>NZ_CP022463.1:1924238-2186889 GCF_002224485.1 Sinomonas sp. R1AF57
TCGGACCAGCACGTGTGGGCCTTCCTCGGCGACGGCGAGATGGACGAGCCCGAGTCCCGCGGCCTGCTCCAGCTCGCCGCCAACGAGAACCTGGACAACCTCACCTTCGTGGTCAACTGCAACCTGCAGCGCCTCGACGGCCCGGTGCGAGGCAACGGCAAGATCATCCAGGAGCTCGAGGCGTTCTTCCGCGGCGCGGGCTGGAACGTCATCAAGGTCATCTGGGGACGCGAGTGGGACAGCCTGCTGGCCCGCGACGACAACAACCAGCTCGTCAAGATCATGAACGAGACGCTCGACGGCGACTACCAGACCTACAAGGCCGAGTCGGGCGGGTTCGTGCGCGAGCACTTCTTCGGCAAGACGCCCGAGACCAAGGAGCTCGTCGCCGACTACTCGGACGAGCAGATCTGGAACCTCAAGCGCGGCGGCCACGACTACTGGAAGGTCTACGCCGCCTACAAGGCCGCCACCGAGTTCAAGGGCAAGCCGACTGTCGTCCTGGCGATGACTGTCAAGGGGTACGGCCTGGGTCCGCACTTCGAGGGCCGCAACGCGACCCACCAGATGAAGAAGATGACCCTGCAGGACCTCAAGGACTTCCGCGACCACCTGCGGATCCCGATCACGGACGAGCAGCTCGAGGCGAACCCCTACGAGCCGCCGTACTACCACCCGGGGCAGGATGCCCCCGAGATCCAGTACATGATGCAGCGCCGCAAGGAGCTCGGCGGCTTCCTGCCCGAGCGCCGCGATCCCCACGAGGGCATCGCGCTGCCCGACGACAAGTCGTTCGAGGTGGCCAAGCGCGGCTCCGGGAAGCAGCAGGCCGCCACGACCATGGCGTTCGTCCGTCTGCTCAAGGACCTCATGCGGGACAAGGAGTTCGGCAAGCGCGTCGTCCCCATCGTCCCCGACGAGGCCCGCACGTTCGGCATGGACGCGTTCTTCCCGACCGCGAAGATCTACAACCCGAAGGGCCAGAACTACCTCTCGGTGGACCGCGACCTCGTGCTCGCGTACAAGGAGTCCCCTGCCGGCCAGATCCTCCACGCCGGCATCAACGAGGCGGGGTCGATTGCGGCGTTCACAGCCGCGGGCACCTCCTACGCCACGCACGGCGAAACCCTCGTGCCGATCTACGTGTTCTACTCGATGTTCGGCTTCCAGCGCACCGGCGACGGCATCTGGGCCGCCGCCGATCAGATGGCCCGCGGCTTCATCATCGGCGCCACCGCCGGTCGGACCACGCTCACCGGCGAAGGCACCCAGCACGCCGACGGGCACTCCCCGCTCCTGGCCTCGACGAACCCCGCGGTCGTCGCCTACGACCCCGCCTACGGCTATGAGATCGGCCACATCGTCAAGTCCGGCCTCGAGCGCATGTACGGCGGGAAGCACCCGAACCCGAACGTCATGTACTACCTCACGGTCTACAACGAGCCGATCGTCCAGCCTGCAGAGCCGGAAGAGCTCGACGTCGAAGGCCTGGTCAGGGGCATCTACCTCCTCGCGCCGGCGAAGATCGACGGCCCGCGCACCCAGCTGCTCGCCTCGGGCGTCGCCGTGCCCTGGGCCCTCGAGGCCCAGCAGATCCTCGCGGAGGAGTGGGGAGTCTCCGCGGACGTGTGGAGCGTCACCTCGTGGAACGAGCTCCGGCGCGACGGCCTGGCGGCCGAGGAGGAAGCCTTCCTCAACCCCGGCCAGGAACCCCGTCAGCCGTTCGTCACCCAGCAGCTCGCCGGCGCCACCGGTCCGATCGTGGCGGTGACGGACTACATGAAGGCCGTCCCCGACCAGATCCGCCAGTTCCTCCCGAACGAGTTCGCGACGCTCGGCGCCGATGACTTCGGCTTCGCCGACACCCGTGCCGCGGCGCGCCGGTACTTCCACATCGACAGCCACTCGGTCGTGGTCCGTGCGCTCCAGATGCTGGCCCGGCGCGGCGAGGTCGACGCCGACGCACCCCGTCAGGCGTTCGACCGGTACCGCCTCAACGACGTGAACGCCGGATCGACCGGCAACGCGGGCGGCGAGTCCTAGCCCACTCCCCCGTCCCAGGCGGCCTGCAGCCGCCCCAGACCCACGGCGGCCCTTCCCAGCTTCGGGGAGGGCCGCCGTCGTGTGTGAACCCAGGCACTCCGGCTTGTAGCCTTCGCACAAAATTCACCCCGGGGCCCAGCTCGCCTATGCTCTAGGCATGAGCCAGCCCAAGCAGTCCACCGGCGGCTCGCCGAACGGCAAGCTGACCATCTCCCCGGCGAAGGCGGAGACGGTCAAGAAGCTGCGGGCCAACGTCGGCCAGCTCTCGACCACCACCATGCGGGAGCTCGAGCGGGCCCTGCCCTGGTACAGCCGGCTCAGCGCCGACGAGCGGTCCGCGCTCGGACTCGTGGCGCAGAACGGGATCGCGGCCTTCGTCACCTGGTACGAGCGGCCCACCATGCCCTCGTGGATCCTGTCCGACGTCTTCGGCAGCGCACCGACAGAGCTCACCCGCTCCATCAGCCTCCAGAAGGCGCTCCAGCTCATCCGGATCGTGGTCGAGGCGGTCGAGGACCAGGTCCCCCACCTCGCACCCGAAGAGGACCAGCCTGCCCTGCGCGAAGCCGTCCTGCGCTACTCCCGCGAGGTCGCCTTCGCCGCTGCCGACGTCTACGCACGCGCCGCCGAGACCCGGGGCTCGTGGGACACGCGGCTCGAGGCGCTCATCGTGGACGCGATCCTGCGCGGCGAGAACACCGACGCCCTTCGCTCGCGGATCGCGGCGCTCGGGTGGAAGGCCCAGGAGCGCTTCACCGTCATGGTGGGGAGCGCTCCCCTCGAGCCGAGCCCGACCTACGTGGGCGAGCTGCGGCGCCTGGCCGGCCGCTACGCCCAGGACGCGCTCGTGGGCATCCAGGGCGACAGGCTCATCCTCATCCTCGGCGGACTCGACGACCCCCCCGGCGCGATGTCCCGTCTCGCCGACCTCTTCGCGCCGGGCCCCGTAGTGTTCGGCCCCGAGGCACCCACGCTCCCCGAGGCGAGCATGTCCGCGCAGGCGGCGTTCGCCGGCCTGTCCGCGGCGCGCGCCTGGCCCAACGCTCCCCGCCCCGTCTCGGCCGACGACCTCCTCCCCGAGCGTGTCGTCGCCGGCGACGACGCCGCGCGCCGGGCCCTCGTCCAGAAGATCTACCGACCGCTCGTCGCCGCGTCCAACGGGCTCGTGGAGACCCTCAGCGCCTACTTCGAACTCGGCCACTCGCTGGAGGCCACGGCGCGGGAGCTGTTCGTCCACGCCAACACCGTCCGGTACCGGCTGCGCCGCGTGTGCGATGTCACGGGATGGGATCCGCTGCTCCCCCGCGAGGCCTTCGTCCTGCAGACCGCTCTGGTGGTCGGACGGCTCGCAAGCACAGGCAAGCCAGGCGGAGAAAGGCCCGCCGGACGCTCCTGACGGGCCCCGCCGACGGTCCCACTCGTTGTAGACTTCCCACAAACCGCGTTCTGGAGCTTGGTGCGTGCACCCACGCCGCGGACGCCCGCCGATTTGGAAAGCTTGGATTCGTGCTTGCAATTGTCTGCCCTGGACAGGGCTCCCAGACGCCCGGCTTCTTGGCCCCCTGGCTAGAGGTCCCCTCCGTCGCCGAGCGCCTGGGCGCCCTCGGAGAGGTCGCCGGCCTTGACCTCGTGGCCCACGGGACCACCTCGGACGAGGAGACCATCAAGGACACCGCCGTCGCCCAGCCGCTCATCGTGGCCGCCGGCATCGTCACCGCCGAGGCGCTGTTCGACGTCGAGCTCTCGGAGCTGCCCATCGTCCTGGCCGGCCACTCGGTCGGCGAGATCACCGCGTCGGCGCTCGCCGGCGTCGTGAGCGCCGAGGACGCGATGCGCTTCGTCTCCGTCCGCGCCCAGGGCATGGCCCGCGCAGCGGCCGTCGCTCCGACAGGCATGAGCGCCGTCCTCGGCGGCGACCGCGAGGAGGTGCTTGCTGCCATTGCTGCCGCCGGCGCCGAACCGGCCAACGTCAACGGGGGCGGCCAGATCGTCGCGGCAGGCACCTTCGAGCAGCTCGAGGCGCTCGCAGCGAACCCGCCCGCGAAGACCCGCATTGTGCCGCTGAAGGTGGCCGGGGCCTTCCACACGCACCACATGGCCTCGGCCGTGTCAGATCTCGAGGCCCTGCGGCCCTCGCTTTCCGTGAGCGACCCTGCTGTGCCGCTCCTGTCGAACTACGACGGCGCACCCGTCGCGTCGGGCGACGCCGCCGTCGCGAGTCTCATCGCCCAGGTCTCGCGGCCCGTCCGCTGGGACCTCTGCATGGAGACGCTCGCATCGCGCGGCGTCACGGGCGTCATCGAGCTCGCGCCGGCCGGCACCCTTGTCGGCCTCGCCAAGCGCGGCATGCCCGGCGTGAAGACAGTGGCCGTCAAGACGCCCGCCGACGTGGCCGCGGCGCTTGAGCTGTTCGCCGCGGATGCCGAGAGCAGCGAGGCCCGGAGCGAAGAGGAGACCGTGTGAGCGAGCCGACCCTGAAGCAGTCCCCCACCCGCGAGCACTCCCGGATCGCCGGCATCGGGGCCTACCGGCCCTCGGTGGTCGTCACCAACGACGACGTCTGCCAGTGGATCGACTCCTCCGACGAGTGGATCCGCCAGCGCACCGGCATCGTCACCCGCCACCGCGCCCCAGCTGACGTGAGCGTCATCGACATGGCCGAAGGCGCGGCGCGTGAGGCCCTCGAGTCTGCGGGCATCACCGGCAGCCAGCTGGGCGCCGTCATCGTCTCCACGGTGACCCACCCCTTCGCCACGCCCTCTGCTGCTGCCCAGCTCGCCGACCGGCTCGACGCGACGCCGGCTCCCGCGTATGACATCTCGGCCGCATGCGCCGGCTACTGCTACGGGATCGCCCAGGCCGACGCACTCGTGCGCTCCGGCGCCGCGGAGTACGTGCTGGTCATCGGTGCCGAGAAGCTCAGCGACTTCATCGACAACACGGAGCGCACGATCTCGTTCCTGCTCGGCGACGGCGCGGGCGCCGTCGTCATCGGACCGTCCGACACCCCGGGGATCGGGCCCTCGGTGTGGGGCTCCGACGGCAGCAAGTGGGGCACGATCGGCATGACGCACTCCCTGCTCGATGTGCGAGACCTGTCCGACGAGGCGGAGCGCGACGGAGCCGGCAACGCCGCCGCGGTGCTCGGCACCGAAGCCAAGATCTGGCCGACGCTGCGTCAGGACGGCCAGAGCGTGTTCCGCTGGGCCGTGTGGGAGATGGCCAAGGTCGCCAAGCGCGCGCTCGACGCTGCCGGGATCGCCCCGGAGGACCTCGCCGCGTTCGTCCCCCATCAGGCCAACATGCGCATCATCGACGAGATGGTCAAGCAGCTCGGCCTGCCGGCGTCCGTCATCGTCGCGCGTGACATCGCGGACGCGGGCAACACGTCGGCGGCCTCCATCCCGCTCGCCGCCCATCGCCTGCTGAAGGAGAACCCGGACCTCAGCGGCAAGCTCGCCCTGCAGATCGGCTTCGGCGCTGGCCTTGTGTTCGGCGCCCAGGTCGTCGTCCTCCCCTGAGACTGCGCCGCCTGCTCCAGGCGGCCGAGACCAAGCCGCATGAGCGGCTGGAACCCTGATCCGGCGACCGCCGGGAACCGAGAAAAGGAGCCGACATGGCAACCAACGAAGAGATCCTCGCCGGTCTGGCCGAGATCATCAACGAGGAGACGGGCCTGGCCACCGAGGCCGTCGAGCCCGACAAGTCCTTCACGGATGACCTCGACATCGACTCGATCTCCATGATGACCATCGTGGTCAACGCCGAGGAGAAGTTCGGGGTCCGCATCCCCGACGAGGAGGTCAAGAACCTCTCCACCGTCGGCGACGCTGTCGACTTCATCGCCAAGGCCCAGGCCTAAGTGCGGCCGCGGCGGCCGGCGCCCACCACGCCGGCCGCCACCCAAGACTTCCGCCAGCACCGCTGGCGCTGACGCGAACCGAAAGAGCGAAGCATGGCGCGCAAAGTTGTTGTGACCGGCCTCGGGGCCACGACGCCGATCGGCGGCGACGTCCCCACCCTGTGGCAGAACGCCCTCAAGGGCGTCTCGGGGGTCCGCAGGCTCACCGACGACTGGGTCGAGGAATTCGACCTGCCCGTCAAGATCGCCGCCAAGCTCTCCACTCCTGCTGAGGACGTCCTGAGCCGCGTCGAGATGAAGCGCATGGACCCCTCGACCCAGTACGGCGTCATCGCCGCCCGTGAGGCGTGGCGGGACTCCGGGATCGAGGAGATCGACCACGATCGGCTCGCCGTCGCCTTCGCCACCGGCATCGGGGGCGTGTGGACGCTCCTGAACGGATGGGACACGCTCCGCGAGAAGGGCCCGCGCCGCGTCCTTCCGATGACGGTCCCCATGCTCATGCCCAACGGTGTCGCGGCCGCGGTCAGCCTCGACCTCGGCGCGCGCGCCGGCGCCCACACGCCCGTCTCGGCCTGCGCGTCCGGGACCGAGGCCATGAATGTCGGACTCGAGCTGATCCGTGCCGGCAAGGCCGATGTGGTGATGGTCGGCGGCGCCGAGGCCGCCATCCACCCCATGCCGCTCGCGTCCTTCGCCGCGATGCAGGCGCTGTCCAAGCGCAACGACGACCCCGAGCATGCCTCGCGCCCCTACGACATCGACCGTGACGGCTTCGTCATGGGCGAGGGAGCCGGCGCCCTGGTCCTCGAGGCCGAGGAGCACGCCCTGGCCCGCGGCGCGCGCATCTATGGTGAGCTCGCCGGCACGTCCGTGACGGCTGATGCCTATCACATCACCGCTCCGGACCCGGAGGGGCTCGGCGCCACGCGCGCCCTCAAGGCGGCGATGTTCGACGCCCGCATCCAGCCCGAGGACGTCATCCACGTCAACGCCCACGCGACGTCCACGCCGGTCGGCGACAGGCCCGAGTACACCGCGCTCAAGGCGGCGCTCGGCACGCATGTCGACAATGTCGCGGTGTCGGCGACGAAGTCCCAGATGGGCCATCTCCTCGGGGCCTCGGGCGCCGTGGAGGCTGTGCTGACCGTCCTCGCCGTCCACGAGCGCAAGGCGCCGGCGACGATCAACCTGGACCATCAGGACCCGGACATCCCCCTCGATGTTGTGACGACCGCCCGCGACCTCCCGCAGGGTGACATCGTGGCCCTGAGCAATTCCTTCGGCTTCGGCGGCCACAACGCCGTCGTGGTCATCCGCAACCACTGACCACGCTCCGCTGCAAACGACGACGAGGGGGCCCGCCGTGTACGACGGCGGGCCCCCTCGTCTGTGCCGCGGCGATGCTTGGAGGACGAGAAGGAGGCTGGATCGGACGAGAGGGGCTTCAGCCCACTTGGTGCAGCCAGCGGACGGGAGCGCCCTCCGCGGCGTGCCGGAACGGCTCCAGCTCCTCGTCCCATGCCTCGCCCAGTGCGAGGGAAAGCTCGTGGTAGACGACGGCGGGATCGCCCGCACCGGCCTCGTAGGCGTACCTGATCCGGTCTTCGGAGACCACGATGTTGCCGTGGACGTCCGTCATTCCATGGAAGATCCCGAGCTCGGGGGTATGTGACCACCGGGCGCCGTCGACGCCGGGACTGGGCTCCTCCGTGACCTCATAGCGAAGGTGCGCCCAGCCCCTCAGGGCGGACGCAAGCTGTGCGCCGGTCCCCGGAGCCCCCATCCACGAGAGCTCCGCACGGAACATTCCCGGAGCGGCTGGCTGAGCCGTCCAGTCCAGATCAGTGCGCTTGTCGACGACCGAGCCGATGGCCCACTCCACGTGGGGACACAGCGCGCTCGGTGCCGAGTGCACGAACAGCAGACCACGCGTCATCACTGCAGACATTCCATCCTCCATCGCTGTCGGTACGTCTTCCCCTACGACCGTCAGCTGGCGGGTGTCCCCAATCGACCCGTGGCTATGCAGTTGTTCCGCCGCTGCCGCCCCGTATTCCACGAGGCGCCATGAACCGGCGGGTTCGCGACCATTCTGCACGAGACACCGGCCATGCGCCAGTGCGCCCCGCCGATCAGGCGCGTGGATGCGACGAGAGGTAGCTGGCTCGCAGCCGTTCCACAGAGACGTGGGTGTAGAGCTGCGTCGTGGCGAGGCTGGCGTGCCCGAGCAGTTCCTGGACGCTGCGCAGGTCTGCGCCCCCATCGAGCAGGTGGGTTGCCGCTGTGTGCCGCAGGGTGTGCGGGCCGCTCGCCGATGTGTCCCCGAGCGCGCGCAGGGCGCGGTCGACGACGTCCCTTGCCTGCCGCTGTCCCAGCCTGCCGCCGCGGCGGCCGAGGAAGAGGGCCGGGCCGCTGGCGGCGCTCGCGAGCGTATGGCGAACGGCAAGCCATCGCGTGAGCGCTGCGGCAGCCGGTTGCCCGAACGGGACGGTCCGTTCCTTGTTGCCCTTGCCGAGGATGCGGGCTGTGCGTCGCTCGAAGTCCAGATCGTCGACATCGAGGCCCACCAGCTCGCCCACCCGCACCCCGGTGGCGTAGAGGAACTCCACCAGGGCCAGGTCCCGTACCGCGACCGGGTCGCCCTCCGACGCGGCGCTGGCCGCACCCTCGACGAGCCGCTCGGCCTGTTCGCGATGGAGGACCGCGGGGAGGTGCTTGTCGCGCTTGGGCGCGGCGAGACGCAGCGCGGGGTCCGCCTCGACGCGCCCTTCCCTCAGGGCCCAGGCCATGAAGGCCCTGACCGACGACGCGCGTCGGGCCAGAGTTGCCCGGGACAGGCCTGAGTCGCTCTGCCGGCCGAGCCACCGCCTGAGCATGGCCAGATCGATCCCGCCGAGGTCCCAGGCGCCGTCCCCGGCGGCCGACGCGAGCATCGACGCGATGTCCGACTCATAGGCCCGGACGGTGTGGGCAGATCGTCCGCGCTCGAGCGCGAGGTACCGGAGGAAATCGGACAGCGCGCCGGCGAGGACCGGGTCCAGGCTGGACGCCTGCTGCAGCTCCCCTGACGGCCGCGCGGGCTCCGGCTGCTCGCGCGGCAGCGGCTGATGGGGGCCGGGGGCGCTCACTGCCGGCTCCCAGCACCTGGAGTCGCAGCTGTGAGGGCCGATCCCACCGCGGATGGGATCATCGTTCCTCCTCTTGACGCTGGGTCGGCCTGCTCCTGCTCCCCTGCCACTCTGGCTGCGCTCCCCGCTCCCCGCAAGCCGACACGCGCGTCGCGCCCAGCGGTGCCTGCCCCCGCTGCATCGCTCACCCCCGCTTCGCCCTGCGCCATCCCTCATCGGTCCGCTCACAGAGCGCCTCGAGCGCGAGGCGACCCAGACCGGCCCGGACCTCGGCCTCGCTCAGCCCCGCCACGACAGCGAGCCGCTCCACCTCTGCCCCGCGCCGCATTGGAAGAGCCTCAAGCACCGCAAGGTCCACGAGCGACAGCCCGTCGTGCGGAGCAGGGGGACCCTGGGGATCCTCGACGAGGCCCTCACCGGCGGGCGCCAGCAGTTCATAGACCTCCTTCTCGTCCACAACGCAGGTCGCCCCGTTGCGCAGGAGGGCGTGGCAGCCTGCCGAGTTCGCGCTGTAGACCGATCCCGGAACAGCTGCGACGTTCCTGCCCAGATCGGCCGCCCTGCGGGCGGTGCTGAGCGCGCCCGACCGCCAGCGCGCCTCGACCACGACCGTGGCGGAGGACAGCGCAGCGATGAGCCGGTTGCGCTTGAGGAACCGGTGCTTGGTCGGCGCAGAGCCGGGGGGCACCTCGGAGACCACCAGGCCGCGCCGGGCGACCTCCCGCAGCAGATCCTCATGTCCGGAGGGGTAGTACCGGTCGGCGCCTCCAGCCATGACGGCAACGGTCGGCAGGGACCGGCCTGCGGACGCGAGGGCGCCCCTGTGCGCCTGCCCGTCGATGCCGTAGGCACCACCGCTGACCACGGTGATTCCCCGGTCCGCGAGGCCCTTCGCCAGCTCGCCGGCGACCGAGAGTCCGTAGCCGGTCGCGTCGCGCGAGCCGACAATCGCCACGGACTTCCGGGTATCTGGCAGCGGCTCCTCACCCCGGACCCAGAGGCAGAGAGGAGCGTCCGTGCCGAGATCACTGAGCCCCTCGGGCCACTCTCCGTCCTCAGGGATCACGAGCCGCCCGCCGAATCGGGCGATCGTCTCCAGATCGCGTTCAGGCGCCAGATGCGCGACGCGGGGCCGCCACCGCTCGAGGGCCGTCTGGAGGCTCGCAGACGCCTCCTGGCGGGCTGAGCCGTGCTGCCCCGGACCCCGGTGTGCCCCCTCCGTACCGGCCGTCACCGCGGTCATCGCGGCTGGCGGTGCGACCTCGCCGACTGCGATTCTCAGTGCCTCGACGGGGCCAAGCACCTCCACGAGGGCGGTTCCCACTCCATCCATCGGCTCGAAGAGCCTCGACAGCGCTGCTCGGGCGATGCGTACGTCGTCCATGGTCTCTCCCTCTGCGACGCCCAGTCCGCCGCCTCGTGTCTGGTAGGTGCTGTTCATGCCGCCGCCACGGGCTGGCGCAGCAGGAGAGCCTGACCGACCTCGTCGGCGCCGGGCCGATCGAGGCCCGCGAGATCCGCGATACTCCACGCGAGCCGGAGGACGCGGTCGTAGCCGCGGGCAGTGAGGGTGTTCGCCGTCATCGCCCGCTCGAGCGAGGACGTACTGCCCGCATCAAGACGGAAGCGTCCCCGCAGAAGCCGCCCAGGCACCTGCGAGTTCGTCTCGAGGCCGTACGGCGCCAGTCGCTCAGCCTGATGGGCCCGGGCGCGGAGCACGCGGGCCGCGACCTCTGCCGTCGACTCGCCCGGAGACGTGCCGCCGAGATCCGCCGCCCCCACCTTTCGGACTGCCAACTGGATATCCACCCGGTCGAGGAGCGGCCCTGAGATGCGTCCGAAGTACCGCCGTTTGGCCTGGGCCGTGCAGGTGCACTCGAGCCCCTTGCCGGTCCCTTGGCCACAGGGGCAGGGGTTGGCGGCGAGCACAAGCTGGAACCTCGCCGGGTACGCGGCGGTCCCGGCCGCGCGGTGGACCACGACTTCGCCCGACTCGAGGGGCTGGCGCAGGGAGTCCAGAACGCGTCGCTCGTATTCGGGCGCCTCGTCGAGGAACAGGACGCCGCGATGCGCACGGGAGGCTGCTCCCGGCCTCGGCACTCCCGAACCGCCGCCGATGATCGCCGGCGCACTGGCCGTGTGGTGCGGACTCTCGAACGGCGGCCGCCTGATCAGGGACCGCTGCGCGGCGGGGTCGACGGAGAGCGAGTGGATTGCGGTGACCTCCATGGCGCCCTCGTCGTCGAGGTCCGGCAGGACTCCAGGGAGCCGTTCTGCGAGCATCGTCTTCCCTGCGCCGGGCGACCCGACGAGGAGCAGGTGATGGGCGCCGGCCGCTGCCACCTCGACTGCCGCCCGCGCCTCGGACTGCCCCGCGACGTCCCGGAGGTCGGGCACGGACAGCAGGGGCAGGGCAGGCGGGGCTTGGGACGCCGTCTCGACAGGGTCCGCCGACGGCAGCTCGACTGCCTTCGGGTCCGCGCCGAGCTCGAGCGCGAGCTGGCCGAGGGAGCTGTAGGCGTGGACCCGGGCGCCGGGGACAAGGGACGCCTCCTGGGCGTTGCCCGAGGCTACCACCACGTCCGGGCGTCCGGCCCGCACCGCGGCCATGACCGCCGGGAGGACGCCCCGCAGCGGCCGCAGCTGTCCGTCGAGCCCGAGCTCGGCGAGGAAGACCACCCCCAGGGGTGGCCTGAGATCGCCGGCTGCTGCGAGGGACGCAATCGCTATGGCCAGATCGAACCCGGTGCCCCGTTTGGGAAGCGACGCCGGGATGAGGTTGACGGTCAGCTTCCGCCTGCTCAACGGAAGCCCGCTGTTGTGCGCGGCGCTGCGGATCCGCTCCCGGGCCTCGTTGAGCGCCGAATCGGGCAGTCCGAGCAGCACGAAGTTGGGCAGCGTCTGGCCGATGTCGGCTTCGACCTCGACGAGGTAGCCGTTGAGTCCGACCAGTGCGACCCCGAGCGCGCGACCGACGCCCATCACGCCACGCCCATGAGGTGCTCCAGGACCGACTGCTCGCCGGCCGGGCCCGTGACAGCGACCACGTCGACCCTGCGTTGGCGCCTCCGGGCCCCGTGCTCGCGGGCCCACAGCCCCAAGAGCCGGACCAGACGCGCGAGCTTCACGGAGTCCACGGCTTCGAAGGGATGGCCGTAGTCCCAGGACCGGCGGGCCTTCACCTCCACAGCGACCAGGACGCCGGCATCGAACGCGACGATGTCGAGCTCCCCTTCGGCACACCGCCAGTTCCGGTCCAGGATCTCCGCTCCCAGCGACCGCAGATACTCCTCAGCGAGGCGTTCGCCCCGGGCTCCCAGCCTGTCCTTCGCTCTCATGAGCCCAGACTCCCGCCCGGGGGCGACGAAGGGACCCGCCCGGCCGCCCTATGTGGACGACACGCCGGAACGGGTCCCTGTGGAGGACCAACGGCCCTCGGACGCGGGTCGAGTCGGCTAGGTGCCGAGCCCGCCCTTGGGCAGGCCGAGGTCCTCGACCTTCGGAAGCTCTTCGACGTTGACGTCCTTGAAGGTGATCACGCGGACGCTCTTGACGAAGCGGGCGCTCCGGTACACGTCCCAGACCCAGGCGTCCTGGAGGGTCAGGTCGAAGTACACCTCGCCGTCCGCCGACCGGGCCTGCAGATCGACATGGTTGGCGAGGTAGAAGCGGCGCTCGGTCTCCACCACGTAGCTGAACAGCGAGATCACGTCACGGTACTCGCGGTAGAGCTGGAGCTCCATGTCGGTCTCGTAGTTCTCAAGGTCTTCGGCGCTCATAGTCCTATCTTCCCCCCAGCCAGAGGCGAGGCCTCATCGATGAATCCGGCTCCGGCGTCGTCGTACTCCTCAGCGGGACCGTCCACGCCCAGACGCCAGGAGCGCCGGTGCAGGGAGCTCGGGCCGAACTCCACGAGCGCTGCCCGGTGCTCGGGCGTCGCATAGCCCTTGTTGACGGTCCAGTTGAAGCGGGGATCGTCGGTGCCGTACTCCACCATCAGCGCGTCGCGGGCGACCTTCGCGAGGATGCTCGCGGCTGCGACCGCCTGGCACTTCAGATCGGCCTTGATCGTGGTGCGCACGGGCACCGACGGAAGCTCGACCGCTTCCTCGAAGAGCGAGCCCTGGCCCCCACGGCCGAGCCAGTCGTAGTTCCCGTCGAGATGCACGACGTCGGGCACAATCCCGGCCGCGGAGACCTCGCCAAGCGCCCGCACACCGGCGAGGCGGAGGGCGGCCATGATGCCCAACGCGTCGATCTCCTCCGCGGAGGCGTGGCCGACAGCGGCCGCAACCGCCCAGGACCGGACGAGGGGAACGAGCTCGACCCGGCGCTCCGGGGTCAGGAGCTTGCTGTCGCGCAGCACCGTGCGGGTCACGACACTCCGTGCATCCACCACGACGATCCCCACTGTGACAGGGCCCGCCAGAGCCCCACGGCCCACCTCGTCGCAGCCGGCGATGAGCGGGCCGAACTCAGCGGCCAGCCGGTTGACGAAGCGGAGGGTCGGGGCGGGCGCGCCCGGCCCGCGGCGCTTCACTGGGGCGGCGCGTTCTGCCGAGGTGCTCATCGTGGGAACGGCACGGCGCTGAACGTGCCTGGGTAGTTGTCGAGGACCTGGATCCGGTTCAGCGGCCACGCGATCACGGTCGCCTTCCCCTCGACGTCGTCGAGCGAGATGAAGCCCGAGCCGGGCTGCGCTGCGTCGTGGAAGCGCGAGTCCGACGAGTGGTTGCGGTTGTCGCCCATGACCCAAATGGTGCCCTGCGGGACTGTCACATCGAAAGGCATCGGGCGAGGTGTCTCAGCCGGGTTGACGTACGGCTCGGTGAGAGGCGCCCCGTTGACCGTGATGTGCTGGGAAGCGTCGCAGCACACCACGTGGTCGCCCGGGAGCCCGATCACCCGCTTGATGAGGTGCTGCTGCGACGTGTCAGGCAGGAGCCCGACGAACTCGAGCGCTTCGGTGACGGGATTCGGTGTGCTGGGCGGGAGCGACGGGAGCCAGCCCTTCGTGTCCTTGAAGACCACCACGTCGCCGCGCTGGAGGGCCGCATTGCGCGGGATCATCAGGTTGACGAAGATGCGGTCGTTCTCCTCGAGCGTGGGCACCATCGACTCCGACGGGATGTAGAAGGCCTTGAAGAGGAAGGTCTTGATGATGAAGGAGAGGACGATGGAGACGGCCAGGATGATGCCGATCTCACGGAGCCAGCCGAGCAGGCCGCCGCGGGCGCGCTTCGCCGGCTTCGCTGGCCGACCGTCGCTGCCGTGGGGCTCGGCCCCCGTTCCCGCTGCGTCGGGGCCGGTTCCGGGGGTGCTTGTCACTGATGGTCCTTCTGGGTGGCGTCGGCGGTCAACCCGCCCAATCTATCAAGCGGCCAGATGATTGCGACCGGGCGTCCGATCACGGTCTGGGTGCGCACGAGCCCCCCGCCAGGCGCCCCGAGGAGGGAGCGCGAATCCGCCGATTCGGCGCGGTGGTCCCCGAGGAGCCAGAGGCGCCCCTCGGGCACGACGACGTCGAACGCCTCGGCGCTGGGCTGGTCGCCCGGGTAGAGGTAGGGCTCGTCCAGCGCCTTCCCGTTGACTTCGAGACGCCCGTCCGGGCTGCAGCAGCGCACGTGGTCGCCGGCGACGCCCACCGCCCTCTTGACGTAGACCGTGTCGCTGGCCACGATGCCGAGCCACTCGGCGGCGCCCCGCACGGCGTCGCCGAACCAGCCGCGCCCGGAATCCAGCGGCGCGAACGAGCCGCGGCCGTCGAACACGACGACCTCGCCCCGGCTCACCGGCGCGGAGTCAAGGGCGGTCCGGGCGACGACGATCCTGTCCCCGGGCGCGAGGAGGGGCTCCATGGAGCCTGATGGGATGAAGAAGACGTCGAAGAACAGTCCCCGGATGACACCCCACACGACAAGGGCCAGGACCACGGCGAGAACGACCGAACGCCAGCCCACTCGGTGGGACTGGCGTTCGGTGCGGACCATGGACGGCGCGGTCTGCGTCTGGGCAGCCTGAGGCTACTTGGCAGAGCTGAAGTCGCGCTTCTCCTTGATCTTGGCGGCCTTGCCGCGGAGCTCGCGCATGTAGTAGAGCTTGGCGCGGCGGACGTCGCCCTTGGTGACAAGCTCGATCTTCTCGATGATCGGGGAGTGCACCGGGAAGGTGCGCTCGACGCCGACGCCGAAGGAGACCTTGCGGACCGTGAAGGTCTCGCGGACGCCGTGGCCCTGACGGCCGACGACGAAGCCCTGGAACACCTGGACGCGGGTGTTCTTGCCCTCGATGATGTTCACGTGCACCTTGATGGTGTCGCCGGGGCCGAAGGCGGGAACGTCGGAGCGCAGCGAGGCGGCGTCGACGGAGTCGAGAATGTGCATGATCTTCTCCTGGCGAATGCCACAGGTCACTCGCTTTGGTCGCTGGCTCCCCCGTCCATGCGGCGGAGCCCGGAATCCGTGACCGCCAGCCGAAGGACCCGGCGAGGCGGCGTGTCACATGCCGTTGACCCGGGCCCCCTGTGGCAGGCCCGATGTCCGGCAGACACAACGCTCCATTCTGCCACACCCGCGGCCCCGGAGTCACACCGGGGGTCCAGTCTCAGGGGCGCCGGAGCCGGCCGTCGGCAATCTCGTAGCCGAGCTCGCGGAGCACCGCACGCTCCGACTTCCCGTACGAGGAGGCGTCCGCTCCGTCGAGGAGTTCCGGACGGCGCGCGGCCGTCCGCCGCAGCTGCTGCTCGAGCCTCCAGGAGGCGATCTTCCCGTGGTTCCCCGACAGCAGCACGTCCGGGACATCGTGGCCCCGCCAGGACGCGGGCTTGGTGTAGACCGGATACTCGAGGAGCCCGTCCGCGTGCGACTCCTCGACGAGTGACTCGGGGTTTCCGACGACGCCCGGCAGCAGCCTCCCGACCGCCTCCACCATCGCCATGACCGCGACCTCTCCCCCATTCAGGACGTAGTCGCCGAGGCTTACCGGCCGGACATCGAAATGCTCACCTGCCCACTCGAGCACGCGCTCATCGATCCCCTCGTAGCGCCCGCACGCAAAGGCGAGCGTCGGCTGCTCCGCGAGTTCATACGCCATGGCCTGCGTGAACACCTCACCGGCCGGCGAGGGGACCACGAGCACAGGCCGGCGTCGCGCGGGTCCCAGCCCGGCGCCGTCGTGCGCGAGCTGCTCCTCGAGGACGCGTTCGAGCGCGAGCGCCCACGGCTCGGGCTTCATCACCATGCCGGCGCCGCCGCCGTAGGGCGTGTCATCGACCGTGCGGTGGCGGTCGAAGGTGAAGTCCCGCAGGTCGTGCACCGCGAGGCTCAGCAGACCGTCCTCCTGGGCGCGGCCCAGGAGGGAGAGCCTGAGCGGGGCGAGGTACTCGGGGAAGATGCTGACGACGTCGATCCGCACCTAGTCCTCCCCGCCCGCCGCGGATTCCGGCTCGCCGTCGTCGCCCCCGCGGTTGAGCTCGAAGAGCCCCGCGGGGGGCGTGACGACGACGAAGCCCGCCTCGACGTCGACCTCGGGCACAATCTCCTCCACGAAGGGCACGAGGACCTCGCCGTCGGGCGTGTCGACGACAAGCAAATCCTGGACCGGCATCGTCTGCAGCGCCGCGACGGTCCCGACCGTGCGCCCCTCGATGCGCACCTGGAGCCCCACGAGCTCGTGCTCGTACCAGCCTTCGTCCTCGTCCTCGGCGTCCTCGAGCTCGTCCGTCTCGACGAAGAGGCGGGTCCCACGGAGCTCCTCCGCGCGGTTGCGGTCGGGCACCTCCGCGAAGGTCAGCAGGAGGACATCCTTGTTCCAGCGGGCGCCGCGGAGGGTCAGCGGGCCGTTCGAGGCCGGTTCGACGATGAACTCGGCACCGGGGACGAATCGGTCCTGCGGGGCATCGGTGAGGACCTGAACGGTGACCTCTCCGCGGATTCCGTGGGGCTTGCCGATCCGGGCGACCTGAACGTGCATCGGGTGTGTGCTCTCCTCGGGGAGTGTGGTGGATGGGGCGCAGACGGCTCCGGCCCCTCCACCCTAGCGGGCAGAGGGGCCGGAAAAGGACCTCGAAAGGATGCCGGCTAGCGGCGGCGGTCGGTATCGATCACATCGACCCGCACCGGCTCACCCTCGGCGAGGGCCGCGACGACCGTGCGGAGCGCACGGGCGGTCCGGCCCTGACGGCCGATGACGCGCCCGAGGTCGTCCTGATGGACGCGCACCTCGAGGACGTCGCCGCGGCGGTTGCTCTTGGCGACCACCGCAACATCATCGGGGTTGTCGACGATCCCGCGGACGAGATGCTCGAGGGCCTCGGCCAGCAAACTACTCAGCCTCAGTCGTCTCGGCAGGGGCCTCGGCCTCGTCGGCCTTGGATGCCTTCGGCGTGACGGCCTCGGGAAGGATCACGGAGCCCTTCTCGGGGGCCACGTAGGGCTCCTTGCCCTTCGGGTACTTGAGGGTACCCTCGGCGCCGGGAAGGCCCTTGAACTTCTGCCAGTCACCGGTGACCTTGAGGATCGCCTGGACCTGCTCGGTCGGCTGCGCGCCGACACCGAGCCAGTACTGGGCGCGCTCGGAGTTCACCTCGATGAACGAGGGCTGCTCGGTCGGGTGGTACTTGCCGATCTCCTCGATCGCCCGGCCATCGCGCTTGGTGCGCGAGTCGGCGACGACGATGCGGTAGTACGGGGCGCGGATCTTGCCGAAGCGCTTGAGTCGAATCTTTACGGCCACTGGTGTGGTCACTCCTGTTTCTGCACATGAGGTGAGCCCGGACTTTTCCGCTCCCGTGGGGCGGGCCGTACTTCGTGAGGGCTCGTATGGACACAATGCGCGCGGAGAGAGGGGGCCGCACGGATCGAGTACCTGTCTATTGTGCCAGATGATGTGGCGCTTTGCATTCCGCCCCGGCAGTGGCTGGCCGGTAGGGTCAGGACCCGGCCCAGACGAACAGCTCCTGGTGGTCGGAGTCGTCGACGTCGGTCGCGAGCTTGGCTAGCTGCTCGACGTAGTCGTACGCCTCGCGCGCGTCGAAGGGAAGGTCCTCCTGGTCGACCCACGCCGCCGCGACGCTCTCGACGGCGTTCCCCTCGCCCTCGTCGGATTCGTACGCGAGGAGCTCCGCGAGCGCCCGCACCATCGTGCCGGGGACTGCGAGGAGGCTGTCGGATGCGACGTCGACCATGGTGAGCTCGTAGTCCGCGCCGGGGGCGTGCACGGCGGCACCGACGAGGCTGCCGAGCTGTTCGATCTCGTAGTCCGAGACGCCCGGGATACGGAGGCTCCCGGCGTCGTCCGGGGCGTCACCGCCGTCGAGTTGGGCGGCACGGGCGAGGGCCTGGGTGTGCGTGGACACGAAGACCTCGGCGAAGGGACTGGGAGCGGACACTTCTTCCCCCTCTGCGGCTGATGCGCTCGGCGCTGGTCGGAAAGGCACAACGTGCCCGCCCCGTCTGGAGCGGACACGTTGAGCGTAGCGCAGGCCGGATCAGCCTTCCACGAGGGCCATGCGAATCTGGTTCTTCCACGGGTCCTCGAACCGGAGCTCGGCACCTGTGTGGTGGCTCGCGACGCCGGCCACCTTGAGCCTGTCCGCCGCGGCGCCGAGGTCGTCCTGCGCGGGGACCCTGATGAGCACCTCGCCGAGGCCCAGCGTGTCCTTCCGCGGGCCGGCGCCGCGGGAGTTCCACACGTTCATGGCCATGTGGTGGTGGTAGCGGCCCGCCGAGACGAAGAGCGCCTGGCCGTGCCATCCGGCCGTCTGCTCGAAGCCGAGGGTCTGCACGTAGAACCGGTGCGCGTCGGCGACGTCGCCCACCTGGAGGTGGACGTGGCCGACGCCGGCCACGGCCTCGCGCTGCCCGCCCACCGATGCCTCGGTCAGGTTCTGGTTCAGGAAGGCCTGCGGGGGCAGAGGGAGGCTGTCCATGACAACCTGATCACCGTTCCAGGTCCACGTCTCGCGCGGCCTGTCGAAATACAGCTCGACCCCGTTGCCCTCGGGATCCGTGAAGTAGAAGGCCTCGGAGACGAGGTGGTCGGCGCTGCCCGCGTACAGGCTCGGGTTGTACTGCGCGGCGGAGGCGACGGTCGCGGCCAGATCGGCGCGGTTGTCGAAGAGGATGGCCGTGTGGAAGAGGCCGGCCTCGCCGCGGCTCGGGATCTGCAGGCCCGCCGCCGGGCTCAGGTGCACGATCGGCACGCCCCGTCGCCCGAGGACCACGCCGCCGAGCGTCTCGGCGAACGGCACGAGGCCGAGGGCGCGCTCGTAGTAGTCGAGCATGAGCTTCATGCTGCCGACCTTGAGCATCACGGTGCCCATCTGCAGGTCAGCGGGAAGGAGGTCTCGGGTGGAGGCGGGAACGGTCATGGCGTGCTCCTGGGTGGTGGGGTCTGCATCAAGTGTATGATTTGTTGAAGCTTCAATCAACCGCAGATATTCCCTGGTCACGCCCCCTAGGCTTTCGCGTCCGCCTCCCCACCGGCCGCAACCCGCCGACCCCCGCGGAACACGTGCAGTGGGGCCCGGAGCGCCGAAACGTCCCGGCGGGGGTCCTCGGCTGAGATGACGACGTCGGCCGGGTCCCCCTCGGCGAGCCCCGCGGCACTGAGCCATGCCCGCGCGCCCCAGACCGCGGCGTCCACCGCGGCGGCCGGCCCGATGGCGACGGCGAGCTCGCCGATCTCGTCCGCGATCCGGCCGTGTGCGATCACGCTGCCGGCGTCGGTGCCGGCATAGACCGGCACCCCCGCCGCGTGCGCGAGTGCGACACGCTCGTGGCGCCGTTCCCACAGAGCACGCATGTGTGCCGCATAGCGCGGGAACTTCGCCTCGCCTCGCGCCGCGATGTCCGGGAAGGTCGCGATGTTGACCAGGGTCGGCACGATGGGGATCCGCGCCTCCGCGAGACGCGGGATGTGCCGCTCCTGGAGCCCCGTCGCGTGCTCGAGGCAGTCGATGCCGGCGTCGAGCAGGTGATCGATGGTCTCCTCCGCGAAGGTATGGGCCGTCACGCGTGCGCCCTCGGCATGCGCGGCCGCGACGGCCGCGCGCACGACGTCGGGCGGGAAGGCGGGTGCCAGGTCGCCGGCATCGCGGTCTATCCAGTCCGCGACGAGCTTGACCCATCCGTCCCCCGCAAGGGCCTCCTTGCGCACCGCCTCGACGAGGTCCTCCGGCTCGACCTCGACGGCGAGCCCGCGCAGGTAGCGGCGGCGCCGGGCCAGATGGCGCCCGGCGCGCACGAGTCGCGGCACGTCGTCCCGCGCCTGGAGCCAGCGGGTGTCGGCGGGGCTGCCGCAGTCGCGGACCAGGAGCACCCCGGCGGCAGCTTCTGCCCGCGCCTGGGCGAGCGTCTCGCCGTCGTCCGCGGCCCCGCCAGCCACGAGCCCGAGGTGGCAGTGCGCGTCGACGAGGCCGGGCAGGGCCCAGCCGCCCACCGCCTCTGACGGCTCCTGCGCCGGACGGTGGTAGGTGATACGACCGTCGACGATCCACGCCTCGGGCCGCTCGTCGTCGGGCCCGGCGAGCACGGGACCGGTCAGGTGAACCACGTCATGCATGCGCCCAGAGTATCGGGCGTGCTAGGGTCCAACGCGTCCACACGGGTGCCCTCGCAAGGGCTGAGATCGGGCTGACGCGGCCTGCGACCGTCGAACCTGTCCGGGTCATGCCGGCGTAGGAAGTGAGAGCTTTCCCTTGAGCACTGAGAACCTGCAAGAACAGCACCCTGCCCACTCGCTCGCGTTCCTTGAGGATGCCGAGCATGCGATCCGCGTCCCGGTCACCGAGATCGCGCTCGACGACTCCCCCAATGGCGAGGCCAACGCCCCGCTGCGGGTCTACCGGACATCGGGTCCGGGAAGCGACCCGGTCGTCGGGCTCCCGGCCTACCGCGCCGCGTGGATCGCCGAGCGGGCCGACACCGAGGCGTATGAAGGCCGCGAGCGCAACCTCCTCGACGACGGCCGCTCGGCCCTGCGGCGGGGCGCGGCGTCGGCCGAATGGAAGGGCGCCAAGCCCGTCCCGCTGCGCGCGAAGCCCGGGCGGCGGGTGACGCAGATGCACTACGCGCGCGCCGGCGTCGTCACGCCCGAGATGCGGTTCGTGGCGCTGCGGGAGAACTGCGACGTGGAGCTGGTCCGCTCCGAGGTCGCGGCGGGCCGGGCCATCATCCCGTCCAACATCAACCACCCCGAGTCGGAGCCGATGATCATCGGCAAGGCGTTCCTGGTCAAGATCAATGCCAACATCGGCAACTCCGCGGTGACGTCCTCGATCGCGGAGGAGGTCGACAAGCTCCAGTGGGCCACGAAGTGGGGCGCGGACACGGTCATGGACCTCTCCACGGGCGACGACATCCACACCACGCGTGAGTGGATCGTCCGCAACTCCCCCGTCCCGATCGGCACGGTGCCGATCTATCAGGCCCTCGAGAAGGTCAACGGCGACGCCTCCGCGCTGACGTGGGAGGTCTTCCGTGACACGGTCATCGAGCAGTGCGAGCAGGGCGTGGACTACATGACCATCCACGCCGGCGTGCTCCTGCGCTATGTGCCGCTCACGGCCGAGCGCGTCACCGGGATCGTCTCGCGCGGCGGCTCGATCATGGCGGGGTGGTGCCTCGCGCACCACGAGGAGAACTTCCTGTACACCCACTTCGACGAGCTGTGCGAGATCTTCGCCCAGTACGACGTCGCATTCTCGCTCGGCGACGGCCTCCGCCCCGGCTCCACTGCCGACGCGAACGACGCCGCGCAGTTCGCCGAGCTCGACACGCTCGCCGAGCTCACGAAGCGGGCCTGGGAGTACGACGTCCAGGTCATGGTCGAGGGGCCGGGGCACATCCCGTTCCACCTCGTGCGCGAGAACATCGAGCGGCAGCAGGAGCTGTGTGACGGCGCCCCGTTCTACACCCTGGGTCCCCTCGTCACGGACGTGGCGCCGGGCTACGACCACATCACCTCGGCCATCGGCGCGACCGAGATCGCCCGGTACGGCACCGCGATGCTGTGCTACGTGACGCCGAAGGAGCACCTCGGCCTGCCGAACAAGGACGACGTGAAGACCGGTGTGATCACGTACAAGATCGCCGCCCACGCCGCCGACCTCGCCAAGGGCCACCCCGGGGCGCACGAGCGCGACGACGCCCTCTCGAAGGCACGCTTCGAGTTCCGCTGGAGGGACCAGTTCTCCCTCTCGCTCGACCCGGCCACGGCCGAGGCGTTCCACGACGAGACGCTCCCGGCGGAGCCGGCCAAGACGGCCCATTTCTGCTCGATGTGCGGGCCGAAGTTCTGCTCGATGCGCATCTCCCAGGACATCCGCAACGAGTTCGGGTCCAAGACGGCGCAGGAGGCGATCGCCGCCGGCATGGCCGAGAAGTCCGCGGAGTTCCTCGCCCAGGGCGGCAAGGTGTACCTGCCGGAGACGATCTCGGTGGGCGCACCCGAGTAGCCCGGTCCCGCGAGGTCACCCCTTCTGGGCCCGAGGTCACCCTCTCTGCGCCCGAGGTCACCCCTTCTGCGCCCGAGGTCACCCCGTGCCGCGCTGCACGACGTGGCCACGGGGTGACCTCGGCGCCACACCCGGTGACCTCGGCGCCACACGGGGTGACCTCGGCGCCACACGGGGTGACCTCGGCGCCACACGGGGTGACCTCGGCGGGGGCGGGGGACGGCGGAGGGGGCGCCTCCCGCTGGGAGGCGCCCCCTTCCGTCGTCGTGCTTCGGGCGACCGTCGTGCTTCGGCCGCCCATGCACCCGCTACTTGCCGAGGAACTTCTCGAAGCCCTTGGGCAGGTTGAGGCTCGAGGGGTCGAAGTCCTGGCCCTGCTGGCCGCCGAACGCCGAGCCCTGCGAACCGAGCGCCTTCGACGCGCCGGCCGCGCGCCGTGCCTCAGCCTCCCGTGCCTGCTGGGCTGCCTTGGCGGGGTTGCCCGACTTGGCCTTCTTCTTGCCCTTGGCCGGCCCCTTCTTGGAGCCGCCGAAGCCCCCCGGTCCGGGCATGCCCGGCATGCCGGGGATGCCGCCGCCGGAAGCCATCTTGCGCATCATCTTCTGCGCCTGGCCGAAACGCTCGAGGAGGCCGTTGACCTCCGAGACGTGCACGCCCGAGCCCTTGGCGATGCGGGCGCGGCGGGAGCCGTTGATGATCTTGGGCGCGAGGCGCTCGTGCGGCGTCATCGAGCGGACGATGGCCTCGACGCGGTCGATCTCGCGCTCGTCGAACTGCTCGAGCTGCTGCCGCATGTTCTGCGCACCCGGCATCATCATGAGCATCTTCTTCATCGAGCCCATCTTGCGGATCTGCTGCATCTGGGAGAGGAAGTCCTCGAGGGTGAAGTCCTCCTGGTCGGCGAACTTCTTCGCCATCCGGGCGGCTTCGTCCTTGTCCCAGCTCTTCTCGGCCTGCTCGATGAGCGTCAGGATGTCGCCCATGTCGAGGATGCGCGAGGCCATGCGGTCCGGATGGAACAGCTCGAAGTCGTCGAGGCCCTCGCCGGTGGATGCGAACATGACCGGGCGGCCGGTCACGGACGCGACTGAGAGGGCCGCGCCGCCGCGGGCGTCGCCGTCGAGCTTGGAGAGCACGACGCCGGTGAAGTCGACGCCTTCCTCGAAGGCCTTCGCGGTCGTGACCGCGTCCTGGCCGATCATCGCGTCGATGACGAAGAGGACCTCGTCCGGGTTGACGGCCGCTCGGATGTCCGCGGCCTGCTGCATCATCTCGGCATCGACGCCGAGGCGGCCGGCCGTGTCGACGATCACGACGTCGTGGAGCTTCGCCCGGGCCTCGGCGACGCCGTCGCGTGCGACGGCGACCGGATCGCCGGTGGCGGCCTCGAACTCCGACTGCACCCCGGGGTGCGGCGCGTAGACGGCGACGCCGGCGCGCTGGCCGACCACCTGGAGCTGGGTGACGGCGTTGGGCCGCTGCAGGTCGGCGGCGACGAGGATGGGCGAGTGGCCTTGGCCCTTGAGCCACTTCGCGAGCTTGCCCGCGAGGGTCGTCTTGCCCGCGCCCTGGAGGCCGGCGAGCATGATGACGCTCGGCGGGTTCTTGGCCAGGCGGAGCCGGCGCGTCTCGCCGCCGAGGATCCCGACGAGCTCCTCGTTGACGATCTTGACGACCTGCTGGCTCGGGTTGAGCGCCCCCGAGACCTCCTCGCCGAGGGCACGCTCACGGATCCTGGCCGCGAAGTCGCGCACGACCGGGACGGCGACGTCGGCGTCGAGCAGCGCACGGCGGATCTCGCGGACCGTGGCATCGACGTCCGCCTCGCTCAGCCTGCCCTTGCCGCGGAGGTTCTTGAAGGTGGCTGTCAGGCGATCCGAGAGGGAATTGAACACGCGGAGTGCACTTCTTTCAGTATCGGGTGTCTGTCCGGACCGGCGCCGTGCGCATGAGGGCACACCCGACGCGCCGCGGCTCCAGCTCTCAAGGGTACCAACTGGTGCGGGCCGAATGGCATGCTGGCACTCGTGACTGCGACTGAGACCACCGCGACACCCACCCGGACGCTGCTCATCCTCGGCGCGTCGGGCGATCTGACGGGCCGCCTGCTCCTTCCCGGGCTCGCCCAGCTCCTCGCCACCGGCCGGCACCCGGACCTCGTCGTGGTGGGCGCGGGCCACGAGGCCTGGACCGACCAGCAGTGGTCCGAACGCGTGCACGCCGCCACGGAGAAGGCCCTCACGGCATCGGACGACGCCGGTCAGGCGGCTCTCCGACGTCTCCGCACCGAGGCCGCGTACCGCCAGACCGACGTCACGGCGCCCGGCGCCCTCGCGTCACTCATCGGCTCCCTCACGCCGCCGGTCGCCGTGTACTTCGCCCTCCCGCCCTCGATCACCGAGAAGGCCTGCTCCCTCCTCTCCCATGAGGACCTCCCGGCAGGGACCCGCCTGGTGCTGGAGAAGCCGTTCGGGACCGGCGAACAGAGCGCGGAAGCGCTCAACGCCATCCTGCGTCGGCTTGTCCCCGAGCAGCAGGTGTTCCGCGTGGACCACTTCCTGGGCAAGGGCACGGTGCTGAACATCCTCGGGCTGCGCTTCGCCAACCGGGTGCTAGAGCCCGTGTGGAACCGGGACCACATCGAGAAGGTGGAAATCGTCTTCGACGAGGATCTGGCCCTCGAAGGGCGCGCTGGCTACTACGACACGGCCGGTGCGCTGCGGGACATGGTGCAGAGCCACCTCCTGCACGTCCTCGCGCTCATCGCGCTCGACGCGCCGGCGGCCCTCCACGAGCGGGACCTCCGGGACGCGGTCAGCACGGTCCTGCGCAGCGCGCGCGTCCCGCACCCCTATACCGAGTCGACGCGCCGGGCCCGGTACACCGCGGGCAGCATCGGCGAACGGCCGGTCCCCGACTATGCTGCCGAGCCGGGCGTGGACCCCGCCCGCGGCACGGAGACTCTCGCTGAAGTCGAGGTTCGCGTCGACAGCTGGCGGTGGGCGGGCGTTCCCTTCGTGCTGCGCTCGGGCAAGGGCCTCGGGAGGAAGCGCAAGGAGGCCGTAGTCACGTTCCGGCCCGTGCCGCACCTTCCGGTGGGGTTCCTCGGTTCCGATGCCCCCACGCGGCTGCGCGTCGGGTTCGGCCCTGACACCCTCCAGCTCGAGGTCGACGTCAACGGCCCGGGCGACGTGCTGACGCTCAACCGTGTGACCCTCGACGCCGACCTCAACGCGCCGGACCTGCTGCCGTACGGCGAGGTCCTCGACGGGGTCCTGGAGGGCGACCCCCTCCTCTCCGTCCGCGGCGACACCGCGGAGGACTGCTGGCGCGTCATCGACCCGGTGCTGGCCGCCTGGGCGGCGGGCGATGTCCCCCTCGAGGAGTACACGGCGGGGAGTACTGGACCGGCGGCCTGGGAAACCTCACGGAGCGGGGACACCGACGGCGAGGACGGCTGAGAGCGAAGACGACGCTGCTCTAGATCGCGGTGCTGCCGCGTTCGCCCGTGCGGACCCGCACGACGTCGTGCACGTCCACGACCCACACCTTCCCGTCGCCCTGCCGGCCCGTGGAGGCGGCGGTGATGATGGTCTCGAGGATCTCGTCCGCCTGCTCGTCGGCGGCCAGCACCTCCACGCGCACCTTGGGGATGAGGTCCACGCTGTACTCGGCGCCCCGGTAGACCTGGACGTAGCCCCGCTGGCGGCCGTAGCCGCTTGCGGAGCTCACGGTCAGCCCCTGGACCCCGTAGGCCTCGAGGCCCTCGCGGATGGAGTCGAGCTTCTCGGGCCGGACGATGGCGGTAATGAGCTTCACGGGCCAACACTACCGGCACGGGCAGCTCCCGCCAGAACCTCCTCACGGGGCGTCTCCCGGTGCTTCTCGAGGTGCTCCTTCAGCAGGGTCTCGACGGTGTGCCTGACGCCGAGCGGGTGGAAGCCGCCGCCGGTCGAGGAGGACGAGTACGCGGTCTCGGCGTGGATCACGAGGTCGACGCCGGCCTCCTCGACGTCCTTCGTGACGCGGAAGCCCATGACCGCCTTGATCCCCAGCGCCAGGGCGAGGGCCACGCCGAACGAGTAGCCGAGCACCGATGCGGTGCCGAGAGCCTGGATGCCGAGGAGGTCCAGCCCGCCGCCGTAGAAGAGGCCACGGCCCGGGACGGGGGCATCGGGGCTCGCCGCGAGACCGATGAAGAGCGTGCCGACGATGCCGCCCACGAGGTGCACGCCCACGACATCGAGCGAGTCGTCATAGCCGAACCGGTACTTCAGGCCGACCGCGAGGGCACACACGGCGCCGGCGACTGCTCCGAGGACGATCGCCCAGGCAGGCTCGATCGTGGCGCACGACGGCGTGATGGCCACGAGCCCCGCGACCGCACCGGAAGCCGCGCCGAAGGACGTCGCGTGGCCGTCGCGGACCTTCTCGACCACGAGCCACGACAGGACCGCCGCGCAGGGTGCGACGAGGGTGTTGATCCAGGCGAACCCGGCCTCGCCGTTCGCGGCCAGCGCGGAGCCTGCGTTGAAGCCGAACCAGCCGAACCACAGCAGTCCGCAGCCGAGCATGACGAGCGGGAGGTTGTGGGGGCGGTGCTCCGGGTCCTTGCCGAACCCGACCCGCTTGCCGAGCACGAGCGCCAGGGCGAGGCCGGCAGCGCCTGCCAGGACCTCGACAGCAGTACCGCCGGCGAAGTCGATCAGGCCGAGGTGGTTGAGCCATCCGCCGATGAACGTGCCCTGGGCGTCAACCTTCGAGTCGAAGACCCAGTGGGCCACGGGGAAGTACACGAAGACGGCGAACAGGCCTGCGAACACCATCCAGGAGGCGAACTTGGCGCGGTCCGCGATGGCTCCGGAGACGAGGGCGACAGTGACGGTCGCGAAGACGCCCTGGAAGCCCACGAAGACGATCTCGGGGATCGTGCCGACGAGCGGCATCGAGCTGTCGGTGGCGAGCAGTCCGTGCAGGCCGAACCGCTCGAACGGGTCCCCGAACAGCCCGTCCCCGGCATCCGTCCCGAAGGCGATCGAGTAGCCGAAGAGAACCCACAGGACCCCCACCAGGGCCAGCGCGCCGAAGCTCATCATCATCATGTTGAGCATTGACTTCACGCGGGTCATGCCCCCGTAGAAGATGGCGAGGCCGGGGGACATCAGGAGGACGAGGGCTGCCGAGACGAGGACCCAGGCGGTGTCGCCAGCATTCATCGGTGAGGCCTTTCGAGGAACGGATCGCGGAACCGGTCCCGCCTCCGCTCCCCCGAGACGCCTGCAGGACCACCTCATCAAGAATCCCGCGGGGGTGTTTCCTCTTCGCTAGCGCCGTGTTGCCCGCGTGTTACAGGACGGCCACCGGTATTAATCCCTCGTCACGGCCACGTTAACGCCATGTTTCCGAGGAGCCGGCTTCGCTGCGCTCGGGCCCCGAACACGGCGGGAGGACGACGGCGGGTGGGCACCCGCCGTCGTCCTCGCGCCTTGGTGGATGGGACCTAGATGGCCGCGGCCCCGCGCTCCCCGGTGCGGACCCGGACCGCCTCATGGACGTCGACCGTCCAGGCCTTGCCGTCTCCGGCGCGTCCGGTGTTGGACGTGGTGATGATGACGTCCAGGATGTCGTCGGCCTGCTCGTCGGTCGCGAGCACCTCGACGCGGATCTTCGGGAGCAGGTCCACGCTGTACTCGGCGCCGCGGTACACCTCCGTGTATCCGCGCTGGCGGCCGTAGCCGCTCGCGGAGCTGACGGTCAGGCCCTGGACCCCGTAGGCCTCGAGGCCCTCGCGGATGGCGTCGAGCTTCTCGGGCCGGACGATCGCTGTGATGAGCTTCATGCCTTGACCTTCTTCTCCGTGGTCTTCGCCGAGGGCGCCGTGAGCAGGTCGTCGGCATTGAAGGCCGCGACCTCCGCCTCCGCCTTCGCACCGAGCGGGTGGAAGCCCGTGCCCGCCGAGCTCGCCGAGTAGGCGGTCTCGGCGTGGAGGGCGATGTCCACCCCGGCTTCCTCCGCCTCGCTCGAGACGCGGAAGCCCATCGTCTTGCTGATGATCCAGCCGATCACGAGGGAGAGGACGAACGAGTAGAGGAGCACCGAACCGGCGCCCAGCGCCTGCTTGCCGAGGAGCTCGAAGCCCCCGCCGTAGAAGAGTCCCTCGCCCTTGGAGGGGGCGCCGGGGCTGGCGGCGAGACCGATGAACAGCGTGCCGATGATGCCGCCGACGAGGTGGACGCCGACCACGTCGAGAGAGTCGTCGTACCCGAAGCGGTACTTCAGGCCCACGGCCAGGGCGCAGGCCGCGCCGGCGAGGAGGCCGAGGACGATGGCCCAGAGCGGGCTGATCGCGGCACAGGCCGGCGTGACCGCCACGAGACCTGCCACCGCACCCGAGGCCGCGCCCAGGGACGTTGCGTGGCCGTCGCGGAGCTTCTCGACCACGAGCCAGCCGAGCACCGCGGCGCAGGGGGCCACGAGGGTGTTGATCCACGCGAACGCCGCGACGCCGTTGGCGCCGAGGGCGGAGCCTGCGTTGAAGCCGAACCAGCCGAACCACAGGAGGCCGGCGCCGAGCATCACGAACGGAAGGTTGTGCGGGCGGTGGTTCGGGTCCTTGCCGAACCCATTGCGCTTGCCGAGGACGAGGGCCAGGGCCAGGCCCGCCGCGCCTGCGTTGATGTGGACGGCGGTGCCGCCGGCGAAGTCGATCACCCCGAGGCCGTTGAGCCAGCCGCCGATGAAGTTGCCGTCGGCGTCCTTGTTGGCGTCGAAGACCCAGTGCGCGACCGGGAAGTAGACGAGGATCGCGAAGAAGAATGCGAACACCATCCAGGCGCCGAACTTGGCGCGGTCGGCGATCGAGCCGGAGATGAGCGCAACCGTGATGATCGCGAAGACGCCCTGGAACCCGACGAAGGCAAGCTCGGGAATGGTGCCGGCCAGCGGCATGTCGTCACCTGTGGAGAGGATGCCGTGGAGGGCGAACTTGTCGAAGTTGCCGACGAGGCCGCCGAACCAGTCGGAGCCGAACGACATCGAGTAGCCGAAGAGCACCCAGAGCACGCCGACGAGGGCGATTGCTCCGAAGCTCATCATCATCATGTTCAGGACCGACTTGGCGCGCGTCATACCGCCGTAGAAGAACGCGAGCCCGGGCGTCATGAGCAACACGAGTGCTGCCGAGGCGAGCACCCAAGCGGTGTCGCCCGCGCTGAGGGTGGGGGTCATGGCCTTGCCTTTCGGGGGGTGGACGGAACTCTCCGGCCCTGCGCCGCCGCGCTGTCCGCGGGCGGTTCGGGCCACTGAGAACAGATTCCTCCCCCGGTGTTTCGGCGAGACGCGGGCCACATTGCGCGTCCGTTACAAGTTGCCTCGGCACGTTAACGCGCGGACACCGGGACGTTTCCGGCATGTTTCCGCGGGCTCTGCCGGCCGACGCCGCTTGTCGCCGGCCTGTCCCGGGGCGGGACGCGGCCCGCCGGCTCGCCTCACTTAGGGTTGACCCATGCCCCGCACCTCTGCACGAGTCCCGGTGCCCCGCGACGTCTGGGTCATGGTCGCCGCGGCGTTCGTCATCGCCGTCGGCTTCGGCCTGGTCTCCCCCGTCCTCCCGCAGCTCGCGACGAGCTTCGGGGTCGGGGCGACGGCCGCCTCGGTGATCGTGAGCGCCTTCGCGCTGGCCCGCCTGACGCTCGCGCCGGCCGCCGGGTCCCTCGTGGACCGGCTCGGAGAGCGGCCCGTGTACGTCACGGGCCTCCTGCTCGTCGCAGCCTCGAGTGCCGCCTGCGCCTTCGCCCCGGACTACTGGACGCTGCTCGCCGTGCGCGGACTGGGCGGAATCGGCTCGACCATGTTCACGATCTCCGCCTCCGGACTCATTGTCCGGCTCGCGCCGCCGGACGCCCGAGGCCGCGTGAGCGGCCTCTACGCGTCCTCGTTCCTGCTGGGCAGCATCACCGGCCCGGTCCTCGGCGGCATGCTGGCAGGGTTCGGGCTGCGCGTGCCCTTCCTCGCCTACGCGGCGGCCCTCGTCGTCGCCGCTGCCGTCGTCCACCTCCTGCTGGGCCGGGGCGGGACGGCGCGCACGACGGCGCCCGCGCGCCCGCCGCTGCTGCTCGCCGAGGCGCTGGGGCAGCCCTCGTACCGGGCCGCCGTCGGCTCGAACTTCGCCAACGGGTGGGCGACCTTCGGCATCCGCATGGCACTCGTGCCGCTCTTCGTCACGGCCGCACTCGGCGCCGGCTCCCAGGCGGCGGGCCTCGCGCTCGCGCTCTTCGCCCTTGGCACGGCCGGGGCGCTCACCTTCACGGGACGCCTGAGCGACCGGTGGGGGCGGCGGCCCGTCGCGGTCCTCGGCCTCATCGCCACCGCACTCCCCACGGCGTTCCTGGGTGTGAGCCCGAACGAGCCCGTCTTCTTCGCCCTCTCCATCGCCGCGGGGTTCGGCTCGGGGTTCCTCGGCCCGTCGCTCCAGGCCACGGTCGCGGACTCGATCGGCTCGGAGCGCAGCGGCGGCCGACCCCTCGCGGTGTTCCAGATGGCGGCCGACATCGGCAGCATCCTCGGCCCGCTCGCTGCCGGCGCCCTCGCTGACGGGGTCGGCTACGGGTGGGCGTTCGCGGTCTCGGGGGCCTGCCTGCTCGCGGCCGTGCCGCTCTGGGCGGGCAGGCGCCGGCCCGCCCAGGAGGCCGACGCCGTCGTGCGCACCCACAACGGCTGAGGCGCGCCGCTCCGCGTGCGCCGGAGCGGCGGATCAGGCGAGGATGGCGTCCACGAACGACTCGGCGTCGAACGGGGCGAGGTCGTCCGGGCCCTCGCCGAGGCCCACGAGCTTGACGGGGACGCCGAGCTGCTTCTGGATCGCGACGACGATGCCGCCCTTCGCGGTGCCGTCCAGCTTGGTCAGGACGATTCCGGTGATGTCCACGACTTCGGCGAAGACCTTCGCCTGGGCCAGGCCGTTCTGGCCCGTCGTGGCGTCGAGGACCAGGAGGACCTCGTCGACGTCGGCCTGCTTCTCGATGACGCGCTTGACCTTGCCGAGCTCGTCCATGAGGCCGACCTTGTTCTGGAGGCGGCCGGCGGTGTCGACCATGACGACGTCGACCTCCTGCTCGATGCCGGACTTGACGGCCTCGAAGGCGACTGAGGCCGGGTCGGCGCCGTCGACGTCCGACTTCACCGTGGGCACTCCCACCCGGGCGCCCCACGTGGCGAGCTGCTGCGCGGCGGCCGCCCGGAAGGTGTCCGCGGCGCCCAGGAGCACGTCCTTGTCCTCGGCGACGAGCACGCGGGCGAGCTTGCCGACCGTCGTCGTCTTGCCCACGCCGTTGACGCCCACCACGAGCACCACGGCGGGCTTGCCGTCCGTGCGCGCGACGTTCAGGGTGCGGTCCATCGTGGGATCGACGAGCTTGACGAGCTCCTCGCGCAGCATGGCGCGTACCTCCTCCGGGCTGCGCGTCCCCATGACCCGGACCCGCTCGCGGAGGGTGTCCACGAGGTCCATGCTGGCATCGGTGCCGATGTCAGCCAGCAGGAGCGTCTCCTCCACTTCCTCCCACACGCCCTCGTCGATCCTGTCGCTCGACAGGAGCGCGAGGAGTCCCTTGCCGAAGATGCTGTTGCTCTTCGCGAGCCGCTCGCGCAGCCGGATGAGGCGGCCCGCGACGGGCGCGGGGGCCTCGGTGGGGACCCGCTCGATGACGGCCTCGTCGAGGACATCCTCCGTGGGCGCCTCCTGCGGTTCCGCGGGGGGCGGCAGGGTCCCGACCCCGGCGGGCGCGGGCTCGGATTCGGCGGAGGCTGGCCGCTCGGGGGCGATCACCTGGTCGTTGGCGTCGCGCGTGCCGGTGTAGTCGATCTTCTTCCGGCGGCCGCTCACGAGGCCGACGACGATCCCGGCGATCACGAGGACCACGATTCCGACGATGATGATGACGGGCAGCAGGGCGGAAAGGTCTGTCACGGGTCCTAGCTTCTCACAGCGGCCGGACAGTGCATTTTCGTTCATTGACTCTGCGCGAACTGTCGTTGTTCCGCACACCCGGCGTTGACATACTCGGGACACCTGATGTGGCAGCCGTCACATGCGAGCGCTGAGAAGTCGAAGGAGACATCCATGGTCCAGAGAAGCGGGACAGAGCCAGCGACGTCGGGGCTCAGAAGGGTCGTCGCTGCGTCGATGGCGGGGACCGTCGTCGAATGGTACGAGTTCTTCCTCTACGCCACGGCCGCCAATCTCGTCTTCGGCAAGATGTTCTTCCCGAACGCCCACTCAGAGCTCGACGGGATCATGGACGCCTTCCTCACCTACGCCGTCGGGTTCGTCGCGCGGCCGCTGGGGGGCCTCGTGTTCGGCCACTTCGGCGACAGGCTCGGCCGCAAGAAGCTCCTGCAGCTGAGCATCATCCTCGTCGGAGCGTCGACGTTCCTCATGGGGTGCCTGCCGGGCTTCGCCGAGTGGGGCTATCTGGCACCGCTGGCCCTGGTCACCCTCCGGTTCATCCAGGGCTTCGCCGTGGGCGGCGAGTGGGGCGGCGCTGCCCTCCTCGTCGCGGAGCACAGCCCGAACAGGTCGCGCGGCTTCTGGACCTCCTGGCCCCAGACAGGCGTGCCGCTCGGCAACCTGCTGGCAACGGCCGTGCTCCTCATCCTCTCCGCCACGGTCAGCCAGGAGGGCTTCCTCGCGTGGGGCTGGCGCATCGGGTTCTGGCTGTCGGCGGTCATCGTCGTCGTGGGCTACTACATCCGCACCAAGATCAGCGACGCACCGATCTTCCTCGAGGCCGCCCGGGAGCAGGAGGAGGCCGCTGGGCCTTCCGGCGTGCTCGAGGTCGTCCGCCGGTATCCGCGCCGTGTGCTGGCCGCGATGGGAGTCCGGTTCGCCGAGAACGTCATCTACTACCTCGTGGTGACGTTCTCCATCACGTACCTGAAGGTGATCCTGCACATGGACACCTCGCACGTCCTGCTGCTGCTGCTGGTCGCCCACGCGATCCACTGCTTCATGGTCCCGGCCGCCGGGAAGCTGCTCGACGCGTGGGGCCGCAAGCCCACCTACCTCCTCGGCGCCGTCGTGGGCGCGTCCTGGGGCTTCGCCGCCTTCCCGATGATGGACAGCAGGCAGGACGGGCTGATCCTCGCGGCCATCGTGCTGGGCCTCGCCAGCCACGCCCTCATGTACGCGGGCCAGCCCTCGATCATGGCGGAGATGTTCCCCACCAGCATGCGCTACTCCGGACTGTCGATCGGCTCGCAGGTCACGTCGGTCCTCTCGGGCTCGCTCGCGCCCATCATCGCGACGGCGCTCCTGGGCGCGTTCGGATCCTCTGTTCCGATCGCCCTCTACCTCCTCGCGAGCTGCGTCGTCACGATCATCGCGGTGCTGGCCCTGAAGGAGACCAAGGGGATCGACCTGCGGGATCTCGATGCGGCGCACGCCGCCCGCATGGCGGCCGCTGACGGGCGCGCGGCGGGGCGGGGCGGCTCGGCCCTGCAGGACCTCCCGACGCGCTGAGGGATCACCGCGGGGCTTCACCGCAGAGATGGAGGGGCGGCCGGGCTGACAGCCTGGCCGCCCCTGCCGCGCACCGCCCGGCCGAAATGATCCTCACTCGAGCTGTCCGTCCCAGACGCGAGGACGAGGAAGGAGCTGGTCCTGCCGGCTCCGCGCCTCCTCGATGAGGCTCGAGACCACGGCGCGCACAGCGGGCGAGCGCATGGACTCGGACCGGGCGGCCGCCCAGAAGCGGACGTGGCGCTCGATCTCGTGGTGCAGCACCGGCACGAGACCGGTATCGCCGCGGACCACGTACTCGGGCAGGAGGGCGATCCCGGCCCCTGCACGGACCGCCTCGACCTGCGGGAAGATGCTCGTCGCCTGGAACGACGCCGCCTCGCCCGTCACGCTCTGGCGCCCGTATGCGAGCTCCGACACCTCGAGGGCGGATTCGGCGTAGCCGACGAACGAGTGGCCAGCGAGCTCCTCGACCCCTGTCGGCATCCCGCGCCGGCGGATGTACTCCCGTCCCGCGTAGAGGCGCCGGACGTGGTCCGTCACGGCGACGGCCTGGATCCGCGGCGCCTCGGCGGTCCCGGGGACGACCTCGAGGTCGAGGCCCGACCGGTTCTGGCTCAGACGCCGAGTCGCGGTCACGAGCTCCACCCTCAGCAGCTCGTGGTCCTGCTGGAGCCGGGCCAGCGCCGGAGCGACGAAGAGCGCCCCGAACGCGTCGGAGGCACCGACGCGGACGAGGCCCGTCAGCGACTCCCGCTTGTTCGTCAGACGCGCGGACAGGCTGCCGAGGCTCGACTCGATGCCCTCGGCAGCCTGGACTGCGCGGCGGCCGAGTTCGGTGAGTTCCCAGCCCTGCGGCGTCCGGGCGAGGGTGCGGCCGCCGAGCCGCTTGTCCAGCGCGCCGATCCGACGCGAGATGGTCGTGTGCGTCGTCTCGAGCGCCTCGGCCACCGCGGTGAACCGGCCGAGGCGCGCGACGGTGAGCAGGATGAGAAGGTCGTCCGGACTGGGCAGCCCCTTGAACTCGACCACAGGTCCTCCCGTGCGTTCGTGCACATATGGTCTGCCTGAATTGTTCTTGTATGCACTGTAGCAGGAGCGCGATCGTGGTCCTACGGCCAGACGGCGGTCCGAGAACGCGCCGTCAGGCGCCGCCCGCAGACCTCATCCCAGGAGTCAGACATGAACGACACGAGCCGAGCGCTCCCGAGCGGCCACGCGCCGCGGCTGCCACTCGACGGAGTCCGCATCCTCGACCTGAGCCGGGCGCTCGCCGGCCCGTGGGCCACGGCACTGCTCAGTGACCTGGGCGCGGAAGTCGTCAAGGTCGAGAGCATCTCGGGCGGCGACTCGAGCCGCTCCTGGCCCCCGTTCGAGGGAGAGCACAGCCTGTACTTCGACTCCACGAACCGCGGCAAGTCGTCGATCGCCGTCGACTTCTACTCCGCGGAGGGCCGCAGGCTGCTCTGGGACCTGGCAGTCGGCGCCGACGTCGTCGTCGAGAACTTCCGGCCCGGAGTGCTCAGGGAGATGGGGCTGGACCCCGACGCACTCAGGGACGCGAAGCCGGGCCTCATCGTGGCCTCCGTCAGCGGATTCGGGACGAGCGGTCCTCTGGCCCAGTCCGCCGGCCTGGACCAGGTGGCCCAGGGCATGTCCGGGCTCATGTCGGTCACGGGCCCGGATGCCGACCACCCCACCCGCGTGGGCGTCCCGATCATCGACATGGTCTCCGGGATCTACCTCGCGCTCGGCATCGCGGCGGCGCTCGTGGGCCGCCACGGATCAGGCCGCGGCTCCCAGGTGGCGACGTCCCTGCTGGAATCCGCGCTCTCGCTCTCCGCGTTCCAGGGCCAGGCCTACCTGAGCACAGGGCGCGTCCCCACCCCGCAGGGCAACAGCCACCCCGTCCTCTCCCCCTACGGGGTCTTCGCGACGGCGGACATCCCCATCATCATCGCCGTCGGGAACGAGCGGCAGTGGAGACAGCTGTGCGCCCTCGTCGAGGCCCCCGACCTTGCGGACCACCCCGACTACCGCACAGGCGCCCTCCGCGGGCAGCATCGCGCCGCCCTCACCGACGCCCTTGAGGACAGGCTCCTGCGACGTCCCGCAAACGAGTGGCTCGCAGCCCTGCGCGACGCCAAGATCCCCACGGGCCCGATCTACACGTACGCCCAGGCATTCGCCGACGAACAGGTCTTGTCGCTCGGCATGGTCACGACCGTGGAGCGCGCCGACGGATCGCCGCTGCCGCTCCTGCGCGGGCCGATCTCGCTCGACCGGGCGCCGCTGCCGGTGCGCAAGGCGCCGCCGTCCCTGGGCGAGGATACCCGCGCGGTGCTCGAGGGGGCAGGACTCACCCAGGACCAGATCGCCGCGCTGGCGGACGCCGGCGTCGTGCGGATGGCCGGGGACGGGACGAAGGTGCCGGCATGAGCGCGAGGACCCTGGCCCAGGCACACGGCCCCGCCCGGCCCGGGCGGGAGCAGGGGCGTCTCGTCGTCGAGCGCGACGGCGCGGTGGCGCGCCTCATCATCCACAACCCCGCCCGGCGGAATGCCGTGTCGCAGGACATGTGGCGGCAGTTCGTGCCGGCCCTCCGCTCGCTCGATGCCGATCCGGGGGTCAAGGTCCTCGTCGTCCGGGGCTCGGGGGGAACCTTCTCCGCCGGCGCGGACATCTCCCAGGTCGCCTCGATCCTGCGCGGAGACGGCAGCGCGCGCGACGGCGGAGACCTCACCGCCGCGGAGGAGGCCCTGGCCTCCTTCAGCAAGCCGACGATCGCCGCCATCGACGGATACTGCGTCGGGGGCGGCTGGGAGATCGCCGGCGCCTGCGACCTGCGCATCGCCGCAGCGGACGCGTTCATCGGCATCACCCCGGCCAAGCTGGGCATCGTGTACCCCACGTCCGGCATAGCGCGTCTCGTCCGACTCGTCGGTCCTGCCACCGCCAAGAGGCTCCTCTTCACCGGGGACCTCGTCGACGCTCGCGAGGCCCTCCGGGTTGGACTCGTGGAAGAGGTGGCCCCCGCGGGCCACGTCCACGACGCCGCCCTCGGCCTCGCGGAGAGGATCGCACACCGTTCGCAGCTGTCGGCACGGGCGCACAAGGCACTCGTGGAGAGCGTCGCCGCCTGTTCGCCGGAAGTCGGCGAGGTGAGCGCGCACTGGCAGCGCGAGATGGAGCTGGGCCCTGACGCGAGGATCGGCATCCAGGCCTTCCTCGCGAAGGAGCCGCCGGCCTTCGAGTGGTCCGTGCCCGTCCAGCGCCGCCGGGGGTAGGCGGGTCAGGCCCCGGCCTCGACGCGCTCGAGCTTCTGGCTGATCACGGTCGAGACGCCGTCGCCGCGCATCGACACGCCATAGAGCGCGTCGGCGACCTCCATGGTGCGCTTCTGGTGGGTGATGACGATCAGCTGGCTCGACTCCCGGAGTTCCTCGAACACCGTGATGAGCCGGCCGAGGTTCGTGTCGTCGAGGGCCGCCTCGACCTCGTCCATGACGTAGAACGGCGACGGACGCGCCTTGAAGATCGCCACCAGGAGTGCGACCGCCGTCAGCGACCGCTCGCCGCCCGAGAGCAGCGAGAGGCGCTTGATCTTCTTGCCTGCCGGCCGCGCCTCGACCTCGATTCCCGTGGTGAGCAGGTCCGACGGGTCGGTGAGCACGAGCCTGCCGTCGCCGCCCGGGAAGAGCCGTGCGAAGACGCGCTCGAACTGCACGGAGGTGTCCGCGAACGCCTCGGCGAAGACGCGCTGCACGCGCTCGTCGACTTCGGCGACGATCTTCAGCAGGTCCTTCCGGCTCGCCTGGAGGTCCTCGAGCTGCGCCGCCAGGAAGCGGTGGCGCTCCTCGAGGGCTGCGAACTCCTCGAGCGCGAGCGGGTTGACCTTGCCCAGGGCGGCCAGGTCCCGTTCGGCCTTCCTCAGGCGCTTCTCCTGCTCGGCCCTCACGAACGGCACACCGGCGTCGAGGGGTCTGCCGTCGTCGTCGACCTCGACGCGCAGGGCCGCCCACTTGTCTCCCTGCTCCTGCTGCGGGACGGGCACCGGGCGGTGGGGCCCGAACTCGTCGACGAGGGCCGCGACGGCGAGTCCCAGCTCGTCGGCCGCCCGCTCGGCCAGGGCCTCGAGGCGCAGGCGCTGTTCGGCGCGGGCCAGCTCGTCGCGATGGGCAGCGTCGTTGAGCTCCGCGAGCTCCCTGGCCAGGCCGTCATTGCGGCGGCGCAGCGTGCCGAGCCTCTCATCGATCTCGGACCGGTTCGCCTCGGCGGCGTCGCGCTCGCCCGCGGCCTCGTCGACGGCGGCGTCCATCGCGGCCAGCCCCCGGCGTGCTGCGTCGACGACGGCGCCCGCCCGGGCGGCCTCGCGGGCCCGGCGCTCCGCGCGCAGCCGTGCTTCCTCGGCCGCCCGCCGCTCCGACTCCGCGGCCCGCTCCAGGGAGGTCACGCGGGCTTCGAGGGAGCGCTGCTGCTCCTCGGCGGCACGCAGCGAGAGCCGGGCCTCGAGCTCACGCGCCCGCGAGACGGCGGCCTGGGCCTGGAGCCGGTCGCGCTCCTCGGAGGTCGGCTCATCGGCATCAGGCGCTTCCTCGGCACGTTCAAGGCGCTCTGCGGCGGCCTCGAGGGCCACCTGTTCGGCGTCCAGCGTGGAACGGGCCGCGGCGAGGGACGCCCTGAGCCGCTCCTCCTCCGCCGATGCGCCCCGCAGCTGCGCCCCGAGCGCCCCGAGCCGCTCTGCAACGGCGGCGAAGGTGGCGTCCGAGTGATGCAGATCCGCGAGCGCCGCCTCGGCAGCCTCGCGCGCGGAGCGTTCGCGCTCCTGCGCGCTGGCCAGGCCGAATCCGCACCGTTCGTACTCCGCCTGGGCGGCGTCCAGCGCGGCTCTTGTCTGCTCGATGCGCCCCTGCAGCTCGATCGTGGACGGGGATCCCGCGGAGCCGCCGCACAGCGCGGCGGAGGTGACCAGGTCGCCGTCGTAGGTCGCGACGGTGAGATCTGGGTGGGATTCGGCGACGGAGAGCGCGGCCGCGAGACTGCGCACCACCACAGCGGCGTGGAGCAGGCGAGCGGTGGCGGCAGCGATCCGCGGGTCCGGCTCAACGACCTCGGCGAGCCACCGTGCCCCCTCCGGCAGCCGCTCCGCGCCCGACGCACCGCGGACCGGCGCGTCCTCCCCTGGGCTGCCGACGACGAGCGCGGCCTGGCCGGCGTCGTCCGCCTTGAGCGCGGCGAGCGCCTCCGCCGCCGCTTCCGGGCTGTCCATCGCCAGCCCCTCGGCGAGCGGCCCGAGCACGGCCGCGACGGCCGACTCGAACCCGGGCTCCACGTCGAGGAGGTCTGACACGCGCCCGAGGACCCCGCGGGCGGAGGAGGCGACCGTTCCCGTGGCGTCGCGGTCCCTCAGGCCCGCGGCGAGGGCCTCGAGCCGGGCCTGGTGGGCCTGCCGTTCCGCCGCCGCACGATGGCGCCGGTCGAGGAGCGCCGCCCTCGCGGACTCCGCCGCCTCGAGTTCCGCAGCGGCCTCCTCATACGCGGAGTCCAGGTCCTCCTCCCCCGCCTCGGCCGTGGCCATCTGCGTCTCGAGCGCGACGAACTCTGCTTCGGCGTGGCGCTGGCGCTCGCCGGCCGAGCCGAGGGACTCCTCGAGCCGGCCGATCTCACCCTCCGCTGACTCCACGCGGCCCCGGGCGGCGGCGACCTGTCCCGCGAGCCGGGCGAGGCCCTCGCGATGGTCTGCCTGCGCGCGCAGGAGCGCCGTGTGCCGCCGGTCCTCGGCGGTCGCCGCGTCCTCGGCCGCGGCCCGCTCCTCCTCGGCGGCGGCGAGGGCCTCGGAGCGCACCTCGACCGTTTCCGCCGCCGCCTCGAGCTCGAGCCGGAGCGCATCGGCCTGGCGTTGGAGGCCTTCGGGATCGCGTCCCCGGACCGGGCCATCGGAGGAGCCGAGGAGCCGACGCCGCTCCTCGGCCAGGGAGGCGAGGGAGCGCAGCCGCTCGCGGCCCTGGGCGAGCCGGTACCACGTCTCCCGCGCCGCATTGACCTGCGGGGTCGCCGCCGCCGCGGCACGTTCCGCCTCAGCCTGGGCGCGCCGGCCGCCGTCGAGCTCGCGCTCGACCTCCGCGCGGCGGGCGTCCAGGGCGGTGTGGTCCGCTTCCTCCGCGTCCATGGCGTCCTTCAGGGTCACGATGTCGTCCGCGAGCAGGCGGGCACGGGCGTCCCTCACGTCGGCCTGGATCGTCTGGGCGCGGCGAGCCACCTGGGCCTGGCGGCCGAGGGGCCCGAGCTGGCGGCGGAGCTCTGCGGTGAGGTCGGATAGTCTTGAGAGGTTCGCCTGCATGGCCTCGAGCTTGCGGAGGGTGCGCTCCTTGCGCCGGCGATGCTTGAGGATCCCCGCCGCCTCCTCGATGAAGCCGCGACGGTCCTCGGGGGTGGCGTGCAGGATCCGGTCGAGCTGCCCCTGGCCCACGATGACGTGCATCTCGCGGCCGAGGCCCGAGTCGGAGAGGAGCTCCTGGATGTCGAGCAGCCGGCATGGGCTCCCATTGATCGCATACTCGCTGCCGCCGGCGCGGAACAGCGTGCGCGAGATCGTGACCTCACTGTACTCGATGGGCAGGGCCCCGTCGGCGTTGTCGATCGTGAGCGACACGTGCGCACGGCCCAGCGGGGGCCGGCCCGCCGTGCCGGCGAAGATGACGTCCTCCATCTTGCCGCCGCGCAGCGTCTTCGCACCCTGCTCGCCCATGACCCAGGCAAGCGCGTCGACCACGTTGGACTTGCCGGAGCCGTTGGGGCCGACGACGGCGGTGACCCCCGGTTCGAACTCGAACGTCGTCGCGGAGGCGAAGGACTTGAAGCCCCGGATGGTCAGGGTCTTGAGGTGCAAGGCTTCCTAGGCTTTCGTGCTGCCGGCATGATGCCCTAATCTACGCTCCCGCGCTCCCCCGGCCCGTCATCGCGGGCGGTGTGCCGCAGGGTCCGGGCGGCGATCCGCTACCAGCGGGCGTTGCGCGGGACCGGCTGGCATCGCGTGCACCGGTAGGACGAGCGGCCCATGAACGGCTCCCGGACCACGACGCCCACGTCTCCCTCGGCCGCGCAGCGCCGGCAGGGGCGCCCAGACCGGCCGTAGGCGTCGAGGGACCTCGAGAAGTAGCCGGACGCGCCGTTGACGTTGACGTAGAGGGAGTCGAAGCTCGTGCCTCCGGCCGCGAGGGCCCGCTCCATGACGTCGCGGACGGCCTCCACGAGCCGGGCGGTCTCGCTGCGGCGCAGCGTGTCTGTGGGCCTGGCGTAGTGGAGGCGGGCGCCCCAGAGGGCCTCGTCCGCGTAGATGTTGCCGATCCCGGAGACGAGGCGCTGGTCCAGCAGGGCGCGCTTGATGCCCGTCCGGCGCGAGCGCAGGCTCGCGTGGAACGCGGCCGGGTCGAAGAGCGGGTCCAGCGGGTCGCGTCCGATGTGCGCGGCCTCCGCCGGGATCAGCGGACGGGGAGACTCCGAGCGGCCGCCGGCGCCGCCGTCGTGCGTCGTGACCAGTGGCACGACGGCGAGGCCGCCGAAGATGCGCTGGTCGACGAAGCGCAGCTCGCCGGGCATCCCGGGGGCCGCGCTGAGAGAGAGGCGGACCTTGAGGTGCTTCTCGAGGGGCTGCCCCTCATCCTCCACGAGGAGCTGGCCGCTCATCCCGAGGTGGGCCAGGAGCGCGGTGTGCGGGACCGCATCTGGCGGATCCGCGCGCCCCGCGAGCGGCAGCCAGAGGTACTTGCCGCGGCGGACGGCGTCGAGGACGGTCGCGCCCTCGAGCTGTCCTCGGAAGTCCTCGGGGCCGAGCGCGTGCCGGCGGACGGAACGCGGGTCGAGGACCTGGGCGTCCTCCACGGTGCGCCCGGCGACCCAGGAGGCCAGGCCGCGTCGGACCACCTCGACTTCGGGAAGTTCGGGCATTGCCGGACGCCGGTCCTAGGCGCGCGCGTCCTGAGACTGGGGGCCCAGGACCTTCCATGCGTTCGCGGCCGACTGCTGCTCGGCTTCCTTCTTGGAGTTCCCGGTCCCGGTCCCGTACGGCGTCCCGCCGATCAGGAGCGTGGCGGTGTAGACGCGCGCGTGGTCCGGGCCCTCGCCGACGACGGCGTAGTGGATCTGCCCGAGCTGGCGGTTGGCCGCGAGTTCCTGGATGTGGGTCTTCCAGTCCGTCCCCGCGCCCAGCACCGCCGCATCCGCGAGGAGCGGGGCGATGAGGCTGACGACGAAGCGCCGGGCGGTCTCGAGGTCGTTGGAGATGTAGGTGGCGCCGATGAGCGCTTCCATCGTGTCCGCGAGGATCGACGACTTGTTCTTCCCGCCGGTGACCTTCTCGCCCTGGCCGAGGTAGATGTACTCGCCGACACCGAGGCGGCGGGCGATGGACGCGAGCGCGCGCGTGCTCACGACGGCGGCGCGTCGCTTGGCCAGCTCGCCCTCGCTGAGGCCCGGGTGCTCGCGGAAGAGCAGGTCGGTCACCGAGAAGCCGAGGATCGAGTCACCGAGGAACTCGAGACGCTCGTTGGTCGGAATGCCGCCGTTCTCGTAGGCGAACGAGCGGTGTGTCAGGGCAAGACGAAGCGTCTCGGCGTCGATCACGACGCCGAGACGCTTCAGAAGCTCGTCATGAGGGCTCATGCGCGAGATGCCGCCAACTCAGACGTCGGCGACCTTGCGGCCCTTGTACTCGAGGAACAGCTCGGTACCGGCCGAGTCGGTCACGACCTTCGCCTGGTGCGGGAGGCTGTACGTCACGCGACCGTTCTCGACGGTCTTGACGAGCGTCGGGACGGACGCCTTCCACTGCGAGCGGCGGGCGCGGGTATTCGAGCGAGACATCTTCCGCTTGGGAACAGCCACGGCTAACTCATTTCTCTCTTAGTGCCAACACTTACTCATCGTCGTGCCGGTCTGGCTTCACCAGATCTGCCAAGGCAGCCCACCGGGGGTCGACGACCTCATGGTGGTGCCCCGGCTCGTCCGCGAGGCGCGCCCCGCATTCGGAGCAGAGACCCTCGCAGTCTTCCCGGCACACCGGCTGGAACGGCAGCAGAGGTACCACTGCGTCCCGCAACACCGGTTCAAGATCGATGGACTCGTGCTCGACTCGACGTTGCTCTTCATCGTCTTCTCCGTCCGAGTGCCCCATGCCCTCGAAGAAGAAAAGCTCTTGCACTCCGGCATCGAGTCCGTACTCGATGGGATCCAGGCATCGCCCGCATTCGCCCGTCACGGTGACGTGCGCGGTTCCCGAGACCAGGATCCCCTCGTGCACTGACTCGAACGTCAGATCGAGGTCCACGGGGGACCCTTCCTTGACGCCGATGAGCGCCACACCGAGATCACCCGGTGCGGGTACATGCTCCGTGAGGGTCCGCATAGTCCCCGGGCTGCGCCCGAGGTCCTTGACGTCGAACATCAAAGGCGAACGTGCTTCGCGCTTAATGAGAACTCCTGTAGAACATAGACCGACACGCTATCCTATCGTGCCCGCCCGTTCGTCCCAAACCGGGACCGGGCGCGCCTGGACAGCGTGGCGTGCTGCTGTGCCCGTCCAGTGTAGCGGGAATCAGGCGGAGGCGCGGCCAGGCGCGGTGTCGGCGAGCCGCGTGAGGACGGAACGGGGGACAAACTCGGAGACGTCTCCCCCCAGGTCATGCACTTCCTTGACGAGCGTCGAGGACAGGTGGACGTAGTGCGCCTCGGCCGGGAGGAACACCGTCTCGACCCCGGTGAGCTGCCGGTTCATGATCGCCATGGGCAGCTCGTAGTCGAAGTCGGAGCTCGAGCGCAGTCCCTTGACGATGGCACTCGCGCCGCGTTCGCGGCAGTACTCGGCGAGGAGGCCCTCCCCCATCGGCTCGACCGTGATGCCGCTGATCGCACCGAGGGTCCGCCGGGCCATCGCAATGCGCTCCTCGAGGGAGAACCGGTACTTCTTGGCGTAGTTCGTGGACACCGCCACGATCACCTCGTCGAAGAGGTTGGCGGCCCGCGCGATGACCTCGAGGTGCCCGTTGTGGATGGGGTCAAAGGAGCCAGGGCACACCGCGCGTCGCATACGGCCAACATACTGCATGCCCCCAGCCGCGGGCAGGCCGGCGCCGCCCCGGCGGATAGCATGGGCGGATGACATCCGCGTGGCAGCGAACAGCGGCCGGGGCGAACCTCCTCGGCGAGGACGGCCAGCTCGGCGTGACGATCTTCGAGGAGATGACGTCCCTCGCCGTGCGGCACGGCGCCATCAACCTCGGTCAGGGGTTCCCGGACGAGGACGGTCCGGCCGAGATGGCCGAGGCAGCACGGTCCGCGATCCTCTCCGGCGCCAACCAGTACGCCCCCGGCCAGGGCATCCCCCGCCTGCGCGAGGCGGTGGCCGCGCACCAGGCGCGCTTCTACGGGATCGACCTGGACCCGTGGAAGCAGGCCATCGTCACGACGGGCGCCACCGAGGGGATCGCAGCGGCGGTCCTCGCCCTCGCCGGACCCGGGGACGAGGTCCTCACCTTCGAGCCGTTCTATGACTCCTACGGGGCGATGATCGCCCTTGCCGGCGCCGAGCACGTCACGGTCCCCCTGCACGCGCCGGCCTTCCAGCCCGACCTCGCCGAGCTCGAGGCGGCGTTCACCCCGCGCACGCGCGTCGTCGTCGTGAACAACCCCCACAACCCCACCGGCGCGGTGTTCGGGCAGGAGGTGCTCGCCCGCGTCGTCGAGCTCGCCGCACAGCACGACGCCGTGATCGTCACCGACGAGGTCTACGAGCACCTCGTGTTCGGCGGGCCGCACGTGCCTGTCGCCACGCTTCCCGGCGCCGCCGAGCGGACCCTCACGATCTCCTCGGCGGGCAAGACCTTCTCGTTCACGGGATGGAAGGTCGGCTGGGTCACAGGACCCGAGGAGCTCGTGGCGCGGGTGCGCACCATCAAGCAGTTCCTCACCTACAGCTCGGGAACCCCGTTCCAGGAGGCCGTGGCGATGGGCTTGGGCTTCCCCGACGAGTTCTTCCGCGGCATCGCGGCATCGCTCCGGGCGAAGCGGGACATCCTCGCCGAGGGGCTCCGGGCTGCCGGGCTCGAGGTGTTCGTGCCGGAGGGCACCTACTTCATCACCACCGACACGAGGGCGCTTGGCATCGACAATGCCCTGGACCTCGCACGCCGGCTGCCCGAGCTCGTCGGCGTGGCCGCAATCCCTGTCTCGGTGTTCTGCCAGCCCGAGGGCGCGGAGCGCACCCGCTCGCTCCTGCGCTTCGCCTTCTGCAAGAAGGAGCCGCTCCTGGCGGAGGCGGCGTCGCGACTCGCCCTGCTCGCGGACCGCGTGTGAGCGCCTCGCGCTACCTGCGCGGCATCGGGGCCCATGCGAGCGTTGACGCGGATCCCCTCGTGCAGGGGGCCTTCATCCTCTCGATCGCCGGCGCAGAGCAGTCCCACGTGGACATCGCCGACCCCACCCATGTCTTCTATGCCTACCTGCGACGCATGGCGAACGTCGTGGACGCCGTCCGCCCGGCCGGGACGCCCCTCCATGCCCTCCATCTGGGGGCTGGCGCTCTGACCCTCGCCCGCTACATCGAGGCGACCCGCCCGGGCTCGGTCCAGACCGCGGTCGAGCTCGAACGCGAGCTGGTGGACTTCGTCCTCGAACAGCTCCCGCTGCCGGCGGGGACAGACCTGGCGCTCCATCTGGGGGACGCCCGGTGGGAGCTTCCCGCGGCCGCCGGGCGCGGACCCTACGACGTCATCGCGCTGGACATCTTCTCGGGGCCGGAGGCGCCCGCGCACATCGCGCACCCCGACTTCTACGCCGAGGCCGCCGCGCTCTTGGCCGAGGATGGGGCGATGCTGGTCAACATCGGCGACGACCCGCCGCTCACGCTCGTGCGCTCGCAGGTCGCGGCGATGCGCGGCGTCTTCAGGGAGGTCGCGGCGCTCTCCGAACCGGACATGTTCACGGCACGGTTTCCCGGCAACATCGTGGCCATTGGGCTGCCGGGGCCCTGGCCGGACGCATGGAAGACGGCGCTGCCCGCGGCGGGACCGCACCCCACGCTCCTCGTGCGGGGGATGGACTTGGACCCGCTCGCCGGCTGAGACGCCGGATCAGCTCGCGAGCTTCTGCTCCGCGAGGCGCTTCACCCATTCGGGCGTGGGGCGGTTGAGGCGCTCGTCGAGGACCACGCGGAGGCGGGCGGCGGCGATCTGCACCCGGCGGTCCGACGAGCCGGGCCTGCGCTCGGGCGTCTCCTCGGACGCGTGCCTGCCGTCTCCCTGATCGGCGGGGAGTGCTTCGTGCTTGCTCACTGCCTCTCCTTCCGTGGCCCGTGCTGTGCCGCGCTCCCTCCAGTATCCCCCGGGCCCCGGGGCGGCGTCACGCATCGCCGAGCTCCTCGTCGAGCCCCGCCTCTTCCGCCTCCGCGATCGGGTCGATCCAGACGGCGTCGAGGAGCTGGAGCTCCTCGTCGCTCGCAATGAGGTCGCTCTTGGCGAGGCTCGCGAGCACCATCGTCCCCATGGCCTGCATCTGCGGGTCGGGCGACACGGACGCCTCGAGCGCCCATTCGGCGCGGCGCCAGAACTCAGCCCTGCGGTCCGAGTAGGAACGCTGGCGGATGGTGTTCAGGCCCACGATCGCCGCGACGACGGCGGCGGCGAGGGTGCCGACAGGTGCCAGCGCGGAGACGATCTCCCACCAGGCGGGTCCCGCCGCAGCGGCCGCGGACTGCACTGGGAGGGGCGTGGCCGTGAGGCCGATCATGCGCTCACCTCGCCGTCGGCAGCCGGCGCCGGATGCGGCTCCGCAAACCACAGGCGCGTTTCCCCGTACTTGCGGTCCGCGTAATGGCGGAGCCCAGCGGGCCACTCCGGCTCAGGCGAGCGCGAGGACCGTTCCACCACCACGAGCGCATCCTCCGCGAGGTGCGGGGACAGGGCCGCGAGGACGCGCGTGAGCTGCTCGTCGGCGAGGGGGTAGGGCGGGTCCATGAAGACGAGGTCCCAGTGCCGGCCCGGCATCGTCTGCTCGAGGAAGCCGCCCACCTTGGCCCGGTGCACGGTGACGGCGCGGCGCCCGACGGCGTCGTTCACCGTGCGCGCGTTGCGCTGGCACGCTGCCACCGCCTTCGCCTCGGACTCGACGAGCTCCGCGGTGGAGGCGCCGCGGCTCACGGCTTCGACGCCGAGCGCGCCCGATCCGGCGTAGAGGTCCAGCACCCGGGCGCGGGCGATCATCCCGAGGGCCTCGAGGCGCGAGAAGAGCGCCTCCTTGACCCGGTCGGTCGTGGGCCGGGTCGCAGACCCTGGGACCGAGGCCAGGGTCGTCCCTCCGGCGATCCCGGCGATGATCCTGCTCATCGTGCCTCACGAACTGCATCAGCCACGTTCGAGGAACACCTCCTTCTCAGGCTCGAGGTAGGCCTCGATGGCGTCGCGCAGCGGTGCGTGGCGTTCGAGGGAAGGGTCGTCCCCGACAATGGCGAGCGCGTCTCCGCGCGCCAGCTCGATCACCTCGGCGTCGCGCAGGACGCGCAGGAGGCGGAGGGTGGACCGGCGTCCAGACTGGGTGGCTCCCAGGATGTCGCCCTCGCGGCGGTGCTCGAGGTCCTTCTGCGCGAGGACGAATCCGTCGGTGCTGGAAGCGACCGCCTCGAGTCGCTCGCGGCTCGGGTGCCCGGGCTCAAGCGAGGTCACGAGGAGGCAGGTACCGGGGAACCCACCGCGGCCCACCCGGCCACGGAGCTGGTGGAGCTGGGCGATGCCGAACCGGTCGGCGTCGAGCACGACCATGAGGGTGGCGTTCGGCACGTCGACGCCAACCTCGACCACTGTGGTCGCGATGAGGAGGTCTGTGCGCCCGGCCGCGAAGGACTCCATCGCCGCCGCCTTGTCCCCGGCGTCGAGGCGGCCGTGCAGGATGCCCAGCCTGGTCCCGGACAGGGCCGGCTCCTGGGCCAGCTGCGCGGCCGCCGCGGCGACCGAGACCGCCGGCGGTGGCTCCCCCGCCGAGGCTGCGAGGGCAGAATCGCCCCACGTGGCCTGGTCGAGCGCGTCGAGGTCGCCCTCGTCCTCTCCCGCCTCGCCGATGGTCGGGCAGACGACGTAGACCTGCCGGCCGGCGTCGATCTCCTCGCGGGCCCGGGCCCAGATGCGGCGCTCCCACGCGGGGTTCTCGACCAGGCCGACGACGTGGGTCGCGATGGGCGCCCGGCCTGCCGGGAGCTCGCGCAGCACGGACGTCTCAAGGTCGCCGAAGACGGTCATCGCCACGGTGCGGGGAATGGGCGTCGCGGTCATGACGAGGAGGTGGGGGGTTGCGAGGCTCTTGGCGCGCAGCGCGTCGCGCTGCTCCACGCCGAAGCGGTGCTGCTCGTCCACGACGACGAGCCCCAGGTCGGCGAACTGGACCTGCTCGGACAGCAGCGCGTGGGTGCCCACCACGATCCCGGCCTGTCCGCTCGCTGCGGACAGGAGTGCGCGCTTGCGCTCCGCCGAGCTCTGACCGCCCGTGAGCAGGACGACCTCCACGCCGTCGGCGGCCCCCAGCATCCCGTCCCTCAGGAGGGGACCGAGGGTGCGCCGGATCGACTCGTGGTGCTGGGCGGCGAGCACCTCGGTGGGCGCAAGGAGCGCAGCCTGGCCCCCGTCGTCGACCACTTGGAGCATCGCCCGCAGCGCGACCACCGTCTTGCCCGAGCCCACTTCGCCCTGCAGCAGGCGGTTCATGGGGTGTGCGGCCGAGAGCTCGGCGGCGAGCTCCTCCCCCACCTCCCGCTGTCCTGCGGTGAGCTCGAACGGCAGCTGGGCGTCGAACGCGTCGAGGAGGCCGCCGCGCCGCGCGGGGCTCGGCCGGGAGGGCAGGAGCGCGTGCTGCGCACGGCGGCGCGCGAGTGCTGTCTGGAGCACGAGCGCCTCCTCGTACTGGAAGCGGCGGCGCGCCCGCGTGCACTCGTCCATGCTCGCCGGGGTGTGGATCATGCGGTACGCGTCGGCGATCCCCGGCAGCCGGCGGCGGCGGCGCAGCTCGTCGGGGAGGGGGTCGGCCAGCGCCTCGAGGTCGATCTGCCCCAGGAGCGTCGCGGTGGACTTGGCAATCTTCCAGCTCGGCAGCCTGGCGGTGGCCGGGTAGACCGGAATGGGGCGCTCGGCCAGCTCCTCGGCGCTGAGCCCGGCATCGTCCTCGTCGTCGAGGAGCACGTACTCGGGGTTGGTCAGCTGGAGGTTTCCGCGGTAGCGGCCCACGCGGCCCGAGAACATGGCCACCGTCCCCGGGACGAGCTGCCGGGACGCGGCGAAGCTGTTGAAGAAGGTGAGGCTGATCGTGTCGAGGCGGCCGTCATAGCCTCCCGGCGAGGATCCGTCGGTCACAAGGACCTCTGTGATGCTGCCCTTGCGCGTCGCCATCCGCCGGCTCTGGGCCTTCACGACCCGGGCCAGGAGGGTCACGTCCTCGTCGAGCGGCAACTGGGCGATCGGGGTGAGCTCCCCGCGCTGGGCATAGCGGCGCGGGAAGTAGTCGAGGAGGTCGCCCGCCGTCGTGAGCCCCAGCTGGTCCTTGAGCTTCCTGGCGGAGGGTGCTCCCAGCAGCCGCCCGAGGTCACGGTCGCGCTCAGCTGGCACGCGGCCCGCCCTCTGCCAGCCGGTCCGCCTCACGCCGGTCCGCTGCCGCCGGCTCCGGGGCGTGGAGCTCCGTGAACGCGACCCTTTCAGGCTCTCCCACGGATCGGATGAGGGCGAGGGCCTCGTCCGGGTCGGCGACATGGACGTGCACCCGCCAGCGGCAGACCCCCGAACCGTCGTCGAACGCGCCGACCGGGCTCATGATGACGGAGTCGCCGATCTCGTCCAGGCGCTGGCGCAAGCCGGCCGCGTCGAGCGGGCTCAGGGTCACGGTGCACATGAGCTCGACGCCCAGCGCCTCCGGCTGGTCGGCGTGGATGTGCGGGTCCTGGACGCGGAAGCCGTGCAGCGCTTCGAGGGTGTCTTCGGCGAGGCCCTCCCCGAGAACGGCGGAGCGCAGCGCGGCGAGGACAAGGAGGAGCCCGACACCGCCGGCGTCGACCACCCGGGCGCTCGTGAGCACGCCGAGCTGCGCCTCGGTGTCGACCACGGCGCCGAGGGCCGCCTCCACGACGGCGTCGAGCGCCGCCGCGAGCGCGTGGTTGCTGTCCGCGCCGGCTTCCGATGCTTCGGTCGAGGCGGCGCCCTCCGCGGCGGCCTCGAGGACCGAGAGCATGGTCCCGGAGACCGGCTCGCTCAGCGCCGACCACGCCCGGATCTGCGCCCGGTGGAGCGCGGTGGCGAGCAGCGGCCCGCTGAGCCTCGTATGTCCTTTGAGGGATGCGGCGAAGGCGTCGAGGAACACCGCGAAGAGCGTTCCGGAGTTGCCCCAGGCTTCCTCCATGGCAGCCTGCCCTGCCCCCCCGAGGAGCTCGCCCAGGTCCGTGCGCGGGTCCCCGGCCGCGGCGAGCGCCGCCGCCCTGACCGTGTGGTAGAGGTTGGTGCCCGTGTCGCCGTCGGCGACGGGGAAGATGTTGATCGCATTGAGGCGGTCGCTGTGGTTGGCGAGCACGGTCTCCGCATCCGCGAGCCAGCGGCGCATGGCCGTTGCGTTCGAGGCGATCTTAGCGTGCAAAGTGATCCCATCCGCTCGGTTGCACGGGGCGCCCGCCGATGGCGACCCCGCCGGTCCCGCCGTTCGCAGGCAGCACCGAGCCTATCGCAGCGAAGCCCTCCGGGAGCTGGGACGCGGCAGGGAATGCGGCGAGAAGGCCGTGGTCCTCCCCGCCGCCGAGGACCCACGTGAGCGGGTCCGCGCCCACCGCCGCCGCCGGCCCGGCCAGCCTGCCGGCATGCTCCTCCAGCGCCGCCGGGTCGAGGTCCAGCACGACGCCGCTCGCCCGCGCCATGCGGTCGCCGTCCTTGAGCAGGCCGTCGGAGAGGTCCATGAGCGCATGCGCTCCGGCCGCGGCGGCCGCCGGTCCCGCGCCGAGCGGCGGCCTGGGGCGGCAGTGCGCGGCCACGACGGCGGCGAGGTCCGGGCCAAGCGCCTCGTGTCCGGGCCCGTGCTCGAGGAGCGCAAGGCCGGCGGCGGCGTCGCCCACGCGGCCGGCGACCGCGAGCAGGTCCCCGACGCGGGCGCCCGAGCGCAGGACAGGGTCCCTGCCCTCGAGGCTTCCGAGCACGGTCACGGTCACGGACAGTTCGCCGCCGCGGCCGAGGTCTCCGCCCGCGACCGTGCACCCCGTGGCGCCCAGGGACCGGACGGCGTCGACGAGCCCGTCGGCGAGTCCCTCGACCCAGGCCGCCTCGGTGTCGTCGGGAAGGGTGAGGCTCACCACCATGGCGGTTGCGACGGCACCCATCGCGTTGATGTCGCTCAGGTTCTGGGCGGCGGCCTTCCACCCCACGTCCTGGCCCGAGCTGCGGTAGCCGGAGGGCCAGACGAGGCGGAAGTCCTGATCCTGGGTCTGGGTGTCCGTGCTCACGACCACGCGCCCGTCGGGGGCAGCGATGACCGCGGCGTCGTCGCCCGGGCCCAGGAGCGCGGAGCCCAGGACAGCGAGCCGGGGGAAGATCCTCGCCAGGAGCTCCGCCTCGCTCAGCTCGCGGACGCGGATCGTTCTCCTCTGGGTCTCGGTCACGCCCCCAGCCTAGTCCGGCGCCCGGCCGCCATCCCGGGCGGTACGCTGGATGGACCCCTCGAGTTCCGGATGGAGAAGCATGTCCGCACGCCGTCGCCCCGCACGCATGATCAGGCGCGCGGCCCCCGTCGCCCTCGTCGCCGCGGCGGCCCTCCTCGCGGGATGCTCCTCCCCCGTCTCCGTCCAGGCAGCGCCGGACGCCGCGAACCCCGCGTGCGCGCCCCTCATGCTCGCCCTTCCGGACACGCTCGGGGATGCGGCCCTACGCAAGACCACGAGCCAGGCGACCGCGGCGTGGGGCGACCCTTCCGCCGTCGTGCTCCGCTGCGGGGTCGCCTCGCCCGGGCCGACCACCGACCGCTGCGTGAGCGTCAACGGCGTCGACTGGGTCATCAAGGAGGGCGACAAGTACTACACCCTGACGACCTTCGGGCGCGAACCGGCGACTGAGCTCCTCCTGGACAATGACCGCATCAGCTCCGCGACCGTGCTCGCGAGCCTCTCCTCGGCGGTCTCGAAGGTCCCGGCCACGCGGCACTGCGTGGGCCAGGAGGACCTCGCGAGCCTGCCCGCGAAGGGCTAGCGCAGCCCGGTGGGGCGCGCCAGGGCGAGCTGGATGAGCTCGTCGATGAGCTCGGGGTAGGACATGCCCGTCGCAGCCCACATCTGCGGGTACATGCTGATGGGCGTGAATCCCGGCATCGTGTTGATCTCGTTGATGACGAACTCGCCCTCGGGCGTGTAGAAGAAGTCGACACGGCTCAGTCCCTCGGCCGCCACGGCGTCGAACGCCACGGCCGCGAGCTCGCGCACCCGGGCGATCGCCTCCTCGGGAAGGTCCGCCGGGCAGGAGAGCGCGGCGGCGTCGTCCTCGACGTACTTGGCCTCGAAGTCGTAGAAGGAGTGGCCGTCCTTCCGGACCGCGACCTCGCCGGGGAGGGAGGTCCGGGGCGCGTCGCAGCCCCGTCCCTCGAGGACGCCGCACTCGATCTCCCGGCCCACGATCCCGGCCTCGATGACGAGCCGCAGGTCATGGCGGCGCGCCTCCTCGATGGCGGCGTCGAGGCCCTCGGGACCCTCCACCCTCGAGATCCCCACCGAGGAGCCGGCCCGGCACGGCTTGACGAAGACCGGGTAGCCGAGGCGGCCGACGGCGTCGCGCACCGACTGCGGGTCTCGGCGCCACTGCCTGTCGGTCACCGCAACGTACGGGCCGACCGTGAGTCCGGCGGCCTCGAAGGCGACCTTCATGAAGTGCTTGTCCATGCCGACAGCCGAGGCGAGAACGCCCGCCCCGACGTACCGGACGTCGGCGAGCTCGAGGAGCCCCTGGACGGTCCCGTCCTCTCCGAATGCACCGTGGAGGAGGGGGAAGACGACATCGACATCCCCCAGCTCGCGGGGAACGCGGTTCGGCTCGGAGACCACGAGCCGCGGCCTGCCGCCTCCCTCCGCCAGCTGGACCGTGGCCTGGGCGGGCGACACCTCGGGTGCGTGCCCGGTGTTGAGCGCCCACTGGTGCCAGTCGCCGTCCGAGAGGACCCACTGGCCGCGGCGTGTGATGCCCACAGGCACGACCTCGTACTTGTCCGTGTCGATGGCGCCCATCACCCCAGCCGCGGTCACGCAGCTCACGGCGTGCTCACTCGAGCGCCCCCCGAAGAGCAGTGCGACGCGGATCTTCCTTGAGTCTGTCACTGTTCAGTCGCCTTCTGACTTGAGCTGCCGCGCGAGCAGCAGCGGTTCGAGCTGGTCCACGGGCAGCTTGCCCTTGAGCACCGCCACGACCGCGGCCGTGATGGGCATGTCCACGCCGTGCCGCTGCGCGAGCTCGTGCACGGCTGCCGCGGACTTGATGCCCTCGGCCACCTGGGTCATGCGGAGGCCGACCTCCTCGACGGTGAGTCCCCGTCCGAGCAGGGTGCCGGCGGTGTGGTTGCGGGAGAGCTTCGACGAGCACGTGGCCACGAGGTCCCCGAGGCCGGCGAGCCCGGCCATGGTCTGGGGGTCGCCGCCGAGCGCGACGGCGAGTCTGGTGGTCTCCGCCAGGCCGCGGGTGATGACGGTGGCCTTGGTGTTGTCGCCCATGCTCTTGCCCTCGCAGATCCCGACGGCGAGGGCGATGACGTTCTTGACGATCCCGCCAATCTCGACCCCCACGACGTCGGTGCTCATGTAGGGGCGGAAGTAGGGCGCGGTGCAGGCCTCGGCGATCCAGTGCGCGACCTGCGGGTCGGTGCAGGCGACCACGGACGCGGTCGGCTCGCACCGGGCGATCTCCAAGGCGAGGTTGGGACCCGAGAGCACCGCGATGCGCTCTGCCGGAATGGACGCGACGTCGGCGATGACCTCGCTCATGCGCTTGTCGGTGCCGATCTCCAGGCCCTTCATGAGGGACATGACGATGGCCCCGTCCGGGATGTGGCCGCGCCAGAGAAGCAGCTGGTCCCGGAGCGACTGTGCCGGAACCGCAAGCACGACGAGCTGGGCTCCGGCGAGGACCTCGGCCGGGTCGGTCGAGGCGCTGATGGAGTCTGGGAGCTCCATCGCGTCGAGGTACTTCGCGTTGCGGTGCGCGTTGATGTCTGCGACGACCTCGGGGCTCCGTCCCCAGACGCGGATTGTCCGGTCAGCACCGTGGCTCGCCGCGGCGTCCCCGAGGACTTTCGCGAAGGTGGTCCCCCAGCTGCCCGCGCCCATCACGGCGATGCGCCGCAGCGGGCCGCGGCCCTGTGGGTCCCCCGGCCCCGGGTGCGGTGCGCTCACGCGCTCCGCCCGGCGTCGTCGGGCGCTTCGGCCGGGCTGGCCTGACGGTTCGGCTGCCGCGCGGCCTTGGAACCGCGCTCGACGTCGCGGCCGTGCAGGCTCTGCTGGTGGGCGCTGGGGTCCCACCGCTCGGCCGGGGGCTCCTCGCCGCGCAGCTCGGCGAGGAGGGCCGTGATGGCGTCCATGATCCGGTCCGTGGCTTCGACGAGGGTCGTCTTGTCCATGGGCCGGTCCTGGAGGTCGCTCAGGTCCACCGGCTCGCCCACGAGGACGACGGCCTTCTTGCGCGGGAAGAGGTGGAAGCGCTTGGCGTACCGGGGGAAGACCTCGTGGTCGCCCCAGTGCGCGATCGGGACGACCGGTGCACCCGTCTTGAGCGCGAGCCGCGCTGCGCCGGTGTGGCCCTTCATCGGCCAGAGCGCGGGGTCCCTCGTCAGCGTCCCCTCGGGGTACACGATGATGGCCCCGCCCTCATCGATGACCTGGCGCGCCACCTCGAGGGACGTGCCCGCGCCTGCCCCGCCGCGCTCGACCGGGATCTGCTTGGTGCCGCGCATGATCTGCCCGAGCACGGGCGGCTTGAACAGGCCCGCCTTGGCGAGGAAATGCGGCGCACGGCCGTGGTTGTAGAGCATGTGCCCCACCGTGAGCGGGTCGATCTCCGTGCAGTGGTTGGGGCACGCGATGAAGCCGCCTCCGCCGGGAAGGTCCCGGAGCCTCTCGGTGCCGCGCCACTCCTTGGCCATCAGGAAGTTCATCAGCGGCCGCACGATGGTGGCTGCCACGGCGAACGCGAACCGCTCCCCCGCCGTCTCGCTCGTGCCCCTCTTCACGGGTCCCGCGCTCACCGGGCCTCCTCGAGGTCGAAGTCTGCGCCCAGCGCCGCGAGCTTGTCCGTGAAGTGCTCGTAGCCGCGCTTGATGACGTCGATGCCGGTCGCGCGGGAGACGCCCTCGGCGGCGAGGGCCGCGATGAGGTGGCTGAAGCCCCCGCGGAGGTCCGGGATGTCGAAGTCGGCCCCGTGCAGCCTGGTGGGGCCGGAGATCACGGCCGAATGGAGGAAGTTGCGCTGGCCGAACCGGCACGGGACACTGCCGAGGCACTCGCGGTGGACCTGGATGGTGGCCCCCATGCGGCGCAGCGCTTCGGTGAAGCCGAACCGGTTCTCGTACACCGTCTCGTGCCTGGGTGAGGGCGACGACGAGCGGCTGCTGCCAGTCGGTCATGAAGCCGGGGTGGACGTCGGTCTCGAGGACGAGCGGGGAGAGCTTGCCGCCGCGGTGGTAGAAGCGGATCCCGTCGTCCTCGATCGCGAGGCCGCCGCCGAGCTTCCGGAAGACGTTCAGGAACGTCATCATGTCCCTCTGGCTCGCGCCTTCGACGAAGATGTCGCCGCGGGTCGCGAGCGCCGCCGAGGCCCACGAGGCGGCCTCGTTGCGGTCCGGGAGGGCGCGGTGCCGGTATCCGCCGAGCTCGGGGACGCCCTCGATCCTGATCGTGCGGTCGGACTGGACGCTGATGAGCGCACCCATCTTCTGCAGCACCGCGATGAGGTCGATGACCTCGGGCTCGGTCGCCGCTCCGGAGAGCTCCGTGATCCCCTCGGCGCGGGCCGCACTCAGGAGGACCTGCTCGGTCGCGCCGACGCTCGGGTACGGGAGGGAGATCTTGGCGCCGCGCAGGCCGCGCGGCGCGGAGATGCTGATCCCGCCGGGGCGCTTGTCCACGACGGCGCCGAACTGCCGCAGGACGTTCAGGTGGTAGTCGATGGGCCGGTCCCCGATGCGGCACCCGCCGAGGTCCGGGATGAAGGCCTCGCCGATCGCGTGGATGAGCGGCCCGCAGAGCAGGATCGGGATGCGCGAGTCGCCGGCGTGGGCGTCGATGTCCGCCACGTGGGCCGTCTTGGCTTCCTTGGGGTCGAGTGTAAGGTCTCCGGAGACCTCGTCACGCTCCACCGACACGCCGTGCAGCTGCAGCAGGCTCGTGACGACCTCGACGTCCTTGATCTCCGGGACGTTCCGGAGCACGGACGGCTCGCTGCCCAGGAGGGCCGCCACCATGGCCTTGGGAACGAGGTTCTTCGCCCCGCGGACGGTGACCCTCCCCGAGAGGGGAACGCCGCCACGGATGGTCAGGACACTGCTCATCTGCACCTATTCCTCAATATGGCCCCCACAGCCTGCCTGCATCCCACGCCGGGCGGCGTCAGGACCCTGCTAAGCATAGAAGCTCGCGTCCGGCGAGGTGAAAACCGCCGGACGCGAGCCTCAGGTCAGCGCTCGGATCAGGTCCGGGCGGGCAGCGTGGTGGGCTTGAAGGACGGCCGGGCGGCCTCGTACGCGGCGATCTCATCCGCATGCTGGAGCGTGAGGCCGATGTCGTCCAGGCCCTCGAGGAGGCGCCAGCGCGTGTAGTCGTCGATCTCGAACGGTGCGACGAGGTTCCCGCAGCTGACGGTCTTCGACGTCAGGTCGACCGTGATCTGGGTCCCCGGGTGGTTCTCGAGCTCCTTCCAGATGAGCTCGATGTCGTCCTGGGCCACGACCGCGGCCAGGAGCCCCTGCTTGCCGGAGTTGCCGCGGAAGATGTCGGCGAACCGGGAGGACAGGACGACGCGGAACCCGTAGTCCTTGAGCGCCCAGACCGCGTGCTCGCGGGACGACCCGGTACCGAAGTCGGGGCCGGCCACGAGCACGGAGCCGGCATCGAACGGAGCCTGGTTGAGGATGAAGGAGTCATCCTTGCGCCAGTTGGCGAACAGGGCGTCCTCGAATCCGGTGCGCGTGATGCGCTTGAGGAACACGGCCGGGATGATCTGGTCCGTGTCCACGTTGCTCTGCCGCAGCGGGACGCCGATGCCGGTGTGGGTGGTGAACTTCTCCATGGCGGGGTCCTTCCTAGACGGCGGTGGTAGCGGGGACGGCGGCGAGGTCCGACGGCGACGACAGGGTCCCGCGGACCGCGGTCGCCGCGGCGACCACCGGCGAGACGAGGTGCGTCCGGCCGCCCTTGCCCTGGCGGCCCTCGAAGTTGCGGTTCGACGTCGAGGCGCACCGCTCGCCCGGGGCCAGCTGGTCCGGGTTCATGCCCAGGCACATGGAGCACCCGGCAAAGCGCCATTCGGCGCCGAACTCGGTGAAGACCTTGTCCAGCCCCTCGGCCTCGGCCTCGAGGCGGACGCGGGCGGACCCGGGCACCACCATCATGCGCACGTTCGGATCCTTGGTCCGGCCGCGGACGATCTCCGCGGCCGCGCGCAGGTCCTCGAGGCGGGAGTTCGTGCAGGACCCGAGGAAGACCGTGTCGACGCGGATGTCCTTCATCGGCGTGCCGGCGGCGAGGCCCATGTAGTCGAGGGCGCGGCGCGCAGCGGCCTTGGCGTTCTCGTCGGCGAAGTCATCCGGGTTCGGCACCGCCTGGGAGAGCGACACGCCCTGGCCGGGGTTGGTGCCCCACGTGACGAACGGCTCGAGCTCGTCGGCGTCGAGGAAGACCTCGGCGTCGAACACCGCGTCGTCGTCGGTGCGGAGCGTGTTCCAGTACTCGACCGCCGCGTCCCACTCGGCGCCCTCGGGTGCGTGGGGGCGGCCCTTCATGAACTCGTACGTGGTCTCGTCCGGGGCGACCATGCCGGCGCGTGCGCCAGCCTCGATCGACATGTTGCAGATGGTCATGCGCGCTTCCATGGAGAGCGCGCGGATCGCGGACCCGCGGTACTCCAGGACGTAGCCCTGCCCGCCGCCGGTGCCGATCTTGGCGATCACGGCGAGGATGATGTCCTTGCTGCTCACGCCGGGCTTGAGGGTGCCCTCGACCGTGACGGCCATCGTCTTGAACGGCTTGAGCGGCAGGGTCTGCGTCGCCATGACGTGCTCGACCTCGGACGTGCCGATGCCCATCGCAAGGGCGCCGAAGGCGCCGTGGGTGGAGGTGTGGGAGTCGCCGCAGACGATGGTCAGTCCGGGCTGGGTCAGCCCCAGCTGCGGGCCCACGACGTGGACGATGCCCTGCTCCTTGTCGCCCAGGGAGTGGAGGCGCACGCCGAACTCCCTGCAGTTCGTCCGCAGCGTCTCGATCTGGGTCCGGCTCGTCGGGTCCGCGATCGGCTTGTCGATGTCGATCGTCGGCGTGTTGTGGTCCTCCGTGGCGATCGTGAGGTCAGGCCGGCGCAGCGGGCGTCCGGCGAGGCGGAGCCCCTCGAAGGCCTGCGGCGACGTGACCTCGTGGACGAGGTGGAGGTCGATGTAGAGGAGGTCGGGCTGGCCGTCCTCGCCCTTGCGCACCACGTGCGCGTCCCAGACCTTCTCGGCCAGTGTGCGTCCCACGGCCCAGCTCCCTTCGGCAGTCGCCCTCACGGCGGCCTGGAGGGCCGCCTGTCCTACAAGTGGACCAGCCCTCCGCACGGGGGGCCACTCCGCTGACTTGCATCTCAGATAATGAGACGCCAATATCAACCTATGGACAATTCTAGCGGTGTCGGAGTGATCGACAAGGCCGCGCTCGTTCTCGACGCCCTCGAGGCCGGCCCGACGACCCTGGCCCAGCTCGTGGCCGCGACCGGCCTCGCACGCCCCACGGTCCATCGGCTCGCGCTTGCGCTGGTCCACCACCGTCTCGTGAGCCGCGACATCCAGGGTCGGTTCGTCCTCGGCTCCCGCCTCGTCGAGCTGGCCTCGGCGGCGGGCGAGGACAGGCTCATTGCGGCGGCCGGACCGATCCTCGTCCAGCTCCGGGACGCGACAGGCGAGAGCGCGCAGATCTTCCGCCGCCAGGGAGACTGGCGCGTGTGCGTGGCCTCGGCCGAGCGCCCGGTCGGCCTGCGGGACACCATCCCCGTCGGGACCCAGCTGAGCATGAAGGCCGGCTCGGCGGCGCAGGTCCTCGTCGCCTGGGAGGACCACGACCGGCTCCTCGAGGGCCTCAACCAGGCACGCTTCACCCCCACCGTCCTCGCGGGCGTGCGACGGCGCGGCTGGGCCCAGTCGCTCGGCGAACGCGAGCCGGGGGTCGCCTCGGTCTCCGCACCGGTCCGCGGCCCCTCGGGACGGGTCATCGCGGCCGTGTCCATCTCCGGGCCCATTGAGCGCTTGACCCGCCAGCCGGGCCGCCAGCATGCTGAGGTGGTCTGCAACGCCGGACGGCTCCTGACCGAGGCCCTGCGCAAGGGCAACGACTGACCGCGCCCGAGCGCAGCGGACCTGCCGGCTCGAGCCAGAGGAGTGCCATGTCCGTCAGGAGCGAGTACGCCGTCTTCCTGCGGGGCGTGAACGTCGGGGGCATCACCGTCAAGATGGCGGCGCTGCGCGAGGCGCTCTCGGCGCTCCCCGTCGAGGGTGTCACCACTCTGCTCGCGAGCGGGAACGTGGTCCTCGCCACCCGCCTCGGCGTGAAGGAGCTCAAGAGCCGCGTCGAGCAGGCGCTCAGGGACGCGTTCGGCTACGACGCGTGGGTCATCGTCCTGGACCGCGACGACGTGAGGTCGCTCATCGACGCCTGCCCCTACCCGGCCGACGATGCCTCAACCCACTCCTACATCACGCTGTCCTCCGACCCGGCGGCACTCGACGAGCTGTGGGACGCCACGGCCGGGGACGGGACAGACGAGCGCGCGCGGCTCTCTCCCGTCGCGACGGCGTGGCGCTGCCCGAAGGGCTCGACACTCGACTCGCCGATGTCCAAGGCCACCGCCAAGCCGAAGTTCAAGGCCACCACGACGACGCGGAACCTGCGCACGCTCCTGAAGGTCCAGGCCGCCTTCCCTCCGGAGCCCGCGGCCTGAGACGCCCCCTGGTCAGCCGCGGGCGTCCTCGAGCGCGGAGACGAACCGCGCGTGACGGCCGATCGCCTCGCGCACCGGATCGACGACCTCTCGCTGCGCGACGCTCCGCACGGCCTCGGTGAGCCTGCGGCGGGCCTTCGCCGCGCGCCGTCGTGCGCTCAGCGCTGCGAACGGCGCGAGGAGCACCGACAGGGCGAGGCCCGTCACGATGCCCGCGACGATCAGCAGCGTCGGCACCGGCCACCCCTCCACGCGCGGGGTCTCCGGCACGGGCAGCTGGAGGAATCCGAGGCCCGCGAGGGCGCCCAGCCACACGAGGCCTCCGACCGCCGTGACGAGGGCGAGCCATTGCACAGCGTTCGCCAGGCCCCACCACCAGGCGCGGCGCCTGGCGCCGAGGTCGGTGCCTGCGACGGCGAGGTCGAGCGCGTCGGAGAGCCTGTCCCGGCCCTCCCGGGCCGCCGAGCGGATGAGCGCGCGCCACGGCCCCGGCGCGCCCTCGCTCGCGGCGTCGGCGAAACCCCGGACGGCGGCGTCCGTGCGGGCCCGTTCGGCTGGCGAGGGCGGGGGCAGCGACGTGCGGCTGGCGCTCGGCGTGCCTCCTGTCCTGGTCAGGCCGAGCCGTGCGAGCGGGTCCCGGCCGACCTTCCGTACCCACCGGATGAGGGGCCAGCCGGTGCGGGCGGCGGCCTCACGGCGGGTGTGGACGCGCACGGCCTCCACGACGAGCGGAACGTTCGCCGCCGCGCTGAGCTGGTCCGCGAGGCGCCTCACGGAGCCGGGGGATGCGCCCGCGGGCGTCCCGTCGCCGGAGGCCGCCGCGAGCGTGCGCGCGGCGGCGGTGACCTCGGCCGCAAGCCGGGCGGCGGCAGCCTGGTTTCCGGCCGCCACGCGCCTGACCGCGCCCCGGACAGCGCCGACGCCGTGGCCCGTGAGGGCGGACGCGGGAACGATGTCCACGCCCTCGAGCCCCTCCGCGTCGAGCAGCGAGCGGAGGGAGGCGAGCACGTCGGGGAGATCCTCGGCGCCGAGGCGGTCCGTCTGGTTCAGGACCGCGAGCGTGACTGCGTCGCGGCCCGCCAGCGGAGCGAGGAATCCCGCGTGCAGCGCGTCGTCGGCGTACTTCTGGGGGTCGAGGACCCACACGAGGACGTCGACCATGCCCACGAGCCGCTCGACCGTCTCGCGGTGCTCCCGGACCGTCGAGTCGAAGTCCGGCAGGTCGAGCAGGATGATCCCGCTCCGCTCGTCCGCGAAGCCCTCGACGGGAGGGGCGAGGTGACGGCGCGCCACGCCGAGCCAGTCGAGCAGCGGCCCGCTCCCCTCGGCGCCCCAGACCGCGGCGAGCGGCTCGTCGGTCGTGGGACGGGTGGCGGCGGCCGTCGCGATCCGCTCGCCGAGCACGGCGTTGAAGAGGGAGGACTTCCCGCTGCCGGTCGCCCCGAAGAATCCCACGACCGTGTGCTCGCGGGAGAGCGAGCGGCGCGACGCTGCCCGGTCCAGGACCCCGTAGACCGCGGAGAGGGCCTCGGCCGGGAGGACGCCCTCGGCGAGCTCGCGCGCTTCGTTGAGGGCCTCGAGCCGGTCGTCGAGGCGGGACGAGCGGCGCTGGCCGCGGTGGCGGCTCACGCGGCCCCGCCGAGACGGGCCAGCCCGCCCGCCGCGGACCGCAGGCCTCCGGCGGCGCTGGCATCGCGTGCCGAGTCCAGGCGGGCATCGAATCGCCCACGCTCCTCGGCGAGCAGCCGCTCGCAGCGCGCGGCCAGATCAGCGCGGGCCGCCTTGGCCAGGCGTCGGACGGCGTCTTCCCCGAACACTGCCTCGAGGACCTTCTGGCCCACGAGGGCCGTCCCAGCCGCAATCCCGCCCTCTGCCAGGGACAGGCCGCCGGTCATCGAGAACACGACGACCATGAGGGCCGCGCCCAGTCCGTTGATGCCGAACGACAGCCAGCGTGCCCGGCTGCGCTTCTGGGCGCCCTCGCGGCGGATGAGCTCGAGCAGCGCCCCCTGCCATGCGCGGACCTCCTCCGCCGCGCGGTCGGCGAAGCCCGTCGAGGCCGCGGAGAGGTCGTCGCGGCCGAGCAGGGCGCGGCCGGCCGGGTCGGAGCGCCAGCGCCGGTCCGTGTCCTCCGCCGCCGTGCCTGCCTCGTCGACGATGACCGCGAGCAGCCCGCTCTCAATGGCGGTTTCGACCCGGGCGACCGGCGCGGGCTCGCCGCGGAGGAACGCTCCGATCCGGTCCCGCGCCCGCCCGATCCCCTGCTCGATCCCACGCACAAGCTCTCCCGTTCCCACGAAGTCCTGCCACCGCGCCAGCACCTCGCCGCGCAGGAGCGCGCCGTCCTGCGTCGCCAAGGCGATGCGTGCGAGGGCCTGGCCGTAGGCGGCCGCGGCGTCGGACGCGAGCTGCCGCGCGGCGTCGTCCTGGGCGTCGACTGCGGCTGCGACGGACTCCACCCGCGACGCGAGTGCCCGCACCGCGCCGTGCAACGTGCGTCGGGCCACGGCGGAGCGCTGGGCCGCGTCTTCGGCGAGGCCCTCGAGCCAGGCCCTGATCGGCGCCGTGGCCCCGGCGGGCAGCATGCCGAGGCCGTCGAGGCGGGCTTCGGGCACGACGAAGAGGCGCGCGTCGCCGAGGCCCCGGCGGCCCAGCATGCCGAGAAGGTCGGCGGACACCTCCTGCTCGGCCTCCGGAGGCACGCGGTCTAGCACGACGGCGACGAGGATGTCCCGTTGGGCCGCCTCGGCAAGGATCCGCCAGGGGACGGCATCGGCGTACCGGTTGGCGGTCGTGACGAAGAGCCACAGGTCGGCGGCGGAGAGGAGCTGGCCGGCCAGGCGGCGGTTGTCGTCGGCGACGGAGTCGACGTCCGGTGCGTCGAGCAGCGCCAGGCCCTGCGGGACGGAGTCTTCGGACAGCAGGACGATCGAGCCTGCATCCGCGGAGTCCGGCGAGGGTCCGGCGGCCCGCGCGGGCACACCGGGCCCCGTCCGGCTTCCCCGGATGCGTGCGAGCCCGGGCAGGATGCGCGTGTCTTCGAACCAGCGCGCGTCCTCGGGGTGGTGCAGGAGCATCGGCCGGCGGGTGGTGGGGCGGACGGCGCCCACGCGGGTCACGGGGTGGCCCACGAGCGCGTTGACGAGCGTGGACTTGCCGGCGCCCGTCGAGCCGCCGACGACGGCAAGCAGCGGTGCGTCGAGGCTTCGGTAGCGCGGCAGGATGTAGTCGTCGAGCTGGGCGACGGCTGCCGCGGCATCGGCGCGAGCGTCCGCGGCCCCGGCGATCGCGAGGGGGAGGCGGAGGGCCGCGAGGCGGTCTCTCACGTCCGCGAGGAGACCGAGCGCGTCTGCGGGCGGAAGGCCTCCTGATGGGATCTGAGAGCTCACGCCCCCATCATGCCAGCAGGCTCCCTCGCCGGCCCGGCGGCCGACACGCCGCGGGAGCAGCCGGGACAGCAGAAGGGCCCGGTCCGAGGACCGGGCCCTTCTCGAGGTGACCCCAGCGGGATTCGAACCCGCGTTACCGCCGTGAGAGGGCGGCGTACTAGGCCGCTATACGATGGGGCCTCGCCTTTTCTCCCCTGAGGGAGGATTTCCGCCTTCCCGCAAGGGAGGGCAAGAAGAAGGAATTCGGGCATCCGCCTGAATTCCTTCGTGACCCCAGCGGGATTCGAACCCGCGTTACCGCCGTGAGAGGGCGGCGTACTAGGCCGCTATACGATGGGGCCGTGTACTTTACCTGACCGTCAGACCGCGTTTTCCCGCGGTCATCAGGAGCTGGGATACCAGGACTCGAACCTAGAATGACGGTACCAGAAACCGTAGTGTTGCCAATTACACCATATCCCATTGTCTTCGGCGGCTCCGGCCGGCCCGTGCGCTTTTCCGCACCGTTCCGTTCCGTGCCCCTCAGCACGAGTAATTACTCTACCGGATGCTCCCGCCCTCTTCAAATCGGCCCCGCCCGCGCCGAGGCTCCACCTCGGCGGGATCCCGATCGGGCCCGGACACCCCCTTGCGCGTGTGATCCCCGTCATGTTTAGACTCGGGAAGTTACTCGTTGGTAACTTCCCCACGGACTGCCCTCCCCCATAGCGGCAACGTTGCCGCGACACGTCGAGAGGATCCCTTGCCCATGCTCAGCACGCTCGTCCGACCGAAGCCAGCCGGCGCCCGCGCATCGGCCGCCACCCTCCCCCGCGGCCGCAGGATCGCCATACTGATCCTCGCGTTCCTGCTCGCGGCCTTCCTCGTCTTCTACACCCTCCTGACGGCCAGGCTCGCCGACGGCGCCGCCCAGCTCCGGGACGGCGCAGCACGTGCCAGTGACGGGGCCGCCCAGCTCGCAGACGGCTCCAGCAGAGCCGCGGCGGGATCCTCGAAGCTCGCCGACGGCGCCGGGAAGCTGGACGACGGCGCCCAGCAGGCGAAGACCGGGGCGGCTGCGCTCAGCGGCGGGGCAGTCCAGCTCCGCGACGGGATCCGCGAGAAGCTCGCACCCGGCACCCAGCAGCTCGCGGACGGCGCCCAGCGGCTGCTCGCGGGGACCGGCAAGGTCGAAGCGGACGTGACGGCCAAGCTGGCCCCCGGCGTCTACAAGGTCGACGACGGAGCCCATAAGCTCCGCGACGGAGCCTCGGCCCTCGCCGCCGCCCTCACCCCCACCGCGTCGGGCACCGCGCCGAACAACCTTGCCGACGGCGCCGGCCAGCTCGCCGCCGGGTCCGCCCAGCTCGCCAACGGCACAGCCCAGCTGGACGACGGCAGCGCGAAACTTGCCGACGGCGCCGCCAAGGTGGCTGCCGGGACCACCCAGCTCAAGGGCTATCCCGGCGCCAACGGCGACGCGGCCCAGGGCAGCGGCACGGCCGCACTTGCCCAGGGCCTGCAGCAGCTCCTCGACGCGGCCAACGGCCCGCAGGGGCTCGTGCCGCTTGCCCTGCTGAAGGACAAGATCGCCGCCCTGGCCAGCGGTGCCGCACGCCTCGACGCAGGCGCCGGGCAGCTGCAGGCCGGAGCGGGCCAGGTCAGCGCCGGTGCCGCCCAGCTGCACGACGGCGCCGACCGGCTCAACGCAGGGGCCGGGCAGCTGAGTGCCGGAGCCAAGCGGCTCTCGGACGGCTTCGTCATCCTCGACGGCAAGCTCAACGGCCGGGACCCGAGCGCTCCCGGCCTCGTCATGGGGACCGAGCTCCTCGCCTCGGGCACCTCCGCCATCGTGGTCGGGATGGACGGCGTCCCCGGCGACCCCGAGCACCCCGGACTCCTCAAGGCCGCGACCTCGCTGCGCGAGGGCAGCCAGGCCCTCGCCACCGGCGCAGGGCAGCTCAACGACGGCGTCACCGGCGGAGCAGACCCGGCGAACGGCCTCCTCGGCGGAGCATCCAGGCTTGCCGACGGCGCCGGCCAGCTCTCCGACGGCAACACCGCGATCGCGACCGGGACCCATCAGGTGGCCTCGGGGGCGGACCAGCTCGCCGACGGGACGCAGCAGCTCGCCGACGGGTCCGGCCAGCTCGCCGACGGCAACCGGCGCCTCGCCGACGGGACAGTGCAGCTGCACGACGGCGTCGCGGGGGTCTCGCCGACGGGCGACGGCGCACCGGCGGCGCTGGCGACCGTCGGGGCACTCGTCGTGCTCGGCGTCGCCGCGGCCCTGATCGGGCGGCAGGCACGGCGCAAGGCCGCGCTCGCCTGAGCTGCCGATCGCCGGGCGGTGCCTGTCAGGAGCGGATGAGCGCGGGGATCTCGGACAGGCTCGCCACCTGCACGGGCACCGCCGCGGCGGCCTCGGCGTCGAGGGTCGCCGACCGCCGGTTCAGCCAAATGCCACGAAGCCCTGCTCCGGCCGCGCCGACCACATCGTGGGCGGGGTTGTCGCCCACGTAGACCGTCTCCTCGGCCGCGGTGCCGAGCCGCCGCAGCCCCTCGTGGAAGATCGCCGGGTCCGGCTTGGCCACCCCGACTGCGTCGATGCCCACGAGGATCCGGATCCGTTCCAGCCCGGCGGTGTCGAGCTTGGCCCGCTGGTAGTCGTGGACGTTGTTGCTCACCGCGCCGTAGGCGATGCCAGCGGCCTCGAGCGCGTCGAGGAACGGGTGGACGTCGTCGAACGCCCGGACGTAGGCCGGCTGCGCGGTCTCGTAGGCCTCGAGCCAGGACGCGGCCTGGGCGCCGGAGGCGAACGCCGCGCCGAAGTGGGCAAGGCACCGTTCGGCGCGCAGGACCCGCTGTTGGGCGAACGTGATCTCACCGGCGATGTAGCGGTCGTAGATGTCATCCGAGCCCCGCGTGAAGATGCGGCAGAACGTGAGCCACTCGTGCTCGCCGAGGTGGGGAAGGAGCGGCCCGCTGACCTCGCGCAGCGCGCGGTCCATGGCACCCTCGAGGTCCACGACCGTCTCGTCGATGTCCAGCAGGACGCCCCGCACCCGGGGCGTCTCCCCTGCGGCTGGCGGGTGCACGACGGCGGGCGCGTGCGCGCCGTCGTGCGTCGCCTCCGCGGTGGTGCCTGGAGCCGCGGTCTCAGCCACGGAAGGCCTTGATCCGCGCGAGCGAGGACTCCTTGCCGAGGATGACCATCGATTCGAACAGCGGCGGTGAGATGCGCCGGCCGGAGACGGCGGTGCGGACCGGGCCGAAGGCCAAGCGCGGCTTGATCCCGAGTCCGTCGACCAGCGCGGTGCGGAGGGCGGACTGGATGGCCTCGGCGGTCCAGTCATCGAGCGGCTCGAGGGCGGCGAGGGCTGCGTCGAGCACCTCGGCGAGGTTCTCCGGCATGCCCTTGCGCGCGTCGTCGGCGATCTCGATGGCCGAGTCCTCGGCGAAGAGGAAGCCGAGCATCTCGGGGGCCTCGCCGAGGAGGGTGATGCGCTCCTGGACGAGCGGCGCGGCCTCGGTGAGGATCTCCTCCTGGCGCTCCGTCAGCGAGTCCCCCACGATGCCCGCCGCACGCAGGTACGGCACGAGCCGGCCGCGGAAGTCTGCCGCCTCGAGCATGCGCACGTGCGTGCCGTTGATCGCCTCGGCCTTCTTGACGTCGAAGCGCGCCGGGTTGGGCAGCACATCGGCGATGTCGAAGTGCTCGGTCAGCTGGTCGACAGTGAAGATGTCCTCGTCCGCGGAGAGCGACCAGCCCAGCAGCGCGAGGTAGTTCAGGAGGCCTTCGGGGATGAAGCCGCGGTCCCGGTGGTGGAACAGGTTGGACTGCGGATCCCGCTTGGAGAGCTTCTTGTTGCCCTCGCCCATGACGTACGGGAGGTGGCCGAACAGCGGCATGTAGCTCGCGACCCCGACGGCGTGCAGCGCGTAGTAGAGCGCGACCTGGCGCGGGGTCGAGGACAGGAGGTCCTCGCCGCGGAGCACGTGGGTGATGCCCATGAGCGCGTCGTCGACCGGGTTCACGAGCGTGTACAGCGGCGAGCCGTCCGCACGCACCACCACGAAGTCCGGGACAGAGCCCGCCCTGAACGTGATCTCGCCGCGGATGAGGTCGTTGAACACGACGTCCTCCGCGGGCATGCGGAAGCGCAGCACGGGCTCGCGGCCCTCCGCGCGGAACGCGGCCTTCTGCTCGTCCGTGAGGTCGCGGTCGTAGTTGTCGTAGCCGAGCTTGGGGTCCCGGCCCGCCTCGCGGTGGCGCGCCTCGATCTCCTCAGGAGTCGAGAACGACTCGTAGAGGAAGCCCGCGTTCTTGAGCTTGGCGGCGACGTCCTTGTAGAGCTCGAGCCTGCGGGACTGGCGGTACGGCTCGTGCGGGCCGCCGACGTCGATGCCCTCGTCCCAGGCGAGGCCGAGCCAGCGCAGGGCCTCGACGATCTGCTCGTAGCTCTCCTCCGTGTCGCGCTGCGCGTCCGTGTCCTCGATGCGGAACACGAACGTGCCGCCGGTGTGGCGCGCGTAGGCCCAGTTGAAGAGGGCCGTGCGCACCATGCCAACGTGTGGGGTGCCGGTCGGGGACGGGCAGAAGCGCACGCGCACAGGCGTGTCGGGCGTGACGGACGGGATGGAGGCGGGGTCGAGCAGGGGCTCAGCGGGCGAGGAAGTCATAGTGCCCCCATTCTAGGGCGCCGCCCGCCGGCCCTTACGAGCGAGCGGGCCCTAACGCCGCACGATCGGGTTCGAGAGCGCGCCGATGCCCTCGATCTCGACCTCGATGCGGTCTCCCTCGGACACGAGGCCGACGCCGGCGGGCGTCCCCGTCATGATCACGTCCCCGGGCAGGAGGGTGAAGGCGGACGACACCGCCGCGACGAGCTCGTTGACGCCGAAGACCATGTCCGCCGTCGTGCCGTCCTGCTTCGTCTCGCCGTTGACCCGCGTGGTGAGCCGGAGGTCCTCGACGTCCAGGTCCGTCTCGATCCACGGGCCGAGCGGCTTGGAGGTGTCGAACGACTTCGCGCGCGCCCACTGCAGGTCGGTGCGCTGCTTGTCGCGGGCGGTGAAGTCGTTGCCGACCGTGTAGCCGAAGACCACGTCGCCGGCCTTCTCCGCGGGGACGTCCTTGCAGATGCGGCCGATCACGACGCAGAGCTCGCCCTCGAAGGAGACCTCCTCGCTCCACTCGGGCAGCACCACCGGGTCGCCCGGGCCGACAACCGCAGTGTTGGCGACGAGGAACATGGAGGGCTCGGTGGGCAGGTCGTTGCCGAGCTCCTTCGCGTGGTCCGCGTAGTTCCGGCCGATCCCGACCACCTTGCTGCGGGGGATGATGGGGGCGAGGAGGCGGACGTCCTCGAGCGGGTGCGTGACCCCGGTGGGCTCGACGCCGGAGAAGAACGGGTCGCCCTTGATGGCGGCGACCGTCTCATGGCCGGGCTCCCCCTGGACCACTCCGTAGAAGGGTTCCGAATCGACAACACAACGGGCAATGCGCATGGCGTTCACCCTACCGCGGCCGCACGGCGCACGACGCCGCGGGCCCACCTGGGGCGGGCGCGCGGCGTCGTGCGTGTGGGCGCCGGTCTACTCGTCGGCCTCTTCGCCGGGGCGGCTGGTCTGCTCGGGCAGCGAGTCCCAGAACGACGTGTCGGCCGTGGCGACCGACCCGTCCCCGACCGCTCGGGCCGTGGAGGTCAGCGTGAGCACGGTCTGCTGGATGAGGTAGCCGTTGCTCTTCTGCCCGAGGGCGTACGAGTCGATGTAGTGGTCCGACATGCCGCGCATCTCGAACAGGAGCGTGGAGATCCCGTACTGCGCTGCCGCCCCGTTGCGCCCGATCCGGTCCTCGGACCCGCCCACGTACTTGCCCAGGTTCCCCCAGCCCTTCGAGCTGATGGCACCGTAGACGACCGAGCCGAGCTGCTTGGACCGCTCGACGACGGCAGGGTCCACGCTCGGGGAGGTCGGGTAGAGGATCGAGCCGGAGACCAGCTTGCCGTCGATCTCGCTCTGGGTGCCCTGGTGGTGGAGGTCGATCATGTACTGGATCGGGTACTTGGACAGGACGTTCTCGTGCAGTGCCCTCGTCTCCGGCTGGGCCTTGGCCACGTGGTCGCGGTTGAGGTCGGTGCCGACGGCGTTGTAGCGCGTGAGGTGCCGCCCGCCGTCAGCCACGTAGTCGGTGAGCGGGAAGTCTACGTCTCCCATCGCCCCGTCCGCGTTGAGCATCGGCACGACGAGGATGTTCACCCTGTCCAGGATGCCCTTGGTGCTCGCCGTGCCGAGGCTCCTGATGAACGCGAGCGCGCCCTCCGTGGTGAGCTGCTCGTTGCCGTGCTGCTGCGTGAGGTACAGGATGGTCGGGTTGTCGGGGTTCGAGATGTACTTCACGAGGTGGATGTCCCGCCCCTTGACGGTCTGCCCGATGACCTCGAGCTCCATGGCAGGCTGCTTCGCGGCCTGCGCCTTGAGCTCGGCGACCATGGACTCATAGGTGTGCAGGATCGAGGTCTGGGTCGAACCGTTCCCCGGGTTGGGCCCTTCTCCAACCGCAAAGGCGCCGGTCCCCATGGCGCCGATGCTTCCGACCGCGAGGAGCCCTGCGAGGACTGCTGCGGAGAGCGTTCGTGTGGTGCGAGTGGTGTTCAGGTGCATGGTGCTGTGCTGCCTTCCTGGCGGCGTCGCTGCCGCCCGTGGGGCATCCATCGGCGGATGCGCGTGACATCTGTCACGCTACCAGTCATGCGTGTGACATGAAGCGAATCCTGCACGACTGCGGGCCCGGGGTAGCGGCCGCCCCGGCCGCCCGCGGCTCCAACGCACGACGGCGCGTTCCCACCCGAGGTGGGGACGCGCCGTCGTGCGCTGGCTGCTTCCGGTGCTAGGCGAGCTGCGTGAGCCAGCCGTGCAGGTCATCGACCATGCCGGTCTGGATGCCCAGCAGCTGCTCGCGGATCGACATCGCGACCGAGTCCTCCGGAAGCTCCGGCGTCACGAGCGATCCCTCGGCGGTCTTGAGCTCGCCGATAGGGTTGATGACCGCCGCCGTGCCGCACGCGAACACCTCCGCGAGCGTGCCGTCGGCCACGGCCTGGCGCCAGTCGGCGATCGTGATCTTGCGCTCCTGGACCGTCAGCCCGCGGTCCGTGGCCAGCTGGAGGATCGAGTCACGCGTGACGCCGTGGAGGATGTTCCCGTTGAGTGCCGGCGTGACCAGCGTGCCGTCGGTGAACAGGAAGAAGATGTTCATGCCCCCGAGCTCCTCGACCGCGTAGTCGTCGGTCGGGTCGAGGAAGAGGACCTGCTTGCAGCCGTGCTCTTCGGCCTCGAGCTGGGCCGCGAGCGATGCCGCGTAGTTGCCGCCGCACTTCGCCTCGCCGGTGCCGCCGTGGCCGGCACGGGCGTACTTCTCGGACAGCCAGATCGAGACCGGCTTGATGTCGCCGAAGTAGTTGCCCGCAGGCGAGGCGATGACACGGTAGGACACCTCGTGGGCGGGACGGACGCCCAGGAAGGCCTCCGTGGCGATCATGAAGGGACGGAGATAGAGCGACTCGCCCTCGTTGGTCGGGACCCAGGCCTTGTCCACCGCGACGAGACGGCGGAGGGACTCGATGAACACCTCGGGCGGGAGCTCGGGCAGGGCGAGGCGGCGAGCCGACCGGTTGAAGCGCGCCGCGTTGGCCTCGGGGCGGAACGTCCAGACGGTGCCGTCGGCGTGACGGTACGCCTTGAGCCCCTCGAAGATCTCCTGGCCGTAGTGGAGGACCGCGGCGGCCGGGTCCATGGCGATCGGCCCGTAGGGCTCGATGCGGGCGTCGTGCCAGCCGCCCTTGCCCTCGGAGTCGACGGTGTAGTCGACGATAGCGGTGTGGTCCGTGAAGTGGTTGCCGAAGCCCGGGTTGGCCAGGACCGCCGCGCGCTCCTGCTCACTCTTCGGGTTCTCGGAGAGCCGCAGCTCGAATTCAACGCCCAGGGCGTTCTGCGTCATGGTTCCTCCACATCATGCCGAGGCCGCGGCAGCTCCGCCGCGGTCCCGGGGCCTGTCAGTGCCTCCAAGCTTACGCCTGCGCCACGTGCGCGGAAGCCAGCGGAAAGCTGGCCCGCGCGGGTAGAAGGGGGCGCATGACGGCGGGTGCGTGCGCGGCGTCGTGCGCCCCGGTGGGACCGCTAGAGGCGGGCCGCGATCGCGTCGCCGATCTGCGCCGTCGTGCGCGTCTGCCCCGCAACGCGGGACTCGACGTCGCCCTGCACGGCCGCGTGGATGCGCTCGGCGGCCTCCGGCTGGCCGATGTGGTCCAGGAGGAGGGCTGCCGAGAGGATCGCTGCGGCCGGGTCGGCCTTCTGCTGCCCCGCGATGTCCGGCGCGGAACCGTGGACGGGCTCGAACATGCTCGGCGCGGTGCCGTCGAGGTTGATGTTGCCGGAGGCGGCGAGGCCGATCCCGCCCGTGACGGCGCCCGCGAGGTCGGTGAGGATGTCCCCGAACAGGTTGTCCGTGACGATGACGTCGAAGCGCGACGGATCCGTGACGAGGAAGATCGTGGCGGCGTCGACGTGGAGGTAGTCGTGCTCGACGCCCGGGAACTCGGCGGCGACGGCCTCGACCGTGCGCTTCCACAGGTGGCCGGCGTGCACCAGGACGTTGTGCTTGTGGACGAGGGTGACCTTCTTGCGGCGGCCCTCGGCGCGGCGGAAGGCGTCGCGGACCACGCGCTCGACGCCGTAGGCGGTGTTTACGGAGACCTCCGTGGCGATCTCGTGTGGGGTGCCGACCCGGAGTGCGCCGCCGTTGCCCGTGTAGGGGCCCTCTGTGCCCTCTCGGACAACGACGAAGTCCACGTCGCCGGGGTTCGCCAGCGGAGTGGGGACGCCCGCGTAGAGCCTGGAGGGGCGGAGGTTGACGCAGTGGTCGAGGCTGAAGCGAAGCTTGAGGAGGATCTCCCGCTCGAGGATGCCCGAGGGGATGCGCGTGTCCCCCGGCGCCGCGCCGACGGCGCCGAACAGGATCGCGTCTCGGCCGCGGATGTCGCTGAGCGTCTCATCGGTGAGCGCCTCGCCGGTCTCGAGCCAGTGCTGGGCGCCCAGGCTGTAGCTGGTCTCCTTGACGTCGAGACCCGTGCCCTCGAGCGCCTTGTGGAGGACCTTTAGCGCTTCGGCGGTCACTTCGGGGCCGATGCCGTCACCGGGGATCACTGCGAGGTCGAGCTGCGTCTGCGTCATGACGCAAGCGTAACGCTGCCATCCACATGCTGGTCACATCTGTCTCATCATGCGGACTCCTCCCGCCGAGGTCACCCCGTGTGCTGCCGAGGTCACCCCGCGTAGGGCCGAAGTCACCCCGCGTGGGGCCGAAGTCACCCCTTCCATTGGTCCTCCACAGGTCCCGGAGATCGCCCCGACTTGTCCACATACCGCTCCGGCAGCAGCCGTCCCGAAGCCCGATCGCGTCACACTCCGACCATGGACCTCACCCTGAATACGAGCGCCCGCCGACGTCTCGAAGCGCTCGCGAGCACTGCGACGTCGCCGGCACCCATGATCGCCCGCTCCGGGCTCATCGCTGCAGGCCTGGACGAGCGCGACATCCGAAGCCTCACCGAATCCGGGCAGCTTTCCAGGCTTGAACGCGGAATCTACGCTCCGGAGCTGTCAGGCACACCCGACCCGATGATCGTTCGGATCTGTGCCCACAACGCCGCTTCGACAGGCCAGTCGCATGTCTACACCCACACCTCTGCGGCGCTGCTGTGGGGCCTTTCGGTGTGGCGTGCGCGGCCGCTGGTCCACGTCGCCCATGCAGGGCGGCGCGGGAACCGTGGTCCAGCGGACGATGTGGTGCGCCACAACCAGATCATCCCCGAGTCCGACGTGAGGATCCTGAACGGCATGAGACTCACATCGCTCGAGCGCACGATCATCGACTGCGCTCGGCTCCTTCCGTTCGAGCTCGGAGTCATCGTCGCCGACTCCGGCCTCGCCCACGGCGCAGACCAGGATGCGCTGCGGCACCTTGTCGCGGAGGGCCGCGGAACGCGGGGCATCCGACGAGTGCGAGAGGTGCTCGCGGCAGCGGATGGACGGGCGGAGTCGCCGGCCGAAACGCGTTTCCGGCTGCTGCTGGACGAGTGGAACCTCCCCGAGGCTGAGCTTCAGCTCTGGATCTCCACCACGGGCGGGCGCGAGCGTGTTGACTTCGGCTGGTCGTCGCGGCGGCTCGTGATCGAAGTCCACGGTTACGCAAAGTACTTCGACTACGGTCCGCCCGACGAGAAGATCGCAGCGCAGCAGGCGCGCGAGGCGAGGCTGGTGGCCGCGGGGTGGCGGGTCCTGAACATCTATTGGCCAGAACTCGACGATCACGAGACGCTCCGGGCCAGGGTCCGTGCCTTCCTGACGACGCCCCACGCACTCATCGGTGTCGCATAGGGTCGCGGCCCGGGAGCATGTCGCGCACGACGGCGCGTGGTCGCCGTCGTGCGCGGAAGGCGTGACCTCGGCACCACATGCGGTGACCTCGGCGCCACAGGGGGTGACCTCGGCACCACAGGGGGTGACCTCGGCGCCACAGGGCGTGACCTCGGCACCACAGGGGGTGACCTCGGCACCACAGCGGGTGACCTCGACACCACACCCGGTGACCTCGGCAGCACAGGGGGTGACCTCAGGGCGGCAAGGCGGCGGCGAGGTAGTCGGCGAAGCCGCCAGACGCCCTGCCATGCAGCCGTCCGGAGGTGAGGACCCGGCACGCATCCGTGGCCCGCCATCGCACGCCGTGGGCCTTCGCCGCCTGCACCAGCGCCACGTCTTCACCCGAGTCCAGGCCCGGGAAGCCTCCGAGCGCTTCGTAGACGTCGGCGCGGATGCCGAGGTTCGCACCGAAGACATGATGATGCCCGTCCCCGAGACGGTGGGCGTCGAACCATGCCCGCAGTCGGCTGGCCCCGAGGTCGGCGCCGTCCGGCTCCACAGTGCCGATGAGAAGGCTCACTCCCTGCTCTGCGAGAGCGAGGTGCTGCAGGAGCCAGTCTGGGGGAACACGGCTGTCGGCATCGGTCGTGGCAACCCACACCTGGTCGGTCGACGCGCGGGCCGCGGCGAGCGCCCGGCGCACGCCGATGTCCCTTGCGCCACCCGCGTTCCCGGCATCTGCCTCCACAGCGTGGGTGGAAGGCCATCCTGCGACCACCGCTGCCGAGCCATCCCGGCAGCCATCCAGCACCACCGTCACCGAGGCCCGCACGTGCGGGCAAGCGCCTGCAAGGGCAGCCACGGCGGCGTGGACAGAGGAGAGGCACCGGGGCAGCAGCTCTTCCTCGTCCTTGGCCGGGACCACGACCGCGACCTCGGCGATGGGGTGCGCCCTCTTCACGCGATGCCCTCGCGCTGCGCCACCGACAACGCCGGCGGTTTGGCGAAGACCTCGAGCAGGAAATCCCGCTCGCGGTGCTGCACGAGCGTCTCGAGGCCGTCATCGGCGCGGAGCCGCTCGTGGACGTCCTCCCCCGTCAGGGGCCACCCGTCGATGGGGCCGAGCCAGTGGCAGGCGACCAGCGCGCCGTCGCCGGTCAGGCTCGTCAGGCAGCGCCGCACGAACTCGTCGAGCTCGGCGTCTCCGAAGTAGTACCCCACCTCGGAGGCGACAATGAGGTCGAAGCGGCCCTCGGGCCACTCCCCGGGCACCGTGAGCCGCTCCCAGCGGATGTTCTGCACCTCTCGCAGGCGGGATGCGGCGTGGTCGAGGGCGATCTGGCTGATGTCAGTCGCGACCACCTCCTCCGCCCGCTCGGCCAGCTCAGCGGTGAGCACTCCGATCGAGCAGCCGACTTCAAGCGCCCGCCAGTACCGGCGATCCGGCAGCGCGGAGAGCGTGACGGCCCGCTTCCGCTGCTCGTACCAGCTCGTGGTGAAGTGCCATGGGTCAGGGCTGGAGGCGTGGACCGCGTCGAAGGTCGCGCCCGCATCCTCCGGCGGGGAGGCGAAGAACAGCTCGAAGTCCCGCTCGAAGTGGGCCTGCATGCCCGGGCTCAGGAGCGCTTCGTCGCCCGGATGCGCCGAGAGCGGGGAGACCTGGCTCACGTGGGCGGCCATGGCCCGGCCCTTTGCTCGGCGGCCTGCGGCACCGAGCTCGATCCTCCGCGCCCTGTGCCACGGGATCCCGGGGCTCTCGGGCTCCGCCCAGTGCCACATCCACACCGGGTACTCGAGCAGCAGGACCCCGGCCCCGCGCGCGGCCCGGGCCGCGGCCTCGCCGGCGGCGTCGTGGTCGGGGTGCGCGTCCATCCGCCAGGGCGCGGCAAGCACGACGGCGCCGTCCCCACCCGCCGCACCGGCGTCGCCGAGAGCCGCGGCGAGGGCGGACTCGAGCGCGGCCCGATGACCGGCCAGCTCACCGTCGGGAAGCCCGAGGCATTCGAGCCGGGCCGCGGGGGCCAGGGCCGCGAGGGCTGCTTCGACCTCCCGCCGGCGCACGACGGCGAGTTCCGCACCCGTGACCGTGGGCGACTCCGGATGGGATGCCTCGCCATCTGTCGCCACGATGACGTGCACGGCGGCGCCCTGGGCGGACGCCAGCGCGATGAGGCCGCCGGCGCCCAGCGTCTCATCGTCGGGGTGCGCGGCCACGACGATGAGACGGGAGAGCGGGGCCAGCTCGAGCGGTTCGGCGGCGCGGACCCGCCGCTCGTGCAGCCAGACCTCCTCAGGGGTACCGGCGTCCCGATGGGTGAAGGTCACCATGGGGCCTCCCCCGCCGCGAGGAGGGAGCGCCCGAGCGCCGCGGTGTCACGCTCGGCGTGGTGCTGGCGGAGGTAGAGCCTGAGGTCGGCCACGCGCTGGGCATGGTCGGGGTCGAAGGCCAGCGGCGCCGGGCCGAGCGCGTGGTCGACGATCCCCAGCACCGTCTCAGCTGCCGCAGCCACGGTTCCCCGCACGCGCAGCGCGAGCAGCGCGCCCGCGGAGTCTTCGGCCGTGCCGTCGTCCACCGCCGCGGCCGCCGAGGCGAGCGCGGCCCGGGCGCTGCCGAGCGCGAGATCGGCGCTCCCAAGGTGGGCAAGCCCGATCTGGTCCGGCTCACGCTCGGACGCGGCGTCCCAGAGCCGGCGGCCCACTCCCACGGCGCCGCCGTACCAGACGGCGGCGACGCCGATGCCGCCCCAGGCGAAGCCGGGGCGGTCGAGGTACCACCCGTCCGCACCCACCGGCTCCGCCGGCACGTCGTCGAATCGGACGGGGCCGCTCGGAATCCCCGGAAGCCCCAGGGCGCGCCACGCGGAGGGCAGGATGTCCACTCCGGGCGAGCCGAGCCGGACGGCGAAGGCCCGCCGGGTGGCCTCTCCCGTGTGGGCCGTGACGACGGCGTGCGTCAGGGCGCCGGCGAGCGAGCACCAGGGCTTGACGCCGTGGAGCCTCCAGCCGTCGGGCGTCTCGCGGGCCTCGAGGCGGGCATCCCGGCCCTCCGCGGCGAACACGCCCCACGTGCTTCCGGCTTCAGGATCCCCGAGGCCGGCCTGGCGCAGGATGGCCAGGGCGTCGAGATGAGGCTCCACGACTCGGGCCACCGAGAGCTGCGCGGCACCGAGCACGCTCAGGAGGTCCCACAGTTCGCCCGTCCGGCCCTCGCCGGGCGCCGGGGCCAGCTCGCCGAGGGACCGGGCGAGGGCGAGCGCCCGGTCCGGCCAGTCGTCTGTCGCGTCGTGCGCGGCGGCCGCCAGCTGATCCGGGCCAGCGTCGAGTTGCTGAGCGTGTGGTCCCATAGGAGGAACGTACCCCAGCGGGCTCGCCGGGAATCAGAGGCCCGTGCCGCCCCAGCCCGTGCCGCCCCAGCCCGTGCCGCCCCAGCCTGTGCCGCCCGTCGCCTCAGGCGCCTGTCGGCTCGTCGTAGCGCGGGAAGACCGGCGCCGGGGCGGGCAGCTGCGTGCCGGGCGCGATCGGGGTGCCGAGCGCCGCGAACTGCCGCGCATCGCCCTCGCCCTGCCCGAGCACGTCCAGGAGCTTCCCGGCGGACTCGGGCATGACCGGCTGGACGAGCAGCGCAACCTGCCGGACGACCTCGAGCGTCACGTAGAGGACCGTCGCCATGCGGGCGGGATCGGTCTTGCGCAGCACCCACGGCGCCTGCTCCGCGAAGTACGCGTTGGTGTCCCCGAGCACGCCCCAGACCGCCTCGAGCGCCCGGGAGAACTCCTGCCGGTCGAAGAAGGCGCGCACCGTGGGCAGCAGGGACCCCGCGGCGTCCAGGATCGTGCGGTCCGCCTCGGTGAACTCCCCCGGCTCGGGCACGACGCCGTCGAGGTTCTTCGCGACCATCGAGAGAGAGCGCTGGGCGAGGTTGCCCAGGTTGTTGGCCAGGTCCGCGTTCATGCGGCCCACGATCGCGTCGTGGCTGTAGCTGCCGTCCGCGCCGTAGGGGACCTCGCGGAGGAAGAAGTAGCGGACGGAGTCGAGCCCGTACTGCTCGATCATGTCCGCGGGCGCCACGACGTTGCCGAGGGACTTGGACATCTTCACGCCGTTGTTCTGCAGGAAGCCGTGGATCATGACGCGCCTGGGCACCTCGAGGCCGGCGCTCATGAGGAACGCGGGCCAGTAGATGGCGTGGAACCGCGAGATGTCCTTGCCGATGATGTGCACGTCGGCGGGCCAGTACCTGGCGAACATCTCCGACTCGGTGTCCGGGTACCCGACGCCGGTGAGGTAGTTGGTCAGGGCGTCCACCCACACGTACATGACATGCGAGTCCGAGCCCGGAACGGGGACACCCCAGTCGAACGACGTGCGCGAGATGGAGAGGTCCTCCAGGCCGCGCCGCACGAACGAGACCACCTCGTTGAAGCGGTAGTTCGGGGCGCCGAACTCGGGGTGCGACTCGTAGTACGCGAGGAGCCTGTCCTGGTACGCGGACAGGCGGAAGAAGTAGCTCTCCTCTGCCGTCCACGTGAGCTCGGTGTCCGTCTCCTTCGAGTACCGGACGCCGTCCCGCTCGACCGTGTCCTCCTCGGTGTAGAAGGCCTCGTCGCGGACGGAGTACCAGCCCTCGTACTTGTCGAGGTAGATGTCGCCGTTGGCCTCCATCCGCTTCCAGATGTCCTGGGCTGCGGCGTAGTGGTCGGAGTCGGTGGTCCGGATGAGCCGGTCGTAGCTCGTGCCGAGGATCTCGTGGACCTCGCGGTACACGTCCGCCTGCCGGTCCACGAACTCCTTCGGGGTGATGCCCTCCTTCTCGGCCGTCTGGGCGATCTTGAGCCCGTGCTCGTCCGTCCCGGTGAGGAAGAAGACGTCGTACCCGTCGAGCCGCTTGAAGCGCGCCATCGCGTCCGCGGAGATGTACTCGTAGGCGTGCCCGATGTGCGGGGCACCGTTCGGGTAGGTGATGGCGGTGGTGATGTAGAAGGGGGTCTTCTCAGCTGCGGACGTCACCCTAAGAAATTACCGGATGCGCCGGTCAACGGCGAAAGGGCCCCCGAAGTGAGGCAAACCCGGGCGCCCCACGCACGACGGCGACCCCCACCGCGCGCGGTGGGGGTCGCCGTCGTGCGTGCCCGGCTCAGCGGGCACAGGGTGCGTCCGATCAGTCCTCGACGAGGTCGATCTCGCGCATGACGGTCGCGCCGATCTCGCTCTTGACGGTCTCCAGGACGGTCGTGGGGATCGCCGAGTCGACCGTCAGGAGTGCCATGGCCTGGCCGGAGGCGTCGGCGCGGGCGACCTGCATGCCCGCGATGTTGATGTCGTTCATCCCGAGGATGTGGCCGATCGTGCCGATGACGCCGGGGCGGTCCGAGTAGAACATGACGACGAGGTGCTCGGAGATCGGGATCTCGACGTCGTAGCCGTTGATGCCCACGAGCTTCTGGATCTGCTTCGGCCCAGTGAGCGTGCCCGCCACGGACACCTGCGAGCCGTCCTGGAGGAGCCCTCGGATCGTGAGGACGTTGCGGTAGTCCTCGGCCTCGGTCGTGGTGAGGAGGCGCACCGCCACCCCGCGCTGCTCGGCGAGCACCGGGGCATTGACGTACGAGACCTTCTCCGAGACGACGTCGGTGAAGACGCCCTTGAGCGCGGCGAGCTCGAGCGACTTGACGTCGAGGGCGGCGATCTCGCCGGCGACCTCGACCTCGATCTGGGTGACGGAGTCGTGCGCGAGCGCGGTGAAGATGCGGCCGAGCTTCTCGATGAGCGGGATGCCGGGGCGCACGTCCGGGGCGATGACGCCGCCGGCGACGTTGACGGCGTCGGGCACGAGCTCGCCCGCAAGCGCGAGGCGGACGCTCTTCGCGACCGAGACGCCGGCCTTCTCCTGGGCCTCGTCGGTGGAGGCGCCGAGGTGCGGGGTGACCACGACGCTCTCGTGGCCGAAGAACGCCAGGTCGGTGCTCGGCTCCTTGGCGAAGACGTCGATGCCTGCGCCGGCAATCTGGCCGTCCTCGAGCGCCTGGGCGAGCGCCTCCTCGTCGACGAGGCCGCCTCGGGCGACGTTGACGACGAATGCCGTCTTCTTCATCTTCGCGAACGCGTCCTTGCCGAGCATGCCGACCGTCTCCGGCGTCTTGGGCATGTGGATGGTGATGAAGTCGCTCTGGGCGAGGAGCTCGTCGAGCGTGACGAGCTTGACGCCGAGCTGGGCGGCGCGGGCGGCCGTCACGTACGGGTCGTAGGCGAGGACCTCCATCTCGAACGCCTGCATGCGCGCGGTGACGAGCGCGCCGATGCGGCCGAGGCCGATCACGCCGAGCTTCTTGTCGAGCAGCTCGGTGCCGGCGTACTTCGAGCGCTTCCACTCGCCGCCCTTGAGCGAGCCATTGGCTGCCGGGATCTTGCGCGCGAGCGAGAGGATGTGGCCGCAGGTCAGCTCCGCGGCGGAGACGATGTTCGAGGTCGGGGCGTTGACGACCATGACGCCGGCCTGAGTGGCCGCCTTGATGTCGACGTTGTCCAGGCCCACGCCGGCGCGGGCGATGACCTTCAGGCGCTTGGCCGCGGCGATCGCCTCGGCGTCGACCTGCGTCGCGGAACGGACGAGGATCGCGTCGACGTCGGCGATGGCGGGAAGCAGCTGGGCGCGGTCTGCGCCGTCTGTGTGCCGGATCTCGAAGTCCGGGCCGAGGGCGGCGATCGTGGCGGGAGAGAGTTCCTCGGCGAGGAGGACGACGGGCTTCTCGATGGACACTGGGCGGGGCCTCTCCAAGTCGGGCTGGGGATGGGATGAGGGGGAAGGGGTGCGGGTCCAGGCGCGTCGGCCTGAGACAGGCGCAGCGGCGGGCGATCTCGCGCCCGCCGCTGCGGTGTGGGGATCAGCGCGCGGCCGAGCCCTCGGTGTAGTCAGCGTCCTGCTGCTTCCACGCGAAGTGGGAGCGCAGCGCGCGGCCGGTGGCCTCGATCGGGTGGCCGGCCTCCTTCTCGCGGAGCTCGAGGAACTCCTTGGCGCCGTTGTCCTGGTCGTCGATGAAGCGCTTTGCGAACGCGCCCGACTGGATGTCGGCGAGGATCTCCTTCATGGACTCCTTGACGGCCGGGGAGATCACGCGCGGGCCCGAGACGTAGTCGCCGTACTCGGCGGTGTCCGAGATGCTCCAGCGCTGCTTGGCGATGCCGCCCTCCCACATGAGGTCGACGATCAGCTTGAGCTCGTGGAGGACCTCGAAGTAGGCGATCTCCGGCTGGTAGCCGGCCTCGGTGAGGGTCTCGAAGCCCGCCTGGACGAGGTGGGAGACACCGCCGCAGAGGACGGCCTGCTCGCCGAAGAGGTCCGTCTCGGTCTCCTCGGTGAACGTGGTCTTGATGACGCCGGCGCGGGTGCCGCCGATGCCCTTCGCGTAGGACTTGGCGAGGTCCCAGGCCTTGCCCGAGGCGTCCTGCTCGACCGCGATGATGTCCGGGATGCCGCGGCCCGCGACGAACTCGCGCCGCACGGTGTGGCCCGGGGCCTTCGGGGCGACGAGGATGACGTCGACGCCGGCCGGCGGCTGGATGTAGCCGAAGCGGATGTTGAAGCCGTGGCCGAAGACGAGGGCGTCGCCCTCCTTGAGGGCCGAGGCGATCTCGTCCGCGTACAGGTGGCGCTGCACCTGGTCGGGGGCGAGGATGACGACGACGTCGGCTTCCTCGGCGGCTTCGCGCGGGGTGAGGACGCGCAGGCCCTCGTCCTCGGCCTTGGCGCGGCTCTTGCTGCCCTCCTGGAGGCCGACGCGGACGTCGACACCCGAGTCGCGCAGGTTGAGGGCGTGGGCGTGGCCCTGGCTGCCGTAGCCGATCACGGCGACCTTGCGGCCCTGGATGATCGAGAGGTCGGCGTCGTCGTCGTAGTACAGCTCTGTCACTTCGTGTCTCCTTGACTTGCTGGTGAGGAAAGGGGTGCCGCTGGGGCGGGTCTAGCTGGCGCGGAGCGCGCGGTCGCTCATGGAGCGCGAGCCGCGGCCGACCGCAAGGGTTCCGGACTGGACGATCTCCCGGATGCCGAAGGGTTCGAGGACGGTCAGCAGCGCGTTGAGCTTCTCCGTGGTGCCCGTCGCCTCGACGACGAGCGAGTCGGTGGAGACGTCCACGACCGAGGCCCGGAAGAGGTCCACGGCCTGCGTGACCTGCAGCCGGGCCGCCGAGTCGGCGCGGACCTTGATGAGGAGGTGGTCGCGCTGCACCGAGTTCTCGGGCAGGAGCTCCACGATCTTGATCACGTTCACGAGCTTGTTCAGCTGCTTGGTGACCTGCTCGAGCAGGTCGCCTTCGGCGTCGACAACGACCGTAATGCGCGAGACGCCGCCCACCTCGGTGGGGCCGACGGCGAGCGAGTGGATGTTGAAGGCCCGGCGGGCGAACAGTCCGGCGACGCGCGTCAGGACGCCGGGCTTGTCCTCGACCAGCACGGACAGGGTGTGGCGGGACATGCCTCAGTCCTCCTCTTCCCAGTCGGGGGTGGAATTGCGGGCGACCTGGATCAGGTCATTGCTGACGCCGGCGGGGACCATCGGCCACACCATCGCGTTCGGGCTCACCACGAAGTCAATCACGACAGGGCGGTCGTTGATCTCGAGTGCCTTCTCGATGACGGCGTCGACCTCCTCGGGCCGCTCGACCCGGAAGGAGGCGCAGCCGTAGGCCTCGCCGAGCTTGACGAAGTCGGGGATGCGCACGGTCTCGTGGCCCGTGTGCAGGTCGGTGTTGGAGTAGCGGCCGTCGTAGAAGAGGGTCTGCCACTGCCGCACCATGCCGAGCGAGGAGTTGTTGATGACCGCGACCTTGATCGGGATGTTGTTCAGGGCGCAGGTGGCGAGCTCCTGGTTGGTCATCTGGAAGCAGCCGTCGCCGTCGATCGCCCAGACCACACGGTCCGGGTTGCCGACCTTGGCGCCCATCGCGGCGGGGACCGAGTAGCCCATCGTGCCGAGTCCGGCCGAATTGAGCCACGCGCCCGGACGCTCGTACTTGATGAACTGCGCCGCCCACATCTGGTGCTGGCCGACCCCGGCGACGTACACGCCCTCGGGACCGGTGAGCTCGCCGATGCGCTCGATGACGTGCTGCGGCGCGAGGAGGCCGTCCTCGGGCTCGGTCCACCCCAGGGGGTAGTCCTGGCGGAGCTTCCGCAGGAACGACCACCACGCCTCGAGGTCCGGGGTCGACTCGGAGGCACGGACCGCCTCAGTCAGTTCGGGGATGATCTCCTTCACCGAGCCCACGATCGGCACGTCGGCCGAGCGGTTCTTGGAGATCTCGGCCGGGTCGATGTCAGCGTGGATGACCTTCGCGTTGGGCGCAAAGGAGCTCAGGACGCCCGTGACGCGGTCGTCGAAGCGCGCGCCGAGCGTGATGAGGAGGTCCGCCTGCTGGAGCGCGGTCACGGCGGCGACGCCGCCGTGCATTCCGGGCATGCCGACGTGCTGCGGGTGCGAGTCCGGGAAGGCTCCGCGCGCGGTGAGGGTGGTGACGACCGGGGCGCCGGTCGCCTCGGCCAGGGCCAGCAGCTCCTTCGAAGCGTGGGCCTTGATGACGCCGCCGCCCACGTAGAGGACGGGCTTGGACGACGCCGCGATGAGCTTCGCGGCCTCGCGCACCTGCTTGCTGTGGCCGCGGGTGACGGGCCGGTAGCCGGGGAGGTCGACCTTGGGCGGCCAGCTGAACATGGTCTTGGCCTGCTGGGCGTCCTTCGTGATGTCCACGAGGACGGGACCGGGGCGGCCGGTCGAGGCGAGGTGGAACGCCTCGGCGAGCGTGCGCGGGATGTCCTCGGCCTTGGTGACCAGGAAGGAGTGCTTCGTGATGGGCATGGTGATGCCCACGATGTCCGCTTCCTGGAAGGCGTCCGAGCCGATGACCGAGCTCGAGACCTGGCCGGTGATTGCGACGAGGGGGACGGAGTCCATGTGCGCGTCCGCGATCGCGGTCACCAGATTGGTGGCTCCCGGACCCGACGTCGCGATGCAGACTCCCACACGGCCGGTGACCATGGCATAGCCCTGGGCAGCGTGGCCCGCGCCCTGCTCGTGGCGCACCAGCACGTGGTTGATCTTCGAAGCCATCAGAGGGTCGTAGGTCGGCAGGATCGCGCCGCCCGGGAGACCAAAGACATCGTCCACGCCCAGTTCCTCGAGCGAGCGGACAATTGCTTCAGATCCAGTCATCTCTGTGGGCTCAACGACGCGGTTGGGCCCCAGGACGGCAGAGGCACTGTCAACGGTGTCGACAGCATCCGCGGCCTTGGCCGGGGACGGCTTCGAAGCCATCAGCGATGGGCTGATCGGCGTTCCTTTGCTCATCAGTCTCTTCCTTAGGATCTTCGTGGCGAAGGTGCTGTGTTCGAGCCGGTGCCGTGCTCAAACAAAAACAACCCCTCGGCCAGTCGGCCTTTCGAGGGGTTGCGCGTGACAGATCGTGCCAGGACGGGCTCAGTGAGCCACGCGCTTGGCAACGACGACGACATCGAGCACCGTGTCGGCGGGGACGATCTGCATGCCCACAGTCTCCCGGCTGGCCTTCGCGAGTGTCAATTTGGGCATCTGCCGTCTCACCATGTGGAATCGGTTCCACTCACTGAGACGCGGCCGGTGCGTGCTGGCCCTCACCCCACGACGGCGCCCTCGCTCGCCGAGTGCACGAGCTTGGCGTACTTGGCGAGGACGCCCCTCGTGAAGCGCGCGGGGAGGGGCTCCCATCCCTCACGACGGCGCGCGAGCTCGGCGTCGTCGACGAGCAGGTCGAGCGTCCTCGCCGGGATGTCGACTCGGATGCGGTCGCCGTTGCGCACGAAGGCGACCGGGCCGCCGTCGACCGCCTCGGGCGCGACGTGCCCGATGCACAGGCCGGTGGTGCCGCCCGAGAACCGCCCGTCGGTCAGCAGCAGGACGTCCTTCCCGAGGCCCGCGCCCTTGATCGCCCCCGTGATGGCGAGCATCTCGCGCATTCCCGGCCCGCCCTTGGGGCCCTCGTAGCGGATGACGACGACGTCCCCCGCCGCGATCTGGCCGGCGTCGAGCGCGTCCAGGGCGCCCTGCTCCCGCTCGAAGACCCGCGCCGTGCCCTCGAAGACCTCGGCGTCGAATCCCGCCGTCTTCACGACGGCGCCGTCGGGCGCGAGCGAGCCGTGGAGGATCGAGATGCCGCCGGTGGCGTGGATCGGGTTGTCGAGGGCACGCACGATCTTCCCGTCGAGGTCCGGCGGGGCGATCTCGGCGAGGTTCTCCGCCACGGTCCTCCCCGTGACGGTGAGCGCGTCCCCGTGCAGGAGCCCGGCGTCCAGCAGGGCCCGCATGACCACGGGCACTCCCCCGACCCGGTCGACGTCGTTCATGACGTAGCGCCCGAACGGCTTGAGGTCGCCGAGGTGCGGCACCCGGTCGCCGACCCGGTTGAAGTCCTCAAGGCGCAGCTCCACCTCGGCCTCGCGGGCGATCGCGAGCAGGTGGAGGACAGCGTTCGTCGACCCGCCGAAGGCCATGACGACCGAGATCGCGTTCTCGAAGGCCTCGCGCGTGAGGATGTCCCGCGCGGTGATGCCCTGCCGCAGGAGGTTCACGACCGCCTCGCCCGAGCGGTGCGCGAACATGTCGCGGCGCCGGTCGGCCGACGGCGGGGCCGCGGAGCCGGGGAGGGACATCCCGAGCGCCTCGGCCGCACTGGCCATGGTGTTCGCGGTGTACATCCCGCCGCAGGCGCCCTCGCCGGGACAGATGGCCCGCTCGATGCGGTCGAGGTCCCCTGCGGACATCTTGCCCGCCGCGCACGCGCCGACGGCCTCGAACGCGTCGATGAGGGTGACGTCCTTCTCCGTACCGTCCTCGAGCTTGACCCATCCGGGCATGATCGACCCGGCGTAGAGGAAGACGCTCGAGACGTCGAGGCGGGCAGCGGCCATGAGCATGCCGGGGAGCGACTTGTCGCAGCCGGCGAGGAGCACCTGCCCGTCGATCCGCTCGGCCTGCATGACCGTCTCGACGGAGTCGGCGATGATCTCGCGGGACACGAGCGAGAAGTGCATGCCCTCGTGGCCCATGGAGATGCCGTCGGAGACGGAGATCGTGCCGAACTGCATGGGGAACCCGCCCGCGGCGTGGACGCCCTCCTTGGCGGCCTTCGCGAGGCGGTCGAGCGAGAGGTTGCACGGGGTGATCTCGTTCCACGAGCTCGCGATGCCGACCTGCGGCTTCTCGAAGTCCTCGTCGCCGAACCCCACCGCGCGCAGCATGCCCCGGGAGGGGGCGGCGTGGATGCCGTCCGTGACGGCCCGGCTGCGCGGCTTGACGTCGACGTCGCGCGGGGATGCTGCCTGGACTCCGCTCAGATCAGTCATGGCGCACAGTCTAGGACCGCCTCCGGCGCTCCGTGGAGGTGTCCGCGCGGCTTTCTCAGGCGCCGCCCGCTCAGGCGCCGCCCGCCTCGGGTGCCGCCGCGCCGTCGTGCTCGGCGATGGTCCGCGCCTCGGCGTGGACCATGTCCATGACGGACCGGACCGTCGGCCGCGCGGCGACTTCGGCCCGCGCGATCAGGACGATGCTCCGCCGGGCGTGGACCCCGGCCAGGGGGCGCAGGACGAGACCTCGGCGGAGCGAGGCGCGGGCCGTGAACCGCGGCAGGAGGCTCAGCCCGTGGCCGCCGACCACGAGGGCCTCCATGACACGGAGGTCGGGCATGAGCTGCGCGCGCTCCACCGTCCGCCCGGCCTGGAGCTCGATCTGCCGCAGCACCGTGTCGAACGGGAAGCCGGCCGGGACCCCGATCCAGGGCTCGCCCGCGACGTCGGACGGTCCGAGCGAGGGCTTCGCCGCCAGCGGGTGGTGGGCGGGGAGCGCGACGTCGAGGGGCTCCTCGAGCAGGGGCTCGACGATGAGTCCCGGCCGCGCGAAGTCGGCCGGCCCGTTGACCGAGTGGCCGAGGACGAGGTCGGAGTCCGCGGCGAGGTCGACGAAGCCCTGCGCCTTCGGGTCCTCGAGCCGTGCCCGGATGCGCAGGCCCTCGACCGCCCCGGCCCGGTCCAGGAGCCCCGGCAGGATCATCTCGGCAGCGCTCGGGAAGAAGACGGCGCTCACGGTGCTCTGCCTGCCGCCGCGGTAGTCCTCGGCCGTGGCCTCGGCCCGCGCCATCGCCACCGCGACGTCCGCCGCAGCGGCAGAGAGCGCGGCCCCTGCCTCGGTGAGCCGCACCCCGCGGCCCTCCTTCTCCAGCAGGACGACGCCGAGCTCCTCCTGGAACGTCTTGAGCTGCTGGGAGACGGCCGACGGCGTGATGCCCAGTGCCTCGGCTGTCGCACCGACGGTCCGGCGGTCGGCGAGTTCGCGCAGGAGCAGGAGTCGGCGAAGGTCCATCCGCACAGGGTAGACGCATGGAGCGCCCAGGGAACGGCACCCGGGTCGCACCTGCGCCGGCGGGCCCGACGTCCGTAGACTGGGGGGCGTGAGAGGAGCCACGTGGTGAGCACTGCCCCCAACGAGCCGTCCGGCCTGCCGGACGACGACTCCGACGACACGCTGAAGGCCGCCCTGCACCGCGTCTTCGACGGGGCGATCCCGAACTACGGCGACTACAACCTCGTCTGCGCGACGGAGTGCGGCGGGACCATCACGGACTCCCTGCCGCACGGGCCCCTCGCCCGTGGGCTCGTCATCGGCTACCGGCGCCGCCCTGCGGAGATCGTGGTCGCGCCGTTCGACCGCGCGAGCCTCGCGCCGGCGGGACGCCCGCTCACCGCCGACCTCACGAACCTCGCGTATGTGGCCGAGGGCGCCCACGGCACGTTCGACATCTCGACCAGCACGGGGAGGATCGTGACCTTCACCCTGCGCGACACGTGCAGCCTCGCGTTCGGCGACGCCGTCTCGGGCAGTCTCTACCAGGAGGACGACGCCGCGGACTTCGCGGCGTTCCTGAGGGACCTCGCAGCCCTCTAGGGTACGTCGGGCTAGGGTACGTCGGGCCGCCGAGGCGAGACATGGGCCCTCGGATACTGGACGCGGCGGGCGACCAGTCGTTCAATGAGCTATCCGCCCAGAGGAGGCGGGATCGCGTGGGAGGCTGCCATGGACTGGGTTCTCATCGGGACCTCAGGCATCATCGCCCTGGTTCTTGCCGTCTGGACGGTCGTCCGCGAGGACGTCTCCGTCACTGGCCGTGGCCGGCACCGTCGGCGCCACCCCGCCCAGGCCTGAACCGCTTCCCATAGCGGCCCGGCTGTGAATCCGAGTCCCCGGAGCGCCGTGCTGGTGCATGGCATGTGGGGATGCCCGGCCGACTGGCACTGGGTCCGCGAACTCCTCGAAGCGCGCCGTGTCGAGGTGGTCGTCCCGGACCTGCCGTCCCACCGTCTGGCCGGCGCTGGGCTCCTCGACGACGCCGAGGCGGTGCGTGAGGCCATCCGCACGGCAGGCAGCCACGGCCCCGCGGTCGCCGTGGGCTGGTCTTACGGCTGCGACGCCGTCTCGATCGCAGCCGACGGCGAGGCCGTCTCCCGACTCGTCCTCGTCTCGTCGGTCCCCCAGCCCATCCACACCCGGCCGCGCGACGGGACGCTCTTCGACGGCAGCCCGGACTACCTCTGGCACGAGGACGGCCGGTTCGTCCCACGGGGCGGCTGGTGGCATGACGAGGGAACAGGGTTCTCTGCCGAGGTCCGCGCGCACTTCGACGCGAATCCCCGCCGGCCCGTGACGCGACGGACGCTCTCGGACCCCGTTCCCGCGGCGGCGTGGATGCGCATTCCGACCACGGTGCTGCTGGGACGGCGCGATGCCTTCAACGGCGAGCAGCCCTGGGTCCGGGCGAGGGAGCGTGTCTCGGACGTGCGGATCCTGGACTGCGACCACTTCGTACCGTTCACCCTGCCTGGACTCGTGGCGGACGTGATCCTGGAAGGAGTCGGCGGCAGACCGCAGGGAACAGAAAAGCCCCTCCCCGATCCGCACGAGGCGGAAGGGGGAGGGGCTGCTGTGCGCCCCCCGGGACTCGAACCCGGAACCCATTGATTAAGAGTCAATTGCTCTGCCAGTTGAGCTAGAGGCGCTGGCCTGCTGCGTTCACAGCGACCGGCTTGCCGGTCGCTTTCGGCCCGTCTCCGTGCCCCGCAACGACATGAAACTCTACACGAGCCCCGGGGAAAAGCGAAATCGAAAACCAGGCGAAAACGGGTGAGCCGCATCACCCCTCTGGGGCGTTCTCCGGCAGCCGCCGAGTAGGCTGTCCCGGTGATCAGCTCCTCACCCGAAATCCGCCTCGCAGCCGGCGACCCCGCCCCCGTCTTCTCCCTCCCCGACTCGGCGGGAGGCACGACGTCGCTCGCGGACTTCGCGGGCCGGCGCACGGTGCTCTACTTCTTCCCCCAGGTCGACACGCCGGCGTGCACGCAGCAGGCGTGCGACTTCCGCGACAGCCTCGCAGGCCTCGCAGCGGCGGGCCTCGCCGTCGTCGGGGTCTCGCCCGACCCTGCCGACGCCGTCCGCCGCTTCGCGGCGAAGTACGAGCTCGGCTTCCCCCTCCTCGCGGACACCGACCACCGCGTCGCAGAGTCCTACGGCACGTGGGGCGAGAAGCGCAACTACGGGCGCGTCTACCAGGGCCTCATCCGCAGCACGTTCGTGATCGGTGCTGACGGGCATATCGAGGCGGCCCAGTACAACGTGCGGGCGAAGGGCCACGTCGCAAAGCTCCACCGGGATCTGAAGATCAGCCCGGTAGACTGACGCAGTGCCCCGCCGCGGCGGGGCCCCGCGCGAGTGGTGGAATTGGCAGACACGCAGGATTTAGGTTCCTGTGTCTTCGGACGTGAGGGTTCAAGTCCCTCCTCGCGCACTCATACGTTGCATCCCGAGGGCTGGGCGCGGGCCGAGAACGGGGGGCGGGCGCAGGAAAGGCGGACAGTGGCAGGGAGCATCTCACGAAGGAGCGTCCTCGCGGGCGCGGCAGCTGCCGTGGTCCTCGCAGGCTGCACCCCCAGCCCCTCGCCCGACCCCTCCGCGAGCGCGGCGCCGACCGCAGCCGAGCCCCAGGCGACCTTCACGTTCGCTGTGCCGTCGCCGCCGTCGTCGCTCGATCCAGCGGTGACCTCCGATCTGGAGTCGTGGCGGATCGCACGCCAGGTCCTCGAAGGGCTCGTCGCCGCGGACCCGACGACCTCGGAGCCCTCCCCCGCGCTCGCGACCTCGTGGCAGGAGAGCAGCGACCGCATGTCCTACACGTTCACCCTGCGGGAAGGGGTGACATTCCACGACGGGACCGCCTTCGATGCAGCCGCCGTCAAGGCCAACTTCGACCGCTGGTTCGCCTTCACCCCCGAGTTCAGGGCGGCGAATCCGACCATGGGGTTCACCCATGTCTTCAAGGCCCACGCGGACCAGGCGTCCCTCTCCGTGTTCAAGGCCTGCACCGTCCTGTCCCCGTCGCAGGTCCGGATCGACCTCACCCGTCCGTTCACGGCACTCCTCCGCGCCCTGACCACCCCGGCCTTCGCGATCTCCTCACCTGCGGCCCTCGCCGCCGGGACAGCCGACACGCTCGACCAGACCGCCTCGTTCGGCCGGCTCTCGCGCTACGGCCAGCACCCGGTGGGCACCGGGCCGTTCTCGTTCACCGCGCAGGCACCGGACCGGATCGAACTCGCGAGCTATCCGAAGTACTGGGGCGAGCGGGGACAGATCGCCAAGCTGACCCTCGCGGTCTATGACACTGCGCAGAGCCGCGTCCAGGCCCTCCTGGCCGGCCGGATCGACGGTTTCGACCCGCTCACGGTGGACGCCGTCGAGCCGCTCGTGCGCGCGGGCTTCCCCATCGCACGGCGTGACCCGTTCTCCGTCTTCTACCTCGGGATGAACCAGGCGGTCGGGCCGCTGCAGCAGGAGAAGGTCCGCCAGGCCATCGCCATGGCGATCAACAAGGACGCGGTGATCCGGCGGTTCTTCCTCGAGGACACCTCCTCGGCCGGGCAGTTCATCCCGCCGCGCCTCGCCGGCTTCAACAGCTCTGCGAACTTCCCCGGCTACGACCCGGAACGGGCCAAGCGGCTCCTCGCGGAGGCCGGCTACAAGGGCGAGGAGCTCGCCTTCGCCTACCCCCTCGACACCAGCCGGTCGTACATGCCCTCCCCGGCCAAGATCTACGCCGAGATCAGCGCCCAGCTCACGACGGTCGGGCTCGCCATCAAGCCCGTCCCGATCCAGTGGTCCGAGGGCTACCTCCAGCGGGTCACGACCGCAGGCGACCACGCCCTCCACCTGCTCGGGATCAACGGCGGCTATGCCGACCCGGACGGCTTCCTCTCGGCACTGTTCGGGGCGAAGACCGGCGAGTTCGGCTACTTCGACGCCCAGCTCTTCAGCAAGATCGACCGCGCCCGGGAGCTCCCCGAGGGCAAGGACCGCGCCGACGCGTACCAGAGCATCAACGCCCAGCTCGCGGGGACGGCGCCCGCGGTCCCGATCGCGTACCCGATCTCCGGCGTGGCGACCTCGCCGCGCGTCGAGAGCTACCCGACGTCTCCCGTCCTCGCGGAGACGTTCAACCGCGTGCGGCTGAAAAAGTAGGCCGACGGGTCTTGACTAAGGCGCACCGAAGGATTTAGCGAACAGCGCAGACGAGGGATATTCTGCCTCTGGTCCATTTGCGCAGGGAGACATCCGTGACCTTCATTTCCACTACCCGATCTGCCGACGTCGTTCTGATCGGCGGAGGCATCATGAGCGCCACCCTCGGCGCTTTCCTCAAGAAGCTGGAACCGAGCTGGAGCATTGTGCTCTTCGAGCGCCTCGACGAGGTGGGGCTCGAGAGCTCGGGTCCCTGGAACAACGCCGGCACCGGCCACGCGGCCTACTGCGAGCTCAACTACACGCCGCAGGCCAAGGACGGCTCCGTCAACCCGGCGAAGGCGCTCAGCATCAACGAGGGCTACCAGCTGTCGCGGCAGTTCTGGTCCCACCTGGTGAACGACGGCAGCATCGGCGATCCGTCGTCCTTCATCCACACCGTGCCCCACATGAGCTTCGTCATCGGCGACGCGCACTCGGACTTCCTGCGCACCCGCTACGAGGCCCTGAGCAAGCACACACTCTTCTCGTCGATGCAGTACAGCGAGGACCCGGCGACCATCGCCGAGTGGGCCCCCCTGGTCATGAACGGCCGAGGCGAGGGCCGTGTCGCTGCGACCCGCGTCCCGGAGGGCACCGACGTCGACTTCGGACGGCTCAGCCGCGAACTCGTGACGTTCCTCGAGAACAGCGGAGTCGAGGTCAACTACGGCACCGACGTCACCAACCTCGAGCGTTCCCGCGGCGGGTGGAGCGTGGCGACCAAGCACCTCGCCTCGGGCGAGCGCGGCGGGATCCATGCGAAGTTCGTGTTCGTGGGCGCCGGCGGGGGTGCCCTGCACCTCCTGCAGGCCTCCGGGATCCCGGAGAGCAAGGGCTACGGCGGCTTCCCGGTCTCGGGCCAGTTCCTGCGCAGCACCGACGAGAGCGTTGCCCTCCAGCACAACGCCAAGGTCTACGGCCAGGCGTCCGTCGGCGCGCCGCCCATGTCCGTCCCGCACCTCGACACGCGCTACGTCAACGGCCAGCGCTCGCTGCTGTTCGGCCCGTACGCCGGGTTCTCGACGAACTTCCTCAAGAACGGCTCGCTCTGGGACCTGCCGCTGTCCATCCGGCCCAGCAACATCATCCCGATGCTCGCGGTGGCCAAGGACAACATGGACCTCACGGCCTACCTGGTCAAGGAAGTCGCCAAGAGCCGCGAGTCCAAGATCGGAGCGCTGCGGGAGTACTTCCCGGAGGCGTCGTCCGAGGGCTGGGAGCTGATCACGGCAGGCCAGCGCGTCCAGATCATCAAGAAGGACTCCGCCAAGGGCGGCGTGCTCCAGTTCGGCACCGAGGTGATCACCGCGCGCGACGGCTCCATCGGCGCCCTGCTCGGGGCCTCCCCGGGCGCCTCGACCGCCGTGCCGATCATGCTCGAGCTCATGCAGCGCTGCTTCCCGAAGAGCTTCAAGGGCTGGGAGCCCAAGATGCGCGAGATGATGCCCGGCTACGGCGTCAAGCTCGACGAGCACCCCGAGCTCGCAGCGGAGGTCGCGGCCAGCACCGCTGCCGCGCTGCAGCTCGCGGCGCCCGCCAAGTAGCCTCGCCCGACGGCCCGCGTCCCCCTTCGGGGCGCGGGCCGTTGAGCACCCATTCGTTCCGCCCACCCGACACGAAGAGGCCCCCATGTTCCGCCTCGCTACGCTCTCCATGGCGAACAGGGCCCTCATCGCCCTGATCACGGTCTTCGCCTCCGTATTCGGCGTCATCACGGCCGGCAGCCTCAAGCAGGAGCTCATCCCGTCGATCGAGTTCCCCCAGCTCACGGTGGTGTCCTCGATGCCGGGCGCCTCCCCGGAAGTGGTCGACAGGCAGGTGGGCCAGCCGCTCGAACGGGCCCTCCAGGCGGTCGAGGGACTCGAGAGCTCCGCCTCGACCTCCCGCACCGGGGTGTCGACCATCCGGCTGTCCTTCGCCTACGGCACGAACCTCGACCGGGCGCGCAACCAGGTGGACCGCGCGATCTCGACCGTGAAGCGGCAGCTGCCCTCCGACGTCGACCCGCAGCCGGTGGCGGGAAGCATCTCCGACTTCCCGATCGTGTTCCTGGCGGCCTCCTCCGACAAGTCCCTGAGCGAGCTTAACAGCCAGCTCGCCGAAGTGGCGGTGCCGAAGATACAGAAAATCGCGGGCGTCCGCGGTGCCGACGTCACGGGCGGCGCGACCCGCCACCTCCAGATCACCCCGAACCCTGCCGCCCTGGCTGCCCGGGGCGTCGACGCGGGCGCCATCCGGACGGCGTTGCAGAACAACGGCGCGCTCACACCGATCGGCACGGTCCAGGGCGACGGCAAGACCCTCTCCCTCCAGGCGGGCAGCCCGCTCGACTCCCCAGACGCCGTCGCCGGCCTCCCGCTCACGGGGGCCAAGACCCCGACGGTGATCCGCGACGTCGCCGCCGTGGCCCTCGAGGACGACCCCGCGACCTCGATCACGAGGACCGACGGCAAGCCCACCCTCGCGATCTCCGTGACGAAGAAGCCCGAGGGCGACGCCGTGGCCATCTCCCACGCGGTGCGCGACCTGATCCCCCAGCTCGAGGCGGAGCTCGGCTCGAACGCGCGCCTCACGACCGTCTTCGACCAGGCGCCGTTCATCGAGAAGTCCATCAAGGATCTGACCACGGAGGGCCTGCTCGGGCTCGGCTTCGCGGTGCTCGTGATCCTCGTCTTCCTGCTCTCGGTCCGCTCGACGCTCGTCACGGCGGTCTCGATCCCGCTGTCGCTGCTCATCACGTTCATCGGGCTCTACGCGACCAAGTACTCGCTGAACCTGCTCACCCTCGGCGCGCTCACGATCGCGATCGGCCGCGTCGTGGACGACTCCATCGTGGTCATCGAGAACATCAAGCGGCACCTGGGGTACGGAGAGGAGAAGACGACGGCGATCCTCGCCGGGGTGCGCGAGGTTGCCGGGGCCGTCACGGCCTCCACGCTGACGACCGTGGCCGTGTTCCTCCCGATCGCCTTCGTGGGCAGCCTTGCCGGCGAGCTGTTCCGGCCGTTCGCGCTCACCATCACGATCGCGCTGCTCGCCTCGCTCGCGGTCTCGCTCACGATCGTCCCCGTGCTCGCCTACTGGTTCCTCGGCTACCGTCCCGCGGCGGCCACGAGTGCCGTCGAGGCGCGGGCCGAGGCCCAGGAGAAGGAGAAGTCCTCGGTCCTGCAGCGCGGCTACCTCCCGATCCTCCGCACGACCCAACGGCACCCCGTGATCACGCTCGTCGCGGGCGTGCTCGTGCTCGTGGGCACCTTCGCCATGACGCCGCTCCTGCAGACCAACCTCCTCTCCGGCACCGGGGAGAACTCCTTCACCGTGCGCCAGACGATGCCGCCCGGGACGAGCCTCGAGGCCACGGGAGCGGCGGCAGAGCGCGTCGAGGGCCTCCTGCGCGGCACCGACGGCATCCAGACGGTCCAGTCCACGGTCGGCAACTCGACCACCGGCTTCGGCGCCTTCCTCTCGGCGGGTGCCTCGAGCGCCACCTTCACGGTCATCACCGACGAGTCCCGCAACCAGGAGGCCCTCCAGAACCAGGTGCGCGACGCCGTCGGGCGCCTCGACGGCGTCGGCAAGGTGACGGTGGGGAGCCAGCAGGGCGGGTTCGGGACGTCGTCGACCGTGGACGTGACCGTCAAGGCCCCCGACGCCGAATCGCTCTCCGCGGCCAACGATGAGGTGCTCAAGGCCCTCGCGGATGTGCCCGGCGCCACCGACGTGACGAGCAACCTCGCCGCCGGTCAGCCGGTCGTCCAGGTGAGGGTGGACAGGGCCAAGGCGGCCGCGGCCAACCTCAACGAGCAGCAGGTCGCCGGCGCCCTTGCTGCCACCGCAAGCCCCGTGCCCGCCGGAACCATCCGCTTCGGCACCACTGACTACCCGGTGCGGATCGGCCGGGGGACGCCGTTCGCGAGCGTCGACGCGGTGAGGAACCTGCCGATCCCCGGGGCGCCGGGCGGCCTGACGCTCGGGGCCATCGCCACGGTCGAGCAGACGGATGTGCCGGTGACCGTCACGAGCACGTCCGGCCAGCGCACCGCGACCGTCTCGGTCTCGCCGAAGGACACGAACCTGGGCACCGTCAGCGCCGAGGTGCAGCGCCGGATCTCGGGGCTGAGCCTCGAGCGCGGCGCGACGGCGAGCGTCGGCGGGGCGAGCGCCCAGCAGGCCGAGTCGTTCCGGCAGCTCGGGCTCGCGCTGCTCGCCGCGATCGCGATCGTGTACGTGATCATGGTGGCCGCGTTCAAGAGCCTCGTCCAGCCGCTCATCCTCCTCGTCTCGATCCCGTTCGCCGCCACGGGCGCGATCGCGGCGCTGCTCCTGGCCCGGATCCCCCTGGGCCTTCCGGGCCTCATCGGCATGCTCATGCTGGTCGGCATCGTGGTGACGAACGCCATCGTGCTCATAGACCTGATCAACCAGTACCGCAGGTCCGGGCTGGGCAGGCCCGCGCTGGACCTCGCCGAGGCGATCGAGCGGGGCGCGCGCCAGCGGCTGCGGCCCATCCTCATGACGGCCCTCGCGACGGTCTTCGCGCTGACGCCGATGGCGCTCGGGCTCACCGGGGGCGGAGGGTTCATCGCCCAGCCGCTCGCCGTCGTCGTGATCGGCGGGCTCGTGTCCTCGACCGCGCTGACGCTGGTGCTCGTCCCCGTGCTCTACCGGCTGGTCGAGGGACGGCTCGAGCGCCGTCGCCTGCTCCGCGACCTCAGGCGGGCCCCTGCCGCGCCCGACGCCGCGGCGCCCTCCCCCGCTGCCCCGGGCGGCGACTGGACCACGGGCCAGGTCCCCAAGGTGTCCGGGAGGCGGGCCGCCGAAGGCTGACGCTGACCGCGGGGCCGGCGGCGCGCCGACGTCGGCCCGGGGAATGAATGGGCACCGGAACCGGTTCAGATAGATGCAAACGCATATATCTTGCTAGACTGGCTGGCACCCGAGGAAAGGTCTCCCCCCATGCAGTTCGGAATCTTCAGCGTCGGCGACGTCACGCTCGACCCCACGACTGGCCACATGCCCACCGAAGGCGAGCGCATCCAGGCCATCGTGAAGATCGCCAAGCACGCCGAGGAGGTGGGCCTCGACGTCTTCGCCACGGGCGAGCACCACAACCCGCCGTTCTACCCGAGCTCGCCCACGACGCTCCTCGCGTACATCGGCGCGCAGACCGAGAACCTCATCCTCTCCACGACCACGACCCTGATCACGACCAATGACCCGGTGAAGATCGCCGAGGACTTCGGCATGCTCCAGCACCTCGTGGGGGGCCGCACGGACCTCGTGCTGGGCCGCGGCAACACGGCGCCGGTATACCCGTGGTTCGGCAAGAACCCGCAGGACGCGCTCGAGCTCACCATCGAGAACTACGCCCTCCTGCGCCGGCTGTGGGACGAGGAGACCGTCACGTGGAGCGGCAAGTTCCGCACGCCGCTGCACAACTTCACCGTGACTCCCCGGCCGCTCGACGAGGTTGCGCCCTTCGTGTGGCACGGCTCGATCAGGACGCCGCAGATCGCCGAGCTCGCCGCGTACTACGGCGACGGCTTCTTCGCCAACAACATCTTCTGGCCGAAGGAGCACTACATCCGGCTCATCAACCTCTACCGTGAGCGCTACGAGCACTACGGCCACGGCAAGGCCCACCAGGCGATCGTCGGCCTGGGCGGACAGTTCTTCATGCGCAAGAACTCCCAGGACGCCAAGCGCGAGTTCCGCCCCTACTTCGACAACGCCCCCGTGTACGGGCACGGCCCCTCCATGGAGGACTTCACGGCCCAGACGCCGCTGACCGTCGGGAGCCCGACGGAGTTCCTCGAGAAGACGCTGGCCTTCCGCGACTACTTCGGGGACTACCAGCGCCAGCTCTTCCTCATCGACCACGCCGGCCTCCCGCTCAAGACGGTCCTGGAGCAGCTCGACCTCCTCGGAGAGGTGCTCCCGGAGCTGAAGGCCGGCTTCGCGCAGGGCCGTCCCGCCGACGTCCCCGAAGCCCCCACGCACGCCGCCCGGGTCGCCGCCAGGCTCGCGCGGGACGCTGCGTCCGACGACGGCGCCGCGCCGGAGGGGGCGACCGCAGCAGCGCCGGGCTCGCCTTCGTGACCGCAGTGCCGGACCCGGGCGACCGGACCCCGACGGTGCGCGAGGCTGCCGAGGCCTGGGAGGCGCTGTTCCGTGCCCAGGTCGCCGTCATGAGGCGCCTCGCGCGCGATCCCGCGTTCGGGAGCCTTGACATCAAGGAGTACGACGTCCTCTTCACCCTCAGCAAGTGCCCTGCGGGCGGGCTGCGGCTCAACGAGCTCAACGACCATGTGCTGCTCGCGCAGTCGAGCCTCTCGCGGCTCGTGGAACGGCTCGTGAAGCAGGGACTCGTCGCCCGGGAGGCGGCGCCCGGCGACGGGCGCGGCGTCGTCGTGCGGCTCACCGCGGAGGGCGAGAGGGTCCAGCGCGAGATCGGCCGCGCTCACGTCCGGGAGATCGCGCGGATCTTCGGCGACGCGCTCACTCCCGGCGAGCTCTCCGAGCTCCAGGACCTGTCCACGCGGCTCCGCTCCCGCGTCGTGGAGAACCACCCGCTCTGACGCCGGCCTCCCCGCGCCTCCTCCCCTTTCGGGTACGCCAAGTCGCGCCCGGCGCCGTTTCGGGTACGCCAAGTCGCGCCTCGTCCCGTTTCGGGTACGCCAATTCGCGCCCAGCGCCGTTTCGGGTACGCCGGCGACTTCCGGGTCGTGGCTGCGAGGGCTCGTCCGAGACGGCTTGTTGCGGGCGAGATCGCCAGGAGGCATCTCACCTGCAGCAGGGCGCCTCGCGGGGGTCCGGAGGGCGTCTCATGTGCGCTGAGGCGCCTCCCCTTCCGCCTCCCGCGCACGACGCCGCGCGCCGCCACCGCCGGGTTCGCACCCGCCGTCGTGCGTACCCGAAACGGCGAGGGGCGAAAAAGCCGTACCCGAAACGCCCAGAAGGCGAAACACCCGTACCCGAAACGGCAAGGGAGGCGGGGGCTCAGGCGAGGCGCAGGAGGCGGTGGGGGTCCTCGTCGGGGAGGGCGTCGGCCTCGGCGGTGACGGTGAGGCGCTTGAGGGTGAGGCGCCCCCCGACGGTCGAGAGGAACGCCGTGTCCGAGGAGTCCCGCCCGGCCGTGATGCGCAGCATCGACCCGCGCGGAGCGAGCCCGGTGGGGTCGATGACGTGCCACGCGCCGTCGACGTAGGCCTCCGCCACGGCGTGGAAGTCCATCGGCTTCAGCCCCGGGGCGTAGACGGCGGCAATCCGGGCGGGGAGGTCCTTCGCGCGCAGCAGCGCGACAGCGAGATGCGCGAAGTCGCGGCACACCCCGCGCCGGTGCAGGAGCGTCTCGACAGCCCCGTCCGTGCCCCGTGAGGACCCGCTCACGTACGCCAGCTGGCCGTGGACCCACTCGCGCACGGCCTGGACGAGCTCCGCCCCGCCGAGGGAGCCGAACTGCGCGTACGAGGTCGGCAGGAGCCGGTCGCTCTCGGCGTAGCGGCTGGGCCGGACGTACCGGATCAGCTCGATCTCGTCGGCGGGCTCGGGCTCGCCGCTGCCGACCACAACCGCACGGTACTCGACCTCGACCTCCGCCGGCTCGTCGAGCTCCAGGACGTGGAAGCGGCCGCCGTGCCCGTCCAGCAGCTCACGCGGGGCGACCGGCTCCCCGCCCGACGTGATGACGAGTTCCTCCTCCAGCGACTCGTAGCCCGGGTTGCGGGCGACCGCGATGGCCATGGCAAGCTTGGTCCGCGCCGCTGTGGTGAACGAGAGACGGGCGCCGACAGTACGCTGCATGGGGCTCCAGGGAGACTAGTTCTTCGGGGTGAACTTCAGCGACATGACCATGCGCTGGGCGTCGGCGAACTTCGCGGACGTGTGCACGTAGTCCGACGCCTGAGCAAGGCTATCGAAAGATGCCAGCGGCGCAACTCTGGCGCTGGGCGCGGGCGCGGTCACCTCGGTGACGTCCGCGAAGGAGTACCCGCCGACACCCGGCGGTCCCGGCACGACGTTCACGAGCTCGCAAGCCTTCCCGTCCTGCGCCGCGGTGGCCACACCGGTCAGGCCGAACGACCCGAAGAACTTGTACCCCTGGATGACGCGGAACACGAAGCGCGGCGTGATCACGCCGGGCCCGTCCGTGAAGGGAAGGTCGACCGGGACGCTGTTGAGGACGGTGTAGGACCGGGCATTCGCGGAGTCGCAGGGAGCGGGCGAGGGCAGCGGAAGGCCCGTCTTGAGCGCGGCGACGAACGCGCCGTCGGCCGTCTTGACCTCGATGTTGAGCGCGCCGGCGGAGGCTCCCTCGGCAGGCGCGGCAGTCTGCACGATCCACTGGGCCGGCAGGTCGAAGCTGAGCGTCTTGCCCGGGTCGGTGTACGTCTTCCACTCCGCGCTCGTGGCAGCGGGCGACGGCGTGGCCCCACCGGAGCCGGAAGCGGACGCCGAGCCGCTGGGGGTGCTCGCCGCGCCTGTGGAGGCGGACGCCGTCGCGCCCGGCGAGGACGACCCGTCCGAGGCCGAGGGGCCGCCCGAGGCCGACGTGGCGCCGGTCCACACGGGCCCGGTCGAGCCGCCGCCGCACGCGGTGACGCCGCACGTCGTGACAAGGAGCACTGATGCCATCAGGAGTGCCGGGGCGAGGCGTGCCATGGAACCACCCTAGCGAAGGCGGTCCGGGGTACTGTGGCGCCATGCGCGAACACGCGGACGACGGCGCGGCCGACGAAGTGGAGTGGGACGAGTCCGAGGCCGCCCTCGACCTCCCGCCGCACGCCGTGGCCGACTGGCGCCTGAGAATGTTCTCCCTCTACGAGCGCGTGCGCGCCGCGGCGACGCCCCGCGACGGCCACGCGCTGTGGCGCAGCGGCAGGGACCGGCTGATGGGCACGCACCCCGCGTCCCCGCTCCTGCCGCACGAGAGGGCCTCGTTCGCTGGCCTCCGCGTGGCCCCCTACGACCCTGCGTTCCGGTTCGAGGTCCCGCTCCTGCCCCTCGGGCGCGGGCAGGAGCGGCCGGTCCGGACCGGCACGGACGGCATCGTGCCCTTCGTGCGGATCGGCACGTTCGACCTGCCCGGCCTCGGCAGCCTCGCGGCCTGGCGGCACGCCGGCTACGGCGGCGGGGTCTTCGTGCCGTTCCGGGATGCGACGGCCGGCCGTGCAGGCGGTTCCTACGGCGCGGGCCGCTACCTCGTCGACACGATCAAGGGCGCGTTCCTCGGGGCCCGGGACGCCGTGGACGCCACACACGACTGCGGCACCCACCCGGCGCCGGAGCCCCACCTGCCGCTGTACGTGCTGGACTTCAACTTCGCGTACAACCCGAGCTGCGCCTACAACGAGGCCTGGGCGTGCCCCCTGCCCGGCCCCGAGAACCGTCTGCCCGCGGAGGTCCCGGTGGGCGAGCTGTACCCGTCCCTGACGCGGGGATAGGCCCCGCCGGGCCTCCCCGCGGGCCCGGCCTCGTCGCGGGCCCACGGCTTGACAGCCCTCTGTGACGTCTGCCATAGTTCTGGACGTGAACCTGTCCGACAGCCCGACACCTCGACAGCTGGACCAGCCCGGGGCCACGCGCCGGCCCCTCGCCCGGCTCAGCGCGGCCGAGGCGGTCCTGGCCGACCTCCGCGGCGAGATCGAAGCCGGCGGGGTCCCGGTCGGGAGCAAGCTGCCCTCCGAGGCGGCGCTCGCCGCCCGCTACGGGGTGAGCCGCTCGGTGGTGCGCGAGGCACTGCGCTCCTGTGCCGCCCTCGGGCTCACGCAGACCCACACCGGGCGGGGGACGTTCGTCGTCTCCCCCCGCGCGTCCGGCGACCTCGTCCTGGGGCGCTACTCGGCGCGTGACCTGACCGAGGCCCGTCCGCACATCGAGGTCCCCGCGGCCGCCCTGGCCGCCCGGCGCCACACCCAGGAGGACGTCTCCGCCCTCAAGGGCATCATCGAGGAGATGTCCGTCGAGGACGACCCCGCTGCGTGGGTGGCTCTCGACGCCTCGTTCCACGGGCTGATTGCCCGGGCCAGCGGCAACAAGGTCTTCGAGAGCGTCGTCGCGGAACTCCGCGAGGCGCTCGCCCACCAGTCCGAGACCCTCAACCTCGTGGCCCACGACCGCCAGCGGGCCTCCGACATCGAGCACCGCGCGATCGTCGCCGCCATCGAGGCGGGGTCCGCGGAGCTCGCGAGCGCGGCGATGGCCGAGCACCTCGCCGCAGTCGACCGCGCCCTCGGGACGCTCATCGGCCGCTGAGCCGACCCGGCCCTGCATCCGCCCACCACGACACCGGAAGAGACCCTCCCTCCATGCGCAGCCCTGCCCTGACCATGCCCGCGGCCGAGACCGACGAGGAGAACCCCACGGCCTCCGCGGGGGCCCCGGTCCTGCCGGCGCTTCCGGCGCACGTCCCGCTCGCCGCTCAGGTGCGCGGTGGCGTCGTCGAGGGGGTTCACTACGGGAGTGTCGCGGCGACGGAGGCGGACGGGTCACTCGTCTTCGCGGCCGGGGCGTCCACGGTCCCGTTCTTCCCCCGGTCCGCACTCAAGCCGCTCCAGGCCGTCGCCCTCGTCCGGGCGGGCCTCCGCGTCAGGGACGCGCTGCTGGCGCTCGCCGCCGCGAGCCACAGCGGCTCCGCGGCCCACCGCGGCGGCGCCCTCGAGATCCTGCGGCAGCACGGGCTCACCGCCGAGGCGCTGCGCAACACGCGTGACCTCCCCTACGGAGCCGCCGAGCGCGAGGACTGGCTCCGCAGCGGCGGCAGGGCCGACCGGATCTGCCAGAACTGCTCGGGCAAGCACGCCGCCATGGCGGCCGTGTGCAAGCTCAACGGCTGGGACGCCGACACCTACCTCGACCCCCAGCACCCCCTCCAGCTCCTCGTCGCGGAGACCATCGCCGAGCTCACCGGCGAGACGCCGGCCGCGTGGACCACCGACGGCTGCGGCACGCCGCTGCCCGCCCTCACCCTCGCGGGGATGGCCCGCGCGTACGGGCGCCTCGCCGCAGCGGGTGCCGCGGCCCCCACGCACGACGGCGACGACGCGCACCCGGGTGCCGAGGCCGCCGTCGCCCGCGCCATGACCCAGCACCCCGAGATGGTGGCCGGCGAGGGCCGCGACGTCACCGCCCTCATGCGCGCCCTGCCCGGTGCGGTCGCGAAGGACGGCTTCGAGGGCGTCCAGCTCGTCGGCCTGCCGGACGGGCGGGCGGTGGCGGTCAAGGTCTCCGACGGCGGCGACCGGGCCCGCATGCCCATCACCGTCCGCGCCCTGTCGACGCTGGGCGTCCCCGAGGCGGCCCCCGCGGGCGCGCTCGAGGCCCTGGCAGCCCAGCCGGTCCTCGGAGGGGGGCGCCGCGTCGGCGAGCTTGTCGCGCTCGAGGCGGCCTTCCCGGCATCGGCACTCTGACCCCTCCCACACCAGAACCCGAAAGGCACCCATGACCTCGACCACCCTTGCCCCCTCCGCGGGAGTGCGGTCCGAGCACGACCTCCTCGGAGACCGCGACGTCCCCGCGGACGCGTACTGGGGCGTGCACACCCTCCGCGCCGTGGAGAACTTCCCCATCACCGGCCAGCCGCTCTCCCGCAACGGCCACCTCGTGCGCGGCCTCGCGGCCGTCAAGCTCGCCGCCGCACGCGCCAACCGCGAGCTCGGCCTCCTCGACTCCGAGCGCGGCGACGCGATCGAGGCGGCCTGCCGGGAGATCCTGGACGGGCGGCTCGCGGAGCAGTTCGTCGTCGACGTCATCCAGGGCGGCGCGGGCACGTCGTCGAACATGAACGCCAACGAGGTGATCGCGAACCGCGCCCTCGAGCTGCTGGGGCGCGAGAAGGGCGACTACGCCGCGCTGCACCCGAACGACCATGTGAACCTGAGCCAGTCCACCAACGACGTCTACCCCACGGCGGTGCGCGTCGCGACGGTGGCCGGGATCGAGGAGCTCCTGGCCGCGCTGCACCGGCTCGAGTCGGCCTTCGCCGAGAAGGCGGCGGAGTTCCGGACGGTCGTGAAGATGGGGCGCACCCAGCTGCAGGACGCCGTGCCCATGACCTTGGGCCAGGAGTTCGGCACCTACGCCGTGACGATCGGCGAGGACCGCGAGCGCCTGCGGGACGCCTCGGCCCTCATCCACGAGATCAACCTGGGCGCCACGGCGATCGGCACCGGCCTCAACGCCCCCGCGGGCTACGCCGAGGCGGCATGCCGCCACCTCGCCGACGTCACCGGGCTGCCGCTCGTGACCTCCCCCGACCTGATCGAGGCCACCCAGGACATGGGCGCGTTCGTGCACCTCTCCGGGGTGCTGAAGCGCGTCGCGGTCAAGCTGTCGAAGATCTGCAACGACCTCCGTCTCCTCTCCTCGGGCCCGCGGGCCGGGCTCGCCGAGATCACCCTCCCGGCCGTCCAGTCCGGGTCCTCGATCATGCCGGGCAAGATCAACCCGGTCATCCCCGAAGTGGTCAACCAGGTGGCGTTCGAGGTCATCGGCAACGACGTCACGATCACCCTCGCGGCCGAGGGCGGCCAGCTCCAGCTCAACGCGTTCGAACCCGTCATCGTGCACAGCCTCCACAAGAGCATCACGCATCTCGCGGCTGCGTGCGGCACCCTCACCGATCGCTGCGTGCGGGGCATCACGGCCAACGCGGAACGCCTGCGCGAGGGCGTCGAGCAGTCCATCGGCCTCGTCACCGCCCTGAACCCCCACGTGGGCTACGCGGCGGCGACCCAGATCGCGCAGGAGGCCCTCGCGAGCGGACGCGGCGTCGCCGAACTCGTCCTCGAGCGCGGCCTCCTCACCGCCGAGCGGCTGGAGGAGCTCCTGCAGCCTGAGCGGCTCGCGAACCTCACCGCCTAGCTCGGCAACGGCTGCCCCCGGGCTTCGCGGGGCCGCCCCACGCACCCCATCAGCAGAACCCCCTCCCCCTGTCTGCACCCTGTCCACACAACCGAAAGGACGCGGATGTCATCCGTCGACCCCACCCGGGCCAAAGGCGGCCTGGAGATCCCGGACCACCTCGAGGACCACGGCCACGCGCACGCGGCCGACCATGTCCTCCACGCCGAGGACGCCGGCTACCACAAGGGCCTCAAGGCGCGCCAGATCCAGATGATCGCCATCGGCGGCGCGATCGGCACCGGGCTGTTCCTCGGCGCCGGCGGCCGCCTCGCCGCGGCCGGCCCCTCGCTCGTGCTCGCCTACGCGATCTGCGGCGCGTTCGTCTTCCTCATCCTGCGCGCGCTCGGCGAGCTCGTGCTCCACCGCCCCTCCTCGGGCTCCTTCGTCTCCTACGCCCGCGAATTCTTCGGCGAGAAGGCCGCCTACGTCTCCGGCTGGTTCTACTGGATCAACTGGGCCATGACCACGATCGTGGACACCACGGCTGCCGCGCTCTACATGCACTTCTTCGGCCGCTACGTCCCGTGGATTGCCGCGGTCCCGCAGTGGCTCTGGGCGCTCATCGCCCTCGTGCTCGTCCTGACGCTGAACCTCGTCTCGGTCAAGGTCTTCGGCGAGATGGAATTCTGGTTCGCCCTGATCAAGGTCGCCGCCCTCGTGTCCTTCCTCGCCCTGGGCATCTACTTCGTCCTCTTCGGCACCCCCACCGGCGCCCCCACCGGCTTCTCCCTCATCTCCGACCACGGCGGCATCTTCCCCATGGGCATCGCACCGATGATCCTGCTCATGCAGGGCGTCGTGTTCGCCTACGCCTCGGTGGAGCTGGTCGGCACCGCCGCCGGCGAGACGGAGAACCCCGAGAAGATCATGCCCAAGGCCATCAACTCGGTCGTCTTCCGCATCGCCGTGTTCTACGTCGGCTCGGTCATCCTGCTCTCCCTCCTGCTCCCCTACACCTCCTTCGAGAAGGGCGTGAGCCCGTTCGTGACCTTCTTCGGCTCGATCGGGGTCCAGGGCGTGGACGTCATCATGAACCTCGTCGTCCTCACGGCCGCCCTGTCCTCCCTCAACGCGGGCCTGTACTCGACCGGCCGCATCCTGCGCTCCATGGCAGCGGCCGGCTCCGCGCCGAAGTTCGCGCTGCGGATGAACAAGGCCGGCGTCCCGTACGGCGGCATTGCGATCACTGCCGCGGTGTCGCTCCTGGGCGTCCCGCTGAACTACCTCGTCCCGGCAGACGCCTTCGAGATCGTCCTGAACGTCGCCTCCGTGGGCATCCTCTCCACGTGGGCCACGATCGTGCTGTGCCAGATCCAGCTGGCCCGCTGGGCCAAGAAGGGCTGGACCCAGCGCCCGGCCTTCCGGATGCCCGGCGCCCCGTGGACGGGCTACGTCACCCTCGTGTTCCTCGCCGCCGTCCTGGTCATGGTCCTCATCGATTCCCCTTGGACGCTCCTGGCGACCGCCGTCGCCTGCGTGCTGATGGTGATCGGCTGGTACGCGCTTCGGCAGCGGATCCACGAGATCGCCGAGGCCCGCGAGGGGTACACCGGCGCCGCCCCGGTCGTGGCCAACCGGCCAGCACCCCGCCCGTAGGGGCGGGCCCCGCTGTGCCGGGGCACACTCCCGGCACAGCGGCGGCACAGCGAAGCATGAGAGTCTGGCTACATGGACCCCCAGCCGGCTGAGACGACGGCCTCGGCAGGATCGGCGATCGCGCCCTCCCGCCGGGGCCGTCGCCCGTCGGAGCCCCTGGCAGCCAGCCCTGCAGCGGGAAGCCCTGCAGCGGCCAGCCCCGCGGCGGCCAGCCCTGGCCTGCGGCTCTGGCGCGTCCCGATGGCCCGGCAGCTGGCGCGCTTCACCGGCGTCGGCATCGTGTGCACGCTCAGCTCGCTGGCCCTGTTCGCGCTGTGCCGGCCGTGGTTGGGCGCGCAGGCCGCGAACGCGGTGGCGCTCATCCTGACCTCGATCATGAACACCGGGCTGAACCGCCGGTTCACCTTCAAGGTGCGCGGTGCCGAGCGCCTCGCCAAGGACCACCTCAACGGGCTCGTGGCGATGGCGGTCGCGCTCGCCCTCACCTCCGGAAGCCTCGCGGTCCTGCACTGGGTGGACCCGTCCGCAGGGGTCGTGGCGGAGCTGTGGACGACGACGGTCGCGGGCTGGGCCGCCACCGCCGTGCGGTTCGCGCTCCTGCGGCTGTGGATCTTCCGCCGGGCGCGGGACGCCTGAGGCCGCGCCGACGACTGGACGACGCGCAGGCGCTAGCGGCGTGCGATCCCGGCGACCGCCGCGCAGGCGTCGGCGAGGGCAGCCGCGGCCCGGTCGAGGTCCTCGGCGGTGACTGATGCGGGCAGCGTGAAGCGCACAGCCGTCTGCGCCACGTCGGAGGCGATGCCCATCGCGGTCAGGACGTGTGACGGCTCGCTGGAACCCGCGGCGCACGCCGAGCCCGACGAGCACACCACTCCCCGCCGCTCGAGCTCGAGCAGCACCGACTCCCCGCTCACACGCGGGAAGCAGAACGACGCACTCCCGGGGAGGCGCTCGGTCGGGTGTCCGGTCAGGGTGGCATCGGGCACGAGCTCGAGCACCCGGGAGATGAACCCGTCGCGCAGCAGCGACAGGCGCGCCGCCGCCGTCGTGCGCTCCGCCTCGGCCAGGCGCAGGGCGGTGGCGAGCGCGACGGCGCCCGCGACGTTCTCGGTGCCGGAGCGCAGCCCGCGCTCCTGGCCGCCGCCGTGGACGAGCGGCTCGACCGCGATGCGCCCAGCGGCGAACAGCGCCCCCACGCCCTTGGGGGCGCCGAGCTTGTGTCCCGAGACCGAGAGCGCGTCGACACCGAGGGAGCGGACGCCCAGCGGGAGCCAGCCGGCTGCCTGGACGGCGTCGGTGTGGAGCGGAACCCCCGCCGCCCGGGCGACGGCGGCCAGCTCGCCGACCGGCTGGACGGTGCCCACCTCGTTGTTGGCGTACATCACCGACGCGACGGCGGTCCCGGGACCCACGACGGCGGCGAGCGCCTCGGGCGTGACGCGTCCCTGCGCGTCGACGGGCACGAGGTCGACAGCGAAGCCGTGCAGGCGGGCCAGGCTCCGCGCCGACTCGAGGACCGCGGGATGCTCGACGGCGCTGACCGCCACACGCGTGCGCCGCGGGTCGGCGGCACGACGGGCGAGGGCGATGCCCTTCACGGCGAGGTTGTCCGCCTCGGTGCCCCCGGAGGTGAACGTGACCTCGGACGGGCGGCAGCCGAGGACGCCGGCGACATCCGCACGCGCTCCCTCGAGGCCGTCCCGGGCCCGGTCCCCCACCTCGTGGTGGCTCGAGGGGTTGCCGAAGTCGCCGGTCAGGTACGGCCACATGGCCTCGAGCACCTCGCGGCGCACGGGGACCGTGGCGGCGGCGTCGAGGTAGATCACGGGGCCGCCTGCCCCGCGGGGCCGCCGATGACGAGGTCGAGGCCAAGGTCGAGGTTGACCACGGAGTGGGTGAGCGCCCCGACCGAGATGACGTCGACTCCGGTGGCCGCGATGTCGGCGACGGTCTCCAGGGTCACGCCGCCGCTCGCCTCGACGGTGGCGCGCCCCGCCACCATCTCCACTCCGGTCCGGAGGTCGGCCAGGGAGAAGTTGTCCAGCATGATCGTGTCGACCCCGGCGGCGAGGACCGGCTCGATCTGCTCGAGTCGGTCCACCTCGACCTCGAAGTGCGTGGTGTGGCCGAGGCGGTCCCGTGCGCCCCGGAGCACGCCGGTCAGCCGGGACGGGTCTCCCCCGGTGAGGACGGCGAGGTGGTTGTCCTTGGCCATGACGGCGTCGGAGAGGCTGAAGCGGTGGTTGCGTCCGCCGCCGCAGCGCACGGCGTACCGCTCGAGCTCGCGCAGCCCGGGGGTGGTCTTGCGCGTGTCCACGATCTTGGCCTTGGTGCCGCGGGCGAGCGCCACGTACTGCGCCGTCTGGGTCGCGATCGCGCTCATGCGCTGGACCAGATTGAGCACGACCCGCTCCGCGGTGAGGATCGACTGGGCGCGGCCGGACACCCGGGCCAGGACGTCGCCGGCGTCGAACGCCTGCCCCTCGGCGAACAGCACCTGCACGTCCGCGGCGGGATCGTGCAGGGCGAAACCGGCCGCGACGACCGGTCCGCCCGAGAAGACGCCCGGGACGCGGGCGCGCAGCTCGGCCGTGGCCCGCGCGGCGGAGGGGATGAGCAGGAGCGAGGTCAGGTCGCCGCTGGGCGCGTCCTCGGCGTAGGCGGCCTCGAGGACGCGGCGCAGCGCGGCGGGCGCGAGCGGGATCGGCGCCGGCGTGCCCCCGGCCTCCCGTGCAGCGGGCGAGGTGGATGTGGCGGTGGCTGTCATTCTCACGAGGTCCTTCCTGCGATGGCGGGTGCGCGCACGACGTCGATGCTCGCCGCCGCGCCGAGGCCGTCGGCGCGCCGCTGGGGGGCGTCGAGGCGGAAGTGGGAGCCGAGGGACTCCCCGCGGGCGGCGGCGGCCGCGGCCAGGAGGCGTCCGAGCGTCAGGAGGTTGGCCGCCTCCGGCTCCTCGGAGGCCCACGAGCCGAGGGCCGACCGGAGCCGGTCCAGGCCTTCCCGCTCCCTCAGCACGCCGGCGTCGGCCTGCATGGCGGCGGCGAGGCGCGCACGTCCGGCAGCACCGGCCAGGAGGTCTCCGGGCGTGCCCTGGTCCTCGGCCTCAGGGGAGAGGATCGAGTGCTCCCCGGCCGGGGATGGACCATGCCACGCTCCCCCGACGCGTGAGAGGGCGTGCTCCACCGCACGGGCCGCGAACACCGCGCCTTCGAGCAGCGAGTTGGAGGCGAGCCTGTTGGCACCGTGGACCCCGGTGCACGCCGTCTCACCCGCCGCGTAGAGGCCCGGGACGCTCGTGGCGCCGTCGAGGTCCGTCGCAACGCCGCCCATCCAGTAGTGGGCCGCGGGGCCGATGGGGAGCGGCTCACGCCGCCAGTCGAATCCGGCCGCGCGGGTCATGGCGTCCAGGCCGGGGAAGCGCCGCGCGAGGAACCCCCGACCGTGCCGTTCCTCGAGCCCCGTCGCGTCGAGGAACGCCTGGCCTCCGCCGGCGCGGGCGTGCAGGGCGAGCGCCCGGGACACGGCGTCCCGCGGGGCGAGTTCGCCGAGAGCGTGGTAGTCGCCCACGAAGCGGCGGCCGGCAGCGTCCCGGATCACCGCGCCCTCGCCCCTGACCGCCTCGGACACGAGCTGCGAGCGCAGGCGGCCGTCGGCGTCCCTCGTCTGCAGCGCGGTGGGGTGGAACTGGTAGAACTCGAGGTCGCGCAGGACGGCCCCGGCGCGGTAGGCGAGGGCCACGCCGTCGCCCGTCGCGACGGCGGGGTTCGTGGTCTGCGCGTAGAGCTGGCCCGCTCCCCCGGTGGCGAGCAGGACGGCGTCGGCGGAGATGCGGCCCGACGTGTGCGGTGCGGCCGCCCCGCCGGCCAGCGTGTACGCGACGCCGACGGCCTCCCCGGCCTCGAGGAGGATCTCGGTGGCGGCCGCGCCTTCGAGGACCTGCACGCGGCCCTCGGCCTCGAGCCGACGGAGCACCGCGATGAGCGCGAGGCTGATGCCGGCGCCGCTCGCGTCCCCGCCTGCGTGCAGGATCCGCGGGAAGGAGTGAGCGGCCTCGAGCCCGAGCGCGAGCCGCCCGTCGGCGTCGCGGTCGAAGCCGACGCCACGGGAGACGAGCGCCTCCACGGCGCCGGCGGCCGCGGCGCACATCGCCTCGATGGCGCCACGGTTCCCGTGGCCCGCTCCCGCCGCGACGGTGTCCGCGGCATGGCTCGCCACCGAGTCGCCGGGTGCGCACTGGCCCTCGGGCAGCACAGCGGCGAAGCCGCCTTGGGCGAGCATGCTGTTGGAGTCGGCGAGCCGCGCCTTGGTGAGGAGCACGACGTCGGCCCCCTCGCCCCGGGCGGGATCGGCGGCCCGGATCGCACCCGTGAGCCCCGCGACCCCGCTGCCGACGACGACGAGCCGGCGGCGCCGGGCGGACGCTGGACGGGTGGTCACGGACGGGCCGCCAGCATGCGCTCGAGGGCGACCCGCGCGGTGGCCGCGACGTCTGCGGGGACCTCGATGCGGTTGCGGACCTCGCCCTCGACCAGGCCCTCGAGCACCCAGGCGAGGTACCCGGGGTGGATCCGGTACATGGTCGAGCACGGGCAGATCACGGGGTCGAGGCAGAAGACGGTGTGCTGCGGGTACTCGGCCGCCAGGCGGTTGACGAGGTTGACCTCGGTGCCGATCGCGAACACCGTCGGCTCGGTCGCGCCGGCGATGGCCTTGCGGATGTAGTCGGTGGAGCCGTACTCGTCGGCGGCGTCGACGACCTCCATGGGGCATTCCGGGTGGACGATCACGCGGACGCCGGGGTACTCCGCGCGGGCCTGCTCGATCTGGGCCACCGTGAAGCGCTTGTGCACCGAGCAGAAGCCGTGCCACAGGATCACGCGCGATTCCAGAAGCGTCGCGGCGTCGTTGCCGCCGAGGGGCTTGCGCGGGCTCCACATCGGCATCTGCTGCAGAGGCACGCCCATGGCCTTGGCGGTGTTGCGGCCGAGGTGCTGGTCCGGGAAGAAGAGGACGCGCTGGGCGCGCTCGAAGGCCCACTCCAGGACGGTGGCCGCGTTCGAGGAGGTGCACACGATCCCGCCGTGCTCGCCGCAGAAGCCCTTGAGCGCGGCCGAGGAGTTCATGTAGGTCACGGGGATGACCGGGACCCGGCCGTCGGCGTCCGGCTCGGTGCCGAGCACCGCTTCGAGCTGGGCCCACGCCTGCTCGACAGAGTCGATGTCCGCCATGTCCGCCATCGAGCAGCCCGCGGCGAGGTTGGGCAGGATGACGGCCTGGTCCTGGCGCGAGAGGATGTCGGCCGTCTCGGCCATGAAATGCACGCCGCAGAAGACGATCGCCTCGGCATCCGGCCTGGTGAGCGCGGCGTTGGCGAGCTGGAAAGAGTCGCCCACGAAGTCGGCGTGCTCCACCACTTCGTCGCGCTGGTAGAAGTGGCCGAGCACGACGACGCGCTCGCCCAGGGCCTCCTTCGCGGCGGTGATCCGGGCCCGCAGCTCGTCCTCGGAGGCCTCCCGGTACTCCTGCGGCAGCTGGCCCTGGCGGGGCGTCGACCGCGGAGCAGCGTCAGCGACGGAGGCGCCGGGGCCGTAGGCGGGCAGGCCGCGGAGGGCCTCGGCGGCGTCGAACTCCCACGGGCCCTTCGCGAGGTCAGCGCCGCACGTGCTCGCGCCCGCACCGCCGAGCGCACGGGCCTCGGACGACGCTTCGGCTTCGGCGCGCGAGATGAGGCTGATGGCGGTGGCGACAGATGTCATGGCGTGCTCCTGGGACGGGCTGGGGTTGGTGGCGGAGGGGTCGGGTGATGGCTAGGACTGGGTGCTGCCGGGGCCAGGGCCGCCGGGGGTCGCGTCGAGCGGCCCGGTGTACCGGTAGAGCCGGGGCGGCCGGTGCCGGCCGCCTTCGAGGAACTCGTCGGTGGCCTCGATCTGCGGTGCCGACTTGAGCTGGCGGCGGAAGTTGGCCGGGTCGAGGGACCGGCCCAGAACCGCCTCGTAGACCTCGCGGAGCTGGGCCAGGGTGAAGGTCGGGCCCAGGAAGTGGTAGGCGATCTGGGCGTACTCGATCTTGGTGCGTACCCGCCAGAGCGCGTAGTCCACGATCTCGCGGTGGTCGAAGGCAAGGCCTCCCTCCCCGGCACCGGCCGTGTCCGCGCGGTGCCACGCGACGTTCTCGTCGCCGCCCGCGCCCCCGACCGAGAGCTGCGCCTCGGTGGCGCGCACGAGGGCCCAGTACACGATCGACACGACGCGCTGGCTCCCGCGCTCGGGCCTGCTCGAGCGGTTGAGGCCGCCGAAGGCGTAGAGCTGTTCGAGGTAGGCGGGCGCGAGGCCGGTGGTCTCGAGGAGGTTGCGCCGCGCGGCATCCTCGAGGGACTCCTCGGCCGTGAGGGGGCCGCCGGGCAGCGCCCACTGGCCGCGGAAGGGCTCCTTGATGCGCCTCACCAGCGGCAGCCAGAGCGTCGGGGCGCCGTTGGCCAGCGGATCGGGCTTGAGGGCGAAGATCACGGTCGAGATGGCGAGCGACGGCGGCAGCTGGGCGCGCTCCGAGACGTTCGCCCCGGCGGGGGCGCTGGGCCGCGGAGGCGCTCCGAAGAAGATCTGGCTCATCCCTGTGCCTCCCTTCGCACCGGCAGCCCGTTCACGGGCAGTTAAAGTCAATTTGACTCTAAGTCATGGTACGCGCATCCGTGACCGTGCGCAAAAGGTGACGTTGCGCCAAGGCAGCGGGGGCGTCAGCGCCGCGGGGCGTCAGGAACGCGCAGCTGACTCGAGGAGGGGAAGCGTGCGGTCCTCGAAATGGGTGTTGAGCACGATGACCGAGGAAGAGCGCAGCACCGCCTTGGTCGCAGTGACGGCGTCCAGCACGCGCTGGAGGTCCGAGTTCGACTTCGCCGCGACCCGGGCCATGAGGTCGCTGTCGCCCGAGACGGTGTGCACTTCAAGGACCTCCGGGATCCGGGAGAGCGCCTCCGCCACCGCCTCGTGTCCTAGGTCCTGGCTGATGGTGAGGGAGCAGAACGCGACGACCGGGAAGCCGAAGGCCCGGGGATCGGGCTGGGGCACCCAGCGGGAGATGACGCCGCTCGAGACCATCCGGTCGAGCCGCGCCTGGACCGTTGCGCGTGCCACGCGGAGGATGCGGGAGGCCTCCAGGACGCTCATCCTCTGCTCGTCGCTGAACAGCCGCACGATCTTCGCGTCGAGCTCGTCCACCTTCATCTCTGCCTCCCTGGTCGGCACCCCACCGTGCCGCTGCCACGATGCTACAGATTGATGCACCCCCCTGCATGCACTGCGCATTATGTCCAACGATCCCGCGAGGCGGGCGCCGATTCTGCACACCCTGCACAGGGGCGTGAGGTGCACCACACACGCGACGGCGAAAGGCGCTATGGTCAGTGCGTCCTCTGGCCGGCCAGCCTACCCGGCGGCACCGGCCATCGCAGATCCGAAAGACGGAAATGACAGCTACGCACACTGCAGACAGCCGCGGCACCGCGTCGACGACGACGCCCGCGCCGAGGCTCGGACACTCGATGTCACCGCGCCAGCTCACGATGATGGGGCTCGGCAGCGCGATCGGGGCAGGCCTCTTCATCGGCTCGGGAGCCGGCATCAAGGCGGCCGGCCCCGCCATCCTCATCTCGTACCTCGTCGCGGGAACCCTCATCATCATCGTGATGTGGGCCCTCGGCGAGATGGCCGCTGCCAATCCGAACAGCGGCGCCTTCTCCGTGTACACCGGCAAGGCGCTCGGCGGCGTGGCCGGCGCGACCGTGGGCTGGCTCTGGTGGTGCCAGCTCGTCGTGGTGATCGCGGCCGAGGCCCTCGGCGCCGCGGGCCTCCTCGCGACGGTCTTCCCGGTGCTGCCGGTCTGGCTCATGGCCTTGGCCTTCATGGCCGTCTTCACCGCCGTCAACCTCACGGGCGTGCGCAACTTCGGTGAGTTCGAGTTCTGGTTCGCCCTGCTGAAGGTCGCCGCCATCGTCGCCTTCCTCCTCGTCGGGGCCGCACTCCTGTTCGGCTGGATCCCCTCGGTCGCCTCGCCGGGCCTGAGCAACTTCACGGACCACGGTGGCTTCGCCCCGCAGGGCATGGCCGGCATCGCCACCGGCCTGTTCGTCGTCGTGTTCGCCTTCGGCGGCACGGAGATCGTCTCGGTCGCCGCCGCGGAGACGCGGGACCCCGCCCGCAGCGTGGGGCGCGCGGTGCGGACCGTCGTGTGGCGGATCCTGGTCTTCTACATCGGCTCCATCTTCGTCATCGCGGCCGTCCTGCCGTGGACGTCCGACGGCCTCAAGAGCCCCTTTGCCGCGGTCCTGGACGCCGCGGGCCTTCCGGGCGCCGCAACCGTCATCACGCTCGTGGCCGTCGTCGCCCTCCTGTCCGCGCTCAACGCCAACCTCTACGGCGCCTCGCGCATGGTCTTCTCGCTCGCCGAGCGCCAGGACGCCCCCCGCATCCTGGCGAAGCTCACGCGCACGCGCGTCCCGGCGGTCGCCGTCGTCGCCTCGGTGGTGTTCGGCTTCGCCGCAACCGTGCTCGAGCTCGCGTTCCCGGACGCAGTCCTGCCCGTACTGCTCAACTTCGTGGGCTCGACGTGCCTCATCGTCTGGGGCTCGGCCCTCGTGTCCCAGCTCGTCCTGCGCCGGCGCGCCGACGCCGCCGGCGAGGCGCTCCCGCTGCGCATGCGGGGCTTCCCGTGGCTCACGGGGCTGGGCCTGGCGCTGCTCGCCGCGATCTTCGCGGTCGGGCTGGTCGGCGAGGACAGCCGCATCCAGCTCCTGAGCACGTTTGCCCTCGTGGCCGCGGTCGCGGGCGCCCTCGCCCTCGCGCAGCGCCGCAGGAGCGCCGTCACGACGGACTGATCCGTCCCGCCTCCGCGCGCCCGCCAGGCAGTCTGTGAGCCCAGGCAGTCCGTGCAGCGGCCCCCGGGATCCACCCGGTCGCCCTGCGCAGGCTGCCTGGGCTTTCGACCGCCTGTGCGGCGTCTCCGCCCCGCCGTCGTGCCCTTCGACCAGAACAGCGGCTCGGGCCATCTCCGTCCCGACCGGGGGGCGGGTATCGTCGGGACTGTGCGGTCCGGGGGGCGCCGAAGCGGCAGGTACAGCTGAGCGCGGACCGTGATGACGACCGAGCCGGCGACCGCCGGCGCCCCGACGCCGGGGCCTGACGAGGAGATGGTGCCCATGATGGCAGGACAGCATGCGGGAGCGGCCCCGCAGCACACCGTCGAGGGGACGGACCCCGGCCTCAACGTGCTCGTGGCGGAGCCCGAGACACCCGCCGGCGTCCCGCCCGTCCTGCTCATCCACGGTTTCGCCTCCTCGGTGGCGCTCAACTGGGAGCAGAGTGGCTGGGTCTCGACACTGCTCGAATCGGGCCGACGCGTGATCGCCGTCGACCTGCCCGGCCACGGCCGCAGCGCCGCACCGGAGGACGTCGACTCGTACACGCCGAGCCGCATCCGCGCGGACCTCCTGCAGATCGTGACCGACGCTGGCGCCCGGCCGATCGCCGACGGCCACCCCGAGAGCGGGCTCGACGTCGTGGGCTACTCGCTGGGATCACGGCTGGCGTGGGAGTTCGGCGCGACCCAGCCGTCGCTCGTCCGGCGCCTCGTCCTCGGCGGCCCGAGCAGCCGCGACCCGCTCGCGGAGTTCGACCTGCCTGCCGCCCAGCGCTTCCTCGCGGACGGCACCTCGATCGACGACGAGTCGACCGCCGCCCTCGTGACGATGGCCCAGGCCTCGCCCGGCGCCGACATGTACGCGCTGCTCTCCCTTGTGGAGGGCATCAAGGAGGAGCCCTTCGATGCGGCGGAGGCCGTCCCGCGGCAGCCGGTGCTCATGGTCGCCGGCGAGAAGGACGAGCGCGTCGGCGCCCTCGAGGTCCTTCGTGGCCTCGCCCCCGGCGCAGAGGTCGTCATCGTCCCGGGGCGGAACCACGTCAACGTCGTGACCGCGCGTGCGTTCAAGGAGGCTGCGCTCGAGTTCCTGAACCGCTGACGGCGTCCTCGGCTCCGTGCGGCCGTCTGGGAGTCACGTCCTGGGAGTCACGTCCGGGGACTTCGTTCTGCGACGGACCGGAAGGGGTTGACGGGCACCGTGTCGCGCGGCACACTGGATCGTATACGATGATCGTATACGATCCAGCTCGGCCCTCGGGGAGGGCTGGCCCGACGACTCGAAGAAGAGGACCACGTGCACCACCAAGAGCAGCTTGGCCAGGACATCATCGACGCCGCAGGCAAGGTCATCGCCGTCCACCTCAACTACCCGAGCCGCGCGGCCCAGCGGGGGCGCACTCCTGCCAACCCCTCCTACTTCCTCAAGCCGGCCACGTCGCTCGGGCTCGACGGCGCGGAGCTCGCGCGCCCCCAGGGCGTCGAGGCGCTCACGGTCGAGGGCGAGGTGGCCCTCGTGATCGGCTCGCGGGCCCGCAACGTCGCCCTCGAGGACGCATGGGCGCACGTCGGCTCGGTGACCGCCGCGAACGACGCCGGGTTCGCCGACCTCCGCTGGGCGGACAAGGGCTCCAACCTCCGCTCCAAGGGCGCGGACGGGATCGCGCCGATCGGCCCCGCGCTCCTCCCGGCGCAGGAGGTCGATCCGGCCAACCTCCGCGTGCGGATGTGGATCAACGGCGAGCTCACGCAGGACGACACGACGTCCACCCTCATCTTCCCGTTCGCCCAGCTCGTCGCCGACCTCTCCCGCCTCATGACCCTCGAGCCCGGGGACATCATCCTCACGGGGACCCCGGCCGGCGCGACGGTCGCCCAGCCGGGTGATCTCGTCGAGGTCGAGGTCGACGGCGCGACGCACGACGGCGGCCACCTCACCACCGGCCGGCTCGCCAACAAGGTCGTCCAGTCCAGCCTCGTGCTCTCCCCCGTCGGCGCGCTCCCGAAGCTGACCGACGCGGACCGGATCGACGCGTGGGGCTCGGCCGAAGCCGCGGGGATCACGCCCGCCGACTCCCGCCCCGCGAGCATCCTCACGCCGGAGCTGACCGAGAAGCTGAAGAGCGTGGGCACGGCGACGCTGAGCGTCCAGCTGCGCAGGCGCGGCATGCAGAACTGCCACATCGAGGGGCTCATCCCCACCAAGCCCGGCGCGAAGGTGGTCGGCACGGCCCGCACCCTGCGCTACATCCCCGCCCGCGAGGACCTCTTCAAGGAGTTCGGCGGCGGCTACAACGCGCAGAAGCGTGCGGTCGACTCCCTGCGCCCCGGCGACATCCTCGTCATGGACGCGCGCGGCGAGAAGGGCTCCGGGACGCTCGGGGACGTCCTCGCCCTGCGCGCCCAGGTGCTCGGTGCGGCGGCCGTCATCACCGACGGCGGCATCCGCGACTTCGGGCCCGTCTCGGCGATGGACATCCCGGCCTGGGGCGCGAACGCCCACCCCGCCGTCCTCGGCCGCAGGCACGTTCCGTGGTCGGTCGACGAGACGGTCGCGTGCGGCGGCGCCGCCGTCGTGCCCGGCGACGTGATCGTGGGCGACGAGGACGGCCTCGTGGTCATCCCGGCCAACCTCGCCGAGGAGGTCGCGGACGACGCCGTCGCCCAGGAGCGCGAGGAGGCGTGGGTCGCGGAGCGGGTCGCCGAGGGAAACGCCGTCGACGGGCTGTTCCCGATGAACGCCGTCTGGCGCGCCAAGTACGAGGAGTCCCTCGCCGCCGGGCCCGAGGATCAGCCGTGAGCGTCGCACCGGCGCCTGCGAGCAAGTCCGAGCTCGCCTACGACTGGCTCCACGAGCAGATCGTCGCCGGGGACCTCGCCCCCGGCGCCCGGCTCGTGCTGTCCCAGGTCGCCGAGAAGCTCGACGTGTCGGTGGTGCCTGTCCGGGAAGCCGTGCGCCGGCTCGAGGCCGAGGGGCTCGTGACGTTCGAGAAGAACGTCGGGGCCACGGTGGCCGGGATCGACCCGACGGAGTACCTGTACACCATGCAGACGCTGAGCCTCGTCGAGGGAGCGGCCACCGCGCTCTCGGCGCCGTCGGTCACGGCCGAAGACCTCGCCGCGGCGCGTGAGGTCAACAGCCGGATGCGCGAGTTCCTCGCCCAGGACCCGCTGCACTTCGACCCCGTCGCGTTCACGGCCCTGAACCGGGACTTCCACTCGGTCCTGTTCGAGCACTGCCCGAACCCGCACATCCTCGACCTCGTCCACCGCGGGTGGAACCGCCTCAAGGCACTGCGCGGGTCCACGTTCAGCTACGTCCCCGAGCGCGCCGCCGAATCGGTCGAGGAGCACGAGGAACTCCTGAAGCTCATCGAGAACCACGCGCCGACCGCCGAGATCGAGCTCGCGGCGCGCCGGCACCGCTCCGCGACCCTGACCGCGTACCTCGCCCGCACCGGCGAGAACCCCGGCTTCCCCACGCTCTAGACCTCCAGACTCTCCAGACCCAGCGACCACAGACACAGCGAAGGATCTGCACCATGAACGATCGCCACGTCCCCGACAACCTCCCCGAGCGCATCCAGCACTACATCGACGGCCAGTTCGTCGACTCCGTGGACGGCGACACCTTCGACGTCCTCGAGCCCGTCTCCAACGAGGTCTACGTCAAGGCCGCCGCGGGCAAGAAGGCGGACATCGAGCTCGCCGTCGCCGCCGCCAAGCGCGCCTTCGACGAGGGCCCCTGGCCGAAGATGCTCCCCCGCGAGCGCTCCCGGGTGCTGCACCGGATCGCGGACATCGTCGAGTCCCGCGACGCACGCCTCGCCGAGCTCGAGTCCTTCGACTCGGGCCTGCCGATCACGCAGGCGCTGGGCCAGGCCCGCCGGGCCGCCGAGAACTTCCGCTTCTTCGCGGACCTGATCGTGGCCCAGGCCGACGACACCTTCAAGGTCCCCGGCCGCCAGATCAACTACGTCAACCGCAAGCCGATCGGCGTTGCGGGCCTCATCACGCCATGGAACACCCCGTTCATGCTCGAGTCGTGGAAGCTCGGCCCGGCGCTGGCCACCGGCAACACCGTGGTGCTCAAGCCCGCCGAGTTCACCCCCCTCTCGGCGTCCCTGTGGGCCGGGATCTTCGAGGAGGCGGGCCTGCCGAAGGGCGTGTTCAACCTCGTCAACGGCCTCGGCGAGGACGCCGGCGACGCCCTCGTGAAGCACCCCGACGTTCCCCTCATCTCGTTCACCGGCGAGAGCCGGACGGGCCAGATCATCTTCGGCAACGCCGCACCGTTCCTCAAGGGCCTGTCCATGGAGCTCGGCGGCAAGAGCCCGGCGATCGTGTTCGCCGACGCCGATCTGGACGCCGCGATCGACGCAACCATCTTCGGCGTGTTCTCCCTCAACGGCGAGCGCTGCACGGCGGGCTCCCGCATCCTCGTCCAGCGCGACGTCTACGACGAGTTCGTCGAGCGGTACGCCGCGCAGGCCAAGCGCGTCAAGGTCGGCTACCCGCACGACGCCGCCACGGAGGTTGGGGCGCTCGTGCACCCCGAGCACTTCGAGAAGGTCATGTCCTACGTCGAGATCGGCAAGGAGGAGGGCCGCCTCGTCGCCGGCGGCGGCCGGCCGGAGGGCTTCGAGTTCGGCAACTTCGTCGCCCCGACCGTGTTCGCCGACGTCAAGCCGGACGCCCGCATCTTCCAGGAGGAGATCTTCGGCCCCGTCGTGGCGATCACGCCATTCGACTCGGACGAGGAGGCGCTCTCGCTGGCCAACAACACCAAGTACGGCCTGGCCGCGTACGTGTGGACGAACGACCTCAAGCGGGCCCACAACTTCGCGCAGAACATCGAGGCCGGCATGGTCTGGCTCAACTCGAACAACGTGCGCGACCTGCGCACCCCGTTCGGCGGCGTGAAGGCATCGGGCCTCGGCCACGAGGGCGGCTACCGCTCGATCGACTTCTACACCGACCAGCAGGCGGTGCACATCACCCTCGGGAAGGTGCACAACCCGACCTTCGGCAAGCAGGACCCTGCCGCGGACGCGAACCCGGAGGTCAACACCGAGACCGACCTCGATGACCCCGATCCCCGCTGACCACCACCAGCCACCGACCCACCCTGAAGGAAAGCAAGGACGCTGCCATGACCAACCGTGACGACATGACCCTCACCTCCTCGGGCTTCTACGTCTCCCAGGAAGCTCCGATCCGCGCCGACAACCCCGTCCCGACACCCTCGGTCCCGGCGCCGGACATCCTGCGCTGCGCGTACATGGAGCTCGTCGTGACCGACCTGAAGCGGTCCCGTGACTTCTACGTCGAGGTGCTCGGACTGACCGTCACGGAGGAGGACGGGGACGCCGTCTACCTGCGCTCGCTCGAGGAGTTCATCCACCACAACCTCGTGCTGCGCCAGGGCCCTGTCGCCGCCGTGGCCGCCTTCTCCTACCGCGTGCGCACCCCGGAGGACCTGGACCGCGCTGTGGCGTTCTACAGCGAGCTCGGCTGCCGTGTGGAGCGCCGTGCGGAGGGCTTCACCAAGGGCATCGGCGACTCCGTGCGCGTGACGGACCCGCTGGGCTTCCCGTACGAGTTCTTCCACGACGTCGAGCATGTCGAGCGGCTCGCGTGGCGCTACGACCTGTACACCCCCGGCGCCCTCGTCCGCCTCGACCACTTCAACCAGGTCACTCCAGACGTCCCGCGCGCCACCAAGTTCATGCAGGACCTCGGCTTCCGCGTCACGGAGGACATCCAGGACCAGGACGGCACCGTCTACGCCGCCTGGATGCGCCGCAAGCCGACGGTCCACGACACCGCCATGACGGGCGGCAACGGCCCGCGCATGCACCACGTCGCCTTCTCGACCCACGAGAAGCACAACATCCTCGCGATCTGCGACAAGCTCGGCGCCCTGCGCATGTCCGACGCGATCGAGCGCGGCCCCGGCCGCCACGGCGTCTCCAACGCGTTCTACCTGTACCTTCGCGACCCGGACGGCCACCGCGTGGAGATCTACACGCAGGACTACTACACGGGCGACCCGGACAACCCCGTGGTCACCTGGGACGTCCACGACAACCAGCGCCGCGACTGGTGGGGCAACCCGGTCGTGCCGTCCTGGTACACCGAGGCGTCGCTCGTGCTCGACCTCGACGGGAACCCGCAGCCCGTCGTCGAGCGCACCGACTCCTCCGAGATGGAGGTGACGATCGGCGCGGACGGCTTCTCCTACACGCGCGCCGACGACGAGGCCGGCTCCTACCGCGGGCAGGCCTCGAAGGGCTTCAAGATCGGCAACCAGCTCTAAGCCATGCTGAACGAGGAGACGATTGCGGCAATTGCCGACGAGCTGGTGGAGGCTGGGCGCACACGCACGCCGGTGCCCCTCCTCCACACGCGCTACGAGGGCATGGACGTCGAGGACTCGTACGCCGTCCAGAAGCTCTGGGCCAGCCGCCTCGAGGCCGAGGGGCGGCGGGTCGCCGGTCGCAAGATCGGCCTGACGTCCAAGGCCATGCAGGCGGCCACAGGCATCACCGAGCCGGACTACGGCGTCATCTTCGACGACCAGGTCCTCGAGAACGGTGCGGTGGTCGAGTGGAAGCGCTACACCCACCCGCGCATCGAGGTCGAGCTCGCGTTCCGCCTGGGCCGGGATCTCAAGGGGCCGGGGGTGACGCTGTTCGACGTGCTCGACGCGACGGACTACGTGATCCCGGCCCTCGAGATCCTCGACTCGCGGATCGAGATGGAAGGCCGAACCATCGTGGACACCATCTCGGACAACGCTGCGCTGGGCGCCATGGTCGTGGGCGGCCGCCCGGTGCGGCCGCACGACGTGGACCTGCGCTGGGTGTCCTCCCTCCTGTACCGCAACCAGGAGATCGTGGAGACGGGCGTCGCCGCCGGCGTCCTCAACCACCCCGCAACCGGCGTCGCATGGCTCGCGGACAAGCTCGCTCAGCATGGGCAGGACCTGCGCGCAGGCGATCTCATCCTCGCGGGGTCGTTCACGCGGCCCATGTGGGTCTACGAGGGCGACACGGTCTATGCCGACTACGGGCCTCTGGGGACGGTGACATGCCGTTTCGTCTAGAGCCCGAGCGGACGTTCCGCCACGCCCTCGCCGCCGGCGCCGAGGATGGGGCCAAGGGTGGGGCCGAATCCGGCGGGGGCGCCAAGATCGGACTGTGGGTGTGCTCGGGCAGCCCGCTCGTGGCCGAGATCATGGCTGGCTCGGGGGCAGACTGGCTCCTGATCGACACCGAGCACAGCCCGAACTCGCTCGAGTCCGTCCTCGCCCAGCTCCACGCCGTGCACGGCTACCCCGTGCTCCCCATGGTGCGCCTGCCGTGGAACGACGTGGTGCTCATCAAGCAGTACCTCGACCTCGGGGCCCAGAACCTGCTGATCCCCATGGTGAACGACGCCGAGCAGGCCCAGGCCGCAGTGGCGGCCGTGCGGTACCCGCCGCACGGCGTGCGGGGCGTGGGTTCGGCGCTCGCCCGCGCCGCACGGTGGAACCGGATCCCGGACTACCTTGCCCGAGCGGACGAGACCATCTCCCTCGCCGTCCAGATCGAGACGGCCGAGGCCGTGGCGAACGTGGAGGAGATCCTCGCGGTCGACGGGGTCGACGCGATCTTCATCGGGCCCTCCGACCTCGCCGCCTCGATGGGGCACCTCGGCCAGCAGGAGCACCCCGAGGTGCGCGCCGCCGTCGAACGCTGCCTCGCGGCGGCGTCCGCCGCGGGCAAGCCGGCGGGGGTGAACGCGTTCGTCGAGGCGACCGCCCGGCACTACATCGAGCACGGTGCGCGGTTCGTGCTCGTGGGTGCGGATGTGGCGATCCTCGCCCGCTCGAGTGAGGAGCTCTCCGCCCGGTTCGCGGCACCGTCCGCGGCGCAGGCGGACGACGGCGGTCGGCCGGCCAGCTACTGATGCGGGCGGTCGCCCCGCTCACCCCGGCGCCTCCACCACGGCCGCCGCTCCACCGGGGCGGCGGCCTCGGCGTCCCTGGCCGCCCTCGCCGCCGCCTCGGCACGCCGCGCGTGCCACCGGCGGACCTCGCCCTCGGTGTCGCGGGTCTTCGTGATGACCGGCGGCCCTCCCAAGAGCTGGCGGCGTGCCTCGATGATGCGGCGGTTGAAGGAGTCGACGGCGTCGCGGACCTGCTGCTCGGTGTGCAGGGCGTCGAGGGTGTCGTCCAGGCGTTCGTCCTCGACCCGCAGGACGAGCGCCTCGGGCCCGATCCCGGTGAGCTGCTCGCGCTCGATGAGGCCCTTGAGCCACCAGTCGGGGTCGTTCACGTTGTCCAGGTTCGGGATGGGCTTGCCGGCGTACTTCAGGTGGTCGAACTCTCCGCGCGCGATGGCGTCGCGGACCAGGTAGTCGGCGCGGCGCGCAGAATCGACCTCGCGCCGCTTCCGGTTGAGCTCCTCCTCGCGCGCGAGCTCCTCGGCCTCCTCGGGGGACTGTGCGACTCCCCCCGCCCGGATCTCGGCCGCGCGCTCGAGCCGGCGCCGCAGCTCCTCGTCGCGTCTGCTCGCCACGGCCTGCCTCCCATCACGCGTGTGTCGTCGCATCCACCGTAGGACGTGACGGCACCCGCGCGCAGCCCCGGGTCGGGGCTTCTCTGTCGTCGCATCTTCCGGGCTAGCATCGTCACATGGCTGCGGAGAGCGGGCGGGGCACGACGGCGGAGTGGTCGCCGGACGTGCTGGGATCGGGCTTCGAGCAGCGCGTCCTCGCCCCGGACGGGGCCCCGCCGTCGACCCTCGTGCGCTACCGGGGCTCGTCAAGGCGCTGGTGGCGCAGGCCCGCCGTGGGGACCGACGTGCTCTACGTGCACGGGTGGAGCGACTACTTCTTCCAGCGCCCGCTCGCCGAGTTCTGGCACCGTGCGGGAGCCCGGTTCCACGCCCTGGACCTCCACGGGTTCGGCCGGAGCCTCGCACCGGGCCAGGTGCCGGGCGAGGTGGCAAGCCTCAATGAGTACGACCCGGACATCGAGGCGGCCCTGGCCGTGATGGGGCACGGCCGCGACGCCGCGGACGAGCGCCGCCGCCTCCTGGTGCTGGGCCATTCGACGGGCGGGCTCATCCTGAGCCTCTGGGCAGCGAGGAACGCGTCCCGTGTCGACGCGGTGGTGCTCAACAGCCCGTGGCTCGAGTTCCAGGCCTCGGAGATGGCGCGCCGGGCCATGGCACCGCTCCTCGGGGCCAGGGCGCGCTTCTTCCCCCACGTGCCGCTGCCCGGGATCGACCCGGGGCACTACGCGCGGACCGTCTCCGCCGAGCACGACGGCGAGTGGGTGTACAACGCGGCCTGGCGTCCGGAGAAGGCCTTCGCCCTGCCGCCGGCCTTCCTGGGCGCGGTGTTCGCGGGCCAGGAGCGCATTGCACGCGGGCTGGGGCTCGGGCTCCCCGTGCTCGTGCTGCTCTCCGACCGCAGCTACCTGCTCCCGCAGTGGTCGCCGGACGCGGCGGCCGCGGATGTCGCGATCAATGTCGACGCCGTGGCGCACCGCGCGCTCTCCCTCGGCGAGAACGTCACGGTGGTGAGGATCCGCGGTGCGCTGCACGACGTCTTCCTCTCCCCCGCCGAGGTCCGGCGCCGCGCCTACGCCCGCATGGCGGCGTGGACGGCGGGAGCGCTGCGGCTCGGCGGGCCGGAGGCATGGGCCGAGCGCGTGGACGGGCTCTAGGCCGGCACCGCCCGCAGGAACGGGACGAGCTCCTCCAGGACGGGGCCCGCAGGCGCGAGCGTCCCGGCGTGCGTCCTGCCCTCCAGCTCCACGAACCGGGCGTTCGGCATGAGCGCGGCGGCGCGCCGCGAGTCGGCGAGCCGCTGCGGGTCCCGGGTCCCGGCCATCAGCAGAGCCGGGACGGCCAGCTGGGCGACCACGGCTTCCGGGAGCCCCGGATCGTCCTCGGTGCCGGTGAAGCAGGCGGCGAGCGCGGCGGGATCGTTGGCGAGGAACGCCTGGCGCGTGGAGGGGTCGAGGGCCTTCCCCGCGGACTCGAGGCCGTCGACGAAGGCCTCGATCCGTCCGGTCTGCAGCGCCTCGAGGTAGCCCGGGAAGAAGACCTTGGCCACTTCGCCGCGCTGGGGGCGGTAGGTGCCGCCGAGCACCGTGAGCGAGGCGACCCGTGCCGGCGCGGCCACCGCGAGCGAGAAGGCCACGCGCGAACCCAGGGAGTAGCCGACCACGTGGGCTCGCTCGATGCGCTCGGCGTCGAGCACGGCGAGGACGTCCCCGACGTGGCGGGACATGCGGTAGGCACCCGCCTCGTCGGGCTTGTCGCTGCGGCCGTGCCCCCGGAGGTCGACGCGGACCACGCGGAAGCCCTCGAGGGCCCTGACGTAGCCGAGCCCGCGCCAGATGGCGCGCGAGAGGGCCGAGCCGTGGAGGAGGACGACGGCGGCCCCTCCCCCGCGGCGTCGTACGAGATCGCGGTGCCGTCGTCGGGATTCAGGGCGGTCGTCACCGGGACACCCTACCGCCCGGCAGCGCGGGGCGGCGGCGGACTGTGGCGGCCGTCTCAGGTGACAGCGCCGGCGGCGCCGCCGGCAGGAGCTACCACAGCGGACGGCGGCCCTCCCCGGCAAGGGGAGGACCGCCGTCGTGCGTTGCGGGTGCGCTCAGGCACACCGTCCGCGGCCGTCAGGCCGGCGCACGGTCAGCGCGCGCCGGCGCACGGTCAGCGCGCGGCCTCCGGGTGCTCGCGCACGTACTCGGCGTGGGCTTCGGCAACGTGAAGGTCGACGCCCTTGGTCTCCTTGACCATCGAGACCGCCACCAGCGAGATGACCGCGGCGATGGCGATGTAGAGGCCGATCGTCCAGGACGCCTTGAACTCGTTCATGAGCATCTCGGCGATCATCGGGGCGAACGCGCCGCCGAGGATCGCGCCGAGCGCGTAGCCGATCGAGACGCCCGAGTAGCGGACCTTCGCGGGGAACATCTCCGCGTAGAGGGCCGACTGCGGGCCGTAGGAGAGGCCCAGGCCGAGCGTCATGACGAACAGGGCCACGAAGTACCAGACAATGTCCTTGGTGTCGATGAGGAACCACATCGGGATCGCCCACAGGGCCAGGAACGCGTAGCCGATCTGGAAGGTGCGGACGCGGCCGAGGCGGTCAGAGAGCATGCCGCCCCACAGCGTGAAGACCAGCCAGCCGAAGGACGCGAGCGTCGTGGCCAGCAGGACCGTCGGCCGGTCCATCTTGAGGGCGCTCACCGCGTAGGTCGAGAAGTAGGCGATGAGCAGGTAGCCGGCCGCGTTGTTGGCGATGAAGATGAGCGCTGTGAGGGCGACTTCCTTGAAGTTGTAGCGGAAGAGCTGTCCGAGCGGCGCGGAGGACTCCTTCTGGCGCTCCTGGAGCTGCTTGAAGACCGGGCTCTCCTCGACGGCGCGGCGGATCATGTAGCCGACCACGATGAGGACGATCGAGAGCAGGAACGGGATGCGCCAGCCCCACTCGTTGAACGCGGGCCCCATGACCGAGGTGAGGATCCACAGGGTGAACGTCGCGAGGATCATGCCGATCGGAACGCCGATCTGCGGGTAGGCGCCGAAGTAGCCGCGCTTGTTCACGGGTGCGTGCTCGACCGACATGAGCGCGGCACCGCCCCACTCGCCACCTGCGGAGAAGCCCTGGAGGACGCGCAGCAGGATGAGGAGGACCGGGGCGAGGATGCCCACCTGCGCGTACGTCGGCAGGACGCCGATGAGCGAGGTGGAGATGCCCATGAGGATGAGGGTGAAGACGAGCATCCTCTTGCGGCCCAGCCGGTCGCCGAGGTGGCCGGCCACGACCGCGCCGAGGGGGCGGAACAGGAAGGAGATGCCGATGGTTGCGAAGGCGATCACCTGGGAGAGACCCGGGTTCTCCTTCGCCACGGGCGCGAGGAACAGCGGGCCGAGCACGACGCCGGCCGCCTGGGCGTAGATGAAGAAGTCGTACCACTCGATGGTGGTGCCGACCAAGGTACCGGCCAGGACCCTGCGCTCTTCGCGGGTCATCCGCGAGCCGGGCTGGGCGGCGTTGACTGCCTGGGACATTCGAACTCCGTCGTTCTGGGTGCGGGGCCCTCGCGGGCCGGGGGTACCGACCGACCCGGCATCGGAGACTGGAGCCTCCGCCCCGATTTACTTACCGATTGGTCGGTCAATAAAGATGAGCATACATGATCTGTGAGGTGCAGCACACCCCCTTGGGGCCCGAGCAGGCGGGCAGCGACGAACGGTGGTCTTCGTGCGCCGGACGGCGCCGGCGCGCTCGGTCGTCCCGGCCAGTCGCCTCTCAATCGTCCCGGTGCAGGAGCTCCCGGACGCGTTCGCGCAGGGGCGCGCGGTCGTAGCTGTTCACGAGGGCGCCAGCCATCCGCACCGGGTCGCCGAAGAAGAAGTACTCGTACAGCGCCTGCCGGCCGGCGAAGCCGGTGATCGAGGCGTCGTAGGCGAGCTTGAAGAGGCGCATGCGCTCCGGCCCCGTCAGCGACTTGCCCTGGAGGTACATCTCGATGTCCTCGCGCGCCACCTCCAGGTCAGCCTCGCCGGGCAGTGCCATGAGGCCCGAGGCGCAGAACGTGCGGATGATCTCGGGGTAGCGCTGGGAGGCCTTGGGGTACCAGTTGCGGGCGGCGTTGAGCGTGGGCCAGTGGGGCAGCATCACACCGTCCACGGAGGGCTCGGCCTGGGCCTCGGACGCGACGATGAGGGCCTTGCCGATCTCCACGTTGCGGATGAGCTCGGCGAGGTCCTCCTGGATGTGCTGGAACCCCTCGATGCCGATCGTCGCCGCAATCTCGGAGGCGAGCCCAAGGAAGAACTCGCTCTTGGCGAGCGTGCGGGTCACCACCTGGTGGGTCATGAGGGCCGCCGCACCCGTGTCGGAGTACCACTGGTTGCACAGCTCGGGCCGGCCCAGCATGAAGACCCGCTCGTCGGGCACGAACACGTCGTCGAACACCACCACCGCATCCATCTCCTCGAACCGGCTCGCGAGCGGCTCGTCGTGGTGGCTGCCACCGTTGTGGAGCGAGGTGCGGCACAGGTAGCGCAGGCCGGGCGCGTCGTTCGGGACGGCGAACGCGAAGGAGTACGGGGCGTCCTCGGGGGTGCCGCGCAGGACCGTGGAGGGGAATACGAGCAGCTCGTCCGCGAGCGGGGCGATGGTCGCGAGCATGCGGGCCCCCCGGATAACCACCCCGTCGTCGCGCTCCTCGACCACCCTCGCGGCGAGCTGGCCGCCCAGTTGCTCAGAGCCCGAGACGGAGCGGTTGGCCTGCGGCGGAATGAGCGTGTGGGTGGCGAGCAGGTCACGCTCCCGGCACATCTCGTAGTAGGACTGGATACGCTCTCCGAATACGGGGTCGGCCTGGGAGAAGAAGGCCTTGGCCGCCGCGAGGGCCGTGAGCGAGGAGTTCATGTAGTCGCCCGTGCGTCCCAGGAAGCCGTTGGAGTACTCGGCCCAGACCTGCATGGCGGCGCGCCGCCTCGCGAGGTCCTCCTTCGTGCGGGGCACGAGAAACGAGGCGTTCACCCGGTCGCCGGTGCTGGGCGACGTGTAGGTGAGCTGCTCCTCGTAGCGCGGGTCGTGCTGCATGTCGAAGAGCTTCGCGTAGGTCCGGGCAACCCCGTGGAAGGCCGGATGCTCCGTGAGGTTCTCCGAGACCACCTCCCCGTCGATCGTCAGGTGCGGCCGCATCCCATTCAGCTTGTCCAGGAACTGCGCTCCCGTGCGGATTCCCATGGCAAGTGCTCCCGTCTGTGCTGGTGGTGGCCCGGGAGACCGGAGGGCGGCCCTCCCGAGAGGTGTGGCGCGCTGGGGTCGGTCGGCCTACAGCAGGTCCTCGACGCCCAGCTGGCTCTCGGGGAGGGTGGTGAAGCGGCCGCCCTGGAAGGCGAGCGCGTCCCCGGAGCGGTACCCGAAGTCGACGACCTCGCCGACATAGAGGGTGTGGTCGCCGCCGTCGTAGGCGGCCCACGGCGTGCACTCGAAGTACGCGAGCGGCCTCGAGAGCCGCGGCGCCGTCGGTCCCTCCACCCATACGGGCTCGACGCCGGGCCTCCCGGCGAAGTGGCGCGCGAGGGCCTCCTGCTCGGCGCCGAGGATGTTGACCGTGAAGGGGCGGCCGGCGAGTTCGTCGTGCGCCTTCGCACGCCGGGCGATGCTCACGAGAACGAGGGGAGGCTCGAGCGACACCGAGGTGAACGAGTTGACGGTGATGCCATGGCGCTTGGTGGGGCCGTCGAAGGTCACGATCGCGACGCCGGTTGCGAACCGGCCGAGGCTTCCCCGGAAATGGTGCGAGCGCGAGTGCCTGGTGCTCATGGTCGAAACCTCCGTCGTCCCGCCGCGGTCGCCGCGCCCGTCTGTGGGGATCCTTGCCGATCGGGGCGAAACGTTCGATAATCGAACTGATCGTGCTCATATCGAACAGTGTCACTGTAGGACAGTGGTGTCCCAGGACACAAGTACCCCCAGCTTCGTGCTGGGACACAGGAAACTAGGATGGTCCAATGCCTCGCACCGCCGCGGAGACCGGCCCGCACTCGCAGACGCTCTCCCGCGGGATCCGCGCCCTCGAGATCCTCGCGGACGCGCGGAGTCCCCTGACGATCGCCGAGCTCTCCACGGCCCTCGACGTGCATCGCTCCATCGCGTACCGGATCGTGCGGACGCTCGAGGACCACGCGCTCGTCACGCGGGACGACTCGGGCCGACTCCAGCCCGGGGCGGGCCTCGCCGTCCTGGCACGGGCGGTGTCGCGGGACCTCCAGACGGCGTCGCTCCCCGAGCTGGGGACCCTCGCGGCGGACCTGCGCATGACGGCGTTCGTCGCGGTCTGGGACCGGACCGACTGCATCACACTCGCCACGGTGGAGCCGCAGCACAACGGGGCGACGCTTGCGCAGCATCCCGGAACCCGCCACCCCTTGGACCGGGGAGGGCCTGGGATCGCGATCCAGTCGGCCATCGGACGGACGGACTGGGAGCAGCGGGTCCCCGGGGTCCCGTACCGGCCGGAGGCGGACGAGTCGCGCGCGCGGGGGTATGCGCTGAGCCACGACGAGGTGATCCCGGGGCTGTCCTCGGTGGCCGTCCCGCTGATCCTGCCGCACCACCGGCCCGCGGCCCTTGCCGTCGTGTACCTGGGCACCGGGATCGATCCTGAGCCGATCGGCGCGGCACTGAACGCCGCGGCTGAGAGGATCGCGCGCGCCGTCGGCTGAGCGGTGACGGCCCCGGGTCCTGGCTCGCCGCCGGCTCGGCGCGCTCCTCAGGAGCCGCCGCCCGCTCGCCGGGCCACGAGGACGACGACGCCGAGGGCCAGCAGCGCGCCTGCGGACGCCACGGGCACCGCGAACGCCGACGCCGCCCCGCCGCTCTCGGCCAGGGCGCCCGCGAGCGCCGCTCCGAGCGCGGTCCCTGCGACGATCCCGCTGGCGAGCGCCGTCATGACCGTCCCGACCCGCCCCGCAGGGGCCACCCTGCCGCCGATCCCGAAGACGGTGACCATGATCGGGCCCACGGGCACGCCCAGGAGAAGGAGCGCCGCCGTCATCGAGCCGAAGGTCTCCGGGGCGAAGAGCAGCAACGAGAACGCGAGCATTGCGCCCGCGGCCGCGACCCACCGCATCGGCAGGCCCAGCCTGGCCGGCCACGCAGCGACGCTCAGGGCGGCGACCGCCGAGGTCAGCCCCACCGCGGCATAGAGCAGCCCGCCGACCTCGGCGGCCCCGCGCTCGCCCGCGAAGGCGGTCAGCCCCGCCTGGGTGCTTCCGAAGAACGTGCCCATCGCCACCATGGCGGCCACGGGCACCAGGACGAGGAGCCAGGAGCGCGCCGACACGGGCGACGCCGCGGCGTGCGGCTGCGGATGGGCGGCGCGGGCTGTGGGATGGAGGGCGAACGCGGTCACGAATCCGAGCGTGAGGGCGGCCCCCACGACGAGCGGCACCCACGGGGCCACGAGTGCGGCGAGTGCTCCTACGACGGCGGGACCGAGCACGAACGTCAGCTCGTCGGCCGTGCCCTCGTAGGACAGGGCCGCATCCAGCTCGAGCGCCCGGCGCGGCCGGCCCTCAGTGAGCGCCATCCACCGCGCGCGGGCGAGCGGCCCGACCTGCGGCGTCGTGAGCCCCGCGGCGAGCGAGGCCGCCAGGACGCCCCAGGGAGCGCTCTCCCGGAGGCCCCCGTGCGGGTAGCTCGCCCCAACGAGGGCGAGCATGGCAGCGGCGTTGAGCAGGCCCGCGACGAGGACCACCCGGCGCTGCCCGCTCCTGTCGGCGAGCCAGCCGACTGCGGGCGCCCCGACGGCGGAGCCGAGGCCGACGGCCCCGGCGGCAAGTCCGCCGAGCGCGTACGAGCCCGAGGCCACCGATGCGAGCGTCAGGGCGCCGATGGTCAGCATGGCGAGTGGCAGCCGCGCCATCAGCGCCACCGGGATGAAGGCAGGGCCGGCCAGAGCCGGCAGGGCGGCATAGCGGGCAAGGATCGAGACACGGATCGGCATGGAGCACACCTGTTGGACGTGCGCGGCGTCCCCGCCACCCGCCGCGCCTGACCCGGTAGCCCTCACATCCTAGCGCGGGCCCCGCGGCCCGACGGCTGGCTCGTCAGAGCTCCTCCGCCGTCCCCACGACCGAGAGGCTCGACCCGCTCCGGCCCTTGGCAACGCGGATCTGGGCGGCGATCCGCTGCTTGAGCTCGGGGACGTGGCTCACGAGCCCGACGACTCGGCCGCCCGCCCTGAGCCCCTCGATGGAATCCATGACCTGCTCGAGAGCCTGCTCGTCGAGGCTTCCGAACCCCTCGTCGACGAAGAGCGTCTCGATGTCTATGCCGCCGGCCTCCTGCTGGACGACGTCTGCGAGCCCCAGGGCGAGGGCGAGGGACGCCATGAAGGACTCCCCTCCGGACAGGGTCGACGGGTCCCGCCGCTGCCCCGTCCACCCGTCGACGACCTCGAGCCCGAGGCCCGACGCGGCGCCGCGCGCCGCGAGCGCGTCACTGTGCTCGAGGCTGAAGCGCCCGTCGCTCATGGTGGCCAGCCGCTCGGTGGCTGCCGCTGCCACCTGTTCGAGCCGCGCGGCCAGGACGTAGGTGTGCAGGGACATCCGCAGAGTGTTCTCGCCCTGCCCGCGGAGCGTGCGGGCCAGACCGCCGAGCATGTCGGCGCGGTCCCTGTGCCGTGCGAGGGCCGGAACGAGGTCCTCGAACGCTGCGAGGAGCCTCGCGCACCGGTCTCCAGACGCCTCGGCACGGTCGGCGGCGCGGGTCGCTGCCTCGAAGCGGGCCTCGGCAGCGGCCGCCGCAGCCCGGCAGGCATCAAGCTGCTCGCGGGTGGCGGCGCGGCCCTCGGACTCCTCGCGGACCGCACGGTTCACCGCGGCCGAGGCGAAGAGGCCCGCGAGGTGGTCGTGTTCGGCCTCGTGCGCGCGGATGGCCTCTTCGAGCGCTCGGGCGTGCGCGGCGGGCAGCAGCGCGGCGCGGGCCGCCGCCTCGTCGGGGAAGGAGGAATCGGCGAGTGCGGAGTGGAGCCGCTCGAGTGCACGGCCCCTCGCCTGCTCGGCCTGCTCATGGCGGACCAGCGAGTGTTCGAGCGCATCGAGCGTCCTGGCCCTGGCGGCGACGTCGGCCTGCCGCGCCGCAAGCGTCGCATGGCCTCCTCGCCATTCCTGCACGTCGGCGCGGAGCCGGCGCACCTGGGCCCCGAGGAGTTCCATCGCCTCCTCCGCACGGGCGTGCTGGGTCCGCGCGCCGTCAAGCGCGTCGTGGGCCGCGGCACGCCGGACGGCAAGGTCGGCGAGACGTGCTTCGGCCGTGGCGCGCGCTGCCTCGGCCTCGGCCGCGGCCTCGACCCTTCCGATGCACTCCCCGAGGACCCGTGCCGCCTTGTCGGGGTCGGTGGCCCCTCCCCTAGCGTCCACCCCCGCGAGCAGTGCGCGGGCTTCGGCGAGTGCCTCACGGGCACGCCGTTCATCCTCGGCCGCGAGTTCCGCGGCATCGGCCGCCGACCGCTCGGCGTCGACGAGCTTGAGGGGGTCCTCGGCGCCTCTCGCGGGCGCCGGGTGGTCGGTGGACCCGCACACGGGACACGCACCGCCGTCATCCAGCTGGGCGGCCAGCTCGGCCGCCGTGTGGTTGAGCCGCCTCTCGCGCAGTGCGAGCCACTCCTCCTTCGCGTCGAGCGCCGCAGAACGCGCACGCCCGTGCTCTCCCTCGGCGGCGCCGAGGCGCCTCGTCGCCTCCGCGTGCTCTTCGACAGCGCGCACGACGGCGCGCGCGGCCTCTTCCTCGAATCTGGCGACGGCGAGGCCGGCCGCGAGCGGCTCGAGCCGGGTACGCTCCGCCTCCAGCTCGTCGAGCTCGGCCGCCAGCCGCGCGAGGGCAGCCTGCGCCCGACCTGCCTCGGCGTCCAGCCCCGATCGTTCTGTCCCGGCGCGGGCGAGGCGGACCTCGAGTCCGGCCAGCTCCCCTTCGGCGGGGACCCTCTCGGCAAGCACTGCCGCCTCTGACGCCGCAGCCGCGGCCGCAGCCCGCACGGCGGCGACGGATGGAAGCGCCTTCGCCGCATAGTCGGGCGCCGACGCTGGCCCGGACCCGGCGGTCTGCGGCGTCGAGGCCGGGCTGGACTCCGCGTCCGCAGCCGCCTCACCCGCCCATCCGGCGGCGTGGGCAGCCTCAAGTGCCGCGGCAGCCTCCTCGAGCGCCCGCTGCGACTCGGCGGCGGTCTCATCGGCGTCGGTGAACAGGGCCGCGAGCTGCGCTGCGGCTCGGTGGCCCGAGTGGGCCGCGAGGCGGGCCTCCTGCCCGGCGGCGTCGGCCTCCCACTCGTCCCGGCGCTGCCTCGCCACGGCGAGTTCCGCCGCGTCCTCGAGCGATCTCTCGGCCTCGCCGACCTGCCGGCGGGCGAGCTCACGGGCAGCCTTCGCCTCCTCGGCCTCGGCCGCGGCTTCCCGTCGCCGCTCCGCCAACGCATGTCGGGCCCAGGCGAAGCGCCCCAGCGCGCTCCCGGTGTCGAGAGCAGCTCCGGCGCCGGGTGCGAATCCTGCCGAGGAGAGGCCAGCGGTTCCCCCGGAAACCGGCGTGCCGTCGGACGCCTGGACGATGCCGGCGGCCTCGGCCTCCGCCTCCAGCTGGGAGAGGATCCCGGCGGCGTCCCGTTCGGCCGATTCGGCCGCCGAACGTGCCTGCTGCGCGAGGAGGGCGGCCTCGGCTTCGACGTCCGCGAACTTCCCGGTGCCGAAGAGCTTCTCGAGCAGTTCGACCCGCTCCGAGGCCTTGGACCGCAGGAACGAGGCGAACTCGCCCTGGGGAAGCAGCACGACGCGCGTGAACTGTTCCCTGGCCATCCCCAGCACCTCACCCAGGAGCGCTCCCGCCTCGTCGTTTCGGGCGGTCAGGGCATGCCATTCTCCGTCGACGCGCTCCCTCAGGTGGGTGGATGCCTTCTGGACCGACCATCCGCTCGACGCGCGTGCACTGGGCTTGGACCACTCCGGGGTCCGGCGGACCTCGAACCGCCGGCCCTGCGCCGTGAACTCGAGCAGGACCGAAGGCTCGGCGTCCGCTGCTGCGTGGTGGCTCTTGATCGCCTTGCTGCCGAGACGGGCCCCGGGAAGGCTGCCGTACAGGGCAAAGCACACGGCATCGAGGACGCTCGTCTTGCCCGCGCCGGTCGGCCCATTGAGCAGGAAGATGCCCTGGGCCGCGAGCGCGTCGAAGTCGATGGCCTCCCGCTGGGCGAACGGCCCGAACGCTGTGACCTCGAGGCGGTGAATCCTCACGACGACACCTCGGCCAGCCGGACAGCCTCGAGGATCTCGTCGAGCGCGGCGGCTTCGTCCTCGCTCGGGCCCCGCTGGCGGACGTGGTCGAGGAAGCCGCAGCAGACGCCGAGATCGGAGGTCGCCGCGGCGAGCTTCGAGCTGTAGCTCGCCTCCTCGCGCCGCGTGCCTCCCTCCGGCTCGAACGCCAGCCCGACCGTGAGCGGAAACCGTTCGCGCAGGCGCTCCATCGCCCGCGCGGGCCGCTCGGCGTCAGTCAAGGTCACGTGGCAGTACGCATCCTCGGCATGGCCGTGCTCGGTGCCTGAGAGCAGGTCGTCGAGGGCACCGCGCAGCACCGCCAGCCGATGCCTGGTGGGCCAGCCCACCGGTTCCACGCCCTCTATCCCGGCCGGCCCGACGTCGAGCATCCAGCCGCCCTTGGCCTGCCTTGCCTCCGAGAAGGAGTAGGCCAGCGGCGAACCCGAGTACCGGATGGAGGGCGAGAGCTCCTGCCGCCCGTGCAGGTGGCCCAGGGCAACGTAGTCGAAGCCGTCGAACGCGGCGAGCGGCACGACGTCGAGGCCGCCGACGGAGAGGGCCCGCTCGCTGTCCGACGCAGCCCCGCCGCCGGCGAAGGTGTGCGCCATGACGACGGAGTGGACAGTGCCGGCGGCCCGCCGTTCGGCGAGATCCGCGCGGACGAGGGAGAGCGCGGCCTCGGTCACCGACCCGTGCGTGGGCGATGCGACGCCGAGGGACTCGGCGACGAGGCGCGGCTCGAGGTACGGCAGCGCGTAGACGGCGACCCGGGCGCCCCCCGCAAGCGGGAGCAGGACCGGTGAGCCGATCTGCGCGACTCGGGTCCGCAGGTGCACGCCGCCCCGCTCGAGCAGGCTCGCGGCGAAGCCCAGACGCACCGCGGAATCATGGTTGCCGCTGCTGATGACCACCTGGGCGCCGGCCTCCGTGAGCCGCACGAGGGTACGGTCGAGGAGGTCCACGACGTCGACCGCCGGCAGGGCGCGGTCGTAGACATCGCCCGCGACGAGCACCGCTTCGACGCGCTCCTGGACGACGGTCGCCACGAGGCCGTCGAGCCACTCTGCCTGCGCCGCGAGCATGCCGACCCCGTGGAACGATCGGCCCAGATGCCAGTCCGAGGTGTGCAGGATCTTCATGGACGGGACGCTATCGGGTGGCTCCGACATTTCTCGACGCGCCCCGCCCTGCACGCGTGGGCCGGGCACGGAAGCGCGCGCAAGCCCACGGCCGTCAGCGGTTCTTGTCGAAGAAGTCCCGAGCGTCGTCGTCGGGCGAGGACGCGCCCTCGGCCGGCCCGGCCGTGCCCGAACCGGAAGGCTGGGGGCGCGCCTCCGCCGTCGCCGACCCGGCCGGGACATCCCCGGCGCTGCGGGCAGCGGCGGGTGCGTCGGTTGCCTCGTCGCCGGCCTCCGCCTCGGCGGCCTCCGTGTCGGCGATCGCTGCACCGGCCACGGCCGCATGATCAGCGCGCGTGGCCCGGGCCGTGGCGTCGTCGAGTGCCCCCGCCGTGGCGCCGTGGAGGTCCTCGGAGGACCCGAAGCCGCGGAAGATGAGACCGGTGAGGGCGGCGCCGAGGATGGGGGCTGCCCAGAAGATCCAGAGCTGGCCGATCGCCGAGGCATCGGCGAAGATGACCGTGGCGGTCGACCGGGCCGGGTTGAGCGAGGCGTTCGTGATCGGGGCGAGCGCCTGGATGAGGATCGCGAGGCCGAAGCCGATGGCCCAGGGAGCCATGCCCTTGGCTGCGCGCCTGCTCGTCGCGAAGAGGACGATCGCGACGAACACGGCCGAGGCCGTGACCTCCGCGAGCAGGCCCGCCGCGAGCGGGAACGCGTTGGGCGAGTGGTCGTCGACGCCGTTGGACAGCTGCGTGAAGATCGTCGAGACGTTGGTCAGGTTCGGCAGGGTGCGAACGAGGACCCACAGGACGAGGGAGCCCAGGGCTCCGCCGACGAGCTGCGCGGCGATGTAGCCGGGGACGAGGCGCCAGTTCGTGCGTCCCGCGACGGCGAGGCCGACCGTCACAGCGGGGTTGAAGTGGCCGCCGGAGATGTGGCCGACCGCGGCGATGCCGACGGCGAAGCTGAGGCCGAACGCGAGCGAGGTGGGCAGCGGGGCTGCGGACGGGTTGCCGAACAGGGCAACGCCGAGCGCGCCGAAGATCAGGAGGAACGTGCCGAAGGCCTCGGCGACGAGCTTCGCCACGGCGCCGTACTCGGCCGGAGCCTTGGCAGCCGCAGGGGTGGCCACGCTGGTGGTCATGGAGGAGTCCTCTTTCGTGGGGTTCGGGTTCAGTCTCACAGGGCACGGTCCGGACCGGGCCCGCGGGGGCCCGAAGTGAAGGTTACCGCTCGATGATGACCACAGCGATGGTGGCCCCGGCGAGCATCACGGCTCCCGCCGTCGCCCAGCGCAGCACGGAGGCGGGCGGCGCCGTGGTTCCGTGATGGAGCTCACGCGAACGGGCGTGCGCGCACAGCGCGAGGACGGCGGTGGAGACGGCGGCGGCGGCAACGCACACGCCGAGCCCGATCGCATGCGCGGAACTGCCCTCACCCGCCCTCCCGAGCGCGAGGAACCACGCCCGCACCACCAGGACGTCGAGGACCATCAGGGCAAGGAGGGTCCGGCGCCAGGCGAGGGCCGTGCGCTCGGGCTGCAGGCCCGGGTCGCGCGCCTCTCCCCCGGCCCGGGGGGCCGCGGGAACGCTCACCGGCGCATCAGGACGAGTACGGCGAACACGAAGGCGGCGATGGCCACCACGATGGTCATGCCGAGCATGACACGCGAGAAGGGCAGCTCGCGGCCGTGCCGCATGGCCTGCTCCGCGAGCGACCACCGGCGGTAGGCGTTGACGGCCAGGGCCGCCCCGACTCCGGCGAGGGCCACCGACAGCACGCCGCGCACGATCGCCGGCGCGATGTTCGGCGTGAGCTGGTCCAGGGCCACCGCACCGGCGAGGAGGGCGAGGGAGGTGCGCAGCCATGCGAGGAACGTGCGCTCGTTCGCGAGCGAGAAGCGGTAGTCGGGCGTCGAGCCCGTCTTCCGCCACGCTGGTTCCCGCATGTCGCCTCCTGGATGTCCTCGCACTCCCGGCGCCGGCCGGCTCCCGTGAAGGATACCGTCCGCCGGACGCCGACGGCTGACGGGACGGCCAGCCGGTAGATTGGGCGGCATGAGCGCCACCTCTGCGTCGTCCCGCATCCACGGGTGCCTCGTCGGCGCCGTCGTCGGCGAGGCTTCGGCCCTCGCCGGCCTCGCCGGGGCTCACGGCCGCGGCACCGGCCTCGAGCCCGGGCCCGGCCCTCTCGGCATGGGGCCCGCCGGGCAGCTGACCCTGTTCACCGCCGACGGCCTCCTCGAGGCGATCGAGTGGGCGAACGACGGCGTGCACGCGGACGAGGCGGCGTGCGTCTGGCTCGCGTCGCTGAGATGGGTGTCGGGCCAGGGCGTTCCGCTGTCGCCGTCGGCCCCCGCCGCCCAGCCGAGGTGGCTCGACTCGCAGGAGGGCGTCCGCGTGCCCGCCGCCGCCCAGCCGGCGTGGGCCGTCTCGCTCGCGGGTGGCGAGATGGGCAGCACGGCGCGTCCGCTCGGTCTCGAGTTCGACGACGCCGGCGCCGCGGCGCACGCGGCTCCCTTCGGCCTCGTCCCCCATATCCCGGCCGCCGGGGTGCTCAAGATGAGCGCCGAGGGGGCGGCACTCACCCATGGGGCCCCGGTGGCGGTGCAGTCCGCGGTCGCGGTGGCCTCGTTCACCCACTTCCTCGCGCTCGGCGCGGACGCGCTCACGGCCCTCGGGTCGGCCCGTGCCCAGGTGGCCAGCCTCCGCTCTCCCGACGCGAAGGTCCTCGAGGCGCTCGACGCCGCGGTCCGCGAGGGCGTCGCGGGCGACGCCGCGGCCGCGCACGACGGCGACGCCTCCGTCGCGCTGCGGGCCGCCGCGGCCGCCGTGCTCGCCGCCGAGAGCGCCGTCCAGTCCGGAGACCGCCACGATGCGGCGTTCGCCACGGGTGTCGGCCTTGCTGCCGCGGCCGGGAGCGACGCGGCCGCAATCGCCGGGGCACTCCTGGGCACGCTGTGGGGGCGGGACTCGGTGACCGACGCGTGGTCGTCGAGGACAGCGGGGGTCGCGGCCGCCGATGGCCTCGCGGACCGGTTCGCGCGCCTCACGGGCGCCTAGAACCGCCCAGCGGGCTGCCTCGGGCTGCTGCCGCGCCCCGGTCGCGCTACCTGGACCGGCGCTGCGCGATGTCGCTGCAGGCCTCGCAGACCGAGGCGGGGACCAGTCCTGCGAGCTGCAGACGGCCGAAGATCCAGCACCCGAGGCAGAATCCGGCGAACGCCTCGAGGGACGCGGCCACGATGAGGACGGCGAGCGCGATCCATGCGCCGGCGGGCAGGCCGGCGGCGGCGAAGGCCACTGCGGCGCTCGAGACCGCGGCTCCGATGCCCTGGGCGAAGCGCTTGGGCGGTCCCGCGACGAGCTTGGCCGCCCCCAGGCGCGGGGCAATGACGTGCACGGCGAGCCGGCCGGCCGGCGAATAGCGGGGGCCGCCGGCCACCCGGAGCCAGAATCCGAGCGCTATGGCCGACAGCGGCCAGTCCGCGCCCGTCGCGAGCCCGAGCACGAGGGCCAGCATGCTGAGGCAGACGACGATGCCGGCGGTCGAACGCGCCGCGTACTCGTTGACCGGGCTCGGGAACGCGAACGCGCGGCCGAGGACTCCTGGCCTGGCCGACGGCGCCTCGACGAAGAGGGCCGGCTCTGGCCCGGCGAACAGCGTGTCGACGGATCCGGCGCGCGAGGGGGCAGGGCCTTGGGTCATGCCCTCCATGCTAGGAACTGCCGGAGCAGGCCCCGAAGCAGTGTTGCGCCGCGTGACGCCCGCACCGGGATGCCGGGCCTCAGGCGCTCCGGGCCGGCCAGCGGCCCCCGAGCATCTGCAGGAACTCGCCTTCGGAGAGCACCTCCACGCGCTGCCCCCTGGCGCGCAGCTCGAGCGCGCGCCGGGCCTTCGTGGTCACGCGCCCGGCCGCCAGATCCGTCGCGGCGAAGCCGTCGCCCACCACGAGGATCGTCGTGGCCCGCGTGACCGAGCTCGCCGGCTGCGCGCCCAGCTCGGCGGACCGCGACTTGGCCTCGGCACGCGTCATCCCGAGGGCGCCCGTGAACACGATCCGGTGGCCGTAGAGCGGGTGGCTCGGGTCGGCACGCTCGTTGGCGGGCGGGTTCGCCCCCTCCTGCGGCCACGGCGCCCAGGCGCGGCCCGCGCCGCGGGGACCACTCGCCGTCGTGCGTGTCCGTCCCGACCGGTCGGGGGCGCTGCCCCCGCCGAGCGCCCGGGCCGTCGCGGCTGAGACCTCGTCGACGCCCGGGACGAATGCGGGCTGCCGCGGGAGCGCGAGCCCGAGCGTGGCGTACAGCCCGTCGATGTCGGTGGCGCCGTGCCGTGCGGCGATGTCGACCAGGATCCCGGCGCACGCGGCCGCGTCCTCACTCGCGTCGTGGTGCCGCTCGAGCGGGACGCCTGCCGCCTGCGCGGCGAACGGGAGCGAATGGGAGGGGAGGTCGTAGGTGCGGCGGGAGAGGATCACTGTGCACGCGTAGTCGTAGGCCGGGGCACCCATGCCACTGACCTCGAGGGCCGAGCGGATGACGCCGAGGTCGAACGCCGCGTTGTGTGCCACGAGGACGTCGTCACCGATGAAGCCGCCCACCTCGGGGAAGAGCTCGGCGAACCGGGGCGCGTGCTCCACGTCCTGCGGGCGTATCCCGTGGATCGCGACGTTGCGCGGGTCGAAGCGGTCGTGCCCGGCGGGCGGCCGCATGAGCCAGTGGGCGCGTTCGACGGCGCGTCCCCCGCGGACCTTGACGAGTCCCACCGAGCAGGGGGAGCCCCGGAAGCCGTTGGCCGTCTCGAAGTCGATCGCGGTGAAGTCCAGGGCCACGCCGAGAAGCCTAGCGGCAGCGGGCGGGGCGTCCCGCCACCGCCACGCGGGGCCCGTGCCCTTCGCGCCGGCCCGGTACCCTTGAAGGGTGATTCCCTCCGCGCTGACCTCCCTTGCCGCTGCCCCTGAGGCGTTCCACAGCCTCGCCGTGCAGGCCCTGGCCGTCCAGCCGAAGACGGCCTCGTTCCTGCCCGACTGGCTCAACCCCGACGTCTTCCTCAGGGACTCCCCCCTCGGCCCGTGGGTCGTGCTGCTCGTGTGCGGGATCGTCTTCGCGGAGACCGGCCTCCTCGTCGGGTTCTTCCTGCCGGGCGACTCCATGCTCTTCACCGCGGGCCTGCTCGTGGCGACCGGAGCCATCCAGTTCAACCTGTGGGCCATGGCGGGCCTCATCGTCGTCGCGGCCGTCATCGGGAACCAGTGCGGGTACCTCATCGGCTCCAAGGCCGGCCCGGCGATCTTCAACCGCCCCGACTCGAGGCTGTTCAAGCGCGAGAACGTCGAGAAGGCCCATGCGTTCTTCGAGAAGCACGGCGGCAAGGCGCTCGTCCTCGCGCGGTTCGTGCCCATCATCCGCACCTTCGTGCCCGTGATCGTCGGCGTCGCCGGGATGAACCGGGCCAAGTTCTTCCTCTACAACGTCATCGGCGCGGTGCTCTGGGGCGGCGGCGTGACGCTCCTGGGCGCGTGGCTGGGCCAGTACGAGTGGGTCGGGAAGAACATCGATGTGATCTTCATCGCCATCGTCCTGGTCTCGGTCCTGCCGATCGTCATCGAGTTCGTGCGCGGCCTCTCGGCCAAGAAGCAGTCCGAGCACTTCGGCACCGACGTGGTCGAGGAGTTCATCGAGGAGCACGAGCCCGTCGAGGAGCGCAAGACCAACCCCGACTGGAAGTAGCCCGGAGGGGCCCTGGGTCAGCGGCTCAGGGCCTCCACGATCGCCGGCAGGAGCGCGCGGAAGGCGTGGCCGCGATGGCTGATCGCGTTCTTCTCCTCGCCCGTGAGCTCGGCGACGCTGACCCGCAGCCCCTGCGGCTGCAGGATCGGGTCGTAGCCGAATCCGCCGTCGCCGCGGGGCTCGCGCAGGAGCGATCCGGGCATCTCTCCCAGCCGGACGGTCTCGTGCCGGGCCCCGTCAGGTCCCGGCACGGCGAGCGCGGCGGCGCAGACGAATGCGGCCTGCCGATGCTCGTCCTTCACGTCCTGGAGCTGGGCCAGGAGGAGCTCCAGGTTCGCCCGGTCGTCCCCATGGCGCCCGGCCCAGCGGGCCGAGAAGATGCCGGGGGCACCCCCGAGGACCTCCACGGAGAGGCCGGAGTCGTCGGCGATCGCCGGCAGGCCGGTGGCCTCGGCGACGGCGCGGGCCTTCTTGAGCGCGTTCTCCTCGAATGTCACGCCGTCCTCGACGACGTCCGGGCCGCCCACGGCTCCCGCATCGACGACCTGGCTGTCGACGTCGAGCCCCGGCACCTGGCCGCGCAGCAGTTCCCTCAGCTCGCGCAGCTTGCCTTGGTTGTGCGTCGCCAGCACGAGGCGCGGCCCGCTGCCAGCCTCGCTCACCGGAGCGCCTCGGCGAGGGTCTCCCGCTGGATGTCGGCGAGCTGCGCCGTGCCCAGGAGGGCGAGGTCGAGGAGGCTGTCGAGCTCGTCACGGTCGAACGGGGCCCCCTCCGCCGTGCCCTGGACCTCGACGAACTTGCCCGATCCGGTCACGACCACGTTCATGTCGGTCTCCGCTCGCACGTCCTCGACGTAGGGCAGGTCCAGCATCGGCACACCGTCGATGATGCCGACCGACACTGCCGAGACGGTGTCCACGAGCGGCTCCGCTCCGCGCTCGACGAGGCCCTTCTCCTTGGCCCACCGGATCGCCTCGGCGAGCGCCACGAAGGCGCCGGTGATGGCCGCGGTGCGGGTCCCGCCGTCGGCCTGCAGGACATCGCAGTCGAGCACGATGGTGTTCTCCCCGAGCGCCTGCGTGTCGATGATGGAGCGCAGCGAGCGCCCGATGAGGCGCGAGATCTCGTGGGTGCGTCCGCCGATCCTGCCCTTGACGGACTCTCGGTCGGAGCGGGTGTTGGTGGCGCGCGGGAGCATCGCGTACTCGGCGGTGACCCACCCGCGGCCCTCGCCCTTGAGCCACCGCGGAACGCCCTCGGTGAACGACGCCGTGCACAGCACGCGCGTGTTGCCGAACTCGATCAGCGCCGAGCCCTCTGCCTGCTTGGACCATCCGCGCGTGATCGAGATGGGCCTCAGCTGGTCGGGGGCGCGCCCGTCGGCGCGCACAACAGTAGGGGAATCAGCGGTGCTCGGGGTCATGCGTCCAGCTTATAGACTCAGCGGCATGGCCGACGATATACGCCCCGTGACCCTGCCCAATGGCACCGCCGTGCCGGCACTCGGACAGGGGACCTGGTACCTGGGCGACTCCGTCTCGGGCCGCGACGAGGAGATCAAGGCGCTCCGCACGGGCATCGACGCTGGCCTGACGCTCATCGACACCGCGGAGATGTACGGCGACGGCCGGGCGGAGGAGCTCGTGGGAGAGGCCATCGCGGGCCGGCGCGACGAGGTCTTCCTCGTGAGCAAGGTCCTGCCGTGGAACGCGACCCGGCGCGGGACGTCGGCTGCGCTCGAGGCGAGCCTCACACGCCTCGGCACGGACTACCTCGACCTGTACCTCTACCACTGGCGCGGAAGCGCGCCCCTCGCGGAGACGGTCGAGGCGCTGTCCGCGCTCCAAGCCGAGGGCAAGATCCGGGCCTGGGGCGTGAGCAATTTCGGCCCCGACGACCTCGCGGAGCTCGAGGCGCTCCCTGAGGCGGCCGGCACCTCCGGCCTGCAGACCGACCAGATCCTGTACAACCTCACTCGCCGCGGGATCGAGGCGGATCTCCTCCCCCGGCTCCAGAGCTCGGGCATCCCGGCCATGGCCTACTCCCCGATCGAGCAGTCGCGGCTCCTCGGGCACGCGGCCCTCGCCGCGATCGCCAGGCGGCGGGGTGTGGGTGAGGCGGCTGTCGCCCTCGCATGGGTCCTCCGCCTTCCCGGCGTCATCGCGATCCCCAAGGCGTCGAAGGCGGAGCACGTCCTGGCCAACCGCGCCGCCCTCGATCTGACGCTGGATCCCGACGAGCTCGCAGCGCTCGACGCCGCCTTCCCGGCACCCCTCCACCCCGTTCCGCTCGAGGTGCTCTAGGCTGCGGGCACCGGTGACCTAGGGCCCTGTCGGCCGCGATGGCCGCGGCCCTATCGTGGGCTTCGACGGGGCACACCCGTCAGAGGCGCTCGAGCTCTGGAGGGGCTGCGATGGACGTCGATCTCAGCAAGGGCGCGGGCCCCGGCGACGGCATGCACCCGGGAGGGGACGCGGCGCTGCGGATGCGCGCCCTCGAATCGCTCAAGAAGAAGGCAGACTTCCGCACGCACCTGCTGATGTACGTGCTCGTCAACGGACTGCTCGTCCTCATCTGGGCCATGACGGGAGCCTCGTTCTTCTGGCCGGCCTTCCCGATGGGCGGCTGGGCCATCGGCCTCATCGCCCATGCGTGGGACGTCTACTGGACGCGGACGCCGACTGAGGCGCAGGTTGCGCGGGAGATGAACAGGCTCCGCGGCGCCCGATGACTGCGCGGTGGGCGATCACTGGCCGGTGGGCTCAGACGATGTAGTGCACGCCCGCGACGGCGACCGCGATCGGCCCGTCGTAGGCCTCCTGCGCCTCGGCGACTGACCGGTTCGCGTCGTTCCACACCGGAAGGTGGGTCAGGAGCAGGCGCTTCGCGCCCGCGTCGTGCGCCGCCTGGCCGGCACGCAGCCCGGTGAGGTGCACGCCGTCGATCGCGTCGTCGCGGCCCTCGTGGTACGCGGCCTCGCACAGGAAGAGGTCGGCGCCCTGCGCCGCCTCCACGAGCTCCGGGCACGAGTCCGTGTCCCCCGAGTAGGCCAGGATGCTGCGTCGGACGGTCCCGTCCGCGCTAGGCTCTGAGGCCTCGACGCGGATCGCGTACGGCTCGGCGATCGGGTGCCGCACGGGGAAGGCCTCGAAGGTGAACGGCCCGAGCTCGATCTTCTCGCCCGCGCTCCAGCGGTGGAACTCGAAGTCCTCGTCGAGATCCGCCGGCGGCTCCATGTCGAGCGCCGTGACGATGCGCTTGGGCGTCTCCGCCGGGCCCCACACGCGCACGCGGCCGGCCGTCCAGCCGTTCGGATCCCAGTGCACGGCCACGTGCAGGCCCGTGAGGTCCATGCAGTGGTCCGGGTGGAGATGGCTCAGGAGCACGCCGTCGATGTCGGAGAGGTGGATGTAGCGCTGAAGCACGCCGAGCGCCCCCGAGCCGAGATCGAGGAGGATGCGCCAGTCCCGCTCACCGTCGTTGGCGGTCAGCAGGTAGCAGGATGCCGGGGAACTCGGACCCGGGAAGGAGCCCGAGCAGCCGACGATGGTGAGCTTCACGGTGCCATCCTGCCCTCATCGATGGCCGCGAAGTGGGAGATCCGGGCCGACCCGCCGCGGGACCGGGCCTCTGCGAGCATCTCCGGGGTGATCTGCGCCAGGCTCGCCGTAGGGTACCTCGCCGAGACGTGGTCCGCGTGCTGCACCCCCTGCACCTCGGGGCCCAGGAAGCGCCGCGCCAGGACCTCGAACTGCGCCGGGTCGCCCGTCGCGACGAAGCGGTGCACGGGAGGCGTGGACACCGTCCGCTCGAGCCCGTGGGTCACGAGCGCGCGGTAGACGTCCTTCGCGGTCTCCTCCGCGCTCGAGACGAGGGTCACCCCGTCCCCCATCACATACGAGATCACGCCCGTCAGGAGCGGGTAGTGCGTGCACCCGAGCACGAGCGTGTCCACCTCGGCAGCCTTGAGCGGGGCGAGGTACTCCTCCGCCACGGCCAGGAGCTCCGGGCCCGTGGTGACACCGGCCTCGACGAACGGGACGAACTCAGGGCAGGCCGCCGAGGTGATCCGCAGCTCCGGCGCGGCCGCGAAGGTGTCCTCGTAGGCCCGCGAGCCCACGGTCGCGCTCGTGCCGATGACGCCGACCCGTCCGTTCCGGGTCGCGACGACAGCCCTGCGCACGGCGGGCTGGATGACCTCGATCACGGGGATGCCGTAGCGGGCCGTGTACCGCTCGCGGGCATCCCGCAGGACGGCTGCGGACGCAGAGTTGCAGGCGATGGTGAGGGCCTTGACCCCGGAGTCGACGAGCTCGTCCATGACCCCGAGCGCGAACGCGCGGACCTCCGCGATGGGGAGCGGGCCGTAGGGGCCGTGGGCGGTGTCGCCGACGTACACGACCGACTCGTTCGGCAGCTGGTCGATCACCGCGCGGGCCACCGTGAGGCCGCCGACCCCCGAGTCGAAGATGCCGATGGGCCGCTCGGAGGGTGCCAGCTCAGCCATCCGCGCCCCCGTTCAGGCGCACCCGGTGCGCATCGAGCATGGCCTCCACGAGCGTGGTCTGCAGCCACGTGATGAAGTTGTAGACGAGCGCGAGGTACTTCTCGACGTCGTCCGCCTCCGCCCAGTCCGTGATCCCATGGATCCGCTCGGCATCCTCCTCGCTGCGGATCCCGAGCCGCTCGGCCAGGACGAGGCGGACATCGTTGAGCGCCGTGGACCAGTGCCGTGACGCGGCGTCGTCGAGCAGCACGTGCCCCGACTCGAGGCCCATGGCCGCCGCCCGCAGCGCTCCCACCTTGCTCTCCCTCAGCGAGCGTTCGGTGAGGCGGCGGAACTCGAGGGAGGACTCGGCATCGTCCTTGACCGCGTTCGGGAGGAGGCGCAGAAGCGCCGGATCCTCCGGCTCGGCGGCGTTGGGGGTCAGTCCCACGAGGGCCTCGAGCGGATCGGCGTCCGCCGGGCCGACCTCGAGCATGCCGATGACGTCGTTGAACAGGCCCCGCAGGAGCTCGCGCTCCGCGTCCTCGAACCGGGCAGCGATCCCGCGGCGCCCGTAGGTGAACGGTTCAGCCATCCTGCCCGGACCTCTCGACGGTGGCCCACAGGCCGAAGGTGTGCATCGCCACGGCGTGCTGCTCGACCGACTCCTTCGAGCCCTGCGCCACGATCGAGCGGCCCTCGGTGTGCACCTGCATCATGAGGGCCTCCGCCTTGGACTCCGAGAACCCGAAGTAGGTCTGGAAGACGTAGCTGACATAGCTCATGAGGTTGACCGGGTCATTCCACACGACGAGGTTCCACGGCGTCAGCCGGGAGGCGTCCTCCCTCTCCTGGGTCTGCCCGGCGACCTCCTGGGAGGGCTCGGTGGCCACGCTGATGCTCATGGGCTCCATTCTAGGCAGGCCCGATAGAGTGGCTCCGTGACCGAAACGAGCCCTTGGGACCAGCCCCGCACCTCGCTGTTCACGGACCACTACGAGCTCACCATGCTCCAGGCCTCGCTCCATTCCGGGGCCGCACACCGGCAGTGCGTGTTCGAGGCCTTCTCCCGCAGGCTTCCCGACGGACGCCGCTACGGCGTGGTCGGGGGCACCGGGAGGCTCCTCGAGGGCATCACGAAGTTCCGCTTCACGGACGAGGAGCTGTCCTTCCTCGAGCGCACCCACGTGGTCAACGCCGAGACGCTCGACTTCCTCGCCGGATACCGGTTCTCCGGCAACGTGTTCGGCTACGCCGAGGGCGAGGCGTACTTCCCCAACTCCCCCATCCTCATCGTCGAGTCCACCTTCGCCGAGGCGTGCATCCTCGAGACGTACATCCTGTCCGTCCTCAACCACGACTCCGCGATCGCCTCCGCCGCCTCGCGCATGACGACCGCGGCGAACGGCCGGCCCTGCATCGAGATGGGCTCGCGGCGCACGCACGACGAGTCGGCGGTCGCTGCGGCGCGCGCCGCCGTCATCGCGGGCTTCTCCAGCACGTCCAACCTCGCGGCGGGCCTCCGCTACGGCATCCCCACGGTCGGCACCGCGGCGCACTCCTTCACCCTCCTGCACGACACGGAGCGCGAGGCATTCGAGGCGCAGGTCGCCTCCATGGGGCCGGGAACCTCGCTGCTCGTGGACACGTACGACGTCGAGCGGGCCGTGCGCACCGCTGTGGAGATCGCGGGCGACAGGCTCGGCGCCGTGCGGCTCGACTCCGGGGACCTCATCGACCAGGCCCACTGGGTGCGGCAGCTCCTGGACGAACTCGGCAACGAGAACACGCGCATCATGGTCACCTCGGACCTCGACGAGTACGCCATCGCCGCGCTCCAGTCGGCGCCGGTCGACGCCTACGGCGTCGGGACCGCGCTCGTGACCGGCTCCGGGGCGCCGACAGCGTCCATGGTCTACAAGCTCGTGGCCCACACGGACGACTCGGGCGAGTTCGTCTCGGTCGCGAAGGCCGCCAAGAACAAGGCGAGCGTGGGCGGGCGGAAGTACGCGCTGCGCAGGCTCGACGAGCGCGGCGTCGCGTCGCACGAGGTCGTCGGGATCGGGCGGCGTCCGGTCGACGACGGCAACGACCGCTCGCTCCTGCAGCACTTCATCGTCGACGGCGAGCTCAAGCCCGGCTGGATCGGGGCGGAGGGGGTCACGAAGGCGCGGGAGCGGCACGCGGCCTCGCTCGCCGAGCTGCCGTCCTCGGTTCACCGGATGCACCGCGGTGAGCCGGCGATCCCGACGGTCTACGAAGAGCACTGAGCCCGGGTGGGGCACGGGCGGTGAGGACCGAGCGGGGGTTAGGCGGCGGGGTCTGGGCCTGCATCGCGGAATGCCCGGTCCCGTCGAGCATCCTGGAGCCTCTGGGCTTCGTCGTCATGGTGCGCGCCCTCGTACTGGATCACCAGCTTGATGCGGGGGTACCCCATGTCACCGGACGGCGAGTACGGGTCCAGCGGGACCAGTGAGATCTGGAGCTCTGGCTCGGGCAGACCGGCCGCGGCAATCGCCTGGCGGAGGAGCGACTCGGGTACCGAATCGGCTCCGACGCGCATGTGCTCGAGCGCGGCTCTCGCCAATCCGACGCCTTTCATCCACACGTGGGCGTCCAGGAGCTCCCTCAATTCGGAGGTGGTGGCCAGTGGCTTCTCACGGCCTTTCTCCAGTCCAGGCCTCGGACGCCTGATGAGCTGGTCGCCAAGGGCGATCCGGAACTCTTCTCCGAGCTCCACGGCGAGGTCCAGCCAGGTGCGTGCGGGGGTTGTCATGAGCAGCCCGTCGGCGTGATGGAGCTCGCCGGGCCGGATCCGCAGCCGTGGCCCGCAACCCCCTTCCTGCGAGCGCGCGGGAGATGAGTGGGCTTGCTCAAGTGGATCTGCGCATGGTCGTCCACCCAGGGCGGGAGGAACATGCCCTGGAGAGCGGCCGCTGTCCGGTGCGAGACCCAGGCGTCCGCGGTCGCAGCCAGATGCACTTCGGCGCGCTCCCGGAGGGTGACGTCCCGCCCAGCTGGGCCGTAGATGCCCCTGCTCCAGCGTTCGAGGTCGTGTGCTCGCAGCCTGCTCACGGAAACCCCCGCCTGTCTGGCGGCAACGAAGGTGAAGGCGCGATCGCGGAGGTCCGCCGGAAGGTCAGCTCGTGCAGTCATGGACCCATAATGTTCGACGCCGCGTCGGGCTCGCCGCGCTTGTCCACAGGAACTCGCACCTGGTGACCCCCAGAAGGTGACCCTCAGAGTCCCTCAGGCGAGCGTGACGTGCCCCGCTTGGAGGTCCTGGTATGTCGGGCCGAGGTCGTCGGCGATCCCCGCGCACAGCTCGCGGAGGACTCGGGTCTCATAGCCGGCCGCCGCGGCGTCGAGCGCCGTTGCCTTGACGCAGTAATCGGTCGCGATGCCCACCACGTCGACGGCGCCGATCCCGTGTTCCCGAAGCCATTCGTCGAGGGTGGGCGAGTCGTCCGAGTCGCCTTGGGCGTCCCCGAACTGCGCAAGATGGCCTTCGAACCCCGAGTAGGCGGCCGCATACTGGCCCTTGCGGAACATCGCGTCTACTCCCGCGAGCTCGAGGCCAGGGTGGAAGGCTGCGCCGTCCGTCCCGGCGACGCAGTGCGGCGGCCACGAATCGACGAAGTCTGGCTGGTCGGAGAAGTGCCTCCCAGGGTCGACGTGCCAGTCCTGGGTGGTGACGACGGCGTCGTAGTCGTCCGCGTGGTCCGTGAGGAATGAGCTGATCCGCGACGCGGCGGCGGCTCCGCCGTCGACCGCGAGGGAACCTCCCTCACAGAAGTCGTTCTGGACGTCGACGATCACGAGTGCGCGCGCTGGGGCCATGACTCCATTGTGGCCCACCGTCCGGGACCTGACCTTCAGCACCTGACCTTCAGGAGGTGACCTTCAGGAGGTGACCCCCAGACGGGAGGCGGGGGTCAGGTGCGGCCGACGAACCAGTCCCGCAGCTTCGCCAGCCGCGCGTGGAGCTGGTCCTCGCTCGCCTGCGCAACGGCTGGGCCGCCGCACAGCTCGCGCAGCTTGTTGTGCACGACCCCGTGCGGGGTCCCTGTGCGCGCGCTCCACGCGGAGACGTTCTTCGCGAGCTCGTTGCGCAGGTCCATGAGCCGCCGGTGGTCCGGGACGCCCGCGGGGGACGACGTCGCGGGCGTCGGCCGTCCCCTCCGGCGCGAGACCTGGTCCTGCTGCCGCTGCCGCAGCAGGGTCGCCACCTGGTCGGCGTCGAGCAGGCCGGGGATGCCGAGGAAGTCGAGCTCCTCGTCGGAGCCGACGTCGCCGCCCATGCCGAACTCGCCGCCGTCGAACAGGACGCGGTCGAACGCCGCCTGCGACTCGAGGGCCTCGTACTTGCCCTTGACGAGCGTGTCGGAGGCCTTCTCCTCGCGGTTGGCCTCGTCCATGAGGGATTCCTCGAGGTCCATGAGCCCGTCCTCGTCCTTCGAGGGGCGGTCGAGCGCGTGGTCGCGCTCCGCCTCCATCGAGTTCGCGAGTGCGGTCAGCTGCGGCACCGAGGGCAGGAAGACCGAAGCCGTCTCCCCGCGCCGTCGTGCGCGCACGAAGCGCCCCACAGCCTGGGCGAAGAACAGCGGGGTCGAGGTGGAGGTCGCGTAGACGCCGACGGCGAGGCGCGGCACGTCGACGCCCTCGGACACCATGCGGACGGCGACCATCCACCGCTTGTCCCCGGCGGAGAACTCCTCGATCTTGTTCGAGGCCTTCGCGTCGTCCGAGAGGATCACGGTGGGCGACTCCCCCGAGACCTTCTTGAGCAGGCCGGCGTAGGCGCGCGCGTCGTCGTGGTCGGTGGCGATGACGAGGCCGCCGGCGTCCGGGACGGAGCGGCGCACCTCGGTCAGGCGGCGGTCGGCGCCGGCGAGGACGGCGGGGATCCACTCCCCCTGCGGGTTGAGGGCGGTACGCCATGCCTGGGCGGTGACGTCTTTCGTCACGGCAGCCTCGCCGAGCGAGGCGGCCATCTCCTCCCCGGCGCCCGTGCGCCAGCGCATCTGGCCCGAGTAGGCCATGAAGATCACGGGCCGGACCACGTGGTCGCGCAGGGCCTGCCCGTAGCCGTAGGTGTAGTCCGCCTTGGAGCGGCGGATGCCGTCCGCGTCCTCGGCGTACTCGACGAACGGGATGGGAGACGTGTCCGAGCGGAACGGGGTGCCGGTGAGGGCCAGGCGCCGGACCGCCGGGTCGAACGCCTCGCGCAGGCCGTCGCCCCACGAGAGCGACTCGCCGCCGTGGTGGATCTCGTCGAGGATCACGAGCGTGCGCGCGGCCTCGGTCTTCGCCCGGTGCAGCAGGGGCTTGCTCGCGACCTGGGCGTACGTCACGGCGACGCCCATGAAGCCGCGGCCGTGCGCGCCGTCGGCGTTCTTGAAGTTGGGGTCGATCGCGATGCCCACCCGCGCGGCGGCGTCGGCCCACTGGCGCTTGAGGTGGTCCGTCGGCGCGACGATCGTGACGCGGTTGACGGCGCCCTGCTCGATGAGCGTCGAGGCGACCCGCAGCGCGAACGTGGTCTTGCCCGCGCCGGGAGTCGCGACGGCGAGGTAGTCCCGCGGCGCGAGGGCGAGGTACTTGTCTAGCGCCTCCTGCTGCCAGGCACGGAGCTTGGGAGCGGTGCCCCACGCGGCCCGCTCCGGATAGGCGGGGGGCAGGGCCGTGGGCGACGCGCCGGAGTGCGACGACGGGTCGCCGCCGAAGAGGGTGTCCGTCATGCGCGGCGCGCCCCCCGGTCGGCGGACGACGGCGCGTGGGCGCGCAGGCCTGCGAGCGCGCCGAACAGAGCGGGAACCGAGAGGACCGCGGCGATGAGGGCGAAGCCCGCCGCCCCCGGGGCGCTGCCCGAATCGAGCATGTGGGCGTACAGCGTTCCGGCTCCGGCGGTTCCAATCACTCCACCGAGCATATCGGCCAACTGGAGGCTGGCCGAATTCCGGCCGCGTTCGGCCGCGTCGCTGAGCTCGAGGGTCAGGACGGAGGTCGTCGACATCGACAGGCCCATCCCCGCCCCGGCGACGAACCAGGACAGGGCGATCGCCCAGGGGGTCGTCTGGGTGCCGACGGACAGCGCGACGGCCGCCAGGCACGCGGCAACGGCCGCCGGCCCGAGGACCAGGTAGAGGCGCCGCGGCAGCCAGGAGCGGGCCTGCGCGAAGGATCCCGCGGTCCAGCCCAGGGCGCCGCCCGTGAGCGCGAGGCCGGCGATCGAGGGTTCGAGGCCGTACCGGTTCACGAGGATCAGCGGGATGAACGCCTCCGAGCCGAAGAAGGCGAACGTGATGAGGCCGCGCACGGCCATGACGGCCGGCAGGCCCCTGCGGGCGACCCACGTGCCGGCGAGGATGAGGCGGGGAACGGACAGCACGGCGAGCGCGGCCCCGGCGACACCGACGGCGGCGAGGAGGGCCGGCGCGTCGGACCTCAGGTTCGATCCGGGGTCGGCTGCGGACACGAGTGCCCACTGCGCCGCGCCGACGCCGCAGGCGAGCGCCGCGCCCCGGAGGGCGCGCCGTCGCCCGTCATGGCCGCCTTTCTCGGGGGCGGCCGGCGGCCCGAGGGAGCGCACGCGCGGCCACACGAGGGCCACTGCGACAAGGACGATCGGGGCGACGCCGAGGAAGGGCCAGCGCCAGCTGACGTGCTGCGCGAGGAGCCCCGACACGTACGGCCCGACGAGCGACGGCACAACCCACGCCGCCGAGAACCACCCGAACATCACCGGCTGGAGGGCGGGCGGGAGCGCCTGCCCGATGACGACGTAGACGGCGACGATCATCGACCCGGCGCCGAGCCCGGAGACCATCCGGCCGAGCGTGAAGAGGCCGAAGTCGGTCGCGGCGCCGCCGAGCACGAGGCCCGAGAACATGAGCGCGAGGCCGGTCAGGAGCGCCGGCCGCGCGCCTCTGGCGTCGCACCATGGTCCCGCTGCGGCGGTCGCGGCCATCGAGGCGGTGAGGAAGAGCGAGAAGGCGAGGCCGTAGGAGCCCTGCCCGCCGAGCTCGGCCGCCACGACCGGCATCGCAGTGGTGACGGCCATCGCCTCGAACGCACCGCACGTGACGATCGCGAGGAGCCCGACGACGAGCGCACGGTACGGCGGGGAAAGGAGTCCGCCGGCACCGTCGTCGGCGTCGTCACCCGCCGGGGATCCCCGTCCCCGGGTCACGCCTTGTCGTCGTCTCCGCCGGAACGCAGGCCCTCGTAGATCTCCTTGCAGGTTGGGCACACGGGGAACTTCTTGGGGTCGCGTCCGGGGGTCCACACCTTGCCGCACAGTGCGATCACGGGTTCGCCGGTGAGCGCGGACTCCATGATCTTCTCCTTGCGCACGTAGTGCGAGAAGCGTTCGCGGTCGCCCGGCTCGAGCTCCTCGCGCACTTCCTCCCGCTCGATCGTGGCGGTGGATCCGCCGCGGGCGGGGTCACGCGGGTCGGCGCCGTACGGGTCGCCGGGCTGTGAGGTGAAGGGGTCCGGAGGCATCGTGGTCATGGATTCATGGTAGTCGCGCCCGGGGTGGGGCGGCCGGTCAGAGGCCCTGCCAGTCCGGCTTGCCGTCGTAGGCCTGACGGTAGTAGTCGGCGAGCAGCAGCGCCGACGCGGCAGCCTCGTCGACGATCACGGTGGTGTGCGGGTGGAACTGGAGCACGGAGCCGACGCACATCGCCGTGACCGGCCCTTCCACGAGGCCGTGGACGGCCTGTGCCTTCGCGGCTCCCGCGGCGAGGAGGACCACGTGCCGGGCATCCATGATGGTCCCCACGCCCTGGGTCACGACGTGGTGGGGCACCTCGGACAGCGAGGAGAAGAAGCGTGCGTTGTCGCGCCGGGTCTGCTCCGTGAGGGTCTTGATGCGGGTGCGCGAGGCCAGCGAGGAGCCGGGCTCGTTGAAGCCGATGTGGCCGTCGGCGCCGAGCCCGAGGATCTGCAGGTCGATCCCGCCCGCGTCGCGGATCGCGTCCTCGTACGCGGCGCACGAGGCCACGAGGTCGCCCGCCAGGCCGTCGGGGCTGTGGACGCGGGCCGGGTCGATCGTGACGCGCTCGGAGAACTCGCGCCGGATCACGCTCTCGTAGGACGCGGGATGGCCGCGCGGAAGGCCCACGTACTCGTCGAGGGCGAATGCGGTGGCCCGCGAGAGGTCGAGTCCCTCCTCGGTGCTCTCGCGGGCCAGCTCGTCGTACAGCGGGAGCGGCGAGGACCCGGTCGCGAGACCGAGGACCGCGTCCGGCGTGCGGGCGAGCAGCGACGTGACTGCCGAGGCGGCGAGCCGCCCCGCCTCGCGGGCGTCCTTGACGATGACCACTTCCATGCGGGCGCTCCCTCGGGGGCCTCTCGGCGCGGGTCGCGCGCCCCCGCCGAGGATATCCAGCCCGGGCGCGACCCGCTAGGGCCGTGACCCGCTAGGGCGCCGGCCGGGCCGTCAGCGGGCGCGCGTGAGGGAGGCGTACGTCTCGGGGCCGCGCGCATCCAGCCAGCGGCCGCCGAGCACGACCCCGCCGGCGGCCAGGGCCGGGCCGAGGACTGCGCCGGCAGCGAGCCCGAGCCATCCCCAGTGGGCCTGCCCCGTCCCGGCCCACAGGAGCGCGAGGGCGATCTCGGGTGAGATCAGGGCACCGAGCACCAGGAGCCCGCCCGTCTGGACCAGCATCGTCTGGGCCACGTTCCCCGAGGGCTTCTTGAAGGGGCTCTCGCCCGGGAGGGGGACCGCCACCGTGTACCTCGCCGACACCACCGAGGAGAGCCCGACGCCGCTCAGGAGGGACCCGAGCGCGAGCCCCAGAAGGGCGGGGAACGCCGCCCACTGGCCCGCCACCACGCACGGCACGGCGGTGGCCACGAGGGTCACGGGCAGCCCGAAGGCCAGGAGCGCGAGCGCCCGGCCGAGGCGGTCGTCGCGGCCCCGGACCCCCGCGGCGAGATGCAGCGCGAACGCGGTCGAGTCATAGGAGACGTCCGCGCTGATGCTCCACGCGAGCACGAAGCCGACGATCGGCCCGCTCACCGCGAAGGGGCCGGCCAATGGATCGCCCCCGCCGCCCGCGGAGGCCATGTAGAGCACCACCGGCAGCAGCGGCACCACCACGAGGCCCGAGCCGTAGCGCGGGTCCCGCAGCCAGTAGACAAGGCACCGGGCGGCCACTGCCCCGGCCGGTGTGGCGGGCAGGAGGCCGAAGAGCCCTGCGCCCCGGTGGCGGTTCCCCGCACGCCGGCGGCTTGCACCGGTGGGGTGGAGGAGGGCACGGGCCAGCGCCGCCGACCAGCCCCACGCAGCGAGTGCGAGCGCCGCCGCGGCGACGCCGATCTTGGCGAGGGCCTCGAGGCCGTTGCCCTGGGCCGCGGCGGCCGGTGCCGAGAACGCCGCGCCGAGCGGCGTCCAGCCCAGCACCTCGCCGGCGGCGACGAGACCGGACGCGCCGACGGCGTCGAGGGACTGCGCGGCGAGCGCGATGATCGGGCCGAGGAGGACGAGCGGGATGAGCAGGAGCACACTGCTCACGTCGCGGAACCGCCGCGAGGCCGCGAGCTCGGAGGCGAGCGCCGCGGCGAGCCGGCTCACGGCGACGCACAGGCCGAGCGCCAGGACGGCGCAGACCAGCGCAGTCACGAGCGGCGCCCACCCGCGGGCCCAGGTCAGCGCCGTCGCCGAGAGCAGCAGCACCGTGCACAGCCCGGGCACGCCAATCAGCCCGGCCAGGCCCTGCCCGAGGAGGAGCTGGCGCCGTGGAATCGGGAACAGCGCGAAGCGCGCCGGATCGAGCGTGAGGTCCACGCCCGCGACGAGGATGGGCGCGAGGGCCCAGCCGAGCACGAGCACCGACCCTCCGAGGACTACGAGGGTCTCGGCCACGGGAACCTCGGCAAGCCTTAGGACGCCCAGCCCTGCGATCCCGAGGGCGACGGCGCCGAGTCCGTAGAGGGCGCCCAGGATGAGGCCGATGAGCTGCAGGGGACTGCGGCGGAGTCCGTTGCGCAGGAGCGCGAGCTTGAGCCTGATCAGGTGTGCAACCACGTCAGGCCCTCTGACTTCCCCGGGCCGCCGACGAGCTGGACGAAGCGCTCCTCGAGAGATTCCCCCGCGCGGACCTCGTCGACGGTCCCCGCGGCCAGGATCCGGCCGGCGGCGACGACGGCGACGTGGTCGCACATGCGCTGGACGAGGTCCATGACGTGGCTCGAGACGATGACGGTCCCCCCGCCCGCCGTGAAGTCGGTGAGGATCGAGCGGATGTTCGCGGCCGAGATCGGGTCCACGGACTCGAACGGCTCATCCAGGACCAGCAGCCGCGGGGCATGCACGAGGGCCGCGGCGAGGGCCACCTTCTTCGTCATGCCGGCCGAGTAGTCCACGACGAGGGTGGATGCGGCGTCGGCGAGCCCGAACGCGGCGAGCAGGTCGCGGGCCCGCGCGGAGGCGGTCGGGCGGTCGAGTCCGTGGAGGAGCCCCGAGTAGAGGATGAGCTGCTCGCCGGAGAGCCTGTCGAAGAGGCGCACCCCGTCCGGGAGGACGCCCATGAGGCGCTTCGCGGTGATCGGCTCCTTCCAGACGTCGGTGCCCAGCACGTACGCCGTCCCGGCGTCGGGCCGCAGGAGCCCGGTGGCCATCGAGAGCGTGGTGGTCTTGCCCGCGCCATTGGGGCCCACCAGCCCGTAGAACGAGCCGACCGGGACGTCGAGGCTCACCCCGTCCACGGCCAGCTTCCCGTCGAACGCCTTGACGAGGCCGCGCAGTGCCAGCGCAGGAGGGGCCCCGGCAGGGGGCGCGGGCGCCGCCGAGGGAGGGCCCCCGGCCACGGGTACTCCCTCCGCCTCTGAGTGGGGCACGGCGGTCAGAACAGGGCGCGGGCGAGCTGCTGGCGCGCAGCACCGACCCGCGGGTCCCCGGTGCCGACGACCTCGAAGAGCTCGAGAAGCCGGACGCGGGCGGCTTCCCTGTCTTCGCCCGCGCTGCGGGCGATGAAGCCCACGAGCCGGGAGAAGGCGTCCTCGACGTGGCCTCCCGTGAGGTCGAGGTCGGCGACGGCCAGCTGCGCCTGGAGGTCGTCGGGCGACTCGGCGGCAGCGGCACGCGCACGCTCCGCGGCAGGCTGGTCGACCTCGGCGACGCGCGCCATGAGCTGGACCTGGGCGAGGCCGGCCTTGGCCTCGCGGTCGGCGGGCTGCTCGGCGAGGGCCTTGCGGTAGGCGGCCTCGGCGGCGGCGAAGTCGCCGCGGTCGATCGCGTCGAACGCCTCCTGGTGCAGCGGCGGGAGCTGCGGCTCGGGGGACGCCTCGGCGGGGACGCCGTCGGCCGTGCCGGTCACGCCGTTCGCCTCGGCGACGCGCAGCAGCTCGTCGAAGAGCGCACGCGCCTGGGGTTCCGCGGCGGCGCCCTGGAAGAGGGGGATCGGCTGGCCCTTGAGGATCGCGACGGCGGTCGGCACCGCCTGGGCCTGGAAGGCCTGGGCGAGCTGGGGGAACGCCTCGACGTCCGCCGTCGCGTAGACCAGGCGGCCGCCGTAGCTGTCCACGATCGCAGCCAGGTCGTCACGCGCCGTGAGCGACTCGGGCGAGTACGACGCCCAGAGGAGCACGACGACGGGCACGGTCGCGGAGCGCTGGACGAGGTCTCCGAAGGTGCGCTCGTCGACCTCGATCGCGCCGGACGGCCCCGGCGCTCCCGCGTCCGCCCCCGCCGCGGCGGCGGGGTGCGACGAGGAGGCGGGAGGGGTCGCCGTCGCGCGTGCCTTGAGGGCCGAGAGGTCGACGGCGCCGCGGAGGTTCAGCTGCGGCTGGGGAGGGCGGGAACCGGGAACACTCATGGCTCCACCATAGTGTGAGGGGCGGGCCCGCACACAGCGGTCCCGCCCCCCACAATGGCGTGCTCGCCTACTTCAGCACGGCACCCGTCAGGTTGCGGGTCGCCCCGATGAGCGTGACCTCCTTGGCCCCGCCGTCGGCGGGCACGACGATCACGAGGGACTCCCGGAACGTCAGCGATATCCCGGCGGTGGTCTCCTTGCCCCCGGCGAGCGCGGCGGCGTCGTCGGCGAGGGTGAGCTTGTCCCCCGCCGCCTTCGGGGTGCCCTCGAACACGAAGTCCAGGGGCGCGAGGATGACGGCGCCGCCGTCGGCCGTGCGGAAGGCCGCGGCCTCGTTGCCCACGAGGGTGTGCTTGGCGGTGAAGTTTCCGTTCGGGCCGTTCTTCACGATGTCGCCCTGGTAGCCGATCGTGTCCTTGATGTAGGCGTTCTCGGGCACGCGGTCCGCCCAGACGCTGTCCGGGTAGGTGAGGCGGTCCGCGACGCCCGCGATGGCCTCGGCCGGGGTGTAGGCGAGCCCGGCCTTGCTGTCCAGCGGCACCTGCTCGGCACCGGAACGCGGCGTGGCGGGGAAGGTGGCACCGGGCAGGAGCGGCGCGGCCTCGATGAGCTTGTAGTTGCTCCGGGCAGACTCCTGGCGCAGGGTGAGCAGCTGGGGCGTGGTGTTCCCCTCGCCCTGCGTGACCGCCATGACGGTGCGCGGCCACTCGCGCTGGGTGGTGATGACGCTCGTGCGCAGGTCGGCCGCGCGGACCGGCGAGAGGGCGGGCGCGCTCGCGACGGCGGCCCTCACCTTGTAGTTCTGGGTGCGGGCCAGCAGAGCGCTGCCGCCCACGCGCAGGCTGAGCTTGCCGGCGTCCTTCGCGTCGTCCCCGGCCTGGACCGCGTTGGCGGTCTGCTCGAGGATGCGGGTGAGCTGGTCGTCGAGGAGCACGCGGCCTGCCGAGGGCGCCTGCGCGGTGCTCGGCGAGGGCGCGGTGGTCGCCTGGGCGGCGGGGGCGGCGCTGAGCCCGAGGACGACCACGGCGAGCCCGGCTCCCAGCCGGACGGCCCCCGGGCGGCGCGTGGCGCCGTCGGCCATCCGCTTAGCCTTCCCCGGCGTGCGCGGGATGGCTGCCGTGGCGGTGGACCCCGTCGTGCGGCGTCGTGGCCAGGGCCCGGTCGCCGAGCCAGCCGGGCCGCCGTGCGATCCCGCCTGACGGGTATGCAGGAAGGCGAGGACGCCGGCCGCGACGACCAGCAGGGCGCCGATCACGATGAGCGGGACGGCCCACGGGGTGGTCGCGTGGCTCGGCCACGTGATGGAGATGTCGCGGGGCGCGGGAGCGCTGCCGTCGGTGGCGAGCATGAGCTGCCACTCGCCGTTGTCCGGGACGTCCCAGTGGTACTCGTACTCGCCGCTGGCGTTCTGCGTCGAGGCGAAGACGTCGGCACCGGCCGGGTTCGGCGACGAGGCCTCGCCGTCGGCGTGCTGGACCGTGAGGACCTTCCCGTCATCGGAGGCGCCCGCGATCGTGTTGTGGGCAGCCGGGCCCACCCAGCCGGCAACGTCGTCGGGACGGCCCGTTGCGAGGACGAAGCTGCCCTCGGAGCGGATCGTCAAGGTTGCCTCTCCCCCGCGGAGGTCGCCCAGCCGGTTGTCGATCACCGTGAGGGGGGCATCCTGGGTGTCGGCGGGAATCGTTGCCGTCACACGGTCATTGGGAGCCCACCACGATAGCTGGCCGATGCCAGCCACGAGGGCTACAAGGCCGAGCAGCAGGAGTGCAGCTGCGGTCTTAAGTCGCACGGAAAACACCTCACGTCGGGGAATTAGACCTCTCAATGGTAACCAAATCGTGACAATCCAGTCAGATCGGCCCTGCTGGTAGGGTTTGCGCGGGGCGCAGGGTGCCGGGGCAGGGGCATCGTCGGGGTGGACTGGACCGGGGCCGGCACTGCTGTCCCGCGACCAGACGGCGAGAGAAGAGCAGAAGGCGAGTCGAGTGCCAGAGAACCGCGGGGCCCAGCCCATCGAACCGGAGTCCACGGGCGAGAACCCCCCGCTCGCGACGCCAGTTCTCGGTGAGGCGGCCGGCCGGTCCCACCACCGTCTCGGCGCCTTCGTCCACGGAGTGGCCGACCGTCTCAAGACCCCCATTCCGGGAGCGCAGCCGCGCGTGCGCTTCGAGATGCCCCCGCTGCAGGAGGCCGAGCCCCCCGCGGCCGAGGACGACGAGACCCCGTTCGGCCACCCGGGTCCCCGCATGTCCTCGCGCCACCCGCTGTACATGGGGTTCATGGGCACAGTGGGCGTCGGCGCGGCGCTGGCCATCTACTACATCGCGCAGCACACCACGCAGCTGCTGCTGTGGATCCTCGCCGCGCTCTTCATCGCGCTCGGCCTCGACCCGGTGGTCCGTTGGCTCGAGGCCCGGCGGGTCCCCCGCGCGGTCGGCATCGCAGGCACGATCCTGGCTCTCTTCGCGGTCCTCGGCGCGTTCGTGGGGACGCTCATCCCGACCATGGTGGACCAGATCACCCAGCTCGTGAACAACGTGCCGGGCTGGATCGCGGACTTCCTGGCCTCAGACTTCTACAAGAGCATCGACGAGCAGTTCGGCATCAAGAACCGCGTCACCGAGGAGCTGACGAAGCTCGGCCAGAACTCGGAGGCGATCACGAACGTCTTCGGCGGCGTGCTCGGCTTCGGCACCACCGTGGCGAACTCGCTCTTCGGGGTGCTCGTCGTGGTGGTTCTCAGCCTGTACTTCCTCTCGGCGCTGCCCGCGATGAAGACGTGGGGGTACCGGCTCGCGCCGCGCTCCCGCCGGACGCGGGTCGAGGCGCTGAGCGAGGAGATCACACGCTCAGTGGGCAACTACGTGATCGGCCAGGTGTGCGTGGCCGGCCTGAACGCGACCTACGCCTTCGTGGTCATGACCATCCTCCGGGTCCCGTTCGCCGCCCTCCTCGCCTTCGTCGTGGGCTTCCTCGCGTTCATCCCGCTCGTGGGAGGGGTCGTGGCCGGCGTCCTCATCTCGGTCGTGGCCCTCACGTCCGGGTGGCAGACGGCCGTCATCCTCGCGATTGCCTACTTCGCCTACCTGCAGTTCGAGGCCTACTTCATCTCCCCGCGCATCATGCAGAAGGCCGTCGCGGTTCCCGGGCCCGTGGCGGTCATCTCCGTCATCGCCGGCGGCAGCCTTTTGGGCGTGCTGGGTGCGCTCATCGCGATCCCGACAGCAGCGGCCGTGATGCTGCTCATCCGGGAAGTCTTCATCAAGCGGCAGGACCAGCACTAGGGGGCCGCGGCGAGCTCCCCGTCCCACTCCCCCGGCAGCCCGGCCGGGCCCGAGGGCGCGGCCGCGCCCAGCACGTCCGCGACGATCTCGCTGAGCACCCGGTGGACGTACTTCTCCCCTACCCAGAGGTGCTTGCCGCCGTCGACGCCGACGAGCCGGGCCTGCGGCACGCGTGCGAAGCGCTCGGCGGCCTCGGCGGGCCGGAGGTAGTCGTCGAACTCGGGGACGAGGACCGTCAGCGGCTTGCCCGAGGCGGCCCACGCGTCCAGGTCCTTCTCGCCCGCCCGGTGCAGCGGCGGCGAGAGGAGGACGGCGCCGTCGATCTCGTCCACGACCGGCGGCACGGCGCCGTACTTGAGCGCGAGCTCGGTGCCGAACGACCACCCCACGAGCCACCGGCGCGGCAGCCCGCGCTCGACGGCGAACCGCACCGCTGCCTCGACGTCGGCGCGCTCGCCGACACCCTCGTCGAACTGGCCCCCGCTGGTCCCCCGGGGGCTCGACGTCCCGCGGGTGTTGAAGCGGAGGACGGCGATGCCCGCGAGCGCGGGCAGGCGGAAGGACGCCTTGCGGTAGACGTGGGAGTCCATGAACCCGCCGTGGGTCGGAAGCGGGTGGAGCGTGACGAGCGTGGCGAGCGGGTCCCGGTCGGCGGGCAGGGCGAGCTCCCCCACGAGCGTCAGCCCATCGTCGGTCCGCAGCTCGATGTTCTCCCGCCGCGCGGGCAGGACCGTGTTCGCGCGGATCGGCTCGGGGCCTGCGGTGCTGGTGAACGCGTACGAGGAAGGGTCGAAGCTCATGGGGCCTAAGCGTATCGCTGGCGTCAGCGGTACCTGAACGTCCTGGTGCGCCAGCAGTGGGTGTGCCAGTGGCGCCGCTCCGCGATCCCTGCCGCCTCTCCGAAGAGGTGGTCGTCGGCCCACACGACAAGGTGCGCCACCCCGGGCGGGATGGTGCGGGAGCAGCCAGGGCACGTGTACTCCTTGGCGGCGTTGCGCGTGGTCACCTGCCTGACGCGCCAGTCGCCGTCGGGCGCCGACTCGAGGCGGGCGAATCCGGCCAGCACGCGCTCGGGGTCGAAGTCGTCGCGGTCCTCACGGGATTCCTCGGCAGCCTTGGCGCTCCGTGGGACAGCGGGACGGCGACGGGGTCGGTTGGAGCGCGGCATGGCTCCATTCTGCCGTGCCCCCGCGGGGTCGCCGTCCGCCCCAGACCTCGCCACGGTAGAGTTCTCGGGTGCGTCTCGTCATTGCCCAGTGCTCCGTCGACTATGTGGGCCGCCTCAAGGCCCACCTTCCGCTGGCGACCCGTCTCCTCGTGGTCAAGGCCGACGGCTCGGTGCTCGTGCACTCCGACGGCGGGTCGTACAAGCCCCTCAACTGGATGAGCCCTCCGGCCACGCTCCGGGTGGCCTCCCCGGCCGAGGCCGAGCTCGAGGAGGGGGTGCTCGAGCAGTGGACGGTCCAGTCGGCGAAGACCGACGACCGCCTCATCGTCAACATCCACGAGGTCGTGCATGACTCGAGCCACGAGCTCGGGCTGGACCCCGGCCTCATCAAGGACGGCGTCGAGTCCGACCTCCAGCGCCTGCTCGCGGAGCAGATCGAGACGCTCGGGGAAGGCTTCACCCTGATCCGCCGGGAGTACTTCACCGCGATCGGCCCCGTGGACATCCTCGCCCGCGACGCCTCCGGCGCCACGGTCGCCGTCGAGCTCAAGCGCCGCGGCGACATCGACGGCGTCGAGCAGCTCACGCGCTACCTGGAGCTCCTCAACCGCGACCCGCTCCTCGCCCCGGTGCGGGGCATCTTCGCGGCCCAGCAGATCAAGCCCCAGGCCCGAACGCTCGCGCAGGACCGGGGGATCGACTGCGTGACCCTGGACTACGACGCGATGCGCGGGGTCGACGACGTGGAGTCACGCCTCTTCTGACCCCGCAGGGCGCCGGAGGCGGGCCCAAGGCTGCCGGGCTCGCCTAAGATGCATGGCATGAGCCCCACCGATATCCCAGGCCCTGGCGAACCCGGCACGTCGCGGCTCATCGCCCATGGCCGGATCGTAAGCGACGGATCCTCGATCGACGACGCCGTGGTCGCCGTCGAGGACGACCGGATCGAGTACGCCGGGCCTGCCGCGGACTTCGACGCGGTGGCCTTCGGCGGCACCGTCCTGGAGCTTCCGCCCGACGCCGTCCTCCTGCCGGGCCTTGTCGACCTCCACTGCCATGGCGCGGCAGGAGTCGACTTCCCCAGCGCCGACGAGGAGTCTGCGCGCCGCGGCGTCGGATACCTCCACCGCAGCGGCACGACGATGCCGCTCGCCAGCCTCGTCGCTGCCCCGCGCGACGACCTGCTGCGGGGGATCGACGTGTTCGCACAGCTCGACGCGGAGGACCTCGTGGCCGGGATCCACCTCGAGGGCCCCTTCCTCTCCCCCGCGCAGTGCGGCGCGCAGGATCCGGCCCACCTCCTCGACCCGGACACCGATCTCGCGATGGAGCTCATCGAGGCGGCCTCGGGCGCGCTCGCGACGATGACCTACGCGCCCGAGCTGCCCGGGGCCGCCGACCTCGTGGACCTCCTCACGACACACGGGGTGACTCCCTCCCTGGGGCACACCGACTGCGACGACGCCACGGCGGACGCCTCGCTCGAGCAGGCCCGGGACGGGCTGAGTGCGGCCGGGTACGACGGCGCGGAGGGCGTTCCGACGGTCACCCACCTCTTCAACGCCATGCCGCCGCTGCATCATCGCTCGCCCGGGCCTGTCGCGGCATCCCTGAGGGCCGCGGCGGCGGGCGGTGCCGTCGTCGAGCTGGTGGGGGACGCCGTCCACCTCGACCCGGCGATGGTACGGACCGTGTACGCACTCGTCGGGGCTGCCAACATCGCGCTCGTGACGGACTCGATGGCCGCGGCCGGGCTGACGGACGGCCACTATACGCTGGGGACCTCACCGGTGACGGTCGCGGGCGCCATCGCCACCCTCGACTCCTCGGGCGCGATCGCCGGCGGGACCGCGACGCTCCTCGAGGTGGTCTGCCGGGCCGCCTCGGCCGGAGTGCCCCTCGAGGAGGCAGTCCTCTCCGCGACGGCGGTCCCCGCCGCGGTGCTCGGCCGTGCGGATGAATTCGGCAGCCTGCGCCGCGGGCTCAGGGCCGATTTCGTGGCGACGGACGGTGCGCTCAATCTCGTCTCGGTGGTGCGCGGCGGGGAACTCCTGCCCGCCCCTGCAGCCGACTACTCGCGTTAGCACGACGTTTTCCATCATTTATCCAGACTGTTGATCCCGAAATGGGCGGGTGCCGTTGACCGTGCATCGGCGGCGTGGTTGGCTAGGAGCAGTCTTGATGTAGGTAGCAGTGTTTTTCATGCAATGCATGCTCGCAAGACCGTTGCGAGCGTGGAGTTCCCGGCCCTCCGGGTCCTCCCGCGGAGTAACCCGGCCGGCACACAAGTGGCGGCGTCTCGTTGCAGATCCACAGGAGAACGCAGGAATGGCACAGGGAACCGTCAAGTGGTTCAACGCCGAGAAGGGCTTCGGCTTCATCACCCCGGATGACGCCGAATCGGACGTGTTCGTCCACTACTCGGAGATCAAGTCGAGCGGCTTCCGCACGCTCGAGGAGAACCAGCGGGTCGAGTTCGAAATCGGCCAGGGCGCAAAGGGCCCCCAGGCCACGGGCGTGACCGCTCTCTGAGCAGCACGCGCAACCGGCCGTGAAGGCCAGGGAGGGGCTCCGGTCAGACCGGGGCCCCTCCCCCTTTTTGCGCTCCCGGGGACTCGGGGAAATGCAGTCACGCGTTCTTGACGGAAAAGTAAATAATCACCGCGGGTGCGGATTATCCGACGATCTGGCGCAGGAGCCTCATGCGGTGCCGCATCGTGAGGCCCGGAAGATACGCCTGCGCGAGAGCGCGGCCGATCGCCGGCAGCTGGAGCGGGTCGAGGTAGTACATGTAGAGGGCGTGGTACTCCGGCTGGAAGCGCGACTTGAACTTCGCGAGCGACCGGAACCCGTAGACCGGTTCGAGCGCCTGCCCGACGGCGTCGAGCAGGGTCGAGAGCAGTTCGTCCCGGGACTCGACCTCCGCCCGTTCCCCCGAAGGGTCGGCCGCGAGCGGGGATCCCGACAGGGAGATCCACTCGACCTCGGCGCGCAGCCGATTGACCGCGGAGGCGATGAGGAACTCCATGACCCCGGGGAAGCCGTCGGGACTGCGCCGCATGAAGTCGAGCGTCCACCCCACCACGCGGCCGTTCTCGAACACGGGCAGCCAGCTCGTGACCCCGTGCAGGCGGCCCTCCTCGTCCTGGGCGAGGCACATGAGGACCTCCGGGTCGTCGAGCTCGTCGATCCCGCCGAGCGTGAAGCCCATGTCCGGCAGCGACTTCTGGGCTGACCAGTCCTCAGAGAGGATGCTCAGCTGGACACGCTGGGACGGCGTCAGCGCGTGGTAGCGCGTCCACGCGGCGTGGACCCCGAGCTTGCTGGCCCGGTTGACGGCGGTGCGCACGTTCTGCCACTCCTTGCCCTTGAAGCTCAACTCGCCCACGCGGAGCCTGGTCTCCTGGGCGACCTCGACGCGCTGGAAGCCGCGCGACCTCAGGAAGGGCCACAGTTCCGAGGTGAGGGAGTAGAAGCACGGGACGAGCGCATGCTTGGAGCAGTACGCGATGAACTCCTCCACGGCCGCGGGCCCCCTGCCCGGGGCACCGATGGGCCCGGCGACTGAGAGGGCGACTCCGCCGTGCTGCTGGAACGCGAGCCCTGCCGTGGCGTGGCTGTCGAACCAGAATCGGTTCGGCGGCCACAGCGTCATCCAGGACAGCGACCCGCCGCCCCTCCGCACGAGGCTGCGGGCGAGCTCGAGGCTGTCATCCCGGGTCCCGAGGGTCTGCCGGCCGCGCAGGATCGCGACCGCGACGAGCATCAACGCCGCAAGCCACAGGATGAGGCCGCTGTAGGTGAACAGCCACAGCTCGGCCGGGTCCCGCGTGCGGAAGACCGTGAGGTAGTAACGCGGGATCGGGGCGGGGATGTACTGCCTGACGACCTCCGATGCCAGTCCCCACAGTCCTTCCCGCCGCTCGAGGCCCCCGCCCCGCACCCAGAGCACCGTGTAGGCGACCACGAGCCCGCCCGCGAGGGCAAGTCCGACGGCGGCGAGGCGCCGTCGCATGCCCCGGGCCGTCTGCACGGGGAACAGTTCCCGGTTGAGCCAGAGCACGACGACGAGCGCGAGGGCCGTGAGCACGCTCGGGAGGAGGTGGACGGCCCCGGACGCGAGGACGCTGTAGCGGTTGCGCTGCGGTGAGAAGGGGATGCGGAGGAAGAGCGCCACGTAGCCGACCGCGAGGACGGCCACGGCGAGCTGCACGGCCAGCGCGACCTGCAGCGCCACGGTGCGGCCGCGGCGGAGGCCGAGGGCGCAGACGAGCAGGATCGCCGGAGGCACGAGGGCCGTGATGTAGCCCTCCGGCGAGAGCGCGAGGGGCTGGGCCGACTGCAGGCAGGAGCCGGTGATCGAGCCACCGCAGTCCTCCTGCAGCTGGCTGAGGACCGGCAGCGGGTTCAGGACCATGTCGCGCACGAGCGCGAGGGGGCCCGAGGGGCTCAGCGAGAGCGCTGTGAGCACGGGGCCCACGGCCGCGAGGGCGACGAGGAGCGCGAGCAGGTTCCTCCGCTCGCGGGGGCTGGGCAGGACGGGGTGGGGCTCGTGGCGCCTGACCGTCCACCACGAGGCGGCGAGCCCCAGCAGCGCACCGATGAGCCCGAGGACCGTCTCCGAGTGGCCGACGTACAGGGTGAGCATGCCCGAGATCCCGAGGACCCCCGCGCGCAGCCGGCGGCGCCAGAGCACTCCGAGCGTCGGGCTCGCCACCATGGCCGTGAACAGGGCCGCCGGGTACGGCCCGAGCACGGGGTCCTCGACCATGGACCCGAGCCACCCGTCCCCGCCCAGACGGGCCATCTGGGTCACGATGAAGAAGACGGTCACGGCCGCGAAGTCGCCGACGAAGAAGAGGACGGCAGCCCGGATCGAGCCGTAGGCGATTTCCGCTACGGGGACCAGGACCGCGACCACCACCGTTGCCGCAACATAGGCCAACGGGTTCGTGACGAAGAAGATGGATGTGAGGGCGCCCCACCACTGGCCTGAGCGCAGCGAGCCGACGTCGCCGCCGACGACGTCGAGCACCGAGGGACTCGGCCCGGACAGGATGCTGCCGGTGGCGGCGCCGGCCACCCAGAGTGCAGCGACGACGCCGAGGGTGAACGGAACGCGCCGAGCGCCCCGCAGGGCGCCCCGCGCAGCGCTGCCCAGAGGCTGCAGGAAGCTCACGGGAACCCCCACCGCCCGGCGAGCATCTCGAGCCCGACCGGCATGGCCTTGGCGATCATCTCCCACGAATGGCCCTCACCCTGCACGATCTCCTCATGGACCTCAGTGCCCCCGCCGCGCGCCTGGTCGGCGATCACGTGCGCCTGCGCGATGAAGTCAGGATCGCGCGTTCCTGCCGCGAGGAACAGGAACTGGCCCTCGTGGCCTCCCTGGGCGAAGAAGTGCGCGGGCAGCTGGGCCTCGAACGCCGCGGTGTCGCCGTCGAACGCCGTGTCGATCGTCTTGCTCCGCTCCTTCGCGAGCGCCGGCTCCTTCTCGGCGGCGAAGGCGAGCGCGGAGCCGAAGAGCTCCGGGTGCTTGGCCAGCAGCTGCACGGAGCACGTGGCACCGAAGGAGAACCCGCCGGCGGCCCAGCGGGAGGGATCCGTCGAGACGCTCAGGTGTTCCTTGATCCACGGCGCGACATCCTGCACGAGATAGGTCTCGGCCTTGGCGATCTTCGTGTCCATGCAGAGCGTGTTGAAGGAGGGGTTCCCGATGGGATCGACCACCACGACCACGGGCGCGACGCCATCGTGCTCCCGGGCGAAGCGGTCCATGCGGCCCCTGAGCTGGCCGCCGCTGAGCCAGTCGGCAGGACCTCCGGGCTGGCCCGCCATGAGGACCAGGACCGGCAGCTCGGGGCGCACGGCCGCGGAGTAGGCCGGCGGGAAGTACACGTAGGCGTCCCGCGCCGCGAAACCGGAGGCGGGGTTGGGTATCTGGACCTTGCGCAGCTCCCCAGTGCTGGGCAGGTCCCCGGGAGGCCTCCACCCGCTGAGCGGCACCGCCGTCGCTCCCCCGCGCTCGAGGGCTGGCTCCAGGGGGATGATCCGACTCAGGCTCGAGCCCGTGAGGTCACCCACGGTCAGGTTGAGGCCGAAGTACGCGTTGATCTGCTGTCCCGCGAGGAAGACGACGGCGAGTGCGGAGCCCACTGCGGCGATGCGCCGGCCCCATCGGCGCCTGGCCCGGCCGAGCCGGACGATGCAGAGGACGGCGAGCAGGATCCCGAAGACGCCGATGCCCACGTCGAGGAGCACCTCGGACGGGAGGTCTTCGGGGAAGACGCTGGCCACGTCCACGAGGATCCAGTGGACCAGCAGGGTGATTGCGGGGGCCAGGACGGCCGCACCCGCGAGGAATGCCAGGCCGCGCCAGCGCGGCCGGGGGGCGAGGTCCGCCCAGAGGAGGTACAGGGCCCCGGCGACGGCGAGGACCCAGCACGCGACGGCGAGTGGCCCGTCGACGACCCGGAGTTCGAGGATCGCGTCCATGGCGGCCCGTTCAGCGCCACGTGCCGACGCCCACCACGGGGCCGGCCTCGAGCCACGCGGCGAGGCCCGCGTAGGCGCTGAAGTCCATTGCGAATCGGACGCTCTCGCCCAGGTAGAGCAGCTCGACGATCACGACGTCCGCCTGCACCTTGGTGCGCTCGGCCTCGGTGGGGGCGCGCCTCCCCTGCAGCTCGAGGGAGCTGCGGGTGAAGCGGTGCTTTGCCACCGGGCTCAGGGAGAGGAGGTTGAACCATTCCAGTTCGGTGTCCTGATAGCGGCAAACCCCCATCCTCCAGGGCCCGGAGGCCATGGAGATGGAGGCATCCACCGTGCCCAGGGTGCGCCGCAGGACGAAGCGGCGCACCCCAAGGACACAGAGCAGCGCTGCGAGGAGCAGGAAGAGCGCTGCCAGGACGATGAACGGAAGGGCAGAATCGTCCATCGAGGTCTGGCTAACGAGTCCCCGCGGCTGGTTCGCCGATCTTCGCGTTGTCGGCGACGATCACGACCCTGTCCGAGTCGACGGAGAAGAACCCGCCGTCCACGGTGGCCGTGATCCGCGAGCCGTTGACCGGCTCAATCGCAATCTCGCCCGCGTGCATGATTGCCAGCAGCGGCGTGTGGCCGGGAAGGATCCCGACCTCGCCGTCCGCCGTGCGGGCCTTGACCATCTTCGCCGGGCCGGACCACACGAAGTGGTCCGCCGCGACGATCTCGACCTCGAGCTCAGCCATGCTACTTGGTCTGCTCCTGGATCTTGGCCCAGTTGCGCTCGACGTCGTCGAGGCCGCCGACGTTGAAGAACGCCTGCTCGGCCACGTGGTCCAGCTCGCCGTCGCAGATCGCCTTGAAGCCCTCGATCGTGTCCTTAATGGAGACGGTCGAGCCCTCGACACCCGTGAACTGCTTCGCGGTGTAGGTGTTCTGCGAGAGGAACTGCTGGATGCGGCGCGCACGGGCCACGACGATCTTGTCCTCTTCGGAGAGCTCGTCGACGCCGAGGATCGCGATGATGTCCTGCAGCTCCTTGTTCTTCTGCAGGATCTGCTTCACGCGGACCGCGGTGTTGTAGTGGTCGTGCCCGATGTACTGCGGGTCCAGGATGCGCGACGTCGAGGTCAGCGGGTCCACGGCCGGGTAGAGGCCGCGCGAGGCGATCTCACGGGAGAGCTCGGTCGTCGCGTCCAGGTGCGCGAACGTCGTCGCCGGCGCCGGGTCGGTGTAGTCGTCCGCGGGGACGTAGATGGCCTGCATCGACGTGATCGAGTGGCCGCGCGTCGAGGTGATGCGCTCCTGGAGGAGGCCCATCTCGTCGGCGAGGTTCGGCTGGTAGCCGACGGCCGAGGGCATGCGGCCCAGCAGCGTCGACACCTCGGAACCCGCCTGCGTGAAGCGGAAGATGTTGTCGATGAAGAGCAGCACGTCCTGGTTCTGGACGTCGCGGAAGTACTCCGCCATCGTCAGAGCCGTGAGCGCGACGCGCAGGCGCGTTCCCGGCGGCTCGTCCATCTGGCCGAACACGAGCGCGGTGTCCTTGAGGACCCCTGCCTCGTCCATCTCGACCCAGAGGTCGTTGCCCTCGCGGGTGCGCTCCCCCACGCCGGCGAACACCGAGGTGCCGCCGAAGTTGCGCGCCACGCGGGTGATCATCTCCTGGATGAGGACGGTCTTGCCGACGCCGGCGCCGCCGAACAGGCCGATCTTGCCGCCCTTGATGTACGGCGTGAGGAGGTCGATGACCTTGATGCCGGTCTCGAGCATCTCGGTCGAGCCCTCGAGCTGGGCGAAGGACGGGGCCTTGCGGTGGATCGGCCAGTGGTCCGAGGCCTGGATCTCGGACTCGTCGACATCGAGCGGCTTGCCGAGGACGTTGAAGATGTGGCCCTTGACGCCGTCGCCGACCGGGACGGAGATCGGCGAGCCCGTGTCGGTGACCTTGGTGCCGCGCACGAGGCCGTCGGTCGCCTGCAGGGAGATGGCGCGGACGAGGTTGTCGCCGAGGTGCTGGGCGGTCTCGAAGGTGATCTCGCGCGTGTGGTCGCCGAGCGTGATCGTCGTGGTCAGCGCGTTGTAGATCTCCGGGATCGCGTCGGACGGGAACTCGACGTCGACAACCGGCCCGATCACGCGGGCAATGCGGCCCGTCGCGCCAGCGGTGGCAACCGCTTCAGAGGCAGTGGCAGTCATCTCTCTCACTTCTTTGCGTAGATGGCGTGGAATCAGTCTATGGGGTGGTGCCTGCGCAGCCGGCGGCTCAGGCGTTGAGGGCGTCCGCGCCCGCGATGATCTCGGTCAGCTCCTGCGTGATCTCCGCCTGGCGGGCGGTGTTGCGCAGACGCGTGTACTTCTTGATCAGCTCGGTCGCGTTGTCGCCGGCGTTCTTCATGGCCCGCTGGCGCGAGGCGAGCTCGCTCGCCGCCGACTGCAGCATGGCCGCGAAGATCCGCGACTCGATGTAGCGCGGCAGGAGCGCGTCGAGCACCTGCTCGGGCTCCGGCTCGAACTCGTACAGCGGAAGGAGGTCCTTCGCGTCTGCCGCGCTCTCCTCGACGACCTCGAGGGGAAGGAGGCGGACAACGGTCGGCTCCTGCACCACCATTGACTTGAACTGGGTGTAGACGACATGGATCTCGTCGACCCCGCCGTCCTCGTAGCGCGCAGCGAAGGCCTCCAGGAGGACCTTGCTGATCTCCTGCGCGGTCGCGAAATCGGGATTGTCGGTGCCACCGCTCCACACGCGCACGTAGTCGCGGTTGCGGAAGTCGAAGTAGGCCTGGCCCTTGCGGCCGACCAGGTAGGTGGCCACCTCCTTGCCCTCCTCGCGCAGCAGCTCGGCAAGCGACTCGGCCCGCTTGAGGATGCTCGCAGAGTAGGCACCGGCCTGGCCGCGGTCTGCCGTCAGAACCAGCACCGCCGCGCGCCGCACCTGAGCGGGCTCGGTGGTCAGCGGGTGGTCGATCTCGGACGAAGAGGAGACAGCAGAAACGGCGCGAGTAATGGCATTCGCGTACGGCAGGGAAGCGGCCACACGGGCGCGCGCCTTGCCGATGCGGGAGGTGGCAATCAGCTCCATCGCCTTGAACATCTTGCGCATCGACGTCGTCGATGCGATCTTCTGGCGGTAGACCCGGATCTGGGCTCCCATTCTTGTCCTTTCCTCACCCTTGCTGGCCGGACGGGCCGCGGCCGCTAGCCGCGGCCCGTCCGGTCAACAGCAGGGAATCAGCGCTTCTGCTTGACGATCTTTTCCTGGTTGACGTCGCCCTCCGCAAGAGCATCGTGCTCTTCGTGGCCGGCGCCCACCAGCTGGTTGTCGCCCTCGCCGAAGAAGCCCTTCTTGAACTCCGTCACCGCGGTCTTGAGGGCCTCGACGGTGTCGTCCTCGAGCTTGTTGGTCTGGGCCAGCGTCGTGAGGATCGAGGTCTTGCGCTTGAGGTAGTCGATGAAGTCTGCCTCGAAGCGGCGGACGTCCTCGACGGGGACATCGTCAAGGTAGCCGCGCGTGCCGGCCCAGATGGAGACGACCTGCTCCTCGACGGGGTACGGCGAGTACTGGCCCTGCTTGAGCAGCTCCATGAGGCGTGCGCCTCGCGTGAGCTGCTGGCGGGACGCGGCGTCGAGGTCGGACGCGAACATCGCGAACGCCTGCATGTCGCGGTACTGGGCCAGGTCGAGCTTCAGCGTGCCGGAGACCGACTTCATGGACTTCACCTGGGCGGCACCGCCGACGCGGGAGACCGAGATGCCGACGTCGACCGCCGGGCGCTGGTTCGCGTTGAACAGGTCCGACTGGAGGAAGATCTGGCCGTCGGTGATGGAGATGACGTTGGTCGGGATGTACGCCGAGACGTCGTTCGCCTTGGTCTCGATGATCGGCAGGCCGGTCATCGAGCCCGCACCGAGCTCGTCCGAGAGCTTCGCGCAGCGCTCGAGCAGGCGGGAGTGCAGGTAGAACACGTCGCCCGGGTACGCCTCGCGGCCCGGCGGGCGGCGGAGGAGGAGGGACACGGCGCGGTATGCCTCGGCCTGCTTCGAGAGGTCGTCGAAGATGATGAGGACGTGCTTGCCGCCGTACATCCAGTGCTGGCCGATGGCCGAGCCGGCGTACGGGGCGAGGTACTTGAAGCCAGCCGGGTCAGAGGCCGGCGAGGCCACGATCGTCGTGTACTCGAGGGCACCGTGGTCCTCGAGGGTCTGGCGCACGGCCGCGATCGTCGAGGCCTTCTGGCCGATGGCGACGTAGATGCAGCGCACCTGCTTCGTCGCGTCGCCCGAGGCCCAGTTCGCCTTCTGGTTGATGATCGTGTCGACCGCGATCGCGGTCTTGCCCGTCTGGCGGTCGCCGATGATGAGCTGACGCTGGCCGCGGCCGATCGGGATCATGGCATCGATCGCCTTGAGGCCCGTCTGCATCGGCTCGTGGACCGACTTGCGCTGGGTCACGCCCGGGGCCTGGAGCTCGAGCGCGCGGGTGCCCTCGGCGGCAATCGGGCCGAGGTCGTCGATCGGGGCGCCGAGGGGGTCGACCACGCGGCCGAGGAAGGCGTCGCCGACCGGCACGGAGAGGATCTGGCCGGTGCGGTGCACCTCTTGGCCCTCCTCGATCCCGCCGTAGTCGCCGAGGATGATGACGCCGATCTCGCGGACGTCGAGGTTCTGGGCGAGGCCGAGCGTTCCATCCTCGAAGCGGAGGAGCTCGTTCGCCATGACCGAGGGAAGGCCCTCGACACGGGCGATGCCGTCGCCAGCGGTGGTGACGCGGCCGACCTCGACGCGCTCAGCCGTCCCGGGCTCGTAGGAAGCCGCGAAATCGTTAAGCGCGCTGCGGACGTCGTCGGCGTTGATGGTCAGTTCGGCCATCTGCAGTCCCTGCTCTCTTGATTCTCATGGTCATCGTAAGAGGTCCTGCGATGACCGGATTGTCTGGTACGAAGTGTGCTGATGCCTCAGCGTGCCTGGCTGGCCAGCTGACGGCGCAGCTCGCCGAGCCGCGACACCGTCGAGGCATCGAGCACCTCGTCGCCGACCGTCACGCGGAGTCCGCCGACAAGCAGCGGGTCCACAGTCGTGTTCATCTTCAGCTCCCGCCCGTAGAGGCGGTTGAGCCCAGCCTGGAGCCGCTCAGCCTGCGACCCGGTGAGCGGGCGCGCGACGGCGACGTCGGCGATCCAGCGCTTCTGGCGGCCGGCCGCAAGGGCTGCGAACCTCTCGATCAGCTTCGCCGGCTTGAGCCCGCGCGGGGCGGCAGCCGCCTGGCCGATGAGGAGCTTGGCCTCCTCCGACGCCTGCGGCACGAGCCGGAGGGCGAGGGAACGCTTTGCCTCGGGGGAGGCCTGCTGCTCGGTCAGTGCATTCTGGAGCTCGTGGCTCTCCTCGACGGCGTGGTTGAACGCGAAGAGGTCATTCTGCAGCTTCTCCAGGCCGCTGAGTCCGCTCGCGGTCCCCGCGCCCTGCTCGGCCACGGCGATAGCCACGGTCGAGGCGAGGGTCTCGAGTGCATCGCTGACATCGCGGGCGTCGGCCCAGCGCGAGGCGGCCAGCTTGGCCGTGATCTCGACGGCGTCAGCGGACGCCTTGCCGTCCAGCAGGCTGTGCACGAGGTCCGACTTCTCCGAGCCCTCGCGGGACGGATCGGTCAGCGCCCGGCGGAGCCCGGCAGAGCCGTCAAGGACACCCACGATGCCGAAGAGCTCACGCGCCAGCGACAGCGACGCCGTCGGCAGCGTGGTCTCCAGGTCCGCGAGTGCGGCGGACAGCGATTCGCTCGATACTCCTGCCATTACTTCGCTGCACCTGCGTTCTGGGACTCCAGCTCGTCGAGGAAGCGGTCCACCACGCGGGCGGCGCGGGCATCGTCGTCGAGGGACTCTCCGACGATCCGGCCGGCCAGGGTCGTGGCCAGCGTGCCGACCTCGGCCCGCAGCGAGGCGACAGCCTGCTGGCGCTCGGCCTCGATCTGCACGTGGGCCTGCTCGGTGATGCGGTTGGCCTCGGCCGCGGCCTTCTCCTTGAGCTCGGCAAGGATCTGGGCACCCTCGGCACGGGCCTCCTCACGGATGCGGTTCGCCTCCGTGCGGGCATCGGTGAGCTGCTGCTTGTACTCCTCGAGGGCGGCAGAAGCCTCTGCCTGGGCCTTCTCGGCCTTGGCGATGCCACCCTCGATGGCCTCGGCGCGCTCCGCAAAGGTCTTCTCGAACGCCGGGACAACGAACTTGACCACGATGAAGAGAAGGACGGCGAAACCGACGGCGGTGACGAGCACCTCCCACCAGTTCGGCATGAGCGGGCTGCTCTGGCCTTCGGTGGCGGCGCGGACAATGATCTGATTCATGTGTTCCACCCCTCCTATCTACTCGGTACTGGCTGTGTGTGCCTCGTGCGAAATCAGAGCACGAAGGCGAACACGAGACCGAGGATCGCGAGCGCCTCGGTCAGCGCGAGGCCCAGGAACGCGATGGGCTGGAGGACGCGCTGCGCCTCCGGCTGGCGGGCGACGCCGTTGATGTACGCAGCAAAGACGAGACCCACGCCGATGGCACCGCCGATGGCGGAGAGACCATAGCCGACGAGGTTGAGGTTGCCGGTCATTGTGTTCCTTTCAGGTTGCCCAGCGGGCTTGTTTGAGTGATCGGTTCATCCCCCTTCGCGGGGGAATTCTCAGTGGGCGTCGGCGTGCAGCGCGCCCTGGATGTAGATCGCGGTCAGCAGCGTGAAGACGTAGGCCTGCAGGACCATGATCAGAGCTTCGAGCATGTACATGGCGATCGCGCCGACGAGCACGAGGAGCGAGGTCCCCTTCAGCAGCACGCTCTCCTGCGAAATGAGGAACGCGATGCCCGATCCTGCCAGCGCCACGACGAGGTGGCCGGCGAGCATGGTCGCGAAGAGACGGAGGCTGTGGGTCATCGGGCGGACGATGAAGTTCGAGATGATCTCGATCGGCACGACGATGGGGAGGATGAACCACGGCACGCCGGAGGGGACGATCGTGAGCTTGATGAACTTCGGGCCGAACTTGCGCAGGCCCACGCCGATCCAGATGACGTAGACGAGGGCGGCGAGGAAGTACGGGCTGCCGACGTGGGACATCGTCGGGAGCTGGAAGAACGGGATCGCGCCGTAGATGTTGTTCAGGAGGATGAAGAAGAACAGCGCGAAGAGCAGGGGCACGAACTTCATGAAGTCCTTGCCGCCGATGATGTCCTTGCCGATCGAGTTGCGCACGAAGCCGTACAGGTACTCGCCGGCGAACTGGAGCTTGCCCGGGACGAGCTGGCCCTTGCGCGCGGCTGCGAGGAAGAACCACGCAATGAAGACGACCGACAGGAGCACCAGGAGCATCTGCTTCGAGAAGCCCTCGGCCTCGCCCCACGGGAAGATGGCCGGGAGGTGCATGTCCTCGAGGGTTGGCGGGGTGAAGGCGCCGTCATCGGCCGGAAGCGTGAGCGGGGTCAACGCAATTCCTCTCTGCAGTGTCCATCGTCGGGCAGATGCTGGGGCGAGTGGCTTCGACCCCCACATGTGAAATTTTCGGGTGCTCCATCAGCTGTCGTCCTCCGGCGCACCGCCGTCTGCCGGTCCCTTCCGCCGCGGTGCGAGGAGGCCGTGCTTCATGGTCAGGTAGATGCCGCCGGCAATCCCCACCAGGGCGCCAGCGAGCACGAGCCAGCGTGTTTTCAGGAGATTGTCCAGCCCCCACCCTATCAAACTCCAGACAACGATCCCGCCAATGACGTAGCTGAAGACGGCCATGCCGGAGTTGTAGCCGCCGTCACCTTCGGGGGCGCCGGAGGCGCCTCCGGTGGGGTCCTCGCGGTCAGCCACGGGTGTCCTCCGTCCCGGAATCCCGGACGGGTGCGTCGTCGAAGATCTGCAGCCGGAGGCGGCTGAAGACGAACACCTCGACGGCCTGCCAGACGACCACCGTCACGATGCCCGAGGCACCGAACCAGGGTCCATCGATCCAGGCCGGCGTGCCGAGCCAGATCAGGAGCGCGGCGAAGCCGACGATCTTGAGCACGTACACGACGGCGAAGACGCCGATCGCCCCCGAAGGGTTGCGCCGCCCGGCGATGTGGCCGGCGAGCAGGCTCAGGGCGAAGAAGGCGATGACGACCGCCGCCGCGAAGAGGACACTGCCTGCAGCGCCCGCGCCGGAGGCGATGAGCGCCGCGGCCGCGAGGACGAGGGCAGCACCGGCAGACGCAGCCGTGCACTTGGCCGCGAGGCCGAGCCACGGTGATGCGGCGGCGGCCGGGGAACCGAAATCTCCCTCGGTGCGCGTCGCTCGTGTCATGTTCTGGTGCCATTCGTCGGCGGCCTGCATGTCAGGAGGCCGGCGGGGTTGGGGTGCAGTCCTATTCTACACGCCATAGAAGTCGGCCGGTCCCCGGCGGTCACCATGCGAGGTGGGGCAGGCCGCCGTCGTGCGCCGCGTGCGGCGGTCACCGCGCGAGGCGGACACGCAGCCAGAGCGGGGACGTCAGGTAGGCGATGACGACGGCGGCGGCGACCACCTGGGCGACGAGGCTGCCCGCCGGCGGGGCGGTCACGGCGTAGAAGCCCGCGAGCCCGGTCGCGACCGACGCGGCGGTGACGAGCAGCGCGACCTGGACGTGGCTGAGCCCGTTGTCGGTGAGCCGCTGGTAGACGTGCTCTCGGTGGGAGGCGTACCACCGCTTCCCTGCAGTGGCGCGGCGCAGCAAGGTCGTGAAGGTGTCCGCGAGGTAGATGAGCACCGGAGAGAAGACGTACTCGAGGCGCACTTCGGCGAGGAAGGCCGCGACCCCTGTCAGGGCGATTCCTGCGCCGAGGAGGTAGCTGCCGACATCGCCCATGAACATGGCGCCCCGCAGGATGTTCCACGGGAGGAAGCCGGCGAACGAGGCGGCAATCAGCACCCCGGCGGCGACGAGCCAGGCGTGCCCCGTCACGACGCCGGCCGCGGCGTAGAGCAGGCCGACCGCGACCCCGTGGAGGCCCGAGATGCCGTTGACCCCGTCCATGAAGTTCGCCACGTTGATGTAGGCCGCTACAGCGAGCGCGCCGAACGGAAGCCACCACAGGCCCTTGCCGGTCACGAGCAGGATGGCGAGCGTGCCGCCGAGGCCGACGGCGAGCTGGAGCGCGGCGCGGCTGCCGATGGAGAGTCCGCGCAGGTCCTCGGTCCATCCGACGACGGCGGCCGCGGTGGCCCCGGCGACGATGCACAGCGCGAGGCCGACGCCGTCGGACGCCGCACCGGTGGCCAGGGCCGACGCCCAGCCTGCGAGGAAGCCGGCGCCGATCGTGAGGCCGAGTCCCCGGACGGTCGGCCGGGTGTGGGACGAGCGCTCCCCGGGCAGGTCGATGACGCCGAGCCGGAAAAGGACCGGGCGGGCGAGCACGGGAAGCGCGGCACTCACGGCGAGGGCCACCAGTGCGGACACCAGGGCCGGCACGAGCGCAGCCGGCACGCTCATGGGGTGCCTGCCCGGCGGGTAGGCTCCGTCCCGGTGATCCGGGCGGCCCCGCTGATCCGCTCAGGGCTCGTGATCCGTTCCGGACCCGCCACCGGCTCGTGCGAGAGTTCGGTCTCCTCCTGGACCTGCGCCTCGAGCATGGCCTCCTCGCTCCGCTCGCACGTGGCGAGCCAGCGGTCGTAGTCGAGCTGGTCAGGGGCGATGCCGGCCGAGGCGGCGTGGGAGATCTTCGGGTGCAGGGGCCGCGCGTCGACGACGTCCGGATCGACGAGGTCCTCGTGCAGCTTCTCGGCGGGGCGCAGGCCCGTGTAGACGATCTCGATGTCCTTGCCGGACATGGCGATCATGCGCTGGGCGACGTCGAGGATCCGCACAGGCTCGCCCATGTCCAGGATGAGGACTTCTCCCCCGCTGCCGATCGCCCCGGCCTGGATGACGAGCTGGCACGCCTCCGGGATCGTCATGAAGAAGCGGGTGACCTCGGGGTGCGTCACGGTGACGGGACCGCCGTTGCGGATCTGCTCGGAGAACAGCGGCAGCATCGATCCGCGGCTGCCCATCACGTTGCCGAAGCGCACCGAGACGTACCGGCGGCCCGTGCGTCCGGCCATCCACGCGGTGAGCCGCTCGGCAACGCGCTTGGAGTGGCCGAGGACGGTCGTGGGCGCGGCGGCCTTGTCGGTGGAGATGTTCACGAATGCCTCGACGCCCACAGCCTCCGCCGCGCGCAGGACGTTGAGGGTGCCCAGCACGTTCGTCTTCCAGGCCTCGGCCGGGTACTGCTGCAGGAGGGGGGCGTGCTTGAGCGCCGCGGCGTGGAACACGACCTCCGGCCGGCGTTCGCGGAAGACCTCAGCCAGGGACCCGGCGTCCCGGATGCTCGCGAGCACGGTGTCCCGGCCGTCAAGCAGCCCGCGCCCGGTCATCGAGATCTGGGTGGCCTGGAGGGCGGTCTCATCGTGGTCCACCATGATCAGCTCGGCGGGGGCGAACGGGTGGATCTGGCGGCACAGCTCGGAGCCGATCGAACCTCCCGCGCCGGTCACGAGGACGCGCTTGCCGGTGATGTACCCGGCGATCTCCTCCACCTTGATGTCCACGGGGCGGCGGCCGATGAGGTCCTCGACGTCCACTTCGCGGAAGTCGGTAACGCTGTGGTCCCCGCCGCCGAGCATGTCCTTCAGCGGGGGCAGGACGAGGACCTTCACGCCGAGCCCGGCGACTCGGTCTGAGACTCCGCGGATGAACGCCGAGTCCGCGGCGGCGAAGGCGAGGATGAGCACCGTCGCCCGCGTGCGCCTGATGAGCTCGGGGAGGTCCTCTCCGGTGCCGATGACCTGGACCGAGGAGACGCGGAGGTGCTTCTTGGCGGGATCGTCGTCGACGAAGCCGGCGGGGAAGTACGGCGACGCCGGGTCCTGCATCATCCGCGTGACGAGGTTGGTCCCGAGGAAGCCGGCGCCGTAGATGAGCGCCTGCTGCGCATTCGCGCCGGGCTTCTGCTTGCTCTCGACGAACATGCGCTTGACGTAGCGGGTCGCCGCCATGAAGAGGGCAGCGAAGGGGAACGCGATGACGCCCGTGCTCCTCGGGATCTGGAGCGTGAAGCCGAGGAACGTGCTGAGCAGCACGAGGATCGTCGCGACGATGATGGTCACCGCGATGAGGAGCCTGGCCTCCTCGAAGGAGCCGAAGCTGTGGCGGCCCTGGTAGAGGGCCATGCTGAATCCCACGAGGGCCTGGCTGCCGATCGCCAGGAGGCTGAAGACCACGACCCCATTGGGGGCGAGGGTCTGCTCGGTCAGCTCGTAGCGCAGCACGACCGCCATGAGGATGGCCAGCGTCCATGCTCCGGCGTCGAGGGCGAACTGGATCCAGCGCCACAGCACCGGTCTGGGGGCCTCCGGCGGGATTGCGGACAAGCTCATCGGTATTTCAGTGACTCTCTTCTGGGGAGGGGGTGGCGGGAATCCGTCCCCCATGCGTGTCCAAGATACTCCGGTCGGCAGGGTGGACCGTGCGCGTGACGGCGTCTCGGCGGACCCGATGTCACCGCCTGGGCGCGACCATGCTCCGGTAGCGGCCAGCCCGCACCTGGGTGGGCAGCAGGCGGTAGGCCGCGCGCAGGGCGATGTTGCGGAACCACTGGCCGCCCGTGATGAAGCCGGCGGCGTGCAGCTGGCCCTGGACCACGAAGTCGCGCGCGAACGCGCCGAGGCCCCCGCGCCGCTCGTAGGCGCCGCCGGAGACCCGGTACCGCACGAGCGGCTCGGCAAGGTTCCGCACCGTGGCCCCCGCGGCCATCATGCGCGCCCACAGCCAGTAGTCCTCGGCCGCCGGCACGACCTGGTACCCGCCGACGGCCTCGGCCGCCGCGCGGCGGAAGACGGCGGTCGGGTGGCAGATCGGGTTCCGGAACGGCGCGGCGGAGCGGATCTCGGGCGACGAGGTCGGGACCGAGCGGGTGGCGAGGACGACCGCCTCGTCGTCGCCGATCTCCTCCATCGCGCTGCCCACGAGGTCCACGCCGCCCTCGATGACGGGCACCTGGGCGGCGAAGCGGTGCGGGACGGAGACGTCGTCGGCATCGGCCCGGGCCACGATCCCGTGGCGGCACTCGGTGAGGCCCCGCCCGAGCGCGGCCGTGATCCCGACGTTCTCGGGGAGGGCCACGACGCGCACGGAGGTGGCCGGGCCGGCGATCGCGGCGGCCTCGTCGATGGCGGCCTGCAGCTCGGGGCGCACGGGACCGTCCCTGACGATCACCGCTTCGGCGGGCGGGCGCTCCTGCTCGGCGGTGCTGGAGGCGAGGGCGCGCCGGAAGCGCTCGGGGGTGTCGCCGTCGTACACGGGCATGAGGAGGCTGAAGGGCTCCCCCGTCGCGAACTCCTCCGCCGGCGGCAGGTCAGGCACCGGGCGCAGCGGGTAGACGCCCGCGAGGACATCGGCGTTGGGGCGGGGGGCCCGCACGGCGTCGCGGGCGCCCCGGACCAGGCAGCCGGCGAGCGTGCGGCGGTCGGTGGACTTCGCGAATGTGCGCGCCCAGATCCTCGCTGTCGCGAACGTGAAGGCGAGTCGCTCCCACAGCGCGAGGGACCGGCCCCGCCCGTACAGCCAGAACCGGTTGCGGACCTCGTAGTAGAAGCGCGGGCCCGGGTCGACGTCGGTCGTGCCGAACTTCTTGGTGTGGTGGGTCACGACGGAGGCGGTGACCTGGACCGCGTCGTGGAACCGGGCGAGCCGGGTCGTGTACTCGAAGTCGTCGCCCCACAGGAAGTAGTCGGCAATCGGCAGGCCGAGCGCGCGGATGGCGTCACCCGAGAGGAAGCAGGAGACGAACGACGCGCTGCGGATGGCCTTGCCGCCGACCGCCGCGGCGCGGCGCCGCTGGGCCGGGGTCGCCGCGAACCACTCGTCCATGGTGTTCATCGGGTGCTCCCGCCCGTCGGTCCACTCGACGCGGCTGGCCATGACGGTCGGCCGGTGCTCGGGCGCGCGTGCATAGGTCTCCCACGCGTCGACCGCCGCCGCGAGCGTCTCTGCGTGCGGCTCCGTGTCGTCGTCCATGACCCAGACCAGGTCCGCGGCGTGGTCGAGCACGGCCCGCTCGATCCCGACCGTGAACCCCCCGGCGCCGCCGACGTTGGACTCCAGGCAGACGAGGTCGATGGCCAGCGGTGTCTGGAGGCTGCGCACGAAGTCTGCCGAGCCGTCGGAGGAGGCGTTGTCGACGACGACGACTGCGTCGGGGCGCCGGATGCCTCCGGCGATCCCCGCGAGGGTCTTCGCGAGCAGTTCGCGGCGGTTGAAGCTGACGACGACGGCGACGACGCGGGGCGTTGAGCTCATGCTGTGGGGGGACCTTCTCACGGCGGGGCGGGCACGTTCACGATACCTGCTTGACGGGGGCTCGCCCCGCGCGCCCCTACGATGGACCTATGGCTCACCACGGCACGCCCTCGGGGCGGGATACTGTCGCGCGCGAAATCCAGCGTCCGCACTGGTGGGTCTTCGGCTCGAACGGCTTCGTCGGCGGCGGCATCGTCGCAGAGCTCCGCGGCCGCGGCATCGAACCTGTCCGGGCGCGGGCATTGCGGCTCACGACCGCGGCGCGGGACACGGCCCGAGTCGTGGGCGACGCCGAGGCCTCGGCCAGCCTGCCGGACCTCGCCGCGCGCATCCCTGCCGGTGCGGTCGTCGTGAACGCCGCGGGCCTCGCCGCCCCTGATTCCTCCGACGACGACGCGCTCTACGGGGCGAATGCCCTGTGGCCGTCGGTCCTCGCGCTCGCGTGCGCCGAGGCCGGGGCCGCGCGGCTCGTGCACCTTTCGAGCGCCGCCGTGCAGGGATACCGTCCCGTCCTCGACGAATCGTGGGACGTGAGCCCCTTCTCGCCGTACTCGCGCTCGAAGGCGCTGGGCGAGGCCGCGCTCCGGGCCCTGCAGCCCCGGCTCCCCGAGGGGATGCTGAGCATCGTGCGCGCCACGAGCGTCCAGGGGGCCGGCCGGCGCACGACGGCGTCGTTCGCCCGCGTCGCCTCCTCGCCGCTCGCTTCGGTCGCCGGGGCCGGGGACGCGCCGTCGCCCGTGAGCTCGCTGCCGGCCCTGTCCCAGTTCGTCGTGGACGTGGGGCTCCGCCGCCCGGAGCAGACGGTGCTCCTGCAGCCGTGGGAGGGCCTGTCCGTGCGCGGGGCGCTCGCCGCGGCCGGCGGCCGCGAGCCTGCCCGGGTGCCGGCGTGGCTGTGCCGCGCCGCGGTCCGCACCGGGTTCGCCGTGTCGAAGGTCGCCGGAGAGTCCCTCCACGGCCCCGTGCGCAGGGCCGAGGTCATGTGGTTCGGCCAGGCGCAGGAATCCGGCTGGGCCGAGGCCAACGGCGTGCTGCCGACGCCCCGGGCCGAGCAGGTCCTGCGGCAGGCCGCCCCCGGCTCCGGGGAACGCTAGCCGGCGGCTTCCGCGGGCCCCGCCGTCGGGGCCTGTCGCTCGCGGGGCTCCTCGGCAACCGGCTCCGGCTCCTCGCCCAGGCCCAGGACGTCCGGGGCCACCTCGCGCAGGGCCGCGAGCGGGAGCGCTCCCTGGCGCACGACCCTCAGCCGCTCCCCCGTGCAGTCCACGATCGTGGAGGGGACGCCGCCCTGTCCTGCCGCGTCCGTGCCTCCGGCATCCGACCCGACCACCGGCCTGGAGCCGTCCTCGAGGTACACCTCGACACTCTCGGCGAGCTGCTCGCGGGCCTCGGCCGCGGTCTGGGCCGCGGCGTGCCCGGTGCGGTTCGCGCTCGAGACGGCGAGCGGGCCGGTGATGGTCAGGAGGGCCTGGGCCAGCTCGTCGTCCGGGATGCGGAGGGCGACCGTCCCCTTCGTCTCGCCGAGGTCCCACGTGAGGGACGGCTGCGCGTGGAGGATGAGCGTGAGCGGCCCGGGCCAGAACTTCTCCGCGAGGGCGCGTGCGGGCGCGGGAACCTCGGTCGCGAGGCCGTCCATCGTCTGCAGCCGCGGGATGAGCACGGGCGGCGGCATCGAACGGCCGCGGCCCTTCGCAGCGAGGAGCGTCGCGACCGCCTGGGCCGAGAACGCGTCCGCCGCGATGCCGTAGACCGTGTCGGTGGGCATCACGACGCACTGCTTCGCTGCGATCGCGCGCTGGGCGTGGGCAAGCCCTTCGGCGCGCTGTTCAGGGTCGGTGCAGTTGTAGCTCGTCGTCGTCACGGCGAACATTCTTCCACGCGCCCGGCCTCATCCAGCACGGGCGGCGCTCGTGGACCGCGGGAGGCCGTTGAGGTCCGTGTGCGAGCGCACGTCGATCCACGCCGGGTCCGCTCCGAGGACCGCGGCGAGCCGCTCGGCCTGGACCTCCGCGTGCTCCATGACGAAGAAGCCGCCGGGCTTCAGGAGCCTCGCCGCGGTCGCGGCCGCGGCGAGCGGAAGCTCGAGGCCGCCCTCGGCCCCGCCATAGAGCGCCATCTCCGGGTCGTGCTCGGCAGCCTCCGGCTCGCGCGGCACCATGCCCGGCGGGATGTAGGGCGGGTTGGACACCACCACGTCGGCCGTCCCGTCCAGGTCCGGGAACGCCGTGCGCAGGTCCCCCAGTGCCAGCCGCACGCGGCCGCCGGTCGCCTCCGGGGCGAGGTTTCGGGCCGCCCAGGCGTGGGCGAGCTCTGAGAGCTCGACCGCGTGAACGACGGCAGTGGGCACCTCGTGCGCGATCGACGCGGCGATCGCCCCCGAGCCGGTTCCGAGGTCGACGACGACCGGTCCCCGCCGCGCCCGAGGCGGGGCGGCGGCGTCGGGTGGGGCAGCGGGGTCGTGCGCTGGGAAATGCTCCGCGATCCAGTCGAGCGCGAGCTGCACCACGCCCTCGGTCTCCGGGCGCGGGACGAAGACTCCGGGGCCGACCGCGAGCGTGAGGTGGCGGAAGTGCGCGACGCCGGTGAGGTGCTGCAGCGGGACCCGGCGGGCACGCTCGGCGACGAGTTCCCAGAAGGCGTCCCAGAAGCCCACCGGGAGCGGCGTGCCCGTGATCGCGAGGGCGCGCAGGCGCCCGAGTCCACCGCCGGCGAGCTCGCCTGCCAGCAGGTGCGCGGCAAGCTGCTCGGCGTCCGCGCGCGGGCTCGGGACGCCCGCCTCCGCCAGGAGCGCCGCGGCGCGCCGCAGCGCGGCCCCGAGGTCCCGGGGCTCCTCCACGCCGCTCCCGGCGCCGGCGGTCATTCGCCGATCGCGTCGAGCCGCGCCTGCTCGTCCATGTCGATGCAGGACTGGATCACGGGTCCCAGGTCGCCGTTCATGACGGCGTCGAGGTTGTATGCCTTGTACCCCGTGCGGTGGTCCGCGATGCGGTTCTCCGGGAAGTTGTAGGTGCGGATGCGCTCCGACCGGTCCATGGTGCGGACCTGGGACTTGCGGGCCTCCGCGTTCTCGGCGTCGATCTGCTCCTGCTGGTGGGCCAGGAGGCGCGAGCGGAGCACACGCATCGCGGCCTCGCGGTTCTGCAGCTGCGACTTCTCATTCTGCATCGCCACCACGATCCCGGTGGGCAGGTGGGTGATGCGCACGGCCGAGTCGGTCGTATTGACGCTCTGGCCGCCGGGGCCGGAGGACCGGTAGACGTCGATCTTCAGGTCGTTCTGGCTGATCTCGATCTCCTCCGGCTCGTCGACCTCGGGGAAGACGAGGACGCCCGCGGCGGAGGTGTGGATGCGGCCCTGCGACTCGGTCACGGGCACCCGCTGGACGCGGTGCACGCCGCCCTCGAACTTGAGGTGCGCGAAGACGCCCTCGGCGGGGTCGTTGGAGGAGCCCTTGATGGCGATCTGGATGTCCTTGTAGCCGCCGAGGTCCGACTCGGTCGAGGAGAGCACCTCGGTCTTCCAGCCCTTGGACTCCGCATAACGCGTGTACATGCGGGTCAGGTCCGCTGCGAAGAGCGCCGCCTCGTCGCCCCCCTCACCGCCCTTGACCTCGAGGATCACGTTGCGGGCGTCGTTGGGGTCGCGCGGGATGAGCAGGCGCCGCAGCCTCTCCTGGGCGGCCGGCAGCTGCTCCTCGATGGAGGCGACCTCGCTCGCGAAGTCCGGGTCCTCCGCCGCCATCTCGCGGGCGGCCTCGAGGTCGTCGTCGAGCTGCTTCCAGCGGTGGTAGGCCTCGACGATGCCGTTGAGCTGCGCCGAGCGCCGGCCGAGCTTCCTGGCGCGTGCCTGGTCCTGGTAGACCGCGGGGTCGCTCAGCTCCTTCTGCAGGTCTGCGTGCTCGTCCAGCAGTCCTTGCACGGACTCGAACATGTCGGGGGCCTTTCTGGGTCAGTCAGCTGCCTGATTCTCGCACCCGGGCGCATCCCGGTGCCACGACGACGGCGGCCGGCACCGGGGGTACCGGGCCGGCCGCCGTTCGGGTCAGCTAGTGCTTGTCGTTCTCGCCCTTCGAGGCGAGCGTCGTCTTCTGCACCTGGAGGAGGAACTCGACGTTCGAGCCCGTCTCGCGGATCTTCGTGGTGAGCAGCTCGAGCGCCTGCTGGGTGTCGAGGCCGGAGAGCACGCGGCGCAGGCGCCACATGATCTTGACCTCTTCCGGCGAGAGCAGGTTCTCCTCGCGGCGCGTGCCGGACGCGTTGACGTCCACGGCCGGGAAGATGCGCTTGTCGGCGAGGGCGCGGGACAGCCGCAGCTCCATGTTGCCGGTGCCCTTGAACTCCTCGAAGATCACCTCGTCCATCTTGGAGCCCGTCTCGACGAGCGCCGTGGCGAGGATGGTCAGCGAGCCGCCGTTCTCGATGTTCCGCGCGGCGCCGAAGAAGCGCTTGGGCGGGTACAGCGCGGCCGAGTCGACACCGCCGGAGAGGATGCGGCCCGAGGCCGGCGCGGCGAGGTTGTACGCGCGGCCGAGCCGGGTCATCGAGTCCAGCAGCACCACGACGTCCATGCCCATCTCGACGAGGCGCTTGGCGCGCTCGATCGCGAGCTCGGCCACCGTCGTGTGGTCGTCGGCCGGGCGGTCGAAGGTCGAGGCGATGACCTCGCCCTTCACCGAGCGCTGCATGTCGGTGACCTCTTCGGGACGCTCGTCGACGAGCACCATCATGAGGTGGACCTCGGGGTTGTTCACCGTGATCGCGTTCGCGATGGACTGCAGGATGAGCGTCTTGCCGGCCTTCGGCGGGGAGACGATGAGGCCGCGCTGGCCCTTGCCGATCGGTGCCACGAGGTCGATGACGCGCGGGCCGATCTTCTTCGGGTCGGTCTCGAGGCGCAGGCGCTCCGAGGGGTACAGCGGGACGAGCTTGGTGAACTCGACCCGGCCCTTCATCTCCTCGGGGCTCTTGCCGTTGACGCTCGTGACCCGCACGAGGGCGTTGAACTTCTGGCGGCCGCCCTGCTGCTGGCGGTTCTCCTCGCCGTCGCGCGGTGCGCGGATGGCGCCGACCACCGCGTCGCCCTTGCGCAGGCCGTGCTTCTTGACCTGGGCGAGCGGCACGTAGACGTCGTTGGGACCGGGCAGGTAGCCGGAGGTGCGGATGAAGGCGTAGTTCTCGAGGACATCGAGGATGCCCGCGACGGGGACCAGGACGTCGTCCTCGGTCACCTCAGTGTCATCGACGTCCGGGCCCGCGCTGCGGCCGCGCCGGCGCTCGTTCCGGTCGCGGAACCGCTCGTTGCGGCCTCCCTGCTCGCCGCCGTCGCGGTCGCGGCCACGGCGCGAGCGGCGCGAACGGCGCGAGCCGCCCTCGTCGCCGTCGCCCTCGTCGCGCCGGTCCTGACGCTCCTGGCCCTCGTCGCGCCGGCTCTGGCGCTCCTGGCGGTCCGACCGCTCGCGGCCCTCACGGCCACGGCGCTGGCGGCCCTCACCGGCCTCCTGCTGCGGGGCCTCGGCGGGCTGCTGGGCAGCGTGCTCGGCCTCGGCGGCCTTCTGGGGCGCCTCCGCCGGCGCCTCGGCGGGAGCCTCGGCAGGCGTCTGGGCGCGCTGCTCGGGGGCAGCAGTCTCGGTGCCGGAGCCCTGAGCGGCCTCAGCGCGGCGGCTGCGGCCGCGGCTGCGGGCCGGGCGCGTCGGCTCAGCCGGCGCCTCGCTCGGGGCGGCAGCCTCGACGGGAGCCGCCTGAGCGGCCGGGGCCTCGGAGGCGGGGGCCGCGGCAGGGGCGGGCGTCTCGAGCAGTACGGACTGGCCTTCGGCCGCGGGGGTCACGACGCCGTCGCTCCCCGCACGACGGCGGCTGCGCCGGGCGCGGGGGGCGGGCTCGGCCGCGGGGGCCTCGGCGGCAGCCGCCGGCTCGGCAGCCGCGGTCGCGGCGGCCGGAGCCTCGTCCTTGGCCTGCGCACGGCTGGCGGGGCGGCCCACGGGCTCGCCCTTCTGGTGTGCCGAGATGGCGGCGACGAGGTCGCCCTTGCGCATGCGGGAGCCACCGGTGATGCCCAGCTGGGAGGCAAGCGCCTGGAGCTGTGCGAGCTTGAGACCGGCGATCCCCTTGGACTCGGATGCCGAAGCGGGGTCCACTGCTGGGTTCAGCTCAGTGGTCTGTGTCACGGATGTTCCTTCCGGATCGATTGCGTGGCCAGGGGCCAACGCATCGTGGTCGCGGCCGTCGGCGACAGCGGCGGCCAGGCTGGGTGACCTGCGGGGCCGTGGAGGCCGGGCAGGCCCGTCGTCTAGCTGCTCGTCCGAGCTGGCAGCAGGGCTGGATCGCTGCTTGCCGAACAGTCTGTGGGGACAGTCGCAATCAGCCTGACCGGCTGCGAGCTGGAGGAGCGGCACCCCGTGCCGAGAAACTGGACCAGAAGGCGGCGATCACAGTGCCACCGGGCCGGGAACGATGTCCCTGACCGTGTGTCCCTGTGTCGCCGGACGGTGTCTATCCGGGTACGCCGAACTGAGGCAGATTCACCGTGGGTGCAGGTCCACTCTAGCACCTTCGCGGTCGACAGCCAGACGAAGGACACGCCACGAGGTCACAGATTCGTCACCCTGCTCGGGATCGAGCGTTCCGGCGCCCATGCTGTGCGCGAAGCGCTCCACGGCATCCTGCACCTCGTCGGCCTCGGCGGCACCGTCGGCGAGGGCCAGGACGGTGGGGCCGGCGCCCGAGACGACCGCCGCGTGCCCCTCGGCACGGAGCCGCTGGATGAGCCTCGCGCTCGGTTCCATAGCGGTCGAGCGGTAGCTCTGGTGCAGGTAGTCCTCGGTCGCCGGCAGGAGCAGGGACGGGTCCTTCGTCAGGGCGTGCACGAGCAGGGCCGCGCGTCCGGAGTTCGCCGCCGCGGCGTGGTGCGGGATCGACGAGGGCAGGAGCGAGCGGGCGAGCTCGGTCGAGAGCTCGAAGTCCGGGATCGCGACGATCGGCACCACCGTGTCGACGACCTCGGCGACCGCCGTGCGGAACGCCTCACCCTCCTGCCAGGACAGTGCGAGGGAGCCGAAGATCGCGGGGGCCACGTTGTCGGGGTGCCCCTCGATCTCGCTGCACAGCTGGAGGACCCAGGCCCGGTCGGGCTGGTCCGCCGGCTCGACCAGCGCCGCCGCCGCGAGCACCGCCGCGACGGTCGCCGACGCCGACGAGCCCAGTCCGCGTCCGTGCGGGCTCACGTTCTCCGCACGCAGGAGCAGGCCCGAGCGCGTGTAGCCGAGCCGGGCGAGGGCGGCGTCCAGCGTGCGCACGACGAGATGCGTCTCGTCCCGCGGCAGCGTGTCGGCGCCCTCGCCGCTCAGCTCGAAGGCGAGGCTCCCGTCGTCGGTCGTCTCGACGGTCACGGTGTCGTACAGCGCCAGGGCGAGTCCCAGGCTGTCGTAGCCGGGACCGAGGTTCGCGCTCGTCGCCGGCACCCTCACGGTGACGCGCTGCCCGGCCGCCACCGTGCGCAGGGACTCGGCGGCCGTCGTCGGAGCCGTCATCGCTTCTACTCGAGCCCCAGCTCGGACGCGACGGTCACGACGTCGTTGCTCACCTTGACGGGCTCGACCTCGGCGCCGTCGGCGGTGCGGAGGGCCCACTGGGGGTCCTTGAGCCCGTGGCCGGTCACCGTGCACACGATGGTCTTCCCGGAGGGCACCTCCCCCGCGGTGTGCTTCTTGAGCAGGCCCGCGACGCTGGCCGCCGAGCCGGGCTCGACGAACACTCCCTCCTTGGAGGACAGCCAGCGATGCGCGGCGAGGATCTCCTCGTCGGTGACGGAGCCGATCAGGCCCCCGGACTCGTCGCGGGCGGCAACCGCCGTCTCCCACGACGCCGGGTTGCCGATGCGGATCGCGGTGGCGATGGTCTCGGGATGGGTGATGGGGTGGCCGGCGACGAACGGGGCCGCGCCGGCGGCCTGGAAGCCCCACATCACGGGCAGCTTCGTCGCCACGGCATCCAGGGTGCGCGGTTGGGCGTCGCCGCCATGCGCCGGGTACTCGGTCTCCGCGGCGTACTCCTTGTAGCCCTTCCAGTACGCCGAGATGTTGCCGGCGTTGCCCACCGGGAGGACGTGGATGTCCGGGGCGTCGCCGAGGGCGTCGACGATCTCGAACGAGGCAGTCTTCTGCCCCTCGATGCGGGCCGGGTTGACCGAGTTCACGAGGAACACCGGGTACGAGTCGGCGAGCTTGCGTGCGATCTCGAGGCAGTCGTCGAAGTTGCCGTCGACCTGCAGGAGCGTCGCGCCGTGCGCGATGGCCTGGGACAGCTTGCCGAGCGCGATCTTGCCCTCCGGGACGAGGACGGCGCAGGTCAGGCCTGCCGCGGTCGCGTAGGCGGCGGCGGACGCCGAGGTGTTGCCCGTGGACGCGCAGACCACAGCCTTCGCCCCGGCCTCGACGGCGGCGGTCATGGCCATGGTCATGCCGCGGTCCTTGAAGGAGCCGGTCGGGTTCATCCCCTCGACCTTGAGGAACACCTCGGAGCCGGTGAGCTCGGAGAGCTTCTGGGCGTGGACGAGGGGCGTGCCGCCCTCGCCGAGGGTGATCACGCGGGTGGACTCGCTGACGGGCAGGCGGTCGGCGTATTCGCGGATGACTCCGCGCCACTGGTGGGCCACTAGACTCCTTCGACTCGGAGGACGCTCGTCACGGATTCGACGACGTCGAGGTTCTTGATGTCCGCGACGGTCGCGGCGAGGGCTGCCTCGGAGGCAGGGTGGGTGACGAAGCGCAGCTCGGCCCGTCCTCCGGCGCTCCAGCGGTCGGCGGCGGCGAGGCCGGGTGCGCCGTCGACGGTCTGGCGCATGGTCTCGATCGAGACGCCGTGCTCGGCGAAGACGGCGGCCACGCGGGAGAGCACACCCGGTTGGTCCGCGACCTCGAGCCCGATGCTGTAGCTCGTCGTGACGGCGTCGAGCCCGAGGATGGGCAGGGCACGCGTGGCGGCGCCGGGGGCTCCGGGAGCGCCGGCCGCGATGCGGCGTGCGGTCGAGACGACGTCGCCCATGATGGCCGAGGCCGTCGGGGCGCCGCCGGCCCCCGCGCCGTAGAACATGAGCGAACCAGCGTTGTCCGCCTCGACGAACACCGCGTTGAAGGCCCCGTGCACGGCCGCGAGGGGATGCTTGCGCGGGAGCAGCGTGGGATGGACCCGGACGCTCACGCCCTCGGCCGCCGTCCCGTCGGCGCCGTCCCCCGCGGTGATGAGCTCGGCGATGGCGAGCAGCTTGATGGTCATGCCTGCATCCTGCGCGGCTGCGATGTCGTCGGCGGTGACCTTCGTGATGCCCTCGCAGCGCACGTCCTCGAGGGAGACGCGCGTGTGGAAGGCGAGGGAGGCGAGGATCGCCGCCTTGGCCGCGGCGTCGAGGCCCTCGACGTCGGCCGTCGGGTCCGCCTCGGCGTAGCCCAGGCGCTGGGCCTCGGCGAGGACGTCGGCGAACTGGGCGCCGGTCGTGTCCATCGCGTCGAGGATGAAGTTCGTCGTCCCGTTCACGATGCCGAGCACGCGCGTGATGCGGTCGCCGGAGAGGCTCTCGCGGATGGGCCGGATGATCGGGATGGCGCCGGCGACGGCGGCCTCGAAGTTGAGGTCGGCGTTGTTCGCGCTCGCGGCGTCGAACAGCGCCGCGCCGTCCTGGGCGAGGAGTGCCTTGTTGCCGGTGACGACGGACGCGCCGTTCTTGAGCGCGGCGAGGATATGCGTGCGGGCCGGCTCGATCCCGCCCATGAGCTCGATCACGAGGTCCGCGCCCGCCACGAGCCTGTCCGCGTCGGTCGTGTACAGCTCGCGGGGAAGCTCGACGTCGCGGGGGGCGTCCACGTTGCGCACGGCGATGCCGGTGAGCACCAGGCGTGCCCCAGCGCGGGCGGCCAGGGCATCGGCATCCTCGAGGAGGATGCGGGCCACCTGGGAGCCCACGGTCCCTCCGCCGAGGAGGGCGACCTTGAGCACCTTCTCGGCGCCAGGGGCGTCGGGCCCACTCGTCTCAGTCATCGTCTCTCCCATTCGTCTCAGGCTCCCATGTCGCGGGAGAGCAGGTCGTCCTCGGTCTCCGGGCGCACAATCCAGCGCGCCTCTCCCCCGCGCACGGCGAGGACACCCGGGCGGGCGAGGTAGTTGTAGTTGCTGGACAGGGCCCAGCAGTAGGCGCCGGTTCCGGGGACCGCGAGCAGGTCGCCGGCGCGGACGTCCGCGGGGAGGTACGCGTCGCGCACCACGATGTCGCCGCTCTCGCAGTGCTTGCCGACCACACGCGTCAGCTGCGCGGGCGCCTCCGAGGTGCGGTTCGCGAGCACGACCGAGTAGTCGGCGTCGTACAGGACCGGGCGAGCGTTGTCGCTCATGCCGCCGTCGACCGAGACGTACCGGCGGACCGCGGTGCCGCCCATCCCGCCGACCGGCAGGTCCACGACGACGTCCTTGATCGTCCCGACCTCGTACAGCGTGAACGTCGTCGAGCCGACGATCGCGCGGCCGGGCTCGATCGAGATGCGGGGCGCGGCGATGCCGAGCTTCTCGCAGGTCTCGCGCACGACTCCGGCCAGGGCCTCCGCGATCTCGGCCGGCGGTCGGGGCGCGTCCCCCGGCAGGTAGGCGATGCCGTACCCGCCGCCGAGGTCCAGCTCCGGCAGCTCGACGCCGTACGCGGAGCGCATCGACGCGACGAAGGCCAAGAGCTTCACGGCGGCGAGCTCGAAGCCCTCGGGCTCGAAGATCTGCGAGCCGATGTGGCAGTGGACGCCGAGCAGCTCGATGCTGTCGTGGCCCGCGGCGGCAGCGACGGCCTCCTCGGCCATGCTCGCGGCACCGTCGGCGCCACCGTCCCCGCCGGGGCCCCGGAACGCCTCGCTCGCCGTGCCGGCGGCCATGGAGAGCCCGAACTTCTGGTCCTCGTGCGCCGTGGCGATGAACTCGTGGGTGTGGGCGTGCACACCGGGTGTCAGGCGGAGCATGACCTTGGCGCGGGGGGCCTCCGAGCCGTCCGGCCCTGAGCCGGGAGTGTCCGTGCCGCGCGCCGCGGCGATGCGGGCAACCCGCTCAAGCTCGTCGAGGCTGTCCACGATGATGCGGCCCACGCCGTTCGCGAGGGCGCGTTCGATCTCGGCGTCGGACTTGTTGTTGCCGTGGAGGCCGATGAGCTCCCCCGGGACGCCTGCGCGCAGGGCCACGGCGAGCTCGCCGCCCGAGGCCGTGTCCACCCGCAGGCCTTCCTGGTGGGCCCACGCGGCCACCGCGGTGCAGAGGAACGACTTGCCCGCGTAGTAGACGTCCACTCCCCCGCACACATCGGCGAAGGCCGCGTCGAACGAGTCCTTGAACGCGCGTGCGCGCCCCCGGAAGTCGGCCTCGCTCAGCACGAAGACCGGGGAGCCGAACCGGGACTTGACCTCGCCGACCGGGAGGCCCGCCACGGTGAGGTCGCCGCCCGGGCCGCGGGCGACGTCGTGTGCCCAGAGTGCGGGGACGAGCTCGTTGAGATCTGAGGGGACGGCGAGCCACTCGGGGGCGAGCGGCGAGCCGGCGGCCTGCGCGGTGCTCTCAGCCACGCCTCACATCCTCTCCGGCGCCGAGACGCCGAGCAGGGACAGCCCGTTGGCCAGGACCTGGCTCGTGGCGTCGTTGAGCCACAGGCGCGTGCGGTTGAGGTCGGTGACCTCGTCGTCGCCCTGGGGCGCGATGCGGCAGTTGTCGTACCAGGAGTGGTAGGCGCTCGCGATGGTCTCGAGGTGGCGCGCCACGCGGTGCGGCTCGCGGAACTCCGCGGCCTTGCCCACGATCGAGGGGTACGCGGCGAGGTGCGCGAGCAGCTCGTTCTCGGTCGGGTGGTCCAGGAGCGCGGCATCGAACGCGTCGGCGCCGTCCACGGTGCGGTGGACGCCGGCGGCCTCCGCGTTGCGCGCCGCGCCGCGCGAGCGGGCGTGGGCGTACTGGACGTAGAACACGGGGTTCTCGTTGGAGTTCTTCTTGAGCAGCTCGGGGTCGAGGGTGAGCGGCGAATCCGCGGGGAACCTTGCGAGCGAGTAGCGCACCGCGTCCTTGCCGAGCCACTCGATGAGGTCCTTGAGCTCGATGATGTTGCCCGCGCGCTTGGACAGCTTCGCGCCGTTGACCGAGACGAGCTGGCCGATGAGGATCTCGATGTTCGTCTCTGGGTCGTCGCCGGCGCAGGCTGCGATGGCCTTGAGGCGGTTGACGTAGCCGTGGTGGTCGGCGCCGAGGAGGTAGACCTTCTCGCCGAAGCCGCGGTCCTTCTTCGTGAGGTAGTACGCGGCGTCGGCGGCGAAGTACGTGGGCTCGCCGTTGGCGCGGATGAGGACGCGGTCCTTGTCGTCGCCGAAGTCCGTGGTGCGCAGCCAGACCGCGCCGTCGGCGTCGAAGACGTGGCCCTGCTCGCGCAGGCGCTTCACGGCGGACTCGATGGCCCCGGACTCGTGCAGGCCCTCCCGCTCGGAGAAGTAGACGTCGAAGGTGACGCCGAAGGCCGCGAGCGTGGCCTTGATGTCCTTCATCTGCGCGGCGTAGGCCGCCTCCCGGACGATCGGCAGCGCGGCCTCGTCGGTGAGCTCGCGCACGTCGGGATGCGCGGTCAGGACCTCGTGGCCCAGGTCCGCGATGTACTGGCCGGGGTAGCCGCCCTCGGGCACGTCGCGGCCGTGCAGGCGCGAGAGCACGGAGTTCGCGAACACGTTCATCTGGTTGCCGGCGTCGTTGATGTAGTACTCGCGCGTCACGTCGGCCCCGGAGGCCTTGAGCACCCGCGCAATCGAGTCCCCGAGCGCGGCCCAGCGGGTGTGGCCGATGTGCAGCGGGCCCGTGGGGTTCGCCGAGACGAACTCCATGTTGATGACGTGGCCCGCGAGGGTGCCGTTGGTGCCGTAGCCGGGGCCGGCCTCGACGATGGCCTTCGCGAGCGCGCCTGCCGCGGCGGCGTCGAGCGTGATGTTGAGGAAGCCGGGACCCGCGATGTCGACGCTCGCGACGCCGGCGAGCGCCTCGAGGCGGACGGCGAGCAGCTCGGCGAGCGCCCTCGGCGGCATGCCTGCGCGCTTGCCGAGCTGGAGGGCGATGTTGGTGGCCCAGTCGCCGTGCTCGCGGTTCTTGGGACGCTCCACCCGAACGTCCGTCGGCACATCCACAGAGATCTCGCCGGCGCGGACGGCGTCGGCGAGGCAGGCGGATATAGCGGCAGAAAGTTCTTCGGGAGTCACCCCCATAGCCTACCGGCGCGGCGCGCGCGAGCCGAAACCGCGCCGTGAGGATGCGGGTTCTGCTACGGGCTCGACCACGCGGGGGTGGTCGTCGATGAAGTGGGGACGGCTGATGACCCACCCCGAGGCTGCCAGCACCACGAGGGTCGCGCCGAGGAACGCGAACGTGGCGCCCCAGCCGCCCGTCGCGTCGTGGAGGAGCCCCGCCGGGAGCGGGCCCGCGCACGCGACGATGTAGCCGATCCCCTGCCCGAACCCGGACACGGCGCCGGAGGACTGGTGCGTGCGTGTGCGCAGGTTCACGAGGACGAGCGCGAGCGGGAACGTCGCCGGGCCGAGCCCCGCAAGGGTCGTCCACACCCATGTCGCCGAGCCGGGGGCGAGCCAGAGGCCCGCGTAGCCTGCCGCGAAGCAGACCACGCCGAACGCGACGATGGGGAACGGGTTCCGCAGGCGGGCCGCGAGGACGGGCACCACCAGGCTCAGCGGCAGTCCAATGCCCGAGAAGAGCGCGAGCTGGAATCCGGCGTCGGCGGCACCGAGCCCTGCACCGGTCAGGATTGAGGGGAGCCAGCCGAACATCGTGTACGTGTTCAGCGAGGAGCAGCCGAACAGGAGCGCGAGCGCCCACGCGGCGGGCGCGCGCCAGGGGCGCACGACGACGCGTGGCCGGGGCGCGGAACCGCCCTCGCCCGTCTCGGGGCTCGCCGCGGGGACGCCTCCGCGGCGCCCGGGCCAGACGCTGAGCCACGGGAGGATGGCGACAGCGTTGACCGCCGCCCACCAGCCGACGGACGCGCGCCAGCCTGCGGCGTCCGCGACGGGCACAGCGACGAGGGGCGGGATGGTGGTGCCGAGGCTGATGATCGTCACGTACAGCGCCGTGACGAGGCCGATCCGGTCGGGGAAGTACTTCTTGACCATGGGCGGCAGCACCACGTTCCCGGCACCCATCCCGGCGAGCGCGAGGGCGGAGCCCGCCAGGAACGTGCCGGTCTCGGGCGCGACGGCCCGCACCGCCTGGCCGAGCCCGGAGGCCGCCATCGCGGCGACTGCGATGGCCTCGACGCTCCATGCACGCATCAGGAGCGGGGTCAGCAGCCCCGCCAGCCCGAACAGGGCGGTCGGCAGCATCCCGAGCACGCCGATGAGCCACGACGGGAGCGCGATGTCCTGCCCGATCGCGGTGGTCAGCGGCGGGACGCTCGTCACCGCCGTCCTCAGCGTGAACGCCACCACCAGCAGGCCGGCGAGGACGAGGAGGCGGCCGCGCCAGGCTCTGGGCCCCCGGGCCGCACCATGTTCTTGTGCCACCCCCTGACGCTATCGTGCTGGTATGGACAAGGACATCCAGGACCGCATCCGCGAGCTCATCGACGAGGAGCACGCCCTCCGCGGCACGCCCGGCGCCGGCAGCGCGGAGAAGGGCACCGGGCGCCTCGGGGAGGTGGAGGCACAGCTCGACCAGTGCTGGGACCTCCTGAGGCAGCGCCGTGCGAAGCGCGAGTTCGGCGAGGACCCCGACGAGGCCACGGTTCGGCCGGCCGACGTCGTGGAGAACTACAAGGAGTAGCCCTGGTTCGCCCCCTGGCTCCGAGTGCAGCGGGCGCCGCGCCCTCCCCGGTTTGCGCGCGGCCCCGGAGCACCTGATAAGCTCGGTGAGTTCCCGCAGGGGAGCGTTCGGAAGAAATGGCATGCCCTCGTAGCTCAGGGGATAGAGCGTCTGCCTCCGGAGCAGAAGGCCGTAGGTTCGAATCCTATCGAGGGCACCGCAGAAGGCCCCGCCGAAGCAGTTCGGCGGGGCCTTCGACGTACCCGGGCCGGCTCCGCCACTAGAATGGACCAGCCATGGCGCTCACGATCACCTATCCCGAAGCCCTCCCTGTCTCCGAGCGGCGCGACGACATCATGGAGGCCATCGCCGCGCACCAGGTCACGGTGATCGCCGGGGAGACGGGCTCTGGCAAGACGACGCAGATCCCCAAGATGTGCCTTGAGCTCGGCCTGGGCGAGAAGGGCCTCATCGGCCACACGCAGCCCCGCCGCCTCGCCGCCCGCACGGTGGCCGAGCGCATTGCCGAGGAGCTCGACGTCGAGCTGGGCCAGGAGGTCGGCTTCCAGGTGCGGTTCACCGGAGAGGTCGGACCGCAGACCAGGGTCAAGCTCATGACCGACGGCATCCTGCTCGCCGAGATCCAGCGGGACCGCCTGCTGAAGAAGTACTCGGCGATCATCATCGACGAGGCCCACGAGCGCAGCCTCAACATCGACTTCATCCTCGGCTACCTCAGGCGGATCCTCCCCCAGCGCCCGGACCTCAAGGTCATCATCACCTCGGCAACGATCGATCCCGAGCGGTTCGCGCGCCACTTCGCGGCTCCGTCGCCGGAGGCGGGGGAAGAGCAGGTTCCCGCGCCCATCATCGAGGTGTCGGGGCGCACCTATCCGGTCGAGGTCCGGTACCGGCCGCTCACGTCCGCCCCCGGAGAGGCGGGCGACGGCGGGGAGGAGGACGACGCCGTCGCGCGCTCGGACGACGCGCTCGAGGAGGACCGCGACCCCGTCGACGCCGTGTGCGACGCCGTCGACGAGCTCTCCCGCGAGGCCCCCGGCGACATCCTCATCTTCTTCTCCGGCGAGCGCGAGATCCGCGATGCGGCGGACGCCCTCGCGGGCTCGACCCAGAAGAACCCGCGCATGGCGAACGCGGAGATCCTGCCGCTGTTCGCACGGCTCTCGCTCGCCGAGCAGCACCGGGTGTTCACCCCGGGCGGCCGGCGGCGGATCGTCCTGGCCACCAACGTGGCCGAGACGTCGCTCACCGTCCCGGGGATCAAGTACGTCATCGACACGGGCACGGCGCGCATCTCGCGCTACTCGCACCGCACGAAGGTCCAGCGGCTGCCGATCGAACGTGTCTCCCAGGCCTCCGCGAACCAGCGGGCCGGCCGCTGCGGGCGCGTCTCGGACGGCATCTGCATCCGCCTCTACTCCGAGGAGGACTACCTCTCGCGCCCGGAGTTCACCGACCCCGAGATCCTTCGCACGAACCTCGCCGCCGTCATCCTGCAGATGACTGCGATGGGGATCGCGCGCGGCCCGAAGGACGTCGAGGCGTTCCCGTTCGTCGAGCCGCCCGAGTCCCGCGCGATCAACGACGGCGTGACCCTGCTGCGCGAACTCGGCGCCCTCGCCGAGCCGGGAAGTGCGAAGGAGACGAAGAGCGCCGAGGCCACTCGTGGCACGAGGGGCGCGAAGGGCGGCCTCACCGCCGTCGGGCACCAGCTCGCCCAGCTCCCGGTCGACCCCCGGCTGGGGCGCATGATCGTCGAGGCGGCCAGGCGCGACTGCGCGCGCGAGGTCATGGTGCTCGCAGCCGCCCTGACCATCCAGGACCCCCGCGAGCGGCCCTCGCAGGAGACGGGCAAGCGGCAGGCCGCGGACGAGAAGCATGCGCGCTTCAAGGACGAGAACTCCGACTTCACGGGCTACCTCAACCTCTGGAACTACCTGCAGGAGCAGCAGCGCGAGCTGTCCTCCTCGGCGTTCCGGCGCCTGTGCAAGGCCGAATTCATCAACTTCCTGCGGGTGCGCGAGTGGCAGGAGCTGTACGCGCAGCTGCGCCAGCTGGCCCGCCCTCTGGGCATCTCCCCCGGCCAGGGCCGCGCGACGGACACCCGGCTGGAAGCAGCAGTGAAGCACGACGCCGTGCACCAGTCCCTCCTCGCGGGCCTGCTGAGCCACATCGGGCTCCTCGACGAGCGCAAGCGAGAGTACGTCGGCGCCCGCGGGACGCGCTTCGCTGTCTTCCCCGGTTCGGCGCTGTTCAAGAAGAACCCGACCTACGTCATGGCGGCCGAGCTCGTGGAGACCAGCCGCCTCTGGGCCCGCACCGCCGCGAAGATGGACCCCGCGTGGGGCGAGCTCGTGGCGCCGCACCTGGTCAAGCGCTCCTACTCCGAGCCGCACTGGTCCAAGCGGGCCGGCTCCGTCATGGCGTACGAGAAGGTCACGCTCTACGGCGTGACCCTCGTGGCGCAGCGGCGCGTCAACTACGCGCGGATCGACCCGGCGCTCGCCCGGGAGCTGTTCATCCGGCACGCGCTCGTGGAGGGCGACTGGCACACGCGCCACCACTTCTTCAAGCGGAACCGCGCCCTCCTCGACGAGGTCGAGGAGCTCGAGACCCGGATGCGGCGGCACGACCTGCGCGTGGACGACGAGGCGCTCTTCGACTTCTACGACCGCCGGCTCCCCGAGGGAATCGTCTCCGAGCGGCATTTCGACGCCTGGTGGAAGAAGGCCAGGCACGAGGACCCGGACCTCCTCGACTTCGACCGCGATCTCCTGCTGCGCGAGGAGGCCGCCGCCGGGGACGACGCCGCGTACCCCACCGTCTGGCGCCAGGGAGGCTTCGACCTTCCGCTCTCCTACGAGTTCCACCCCGTGGCACCCGGCGGCACGCCGGACCCGAACGACGGGGTGACCGCGGAGGTCCCGGTGCTGTTCCTCAACCAGCTCGATCCCGAGCCGTTCCGGTGGCAGATCCCGGGCCAGCGGGTCGACCTCGTGACGGCGCTCATCAAGTCCCTGCCCAAGCAGGTCCGGAAGAACTTCGTGCCCGCCCCCGACGTCGCGCGCCGGGCCGTTGCCGCCCTCGAGGCGGACTTCGACCCCGCGCACGACCGGATCGAGGAATCCCTCGAGCTCGTGCTGCGCCGGCTCAAGGGCCAGATCGTGCCCCCGGGCTCGTGGAACTGGGACGCCGTGCCGCCGCATCTGAAGTTCTCCTTCAGCGTCGTCGACCCGCGGGGGAAGGTCCTCGGCTCAGGCAAGGACCTCGTGGCCCTGCAGGAGCAGCTCGCCCCCGCCACGCGCCGCGCCATCGCGGAGTCCCTCGGTGCGACCCCGGGCAGCACCGCCCCGCCGAAGTCACCCCGTGTGGACCCGAAGTCACCTCGTGTGGACGCGAGGTCACCCCGTGTGGACCCGAAGTCACCCCGTGCCGAGAAGACCTCGCCCAACGGACGCACGACGGCGCGCCCCGCCGAAGGCGGCGGAGTCACGGCCCGCGGCGGACTGGCAGAGCGCGGCGGACTGGCCGAGCGCAGCGGACTGACAGAGTGGAGCGTGGGGACCATCCCGCGGACGGCGAGCACCGTCGTCGCCGGCCACACCGTCACGGGCTACCCGGCCCTGACCGACGAGGGCAGCACCAAGGCCTCGCCGAGGGGCACTGCGGGCCTGCGCGTATTCCAAAGCGAGGAGGACCAGCTGCGTGCCCACCGGGCCGGGGTGATCCGCCTCCTGGCCCTGCGCATCCCGTCGCCGGACCGCTACGTGCTCGAGCACCTGAACAACCGCGAGAAGCTCACGTTCAGCCAGAACCCGCACGGATCGGTCGCGGGGCTGATCTCCGACTGCGCGATCGCGGCGATCGACCGGCTCGTCCCCGCCGCACTGCCGTGGGACCGCGCCGCCTTCGACGCCCTCTACGACGAGGTCCGTGCCGAGCTGATCGACACGGTCTTCAAGGTGACCGCCATCGTCGAGCAGGTCCTCGCCTCCTCGATGCGGATCAGCAAGCAGCTCAAAGGCTCCACGAGCCTGGCCCTGATCAGCGCACTGAACGATGTCAAGGCCCAGCTCGAGCAGCTCGTCTACCCCGGCTTCGTCGCCCGCACCGGGTACGCGCAGCTGATGCACCTGCCCCGCTACCTGCGCGCGATCGAGCGCCGCCTCGAGAAGCTCCCCGCCAACGTCCAGCGCGACGCCGTCGCGATGGCCACGGTCCAGGCCCTCGAGGACGACTACGACGACGCCGCCGCGGCCCTCGCCCCCACGGGACGCAACGAGGCCAAGCTCGAGAAGGTCCGCTGGATGATCGAGGAGCTGCGGGTGAGCCTGTTCGCCGTCGAACTCGGCACCGCGGGGAAGGTGTCCGAGAAGCGCGTCCGCCAGACGCTGAACGAGGCGCTCGCCCCGGCGTAGCCCGCCGGCCGCCGCGCCCGCCACTGCAGACTTCCACGAGAGAGAGGAACCGCATGAAGCTCACGGTCGCCCACGGTCCGGCCGGGACCGAGATCGCGGGGCTCGGCCATGCCCAGCCCCGCCGCGTCATGGACAACCATGAGCTCGAGGGCATGATGGACACGTCCGACGAGTGGATCCGCCAGCGCACCGGCATCGTCACGCGGCGCATCGCCGCCGAGGGCGAGACCGTCAAGGACCTTGCGATCCCCGCCGCGCGGATGGCCCTCGAAGACTCCGCCGTGGCCGCCGAGGACATCGACCTCGTGGTGGTCGCCACCACCACGGCCGCCGAGCGCTCCCCCAACACCGCCGGCCGTGTGGCCGAGGCCCTCGGACTGGGGCGCAACGGGCGGGGGCCGGGGATCATCGACATCAACACCGCGTGCTCGGGCTTCGAGTACGCCCTCGGCATCGCCGACCAGTCCATCCGTGCCGGCAGCGCGAGCCACGCGATCGTCGTGGGGGCGGAGACGCTCTCCGCCGTCACCGACTGGACGGACCGCACGACGGCGGTGCTCACCGCGGACGGTGCCGGCGCCGCCGTCGTGCGCCCCTCGCAGACGCCGCGGATCGGCCCTGTCGTGTGGGGCTCGCGCGGCGACATGGCCGGTGCCGTGACGATCTCGCCGCCCTCGGGCCGGTTCTGGCAGAACGGCCGCGAGGTGCTGCGTTGGGCGATCACCAAGGCGCCGGAGCATGCACGGGAGGCCGTCGCCGCCGCCGGACTCTCTCTGGACGACATCCAGGTCCTCGCCGCGCACCAGGCGAACCTGCGCATCGTCGAGCCTCTTGCCGAGGCGCTGGGCCTGACCGACCGGATCGTCATCACGGATGTGACGGAGTCTGGCAACACCTCGGCGGCGAGCGTCCCTCTCGGGCTGAGCAAGTGGTGGCACGCGGGACGGATCCCCGCGGACGTCCCTGCCCTCCTGTTCGGGTTCGGCGGCGGGTTCACCTTCGCGGGCATGGTGGCGATGACGCCGCGGAAGGCCTAGGAGACGGGTCTCAGGCGGCCGGGACGTGGTCCCCGTGCCCGGCGGCGCGCAGGGCCGCCCGGATCTTCTCGGCGGCCGCGTCGAGGACGGCCGGGTCGGGGTTGTGCTGGGCGCGCTTGAAGTCGTACTCGGCCTCCGAGTTGGAGGGCCAGACGTGCAGGTGCAGGTGGTTGATCTCGAACCCGGCGATGATCAGGCCCGCGCGCGCCGCGCCGAACGCCTCGACCTGCGCCGCCCCGATGGTCTGGGCCACCGCGGTGAGCCTGCCCCAGAGCTCCGGCGAGGCATCGGTCCAGCGGTCCACCTCCTCGCGCGGCACGACCAGCGTGTGGCCCTCCGCGAGCGGCCCGATGCTCAGGAACGCGACGACGTCGTCGTCCTTCCACACGAAGCGTCCGGGCAGCTCGCCCTCGATGATGCGCGTGAACAGCGTGCTCATGGCTTTCCTCTCATTGCCCTGGTCGGAGGCCCTCTCCGCGCTCGCGTGAGTGCCGAGGGGGCGGCGAAGCTTGTCCGCCCCGGGCAGGATGGGGCGTCCCTGGGTCATGCCCGTGCTCCTCGGCTCATGGTTCCGACGCTAGCCGATGCGGCGGTCTCCCCGTCTCCGGTGCTCTCCTCGTCTCCAGTGGCCACGGCCCGTGAGGGGTCCCTCGACCACTGCGAGTAGGAGCCTGGGTAGAGCGCGGCGTCGATGCCCGCGATGGCGAGGGCCGCGACGTCGTGCGCGGCGGTGACCCCGGAGCCGCAGTAGACCGCGACGTCCCGCCCGGCCACTGCACCGAGCGCGGCGTAGCGCTCCCGCAGGGCGTCGGCGGGCAGGAACGTGCCGTCCGGGGCGAGGTTGCCGGACGTGGGGGCGCTGACGGCGCCGGGAATGTGGCCGGGGCGCGGGTCCACGGGCTCGACCTCGCCCCGGTACCGCTCGGGCGCCCTTGCGTCCAGCAGCAGGCCCCCTTGGCCCGGGAGCGCGGCGGCGGCATCGGCGTCGACCCGCGGCAGGTGTGGCCCGGAGAGGTGGACACTGCCGAGCGCGGGGACCTCCCGGCCGCGCTCGAGGGCGAGCCCGCCGCGCGTCCACGCGGCCAGTCCTCCGTCGAGGATGCGCACGTCCTCGACGCCCGCATCCCGGAGCATCCACCAGGCGCGGGCGGCGGACTGGCCGGCGGAGTCGTCGTACACGACCACCGGGTCGCCGTCGTCGATCCCCCAGCGTCTGGCGGTCTCCTGGAAGCTGTCCGGCGCCGGCAGGGGGTGCCGGCCGCCGGCGGCCTCCTCGGCGCTTCCCGGCTGGACCGGCACGGCGAGCTCTGTCTCGAGGTCCGCGAACACGGCGCCGGGGATGTGGCCGGCCTCGTAGGCCGTCAGGCCGTGGGGGGCGCCGAGGGACCATCGGACGTCCAGGACGGCGGTGCGGGCGCCGGAGTCGAGCCGGCCGGCGAGTTCTGCCGCGGTGATGAGGACCTGGGTCATGATCAGTGCCACTCCTTCTCGGGACCGGCGCCTTGTGGGCGCCGCGTCTGGTGCGCGGCGGTGACGCCGGCGCTGACGTCCACAGTAGACCCTGTCCTGCGGCTGTCCGGGGAGCTACAGGTCCACGGACTCGCCCGGTTCGAGGTGCACGTACTCGGTGCCGTACTTCGCCCCGATCCGCTTGGCGTGGCCCTCGGCGATTCCGGTCCCGCGCTCGTTCAGGAGGGCATTGTGGATCGGATAGGCACGAGGCGCCCCGACGGCGATCATGAAGTCCAGGACCTCGCCGACCTTGCTCCAGGGCGCATGGATCGGCACGAGCAGCGTGCTGACGCTGACTCCGTGAGGGACGGTGAAGGAGTCTCCGGGGTGGAACACCTCGCCGTCCACGAGGTAGCCGATGTTCGCCACAACGGGCACGCTCGCGTGGATGAGCGCGTGCTGGCTGCCGAAGGTCTTCACGTGGAAGCCTGCGGCGTCGAACTCCGTCTCCGGCTCCGCCACGTGGATGCGGTCCGCGGCCGACGGCGCGGCCTCCTTCAGCTGCCCCGCCACCCCCGCGGGGGCCCAGGCCTCGAGGCCGGTGTCCGCCGCGAGCGCGGCGCCGGTCCTGTCGAGGTCGAGGTGGTCGGGGTGCTCATGGGTGACGAGGAAGGCCTGGGCCCCATCCAAGGCCTCCTCCACCTCCGAGAAGGTGCCGGGATCGATCACGAGGACCCGGTTCCCGCCGGCCGGCCCGTCCGGCTTCTCGAGCCTGATGCACGCGTGGGTGAGCTTCGTCATGCGCATGGCGCCAGTCTAGAACCGCCTCTTGCTAGGCTGGAGGATCGACCGCGCCGGAGGACTGCCGGCGTTCGAGGGAGGAACGGTGGTGGAGAGAACCCGCACGACGGCCCGGGCATCGGAGAGCGCGGGACGGCCCGCGGCACGCGAGCAGCGGGTCACGAAGCAGCGGGTCGCCGTCTCGGCGGCGCTCGACCGGCTCGAGGACTTCGTGAGCACTCAGGAGCTGCACCGCATGCTCCACGACGAGGGGGCGTCCGTCTCGCTCGCCACGACGTACCGGATCCTGCAGTCCATGGCCGAGGAGGGCCTGGTGGACGTCCTGCGCAGCGACGAGGGCGAAGCGGTCTACCGCCGGTGCGAGGCCACGGGCCATCACCACCACCTGGTGTGCCGGCGGTGCGGGAAGGCTGTGGACATCGAGGCCCCCGCCGTCGAGACCTGGGCGAGCCGCGTGGCCCGCGAACACGGCTACACCGCCGTGGAGCATACCGTGGAGATCTTCGGCCTCTGCCCCCAGTGCACCGCGCTGGCCGCAGCAGAGCGTGCCGACGGGCAGCCCGGCGGATCCACCGAAACCCGGGCCGCGGGCGAGGCGGGCAGCTAGCGCGGGGCCGCGACCGGCGTCGTGCGCTGAGGCTCCCCCGGAGCGGGCTGCAGCCGGCCGTTGAGGGCCCGCCGCCGGCGGTACCAGCCGATGCTGGCGCTCACCGCGTAGATGAGGAACGACAGCGTGGTGATGTACGGGCTGATGGGGAGCCTGCCGCCGAGTGCGAGCAGGATCCCGCCGACCGTGGCGGCCACCGCGAACACGACGCTGAGCGCGAGCACGAGACGGGGCGAGGACGTCACCTTCAGGGCGGCCGCCGCCGGGGTGATGAGGAGCGCGAGCACGAGCAGCGCGCCGACCACGTGGATCGACAGTGCGACGCTCACACCGAGGATCACCAGGAACGCGATGGAGAGCCCGCGCACGGGAACGCCGCGGGCGTGGGCCATCTCGGGGTCGACGCTCGCGAAGGTGAGCGGCCGCCAGATGGCGGCGAGGGCGAGCACGACGGCGAGCGCGGTCACGGCGAGCAGCTGCAGCTGCACGGTGTCGACGGCGATGATCTGTCCGGTGAGGAGCCCGAACTTGTTGGCCGCGCGGCCCTCGTAGAGCGCCAGGCAGAGGATGCCGAGCCCCAGCCCGAACGGCATGAGGACGCCGATCACGGAGTTCTTCTCCCGCGCGCGGCCGCCCATGAGGGCGATGACAAGCGCGGCGACGACGGAGCCGGCGAGGGAGCCCAGCACGACGTCCGCGCCGAGGAGCAGCGCGAACGCGGCGCCGGCGAACGAGAGCTCGGAGATGCCGTGGACGGCGAAGGCGAGGTCCCGCTTCATGACGAACGTCCCGACGAGGCCTCCGAGCAGGCCGAGCACGGCACCCGCCCACACCGAGTTCTGGACGAGCGCGAGGATCTCCCCGTAGTTCTCGAAGGAGAAGATGCTCCCGAGGATGTCGGACAGGCTCATGCGGGCTCCGTCTCGTGGTGGTCGCCGGGGAGGTGGTAGTGGGTGGTGGCGTCGGGCAGGCCCACGACCACGATGCGGCCGTTGACCCGGGAGACCTCGACGCGGCCGCCGTAGAGCGCGGAGAGGACCTCGGTGGTCATGACCTCTGACGGGGAGCCGATCCGGAAGCGACCGTCCGCGAGGTACAGGACGCGATCCACGTAGTCCAGGATCGGGTTGATCTCGTGGGTGACGAACACGACCGCGGCGTCGTTGGCTCGGCGCTGGTCGTCGATGAGCTGGCTGACGGCCTGCTGGTGGTTGAGGTCGAGCGAGAGGAGGGGCTCGTCGCACAGGAGCACGCGGGGGCTGTCGGCGATCGCCTGCGCGACGCGGAGCCGCTGCTGCTCGCCGCCGGAGAGCTGGCCGACCGGCACCTTGGCGTACTCGCGGGCACCCACGCGCCCGAGCAGGTCGTCCACCTGGGCGTCGACAGCCCGGTGGCGCAGGCGGAAGCCCCATCGGTGCCCGTCGATGCCGAGGCCGACGAGGTCCCGCGCGCGCAGGGGCGTGTCCGGGGCGAAGGCGCGCTGCTGGGGGATGTAGCCGATCCCCTCTCCCCGCTGCCCGGCGGGGTGTCCCGCGACCTCGACGGTTCCCGAGCTGAGCGGGAGGACGCCGAGGAGCGCTTTGAGGAAGCTCGTCTTCCCGCTGCCGTTGGGCCCGAGGACGGCAAAGAACTCACCCGGCTGGATATCGAGGTCGAGCCCGGACCAGAGGGTCCGGTCGCCGAACGCGAGGGAGGCGCCGCGCAGCCGGACAGCGGGGACGCGCGCGTCGGGGCCGCTCATCCGAGTGCCTTCGCGAGCGCGTCGGCGTTGCCCTGCATCCAGCCCGCGTAGTCGGTTCCCTGGGGGAGCGTCTCGGTGAACTCGACGACGGGAACTCCCGCGGCCTCGGCCGCCGCCCGGACCTGCTTGGTCTGGGGGCTCTCCGTCTGGGGGTTATAGGCCAGGACCGCGACGCCCCTGGCGGCGAGGAGGTCCAGCGTGGACTTGAGCACTGCGGGCGGGACGTCCTGCTCCTCTTCGACGGCCTCGAGGAAGCCCGGCGGCGTGGCGTCCTTGAGCCCCGCATCCTCGAGGAGATAGGACGGGACGGGCTCGGTGAGCACGGCGGCCTTGCCGGGGTGGGCCTGCCTGATCGCCGCGAGCGTTCCCTCGGCGGCTTCGAGCCGCTTCACGACCGCGGCGGCCCGCTCGGTGAAGTCCGCCGCCGAGGAGGGCTCGAGCGCGCCGAGTCGCTCGGCAATCGCTGCGACCACAGCCTCCATCGCGTGCAGGTCGTACCAGACGTGCTCGTTGGATGCGTGGGCGTGGCCGGCGTGGGCGCTGGCCGAGGCGGCGGCGGACGAGGGCGCCGCCTCGCCCGAGCCGCCCGCGCCGCCGCCGAGCCCGCTCGCCTCGACGGCCTTGAGGACCGAGGACGCCTCGGGCCGGGCGTCGGCGAGGAGGGAATCCATGAACGGGTCGTAGCCGCCGCCGTTCTCGATAACGAGCCTGGCCTTGGACACCGCGAGGCGGTCCTGGGTCGTGGCCTCGTAGGAGTGCGGGTCCTGAGTCGGCTTGCTGACGATCGCGGTCACGTGCACGCGGTCGCCGCCGATCGTCTGGGCGAGGTCCCCGTACACGTTCGTCGAGGCCACGACGGAGATTGCGTCCCCGCCGCCGCCCTGGCCCGAGGTCGGGGCGCAGCCGGCCACGAGGAGGGCGGCTGCGGCGCCGAGGGCGGCGGTGCGGAGCAGGGAAGAACTCACAGGTCCTCAGTTCGGGTCGGCGGGAGGGGGTCGAGGGGGCGCGAGGCGACTGCTCCCGCTGGCCCTAGACCGAGCAACTGAGAACGAGTCGCAACACGGATACTCTACCGCTTCTTGGGAACAATTCCCATCTAGCGCCGCGGTCCACCCCCGCCCGGCTGCCCCTACCTCGCCGCGCCGCCGTTCTCCCTGCGGCGCACGACGCCGTTCTGCGTCGCGTCCCGGATCTCGCCGACGAGCTGCTCGATGACGTCCTCGAGGAACACGACGCCGCGCGTCGCACCCTCGGGGCCGATGACGCGCGCGAGGTGGAAGCCCGACTTCTGCATCGCGGAGAGGGCGTCCTCGATCTCCGCGTCCAGCCCCAGGTTGGCCAGCGAGCGGACCCTGCTCTCCCCGATCGGCCGGCCGCGGTGCTCAGGGGCGATGGCAAGCACGTCCTTGACGTGCAGGTACCCCACGAGCTCGCCGTCGTCGTCGACCATCGGGAAGCGCGAGAACCCGGTCTTGGCGACCGCCTTCTCGAACTCCTCGGGCGTGGCCGTCGCGGGGAGCGAGACGAGGTCCTCGACCGGGACCATGATCGACTCTGCCGTCTGGTCGGAGAACTCGAGGGCTCCCGAGAGCAGGCCCGACTCATCGTCGACGAGCCCGTGGCGCGTGGACTCCTCGACGATCGACTGCACCTCCTCGAGCGTGAAGCTCGAGGTCACCTCGTCCTTGGGCTCGACCCGCAGCAGGCGGAGGACGGCGTTCGCGCTGCCGTTGAGGAGGTGGATCACGGGGCGCACGAGCCGCGCGACACCCATGAGCGCGGGAGCGAGCAGGAGCGCCGCGCGGTCCGCGGCCGAGACGGACATGTTCTTGGGGACCATCTCGCCGAAGGTCACGTGCAGGAAAGTGACGATCGCCAGCGCCGCCACGAAGCCGATGCCCCCTGCCAGCTCCTCGGGGAGCCCCACCGCGTGGAGGGGGTCGCCGATGAGGTGGTGGATCGCCGGCTCGGCGACCTGGAGGATGAGCAGCGAGCACACCGTGATGCCCAGCTGCGCGCACGCGAGCATGAGCGAGACGTGTTCCATGGCGCGCAGCGTGGTGACGGCGCGGCCTGAGCCTCCTTCGGCAAGCGGCTCGATCTGGCTCCGCCGCGCGCTCATGATGGCGAACTCGGCGCCGACGAAGAAGGCGTTGCCGAGCAGGAGCACGGCCAGCCAGACGATCCCGGCCCAGTCGCCCATCAGGCAGCCCTCCCGCCGCCGCGCGTGCCCTCGGCCATCTGCGGCTCCTTGGGCGGGACGAACTTGAGCCGGTCCACGCGGCGGCCGTCCATGCGGACCACGCTGAGTTCGCCGCCGCCGATTTCGAGGGTGTCCCCCACTGCGGCAACGCGTCCGAGCGCGCTCATGACGAAGCCGCCCACCGTCTCGTATGCGGGACTGTCGGCCACGCCCAGCCCGGGCACCTGCTCCGACACCTCGTCAGGGCGCATGAGGCCCGAGAAGTACCAGTCCCCCGCCGCGCTCTGCAGGACTCCGGGGGCGAGCCTGTCATGCTCGTCCGAGACCTCGCCGACGATTTCCTCCACCAGGTCTTCGAGCGTGACGATGCCCGCGGTCCCGCCGTACTCGTCCAGGACGACGGCGAGCTGCAGGTTCCCGTCGCGCAGCTGGGAGATGAGCGCGTCCAGGTGGATCGTCTCGGGGACCCGGAGCACCTCCGTCATGATGGCTCCCGCCTGCAGCGAGTGCCGGCGCTCAGCAGGAACGGCCACGGCCTTCTTGACGTGGACGAGTCCGCGGACGTCATCGGGCGAGTCCCCGATGACCGGGAAGCGCGAGTGGCCGGTGCGCCTCGCGGCCTCCACCACGGCGTCGACGGAACCGTCGGCATCCACGGTCGTGACCCGCATGCGCGGGGTCATGACGTCGGCCGCGGTGCGCTCCGAGAAGCTCAGGGTGCGCGCCACGAAGCGTGCCGTGCCCTCGTCGAGCGTGCCGAGCTCGGCTGACCGGCGGACGAGGGAGGCAAGCTCGGCGGGCGACCGCGCGCCGGAGATCTCCTCCTTGGCCTCAATGCCCATCTGGTGCAGGACCCGGTTCGAGAATCCGTTGAGCACGACGATGGCGGGCTTGAACACCGCCGTGAACACGAGCTGCGACGGGGCCACGGCGCGGCCGACGGCGAGTGCGCGGGCGATCGCCAGGTTCTTCGGCACGAGCTCGCCGATGAGCATGGACAGGAATGTGGCGATGACCATCGCCACGGTCAGCGACACCGCAGTCGCCCCCGGGATGCCGAGGGCCGCGAGCGGGCCCTCGAGGAGACGGCCCACCGACGGTTCCATCACGTAGCCGGTGAGGAGCGTGGTGAGGGTGATGCCGAGCTGGCAGCTCGAGAGCTGGGTCGAGAGGCTCTTGAGGCAGCGCAGGAGCGCCTCTGCGCCGGGTTCGCCGGCGTCGATGCTGCGCTGGACGGTGGCCTGGTCGAGGGCCACGAGGGAGAATTCGACGGCCACGAAGAAGCCCGTGCCGAGAATCAGGAGCAGGCCGGCGGCCAGGAGGAGCCATTCCATTTCAGGAATCGGGCCCCCAGAGGGTGCGGCGGCGCACCCATGGGCGCCGCGGGTGAACAAGTACACGGTGTCTGCCGGCGCTGCGGTCGCGGAGCCCCGGAAGGGGTGCGCGGCCGGGCCGGCATCTAGAGGTGCCGTCCATAGTCATTCCAGCCTATCAGCGACGGCGCGGTGTGATAGCGGACTCAGATTGCCCGATTCCGCGCGCAGGTCACTAGACTATTCAGGAGTGTGTGGGCCCTGACGGGGTCCACGGCAGTCGGCGGATCCGGCCGGCCCCTCGGACAGCCCCGTGGAGAACACGGTCCCGGCGTGGGGCATGGCGCGCGGACCCGCGGACTTGTGCGGGCCTAAGTATCGATGGAAGAGGCGTAACTCCAGTGCCAGAACTGCCAACCCACCGCCTGCCCGAGGAATTCGGCGGCAATGAGTGGCTTGTGGACGAGCTCTACGAGCAGTACCAGCAGAACAAGAACTCCGTGGACTCCAAGTGGTGGCCGTTGTTCGAGTCATTCGACTCGGACAGCGGCCACACGTCGAACGGCACGGCGAAGGCGCCCGCGGCCGACACGCTGACGCGGCAGATCCCCACGGTCAAGGCTCCCAACGCTTCGCCTGCGCCCGCCGCCGCCGCGGCTGCGCCCGCCAAGCCGGCGGCACCGGCCGCCGCCCCTGCTGCCGCTCCCGCCAAGCCTGCGGCACCGGCCGCCGCCCAGGCTGGCGCCTCCGCTCAGGCTGCTGCCCCGGCGCCGTCGGACGCCGCGCCGAAGAAGGGCGCTGCCGCCGTCGTGCGCGACGGTGCCCGGCCCTCCACGACGGGGCTGATCCCCGCCCAGCTGCCGAAGACGGCCAAGGACGAGACGATCGAGGACGACATCGTCTCGCCGCTGCGCGGTCCGGCCAAGGCCATCGCGTCGAACATGATCACGAGCCTCGAGGTGCCCACCGCCACGACCGTGCGCGCGGTGCCCGCGAAGCTCCTCATGGACCAGCGCATCGTGATCAACAACCACCTGACGCGCGTCCGCGGCGGCAAGGTCTCCTTCACGCACCTCATCGGCTTCGCCGTGATCCGCGCGCTCAAGCTCATGCCGTCCATGAACGTCTCCTACGACGAGGTCGACGGCAAGCCCGTCGCCATCCAGCACGCGCACGTCAACTTCGGCATCGCCATCGACCTGCCGAGGCCGGACGGCTCACGCCTCCTCGTGGTCCCGAACATCAAGAAGGCCGAGACCCTCAACTTCTCGGACTTCTGGCACACGTATGAGGACCTCGTCAAGCGCTCGCGCGCGGGCAAGCTCACGGCCGACGACTACGCCGGCACCACGGTCTCCCTGACCAACCCCGGCGGCATCGGCACCGTCCACTCCGTGCCGCGCCTCTCGAAGGGCCAGGCCGCCATCATCGGCGTCGGTGCGCTCGAGTACCCGGCCGAGTTCCAGGGCAGCTCCGAGAAGATCCTGGCCCTCCAGGCCGTCGGCAAGATCATCACGCTGACCTCGACCTACGACCACCGCGTGATCCAGGGCGCGGGCTCGGGCGAGTTCCTCCGCCTCGTGCACCAGCTCCTCCTCGGGGAGCAGGGCTTCTACGACGAGATCTTCGAGTCGCTGCGCATCCCCTACGAGCCGGTGCGCTGGAGCCCGGACCTCCAGGTCAACCCCGAGGACGCCATCAACAAGGTGGCGCGCATCCAGCAGCTCATCCACGCGTTCCGCGTGCGCGGCCACCTCATGGCGGACACGAACCCGCTCGAGTACGTCCAGCGCCGGCATCCGGACCTCGACGTGCTCACCTACGGCCTGACCCTGTGGGACCTCGACCGCGAGTGGCCCACCGGCGGGTTCGGCGGCCGCCCGAAGATGAAGTTCCGCGACATCCTCGGCGTGCTGCGCGACGCCTACTGCCGCACCACCGGCATCGAGTACATGCACCTCCAGGAGCCCGCCGAGCGCAAGTGGTTCCAGGACGAGCTCGAGCACCCGTACAAGAAGCCGAGCCGCGAGGAGCAGCTGCGCATCGTCTCCCGCCTGAACGCGGCCGAGGCGTTCGAGACGTTCCTGCAGACCAAGTTCGTCGGCCAGAAGCGCTTCTCCCTGGAGGGCGGCGAGTCGCTCATCCCGCTCCTGGACGCGACCCTGTCCGAGGCCGCCGAGGACGGGCTCGACGAGGTCGGCATCGGCATGGCCCACCGTGGCCGCCTCAACGTGCTGACCAACATCGCCGGCAAGACCTATGCACAGGTGTTCCGCGAGTTCGAGGGCACGCAGGATCCGAAGAGCGTCCAGGGCTCCGGCGACGTCAAGTACCACCTCGGCACCGAGGGAACGTTCACCGCGGAGAACGGCAAGCAGACCAAGGTCTACCTCGCCGCCAACCCGTCCCACCTCGAGGCCGTCGACCCGGTCCTCGAAGGCATCGTCCGCGCCAAGCAGGACCGGCTCGACAAGGGCGAGGCGTTCCCCGTCCTGCCGATCCTCGTCCACGGCGACGCGGCGTTCGCCGGCCAGGGCGTCGTGGCAGAGACCCTCAACCTCTCGCAGCTGCGCGGCTACCGCACCGGCGGCACGATCCACATCATCGTGAACAACCAGGTCGGCTTCACGACCTCCCCGTCCGCGTCGCGCTCCTCGGTGTACTCGACCGACGTCGCGAAGATGGTCCAGGCGCCGATCTTCCACGTCAACGGCGACGATCCCGAGGCCGTGGTCCGCGTCGCCCAGATGGCGTACCGGTTCCGCCAGCGGTTCCACAAGGATGTCGTGATCGACCTCGTGTGCTACCGCCGCCGTGGGCACAACGAGGGCGACGACCCGTCGATGACCCAGCCGCTCATGTACAACCTCATCGAGGCGAAGCGCTCGGTCCGCAAGCTCTACACCGAGAGCCTGATCGGCCGCGGCGACATCACGCAGGAAGAGGCGGAGCAGCTCCTGCGCGACTACCAGGAGCGCCTCGAGCGCGTCTTCGCGGAGACCCACGCCGCGCAGACCTCGCCGATCCCGGTCATCACCGGCGACGCGAAGGCCGTCTCGGACCTCGAGCGCCCCCTCGCCCAGCAGCAGGAGGACACCGAGGTCCGTGCCCCGCGCCAGACGGCGATCAGCCGCGAGATGCTCGCCGCGATCGGCCAGGCGCACGTCCAGGTTCCCGAGGGCTTCACGGTGCACGCCAAGCTCCGCCAGCTCCTCGAGCGCCGCGAGCAGATGTCCCGCGACGGCGGGATCGACTGGGGCTTCGGCGAGATCGCGGCCTTCGGCTCGCTCACGGCAGAGGGCGTGCCCGTGCGCCTGTCGGGCCAGGACTCGCGCCGCGGCACGTTCGTGCAGCGGCACGCGGTCTTCCACGATCGCCAGACCGGCGCCGAGTGGACTCCCCTCGCGAGCCTCTCGGAGGACCAGGCGAAGCTGTCGATCTACGACTCGTCGCTCTCGGAGTACGCCGCACTCGGATTCGAGTACGGCTACTCGGTCGAGCGTCCGGACACCCTCGTGCTGTGGGAGGCGCAGTTCGGCGACTTCGTGAACGGCGCGCAGACGATCATCGACGAGTTCATCTCCTCGGCGGAGCAGAAGTGGGGCCAGCGGTCCTCGCTCGTCATGCTCCTCCCCCACGGCTACGAGGGCCAGGGCCCGGACCACTCGTCCGCCCGGATCGAGCGCTTCCTCCAGCTGTGCGCCGAGGACAACATCATCGTCGCCCAGCCGAGCACGCCGGCGTCGCACTTCCACCTCCTGCGCCGCCAGGCGTTCAGCCGGCCCCGCAAGCCGCTGGTGGTGTTCACGCCGAAGCAGCTCCTGCGCCTCAAGGGCGCCGCGTCGAGCGTCGAGGACTTCACGGAAGGCACGTTCCGTCCCGTGATCGGCGAGCACGAGCAGCTGGATGCGAACGCTGTGGACCGGGTCATCCTGGTCTCCGGCCGCCTCTACTACGACCTGCTGTCCTCCCGGACGAAGGCCAAGGACACCAGGACGGCAATCGTCCGCGTCGAGCAGCTCTACCCGCTGCCCGAGGAGGAGATCAAGGCCGAGCTCGCCAAGTACCCGAACGCCGAGGTCGTGTGGGCGCAGGACGAGCCGGCGAACCAGGGCCCGTGGCCGTACATGGCGATCACGCTCGCCCCGGTGCTCGAGCGCCGCATCCGCCTCGTGTCCCGCGCTGCCTCGGCCGCGACGAGCGCGGGCTCGATGAAGCGCCACGCAGCGGAGCAGGACGTCCTCGTCCGCGAGGTGTTCACACGCTGACGCCAGGCTGAAGCAAGGCACGACGGCGGCCGGTCCCCACGCGCGGGGACCGGCCGCCGTCGTTCGCTAGACTCGGAAGCCGAGAGCAGGGGCGGCAGCGGCCGCGACGACGAGGGAGAGTGGATGGCGCACGAGAGGAAGCTTCGCCTCGCGGCGATCGGAGACGAGCTGCTCGCAGGCAATGGGGACCCCCGCGCCCTCGGGTGGTTCGGCCGGGTCCTCGCCCGGACACCGCGGGAGGAGCTGACCCTCGAGTCGTACGTCCTCGCCGCCCCCCTCGAAGGAACCGAAGGCCTCGCCGCCCGCTGGGAGGGCGAGACGCTCCGCCGCTTCGGCGAGGGCTTCGAGAACCGGCTCGTGATCGGCCTGTCCGGCCGCGACATCGAATTCGGCATCTCCCCCGCCCGCAGCCGGCTCAACGTGGCCAACATCCTCGACTCGGCGCAGCAGAACAGCGCCGAGGTGTTCGTCGTGGGCCCTCCGCCGACCCTGGACCCGGCGCGGAACCGCCGCCTCGCGGAGCTCAACACTGCCTTCGCCGACGTCACCACGCGCCGGAACCACTACTACGTGGACACCTTCTCCCCCCTGCTGAACCACGAGCAGTGGCGCGGCGACCTTGCCGCCAATGCCGGCGCCCCCGGGCAGGCGGGCTACGGCCTCATCGCCTGGCTCGTGCTGCACCGCGGCTGGTTCCCCTGGCTGCGCCTGCCCCAGCCGCAGTAGGGCCTCTCCTCTGGCAATGCCGCTGGCGGGGAGCCCCTCAAGGGACCCGCCGGCGGCAGGGTATCCGGTCCCGGGCCTTGCCCTGCCCAGGAACGCGATATATCGTGATCTCGTCAACGCGATATATCGTGATCCCAGAGGAGGGGCCATGCCCACCGAAAGCTGGTCAGTGACGGAACCCCAGACCATCGACATCGAGGCGGTGTCCTCCCTGCGGGCCGGCATCATCGCCGGGCGCCTCGACGTCATTGCGCACGACGGCGAGGGCGCGCGCGTGGAGGTAGCGGAGGTCAGCGGCGAACCCCTCGTCGTGACCCTCACCGAGGGCCGGCTCGAGGTCCGGCACCGCGAGGACGGCGCGCAGGGCTGGTTCAGGAGCATGCTCGGAACCATCAGCGGCGCAACCCAGAACACCGCGATCGTGAGCATCGCGCTGCCCGCCCGTGTCCCCGTCGAGGTCGGGACGGTCACCGGCGACGGGCTCGTCTCGGGAACCGGCCCGGTCACGAAGCTCAACACCGTCTCCGGCTCGGTCCTCGCCGACGGCACCGAGGGCGAGCTGCACATCAATACGGTCTCGGGCGAGGTCATCGCGCGCGGCCACGAGGGCCTCCTGACGGCGAAGACGGTCTCGGGCGAGGTCACCGCCTCCGGTGAGCTGAACCACGTGCGCGCCAACTCCGTCTCCGGGGACCTGTCCTTCGACTCGGCAGGCACGATGCAGGACATAGGAGCCAACACAGTCAGCGGCGCGCTCACCGTCCGCATACCGCACGGCGTGGGGCTCGACCTCGGCGTGCGCACCTCCTCGGGCCGCGTGGTGGTGGACGACGAGCGCTTCACGATCCTCGGCGGCAAGATCGCAGCCAGCCTTGGTCCCGAAGGGCAGCGCATCCGCCTGCGCGCCAACACCGTCTCGGGGGACGTTGCCGTCGTCCACGCCCCGGCGCCCGCGCACCCGGCCCCCGAGGCTCCCGCGGCATCCCAGGAGCCGGGCCGCGGAACGGAGGACTGAGATGGTCCCACCTGTCTTCGCCCACGGTGCCCTGCGCCTGTACCTCCTTGCGCTCCTCGAGGACGGGCCCAAGCACGGCTACGAGATCATCAGGGCACTCTCCGAGCGCTTCGGCGGCACCTACTCGCCCAGCGCCGGGACCGTCTACCCGCGGCTCTCCAAGCTCGAGGAGGAGGGACTGGTCGCGACTGCGCCCGAGGGCCGGCGGACGGTGTACTCGATCACCGACTCCGGCCGCGCCGAGCTCGAGGAGCGCCGCGGCGAGCTCGCGGACGTCGAAGAGGACATCTCCGCATCCGTGCGGCGCCTCGCCGACTCGCTGCGGGAGGAGCTGCGGGCGAGCATGCGCGGCCTCAGGGCGGACCTGGCCGCGACAGCCGAGACGGCGCGCAGGTCGGCCCAGCGCAGCAGCGGACCGCCGTGGGGCGTCGGCGGCTCGGGAGGCGCCGGCGCACGCCCGACCGATGACGGCCCGGCGGGGCGCACCCCTGCGGCCGGCCGCGCCGAGCAGGTGCGGGAGAACGCGGGACGCCTCGCCGAGGCCGAGATGCTCGTGCAGGCCTTCCGCGACGACCTCCGCATCGAGCTGCGCGCCCACGCGGCCGCCCACCCGATCACCGAGATCACGGTCGAGGCCCTGCGCGCCGCCCTCGAATCGACCCGCGCCGCGATCCGCGCAGCCCTCCGGCCCTAGCCCGGTTGGGCGCTGGGGTGCCGAATGTGGGAGACTGGACGACGGCCTTCTGGGCCACCCGGCCCACCGCGGGCCACCCGGCCCACCGCGGGCCACACAGTCCGTCGAGAGAAGGAGGCCAGCCATGAGCAAGCGTGCACGCAAGCGCCGTGACCGCAAGCGCGGCGGCGCGAACCACGGCAAGCGCCCCAACACCTAAAGGCGCAGCCGCGGACAGCACGAGGCCCCGGACACTTGTCCGGGGCCTCCTGTGCGTCCGTCGGCCGCTGGCGTCGGCAGCCCGCTCCACTCGTACTTCGCGGATCTCACCGTGCCATTCAGGACTGGGCGCGCAGGGTGTGGATCTTGTCCAGGATCGAGGTCTTGAGGGCGGCGGGCGCCTGCTCGTGGCAGCTGCGCTTCATGGCCGAGCGGATCATGCACTCGAGGTCGTGCTCCTCGAGGCAGTCCGGGCACGTCTCGAGATGGGTGCGGATCTCGGCCACGTCATGCGCGGGAAGGGCGCCGTCGAGGTACTCGTACAGTCGCTGGAGCCGGCTTTCGTCGCAGTCCCCCAGCCCTTGGCAATCGCTCATTGTTCCTTCTCCTGAGATGCTGCGGTGCGGGCGCCCGCGAATCCTCGCTCGGCGGCGTAGTCGGCGAGCCTGTCGCGCAGCATCTTCCGCCCGCGGTGGAGCCGGCTCATGACCGTGCCTATGGGTGTGTTCATGATCTCCGAGATCTCCTTGTACGCGAAGCCCTCCACGTCCGCGAAGTACACCGCAAGGCGGAACTCCTCGGGGATGGACTGCAGGGCTTCCTTGACGTCGGAGTCTGGGAGGTGGTCGAGCGCCTCGGCCTCGGCGGACCGCAGTCCGGTGGAGGTGTGCGACTCGGCGCGGGCGAGCTGCCAGTCCTCGACGGTGTCGGTGGCCGCCTTCTGCGGTTCCCGCTGGCGCTTCCTGTAGAGGTTGATGTACGTGTTCGTCAGGATCCGGTACAGCCAGGCCTTCAGGTTCGTGCCCGGCTTGTACTGGTGGAACGCTGCGAAGGCCTTCGCATAGGCCTCCTGGACGAGGTCCTCCGCGTCCGCGGGGTTCCGCGCCATCCGCATGGCAGCGGAGTACAGCTGATCGACGTACTGCATCGCGTCCCGCTCGAAGCGGTCGCGGCGCTCATCGTCCGACTCGGCGGCAACGTCCGGGGCCGCGGCGCCCACGGCGCCTGTCCCGTCGTCGGCGGCCTTCGGCTCGCGGGGCTCGACACTGCTCATTGCCGACCAGTCTACTGTCGGGGCAGGCACGGGGCGGTCGAGGACCAGCACGGTGGCTCCTTCCAGACGACGACGGGCGGCGGCTTTCGCTGACGGACGTGAGGCACAACGCCGCGTCCGCGCGAAAATATTCCGCAAAGGTGCGAGACTGGGGACGCATCTGACGACGTCACCGACTCTTGCAGGAGGCTCCATGTCCGCAGTCCGATTCCTCGCCCGGCCGCTTCTGGCGTCGTCATTCATCGTCGCTGGCGCGGACAAGCTGAAGAACGCGGACGACACGGCGGAACAGCTGTCTCCGGTCCTCCGCCGCGCAGCCGACGCACTGCCAGTGCGCGTGGACGAGAAGACCCTGGCGCGGGCGATCGGCGGGAGCCAGGTCGCCGCGGGCGTCCTGTTCGCCTTGGGCAAGGCGCCGCGGCTGTCGGCGTCGGTCCTCGCCCTCACGAGCGCGCTCACCGCGTTCGTCGAGTGGCGCTCGGCGGACATCGGCTCTCCCGAGGGCCGCGCGGCGCGCCGCTCCGGGCTGCTGAAGAACCTCTCGCTCGCAGGCGGGGTCCTGCTTGCCGCGGTGGACACCGACGGCCGGCCCTCCGTCGCGTGGCGCGCGCAGCACCTCGCCGCTGACACCGCGAAGGCCGGCCGCCGCCAGCTGGCCCGGGCCGACAAGGCCGCGCACAAGGCCGCCAAGCGCGCCGAGCGCACGGTGCGGAACGTCGCCAAGGGGGCCTCGGAGACCGCCTCGGGCGTGCTCGCGTGACCTCTCCTGCCTGGCCCGCCCCGTTCGCCGTCGGCCCGGTAGACGCGACAGTCACCGTTCCGGGCTCGAAGTCCCTCACGAACCGATACCTCGTGCTGGCGGCTCTCGCGGACGGGCCAAGCAGGCTCCGCGCGCCCCTCCACTCGCGCGACTCCGCACTCATGGTCGCGGCGCTCCGGTCGCTCGGGGCGACGGTGACCGAGGTGCCCGGCGACGGCGAGTACGGCCCCGACCTCGAGATCACCCCGATCCCCACCGGCGCCGACGCCGACGCCCCGAGTCTGGGACGGGCCGAGGTCGACTGCGGCCTCGCCGGGACAGTGATGCGCTTCGTCCCGCCGCTCGCCGCGCTCGTCCACGGCGAGGTCGCGTTCGACGGCGACCCCCACGCCCGGGTCCGCCCCATGGGACCGGTCATCGATGCGCTCACGGCCCTCGGCGTCGCCGTCTCCTCGTCGGATCCGGACTCCGCTGGCACGCCGACGTCGCTGCCGTTCACGGTGCACGGCAGGGGATCCGTGCCCGGCGGCCATGTGGTCGTCGACGCATCCGGGTCGAGCCAGTTCGTGTCGGCGCTCCTCCTCGTGGGCGCCCGGTTCGAGCAAGGCCTGCACCTCGAGCACGTGGGCAAGCCCGTGCCGAGCCTCGACCACATCTCCATGACGGTCGAGGTGCTGCGGGGCGTCGGGGTGGAGGTCGACGACTCCGTGCCCAACCACTGGCACGTCACGCCCGGGACCATTCGCGCCTTCGACGTGCGCATCGAGCAGGACCTCTCCAATGCGGGGCCCTTCCTCGCGGCGGCCCTCGCGACGCACGGGACCGTGCGGGTCCCCAACTGGCCCGAGCACACGACGCAGGTGGGCGACGCCTGGCGGCGGATCCTCCCGCAGCTCGGGGCCACCGTGACGCTCGACGGCGGGACGCTCACCGTCACGGGCGGAGAGCGGATCACGGGCGCCGAGCTGGCGGACACGAGCGAGCTTGCCCCGACCGTGGCGGCGCTGTGCGCGCTGGCAGAGTCGCCGTCGCGCCTCACCGGCATCGCGCACCTGCGCGGGCACGAGACCGACCGCCTTGCGGCCCTCGTCGCAGAGATCACGCGGCTCGGCGGCGACGCCGAGGAGACCGAGGACGGGCTGGTGATCCGCCCTGCCCCGCTGCACGGCAGCGTCGTGCGCAGCTACGCGGACCACAGGATGGCCACGGCCGGCGCAATCTGGGGTCTCGCCGTCCGGGGCGTCGAGGTGGAGGACATCGCGACGACGTCCAAGACGATGCCCGAGTTTCCCCAGATGTGGGCGAGGATGCTCGGCCAGGGAGCCTGAGTGGCCAAGCGCGAGTGGGACGAGAGCGACGTCCGGATCCGCCCCAACAAGCGCGGCAGCCGGCCGCGCACCAAGGAGCGGCCGAGCCATGACGACGCCGTCCGTGGCAGGATCGTCACGGTGGACCGCGGGCGCTACACGGCGATCGTGGCCGAGGACTCGTCCGAGGAACGGGTCGTCGTCGCGGCCCGCGCGCGCGAGCTGCGGCGCACCCCGGTGGTCGCCGGGGACTTCGTCGCGCTCGTCGGAGACGTGAGCGGGCGTCCGGACACCCTCGCCAGGCTCGTCCGCGTCGAGGAGCGGCAGACCGTCCTGCGCCGCAGCGCGGACGACACGGACCCGGTCGAGCGCGTCGTGGTCGCCAACGCCGACCAGCTCGTGATCGTGGTGGCGGCCGCCAATCCCGAGCCCCGCACCGGCTTCATCGACCGGGCCCTGGTCGCCGCCTACGACGCCGGGATCGAGCCGCTCCTGCTCGTCACCAAGGCAGACCTGAAGGACCCGGCCCCGCTCCTGGCGACCTACGAGCACCTGCCGCTGACCGTCGTCGTGAGCCGCACCGCCGAGACGGACGAGGCCCCGGCGGACGACGCCCCGGCCGACGAGTCCGCAGCGGGCGCCGGCATCGATGCGCGAGGGGCTGACGGCTCCTCGGCCCGGCTGGACGCGGAGGCCGTCGCCGAGCTGCGCGCGGAACTCGACGGGCACGTGACGGTCCTGCTCGGCCATTCGGGTGTGGGCAAGTCGACCATGGTCAACGCGCTCACCGGCGCCGACCGGGCCACCGGAGGCGTGAACGCCGTGACCGGGCGCGGGCGGCACACCTCGTCGTCGGCGCTCGCGCTCCGCCTCTCCGACGCCCCGGCGGGGAGCTGGATCATCGACACCCCGGGGATCCGGTCGTTCGGCCTCGCGCACGTGGACCCGGACCGGATCCTGCACGCCTTCGCCGACCTCGAGCCCGGCACCGCGGCGTGCGAACGGGGCTGCCGCCACGACGCCGCGGCTGTCGGCTGCGGGCTCGACGCGTGGGTCGCCGAGGGCAACGCGGGCGACGCCGGTCCGGCCCGCCTCGCGTCGCTGCGCCGTCTGCTCGGCAGCGGCTCGCGCGAGGAGGCGCAGGATGCCAAGGAGCTCGGCGCGTAGCGGGCCCCGTCTTCCACGCGGAGCCTCCCGCTCCGGCACGGCGCGAAGCGATAGCGTGGGGTCCATGACGCAAGCGCCCGAGACGTACAACGACGACCTCCGGCTGGCCCACGTGCTGGCGGACTCGGTCGATGCCCAGACCATGGAGCGGTTCAAGGCCCTCGACCTCAAGGTCGAGACGAAGCCCGACCTCACGCCGGTGACGGACGCGGACCGGGCGGCGGAGGAGGCCATCCGCGGCCAGCTTGCCCGCTCCAGGCCTCGGGACGCCGTGGTCGGCGAGGAGTTCGGCACGACGGGGCACGGGGCGCGGCGGTGGATCATCGACCCGATCGACGGCACGAAGAACTTCGTCCGCGGCGTGCCCGTGTGGGCCACCCTCATCGCCCTCGCGGACGGCGATGAGATCGTCATGGGCGTGGTGAGCGCGCCGGCCCTCGGCCGCCGGTGGTGGGCCGTGAAGGGGGCCGGCGCCTACACCGGCCGCTCGCTCGCCTCGGCGACGCGGCTGAAGGTCTCCAATGTGGCGCGGCTCGAGGACGCCTCGCTCTCGTACTCCTCGCTCTCGGGATGGAAGGAGCGCGGGAGCCTCGACGGCTTCATCGGCCTCACCGAGGACGTGTGGAGGACGCGAGCGTACGGTGACTTCTGGTCGTACTGCCTCGTCGCGGAGGGAGCTGTCGACATCGCCACCGAGCCCGAGCTCGCCCTGTACGACATGGCGGCCCTGGTCCCGATCGTGAAGGAGGCGGGCGGGCGCTTCACGTCCCTGGACGGGGAGGACGGCCCGTGGGGCGGGAACGCCCTCGCGACCAACGGGATCCTCCACTCGGAGGTCCTCGGCCGTCTACGCGAGCCCGTCTCGGAGGCGCCCTGACACGCGCTGTCACAATGCGACACGCTCGACGGCCATGGATGCGCCCTCCGCACCCCGTGGCCTAGTCTCGTGGACAGGTCACGAGTGCCAGCGATAAACCCCGGTTTGCTGGCCGGCAACCCTCCCACCGCGGCGGGGTGCCCCGGGTGACGACCAGGCCGGTCCGGAGCGGACCCGGCAAGCGCGGACCCGCCACGGGTCCCTCACGGTCACGAGGAATGCCGATGAGCCCTGTCCTGCCCTCCCTGCTGCCCGCCGTCGACACAGCCGTCGGCACCAGCGCCGCCGCGCCCCACCGGTACGCCGACGCGCTCGAGCCGCTGCTCGCCGTCGTGGGCGCCGACCTCCGGGCGCCGTTGGTGGGCGGGGACGAGGTCCGGTACGCCAATCTCGACTATGCGGCGTCCGCCCCGTCGCTCGCTGCCGTTGCCGACCATCTCACCGAGGTCCTGCCGTTCTACGCGAGCGTCCATCGGGGTGCGGGGTATGCGTCGCAGATCAGCACAAGCCTGTATGAGAACGCCCGGGGGATCGTCCGCAGGTTCGTCCGGGCACGGCCCGACGACACGGTGGTGTTCACGCGCAACACGACGGACTCCCTCAACCTGCTGGCCGGATGCGTCCCGGCTGGGAGCGAGGTCCTGTACCTGGACATCGAGCACCATGCGAACCTCCTGCCCTGGCAGGCGCGCCCGCACCGCAGCGTCGTCGCCGCGCCCAGCGTGGCCGAGACGCTCGAGCGGGTCCGGATCTCGCTGTCCGACGGCGGCGTGGGCCTCCTCGCGGTCACGGGCGCCTCCAATGTCACGGGCGAGGTCCTCCCCATCGCCGAACTCGCCGCGATCGCGCACGAGCACGGTGCCCGGATCGTCGTCGACGCGGCCCAGCTGGCTCCGCACCGCCGGATCGACATGGCCTCCGCAGGGACGTCCGGGGAGATCGACTACCTGGCGTTCTCGGGCCACAAGCTCTACGCGCCGTTCGGCAGCGGGGTCCTCGTGGGCCGCGCCGACTGGCTCGACGCCGGCGCTCCCCACCTTGCGGGCGGCGGCGCCGTGCGGGAGGTGCGCCTGGACGCGGTGGCCTGGGCGGACGGTCCGGCCCGGCACGAGGCCGGCTCCCCCAACGTCCTCGGGGCGGCCACCCTCGCCCGGGCGGCCGAGGTCCTCGGCTCCCTTGACGAGGCCCTGTGGCAGCGGCACGAGCAGCAGCTGCGTGCCGCGCTCCTGGAGGGGCTCGCGGAGATCGACGCCGTCACCGTCCACCGGCTGTTCGAGGACTCCGAGGAGGCGATCGGCGTCGTGAACTTCTCGGTGGCCGGCCACGACGCCGGGCTGGTGGCCGCCTGCCTCTCGGCAGAGCACGGCGTGGGGCTGCGTGACGGCCGGTTCTGCGCGCACCCGCTCCTGAAGCGCCTCGGGCTGCCGTCGGGCTCGCTGCGCGCGAGCTTCGGGGTCGGGTCCCGGCTGGAGGACGTCGAGCGCCTTGTGGCGGGAGTGCGAGGGCTCGTCGAGGACGGGCTCGGGATCGACTACGCGGTCGACTCCGGCCGGTGGGTGCCCGCCCACGACTCGCGGCCCTTCCCCGCATGGGCGCCCAACACTCCCGGAACCGCGGGCGCAGCTCCCTGTCTCACGGACTCCTGACCCCGCCTGAGGCGCGCCTGCCCACGCCGGAATAGAGTGGGCTCGGCAGTCCACGAGGGAGGCAGGGAATGGCACGCGGCGGGCCGAAGCTGGACGACGCACGACGGCGCGAGCTCGCCAGCGCGTTCGAGGCCGGCGGGGCGCACTATGAGAGGGTCCGGCCTGGGTACCCGGCGGAGGCGGTGGCGTGGCTCGTCCCCGAGGGCGCGGAGACCGCCGTCGACCTCGGGGCCGGCACGGGCAAGTTCACGGGCCTCCTGACCCGGCAGGGGCTCGAGGTCACCGCGGTGGACCCCTCCGCGGACATGCTCGCCGAACTGGGCCGCCGCTACCCGGGGGTGCACTGCGTCGTCGCGCCTGCCGAGTCGACCGGGCTCCCCGACCGCTGCGCGGACCTCGTCGTCGCGGCCCAGGCCTGGCACTGGTTCGACGCCGAGGCTGCCACGCGGGAGGCCGTGCGGCTCCTGCGCCCCGGCGGCCGGGCGGGCCTCGTCTGGAACCAGCTCGACACGGCGGTGCCGTGGGTGCATCGGCTCTCCCGCATCATGCACGCCGGGGATGTCCACAAGCCCGACTACCACCCGCCGTCGGGCCCCGAGCTCACGGGCTGGGAGTCTGCTGTGATCCGATGGGAGGACCCCATCACGCCGGAGGGCATCGTGGACCTGACCAAGTCGCGCAGCTACTACCTCCGCGCCGATGCGCGCCACCGCGCCAAGGTCGAGTCGAACCTCGCGTGGTACCTCTTCGAGCACCTCGGGCACAGCCCCGGCGAGGTCCTCGCGCTCCCCTATCTGACCCAGGTCTGGCGCGCCGTCCCGTCCGCCGCATAGCGGGCGGAAGGGGCCGGCCGCTTGCCCTCCTCGTCTGGGCCGCCTAAGGTTTAGGCAGACCGAAAAAAGCTTCCGAGGGATGTCTAACACCTCTGGAGCCCGCAGCAGAGAGGCTGAAGGTGAGCAGGACGGTGAAGGCGACCGAGCGGCTGTCCGGGGCGACGCCCCGGTGGGCCATGCTCCTGGGGACTCTCGGGCCCGCGTTCGTCGCGTCCGTAGCGTACGTGGACCCGGGAAACGTCGCCGCGAACCTGACTGCGGGGGCCCGGTACAGCTACCTGCTCGTGTGGGTGCTGGTCTTCGCCAACGCCATGGCGATGCTCATCCAGTACCAGTCCGCCAAGCTGGGAGTCGTCACCGGGCGTACCATGCCCGAGATCCTGGGCCGGCGCCTGCGGCCGGCGGCGCGCAGGCTGTACTGGGCACAGGCAGAAGTCGTGGCCCTCGCGACGGACCTCGCAGAGGTCGTCGGGGGCGCGCTCGCCCTGCATCTCCTCTTCCACGTGCCGCTGCCGCTGGGCGCCGTCATCGTCGGCGCTGTGTCCATGGCGATCCTCGCGATCCAGGACTTCCGGACGCAGCAGCGCTTCGAGCTCGCCATCGTGGGGCTCCTGGCCGTCATCACCATCGGCTTCCTCACGGGCCTGGCGCTGAGCCCCCCGGCACCCTCCGGCGTCGTAGCCGGCCTTCTGCCGCGGTTCGACGGACCCGACTCAGTCCTGCTCGCGGCCTCGATGCTCGGCGCCACAGTCATGCCCCATGCCATCTACGTCCATTCGGCGCTGGCGAGGGACCGGCACCGCAGCGACCCTGCCGAGGAATTCACCGGGGCGGCCATCCGCCGCCTCCTGCGCGGCACCCGGGTCGACGTCGTGGTCGCCCTGGGGGTGGCCGGCGTCGTGAACATCGGCATGCTCCTCCTCGCCGCCTCGACGCTCGCGGGCGAGGAGGGCACCGACTCGATCGAGGGAGCGCACGCCGCGATCCAGTCGGCCCTCGGCCCGGCCGTCGGCGCGATCTTCGCCGTGGGCCTCCTCGCCAGCGGCCTCGCCTCGACCGCGGTGGGCGCGTATGCCGGAGCGACCATCATGGAGGGGCTGCTCGAACGCCGGATCCCCCTCGTGCTCCGGCGGTCCATCACCCTCATCCCCTCGATCGTCGTCCTCGCGCTGGGCGTGGACCCGACATGGTCGCTCGTCGTGAGCCAGGTCGTGCTCAGCTTCGGCATCCCCTTCGCCCTGATTCCGCTCATCCGCCTCGGTTCCTCGAAGTCGGTCGTGGGCGAGTACGCGATGCGGCTCCCCCTCGCGATCGCGTCCTGGACGAGCGCCGCGCTCGTCGTCGCGCTGAACATCGTGCTCCTGTGGCTCACCTTCGCCCCGGGACCCCAAGGGTAGGCTGGACGGGTGAAGAGCGCTCCCTCGTCCTCGATCGAGGACTACGTGAAGGTCATCTACACCTTCACCGAATGGCAGGACAGGCCCATCACGTCGTCGCAGCTCGCCGCACGGCTGGGCGTGGCAAACTCATCGGTCTCCGAAATGGTCCGCAAGCTCAGGGAACAGGGCCTCGTGGACCACCGCCCCTACGGAGCCGTGCGGCTCACCGAGGAGGGGCGCGCGCTCGCCCTGACCATGGTCCGGCGGCACCGCCTCCTCGAGACCTTCCTGGTCCGCGAGCTCGGCTACCGGTGGGACGAGGTCCACGACGAGGCCGAGCAGATCGAGCACGCCGTGTCCGACCTTTTCGTCGACCGGCTCTCCGCCAAGCTCGGGCACCCCGTCCGCGACCCGCATGGGGACCCGATCCCCACCGCGGACGGGCGGATTGAACGGCCCAGCGCCCACGTCCTGAGCGAGCTTGACGCCGGCCATCGCGGGCGCATCACCCGGATCAGCGACGACAATCCGGAGCTCCTGCGCTACCTCGCGGCGGAGCGGATCGTCCTCGACGCCGACCTCGAGGTGGTGCGGCGCAAGCCGTTCGGCGGACCGCTGGTCGTGAGGATCGGCGGCACGGGCGATGCGCGTGAGGTCGACGTCGCGGATGAGATCGCCGAGGCCGTGTGGGTCCACAGCGACACCGTGCACGCCGGCTGCACTCTGGCCGCGTCCGCCCACCACGGAGGCTGAGCCGGACCCTACCGCCGCGCACGGCCGCCGGCTCCGGCTTCACGCCTCCCGGCTGGCCGGCTCGGCAGTGGTGCTGCCCGCAGGGATCCAGACCGCCGAGGTGGCGGCCGCGAGGGCGAGGAGCACTGCGGTGACCGCAGCCGCCCGGCCGAACCCCGCGTCGTCGAGCGTGCCGCCCACGATCGCCCCGGACGCACCGATCGCAACGAGCGAGGCGATGCGGGCGACCGCGTTGTTGACCGCGGAACCCGCACCCTCCGCCCCCGCGGGCACGGCGGAGAGCACGGTCGTCGTCAGGGGGGCGACCATGAGCGCCAGCCCGATCCCCAGCAGGACCATGGGGCCGAAGACATCCCTGAGGTACACGAGCGGAGGCTGGGCGAGGGCGAGCCAGACGAAGCCCACGGCCGCCACGGCTGGCCCCACGGACATGGGAAGCCGGGGGCCCCGTTTGGCCGCCAGCCTGGCCGACCGCCCCGACAGGAACAGCATGGGGACGGTGCTCGGGAGCATGCCCAGCCCGGCCAGGAACGCACTCATCCCCATCCGCTGCTGGAGGTACAGCCCGACGATGAAGGAGCCCAGGCCGAGGGCGCCATAGGCCCAGAAGGTCGCCGCGTTCCCCGCCGAGAAGGCCGGTTCGCGGAAGAGCCCCAAGGGTATCTGCGGGTCCGCAGAGGACCGCTGGCGCACCAGGAACACCGCGACCAGGACCGCGCCTCCCACGAGGGAGACGATCACCGCCGGATCCGCGAAGCCGGTTCCCGCCGCCACGATGAGGCCGAGCACGAGGGCGCCCAGGCCGCCCACGCTCAGGGCCGCGCTCGCGACGTCGAAGGGCGCCGCCCGCCGCGGCGGACGGATGGCGCCGCGGCGCAGTCGCGCCAGCGGGCGCCACATGAGAGCCGCAGGGAGCACATTGACGAGGAAGACGAGCCGCCAGCTCCCGAGGTCGACCGCGGCGCCGCCCACGAAGGGCGCCGCGACGCTCGCCGCGGAGATCCAGGCGGTCCATTGGGCGATGAGCCGGAGCCGGGTCGTCCCGTGGGCGGCCGCAGTGATGAGCGCGAGCGCACTCGGCGTGATCACCGCCCCTGCGGCGCCCTGGGCGAGCCGGCCGGCCACGAGGACCCAGCCCTCAGGCGCTAGGCCGCACACGAGCGAGGTGAGCGTGAACCAGAGCGTCCCGGCGGCGAGCACCCGTTCGGTGCCGAAGCGGTCGGCCACGGCCCCGGCGGCGAGCAGGAGCGCCCCGAGGGTCAGGAGGTACCCGTCCATGACCCACTGCTGGAGCACGAGGCCGCCGCCGAGCTCGCGCTCGACCGCGGGAAGCGCCAGCCCGACGCCCTGCCCGTCGAGGATCACGAGGCAGCTCGAGGCAACCGCGACGCCGAGGACGCGGCGCAGGTCCCGGGGCTCGCGCGGACGCACAGCCCCATACTGCCCTCCGGGACGGCGTGGGCACGAGGGGCGGACGCACGAGGACCCCGGCCTGATGGCCGGGGTCCTCGTGCGACAGAGTGGAGATGGGGGGAATTGAACCCCCGTCCGGTGCGGTTTTGCCAGGTATTCTCCGGGCGCAGTGTGCGTCGGGCTTTCTCGGCCCCAGCCATCAAGCACACCAGTGGCTGACCCGGGCCCAGTCGTCTGAATGTCCCAGCAGCCCCGACGACGAGGGCTGCCAGCAGTGGCTATCTAATCGACGCCAGGATCCGGGGCGATAGCAATCCCGGGCTGACGGACTTGCTCGCTACTTAGGCAGCGAGAGCGAAGTCAGTGCGCTTAGACTTGGCACTTATTGTTTTGCAGAGAGCGTTGACGAGATGACTCTGCATCCTCGGCCCGCTTCCCCTGTCTCGACCTACACCGTCGAAACCGATCATCCCCGTATGTGGTTGTCAAACCTCGGGCAACCCCTGCGGGCTGACCGCTCCGGCGGCCCTGCGACCATCGGAACAGCCAGTATAGCGCGCCACCGCCACAGAATATTCCGGCTCACCCTCGCGGCAGCAGACCGGCCGATTCCTTGGCCGTGAGGACGGCCAGTGCCGCGGCGTCGACGGTCCGGGCGAAGGCGGGATCGGTCTTCGCCCGCTCGACGATCCCTGCCCACACGCGAGGCGCCAGATTCTGGTTGGTGCACAGCGCCACCGTGCCCCCGGCAGTCAGGAAGCCGCTCCCCCGGCCTTCGGGCGGGACGGAGGCGAGCTGGGCGGCGTCGCAGATGTCGTCGGAGACCACGATGCCGCGGAATCCGAGGTCACCCCGGAGCATGCCCTGGATGACCGTCGGGGAGAACACGGCGTCGTTCGCAGCGTCGATGGCCGGGTACCGGGCGTTGGAGATCATGGCCCACGGGGCCCCCGCCCGCACGGCCGCGCTGAAGGGAGCCAGAAACGGGTCATTCCGGCCTGTCACGGGGTCGGCCACGCCGGCGCTGATGTCGGTGTTGGCCGTGACACGCCCGAGGCCCGGGAAGTGCTTCGGCGCGGTGGCCACGCCGGCGTCGGCCATGCCCTGGGCGAAGGCCACGCCGTGGGACGCCACCGTGTCCGTGGTGTAGCCGTACTCGCGGCCCCACTTCCCGATCGGCACATTCTCCGGCGCGAACTCCGCCGACGGCACGGTGTCCAGGACGGGAGCGAGGTTCACGTTGACGCCGGCGGCCGCCAGCTCGCGGCCCCAGGTCCGGGCCGCTGCGCGGAGCGCGGCGGGATCCATCGCCCCCTGGTCGATCGCCGCAGGGATGTCCGAGAACCCGGGGCCGCGCAGGATCTGCACGTTGCCGCCTTCCTGGTCCGTCGCGACGAACTGCCCTACCCCGAGCGTGGCGTCCGGCGTGGCCTCCGCCTTCAGGGCGGCCACCACAGCGGACACGGCCGCCGCGCCAGCGGTCGTGCGCCCCTTGAGGAAGACGTTGCCGATGTGGAGGCGCCGGAGGGCGTCCAGGCTTGCGGCATCCGCCCCGGCCACCGGCGTCCCGACCATCACGACCTGCCCGACGCGCTGCTCAAGCGTCATCGACGCGAGGATCTGCTGCGCGCGGCTGGGCGCGGGGGCCTGGGACGCGCTCGGAGCGGACGACGGCGCGTGGCCGCCGCCCGCCTCGGTGCTCGCCGCGGGCGTGGTCTCACCGCCACCGCCGGCCGACGCCCCGGGCGAGCCGGACGCGGAGGCGGCGGGCGGCGTCGTGGGTCCCGGCTCCGGTGCGAGCAGTCGCACGAGCACTGCCGACGCGAGCGCGAGCCCGACGATGATTCCTGCGGCTGCTGCGATCCAGGTCCGTGTCCGTGGGTGTGCCATGGCCTCCTCAGGCGGGATCGCGGCGTGTCCGCGTCCCGGGGCGGCGCCTCACCGGCGCCGGTTGCGCTCCCGCATCTCGCGCAGAGCCTCGCGCTTGTCCTGCGCCTCGCGCAGGGACTGGCGCTTGTCGTAGTCCTTCTTGCCTCGGGCCAAGGCGATCTCGACCTTGGCGCGGCCGTCGTTGAAGTACATCTGCAGCGGCACGACCGTCAGGCCGGACTCGTTGACCTTGTGCTCGATCTTGGCCAGCTCCTCGCGGTGCAGCAGAAGCTTGCGCTTGCGCTTGGAGGGGTGGTTGGTCCACGAGCCCTGGGTGTACTCCGGAATGTTCACGGCCTCGAGCCACAGCTCACCGCGGTCGAAGTGGCAGAAACCCTCGCCGAGAGAAACGTGCCCGTCCCGGAGGGACTTCACCTCGGTGCCCATCAGCACGAGGCCGGCCTCCCAGGTGTCGAGGATGTGGAAGTCGTGCCTGGCCTTGCGGTTCGTGGCCACAACCTTCCGGCCACTCTCTTTCGGCACGGCGCTGCTCCTTTTCCTCGTTCCGCTCTCCGCGGTGGACAGTGTCCCCCGCCGGTCGGGCGAGGGAAGATTCAGTCTACAGCAGGCCCATCGGGTCGACCGGCGAGCCGTTGAGCCAGGTCTCGAAGTGCGAGTGGCAACCCGTCGAGTTCCCCGTGGTTCCGGAGTAGGCGATGAGCTGGCCCTGGCTCACGTACTGCCCGGGGCTCACCGCCACGGAGGTGTTGTGGTAGAAGACCGTGGTCAGCGAGTTCCCCTGGACCACACCGTGGGAGATCATCACGGTGTTCCCGCCGCCGTTGTTCAGCCAGCCCGCCGTCGTGACGGTGCCCGCCGCCGGCGCGTAGACGGGCGTCCCGCAGGGGGCCCCGAAGTCGATCCCGGTGTGCATGTAGCCGCCGGTGCCGTAGAAGTCGATCGATCCGGGCGGTGTGGCCCGCCAGCCGAACCCCGAGGTGATCGGGATGCCACGGAAGGGGTTCGCGAGGCCGAACGCGGACGGCGACCCCGGCTGGACGGCGTTGTCGCGCGCCGCCTGGGCAGCCGCCTCGGCCGCCGCCCTGGCCTGGCCTGCGGCGAGCGCGGCCTGGCGGGCCTCCTCGGCGCGCTGCTCGGCGATGCGGCGCTGCTCGGCCTCCCACGCCTCACGCAGCCTCCGGTCGCGCTCGGCGATCTCCGCTGCCACCTGGTCCTGCTGGGTCTTGAGGTCCGCGATCTGCTTCTGGATGGCCGGCTTGGCGGCCTCGAGCTCCTTGCTCAGCCGCGAGGTGTCGTCAATCAGCTTGTCCACCGCGGCCTTCTTCGCCGCCGCGTCGTCCCGCGCGGCCTGCTCCTTGCGCAGCGCCTCGTCGGCGAGTGCCTTGAGCTCCTTGATCTCGGACTCGACCGCCGCGAGGCGCGCCTCGGAGTTGACGTTCGCGGCGCTCTGCTGGGAAAGCTGGGTCAGTGCCGCATTCTGGCTCTCCATGACCTGGTCGGCCAGGTCCAGCGAGCTCGTGAGGCTCCCGCCCTCTCCCGAGCCCAGCATGAGGCTGAGGTTCGACGGGACGCCGCCGGACATGTACGCCTCGCTCGCGATCTCGCCGATGAGCTTCTTGGTGCTGTCCATCTTGCCGCGGTCGGCCTCGATCTGGGCCGTGATCTTCGCCTTGTTCTGCTGGGCAGCGTCGACGCGCACGGCGAGGGCGTTGACCTCGTTGGTCGCGGCGGTGACGCGGGACTGGGCATCGAGCAGTGCCTGCTGCGCTCCGGGCAGCTGGCCCTGGTAGGTCGCGAGGTCCGCGGCGGTCTGGCGGATCCTGCCGTCGAGGAACTCGAGGTTCTGCTGGACCTCCTGCGCACGCTGGTTCAGCTGCGACTGCTTGTCGTCGAGGTCGTCGGCGATCGCCGCGGGCCCGGAGGCGCAGAGCCCCGCGAGGAGCGCGACGACGACGGCGGCGCCGGCCGCCCTGCGGCTCCTGCCGCCAGCCTGTGGCTGACGGACCCCCGGTCCCAGCGCGCGTTTGTGCATCCTCGTCCCTCCCAGCGGACTAGACCTTGAGATACCGACGAAGGGTCAGCATCGACGACACACCCGCGAGCACGATCCCCAGCGCGATGAGCAGGGGGGCGAGCACGAGGGTCTGGGACGGCGAGATGAACGCTGTCCCGGGGTACTGGGCCGTGAGCACGTCGCCCAGGAAGAACTTGGCGACCGCCCAAAGGGTCGCCGACGCAAGGACCGCCCCCACCACCGCGGCGATGACCCCCTCGAGGACGAACGGCAGCTGGATCATGAGCTTCGACGCGCCGACGAGGCGCATGATCCCGGTCTCGCGGCGTCTGCTGAATGCGGAGAGCCTGATGGTCGTGGCGATCAGCAGGATCGCGCACACGATCATGATGCCCGCGATGACGATGGCCACGAGCGAGGCGACGTTCATGACCGAGAAGAGCCGCTCGAGGACCTCGCGCTGGTCGCTCACGAGCCGGACGCCCGGCCGCGAGGAGAAGGTCTCACTGATGATCTGGTACTTCTGGGGGTCCTTGAGGTTGACCCGGAACGAGGCCGGAAGCTGGTCCGGGGTCACCGAGTCGACGATCGGCGAGTTGGCGAACTGCTCCCGGTAGTGCTGGTACGCCTCGTCCTGCGACTCATAGTGGTAGTCGTTGACGTACTGCGCGACCGCAGGCGTCTCGAGCAGCTTCGTCAGGGCCGCCCGCTGGTCCTCCGTCACGGCCCCCGAGGTGCATCCCGGCGCCTTGGCGGTTCCGTTGCAGAGGAAGATGGCCACCTGGACGCGGTCGTACCAGAAGCCCTTCATCTGGTTGATCTGGAGCTGGAGCATGCCGGCCGCGCCCACGAACGTGAGCGAGACGAACGTCACGAGGACCACGGAGACGACCATGGTCAGGTTGCGGCGGAGTCCACCGGCGATCTCGCCGAGGATGAATGCGGCCCTCACTCCCCGCTCCCTTCCGCGGTGACGTGCGGGATCATCGAGGTGTACAGGGCCTTGGCCTCATCGCGCACCACCTGGCCGTCGACGAGCTCGATGACGCGCTTGCGCATCGAGTTGACGATGTCGGTGTCATGGGTGGCCATCACGACCGTCGTGCCGTTCTGGTTGATCCTGTCGAGCACCGCCATGATCCCCTGGCTCGTGGTCGGGTCGAGGTTGCCGGTGGGCTCGTCTGCGAGGAGGATCCCGGGGCGGTTCACGACGGCGCGCGCGATCGCCACGCGCTGCTGCTCGCCGCCGGAGAGCTCGTGGGGCATGCGGTGGCCCTTGCCCTCCAGGCCGACGGTCTTGAGGACCTCGGGCACAGCGTCCCGGATGATCGTCCGGCTCTTGCCGATCACCTGCATGGCGAAGGCCACGTTCGCGAAGACGGTCTTCTGGGGCAGCAGGCGGAAGTCCTGGAACACGACGCCGATACCCCGCCTCAGCCTGGGAATCCGCCAGCTCGGGAGCGTGGCGACGTTCTGGCCCGCGACGAACACCGCCCCGCTCGTGGCCCGGTCCTCACGCATCACCAGCCGCAGGAAGGTGGACTTGCCGCTGCCGGAGGCGCCGACGAGGAACGCGAACTCCTCCCGCTCGATCTCGAGGCTCACGGAGTCGAGTGCCGGGCGGGCTTTCCGGTCGTAGACCTTCGTGACGTTCTCGAAGCGGATCATCGGCTTTCCGGCCCGTGGACGCGCGCGTCCGACGCCCGGCGCACGGGCAAGGCTCGGGGGCAGAACGCGCCGGCTGCTCGACTATAACCATGGGGTGGGCCGACACGCGGCTAACCCTTCGGCGTGTCGCCCTCGGCGACGCGCACTGCCTCTTCCGTCCTGACGCCGCGGCCGCCGAGTGTTGCGCGCGCGACGGACGCGGCGCCATTGGGCGTCATGACGATGGTGTAGTGGTTGGTGCCCGGGACCTCGCGGACCTCGATCGCCGGATAGGCCGCCCGCCAGCGCTCCATCGCCTCGTCCGGGTACAGCCGGGCAGGGTCGTCGAAGAATCCGCGTTCGGCGCGCAGGAACACTGCGGGGACGCGGAGCCGCTCGAGCGCGCTCAGAAGCACTGCGCCGCCGTAGAGGTCCTCGTTGCCGTCGGGGATCGCCGTGGGGACCGTGGAGGGGTGCAGGTGGGGCGCCTCGCCGTCGAGGTCGTAGCGGACGTAGTCCTCGACCTCTCGGGACCACGCGTGGGCGAACGCCGGATGCCCGCGCCAGTACTCCAGGTACGCCTCGGGACTCGCGAACTCCCTGGTCAGGCGCTCGAGGGTGGGCCCGAGGAGCGCCTCGAGCGCCTCGTCCCGCGTCATCCCCGGGGGCGCCTCGAGGGGGAAGCCGCCGTCCACGAGCACGAGCCGGTCGACGAGCTCGGCGTGCCGGTCGGCCAGGACGACGGACGCGAACGCACCCATCGAGTGGCCCACGACGACGGCGGGCCGGTCCGCGCTCGCGCCGGCTGACCGGAGCACGGCGGCCAGGTCGTCGGCATGCTGGGCCATCCCGTACGGGCCGGGCAGCGAGCTGCTGCGCGCTCGCCCGCGCAGGTCCGGGGCGACCACGCGCTCGGGCGCCGTGCGCGCGGAGGCCGGGCCTCCGTCGTCGGCCGTGCGTGCGAGCAGTGCACGGGCGACGAAGGGCCACGCGAGATGCGAGGACGTGACCCCGTGCACCGCGAGGACGAGGGCAGACTCGCCCCGCCCTTCCTCATGCCCGCGCGACCACTCACCGACCCGGAGGCGCCCGCCGCGCACGTCGACGTCGAAGGTGCGGTAGGCCAGCGTGTCAGTCATGCCGGACGTCCTCTCTGGGTGGGGCCGCTGGGGGCGGCGCGTCGGGCGCGAGGCCGCGCTGGATGAGGGCCATGAGCTCGTCGAGCACATGGTCGGGGATGTCGCGCGGCGCGCCGTCGGCCTCGCCGACCCCGCCCGCCTCCCAGAGGATGTACCGCATGCCGATGAGCTCGCCCATGCCCATGAGCGCCCACGCGGCGACCTCGGGATCCAGCGGGCGGACCTCTCCCGCGTCCTGCGCGGCGGCGAGGCCGTGGGCGTAGCTGCGGACGATCCGCTCGTAGTGCCGGCGCTGCGCGCCCGGGGAGACGAACTCGGCCTGCCGGATGATCCGGTAGAGGGCAGGGTGCTGCGCGGTGAAGCGGAAGAACGCCCGGAAGCCCTCCCGCTCCGCGTCGAACCGGTCCTCGGCGGTGCGGGCCGCCTCCGTCATGGCGTGGCGGACCCGCGCGTTGAGGTCGTTGACGACCTCGTCGAAGATCTCCTGCTTGCCGCCGAAGTACAGGTAGAAGGTGCCGAGGCCGATCCCCGCCTGCTCGGTGATCCTCACGATCGACGCGTCGTGGTAGCCGGCCGAGGCGAAGACATCCTCCGCCGCGGCGAGGAGGCGCGCCCGCGTGCGCGTCCCGCGGGCCGTGCGCGGCTGGGCGCTCATCGCGCGCCCTCCCCCGGCACCCGCAGGGCACGTGACTCGGCGCGCGCCCTGAGCCTGGCCCGGGCCGCCTTGTGGAGTCCCGTGCGGGGGATCTCCGCGACGAATTCGATGCTCCGGGGCACCTTGAACCGGGCGAGCACGCCGCGCAGGTGCTCTCTGAGCTCTTCGGCGTCAGTGGCGCAGCCGGGCCGCACGACGACGAACGCCGCTCCCGCCTCGCCCCAGCGCTCGTCCGGGACTCCGACGACGGCGGCGTCGGCCACCGCCGGATGCGCGAGGAGGGCCTGCTCGACCTCGGATGGAGAGACGTTCTCGCCGCCGGAGATGTAGAGGTCCTTGAGCCGGTCGACGACGCGCAGGAACCCCTCGGCGTCGCGCTCCACGACGTCCCCCGTGCGCAGCCAGCCGTCGACGAGCACGCGGGCGGTCGCGGCCGGATCATCGAGGTACCCCGCGAAAACCCCCGGCCCCCGGACCCACAGCTCGCCGCGCGCAGGCCCGTCGAGAACGGCTCCCGTCGTTGGGTCGGCGACGGCGATGTCGACATGGGGGTACGGCGTCCCCGCGGATCCGACCCGGCGCAGGGCCTCCTCCGGGGCCAGGCACAGGACATTCGGGCCCGCCTCGGTGAGACCGTAGCCCTGGGTGAGGGCCACGCCGCGGGCATGCCACGTGCGCAGGAGCGGCGCGGGCATGGGCGCGCCGCCCACGACGGCGCGGCGCAGGCTCGTCAGGTCCGCCTCGCCGAACCCGGGGTGCTGGGACAGCATGAGGTAGTGGGCCGGGACCCCCATCATGGTGGTCACCCGGCGCTGGGCGATGAGCTTGAGGATGCGGGCGGCGTCGAACCCCCGTTCGAGCACGACCGTGGAGCCCGTCCACCATGCCAGGAGCGCCAGGATGTTCCATCCCCCGACGTGGAACTGCGGCATGACGCACAGCACCACGTCCTCCCGGCTGACCTCCACGGTGCGGGAGAACGAGAGGTTGGTCCAGAAGCAGTTCGCGTGGGTCAGGACCGCGGCCTTGGGCCGGCCCTCCGTGCCGGACGTGAAGACGATCAGGAGGGGGGCGTCGTCGGCCACCGCGGTACGGGGGACGGGTTCGCCGCGCGGCGGCAGGCTCCGCTCGATGCCTCCGCGGCCCGGCTCCGCGGTGGACGGGCGCACGGGCATCAGGGCCGCGGCCGCGCGGGCGAGGGCCTCGTGCTCCGGCTCGACGACGAACAGGACCGGCCCCGCGATCTCCAGCTGCTCGGCGAGCTCGCGCGGCGCGAGCCGCCACGAGAGCGGAACCAGGGCAAGCCCGGCCTTGGCGCACGCGAAGAAGAGCACGACCTGGTCCGCGCTGTTGCCCGTGAGCGTTGCGATGCGTTCGCCGGGCCGGTACCCGGCGCCGAGCAGGGCCGCTGCGAGCGCGGCCGCCCTGGCCTCGAGCTCGCCGTACGTGAGGGTGACGCCGCGGTCGTCCACGGCGGTCCGCTCGGGCATGCTGGACGCGCGGTCAGTGGTCCAGCGCCCCAGCGTGTGCAGCCCGTCGGCGGGTGCGGATCGGTTCACGCGTCCTCCAGGATCTTCTCGAGGCGCTCGGCGGGTTCGGGCGCACGGGTTCCCGCGCGGCGTCGTGCGCGCAGCCTGCCGGCGGCGCCGGCAATCCCGCCCGGCATGAAGAGCACGACAAGGATGAACAGCGTACCGAGGATGAACAGCGGTTCCGAGAGGGGAATCCGCAGCACCGGGGGCAGCTCCTTGACGGCCGGGGAGGCCGCGAACGCCGCGAGCCGCTGGTCCAGGAGCGTGTACAGGACTCCCCCGACGACCGCGCCCCAGCGGGACCCGACGCCGCCGAGCACCACCATGACCAGCAGCGTGATGGTGAGGTCCGTGGACACCGAGCGCGGCACGGCCCCCGACTGCAGGAGCAGGTACACCATGCCCGCGATCGAGGCGAGCGCCCCTCCGACTGTGAAGACGAGCAGCTTCGCGGGGAACGGGGTCAGCCCGAGCACGCGCACGCGCAGCTCGTTCTCGCGCACCGCCTCGGCGACATGCCCGGCACGGCTGCTCTGGATCCACAGCACCACTGCGTAGACCAGCACGAGCGCCGCGAGAGCCAGCCAGTAGAGGTTGCGGGTGTTCACCACTCCGACGAGGCCCTCGGGGAGGTTCTGCGTGGCGAGGCTGAGCCCCTCGTCGCCGCCCGTCGCGTCGCCGGGGTTGCGGCGCACCAGCACGGAGCCGGCCTGGGCGAAGGCGAGCGTGACCATGGCGAAGGGGATGCCTCCCACGCGCAGGCTGATGCTCCCGACCGCGAGCGCGAGCACGATCGCGAGGACCAGGGCCAGCGCGGCTGCCGGGACGAGCGGCAGCCCGAGGTGGGCGAGGATCACGGCGAGGCCGTACACCCCGGCGCCGAAGGAGAGGGCATGGCCGAAGGAGAGCAGTCCCGCAGCCCCGAGCAGGAGGTGGTAGCTGAGGGCTGCGGCGGCCATCGCGAAGCACAGGGCGACCAGCTGGAGCGTGCCCGGGGTGTAGGTGGGTCCGGGGAGGACGCCCGGGAGGTCGATCGCGAAGAGCGGCAGGACGGCCAGTGCCAGGACAGCCGCCGCTCCCCCGGCCATCCGTGCCCACGGGAGCCGCCGGCGCTGTCCCGTCTGCGCCTGAGCCCCGCTCATGACGCCGCCCCGAGGAGTCCGCGGGGCCGCACGAGGAGCACGACGGCGAGCGCGAGCACGACCACGAAATCACCGATCCCGAAGTAGAAGTTGGCGAACTGCTGGAGGACCGCGACCCCGACCGAGGCGATCGCCGCCCCCGTGAGCGAGCCGAGGCCGCCGATCACCGTGACGATGAAGGCGAAGATCAGGAGGGAGCCGCCCAGCAGCGGCGAGACATAGCCGAAGTAGTGGCTCGCGAGCACGCCGCCGAGCCCTGCCGCGGCGCCGCCGATCGCGAAGACGAGCGTGAAGGCCCGCCGCACGTCGATGCCCAGCGCCGTGACCATCGCCCGGTTCTCTACCCCGGCCCGGATGATGAGCCCGTAGCGGGTGCGCTTGAGGAACAGCACGAGTCCGGCCAGGACGAGCGCGGCGCACAGGATCGCGACGAAGCGGTCGTTGGGGATCCTGGCCCCGAGGATGTCGGTCGTCTCCTCGAACCACCCCGGCCCGGAGATGTAGACGGCGTCGGTTCCCCAGATCCCGTCGAAGAGCGCCACTGTTGCAAGGGCAAGGCCCACCGTGACGAGCACCTGCTCGATGTGCCGCAGGTAGAGCGGCCTGATGAGGACGAGCTCGGTCACCGCGGCGACCGCTGCGCCCGCCAGCACCCCCACGAGGAGTGACAGCGCGAAGGCGCCCCACGAGTCTGCCCCGAGCCTGCGCGCGGTCTCCCAGCCGAGGAAGGCGCCGAGCGTGAGGAAGGAACCGTGCGCGAAGTTGAGCACGCCCATGAGTCCGTAGATGAGGGACAGCCCGGAGGCGACGAGGAAGTACAGCGCCCCCAGGCCCAGTCCTGTGACGAGCAGGAGGATGACGGTGCTCATGGCCGGGCCCCCTCGCCGGGGGACCTGGTGTACGACGCCGCGTGGGCACCCCGGGTGGGTGGGCGGCGCTCGTCGGGCGAGTGGGCGGCGTCGTGCCCGTGTCCCTCTGATCCCACGCCGAGGAGCCGACGGGTGAGCACCTCGTCGTCGAGGAGCGCCCGTGCGTTGTCTGCGCGGTGCACCACCCTTCCGCCGGAGAGGACCACCACGCCGGCGGCGAGGCGGCGCACGACTGCGAGGTTCTGCTCGACGAGGAGGATGGGCACGGCCTGCGCGGCCGTCTCGAGCGCGGCGGCGACCTCCTGGACGACCTTGGGAGCGAGGCCCTTGGTCGGCTCGTCAACGAGGAGCACACGGTTCTCGTTCAGGAGCGCCCGTGCGAGGGCGACCATCTGCTGCTGCCCGCCTGAGAGGGTCCCGGCCGGCTGCTGGGCCCGCGCGACCAGATCCGGGAAGAGCGACTCGACGAACTCCCGGCGCTCGGCGGAGGCCTTGCCGCGGACCGCGAGCTGGAGGTTCTCGGCGACGGTGAGCTTCGAGAAGACCTCTCGGTCCTCCGGGACGTAGCCGACCCCGCGCTGGACGATCCGGTGGGTCGCCTCGCCGTCGATCCGCTCGCCGCCGAGGCTGACGCGTCCGGTGCGGCCGATGAGCCCGAGGACGGCCTTGAGCGTGCTCGTCTTGCCCACGCCGTTGCGCCCGAGGAGGGCGGTGACGCCGCTTGCCGGGACGGAGAAGCCCACGTCCTCCACGACCTGCTGGCCGCCGATGTGTGCGCGCAGGCCCTCGACCGTGAGGATGGGCGACGCCGACGGCCGCTCGGGCCGATCCGTTGCCGTGCTCATACCGGCTCCCCGAGGTAGGCGGCCTGGACGGTGCTGTCGGCCATGACGGCCTCCGGGGTTCCGATGGCAAGGAGCCGCCCGTGGTGCATGACGGCGACACGGTCTACGAGGCCGAGGACCACGTCCATGTGGTGCTCGACCATGAGCACGGTGGTCCCGCGATCCCGGTGGAGTCCCCGGATCACCTCGCTGAGCGCCCCCACGTCCCCTGAGCCGACGCCGGCCATGGGCTCGTCGAGGAGGACCACGCTCGGGTCGGTGGCGAGCATCATGGCGATCTCCACCTTCCGCTTGTCGCCGTGGGAAAGGTCGCCGGACCGGTGGTCCTCCTTGCCGGCGAGGCCCACCTCGGCGAGCCGTTCGCGGGCGGTTCGGGTCGCGGCGTCGTGCCTCCTGGGGAAGGCGAGGACCGAGAGGCTGCCGCCGAGCCGTGCCTGCGCGGCGAGCCGGACGTTCTCCAGGACGCTGAGCCCTTCGAACAGGCTCGACGTCTGGAACGTCCGCCCCAATCCGGCGCGGGCTCGGCGGTGCACCGCAAAGTGGGTGACGTCCTGGCCGTCCAGCAGCACCCGCCCGGCCGTGGGGCGGACGAGGCCAGAGAGGACGTTGAAGAGCGTGGTCTTGCCCGCACCGTTGGGGCCGATGACGCCGAGCATCTCGCCCTGCGCGACGCCGAACTCGACGTCCGCGAGGATGCTCGCACCGCCGACGGCGAAGCCGAGGCCCTCGACGGCGAGGGCGGGATGGGCCGCCACGCTAGCTCTTCTTCTCGGCCGGGGCGACCTGGTCCGCAGGGACCGTCTTGACGAGTTCGGGCGTCCAGGCGCCGTCCTTCTGGACGAGCTTGGCCTGGTACATAGGCTGCATCAGGACGTGGTCCGAGGCGCGGACGCTCTCCTTGCCCTTGGGACCGTCGAACTCGTAGCCCTCGAGCCCCTTGACCATGTCGTCCACCGACGCACCGGACTTGACGGCCTGGACGATCATCTGCCCTGCGACGAACCCGTCCGGGGTGAAGAGGTCCACCTTCTTGCCTGCGGCCTCGACGTCCTTGACCATCTCCTGCTCGACAGCATTGTTGCCGCCCGCGCCCTTGAAGTAGTGGCTGAGGAAGCTGATCTTGCTGCTCGCGGCACCGTAGGCGGAGTAGGTCGAGGTGTCGCCGAGGCCGGTGACGACGGGCGCGGCGTCGAAGACGCCCTGCTGGGTGAGCGCCTGCCACATCGCGCCGCTCGTGGCGCCGGCCCAGGCGACAAAGGTCATCGCGGGCTTGGCGTCGATGATCTGGCGCGCGAACGGCGTGAACTCGGTGGCATCCTCGGGAACGAGGACCTGCTCCACCGTGGCGCCCTTGGCGCCGAGCACGGCCTTGACCGCTGCGACGTTGCCCTGGCCGAAGGCATTGTTCTGCGCGAAGACCAGGACCTTCTTGCCCTGGAGGCTCTCCACGAAGGTACCGGCCGTCGCGACGTCCTGGAGCGACTGGCGGCCCGAGCGGAAGGTGTACTTGTTGATGCCCTGGAGCGCGTCCGTCGCGGCGGGGCCGGAGATGTAGAGGACCTTGTTCTGCGCGGCCTGCTCGGCGAGCTTGAGCGCGACGCCCGAGACCACGGTGCCCGCGAGGATCTTGTAGTCCTTGCCGATGAGGTCCTTGGCCAGCGCCACGGCCTTGTCCGGGTCACCCGCGTCGTCCTGGTAGGTCAGGTTCAGGGTGGCGTTGCCGACCTTGCCGGTCCCGCCGGTTGCGTACTTGATCCCGGCCTGGAGGCCCTCGTAGTAGGCCTCGCCGTAGGCAGCGAGGGGTCCGGTCTTCGAGTAGACGATGCCCACGTTGACCGTCCGGGCCGCATCGGAGGAGCCGCCCGAGGCGCTGGACGAGCTGGGCGCGCATCCGGTCGCGGCGAGGCCGGCGGCGAGGGTGGCCGCAAGGAGGAACTTCTTTGTTGCCTTCACGGGAGTGCCTTTCGCAGAAGCTGCAGGAGTGCGGAACGAGCAAACATGAAAGGTGATTCAGGTTACGGAAAACCTACGACGCCGCCGCGCTGCCGTCAAGGCTCCGCCACCCTCCGCCGAGGTCACCCCGTGTGGGCCCGAGGTCACCCCGTGTGGGCCCGAGGTCACTCCCTGTGGGCCCGACGTCACCCCGTGTGGGCCCGAGGTCACCCCTTGTGGGCCCGAGGTCACCCCTTGCACTCCGTGTCCACCGCCGAAACCGCGACGCACTGTGCCACAAAGGACGCAAGAAAGCCCGGCGCCTCACAAGAGGAGCCGGGCTTTCTACGCAGCGGGATCAGCTTTCGGCAGCGCCCTGGCGCTGACCGGCACGCCAGCGGATCCCGGCGTCGATGAAACCGTCGATGTCGCCGTCGAGCACCGCCGCCGTGTTTCCAACCTCGTGTTCCGTCCGCAAGTCCTTGACCATCTGGTAAGGGTTCAGGACGTATGACCGCATCTGATCGCCCCACGATGCCTTGACGTCGCCTGCGAGGGCCTTCTTCTGTGCGTCTTCCTGCTCCTTCTTCAGCAGGAGGAGGCGGGACTGGAGGACGCGCAGCGCAGCGGCGCGGTTCTGGATCTGCGACTTCTCGTTCTGCATCGACACGACGATGCCCGTCGGGATGTGCGTCAGGCGGACGGCGGAGTCAGTCGTGTTGACGGACTGGCCACCGGGGCCCGAGGAGCGGAAGACATCCACGCGGATCTCGTTGTCCGGGATCTCGATGTGGTCCGTCTGCTCGATGAGCGGAATCACCTCGACCGCTGCGAAGGACGTCTGGCGGCGGCCCTGGTTGTCGAACGGGCTGATGCGAACCAACCGGTGCGTGCCTGCCTCGACGGAGAGCGTGCCGTAGGCGAACGGCGCATTGACCTCGAAGGTCGCCGACTTGAGGCCGGCCTCCTCCGCGTACGAGGTATCCATGACCTTCGTCGGGTAGCCGCGGCGTTCGGCCCAGCGGAGGTACATGCGCATGAGCATCTCGGCGAAGTCTGCGGCATCGACGCCACCAGCCCCCGCGCGGATCGTCACCACGGCATCCCGCTCGTCGTAGTCGCCGTTCAAGAGCGTCACGACCTCGAGTTCTTCAAGAGCCTTCCTGATCGAGCCGAGTTCCCTGCCGGCCTCTGCGAGCGAGTCTGGATCGCCCTCCTCTTGGGCAAGCTCGACGAGCACCTCAAGGTCGTCGATGCGCTCTCCGAGCTTCTCGACACGCTCGAGCTCCGACTGACGGTGAGACAGCCGAGAGGTCACCTGCTGGGCCTTCGACGGGTCGTCCCAGAGGTCCGGGGCCCCAGCCGCCTCGCTTAGCTCCGCGATCTCGGCACGCAGAGACTCGACGTCGGTCACCTGCTCAATGGAGTCGTGGGTGGCGCGAAGCGCGCGGATCTCTGCGGGGAAGTCGATCTCAGCCATAACCATCCAAGGTTACGCCATGAGCAGCGGCCACCGGTCAGCGCACGAGCCGGGCACGGGCGCTGGCGGTGGCCTTGATCGGCACCCCGTGAGGCAAGAGGATGCCGGCCATCGGCACCTTCGCCATCGCGGTCAGGCTGACCGTGGCCGTGCGGCCGTCCGGCGTGCCGGTCGCTGCATCGACCGCCAGCCCCTCGAACCTCGCGGCCGCGCCGTCGCGAGCGAGGTAAGTGGCGACGACGCCACGCACCTTCTCCGGCGCGAGCGCAGCCGCTGGCGGCCGGTCTCCCGAGGCGGTGTCCGCGAGGGTGAAGCTGTCGGCGGCGGCTGCCGCGGCGCCGTCGGCCGCCGAGAGCAGCTTCCGGTGCTCGATGTGCACCGCGGAGACTCCCATCACCGTGGCTGCGACCAGCAGGCACAGGACGGTGAAGCCGATGATCAGGACGGTGAGCTGGCCCGACTCGTCCCCGCAGCTCCGGACCCGGCGCACGACGGCGCCCGCTAGCCTCTTCAGCGGAACCTCCCCACGATCTGGGTCGCCGACGCCTCGATACGGCCGATTGTCAGGCCGAAGCCTGAGCTGACCGGACTGAACGGCAGCGGTACCTCGACGTGGACCGTCGCCTGGACTGCGGCGCCAGCCTGAAGGCAGGGGCTGCGATCGCAGGCGAGTACGAGCCGGGCGCTGTGCTCGGCGAGCCCGAAGTCGGACATCGCCACGCGCACCGCCGACTCCGCCGCAGTCCGTGCCGCCGCCTCATCCGCCGCCTGGGCGAAGGACTTGGCGGCATGGTCGGCGGCGCCTGTCGCAGCGAATGAGGCGCCTTGGAGCGCGGCGACCGTCAGCACGAAATAGACGACGGGCACGAGCAGGACCAGCCCGAGGAAGACGAATTCGACGACGGCGCTTCCGCCCTCTCCAGCGGCTGGCCCTCTGAGCCGATCGAGAAGGGCAGCCCACGGCCCAGCTTTCTGGGCCGGGCCATCACTGAAGCGGGGCATGGCCGGAGACCTTCAGGTGCCCCACCGGGCCGATGAGTCCGACGACCGGCATCGGGGCGACCACCCGGACCTCCAACGAGCGCACCCCGGCCGAAACGGCGTGGCCCACGCTGATGTCCCCGGCATAGTCGGCACCGACGGCCCCGGTGATGAGTTCGCCGGCCCGGGTGCGCGCGTCCTGGGGCGTCCTGTCTGCGAGGGTGCCATACCGCGCGCCGGAGGCGGCAGCATCGACGAGGACGTTGCGCACGTGGAGGACCAGCGTGAGCTGGACCACCGCAAGCGCAAGGACCGTCAGAAGGCCGCCGACCATCACGAAGTCGGCAGCCGCAGAGCCCTCATCAGAACCCCAGGGCGCCTGCCATGGGCGGCGCGAGCGGGGAGAGCGCATGGCCTACTTGCTCACCTTGCTGATGGCCTGGTTGAAGAGACCTTCGAGGGCAGGACCCGCCACGGCGAGCAGCCCCATCACAAGGACGGCAGACATCAGGGTGATCATGACCCAGCCCGGGACGTCGCCTCGCTCGCGGTCGTCGCCCTCGGAGACCCTTCTCCAGAGCGCCTCCGGAAGATTCGCGAGCCGAATCCCTGCACGGGTGAGCGTGTTCATGGTGTTTCCCTTTCCCCAATAGGTGCGGCGCCGGGGGCGGTTCCCCGGATTCGGTGTCTCCCATAGCGGTGGTCAGAAGCCAAGCGTGATCGCGGCCACGCCCGGATACACGGCGAAGACGACGGTGAGCGGCAGGACACCGAAGACCAGCGGGACCATCATCCCGATCTCCTTCTTCCCAGCGGCCTCCATCAGTTCTCTCTTGGCAAGGTCGCGGACATCCTGGGCCTGCGCCCGCAGGACATCCGACAGGGGTGTCCCGCGTTCGATGGCCACGATCAGCCCGTCCACGAACCTCGTGATGGGCGCTAGGTCGACCCGGTCCGCCATGGCCTGCAGTGCCTCGACGAGCGGCGCTCCAGAGCGGGCGTGGGCGAGGACTTTCTCAAACTCGCCGGCGAGGTCGCCCTTGGAGACACGGGCCGTCCTGTCCAGAGCCCCTGCAGCCGTCTCACCCGCGCCGACGGCGAGCGCCATCATGTCGGCGACCGAGGGGAACTCACCCAGGATCCGCTGCTTGCGCCGCGCGATGGCCGCACCGAGGAGGTAATCCCGCGCCATGAACCCGGCGACGGTCGCTGCCACGACCATGAGCAGCGCGAAGACTGCCGTGGTACGGCCGCTGAGAGCCGCGGCCGCCGCGCCGAGAGCCGCCACAGCGAACGACCCTCCGGCACAGAGCAGCTGCTCGGCGCGAAAGTCCACCGCCGACTTGTTGCTCCCCGCTTGGGCGAGCCGCCGCGCGAGCGTGGCATTGCCCAGATTCAGCCTGGACAGGGCGCCCACAGCGTCATCCAAGAGCGGGCGGATGATGTGTTCGAGGGGTCCGAAGGGGGTCACGCTGGCAGGCTCGCCATGCAGTAGCCTCGATCCTCGGTCGACGGAGCGCAGCTGCGGAGCAACCCGCTGCGTGAACGTGGCGCGGCGCATGAGCGGGAGTCGGACAAAGGCGATCCACAGCCCCACGCCCAGAAGTGATCCTGTGAGAACGGCCGCAGCCGTGATGCCGCTCATCGCAGGACCCGCTCTTCCCGGGGAAGCGCCCCGATGCGCAGCATCAGGCGATAGCAGACGACGGAAACGCCGAGTCCGACCGCCAGCACGAGGAACCCGCTCGGCGCCGCGTAGGCCGCCATCGCCTCAGGTCGTGTCGACATGAGCAGCAGCACGATCCACGGGGCAGCGACGGCCAGGCGCGCGGCATTGACCGTCCAGGACTGCCGCGCCTCGAGCTCGCTGCGGGTGCGCGCGCTCTCGCGCAGGAATTCCGCGAGGGTGCCAAGCAGGCGTCCCAGGTCCGATCCGCCGACTTCACGAGTCAGCCGCAGAGCCTCGACGATGCGGTCCGCGACTGGGTCGGAGAGTCGCTCCTTGAGGCGGTCGAGTGACAGGCCGAAGCTTCCGCTCGAGCGGTAGTCCGCCGCGAACTCGAGGAACTCTCCGCGAAGCGGCTCCGGCCCCTTGTAGCCGAGCTGCATGAGGGATTCAGGCAGTGACAGACCCGCGCGGATCGCCGACCGAATGTGGTCGACGACGTCGGGCCAGAGCTCGCGGAGGACGGCGGTGCGCCGTTTGGCCTGCCAGCTCACCAGCCCGACAGGCAGAGCGCCCGCGAACAGGCCGAAGCAGAGCGCGACCGGGACGGCCCCGGTAACGACGAAGAACAGCAAGCCGACGAACGCGCCGAGTCCGAGGCTCGAAGCGACGAGTCCGGTGGGAGTGACCCTGTGGATTCCGGCTTGGGCGATCAGGACGTCAAGCCGGCCAGGCTCCTGCTTGCGGACCCTGCGCTCTGGTCTGGGCCAGAAGGACCACCACGCGAGGAACAGCCCCGCGCCCCCGGCCAATCCGAGCACCGCGGCCATCAGGCGCTCTCCAGAAGGTCCAGCACGTCGATCCCGGCCCGGGAGAACTTCTCCACCGAGAGAAGGCCGGTGGGCCGGGGCCGCAGGACGCCGTCGCCGTCGAGGGCGAACACCGACGATGTCTCGATGACACCGTTCTCCACGCGCTGCCCGAGGGACAGAATCTCGGTGACTTGCCGACGCCCATTGGGATGACGGCTGCAGTGGACGACGAGGTCGATGCACGCGGCCACGGTGGGCACGACGAAGCTGGACGAGATGTTGGCCCCAGCCAGCAGCGGGAGCGTGCACAGCTTGGTGACGGCGTCCTGGGCGGAGTTCGCGTGGACAGTGCACATGCCCGGAAGCCCACTGTTCAATGCGATGAGCATGTCGAGGGCCTCCGCCTCGCGCACCTCTCCCACGACCAGTCGGTCGGGCCGCATGCGGAGCGCCTCCTTGACCAGACGTCGCAGCGGGATCTCGCCGGTTCCCTCGAGGTTCGGCTGACGGCACTGCAGCCCCACCACATCGCGCAGCGGGAACTGGAGCTCGAAGATCTCCTCGACCGTGATCACCCGTTCACGGGATCCAATAGACGCACCGAGGCAGTTGAGCATCGTGGTCTTGCCGGCCTGGGTCGCACCGGAGACGAGGATGTTCAGACCGCCCGCCACCGCCGCGGCGAGGAACCGCGCGGCCTGAGGGGTGAGGGATCCCAGTTCGACGAGGTGCTCGAGGCGGCTCGCCTTCACAATGAACTTGCGGATGTTCACGGCCCAGTGCCGACGGGTCACATCGGGTATCACCACGTGCAGGCGAGAACCGTCCGGGAGGGCGGCATCGACGAACGGGCTGGAGAGATCGAGCCTGCGCCCGGAGGACTTGAGCATGCGCTCGACGAGGTCGCGGACCTGCTGCTCGCTGAGAGTTACGCTCGTCAGTTCGGACTCACCGTTGCGGGCTGCGTACACCTCGTGCGGAGCGTTGAGCCAGATTTCCTCAATGGTCGGATCGTCCAGCAGGGGCTGGAGGGGCCCGAAGCCGGCGACGGCGTCGAGAAGGCTCTTGCGGGCAGCCTCAAGGGAGCCAAGGGGAGGGACCACGCCCAGCAGAGCTCGCTCGTCGTAGTCCACGACGGCGGCATCGACCAGCCGCCGTACGTCACCCGACGAGCCGAGCGGATCGATGCCCCTGAGCCTGATCAGCTCGCGGACCTCTCCCTCGACGATGCGCAGTGCGTCCACAGTTCCCCCCACGGTGTGTCGCCCTGCCGGGACCCCCTCCCGGCAGCAAGGCTCACACTAACTGCTTTTGCAAACACCCGCTGAACAAGACGCCTACCTGTGGAAAACTCCCCGATTGAACCGCTGACGCGCCTACAGCGCCGCTGCGAAGTCCTTGAGCCACGGCCGCAGCCCGGCGAGATCCTCGCGCTCGACGGCGAGGGTCACCACCGCCTTGAGGTAGGAGAGCTTGTCCCCCGTGTCGTAGCGGCGCCCCCGGAACACCACTGCGTGGACGCCGCCGCCTTCGCCCTCGTCGGCGGCAAGGACCTCGAGCGCATCGGTGAGCTGTATCTCGCCGCCGCGACCGGGCTGCGTCTGCTCGAGTACGTCGAACACGGCCGGGTGCAGCACGTAACGGCCGATCACCGCGAGGTTCGACGGCGCCTCCTCGACGGCGGGCTTCTCCACGAGCCTGTTGACGCGGACATAGTCCTCGCCGTCCACTGATTCGACGTCCGCGCACCCGTAGGACGAGATCTGCTCCGGGTCGACCTCCATGAGGGCGATCACCGATCCGCCGGTGGCCTGCTGGACCCGGATCATCTCGCCGAGCAGCTCATCGCGGGAGTCGATGAGGTCGTCGCCGAGCAGGACGGCGAAGGGCTCGTCACCCACATGCCGCTTGGCGCATAGGACGGCATGGCCCAAGCCCTTTGGATCACCCTGACGCACGTAGTGGATGTCACCGAGCGTGTTCGACTCCTGGACAGCTGCGAGGCGCCTGGTGTCGCCCTTGGCCTCGAGCACGGCCTCAAGCGTCGGGACGCGGTCGAAGTGGTCCTCGAGCGCCCGCTTGCTGCGGCCCGTGATCATGAGGACGTTGTCGAGCCCGGCCTTGGCCGCCTCCGCGACGACGTACTGGATGGCGGGCTCGTCGACGACGGGCAGCATCTCCTTCGGCATCGCCTTCGTCGCCGGGAGGAAGCGGGTGCCGAGGCCTGCAGCAGGAATGACGGCCTTGGTGATACGTGAAGTCTGAGGCATGGGCGTAGCTTACGGGACGAACCGAAACGGAAGACGCTCGGTGACGTCCTCGCGCTCAAGGCCCGATCGGATAGGTGCGGAGTCGGTCTTCCCAGCGGTGGGGGGTGAAACCGGTGGATTCGATCCTGTGCAGGTCCAGGGTGGAGTTCAGCGGCCGTGGGGCGGTGTGGGGCCTGTCGGCGAAGTAGGCGGCGGTCGTGGTGCGCTGGATGTCCCCGGGGTGGCGTCCGACGACGGCGAACACTTCCGCGGCGACGTCGGCCCAGCTCGCGGTCTCCCCCGAGCAGCTGAGGTTGTAGGTCCCGTACGGAGCGCCGGTCTCGAGCAGGTGCCGGATCCCGGCGGCGAGGTCCTCGGTGAAGGTGGGTCGGCCCATCTGGTCATCGACGACGGCCGGGCTCACTCCCTGGGATGCGAGGCGGGCCATGGTGCGCACGAAGTTGTTCCCGTCCCCGATCACCCACGAGGTGCGCACGGTGTAGTGCCGCGGGACGGCGGCCACGGCGGCGTCCCCGGCGGCCTTGGACTGCCCGTACACCCCCAGCGGGGAGAACGGCTCGTCCTCGTGGTGGACACGCAAGGTGCCGTCGAAGACGTAGTCGCTGGAGACGTTGACCAGGGTGATGCGGTGCTCGGCCGCGACCCGGGCCAGCTTCGCCACCGCGCCGGCGTTGACCGCCCACGCCTCCCGGCGCCCCTCGGGGGTCTCGGCCGCATCGACGGCGGTGTAGGCGGCGGCGTTGACGACCGCCCCGTACTGCGACCAGTCCCGCGAGGCGAACGAGTCCGGGTCGGCGAGGTCGAACTCGGAGCGCGCGGCGAACTCCACCGCCCCGGGAGGGGCGCCGTCGTACGCCTCCCGCAGGGCCCTGCCCAGCTGGCCTCCGGCGCCGAGCACGAGGACCGTCTTCGGCCGCATCGGGGCGACCTGGGCCAGGCGGGGGTGGGCGCGGTCCTTCTCCGACAGCTCCGCGTGCTCGAGCGGGATCGGCCACGGGATGGCCACGGTCTCGTCGGCCAGGTTCAGGAACGTGTACTCCCCCTGGGCCTCGGCGGACCAGTGGTCGTTGACCAGATAGGTGTAGGCCGTGCCGTCCTGGAGGGTCTGGAACGCGTTGCCCACCCCGCGCGGGACGAACACCGCCCTGGACGGGTCCAGCTCGGCCGTGGCAACCGCCCCGAACGTGGGGCCCTCGCGCAGGTCCACCCACGCGCCGAAGATCCGGCCCGTGGCGACCGAGACGTACTTGTCCCACGGCTCCGCGTGGATGCCCCGGGTCGTGCCGGCGGTCGCGTTGAAGGAGACGTTGTTCTGCACCGGGGCGAAGTCCGGCAGCCCCAGGCCGGTCATCTTCTGACGCTGCCAGTTCTCCTTGAACCAGCCCCGGCTGTCCCCGTGCACGGGCAGGTCCAGCAGCAGCAGCCCCGGGATGGCCGTCGCGTGCACGGCCAGCGGCCTGGAGAACACGAAGCCCTCCCCGCCCCGCCCCGGCGCGCTCACTGCCCCAGCTCCGCGTACCGGGCCTCGGTGGCGGCCTTCTGCGGGCGCCACCAGGCCTCGTTCTCCCGGTACCACCGGATCGTGGCGCCCAGGCCCGCCGCGAAGTCCCGGTAGGCCGGTTCCCAGCCGAGCTCGGTGCGCAGCTTCGTGGAGTCGATCGCGTAGCGCAGGTCGTGCCCGGCCCGGTCGGCGACCAGGTCGTACGCGTCCGGCGCCTGGCCCATCAGCTCCAGGACCAGCTCCACCACCGTCCTGTTGTCCCGCTCCCCGTCCGCGCCGATCAGGTACGTCTGCCCGATCCTGCCGCGCTCGAGGATGGCCAGCACCGCCGAGGAGTGGTCCTCGGCGTGGATCCAGTCCCGCACGTTCCTGCCCTTCCCGTACACCCTCGGCCGGACACCGTCGATCACGTTGGTGATCTGGCGCGGGATGAACTTCTCCACATGCTGGTACGGGCCGTAGTTGTTCGAGCAGTTGCTGATCGTCGCCGCGAGCCCGAACGAGCGCACCCACGCCCGCACCAGCAGGTCCGAACCGGCCTTCGTCGCCGAGTACGGGCTCGAGGGGTTGTACGGGGTGGACTCGGTGAACCGTGCCGGGTCGTCCAGCTCCAGGTCCCCGTACACCTCGTCGGTGGAGATGTGGTGGAACCGCGTCCCGTGCCGGCGCGCGGCCTCGATCAGCGTGTAGGTGCCGATGATGTTCGTCTCCAGGAACGGGCGCGGGTCCCGCAGCGAATTGTCGTTGTGGCTCTCCGCCGCGTAATGCACCACCGCATCCGCCCCCGCCACCAGGGAATCCACCAGTGCGGCGTCCGCAATGTCCCCCCGCACGAACCGGAACCGCTCCGCCTCCAGCCCCTCCAACGACGCCAGATTCCCCGCATATGTCAACTTGTCCACGACGGTCACATGATGCCCCGTATGCCGCAGCACGTAGTGGACGAAATTGGCGCCGATGAAGCCTGCGCCGCCCGTCACGAGCAGTTCCATAAGGCTGAATCTAACTGTTGGGAACCGAACGTGTAACCGGAATGATGATTTCCATGAAGGGAATCATCCTGGCAGGGGGCACCGGGTCGCGACTCCACCCCATCACCCTGGGCGTGAGCAAGCAGCTCGTGCCCGTCTACGACAAGCCCATGGTCTACTACCCGCTCTCCACCCTGCTGCTGGCGGGCATCAGGGACATCCTGGTCATCACCACCCCCATGGACGCCCCGTTCTTCCAACGGCTCCTGGGCGACGGGTCCCACTTCGGGATCTCCATCAGCTACGTCGTCCAGCCCTCCCCCGACGGCCTGGCCCAGGCCTTCATCCTCGGCGCCGAGCACATCGGCACCGACACCGTCGCCCTGGTCCTCGGGGACAACATCTTCTACGGCCCCGGGCTGGGCACCCAGCTGCGCCGCCACCACGACATCGACGGCGCCTCCGTCTTCGGCTACTGGGTCAAGGACCCCAGCGCCTACGGCGTCGTCGAATTCGACGACGCCGGGCGCGCGGTCTCCATCGAGGAGAAGCCCGCCCAGCCCAAGAGCAACTACGCCATCCCCGGCCTGTACTTCTACGACAACGACGTCGTCGCCATCGCCAAGGACCTCAAGCCCTCCGCCCGCGGCGAGCTCGAGATCACCGACATCAACCGCACCTACCTCGACGCCGGCAGGCTCCACGTCGAAGTCCTCCCCCGCGGCACCGCGTGGCTGGACACCGGCACCTTCAGCGACCTCAACGACGCCTCCAACTTCATCCGCACGGTCGAAAACCGCCAAGGACTCAAGATCGGCGCGCCCGAGGAAATCGCCTGGCGCCAAGGCTTCCTCGACGACGAATCCCTCCGGAAAGCCGCACAGCCCCTCGTCAAAAGCGGCTACGGACGCTATCTTCTCGGACTGCTCAACGAAGAACACTAATCTCGTCAGTATCTTTGGACCCATTAGTCACACCTGAAACAACAGTGTTATCGTGACGGTGCCATTGCTGCCCCCGTTGGCTCGGGACGTGCCAGATTGACGGGGGCAGTCCGCAAGGCCGTATTGAGTGGGGGGATCAGCGGCCGTAGCCCTTGGACGGTCCAGCATGAGCAGAGCAGCCCACCGGCATCAGAAGCACCGACACATCACCCGGCTCGCGAAGGGCGCGGCAGTCGCCGTCGTCACCGTGGCCGCTGCTGTGGCCGTGCCCGCCGCAACCCTCCACGGAGGCACGGGCGCATCCACCAGCGCGCTCGAGAACCCAGGCCCACTCGCGCAAGCTGCGGCCGCACCGGCCAGCGCCGTTGCGCCCGTGGCCCTCGACACGAGCCGATCGGCCGCATCCCAGCCACAGGCCCCCGCCCCATCCCCGTCCGGCCGCCCCGCCGCACCGGCGACGGCGCCCAGCCCGGCGCCGTCGTCCACCAAGGTCGGGAGCGGGGACACGGCTCAGCCGGCACCGCCGGACGACAAGACCATGGCCCAGCTCGCCACCCAGATGGGGCGCGCCGGGTCCGCCATGGGCCAGGGCCTCAAGCGCATCAATGCGGGGAAGTCGCCCACCACCTCGGTTCCGCAGACCGCGGCGACCGCGCTCAACCCGTCCGCCCTTCCGGATCCCGCACCCCGCGTGTCTGGCGACCCGACTGCTGTCACGCCGCAGTCGACGAGCGTCATCCCTCTCCAGACAGGCGGCCAGGCGGGCGCCACGGTGCAGATGGCGAACAATACCTGGACGCCTCCCGGGGTCCAGGGCATGGATGTCAGTGCCTGGCAGTCCTCAGCCTCCGGGGGCCAAGACGTCGACTGGCAGCAGCAGTGGAATCTCGGCGCCCGCTTCGCCTATGTCAAGGCGACCGAAGGCACCACCTACGTGAGCGACGCGTTCAGCTCCCAGTACCTCGGCAGCGCCGATGCCGGCATGGTGCGCGGCGCGTACCACTTCGCGCTCCCCAGCGTCTCGAGCGGCGCGACTCAGGCGAACTACTTCGTCAGGAATGGCGGAGGCTGGTCGCCGGACGGCATCACGATGCCCCCGCTTCTGGACATCGAGTACAACCCGTACAGCTCCCTCGGCAACGTCTGCTACAACATGAGCGCGGCGCAGATGGTGGCGTGGATTCAGGACTTCTCCGCGACCCTCAAATCCCTCGTGGGCCGGGTACCCGCGATCTACACCACCACGGACTGGTGGAGCAGATGCACCGGCAACAGTGCCGCCTTCTCCGACAACCCCCTCCACATTGCCGCGTACAACAACGTGGGCCCCGGGACCCTCCCCGCCAGCTGGTCGTTCTACTCGATCTGGCAGTACAACAGCCAGGGCCCCTTCGCCGGCGACTCGAACCAGTGGAACGGCAGCTTCAACGCCCTGAAGCTGTTCGCCCGGGGCGACACCGCGGCGGCCAACGCCTCCATTGCGACGGCCGGGGATCTCGTCATGATCGACTCCTCCGGGAACCTCGTGGACTATCCCGCCGACGGGCAGGGAGGCCTCATCCAGACCGCGCGCCGCATCGGCTCGGGCTGGAGCGGCGCCAAGGCGGTCTACGTCGTCGACTGGAACCAGGACGGGGTCTTCGACCTCCTCGGGCAATGGGGCGATGGCACTCTCCGGATGTACCCGGGGGCCGCGGGTGGCGGATTCGGCTCCCCCACCACAGTCGGCACCGGATGGCAGGACATCTCCGTCACCGTAGGGTGGTGGAATGCGAGGGACGGTTATCCGTCAATCCTCGCCAAGGATGCCCAGGGACGACTGTTCTACTACTCGAACACCTCCGGAGGGTACCTCGGCGGCGGCCAGCAGGTGGGGTCGGGATTCGGCACCCAGAAGATCTCCATGATCGACTTCGATGGCGACGGCGCGCAGGACCTGCTCTCGCGCGCATCTGACGGCACGATGTACCTGTACGCAGGCAATGGCCAGGGCGGCTTCACAACCGGACAGGGACAGGCCATTGGCAGCGGATGGAATCGCATGGCGTCCGTCGCGTCCTCGTGGGGATTCGTGGGTGCAAGCAGCCTTGGCCTCGTCGCGAAGGATACCGTCGGGGACATCTACTACTACCCGGCGTCGAATGGGTCGTGGGGAGCACCGTCGAAGATCGGCTCGGGCTGGCAGAATGCGACGCTCGGAGGAGCGCCGCTTGATCCCACGCCCCCCACCGTGATCCGGCCTTCGGACCTTCTCGGCGCCACGGGCACGGGAGTGCTCAATCGGTACCCTGCCCCGGGCAACGGAACGCTCGCGGCTCCCGTCGCGGTCGGGTCCGGCTGGTCGAGCGTCACGCAAGGGTTCGTCGCCGACTGGAACGGCGACGGCTTCCAGGACCTCGTCGGACTGTGGCCGGACGGCCGGATTATGGTCTACTTCGGGCAGGCCGACGGCACATTCAGCGCGGCCACGGTCATCGGCACCGGCTGGGATGGGTGGACGCTCACCGTGGGCCGCTGGAAGGCAACCGACGCGCTGCCCTCCATCGTCGCCAAGGCGCCCGATGGCACCCTCCAGTACATTGCCAACGTCGGCGGGAAATCGCTTGCTGCGCCGGTCACCATCGGCTGGGGCTGGCAGGGCCTGTCGCTGACACAGATCGACTTCGACGGCGACGGCAACTCGGACATCCTCGCCCGCACCACGGCTGGTGAGGTGCGCCTCTACCGCTCAGACGGCACCGGTGCCTTCATCAACGAGACCCGCCGCACCGTCGGGACCGGCTGGCAGATCTTCGACGCCGTCGTGGGCAGCTCGGGCTTCACCGGCGCTGGCACGAAGGGGCTCTTCGCCCGCACCACCGACGGCGCCCTGCGCTACTACCCCATCACTGCGGGTGGCGCGTGGGGCACGACGGCGGTCGTCGGCACCGGGTGGAACGGCGCCAACCTCTTCGCACCAGCAGCGAAATAGCAGTGTGCGGCGGAACGACGCCGCACACCTGCCCTGAGTGGGGCGCCGCGGGCACGCGGCGCCCCACTCTTCGTTTCAGAGGGCCACAATTCACCGTCGGCGTGTTCTAATGAAGGAGGTCTCAGACACAGTGGTGCCGACGGGGGGCTCCGGAGCCAATGGGGCGGCTCTTCCTTCGCTGGCAGCAGTGACCCGAGGAGAGCGCTCATGGCGTTCACTGTGGCGACGGCGGCTGTCAACATCACGCCCACGCTGAGTTCCAACCCCTACATGGCCGGCTACGGCACTGCGGACGGCGGACGCCTCGCGACGAGCAGCACGCCTTTCGAGCCGCTGTGGGCCCGTGCGGTGGTGATCCGTGAGAACGGCAGCCCCCAGATGATCCTGAGCGTCGACGTCCTCGCGATCCCCCGCTCCATGCACCAGCGCATCCGCACCCGACTGCTGGCTCTGGCCTCGTGGTCGACGTCCGACATCCTGCTGCAGGCCACCCACACGCACAACGGGCCCACGCTCGTCGACACGCTGCAGCCCTTCTCCAGCTACGGCATCAGCGAAATGGACCAGATCCGCGACTACTCGTCCTGGCTCGAGGACCGGATCGTCGAGGCCGCGCAGGACGCGCTCAACGCCGGGCAGACCAACGTGACCCTGGACTACCAGGTCATCCAGCAGACCTGGTCGGTGAACCGCGTGGGCCTGAAGTACGTCGAGACCGATGTGCCCGTACTGGTCTGCCGGCGCCCCAACGGCACACCCGAGGCGATCATCTTCGGCTACGGCTCGCACCCCGTCGCCGCGGGCGACCGCTCCCTCTTCGACGGCGACTACCCCGCCGGGGCCTGCAACTACATTGAGAACCGCTCCGACGCCTTCGCGCTCTTCCTCATCGGACCCGCCGGAGACCAGAATCCCTCAGGATCCCCGAGCTGGACCCTGCGCGACCAATGGGGCGACTCGCTGGGCTCCGCCGTCCTCAACGCCGCCCAGAGCGCCGGCCGCGCCCTCACCGGCCCGATCAACACCCAGTACCAGGAAGTCAGCCTGCCTCTGGACATCGACACCTCGGCCGGGAATCTGGCCGCGCTCCGCAATGCCTATGCGGGACGCCTGCCCAACCCGAGCGGCTTCCCGGCCTACTACGTGCGCCACGCGCAGATGATGATGGCCAGGATCGACTCCGGCAATGTCGCCACCAGCGTCCCCTCCCCCTTCCAGGTCTGGACCATCGGCGGCGGCACCCCGCTGCGGATGGCCTTCGTCGGCGGGGAGATGGTCAGCGGCTACGCCGTCTACTTCCGGTCCAAGTACGGCGGATCGGCCGGGATCTGGATCGGCGGCTACGCCAACGAGTCCTGCTGCTACATCCCGACCAACGAGTACTTCTCCCCGTACATGACCGCCGGCAGCTACGAAGGCGGCTGGGACACCGACGCCCCCGGCATCGCCGGCGGCTCCATGACCGTCTACGGCCACATCGCCCACTTCCGCGCCGGCACCAACGGCGTCGAATCCACCCTCATCAACGCCCTCACCGCCATGCTCGGCTGACACTCCGGCAGGAAGAAGGGCCGGCGGCCTTCTGGACCGTCGGCCCTTCTCGCGTGCAGCCAGCCGCGGGAGACCAGCTGCCCGGGCTACGCGGGGGCGCCGGCGTCGATCCAGCGCTTCATGATGGCGGCCTGCGGAGCCTGAGGGGCCAGGACGAGCACGCCCTGGACGACCGGGGAGCCGACTCTGCGGATCCCGGCCTCGACCGTGCGCTGGTCCAGTCGGGTCGCCGCGGTGACGATGTCCAGGCAGATCTGCTCGCGGCTGCCCTTGGCCCCGGCGGCGATGGCGGCGTCCACGGCCGCGTTCTCCTCCGCGGTGAGGGCCTGGGGCCGGGGGCCGACGTACTTGGCCTTGCAGGAGGCCACCTGCAGGTAGCGGCTGTTGGACCACAGCTCTTCCAGGCTCGTCAGCTCCGGGAGGCTGGTGCCGTCGTAGAGCGTCGCGGCGAACAGGTACCGCGTGGGCCGTTCCGGCTTCTCCTTCGCGGTATTCGTGGGCGTCTTGCGGGCCGTCGGCACGGCCGGCGCGGCCTGCGCCCCGACCGCCGCCACAGCGGCAACCCCTACTCCGACTCCGATCGCAAACAGCTGGATAGCACGACGCCTAGGGATCTCCACGAACGCCCCCGATGTTCGGATGCTCCCCAGCAACGCATACAACGGCCGCGTGGGCCGGGCGGCCCCGCCCTTACATCTTCCTCCAGATCCCGCAATTGTCACTACTGAAGCTGCTGCCCCGGTCCAGAGTCACCGTGGACGCCTCGGCAGCACCGCCGGAGGCCACCTGCGCCCCGGCGCCTGAGGTCACGGCCCAGCGGCACGACTCGGCGGGATTCACCGCAGCGTAGTCGCCGGCAGCGATTTCGGGTCCGACGGTGTGCGCCCCGTCGCCGAAGCGTTCGCCTGACGCCCACGCGTGGATGATCTTCCCTTGGGGGGCATCGGGGCAGAGGGTGGCTGCGGCGCGCAGCATGTCCCTGCTGGCCGCGGCAAAGCCCTCGGGTCCTGTTTCGTCCGGGATGCGCGTGCAGAGGCGCATGGCTTCGAGAACCGCGTCGAGCGCGGCGTCCCCCGTCGCCTGCCCGTGCAGGGCGGTGTCCACCACGGCAGTCTCGTCGCCTTGGGGTTCGTACGGCCGGCTCCCCTGATAGGCCACGGTGCATTCCTTGATGCGGACGTAGTTGGTGCTGGCCCAGACCTCTTCGAGGCTGTACCGCGAGATATCGGGCGCGTTGTCCACGTGGCTGCAGGTGATGAGGAAGCGCAGGTCCTCTGCTGCGAGCGTAGTGCCCCTGGCCGAGGAAGGGCGCGTGGCGCTGGCGGAAGACGACGGCGAGGGGCTCGCGGACGACGTCGTGCTCGCCGCGCCGCCGGGAGCCGAGCCGGAGCTGCAGCCTCCGAGAACCAAGGCGATCACGGCCAAGAGCGGCGCCGCCGCAAGGATGTGGCCCCTGGAGGCGCGGTGGCGAGGGACGGCAGGCGTGGCAGGTGGCATGTTCCCCCTTCCGAGGCGGACGTCGCGGCGGCCCCGTTCCAGCCAGCGGTCCCTGTCCATATCGTCTCGACTCCGCCGTTCGGGGGTCAAGGCAGCCATGGGCTCGGAATAGGCACAGATCGGAACCTGCGGCCACGTCGGGTCTTCAGGCCCTGTGCGCAGAGCGCTGCGAGGGTGCAAGATGGTCCCTATGGGCCCAGAGGGTCCAATATGGGGCATGCGGGGCTGGGGAGCATCCGGATGAAACGGGGGACACTCGTGCTCGTCGGCTTCTCACGGCTCGTCGGCAATGCGATGAGACCGGGCACGCTCAGGAAGTCCAGCGCTGGCATCGTCGCTCTGACGCTCGCCGCCACCATGGCCGTGGGAGTCGCCACGGCAGTCCCGGCAAGCGCGGACCAGCCGAAACAGACGTTCGTCACCGGCCTGACACAGGCCGCCGGCACGATCATCGACCCCGTCGGCCGCGTATGGGTGGCCGACCGCAAGGCCGGTTTCTGCAGGATCCAGGAGCCCACCGGAACGACACCCGGCAGGATCGACCATCCCCTCACCTCCACCGACACGACGGCGCCCACGTGTCTCGGCGGCACCCTCGACAAGGCCGGCCCGGGCCCTCTGGTCCCCGGCGCACCTGCCTTCTTCGATCCGGACGGGCAGCCGGGCAGCGGCGACGAGCTCGTCTTCATCCCGGACCAGACGCCGGGCGGCTCGCAGGTCATCCGGGCGAAGTGGAACCCGTCGACGCAGAAATTCGACTATGCGAACACCCTGCAGATCTTCGACGGCGACCTGCGCCCGAACGCCGCGAGCCTCGGCGCCGACAAGAACATCTACCTCAGCTTCGAGCGCACGCGGGTGATCGCGCGCCTGACCTACCCCGAGATCCAGCACCCGAGCCTCGAGAGCATCGCCTCAGCCTCCGGCGCGGTCACCGGCATCGCAGCGGCCGGACTCTCGGGGGGGCGGAACATCGTCTACGTCGCCGAGGCCAGCGGGATCACGCGCTTCACGGCGCCCCCCGACGAGACCCTCGCGAACATCACCCCGACCGCAGCGTTCAGCGTGCCGAAGGCTGGCGCGCTCATGTTCGACAGCTCCTCGAACACCCTCTACGCAGGGACCTCGATCGGCACCACCTCCGCCGACGCCGGCAAGGACTCGGTCATCAAGGTCAGCCTCGCGAACAGCACCGTCGACACCCAGTGGGCACTGGGCTACTCGAAGGTGACGGGCCTCGGCGTGCTCGGCGGCAAGGTGCTCGTCATGGACGACGCCGGGCTGCTGTCCTCGCCCCCGCCGTCGGGCAAGGGCGTCATGTACCGCCTCTCCGGCGGGGTCGTGAGCATCACCGGCGGCCCGACGCTGGCCAATGGGCAGGCGGCACCAGACCCGGCCTTCACGAACGACTCGACGCCGACCTTCACCGTTTCCGCCACGCCGGCGGCCTCGATGCAGTGTGCGATCACCCCTTCGGGGAGCTCGAACCCCGTCTGGACCGACTGCACCTCCGGCACCTACACGCCGTCCACTCCACTGGCCGACGGCGCGTACACCTTCCAGGTCAGCGCGACCGGCGGCGGCAGCGCCGCGAGCCGCGACTTCACGGTGGACACCCAGGCGCCGGCGGCGCCGACCATCACGAGCCCGACGTCGACGACGCCGGTGAATGGAAGCCCGACCTTCTCCGCCACGGCCGAGACCGGCGCGACCTTCGTGTGCGCGATCGACACGACCGCTGACGCGAGCTTCACTCCGTGCACACCGGGCAGCCAGCTCTCCTTCACGACTGAGGGCCAGCACACCCTCTACGTGAAGGCCGTGGACAAGGCCACGAACCGCAGCACCGCTGCCTCCGTGGTCGTGCAGGTGGACCTGACCGCACCGCAGCTCTCCATCACCTCACCGACGGATGGCTCCACGGTCACGGTCTCCCAGAACGTGGACGTGGTCTTCTCCTCGACCTCGACGGATGTCGACCGGTTCCTGTGCCGCATGGACACCCAGGCCTTCACAGCCTGCACCTCGCCGAAGACGTTCACCAACGTCACGGCGGGACAGCACCGGTTCGAGGTGCAGGCCATCGACAAGGCGGGCAACTCGACGACCACCGGCGTGACCGTCACGGTGAACATCGTCGACACCACGCCGCCTACCGTCACGGCGAGCCCGGCGGCGGGGACGTACGGGCCCTCGCAGTCGATCACACTCTCGGCCAACGAGCCGGCGACGATCTACTACACGACCGACAACAGCACTCCCACCACCTCGAGCGCGCAGTACTCCGGGCCCATCCCGATGGCGACCATGACCCTGAAGTTCTTCGGCGTCGACAGCTCGAAGAATGCGTCGGCCGTACAGAGCGTCGCCTACGTGCTCGACAACACGGCGCCGACGGTGACCGCGTCTCCGGCGCCCGGCACGTATCCCTCGGGCCAGCAGATCACCCTGAACAGCTCCGAGGCGGGGTCGATCTACTACACGGTCGACGGCTCAACGCCCACCACGTCGAGCACGAAGTACACGGGCCCGATCACCCTCAATGGTCCGCTGACCATCAAGGCGATCGCGGTGGACGCCTACGGCAACACATCGGCCCCGGCCAGCTTCGCGTACCAGGTCCCCGACACCACGGCGCCCGTGGTCAGCGCCTCCCCTGCCGGCGGCCAGTACGCCTCGGGGACGAAGATCTCGCTGAACTCCAATGAGACGAACACGACGATCTACTACACCACCGACGGCAGCACCCCGACCACGTCGAGCACGAAGTACAGCGCGCAGCTCACGCTCACGGCTGCGATGACGCTGAAGTTCTTCGGCGTCGACGCTGCGGGCAATGCCTCGGGTGTCGTGACCGAGACCTACACGGTGACGCCCGCGGTGGTTCCGTGGAAGGACTACACCAAGGACGGCAAGAACGACGTCGTGGCGATCGACTCCAGCGCCAACGGCTACATCTACCCAGGCAACGGCACAGGCGGCTGGCTCACCCGCATCAGCTCCGGAACCTGGACCGGCCTGTCCCTGACCACCGCCACCCGCGACCTCGATGGCGACGGGATCAGCGACCTCGTCGCCCGCGACACCAACGGCACCCTCTGGCTCTACCCCGGCAACGGCACCGGCGGCTGGAAGGCACGCACCCAGCTCGCCACCGGCCTGGGCACCGCCAACCTCATCACCGCCCCCGGAGACTTCACCGGCGACGGCAAGAGCGACCTCCTCATCCGCGACACCACCGGCGCCCTCTGGCTCTACCCCGGCACCGGCACCGGCACCCTCGGCACCCGCACCCAGGTCGGCTGGGGCTGGGACACCATGAACGCCATCACCAGCACCGGGGACTTCAACGGCGACGGCAAGAGCGACGTCCTCGCCCGCGACGCCAACGGCGCCCTCTGGCTCTACCCCGGCACCGGCACCGGAGGCTTCGGCACCCGCACCCAGGTCGGCTCCGGCTGGGGCGTCATGAACGCCATCCTCGGCATCGGCGACTTCAACGGCGACGGCAAGAACGACATCCTCGCCCGCGACACCGCCTCCGGAGGCCTCTACCTCTACCCCGGCA
>NZ_CP022463.1:2186989-2402691 GCF_002224485.1 Sinomonas sp. R1AF57
GGCTTCGGCACCCGCACCCAGGTCGGCTCCGGCTGGGGCGTCATGAACGCCATCCTCGGCATCGGCGACTTCAACGGCGACGGCAAGAACGACATCCTCGCCCGCGACACCGCCTCCGGAGGCCTCTACCTCTACCCCGGCAACGGCACCGGCGGCTGGCTCACCCGCACCCAGGTCGGCTGGGGCTGGAACGGCCTCACCCTCCCCTGACCCGACCCGACCCACACACGACCCGACCCACGCACGACGGCGCCCCCTCCCACCCAGGAGGGGGCGCCGTCGTGCGTCTCCTGCCCATGAAGTGTGCCCGCGGTTCTGGGTCGTTGTGCCCTGTGCTGGAGGAGCCCGGATCCCGCACGATGGAAGCAGCGGGGCCAGCCGGTCCACGCAACCGTTGTATGCGTTGCTGGGGAGCATCCACAGAACACCGGGGGCGTTCATGGAGATCTCCAGACGTTTTGCCTTACAGCTGTGTGCCCTGGCGGCAGGAGTAGGGGTTGCCGCTGTGGCGGCGGTCGGGGCGCAGGCCGCGCCGGCCGTGCCGACAGCCCGCAAGACCCCCACGGATACCGCGAAGGAGAGGCCGGAACGGCCCACGCGGTACCTGTTCGCCGCGAAGCTCTACGACGGCACCGATCTTCCCGAGCTGACGAGCCTGGAAGAGCTGTGGTCCAACAGCCGCTACCTGCAGGTGGCCTCATGCCAGGCCAAGTACGTCGGCCCCCGGCCCCAGGCCCTGACCGCGGAGGAGAACGCGGCCGTGGACGCCGCCATCGCCGCCGGGGCCAAGGGCAGCCGCGAGCAGATCTGCCTGGACATCGTCACCGCGGCGACCCGACTGGACCAGCGCACGGTCGAGGCCGGGATCCGCAGAGTCGGCTCCCCGATCGTCCAAGGGGTGCTCGTCCTGGCCCCCCAGGCTCCGCAGGCCGCCATCATGAAACGCTGGATCGACGCCGGCGCCCCCGCTTGAGGGCGCGGCCCGCCGGCACCTGAGTCCGACGATCCACGGCCAGCATCACAAAGAGGAGAGAGAACATGGCGTTCACTGTGGCGACGGCGAAGGTCAACATCACGCCCACGCTGAGTTCCAACCCCTACATGGCCGGCTACGGCACTGCGGACGGCGGACGCCTCGCGACGAGCAGCACCCCGTATGAGCCCCTGTGGACCCGCGCCGTCGTCATCCGTGAGAACGGCAGCCCCCATCTGATCCTGAGCGTAGACATCCTCGCGATCCCCCGGACGATGCACCAGCGCATCCGCCCGCGGCTTCTGGCGCTTGCGAACTGGGCAACCTCGGACATCCTGCTGCAGGCCACCCACACGCACAACGGGCCCACGCTCGTCGACACGCTGCAGCCCTTCTCCAGCTACGGCATCACCGAAATGGACCAGATCCGGGCCTACTCGTCCTGGCTCGAAGACCGGATCGTCGAAACCGCCCGGGCGGCCCTCAACGCCAGCCAGACGACGGTGAGCCTCGACTACAAGGTCATCCAGCAGACCTGGTCGGTGAACCGGGCCGGCCTGAGCTATGTCGAGACCGACGTTCCGGTCCTTGTGTGCCGCCGCTCGAACGGGACGGCCGCAGCGGTCATCTTCGGCTACGGCTCGCATCCGGTCGCCGCCGGCGATCGGTCGCTGTTCGACGGCGACTACCCCGCCGGGGCGTGCAACTACATCGAGAACCGCTCGAACACGTTCGCGCTCTTCCTCATCGGCCCCGCCGGCGACCAGAACCCTGCGGGCTCTCCGCCCAGCTGGGCGCTGCGCGACCAGTGGGGAGACAGCCTCGGCTCGGCCGTCCTCAGCGCGGCGCAAAGCGCGGGGCGGGCCCTCACCGGTCCCATCAACACCAAGTACCAGCAGGTCAATCTGCCGCTGGAGATCAGCACCACCGCGGGCAATCTCGCGGCGCTCCGCAACGCCTACGCCGCCCGCCTGCCCAACCCGAGCGGCTTCCCCGCCTACTACGTCCGCCACGCCCAGATGATGATGGCCAGGATCGACTCCGGCAACGTCGCCACCAGCGTCCCCTCCCCCTTCCAGGTGTGGACCATCGGCGGCGGCACCCCGCTGCGGATGGCCTTCGTCGGCGGGGAGATGGTCAGCGGCTACGCCGCATACTTCCGCTCCAGATACGGCGGATCGGCCGGGATCTGGATCGGCGGCTACGCCAACGAGTCCTGCTGCTACATCCCCTCCAACGAGTTCTTCTCCCCGTACATGACCGCAGGGAGCTACGAGGGCGGGTGGGACACCGACGCCCCCGGCATCGCCGGCGGCTCCATGACCGTCTACGGCCACATCGCCCACTTCCGCGCCGGCACCAACGGCGTCGAATCCACCCTCATCAACGCCCTCACCGCCATGCTCGGCTGACCTGACTGCATGACGACGTCGGCCCCCACCCCGGGCGGGGTGGGGGCCGACGTCGTGCGTACCGATCACTCACAGAGCACCGGCCGAAGCCGGGTTCCCTCCTAGTTCGCTGTCTGCGGCTGGAGCTTGTGGAGGGTCGGGCTATTGGGACTGCCCTGGATGTCTAGCTGCAGCGACATCAGGAGCATCTGGACCCCGAGCATGAAGGGCACCGCCGCGAGCATGACCGAACCCGCGGTCGGCGAGCCGACGCTCGCGAGGATGACCCAGATGCCGATCGCAATGCCGCCCACGAGGAGGGCGAGCCCGAAGATCAGCAGGAGGGCGACTGCCGAGAAGGACCAGACCATGTACTTCCACCAGACCCGCCGCCAGAAGCCGCCGAAGAGCAGCGACACGAGCTCCGGGATGACCCTGCTGAGCTTGATGCTGGAGACCTCCGCACCGTACACGGCTGGGATCGGGACGTCGCAGATCGGCACGTCGAGGATGTTCAGGTGGATGAGGAGGTCGTTCTCAAAGCTGTACCGCTGCGCGACCTTGTTCAGGGGCAGCCGGCGCAGGACCTCCGTGCGGATCGCCGTGTAGCCGTTCTGAGGGTCGAAGATGTGCCAGTAGCCCGAGGCCAGCTTCGTCATGAAGGACAGGACGATGTTGCCGAAGATCCGGTACCCGGGCATTCCGGCGAAGGACTCGCCCGAGAAGAAGCGGTTGGCCTTCGCGAACCCGTATCCGTCGATCACGGGGTCGAGCAGCTGCGGGAGGTAGTCTGGGTCCATCTGCGCGTCCCCTGCCATGACCACATTGATCTCCGAGCCGAGGTCCATCGCCGCGCGGTGCGCCGTCATGATCGCACCACCCACGCCCTGGTTGACCTCGTGGCGGATGAGGGTGACGCGGCCGTCGTCGGCGCGCCGTGCGGCACCAGAGGTGTCGTCCGGGCTGCAGTCGTCGACGATCACGATGTCGTCGACGAAGTCCGGCATCGTCTGGATGACCGTCCCGATGTGCAGCTCCTCCTTGTAGGCGGGCACGACCGCGGCGATCCGTACTCCTCGGTACATCGTTATCCTTCGCTGTTCGTCGATGGTGTCGGGTGAATGGGGGCACTGGTGTCCGGCGCGCTGGGCTCGGCGGCCTTGCTCCTGTGGTGCTGTGGGAAGACCCAGTGCTTGTAGATGAAATAGTTCCAGCCGGTGGTGAGGATGGTGGCGACGACCTTGCCCACCACATAGCCTGCACCGACGAACTCGAAGAACTGGACAATGCCCATGACGGCGAGCGTGTTCACCACGAGGAGCCCCGAGTAGCGCAGGACGCCACCGAGCGCGCTCCCGCCTCCCCCGAAGGAGAAGTGGCGCTGCAGGAAGTAGTTGAAGAAGAAGCTTCCCCAGAACCCGGCGCCAGTCGCGACCCACAGCGGGAGGCCGAACACCTGGTAGCACAGGGCCAGGAGGCCGAGGTCCACGAGGAAGCTGAGGCCGCCGATGAAGAGGTAGCGGAAGAGGCTCGAGCGCAGGAAGCGCTTTGCTTTGTCGAGCATCAGCAGATCCTTCCAAGGGGGGCAATCCCGTCGGGGTCGGAGTTCAGGAGTATGCCGGGCACATCCCCGATCTGGTGGCGGTCACCGGCCCGGGCCTCGAGCTGGGCGCGGCCGCCCGGCAGGCTGTCCCAGTCGAGCTTGTAGACCGCGGCATTGCCGTCGCGGGCGAGGAGCTTGAGGAACGGGATCTGGTCCGGGTGCGTCAGCCCGGGCTTCGGCTCGTCCCAGGCCCTGATGGTCCCGTCGGCGATGTAGACGTACTCGATGCCGAGCTCGGCGGCCGCGGCGCGGGCCTGGGAGTCGGTCGCGAGCTCGGGGAGCTTCTGCAGCACGAGGAGCTGCCGGTTGGTCGGCAGGATCTCGAAGTGCCGGATCATCGGCATGCGGTTGCCGAGCGCGTACATCCAGACCGAGCCGTTGCACGAGTCGTTGAGCACCGTCGCGTCCTGTGGCACGTAGTCGGCGATATGGGTCAGGAGGCGCACTTCGGCCGTGGAGAGCGTCGCGCCGTCGACCTTGGTGTTGATCTCAATCCGTGCCGCGTTCTCTGCGAAGTAGGGACGTGCGACGACTCCCGCGAGCAGAAGCACGACCGCTGCCGTGGCGAGCACGGCGACAGGCGTCGCGGACGACGCCGCGTGCGCGGCCGCCGTCGTGCGCTCGCCCTGCGCGCGCCTCCCCCGCTCGCTGCGGAACCGCCGCACCGCCCAGCCGACGGCCTCGGCCAACTGCGCCACACCGAGCCCGGCGAGCGGCACGAGCAGCATGACCAGGATGCCGAAGATCCGCCACTGGTCGTCGTAGAACGGAGCGGTCAGGCTCGCGAACAGCGTGCTGTTCGAGCCCATCGTGTAGGCGGAGAGGAAGGCGTACGCCAGGACCGGCGCGAGGTACCACCACATCTTCGGCCGCACGAGGAGAGCCACAACCCCGAGGCCGACCATGGCGGAGAGGATCGGCTGGGGGGTTGACCCGTGGTGCAGGAGGAGGATGTTCTGGATCGCGCCCATCCGGTCGGTGTCCGCGGCCCAGACCTGCTTCGAAACGCGCTCCGCCTCCTTGAGCATCTGCTGGATGATCGGCAGGCCGAGGACCGCCGCGAGGACTGCACCTGCGGCGAGGACGAGGGCGGGCACCACGGCCGCGAGGCGGCGTCGGACCAGGAGCGCGATGAACCAGAAGACCAGGATGGGAGCCACCACGAAGGCCAGCGAAGGGTGGACGGCGATGAGCGCCACCGCTCCGAAGGCGATCGCGGGCACCCACAGCCAGAAACGGCCGAGGGCGGCACGCACGGCGAGGAGGCAGAAGGGCCCGACGAGCAGCATCCCCGCGAAGAAGGGGATGAGCGGTCCGCGCCAGAGGAGGTCGAACGGGTACACCGTGAACCAGCCGGACACGGCGGCCGCGGCCGCCAGCGCGACGGGGCGTCGCGTCACGACGAGGCCGAGCGCGACAGTGCTCAGGGGGAGCTGGACCGCCATCATGAGCACGACGAAGACATTCAGGAACGTCGGCAGCGCCACGCCGGTCACCGGCCAGACCAGCGCGAGCATGGCGTGGAACGCGATCGGGTAGCTCCGGATCGGCGCGTCGGCGATGTTGGTGTCGTAGTACGCGAAGTTGCCGGCGATCGAGGGGTCCCACACCTGGTTCTCCGCGATGAGGCGGATCATGTTGGCGTGCCAGGGGATGTCCCAGTCCTGGTTGATGCCCAGCAGCCCCTCGGTGCCGACCGTCCACGAGGTGGCGGCGACGACTCCCCCGGCGAGGATGCCGGCTGCGAGGGTCAGCCACGCCCCGCGGTAGCCCCACCTGCCGAAGAAGGGCTCCGGATCCGCGGCGGCCCTGCGCCGCCGGACGGCGACGCGGACGCCGAAGAGCACGGCGGCGAGGACGAGGACCGTGATCGCCACGGTGAGGGCGTTCCATGCCATGCCGGCGAGGTGCCCGATGGCCCCGATGCTGGCAAGCGCCCCGACCCCGATGAGGGGCGCCACGGCCGGCAGGAGGATGCGGCGGATGCCGAGCGCCTCTCCCAGCAGCCAGCCGGGACCCCACCAGACGAGGGCGATGAGGGCGACGCTGAGCGCCAGCGGGCCGAGGTCCATGTGTCGAATGGCCTTTCTGGTGGTTCCGGGAGGGGTCTGGGGGCGGGACGGGGCGCGCGGCTACCGGGACCGGAGCCAGTCGACGGCGTCCGGGGCGGGTCCGTCGAAGGCCACCTTGCCGTGCTCGAGCACGACGCCGCGGGTGCAGATGCGGGAGACCATGTCGAGGTCGTGGCTCACGACGACGAGCGTCCGGCCCTCGTCCGAGAGCTTCCGGATCCGCTCGAGGCACTTGCGCTGGAAGGGCTCGTCGCCGACGGCCAGGATTTCGTCGACCAGGAAGATGTCCGGCTGGGTGTGCACGGCCACCGCGAACGCGAGGCGCAGGAACATGCCCGAGGAGTAGAACTTCACCTCGGTGTCGATGAACTGCTCGATCTCGGAGAAGGCGACGATCTCATCGAACTTCTCGTCGATCTCGGCCTCGCTCATGCCCAGGATCGCCGCGTTCAGGTAGACGTTCTCGCGGCCCGAGAGATCAGGGTGGAACCCCGCGCCGACCTCGATGAGGCCTGCGACCCGGCCGCGCGTGCGCACCGTGCCGCCGTCGGGCAGGATCACGCCGGAGATGAGCTTGAGCAGGGTGGACTTGCCCGAACCGTTGAAGCCGAGCAGCGCAACGGTCTCACCCTCCCTGACCTCCAGGTCCACGCCGTCGAGGGCGCGGAACTTCTTGGACAGGTCCTCCTTGCGGCCCTTGAGGAGCCAGACGACCGTCTCCTTGAGGGAATGGGTGTGCCTCAGGTTGAAGGTCTTGCCCAGGCCCTCGATCTTGATGACGGGATTCATCAGACCTCCTGGGCGAAGTGGCCTTCGAGCCGGCGGAACGCCAGCTGGCCGATGAGAAGGAACAGTGCGGCCATGCCCAGGCCCGCGAGGCCGGTGAGCATGAGGTGCGGCGGCAGCTCGACGGGGCCGCGCACCGAGGGGTGCCAGAACGCCCAGTGGAACATCTCCACTGCCACCGTGACCGGATTCAGCTGGTAGACCACGAACAGCCAGTCGGGCAGGATCCGCCGGATCATGGTCCAGTCGTAGAGCACAGGCGAGACCCAGGTGACCATCATCATGAGCATGTCCACGATGTTCTCCGAGTCGCGGAAGAAGACGTTCACGGCTCCGGCGAGCAGGCCGAGGCCCACCGCGGTGATGGCCACGATGACGAATCCGATGACCGCGCCCACGAGGCCCGCCAGGTCGGGGCTCCACCCGCTCACCAGCGCGGCGAGCAGGAGGACGATCAGCTGCGGGAGGAAGTGCACGGCAGCGACCCAGACCGAAGCCACCGGGAACAGCTCCCGCGGAAGGTAGATCTTCTTCACCAGGGGCGCGTTCCAGACGATGGAGCGCGTCGCGTTCGAGAACGCCTCGGTGAAGAAGTTGACCACGATCACGCCCGAGAACATGTACAGGGCATAGTTCGGGATGGCCTCCCCCACGCGTAGCACAATGCCGAGCGCGATGAAGAGCACCAAGTACTGCACGAGCGGCTTGACGTACGACCAGGCGAGCCCGAGGACCGATCCGCGGTAGCGGACCCTGAGCTCCTTGCGGACGATCAGCTTGAGCAGGTACCGGCGGCGGAAGACGTCGAGGAGCCCGGCCCCGACGCCCGGCGTGTCGTAGGTGGCGGTGTCCTGGGTCATTTCGCGGTGCCGGACACCGAGGCGTCGAACGTCTTCTTCCATGCTTCCATCGATGTGATCTCGGGCAGGGCCTTGCGGTAGCGGGCGCGGAGCTTCTCCCAGTTCGCGAACAGCTGCGCGTGCAGCGCCACGGACTCGGCGAGGAGCTCGCGGGCCTTCTTCGGGTCGCGCATGTACCAGGAGGCACCGGTCCCGTCCGCGTTGGACACCACCGCGCTGTCGAGGTGGGCGAGGCTCCACCACTTCCCATCCTGGTGCGCCACGTGCGCTTCGGGATGGTCCTTCGCGTCGGCGCGCACCGGCATGACTGTCTGCTTGAGCACGGTCTTGGCCGCCCAGGGCAGCAGGCTGAGTGTGGAGGGCATCCGGTACGACTGGGGCTTCTTCGGGGGCTTCTTCCGGAAGGGCGCCGGGAAGGCCCCCGGGTCTGTCTTGATCTGGGAGTCGGTGAACTCGTTGCGGAGCGCGCGCAGCTTCGGCATCATCGTGGGGAGCTGCTCGTGCAGGCCCTCGGGGCCGGCCAGCACGTCCTTGAGCGCGAGCAGACGGGCCTGCTCCGGGTAGTACTGCATCGACACCAGGTGCTTGACGTCGTTGTTCATGCTCTCGCGGAAGATCCTGCCGCCCTTGGCGTAGGGCGAATGCAGGAGCGTGGCGATGAGGCGGTTGCGCTCGTGGTAGAACGCCTGCCAGTCGACGGAGTCGTCCTTGTCTGCCCACGAGACGTGCCAGACCGCAGCACCCGGAAGGGTCACCGTGGGGAAGCCCGCCGCACGCGCACGGAGCGAGTACTCGGCGTCGTCCCACTTGATGAACACCGGCAGCGACAGACCGATGCTCTCGACCACCGTGCGGGGGATGAGGCACATCCACCAGCCGTTGTAGTCGACGTCCCACCGGCGGTGCAGCGGCGCCGAGGCGCGCAGGCCCTCGGTGCTGAAGTCGTGGTTGCCCAGGTCCTGGATCGGGCCCCACAGGAAGCGGTACGGGTTGACGACTTCGGCGAAGGCGTGCAGCACCGACTTGTTGAACATGTCGAACATGTGTCCGCCCACGATGGTGGGCGTGCGGCACAGGTCCGCGAAGGCGACCGCACGGAGGACACCCTCGGTCTCCAGGTTGATGTCGTCATCGAGCAGCATGACGTAGTCGCTCTTGCCCGCGCTGACCATCTCGTACATGTTGCGGGCGAAGCCGCCGGAACCGCCGAGGTTGCCCTGGTTGATGATGCGCAGCTGGCTGCCCATCGTCGCTGCGACCTCGTCGAAGCCGTCCTGGTCGGCGACCTTCTGGGTGCCCTGGTCGACGATGATGAGCTCATCGAGGATCTCCAGGACGCCCTGGTCCGCGGCGATCGTCTCAATGGTCTTGAGGCAGTAGTCGGCTCGGTTGAACGTCGTCACGCCGAGCGTCACGCGGCCTTGCGGACGGCCGCCGTCGGGCGCGGACCACTCGGCCTGCTCGAGCGTCATGCCCGAGGCACCCGCGACGAGGTCGAACCAGTACCATCCGCCGTCGCCGAACGGCGACAGCGTGAGGTCGAACTCGAGGCGGCTGCTGCCGTCCACGAGCACGGAGTCCACGCGCTGGGACACGCCGCGGGCATTGGAGCGGTAGACGACGACGGTGCCCTCACCCTGCGTGGCGACGGACAGGACGGTCTTGTCCGCGACGGTCCACTTGCGCCAGTAGCTCGCAGGGAAGGCGTTGAAGTAGGACCCGAACGAGAGCCGCTCCCCGGGGCGGACCCGGACGCTGCGGCGGGACAGGATGTCCTGAGGGTGCAGCTGCTGGCCCGCACTCACCGTCTGCACGGTCCCTTCGCGGCCCTGGCCGGTGGTCGACTGCACCTTGCGGATGTCCGGGTCGACGTAGAGCGGGAGGGTGTCGAGGTCGCGCGTCACGGGGAACACGACACGCTGGACTACGCGCAGGTCCCCGTTTCCGGCCTGCTCCGCCGCTGTCTTGGACATCGTCTGCTTGTCTGCGGTGACGCTCATGCGTCCACTCCCCCGCTCTCGAGCTTGGCACCGCCAGTGAAGTGCGGCTTGATCTTGTTCTCGAACATCGACAGCGCCGAGCCGATGGCCATGTGCATGTCGAGGTACTTGTACGTGCCGAGCCGGCCGCCGAAGAGCACGTCCTTCTCGGACTTGGCCAGATCCCGGTAGGCGAGCAGCTTGCTGCGGTCCGCCTCCGTGTTGATCGGGTAGTAGGGCTCGTCGCCCTTCTCGGCGAACCGGGAGAACTCGCGCATGATGACGGTCTTCTCGGTCTGGTAGTTGCGCTCGGGGTGGAAGTGCCGGGGCTCGATGATACGGGTCCACGGGACGTCGGGGTCGTTGTAGTTCACCACCGAGGTTCCCTGGAAGTCACCCGTGTCGAGCACCTCCTCCTCGAAGTCGATGGTGCGCCAGGACAGGTCGCCCTCTTTGTAGTCGAAGTACCGGTCGACGGGGCCCGTGTAGACGACGGGGACGTTGCCGACCACGTTGCCCTTGCTCACCGGCTGCGACTCGTCGAAGAAGTCGGTCTCGAGCTGGACCGTGATGTTCGGATGGTCGGCCATGCGCTCGATCCACGCCGTGTAGCCCTGGGTGGGCAGGCCCTCGAACGTGTCGTTGAAGTACCGGTTGTCGTACGTGTAGCGCACGGGGAGCCGCGAGATGATCCCGGCGGGCAGGTCCTTCGGGTCCGTCTGCCACTGCTTGCCGGTGTAGTGCTTGATGAACGCCTCGTAGAGGGGCCGGCCGATGAGCTGGATGCCCTTGTCGTTGAGGTTCTGCGGGTCTGTCCCTGCAAGCTCGCCCGCCTGCTCGGCGATGAGGGCGCGGGCCTCGCTCGGCGTGTAGTTCGCGCGGAAGAACTGGTTGATGGTGCCGAGGTTGATGGGGAGAGGGAAGACCTCGCCCTTGTGCACTCCGTAGACCCGGTGCACATAGTTGGTGAACGTCGTGAAGCGGTTGACGTACTCCCAGACCTTCTCGTTGGACGTGTGGAACAGGTGTGCGCCGTACCGGTGCACCTCGATCCCCGTCTGGCCCTCGGTCTCGCTGTACGCATTGCCTCCGATGTGGTGGCGGCGGTCGATCACTGTCACCTTGAGGCCGAGGTCTGCGGCTGCGCGTTCGGCCACTGTGAGGCCGAAGAAGCCGGAGCCGACAACAACGAGGTCTGCAGTCAAGATCACTCCTGTGGGTTGGCGGACTGCTGGCGAGAGGGCACAGCAGGCCCAATGGTCCGGGTTCAGCCTACCGGAGCGCGGCAGGCTTCCCTGAATCGGGGTCGGTGGGATGCCCCACTCTGGGACCTCCCCGGCACACAGAAGGCCGCCGGTTCGGCGGCCTTCCGTGGAGTCAGTGGCTCAGAGCTGGACGACGGCGCCCGACCGGGCCGATTCGAGCAGCGCCTCGGCGACGCGGAGCGTCTCGAGGCCCTCTGTCATCGTGACGACGTCCTTGGAGATCCCCAGAACGGCGTCGCGGAAGGCCTCGTGCTCCATCTTGAGGGGTTCGCGCTTGGCGATCGCGAACCGCGTCGAGGAGCCTTCGGACACGCCGCGGAAGTTTGCGATCGAGTCCCAGTCGGTTTGGAACGTGCCGTTCTCCACGAACGTGAGGTCGGCCGAGACGGTGTCCGCGATGAACGCTCCCCTCTCGCCCAGCACCACCGTGGTTCGCTCCTTGAACGGGGAGAGCCAGTTCACGATGTGGTTGGTGCCGATGCCGCCTTCGAGGTGGCCGATGGCGCTGACCATGTCCTCGTGCTGGCGGCCGGAGCGATGAGTGGTGTGCGCGGCGACCGTCGCGTACCGGCTCTGCGCGAGCCAGGCGGTGAGGTCGATGTCGTGCGTCGCGAGATCCTTGACGACGCCGACGTCGGCGATCCGGGCCGGGAAGGGGCCCTGACGGCGCGTCGAGATCTGGTAGACGTCCCCGAGGTCGCCGTTCTCGAGGCGCTCCCGGAGGCTCTGCAGAGCCGGGTTGAAACGCTCGATGTGACCCACCGCGCCGACGAGTCCGCGTTCCTCGAAGGCGTCGGCGATCCGCTTGCCCGACGCGGAGTCGTTGGCGATCGGCTTCTCGACGAGGGTGTGCACCCCTGCCTCTGCGAGCTTGAGGGCGACCTCCTCGTGGAGGATGGTGGGGACCGCGGCAACGGCGAGGTCGATGCCGGCGTCGATGAGCTGGTCAACCGAGGACAGCAGCGGGAGCGAACCGGCCACGCCGTGCGGGTCGCCGAAGGCGTCGGCGACCGCGACGAGCTCGACGCCGTCGAGCTCGCGGAGCACGCGGGCGTGATGGCGCCCCATCATGCCGAGGCCGATGATGCCTGCGCGGAGCTGAGCCATCACGCACCTGCCTTCGCGACGGTGTTCACTGCCTCGACGATGCGCTCGAAGTCATCCTGGCTCAGCGAGGGGTGGACCGGGAGCGAGACCACCTCGGCCGCGGCCTGCTCGGTCACCGGGAGGTCATCGCTCGTGCGGAACGGGGCAAGGCGGTGGTTCGGGATCGGGTAGTAGACGCCCGAGCCGACGTTGTGCTCCTCGCGGAGGGCCTTGACGAAGCCGTCCCGGTCATCCGCGACGCGGACGGTGTACTGGTGGTACACGTGCTCGTAGCCCTCGGCGACGCGCGGCGTGACGACGCCCTCGATATTCGCGTCGAGGAACGCGGCATTGGCGCGGCGCTGGTCGGTCCAGCCGAGGACCTTCGTCAGCTGAACCCGGCCAATGGCGGCGTGGATGTTCGTCATGCGGTTGTTGAAGCCGACGAGCTCGTTCTCGTACTGCCGCTCCATGCCCTGGTTGCGCAGGAGCCGAAGGCGGCGCTCCACCTCGGCGTCGCCGGTGGAAACCATGCCGCCCTCGCCCGACGTCATGTTCTTGGTCGGGTAGAGGCTGAACATCGCGAACGTGCCGAAGGTGCCGACGCGACGGCCGTTGGCCTTGGCCCCGTGAGCCTGGGCCGCGTCCTCGAACAGGGCCACGCCGTGCTTGGCGGCCAAGGCCTCGAAGGCCTCGACGTTGAAGGGGTGCCCGTACAGGTGGACAGGCATGATGCCCTTGGTCCTGTCGGTGATCTTCTCCTCGACGGATGCCGGATCGAGGCAGAAGTGCTCGAGCTCGATGTCGGCGAAGACGGGCGTGGCACCGGTCAGGGCAACCGAGTTGGCCGTCGCGGCAAAGGTGAAGGAGGGCACGATCACTTCGTCGCCGGGACCGATCCCCGCGGCGAGGAGGCCCAGGTGGAGCCCGGACGTTCCGGAGTTGACCGCGACGCTGGCCCGTCCGTCAAGCAGGACCGAGGAGAACTCGTTCTCGAATGCGGCGACTTCGGAGCCCTGGGCAAGCTGCCCGGACGCGAGAACGCGGTCAACCGCGTCCCGCTCCTCCTGGCCGATGATGGGTTTGGCGGGGGGAATGAAGTCCTTGCTCATGCGTCAACCTCTCGCAGGGTCTCGTCCTCTTCGATGTATTTCTCTCGCGTGCGCTGGCAGACCCAATGGTCCCCCTCGCGCACCAGCGGCTCTCCGGACTTGCCGACCCAGGCGATCCGGCGTGCGGGGACTCCAGCCACGAGGGCGAAGTCCGGCACGTCCTTGGTCACGACGGCGCCCGCAGCCACGGTGGCCCAGCGGCCGATGGTCGCCGGTGCGATGCACACGGCCCGGGCCCCGATGGACGCCCCTTCGCGGATGGTCACGCCCACCGGCTCCCAGTCGTGGGCGCTCTTGAGCGATCCGTCCGGGTTCACCGACCGTGGGTAGGTGTCGTTCGTGAGGACGACAGCGGGTCCGATGAACACGCCGTCGTCCAGCACCGCAGGCTCGTAGACCAGGGCATAGTTCTGGATCTTGACGTTGTTGCCGATCTTCACGCCTGTGCCGACATAGGCCCCGCGTCCGACGATGCAGTTCTCCCCGAGGACAGCGTCCTCACGGACCTGCGCCAGATGCCAGATCTTCGTCCCCTCGCCAATGCGGGCAGCATCGGAGACATCGGCCCCCGGGGCTACTGTGACCATGACTGATGTCCTTCCAAACGAGCTCCAAGGGTGTGGCCAAGGTTCAGTATATGCGCGGGTCGGAGGCCGCCCCGACCCGATGAACCGCCGCGGGGGGTGCCCCGGCACCGCGCGAGACCGTGGAATTGCGCGCCGAGAAGCGTCCTTCAGCGCGTTGTCCACAAGCGCGTCCTTGCGCTGGAATACCTGCTCCCCGGGGCCTAGCGTGATCTGGGAGGGCCTCGAGTAAGTACGTTTCCTGGGGGGGAACATGGAGCTGCACTGCACGCTGGTCGTACCCGATGCCGGTCATCTGCAGTCTGGCCTGGCACGCCGCGACATCGTGGTCGACACCGCCAGGGGGACGTCTGGCAGCGTGATCCAGTCCGAGCTCACGGAACGCTACGGCGTGGGCCCGCTCGCCGTCGGAGGCAGCCCCCTGGAGGATCTGGTGGCGGGAACCGCGCCGCTGTGCAGCGGGGCCGTCCTCCTCCCGCAGTGGTGCGGCGGCTCCGCCGCCGCACCGCCGCTCGCCCTCGTCGTCAGGAGCGGGCCCGCGTCAGGGACTGTGGTTCCCCTTCCCCGCGGGACCTTCGGGATCGGCAGGAGTCCCTCGGGGCGCGGCCCGTGCATTGCGTTGGCCGATCCTGCACTGTCGCGCGACCACGCCGTCCTCGAGGTGACGGACACAGGCGTGGTGCTCCACGACGCCGGCAGTGCGAACGGGACGTGGCTCGGTGGCCGCCGCGTGCGTGCCGCGCACCTCGCGGTGGGCGAGGGCTTCAGGATCGGCGCGAGCACCTGCGCGCTGGCGTTCAGCTCTGAGGCCCCGCAGATCGATCCCGCGGCCGGTGGTGCGCCCGGCGAGACGCTGACGGTGCCCCAGAGCGTTCCGCCGTCCCGGAAGGCCGCGCTGATCGCCATGGCCGTCCTGCCGCTGCTCCTCGGCATCGGGATGGCCCTTGCCACCGGCACGTGGATGTTCCTGGCATTCACCGCCGTCTCTGCGGTGTCGATCCTGTTCCCCCTCGCGGAGGCCCGCTCGGCCCGGCGCGACCTGCAGCGCCGGCTCAGGCGCGCGGCCGACGACGACGCCGACCGGCGCCGCCGCGCCTCGCCAGACGCCGGACTGCTCGCGCGTGCCCAGGGATGGGCTCTCCCGCCAGCCGGTGCGGCAGGAAGTGCCGCCGCGATGACCGGGGTCCTCGCACGGCAGGCTGACGGGAGCCCGCGCGCCGGCGTCGCCGGGTCTCCGCAGTCGGGCCATCTCAGGCTCGGGACAGCTGATGTCCCTGCGGCCGTCGTGGTGTCACCGCCTGGCCCGGCCGCTCCGATCATCCGCGACGCGCCCGTCACAGTGCCCGTGGACAGCGGGATCGCGGTGTCCGGCGCGCCGCGGGAGGCTGCAGGGCTCCTGCGGTTCGTGCTGCTGCAGCTCGCCCTCCTTCCGGCCTTCGCCGGAACTCGCGCGCTGGTGGCGGGCGGCCCGTCGTCCCTCAGGATGACCGCGCGGTTCCTGCCCCGCGTGCGAATCCTTCCGGACAGCGCGGTACCCGACCCAGCGTGCCTTGAGCGCGCGGCAGGCGCGGCACAGCAGGTGGTCGTCGTCGTGCCGGGAGGACCTGCCTCGGACGGCCCACAGGCTCCGCACCCGCAGGAGGCGCTCGTGCGCGCCGCTGCGGAGCGCGGATGGCCGCTCATCGGCCCGTCCGACGCCGTCGGGCCCGGCTCCGGGGCCGAAATCCGCCTCCGGTCTGGTCGGGCCGAACTGGTCAGACTCGGAAAGAGGACGGAGTTCATCCCCGACCTCATGCCGGCACCGGCCTTCGAGGCCGCCGCGCGGAGAGCCGGACTCCGCGGAAGCGACGAGGGCAGCGCAGGCCTGCCCGAGAGATGCGCCCTCGATGACGTGGTGCGCTTGGACGCCGACGGCATCCGCGCCGCATGGCGGCGCAGCGCGTCAGCGCGGGATTTGGCTGTCACCCTGGGCATGTCGGCCTCCGGCCCCCTCGCGTTCGACCTGGTCGCCGACGGGCCGCACCTCCTCATCGCCGGAACCACCGGCTCCGGGAAGTCCGAGCTCTTGCGAAGCCTCATCGCCGGGGCCGCGTCGGCCCACCCGCCCGACCGGCTGACCTTCCTGTTCGTCGACTTCAAGGGCGGATCGGGGCTGGAGCCGCTCGCGGGCCTCCCGCACTGCGTCGGCCTGGTCACGGACCTCGCCGCGGGCGACGTGGACCGCACGCTCGCGTCACTGCGTGCCGAGCTCGTCCGACGCGAGAGGATGCTCGCCTCGGTGGGCGCTGCCGATCTGGACGACTTCGCACGCGAGGGGGCCGCGACCCTCCCCCGCCTCGTGCTCGTCGTGGACGAGTTCCGCGTGCTCGTCGACGAGGCGCCTGCGGCGCTCGCCGAGCTCATGCGGATCGCGACTGTGGGGCGTTCCCTCGGCATGCATCTGGTCATGGCAACCCAGCGCCCCCAGGGCTCCGTGTCGAGCGACATCCGGGCAAACGTCACCTCCAGCATCGCCCTCCGCATGCAGGACGACGTCGAATCGTCGAACGTCGTGGGCAGTCCCGTGGCCGCGCGGATTCCCGTAGGCCTGCCCGGGCGGGCCTACCTGGCCGTGGGAACCGGACCCCCCCTCGAGTTCCAGGCGGCGTCCCTGGGAATTGGTGCCGCCAGGCGCGCCCGGCCCCGCATCACCGTCGTGCCAGCCGAGAAGTGGGCAGCCCGCCCGCCCGCAGATGGACCGGGGGCGCTGTCCCTGTCCCCCGCGGACGCCGCCGCGCCCCTGGTCCGGACGGTTGCCGACCTGTGGTGCAACTGCGGCGGGGGGCCGGTGCGGCGTCCCGTGGCGGCTCCACTGCCCGACCGGGTCGAGCTGCCCCGGCTGGCCGGCGAGCCCAGCACGTCAATCACGGACCGAGGCTGCGATGCAGCGGATCCCGCGTCCTCGGCCGGCCAGGACATCGTCCGCCTCGGTATCGTCCGCCTCGGTATCGCCGACCTTCCGCACGAGCAGCTCACCCGCGAACTGGCCTGGGATCCCGCGCGTCAGGGCCATCTGGCCCTCTGCGGACCGCCTGCCGCCGGGACAGCCGGCACTCTGGAATCGGTCGCCGCGCAGCTGGCCGGGTCGGCAGTGGAACGCCACCTGTATGTGCTCGACGCCGATGGGACACTGGACTTCCTCCGGGACCATCCCCGCGTCGGCGCGCACGTCGACCTCGCCGACCTCGTCAGGGCCGCGCGGGTGATCGCGCGGCTGTGCGAGGAATCCACCGCGCGGCTCCACGCCGACCCACGCGCACGCATCCCGCTCGTGCTGGTCGTGAGCGGGTGGGGCAGCTGGATCTCGGCACTTCGCCAGAGCCCGCACGCAGGGGCGGAGGAAGCGATCGCGGACATCGTCCGGGATGGGCCTCCCGCGGGCATCACGCTTGTTGCGGCCGGTGAGAGGGAGCTCGTGTCGTCGCGGGCCTTTGCTGGGATGCGGGCGCGCGTCTTCTTCCCGTGCGGCGCCCCGGAGGAGGCCCGCCTCGCGTGGCCGCGGCTCCCGGCCATGCTCCCCGTCCCCGGGCGGGGCGCAGCGCACGGGGCGCTGGCGGAACCCGCGCCAGTCGTTCTGCAGTGCTACGCCGCCCCGGACCCAGCCCGCGCCGCCGCAGGGACTGCCTCCTCCCGCGCCCAACGCAGAGGTTCACGGCCGTTCCGGATCGAGCCGCTGCCAGCCGTCGCCGATGCTGCCGCGATTGCCGCCTCTGGGGCAGAATCAGCCAACGGTGGCACGACGTCCGGACCCGGGCCGCGCCTCAGCCTCGCCATAGGGCTCGCAGGCGACGAACCGCGGCCGCTCCGCCTCAGGCTCGGGCCCGGCGACGTGCTGCTGGTGCTGGGCAGGCCCGAGTCGGGCAGATCATCGCTGCTGCGGGCGCTGGAGGTGATGAACCCCGGGGTCTGGTTCGTTGGCTCCCATGCCGGGCAGCGAAGCCACGACTGGGAGGGGCTTCTTGCCGAACTGGGAGGCCCACTGCCGAGCGAGGCCCATACCAGGCGCACGCCAGTCGTCGTGGCCGATGACGCGGACGCGCTGGGCCCGCAGGAGAACCAGCTGCTCGCCCAGCTCGTCGAGGCCGGGGCTGCCGTCGTGGCGACGGCCGGCTACGGTGCGGGCCTCTACGCACGCTGCCCGATCGCGCTCCAGACCAGGTCCGGTGGCATGGGAATCCTCATTGGCCCACGCGGTCCCGCCGACGGCGACGCTTTCGGCGTGCGCGTCGACGCTCAGCCCTCCCCAGCAGGACGGGCAGTCGCGATTGTCGAGGGGCGTCAGATCGAGGTCCAGCTGGGATTCTCCGCAGAAGGCGACGTCACGGCTCGGGATGCTGGCGGCCGCTCCGGAGGGTCGCCGCAAGCACTCGCCGCTCGAAGAGGAGAAGGATGGCGGCAGCGGCCGGGACGAGGATGAGGAACCCGTAGACCGGGTAGCCACCGGTGAGGGTCGGCACGCCGATTGTCAGCGCAAAGAGCTGCGCGACCAGCGCACCCGCACGCGTCCACCGGAACCCACGCCAGAGGAAGAGGGCCACGGCGCCGAGCCAGATGCCGAACAGCAGCAGGAGCACCATCGTGAACGCCGCACCGACCGGAGACGTGGCTGCCTGCCCCGCGGCAAGCCACACCGCATAGAGGACGCCAAAGGCGAGGAGCGCCAGTGCCTCGAGAGCGATGATGAGGACGAGGACGGCCAAGGTCCAAGGCCGTGCTCCGGGAGCATCGGCGGCGCTCGGCTTATCGGGGTGGCTGGGCACATCCGAACCCTACCGGACGCGCTCGCCGCCTTCGTCTCCGGCCAGCCCCGCCTCGCCGCGCGATGTGACGGATACCTCCCGCTTCCGAGCGGATTAGTGGGTCAGGACCCTTGTTTACACCCAGTTAACGTGACAACCTTAACGGAGTTGACCGCGGGGCCCCCAAAGGCCCCTTTGCTTTGAGAGCACTCGTGAATCTTTTCACAAAGTGCCGATACCCCCGAGAAACGGAGTTGCACTTCCCCATGGACTGGCGTGATCGCGCGGCCTGCCTCGACAAGGATCCTGAACTGTTCTTCCCAGTCGGGAACACGGGGCCGGCCCTCCTGCAGATCGAAGAGGCCAAGAGCGTCTGCCGCCGGTGCCAGGTCATCGACACGTGCCTCCAGTGGGCTCTCGAGTCTGGCCAGGACGCCGGCGTCTGGGGCGGCATGAGCGAGGACGAACGCCGCGCACTCAAGCGCCGCGCCGCCCGCGCCCGCCGCGCTTCCTAGGACGCGTGCCAGGACCGTCTGGCGCACCCTGAACCCCTGCCCGGGACAGCATCGCTGTCCCGGGCAGCTCTGTCTCGCCCTCAGTCCCGTCTCGCGGGCAGTGGCGCAGGCTAGTGGCGGGAAGGACGCAGCACGATCCGGACGCACGTCCCGCCGCCGTCCCGCTCGCCCCACTCGATCGTGCCGCCGAGTTCACTCGTCACCAGCGTCCGCACAATCTGGAGGCCCAGGCCCTCATGGCGGTCGGACGCGGCGGGGAGCCCCACGCCGTCGTCTTCCACCGTGACCTCGAGCATGGCCGTCCCCGTCGGATCCTGGTACCGTGCGGCGGTGAGCCACACGGTCCCCGACCGGTCGGCGAGCCCGTGCTCGACCGCGTTCGTGACAAGCTCGTTGATCACGAGGGCAAGAGGGGTGACGAAGTCGCTGGGCAGCTCCCCGAACTCCCCGCGCCGCTCGGTGGCCACGTGCTGGCCCTCGGTCGCGACCTCGACGGAGAGCCTGAACTGGCGGGCGATGAGCTCGTCGAAATCGACCGTCTGGGTCAGGCCCTGGGAGAGGGTCTCGTGCACGAGGGCGATCGTTGCCACGCGCCGCATCGCCTGCTCGAGGCCCTGACGCGCTTCGTCGCTCTTCATCCGCCGGGACTGCATGCGCAGGAGCGCGGCCACCGTCTGGAGGTTGTTCTTCACGCGATGGTGGATCTCCCGGATCGTGGCATCCTTCGTGACCAGCTCCATCTCGCGGCGCCTGAGCTCCGACACGTCGCGGCACAGCACGAGGGCGCCGAACCGCTCGTGCTCGTCCCGCAGCGGGATCGCCCGCAGCGACAGGCTCACGCCGCGCGACTCGATCTCACTGCGCCACGGCATCCGGCCCGTCACGACGAGCGGGAGGGTCTCATCGACGAGCCTTCGGTCCTTGAGCAGGCCCGTGGTCATCTCGGCCAGCGAGCGGCCCTCGAGGGACTCGATCCCGCCGAGCCGCCGAAAGGCCGACACGCCGTTCGGGCTCGCGTACTGGACGATGCCGTCCGCATCGAGGCGGATGAGCCCGTCGCCAACGCGGGGAGCGCCCCGGCGGGAGCCGGTGGGCGATGCGAAGTCCGGCCACAGGCCGAGCGTCCCCATCCGGAGCAGGTCGTAGGCGCACTGCCTGTAGGTCAGCTCGAGCCGGCTCGGCATGCGCGAGCTGGAGAGGTCCATGTGGGAGGTCACGACGGCGAGCGTGCGCCCGTTGCGGACGAACGGCACGGCCTCGACCCGCAGCGCCATCTCGGAGTTGAAGCTCGTCTCATGGCTGCGCTCGATGGTCTGGCTAGCCCAGGCCTTGTCCACGAGCGGCTTGAGGTCCGACCGGATCCGCTCCCCCACGAAGTCGCTGTGGAAGACCGTGTGGGTCGTTGACGGACGCACGTGGGCCAGCGCGATGTACCCGTCCTCAGGATGAGGGAACCACAGGGCCAGGTCCGCGAACGCAAGGTCGGCGACGAGCTGCCAGTCGCCGACGAGGAGGTGGAGCCATTCGGCATCCCCGGGGCCGAACTCGGCATGCTCCCTGATGGGGTCCGTGAAGATGGCCACCTGCACCGCCTGTCGTGGATGCCCGGCCGGGCCGGGGTTTCGTCGTCGTGGGACTGGCGGTGAGCACGCGAAGGCCGCGGCGGCAGGAGCCGCCGCGGCCTCATGCACCGTGCCGCCTAATGGCGCACGATCGACCGCAGCAGCCTCAATGCTACCGAGAGCGAGGCCATGTCGTCGCTCTCGAGGGCGTTGACCTCTGCGAACATCGCCGCCGCGCGATCCAGCTGCTCCCGATTCGCTTCCTCCCAGACGGCGAGCCGGGCGTCCGGGGCTGCCGAATCGGGTGCGGCGTCCATGACCGAACGCGTGAAGTCAGCGACCGTGGCATAGAGGTCGTCCCGCAGCGCCGCCCTGGCCAGCGCCTGCCAGCGGTCCCGACGCGGAAGCGCGGTGATCCGCTCGAGCAGGTCGTCGACCCGGAACCGGTCGAACACCGTGTAGTAGACGGCGGCGACCTGCTCCACAGGCGACCCAGTCGACTGGGCGATGCGCGCCACGTCGAGCAGCGCAAAGCTCTCGAAGAGCTCCGCCCAACGCTTCGCGAGCTCCTCGGGCAGGCCCCACGACCGGCCCCGCTCCAGCCAGGACATCACGCGGGCGGCGTCCTGGCCGCGGAGGTAGTCGAGCAGCCGGGCGCGCAGCGTGGCCAGCGGCGGCCCGTACTGCCCGACCACTTCGGCGATGGTCTTGCCCGCGGTGCCCTGGTGCAGGAGCCATCGCACCGCGCGGTCGAGGAGGCGCCGGATGTCGAGGTGGACCATCGTCCAGTGCTCGGTGGGGAACGAGGCCGGCATGGCGTTGACGGCGTCGGTGAGCTCGTCGAGACGGTACACCTCGCGCAGCGCGACGAACGCCTTGGCGACCGCGGCCGGCGTCGCGCTCGTCTCCTCGATGGTGCGGAAGGCGAAGGTGATCCCGCCGAGGTTGATCATGTCGTTCGCCACGGCGGTGGCGATGATCTCCCGGCGCAGCGGGTGGCTGTCGAGCTCCTCGTCGAAGCGCTCGCCGATCTCGCTCGGGAAGTACTTCCGCAGCGTGTCCCGGAACCAGGGGTCGTCGGCGAGGTCGGATTCACGCAGTGCCTCGGTGAGCTCGATCTTCGCGTAGGCCGCGAGCACCGACAGCTCCGGCGACGTGAGCCCCTGGCCCTGCTCGACGCGCTTCTGGAGCTCCCCGGTGCTCGGGAGCGCCTCGAGGTCGCGCTTGAGGTCGGCCTCCTTCTCGAGCCAGTCCATGAGGCGCTCGAAGCTGGGGCTCCATTCGACGACCTTGGCACGGTCGTTCACGAGCAGGATGTTCTGGTCGATGTTGTCCGCGAGCACGAGCCGCGCGACCTCGCCGGTCATCGAGGCCAGGAAGTCGGTGCGTTCGGAGGCCTGAAGCTTGCCTGCGGCGACCATGCGGTCCACGAAGATCTTGATGTTGACCTCGTGGTCGGACGTGTCGACGCCGGCCGAGTTGTCCATCGCATCCGTATTGAGGATGACGCCCTGGAGGGCCGCCTCGATGCGTCCGCGCTGGGTGAAGCCGAGGTTGCCGCCCTCCCCCACCACCTTGACCCGCAGGTCGCGGCCGTCGACGCGGATGGCGTCATTGGCTTTGTCGCCGACCTCGGCGTTCGTCTCGGTGCTCGCCTTGACGTACGTGCCGATGCCTCCGTTGTAGAAGAGGTCCACCGGTGCGAGGAGCACGGCCTTGAGCATCTCCGCCACGCTCAGCTGCGTGGTGCCTTCAGGCAGGCCGAGCGCGGTCCGCACCTCCTCGGACACCGGGATCCACTTCGCCGAGCGCGGGTACACACCGCCGCCTGCGCTGATGAGGTCGCGGTCGTAGTCGTCCCAGGACGACCGCGGGAGCTCGAAGAGGCGACGCCGTTCGGCGTAGGAGGATGCGGCGTCGGGCGTGGGGTCGAGGAAGATGTGGCGGTGGTCGAACGCCGCCACGAGGCGGATGTGCTCCGACAGGAGCATCCCGTTGCCGAAGACGTCGCCGGACATGTCGCCCACGCCCACGACCGTGAAGTCCTCGGTCTGGGTGTCGTGGTCGAGCTCGCTGAAGTGCCGCTTCACCGACTCCCACGCGCCTCGGGCCGTGATGCCCATGGCCTTGTGGTCGTAGCCGACCGATCCGCCGGAGGCGAAGGCATCGCCGAGCCAGAAACCGTACTCCGCCGAGAGCCCGTTGGCGATGTCGGAGAACGTCGCAGTGCCCTTGTCCGCGGCGACAACCAGGTACGAGTCGTCATCGTCGTGGCGCACGACGCCGGCGGGCGGCACCACCTGTTCCCCGGCCTCGGTCGTCACCCGGTTGTCGGTGATGTCCAGGAGGCCGCGGATGAACGTCTTGTAGCTCTCGACCCCCTCGGCGAGCCATGCCGCGCGATCGGCGGCCGGGTCCGGGAGCCGCTTCGCGAAGAATCCGCCCTTGGCTCCCGTGGGCACGATCACGGCGTTCTTGACCACCTGCGCCTTCACGAGGCCCAGGATCTCGGTGCGGAAGTCCTCGCGCCGGTCGGACCAGCGCAGGCCCCCGCGGGCGACCTTGCCGAAGCGCAGGTGCACGCCCTCGACCCTCGGCGAGTACACCCAGATCTCGTACGCCGGCTTCGGCGAGGGCAGGCCCTCGATCTGTGACGGGCGCAGCTTGAGGCTGAGGTAGTTCCTGCCGAGGTAGAAGTTGGTGCGCAGGGTCGCCTCGATGAGGTTGATGAACGTGCGCAGGAGGCGGTCGGCGTCGAGCGTGGGGACCTTCTCGAGCTCTGCCATGAGCTCGGCGGTGACCTGGGCCGTCACCTGCTCCCTCTCTCCGTCCGCGACCTGCGGATCGAAGCGGGCCTCGAAGTACGCCACGAGGCGGCGCGTGACCTCGGCGTTGTTCAGGAGCGTGTCCGCGATGAACCCGAGCGAGTTCGTGTTGCCGGTCTGGCGCATGTACTTGGCGTAGGCCCTCAGGACGACGACCTGGCGCGACCTGAGTCCTTCGCGCAGGACGAGGCGATCGAGCCCGTCCGACTCGGTCTCCCCGGCGAGTGCCGCCCCGAACGCGTCGGCGAGCAGCTTCCCCGTGGCGAGCGGGTCGACGCCGGCCGGGTACTTGAGGCCGAGGTCGTACAGGAAGAACTCCCGCTCGTCGCCGGTCGTGATCTCGAAGGGTCGCTCGTCGAGCACCTCGAGGCCGAGGTTGTGGAAGTACGGGAGGATCTGGCTCAGGCTCTTGGGCTCGAAGAGGTAGAGCTTGACGCGCGCGTCCTCCTCGAGCGACTCGCCTGCCCCCTGGGGGAGGTACACGTGGACGGCAGGACGCTCGGGCGCCTCCTCGCCTTCCGCTCTCTCCGCTTCAAGGGCCGCCTGCTCCGCCGCGTAGGCCTCGAACCGCGTGAGGTCGTCGAGGGCGTCCTCGATGCTGTAGTCGATGCGGTAGGACTGCGGGAACGCCTCGCTCCACACGGCGGCCAGATGCTCGGCCTGCTCGAGGGGCCGGTTCTCGTGGAGCACCTGGGCGATTCCTTCGCTCCAGGACCTGGTGGCGGTGACGAGGCGCTGCTCGAGGGCGGCAGTGTCGATCGAGTGCAGGTCCACCCCGCCGCCCTCCGCGCTCTTGGGAAGCCGGATGCGGAAGTAGAGCCGCGCGAGGGCAGAGTCGCTCATGTGGGAGTCGTAGTCGATCGAGGACGAGTGGAACTCCCTCTCGAGCTCCTGCTCGATGCGGCGTCGCACCGCGGTGTTGTAGCGGTCCTTCGGCAGGTAGACGACGGCGTTCATGAAGCGCCCGTAGATGTCGGGGCGTAGGAACAGCCGTGTGCGTCGGCGCTCCTGGAGGCGCTGGATGCGGGTCACCGTGTTCAGCAGGGTGTCCACATCGATCTGGAACAGCTCGTCACGGGGATAGGTCTCGAGGATCGCGAGCAGGTCCTTGCCGGAGTGGGAGTCGGACGGGAAGCCCGACCGGCGCATGACCTCGTCGATCTTGTCCTTGACGATCGGGACCGTCCGGGCGGACTGGGTGTAGGCACTCGAGGCGAAGAGCCCGATGAAGCGCCGCTCGCCATCGACCCGGCCCTGGGCGTCGAAGCGCTTGATGCCGATGTAGTCGAGGTAGGCGGGACGGTGGACCGTGCTGCGCGAGTTGGCCTTCGTGATGACGAGGGCGCGCCGTTCGCGCGCATGCTCCTGGCCCTCGGCCGTCAGGTGCTGGAGCGCGTGCGCGCCGTCCCCGCGGAGCAGCCCGAGCCCGCTGCCCTCGACGAGCTCGAGGACGTCTTCGCCGTCGGCCGTCGTGAGGTCGTACTCCCGGTAGCCGAGGAAGGTGAAGTTGCCTTCCTCGAGCCACCGGAGGAGCTCCTGGGTGGGGACGAGGTCGGGGATGTCCTCGGCGCCGGCGACCGTTCCGAGGCCGTCTGCGATCTCGAGGGCCTTGGTCCGCATGGGATTCCAGTCCTCGACGGCGGCCCTGACGTCCCCGAGCACCCGCTGGATGCCTTCGATCAGTTCCGGCTTCTGCGAGGCGGAGGCCCGGTTCGTCTCGATCGCGATCCAGGACTCGATGTGGGTGGCGTTGTCTCCGTCCGCGATGAGGGCGGAGAGCAGCGGCATGGTCGCGGTGTCGCCGCTGGTCATGCCCCACTGGGCGGGGACGCGGTCGACGGCGACGATCCCGTCGTCGCTGCGGCGGCGGGTCACGACGAACATGGGGTGCACGACGAGGTGGATGGGCGCGTGCTGGCGCACGAGCTCCGCGGTGACGGAGTCGACCAGGAACGGCATGTCATCGGTGACGATGTAGACGATGCTCCGGCCGCCTTCGTCGACGATGGCGACGTTGGCGGTGCCCACGACCCGCCCCTCGGCGACCTTCCAGTGCTCGCGTGCCCGTTCCTGCAGCGTCTCCGACGGGTATGCCTGCTGGTCTTCCTCGGCCAGATGCTCGTAGTACTCGGCGAGGAACCGGGATTCCTGCTCGGCGGACGGGAAGGGGGTCTGCTGGGCAGTACCGGTCGACACGGGGCTCGCCTCCACTGGACAGGGCTGCCACTTCGCAGCGCTCTGACGACGAGCCTAGCGCGGGGCCTCTAGGCCTGCTTTGGTACCACGTCTAGCGAAACGGCGTTTTTGCTGGACAGGTGCACACACGAGCTCGGCGATGGCCTTCCGCAGAGCCGAATCGGGCGCCGATTCGAGGAGGACCGAGCCGCCAAGCAGCGCCGCGTCGGCCGCAGCGCCGTCGAACGGGATCATGGCGGCCACGGGCACGCCCGGGCCGAAGCGCTCCCATGCCTCGCGCAGCGCGCGCTCGGGGAACCGCCCGATCGAGGACTGCCTGACCTTGTTGAAGACGACCCTCGGGCTAGCGCTCGGGACGGCCTGCTCCAATTCAGAGATGGCCCGCACGAGGCGGGGCATTCCCACGGCGTCGGCTGCGCCCACGGCGAACACCCGGTCGGCAAGCTCGAGCGAGCGCAGCGTCGCCGCATTCCGGCGGGGCGCCATGGTGTCGAAGCTGAGCTCCTCGTCTGCCTCCAGGCAGAAGGACACATCCACGACCACGGCGTCGGCAACCTCGCGGCACCTCCCGATCACGTCGCCGAAGGCCGCCGCACGCAGCTCCGGCCACCGATCCGCGCGGGTGAGGCCGGTGAGGACGCGCAGCGTCCCGCCGCCGACGACAACAGGAGTCGCAATGCGCTCGAGCGCCTGGCGGTCCAGGAGCCCCTGGTCGGCGAGCCTGCAGGCCTGTGCGAGGCCGGCGGAGTCGTCGAGGAGCCCGAGTGCGGGGGCGACAGAGGCTCCGTAGGTGTCGGCGTCGACCAGCACGACGGCGCGCCCGTCCGCGGCGAGCTCCGCGGCACAGTTCACGGCGACCGTCGTCCGGCCGGGCGAGCCGATGGGCCCCCACACGGCGATCACCTCGCCCAGGCTCTCGGGGTCGCCGTCGTCCCCGCCGGAGCCGTCTGAGGCGTCCGCGACGGGTTCGGCGAGCGGGCGGGCACCGGCGACCGCGAAGGATGACAGGGACACCGGGTCCTGCGCCACCTGCTCCACTGCGCGCCCGATGAGCCGCGCGAGCTCAGGCGCGGGGACGGACTCTGGCGCTGCGAACAGGCCGAGCGCGGAGAGCCTGGCCCGCTCGGCGTCGTCGTCGGTGAGACCGACCAGGGCCACACCGACGGCGGCGAGCCGGTCCGCGAGTGTCGCGGTGATGTCCTGGGTGCCCCCCGCCACGACGGCGGCCCGGGCGAGACCGGTCTGGCAGGCAGCGATGAGCTCGGAGAGCTCGCCGCAGCGCCTCACCACCGTGACCGGCCCGTGGAGCCGCTCGAGCGACCCGACGAGCTCGGCTTGGCCGGCGCCGATGGTGACCACGGGAATGCTCATCGCGTCCCGCCCGCGGGATTCCACACGAGCGAGACCTTCGCCTCGTTGGCCTGGGCGCCGAGGAGCTTGGGCAGTCTGGCGTCGTCGACCAGCACCAGCACGCGCGTCTCGCGGCTTCCGCCGAGCGTCGAGGTGGCGGCCTCGCGGTGCGCGATCTCGGCGCCCGGAACCAGGAGCACAGGTTCCGCGAAGCCGTTGCGCCCATCGGGAAGAGCGACCCAGATGTCGACCCGGGTCCCCGGCTGGGCTTCCGCGGGCAGCGAATCCCCTGCGCTGACGGAGACGGGCTTGCGGTCCACTGCACGCGGCTCACCGAGGCTCGACGCCGGGACGAGATCACCCTTCGCGACGCGCTGCAGCGCGACACGGCCCTCGGGAGGCGCGCCTGCGCGGAGGTATCGGCCTTCGGCGTCGCCCAGCCTGACGTCGACCTGCTCGAGCAGAGTCGCGTCGACCGGCTGTCCGACGGCGATGTCCTCCTTCGCGGAGTAGACCGGGACGGTCACATCCGCGGCGTCGACCAGCGCGACGACTCCGGCGGTCGACGCCAGGACGAGGAGCAGGCCCACCAGGAGCCGCGGATCCTTCCACGAGGGCCGCGACATCCTCGCTCCGGGTGGGTTGGCGGCTGGGCTCCTCGAGCCTGACGGCGTTGTGGTCATGGCAGCGGACATCGAGATCCCCCCTCGAACGCGGGCCGCACCCCGGCCCCCCGGCGACATTGTGTCCGGCGGGCGGCGGTGCGCCCAAGTCACACCACGCCAAAGGGGGTCAAACTGTGGATAACTCCACCAACGAGTGTTGAACCAGTCCCGGCGGTGGCAGAATGTGACCATGCCTCGTTTCCTGACGCTCGCGGATGTGTGCGAACAGCTCCAGATCAGCTCGGCGCAGGCGTACGCGCTCGTGCGCAGCGGCGAGCTCAAGGCCATCCAGGTCGGCGGCCGCGGACAGTGGCGGGTCGAGGACGTCAAGCTGGAGGAGTACATCCAGGCCAGCTATGCGAAGGCCGAGAAGATGCTCGCCGAGAACCGTCGCTCGCACAGCGCAGGCTGACCCGACGTTCGCCGCGCCAGCCGCTCAGCCGCCGGACCGCACCGCCAGTAGCGCCGCGAACGGGATCAGCAGCGTGCGCGGCTGCCGCTCGTCAGGCGCCTCCGCACCGTCGGCGCGCGTGACCTCGAGGTAGTCCCCGCCGACGACGTCGATCCTGCCGGTGACCGTCCAGGGATCCGTCCTGCCCACGTCCACCATGCAGCCCACCACCACGCGGTCGCGCGCGAGCGCACGCAGCCCTGAGGACAGCGAGAGGGAGCGGCGTACGGCTGACTCCTCGCGCGCGGCACGCCGTCCCACGCCTGCGACTGTGGCGACCGCGTGTGCCGGAATCAACAGGCTCCGCGGTGGATCCTCCAGAACGAACCACGTGTCCGCGATCTGGCTGACCTTGCCCCGGCACCTCGTCCCGTGGCGCAGGAGGACCTCGACCGGCCGCCCCGCACCAGCCCGCAGCCGGTCCGCCAGGAGCACCGCAGACTGCTCGGCGCGCGCTCTCTCCGCGACTTCTGCCTCCAGATCGAGGTGCCCCGCCGCGGCCATCTGCGCTTCGAGGTCTGAGAAGAGGGCATCCCACCGCATGCGTCAACCCTAGAGAACGCACCCCCCGCTAAGCAATTGCCCTCGTATCCCGCCATCACTGGACAAAGTGTTCTGTTCGTGATCAAACTGGATCTAACGACATCAAACTGGATCCAACGAGCCAAGCGCCTATGTGGGGGAAGACATGGAGAACACGCAGCGTCAGCAGGTCATGGCAGACGCACTGACCACCGCGGCAGTACTGGTCCTGGCGGCCGTGCTCGTCGTCGCAGGCACGATGCTTGCGGGAAGTCTCGCGCCGGGCGCCTCCGGTGACTGGCTGCGGATCGCACCGGACGCGTTCGACGGCGGCACGCTCCCGGGCTTCGACGTCCTCCTCGGGCTCCTCGCAAGCGTGGCCGGGCTCGCGGCGGTGACCTGGTGGCTGCTCTCCATGGGCTTGGCCGTCACGGCGGCCCTGCTGGCTGCCGCCGGCGCGCCGCGCGCGTCGGGGATCACTGGGGCCTTCGCGCCGGCCTTCATGCGCAGGCTTGCCCTTGCCGTGCTCGGCCTCAGCCTTGCGGCCGCGCCTGCCGCGCACGCGGACACACTTCCCGATCCGACATGGCAGCCGTCGGTCTCGGTTCCCGAGACGCTCGCTGCCACACCCCACGCGTCCGCGGCCGCTGGCGCGGAGACTCCAGCAACACAGTCTCCAGCAGGACAGACCCCAGCAGCAGAGACAGCACCGGCCGAGGCGGCACCTGCGGAGACGACAGCCGCCGAATCCGCCCCCGAGCCGACGCCGCTCCCGCAGCCCGGCTGGACACCGTCCGCTCCCCTGGCCCCGACGGGCCTGCTGATCCAGCAGCCCGCCCGGGGAGCAGAGGCCGCGGGGATGACGACTGTCGAGGTCCGCCCCGGCGACACCCTCTGGTCGATTGTGGCAAGGCATCTCGGGCCGGGTGCCACGGAACTCGACATCGCTGCCGCCTGGCCCGACTGGTACGCGGCCAACAGGGGTGCGATCGGGGACAGCCCGCATCTCATCCTGCCGGGCCAGCTCCTCACCGCACCGCACTGAGACTCCTCGGCTCCGACGCTACCGGGACCCGAACCGCGCACACGAACGTCCCGCAACCACGCCGCCGACCTGCAAAGGAAGCACGCCATGACATCACTCGCCGTCGTCGCCGGCTCAGCCGCGCTGGACGAGAAGACAGCACCTGACTCTCCCGGACGCGCTGGTCCGTCGGCGCCCCGCCGCTCCTCGGATGCCGAAGCCGGGGACCCTGCCGCCGTGGTGGTCCACGTCGTCCCGGACGGACCGCGCACCGCTGACGTCCTCCGCTTCCACAGGCCGCGGCGGGAGCGGTCGGCGACGCCGGGACCAGACGTCCGGACCTCCGGGAACACGGCGCTGGCCCCCGAGCAGGCGGAGCGCCAGAGGCCACCTGCGAGAGCGCTGCGCGCAGTGGCCCAGCCTGACGAGGCCGGAGAAGTGCGACACCTCGCCGCCTCGATCACCAGGGCCATCATGGAAGTCCTCGCGGGGGTGCGCCCGCTGCAGCAGCTTGTGCCGTGGCTCCACAGGGACCTGCTGGCGCCCATCGAGTTGCGCAGTGCCCTGTCGCGTCCCCGGCCGGCCCCAGGCCCGCGACAGGGACGCGACAGGGACGCCGCCCGGACAATCCCACCGAAGCTCGCCTTGGCACACCGCGCGGTGTCCGTGCGCTCTGTGCACGCGGCCCGGGTGGCGCCGGGGATCTACGAGGTCGCGGTCGTCGTGGTCGACGCCCTCCGCTGCAGGGCGGTTGCGCTGCGCCTCGAGTCGGGCGACGGGGCCGGGTGGCAGGTCACCGCGCTCGAGATCGGCTGAGACGGGCCCCAGTCGCCACTTCGCGCTATTCGGCCAGCCAACGACGACGCCGGCCCTCCCCCACTGAAGGGGGAGGGCCGGCGTCGTGCGTCTGCGCAGCGGCCCGCTAGCGGCGGCGGGACCGCCGGCCGGGGCCGCCCTTGGCCGCGGAGCGGCTCTGGCCTGCCTGCGGCCGGGTTCCATCTCCGCCGTTCTGGCCCGCACGGGCGGCGCGTGCCTGCTCGACGTGGGTCTCGGTGGAGCCGTCCTCGGCCGGGGCGGAGTACTCCAGCTGCACGGGCCGGGCCGGCGCCTCGAGTCCCGGGGCTTGGACGGGCTGTCCCGCGGGGGCCGCTTCGGCAGGCTGGACCTCGAGGTTGAACAGGAAACCGACGGACTCCTCGCGGATGCCCTCCATCATGGCCTGGAACATGGCGAAGCCCTCGCGCTGGTACTCCACCAGCGGGTCGCGCTGCGCCATGGCGCGCAGGCCGATGCCCTCCTTGAGGTAGTCCATCTCGTAGAGGTGCTCCTGCCACTTGCGCCCGATGACAGACAGCACGACGCGGCGTTCGAGGTCCCGCATCATCTCCGAGCCGAGCTTCTCCTCGCGCTGGGCGTAGACCAGCTTCGCGTCGGAGAGGATCTCCTCCTTGAGCATCTCAACCGTGACGCGGGGCTTGCCGCCCGCCTCGTCGATGATGTCCTGGGGAGTGAGCGTGATCGGGTACAGCGTGCGCAGGTTGGACCAGAGGGCATGGAAGTCCCAGTCATCCCCGTTGCCCTCGGCAGTCGCGGCGTCGATCATCGCCGTGATCGTGTCCTCGAGGAAGAACTGGACCTTCTCATGGAGGTCGTCGCCCTCGAGGATGCGGCGGCGGTCGCCGTAGATCGCCTCACGCTGGCGGTTCAGGACGTCGTCGTACTTGAGGACGTTCTTGCGCTGCTCGGCGTTGCGGCCCTCGACCTGCGCCTGGGCCGACTGGATCGCCCGGGAGACCATCTTGGACTCGAGCGCGGTGTCGTCCGGAAGGCTCGACGCCATGAGCCGCTCGGCGCCGCCCGTGCCGAAGAGGCGCATGAGGTCGTCGGTGAGCGAGAGGTAGAAGCGCGACTCACCGGGGTCGCCCTGACGCCCCGAGCGGCCGCGGAGCTGGTTGTCGATGCGCCGTGACTCGTGCCGCTCCGTTCCGAGGACGTACAGTCCGCCGAGCTCGAGGACCTCCTCATGCTCGGCCTTGACCGCCTGGTTGGCTGCCTCTAGGGCGGCTGGCCACGCGGCCTCGTACTGCTCGGAGTTCTCCTCGGGGTCCAGGCCCTTGGCCGCAAGGTCCGCGACAGCCATGAACTCGGCGTTGCCGCCGAGCATGATGTCGGTGCCGCGCCCTGCCATATTGGTCGCCACGGTCACGGCGCCCTTGCGCCCGGCCTGCGCGACGATCGCGGCCTCGCGCGCGTGGTTCTTCGCGTTGAGCACCTCGTGGCGGATACCGGCCTTTGCGAGCGACTTCGAGAGGTACTCGCTCTTCTCGACGCTCGTGGTGCCCACCAGGACTGGCTGCCCGGTCGCGTGGCGGCGCGAGATGTCCTTGACCACAGCCTCGAACTTGACGACCTCGTTCTTGTAGACCAGATCAGACTGGTCGATGCGGGCCATGGGCTTGTTGGTCGGGATCGGCACCACGCCGAGCTTGTACGTGCTCATGAACTCGGCCGCCTCGGTCTCGGCGGTTCCGGTCATGCCGGAGAGCTTGTCGTAGAGGCGGAAGTAGTTCTGGAGGGTGATCGTGGCGAGGGTCTGGTTCTCGGCCTTGATCTCCACGCCCTCCTTGGCCTCGATGGCCTGGTGCATGCCCTCGTTGTAGCGGCGCCCGGGGAGGATACGGCCGGTGTGCTCGTCGACGATGAGGACTTCGCCCTCGAGGACCACGTAGTCCTTGTCCCTCTTGAACAGTTCCTTGGCCTTGATGGCGTTGTTGAGGAACCCGATGAGGGGGGTGTTGGCGGACTCGTACAGGTTGTGGATGCCGAGGTAGTCCTCGACCTTCTCGATCCCGGGCTCGAGGACGCCCACGGTGCGCTTCTTCTCGTCGACCTCGTAGTCGCCCTCGCCGAGGCGGAGCGCGATCTTGGCGAACTCCGAGTACCAGCGGTTCGCGTCGCCCTGGGCGGGGCCGGAGATGATGAGCGGCGTGCGCGCCTCGTCAATGAGGATCGAGTCGACCTCGTCCACGATCGCGAAGTGGTGGCCGCGCTGGACGAGCTCGTTCTTGTCCCAGGCCATGTTGTCCCGGAGGTAGTCGAAGCCGAACTCGTTGTTGGTGCCGTAGGTGATGCCGGCGTCGTACTGCTTCTTGCGTGCCGCGGGGTCCATCGAGGCGAGGATGCAGCCGCTCGAGATGCCGAGGAAGCGGTAGACGCGGCCCATCAGCTCGGACTGGTACTCCGCGAGGTAGTCGTTCACGGTCACCACGTGCACGCCCTTGCCGGTGAGGGCATTGAGGTAGGCCGGAGCGGTCGCCACGAGCGTCTTGCCCTCGCCGGTCTTCATCTCGGCGATGTTGCCGAGGTGCAGCGCGGCACCCCCCATGAGCTGGACGTCGAAGTGACGCATGCCGAGCGTGCGCCCGGCCGCCTCACGCACGGCCGCGAAAGCCTCGGGCAGCAGGTCGTCGAGGCTCTCGCCGTCCTCGTAGCGGGCCCGGAGGCGGTCCGTCTCGCCCCGGAGGTCGCCGTCGCTCAGTCCGCGGAACTCATCCTCGAGCGCGTTGATGGCGTCAGCATAGACGCGCAGCTGCTTGAGCGTCCGGCGGTCACCGGTGCGCAGGAGTTTCTCGAGAAGGTTTGCCACGTGGCGTTCGCTCCCTTGTCAATGGCGTGGGCCGCAGCACGCGCGCGCTGCGGGCGGGCATCAGTCTACGTCAGACACGTATGGGACGGCTTGAGGGTTCCGGGCCGGCAGCGGGGATGCCGCCCCGGGCGTTCCTCGTCCGAGACGGCCGGGGAGCTCCCGCCGCAGCGCGGGGGCGAGGCTGCCGCTGTCGGCGACCCGGACGTCGTCGAGCCCGAGCCAGTCCGCGAGGAGCGCCAGTTCCGCGGCGAGTTCCACGGCGGTGTCCGGCGGGGCTCCGGGCTCGCCATGGGCGGCGTGCACGATGAGCGTCCGGCCGACGCGGTCTGCCTTGAGGTCGACCCGGGCCACCACCGCGTCGCGGAGGAGGAAGGGCAGGACGTAGTAGCCGTACTCGCGCCGGGCGGCCGGTGTGTAGATCTCGAGCCGGTACCGGAAGCCGAAGAGCTCCTCGAGGCGCCGACGCTCGAAGACGAGCGAGTCGAAGGGGCTCAGCAGGGCCCGGCCCTGCGCCGTGCGCGGGACCCTGCGCTGCGGATCGCGATAGACCGGCCCGGGCCATCCCGGCACGTCGACCGGTTCCGCTTCCCCCGAGACGACAAGCCGCTCGAGCGCACGGCCGGTGTCGCGGTGCGGCAGGCGGAAGTAGTCGGCGAAGCATCGGACGGTCCCGATCCCGTGCGCTGCCACGGCTGCGCGCGTCAGTTGCAGGATCGCGGCGTCCCGGGACAGCGCGGGATCCCGGGCGAGGCCGGGCGGCAGGACTGCCTCCATGAGCGCATACCTGCGCTCGAACGACGGCGAGCGGCCGGCTGAGCCGAGGATCCCCTCCTCGAAGAGGTGGCTGGCGACGCGCTGGACGGCGTTCCAGTTCCATCCCCAGCTGTCGGTCCGGCGCTCCTCGACGTGGCCGAGCCGTTCGGTGAGCTGGGACGCGGTCAGGGGCCGGCTCGAGGCGAGGACCGCGACGATGCGCTCGGCGAGGTCTGCGCGGGTCCCGCTGTCCATGCGGTGGGCACCCACCCAGGCGCGCCGCTGCCACAGCCGGAGGGCATCGAAGTGCTCGGGCCGCACGAAGCTCGCCTCGTGCGCCCAGTACTCCACCATCCGGCGCGGACTGCGGGCGGAGAGCCGGTCCAGCGCGCCCCGGTCATAGGCGCCGAGCCTCGAGAAGAACGGCAGGTAGTGGCTCCGGACAAGGACGTTGACGGAGTCGATCTGGACGAGCTGCAGGCGCTCGAACACCGCCGTCAGGGACCTCGCCGAGGCCGGGGCTGCGGGACGGGGCCGGTGCAGGCCCTGGGCGGCGAGCGCAAGGCGGCGCGCCTGGGCAAGGCTGAGGGTTGCCGTCATGCGCCCTCGCCTCCGGGAGGCCCGCACGCCGCAGCGGCGGCCCCAGACGGGACCGCCGCTGCTGTTGACGCGCCAGACGGGGTGTCAGGAGACAACGGCGCCCTGGTCGTCCGAACGGTAGGCGAGGATCTTCTCCTCGACGGTGGTCTGGCCCGGCTCGCACGCCCGGTCCAGGCTGATGACGCCGTAGGTCCAGCCGCGGCGGCGGTACACGACGGAGGGCGTGTTCGTGTCCGCGTCGATGAAGAGGTAGAAGTCGTGTCCCACGAGCTCCATGTTGTCAACTGCGTCATCGAGGGTGAGCGTCGCGGCGGGGAAGACCTTCCGGCGGATCAGCACGGGGGAGTCGCCGGCGGGGATGTCGTTCTCGACCTCGTACGGCGACTGCTCCTCGCCGGAATCGGCGGACGTGCCAGTGGCGCTCTCGAGCGCGTGCTCAGCGTAGATCGGCTGGCTGCTGCTCACCACGGGAAGGGCCGCCGTGGCGGCGCTGACACCCACAGGCGTGTGCTTTCCGTGGTGTACCTTCCGCCTGTCCTTGACCCGCCGCAGCCGTTCGAGGAGCTTGCCGTAGGCGAGGTCGAACGCAGCGAACTTGTCCGGCGCCGTTGCCTCGGCGCGGATCACGGGACCGCGTCCGGTGACCGTGAGCTCGACGGTGAGCTGGTCGCCTCCCGAACGGGCGCCATTCTGCTTGGAGCACTTGGCGTCGACGCGCTGGACCTTGTCTGCGAGGGTTCCGATCTTCTCGATCTTCTCGCTCGCGTACTCACGGAAACGATCAGAAACCGTCAGGTTGCGTCCGCTGATGTTGAACTCCATGGTGCCCTCCAAATTTCCGAGTTCAGCCCGATATCGGCACCGCAAGGCTCGTGCTGTGACAGTCGAGCCCCTTTCCTGAGCCGCTATCGACGGGTCCTTCTGGCTACGGGACCCACTACAGACGTTAGTGGATCGTCACCTTTTATTCATCCTCCATTGGTCCCGTCCCGCCCCTGTCCGCTGGGAGCGTAGCTGCGCGAGCCCGCCGTCGGCTCCCGCAGGGGGACGTAGGCGAGCGTGGCTGCGCCGAGGACGACGGCGCCCGCGGCCTCGAGCGCGCGGGCCGCCTCCCTCAGGGTCGCCCCGGTCGTCAGGACGTCGTCGACGAGGACGCACGGGCGTCCCCGGACGCGCGCGAGCCCCGTCCGCCCCGGGACCCTGACCCGCGCCCTGGCCTCGAGCGACTCGGCCGCGCGCCGGCGCCTCTGGCCCTTCCCCAGCCCCTTCTGCGAGCCGTCCCCGAACCCGGCGGCCGAGCGGGCCGCGCGGAGCAGCGCCGAGTGCAGCGGGACCCGCCGCTGCCTCAGGGCAGGCACCCAGACCGCGCCGGGAGGCAGGCGGCCCTCGCGCCGCGCCCTGCGGCCCAGGAGCGCGAGCGGGTCGAAGCCCCGGCGCAGGAATGCCGCCGTACTCGTCGGAACGGGCACGAGCCACACCGCGACGCCCTGGGTGCCGACCGCGGCCCGGACTGCCCGGGCGAGCCCTGCCGCGAGCTCGCGTTCGAGCGTCCGGCTCCCGTGCCGCTTGAAGTCGAGCAGTGCCAGCGAGAGCTCGTTGCGGTAGGGCCCAGCCGCGACAGCGGGGAGCAGGACGGTCCCATCGGCCTCGATGAGTGCCGCCGCGTGGGCCTCGACCCGGGCCGGACGCGCCGTGATCGAGCGCAGCCGGCGTGCGCAGCGCCCGCAGAGTGTGCTGTCCGGAGCGCCGCACGAGACGCAGTCGACGGGGACGACGAGCCCGAGCAGCTCGCGCGCCGCGGCGGCAGCGCAGGCGGCCAGCCGCAGGAGCCGGCCGTGGGGCGCAGCAGCGTGGCGTGAGGGGCCGTGCGGCTCGGGCGTCGATGGCGGTCCCGCGCCCACGGCGGGGCGGCGGCGGGAGGAGGCTCCGTCGTCGTGCATCCCACCAGCGTTGCGCGGCCGCGCCGCGCCCGCCACGTGGCGGCCGTGTATGTGGACAGCGCGTCAGCCGGCGAAGGCGGGGTACTCGACTCCCTTGCCGTGCTCGGTCCAGGCGGTGCGCACGAGCTGGAACACGCCGGCAGGCGTCTGCGCGTAGATGGCCTGCTCGCCGTTCCCGGCACTGATCGAGTGGATCCCGGCCAGCGGCGGCAGCTGGCGCGGCTCGCCCCCGCGCAGTGACACGATCTCGGGTGCCACCGGTTCGGTGGAGGCGAGGCCCGAGACCAGGAGCGTCAGCTCGTCGACCCAGGCCACACGGCGGGCGCCCGCGTCCGCCGTCGGGAGCGTGACGGGATCCGCGAGCTCCCGCGGCACGCCGTCCGGGCCGCGCACGATCCCCGCAAGCTGGAGGACGGCCTTGCCGTCCCGCGAGGACAGCACCGCGACCCGCGCGCCGTCGCGCGAGACCCGCAGGTCCTCGACCGTCCGGCCCGCGAGCCAGCGCGGGGCGATGGCGACGTGCGGCACGTCCGCTCCCTCGGCGACCCCCACGGGCCGGTAGGCCACCACCTCCGTTGCCCCGGTGGCACCGGGCCCGGCGGTCCAGACCCAGTCGGTGGGAGAGACGGAGGGCGGCGACAGCCTCGTCCGGGATTCGAGGAGGCGCGCCGGCTGGTTGGGCACCGCGGAGTACAGCGCCGGGCCGTCGCCGAGGAACGCGTAGACCTGCTGGGACTGGGCCGCTGCCGGCTCGCGGGGGTTGAACTGGGCGACACTGCGGAGCCCGTCGATGCGGGCCGCCTGCTGGTCGGCGTACCGCACGAGCTCGCCGCCGGCCACGGCGACCTGCCACGTGGGCACCTGGGGGTCGACGGTGGGCTGGGGGATGTTCCCGCCGGTGGTCGGGTCCTCGAGCGCGACCTCGCTCTGGTTCGAGCGCAGCGTCACCCCAACTACCGAGCTGATGCCCGAGAAGGTGCGCACGAGCTGGGCGTGCATCCGCTGGCGGTCCGTGAACGAGGCGTCGCGGACCTCCGAGGTGAGGTCCACCTGGGCGGTGTTGTCGACGATCGGCACGGACTCGCGCTCGAGCCGCACCCCCTGGGGGAAGGACGTCGCGACGGCGGACCGCAGGTACGGGGCCGGCCCCGCGATGAGGGCGCTCACGAGGGACTTCGCCACGCCGGAGTTGTCGATGAACCACCGCACGTCCGGGACGAGCGTGCTGAAGCCCGGGTCGAAGAAGTACAGCGGGAAGGACTTGTACAGGACCTTGAAGGTCTCCTCGGGGATGGCGGTGCCGTCGGGGAGCTTGGACAGCCGCCACTGGCCGTCCACCGACGAGACGGTCACGTCGAGGTGCTCCTTGGTGCCGGGCGGGAAGGGAGTCGAGATCCCCTGCGAGTCGACCGAGTAGGCGAGGTCCATCTCGTAGCTGTACTCGTTCTCGCGTCCGGTGGGCACGACGGCCGCGCTGCCCCGGTAGACCAGCGTCCGCTGGCTCGGCTTCCAGGTGACGGCCTGTGCGGGGGCGAGGAACTGCCGCGCGACCGTGAAGTCGTTCTGGTAGCCGCTTCCGGCGTTGAAGAAGCCTTCGATGACGGACTGCGGGCTCGCGCCGTCGCGGGGCCCGGGCGGGATGTACTGGGGGGCGTTGCCCCTCGTCGTCGCGCTGTCGCGGCTCTTCCCCACGGATCCCGTGATCGGCATCTGCGCGCACCCCGCCAGCGCCCCGAGGCACAGCACGACGGCGAGCACGGCCCACCGCAGCCAGCGGCGCGTCACGGTGCCCCCGTCTCGGGCGACGGCGGGGCGGTGCGCGGGAACGCCTGCGGGCCCACGACGACGTCCCGGGTCGTGGTGCCCTCGACGAGGACCACGTCGCCGTCGGCCGGCGCCAGCGCGACGGGCGACTCGCTGATCGTCCCGTCCGCGCGCAGCGGGAGGGTGAGGCGGAAGCAGGACCCCTGGCCCTTGCTCCCCCAGGCCTGCAGCCACCCGTTGTGGAGCTTCACGTCTTCGGTGGCGATCGAGAGGCCGAGACCGGAACCGCCGGTGGTGCGGGCCCGTGCCGGGTCGGCCCGCCAGAACCGGTCGAACACCCGCGCGGCCTCGGAGGCAGCCATCCCGATGCCGTGGTCCCTCACGGCGACGCCAACCGCATCGGCGTTGGCGGCGACGAACACCTCCACCGGGCGGCCCTCGCCGTGCTCGAGGGCGTTGTTCAGGAGGTTGCGCAGCACCCGCTCGATGCGGCGGTCGTCCATCTCGACAATGATGCTCGGGCTCCGCGTGTAGAGCTTGACCTCGGACCCGCACTCGGCGGCGATGGGGGCCGCCTTGTCGATGGCACTGCGCACGAGGGCGACCATGTCCCGCGGCTCTGCGTCGAGGACCGCCACGCCGGCGTCGAACCGGGAGATCTCGAGCAGGTCGTTCAGGAGCGCCTGGAAGCGCTCGACCTGGTTGTAGAGCAGTTCGGCGGAGCGCTTGGTGATCGGGCTGAACTCGTCCCGCGCGTCGAACAGGACCTCGGCGGCCATGCGGACGGTCGTGAGCGGGGTCCGCAGCTCGTGGCTCACGTCTGAGACGAAGCGCTGCTGCATGTGGGACAGGTTGGCCAGCGCGGTGATCTGCTCCTGGAGGTTTGCGGCCATGTGGTTGAACGCCGCGCCGAGGCGCGCGACCTCGTCCTCGCCCTCCACCGCCATGCGCTCCTCGAGCTGCCCGGCGGCGAGCTTCTCGGACACGGCCGCGGCGTGGCTCACGGGCGAGACGACGCTGCGCGTCACGATCCAGGTGATGGCGCCGATGAGAAGGAGCAGGAACATGCCGCCGAACCACAGGACGTTCTGCATGTCGTCGAGCGTCTGCTGGGCGGAGACGATGTCGTACAGGAGGTACAGCTCGTAGACGGTCCCACCGAAGCTGACCTTGTTCCCGACCGCGATCGCGGGGTGCTCCCGGTTGTCCACGGTGAGCGGGATGGACTGCCAGTACTGCTCCTGCTGGGAGTGCTGGACGGCCTCGCGGAGGCTTGGGGGGATGTCGTTCTCGGTGCGCAGGTAGGACGCCCGCGAGTCGACCCAGCGGTTGCGCGGCTGGTCCTGGTTGGGAACGGCCAGGAAGACGTACTGGCGCGGGGTGCTGGACTCGCGGTCCTCGAGCTGGTCGAGCGTGTCGTTGACGAGCTTGAGCACGCTCTGCTGGTCGGTGACCTGCGCGCCGTCGAACGTCTCCTGGACCTGCTGCACCGCCTGGCGGGTCTGGTTCTCCGCCTGCGCGAGCCGCTCCTGGAACAGGTTGTTCGCGATCTGGTTCGAGAGGTAGGCGCCCACGGCCAGGAAGGAGACGAAGGTGAGGACGAGTGTGATGAGCACCGTGCGGAACTGCAGCGACCGCCGCCAGCGGCGCATGAAGCCGCCGCGGACGGCTGCGAGGGCGGGACCGATGCCCGCTGCCGTCCGGCCGAGCGCCCTGACGGCCCGCAGCGCGAGGATGCGCCCTCGGCGGGCGAGGATCCGTGCCCGGTCCTGGGGCCGCTCGCGGCGCACCCACCGGCGGGCAATGGCCAGTCCCAGACGGGCCCGGGCACGCAGCCGCGCAGCACGCTGCGCCCGGCCGGGGCGGTCGACGGCGCCGGGCAGGCTCGCGCCGCCGTCGTGCGTCCCGCCCTGGGGTGCCTCGTTCGACGGCGGCCTGCTGCGATGATCTGTGTCCACGCGGCCCTGCGGCTCCCGGCGGCCTATCCGCCGGCCTTGTACCCGACCCCGCGGACCGTCAGGACGATCTCCGGGGCCTCGGGATCGCGCTCGATCTTCGAGCGGAGGCGCTGGACGTGCACATTCACCAGGCGGGTGTCGGCAGCGTGGCGGTAGCCCCAGACCTGCTCGAGCAGCAGCTCGCGCGTGAACACCTGCCAGGGCTTGCGGGCCAGGGCCACGAGGAGGTCGAACTCGAGGGGGGTCAGGGAGATGTGCTCATCGCCCCGCTTGACGGTGTGGCCCGCCACGTCGATGGAGACCTCGCCGATCCGCAGCGTTTCGGGAGCCTTCGTCTCGCCCGGGCGGAGGCGGGCGCGCACGCGCGCGACGAGCTCGGCGGGCTTGAAGGGTTTGGGGACGTAGTCGTCCGCACCCGACTCGAGGCCGCGCACCACGTCGGAGGTGTCGGACTTGGCCGTGAGCATGACGATCGGGACGTCCGACTCGGACCGGATCTGCCGGCACACCTCGATGCCGTCGAGGCCGGGGAGCATGAGGTCCAGGAGCACCAGGTCGGGGCGCTGGGCCCGGAACACGTCAAGGGCCTGCCCGCCGTCGGCGCAGAACACCGGCTCGAAGCCGTCGTTGCGCAGGACAATGCCGATCATCTCGGCCAGGGCCTCGTCGTCGTCCACGACCAGAATGCGTGCCTTCATGCCTTCCACTCTCCCCCACTCGACGTCCCGGGCCGGGCGTGCCGCGCCGGGTGTACACCGCCCTTCATTCTAGGCGCCGCGGCTGGGCGCCCGCCCCGGTCGCCCAGCGCGGGCCCCGCCTGGGAGTCCCAGCGGGGTCTCAGGCAGCGCCGCTAGTGTTCGCGGGTGCCGCCGCTCGCCGAGATCCTCTCCGCCGCAACGCTCGACTCCGCGGCGATCGCCTTCGCGCTCGCTGCGTCCGCCCTGTACGCGGCGGGCCTCGTGAGGGCACGGCGGCGCGGCGTGGCATGGCCCCTGTGGCGCGTGCTGGGCTTCTACCTGCTCGGGGTCCTGCCGTACGTCGCGCTCGCGTGCGGGTTCACCGGGGCCTATGGGTCCTTGCTCCGCTGGGCCTTCACGCTCAAGGTCGCGCTCATCTTCTTCGTCGTCCCGCTCTTCCTCGGGCTCGGCCAGCCGGTCGGCCTCGCCCGGGCCGCGTTGGCCGGGCGCGCGAAGGACCGGCTGGACCGGGTCCTGGCCAGCCGGGCCATGCGCATGCTGGGCAACGCCTTCGTGGCCCCTCTGGTCGGCCTCGTCCTGTTCGGGACGTTCCTCACCCCCCTGCTCTCCGTCTACCGGGGGTCACCGCTGGCCAGCGGGATCCTGAGCATCGTCGTCCCGCTCGTCGGCCTCCTGCTCGCCCTGCCGCTGACCGAGGGGGACTCCTTCGAGCGCTCGAGCGCGTTCATCGTCCTGGAGTTCGTGTACGTGTTCATCGAGCTCCTCGCGGACGCGGTGCCGGGGATCTTCCTCCGGCTCTCCCCCACGGTGCTCGACGGCGCAGCCTCCTGGGCGGCGGGCGTTCCGCCGTGGTTCCCCTCACCCCTGCGTGACCAGCAGCTCGCAGGCGACCTCCTGTGGTTCATCGCCGAAGCGGTGGACGTCCCGGTCATCATCCTCATGTTCGTCCGCTTCTCGCGCAGCGACCGCCGCGAGGCCAGGTCCTTCGACGAGCTCAGCGACGAGCAGATGGACGCGCTGGCGCAGGAGCACCTCCGCCGCCGCGGCAGCTGAGGGGCGCGCGGCTCAGCCGAGCGCGATCTGGTTGACGGCGTCGGCGAGCTTGACGGTCCGGTTCAGCCGCGCGGCCGCCTCGGCAGGGGTGAGAGCGGCGAGGCTGCCTGCCGGGGTGACGCGGACGGCGTCGAGCGCACCGAAGGACAGCCCGAGCTGCCGCCAGGGCCGCACCACCCTCTCGGCGAGCTCACCGGTCCGCAGCCGCGGCGCGCCGTCGGGCGGAAGGGCACCGAGCCACACGCGTGCGCCCGCCTCGACCGCGCCGGCCAGCCCTTCCCACTGCGGCACGGTGAGATCCGCGAGCGGCAGCGAGACCCCATCCACGCCGGCCTCGAAGACCGCCGCGACGGGCGCCTCCCACGCCGGGAGGTTCACGACGACGGCCTCCGCCCCCGCTCCGTGCAGGGCATCGGTGAGGAGCGACCAGGCCGTCCGGGCCTCGTGGCCGGGGACCGCCCGCAGCGTGCGGTAGCCGCTGGCGGTGGGCAGGAGGCCCGCAAGCACCCGCGCGGCGTCGGGCTCGTCGAGCTGGACCGTGAGGCGGGCGCCCGGGACGGCCCGCGCCACCCTCTCGAGGAAGGCCACGACGCCGGCCGCGAGGGACTGCGCGATGTCGCGCCGCGCGCCGTGGTCGCCCAGGACCCGCTCGCCCGAGGGGAGGTAGAGGCCGGCCATGAGGCTCAGCGGGCCCAGGATGCGGACGTGGAGGTCCTCGGCCGGCCGCTCCTCCTCGCCGGCGACGTCGGCCAGCACGTTGAGGTCCGTGGAGAGGGCCGACTCCGCTCGGGCGGCGTCGAGGCCGCGCCGGTCCACGACCCGCCACCCGTGCGGCTGGACGTCCGCATGCAGGTCGGCGAGGAGGGCGGCGCTCCGGCCCACCGGGTCAGACCCGACCCCCCGGCCGGGCAGCTCGGCGAGGACGGGGAGGTGCGGGGATCCCAGCTCGCCGCGAATGGCCTTGGCCGCTTCGAGGGGGTCGGTCCCCGGCCAGTCCCCCAGCGCGGTCGCAGTGACCTGTCCTGCCACGTCAGGCGTCCGAGGCGCTGTCCCGGCCGTCCCCCGAGCGGCGCGCGGAGACATCCTCGGAGATGGCCTGATGGTGCCGGATGACCTCGCTGATGATGAAGTTCAGGAACTTCTCTGCGAACGCTGGGTCCAGCTGGGCCTCCTCGGCGAGGCGCCGCAGCCGCGCGATCTGGGCGGCCTCACGCTCGGGGTCGGCGGGCGGGAGGTGGTGCTGGGCCTTGAGGAAGCCCACCCGCTGGGTGACCTTGAAGCGTTCGGCGAGGAGGTAGACGAGCGTCGCGTCGAAGTTGTCGATGCTCGAGCGGATGGAGAGCAGCTCCTCCATGACGGCCGGGTCCACGTGTCCCTTCAGGGAGCTCGCGCCGGGGTCGTACTGGCCCTCGGATCGGTGCTCGGTCGTCTCGGCGTCGGCGTCGGGGCGGTGCAGCTCGGTCATGCTGACAGTCTATGGGCCGCCGCGTGGTGGCCCCGCGCCCTGTGGGCCGCGGGGTCACCCTGCGGTGCGGCGGTCAGCCGCCGAGCAGCGCGCGGTGCGCAGCCCGGCGCTCGGCCTGCTCGAGCGGGTCGGGCACGGGCAGCGACGCGATGAGCCGCTTCGTGTACTCGTGCTCGGGTGCGCCCATGACGCGGGAACCGATTCCCTGCTCGACCATCCGGCCCTTGTACAGGACCCCGACCCAGTGGCTGAGCTGGTCCACCACCGCGAGGTCGTGGCTGATGAACAGCGCTGCGAACCCGAGCTCGGACTGGATCTCGCGGAACAGCTCGAGCACCTTGGCCTGGACGGACACATCGAGCGCCGAGGTCGGCTCGTCGGCGACGAGCAGCCTGGGCCCGAGCGCGAGGGCACGTGCGAGCGACGCGCGCTGGCGCTGGCCGCCGGAGAGCTCGTGCGGGTACCGGGCGGCGTACGACGCCGGCAGCTGCACCGACTCGAGCAGCTCGCCGACCCGGCGGCGCACCTGGGCGCCACCGAGGTCCAAGTGGACCAGGAGGGGCTCCGCGACGCACTCGCCGATCGTCAGCTGCGGGTTGAACGAGGCAGCCGGGTCCTGGAACACGAAGCCGATGTCCTTGCGGATCGGCCTGACGTCCCGCTCACGGAAGCCGACCATCTCGTGGCCGAGGACCGTCAGGCTGCCGCCAGTGGCCCGGTTGAGCCCGGCGATGGCCCGCCCGATCGTCGTCTTGCCCGATCCCGACTCGCCCACGAGGCCGAACACCTCGCCCGCGGACACGGTGAACGAGACGTCCTGGACGGCCTTGAACGGCGGAGTCCCGAGGCGGCCCGGGTACGTGATGTCGAACCCCTCAGCGCGGACCAGCACCTCCCCGTCCTGGTGCAGGCGAGCCGTGGCACCCTCCGAGGCGGAGTCCCGCCCGAGGTGGGGAACGGCGTCGAGCAGGCGGCGGGTGTAGTCCTCCCGAGGAGAAGCGAAGAGCGTGCGGACCGCCGCCTCCTCGACCACCTCGCCCTGGTTCATGACGACGACGCGGTCCGCGAGGTCCGCGACCACGCCCATGTTGTGCGTGATCAGCACGATCGAGGTCCCGTAGAGGTCCCGCAGGTCGCGCAGCAGCTCGAGGATCTCAGCCTGGACGGTGACATCCAGCGCCGTCGTGGGCTCATCCGCCACGATGAGGCCGGGGTCGAGTGCGAGCGCCGCCGCGATGACCACGCGCTGCTTCTGCCCGCCGGAGAACTGGTGCGGGTAGTAGTCCACCCGCTTCTCGGGGTCGGGGATGCCCACCTTGCGCAGGGCCTCGACAGCCCGTTCCCTGGCCTCCTTGCGGCTGACCTTCCGGCCGTCCCTGTCGTGGTGCGCCCGGAGGCCCTCGGCGATCTGCCACCCGACCGTGAAGACGGGGTTGAGCGCGGTCGAGGGCTCCTGGAACACCATCGCGACGTCGCGCCCGCGCAGTTCGCGGAGCGTGGCGCGGCTGACCGTGACGACGTTCTGCCCGTTGATCACCACGGCCCCGGAGCTCGTGGCGGTCTCGGGCAGGAGGCCCAGGATGGTCTTGGCGGTGACGGTCTTGCCGGAGCCGGATTCGCCCACGACGGCGACCACCTCGCCCGCACGCACGTCTAGGCTCACGCCGCGCACGGCGTCGACCTCCCCCGCATCGGTGGCGAAGGAGACCCGCAGGTCGTCGATCTCCAGGACGGTCTCGTCCGGCCGGGTCCCGCCCACCGGGCCGAGCTCCTCTCCGGTGCCGGTGTTCATGCCGGGTTCCCCTTCCGCTTGCGGCCGCGCGTGCGGAGGCGCGCGTCACCCAGGTCGTTGATGCTCTCTCCCACCAGCGTGAGCCCCAAAACTGTCAGGACGATCGACAGGCCGGGGAAGATCCCGGTCCACCAGATGCCGGCGGTCACGTCGCTCAGGGCCTGCTTGAGGTCAAAGCCCCATTCGGCCGCGCTCGTCGGCTCGATGCCGAAGCCGAGGAAGCCCAGCGCCGCGAGCGTGAGGATGGCCTCGGAGGCATTGAGCGTGAAGATGAGCGGGATGCTGCGCGTCGCGTTCCGGTAGATGTGCCGGGCCATGATGCGCCAGCTCGAGGCGCCGATGACCATTGCCGACTCGACGAAGGGCTCCGCCTTCAGGCGGATCGCCTCCGCCCGCACCACGCGGAAGTACTGGGGTATGAACACGACGGTCACCGAGAGTGCCGCCGCGAGGATGCCGCCCCACAGGCTCGACTGCCCGCGGGAGATGACGATCGACATGACGATCGCGACCAGCAGTGACGGGAAGGCGTAGACCGCGTCGGCGATCACCACGAGGACGCGGTCGACCCACCCGCCGATGTAGCCCGAGACGAGCCCCAGCGCGACGCCCGCGAAGATGGAGAGCGCCACGGCGACGACGATCACGAGGATGGCGGTCTGGGCGCCCCAGACGACGCGGGAGAACACGTCGTACCCGCCCACGGTCGTTCCCCAGATGTGCTGGGGGCTCGGGGGGTCCTGTGCAGGGAAGTTGCCCGAGGCGTCGGAGAGCTGCGAGTAGCCATACGGAGCGACGATCGGGGCGAGGAGCGCGATGAGCAGGAAGACGACGGTGAGTGCGAGTCCCGCGACGAGCATGGCCCGCTGCACACCGACGCTTGCCCTCAGGTGCGAGACGACCGGTAGCCGCTGCAGCAGCGGCTCCCTGCGTTCGATCTCGGGCAGGGCCTGGGTCTTGGCCGTCATCTCAGTACCTCACCCTCGGGTCGATGAGCGCCGCAATGACGTCCACTACGAAGTTGGTGACCGCCACGATCACGGCCAAGAGCACCACGATGCCCTGCACGGCGACGAAGTCCCGCGCTGAGAGGTACTGCGCGAGCTGGAATCCGAGGCCCTTCCACTCGAAGGTCGTCTCGGTCAGGACCGCTCCCGCGAGCAGGAGCGCGATCTGCATGCCCATGACCGTGATGATCGGGATCAGCGCAGGCTTGTAGGCGTGCTTCGTGACGAGACGGAACTCGCTGACACCCCGTGATCTGCCCGCCTCGACGTAGTCCTTGCCGAGCGTGCCGATGAGGTTGGTCCGCACGAGGCGGAGGAACACACCCGCCGTGAGGAGGCCCAGGGCGACAGCCGGCAGCACGGCGTGCGAGACGACATCCCAGAACGCCGGCATGTTGCCGCTGCGCAGCGCGTCGAGCCAGAAGATGCCGGACGGTGCGGCGAGCTGGTTCATCGCGAGCTCGGTCGTGGTCGAGGCCCGGCCTGCGATAGGAGTCCAGCCGAGCCATACCCCGAACACGAGCTTGAGCAGGAGGCCCGAGAAGAAGACGGGGGTCGCGTAGAACAGGATCGCCAGCACCCGGAGCACGGCGTCCGAGGACCTGTCGCGCCGGTGGGCTGCGAGCATCCCCAGGGGGATCCCGACGATGAACGCCACGACGAGCGCGTTGACGGCGAGCTCGAATGTCGCGGTCCCGAAGGTCAGGAGCATCTCCGTGACCGAACGGTTGTCCGAGATCGTCCGGCCGAAGTTGCCCGTGAAGATCTGTCCGAGGTATTCGACGTACTGGATGAAGACCGGCCGGTCGTAGCCGGCCTCGTGGATACGGAGCTCAAGCTGGTCAGGCGGGAGCCTCCCGCCCAGCGCGGCGGTGATGGGATCGCCGGTGATGCGCATGAGGAAGAACACGATGGTCACGAGGATGAAGATCGTGGGGAAGATGAGCAGGAAGCGTACGAGCAGGTAGGCGCCCAGCCCGCCGCCCTTCGCCTTGCTTGCCGGGGTGGTGGCGGCCTCTGGCGGCGCCTCGGTGAAAGCTGTCATGGAGATCTCCTGAACACGCCGCGGTGGCGGGGCGCCTCAGCACCCCGCCACCGGACGGCGGGCTGTTCCGTTCGGCTACTTGCTCAGGACGCCGAGGCGGAACTTGAACGAGGGATCAAGGGTCGTCTCGACGCCCTTGACCGAGGACCCGGCCACGGCGACCTGGGAACCCTGCAGGAGGGGCAGGGTGGGGAGGTCCTTCGCGACAGCCGTCTGGATGTCCTGGATCTGCTTCTCGCGGGCGGACTTGTCCGGGTTGGTCGCCTCCTTGGCGACGAGGTCCTGGACGGTCGCGTTGTCGTAGTGGTTCTTCAGGAAGCTGTTCTTCGTGAAGAACGGCGTGAGGTAGTTGTCCGGGTCGGAGAAGTCCGGGAACCAACCGAGCTGGTACATCGGGTAGACGTCCTTCGCGCGGTCCTTCTGATAGGTCACCCACTCGGTGGACTGGAGGTTCACCTTGAAGAGGCCGCTCGACTCGAGCTGCTGCTTCACGAGCGCGTACTCGTCGCCCGAGGACTTCCCGTAGTGGTCCGGGTTGTACTGGAGGTTGATGGCGAGCGGAGTCTGGATCCCGGCGTCCGAAAGGGCCTTCTTGGCCTTGTCGGCGCTGGGCTTGCCGCTGCCGTCCCCGTACATGTCCTTGAGCGGGGTGTTCGCGCCGAGGAAGCCGTCGGCGACGTAGGAGTAGAGCGGCGTGTACGTGCCCTTGTAGACCTGCTGGGCGATCGCGTCACGGTCCACGAGGTCGGCCATGGCCTGCCGGACGGCGAGCGCCTTGGCGGGGTCCGCCTCGGGCGTCTTGGCACCGAACGGCATCGTGTCGAAGTTGTAGACGATGTAGCGGATCTCGCCGCCGGGGCCCTTGTGGACCGCAACCTTGGAGTCCTTCGCGAGGCTGTCCACATCGGTCGCGGTCAGCGACCGCCACGCGACGTCGATGCTGCCCTGCTGGACCTCGAGCTTGAGGTTGTTGGAGTCGGAGAAGTACTTGAGGTTGACGGTGTCCGTCTTCGGGGCGCCGAGAAGGCCCTTGTAGTCGGGATTAGCCTTGAACGAGACGAGCTGGTTCTTCTGGTAGGAGGACACCGTGTACGGACCGGCGAAGGCCTTCTTGGCAATGATGTCCTCGTCGTTCATGACCTTGTCGGCGGGGAACACATTGTGGTCCACGATGGGCCCCACGGGGCCGGTGAGGACCTGCGGGAAGGTCTGGTCGTTCTCAAGCTTGAGATGGAAGACCACCGTCGTGGCGTCCTTCGCCTCGGTGCTCTCGAGGTTCTCGAGGAGCGACGCCGGCCCGTTGGGGTCGTTGATCTTGACCTGGCGGTCGAAGGAGAACTTCACGTCGGCGGAGTCCAGGGTGTCCCCATTGGCCCACTTGAGCCCGCTCTTGAGCTTGACGGTGTACTCCTTCGGGGAGGTGAAGGAGGCGGACTCCGCGATGTCCGGCTGGGGTTCGGCGCTGCCGGGCTTCGAGTTGAGCAGGAAGGGGAAGATCTGGTTCATGACCAGGAAGGAGCCGTTGTCGTAGGACCCGGCCGGATCGAGGAACGTGACCTTGTCGGTCGTGCCGACGGTGATGGGTCCGCTCGCGGCGGATCCGCTGGGCGACGAGCCGCCCGAGGGGCCCGTGCAGGCTGCGAGGGCGAGGGCGGAGATGCCGACGAGCGCGACAGCGCCTCGCACAGCCGATGTGGTCTTAGCCATCTATGACCTTCTTTGTCGAGTCCTGGCCGGCCCCGATGCCGGCGCATACGCCTGCGTGACCCAGGGCACAGTCCTGATGACCTGATTCAACCACCTATCGGGCAAAATGAAACGGTTCTTTGACGGAATTGAGACCGAACGGTGACCTTCGCGGCGGCCGCGGACGACGGCGCGCGGTGGGGTGCGCCGTCGTCCGCCCCTCTGGCGGGGCTCGCCTCAGCCGCGGAAGGGAACCCGCTCCCAGGTCAGGACCGGGGCCCCAATGCCCGCGGCACCGTTCGGCGCCACGCTCACGCGGAGGTAGTTCTTCGCGTTCGAGGATCCGTCCACCGTCACGCGCGTGAGGTTCTCTGCCGAGCCCGCCACGCCGTACCGCGTGAGCCACGGCGAGCCCGCGGCGAGGGGCCGGTCGACGTTGTAGACGTGGCTGTCGCCGTCGAACAGGTAGACCTCGCCGTCGAAGGCCCGGGCCTCCTCGACGAGCGCCTCCACGATCGGTGTGAACGCGCTGATGTCGCTCCACGGCACCGCGTAGGTGGGGTCGAACATGTCGGCCTGCTGGAAGACCGCCACGGTCCGGTCGTTGCGCTGGCGTGCCTCGGCGAACGTCTTCCTGATCTCCGCGATGACAGCGTCGGTGCGGTGCGCGACCTCGTCGAGCTGCGCCTGGTTCGGCACTGCCTCGCCGCGGCCCGTCCACGGCTGGGTCGCGTTGTTGCTGCCCGGGACGTTGACGGCCGCGAAGGCGACGCGGTTGCGAGTGAAGGCGACGTTCTCCGGCAGCCCCAGCTCCGACTGGCTCCTGACGGGCATGGTGGCCCCGAGTGTGGTGCCGGGCCGGTCGAAGAAGACCTCGCGGAGCTTGCCGAGCCGCTCGAGGGGGCTGTACGCCCCGTTGTTGGCCCGATGGCAGTCGGTCCACTCGTTGTCGCCCGGCGTGTAGACGAGCGGATGCGTGAACCGGTCGAAGTCTGCTCGGACCTGCTCGAAGTACGCGTCAGAGCATTCCGAGGAGCCGTTCTTGATGTCGCCGACGTGCACCACGAAGTCGAGCGAGGAGTCGGCGTTGAGCTGCGCCACATGCTCGGGGAACTCGGCGACCGCGGAAGCGCCGTACGGAGTGTCGCCGATGACGGCGAAGCTGAAGGCGGTCTTGGGTCCGGGCTCGGCGGGGACGGCAGCGCCGGCGACGGCAGGGCCGGCGACGGCGGCGACCGCGGCGGTGAGGGCGACGGTGGCGAGAGCGGCTCCGGCGCGACGACGGGTGGATGCGGGCATGGATCCTTCTTCCTGCGGGCTGACGGGTAGGGACAGCGGCAGGCTAGTGCGGTCCAGCTTTCGCCCGGTGTCCGGCAGGTATACGGCTGGCGAACAGGGGCCTACCCTGTAGTCAGGGAGCTGGGCCCGGAGGAGGGCGTCATGGCTCGCGCAGCCCTGTGCATCGGCATCAATCGTTTCGCCGCACTCCCGGAGGACAACTGGCTCGCGGGGTGCGTCAACGACGCGCACGACATCGCCGCCGCTCTGACCGGGGTGTTCGGCTTCGCGCCCGGCGAGGTCACGGTCCTCACCGACGCTGCCGCGACGAAGGCCGCGATCCTCGGCGCCATCGGCGACATCGTGGAGCGCGCCGTGGACGGCCGTCTCGAGCAGATCGTGCTGACGTTCTCGAGCCACGGCACCCAGATCCCCGACGACGCGTCCGACCCGGACGAGCCGGACAGGATGGACGAAGCCCTGGCCGCCTACGACATCACCACGGCCGGGGACCAGTGGGAACGCGGCAGCGTGGTCGTCGACGACGAACTGCACGCGCTCCTGTCCCGCGTGCCCGCCCAGGTGATCACCGACGTCGTGCTGGATACCTGCCACAGCGGGAGCGGGCTGCGCGCCTTCGACGCACCGCGCGGCCGCCGCGCCCGGTTCCTCGCCCCGCCCGCGGCCGCCGGCGCCGACGCCGCAGCGGGTGCGGCGGCGCACAGCCTCCGCGAACTCGTCGCCTCGGGCCCGGGTCCCGTCCTCTTCGCGGCCTGCCGGGCGGACCAGACCGCCTCGGATGCGCCGTTCGGCGGCCGCTACAGCGGGGCCTTCACCCACTTCCTCCTCGAGGCCCTCACGAGCCAGCCGACGGCGTCGAGGTCTGCGACGCACCGGGCGGTCACGGCGGCGCTGCGCGCCGCGAAGTTCGACCAGCGGGCCCAGCTCGAGGGCACCGCGGCCCAGCGCGAGGCGGTCTGGGGCAGGTAGGCCCGACGGCGCCCGCCGGCCCGACGCGGGCTGACCGCCGCGGGCTGACCGACGTGCCCGTCTGGCACCTCAGGCCGGGAGGTCCTCGCGCTCGCCCTCCTGGTGGTACGACGCCGCGGCTCCGGCAGCTGCCTCCCGCTCGGCCCGCGCAGTGGCCGCGCGGGCCTGCTGGCGTTCGCCGTTCATGACCGGCTTGAGGGCCGCGAAGCACAGCCGCCCGCCCTCGTCGAACCGAAGGACCGCGCCCCCACGCACCGCGACGACCTCTCCCTCCGTCCTGAGCCCGAGCCTGTCCCTGGCCTCGCGGCGGCTGAGCCGGACGTCCTGGACGAAGGACGCGCAGATCTCCGAGACCACGAAGCCGTCTGGGCCCACCCGCACGGTGGGGCGCACGCGGTCGATCCGGATGCTCGTCTCCTCGTCCAGGTCCATGGCCCGCATGAGCCTGGGGTTGGCCCAGACGAAGCGGTTGAGCTCCTCGGGGTCGGAGGCGAGCGCGGAGAGCCGCACCGGGTACTGCAGGCCCTCGAGGTCGTCGAGCCCGTCGAGCCGCGCGTCCGGGTCGGTCGAGAGGTCGATGTTCCAGAACATGTCCCGGAGCACCTCGCGATAGCCCTTCGGCCGGGCCCCGTCCGGGCCGCTGGGGCGCCCGCACGGCGGGGTGTCGTACGGCATCATGACGAGGTCGGAGGCGAGGATGCCCCGCAGGAGGTCCGTCCACGTCGGGTCGACGGGCGGGAGGTAGGCCAGCGAGCGCAGGACCATGCCGAGCACCTGGCGTCCTACTCTGGCGCCGGACTGCGCGATCTGGAAGCGGCTCGACCGGCCGCCCGGGCAGTCGAGGCGCTGCTTCCAGAGCTCCACCACGGTGTTGAGCACGGCCTGGACGACGATCTCCCCGCGCGCGTGGGGCTCCGGGAGGAGGGTCCACTCGAACGGCACCTCCCGGTCGAGCGGGCGCCGCACCGCGGACCGGGTGAAGAGGCCGTCGGCGAGGCCGAAGAGGCCCGAGCGCAGGATCTTCTCGTCCGCCTCCCGCGACCCGCGGCCCTGCATCCCGGCCTCCTGGAGCATCTGCTCGACCCGGGTCTCGGAGGAGAACACCGAGAGCATGGCCACGAGGTCCGCCATGGCCTCGTGGAGCGCGAACCCGTCCAGGAGGGCGTTCGCGTCCGCCCAGCGGGGGCGGTAGCCGTCGAGGATCGCGTGGGTGACCTCGTGCGCGACCAGATCCCGGTACAGGGCCATCGGGACGTGCCGGCTGCTGCGCGGATCGGCGCGGTGGCCGAAGCGCACGGCCTGCCGCTGCGGGTCGTAGCCCGAGTCGCGGAAGTCGACCGGGTCGTAGGCATCGATGCGGAGCCGGTGACCCCCGGCCCAGCCGAGCCTGCGGCCCATGGTCCGCTCGAAGATCTGCAGGGTGTCCGACGCGACCGCGTACACGTGCTGGGCGAGGAAGCGCCCGTCCGCGAGCAGCTGCTCGGTGTCCTCCGGCGGCGGCACGTCGTCGATCCCCCACAGCCCGCCGTCGAGGGAGAGCGGGATCGGCTGGGCCTCGTCGCGCCCAGGCCTGCGCACGCGCACGTCGAGCCTTGCGCCGATGGGACCGCTCCGGACGCGTTCGAGGGGCACCCGCACGGAGGCGAGCGCGGCGGGCCGGCCGGTGAACGGGCCTTCCGCCAGGACGGTGAGGCTGACGAGACCCGCGCCGTAGGCAACCCCGGGCTGAGCGTCGTCCCGTGCCATCGCCGCCGCCTCGTGCCGAGGGGTCCGCGCAGGCGCGGGCCCGCAGAAGTGAGACCTGGGGCCATTGTGGCACCGGGCCGACTACCGGGGAAGTAGCCTCTCGTGCGATCGGGCGCTGTCGATCGTGGCCTGACCGAGGACCCTCGTCCCCTGGTAGAGGACCACTGTCTGGCCGGGGGCGACGCCGCGGAGGGGGGTCTCGAGCGTGACGACGAGCTCGCCGTCGTGTGCGTCCGGGGCGCCGGAGGCGGCTGCCGGCTCGAGGCGGGCACGGGCCGGGACCGGATCGCCGTGGGCGCGGACCTGGGCTTCGCAGGCGAATTCCTCGCCCGTCTCCGCCTCGGAGGGCGGCAGGCCCGCCCACGACACGCGGATGCCGCGGATCTCCCCGACGGCCAGGAGCCGCTCGGGGCCCACCACCACGGTGTTGTCCTTCGGCCGGACCTCGAGGACGAAGCGGGGCCTGCCGTCTGGCGCGGGACGGCCGAGGTGCAGGCCGCGGCGCTGCCCCACGGTATACGCGTTCGCCCCCGCATGCTCGCCGACCTTCTCGCCCGTCTCGTCGACGATCTCCCCGGGCTCCATCTCGATCCGCTCGGCGAGCCAGCCGCGGGTGTCGCCGTCGGAGATGAAGCAGATGTCGTGGCTGTCCGGCTTCGCCGCCACGGACAGGCCGCGGCGCTCTGCCTCGGCCCGGACCTCCGCCTTCGAGGGCGTGTCCGCGAGCGGGAAGAGGCAGTGCTCGAGCTGCTCGTGGGTCAGGACTCCGAGCACGTAGGACTGGTCCTTGGCCCAGTCGGCGGCGCGGTGCAGCTCGGGATGGCCGTCCGCGTCCCGGACCACCTTGGCGTAGTGCCCCGTGCAGACGGCGTCGAAGCCGAGCGCGAGGGCCTTCTCGAGGAGCGCGGCGAACTTGATGCGCTCGTTGCAGCGCATGCACGGGTTCGGGGTCCGGCCGGCGGCGTACTCGGAGACGAAGTCGTCCACGACGTCCTCCTTGAACCGCTCGGAGAAGTCCCAGACGTAGAAGGGGATCCCGAGCCGGTCGCAGGCGCGCCAGGCGTCGTTGGAGTCCTCGATGGTGCAGCAGCCGCGCGAGCCCGTGCGGAGCGTTCCGGGCATGCGGTTGAGGGCCAGATGGACCCCGACGACGTCGTGCCCCGCCTCGACGGCGCGCGCCGCGGCGACCGCGGAATCCACTCCTCCGCTCATGGCTGCCAGAACTCGCACCGGTCTATTCTAGCGTCCGGGGCCCTCCGGCCGGGGCGGCCCCCTGCGGTGGCTGCGGGGGCACCGGCCCGTGGCGCCGCCGTCGTGCAGGGGAGGTACTGTGCAGCAGCCTATTGTCATCGTGGGCGGGGGGCTCGCGGCAGGATCGGCCGCGAAGACGCTCCGCCAGGAGGGCTACGACGGCCCGCTGACGATCATCGCCGCCGAGCGCCGCGAACCCTACCTGAGGCCGCCGCTCTCGAAGGAGTTCCTGAAGGGCCAGGAGAAGGAGTCTGACCTCCTGGTCAACCCCTCCGGCTGGTACGAGAAGAACGACGTCGACCTCCGCCTCGGCGAGCGGGCCGCCCAGATCATCCCGGGCGCCCACATGCTCCGCCTCGAGAGCGAGGCCCTCGTCCCGTACTCCAAGCTCCTCCTCGCCACGGGCGCGCAGCCGCGGGCGCTGGACATCCCGGGCGCACAGCTCGAGGGGGTGCACAGCCTTCGGCGGCTCGAGGACTCCCTCGCGCTCCGCGAGGAGCTCGCCGGCGGCGGGCGACGGGTGGTCATCGTGGGCTCCGGATGGATCGGCCTCGAAGTGGCGGCCGCCGCCCGCGAGTACGGCAATGAGGTCACGGTGCTCGGGCGGCACGCCTCGGTGCTGCGCCAGCTCGAGGGCCCGCTCGCGGAGGTCTTCCGCCGCGCGCTCGAGGCCGAGGGCGTCCAGTTCCGTCTCCCCGCCCACCCCGTCGAATTCGTCGCCGCGGCCGACCGCGAATGCGTGGCGGGCACGGTGCTGAACACGGGCGAGCGGATCGGGGCCGACCTGGTCCTCGTCGCCGTGGGCGTCGAGCCGGACACGGCGCTGGCCGAGGAGGCTCGCCTGCGCCTGCGGGACGGAATCCTCACCGACGCCTCGTTGCGCACGAGCGCCGAGGACATCTTCGCCGCCGGCGACGTCGCGAGCTCCCTCCAGCCGCGCACCGGCGACCACGTGCGCAGCGAGCACTGGTCGAACGCGCTCAACGGCGGCAAGGTCGCCGCGAAGGCGATGCTCGGGGCCGACGCGCAGCTGGACATCGCCCCCTACTTCTACACGGACCAGGCCGGGCTGAGCATGGAGTACTCGGGGTTCGGGCAGCTGGTGCGGGGCGCGCACCTCGTCCTGCGGGGCCGGATCGACACGCCCGAGGCGGCGAAGGAGGGGTTCGTCGCGCTCTGGGTGAGGGACGGCGCCGTCGTGGGCGGGATGAACGTGAACACTCCCAGGCAGCAGAAGGCGATCAAGGCGCTCATCGCCTCCCGTGCCCCGGTGGACGAGGCGCGGCTGCGCGACCCCGCCGTACCGCTCCCGGAGCTCGCGGGAGTCTGACCCCTCCCGTCTGGGGGTCAGGGGGCGCGGCGGGTGCTGGCCGTCTGGATGGTGCTCGCATGGCCGGCCATGCCCGCGGCGCGCGCCTGCGCCACGGCCGGCCCGATCGCCGCGAGCAGCGCGTCCACGTCCGCCTCGGTCGAGTTCCAGCCGAGGCTGAAGCGCTGCGCGCCGCGGGCCTGGTCCTCGGTGCGGCCCATTGCGGTCAGGACGTGGGACGGGCGTGGGACGCCGGCGGTGCAGGCGGAGCCGGTCGACGTCGCGATTCCCGCCATGTCCAGCAGGAACAGGAGCGAATCGCCCTCGCATCCCGGGAACGTCAGGTGCGCTATCCCCGGCAGGCGGGCCTCCTCGCCGCGGTCGGCCGGCCCGCTCACGACGGCGTCCGGCACCTCGCGCGCGATCCCGTCCAGGAGCCGGTCCCTCAGCCCCGCGAGCCGGCGCGACTCCTCGGGAAGGTGCGCGACGGCGTCGTGCGCCGCGGCAGCGAAGGCGGCCGCGCCCGCGGAGTCCAGGGTCCCCGAGCGGAGGCCGCGCTGCTGGCCACCGCCGTGCAGGACCGGGGTGAGCACGACGTCGCGGCGCACCACGAGCGCGCCGACCCCCACTGGGGCGCCGATCTTGTGCCCGCTCACGGCCATCGTCGCGAGGCCGGAGGCGCGGAAGTCGACCGGGAGGTGCCCGAACGCCTGGACAGCGTCCGAGTGGACGGGGATGCCGTGCTCGGCCGCGATCCGCACGGCCTCGCGGACCGGCTGGACCGTGCCCACCTCGTTGTTCGCCCACATGAGCGCGACGAGGGCCACAGCGCCGGGATCCCGCGCGATCTCCGCACTCAGGGCCTCGAGGCTCGTCACGCCGGCGGCGTCGCACGGCAGCCATGCAGCCTCGGCTCCCTCGTGCGCCTCGAGCCACTCCACCGTGTCCGCGACGGCGTGGTGCTCGATGCCCGAGCACAGGATGCGGGTGCGGCGCGGGTCCTCGGCACGGCGGGACCAGTAGAGGCCCTTGACGGCGAGGTTGTCCGCCTCGGTGCCGCCGGAGGTGAAGACGACCTCTGTGGGGTGCGCGCCCAGGGAGGCCGCAAGGGACTCGCGGGCGTCCTCGAGGGCACGCCGCGCGGACTGGCCCGCGGCGTGGAGCGAGGAGGGATTGCCGCCGCGCGCGATCTGGGCGGTGTACGCGGCGAGCGCCGCGGGCGTCACCGGCGTCGTGGCGGCGTGGTCGAGGTAGACGGGCACCCATCCACTGTAGGACGCGCGGGTGGCCGGAGTCCTCGCCGTCTCCCGCGCGGGCATCAGGGGCGGGGCACGACCCGGGCGCAGCACTCGTGGCCCGGGCCGTCGGGGTCCACGGGCTCGATTCCGTGCTGTCCGTCCCCGCAACCGGCGAGCGCGCCGTCCAGGAGGGCTCCGTTGAGGCTGCACACCACTCCCCGGTATTCGCGCGAGAGCCGGTGGAAGGGGCAGTTGGACAGGTCGATCCCGCCGTCCGCCGAGGAACGCGGGGCATACCCGGCGGCTTCGAGCACCGCGCCGATGCTGCCGTGCTCGCGGCCGAGCGTCTCCCCCGCCGCACGGCCCACGGCGGCGATGCACGCGGCCATCGGCTCGCCGTCGGCGATCGAGCGCTCCGCGGCCGCGGCGAGCAGCTCCCCCGCGAGCTCGTAGGACCGCTGTGGGACCGCCGCGACGACTTCCTGCACCGCGGGCTCGTAGAACTTGGACGGCCGTCCGGAGCCGGGACCACCGCTGCCGGCGGGCTTGGCGAACGTGGCGACCAGCACGCCGTCGTCCACGAGCCGGTCCAGGTGCGCCGCGGCGGTGCCGCGGGAGAGGCCGACGGCGTCCGCGGCCTCGTTCCGGCCCACCGGTCGGCCCGCCCCGCGCACGAAGAGGTAGAGCGCACGGCGGCGCTCCTCGCCCAGGGAGCCGAGGGCGCCTAGTCGGGCCCGCCACCCGAGCGGCTGCTGGGCACCATGGCTGGACGGAACGGGCATGCCTCTATGGTACGTCCAAAACAGGAATTCCTTGTTTTAGAGTCGGCACAAATCTAAAATCGGAGTTACCCATTTTGGAAGGAGACATCATGTCAGCCACGTCAGCCCCGCACGGACGGTTCTGGACCGCGGCAGCAAGCCGCTCGGGAGCCATGGCCATGGCGCCGGCGGACCAGGCGTTCTACATGCTGCGGACGCTCTACGTCGTGGCGCCGATCCTCTTCGGCCTCGACAAGTTCTTCAACATCCTCACGTACTGGCCCAACTACCTCGCCCCGGTCGCCACCACAGTGGTGCCGGTCAGCCCTCAGACGTTCATGTATGCCGTCGGGGTCGTGGAGATCATCGCTGGCCTCCTCGTCGCGTGGCGGGCGAAGTGGGGATCGCTCGTCGTCGCCCTCTGGCTGCTCGGGATCATCGTCAATCTGCTCGTGCTGGGGCACGGGTTCGACGTCGCGCTGCGCGACTTCGGCCTCATGGTCGGCGCGCTCGCCCTCAACCGCCTCGCCTCGCGCCGGGCCTGACCCGGCCGGCCCGCAGGCCTCTCTGCTGGCCCGTCAGGCCGCCCCGGACCGCTGGGGGTCCGAGGAGGCCGGCGCGGCCAGGACCGCGAGGGCACCGGGAACCACGCTGATGGTGACGGGGGCAGGCGCAACCCGCTCGCCGTCCGCGTACACGACCACGCCGGAACCGCCCAGCGAGACCTTGGACGCGCGCGAGAGGTCGACGGCGGGATGCCCCACGTGCTGCCCGCGGAAGACCTTGGGGAAGACCCCCAGGAGGGCGAGCCGCGTCAGGGGACGCACGACGAACAGGTCCAGCACGCCGTCGTCCGCGCGGGCCTCGGGCGCCACGCGCATCCCTCCCCCGAGGGACGGCCCGTTGGCGACCGAGACGAGCATCGCCCGCTCGTTCCGGGGCGTGCCGTCGACCGTGAGCTCGAACGGAATGGGCCTGAAGGTGGCCAGCTCGCGCAGGAGGGCCAGCGTGTACTTCGCCGCCCCTCGGGGCCAGCGCCAGGAGTTCGCCCGTTCATTGACGCGGGCGTCGAAGCCGGCCGAGGCGACCGCAAGGAAGTGCCGCTGGCCGCCGTCCCACTCGATCAGGCCCAGGTCCAGGGACTTCGGCGGGAGCTCCAGCGCCGAGAGCGCCGCCTCCACGGCACCCTGCACCGACCCGAGCGGGACGCCCAGGAGGCGCGCGGCGTCGTTGCCCGTCCCGGCCGGGATGACGCCCAGGGGCACGCCGGTACCCGCGAGGACGTTCGCCACGAGGTTCACCGTCCCGTCCCCGCCGGCCACCAGGACGGCATCGGCGCCGTCGATCTCCCCGGCCACCGCTGCCGCAAGGGCCGAGCCGCTCCCCCGGACGAGTTCGGTGACAGTGGCGCCGCGGGCCCTCAGGAGGGCAGCGGCCTCCCGCGCCCGGACCCCGCCCTGTCCGGACGAGGCAGCGGGGTTGACGGCGAGAACCAGCCGTAGAGGGCGCGGGGAGGGCATGCTCAGGATTATTCCAGCGGATGCCCAGAATCTGCGGGTGCGGCGCCCCTAGGATGGGAGCATGCCGCCGCACGTCCCCTCGCACTACGAGGTCCTCGGCGTGCCCGTGACAGCCAGCGAGGCCGACCTCAAGCGCGCGTACCGCCGTGCCGCGCGCCTGCACCACCCGGACCATGGCGGCGACGTCATCGAGTTCCGGCGCGTCACCCTCGCCTATGAGGTCCTCTCCGACCCGAAGCGGCGCACCGAGTACGACCGCAGCTACTTCACCTCGGCACCCCAGCAGGAGTCCGCCCGCGGCGCCGGGGCGGGGACGCCGCCGTCGTCCGGAGCGGGGCGCACGACGCCGGGCGGCAGCTTCCGCGCGCGGGCCGCCTCCCGCGAGGCGGGACGGCGCAATCCGTCGGGCGAGCCTGCGGTGTACGTGCCTCCGTTCGCGCCCGGGACCACCCCGCTCGTCCCCGCCGAGGTCGCCGCGCGTGCCGAGCACGGCATCCCCCGCCGCAGGGGCCTGTTCGGCGCAGACGCCCGCATCCAGCGGGAGCTGCGGACGGCCGCGCTGATCCGGCGCCAGGTCCTGACCTCGATCCCCGCCGCGCGGCTCTTCAACGGCCTCCGCTCCCCCGCTTCATCGGTGCACATCGCCCACGCGGTCCTAGCCGGCTACCGGCTCGCGCTCGTGGACTCGATGCTCGTGCCGGCGGGCAACTACGCGTGGGACGGCGCGCACCTGCTGCACGGCGGCCGCGTGGTCGCTCCGCCGCGCCTTGCCGAACAGGTCCGGCACTTCCAGAACCTGTTCCCCGAGCTCAACGTCCAGGGGTTCGTGCTCGTGCAGACACCCCAGGAGAACCTGCACGAGCCGGTGATCGATGTCCGCCGCGGGACGGAGGGGCTCATCGAACCCCGCAACGCCGCCAAGTTCCTCCGCGAGCTCACGTTCTTCCTCGCCTCCGGCCCCCAGCCGAACGTCGTGTTCGTCCCGGCCTTCGCGCGCCTGCTCACCGGGCTGCACTGAGGCTCGCGGCCGACGCCGACGCGCACCGCCCCGGGCTGCTCCTGGGCGGCCGTAGGATGGAGGGCGTGTTCCGCATCCTCTTCTACACCCCAGAGATCCCCGGCAACACGGGGAACGCGATCCGGCTCGCCGCGGTGACGGGCTCCGAGCTGCATCTCGTCGAGCCCCTCGGCTTCGACTTCGAGGACGCGAAACTCCGCCGGGCCGGCCTCGACTACCACGACCTCGCCGTGGTGACGGTGCACAAGAGCCTGGACGACGCCTTCGCGGCACTCCTGCCGGCCCGCGTCTTCGCCTTCACGTCCCACGGCGACACGCAGTTCACGGACGTCGACTACCGTCCCGGCGACGTGCTGTTCTTCGGGCCGGAGTCCGTGGGGCTGCCCGAGGACGTCCTCGCCGACCCTCGTATCAACGCGCGCGTCCGACTCCCGATGCAGCCTTCGCGGCGCTCCCTGAATCTCGCCAACGCGGCATCGATCGCCGTGTACGAGGCGTGGCGCCAGAATGGGTACGCCGGCGCGCAGCTCTGAGGCTCCGGCGCGAGGCCGCGGCCGTCAGAATCCGGCGATCGTCTCCGGGTTGTTGACCGAGACGACGTGGAACTCCTCGGCCGAGGACCCCTCGGCGAGCCCTGCGGCAGAGGCGCTGGCCCGCATGCGGCTGCGCACCGACTCCTCCATGGCGGCGACATCGGGGTGCTGGCTGATGTGCACCTGGAGCGCGGTGATCTTCGTGTCGACGAATGCGCTCACGTCCACGCGGTGGTTGGTCCGCTCGGCCGGGCCTGCGTAGAGCCACAGCCACGGCACGCGGTAGGCGTCCAGCCCGGCCTCAGCGAGCTCGGGGTAGGCGAAGGGGTTCTCCACCGCCGGGTAGATGGCCCGGGTGACCGCCTCGCCGCAGGCGAGGTGGTCCGGGTGGGACTTCTGGATGCGGTCCCAGTTCCGCTCGGGGTGCATCGCGAGCACGACGTCGGGGCGCACCCGCCGGATGAGCTCGACCACGTCGCGCATCACCTCGTGCGACGGCTCGAGGTACCCGTCCCGGTAGCCGAGGAAGTGGACGTCGTCCACCCCGACGAGCGCGGCCGCGGAGCGCTGCTCCTCGTGCCGCATGGCGACGATGCTGGCCCGGTGGGCCGGGTCGAAGCCGCCCGCGTCGCCGTCGGTCATGATGCAGTAGTGCACCTCGACGCCGGCGGCCGTCCACGCTGCGACCGTCCCGGAGACGCCGAAGTCGAGGTCGTCCGGATGGGCCCCGAAGGCCACGACCCGGCGCACCGCGTGGCGTGCCGGGTCGAAGGGCCCGGGGGCTTCAGGGGCCTCGGGCATCAGCCGCGGCGCCGCTTGATCTCGGCCGCGGCCTGCGGGAGGACCTCGAAGAGGTCCCCGACGATGCCGAGGTCCGCGATCTCGAACACCGGGGATTCGGGGTCCGAGTTGACCGCGACGATGACCTTGGCGGTCTGCATGCCGGCCTTCTGCTGGATGGCGCCCGAGATCCCTGCGGAGATGTAGAGCTGCGGCGAGACGGTCTTGCCCGTCTGGCCCACCTGGAGGTCGTGGCTGACCCATCCGGCGTCGGCCGCGGCGCGCGAGGCGCCGACGGCCCCGCCGAGGGCGTCGGCGAGTTCCTCGATGGGCCCGAAGTCCCCGTCGGTCCCGCGTCCCCCGGCCACGACGACGCGCGCCTCGGTGAGCTCGGGCCGCCCGGTGACGGGCTTCTCGGTCCGGCCGGCCACGCGGGCGGCGCGGGCGAGCGCGGCCTGCGGGACGGGAACAGCCACGGGCTCCGCCGCGCCCGCTGCCTCGGCCGGCGCAGCCTCGACGCTGTTCGGCTTGACCGTGACGATGGCGACGGCGCTCGTGGCACGGGCCCTGACCTCGTAGGACCCGGCGAGGACGGACTTGTGCACCGTGCCGTCGGCCTCGAGGGCCACAACGTCGGTGACCACGCCGGCGTCGAGCCGCACGGAGAGCCGCGCCGCGGTCTCCTTGCCGGTCGGCGAGTTGTCGAGCACGACGGCGGTGATCCCACCTGCCGCCGCGACCACGTCGGCGGCCCAGGCGGCTGAGGGGCCGACGAGGTACCCGGACAGGTCGGCGCCCTCGGGCACGTACACGGCCTCGGCGCCGTAGTCGGCGAGCTCGCCCCGCACCGCGTCGGAGACCGGGCCGGTCGCGGCGACAGCGATCGTGCCGAGGATGCGTCCGGCGGTGAGGACCTCCCGCTGGGACTTCGTGAGGGACGCTCCGGGGGCGTCGAGGACAACCAGGACATTTGCTGCAGTCATGAGTTCTCTCTCCCTCAGATGAGCTTCTGGGCGGCCAGGAAGTCGACGAGCTTGACGCCGGCGTCACCCTCGTCCGTGATGATCGTCCCGGCGGTGCGGGCGGGCCGCGGCTCGGCGGACTCGACGGCGGTGAGCGAGCCGGCGGCGCCGACCCGGCCGGCGTCGACCCCGAGGTCGGCAAGGGTCACGGTGGCGATCTTCTTCTTCTTGGCCGCGAGGATGCCCTTGAAGTTCGGGTAGCGCGGCTCGTTGATCTGGTCGGTCACCGACACGACCGCCGGCAGCTCGGCCTCGACCGTGTCGGAGTGGCCGTCGCCGTCGCGCTGGATGCGGGCGGTGCGGCCTTCGACCTCGAGCGAGGAGGCGAAGGTCAGCTGCGGCAGGTCGAGCCGCTCCGCGAGCTGGGCCGGGACGAGGGAGGTCTCGCCGTCGGTCGAGGCCATTCCCGTCAGGACGAGGTCCACGTCGCCGATGTGGCGGATGGCCGCCGCGAGGGCCAGCGCGGTCGCCCAGGCGTCCGAGCCCGCGAGCGCCTCGTCGCTGAGGTGCACCCCCGAGCTGGCGCCGATCTGCAGGGCCTTCTTGAGGGCGTTCGCGGCGTCGGGGCCGCCCATCGTCAGGGCGATGACCTCGTTGCCGCCCTTGTCGCCGCCGCGGGCCTCGGACAGCTGCAGCGCCGCCTCGAGGGGGTACTCGTCGAGCTCGGAGAGGATGCTCTCGGAGCGGTCGAGGGTGCGCTCGCTGCCGATGTGACGGTCGAATTGCGCATCAGGGACGTGCTTGACCAGCACGACGATCTTGAGGGTGTCTCCCACAGTCCATGGCCTTCCATCTTCGCCGCTTGGCGCGGGCGGGGTCACTCGCGCGGCAGGGTGCCGCCGGCCCGCGGGGCGGGCGCGCTCGCGCGTCCGGCATGCGTGCGGCAGCCGGGCACGCCCTAGCTAACCACACGCCGCTGCCCCCGCGCTCCCCCGTTTGACTCCGTGTGTCGGTTCGCGGGTCCCGAATGCGCGAGCAGGGCCGCACGGTCAGCCCGGCGACCAGACGCACGACGGCGAGCGCAGGCTGGGTGCCCGCGCTCGCCGTCGTGCGCTGCTTCGCGCCGGTCGTCACGGCGCCGGCCCGAAGCCGGTCGCGCCGCGTCCTACTTGGCCGTCCCGAGCGTGACGTCCACGTCCATGTTCTGCCCGTTGCGCTGGAGGCTCACCTTGGCGGTGGAGCCTCCGGCCTGTTCGCGGACGGCCGCGGTGAGCTCGCTCGCATCGCCGATGTGCCGACCCGCGAAGCCGGTGATGACGTCGCCGACCTTGATGCCGGCCTTGTCCGCAGCCGAGCCGCTCGTGACCTCGGCGACCTGGGCACCCACCGAGAAGGACGAGTTCGACCCGTTGGCTGCCTTGGGCTGGACCGAGACGCCCAGCTGGCCGTGGGTCGCCTTGCCGTTGGCGATGATCTCCTGGGCGATCCGGTGGGCGTAGTTCGCGGGGATGCTGAACCCCACTCCGATGTTGCCGGAGCTCGAGCTCGTGGAGCCCTGCCCCGTCGACGCGATCGCCACGTTGATCCCGACCAGCTCACCCTTGCTGTTCACGAGCGCGCCGCCCGAGTTGCCCGGGTTGATCGCCGCGTCCGTCTGGATGACGTTGATGCTCACAGTGGACTGGGCCGACTGCCGCTGCGACTGGCCGTTCGGCGGCGCGAACTGGAAGCCCTGGCCGTTGTCCCCCTGCGAGCTGTCGCCGCCCTGGGGTGCGGCCGAGGAGGCCACTGAGATGGTGCGGTTGAGGGTGGAGACGATGCCGTCGGTGACGGTGCTGTCGAGTCCGAGCGGGGCGCCGATGGCCACGGCGATGTCGCCCACGTTGAGCTTGGAGGAGTCGCCGAAGGACACGGCCGGGAGGTTCGCGCCCTCGATCTTGACCACGGCGAGGTCGCTCAGAGGATCGGTGCCGACGACCGTGCCCTTGTACACGGACCCGTCGCTGGCGCGGACCTCGATGCTCGGGTTGGCGACCTGGCCGTCGAGCGTCACGACGTGGGTGTTGGTCAGGATGTGGCCCTGGTCGTCGATCACCACGCCCGATCCCGTCCCGGACGAGTTGCCCGAGGTGACGCCGATCGTGACGACGCTCGGGGCGGCCTTGGCCGCCGCGGCCGTGACCGCGTTGACGCTGTCCTGGTTGTTCACGATCACTGGGGCCGCGCCCGTCGAGGAGGCCACCGTGCCCGCCCTCGGGGCCCACAGGCTCGAGGTCCCGGCTGCGACTCCTCCGCCCACGAGGCCCGCGACCAGCATGCCGCCGACGAGCACGCCGGTCCCCCACCGGCCCTGGCGCTGCCGCTGGGTGTCGTTCCGGTAGAACGCGGAGCCCTGCGGAGCTGTCGGCCCGAAGGGCGACGGGCCTCCGTACGGCTGGCCCTGCTGGGGGTGCTGGCCGGGGTAGCCCTGGCCGTGCGGCGCGCTCTGGCCCCAGTGGGGCGCGTTGCCGGGGCCGGGCTGGCCGCCCTGCGGCGTCTGCCCCTGCTGCTGGGTGGGCGGCTGGACCTGCGGATGCTGCTGGGTGGAGGCATACTGGCCGAAACGCGGTGCCTGCGGAGGCGCCGGGGGAACCTGGCCGTGCTCCGCGCCGGAGGCGCCGCTCCCTGCCGGGGCTCCGTTCTGCGCCTCGCGAGCGGGCCGATCCATGCCGTCCTGCTGAGGCGACGTCAGCGGCTCGGTGGCACCGGCCGGCGTCGGGCGCCCGTCCTGCCCGGCGTCGTTTCCGGCTCCTGCGGGACGATCAGGGCGACCATAGGTCTCGTTCATCTCAGCTGTCCTTTCTGCTCTGCACCTACTATTCCCTGTCAAGCTGTGCCGCACGCTTCCGTTCTCTGGAAGTTGGCTGGGAGTCTGCAGGGAGCGGTCGCCTCCCACTCCCGCAGCCCTCTCCGTTCGCTCCGGGCGCAGGCCGACGCGTGCAGGGGCACTGCGGGCGCCCCTAGAATCAAGGTGACGTGCCACAGCCGCCCGTCACGTGGCGTGCAGGGGGCTGTGCCGAACCGGGGGCCGGAGCCTCCGGGCTGAGCGAAGGGTGGCCCATGCGTTCGACGGCGAAGACACTCCTGAGTGCCATGGCGGCAGCGTTGCTGATGCTCTTCCCGGCAACGGCAGCGGCCTGGGCCACCGACCCCGTCGCGATTCCTTCGGGCACCAACATCGTCGATACGCAGGGCGCACTCGGAGGACGGAAGGACGAGGTCCAGAAGGCCGTCCAGGATCTGCTCGCGCAGCATCGGGTCAACCTCTATGTCGTCATCGTGGACACCTTCACCAACCCGAGCGACCGCACGGTGTGGGCGCAGACCGTGGCGAAGAACACCGGAATGGGCAGCGCGGACGTGCTCCTCGCGATCGCGACCTCCGGCCAGTACCAGCTCCTCGCCAACACCCAGAACGCCAAGGTCTACTCCAAGCTGTCGGCCATCGGCCAGAACGCCGTCACCCCCAACCTCGCCGGAGGGAAGCGCGACTTCGCGCAGGCGGCCATCGACACCGCGAAGGCCGTCGGGGACGCCGCCGGCGGGGGCAGCGGGACCCCCTCCTCCGGCGCGGGCGCCGCACCGTGGCTGATCGGAGGCGGCGTCGTCGTCGCGGGCGCTGCAGGTGCCTACCTCATCGCCCGGCGCCGCAAGGGGCCAGCTGCCCGGCAAGGCGGCACCAAGACACTCGGGCCCCGCGAGGGAGAGCGGGATCCTCTCGCGGGCCTGAGCGTCGCCGAGCTGCGGACCAAGGCCAACGGGCTCCTGGTCCGCGCGGACGACGCGATCCGATCGAGCGAGCAGGAGCTCGGCTTCGCCGAGGCCTCCTACGGCACCGAAGCCGTGGGCGCCTTCACGAAGGCCCTCGCAGAGGCCAAGGCCCACATGGGCGAGTCCTTCAAGCTCCAGCAGCAGCTCGACGACCACATCCCGGACACGGAGGAGCAGCAGCGCATCTGGCTCGGCGAGATCATCCGCCGGTCCGAGGCGGCAATCGCGTCCCTCGCGGAGCAGAAGGCGGACTTCGATGCCCTCCGCGAACTCGAGCGCAACGCGCCGGCCGCACTCAACGACGTCGCCACCGGCTCTGCGGAGGCCAACGCCCGCCTCACCGCCGCAGAGGCGGAGCTCGGCCAGCTGCGCGCCAAGTACGCCGACTCCGCCCTCAAGCACGTCGCCGACAACATCACCCAGGCCAAGGAGCGGCTCGCCTTCGTGGAGAACGCCTCCTCCACCGCCCGGCAGAAGCTCGCCGACGGCGAGACGAGCCCCGCCGCCGTCGCAGTCCGGGCCGCCGAGGAGGCGCTGCACCAGGCGAGGGTGCTCCTCGACGCGATCGACAAGGCGGCGTCCTCGCTCGACGACGCCCGCACCCGTCTCGACACCGCGCTCGCCGACACCCAGGGCGACCTGGCCCAGGCCAAGGCACTGGCGGGCTCGGGCCAGCACCCCGAGCTGACCGGCCCCATCGCCGCCGTGGACGCGGCGCTCGGCCAGGTGCAGCAGGAGCTTTCCGCCTCCCCGAAGATCGACCCGGTGGCCGCTCTGGGACGCGTGGAGGCAGCCCATCAGCAGCTCGACGAGGCCCTCACCGGCGTACGCGACCGGCAGCAGCAGGTGCAGCGGGCGGAAGCCTCCCTCCAGCAGGCGGTTGCGAGCGCACAGGCACAGATCGGTGCTGCGAGCGACTACATCGCGGCACGCCGCGGCGGGATCGGCACCGAGGCCAGGACCCGCCTCGCCGAGGCCCAGCGGAACCTCGACTACGCACTCTCGATCTCCCGCACGGACCCGGTCACCGCCCTCGCCTACGCGCAGCAGGCGAACGCCCTGGCAGCCCAGGCCGCGCAGATCGCACAGCAGGACGTGGACCAGTTCGCCGGATGGGGCGGCGGGCCCGGCTACGGCGGCATGTTCGGGGGGCGCCGCGACGGCGGCGGCATCGCGGGCGCGGTCCTCGGCGGCATCATCATCAACTCGATCCTCTCGGGCGGCCACCACCACAGCGGCGGTGGCGGCTGGGGCGATGGCGGCGGCTTCGGCGGAGGCTGGGGCGGCGGAGGCGGCGGCTTCGATTCAGGCTTCGGCGGCGGAGGGGACTTCGGCGGCGACGGCGGCAGCTTCTAGGCCGCACACGGGGGTACGCGTCCCTCGACGACCGTTCCACACATACGAAAGGGAGCACCATGACCAAGCAGTCCATCTTCGGCCGCATCGCCCAGCTGGCGAAGGCGAACATCAACGCCCTGCTGGACCAGGCCGAGGACCCCCAGAAGATGCTGGACCAGATGGTCCGCGACTACACCAACAACATCGCCGAGGCGGAGTCTGCGATCGCCCAGACCATCGGGAACCTCCGGATGCTCGAGGACGACCATGCCGAGGACGTCAAGGCCGCCCAGGACTGGGGGAACAAGGCGCTCGCGGCGTCCCGCAAGGCGGACGAATTCCGGGCTGCCGGCAACTCGGCGGACGCCGCCAAATTCGACAACCTGGCCAAGGTGGCGATCCAGCGCCAGATCTCGTCGGAGAACGAGGCCAAGGCCGCGGAGCCCACCATCGCGACCCAGTCGGAGGTCGTCGACCGGCTCAAGACCGGCCTCGAGCAGATGAAGAACAAGCTGAACGAGCTCACGGCGAAGCGGAACGAGCTCGTGGCCCGCGCCAAGACGGCCGCCGCCCAGACCCAGGTCCACGATGCGCTCAAGAGCATCGACATCATGGATCCCACGAGCGAGGTGTCGCGGTTCGAGGAGAAGGTCCGCCGCGAGGAAGCCAAGGTCCGCGGCCAGCAGGAGCTTGCGGCAAGCAGCCTCGACGCCCAGTTCAACGAGCTCGAGGACCTCGGCGAGCGGACCGAGATCGAGGCGCGCCTCGCGGCGCTCAAGCAGGGCGGCTCCCCCGCCGCGATCGGCAGCTCCGGAACCTCGGGCACTGCCGCAGGTGCGGGTTCGACGCCGGCCGTCGACGAGGCGGACTACGACAAGCTCTGAGGCCGCCTCTGACGGCCGCGGAAGGAGATCGGGACACGGCGAAGGCCCCGGACCAGATGGTCCGGGGCCTTCGCTTCTCGTTGCGGGGACAGGATTTGAACCTGCGACCTCTGGGTTATGAGCCCAGCGAGCTACCGAACTGCTCCACCCCGCGGCGCACTAACAACATTACCAACAGGCGAACGGGGGACCAAATCGGGCCGGACTCTCCCGGAACGGCGGACGGCGCCCCGGCCACGAAGTCGGGGCGCCGTGCGCCGCAGTCCTGGACTCCGGCCCGATCCGCTAGCCGGTCTTGCTGGGGGTCGGGGTAGGAGTCGGCGACGCACCGGAACCGGCCGAGCCGCCGGCCTGGGCGACCTTCCCCTCGGCGTCGATGGCCCGCTGGAGTGCAGCGCTCAGCTTCTGCTGCGCCTCGCCGTAGGCGGCGAAGTTGCCCGATGCGAGGGCGGTCTGTCCGTCCTTGATCGCCTGGCTCGCATCCTGCAGGGCCGACTTGAGCTCGGCCTGGGCATCTGCGGCCGCGTTGCCTGTCGGCGCCTGCGGGGTCGGCTGGGTCTGGCCCGGCTTGTTCTTGTCGGAGTCACCGGCCGTCGCCCCCGAGTCGCCGCCGAAGAGCTGGTCGAGGGCGGCGTCGAGCGTCGGGGCGAAGCCGATCTTGTCGCCGAACGCGACGAGCACGCGCTGGAGGGTCGGGTACGAGGTGGTGCCGGTCGACTTGACGTACACCGGCTGCACGTACAGGAGGCCGCCGCCGACAGGCAGGGTCAGCAGGTTGCCGTTCAGCACGTCCGAGGCACCCTGTCTCAGGAGGTTGAGGGCCTGCGAGACGTTCGGATCCGAGTTGAACTTGTTCTGGACCTGGCCTGGACCTGGGACCAGGGTGTCGGTCGGCAGCTGCAGGAGCCGCAGCTTCCCGTACTCGGTGCCCTTGACGCCGGCCTTGCTGCCGGCATCCGAGTCCGCGGCAAGGAATCCGTACATGACCTCGCGCGAGGTCCCGCCCTCGACGATCTGCGGGATGTAGCTCGAGGTGAGCTGGAACGCCGGCGCCGTCTGGTCCGGCATCTGGAGGCTCATGTAGAACGGCGGCTGCTTGACGCCCGTCGTCGTTACGGTCGGGTCGTTCGGGACGCTCCAGACGTCGTCGTTCTTGTAGAAGCTGTCCGGATCCGTCACGTGGTAGCGGCCGAGGAGCTCGCGCTGGACCTTGAACAGGTCCTCCGGGTACCGCACGTGGCTCATGAGGCTGCCGGACATCTCGCTGATCGGCTTCACCGTGCTGGGGAAGACCTTCTGCCACGCCTTGAGCAGCGGGTCCTGGTCGTCCCACGCGTACAGGGTCACGGATCCGTCGTAGGCGTCGACGGTGGCCTTGACGGAGTTCCGGATGTAGTTGACGGTCGACGCCGGCAGCTGGCTCGTGCGGCCGGCCGCGGTCAGCGAGTCGGCCGTCACCTGCTGCAGCTGCTGCTGCTGGGAGTACGGGTAGTACTGGCTCGTGGTGTAGCCGTCGACGATCCACTTCACGCGCCCGTCCACGACCGCCGGGTACATGTTGCCGTCGATGGTCAGGTACGGGGCGACCTTCTGGACCCGGTCCCTCGGGTTGCGGTCGTAGAGGATCTGCGACTGGGGGTTGACGCCGTCGGAGAAGAGGAGGTCGGTGCTCTGGAACTTGACCGCGTACAGGAGCTTGTTGAAGAAGCTGCCGACGTTGGGGCCGCCGTTGCCGCTGAACGTGTACTGGGTCTCCCCCGTGCCGCCCTGGGGCCTGTCCTGCTCGCGTGCCGGCGAGCCCTCGGGGCCGCCCACGATCGAGTACTCGGGAGAGTACTCGCCGAAGTAGATGCGGGGCTGGTAGCTGTCGTCGGTGCCGAGCACACCCGTGGAGGGGATGCCGGACTGCATGAAGACGGGCTTGCCCTCGACCGTGGACTTGTTGCCGTAGGCGGCGACGACGCCGTAGCCGTGGGTGTACACGATGTGGTTGTTGTACCAGGACTGCTGGCTCGGCGAGAGCCCCTGGGGGTTGAGCTCGCGGACGGCGATGACGGTGTCCTGGACCTTCCCGTCCACCGTGTAGCGGTCCACATTGAGCGACGGCGCGAACTGGTAGTACGGACGGTACTGCTCGAGCTGCTGGAACGTCGACGAGACGAGCGTGGGGTCGAGGAGGCGGATGTTGGCCGTCGTCTGGGCGTCCTTGCGGAGCGCGCCGGGAGTTGCGTCCGTCGTGGCCTTGTAGTCCTGGACCTCGACCTTGTCCAGACCGTAGGCGGCGCGGGTCGAGTTGATGTTGCGCTCGATGTACGGCCGCTCGACGTTCTGCTCCGACGGGCGCACCTGGACCTGCTGGATCGCCCACGGGTAGACGCCGCCGGCCAAAATGCCGGTGATGACGAGCATGGCCGTGCCGATCAGGGGCAGCCGCCAGCGGCCGATCACGGCCGCGACGATGAACAGGACCGCGACGATCGCGGCGGCGATGGCGAGGATCGCCTTCGTCGGGATGACGGCGTTGACGTCGGTGTACAGAGCACCGGAGACCCGGCCAGAGGCGTTGAAGACGGCGCTGTACCGGTCGAGCCAGAAGTTCGCCGCGATGAGGAGCAGGAGGGCCGCACCCGAGATCGCGAGATGGAGCTGCGCCGGCCGCGCAGTGTAGATCCCGCTCTCGCTGATGCGGATCGACCCGTACAGGTAGTGGGTCAGGAGCCCCGCGATGCCGGCGATCACGACGACGCCGAGGAGGAAGCCCACGAGCGTGCCGAGGAATGGCAGCGTCATGAGGTAGAAGCTGATATCGATGTTGAATTCGGGATCGCTGACCCCGAAGGACTCCTGGTTGAAGAACAGCACAACCTTCTGCCACTGGCTCGCCGCTGCGGCCCCCGCGAAGAGGCCGAACACGATGGGGACGGCCGCCATGACGATCCGGCGCACAGGTTCGAGCTGTTCCTGATAGCGGCTCAGGGGATCCTGGGGACCACCATCGGGCGCGTATACCGGGCGCGCCCGGTAGGCGCTGCGCATCGCGAGGTAGATCGCGCCCGCCATGACGAGCACCGCCACGATGAAGACGATGACCCGGGCGAGATTCTGCCTGATGAAGACATCCAGGAAGCCGAGCTGCTGGTACCACAGCACGTCGGTGAAGACCTGGGCGAACAGGACGAAGGCGACAGCGAGGACGGCGACGATCACGAGCGTCGGGATGAGCGCCCCTCGTCTGCGTCGCGGTGGGCGGAGCGTGCCTTCAGGGCGGGATGTCACGGCGTACCTCGTTGTCCAGTGCTGCGTTGTCCAGTCGGTCTTAGTCAAGCACGCCCGGCGCGGCAGAGCAGTTCCCCGCGGAGCGGGCTGTCGGGTAACGATTCGGAGACGAGGCCCGCGACGGATCGGCTCCCCCTCGCGGCGGCGTCACTGCGCAGTGCACTGCGGCATCCCGGCGGGGTCCTCCCCACGGGCGTATCCCTCGACTGCGGTGCGCGCGTCGTTCAGGGTCGAGACCTTGACGACCGCGAGCCCGTCGGGAATGTGGCCCACGACCTCGTCGCAGTTCCCGGCAGGGGCGAGGAAGAGGGTCGCCCCGGCGTCGCGGGCACCGTGGAGCTTCTGCGCGATGCCGCCGATGGGACCGACCCGTCCGTCGGGCCCGATGGTGCCGGTTCCAGCGATGTGCCTTCCCCCGGTCAGGTCACCCGGGGTGAGCTTGTCGTAGATGGCGAGCGCGAACATCATCCCAGCGCTGGGGCCGCCCACGTTGCTGAGCTGGACGTCGACGGTGAAGGGGAAGGTGAAGCTGTAGCGGATGCCGATGCCCAGCAGCCACCGCCCCGAGTTGTTCGTCGGGGTGACGGTCTGGGTGACCTGGGCCCCGTCGCGGAGCACGACCACCTCGACGGGCGCGCCCTGCCCGGCCGCGACGGCCTCCTGAACCGCGGGCAGCGTGTCCGCGGCGCGCCCCGCGACCTTCAGGAGGCGGTCGCCGGCGCGGAGCTTCCCGCTCGAGGGGGAGCCGTCCGGGACGCTTCCCACGTTCAGCTGCTGCTCGAAGGGGATGCCGAGCTCGCGGAGCGCGGCCGCCACGGCAGTGTGCTGCGAATCGTCCATCTGGGCCGCGTTCTCATCGCTGATCTGCTGCCGCGTGACCCCCTTGGGGTACACGACGTCCTCGGGCAGGATCTCCCGGGACGAGTCGAACCACGAGCGTGCCAGCTCCACGAGCCCCACATCGCTCGCAGGACCCCCGCGCATGTAGACCGTGGTGAGGTCGAGGGCGCCGGACGCGGGGTAGGTGTCGTGGCCGGCGACTGAAATGACGTCCTTGCCGTCGGCAGCCCCGAGCGCGTTGTAGGTGGGTCCGGGGACGCCCACGACGAACGGTACGGGCACGCTCATGACGGTTGCGCCGAGCACAAGTGTGGCGACGCCGGCCATGAGGGCAGCGAAACCGCGCCCGATCCGGGTGCCACCCCGGGGGCGACGCCCGCCGCCGTTCGTCCGGGAGGGCCCGCGGCCGGAGGGGGCCGCCTCTTCAGCGGACGCGCGGCCGCCGTCCTCCCGCATCTCCCTTGCCAGCTGGGGATCGCTCACGCCTGCGCCGCCTTCCTTCCGCGGTCCTCACCGCTGCACAGGACAGCCTACGGGCCATCGCTGGCAGCGCGCTCTCAGCCATGGCCCCGGCCCGACGTCGCGCTGCGGGTGGGGAGCACGACACACCGGGCCGCGGCGCTGAGCCGACAGCGAAAGAGTGGCCGGCCCCGGAGACACGCCAGCGGCACCGCGGTACCGTGAGGGTGTCCTGACCAGCGCATCGATCGGCGGAATGATGACCTCTCCTGACAAGCCTTCGGGCCACGACGACGAGCCCCAGGACCCGCTGTCCGAGCTCTTCGGCAAGCTCATGGGCGGCGCGGGCGCTGGCGGCTTCGACCCCACCGAGATCGCCAAGGCTGCGGGGCTGCCGGATGATCCCGCAGTCCTGCGCCAGATGTTCGAGCAGGTGCAGGCCATGATGGCCGCCCCCACGGGGGACGGCCCGGTCAACTGGAACCTTGCGCACGACCACGCGCGCCGCACGGCGGCCGCCGCGTCGGACCCGTCCGTCGGTGCCTCACAGAACCGCGATGTCGACGAGGCGCTGCGTCTGGCGGAGATGTGGCTCGACCCGGTGACCGATTTCCCCGGGACGGGCATCATCGGGCGGGGCTGGTCCAAGGCCGAGTGGATCGAGGCCACCATGGGCACGTGGCGCCGCCTGACAGAACCCGTGGCCAACAGCATCGCCGGCGCACTGTCCAAGGCCCTGACTGAGCAGATGCCCGAAGAGATGAAGGGCATGCTCGGGGGCGCCTCCTCGATGCTGACGAACATGGGCGGCGCAATCTTCGGGATGCAGCTCGGCGCGGCGATCGGCGCCCTCTCGGGCGAGGTCGTGAGCTCGTCCGACATCGGCGTGCCCCTGGTCGACCTCGAGATGGCCCTCCTGCCCGCGAATGTGGCGAAGTTCGGCGAGGGCCTCGGGCTCCCCGAGGGCGACGTCCGCCTCTACCTCGCCGTGCGCGAAGCCGCCCATGCCCGCCTCTTCATGCACGTTCCATGGCTGCGCAGCCACCTGCTCGGCGCCATCGAGGACTATGCGCGCGGCATCCACATCGACGTCTCACGGATCGAGGAACTGGCCCGGGACATCGACCCCAGCAACCCGGAGTCCGTCCAGCAGGCGCTGCAGGGCGGGGTGTTCATGCCGCAGCGCACTCCTGTGCAGGAGGCCGCGCTCGTCAAGCTGGAGACCGCGCTCGCCCTCGTCGAGGGCTGGGTCGACGAGCTCACTGCAGCCGCCACCGAAGGTGTGCTGCCCTCGGCCGCGGCCCTCCGCGAGGCGGTCCGCCGCCGCCGGGCCACCGGCGGTCCCGCCGAGCACGCGTTCGCCTCCCTCGTGGGCCTCGAGCTGCGTCCCCGCCGCCTGCGGGAGGCCGCCACCCTCTGGAACTCGCTGACGCAGGAGCGAGGCGTGGCTGGCAGGGATGACATCTGGAAGCACCCGGACCTGCTGCCCACAGCGGAAGACCTCGACGACCCGAAGGGCTTCTCGGCCCGCCGCTCGCTCGCCGAAGCCAAGGATTCCGACGTCGACGAGGCACTTGCGAAGCTCCTGGCCGGCGGCTTTGACACGCCCAGCGGAGAGCCCGGGAGCGGGACTGCCGAACCCAAGGCCGAGGCAGCGGACGGCACTCCCGACGAAGACCCGGCTGGGGGCGCGCCGGACGGCCACGCCGAGGGGGACGACGACGGCCCGGAGGCGCCGCGCACCTGAGGGGCGGCCGCCCGCCGGCCCGAGGCCTTCTGTCCGGTCGACGTCGTCGGCCGGGACCGTCGATTCAGTCGAGGTCCTCGACGATTTCCCCGTACGGAATCCGTTCGTCGAGGTGCGCCTGCAGGACGTGCGGGACAACCACGACGCGGACCCCGAACGTCTCCTCCGCGGCGGACTGGAGAAGGATGGGCCGGACGGTCTCGATGAAGGCCTCGTCGCGGCCCTGGAGGTACCTCTGGTAGCTGGCTGGGAGCTCGCTCATGGCCAGATTTTAAGGGTGTTCCTCGTCTCCGGTAAGACCCCAGCCAGCATCCGTCGGGTCGTCGCCGTCGGGCCTTGGGCCTCCCGGGACGCGAGATGCCCCAAAGGCAGCACCAGCGAGGAAGGCCTTGGCCTCCGCCAGGCGCGGATAGCCCTCGAGGCGGCGCCAGAAGGCGGGTCCGTGGCCGGAGACGAGAAGATGCGCGAGCTCGTGGAGGATCACGTAGTCCACAACCCACGACGGCATCCCCTGGAGCTCATGCGAGAGCCGGATGGTCCGCTCGCTCGGTGTGCAGGAGCCCCACCGGCGGCGCTGGTTTGTTACCCACCGGATGGACACCGGCCGCGCCTGTCCGCCGAGGTAGGCCTCCGCGAGCGCGAGGGCGCGGTCCATCAGGGCCGCGTCCGTCGCAGGCCCACGGCGCCGGGCGGTGTCCTGCTGGAGCCGCGCCACCATGCGCTCAACCCAGTCGGCCTCCTGCGCGCGCGAGAACCCCGCGGGGATGGCGACCACAGCCTTGTCCCCCTCCCAGAACGCCGACACCGTCTTCCGGCGGCGCGCCGAACGCCGTACCTCGACGCGCGGTGCCTCACGCGTCACGGAGCAGCTCCAGGACGGCGTCGCCGTAGCGCTCGAGCTTGGCCTTGCCCACCCCGGCCACCTGGGACAGTTCGGCAAGGCTCGACGGCTTGGCCTCGGCTATCGCCGTGAGCGTGGCGTCGGTGAAGATGACGAACGCCGGGACGTCGGCCTCCCGCGCCTGCTCGAGCCGCCAGCTTCGCAGTGCCTCGAAAGTGGCTTCCTCGTAGCTGGGCGGGCAGTTCGAGCAGCGCCCCATCTTGCGTTCGGCGCCGGTGGACAGGATGGCACCGCAGACGCGGCACGTTGTGGGTCCCTTGAGCTCGCGGCGGCCCTTCCGCGGCGCCCCGCCGGAGTGCGATGCCACCGCTCCCCCGGGACGGAGCCCGTCCAGGAACCGTGACGGGCGGCGGTGGGCCCGTCCGCCCGGGGTTCGGGACAGGGACCAGGAGAGGTGCAGGAATTCCCTCGCCCGGGTGATTCCCACATAGAGCAGGCGCCGTTCCTCGTCCACGGTCACGGGCGAATCCGCGAACGAGATGGGCACGAGCCCCTCGCTCAGGCCCACGAGGAACACGGCGTCCCATTCGAGGCCCTTGGCCGAATGCAGGGACGCAAGCGTGACGCCTTGGACGGCCGGCGCGTGCTGGGCGGTGGAGCGCTCCTGGAGCTCGGCGACGAACTCTGACAGCCCGAACCCCTCCCCGCGCGACTGGGCGAGCTCGTCGGCGAGGTGCACGAGCGCCGCGAGCGACTCCCACCTCTCCCGGGTCGCCCCGCCGCCCGTGGGGGCCTGCTCCGAGTAGCCCAGCGAGGACAGCACGTCACGCACCCGCTGGCCCACCGGCACGCCGTCGTCCGCGGCCGCGCGCGCCGCACCGCGCAGCTGGAGGAGGCTGTCGCGGACCTCGCGCCGGTTGAAGAAGCGCTCGCCGCCGCGCAGCTGGTAGCCGATCCCGGCGGACGAGAGCGCCTGCTCGAACGCCTCGGACTGGCCGTTGGTGCGGAAGAGCACCGCAATGTCCTTCGGCTCCGTCCCCGCCGCGACGAGCTCGGAGATGCGGCGGGCGACGGCGGCTGCCTCCGCTTCGTCGTCCGTGCACTCGGCGAACTCGGGTTCCGGCCCCTTCGGGCGCTGCGCCACGAGCGTGAGCGGCTGCGCCCACCGCGCGTCGGCCGCTGGCCCGGCAGGGCGGCGGGAGGCCAGCAGCTGGTTCGCGAGCTGCACGACCTGCGGGCTCGAGCGGTAGTCGCGGACCAGGCGGATGATCGCAGCGTCGGGGTGCCGCTTGCCGAACTCGAGCAGGTGGGCGCTCGTGGCGCCGGTGAACGAGTAGATCGTCTGGCTCGCGTCGCCCACGACGCACAGCTCTTCCCGCCCGCCGAGCCACAGCTCGAGGAGCCGCTGCTGGAGGGGCGAGACGTCCTGGTACTCGTCGACCACGAAGTGCCGGTACTGCTCCCTGACTGTCGCAGCCACCTTGGGGTCCTCCTGGAGGATGCCGACCGTGATCAGCAGGACGTCCTCGAAGTCGATGAGGTTACGGTCGACCTTGACGTCCTCGTACGCCTCGAACAGCCTGGCGACCGTGGCGGGCTGGAGGCCGCCGGGCTCTCCGCGGCCAGCGGCGCCCTCGAGGTAGGTGGACGGGGTCAGCATGGACACCTTGGCCCATTCGATCTCAGAGGCGAGATCTCGGATGGCTGCCCGGTCCACCGTGAGCCGGAGCCGGCGCGCCGATTCGGCGATGGCCTGCGCCTTCTGCTCGAGCAGGCCCGGGAGGGCTCCGCCGACAGCCTGGGGCCAGAAGTACTGGAGCTGGCGCAGCGCCGCCGCGTGGAAGGTGCGGGCCTGCACGCCCCCCGCCCCGAGGTCCCGCAGGCGGGAGCGCATCTCTGCGGCGGCTCGCGCGGTGAAGGTCACCGCGAGGAGCCGCTGCGGCGAGTAGACGCCCGAGTGGACACCGTAGGCGATGCGGTGCGTGATGGCGCGCGTCTTGCCCGTGCCCGCACCTGCCAGGACACAGACCGGACCGTGGAGGGTCGTCGCCACGGCGCGCTGCTCCTCGTCGAGGCCGCCGAGCAGGCGCGCCTCCAGGCTGTCCGGCGCGAGGCCGGGAGCCGCTTCGCTCACTTGCCCTCCCGCGCGGGCTCCGCGATGGGCCCTCCGAACCAGTGCTCGATGAGGGCACGTGAGATCGAGAGCCGGCTCGGGAGAGCGATCTCCCCGGACAGGTTGGCGGACTGCAGTTCCTCACGCGTGAACCAGCGCGCCCTCAGGACCTCCTCCCCGTCGGCCTGGGCCGTTCTGTCCTCGGTGCGCGCTGTGAAGCCGAGCATGAGCGAGGCCGGGAACGGCCAGGGCTGGGACCCGAGGTACTGGCAGTCCGAGACCCGCACCCCGACCTCCTCGCCGACCTCGCGGGCCACCGCCTGCTCGAGGGACTCCCCGGGCTCGACGAAGCCCGCAAGGGTCGAGAACATGTTCGATCGCATGCGGGCGCCAGTCCCGAGGAGCAGACGGCCGTCCGGGCCCACGACGGTCACGATGATCGCAGGGTCGGTCCGCGGGAAGTGCTCGGAGCCGTCGTCGGGGCACTGACGCACCCATCCGCTCTGCACGACGGCGGTCGGGGCACCGCAGCGGGGACAGCGCGGGTGCGTCTCGTGCCAGTTGGCGACCGCGGTCGCCTCCAGCAGGATCGCGGCCTCGGTCAGGTCGAGACCGGGGCCCGACTCCCGGAATCCGGCCCAGTGGGTGTCTTCCGGCAGAAGGGCCGCGCCCTCCCCCGCCGGTTCCGACATGACCGCTGCGACGGGCTCGACCGGTTCGGGCAGGACGACGAGGACCACGTCGGCACCCGGAGCCGCCCACGGCGTCGTGCGTTCCGAGGGGAGCCGGCCCAGGTAGACCACGAGGCCGCTGAGCCACTCCGCCGGGAGGTCGCGCGCGGGGAGGAACGTGAGGCGGTCGCCGCTGTGCGCGGCACGGCGCTGGGAGAAGAGGACGGCGACCGTGCCGGGGAGGCGGAGGACCGAGGACAGGAAGGAGTCGTCGGCCCGTTCGGCGGAACGGCGGTCCAGCACGGCGTCCTGCACCCTCAGGAGCCGTTCGGAGAGGTGCCCCGCGACCGGGCCCCCGCCGTCGAACGCCGCGAGCGCGGCGCGGGAGGGCACGGGGGACACGGACGACTCGAGAGGGGCGGAACTCATGGACTCTACGGTACTGACCCGGTCCGACAGCCGCACATCCTCGCCGCCGCTGTGGACAGTCGCCCGCACCTCACCTCGATGTCTCGTCAGACTCCGCTCGGCGTGGATCCGTGATCCGTCCGGGCCGTCGGGCTAGCGTGGATAGCGTGAAGCGCACACCGTTCGAGCTGGCCGCCATCGCCACCGCCGCCGTCCCGGGCCTGCGGCCGACCGCTGTCGCCGCCTCCCCCGACGACGCGACGGACTTCGATGCCGCCGTGCTCGAGACTGCAGACGGCCGCAAGTGGCGGATCCGCTGCCCGCGCGGAACCGAGGCGAGCGCGCGGCTCGAGACCGAGCTGACGGTGCTCAGGGCGTTCGAACCGTCCGTTCGTGCCGAGCTTCCGTTCCAGATGCCGGCCGTCGCCGGGACGGTGCGCCTCGGCGACCTCACCACCTGCGTCTACACGAACCTCACAGGCACGGTCCGCGAGCTCGACGATCTCGCAGCAGGCAGCACCGCGCTCGCGCAGGAGATCGGCGCCACTCTCGCCGCGATTCACGGGCTCCCGCAGGAGATCGTCGACGACGCCGACCTCCCGGCCTACTCCGCCAACGGATTCCGGCAGCGTCGCCTCAACGAACTCGATCAGGCGGCGACGACCGGCAAGATCCCGCCCATCCTGCTGAAGCGCTGGGAGCAGGCGATGGAGGATGTCACCCTCTGGCGTTTCCACCCGACTGTTGTGCACGGGGACCTGCACGAGGACAACCTCCTCATCGAGGACGACAAGGTGACGGCCGTGACGGGCTGGACCGACCTTCGCATCGGAGACCCCGCCGACGACATGGCCTGGCTCGTGGGATCCAATGAGCAGGGATTCATCGATGCTGTGCTCGCCGCCTACCATGCGGCCCGCAAGGAGCCCGTCGACCCCCAGCTGGCCCGCCGCGCGGCGCTGGCGGCCGAGTTCGCCCTCGCGCAGTACCTCGTCAAGGCGCTCGCCCTGCACGACGGGGACGCTGCCCGCGATGCAGAGCAGATGCTCGGGCAGCTCGCCGAGGACATCGAGGCGGACGACAGCGAGGCGGACCGCAACCCGGCGGCGCGGCGTGCCGAGGACGACGCCGACGACGAGGGCGACGGGAACGGTTCCGGTGGTTCCGACGACGCCGGAGCCGGCGTCGTCGCCGGGTCCCGTGAACCTGAGGCCCTGACGGACGCGGTCCCCATCGTCCCCGCCTCGGAGAACGCTGGCCGCTGACGGGGCTCCCGGACGCCGGCCCGGTGCGCACCTCGGCTGATCAGGGCGCGTGATGCGGCCGCGGCTCTGCCCGGTCAGTCGAACGCGGCCGCCACGATGGCCTCGAGCTCTGCCTCTCCCGCAAGCCGGTCAGGCCTGACCACGGTGCCGTCCGCGAGGTAGCAGAACGCTGCACGGATCCTCTCGACCGGCGCACCGGTGAGGCGCGACCACGCGAGCCGGTACACCGCAAGCTGGACCGACCGTGCCTTCGCATCCGCGCCCTTCGGTGCGCGCCCCGTCTTCCAGTCCACGAGGTCCCAGCCGCCGTCCGCGTCCCGGAAGACCGCATCGATGCGCCCACGCACGACGACGGGCCCCACCCTCGTCTCAATGGGCACCTCGACATGCGCGGGACGCCGGTGCGCCCACTCCGAGCGCTTGAACTCGGCCACCAGGGCCGAGAGCTCGTAGGCCTCGTCCACATGCTCGTCCGAGCTGTCGAGCCCGTCGAGATCCAGCATGGCGCTCGTGCCGAAGAACTCCTCGACCCAGGCATGGAAGGCGGTACCCCGCCGGGCGGCCATGCCGGGGCGCCGCGGGATGGGGCGGCGCAGCTGGCGCACGACGGACGCCGGGTCCTCTCCCAGCGCCATCAGCGTCGAGGCCGAGACATGCTGAGGGAGGCGGACCGAGGAGATGTCGCGGCTCCGGGCCCGTTCGGCGAGAAGGAGCTGGGCCTCCCTCGCCCAGAGTCCGGCACGCCCAGCCGATGCCTGCCCGTCCGGTCCCGGCCCGGGACTCGCGTCGTGCAGCTTCGCCAGGACGGTGGCCGCAGCGGCTTCGACGGCGGCGCGACGTCCCGGGGCGAGGCTCCGCCGGGCACCGGTCGCGGCGTCGACCGGACCTTCCAGCGGGTCGTACGGCCACGGGGACCGTTCGGCATCGGCCCGAAGCGGGTTCTCCTCGGGGAGCTCTTCATCCTCGGCCCACGTGAGGATTTCGAAGCCCTCAGGCTCGGCTATCCCGCGGAGCTCCTCGAGGAACGGGGACGCCGCCATCGGCTTCGAGCGCGTGCTGGTCCACCCGAAGGCGGTGGCCATCAGGAGGGACCGCGCCCGTGTGAAAGCGACGTATGCGAGGCGCCTGTCCTCGCGCTCTGAATGCTCGGTGGCATCCTCGGCGAGCAGCTTCTCCGCCTCCACCCAGCCCTTCTTGTCGGGGTGGTCGAGATCCATCTGCGGAAGGTCGTTGCGGTCTCCCCGCAGGGGCCAGGGCAGCGCCGCCTGCCCCGAGGTCCACCGGTCGTTCCCGCCCGAGGGGAACATGCCTTGATTGAGCCCCGCGACAACCACGGCATCCCATTCGAGTCCCTTGGATGCGTGGACCGTGAGGAGCTGGATCGCCCCGGGTGTCGGCTCGGAGGGTGCCATGTCGAGGCCGGACTCCTCCTGGGCCGCTGCCTCGAGCCATGCGAGGAACGCGAGCAGGTCCGCCCTCTGGGCTTGGGCGAGAAAGGACGCCGCAGCCTCGGCAAAGGCGTCGAGGTTCCTCCTCGCGGCATGGATGGAGACGCCCGGGCGCGCTGCGAGCTCGATGTCGAGCAGGAGCGTGCGTTCGACGTGCGAGATGACGGTTCCCAGATCGTCGCCGGCGAGGGTGCGCAGGGAGCGGAGCTCGTCCCGCAGGCGGCCCAACCGTGACAGTCCCTCGTCGCTGAGGGAACGTCCCGCGCCCGAGGTCCACCCCGGCCGCGGAAGGCGGTCGACTGCCTCGACGAGGCTGGCCGCCTCGGCGAGGTCGCCTTCCACGAGGGTCTCCTCGGCCGTCCCGGGCGCGTCCAGGTCCTCGTCGCGTGGCCGTGCCGCTGCCCGCCGCATCGAGGCGAGGTGCCGCGACCAGTCAGCCAGCGCCATGAGGTCTGCCGGACCGATCCGCCAGCGGGCTCCGGCCATGAGCCGCATGAGCGCGTCGGAGCGGCCCGGGTCGGCGATGACACGCAGTGTGGAGACGATGTCTACGACTTCGGGGGTGTCGAGCAGCCCCCCGAGGCCTACGACCTCGAACGGCAGGCCCCGGCGCTCGAATTCCCGCCGGATCGCTGCGAACTGCGAACGCTTACGGCACAGCACGGCCATGGTGGGGCCCTCGGCGCTCGCACCGGCCCGTTTCCCCGGCCGCCCGCTGAACCAGTCGCGGCGGAACGCGGCCAGCTGGTCCGCCACGGCCTCCGCTTCCTCGCGCTCGTCGGCGAATCTCCCCAGCAGGACGCGGCCTTCACCCGCGCCGGGACGCGGTTCGAGCCGGCGCACGTCAACGAGGGCGCTGCGGGGTGAGTAGGCGGGCGGCGCCCCGAGGGGACCGGAGACGGCGTTCGCCGTCGCGAGGACCCGGACGCTGTTGCGCCACGCAGTCGTGAGGTGGCTGGTCCATGCCGGCGCCCAGCCGGCCTCAGCCGTCGACCGCGGGAAGAGGTGCGGGAACCCCTCGAGCTGGCCCGCGGAGGCGCCGCGGAAGCCGTAGATCGACTGGTTCGGGTCTCCGACGGCCGTCACCGCGTGGCCGGCACCGAACAGCTGCGAGAACAGCACGGCCTGGGCATGGGACGTGTCCTGGAACTCATCGAGGAGGACGGTGCGGTACTGGTGCCTCAAGAGCTGTCCCGCCTGGGGCACCGTGGAGGCGATGCGGGCTGCGAGCGCTACGAGGTCGCCGAAGTCGAGGGCGCCGCGTGCCGTCTTCGCCTCCGCGTACCGTGCGACCAGGCTGGCCACCAGGGCCCGCGTCCGGAAGGTGGAGAGCAGTTTCGCAGCCGCCGTGGCCGGGCCGCCGCGACCGCTCGAGAGCGCGAGACCCGCGAACTGGTCTGCAGTCGCCTCGAGCCATTCCCGGACCTCCGCGGGGTCGCGCAGGTGTTCGGCGCACTCGCCCGAGAGCTGGAGGACTGCGGAGATCAGGGTGGTCTTCGCGGGGAAGCCGTCCCAAACGGCGCCGTCGTACGACTCGACCACATGGGCGGCAAGCTGGAAGGACTGCGCGGCCCCCAGCAGGACGGCGTCGCGCTCGACACCGAGGCGCAGGCCATGGTCCTGCACGACCGTGTTGGCGAACGAGTGGTAGGTGGAGACCGTCGGCTCGAGCGCCTGCGGGTCCGCCGCTGCCGCGGCGATCCCCACGATGCCGCGGCGCGCCAGCCGTGCGAGCCGGACCAGCTGTGCCCTGATGCGCGCGGCAAGCTCGCCTGCTGCCTTCCGTGTGAACGTCACCCCGAGGATCTCCTCGGGTCGGACCCATCCGTTGGCGACGAGCCAGACGACCCGGTCCGCCATGGTCGCCGTCTTCCCCGAGCCTGCACCCGCGATGACGAGGCGGGGTTCGAGGGGGGAAGAGATGATCTCCGACTGCTGCGCCGTGGGCCGGTGCTGGCCGAGGAGGTCCGCGAGCTCCTCGGGTGTGAAGCGTGGATCGGGCAGGACACCCGGTGCCTCTCGGCCTGCGTCCTCAAGCCCGGCGGCGAGGTCGGCGCTCATTCGGTCACCTGCCTTCCCCGCACGCACAGCGGGCAGATGTCTGGCAGCCGGCACCCGCCGGAGAATCCGGCCCCCGGCTCGTGGCGGGCCTCGAATGCGGCCGCCGACATCGTCTCGGCCGCCGACTCGACGAGCCTGATCGCCCACGCGGCGTCCTCCAGCGCGGCCTGCTGCTGGATGCTGAGCTTCTTCGTCTTCTCGCCGAGCTGCACCAGCTCGGCGCCCCCTGGCGCGCCGTCCTGCCCTTCGAAGGCGCCCGCCGCCACGGCGACCTGGTAGGCGGCCAGCTGGGCGTGCTCGTCGATCTCGTCCGCGGTGGGCTTTCGCCGCCCGGTCTTGAGGTCGACGACGACGAGCCGCCCCGCGCTGTCCAGCTCGAGCCGGTCCACCTGTCCCCGCAGGACGGTGCGGGCGGCAACCTCAGCGGTGCCGTGGCCCGCCAAGGAAGCCTCGAAGTCCACCTCGACGCCCAGCAGCTCGCGGCCGTTGGCGCGCACGTATTCTGCGAGCTTCTCGACCATGCCGGCGGCGCGTTGGAAGTCGACGTGCCCTTCCCACGTGTCCGGCAGTCCGAGACTGGGCCAGCGCCGCCGGAGCTCGGCGAGGTAGTCGGCGGCGCTTCCGTCCGGGACATCCTGCGCGATTCCGTGCACGAGGGTCCCGAGGCTGCGCGCGAAGTCTGTCGCGGCCTCGCCACCGGCGGCCGACACGAACCAGTCGAGGGGGTTCTTCGTCGCGGTCTCGATGCGGGACGGGGAGACGTAGACGACGCCGTCCTCGGGAACGACAGGCCCCGTGCTGCTCAACGGTGCGAGCCCGTACCACTCGCCGGGATGGGCTCCAGGAGCCCCTGCAGCCGCGAGCTGGGACAGGAGGGCCGCCGCGTCCTCCGCATCCCCATCCCCTGTCTCGACGGCCTGCCTGAGCTCGGCGACGAGGGGCCGCAGGCCCAGGGTCCGGGGCACGTCCGTGTAGGGCCGCACGGCGTCCACGCCCTCGGGCGGCGGTGCCACGTAGTCGAGGAACGGGCTGGGAATCTCGTCCTCGTTCGACGCGCCTGTGCAGACGAGCCGTTCGGAGGCGCGGGAGACGGCGGCCGAGAAGCTGCGCAGCTCGTCGTACCGGATGTCGCTCACCCTCGCGCGTGGCCCCACGAGCAGAGCCGAGACCACGCCGAGCTCCAGGCAGTCCGTGAACAGCGTGCTGCCCAGCAGCTCACCGCGGAGCCTGGTGTTCGGCCAGACTCCGTCCTGCAGCCCGGCGACGAACACGAGCCGCCACTCGCGGCCCGCTGCGCTGGCGGGTGTCAGGAGCTCGACGGCGTCCTCCGCCTGGGCGCGGGGAGCAAGTGTGTCCATCGGCAGCTCCTGCTCGGTGAGGTAGTCGAGGAACTGTCCCGGGGATGCGCCGGGAAGCCGGTCCACGTACCGCTCTGCCGTGTGGAAGAGTGCCATGAGTGCATCCAGGTCTCGGTCGGCGCGCAGACCGAGAGGACCCCCGGCAAGGGCGAGCTCGTACCAGCGGCGCGCGAGGCCAGCCGCCTCCCACAGGGCCCACAGGACTGTCTCAGCTGTCGCTCCGGGCTCCGCGGCGGCGCTGCGCCCCCGCGCAATCACCCGGGCGATCCGACGGGCTGCGCCCGCCTCGAGCCCGAGCCCGTCGAGTGCGGCGGGCGCTTCGAGCGCCTCGACGAGGAGGGCATCGCTCGAACGGCCTCCGCCCTCGGAGAGCTCGACCTGGCGCAGGGCCTGCCGCAGCCTTCGCAGGTCCAGGGCCGAGGCGCCTCCGAGGCGGGAGGTGAGGAGTTCGACGGCGGTCTCGGGTGTGAGCTCGTGGGGTGCCAGGGCGATGCGGAACGCGGTCAGGAGGGGGCGGACGGCCGCCTCGTCCCGGACCGCCGTCTCGGCGACGGGCACCTTGACGGGGACGCCCTGCCCCGCGAGGAACCGCTGGATCTGCTCGAGCTTCGCTCCTGACCTGACGATGACTGCCATCTCGCCGTACCCGATCCCACCCAGAAGCCTCGCCTCCTGGATCCGGTGGGCGAGGTAGCGCAGCTCGTGGAGCGAGGAGTGGAGGACGTGGGCCTCCGCCGTGGACAGCCGGTCCTGCTCCGTGCCCGCTTCCCAGCCGTCCCCGGTGAGCCGTCGCGCGGCCTGCCCGCCGGGGACGGTGGAGATCCGCTGCGCCACGCTCTTCCAGGCCTCGGCGACGCCCTCGGGCAGCCGGTGCGAGGTGGTGAGCGAGAGTTCCGTCAGGGAGCCCAAGAGCCCGCGGAGACGGGGCACGAGTTCCGGGCGGGCGCCACGGAATCCCTGGACGACGACGTCCGGCGCCGCGGTTGCGAGGACATCTCGGCCCTCCCCCAGCACTGCGAGAAGTTCGAGGACCGAGGGGGTCGACTCCTGGACGTCGTCGACGCAGAGGAGCTCGAGGCGGCCGCGCTCGTCCGCCAGCAGCCCGGGGTCCTCGAGGAGGATCATCCGTGCTGCCGTGATGATGCCGGCCGGGTCGAACGCCTCCGGCATGCGCAGTTCGAGGACGTCCCGGTACTCCGTGTACAGGCGTGCGGCAGCCTCCCATTCGGGGCGCCCCGCGCGGCGGCCCAGGTCGGCGAGCTCGTCCGCCGTCGTTCCGTACTCAGTGACGCGGTCGAAGAGCTCCCGCACCTCCTGTCGGAAGCCGCGGGTGGACAGCGCCGGCCCGAAGCCGTCCGGCCACGCCGGCCCGCTCCCCGACAGGCGGTGGCCCTCGAGCAGCTCCTTGATGATGAGGTCCTGCTCGGCACCCGACAGGAGCCGCGGCGCCCGGGGCAGCCAGTCGAGTCGGCCCTCGGCGCGGGCACGGCGGATGAGGTCGAACGCGTAGGAGGACCAGGTGCGGGCCGGCGGAGCGCTCAGGCTCCGCTTGAGCCGCGCCGTGAAGGCGTCACGCAGGCGCGCGGATGCCGCCCGGGACGGCGCCAGGAGGAGCACCCGCGCAGGGTCCAGCCCGTCCCGTTCCACACGGAGCGCGGCCGCCTCCACGAGCAGCCGGCTCTTCCCCGTGCCGGGAGCGCCCCAGACGAGCACCGGGCCCGAACCGCGTGTGAGCGCCAGGACCTGCGCCTGGTCCGGCGACGGCGACCACGTGGGCCCTGTGGCCGTGTCCGCCGGGGGCAGGAGGCGAAGGGCCGGGGCGCTGTGCGAAGCGGTGGCGGTCATGGGTCCATTCCACTGTCCGGGTCCGACATTCCTCGTCCCGCCAGCCCGCGGGCGGACCGGTGCCTGTGAAGGCGCTCGTAGAGGCGGTCTGCGATCGCCTCTGCTGTGTCGAGCTCGGCATCCGTCGGCGCCCAGCGCGCCCGCTGGATGTCCACCCTCCACGTTCCCCTCGCGGGATCCCCCCGGAGAGGCGTCCCCTCCGCACGGTAGCGTTCGAGGGCGGCGGCCTCATGGTGCTCGGGCGCCTCGCCGCTCGCCCTGAGGACCCGCCACCAGCACACCGCGGCGCCGTGGTGTGACATCACCGCACCGACCTGCCGCGGTCCGCCTGCCCCGAGGAGCTCGGCGACATCCCCGTAGGCCACCACCGAGCCGGGAGGGACGAGGTCGACGACGGCCAGAACCGCCTCGACGAACTCCTCGCGCATCGTCCCAGCCTACTGCGGGCGGCGTGGGCGCCCGTGGATTGTCAGTGCCCCCGGATAGCGTGGCCGCATGAGCTGGAACACCAACGCACGAGCGGCCTTCGACCTCGAGACCACGGGCCCGAACTCCCGGGCCGCGCGCATCGTGACCGCGAGCATCGTCGTCCTGGGGCCCGACGGAGCCATCCAGGCAGAACACGAGTGGCTCGCCGACCCTGGTGTCGATATCCCTGCCGAGGCCGCACAGGTGCACGGCATCACCACCGAGAAGGCGAGGGCGGAGGGCCGTCCCGCGGCCGTCGTCGTCGCCGAGGTGGCGCAGACGCTGCAGGCCCTCTTCGACGCGGGCACGCCGGTGGTGGCCTTCAATGCCGCCTACGACTTCACGGTCATGGCCGCGGAGTGCGCGCGCCACGGGCTTCCGCAGCTCACCCGGTTCCCGGTCCTCGACCCGTACGTCATCAACAAGCAGGTTGAGAAGTTCCGGCGGGGCAAGCGCACCCTCGGAGCGCTCTGCGAACAGTACGGCGTGATCCTCGACGACGCGCACACGTCAGCGGCGGATGCCCTCGCGGCCGCCCAGCTCCTCGACGCGATGGCGTCCCGCTTCCCTGAGCTCCACAAGCCCGCCCCGCATCTGCACATGAGCCAGGTCGACTGGTCCGCCGCACAAGCAGCCGACTTCCAGGCGTACCTCCGCAAGACCAAGCCCACCGCCGTCGTCGAGGGCGACTGGCCCGTCCTCGCACCGCACGATGCCGGCGGAGGCGGTTTCTAGTGAGAGCGAAGTCACAGCGCCCCCTGACCGGCAGCGCCGGGCGATCCGGCCTGCGCAGTTCAGGACAGGGCCGCCGCACCGCTCGGCCTCACGCGCCGCTGACGACTGGAGTCGAAGGATCTTCGAGGCGCCTCCCAATGTTGCGAAATATGTTCAGCCTGTAACGCTCGGACGGTCGCCCTTCATAATGGTATGCAGCCCATGATTCCCACCGACGTGCCGATCGCACGTCGCTAGCGCGCGTCCGGCGTTCATACCAGAAAGCGAAGGCTCCATGAAGCTCAAAGCACCCAAGTGGCTTACTGCCGCCCCCCTTGCGGCCGTCCTCGCGCTGACCCTCGCCGCCTGCGGCGGGGGGTCGACGTCGTCGTCGGGCACTCCGAGCGATGCCCTCAAGGGCAGCGACCAGCAGACCCTCGACAAGTACACGACCGACTCCGTCACCGCGCTGGACAAGATCGACACGTCCAAGCTGGGACTGATCACGCCCGGCACGATCAAGGTCGGCACCCTCTCCGACGCGCCGCCGAACATCTTCATCGACAGCAGCGGCAACTTCACCGGCTACGACAACGAGCTGCTCAAGGCCATGGCCGCGAAGCTCGGCCTCAAGGTCGAGTTCGTCTCCACGAAGTTCCAGAGCCTCCTCGCGCAGGTCAAGACCAAGCAGTTCGACATGGGCTCCTCCTCGATCTCCACGACCGATGCGCGACGCGAGACTGTCGCCTTCACGAACGGCTACGACTTCGGCTACATGGCGATCGTGACCAAGGAGGGCGCGAAGGTGAAGACCTTCGACGACCTCAAGGAAGGCGTCCGCATCGGCGTCGTCCAGGGCACGGTCCAGGACGACTTCGTCACCAACACGCTCAAGCTCGAGCCGGTGCGCTTCCCGGACTACAACACCGTGTACGCCAACGTGAAGAGCGGCCAGATCGACGCCTGGGTCGCCCCGTCCCAGCAGGCGGAGGGCCAGGTCAAGGCCGGCGACGGGACCACGATCGCCCAGAAGAAGGTCAACACCCAGAACTTCACGGCCTACGCGGTCGCGAAGGACAACCAGCCCCTCACTGACGCCCTCAACTCGGCCCTCGACGCCGTGATCGCGGACGGCACGTGGTCCAAGCTCACCGCTCAGTGGTACCCGGACCGCGCAACGCTGAAGGACCAGACGCCGGAGGGCTGGAAGCCTGGAAGCAAGGCCGTCAAGGTCAGCGAAGCGAAGTAGTCGACGGACAGAGGCCACATGGATTACCTCAGCAAACTCGGCGAGACCTTCTTCGACTGGAAGGTCATCGGCGACGTCCTCCCGACCATGTTCGCGGTCGGCCTGCCGAACACGCTCGTGCTTGCGGTCTCCTCGGGGATCATCGGCACGCTGCTCGGCATGCTGCTCGCCCTCATGGGGATCTCGCGGAATCCTGTGGTCCGGTGGATCGCCCGGGGGTACACGGACATCTTCCGTGGACTCCCGGCGATCCTCACCATCCTCGCGATCAGCCTGGGCTTCGGCCCGATCCTCCGTGAGCTCACGGGCATCACGAGCCCCTACCCGATGGGTGTCGCTGCCCTGTCGCTGATCTCGGCCGCCTACATCGGCGAGATCTTCCGCTCGGGCATCCAGAGTGTCGACAAGGGCCAGCTCGAGGCGGCGCGCGCGCTCGGCTTCGGCTACGGCCCGTCGATGCGGATGATCGTCGTGCCCCAGGGCGTCCGCCGCGTCCTGCCCGCGCTGATGAACCAGTTCATCGCCCTGATCAAGGACTCGTCGCTCGTCTTCACCATCGGCGTCACGTCCCGTGAGCGCGAGCTGTTCCAGATCGGACAGGACACCGCAGCCAACACCGGGAACCTCTCGCCGTACGTCGCCGCCGCCATCTTCTACCTGGTGCTCACCATTCCGCTCACGCACCTCGTGAACTGGATCGATGCCCGCCTGCGGACAGGCCGCGCCCAGGAGCGGGCCGAGAAGATCGAACCGGACGAGGCCGCAGCTGTCGTCGGGAAGGGAGCCCAGCCGTGAGCCAGTTCTCCTCGGGATCGCTCGAGGCACGGGGAATCCACCTCGCCTTCGGCGCCAACAAGGTGCTCCGGGGCATCGACCTCAAGGTCCCAGCGGGCACGACGGCCTCGGTCATCGGGCCCTCGGGGTCGGGGAAGTCGACGCTCCTGCGCGTGATGAACCGGCTCATCGAGCCCGACGCCGGGGACATCCTCCTCGACGGGAAGTCGGTCCTCAAGGACAATCCGGACGAGCTGCGGCGGCGCATCGGCATGGTGTTCCAGCAGTTCAACCTGTTCCCGCACAAGAGCGTCGGCGAGAACGTCGCGTTCGCGCTCCGCAAGCTGCGCGGGCTCTCCAAGGACCAGGCGCGCGAGGAGGCCCTCGCCCAGCTCGACCTCGTGGGCCTCAAGCACAAGGCGGACGTCCGTCCGGCCACCCTCTCGGGTGGCCAGCAGCAGCGCGTGGCGATCGCGCGCGCACTCGCAATGAAGCCCGAGGTGATGTTCTTCGACGAGGCGACGTCCGCCCTCGACCCCGAGCTCGTCAAGGGCATCCTCGCGCTCATGACGGATCTCGCGAAGGGTGGCATGACCATGGTCGTCGTGACCCACGAGATGGGCTTCTCGCGCAACGTCTCGGACAACGTCACGTTTATGGACGGAGGCGTCGCCGTGGAGTCCGGGCCGCCCGAGCAGGTCTTCGACGCGCCGCAGACCGAGCGGCTGAAGCGGTTCCTGAGCGACGTGCTCTGACCAAGGAGCTCAGCTCAACCGCGCACGCGCACGACGGCGGGGTCCCCACTCTGGTGGGAACCCCGCCGTCGTGCGTGCGAGGCCGCCCCGCGCGGCACTACAGCGGCAGCTCTCCGGCGCCCTTGAGGTCGCGCATCACGATGGTCGAGGTGAGCTTGGCGACGCCGGGCAGCGCGGCGAGGTGCTCGTCGTAGAGGCGCTGGTAGGCGGGCAGGTCCTCTGCGACGCAGCGCAGCAGGAAGTCGGGGTCACCGAAGAGCCGGTAGCCCTCGATGATCTGCGGCTCCGCGACCACTGCGTCCTCGAAAGCCCGGATGGCATCCTGGGAGGTCTCGCGGAGGGTCACGAAGACCATCGCCCCGAAGCCCAGTCCGACCTTGCCCGGGTCCACCTCGGCCCGATAGCCGCGGATCACCCCGCTCGACTCGAGATCCTTGAGCCGGCGGTGGCAGGGCGCGACCGTCAGGCCGACCTCCGAGGCGAGCGCCGTCGCCGTCATCCGCCCGTCCTTCTGCAGGGTGCGCAAAATACTTCTGTCGAGAGCATCGATCACTCTCAGAATCTATCCCAATGAGCCGCTAGGCACGACAAATCGGCGAGCACTTCTTCCCGGATTCTCCGTACTCTTGCTGGCATGGACCTGACCCCGTTCCTCGGCTTCGCCGGGATCTCGCTCACCCTCGCCCTCACGCCGGGAGCGGACTGGGCCTACACGATCGCCGCCGGCCTGCGCCCGGGATCGCCGGCGCCGTCGGTCGCGGGGCTGTGCGCGGGCTACATCGTCCACACGGCGCTCGTCGCGGCAGGCCTCGGGGTCCTGCTCGCGGCCCGTCCGGATCTCGTGGCATGGCTCTCCGTCGCCGGAGCGGTCTACCTCCTCTGGCTCGGGGCGACGACGGCGCGGGGCTGGCGCCGCGCAGGCTTCACCGGAGGCGAGGCCACCCTGCCGTCGGGAGGATCCCTCGGCGACGCCGTGGACACCCGGGGCGGCGCCGCAGGCACCCGCGGCCCCGTGCTCGACTTCCTCAAGGGCCTGGGCACGAGCGGGATCAACCCGAAGGCGCTGCTGCTCTTCGCCGCCGTCATGCCGCAGTTCATCCGGACGGACTCCCCGCTGCCGGTCGTCGCCCAGACGACCACCATGGGGCTCACCCACCTGGCCTTCACGGTGGTCGTCTACAGCCTCGTCGCCGTCGCGGCGCGGCGCCTCCTGGCCGCCAAGCCGAAGCGCGCGCAGGCCGTCACGCTCGTCAGCGGCGTCCTCATGCTCGGCATCGGCGGACTGCTCCTCGTCGAGCAGGCCGTGGGCCTCGCAGCCGCCGTCGCCTGACGCGCGGCACGACGGCCGCGCAGCAAGCCCCCCCGCTACGCCCCCGGGAGCGCCGCTGCAGCCGCCTTGGCGGCCGCCGGGAGGGCCTCGATGATCCGGTTCATCGCCGCGTCGTCGTGCGCGGCGGAGAGGAACCACGCCTCGAAGACGCTGGGCGGCAGGTACACGCCGGAGTCGAGCATGGAGTGGAAGAACGGCCCGTAGCGGAAGGCCTCCTGGGCCTGCGCGTCGGCGTAGTTCGCGACGCCCCGCTCTGAGGTGCCGAACGCGACGGAGAAGAGGTTGCCGGCCCGCTGGATCGTGTGGTCCACACCCTCGTCGGCAAGCGCCTTCGAGAGGGCGTCGGAGAGCTCGAGGGAGCGCGCATCGATGTTGGCGTACACGGCATCCGTCGCGAGCCGGAGCGTCGCGACGCCGGCTGCCATCGCCACCGGGTTCCCGGACAGCGTGCCGGCCTGGTAGACGGGTCCGAGGGGGGCGAGGTAGTCCATGATCTCCGCGCGGCCGCCGAGCGCGGCCACCGGCATCCCGCCGCCGATCACCTTGCCGAACGTGAACAGGTCAGGGGCCCAGCCCTCCCGCTGCCCCGTGAGGCCCCAGTACCCCGCGGGGCCGGTCCGGAAGCCAGTGAGGACCTCGTCCATGATGAACAGGGCACCGTGCTCTGCGGTGATGCGCCGCAGACCCTCGTTGAAGCCCTCGCCCGGCGTCACGACCCCCATGTTGGCCGGGGCAGCTTCGGTGATGACCGCGGCGATGCGGTGGCCGTGGTCGGCGAACGCGGCCTCGACCGCGGGCAGGTCGTTGTACGGGAGCACGAGGGTCTCCGCCGCCGTCGACGCCGTGACGCCGGCCGAGCCGGGGAGGGCGAGGGTCGCGACGCCCGACCCGGCGGACGCGAGCAGGCCGTCGACATGGCCGTGGTAGCAGCCCGCGAACTTCACCACGAGGTCCCGGCCGGTGAAGCCCCGCGCGAGCCGGATGGCGGTCATTGTGGCCTCCGTGCCGGTGGAGACCATGCGCAGGCGCTCGACGGCGGGGACTCGCCCGATGACGAGCTCGGCCAGGGCCGCTTCGTCGGGGGTGGACGCGCCGAAGGAGAGGCCGCGGTCAACGGCGGCGTGGACGGCTTCGAGCACCTCGGGGACTGCGTGGCCGAGCAGCGCCGGCCCCCACGAGCACACGAGGTCCGCGTAGTCGCGGCCGTCGGCGTCGGTCACGTACGCGCCCTTCGCGGAGACCAGGAAGCGGGGCGTGCCGCCTACGGAGCCGAAGGCGCGCACGGGCGAGTTCACCCCTCCCGGCATGAGCGAGCGGGCGCGGGCGAAGAGGTCCTCGGAGGTGGTCATGCCCCCCATTCTCCCGCACGCCGGGCGGTGGGCCGGAACGGGGAGGGGCGCACCCGCCGTCGTCCGCGCCACACGGACGACGGCGGCGTGGCGCCTACGCGAGCATGTCCGCCACGAGCGGGGCGACCTTGGTGCCGAAGAGCTCGATGCTCTTCATCATCGCGCTGTGCGGGAGGGTCCCGTTGGAGTACTTGAGGTCGAACCGCTCCGTCCCGAGGGCCCGATGGGTGTCGGCGATCTTGCGCGCCACGGTCTCTGGCGAGCCCACGTAGAGCGCGCCGGGCCGGGAGGCCTGGGCGTTGAACTCCGTCCGGCTGCCGGGGCCCCAGCCGCGCTCCTCGCCGAGGCGGTTGCGCATCGCGAGCCAGTGCGGGAAGAGCTCCTCACGGGCCTGCTCGTCGGTGTCGGCGACGTGCCCGGGCGAGTGGGTGGCGAGCATCGTGTAGGGCCGGCCGAACTTCTCGAGCGAGCGCTTGTAGAGCTCGACATAGGGTGCGAACCGGGCGGGCTCCCCGCCGATGATCGCGAAGCTCACGGGGTAGCCGTAGTGCGCCGCGCGCACGACCGACTGGGGGGTCCCGCCGACGCCGATCCAGGCGGGCAGCAGCCCGTTCTCGAGGTGCGGGTAGGCCGTGAGTCCATTGATGGGCCCGCGGTGCCGGCCTTCCCAGCGGACCGGATTCTGCGAGCGGACGCGGTCGAACAGCTCGAGCTTCTCCTCGAACAGTGTCTCGTAGTCCTCGAGGTCGAAGCCGAACAGCGGGAACGACTCGATGAAGGACCCGCGGCCCAGGATGACCTCGGCGCGCCCGCTGGAGACAGCGTCCAGGGTCGAGAAGCGCTGGAAGACGCGGACCGGGTCGTCGGACGAGAGGACGGTGACGGCGGACCCGAGCCTGATGCGCTCCGTCCTCGACGCGATGGCCGCCAGGACCACCTCGGGCGCCGAGACCGCGAAGTCCCGCCGGTGGTGCTCGCCGACATCGAACGCGTGTAGGCCGACCTGGTCGGCGAGCACCGCCTCGTCGACGATCTCGCGGATCACCTGCGCGTGCGGCTTGGGCGCACCGTGCTCGTTGAGCCCGACGTCGCCGAAGGTGTTGAGGCCGAGGAGGACGGGAGAACCCGGATCAGTTCCATGCATATGCATTCAAACCCCGGCCGCTCCGCCTTCATTCCCTCGACGCCGAAGCGTCAGGCCTCCGTGAGCCAGCGTGCGATCTCGGGAGCCCAGTACGTCAGGACCATGTTGGCCCCGGCCCGGCGGATGCCGAGGACGGACTCGAGGATGGACGCCTTCCGGTCGATCCAGCCGTTGGCGGCTGCAGCCTCGATCATCGAGTACTCACCCGAGATCTGGTACGCGGCCACCGGCACGGGACTCATCGCGGCGACGTCGGCGAGGATGTCCAGGTAGCTCATCGCCGGCTTGACCATGACCATGTCCGCGCCCTCCTCGAGGTCGAGCTCGACCTCGAGCAGCGCCTCGCGCCGGTTCGCCGCGTCCATCTGGTACGTGCGGCGGTCGCCCTGGAGCTGCGAGTCCACCGCCTCGCGGAACGGCCCGTAGAACGCGGAAGCATACTTCGCGGCGTAGGCGAGGATCGAGACATCCTGGTGCCCGGCGGCGTCGAGCGCTTGCCGGATCACGGCAACCTGGCCGTCCATCATGCCGGAGGGCCCCAGCACGTGCGCGCCCGCCTCGGCCTGCGCCACCGCCATCCGGCCGTAGACCTCGAGCGTCGCGTCGTTGTCGACGCGGCCCTGGGCGTCGAGGACGCCGCAGTGGCCGTGGTCGGTGAACTCGTCCAGGCATACGTCGCTCATGACCACGAGGGAGTCGCCGACCTCCTCGCGCACGGCCCGGATGCCGGCGTTGAGCACGCCGTCCGGGTTGAGGCCCGCCGACCCCTCGGCGTCGCGCTCCTCGGGGACGCCGAAGAGCATGATGCCGCCGAGGCCCGCCTCGGCCGCCTCGGCGGCGGCGCGGCGCAGCGTGTCGGTGGTGTGCTGCACGACGCCGGGCATCGCCTGGATCGGCTGGGGCTCCGTGAGGCCCTCGCGGACGAACGCGGGCAGGATGAGCTCAGCCGGGTACAGGCGCGTCTCGGCGACGAGCCGGCGCAGGGCCGAGTTCTGGCGGAGCCGGCGGGGCCGGTGCTGGGGGAAGCTCACGGTGTCTCCTTCGAAACGGTTGGATGGGAGGCCAGTGCGCGGGCCACGGCGTCCACGATGCCCTCGGGAGTCGGGGTCGCGGCCGTGGCGCCGACGGCGAGGCCCAGGCGGTTCAGCTCCCCGGCGGTCGGCTCGCCGATCGCGATGAGGGCGGTCGCGTCGAGGGGACTCAGCACGGCATGGATGCGCCGGGCAGCGCTCGGGGAGGCGGCGACGACGGCGTCGAGCCGGCCCGCCTGCAGCTCCGCGTTCGCCTCGCCCGGGGTGAGGACGACGGCGCGCGCCTCCTCCCCCGCCGGCTCGCCGGCCGCGAGGCTCGCGACAAGCCGGAGGTCGGGGTCAGCGGGGTAGTCCACCGTGCGGTAGGCCGTGACGGTCTCGACATCCCAGCCGCGGGCATCGAGGCCCTCGGCGAGCGTGGGGGCGGCGATGTCGCTCTGGGGGATCAGCACGCGGACAGTTCCAGCCCCGTCGGCCCCGGACGCACCGGAGTCGTCGGCGTAGGCCCACAGCTCGACGAGTCCCTCGGCGGACTGCTTCCCCTCGGGCGCGAGGTCCACGCGGAGCCCTTCGGCCTCGAGGACACGGCGCGAGCTGGGCCCGACGGTCGCGACGTGCACCCCGGGCGGGACGATGGCCGCGAGCTCGCGGCCCTGTGCGGCCGCGACTTCTTTGAGCGCCCGGACCGTGGTGATGCTCGAGATGACGAGCCAGCCGTACGCTCCCGCCGCAAGCCGGTCCAGGGCCCCGGACAGCGCGGGCTGGTCGGTGGCGCGCTCGAAGTCGATCACGGGCAGGAGCAGCGGTTCGGCGCCCGCGTGGGCGAGGGCCTGTGCCATGGCACCCGCGCGGTCGGGGCTGCGGGTCAGGAGCACCCGGCGGCCGGCGAGAGGCGCGCCCTCGACGCCGGGATGCGCCCCCTCGGCACCGGAGGCCATCAGGCGCCGAGATCCGCGAAGTCGGCCACACCCTGGGCGAGGAGCTCCTCCGCGAGCTCGATGCCGAGCAACGTCGCGCCGACCTCGGTGAGCCCATCCGTAGCCTTCGCGAGGCGGACGGACCTGGTCCCGTCGACCGCGCACACCACAGCCTCGAGCCGCAGCATGCTGCCCTTGCGCCGTGCGAGCGCGCCCACCGGCGCAGCGCAGCCTGCCTCGAGCCGGGCCAGGAGGGCGCGCTCGGCAGTCACGGCGAGGCGGGTGTCGGCGTCGTCGATCGCGGCGAGCGCCTGGGCGAGCACGCCCTCGGCGCTGGCGGCCGCTCCCCCGGCGGGGCGCTCGGGCGCGTCCTCGAGGCGGCACTCGACCGCGAGCGCGCCCTGCCCCGGGGCGGGCAGCATGACCTCGGGCTCGAAGTACTCGGTCACGACCTCGGTCCGGCCGAGCCGGGCCAGCCCGGCGGCCGCGAGGACGACGGCGTCGAGGTCGCCGGGTGCCTCGGGGGCGTTCCCTGGGAGGCCGGGAACGCGGCCGAGCCGCGTGTCCACGTTGCCGCGGATGTCCAGGACCTCGAGGTCAGGGCGCAGGGCGCGCAGCTGGGCCGCCCGGCGCGGCGAGCCGGTGCCGACCTTCGAGCCCGCCGGGAGCCCGGCGAGGGTCAGCCCATCACGGGCGCACAGGACGTCCCGCGCGTCGGCCCGGACCGGGATGGCCGCGATGGACAGTCCCGGCTCCCCGGTGGTCGGGAGGTCCTTGAGCGAGTGGATGGCCACGTCGCAGCGGTCGGCCAGGAGCGCCTCGCGGAGGGCGACGACGAACACGCCGGTCCCGCCGAGCGAGGCGAGCGAACCGGTCTTGACGTCGCCCTCGGTCTTGATCCGGACGAGCTCGGTGGCGAAGCCTCCCACAGCGGCCAGGCGGTCCGCCGTCTGCTGGGACTGGGTCAGGGCGAGCGCGCTGCCGCGCGTGCCGATGCGCACAGACATGCTCAGGCCTCAGCACCCTTCCCCGCAGCCGGGGAGCGGCCGTCGTGGGCGGTCCCCAGCTCGACGCCCTCCTCGGCGATCACGGGCTTCGCGCCGCGGAAGTTCTCGCAGCAGCCGGGGCGGCACACGTCGTACCACGGGCCGAGCTCGGTCACGTGCGGACGGTCCGTGACGGTGCCCTGCGCAGTCCGCTCGCGGATGAGCTCCACGAGGCCGGCAACGAAGTCGCGGTGGACCCCGGGGGTCGGGACACGGACGGCCTCGACGCCGAGCTCCCTGCAGGTCTCGAGGGCCTCGGTGTCGAGGTCCCAGGCGACCTCCATGTGGTCGCTCACGAAGCCGAGCGGGACGATGACCGCGCCCTTGACGCCTTCTCCGTCGGCTCCGGCGATGGCCTGGAGACGGTCGTTGATGTCCGGCTCGAGCCACGGGATGTGCGGGGCGCCGGAGCGGGACTGGTACACGAGGTCCCACTTCACGCCGGGGGCCACGGCCGCCATGATGGCGCGCGCGTTCGCGAGGTGCTGGGCCACGTAGGCTGAGCCGCCCTCGAAGGAGCGCGGCTCGGCCTCGGACCGGCCGGCGGCCTCCGCGTCCCGCGTGGGGATCGAGTGGGTCGAGAAGAGGACGCGGATCTCCGCGTCGCGGGAGCCGTCGGCGGCGCCGAGGGCCTCGCGCACGGTCGCCAGGCCGGCGGCGGTGCCCTCGACGAACGGGGCGACGAAGCCGGGGTGGTCGAAGTACTGGCGGATCTTGTCGACCCGCAGCCGCCCTGCGAGTCCGGTCTCGGTCAGCGCGACGCCGATGTCCTCGCGGTACTGGCGGCAGCTCGAGTAGCACGAGTACACGCTCGTGGTGAGCATCAGGACCGTGCGGTGCCCGGCGTCGTAGATCTCCTGCAGCGTCGCGGGGATGTAGGGCTCCCAGTTCCGGTTGCCCCAGTACACGGGGATGTCGATGCCCGCGGCTGCGAGCTCGGCTTCGAGGGCCGCCTTGAGCTGGCGGTTCTGCCCGTTGATGGGGCTGACGCCGCCGAAGGCGCGGTAGTGGTGGCTGACCTCTTCGAGCCGCTCGTCGGGGATGCCGCGCCCGCGGGTGACGTTGCGCAGGAACGGGATGACGTCGTCCTGTCCCTCCGGGCCGCCGAAGGACGCGAGGAGGATCGCGTCGTACTCGGTCGGCGCCACGCGGCCCGCGGAGGTGACCGGGTTGGGAGCCGTGCTGACCGCGAGCGGCGCTACGGCGCCGTCGACCGCGGTCTCGGGGCTGCCGGCGTTCACGCGAGCACCTCGGCGATCTCTGAAGCGGTGATCCGGCGCCCGGTGTAGAAGGGCACCTCCTCGCGGACGTGGTTGCGGGCGTCGGTGTAGCGCAGGTGGCGCATCATGTCGACGAGGTCCACGAGCTCGGGAGCCTCGAGCGCGAGGATCCACTCCCAGTCGCCGAGCGCGAACGCGGAGACGGTGTTGGAGAGGACCTGGGGGAAGTCGCGGCCGAGGATGCCGTGGTCGCGGAGCATCCGCCCGCGCTCCTCCGCCGGGAGGAGGTACCACTCGTAGGAGCGGACGAACGGGTAGACGGTGAGCCACGTGCTCGGCTCGACGCCGCGGGAGAACGCGGGCGTGTGGTTCTTGGCGAACTCGGCCTCGCGGTGCACACCCATCGCGGACCAGGCGAGCTCGGTGCCCGAGAAGAGCGCGGTGCGGCGCAGGTCGCGGACGGCCTGCTGCAGGGCCTCGGGCGCGGCGCCGTGGAACCAGACCATGACGTCGGCGTCGGCCCGCATGGCCGAGACGTCGTAGGCACCGCGCAGGGTCACGCCGGAGTCGCCGAGGCGGGCCACGAAGGCCTCGAAGTCGGTCACGGCGTCCTCGGTCGGGGCTCCGGCCCCGGGGACGCGGCGGAACACCGTCCAGAGCGTGAAGTACAGCGTCTCGGCTGCCTCCTCGCCCGTCGGGCTTTTGGTGACAGATTCGGCGGAAGTGTGGCTCATGGTCTCCAGTGTGCTCCTAACGCATCGGCAAATCGAAATCAGATTCTTCTACAAAGTGTAGAAGTGCTGAAGATCACCCGTCCGCCTCGCGGGCGAGTGCGGCAGCAAGGGCGATCGCCTGTGCCCGGGCGTCGGGGATGACGGCCGCGAGGCCGTTCCCGGCAGCCCATCCGCCCACGACGGCGAGCCCCGGCCGCGCGGCGACGAGGCCGCGGATCGCGGTCACGCGGTCACGGTGTCCGACAGCGGCGAACGGCAGCGACCCCTCCCAGCGGACCACGTCCCACCCCAGCACGTCCTGCGGGGTCAGCACGACGCCGAGGAGCGTCGACGCGTCCCCGAGCGCTGCCTCGAACAGCTCGTCGTCCGACTCCGGCTCCCAGCGCTCCGGGTCCTCGCCGCCGTCCGGCTCGCCCGCGCGCCCATAGGAGAGGCGCACAACGTGGGTGCCGGGTCCCGCCGCAGCCTGGACCCACTCCCACTTCGCGCTCGCGTGCGTGAGGGCCTTCGCGGCCACGCCGGGGACCTGGGGGGCGACGAGGATTCCCGTGCCGCGCGGGCGCGCATCCAGAGCCGGGCAGTCGATGACGAGGGTCACGAGCTTGACCTCCGGGCCCGGGATCGGCTCGTGGCCTGCGAGCTCGGGCACGGCGTCCGACAGGAGCTCGACGGCGGCGGGCCCCCCGAGCGCGACGACGACCGCCTCGGCGTCATAGGCGCCGCCGGACCCACCGGCCGTGCCCGGTGTGGAACCGACGCGCCAGAGGCTCCTGCCGGCGTCGTCCGTGGTCCGCTCGAGGCGCTCGGCGCGCTCACCGAGCCGAAGCCGCACCCCCTCGCGCTGCAGCCGATCCACGAGGGCTCCGACGATCCGGTGCAGCCCTCCGCGGATGCCGGCGACCGCGGAGCCGGCCTTCGTCCCGCGGGACGCGCCGCGCTGGGCGGCGACGGCGGCGGCGAGCGAGCCCTTCTCCCCCATGAGCTGCCTCAGGCCCGGCGCCACCATGTCGACGTCCAGGAGGGCAGGGTCGGCCGAGTGCACTCCGCCGACGACGGGCGCCACGAGCCGGTCGAGGACCCGCCGCCCCATGCGGGCGCGCACGAGCTGGGCCACGCTCTGGTGCGCCCTGCCGGTCTGCACCGGAAGCCAGCGGTCGAGGGACGCCCGCAGCGATCCCCAGAGGCCCAGGGCGGAACGGACTTCCCGGTCCCAGGGATTGGCCGGAATGCCCAGCACGCCGGTCTTGGGCAGCTCCTCGGGGCCGTCGGGGAGGAGCACCCAGGCACCGGAGGGATGCGGCGGGACGATGTCGCTGGAGAGTCCGATCTCGTCGACGAGGGTCCGCACCGCGTCGGTGCGGGTCGCGAAGGACTCGGCGCCGGAGTCGAGCGTGAGGCCGGCGACCTCGTGCTCGCCGATGCAGCCGCCCCAGCGGTCGGCCGCCTCCAGGACGGTCACCTCGAGGCCTGCGCGCCGGAGCTCGAGCGCCGCGACGAGCCCCGAGATCCCCCCGCCGACCACGACGGCGCGCGCCGGCTCGCTTCCGGGCATCAGTGGGTGATCGAGTGGACGAGCTCGACCACCCGGGTCAGCACGTCGGGGTCGGTCTCGGGGGGGACGCCGTGGCCGAGGTTGACCACGTGGCCGGGAGCGGACGCTCCGGCGCGCACCACCTCGCGGACGTGCGCCTCGAGCACGTTCCAGGGCGCGGCGAGGAGCGCGGGGTCGATGTTGCCCTGCAGCACCACGCGGCCGCCGAGCCGGCGGTTGGCCTCGTGCAGCGGCAGGCGGTAGTCGACGCCGACGACGTCGACCCCCACCTCGTACATGGCCCCGAGCAGTTCGGAGGTGCCGGTGCCGAAGTGCACGAGCGGGGCGCCCAGGTCGCGCACGTGGTCGAGGGTCCGGGACGAGTACGGCGCGACGCTGCGGCGGTAGTCCTCCAGGCCGAGCGAGCCCGCCCACGAGTCGAACAGCTGGCCGGCCGAGGCGCCGGCCTCGATCTGGGCGCGCAGGAAGCGGCCCGAGGCGTCCGCAGCCCACTCCATGAGGGCGGCCCAGGTCCCAGGATCGCCGTGCATCATCGTGCGGGGCCCGAGATGGTCGCGGGACGGCTTGCCCTCCACCATGTAGGCGGCGACTGTGAAGGGTGCTCCCGCGAACCCGATGAGCGGTGTGTTCCCCAGCTCGGCGACCGTCAGGCGGACGGCCTCCCGGATGGGCTCGAGCGCCGCCTCCTGCAGCCGGGGCAGCGCCGCGACGTCGGCTTCGGTGCGGATCGGCGTGTCGAGGACGGGCCCCACGCCGGGGACGATGTCCACGCCGACGCCGGCGAGCTTGAGCGGGATGACGATGTCAGAGAAGAAGATGCCTGCGTCGACGTCGTGGCGGCGCACGGGCTGGAGGGTGATCTCCGAGGCCAGCTCGGGGCGCAGGCAGGAGTCGAGCATGCCGACGCCCTCGCGGGCCTTGCGGTACTCGGGGAGCGAGCGCCCTGCCTGGCGCATGAACCACACGGGCTTCCGGCTCGGGCGGCCCCCGCGGTATGCAGTGATGAGGGGCGACTGAGCCGTCCGCCCGTCCTTGAGGGGGTGGTCTGCGCTGAGATTCATATCCGCGATTCTCTCAGAGGGCCCGGTGGCCGATGGCGACAGGCTGTCACGGACATTGTGCCCTACGCCTCACTTTCTACACGCGAGCGAAAAGCTATGATGGGAGGGCTGTGGTTGTTTTCTCCTTGGTGGCGACTCACGCCGATACAGACCTTGAAACCGTTGCCCAACTGAGCAACGGCGCTTCCGCCGTGGCCTCGGCCGCCACCCAGTCCGGCGCCCTGAGCGGCGCGGTGGTGCTGGCGACCTGCAACCGCTACGAGATCTACGCCGAGGCGCCCACCCCCGCGGACGTCGACGCCGCCCGCTCGGCGCTCGTCGCCGAGATCAGCGCACGCAGCGGCCTCCCCGAGGACCGGGTGTCCTCCTCCTTCAGCCTCAACCACGGACGGGACGTCACGCGTCACCTGTTCGCGGTGAGCTCCGGGCTCGACTCCGCAGTCGTGGGCGAGCGGGAGATCGCCGGCCAGGTGCGCCGGGCCCTGATCTCCGCCCAGCAGACCGGGACGGCGAGCCCCTCCCTCGTCAGGCTGTTCCAGACCGCGTCGAAGACCGCGAAGGACGTCGGCGCCCAGACGGCGCTGGGAAGCCGGGGCCTCTCGATCGTCTCGGTGGCCTTGGACCTCGCCGAGGACGTCGCCGTCGACCCCGCGTGGACCTCCAAGAAGGCCGTCCTGTTCGGCACCGGGGCGTACGCGGGCGCCACCATGGCCCTCCTGCGCGAGCGCGGGTGCGCGGATGTGGCTGTCTACTCCTCGTCCGGCCGGGCCGAGGAGTTCGCGGCCGCCCGGGGCGCCGCCGCGCTGACCGCCGAGCAGCTGCCCGGCGCGATCGCCGAGGCGGACGTCCTGATCGGCTGCAGCGGATCGGACAGCGCGATGGAGGCCGTGGAGCTTGCGGCCATCCGCGAGGAGTCCCCCCAGCCGCTCATCGTGATCGACCTTGCCCTCACGCACGACTTCGACCCGGCAGTCGGCACGCTCGACGGCGTCGAGCTCATCACCCTCGAGTCGGTCCGCCTCGCGGCTCCGCAGGAGCAGTCGGAATCCCTCGCCCAGGCCAGCGCCATCGTGTCCGCGGCAACCGAGGACTTCGAGTCCCAGCGCCAGGCGCGTCAGGCCGACGCCGCCATCGTCGCGCTCCGGCGGCACACCATGGCGGTCCTCGATGCCGAGATCGAGAAGGTCCGCGCGCGCCACGGCTGCACAGCAGCCTCCGAGGAAGTCGAGTTCGCGATGCGCCGCATGGTCAAGCAGCTCCTCCACACGCCCACCGTGCGCGCCCGGCAGCTCGCCGCCGAGGGCCGCGAGGACGAGTACCTCGCCGCCCTGGAGGCCCTGTACGGAATCAGCGTCGCGCTGCCGGGAATGATCTCCCAGGACGGCCGGGACGCGCCTGCCGGGGACCCCGCGGACTGCCCGGTGGACCACAGCCGCGTGAGCTGACACCGCCTTCCTGACGCGCTCCAGGGCCGCCCCGCACTCGCGGGGCGGCCCTGGTGCTCAGGAGGCCGGCCTCGCGCTCAGTAGACCGGCTTGTCCGGCTCCACGTCCCGGACCCAGGCGAGCACGCCGCCTTCGAGGTGCTTGACGTTCGTGAACCCGGCCTCGTGCGCGGCGGCCAGGACATTGGCGGAGCGCACCCCGCCCTTGCAGTGGAAGACCACCTCGCGGTCCCGGGGAAGTTGGTCCCACGCCTCGCCGGAGAGCAGGCGGCCCTGCGGGATGAGGCGCGCGCCAGGGATCGCCACGATAGAGGCCTCGCCCGCCTCGCGGACATCGATGAGCTCGAAGTCCCTGAGCCCGGCGCCGCGCGCGGCGAGCATCGTGGCCAGCTGCGCGGCGGTCACCGACTCGTCCGTGCCAGGGGAGGCCGCAGGGGCCACGCCGCAGAAGGCCTCGTAGTCGGTCAGCTCGGTGATCGGCGCGGCATCCGGGTCCTTTGCGACCTTGATCTCGCGCCACGTCGCCGTGAGCGCGTCGTAGAGCTGGATCCGTCCGAGAAGGGTCTTCCCCACCCCGGTGATCAGCTTCACGGCCTCCGTGACCATGGAGGCGCCGATCGCGGCACACAGCATGCCGTACACCCCGCCCTCGCCGCAGGACGGCACGGAGCCTGCAGGGGGCGGTTCCGGGAACACGTCCCGGTAGGTGGGACCGTGCTCCGCCCAGAAGACACTCACCTGCCCGTCGAAACGGAAGATGGAGCCCCAGACGTAGGGCTTTCCGAGGATCGCGGCGGCGTCGTTGACGAGGTAGCGCGTCGCGAAGTTGTCAGTGCCGTCGAGGACGAGGTCATAGCCGGCGAAGACCTCCAGGGCATTGGACGAGTCGAGGTGCACCTCGTGGAGCCGGACCTCCACGTGGGGGTTGAGCTCGAGGATCTTCTCGCGCGCGGACTCGGCCTTGGGGCGTCCCACATCGGCAACACGGTGGATCACCTGCCGCTGGAGGTTGGTGAGGTCCACCAGGTCGTCGTCGACGATCCCGAGCGTCCCCACCCCGGCAGCGGCGAGGTAGAGCAGGGCCGGCGAGCCGAGCCCTCCGGCACCGATGACGAGCACCTTCGCGTTCTTGAGGCGCCGCTGCCCCACGTCGCCGATCTCGGGGATGATCACGTGGCGGGAGTACCGCTGCACTTCCTCCGGCGTGAGCGCCTCCGCCGGGTCGACAAGGGGCGGCAGAGTGGTGTTCTCCTGAGATGCCATACAGACAATCTAGGCCCCGACTGCGCGGCTCCCCCAGTCGGGTCCGCGTCCCGGAAGGCCTGCGCGCGGGACACGGCGCATCCCTGCACCTCCCCGCGAGTAGAGTAGGACTACCGTTTGGGCCATGCTCCACACGCCCGAACCCCCAGGAAGGCACCATCAGTGAGCACCGAACCGCGAGCCGCTACCGCACGATCGCCCCGCCTCCCCCGCGACGAACGGCGGGCGCAGCTGCTCGCTGCCGCCCTCGAGGTCTTCGCCGCCAATGGATACCACGGCGCGGCCATGGACGAGATCGCCGAGACCGCCCAGGTCAGCAAGCCCGTCCTCTACCAGCACTTCCCCTCCAAGCGCGAGCTGTACCTCGCGCTCCTGGACAGCCACCTCGCGTCCCTGACCGACCTCATGCGGTCCGCGCTGGCCTCCACCGACGAGAACCGGGAACGGGTCAACGCGGTCATCCGCGCCTACTACGACTTCATCGCAGCGGACGACCAGGCGCACCGGCTCGTCTTCCAGTCGGACCTGGTCAACGATGCCGAGGTCGCCGCCCGGCTCGAGACGTTCAACCGCGGGTTCTCTGAGGCCATCGCCCAGGTGATCGCCTCGGACACGAAGCTCCCGCTCGTCGAGGCCCAGCTCCTGGGCCGCGCCCTCGCCGGCATGGCGCAGGTCAGCGCCCGGTACTGGCTCGAGAAGTCCAACGACCTCGACATCGACGTCGCGGCAGACCTCGTCTCCCGGCTGGCGTGGCGCGGCATCTCGCGGTTCCCGAAAGAGCCCGGCGCCGGGAACGAAAAGGCCTAAGGTACATAGAGAGCCCGCGCAGGGCCTGCACCGTCATCAGAACCAAGGGAGTCAACGGCGTGGAAATCAAGATCGGCATCCAGAACATCGGCCGCGAGATCGTGCTCGATTCCGCCAAGGACGCGGACGAGGTGGCCGCGCTGGTCTCCGAGGCGATCTCGGGCGGCAAGGAGCTCCGCCTCGAGGACGAGAAGGGCCGTCAGGTGATCGTCCCCGCCAGTGTCATCGGCTATGTCGAGCTCGGCGCCCAGGAGCAGCGCCGCGTGGGCTTCGGCGCACTCTGAGGCAGCGGGTGGAGACCGTCTGGTCCCTTGTCATCGTCGTGATCGTGGCGGTGGCTGCGGGCCTCGTCGTATGGGCCGTGGACAAGCGGCACTCGGCGTACGGGATCATGCTCCCGATCGCATCGGCGGTCGCCTCCGCGTGCATCCTCTGGATCATCCTCGTGTGGGCCGGAACCGGGTATCTGACCGGCCTCACCTGGATGCCCTGGGTCCTCCCCATGGCGGCCGCGGTGGCGGCCGCTGTGGCCGTGCCCACGCTCGTGGGCCGGCGCCGGGTGAAGCACGACGGCGAGGCCCTCACCCAGCTGCTGCGGAGCTTCCGGGCCTGAGGGCGGTGCGCGCCGCATCACCGAGGGCACCGGGCGCCTAGGCGTCCGGCAGCCTCTCGGGCTGCGCGATGGCGTCCAGGGCCGCGGCCCTGAGCATGCAGCGGTGAGCGGCCTCGATGTCGTTGCTGGTCACCGCCGAGCCGGCCTCGTGGGTGCTGAAGCGCAGGACGACCCGGTTGTAGCGCCAGTCGAGGTCCGGGTGGTGGTTGAGCTCTTCGGCGACCTCGCCCACAGCGGCGATGAACGTCAGCGCGGCCGCGGGGCCGGGCAGCCGGTACACCGTGGCAAGGGCGCCGCCGACATGCCGCCAACCGGGCAGCCGCTCCAGTTCCGCCTCGATCTGGGCCGGGCCCAGCGCAGCATTCTCTCCCATGGACCACAGGGTAACGCCGGCGCGAGTCAACAAACCGCGACATCCGGTACGGATTCTGTGACACCGTGCGACAATGGGATCAACTAATCGGTCACAGGCTTGCGCTCCAGGAGCTGAGGGGATCCCATGCTAACGGTCACACATTTCCTCCGACGAGCCGCTGCCGGAGCCGTGGCAGCCATGGCCGCCGCCGCCGCGCTCGCCGCCCCCGCCCACGCGGTCACCGACCCTGCACCCCCGGTCCTCCAGGGCGAGGCCGCCGTGGGCTCGGTGCTCACCGCGTCCTTCGACCCCGCATCCTACCGGGGCTGCGGACAGGGAGCAGGCCCCGACTACAGGGTGGAATGGTACAGGGACGGCGTCCGGGTCTATCCCCCCGTCGGGATCTCCCAGTACCCGCTCACCACGGCCGACCTCGGCGCGCAGTTCACCCTGACGGTGGCCGCCAACGGAGCCTGCTGGGGCATGGAGGCCACCAGTGAGCCGACGGAACCGGTCGCGGCCTCGAGCAGGAACAGCGGCTTCACCGGCCGGGATACCGCCGAGCTCATGGCCCGCACCTCCGACGGCGCGCTCGTCCTGTACCCCCGGGGCTCCGGCTGGGAGGCCCCGCGGACCGTCGGACCCGGCTGGAACGCGATGTCCATCGTCCTCTCGCCCGGCGACTTCGACGGCGACGGCGTCAACGACCTCCTGGCCCGGTCGGCGGACGGAACGCTGTACCTGTACCCCGGCACCGGCTCGGGCGGCCTCGGGAGCCCACGCGCCATCGGCTGGGGCTGGAACCGCTTCGACGCCATCCTCGGCCCAGGCGACTTCGACGGGGACGGCGCGAACGACATCCTCGCCCGCGAGCCCGGCGGCGCCCTCATCCTGTACCCGGGCAACGGCCGCGGCGGCTGGGGCGCAGCCCGTCAGGTCGGCCAGGGATGGGATGCCCTGAACGCGCTCGCGACGCCGGGCAACATCGACGGCAGGCCGGGCCGCGACATCATCGCGCGGGACCGCGCCGGCAACCTGCGCCTGTACAGCGGCGACGGCGCTGGCGGCTGGAGCGGTTCGAGCATCGTCGGCACCGGCTGGGGCGGCATGCAGAGGATCGGCGGCAGCGGGGACTTCGACGGCGACGGCACCCCGGACCTCTACGCCATCGACTCCGCCGGGACCCTCCTCGTCTACTACTCCGACGGGGCCGGCGGCTGGACCGGCGCGGAGGCGGTCGGCTGGGGCTGGGGCGGCTTCACCGCGCTCGTCTGACGGCCCCTCTTCTGGCAGTCCTCATCTGAGGAGCCCCGGACACGCCCCTCGAGTGGACGCTCAGAGGAACTGGGCCCGGCCCTCCATGGGACTCGAGGCGAGGGCATGCTCGCGCCGCGGAATGCGTCCCGCGCCCGCGGCGAGCCGTCCGGCCGCGACGGCGTGGCGGAACGCGTGCGCCATGCGCACCGGATCCTGTGCCCTCGTGACCGCGGTGGCCAGGAGCACGGCGTCGCACCCGAGCTCCATTGCGAGCGCCGCGTCGGAGGCCGTCCCGATCCCGGCGTCGAGCACCACGGGCACCTCGGCGCGCGCGACGATGAGCTCGATGTTGTGGGGGTTCAGGATGCCGAGGCCGGTGCCGATCGGCGCCCCGAGGGGCATGACGGCGACGGCGCCGAGCTGCTCGAGCCGGCGGGCCAGCACGGGATCGTCGTTGGTGTAGGCGAAGACCTTGAAGCCCCGCCCCACCAGCTGTTCGGCCGCGTCGGCGAGCTCGATGGGGTCCGGGAGGAGCGTTGTCTCGTCGGCGATCACCTCGAGCTTGACCCAGTCGGTCTCGAGGGCCTCGCGGGCAAGCTCGGCGGTCAGGACCGCATCGCGGGCCGTGAAGCATCCTGCCGTGTTCGGGAGGACGCGGATCCCCCTGTCGACGAGGAGCTGGAACAGGGAGCCCTGCTCCGCGGGCGAGTAGCGGCGCATCGCGACGGTTGTCAGCTCGGTCCCCGACGCCTCGAGCGCGTCGCCGAGTCCCTCGAGGCTCGGCGCCCCACCCGTGCCCATGATGAGCCGCGAACCCAGCGTCACCCCGTCGACCACGAAGGGGTCGTCCCGCAGCACCTGCCCCGTGGCGGCGTTGATTCCTGTCTGCGTCATGTCAGCCTCCCTGCATCGCCGTGACGAGTTCGACGGCGTCTCCCGCCTCGAGGACGGTCCCTGCCCAGCGGCCCCGCGGGACCACCTCGGAATTGAGTGCGACGGCGACCCCGAGCCGGCCGCCGTCGGCTGGCCGCCCGTCGTCGCCGATCTCCCGCCCGATCGTCTCGGCCACGAGGGCCCGGACGGTGGCGGGCTGCGGGAGGGCCCGCGGCTCGCCGTTGACCGTGATGTTCATCGGATGCCTCCTTGAGGGGCCGCGCTGCGTGCGGAGGCGGAGCGTTCCGCCAGCGGCCGTGTCGTGCTCGTGAATCGGTCCGGGCGGAAGCCCTGCCAGCGCGGGTCCGCGACGCCCTCGAGGAGCCCCCGGCACACGCTCGCCGCGGCGGGCGTGAGCAGGACCCCGTGGCGGAAGAAGCCCGTGGCGACGATGAGCCCCGGGACGCACCCGGCGCCGTCGTGCGTCTCCCCCGCGGCAGCGGGGACGCGTCCGAGCAGCGGCGCGTTGTCCGGGGTGCCGGGGCGTGCGCGGGCGGTGGTCTCGTAGAGCTCGAGCTCGGCGACGGCCGGGACGAGGGCCTGCGCGTCCCGCAGGAGCTCGTACACTCCGCCAGCCGACACCGCGTCGGAGCCGTCTTCGCGCTGGGTCGCCCCGATCACCACCGTGCCGTCCTCGCGGGGGACGATGTATACCGGCCGGCCTCGGACGAGCCCGCGCACGGTTGCCGTCACGAGCGGCCGCACGCGCGCCGGCACCCGCAGGCGCAGCACGTCGCCGTAGACCGGACGCAGCGGCAGGGACACGGGAAGCCCGGCCAAGTCGCGGGCGCCCAGGCCGTTCGCGACCACCGTCTCGGCTGCGCGCAGCTCCCGGCCGTCCTCGAGCACGACGCCGGCCACCCGCCCGCCGTCGCACGCGAGCCGCGCCGCGCGCGCCCTCACCACGGACTTCTCGCCGAGCCGGGCGAGCAGCGCCGCGACCAGCCGGCGCGGGTCGACCTGGTGGTCGGCCTCGATCTCGAACGCACCCGCGAGCGCGGGGGCAAGCAGCGGCTCGCGCGTGCGGGCCTCGCGGAGGGTCAGGGGGCGGACGTCGAGGCCATGGGCCTGCTGGACGGAGCGCAGGTCGGCGAAGGCCTGCCTGTCGGCGGCATCGCCGGCGAGGCACAGGGTCGGGGTGCTGAGGTAGCCGCACCCTGGCCCCGCTGACGCGGCGAACGCGGGCCAGAGCGCGGCGGAGTGCACCATGAATTCGAGGAGCTGCTCCTCCTGGTAGTGGTACTCGCTCACGGCCGCGAGCATCCCGGCCGCGGCGAAGCTCGCCCCGCTGCCCGGCGCCGGGTCGACGACGGTGACGCGCCGGCCGCTGCGGGCGGCTTCCCACGCAATCCCGAGGCCGATGACGCCTGCCCCCACGACGATGACGTCGGCGTGGACTTCCTCCATGGTTCCTTCCCTCCGCCGGCATGACCCGGATCAGGTGTGGCGGTCGGCGTTGCGCCCTCTCAGCCCGGCGTCGTGGCGTCCGGCGCGGCCCGGTCGGGCCGTCTGCCAGGGCGTCACAGTCACGGGCTCCCGCAGTACTGCCGACTAGTCTAGTTCAATGCCCGCTCTTGACGCCCAGCTCTATGTCTGCACCGATGCCCGCAGGGACCGCGGCGACTTCGAGTCCTTCCTCGACGCGGCCTTCTCCGGCGGGGTGGACATCATCCAGCTGCGCGACAAGCAGATCGAGGCCGCCGAGGAGCTCGAGCTCCTCGGAGTGCTCCGTTCAGTCGCCGAGCGCCACGGGAAGCTGTGGGCGGTCAACGACCGCGCCGACATTGCGCTCCTCTCGGGCGCGCCGGTGTTCCATGTGGGCCAGAAGGACCTGCCGGCGGCGGCCCTGCGCCGCGTGGTCGGCGACGTGCCGCTCGTGGGCCTGTCGACCAACTCCCCGGCCCTCGTGGACGCGGCCCTCTCTGCCGCCCAGGCCCCTGGCGCTCGCCTCGACTACTTCTGCACCGGGCCACTCTGGGCCACCCCAACCAAGCCGGGCCGCGCCGCCGTCGGGCTCGAACTCGTCGAGCACGCCGCGCGCCGCACCCGTGAGACCTTGGACGCCGGGCTCTCCCCCCTTCCGTGGTTCGCGATCGGGGGCATCGACCACTCGAACGTGGCCCAGGTGGTCGAGGCCGGGGCGAGCAGGGTCGTCGTCGTGCGCGCGATCACCGATGCCGACGATCCGGCCGACGCCGCCGCACGCCTCCGCGCGCAGCTTCCGGCGCTATCCTCCACCCGCGCATGACGAGGGTCGCGTACCAGGGCGAGCCCGGCGCCAACTCGCACATGGCGGCGATCGAGGCGTTCCCCGAGGCCGGGACGCTCGCCTGCGCAACCTTCGAGGATGCGTTCGCCGCCGTGACCTCGGGCGAGGCCGATCTGGCGATGATCCCGATCGACAACACTGTGGCGGGCCGCGTCGCGGACATCCACCTGCTCCTTCCGGACACGAGCCTCCAGATCATCGGCGAGCACTTCCTGCGCATCCGGTTCAGCCTCATGGGCATCCCGGGAGCGACGCTCGAGGGCGCGCGCGAGGTGCACAGCCACGTGCATGCGCTCGCGCAGTGCCGCGGGTTCATCCGCGAGCACGGGCTGACGCCCGTCGTCGCGGGCGACACGGCCGGATCGGCGCGGGAGGTCGCCGAATGGGCCGATCCCGCGAAGCTCTCGATCGCGCCGCCGCTGGCCGCCGAGCGCTACGGGCTGACCGTGCTGGCCAGCGACATCGAGGACCACCGGCACAACACCACACGGTTCGTGGTCCTGGCCCCGCCGCGCGAGTACCCCCAGGCCGGAGGCGGCCCCTTCGTGACGAGCTTCGTCTTCCGGGTGCGCAACATCCCCGCCGCGCTGTACAAGGCGCTCGGCGGGTTCGCGACGAACGGCGTCAACATGACCCGGCTCGAGAGCTACATGGTCGAGGGGAAGTTCGCCGCGACGATGTTCATGGTCGACGTCGAGGGCCACCCCGACGAGCCGCCCCTCGCGCGTGCACTCGAGGAGCTCACGTTCTTCTCGACCGAGCTGCGGATCCTCGGCGTCTTTCCCGCCCATCCCCGCCGCTTCGGGGGCCACGGCGCCTAGTCGGGGCTAGGCTGGCCGTCATGGGCCACTCTCACGTCACCCCGAAGGCAGGCCGCCCCGAGGGACCCCGGGCGGAGGCCGGCGGCGCCGCCCTCGCCGAGGCCTTCGCCGCGCTCCGCGAGGAGTTCCAGCTCGCCTCCGAGTACCCGGCCCCGGCGCTGCGGGAGGCGGAAGCTGCCATCGCGGACCTGAGGCTGCCGGAGGCCGACGCCACTGGGGTGGAGTTCGTGACGATCGACCCGCCGAGCTCGACCGACCTCGACCAGGCCCTCCACATCGAGAGGGATGGCACGGGGTACCGCGTCCGCTACGCGATCGCCGACGTCCCGGCCTTCGTGCGGCCGCACGGGGAGCTCGACGCCGAGACCCGCCGACGGGGCCAAACCGTCTACGCACCGGACGCGAAGGTCCCACTCCACCCGCACGGGATCTCCGACGACGCCGGGAGCCTCCTCGAGGACGCTGTGCGCGGAGCCTTCGTATGGGACTTCTCGCTCGGCGCCGACGGGGCGGTGACACGGGTCGGCCTCGCCCGCGCGCGGGTCCGCAGCCGCGCGAAGCTCTCCTACGCCCAGGTGCAGGAGGAGATCGACGCCGGCACCGCCGTCGAGCCCCTGCTGCTCCTGCGCGAGGTCGGCGCGAAGCGGATCGAGCTCGAACGCGCGCGAGGAGGCGCCAGCCTGAACATCCCCGACCAGGAGATCGTCCCGACCGAGGACGGCGGGTACCGGATCGCCGCGTCCGCTCCGCGGCCTGTGGAGGACTGGAACGCGCAGATCTCGCTCATGACCGGAATGGCTGCCGCGCAGCTCATGCTGGACGCGGGCGTCGGGATCCTGCGCACCATGCCCGCACCGGACGAGCGCTCCCTGCGGCACTTCCGCAGGCAGACGCAGGCGCTCGGCCGGCCCTGGGACGACGGCCAGGCGTACGGCGAGTACCTGCGCTCGCTCGACGCGACGGATCCCCGCCAGCTCGCGATCCTGCACGCCGCCGCGGCGCTGTTCCGCGGCGCCGCCTACACCCCGTTCGACGGCGAGCTGCCCTCCGAGCGCGTGCAGGCGGCGATCGGGGCGCCCTACGCCCACACCACCGCACCCCTGAGGCGGCTCGTGGACCGGTTCGTGCTCGTGCTGTGCGAGGCGATCGCGAACGACCGCGAGGTCCCCGACTGGGTGCGCGCGGCCCTGCCCGAACTGCCGGGCCTCATGGCCTCCTCGGACCAGCTCGCGGCGCGCGTGGACCGGGCCGCGATCGACATCGTCGAGGCAGCGCTCCTGACGAACCGCATCGGGCACGAGTTCGACGCCGTGGTCGTGTCCGGGTCCAAGCCGGCCGCGGACGGCGGCGGCAACGGCGGCAACGGGCGCCCGGCACAGCCCCTGGACCGCATCGCGAGCTCCCAGAACGGCAGGCACGCGAACGGGGCGGCGGAGTCGAAGCCGTTCGGGACGGTCCAGCTCTCGGAGCCCCCGGTCACGGCGCGCTGCGAGGGCGAGATGGAGTCCGGCACGACCATCCGCGTCCGCCTCGTCGAGGCCAACGTGCGGCGGCGGAAGGTCCTGTTCGAGAAGGCGTGAGGGTGTGTCGCGGGCCACGATTCCCGGGAATCCACAGGCTCGCGGTATCCTTGGACAGTTATTGGATGCCCGATCGTACCGCCGCGATCCTCTTTCATTTTGCCGGCCGGCACGCCGGCACCCTGATAGCCCGCGATCGGCTTCCACTGGATGGCCGGCGCGTTCCTGCTCCGGACGCCGACAGCATCAGGCTGTGCTGCGTCCGTCGAGCCAGACCCGCTCGGGCCCCGATGGAGAGGGACCCTACCCCTTGAACGAAGTTCACACGCACGAACTCCTGACCGACGATTCGGGCACGGAGGTCCTCGAGACCGAGGAGACCATCACCAACGACGCACCCGTGCGCAAGGAGAGCCAGAAGACGTTCTCCGACTACGGCGTGGCGCCGGAGATCGCCCAGTCCCTCGCGGACGCGGGCATCCTCCACCCGTTCCCGATCCAGTCGATGACGCTCGGCGTCGCCCTCGGCGGCCACGACATCATCGGCCAGGCCAAGACGGGCACGGGCAAGACCCTCGGCTTCGGCATCCCCGCCCTGCAGCGCACGATTCCCGCCGAGCACCCGGACTACGCCCGGCTCGCGGTCCCCGGCGCGCCGCAGGCCCTCGTCGTGGTGCCGACGCGCGAGCTCGCGATCCAGGTCGGCAAGGACCTGCAGACCGCGGGCAGGCGCACCACCCTGCGCGTCGAGGTCATCTACGGCGGCCGCGCCTACGAGCCGCAGATCGAGTCGCTCCAGCGCGGGGTCGAGGTGGTCGTGGGCACCCCGGGCCGACTCATCGACCTGCACCGCCAGCGTCACCTGAACCTCAAGAACGTCCGGATGATCGTGCTCGACGAGGCCGACGAGATGCTCGACCTCGGCTTCCTCCCCGACGTCGAGACGCTCATGGCCGCGGTCCCCCCGGTCCGCCAGACGCTCCTGTTCTCGGCGACGATGCCCGGCCCGGTCGTGGCCATGGCCCGCCGCTACATGACGCAGCCGACCCACATCCGCGCGAGCGACCCCAACGACGACTCGATCACCAAGAAGGACATCCGCCAGGTGATCTACCGAGCCCACCAGCTCGACAAGGACGAGGTCGTGGCGCGCATCCTGCAGGCCGAGGGCCGGGGCCGCACGATCATCTTCACGAAGACCAAGCGCACTGCCGCGAAGCTCTCGGAGGAACTGGTCGACCGGGGCTTCGCCGCGGCCGCCCTCCACGGGGACCTCGGCCAGGGCGCCCGCGAGCAGGCCCTGCGCGCGTTCCGCAACGGCAAGGTGGACGTCCTCGTCGCGACCGATGTCGCCGCGCGCGGCATCGACGTCGAGGACGTCACCCATGTGATCAACTTCCAGTGCCCCGAGGACGAGAAGGCCTACCTGCACCGCGTGGGCCGCACGGGCCGCGCGGGCCACAAGGGCACCGCCGTGACGTTCGTCGACTGGGAGGACGTCCCTCGTTGGACCCTCATCAACAAGGCGCTCGGGCTCGACGTGCCGGAGCCCATCGAGACGTACTCGTCGTCGCCCCACCTGTACACGGACCTCGACATCCCGGCTGGCACCAAGGGACGCCTCCCCCGCAACAAGCGGGTCCTCGAGGGCGTCGACGCCGAGGTCCTCGAGGACCTCGGCGAGCCCGGGAAGAAGAAGCGCGCCCACCGCGAGGGCAAGAAGGGCGCAGAGTCCGGCCACCGCGAACGCCGCCGTCGTCCCAAGGCCGCTGAAGGCGAGGCGCACAACGCCGCCGCTGCCGCCGGCTCGACCGAGGAGCCCGCCGAGGGCGCGGGCAAGGCCGGCCACGGCCACGGGCGCGCAGACCGCCAGTCGCGCGCTGAGACGAGCGGCGAGGGCCGTCATCGTCGCCGTCGCCGCCGGGTCGCCGGGGAGGAGGGCGCCGCCGAGGGCACCGATGCCGCCGCCGCGAAGCAGGCCCCGTCCGAGGCGCCGGGCGAGCCCAAGGCGCCCCGCAGGACCTCCAGTGCCGCCGCAGTGCGCCTCTCCGACGCCGGGGACGGAGCGCCGGTTGACCGTGGTGTCGCGGCGGCCCGCCGCCGTCGTTCGCGGACGCGCCGCATCAACGGCGAGGTCGTGTCCCGCACCGAGTCCGAGTAAGGCGCGGTGCCCGCAGAGCGTCCCGCCGAGGCCGCCGGCCTCGCGGCCGGGAGCATGCCCTCGGGGATCTTCAGCCCCGAGGGCCCGAACCTCGTGGTCCACGCTGACAATGCGAGTGTGCTCCCGGGCCTGCCCGACGGCGCCTTCACGATGGTCTACATCGACCCGCCGTTCAACACGGGACGGGTGCAGAAGCGCCAGGAGCTCTCCATGGTCCGGAGCGCGGACGGCGACCGGACGGGCTTCTCCGGCCAGCGGTACGAGACCGTCAAGGGCGCCCTGCACCGGTACGACGATGCGTTCAGGGACTACTGGTCGTTCCTCGAGCCGCGCCTCATGGAGGCGTGGCGCGTCCTCGCCGACGACGGAACGCTCTACCTGCACCTCGACTACCGCGAGGTGCACTACGCGAAGGTCATGCTGGACGCGATCTTCGGGCGCGACTGCTTCCTGAACGAGATCATCTGGGCCTACGACTACGGCGCGCGGACCAAGCGCCGCTGGCCCACGAAGCACGACAACATCCTCGTGTACGTCAAGGACCCCTCCGCGTACCACTTCGACTCAGCCGAGGTTGACCGGGAGCCCTACATGGCTCCCGGTCTGGTGACCCCCGAGAAGCGCGAGCTGGGCAAGCTTCCCACCGACGTGTGGTGGCACACGATCGTCTCCCCCACCGGACGGGAGAAGACCGGCTACCCGACGCAGAAGCCCGAGGGGCTCGTGCGGCGCATGGTCGCCGCCTCGAGCCGCCCGGGCGACTGGGTCCTCGACTTCTTTGCCGGCTCGGGGACGCTGGGGGCAGTCGCCCAGCGCCTCGGGCGGCGGTTCGTGTGCGTGGACGAGAACCCGCAGGCCGTGGAGATCATGGCCGGCAGGCTCCCGTCCGCGCGTGTCGTCAGGGTCTGACGTTCGTCACAGTCCGCAGCCGGTCTGGAGTCAGCGCACGACGGCGGCGCCGCGCCCCTGTCGCTCGATCTCGCCGAGCGCTTCGGGGGTCGTCGTGTTCTCCCCCAGCCGGTTGGGCTTGCCGGTCCCGTGGTAGTCGGACGAGCCGGTGACGAGGAGCCCGTGCTTCGCCGCGAGGTCCAGGAGGAACGGCCGCCGGGCCTCGGGATTGTCGCGGTGGTACACCTCAAGCCCGGCGAGCCCGGCGTCGATCATGTCCCGGTAGACCTCTTCGCCCACCGTCCGCCCTCTGGCGGACGCGACGGGGTGCGCGAACACCGGGACGCCGCCTGCGGCGCGGATGAGCTCGACGGCGAGGGCCGGCTCGGGCGCGTAGTGCTGCACGAAGTACCGCGAGCGCGAGGACAGGATCGTGGCAAACGCCTCTGTGCGGTCGCCGACGAGGCCCGCAGCGACGAGGGCGTCCGCGATGTGCGGCCGGCCCACGGTGGCGCCCGGTGCGACGTGCTGGGTGACGTCGTCCCACGAGAGCGGGTAGTCCTCGGCGAGGAGGGAGACCATGTGCTCCGCCCTGGACAGCCTGGCGTCCTTGGCCTTGGTGATCTCCTCGAGCAGGCCCGCATGCGTGGGGTCCTGCAGGTACGAGAGCAGATGCACGCTGATCCCCTCGGGAGTCCGGCACGAGACCTCCATGCCGGGCACAAGTTCGATGCCGAGCTCCCGCGCAGCCACCGAGGCCTCGGCCCACCCGGCTGTGGAGTCATGGTCGGTGATCGCGAGCACGTCGATGCCCGCCGCCGCTGCGGCAGCGACCAGTTCCCGCGGTGTCTCCGTGCCATCCGAGACGGTCGAGTGGGCGTGCAGATCGATCCTCACGCCCCCACCATAGCCCGCGTCACGTGCGGCGGCGGTGCCGTCGGCGGCCCGTGCCGCTGGACATCGCTGGACCCGGTGGAAGAATGGCCCAGTGAGTGTTTCAGATCCCGCACCCGGCACCGGCTTGCCCACGAGCGAGCAGCAGCACACCACTGAGCAGCCGCTCACCGAGCGCGTCAACAACCGCTCCCAGCGGCCCACGTCGGAGGCCTTCAAGGCGTTCATGGCGTCGCAGTGGGCCCCGGCCGGCAGCTCGCTGCCTCCCCGCGATGCCGTGGCCGACTACGCCGCCCGCCGTCGCCGGGCAATCTCGGACCGCTTCCCGGGGGAACGCCTCGTGCTGCCCGCCGGGCCGCCCAAGGTCCGCTCCAACGACACCGACTACCGCTTCCGGCCGCACTCGGCCTTCGCACACCTCACCGGCCTCGGCGTCGACCATGAGCCCGACGCCGTCCTCATCCTCGAGCCCGTGGACGAGGGGACGGGCGACGACGGCGGCCACCACGCCGCGACGCTCTACTTCCGCCCGCTCGCCGGCCGCGACACTGAGCAGTTCTACGCCGACGCCCGCACCGGGGAGTTCTGGGTCGGGGCACGCCCGACCCTGGCCGAGCTGGAGGCGCGGCTCGGAATCCCCACCGCCGACCTCGACGGCCTCGAAGCGGCCGTCACCAAGGGCGTGGGCGCGCCGGAGATCGGCGGAATCTCGGTCCGCCTGGTCCGCAAGGTGGACGAGAACCTCGACGCCCTCGTCGACACTGCCCGCTACAACACCGCCCAGGACCCCGAGTCCTTGGACCTGAGCGTCTACGACGCCCTCGACGACCAGCTGGCCGAGGCCCTCTCGGAGCTCCGCCTGCTCAAGGACGAGTGGGAGGCCGGGCAACTGCGCGAGGCCGTGGCGGCCACGGCGGCGGGCTTCGAGGAGATCGTCCGAGCCCTCCCGCGCGCGCTCGCACACCGGCGGGGCGAGCGCGTCGTCGAGACGGCATTCTTCGCCAAGGCCCGCGAGGAGGGCAACGACCTCGGCTACGACACGATCGCCGCCTCGGGGAACAACGCGACCGTCCTGCACTGGATCCGCAACAACGGCCCGGTCCGGGAGGGCGAGCTGCTGCTCGTCGACGCCGGCGTCGAGGCTGAGTCCCTCTACACGGCGGACGTGACCCGGACCCTGCCGGTGAACGGCCGCTTCAGCGAGGTCCAGCGCCGGGTCTACCAGGCCGTCCTGGACGCCGCGGACACCGCCTTCGCCGCCGCACGGCCCGGAGTGAGGTTCCGAGAGGTCCACGCCGCCGCGATGGAAGTCCTCGCCGCCCGCCTCGAGGAATGGGGCATTCTGCCGGTCTCCGCAGCCGAGGCGCTCTCCGACGCCGGCCAGCAGCACCGCCGCTGGATGCCCCACGGCACGAGCCACCACCTCGGCCTCGACGTGCACGACTGCGCCCAGGCCCGCCGGGAGCTCTACCTCGACGGCGAACTGGCCCCGGGCATGGTCTTCACCATCGAGCCCGGCCTGTACTTCAAGGCCGAAGACCTGGCGATCCCCGAGGAGTACCGCGGGATCGGCGTGCGCATCGAGGACGACATCCTCATGACGGCCGACGGCCCGGTGAACCTCAGCGCCGCACTCCCCCGCACTCCGGACGACGTCGAGTCCTGGATGAGCCGCCTCAGCTGACGGCTTCGCCGCTAGGCCTGGTGGGAGCCGCCCTCGGGCTTCTCCTGCGGGCGCTCGGTGTCCGAGTCCTCGGCGGGACGGGCCCGCTCCTCGGCGGGGTGGTCCCGCTCGTCTGCCGGGTGCTCGGGCTCGACGCGCACCCCGTACTGCGGCCGGCCATCGGGGAGGTCCGGGTAGCGCGACGAGTGGGGCTGCTGGGGCTCCTGCGGGGCCTGCGGGTACTCAGGCTGCCCCTGCGGGTGCCGCTCCTCGCCGGCGTTCACGCCGTACGGGTCGGTCCAGCCGGAGGGGCGCTTGGGCTCGGGCTCGTGCGGCGGCTGCCACGTCTGGCCGGGCTGGTTCCACCCCTGCTGGCCGGACTGGTTCCACCCGTCCTGCCCGGGCTGGTTCCAGTTCTGGTTCCAGCCCTGGTGGACGGTACCGGAGCCCATGGGCAGCTGGGCGAGCAGGCGGCGGGCGTCGTGGGCGACGTCGCGGCCGACCACCACGTCGTAGTTGCTCGCGACGACCTGGCTGGTGGACGTGAAGTCGCGCTTCCCGCGCTGCATCGCATAGGTCACGATGCCGAACAGCATGAAGAACGCCGCGCCCATGAGGACGGACGTGATGATCGAGAAGTAGCTCCCGTTCGGGGTGAAGAAGGAGAGCAGCACGCCGACGAAGAGGCCGAACCACATGCCGGAGAGGGCGCCGTTGAGCGCCACGCGGGGGTAGCTGAGCCGGCCGGTCACCCGTTCGACGAGCTTGAGGTCGTTGCCGACGATGGCGACGAGCTCGACCGGGAACTGCTGGTCAGCGAGGTAGTCCACGGCCTTCTGCGCATCGAGGTACGAGACGTAGGAGCCGACGGTCTCGCCCTGGGGCAGGGCCCGGGCCTCGTCGAGGGGCTTGGCGGAACCGAACATGTTGGACATATCCCTATTCTTACCCGCGTTGCCGCCACGGACTCGGGTTTCAGCTCAGAGTGAGCGGGGAGTTTGCGCTGGAGTAGCCTAGACCCGTGAGTTGGACCCCCACCCGTGTCTTCGTCGCCAGGCTGCTCGGCCTCGACGTCTTCGACCCCGCCGGCGACCGCGTGGGGCGGCTCCGCGACGTCGTCGTGATCCCCCGCGGGACGCGGCCGCCGCAGGCAGTGGGCATCGTCGTCGAGGTTCCCGGCAAGCGACGCGTGTTCGTCCCGATGACGCGCGTGACCAGCATGGACCAGGCGCAGATCATCACGACGGGGCTGATCAACCTTCGGCGCTTCGAGCAGCGCGGGGCCGAACAGCTCGTGCTCGGGGACATGTTCGACCGCCACGTGGTGCTCGTCGAGGACGGCACCGAGGCCACCGTGGAGGACGTCGCGATGGACCAGCAGCGCAACGGCGACTGGTTCGTGAGCAAGCTCTTCGTGCGCAGGGAGGCCGCCGGCCGCGGCTTCCGCAGCCTGCGGCGCGGTGCGACGCAGCTGGTGGACTGGGAGGACACCCGGCACGCCGCCGGCCAGATGCGCGGCGCGGCAAACTTCCTCGCCACGCACGAGGACCTCAGGCCTGCCGACTTCGCGGACGCGATGCAGGAGATGAGCGACCAGCGCCGCTTCGAGGTGGTCTCCGAGCTGCAGGACGAGCGCCTCGCCGACGTCCTCCAGGAGCTGCCCGAGGACGACCAGGTCGAGATCCTCTCCGCGCTCGACATCGAGCGCGCCGCGGACGTCCTCGAGGAGATGGACCCGGACGACGCCGCCGACCTCCTCGCCGACCTGCCGGCGGAGAAGGCCGAGGAGCTCCTCGCCCTCATGGAGCCTGAGGACGCCGAGGACGTGCGTCGCCTCCTGCAGTACGCCGAGGGCACCGCGGGCTCGGTCATGACCCCGGTCCCCGTCGTCCTGCCGCCTGAGGCGAGCGTCGCTGAGGCACTGGCACACGTCCGTCGGGAGGAGCTGAGCCCGGCCCTGGCGTCATCGATCTTCATCTGCCGCCCGCCGCTCGAGACCCCCACCGGCCGCTACCTTGGGACGGTGCACATCCAGCAGCTCCTGCGCTCGGCTCCTCCGGAGCAGCTGGGCTCGATCGTCGACAAGGGCCTGGATCCCGTCTCCGACCTGGATTCGATCAGCGACGTCGCGCGCATCATGGCCCAGTACAACCTGAACGCTATCGCCGTGGTCAACGCCGACGGCCGCCTGGTGGGGGCGGTGACTGTTGACGACCTCCTCGACCACCTCCTGCCGGACGACTGGCGCGTGCACGAGGACGGCGAGCCCCTGAAGAAGCTTGGAGGACGCTTTGGCTGAGCCCCGTAGGCTGCCCGGTCTCGACACGCCGCTCGAGCAGCGCGGGAGGCTCATTCCCCGGTTCAACCCCGACCCGGACGCGTTCGGCCGCTTCGCCGAGCGGTTCGCCCGCTACATGGGAACCCCCCAGTTCCTCTTCTACATGACGGTGTTCTGCATCGTGTGGATCGCGTGGAACACGTGGGGCCCCGAGGACCTCCAGTTCGACCCCAGAGCCCTCAACTACACCCTCCTGACTCTCCTGCTCTCGCTGCAGGCCTCCTACGCCGCGCCCCTCATCCTGCTTGCCCAGAACCGGCAGGACGACCGCGACCGGGTCCAGATCGAGCAGGACCGGTCCCGCAACGAGCGCAGCCTCGCGGACACCGAGTACCTCACCCGCGAGCTCGCGTCGCTCCGGCTCGCCCTCCGCGAGGTCGCAACCCGCGACTTCGTGCGGGCCGAGCTGCGCACCATCCTCGAGGAGCTCGCGGACCAGGGCAGTGCCGTGGAGCCCAGCCCGCCGAAGCGGCGCAAGGACAAGAAGACCCGGGCCCCGCGCACCCAGGCCATCCCCACGACCGCCCCGGCCGCTCCCGCGGGCCCCGGCGCCGAGGGAGGCCAGGAGTGACCGGAGTCGACCTCCGCGCCGTCCGCGCGGCGCTCCACGGTGTGCTCGACCCTGAGCTGCGCCGGCCCATCGACGAGCTCGGGATGCTCGCCGACGTCACGGCCGACGCCGGGCTGGTCACCGTGCGCGTCCTGCTCACCATCGCCGGCTGCCCGCTCCGCAGCACGATCGACGCGGACGTGCGCGCGGCCCTGGCAGGGGTTCCGGGCGTGGACGCCGTCGCCGTCGAGCTCGATGTCATGTCCCCGCAGCAGCGGCAGGAGCTGCGGGAGCGGCTGCGCCCGGAGCGGGGCATCCCGTTCAGCAGGCCGGACTCGCTCACGAAGGTCTTTGCGGTCGCGAGCGGCAAGGGCGGCGTGGGCAAGTCCTCGGTCACCGTGAACCTCGCATGCGAGCTCGCCTCGCGCGGCCTGCGGGTCGGCATCGTGGACGCTGACGTCCACGGGTTCTCCGTGCCCGCCCTGATCGGAGCCACGGGGACGCCGACCCGGGTGGACGAGATGATCCTCCCGCCCGTCGCCCACGGAGTGAAGGTCATCTCGATCGGGATGTTCGTCGCGGGCAACCAGCCCGTCGCGTGGCGCGGCCCCATGCTCCACCGCGCGCTCGAGCAATTCCTCGCCGACGTGTACTTCGGGGATCTGGACGTGCTCTTCCTGGACCTCCCCCCGGGGACGGGCGACGTCGCGATCTCCGTCTCCCAGCTCCTCCCCTCTGCGCAGCTGCTCGTGGTCACGACTCCCCAGGCGGCGGCGGCCGACGTGGCCGAGCGGGCGGGCACGGTCTCCGCCCACACGGGGCAGACGGTCGCGGGCGTGATCGAGAACATGTCCGGGCTCACGCTTCCCGACGGAACGGTCATGGAGGTGTTCGGGACCGGTGGGGGCCAGCGCGTCGCCGACCGGCTCTCGGCGTCGCTGGGCGTACCCGTCGAACTGCTGGGCACGGTGCCCCTCGACGTCGCGCTCCGGGAGGGCGGTGACGCGGGAACCCCGATCGTGCTCTCGAGCCCTTCGTCGCCGGCCGCCGTCGCACTCAAGGCAGTCGCGGACCGGCTCGCGACCCAGCCCCGGGGGCTCGCGGGGCGCAGCCTGGGCGTCACGCCTGTGGGCTGAACCTGCTCAGGTCGCCTCGGTGTCGAACGGCGCCGCCTCGCCTGCCGGAAGCCGTTCGATGGTCCGCGCCGGGGCGGGCGGGACGGCGGCAGCCATCGCCGGCGCCGCGGCGGCTGCGGGAGCGGGGGCCGCGTCCTCGAGGAGGGCGTCGCGGATGATCTTGCGAGGGTCGTACTGACGCGGATCGTACTTGCGCCAGTCCACCTCGTTGAGGTCGACGCCGGTCTCCTCCTTGAGCTGGTCCTTCGCCCCGGCGGCCATGCGGCGCAGTTCCTTGACGATGTTCGCGAGCTTCTGGGTGTATTCGGGAAGCCTCTTCGGGCCGATCACGAGGATGCCGATGATCAGCAGAACGAGGAATTCAGGGCCATTGATTCCGAACACGCGAGCAAGACTACCTTCTGCCCGATCGCGCGGGCGATTCGATGGTGGCGGCGCCGATCACGGCCTCCAGGACGCTCCGAACACCATCCGGAGGCCCCGCCCGATCCGCTCGATCGGGTCCTCGGTCCGGGCCCCGTCCGGGGCCGCGGCGGCTTCCCTCTCACTCGGCCCGTTCGACGCCGGCCCCGAGGGCGGCGCCGTCGAGGAGCCCTTCGCCGTGCGCACGAAGGCAGCGGACGTGCTCTCCCCAGGGGCGGGCCCAGGTGCCTCCCCGGCGACGGTGTAGGCAGTGACGGCGAGGGCCCCGGTGGCAGCCGCAGCTCCGAGGAGGACGGACAGCCCCGTCCGGGCGGCGGCGCGCCCACGGCGGCTCGGGCCCGAGGCCTCAGCCGAGTCGGCCTGGGCCGCGAGGTGCCTGGTCTGCTCCAGGAGGCGCTCCTGCAGCGTGCTGCTGGCACGGGGGACCTCGGACTCGCGCAGCGCGGCGAGGTAGCGGCGCTCGGTCTCGAGGCGTCCCCGGCAGTCCGGGCAGGACCCGACGTGCCCAGACGAATCAGGATGGCTGCCCGGCAGGAGGCGGCTCCACCGCGGAGATGGCATGCCGGCCCTCCTCAGCGGAGGCCGCGGGCCACGCGCGGGAGGCCCAGACGCTTCTTCGCGGCGCCCCGCCGGGGGTCGCGGTGGGCGAGCTTCTCCCTCAGGAGCGTGCGGCCCCGGTGGATGCGGCTGCGGACCGTGCCGAGCTTGACGCCGAGCGCGTCCGCCACCTCGTCGTAGGACAGGCCCTCGAGGTCGCACAGCACGACCGCGGCGCGGAAGTCCGGTGGCAGCTCCTCGAGCGCCGCCTGCACGTCGAGGTCGAGGTTGTTCATCTCGAAGCTGCGCTCCGGGCCGGGCTCGCGCCCCGGGAGCCGGGACTCGGCGTCGTCGGCGAGCGCGTCGAAGCGGATCCTGCCCTTGCGACGCGCCTGGTCGAGGAACAGGTTGGTCGTGATGCGGTGCAGCCAGCCGTCGAGCGTGCCGGGCTTGAAGTTCTCGAGCGAGCGGAAGACTCGGACGAAGACCTCCTGGGTGAGGTCCTCGGCGTCGTGCTGGTTCCCCGTCAGACGGTAGGCGAGTCGGTACACCTTCGCGGAGTGCTGGGTGACGACCTCTTCCCACGTGGGAGGAACCCACGCCTGCGCATCGGTCGTCTCGGACGGGTAGTCGGTCGGGGACTGGGTGGCCGAAGCCGATCCAGCTGACACGTCCACGCACCTGCCTTCGCTCACTTCAGTGCGGCCCTGGCGTGCTGCGGAGGTCCCGCGGGCCGGGCCGCTCGGACCACCAGTGTGCCAGCTTTGCCTGAGAGTTGCCTGTCCGTTCCGCCGCCAGCGAAGAATTCCCGCCCGCCCCCGGGCGATAGGCTTGGAGGGCTCCCCGATCGAGAAAGCGTGGCCATGAGCTCCGACAAGTCCTCCAGCTGGTCCTACGCCGAGGGCTTCCCGGTCGAGGACGCCGTGGTGGCGCGGGCACGGGACAGGTCGTTCGAGCTCGGCATCTCGCCGGTCAGCCCCGGCGTCGCCTCGGTCCTGGCGGTGCTCGCGGCGACGTCGAAGGCGCACGCCGCCGTGGAGATCGGCACCGGAGCCGGCGTGTCGGGCGTCAGCATCCTGCGCGGGCTGCCCCGCGAGGCCGTGCTGACGACCATCGAGCGCGACGCGGAGCACCTCAAGGCCGCGCGCGAGGCCTTCAGGGAGGCGGGCGTGGCCGCCAACCGCGTGCGGATGATCCCCGGTCGCGCGGGCGAAGTGCTTCCGCGCCTGACCGACGGCGCGTACGACCTGGTGTTCGTCGACGCCGACAAGCCCGCGACGGTCTCGTACGCCGAGCACGGCATCCGGCTCCTGAGGACAGGCGGGCTGCTGGTCGTGAACGACGCGCTCGACCGGGACCGCGTGTCCAACCCCGCCCACCGCGAGCCCACCACCGTCAGGCTCCGCGGCCTGCTCCGCGCGCTGAGGACGGACGAGCGCGTCACGGTCTCGATCGTGCCGTCGGGAGACGGCCTCCTCCTGGCGGTCCGCCGCTGACACAGCGAGGGCCGGCCCCGCAGGGGACCGGCCCTCGCTGGAAGGCTGATGGGCGACTACTCGGTCACTCCGACGAGGCACTCCTTGAGCTCGGCGGCCTCGTCCGCGTTGAGTTCCACGACCAGGCGTCCGCCGCCCTCGAGTGGCACGCGCATGATGAGGCTACGGCCCTCCTTGGTAACCTCCATCGGACCGTCTCCGGTACGCGGTTTCATGGCTGCCATGCGCTCATCCCTCCAGTTGGTCGTGTGCACTGTGTGCTGCTGACAACATTACCAGCCGGCGTACCCCGGGGTAGGACGCACCGGTACGGGCGTGCCGATCCTGGGACGGTCGGGGCGTCCGCGTCAGGGCGGCCAGTCCCCGCCCCCGGGCAGCTGCGACCAGACCCACAGCCACACCACCCACACGATCTCCAGGAGCACGAAGAAGGCCACGGTCACCCAGCGGTACGCGGCGGATCGCGAGAGCCCCGCCGCCGCGAGGGCGAGCGGGAACAGCGGCAGCATCATCCGGAACGTGCTCGTCTGGGGGTGCAGGACAGCGAGGAGGTACAGGATGTACGCCCCGGACCACAGCTGCATCTCGACCCCCAGCCGCCGCACAGGCGTGCTCGTGAGGCAGAGCGCGGCCACCGCGACGAGGACGACGGGCGCGATCACGCCGAGCACCGGGCCGAAGAGGAAGACGCCGGTGTCGAACCACGGCACGAACAGCTCGAGCGGGCCTCCCCGCCAGACCGTCTCGGTCTGGGTGTAGGCGGTCGGTTCGCCGGTGGCCGCCCAGGCGATGGCCGGCCACGCAAGCGCAGAAGCCCCGCTGACGACGGCGAGCCCCGCTACCCGGGCGAGCTCGCCCGCCGTCGTGCCCTCGGCGCGCCGGTTCCACCAGCGCACGGCGAACAGGCCCGCGACCATGAGCGCGAAGGGGACGCCGACGGGGCGCGTCAGGCACATCGCAGCCACGACCGGCATCGCGGCGAGGTAGCGGCGCTCCACGACCCGCAGCAGCGCCCAGGCCAGGAGGGCGAGGCCGAGCGATTCAGCGTACGGGACCTGGAGGATGGCGGAGACCGGGAAGAAGGCCACGAAGGCCACGCCCCAGAGTGCGGTGCGGTGTTCGGCGCGGTGCCGGAAGAGCCGGTAGACGATGAGCGCCGCGGCAAGGCCCGCCGCGACGGCGACTGTCTGGGCGACGGCCTGCCACGGCAGCCCGCTCGCGGCGGAGAGCCCCTTCACGAGCAGCGGGAAGACGGGGTAGAACGCCCACGCGTTCTCCTGGACGGTGCCGGTCGCCGATCGGGGCAGCTCGGCTGGGTACCCGTTCTGGATGATCCGTCCGTACCACTCGGAGTCCCAGATCTGCACGAAGCGCCAGTAGTCCGGCTGCGGTGGGAACCAGGGATTCACCCCCTGCTGCAGCGAGGCCGCGGAGAAGACCAGGAAGCCGACCACGCGGGACGCCGCGTACACGGCGAGGACCTGGAGCCACCAGGGCCAGCTTGCGAATCGTGAGGCCGCTGTGCGCACTGCTCCCCCGAGCGCCGCGTGCACCCGATACGGTGCCGGGGTCGCGTCCTGCTCAGTCACGCGGCTCGCGGGATGAGTTCACCTGATTCGTGAGGGCCTCGATGAGCGCCGCCTGGACGCTGATCCGGTCCCGCAGACGCTCGAGGACCTCGTCGACCTGGTCCATGCGGTAGCCGCGGAAGGCCAGGGAGAAGCGGACACGGTCGACATCCTCGGGCCGGGGATGCTCGGGAAGCAGGACGGGGGCCAGCGATGTGTCGGGCTCCTCCAGTCCCTCCAGCACGGCCGCGTCCGCTGAACGCCGGCCCGTCGCGACGCCGACGGCGAACCATGCGAGGCCCGCTGCCAGGACGATGGCGAGGAAGACGAGGAAGAAGCTCACTCGCCGTCCGCCGTCCCCGGCTGCTCCGGCCTGCCGTACCACCCAGTCTCGTCTGCGTCCGCCCACTCCTCCTCGGCGCTGCCGAACATGCCCCCGCGCCGCTCGTCCTCCTCGAAGCCGGCGAGCACGAGCTTCACAGCCTCCTCGGGAGTGTCCGCGACCCCGACAAGGTCCATGTCCCGCTCGGAGATCATGCCCTCGGACACCAGCGTCTGGCGGAGCCAGTCCAGGAGCGGACCCCAGAACCTGCTGCCCACGAGCACGATGGGGAACGACGTGACCTTGCCGGTCTGGACGAGGACCATCGCTTCGAAGAGCTCGTCGAGAGTGCCGAGGCCGCCGGGAAGCACGACGAACCCATGGGCGTACTTGACGAACATCGTCTTGCGCGCGAAGAAGTACCTGAAGTTGATGCCGAGGTCGACCCACGGGTTGAGGCCTGTCTCGAACGGCAGCTCGATGCCCAGGCCGACCGAGGTGCCCGAGCCCTCGACGGCGCCCCGGTTGGCGGCCTCCATCGACCCGGGTCCTCCGCCCGTGATCACGGCCACCCCGCGCGAGGCGAGCAGCCGGCCGATCTCCACCCCCGTGTCGTAGTAGGGGCTCCCGGGGACGGTGCGCGCCGAGCCGAAGACGCTGACGGCGGGGCCGAGTTCGGCGAGCGCACCGAAGCCTTCCACGAACTCGCTCTGAATCCGCATCACGCGCCAGGGGTCGGTGTGGACGAACCTGCCGGCCCCGTGGGTGTCGAGAAGATGCTGGTCCGCAGTGCCCTGCTGCGTCTGCCGGCGGCGAAGTTCGATCGGCCCCTTGCGCCGCCACGGGACGTGGCCGCCGGGCCTCGGCGCTTCGGCTTCGTCTGACGGCTGGGATTCAGTGCTCATGCCTCAAGGCTAGTCTCGCTTCAATCACGATTGGGGCGTCGCCGTGCCCGGCTCGGAGTGCGATCCGATAATCTCCGTTACATTTTCCCTATGACTACCGACACAACGGCGACTGCGCTCGTCTCTGTCAAGGGCGTGAACAAGCATTACGGCCAGCTCCACGTCCTCAAGGACATCAACCTGGAAGTCAGCAAGGGCGAGGTCGTCGTGGTGATCGGTCCTTCCGGTTCCGGCAAGTCCACGCTCTGCCGCGCGATCAACCGGCTCGAGACGATCGAGGGCGGCGAGATCCACATCGACGGGAAGAGGCTTCCCGAGGAGGGCAAGGAACTGGCGCGCCTGCGCGCCGACGTCGGAATGGTATTCCAGTCCTTCAACCTCTTCGCGCACAAGACGATCCTCGAGAACGTCACCCTAGGGCCCATCAAGGTCAAGGGCGTGGACAAGGCGACGGCTGAGAGGGACGCGATGGCGCTGCTCGAGCGCGTCGGCGTCGCCCAGCAGGCACCCAAGCTGCCGGCGCAGCTCTCGGGCGGCCAGCAGCAGCGCGTGGCGATCGCCCGGGCGCTAGCCATGAAGCCGAAGGTCATGCTCTTCGACGAGCCGACCTCCGCCCTCGACCCCGAGATGATCAACGAGGTCCTCGACGTGATGGTCCAGCTCGCCAAGGAGGGCATGACGATGATCGTCGTGACCCACGAGATGGGATTCGCGCGCAAGGCCGCGGACCGCGTCGTGTTCATGGCGGACGGCCAGATCGTGGAGCAGGCCGCTCCCGAGGAGTTCTTCACGAACCCCCAGAGCAGCCGCGCGAAGGACTTCCTCTCCAAGCTGCTCACCCACTGAGCACCCACCTGCATCACCTCCGCTCGCACCTGGGCCTGCTGGCCCGTGAAGAAAGGAATGCTCGAATGGCACTTCTCGGCAAGAAAAAGGCCGTGCTGACCGCCGCCACCGCGGCGCTCGCACTGGCCCTCTCCGCCTGTGGCGGCAGCTCCGGCGGGGGCGGAACCGGCGGCGGTTCCTCCGAGTCCGCCGCCCCCTACTCGGTGGCGAACAACGTCTCCCTCACGGGCAGCCCGACCTTCGACAAGATCAAGTCGGCTGGCAAGGTCGTCATCGGCGTCAAGCAGGACCAGCCCGGGCTCGGCTTCAAGGATGCCGCGACCGGCGAGTACAGCGGCTTCGACATCGAGATCGCGAACTGGATGGCCGCGTCCCTGGGCTACGGCAAGGACAAGATCGAGTACAAGGCGATCCCGTCCGCGAACCGGGAGTCCGCCATCCAGAACGGCGACGTCAACTTCTACGTCGGCACGTACTCGATCACCGACAAGCGCAAGCAGCAGGTCGACTTCGCCGGGCCGTACTTCGTCACCGGTCAGGGCCTGCTCGTGAAGAAGGACAACTCGGCGATCAAGAGCGAGAAGGACCTCGCCGGCAAGAACGTCTGCTCGGCCACCGGCTCGACGCCGATCCAGAACATCAAGGCCAACTACACGCAGACCAAGACCACCGAGTTCGAGACCTACTCGCAGTGTGTTGAGGCGCTCAAGAACGGCCAGGTCGACGCCGTCACGACGGACCAGGCCATCCTCCTCGGCTACGCGGCCCAGGAGCCGGACGCCCTCAAGGTGGTCGGCCAGCCGTTCACCACGGAGAAGTACGGGATCGGCCTGCCGAAGGGCGACACCGCGCTGCGCAAGTTCTTCAACGACACGCTGACCAATGGCAAGGACACGTGGCAGAAGATCTACGACTCGACCCTCGGCAAGTCCGGCACCAAGGTCGAGCAGCCCGCCGTCGAGAACTACTGACCGTTCGGTGGGCGGGGCTTCCGGGCCCCGCCCACCGCCGTTCCGGCTAGAAAGCGAAGGCTGCTGTGAGCACCCTCCTCGACAATCTCGACCTCTTCACCACCGGATTCAAGAACACGATCATCCTGTTCGTCGTCTCCGGGATCTTCGCCCTCATCCTGGGGACGATCATCGGCGCCATGCGCGTCTCGCCCGTCCCAGCCATGAGGGCCTTCGGGACCCTGTACGTCAACGTCGTGCGCAACACGCCGCTGACCCTCGTCCTGTTCTTCTTCGCCCTCGGGTACCCCAAGCTCGGGCTTCCAGAGATCGACTTCATGACCGCGGCGACCATCGGCCTGAGCCTCTACACCGCGAGCTACGTGGCCGAGGTGCTCCGCTCCGGCATCAACACGGTGCCCGTCGGGCAGGCCGAAGCCGCCCGGGCGATCGGGCTGCCGTTCACGCAGACGCTGACCCTCGTGGTCCTGCCGCAGGCGTTCCGCTCGGTGCTCCCTCCGCTGTTCAGCGTGCTGATCGCCCTGCTGAAGAACACGACCGTGGCTGCCGGCTTCTCGGTGGCGGAGGCCGGCGCCATCCGTGCCAACCTCTCAGAGCGTGGCTACCCGGCCATGGAGGGCCTGCTCTGGGTGGCCCTGTTCTTCGTGATCCTCGTCCTGATCCTCGCGCAGCTCCAGCGCTACTTCGAGAACAAGTGGAGGGTTGCCCGATGACCTCTGTCCTCTATGACGCGCCCGGGCGGAGGGCCCGTTCCCGACACCTCGTCCTGGGGATCGTCTCGACTCTGGTGATCCTCGCGATCATCGCATTCATCATCTGGCGCTTCGCGGAGACCGGGCAGTTCACCGAGGCGAAGTGGAAGATCTTCACCTTCCCCCTCGTGCAGCAGACCCTCCTGCAGGCCGCCGGCGCGACGCTGTCGGCCTTCGGCGTGGCCGCGGTCGGAAGCCTCGTGCTCGGCATGGTCCTCGCCATCGGCCGGCTCTCGGACCACAAGGCGGTCTCAGCCCCGTTCCACTGGTTCACTGAGCTCTTCCGCGCGATCCCGGTCCTCATCCTCATGATGATGATCTACTACGGGCTCCCGCCGCTGGGGGTCAACGGGATCACCCCGTTCACCGCCGTTGTCGTGGCCCTCATCCTCTACAACGGCTCGGTGCTCGCCGAGGTGTTCCGCGCGGGCATCGAGGCGCTCCCGAAGGGCCAGAGGGAGGCGGGCTTCGCCATCGGCATGCGCAAGTCGCAGGTCATGCAGAGCATCCTGCTCCCGCAGGCGGTGCGCTCGATGCTTCCGGTGATCATCTCCCAGCTCGTCGTGACCCTCAAGGACACGGCGCTCGGCTTCATCGTGACGTACAACGAGATCCTGTTCCAGGCCAAGTACTTCGGCTCGCAGGCCCAGTACGGGTCCCCGATCGTCCCTGCTGCGATGGTCGCCGGCGCGCTCTACGTGGGCCTGTGCCTCATCCTGTCCGGCCTCGCGAAGTACGCCGAGAGCCGGCTCCGCAGGAGCCAGCGGGTCTCGGGGCCGAAGAAGGGCACCACGGCGATGGCCGCTGCCCAGCAGGCCTCGACGAACATCTGACCCATCCCCCCGTCTGGGGGTCACCTTCTGGGGGTCACCTCCGGATGGCCGGGAGTCCGCTCCCGACCAGCCGGAGGTGGCCCCCAGCCATCTGTCCGGACCGCTCCCTAGCCCGTCGCGAGCCAGGACTCGAGCGCGCGCAGGCACGCCCGCACCGCGTCGGCGGAGACACGCTCGTCGTCCTTGTGCGCGAGCAGCGCGTCCCCGGGCCCGAAGTTCACCGCCGGCACGCCGAGGTCGGAGAACCGCGCCACGTCCGTCCAGCCGTACTTCGGCTTCGGCTCCTGCCCCACCGCGGCGACGAACGCCGCGGCGGCGGGATGCGTGAGGCCGGGCCGCGCGCCGGATGCGCCGTCGGTGCGCACGACGTCGAACCCCTCCAGGAGCGCGCGCACGTGCGCCTCCGCCTCGTCGATGCTCTTGTCGGGCGCGAAGCGGTAGTTGACGGTGACAGTGCAGCGGTCCGGGATGACGTTCCCCGCCGTCCCCCCGGCGATCCCGACGGCGTTGAGGCTCTCCCGGTAGTCGAGCCCGTCCACCGTCACGGTCGCGGGCTCATAGGCCGCGAGCCGGGCGAGGATCGGCGCTGCCGCGTGGATCGCGTTCCTCCCCATCCAGGCCCGGGCGGAGTGGGCCGCCTCCCCCACGGTGGTGGCCTCGACCCGGAGGGTGCCGTTGCAGCCGCCCTCCACCGTGCCGTCCGTCGGCTCGAGCAGGATCGCGAAGTCTCCCGCCAGCAGCTCCGGGCTGTTGCGGGCCAGCCTGCCGAGGCCGCTCTTGGCGGCCTCCACCTCCTCGTGGTCATAGAAGACGAAGGTGACGTCCCGCGCGGGAGCCGGCGCGGCGGCGTCGTGCGCGTTGCGGGGGAACAGGCGCTCGGCGAGCGCGAGCTGGACGGCGACGCCGCCCTTCATGTCGGTCGCGCCCCGCCCCCAGAGCAGGCCCTCCCCCGGCACGCCGTCCCACGAGGACGGCACGGTGCCGCGGGCGCCCTCTGCCGAGGGCAGGGGAACCGTGTCGAGGTGGCCGGCGAGGATCACGCGCTCGCTGCGTCCGAGGGCAGACCGGGCGACCACCGCGTCGCCGTCCCGCGTCACCTCGAGCGACGTCTGCGCGCGCAGCGCCGCCTCGACTGCGTCCGCGATCGCTGCCTCCTGGCCGGAGACGCTCGGGATGTCGAGCAGCGCGGCGGTGAGCAGGGCTACGTCCTGCGAGAGGTCAAGGGTCAGGGCTGCGGCGGAGGTCACCCGCCCAGCATAGTTCGAAGGGCCCTGCGCCCCGCCGATAGACTGGGGAGCATGACTGAGACCCCTGCCGCATCCCGCGCTGCCCACGGCTTCGGCCTCGCCACGATCCACACCTCTCCCGCCGCCGACGGCGCCGCGGGAGAGGCCACCGTCCTGGACGTCTGGTTCCCCGCGCCGACGCTGGGCGCGGCGACGGAGCACCTCTCCGACGACGCGATGGTGGACGCGGCCCCGGCCGAGCTCGTCGAGGCCGCCGAGAACGGCGACGACGCCGACCGCGGCACCCAGACGAAGGTCGTCTTCGTCCAGATCGACCTCGACCAGGCCCCCGCGGACACCGCGGACGCGTACCTGCGCCTCCACCTCCTCTCGCACCGCCTCGTTCAGCCCAACACCGTCAACCTCGACGGCGTGTTCGGCAAGCTCCCCAACGTCGCCTGGACCAACTTCGGCCCCTGCCACCCGGTGGGCTTCGAGGCGACGCGCGCGAAGCTCCGCCGCCGCGGCGCCGTGACCGTCTACGGGGTGGACAAGTTCCCGCGCATGGTCGACTACGTCGTCCCCGCGGGCGTGCGGATCGCCGACGCCGACCGCGTGCGCCTCGGCGCACACCTCGCCGAGGGCACCACCGTGATGCACGAGGGCTTCGTGAACTTCAACGCCGGCACGCTCGGCGCCTCGATGGTCGAGGGCCGCATCTCGGCGGGCGTGGTCGTCGGCGACGGTACCGACGTGGGCGGCGGCGCGTCGATCATGGGCACCCTTTCGGGCGGCGGCAAGGAGCGGATCGCCCTCGGCGAGCGCGTCCTGCTGGGCGCGAACTCCGGCGTGGGCATCTCTATCGGCGACGACTCGGTGGTCGAGGCTGGGCTGTACGTCACCGCCGGCACCCGGGTGCGCATCAGCGGCTTCAAGGACGCCTTCGGCGAGAACGCCGAGAAGGTCGTCAAGGCGATCGAGCTCTCCGGCCAGCCGAACCTGCTGTTCCGCCGCAACTCCACGAACGGCCAGGTCGAGGTGCTGCCCCGCAGCGGCCAGACCGTGGAGCTCAACGAGGCGCTGCACGCCAACTGACGCTCCCGCGGCCACGCTCACGACGCCGCCCACTCGCCACGGCGGGCACGCGGCGTCGTGCGCGGGGTCGACACACGCGGGCGCCCGCGTCCCGCCCGGCCCTGCCCGGCCGGCAGCCTGACCCCGACCCCGATCCCGACCTCAAGGAGCACCCCGGATGGCCCTCGCCCGCAGAGTGCGGCGCGCCCTCACCGTCCTCGTCGCGCTCGCCCTCGTCGGAGTGGGCGTGTACATCGCGGCGGTGGTGTTCAACAGGAGCGATACACCGGTCGTCGAGGGCTGCACCGCCCTCCTCGGGGAGGCGAAGCAGTCTCTCGCGACAGACCAGGCGGCCAACGCGTCACTGATCTCGGCGATCGCCGTCCGCCGCGGACTGCCGCCGCGAGCGGCGACGATCGCGCTCGCGACGGCCATGCAGGAGTCCAAGCTCCGCAACATCAACTACGGCGACGGCGCCGGGCCCGACTCCCTGGGCCTGTTCCAGCAGCGGCCCTCGCAGGGGTGGGGCACCGAGGCGCAGGTCATGGACGCGGTGTACTCGACGAACGCGTTCTACGACGGTCTCGTGAAGATCCCCGGCTACGAGACGCTGCCCATCACAGATGCCGCGCAGAAGGTCCAGCGATCAGGGTTCCCGCAGGCCTACGCCCAGCACGAGGATCTGGGTCGGGCCTTCGCCTCCGCGCTGACCGGGAACTCCCAGGCCTCCCTCACGTGCACCCTGCGCAAGCCCGACGCCCCGGGCGACCCCAAGACCCTGCGCTCCGAGCTCACCGTGGCGTACGGCGCCGTGGAGGCGAGCACCGCCGGCCGCTCCGTGAGCATCCCTGCCGACGGCACCCGCGCCTGGTCCATCGCGCAGTGGGCGGTCGCGAACGCGAAGGAGCTCGCGGTGGTCCGGGTCGACGTCGCGGGGCACTCGTGGATCCGCGACGGAAACCGCGGCTGGACCGAGTCCGCCGCGCCGGACGGCGTCGTGACCGTCCAGCTGGCCGAGGCTCCCTAGCCGGCGCCGCTCAGACGAGGAGCTCGATCACGGGCCGCAGGTAGCTGCGGAAGATCTCCTTGTCCTCGAGGAGGGACTCGCTCATGATCAGCTTGTCCGCGTCCACGAGCCACGCCCTGTCCTCCGCGAGCGGCAGCTCGATGATGGTCAGCGCGAAGCTCCGGCCGCCGTTGCCGACCTCGAGCTGCCGCTCCTCCACCAGCTCCCGCAGCACGTCCAAGTCCCCGCGCTCCTCGCGCTTCTTCTCGAGCTGCTCGTACTCGCTCCGCCGCTCGCGCGCCCACGTGAGGGCCGTGCCGAAGTGCGCCTGCAGCGACCGCTGGAGCGCAGGGGCCGAGCGGAACGCGCTGAAACCCGGGGGGACGAGCTCGGGGCTCATCTCGGGGTGGTTCTGGATCAGCTGGGCCCACCAGGCCTCCCATTCGCGGCGCAGCGCCGGGATGCCGCCCACATGCTGGGTGATCTGCTGGTGGTCGCTCTCGCGGATCTTCGGATGCGCCGGGGCCACCGGCGGCATGCCCGCGCCGTTGAGCCCTGCACAGTCCTTGAGGTAGAGCGCCAGGAGCATCGGCCCGGACGTGTCCGTGGTAATCCGCCAGCCGGGTCCTCCAGTGTGGTGCATGAGTCATAGCTCCTTGCCGTCTGCCTTCTCAGTGTATTCCCGCGGAGGCACCCGAGAGCCGGGGCGCCGCCGCCGCGAGGCTGGCGACCTGCGCCCGCACCACGGCGACGCACAGCGCCGCGTCGAGCCAGCGGCCCTGGAGCAGGGCGTGCAGGCCCAGCCCCTCGACAGTGGCCAGGAGGCGCTCTGCCTCGACGACGAGCTCCTCGTCGGGAAGCTCCGGCCGCAGCGACCGCACCGCAGCCCCCAGCGCGGCGGCCAGGCTCCGGTGGCCGCGCTCGGCGGTCGCTGCGAGTTCGGGGCGTGTCCTCGCCGCTAGCTTGAACTCGCTCCACACGCAGAGGTCGACGGCGCGCTCCTCGTCGAGCGGGAGCAGCTGGCACAGCTGTGCCACCAGGCCCTCCTCGCCCGGGTGTCCCGAGCCGCGGCCGAGGGCCGAGGCGTCGAGGACGCGGGTGAGGACCGAGTCGACCACATCGCCGAAGGCACAGACGAGCAGGTCCGAGGACGTGGCGAAGTAGTGCCGGACCGATCCGACGACGAGGCCCGCCTCCCCCGCCACCTCCCGCAGGGACACCCGTGCGAGCCCGTCCGCCACGACGATCCGCTTGACGGCATCCACGACCTCGCGGCGGCGCTCGGCCGCGTCAACTCTCCTGGGCACTCCCCCTCTTTAGCACACCTGTGCCCCAACGGCCCGTCACAGCTTCACCTGCCGCGCGCCGCCGTGTGTGGGATCGATAGGATGAAGGCCATGCGCATCCTCGTCACCGGTGGCACCGGCTACATCGGCTCACACACGGTCCTGACCCTCCTCGAGGCCGGCCACGACGTCGTCGTGGTGGACAACCTGTCCAACTCCAGCGAGGAGGCACTCCGCCGCGTCGCCGAACTCGCCGCCCGCCAGGCCGCCTTCGTCCGGGCCGACATCACCGACGAGGCCGCCCTCGACGCCGCCTTCGCCGAGCACACCCCTGAAGCCGTCATCCACTTCGCCGGCCTCAAGGCCGTCGGCGAGTCCGCCGCCATCCCCCTGGACTACTACTTCAACAACGTCGCCGGCACCATCGCCCTCCTGCGCACCATGGAACGCCACGGCGTGCGCACCATCGTCTTCTCCTCCTCCGCCACCGTCTACGGAGACCGCAACCCCATCCCGTACGTGGAGACCATGGACATCGGCGCCATGAACCCCTACGGGCGCACCAAGGAGCACATCGAGGACATCCTCACCGACCTCGGCGCCGCCGACCCCGCCTGGCGCATCGCCCTGCTGCGCTACTTCAACCCGGTCGGGGCGCACCCCTCCGGCCGCATCGGCGAAGACCCCCAGGGCATCCCGAACAACCTCGTCCCCTTCATCGCCCAGGTCGCCGTGGGCCGGCGCGAGAAGCTCATGGTCTTCGGCGGCGACTACGACACTCCCGACGGGACCTGCCAGCGCGACTTCATCCACGTCGTCGACCTCGCCGAGGGCCATGCCGCAGCGCTGGACTACCTGGGCGACCACGACGGCGTGCACCGCTGGAACCTCGGCTCCGGCACCGGTACCAGCGTCCTGGAGATGCACCACGCCTTCGAGAAGGCCGTCGGCGAGCCCATCCCCTACGAGATCGCCCCCCGCCGCGCCGGCGACCTCCCCGCCTTCTGGGCCGACCCCACCGCCGCCCTGAACGACCTCGGCTGGTCCACCACCCGCACCATCGACCAGATGTGCCAGGACCACTGGCGCTGGCAGAAGAACAACCCCCACGGCTACCAGGACGCCTGACCCGCCCCGCCCACCGGTTTCGGGTACAGATCGCGACGCCGGAACGGCGTTCCGGGTACGCGGCGGTCCGGGTACGCGGTCCGGGAGCATACGACGACGGCCGGTGCCTTCCAAGCGGAAGGCACCGGCCGTCGTCGTACCCGAGAAGCCGAGATCCCGTGGGGATCTGTACCCGAAAGGGCGGGGCGGGTCAGCGGGAGGGGTAGTCGCGCTTGGCCTCGCCTACGTAGAGCTGGCGCGGGCGCCCGATCTTGGTCTGCGGGTCCTTGATCATCTCGCGCCACTGGGCGATCCAGCCGGGAAGGCGGCCGATCGCGAAGAGGACGGTGAACATCTTCTCCGGGAAGCCCATCGCCTTGTAGATGAGGCCCGTGTAGAAGTCCACGTTCGGGTAGAGCTTTCGCTGGATGAAGTAGTCGTCCGCGAGGGCCTTCTCCTCGAGGCGCATGGCGATCTCGAGGAGCTCGTCGTTGCCGCCGAGCTTGCCGAGGACCTCGTGGGCCGTCGCCTTGATGATCTTCGCGCGGGGGTCGTAGTTCTTGTAGACCCGGTGGCCGAAGCCCATGAGGCGGACGCCGTCCTCCTTGTTCTTGACCTTCTCCATGAAGTCCTCGGGCTTGATGCCCTCGGCCTGGATGCGGCGGAGCATGTTCAGCACGGCCTCGTTGGCGCCGCCGTGCAGCGGGCCGAAGAGCGCGTTGATGCCCGCGGAGACGGACGCGAACATGTTCGCGTTCGCGGAGCCGACAAGGCGCACCGTGGAGGTCGAGCAGTTCTGCTCGTGGTCCGCGTGCAGCACGAGGAGCGTGTCGAGGGCCTTGACCACGAGCGGGTCGAGCTCGTACGGCTCGGCCGGGAGCCCGAAGGAGAGGCGCAGGAAGTTCTCCACGAGGTTCATGGAGTTGTCCGGGTACAGCAGAGCCTGCCCGATCGACTTCTTGTGGGCGTACGCGGCGATGACCGGGAGCTTGGCCATGAGCCGGATGGTGGAGAGCTCCACCTGCTCCTCGTTGAACGGGTCGAGGGAGTCCTGGTAGAACGTCGACAGCGCGGAGACGGCCGAGGACAGGACGGGCATCGGGTGCGCATCGCGCGGGAAGCCGGCGAAGAAGCTCTTGAGCTCCTCGTGCAGGAGGGTGTGCCGGCGGATCCGCTGGTCGAAGGCGTCGAGCTCGGCGGAGGTCGGGAGGTTTCCGTAGATGAGGAGGTAGGAGACCTCGAGGAAGCTCGAGTGCTGCGCCAGCTGCTCGATGGGGTAGCCCCGGTACCGGAGGATCCCCTCATCGCCGTCGATGAAGGTGATCGAGGACGTGGTGGCCGCGGTGTTCATGAACCCGGGGTCGAAGGTGACGGCGCCGGTCTCCTTGAGGAGCTTGGAGACGTCATAGCCGTCATTGCCCTCAACGGCGCGAATGCGGGGCAGCTCGAGATCTCCGCCCTCGTGGCGCAGCAGTGCGCCGTTCATCTCAGTCATGGTTCCCCTTCAAGAGGTAGCTCGCAACGTTCCTAAGCTACTCCCAGATCCCGGCAGGCACTAATCGATACCCCGCCTCGTGTGAGGTGCCGCACACTTGCTGGACTAGCGCGCGGAGAGTCGTTCCACAGCAGCGTCGATGCGCTCGTCGCTTCCCGTGAGGGCCACCCGGACGAAGCCCGAACCCGCTGCCCCGTAGAACACACCCGGCCCGACGACGATGCCCAGCTCCGCGAGGCGGCCGACGGTTGCCCAGGTGTCCTCACCGGCGGTGCACCACAGGTACAGGCCCGCCTCGGAGTGGGACAGGGTGAGGCCGAACGCCTCGAGCGCGGGCAGGAGCCGCTCGCGCCGCGCCCGGTAGAGGTCCTTCTGGGCGAGGACGTGCGCGTCGTCGCCGAGCGCCACCCGCATCGCTTCCTGCACAGGGAAGGGCATGATCATGCCGGCGTGCTTGCGGCTGTTGACCAGGTTCGGCATCAGCTCCGGCGCTCCTGCGACGAAGGCCGCGCGGTACCCTGCCAGGTTCGACTGCTTGCTGAGCGAGTAGACGCTCAGCAGGCCAGTCAGGTCCCCTCCGCTCACGCGGGGATCGAGCACGGACGGGACGGCCTCGCCGCCGCGCTGCGCGTCCCAGGCCCCCCACCCGAGCTCGGCGTAGCACTCATCGGAGGCGACGACGGCGCCCACGGCCCGGGCGCGGTCGACGACGGCACGCAGCTCGTCAGCGCTCCGCACCGCACCGGCCGGATTGGCCGGGGAGTTGACCCAGACGAGGCGGACGCGGGCGAGCGTGTCTGCGTCGAGCTCGTCGAGGCTGTCGGCCGCCACAGCCGTCGCCCCTGCGAGCCGCGCGCCGATGTCGTACGTCGGGTAGGCCACGGACGGCCGGACGACGACGTCGCCCTCGCCGAGGCCGAGCAGGAACGGGAGCCAGGCCACGAGTTCCTTCGAGCCGACCGTCGGCATGACCGCCTGCTCGTCGAGCCCGGTGACGCCGCGCCGCCGCGCGAACCATTCGACGACCGCCTCGCGCAGCGCCAGCGTTCCGTGCACGGTCGGGTAGCCGGGCGCGTCGGCGGCGGCGCGCAGGGCCTCTTGGATGACCTCGGGCGTGGGGTCCACTGGTGTCCCGATGGAGAGGTTGACCGCCCCGCCGGGGTGCTGCGCCGCCGTGGCCGCATACGGCCGCATGGCCTCCCAGGGGTAGTCGGGGAGGTCCAGGCCGAAGCCGGAGGGACGTCGGATCGAGGAGGCCGTTCGTGTCGCGCTGTCGGCGCCCGGCTCGTTCCGCACGGTCAGTGGTCTTGGTTCTGCGGGGGAAGGGCCGCGACGAGCGGGTGGTCCTTGCCCGTGTTGCCGAGCTTGGCGGCGCCGCCCGGGGAGCCGAGGTCGTCGAAGAACTCGACGTTGGCCTTGTAGTAGTCACTCCACTCGTCGGGCACGTCGTCCTCGTAGTAGATGGCCTCGACGGGGCACACCGGCTCGCAGGCACCGCAGTCGACGCACTCGTCCGGGTGGATGTACAGGGACCGCTCGCCTTCGTAGATGCAGTCGACAGGACACTCCTCGACGCAGGCCTTGTCCTTCACATCCACGCACGGCTGCGCGATCACGTATGTCACGGTGCACCCTCTCTCTGTTCCGGCCGCACTGCTGGCGTCTTCCTGCGGCATGTCCGCGGCCGGTCGAGCCTATTATCCCCCGGCTCCCGCACGCCACTCCACCGGACACAGGCCGTAGCACTCGGCGCTCGGGCAGCGAGCGGGCCGCCGGCCGCTGAGGCCCTGCCTACGATGGAGCGTGCCCGAATCCCCCATCGACCTGCTTCGCTCGCTCCCAGCCGGCACACGCGTCGTCGTCCGCAGCAGGATCGAGGACGGCTTCACGGACGCCCTCGGCGATCTCGTGGACTGCGGCGAGGCGACGGTGACGGTCCGCACCCGCCGGGGCGACGCCGTCGTGCGCCTGGCCGACGTCGTCGCGGCGAAGCCGGTGCCGCCTCCCCCGCCGCGGCGGGCGCCGCGGGAGAAGCCGTAGCGGGAAGCGTTGTGCAGAAGATCACAGTGCGGTAGGTTTAATCCATCGAATAGAAATATCGAGGTTGCGCCGGAGGTCCACGCCATGTCGTTGCTCACTGCCCTGGGAAGGCTTGCGCCGTCCGGGCTCCCGCCGATGGTCTTCCAGGAGGCACGCTTCGACCGGGTGAGCGTGCGCGCGGCCGACGGCGCGCTCCGCCTCGATGTCGGTCTCGCGGCCCTGGATCTCGCGCCCTTCGGGGAGTTCCGGGCGACGGTGCGCTTCACGGCGGTCCTCGAGCGGCACCTCGCCTCGGGCGAGACGGTGCAGCGGAGCGTCCCCTGCATCCAGACGGATTCGTCGCCATACCAGCGGGACAGGATGGGACACGCGAGCGCGGCCCTGGCCTTCGCGCCGACGCCCCTGCCCCGGCTCTGGGCGCGCATGGGGACGCAGGACGGATCCGGCGTCACGCTGGTCCACGCCTTCTGGTCGGACCTCATGATCATGGATCCGGCCCATCGGCTGCTCCAGCGGATCCGCGGCGAGTGGAACCACTCCGCCGCGGTCCCCGGGACACGCACGACGGCGGCCGGCGGCTTCCGTGCAGGAGCCGCCGACCGCCGTCGGACGGGGTGAGTCAGGAACGCGAGCGGTTGCGCGCGGCCTTGAGTCGCTCGTTGGCGTCGAGGATCACCTTGCGGATGCGGATGTCCTCGGGAGTGATCTCCACGCACTCGTCCTCGCGGGCGAATTCGAGGGACTCCTCGAGCGTGAGCGTCCGCGGCGGGGTGAGCCCCTCGAAGTTGTCCGCGGTGGAGGAGCGCATGTTGGTGAGCTTCTTCTCCTTGGTGATGTTCACCTCCATGTCGTCGGCGCGCGAGTTCTCGCCGACGATCATGCCCTCGTACACCTCGGCCGTGGGCTGGATGAAGAAGGTGCCGCGCTCTTGGAGGTTGATCATCGCGAACGGGGTTGCGACGCCGGCGCGGTCCGCGACCAGCGAACCGTTCGTGCGGTACTCGATGTCCCCGGCCCACGGCTCGTAGCCCTCGGAGATCGAGGAGGCGATGCCGGCGCCGCGGGTGTCCGTGAGGAACTTCGTGCGGAAGCCGATGAGGCCGCGGGAGGGGACGATGAACTCCATGCGGACCCAGCCCGTGCCGTGGTTGGCCATGTTGGTCATGCGCCCCTTGCGGGCCGCTAGGAGCTGCGTGACCGCGCCGAGGTACTCCTCGGGGACGTCGATCGTCATGTGCTCCATGGGCTCGAGGACCTGGCCGTCGACCTTCTTCGTCACGACCTGCGGCTTGCCGACCGTGAGCTCGAAGCCCTCGCGGCGCATCTGCTCGACGAGGATGGCCAGGGCGAGCTCGCCGCGGCCCTGGACCTCCCAGGCGTCCGGACGCTCAGTGGGCAGGACGCGGATCGAGACGTTGCCGATCAGCTCCTTGTCGAGGCGGTCCTTGACCTGGCGTGCCGTCACCTTGGCGCCCTTGACGCGGCCGGCCAGCGGGGACGTGTTGATGCCGACCGTCATCGAGATCGCGGGGTCGTCGACCGTGATGAGCGGGAGCGGCTGGGGGTTGTCCGCGTCGGTGAGCGTCTCGCCGATGGTGATGTCCTCGATGCCGGCGACTGCGACGATCTCGCCGGGGCCGGCGGACTCGGCTGGGACCCGGTCGAGGGCACGTGTGGCGAGCAGCTCGGTGATCTTGACGGTCCTGATGGTCCCGTCGTGGCGGGCCCAGGCGACCTGCTGGCCCTTGCGGAGCGTGCCGTTGTAGATGCGCAGGAGCGCGAGGCGGCCGAGGAACGGCGACGCGTCGAGGTTGGTCACGTGCGCCTGGAGGACACCCTCGGGGTCGTACGTGGGCGCCGGGATGTGCTTGAGGATGGTCGCGAAGAGCGGCTCGAGGTTGTCGTTGTCCGGGATCGAGCCGTCGGCCGGCTGCTCGAGCGAGGAGGCGCCGGCGCGGGCAGCGGCGTAGACCACCGGGACGTCGAGGACCTTGTCGAGGTCGAGGTCCGGGACCTCGTCCGCGAGGTCCGAGGCGAGGCCGAGGAGGAGGTCCATCGTCTCGTGGACAACCTCCTCGATGCGCGCATCGGGCCGGTCGGTCTTGTTCACCACGAGGATCACGGGCTTGTGCGCGGCGAGGGCCTTGCGGAGCACGAAGCGGGTCTGCGGCAGCGGGCCCTCCGAGGCGTCCACGAGCAGCACGACGCCGTCGACCATGGACAGGCCCCGCTCGACCTCCCCGCCGAAGTCGGCGTGGCCGGGGGTGTCGATGACGTTGATCGTGATGCCGTCGGGCTCGCCGACCTCGGCCGCGGACGGACCGGCGTAGCGCACGGTCGTGTTCTTGGCGAGGATGGTGATGCCCTTCTCGCGCTCGAGGTCGCCTGAGTCCATCACGCGGTCCTCGACGTCGCCGTGGGCGGCGAAGGAGTTGGTCTGCCGGAGCATGGCGTCGACGAGGGTGGTCTTGCCGTGGTCGACGTGCGCCACGATGGCGACGTTGCGGAGATCGGTGCGAGAGGCGGTGGACACGGTTTCAGTCATGCGTGTGAGGCTCACTTCGGATGTGGGTCGCGGCGGTCCGCGTCCTCATGCGGCTCGGGGTGGCCCGGCCCGGAGGCACAGCGGAACAGACCCTCTTAAGGGCCAGCAACAGTATTTTACCCCTCCGGGAGCAAACGCCCTTCCGGCAGCTGGGAAGGGGCGCTGGGAAGACCGAGTGGCACCGGACGCCGCGACCCAGCATGATGGGACAACGGGCGTTCGCACCGCACCCGTTGTCACCGCACCGGAGGACCCATGGGACCAGGCAGGCTTCGTGTCGCCACGGCAGCCCTCGCCGTCATGCTCGCCTCATCCGGCGCGCCCCTCTCCGACGTCGCCGCGCCTGCCGCCGCCTCGCCGTCGTCCGCCGCTGTGCCCTTCGCCACGCCCCCGCTCGTGCTCGCCCCGCGCACGACGTCGGCGCGTCGCCTCACGCCGCCGGCCCTCCTCCCGCTCGGGTCGCTGTACGCCGACCCTGCTACCGGCCGGCACGAGAGGATCCTCGGGAACCTGGCCCGGACGGCAGTCCTGATCGGCGATTCCCAGTCCGAGCCCACTGACAGCTGGGTGCGGCGCGGCCTCGAGAAGGCCGGATACAGCGTCTACTTCGCGGGAAAGGGCGGAACGGGCTTCTCGGTCGGCACGGCCTCGGTGCACGACTACGACGACGCCCTCCGCCTCGGCGACTGGCTCCTGCCCTACGGCGATCCCGGACTCGTGGTGGTCCAGGGCGGCGGCAACGACGCGACGCGCAGGTCCTCCGATGCGGCGATCACGAAGGGTGCCGTCGCGATCCTGGACGAGCTGCGCACCGCGTATCCCCACTCGAAGCGGCTCATGGTCGGGACACTGTCGAAGTCGGCTGCCGACGGCGGCGGCCGCCGCACCGAAGTCGACGCCCTCCTCGGGCGCATCGCGGCGCGCCTCGAGGTGCCCTTCGTCGGCTGCGGGGACTGGATCTCGCGCTACGGCCTCGCCGACGAGCTCGCCGACGGCGTCCACCTCAAGGCCTCCGGCATGGCCCGGCTGACGCCGATCTTCGCCGACTCGCTCGCCGCACAGGGACTCGCCCTCGACTGACGCGACAGGGGCCCGGGCGCGCACAGCGCCCGGGCCCCCGCGCGGTGCTGCCGCGTCAGGCGACCTCGGGGGGCAGGAGGAGCTTGCCCCCGGGGATCGCGTCCAGCAGGGCCCTCGTGTACTCCTGCTGGGGCGAGTCGAAGACAGAGTCGGTGGTGCCTGTCTCGACGAGCCTGCCCCGCTCCATGACGCACACGCTGTCCGCGATCTGGCGGACCACGGCGAGGTCATGGGTGATGAAGAGGTAAGTCAGTCCGAGGCGTTCCTGGAGGTCCGCCAGGAGATTGAGCACCTGCGCCTGGACGAGGACGTCGAGGGCGGAGACGGCCTCGTCGCAGATGATCACCTCGGGGTCGAGGGCCAGTGCGCGCGCGATCGCGACGCGCTGGCGCTGTCCGCCCGAGAGCTCGTTCGGGTAGCGCTGCATCGCCGACTGCGGCAGCGCGACCTGGTCGAGCAGCTCGCGGACCTTGAGCTCCCTTGAGGCCCGGTCGCCGATCTTGTGCGTGCGCAGCGGCTCCTCGATGGTCCGGTAGATGTTGTACATCGGGTCGAGCGAGCCGTACGGGTCCTGGAAGATGGGCTGGACGCGCCGGCGGAAGGCGAACAGCTGCCTGCGGTCCAGCGTCGCCGTGTCGATTCCGTCGAACACGATCCGCCCCGAGGTCGGCTTCAGCAGCTGGAGCACCATCTGGGCCACCGTCGACTTGCCGGACCCGGACTCCCCCACGATCGCGGTCGTCGTGCCCCGCGGGACGCGGAAGCTCACATCGTCCACCGCCGTGAAGTCGGTGCCGCGGCCGACCCCGGTGCGCAGCTTGAAGACCTTGGTCAGGTTCTCGACGATGAGCGCGTCGTCGGTCGGCACGGCAGCCTTGGCCGCGGGGACGACCTCGGACTCAACGGCCCCGACAGCCGTCGCCTCGGCCTTCTCGGCGGCGCGCTCCTTGGCCTCGTCTGAGGAGGTCAGGAGATCACTCGCCTCGATCCCGGCTTCCTTGGCCACCTGGATGCGCCGCGATGCGAGCGAGGGCGCCTTGGCCACGAGCCGCTGGGTGTACGGGTGGAGCGGGTTCCGCAGGAGCTCGAGCGACGGGCCCGCCTCGACGACCCGCCCTTGGTACATGACCACGACCTTGTCCGCGCGCTCGGCTGCCAGGCCGAGGTCGTGGGTGATGAGGAGCACCGAGGTGCCGAGCTCGGCCGTCATGGTCTGGAGGTGGTCGAGGATCTTGCGCTGGACCGTCACGTCGAGGGCCGACGTCGGCTCGTCCGCGATGAGCAGCTTAGGGGCGCACGCGAGCCCGATCGCGATGAGGGCACGCTGGCGCATGCCGCCGGAGAACTCGTGCGGGAACTGCTTCGCGCGGCGCTCGGCGTCCGGGAGACCGGCGTCGGCGAGGGCACGGGCGACGTCGGCGGGACCGTCGGGGCGGCCGTTCGCCTTGAGCGTCTCCCGCACCTGGTAGCCGATCTTCCAGACCGGGTTCAGGTTCGACATCGGGTCCTGCGGGACCATGCCGATCGTGTTGCCGCGCAGCTCGATCAGGCGCTTCTCGTGGGCGTGCGCCACGTCCTCGCCGTCGAGCAGGATCTGCCCGCCGGTGACCCGGCCGTTGTTCGGGAGGAGCCCGATGGCGGCCAGCGCGGTCGTGGACTTCCCCGAGCCGGACTCGCCCACGATGGCAAGGGTCTCGCCGGGCATGATCTTCAGGTGCGCGTCGCGGACGGCCTTGAAGTCGCCGCTGCCGGTGGTGAAGGTGATCTCGAGGTCGCGGATCTCGAGGATCGGGCGGCCGCCCGGCTCGCCCGCATCGGTGATCTCGGGCCCCGAGGGCGCTGTGGTCTTCTCGGTCATCGGGTCCTGCTCTTCGGGTCAAGGGCGTCGCGGACCGCGTCGCCGAGCATGATGAAGCTCAGGACGCACAGCGACAGCGCGATGGACGGGTAGATGAGGATCATCGGGTTCGTCCGGATCGAGGTCTGGGCGGCGGCAATGTCGTGCCCCCAGGACATGACCGATTCGGGCAGGCCGATGCCGAGGAAGGACAGCGTTGCCTCGGTCACGATGAAGACGCCGAGCTCGAGCGTCGCGAGGACGATCACCGGCGCGAGCGCGTTCGGCAGGACGTGCCGCAGGAGCGCCCCGCCGCGGGAGACGCCGAGGGAGCGTGCTGCCGTGACGAAGTCCGCGTTGCGGACCTCGATGACTGCGCCGCGCGTGATCCTCGCCATCTGGGGCCAGCCGAGCATGGCGATCACGAGCACCACCGTCCAGACGCTCTTGTTCGTGCGGAACAGCGGCAGCTGGGTGATGACGAGCGCGCCGAGGACGAGCGGGAGGGCGAAGAAGATATCGCCGAGGCGGGCGAGGACGGCGTCGAGCCATCCGCCGTAGTAGCCCGCGAGCGCGCCGAACGTCACACCGATCACCAGGACGCACAGGACGGCGAGGATGCCGACCGTGAGCGAGGCCTGCGTCCCGTGGATGACCCGTGAGAACACGTCGCAGCCCTGGAAGGTGAACCCGAACGGGTGCCCGTCGCGCGGGCCCGCCTCGGAGTTCTCGAGGAGGCACTCGCTGTTCGGGGGGACCTGGGTGAAGACGCCAGGGAAGAGGGCGATGAAGACCAGGGCGAGGATCATGATCGACGAGATGATGAACAGCGGCCGCCGCCTGAGCTTGCGCCAGGCGTCTGCCCACAGGCTCAGGGGCGCTTCCTCGACACGGAGCGTGTCGGTCGCGCCGAGCGTCTTCTCTTCGAAGGGGGCGACGTAGTGGCCCTCAGTGCGTTCAGGCTTCATAGCGGATCCTCGGGTCGAGCCAGGCGTACAGGAGGTCGACGAGCAGGTTCGCGAGGACGAACACGAGCACGAGCACGCTCACGATCGCCACGACCGTGGGGCCCTCGCCGCGCAGCACTGCCTGGTAGAGCTTGTTGCCGACTCCGGGGACGTTGAAGATGCCCTCGGTCACGATCGCGCCGCCCATGAGGCCGCCGAGGTTGGCGCCCAGGTAGGTCACGACGGGGATCATCGAGTTGCGCAGCACGTGTGCGAGGACGACGCGGGTGCGGGACAGTCCCTTGGCCGTCGCGGTGCGCACGTAGTCCGCGTTCATGTTCTCGATGACCGAGGCGCGGGTGAGGCGCAGGACGTACGCGAAGGAGACGAGTCCGAGCACGATCGCGGGAAGGATGAGGTTTCCCCAGTCGGCTTGGGATCCGACCGTGGGTCTGGCCCACCCCAAGTAGACGCCGAAGACGAGCTGGAACACGAAGCCGAGCACGAACGTCGGGACCGCGATGACGACCAGGGACGCGACGAGGACGGTCGAGTCGAAGATGCCGCCCCGGCGGAGGCCGGCGAAGAGGCCGAACAGCACGCCGAAGACCGCCTGGATCGCCAGGGCTTCGACGGCGAGCATCGCCGTGACGGGGAAGATGCGGGCCAGCGTCGCCGCGATGGGCTGCTGGGTGAAGTCCACGCCGAGGTCCAGGGTGAACAGGTTCTTCAGGAAGATCCCGTACTGGACGATGAACGGCTGGTCGAGATGGTACTGGGCCCGGAGCGCGTCGATGACGCCCTGCGGCGGCTGCCGGTCGCCGAACAGCGCCGCAATGGGGTCTCCGGGGAGGGCGAAGACCATGAAGTAGACGAGCAGGGTTGTCCCGATGAAGACGGGGATGACTTGGAGGAGTCGGCGGAGGATGTACCGGATCACGGTGTGCCTCCTGCGTCCCAGGTCGGAGGGACTCTCATGGGTGTTGCCTTCCGGTTGAAACAGAGGCCGAGGGCCCGGCACCCGCCGGGCCCTCGGTCAGTGGAGTGTCCGCTGTCGCGGTGCTACTTCGCCTGGATGTCGAAGTAGCGGATCTGGCCGTTCCACCCGGTCTCGGCCTTGATCACGTTGTTGCTCCACACAATGGCGCGGTTCTGGTCCCAGAGTGGCAGACCCGGCAGGTCCTTGAACAGGACTTCCTGCGCCTGGTTGAACTTGTCATTCGCTTCGTCCGTCGACTTCGCGGCGAGGCCGTCCTTGAGGAGCTTGTCGAACTCGGGGTTCGAGTACTTCTCGTAGTTCGACGACGCGCCGGTCGCCCAGACCGGGCCGAGGAAGTTGTAGAGCGACGGGTAGTCACCCTGCCAGCCGGCACGGGTCAGACCCGGGAGGCTCTGCGACTTGCGGACGTTGAGCAGCTCGGCGAACTTCGCGAACGGCTGGATCTCCGACTGGATGCCCAGGTTGTTCTTGAAGTTGTTCGCAACGGCGTCGACCCATTCCTTGTTGCCACCGTCGGTGTTCGAGCCGATCAGGAGGGGCTTGGAGGCGTCGTACGGCTGGATCTTGTCGGCCTGGGCCCAGAGGTCCTTGGCCTTGGCCGGGTCGTACTTGAGGACCTCGCTGCCCGGGATGTCGGCCTTGAAGCCGTCGATGACGGGCGGGGCGAATGCCTTGGACGGGGTCCGGGTCCCGTTGAAGACGACCTTGGCGATCTCCTCGCGGTTGATCGCGTAGGAGAGGGCCTGACGGCGGAGCTTGCCGGCCTCGCCCTGGAAGTTCGGGTTGTAGCCCGGGATATTCAGGGTCGAGTTGCTCGCGACCGGCTTGGTCGCGTTCCGGTCCTGGAAGTCCGTGGTGTAGGTCTTGAGCGCGTTCGACGGGAGGACGTCCGTGACGTCAAGGTTGTCGGCCTGGAGGTCCGTGTAGGCCGGGCCCGGGTCGGTGTAGAACTTGAACGTGATGCCGCCGTTCTTGGCTTCACGCGGACCCTTGTAGTCGGCATTCTTGACCAGCGAGATGGACTGGTCGTGCACCCACGCCCCGGTGTCCTTCGCCATCTTGTACGGGCCGTTGCCGATCGGGTTCTCGCCGAACTTCTTGGGGTCCTTCAGCGCCTCGGAGGGCAGCGGGAAGAACGCCGAGTAGCCCAGGCGCAGGGACCAGTCGGCCTCGGGCTGGACGAGCTTGACCTTGATCGTCTGGTCGTCGGGGGCGCTGAGCCCGGACATGGTCTGCGCCTTGGGAGCCGGCGTCGAGGTGGTCTTGCCGTCCGCCCCGGTGCTCTTCGTGGTGGCGCTGACGTCCTCGTAGCCCTCGATGGACTCGAAGAAGAAGCTGTTGTTCTGGAGGTTCGTGGCGAGTGCCGCGAAGTTCCAGGAGTCCACGAAGGTCTTGGCCGTGATGGCCTCGCCGTTGGTGAACTTCTGGCCCTGCTTGACCTTGATGGTCCAGTTCTGCGAGTCAGAGGACTCGATGCTGTCGGCGAGGGCGTTGACGGGCTTGCCGTCCGCCGCGTACGTGCGGAGGCCTTCGAAGAGCATCTCGACGACGCGGCCGCCGTAGACCTCGTTCGTGTTGGCCGGCAGCAGCGGGTTCTGCGGCTCGTTGCTGTAGGCGGTGATCACCTTGTTCGGGTCGCCGCTCGACTGTGCACTGCCCCCAGAAGTGCCCCCGCCGCCGCTGCACGCGCTCAGCGCGAGGGCGAGAGCAGCCGCGGCCCCCAAGGCCTTGGACATGCGTGATAGACGCATCCCTCAAACTCCTAACGATCTCGGAAATGGACCCCGGCCTGATGCGAGAGCCCGTGAGCCCGCCACACAGGTGACGTGATCCGACCCACATTCGTACAGCCTAGCCACATTCCCGAGAAGTGAAAGAATCCTTTGCCAAACCGTGATCTAGCCTGTGGATTCCGGGGCCCGTCCCGCGAGCAGCTCGCGCAGTTCCCTGCGTTCGCGCTGCCGCTCCGGATCCGGCAGCGGCACGGCCGCCAGGAGCCGCTGGGTGTAGGGCTCCCGGGGACTGCGGAGCACGGAGTCTCTTGGGCCCTGCTCGACGATCTGGCCGCCGCGCATTACGGCGATGTAGTCGGCGAGGATGTCGACCACCGCGAGGTCGTGGCTCACGAACAGGCATGCGAAGCCGTGCTCGCGCTGGAGCTGCGCGAAGAGGTCGATGACCTTGGCCTGGACCGAGACGTCCAGCGCCGAGGTGGGCTCGTCAGCCACCATGAGCTTCGGCTCGAGTGCGAGCGCCCGCGCGATGCCCACGCGCTGCCTCTGGCCGCCGGAGAGCTCATGCGGGTAGCGGTTCCTGTACGAGCGCGGCAGCTCGACCTGGTCCAGGAGCGCCTCGACCCGCGCGTGGAGGCGTGCCCCCTTGGCCGTCCCCGAGAGCAGCAGGGGCTCACCGATCGACTCGCCGACCGGCATTCTGGGATTGAGCGAGGAGGACGGGTCCTGGAAGACCATCCCGATCGAGCGCCGCACCTCGCGCAGGCGGCGGGAGTTCCGCCGGAGGCCCGCGATCTCCTGGCCGACGACGGTGAGCGAACCCTCCGCCACGGCCAGCAGTCCCACCGCGGCGCGTCCGACCGTGGTCTTGCCCGACCCGGACTCCCCCACCAGGCCCACCACTTCGCCGGGATGCACTGCGAGGTCGACCCCGTGCACGGCCCGGAAGGCCGCTCCGCGTCCCCGGCTCGGGTACTCGACGACGGCACTGCGCAGCTCGAGCACGGGCACCCCCCGGGTGGCCCGCCGGCCCAATGCTTCGGCGGGAGGCGGGGCGGCCTCGCGTTCGCGCGCTGAGAGCCCGCGCGGCTCGGCCTCCTCGAGGCCCACGCCCGCCGCGGCTGCGAGCGCAGCGGTGGGGTCCACGCCGTCGTCCGAGCGGCGGCCGCCCTGCCCCAGACGCGGGACCGCTTCCAGCAGCGCCTGGGTGTAGGCGTGCTGGGGGGAGCGGAAGACCCGGGCGGCCGTGCCGGTCTCGACGATCCGGCCCGCGCGCATCACCGCGACGCGGTCGGCGAGGTCGGCGACCACGCCCATGTCGTGGGTGATGAGGAGGACCGCCGCGCCGAGGCTGTCCTTCAGGCTCCGCAGGAGGCTCAGGATCTCCGCCTGGACGGTGACGTCCAGGGCCGTGGTGGGCTCGTCGGCGATGAGCAGCTTCGGGCTGCACGAGAGCGACTGGGCGATCAGGACGCGCTGCAGCTGTCCGCCGGAGAGCTGGTGGGGGTACGACCGGAAGATCCGTTCTGCCTCCCCCAGGCCCACCGTCTCGAGCAGGGCCAGGGCCTTCGCGCGGGCCTCGCGCGGCGGGAGGGGCGTGTGGAGCCGGACGGCCTCGACGATCTGGGCCCCCACTGTGCTGACGGGATTGAGCGCCGACATGGGCTCCTGGAAGACCATCGCGATGTCCCTGCCCCGGGCCGCGCGCAGGCGCCTGCGGTCCGGGCCGAACAGCTCCTCTCCGGCGAGGCGGACGCTGCCCGAGACGCGGCTGTTGGGGGGAAGGAGCCCCAGCAGGGCCATCGAACTCGCCGACTTGCCGGACCCCGACTCGCCCACGATGGCGAGGACCTCGCCGGCGCGCACCTCGAAGTCGAGGCCTTGCGCTGCGGCCACCCAAGCGCGGTCGACGCCGAAGTCCACGCTCAGGCCGCGGACCTCGAGGACGGGCGCTGCCTCGCGGCCCGCCGCGTACCTGGGACGGTCCGTCACGGCCGTCCTCCTGTCCTCAGCGGCTTCGGGGTGTGGCGACGGCTCCCGCCGTCCTGTTTCATGGGGTCATGACCGCGCTCAAGCCTGACGTCCTGGAGCACACGGGCCGCGTCGAGACCCTCGCCGCCCGCAGCAGCAGGGCTCTGGCCTGGCTGACGTGGGGCCTCGCCGCGACCGGTCTCGCACTGACGCTGTCCGCGGCGGGACTGGCCGGGGCCCGGTTCGCGGCGCCGTTCCTGCTGCTCGCCGCGGCCGGGTGGGTGCTTTTCTGGCGGCCTGCGGTGGTGGTGAGCGACGCCGGCGTCGAACTCCGCAACCCGCTGCGCAGCATCGGGGTTCCCTGGGACGCCCTGGCCCATGTGGACACGAAGTACGCCCTGACGCTGGTGACCGGGTCCGGCCGCTTCACGGCCTGGGCGGCGCCCGCGCCGGGCATCTGGGGCGCCAGGCATGCGAGGCCCGAGCACCTCGACGGGCTTCCCGAGAGCACGTACGGCCCCGCGCGGTCCATCCGGCCCGGCGACCTCGCCCACACCGACTCGGGACAGGCGGCCGCCGTCGTCCGCCGGCGCTGGGCCGAGGCGCTCGCCTCGGGCACCGCGCATGCCGGACGCGCGGAGCCCACCCCGGTCACCCGCCGCGTCGCGTGGGCCGAGACGGCGGTGACGGCGGGGCTCGCCGTCGCGACCCTCCTCACCCCCGGGGCGTGATCCGCGCACGACGGCGCCGGGCGCCCCTCCCGGGGGCGGCGTCACCGCCCGCTCCCGGGACCGGCGCGGAAAGGCCGCTGGCGCGGGTCGAAGGCGTCGCGCAGGCCGTCTCCGATGACGTTGATGCTCAGGCAGATCAGGACGATGAACGCGCCCGGCCACCAGAACAGCCACGGTCGCGTGGAGAACGCGTCCTGGTTCTGGGAGATGAGCAGGCCGAGGGAGGTGTCGGGCGCTTTGACGCCGACCCCGAGGTAGCTGAGCGCCGTCTCGAGCAGGATCGCTGAGCTCATGGTGAGCGTGACGTTCACGATCACGACGCCGATCGCGTTCGGCACGATGTGCCGGACGATGATGCGCATGCTCGACGCCCCGGACAGGCGGGCGGCGTCGACGAACTCGCGTTCACGCAGCGTCAGGAACTCCCCGCGCACGAGGCGGGCCAGGCCGACCCACAGCACGAGGCCGAGGAAGACGCCGAGCACCAGCACGCCGTGCTGCCCCGCGACGGCCCCGAACCAGGTGCCGTCGTCGCGGCGGCCGGCGACTGCGGACAGGACGGCAGCGAGCAGGAGGGCCGGGACGATGATCACGATGTCGGTCAGGCGCATGAGGACGGCGTCGGCCCAGCCGCGGAAGTACCCGGCCACGGCCCCGACCACGACGCCGATGGCGCCGGCGATGAGCCCGATGACGAGCATGACAATGATGGACTGCTGGGCCCCGCGCATCGTCATCGCGAAGAGGTCACGGCCGATCCGATCCTGGCCGAAGGGGTGCTCCCCCAGACGGAACGGGGCAAGCGAGAGGGTGGGTGCGCCGTCGTGGACCAGTGGTGCGATGTCCGTGTGGCCGTACCTCCACCAGCCGGTGAAGGGCCCCCACCCCACCGACGTGAACGCGAGCGCGAGGATCGCGGCAAGGATGGAGACCCCGACGACCGCGCCGCCGTGCCGGAGGAACCGCTTCCGGACGATCTGGCCCTGGCTGAGGCCCTTCGGCCCGACGGGACCCTCACCGGGCGTCCTCTGACGGGCGAGGGCCTCCCCCTCGGCGAGCAGCTCACTCTGCTGGGTTGGCTGGGACACGTCACCTCACCCGGATCCGCGGGTCGAGGGCCGAGTACGCGAGGTCGGCAAGGATGTTGAACACCATGGCCGTCGCCGCTGTGCAGATGAAGACGGCCATGACAGGGTTGGGGTCGACCCGGGTGACACCCTCGAGGAACATCACGCCCATTCCGCGCACCGAGAAGACGGTCTCGGTGATGACGGCGCCCCCTATGAGGCCGCCGATGTCGAAGGCGACGACCGTGGTGATCGGAAGGAGCGCGTTGCGCAGCGCGTGGCGCAGGACGATGTCGCGCTCCCCCACTCCCTTGGCGCGGGCGGTGCGGATGTAGTCCATGGTCATGACCTCGAGCATCGAGGACCGAGTGAAGCGCGCGTAGCCCGCCAGCGAGACGAGGACGAGCGCGATCGTGGGGAGGACCAGATGGGTGAAGGAGTCGATGCCCACCGTCCAGAAGTCTCCGCCGAGGTTGGGCGTCGATGCGCCGATGGTCGCGATCGGCCGGCCGCGCACGGTGCTGTCCGCGACATAGGAGGGCCACGCCTGCATGTAGCGGTCGAGGGCTGTCATCGCGGCCATCGCCAACGCGGTGGCGACGGCGACGCGCATGTTCTGCCGCCGGTCGTAGCCCCCGGCGAGCCACCCGAGGCCAGCGCCGACGAGCACGGTCACGGCCCCGAGGACGAGGACCGTACCCGGCGTGGCGCCGTTGAGGGGCACCTGGATGGGGAAGTACACCGCGAGCCCGACCGCGACGGCCGCGAGCCCGGCCACGAGGGCCCTCCGGTTCCTCGGCCCGGCGGCCAGTCCCGCGGCAGCGAACGCGAACCCGGTGCCGGCCACGAGGAGGACGATGAGGCCCAATCCGGGGCGGGCGAACCACCGCGTAGCCGAGGCCAGGGCGAGCAGGCCCGCCGTGAGGACGAAGGCGGTGCCGCCCGCAGCGAGCCGACGCCGGGGCCGCCCACCGACCACTCCGCCCACGCTCAGGGCCGCCAGGGCGCCCAGGCCCGCGGACACCTGCCACGGGATCTCGGGATCGGCGAGGAAGTCGTTGAACCCGATCGCGCCGTACTCCTTGAGCAGCACCGCGACCCAGAAGATCGGCAGGGAGAAGAAGAGGAAGGCCATGAAGGTGACGCCGTAGTCCAGCGCGCTGTGCTGCCGCAGGGCCGTGACGACACCGAGTGCAACGCCGACGAGGATCGCGAGGACCGCCGCGGCCGTGACCAGGGTGAGCGTCTGGACCAGTGCGACGCCGAGCGCCTCGGTGACCGGCTGGCCCGCGACGTTCTTCCCCAGATCACATCCCCCGGCGATGGGAATGAGGCAGCGGGCCGCGCCGCCGAGCCACGTGAAGTAGCGCAGGGGAGCAGGGGTGCCGAGGTCCAGAAGCTCCGCGCGCGCGTCCATGAGCTGCCTGGCGTTGGGCGCCCCGCTCCCACGGAACTCCTCGAGGGGATCGCCCGAGAGCGCGGTCAGGTTGTAGACCACGAACGAGGCGCCGAGGAGGATCAGCGCGGCCGTGGCCAGCCGCCGCACAAGGTACGTCAGCATGGCGGCGTGGTGTCCTGGGCGTTCGCTACTTGACCGACCACTCCCAGAAGTTCCACCACACGCCGGTCTTCATCGGGTTGTACGCCACTCCGTCGACCTTGTCGCTGTAGGCCTGGACTCCGGGGGTCTGGAACAGCGGCAGGCCGTAGGAGGAGTCCCAGACGATCTTGTCTAGCTTCGTCATGATCTCGTTCTGCTTGCCCTTGTCCGTGGTCGCGATCAGCTCGTCCATGAGCTTGTCGGCTTCCTCGTTCGAGAACTTGTTGTAGTTCAGGTCGTTGCCCGACTTGAAGATCGCCGGTACGCCTTGGACGCCCACCCCCGGGTTGGACCAGGCGAAGATGCTCGCATCGTAGGTGCCCTTGCCCAGCGCCTTGCTCCAGTCCGAGCGGCCGAGCCCACCGTCCACGATCTTGAAGCCAGCCTTCTCGGCGGACTCCTTGATGAGCGTGAACATGTCTACGCGGTTCGGGTTGTCCTTGTTGTACATGATGCGGATCTCGGGCTGCTTGCCGGCGAGGAGCTGCTTGGCCTTGTCGAGGTCGACCTTGTCGAACGCGGACGAGCCGTTGTCCTTGACGGAGTTCGCGTAGGCCGTCTGGGCCGGGACGAAGAACTGGGAGTCGAGCGGCTTGGCCTCGGGGTCGAGCTTCTTGACGATCTTGTCCACAATGTCCTGGCGCGGGACCGCGAGGAGGAACGCCGTCCGGACGTCCTTGTCGGCAAACGGGCCGGAGAAGTTGAGGTCGAGGTGCTCGTAGGCGAGCTGCTTGTCCTGGAGGACTGTGGCCCCGGGCACGCTCTTGAGCTGGTCGATCGTGTCCGCAGAGGCCTGCGGGGCGATGATGTCCGCCTCCCCGTTCTTCAGGGCCTGGACCTGCGCCGGCGCAGAGCCGATGTAGCGGACCACGATGGAATCGGCGTTCGGGGTCGGGCCCCAGGCATAGTCCCTGTTGCGGATGAGCGTCATGGACTGGTCGGGGACAATCTCCTTGACGATGTACGGCCCGTTGGAGAGGAACAGCGAGGTGTCCGCGGGCAGCGTCTTCGTGTCGAAGCCGGTGTTGTAGAAGTCCGCCGCCTTCTTGAGCGTCTCGTTCGCGGGCTGCGGCTTGGCCGGGTCGCCCTTCTTCATGCCCCTCATGAGGTCGGTGAGGGCCTTGGCGTCGGGCAGCCCCGCCTTCTTCGCGATCACGTGGGCGGGCACGTCGATGGCTGGGCCGCCGAGCGCGATCTCCCAGTCGGCGAAGGGCTTGGTGTACTTCAAGGTCAGGGTCCGGTCGTTGTCGGAGATCGTGGGGACCTCCGTGGCGTTGAGCCCGGTCGGGTCACCCGCGAACGAGAAGTAGCTCGTGCCGGTCTTCGCGGAGGGGTTCGCGTCGGAGTAGTAGGCGGAGAAGGCGGCCCACTGGAGGAAGAGGTCATGGGCGGTGACGGGGGTGCCGTCCGACCACTTGACGCCGTCGTTCACGGTGTACTTGACGGTCAGTGGGTCGTCGGAGACCTTCTCCATCTTGCCGAACTTCTCGTTGCGCACCACATTGAGCTTGTTGTCGATGTAGTAGAAGCCCGAGTGCGTCGGATAGCTGACCTTGGAGTTGATCTCGGCATTGCCGGTCGCGGTGTTCGGGTTGAAGGAGTTGAAGGCGTTGACCTCGACCACAGTGATCTTGCCGCCCTGCTTGGCGCTCGCCTGTCCTGTGGACGCTCCCGGGGCGGGGCTGTTCTGGGTCGCGCACGCGCCGAGTGAGAGTACCGCCAGTACGGCAATGCCTACAGCCCTGGAGATACGCCCACGCCGCATTCCGACTCCTTCTTCATCGACACCCACGTGCCACACAGCCTAGACGTGACCCTCGTCGCGACCTCGGCGGAGGTTACTCTTCGGGTCCTGTCGTTATGAACCTGCAATCTATCGCGCCGCGCGGGGACGGTCAGCCCTCCCCGAGCACCCAGTCCCGGATGCCTTCCGGGTCCTCCCCGAACTCCCTCGTGTACGCGCGGACGCGGACCAGCTCGTCCTCGTACCGCTGCCGCAGGGCGGCGTGCTTGGCCGCAAGCCCGGGGACCCTGTCGATCACGTCGATGGCGAGGTGGAAGCGGTCGATCCGGTTGAGCATCGCCATGTCGAACGGGGTCGTCGTCGTGCCCTCCTCGACGTAGCCGCGCACGTGCAGGTTCCCGTGGTTGGCCCGGCGGTAGGTGAGCCGATGGATGAGCCACGGATAGCCGTGGTACGCGAACACCACCGGCTTGTCGGTGGTGAAGAGGGCGTCGAACTCGCGGTCCGGGAGGCCGTGGGGGTGCTCCCGCTCGTCCTGGAGGCGCATGAGGTCGACGGCGTTCACCAGGCGGATCTTGAGCCCGGGCAGGTCCCGGCGCAGCATCTGCGCCGCGGCGACGGCCTCCGCTGTCGGGACGTCTCCGGCGCAGCCCAGCACGACGTCGGGCTCCTCCCCCTCGACCTCGCTCCCGGCGAAGTCCCAGATCCCGATGCCGCGGGCACAGTGAAGCTGCGCCTCCTCGGGCCCCAGCCACTGCAGCGACGCCGCCTTCCCCGCCACGACCACGTTGACGTAGTCACGGCTGCGCAGGCAGTGGTCCATCGTGGACACAAGGGTGTTCGCATCCACGGGAAGGTAGACCCGGATCACGTCCGCCTTCTTGTTGACCACGTGGTCGATGAATCCCGGGTCCTGGTGCGAGAAGCCGTTGTGGTCCTGCTGCCACACGTGGCTCGAGAGCAGGTACGTGAGGGAGGCGACCGGCAGGCGCCAGGGCAGCTCCCGGTGCACCTTGAGCCACTTCGCGTGCTGGTTGAACATCGAGTCCACGATGTGCACGAACGCCTCGTACGAGTTCAGGACCCCGTGCCGCCCCGTGAGGAGATAGCCCTCGAGCCAGCCCTGGCACAGGTGCTCGCTCAGCACCTCCATGACGCGTCCCGCCCGGGAAAGGTGCTCGTCGACGCCCTCGATGCGCTCCTGCCACACCTTGTCCGTCGCCTCGAACACCGCCTGGAGGCGGTTGGACGCCGTCTCGTCCGGGCCGAAGAGCCGGAAGTTCGTCGGATTGGCCCGGATCACCTCGCGCATCCACTCGCCGAGGTTGTGCATCGCCCCGGCACGCACGACGCCGGGCGCCTCCGCCGGGATCATGTGCGCCTCGGGGTCGGGGAGCCGCAGGTCGTTGAGCAGGCGCCCCCCGTTTGCGAAGGGCGTGGCACTCATGCGGCGGTCACCGCGCGGGGCGAGGCTGCCCAGCTCGGGCGAGCGGGCGCCGTCGTGCGTGAAGAGCTCCTCCGGCCGGTAGGAGCGCAGCCACTGCTCGAGCTGGGCGAGATGCTCGGGGTTCTCGTGGATGCCGCTGAGGGGGACCTGGTGTGCGCGCCAGGTGCCCTCGACCGGCTTGCCGTCCACGACCGCCGGGCCTGTCCAGCCCTTCGGGGAGCGGAACACGATGAGCGGCCAGGACGCGGCCGGCTCGTCGGCAGGCCGCTCCCCCGCCGAGCGTGCGTGCTCCTGGATGGCGCGGATCTCGTCGAGGCTGTCATCGAGCGCGGCGGCGAAGTCGCGGTGTGCGCCGTCGTGGTCCTGCGGGTCGTCGACGGTGACGAACCGCGGCGCCCATCCGAGGCCCTCCAGGTAGGAGCGCAGCTGCGACTCCGGGCGCCGGGCCAGGACCGTGGGGTTGGCGATCTTGTAGCCGTTGAGGTGGAGGATCGGCAGGACGGCGCCGTCGCGGGCGGCATCGAGGAAGGCGGTCGACTGCCAGCTGCCGGCCAGGGGGCCGGTCTCGGCCTCGCCGTCTCCCACGACGCACGCGACCACGAGGTCCGGGTTGTCGAAGGCAGCGCCGAAGGCGTGCGCGAGCGAGTAGCCGAGCTCCCCGCCCTCGCTGATCGAGCCGGGCGTCTCCGGGGCCGCGTGGCTCGGGATGCCGCCAGGGTACGAGAACTGGCGGAAGAGCTCCCGGAGGCTGTCCTCGTCGTCTCCGAAGCGCGTGTAGATCTCCGAGTAGGTGCCCTCGAGGTAGGCATTGGCCACGTTTGCGGGGCCGCCGTGTCCGGGCCCCGTCACGAACAGCATCGCCTGGTCACGGGCGATGATGGCACGGTTGAGGTGGGCGTAGATGAAGTTCAGGCCTGTGGTGGTGCCCCAGTGGCCGAGGAGGCGCTTCTTGACGTCCGCGGACTCGAGGGGCCTCCTCAGCAGCGGGTTGTCGCGGAGGTAGATCTGGCCGACGGAGAGATAATTCGCCGCCCGCCACCAGCGCTCGAGATCCTCCATCCCCTGCTCGGTGAGGTGCGTGGTTGGCTCTGTCGTCGTCACGTGAGGGGTACCGCCCTTCCGCATCGGCTGCCGCGCGGACACAGCTGGATCTACGCGGCCGGTCGCTGCCCAGCCTAGCCCGGCGAGGTTGCGGGGCCCTTGAGGCGAATGGCCCTGGAGTGACGTCGGGGAGAACACCTCGTGCGCGCCGGCGTCCGTCCAGGCCAGGCGGGCTTAGAATCTCAGCGTGACGGACTCCCTCGTGGACCACTACGCCGGCTCGGGCGACCTCACTTCTGCGATTGCGGCGGCGCTGGATGCTGCTGGCATCGAGCGGGAGGGCATTGCGACGACGGTCCTCGCCCCGGTCGACGAGTTCCACATCCGCGGCCGGACCGCGACGCTCGAGATGGCCCGCGCACTGCGGGTGGACGCCACGTCACGGGTGCTCGACATCGGCAGTGGGCTGGGCGGCCCTGCCCGGACCATCGCCGAGGCCACGGGCGCCCACGTGACAGGGGTCGACCCCACGCCCGCCTTCTCCGCTGCGGCTGCCGACCTCTCGGCGTGGACCGGCCTGGGCGGGAAGACGGCCTTCCTCGTGGGGGACGCCACGGCCTTGGACTTCCCGGATGCCCACTTCGACGCGGCGCTCACCGTGCACGTGGGCATGAATGTCGCCGACAAGCCGGCCATGTACCGCTAGGCGCGCCGGGTCCTGGCACCGGGGGCCCGATTCGTCGTGTACGACGTCCTGCAGGGGCCCGGAGACGAGGTCCACTACCCGGTTCCATGGGCCCGGGACAGTGCGACCAGCTTCCTCGCCTCCCCTGACGAAATGGCGGCATTCCTCGGCGGCGCCGGGTTCACCATCGTCGGCCAGGCCGACTCTTCGGCCGAGAGCCTCGCATGGTTCGAGACGATGGCCGCGCGCCTTGCGGAGTCGGGTGGGCCCCCGGTGACGTTCGCGACCTTCCTCGGCAGCGACTTCGGGGACATGACGCGCAATCAGGTCGCGAACCTGCGCGAGGAGCGGATCCGGACCGTTACCTTCGTCTGCGAGGCGTGACGGCCCTGCTCCCGGCTAGACGTTGAAGCGGAACTCGACAGAGTTGCCTAGCTGCGCAACCTGCTGCGGCGTAGCCTTGACGGTATGACCACCGCAGCAATCTACCTCCGCCAGTCCCTCGACGCCGCCGGCGACGAGCTAGCCGTCCAGCGCCAGCGCGACGACTGCCGCGCTCTGGCGACGGCCCGGGGCTGGAGCGTCGTCGAGGAGTACAAGGACAACTCGATCAGCGCCTCAGACCGACGCAAGAAGCGGCCCGACTACGACCGCATGGTCGCCGACTACGAGGCCGGACGCTTCCAGGCGATCGTGTGCTGGGATCTGGACCGCCTCACGCGCCAGCCGCGCCAGCTGGAGGACTGGATCGACCTCGCCGAGACGCGCGGCCTCCTGCTGGTCACGGCCAACGGCGAGGCCGACCTCACGACTGACGGCGGGCGCATGTACGCCCGAATCAAGGCAGCGGTCGCCCGAGGCGAGGTTGAGCGGAAGGCCGCGCGCCAGCGGGCAGCGGCACGGCAGCGCGCCGAGGTAGGACGGCCACCGCTCGGGGTACGCCTCACGGGCTACACGCCGAAGGGCGAGCTCGTCGCGGCTGAGGCTGACCTCGTGAGGGTGCTCTTCGAGCGGTTCGCCGCTGGCGACTCGCTGCGCGCGCTCGCGGCGTGGGCCCAGCAGCAGGGCGTACCTACCCGCCACGGCGCGCCCTGGAACCCGTCGACGGTCCGCACCCTCCTCACGAACCCTCGCTACGCCGGGCGCGCGATCTACCGGGGGCAGCAGACCGGCCGAGCCGGGGGCTGGACGCCCATCGTGAGTGAGGACCTGTTCACCATCGTCCAGGTGAAGCTGAGCGACCCGCGCCGCCGAACGCATGAGGGCACCGACCGGAAGCACCTAGGCTCAGGGCTGTACCTGTGCGGCGTCTGCGGCGACGCCCTCACGTCATGGACCGGTGGCCGGTACCGCTGCCCAGCTGGCCACCTGACGCGCGCCCAGCGCCACATCGACCTCTACGTCGCCGGCGTCGCGGTGGAGTTCCTCAGCGACCCCGACCGGGTAGCCGAGCTTCGGGCTCGCCTGACCGCGCCGACGAGCGAGAACCGTGAGGCCGCCGAGCAGGTGCGCGTGCTGAGGGAGCGCCTCACGCGGATCGCTGACGAGTACGACTCGGGGCTGATCGACGGTCACCGCTTCAGGGTCGCCACCGACCGCGCTCAGGCTGAGCTCGTCACGGCCGAGGCCGCACTGGCGCGAGCGGCGAACCCCGCTGCGGCCGTGCTCCGCGCGTCTGACCCTGTCGCCTACCTCACCGAGTCGTCGCTCATGATCCGTCGCGGGGTGATCGGTCTGCTGTTCACGGTGAGGGTCCACCCCGCGCCGCGCGGGCGTAGGGGCTTCGACCCTGAGACGGTCACCTTCGACTGGAGCTGAGGCCGCGCGCGCCTGGAGCTGAGGCCGCGCGCACCTGGAGGGCGGCTGCCGTCTCCTCAGCAGGCCCAGCGCGCTCCCCCGGCTACACCCGTACCCGCAGCCCCACCCCCGCGAGCCCGGCGGAGATCTGAGATCGCCTGCTCGGCGCTTTCGCCGACGCCTCACCCCCGGCTCCGGCCTCGCTGAGCGAGTCCGAACGCCTCAGGGCAGCTACTAGCGACAGCACGCTAACCGAGAGTATAACTCTCACGTCAGGATGTTTGTCCTGACATAGGCAACTGAATCTGGAGCTGATCCCCGTGACCACGTATCTGCAGAACATCACGATCTACGAGCCCTCCACTGGCGCCCTTCGCACCGCCGCAGGCGTCCGCCGGGCCGACACCGTCCATCGCATCAAGGAGCTCGGTGGCGATCACGAGGAATTTCTCGTCGACGTCGTGAAGGGCGAGCCTGAGCGCCGTGCCCCCTGGACCTCGAAGAGCGGCAACACCGTCGTCGTGTTCCAGCCTCAGCGTGAGGACCCCCGCAACGAGTGGGAGCCGGAGCCTGGGGCGGTGGGCGGCGCCACGACCGCGAACACGAAGCGCTTCCGCTGCACCGAATGCGGCCGCGAGTCGAACGCGGGCGGGCTGGCGCTCCACCACAAGGCGTCCGGCCACTCGGGCTCCGTCCCCGTCGTCGCCGCTGAGGCTGAGGCGTGAGCGGCGTGCCGCGCCTGAGCCGTATGGCGCGCCTCACGGTCACCGACCCGACCGTGAGGCTGCCGCGTCGGCCTCGCCGCTCCCCTGAGCGCCACCCCGACGACACCGTCACGATCACTGTCGACGCCACCGTGATGCGGGTCGCTAAGCGCCTCGCGGGGGGCGACCTCGCCCGACTGATCATCCTGCACGACGGCGCTGTCGTCGTCGCCAACTCCCCCGAACACCGCAGGGCGCTGAGCGCCCGGCTCACCCAGAGGACTGACCCATCATGACCACCCTCACGCTGACCCGCACGCAGGTTCGCTGCCTGAGGAGGCTCGCGCAGGCGGGCAAGGACGCCTGGAGCGCCGTCGAGGAGGCGAAGGACGCGGCCCGAGCCGCCCAGTCGAGGCTGGACAGCGGTGGCGACGCCTTCGCGGTCGCCCACTTCGACCGAGCGACCAAGGCGCTCACCACCTTCCAGGCGGTCGCGGACACGGCGGTGTTCGCGCTGTTCACGCTCACCGAGGACGACGACCTCAGGGCTCGCACGCTCATCGCCTCAGCGCGCACGGGCGACCTCCACGAGGCGCTCTACGACGGACGCCTGGAGCGGGCTGAGGGCGGCACGTACCGGCTCGCCCTCGAAGTGCTGGAGGCGGCGCGATGAGCGCGCGGTTCCGTCCAGGCCAGCTCATCGTCGTTGCGTACGGGGGCGGCAACGTGCTCATGGTGCGCGGCGTCGAGGAGCTATTCGGCAGCGAGGTGTACGTACTCGTGAGCGCGGGCTGCGACGACGAGTTTCGCCGTCCGGTCGAGCTCATAGACCGCCGCTTCCAGATGGTGATCAGCGATGACATGTGGCCCAACTGAGGGGCGGGGCGTGAGCGCCCGCACGATCCGGAAGGGCGACGTGTTCGCGGTCTACGGCGTCACGTACCTCGCTACGGGGGACGCCCGTGAGGCCTCACGCGGGGGCACGGCGATAGCGGTGCTCGACGGCGACGGCGGGGGGCTGCTCTTCGTGCCTGAGCGGCTGACGGTCGATCGGGTGGCGCCTGAGGCTGAGGGTCGCGCGCCGCCCGCGTGAGGTGCCCGCTGGCGGTCCTCTGGCTCCGGCTGAGGTGCCCGCTGGCGGTCCTCTGGCTCCGGCTGAGGGCTCCGCGACGGCTGGAATCGCTTTGTCACATTCGTCGAGGAGGAGCCGGAGACGCCCTACTGACCGCTCCAGGCGTGGGCGTAGCATTGCCGCCGTGAGGAGGGGGGCTGCTGGTCGGGGTGACGTAGGCGGGTGGGCGCGGTGAGGCCGCCGATTCCCCCGGGATCAGGCTGAGCGGCTCCCCTCCCCCTCAGCGCCGAGGGCGGCGTGGGAACGAGCGAGTTCCCTCATCCAGCGTGTCTCGGTGGAAGCGTGACCGCGTCGCCCTCGGCACCCCTCCAGGCGTAGCGAAGCCCCGGTCCACTGGAAAACCGGGGCTTCACTCGTCCTACCGTCGCGGGGAGATGCACCGCTGGGTAGGGGCTCAGTCGGCGCGGCGCGGGTGGAAGCGCTCGAACAGAGCGCGCCCGGCGTCGATACCCTCCGACTCGTGCTCCTCGTCCTCACGCTCGGCGTCACCCTCACGCGGGCGGGGGTGCGTCTCGTAGTAGAGGGCGCGCCCCTCCTCGACCCCGCTCATGCGAAGTTCACCTGAGCGTTGAGCTCGGACACGAGCGCGTTCGCCGCGTTCAGCTCGGCCTGCGCGCGGTTCACGGCGTCGGCCTGCGTGTCGACGGTGGCCTGCGTCGGGGTGGTGCCGGCGATGAAGGCAGCCCGGAGCGTCGAGCGAAGGCTGTCCTTCGCGGTCTGCAGTGTGGTGGCTGCCGTAGCGGCCCACGCTGCCGCTCGGCCAGCAGCAGCGGTGAGGGTGGCCTTGTCTTCCATGGTTTGGGTTCCTCTCTAGCGATTGACGAAGGGGACTGTGTGGCGGAAGGCCGGTCGGCCCTGCGCCCGCTCAGGCGGCAGCGGCGGTGCCCCGGCGCTCAGGTAGCCGGTCACGTCCTCCAGGCGGTGGAGCCAGCGGATACCGGCCTCAGCGTCACGGGGGCTGAGGGCGTTCCCCTCGGTGGTGAAGTTCGCCTGCTCGTAGGCGGTGGTCAGCTGCTCGATGCTGGGCAGCCACGGCGTGGCCCGGCTGACGATGAGCGCGAGCGCCCGGGCCTGATCGGCGACGCTGCCCGACGGCAGAGGGGCGAGCCACGTGAGGGCATCGAGCACCGGCTCGCCGGGGCGGGTCAGCCAGCCCCTCAGGGCGTGCTGCTCCTTGGACAGCCGGCCGAGGTCATGCGGCCAGCGCCCCTGCGCCACCCGGCGGTCGAGCCATGCCCGCTCACGGTCGATGAAGTCGGCCACCTGACCGGCGACGAGGTACATACGCTGACCGTGGTCGGTGCCCCGTGAGGTGCACGCCGCGCGCACCAGCGCCCGCTGGACGGCCCGAATGGCCGAGTAGCGAGCGGTGAGGGCGTCAGCGTCGCGCAGCAGCTGAGCGGCGGCGGGGTCATGCAGGGCCGAGTCGGCGTTGAGTACCCGCAGCGCGGTGGCGCGCTCACGCACGGCGGCGACGGTCTCGTCCAGGTGAGGGCGCAGCCAGCCCAGCCCGGCGTCAGCGCCGTGCTCCAGGGCGGCGGCCTGCCGCGCCTTCGCGTCAGCGAGGAACTGGCCGGCCATCTGAAGCGACTGCGCCAGATCGTACCCGGCGTGCTCCCCCTCACGCACCCGGCGCGGCAGGTCGAGCGGGAAGGGCTGGCCGGCCGAGGCCGCAGCGCGCAGCTCAGCCTGAGGGTCGAGTGGGGCCGGGGGCGGCGTCTCGCGAAGCGCCCTCATCCATTCCACAGCGATGGCGACGTCGCGTGAGGCAGCGTCGTACCCGGGCACGTGCGAGTAGGCGGCTGCCGTGAGGTCGGCGGTCGGCACCGCGAAGTCGAGGGGTGTGGCGGTCATGAGCGTGTTCCTTCCGTGAACAGCAGCGCGGCGATCCGGTCGAGCTGCTCGGGGCTGAGGCGAACCTCGGCCAGCGTGTGGGTCAGGAACTGCTCGATCTTCGCCGCTGCGAGCGCGGCGCGGGCATCGGCCTCAGCCTCAGGGTCATGGCGGCGAACCGCCACGCCGACGAGCGACCTTGCCTTCGCGACTTCGGTGGACACCGAGGGCTCCCTTCCTCCGATGGAAACGAGAGCAAGGCTACCGCTTAGACCCGAGGTGGGGGTAATCGCGTCAGGCGCCAGCGGCGCGGGTAAGCATGGGGTGTGGTGCGTCTCGGCTTCCCCCCAAGCCGGGGCGCACCCGTCTGAGGCTCAGCGTGGGAGTCGTGCTCAGCCTCGGCAGGTCTCCTGCCTGCGAGCTGGCAGCACCAAGCGGATACGGGCGTACCCTCCGACGCCTCAGCGGCGCTCAGCGCGGCGACGGACGACCCGGGCGCGGGCCTCGGCCAGCCGGTCGGCGAAGGGGATCGCGTCCTTCTGCGCCTTCAGGTCGGCGATGCGCTGGACGAGCTCTTCGCGGCGGCGGCTCAGCGCGGGAACCTCACGCGGCAGGGCCCGGCTCAGGGCGGTCATGACTAGGCGATAGTCCTCACGGGCGTCCGTGAGGGGGTTGGGGTCGGACGCGTCATCGCCGGGCGTGAGGGGGAGGTCCGCCACGGGGGCAAGCCTCACCGCGCTGCCGAGCCGGCGAGCGTCGTCGGCCCGGGCGCGGGCCTTCTGCGCCCTGACCCTGCGCTTCCGCTGGCGCTCCAGGCTGGCCTCCTTGTTGGCGCGGGCACACAGATCATCGACCGGCTCGCCGCGACGGCGGTGGCGGTCATACGCGGCGGGCGTACCGCAAGGGGCTAGCCTTCGCTCGCTCATCGGTGCTCACCTTCCTCGATCAGGGCCTGCATTCAAAGCCTAGGCCGGTAGGCGTATCGGGGGGTTGAAGTCTGGACTTGCGCGGATCCGCTAAGCCCGGAAGGCGGGCAGCTCATCGGGGGGCCGGGGGCTACGGGGGGTAGGGTGACCCGGCTTCGCTGCGCCTTCGCCGCGCCCGCCATCGGCCTTCGCCGTTGCCCCGTCGTTCGGTTCCTCGTTCACTCGGCTCATCGTTCGTTCGCGCGCTCGTATCGTTCGGTTCGTCGGTTCGTTCGGCTTCGCCTCAGCCGCGCGACCTTCGGTATAGGCCTCGTGCCTCCAGGTCTTCAGCCGCTCAGCCTCACCCCGAGCCGCCCGATACCCGGCTCAGCCTGCCCCGCTCAGCCTTGGCGCCGCGACGTGAGCCCGGCGTCGAGGTGGTGGCTTCGAGGTGGTGCGACTGAGCCTGGAGCGACTGCGACTGAGCGACTGAGCCTGGAGCAGTGAGCACCTGGAGCAGTGAGCACCTGGAGCAGTGAGCGACTGAGGCTGAGCGCTGAGCGGCTGAAGGCTGAGCGCCTTGGGCTGAGCGACTGAGCCTGAGCCTGAGCAGCCACGGTCAGCCACCCCCTGCCCTCCGGGTAGACCCTCACTCACCCACCCCCTCACCCCGGCTGCCGCACCCGGGGTAGCCGCCACGAGGTACCCGGGGCGGCTCGTCCAGAACCCGGCCGATAGCGTCGATCAGGGCGAGGGCGTTAGCCCGAGTGAGGGTCAGCCTCACGACGTCGTTGACCGTGACCGCTACACCCCCGGCGGGCTCACCTATCCCCCGGGGCGGCACGATTGCTGCCCGGATCGCGCCTACCTCGGCTGCCGTGATGCGTCCATACTCATGAGGGGCGGTCACATGCACATTCCTAAGCGGTTTCGTCCACGCCCGGGCCGGATCGTCTCGGAACACCCGGCTCACCGCGTGCCGTCCTCTGGTGCTACCTCGTCGGTCTCCGGCCTGACCTCCTCGGTCAGCCTCAGCTGGTACGGACGGTTCGGGGGTGGGCAGTGAGGCACTCGCTGGCCGAGGTCGCCGCTCAGGTCAAGGCCACCGCTGCCGTGAGCGTGGAGGCCACCGCAGTAGGGGCACCGAACCGTCAGCAGCCAGTGCGACTCGTGGCGGCTTCGCCGTGCCGCCCGGAGGACGGGGGCGGTGGGCGCGTACTGGGGAAGGCCGGCACCCGGCGTGTCCTCGGGCCTGAGGGAGCCAGGCCACCACAGCCCCTCCCGCCACTCGATCCACCCTAGGGCCTCTGCTCGGTCGATCATTGCCTCAGCCGGCACCTGTACGACCACTGAGCGGGGGCGACGAGCGACCGGCCTGAGGCTGGCGGTGGAGCGACCGCCTCCGTGGCCACGGGCGTAGTGGAACACCGCCTCCCACACGGCGTGGGCTCCGAGCGCCGTCTGGTACTCCCATGCGTGGGCGCGGGCAGCGCCCTCCGCGATCTCAGCCTTCATGGTGGTCCTCCTCGGGGGTTGGGTTGTGTAGGCGTGATTCGCGAGCCTGCGGAGACTCTGCCGAGCGTGAGGGGGACTTCTGGCAGAACTCACAGCCGGGCTTCCGGATGCCGCGATTGGTATGCCACCGGGTGTGGCGTCCGCGCTCCAGGGCCTCGTCTACGCGCGCGCGGAATTCAGGATCAGCCCACTGTGCCTTCGCGGATTCGCTGATCCGCGCCCGATACTCAGGGGCGGTCCAATTGGCCTTCGATGCCTCGCTGAGCCGCGCCCGCACCGCAGGGTCTGCCATCTGGGCCCTCGCGGCTTCTCGCATCCGCGCGCGGTGCTCGGGGTCAGTCCACAAGGCCTTCGATGCCTCACTGATCCGTGCCCGGTACTCAGGGGCGGTCCAATTGGCCCTCGCGGCTTCGCTCTGCCGTGCTCTCGCCTCGGGGTCGGCCCACATGGCCTTTGAGGCCTCGCTGACTCGCTCGCGGGACTCAGGGCGGCTCATTGCCTCCCCGATCGCCTTTGTGAGCTTCTCCTTCGCCTCGGGGTCGGCCCACATGGCCTTGGCGCGGGCGCTTCGCCGTGCCCGCTCTACGGCGGTCACCTCACGCGTCGTGCTCCGCGCCACCGTGTTCAGATTCACGTCCGGGTACTCGGCGCGTGACCGCGCTATCCACTCGGCCTCAGCGTCATCCATCGACGCGCCCTCGGGCACCTCGTGAAGGGTGACTGCGACTACTGACTCGATACCCGCCTCGCGCATCCAGGTGTGGACGGGCTGCGTGGATCCGGCGCGGGCCGTCCCCCGGTGGCCGCTCAGCCGCCCTGCGATACCCGCCTTGCTCTGCCCGACGTAGCGGATCACGCCGTCGCCACCGTGCAGGCCGTAGATCACTCCAGGGCCAAGCCGCCCGCTCACTTCGACGCCCCCTTCTTGGTCAGGATCCAGCGCTCCCCGTCGTCGTCCCACTCGATCCAGCCCTCGGCTTCGGCGTGCCGGATGCCTGGCGCCATGAAGCGGTCGCTGAGCCCGGCGCCAGCGAGGGCGCGCCGGTAGCACTCGTCATCATCGGTAAAGTCCGGCCCCGGGTGCTGGGCCTCGGCGTGAGCCCTGGCTGCGGCGAGGACGGCGCGTCCGGCCTCTGGGGCCCACTTCTCCTGGGCCTGGGCTCGGGTCAGGCCTTCACGCTCGGCGCGCTGTTCCCACTTGGGGCGACGCCGAAGCCAGCGGGCCCGGTAGCGGCGCGCCATATCCTCCGTGTCGCTGTCCTCAGTGTCCACGGACGGGTCAATCACCGCTCCCGTGAAGCCGACACCAGCCTCGACTGCCGAGCACACCCGCCCGTCAATGGGGGACACAACGGCGGGGTGGATGCTATGGCCCATCTGGATCCAGCCGGCGATGTCCCGCCACTCGTCCTTATCCGGCCGCGCGGGCTCATGAGCGAACAGGGCGCGCCAGCCGGGCGCGGCGGGGGTGAACTTCTCAATGGACATGGTGCTCTCCTTCTACGGGTTGGCTGGGGTGTACTGGCTGCACGGGGGTACCCTCCGGGGTTCGGGGTACCTGAGTGGGGGTACCGCCCCAGTTCCCGACATCTGCTCGGGGGTACCCGGGGTACCGGGGGTACCGAGGGGGTGGGGCAGGTGCAACACCCTCACGCCCGCCCATATAAATAGATAGATAGAATTGTTGATTTTCTAACGCGCGAGCTGAGGCGCGCTGAGGGCGTGGGGGTACCCGACCGGTACCCCAGGTACCCCCGATACTTCCCGAGGCCTGCTCGGTTCTTGGGCGGGTACCCCCCATCAGGTGTTTCGGGTACCCCCCGCCGCATCCCGAGGCCTGCTCGGTTTTGGGGCGGGTACCCTCTGACCCCCTCATGCCTTCCCTCCTTGCCTGCTCGGCTCCGGCTTCGGCTTCGAGGGCCCAAGCAGCCAGCGATTGACCTCGTCGACCTGCTTCTCGATGACCCACTCCTCGTCCTTGGCGAGCTGCGTCGCCTCGGATCGGAACTCGTCGAAGTGCCTCAGCGCGTGGTAGACGCACCTGTTCGTGCACCCCGCGTCTCGGGTGTGCTTCTGCCGGGGGTTGGGCTTGTCGGTGTCGGGCTCGCTGTTGGCGTGGTCATGCACAACCTTCCAGATCGCCCTCGCGGCCTTCTCCACCTTCCCGCGCCGATATGCGGCCTCCCCCTCCTTCCGGACCGCGTCCTCCCGGCCTCGGGCGAGGGTCAGCTTTGCCGCCTCATCCGCCAGCACCCTCAGGCACTCCGCCTGGACCCCCATCGAGCCGCGCACCAGCACCTCGGCAATGTCCCACCACTGGTCCTTGATCGCCGTGTCCCCGTGGAGCAGCGCCAGCGCCGTGGCAACCTTCAGCTGCGTGAGCAGGCGGTGGCCCTCCAGGGACCCGGCGTCCTCGCTCAGCAGCCCCGCTCGGCTCGCTCGGAGGTGCTCAGCGCGCACCTCCCTCTTGATGTGCTCGGGGTAGTCGATCTCCGCCGGCCACTCATCGGGGTCCGCCCAGTCGAGCGATCCGGGCCACTCGGGCGGCTCGTCGGGGATAGTGGGGTCCTGCGCGCTCACCCACAGCAGCCGCTGAGGCGTTCCCGCGTCAGCGTCGCGCAGTAGCGCGGCGGCTCGCGTCGGCTGGACCCCGAGCAGCAGCACCAGTCGGTAGGCACCGCCCGGTACGTGACGCCTCCGCTCCTGGTCTGCGTTGGCGGAGCCGAGCGCGCCGCCGCTGAGCGCCGTGCGGAGGACGGGCCACAGGGTCGAGCCGCTTCGGCTGCCCACTGCCGCGATCTGGTCCACCTCGTCGGCGATCATGATCCGCCGGGGGTCTTCGACGAGCACCTTGCGGCCGGTCTTCCTCAGTCCCCCCTGAGGGGTGGCCACGGTCTCATCCTGGAGGAAGCTCTCCGCAATGCCCTCACCTGAGCCGATGACCCGCTCGATCTCCTGCTGCTCGTCGTAGCCGAGGGGCCCAATCCCCGCCAGCTCCCGTGACGCTGCCAGCATCGAGGACTTCCCGCGCCCGGCTCGCCCCACAATGGCGACTCCGAGGTTCAGGGGGGCTGGGGCGCCGATGACTGCGGGCAGCACCACGCCCGGGGGTACCTCAGCCAGCACCCGCGCGAGCACGTAGCACAGCATCGCCGGGGCGCTGAGGGTACGCGAGTGGGCGGCCTGGCGGATGTGCTGGAGCGTCGGGGTGGCCCACAGGTCCTCCTGATCTGCGTCGGCGAAGTCCTCTGCCGCTGTGGAGCAGCCGCAGCCCTGCTCCTCCTCGGGGCTCGGGCTGCCCACTACGCCCCCGACCGCACCTGCCACCATTCGCTGGAACTCGCCGTTGTCGCGCCGGTCCCCGTTGAGTGAGGCCGTGAACATCGCCTCCAGCGTGCCCAGCGCCGTCGGTACCCCCGGGTGACCCTTCTCACCGAGCCTGACCAGCGCCATCGTGCGCGCCAGTGCGACGCCGTGCCGCGAGCCCGCGCTCGCCTCGCTGTTGAGCCGCAGCTCGGCCTTCTCGAGCTCAGCCTCCACGGCACGGCACGGTTCGCCGTCGGGCAGTGCCCGTAGCCACTCGCCCACTGCCGGGGTGTCCAGGTCAGCCTTGACAGTGCGGTCGTCAGCCGGGCCACGGTCCAGCTCAGCCGTCCACGCCTCAGGCAGGGTGGGCAGGTCTGCAACAGCGGGCGGGCCGCACGGCTCACCCTCAGCGTTGTACCACTGGTACTCGCGCTCGGTGTCCGGGTGTACTGACGGCCACACGACCGCGTACCGATGGCCGTGGTGGATGGTCTCAACACAGCCGCCGCTGAGCTCGCCGGCCCACTGCCTGCCAGCCGGTACCCGATAGAAGCGGATGCCGCTCACGCCTGGACCACGTGACGACGAGCGGAAGGTAGGTGGCAGCGCCCCGAGCCGCGCCTCAGCCGCGCTCAGGGTGTCCGCGCCGGACTTCTTGCCGTACTCGTCCACGTCGAGGCCGAGCACGGTATCCGGCATCCGCAGCGCGATGTTTCTGCGACCGGCACGGCTCCAGGTGGCGACCGTCTCGTCGTCCGGGTATGCGCCGCTGTAGCCGGTGTACCCCGAGGGCGGCGCGCTCTTCTTGCCGTAGGGGAGCGTGAGCGTCCCCGCCCAGCCGAGCGCCCGGTAGTCGAGGGCGGCGTCAGCATAGGGGCTGGTCTTAGTGCCTTGCAGGTGACGCTGCTGGGGGTTCTCGCGCCCATTCGCCGCTTCCTTGTGCGTCATGCCTTCACCGCCTTCAGCTCGTCGTCGTCCTTGTCGAGGTAGTAGAGGAGCGACATAGCGACGTCGTTATCGAAGGCGATTGCCAAGAAGTGAACGTAGATTCCGACGAACAGGTAGCCATGGCCCCGGCCTCTCGCCCCAGGGTGCGCCCAGTGCGCCAACTCGTGGAGGATAAGCCTCCGGCTGAGCTCGTCAGGGTTGAAGTGTATTGACCCATCACTGTCGTGATACCGCCCCACAAACGGGAAGTCGTCCTGCGTCATGTCGAACACCAGCGTGGGGCGGTCCGGCTTCGCCAACAGGTATGGGAGGTACGACTGGGCCAGCACGCCGGCGATGAATCCGGGCGTCCGATCACGCGTGAACGCAGCATTGAGGCGTGGATGCTGCTCAGCCCACACATCCTCAGCGAGGTAGAGGTGGCGGGTGGTTCGCCGAGCTGCCTCGACGTCAGCATTATGCTCAGCTATGGCCTCTTCCAGGGCCCAGTTACGCTCGGGCTCCGACTCGGCTTCCCTGAGCCACTCCTCTTCCGCCAGCCTGTAGGCGCCGCCCGACAGATCTGGCGTCTGGCCAGTGACCGACCCCCTCTCAGCCCTCCGAGCTACCCTTGTAGCTGAGGGGTCGACTGAGCGGTCGTCATTTCCTTCCTTGGTGGAGCCTCGGGACACCGTCCCCGGGGCTCCTCCCCTGTCCGGGGGCGGCTTCTTCATCGCGCCTCACCGCCGTCCTTCGGGGCGAGCATCAGGGCAGCGATGCGGTCGGCGGCCTCAGGCGTCAGCGGTGGCGCCTCAGCGACGACCTGCTTCACGAATCGGGCAATCTTCGCCTCGGCCAGGAAGCGGCGGGCCTCCTCGACCTCCTCCGGCGAGTATCCGGCCTTCTTCGGAGGGTGCTTCATCGAGGCAACGGCGACTACTGAGCGCGCGCGGCTGACCTCGGGGTCGTACGGCGTGAGGCGGGAGATACGGTTGAACGGGTTCGCGTGACCAGCTCGGGGTTCGGACATGAGGGACAACACCTTCCGGTGATCGTCCCCTCTATGACCAGGTGCACGTTTTTCCGAATTTACGCGAGGGGGTGGACTATCGGGGTTCTCCTACGCACCGTCACCCGCCACTCTCGTAGTTGGCGGGCCGCATGAGCTTCCCGTAGCCGGTATGTGATTCTGCGTACAACCTAACCCTACTCTGCCGAAAGCAGAAGTAGGGCGGTATTGTCTATCTGGCTAAAACATCGCATCGGTTCCGGCGCTCCGCCTTCACCCTCAGCCGCTCCGCGCATCGTGCGTCAGCGTCGCTCAGCGTTCGCCTGCGTCTCGAACAGCCGACCCCCGATAAGGGCGTAGCCGGGGCGACCTGGAGCGAGGCCCTGAGGGCTCCCCTCACGCTGGACCCCCTGGAGCCCGAGGGCGAACAGCGGCGGAACGGTGGACAGCGGTGCACCGGGGTTCCAGGCTGCGCCTGAGGGCCCGGCCCGCGCTGAGCCCTACAGCCGAGCGCTGCCGAGCTATTTGGCCTTGCCGCCTGAGGTTGTGTTGTGACGGAACTCGACCACGTCGCCGTCGGCCATGACATAGTCCTTGCCCTCGATGCGGACCTTGCCGCGGGACTTGGCCTCGGCCATGGAGCCGGCCTCGACCAGGTCCTCGAAGTGGACCACCTCGGCCTTGATGAAGCCGCGCTGGAAGTCGGTGTGGATGACACCTGCGGCCTGCGGCGCCGTGTCTCCGCGGTGGATGGTCCAGGCGCGCGTTTCCTTGGGGCCGGCCGTGAGGTAGGTCTGGAGGCCGAGGGTGTGGAAGCCGACGCGCGCGAGCTGGTCGAGGCCAGATTCCTCCTGGCCGTTCATCTCGAGCATCTCACGGGCTTCCTCCTCGGAGAGCTCCACGAGGTCGGACTCGAGCTTGGCGTCGAGGAAGATCGCGTCGGCGGGGGCCACGAGAGCGCGCAGCTCCTCCTGCTTCTCGGGGCTCGTGAGGATGCCCTCGTCGGCGTTGAAGACGTAGATGAACGGCTTGGCCGTGAGGAGGTTGAGCTCCCTGAGGTGGTCCATGTCGAGCTTGTCGGATGCGATGGACGAGAAGATGGTGTCCCCGCGCTCGAGGACCTTCTTCGCGGCCTCGATCGCGGCGAGCTCCGCGGCGTCGCGCTTCTTGATCTTGACTTCCTTCTCGACGCGCGGAAGGGCCTTCTCGATGGTCTGGAGGTCGGCGAGGATCAGCTCGGTGTTGATGGTCTCCATGTCGGAGCGCGGGTCCACCTTGCCGTCGACGTGCACCACGTCTGGGTCGTCGAAGACCCGGATGACCTGGGCGATGGCCTGGGCCTCGCGGATGTTCGCGAGGAACTGGTTGCCGAGCCCCTCGCCCTCGGAGGCGCCCTTGACGATTCCGGCGATGTCCACGAAGGAGACGGTGGCGGGGAGGATGCGCGCGCTGCCGAAAATCTCGGCGAGCTTGTCCAGACGGGGGTCGGGGAGGCTCACCACGCCGACGTTCGGCTCGATGGTGGCGAACGGGTAGTTCGCCGCAAGGACCTGGTTGCGGGTCAGCGCGTTGAAGAGCGTCGACTTGCCGACGTTGGGGAGACCGACGATTCCGATAGTGAGAGCCACGGTCATCCATCATACCGGCGCGGATCCGGCCAGAAATGTCGGTGGCCCGTGCGAGTGTGGGCGCATGGACGGAACGCAGACTCTCGTGGTGGTTCTTGTGGCGCTGCTCGCTCTCCTTGTGGGGTGGGTGGCCGGCGCCGTGTGGGCGCGGAGGCGCGCAGCGCACGACGGCGGGGACCTCCCCGCGCTGCAGTCCCGCCTCTCGTCGGTGGAGGCCCAGCTCGCGGCCGCGAGCGCCGAACGCGACCTGCTCGCGCGCCAGAACGCCGCCCTGACGTCACTGGACGAGCAGGAGAACACGGTGCTCCACGCGCTGGCCCCGGTGGCCGAGAAGCTCGGCGCCGTCCAGCGCGCCGTGGCCCTGCTCGAGCGCGACCGCGTCGAGCAGTTCGGTCAGCTCGCGCAGCAGCTGCAGGAGGCGCGGAACTCCGATGCGGCAATCCTGCAGTCGGCCCATGCCCTCACCGCGGCGCTGGCCAACAACGCCTCTCGCGGCACGTGGGGCGAGGTCCAGCTGCGTCGTGTCGTCGAGGCCGCCGGGATGCTCGACCGGGTCGACTTCGCGGAGCAGGTCGCGACGTCCGGGGAGGCGGGTGCTGTCCGTCCCGACCTCGTCGTGTCGCTGCCGGGCGGCAAGCAGATCGTCGTCGATGCCAAGGTCCCGCTGGGTGCGTACCTGAGGGCGCAGGAGCACGCCCAGGATGCGAGCCCTGCGGGGATCGCGGCACGGGAGAAGCACCTCGCGGAGCACGCCAAGGCCCTGCGCGCGCACGTGGACGTGCTGGGGAGCAAGAAGTACTGGGAAGCGGTCGGCGCGAGCCCCGAGCTGGTCGTGTGCTTCCTGCCGGCGGAGTCCTTCCTCGCGGAGGCGCTGCGCGCAGACGCGGGCCTCCTCGATTACGCGTTCACCCGGAACGTCGCGCTGGCCTCCCCTGCCACGCTCATGGCCCTGCTCAAGGGCGTTGCTTTCGGGTGGCGGCAGGAGCTCCTCACCGAGAACGCCCGCGAGCTGTTCGACCTGTCCCAGCAGCTGTACGGCCGGCTGAGCACGATGGGCGGCCACGTCGCGCGGCTCGGCGCGTCGCTCAAGGGGTCGGTCGAGCGGTACAACGCGTTCATCGGCGCGCTGGAGTCGCGTGTGCTGCCCACGGCCCGGCGCATCAGCGCCCTGGACCTCGGTGCCCGCGAGACGCTTCCGGAGCTGCCCCCGGTCGAGACGACGCCCCGCGTGCTCAGCGCGAGCGAGCTCCTGGACGAGCAGATGTGGCGGGACAACGGGATCGCTCCGCTGCCCGGGACGCTGGGAGGTGGCTCGGTCGATCTGGGCGACGACTCCCGAGATGCGCGCGACGGCCAGCACGGGGCAGGCCACCGGCACTCGGCCTGATCGGCCTGATCGGCGCCAGGGTCGCTCGGGGTAGACCGACGCTGCCCGCTCGGCGCTGCTCGGCGCGCGAGCCGGCAACGCGCGGAGACCGCTCGACGCGGCGCTGCGGTGCGGCAGCCGTGCCTGGCCAGACGCCGGGCACCGCCGCCTCGGGCCGGCAACGCCGAGGCCAGGTGCCGCGCCGGGGCCAGGTGCCGCGGCGGCGAGAAGGGCTGTGGCCCCAACAATCACGCGTTGAGAAGGCACCTAGCATCGAGAAGTGCCGTTCTGCGGGAGAAGTGGCCCTTTCGTGCACTTCTCGCACAGAACGGCACTTCCTGGCACGGGCGACGCCCCTAGGGTGACCCCGTCACGGGCCACACCCCCTACGGGTGACCTCGGCACCACACCCGGTGACCTCGACGCCACACCCGGTGACCTCGACGCCACACCCGGTGACCTCGACGCCACACGGGGTGACCTCGGCTGGGGTAGGCCTCAGCTCTGGGGGCGCTGACCTCTGCCGCCGAGGCCCCGGCTCGAGTCGCCGGCTTCCTTGAGCGTGCTGCGAAGCTCCTTGGGCAGGGAGAAGAGGATGTCCTCTTCAGCGGTCACGACCTCCTCGACGGTGCCGAAGCCGTAGTCGGCGGCGAGCCTGAGGACGTCCTGGACCAGGACCTCGGGCACGGACGCGCCGGAGGTCACGCCGATGGTCGAGACGCCCTCGAACCATGACTCGTCCACCTCGTTCGCGAAGTCCACCCGGTACGCGGCCTTGGCACCGTACTCGAGCGCAACCTCGACGAGACGCACGGAATTCGAGGAGTTCGCGGACCCCACGACGATCACCAGATCAGCCTGCGGCGCGATCTTCTTGATAGCGGCCTGCCGGTTGGAGGTCGCGTAGCAGATGTCGTCGCTGGGCGGGTCCTGCAGGTTCGGGAAGCGCTCCCGGAGGCGCCGGACGGTCTCCATCGTCTCGTCGACGGACAGCGTGGTCTGGGAGAGCCAGATGAGCTTGTCGGGGTCGCGGACCTGGATGGTGTCGGCTTCCTCCGGCGAGTTGACGATCTGGGTGTGGTCCGGGGCCTCGCCGTACGTCCCCTCGACCTCCTCGTGGCCGACGTGGCCGATGAGCAGGATCTCGTAGTCGCCCTTCGCGAAGCGGACGGCCTCGCGGTGCACCTTCGTCACCAGGGGGCACGTTGCATCGATGGTGCGGAGGCCGCGGTCGGCCGCCGACTGGACCACGGCCGGGCTCACTCCATGGGCGGAGAACACGACCAGGGCACCTTCCGGCACCTCGTCGGTCTCTTCGACGAAGACCGCCCCGCGCTCCTCGAGGGTCTCCACGACGTGCCGGTTGTGGACGATCTGCTTGCGCACGTAGACCGGGGCACCATAGTGCTCCAACGCCTTCTCGACGGCGATGACGGCCCGGTCGACCCCGGCGCAGTAGCCGCGGGGCGCGGCGAGCAGGACCTTCTTCTCACCCTCGACCGGAGCCACGGCAGCCACGTCCTCGGGCGAGCGGCGGCGCCGCGGGACCGTGGGCATAGACAAGGCAACGGGGGTTGAGGTCATGCCACTATGCTACCGGCGCCGGTCCGGCTACTGCGGCGCCGGACGCCTCCGCTGACGCGCTCCTAGCACCAGGCCCACGACCAGGAAGACCGCGCCGACGGCGGCAACACCGACGATCCACGGCCCGAACGCGTCCGCCAGGAGCTGCCCTGCGCGCTGGGCGAACACGCCGGCCACGCTTCCCTGGGAGCCCTGTGAGCCGGCCACCGAGGCCATGAGGAAGGTTCCGGCGCCGAGGAGCCCTGCCACCACGAGGAGGCCGCCGCCGGCCCAGGCGAGGGCGGTTCCGCGCCGACGCGCGAAGAGCAGGCCGAGCAGGAGCGCGAGCACGGCGCCGGCCGACAGCGGCAGGGCCAGGGCGGCCGCGTCCTGCGCGAAGGTGAGCGCTGCGCGCTGCTGAGCGTTTCCGACGGGCACCGTGATGCTCGGCGCATCCGAGAAGCCGACACCGAGGCCGGCGCCGAGGCGGTCCAGGACGACGTCGGCCAGGGGCCGGAGCTCGAGGGTGAAGGCTGACGTCGAAGCGGTGGCGGGACTGAAGTTCAGCCTGTGGCTCTCCCGGAGGGTCGACTCCCACGCGGAAGGGAAGGCCGGGTCGGACGTCAGTCCCTCGAGGGTCTTCTCGGCGAGCTCGGTGGCCGCGGGCCTCAGCGGAGCGGGCACTCCCGAGGCCGAGACCGCCGTCGCTGTCAACGACTTGCCCAGCGCTGCCTGGAAGTCAGCGTCCCGGTTCAACGGGGCCAGGAGCCGCACGAAGCCGTCCTCGTTCACGACGTTCCGCTCGATCCAGAGCGACGGCACGGCAGCCGCGGTAAGGACGACGGCGAGCAGCACGGAGAGGGCAGAGAGCACAGTACGCATGGACTTCCCGGGGTCGGCAACGCGCCCATCCTATCGGCGGCGCCTAACGGGTTCCGCATGCGAGGACTGTCGGTGCCGCGTGATACTGGTTGGCTATGGTGGCAGGGATGGAAGAACCGGACCTCTCGACGCTGCCCGCGCGGGCCGCGGACACGACGCCGGAGAACCCGTGGCCCCTGCACGTGCTCTCCCGCAAGCTCAAGGAGCACATCGAGCGTTCGCCGCAGGTGTGGATCGAGGGCCAGGTGATCGAGCTGAACCGCAGGGGCCAGACGGCGTACCTGACACTCCGCGACGTCGACGCGGAGATCTCGCTCCCCGCGTCCGCATGGGGGACGGTGATGGCGAGGCTACGCGAACCGATCGAGCGCGGTTCCCGTGTGGTGGCCCTCGTCAAGCCCGAAATGTGGCTCAAGACGGGCCGGCTCACCATGGCCGTGCGCGACATGCGCCCGGTGGGCCTCGGAGACCTGCTGGCGCGCATCGAGCGGCTGCGGCAGGCACTCGGGTCGGAGGGGCTCTTCGCCGACCACCGCAAGAGGCCCCTCCCGATGCTCCCCCACCGCATCGGCCTCATTACGGGCCGGGACTCTGACGCCAAGAAGGACGTGCTGCGCAATGCGGCGCTGCGCTGGCCGGCCGTCCAGTTCGAGATCCGTGAGGTCGCGGTCCAGGGCGCAAGCGCCGTCTCGGAGGTCCTCGGCGCGCTCCGCGAACTCGACGGCCTGGCAGAGGTGGACGTCATCGTCATCGCCCGCGGCGGCGGCTCCCTCGAGGACCTCCTGCCCTTCAGCAACGAATCTCTCGTGCGGGCCGTCGCGGAAGCGGTGACCCCGGTCGTCAGCGCGATCGGGCACGAGGCCGACCGGCCGATCCTGGACGACGTCGCCGACCTGCGCGCCTCGACGCCCACGGACGCCGCGAAGCGCATCGTCCCGGACGTGACCGAAGAGCTGGCTCGGGTGCGGCAATGCCGAGAGCGGTTCGAGCGGCAGGTCAGGCTCCTGGTGGAGCGGGAGTCCGACCGGCTCGCCTCGATACGCAGCCGCCCGGCGCTCTCGTGCCCCGACACCATGGTCGAGGGCCGGCACGACGAGCTCCAGCGCCTCCGGGGCCGCTCGCTCGCCGCGGTGAGTACCGCCGTCGCACGCGCGTCCGACGGCGTGGCGCACCTTCGTGCCCAGATGCGTGCCCTCTCGCCGCAGCAGACGCTCGACCGCGGGTACGCCGTCGTGCAGCTCGCCGCGGGCGTGCCGGGAACCGAGGCTCACCCCGGAGCAGTGGTCTTCGATCCGGACCAGGCGCCCGCGGGCACCGCCCTGCGGCTCCGGCTTGCCCGGGGCGAACTCGCGGCACGCTCCGAGGGCGCACAGCCCGCTGCCGCCTCCGGTCCCCCGCACCCGAACGCCACCCTGTCGTCGACCAACCACGAGGAGGACCCCCGCGATGGCTGAAGCATCCGGACCACAGCAGAACGGCTCGTCGCCGGCGGGCTCGGCCCGCGCGGCGGAGGGGCTCGACAGCCTGTCCTATGAGGAGGCCCGCGAGCAGCTCGTCGCCGTAGTATCCCGGCTCGAGGCCGGCGGGGTGAGCCTCGAGGAGTCGTTGGCGCTGTGGGAACGCGGTGAGGCGCTCGCCAATCGCTGTGAGGAATGGCTCGAGGGAGCGCGACGCCGCCTCGACGCCGCACGCCGCCCGCCAGAGGAAGGCTGACCCACAGTCCGGCACAGGGGCCACGCAGTCCGGCACAGGGGCCACGCAGTCCGGCACGGGGGCCACGCACTCGGCGCGCGGCGGCCTCGAGGCCGGTAGAGGGACCTATCCCTCCAGCCGGAGCGCCTCTACTCTTTCCCCGGGCCCCACGAGGACAAGCGCCCTGCGGGAGCGGATCCCTTCGAGGGCCCTTGCCACGGCCTCGGCGCTCGGCCCCTCAGGCTGCGCGTGGGGCTCCTGGTCCCTGGGCAGCCCGTTGCCGCTGCGCCAGACCGTGACGGTGGCCCCGGTCGCCTCGGTGATGGCGCGCGAGAACGGCTCGGGGTCAAGCGCGGTGACCAGGATCGCCTTGCCGATCGACGGCCTCGCGGCGTGGGCGGGGAACTCTGCGCGGTCGTGCCGCCACACCGCGTAGTGATAGCTCGCCGCGAGCGCGGTGGCGACCAGGATGCCGAGTGGAACCCTGATGTCGGCGATCAGGGCCAGTCCGCCGCCCCCGGCGAGCCATGACCGGAAGACCTGGAAGCCGATCACCAGCAAGGTGACGAGGGCAGCGACGGCGCTCACGCCGAAGACGACCACGAGGTAGATGCGCCGTCCAGGCGGCTGGCCCGCCAGCGGTTCGGAGAGCACGTGGGTGGGCTTCCAGACGAGCCACCAGACCAGCCCGCCGACGGCCAGCGACGCGAATCCTCCCAGCAGGAGCGCACGGGCGCCGGTGCCGGCCAGCGGTGCGCTCACCAGGGAGAGGAGGGCATTGATGATCACGCCGACGCCCGACGCGGCGCCGACGAGGGCAATGCCAGCGGTCACGAGCCGGGCGGCCTGCCGGGCGGAGACGGAGCGGGCGGCGACGAGCGGGCGGTGGTAGGCCCAGACGAGCCACCCGATGGTCCCGGCTGCCAGCGCCGCCGGCAGCGGATCCAGCAGGGACAGCACCGGAGCGGCCGCCTCGTCACGGTCGAACAGGAGCCGGAGGACGACGAAGAGCGCCGTTCCAGCACCACTCAGGGCCGCGACGCCCGCCGCGAAGATGCCGACGAGGACGAGGACCACGTCGCTGAAGTCCGTGCGGAGCCTGCGCCCGCCCTCGACGATCCAGTGCCAGAGCCACACCAGGGCCCCGCCCGCTGCCCAGACCGCCGCAGCCAGCACCCCGCCCCACCACGTCCTGCTCTCGCCCTGTCCGGCGAGAACTGCCACCTGGTCGCCCGAGAGGGCCTGGACTGCTGCCCTGAGGAGCCGCGTGAGCGCGGTTCCGGCCATGGCCGCACCGAGCGTGAGGCCGAAGCCCCCGCCGACGACGGCGGGCACGTCCGCGAGCAGGAGGGGGCCCTTCTCCCTGCTCCGCCACATCCACCGATGCCACGTCAGCACGCCCGCCCACACCACAGCGGTGGCCAGGAGGCCGTTCCAGCCCTCGGTCCGCCCCTCGACGAGCCCCGCCAGGAGCGCGAGGAGCTGGGTCGACGCCACGACCAGCGCGACGCTGTACAGGCCTGCGACGTACAGGTCCCAGGCCGTTGAGCGCCGCTCCTCGGGGTCCGCGAGGCGCCTCCAGACGAACCACCACAGCAGCGCCGCGAGCGGCGCACCGATCACCGTGAAGGCGAGCGACTGCGCGAGTCCTGCTGTGCCATCCCCGGCAAGGACCTGCCCCGACGGGAGGACCCGGGTGAGCAGACCGCTGAGTCCGCTCGCGGCGATCACCACGAGGGCAAAGAGGAGCACGTAGAGGATGAGCCGCCGGACGGCAGGAAGGGCGGAGCTCATGGTGCGACACTCTTCATGAGCGGCGGGCAGACCGCGATCATCGGCGGCGCCGACACGATCGCCCACTGGTTGTTCGCCTTGACGAGCTGGAAGTCACCCGGCGTCGAGTAGTCGGAGGGGCCGAACGGTCCTCCCTGCGCCGTCTGGACGAGCGCCACCCGTACCGTGGCCGTCGATTCGCGCTCGGTGGTCGAGCGCAATTCCACGCGCACGTTCTCCAGGAACTGGGGGCTCTGCTGATAGCTGCCGGGATAGGAGGCGCACTGCTTCCGGGCATCGTCCGAGAGCGTGGACAGGGCCGTTGCCGTATCGCCGGCGAGGTAGGCCTCTGCATACTTCTGCACGACCCCGGCGGGCGTGGACGGGTCGACCGGCGGCGGTGCACCCCGGGAGAGGATGAGGGCCACCGAGGCCACGACGAGCACTCCGATGAGCGAGAGGACCACCGCGAGAACACGCCCGGGACCCCGCGTCCGCGTGGAACCTCCTGCCGCGCTGCTGTCCGTCATGGCGACAGTCTGCGGCGTCACGGACCGCGCGGACAGGGCACTACGTCCCCGAGAGCGGGCTCAGCTGGCGAGGACGCGTGCCCGCTCCCGCTCCAGGCTGTACGAGGGCTCCGGCCAGTCCGGCGTGATGCTCTTGAACGCGCCGATGAGGAGCTCGAGGACGGCGATGCGCGCGTACCACTTCCGGTCGGCCGGGACGACGTGCCATGGAGCCCACGGCGTGGAGGTCATGTCGATCGCCTTCTGGTACGCGTCCATGTAGGCACCCCAGTGCTGGCGCTCGTCGACGTCGCCGGGGTTGTACTTCCAGCGCTTGACCGGGTCCTCGAGCCGGGCAAGGAGCCGACGCTTCTGCTCCTCCTTGGAAATGTGCAGCATGACCTTCACGATGGTCGTCCCGCGCGCGGCGACGCCCTGCTCGAAGTCCCGGATCTCGCGGTACCGCCGCTGGATCGTGGCTTCGTCCGCCCAGCCGTGGACCCGATGGATCAGGACTTCCTCGTAGTGCGAGCGGTCGAAGACGCCGAGCATCCCGGGCCCCGGCAGCTCGCGCTCGACCCTCCAGAGGAAGTCGTGCTGCTTCTCCTCGTCGGTGGGCGCCTTGAACGCCTTCAGGTGGACTCCCTGGACGTCCACGCCGCCCACGACGTGGCTGACGATCCCGCCCTTGCCGGCGGTGTCCATGGCCTGGAGGATCAGCAGGACCGACGGGGCATCGCCGTCGCGTCCCGCGGCGTACAGCCGCTCCTGGTACTCAGCGAGCACGATGTCCCGCCGGGCGAGGTGGACCTTGCCCTCGGCCTTGTCGCCCGAGAAGCCGGGGGTGGCGGCCGGGTCGACGTCGCCCAGATGGAAGTTCCTGCCGACACGGAGCAGGTCGCCGACATCCTTGGCGAAGCCCTTGGATCCCATCACGCCTTCCTTCCCCGCACCGAGCGGCCTTCCTCAGTTGCCCTTGTACCTGCCGAGGAAGTCTGCCATACGGGTGATGGCCTCTTCGATGTCCGCCACGGCGGGGAGGGTCACCATGCGGAAGTGGTCCGGCGCGGTCCAGTTGAACGCGCGGCCGTGGGAGACGAGGATCTTCTGCTCGCGCAGGAGGTCGAGGACGAACTTCTCGTCGTCCCGGATCGGATACACCTCCGGGTCGAGCCGCGGGAACAGGTACAGGGCGCCTTTGGCCTGCTTCGTGGAGACGCCGGGAATGGCATTGAGCATCTCGTACGCCTTGTTGCGCTGCTCGAGCAGGCGGCCTCCGGGGAGGATGAGGTCGTTGATGCTCTGGTAGCCGCCGAGCGCGGTCTGGATGGCGTGCTGCGCGGGAACGTTCGCGCACAGGCGCATGTTCGCGAGCAGGTTGATGCCCTCGAGGTAGTCCGCGGCGTCCTTCTTGGGGCCCGAGATCGCCATCCACCCCGCCCGGTAGCCGCACACGCGGTACGCCTTGGACAGGCCCGAGAAGGTCAGGCACAGCACGTCCTCGCCGGTGAAGGCGGCCAGGTTCGTGTGGGTTGCGCCGTCGTAGAGGATCTTCTCGTAGATCTCGTCCGCGAAGATGATGAGCCCGTGCTTCTCGGCGAGCTCGACGATGCGGCGCAGCGTCGCATCCGAGTACAGGGCGCCGGTCGGGTTGTTCGGGTTGATCACGACGATGCCCTTGGTGCGGGGGCTGATCTTCGCTTCGAGGTCCTCGAGGTCGGGCTCCCAGTCCTGCTCCTCGTCGCAGAGGTAGTGGACAGCGCGTCCCCCGGCGAGGGAGACCGACGCCGTCCACAGGGGGTAGTCCGGGGTCGGCACGAGGATCTCGTCGCCCTGCTCGAGGAGGGCCATGAGGGACATCGTGATCAGCTCCGACACCCCGTTGCCGAGGTAGATGTCGTCGACGTGGATGTTCTGGATTCCCCGGGTCTGGTAGTACTGCGAGACCGCCGTGCGTGCCGAGAAGATGCCGCGGGAGTCGCTGTAGCCCTGTGCGTGCGGCAGGTGGCGGATCATGTCGACGAGGATCGCGTCCGGGGCCTCGAAGCCGAACGGCGCCGGGTTCCCGATGTTCAGCTTGAGGATCCTGTGGCCCTCTGCCTCCATCTGCTGGGCAGCCTCCAGAATTGGCCCCCTGATGTCGTAGAGCACGTTGTGGAGCTTGGTCGACTGCAGAAACTGGGCCATTGTCCAAATATGCCACAGGGTGCGAGCCGCGCCCTGCGACGCTGCTCACACCCTGCTGCCCCTGCGGATGGGCGGGTCAGGAGGCGAGGCCCTTGTCCTTCAGCCATGCCTTCGCGGCGTCGGCAGGGCTCTGCTTCTGCGCTCCGCCCACGGCGCGGTTGAGGTTCATGAGGTCCTGCGTCGTGAGCTTCTCCGAGACGGCGTTGAGTGCGTTCTTCGCGGCGTCGGACATCGATGCGTTCCTGACGAGCGGCACCACCTGCTGCGCGATGAAGTTGTTCTTCGGATCGTCGAGCACCACGAGGTCGTTGTCCGCGATCGCGGGCGTGGTCGTGTAGATGTCCGCGACCTGGACCTGGTCGGACAGGAGTGCCCTGACGGTCAGCGGGCCGCCGCCGTCGCTGAACGGCTCGAGCTTCTTCGGCACGCAGCTGTACTTGTCCTTGAGTCCCGGCAGGCCGTACGCGCGCTCGGCGAACGTCGCGGGGGCGCCGAGCGTGAGCTCCGAGCAGACCTTGGCCATGTCCTCGATGCTCTTGAGCTGGTACTTGGCGGCCGTGGCGCGGGTGACGACCATCGCGTCCTTGTCCTCGGCCTTGGCGGCGTTGAGGACAGCGAGGCCCTCGGGCAGCTTGCCGGGGAGCGCCTTGGCGATGTCCTCCGCGGTGATCTGGGTGGCGCTCTTGTCCACGTAGAGGAGGAGGTTGCCCGTGTAGTCCGGCACGACGTCGACCGAGCCGTCCTGGACCGCCTTGAAGTAGACCTCGCGGGCGCCGATGTTCGGCTTGGTCGTGGCCTGGACACCTGCGGCGTTGAGGGCGCCGGCGTAGACCTCGGCGAGGATCTGGCTCTCGGTGAAGTCGGCCGACCCGATCACGAGGGCGTTGCCGGACCCTCCGCTCGCACCGCCGGACTGGGTCGACAGCGGGTTGGAGGAGGCACCGCAGGCGGAGAGCGTGATCGCCAGCGCGGCGCTCGCCGCGAGCGCCGCGAGGGCGCTGCGGCGGGTGGGAGACTTCATCATCGTGTTCCTTCCTCTTCGGCGGCCACGGGAGGCGCGGCTGCTGCGAGCGTGGCGCGCGACGCCGGGCTGGCGCCGCGCGGGAGGGGTTCGCCCGGGCGGTGCCGGGCTGACAGGGCGCGATGGAGCGCCCCGAGGGCGAGGTCGACTGCCACCGCAAGCACGGAGACGAGCGCGGATCCGGCGAGCATGCGCGGGTAGTCGGAGAGGGCGAGCCCGTCGAAGATGTACCGGCCGAGGCCGCCCAGGTTGATGTAGGCGACGATCGTGGCGGTCGCGACGACCTGGAGGACGGCGGCGCGCAGGCCGCCGAAGATGACCGGCAGGGCGAGCGGGAGCTCGACCCCGAAGAGGATCTGGTCCTCCCGCATGCCCTGGGCGCGGGCGGCGTCGACGACGGCGCGGTCGACGGCGGCGATGCCGGCCGAGGCGCCCGCCAGGAGCGGTGGCACGGCGAGGACGACGAGCGCCCAGATGGGCGGCATGAGCCCGGCCCCCGCGAGCAGCACGAACAGCACGAGCAGGCCCAGGGACGGAATGGCGCGGAGCGCGCCGGCCCCGGCGACCACGGCGACCCGTCCCCTGCCCGTGTGCCCCACCCAGGCCCCTGCCGGAAGGGCGATGGCAGCGGCGATGCCGACGGCCAGGAGCGTGTAGAGGAGATGCTCCCCCACCCGCGCCGGGATCCCGGTGTCGCCCGCCCAGTGGGAGGGGTCCGGGAGCCACGCCCACGTGGCCTCGAGCAGGCTCATCCGCGCACCGCCGCTGCCCGGTCCCACGGCGCGAGGAGGCGCCCGAGGAGGACCAGGACCAGGTCGAGCGCGAGCGCGAGGGCGAGGATGGCGATCAGTCCCACGGCGATCTCCTCGGGGAAGTCCCGCTGGAGGCCCTCCGTGAACAGGATGCCGAGATTCGGCATCCCCACGAGCGCGGCCACGGACACGAGCGAGACGTTGCTCACCGACACGGCACGCAGTCCCGCGACGAGCACCGGCAGCGACAGGGGCAGGTCGACGCGGAGGTACCGGCTGAGGGGGGTGTGCCCGAGCGCGACGGCCACGTCGCTGAACTGGCCGGCCACGGAGTCCAGGGCGTCGAGGGCCGTGCGCACCAGGAGGGCCACGGCGTAGACGGTGAGGGCCACGATCACGTTCAGGGGGTCCAGGATCCGGGTCCCGAGGACGACCGGCAGGATGATGAAAAGTGCCAGCGACGGGACGGTGTACAGCACCGAGCTCGCGGCGAGCACGACGGCGCGTCCCCGCCTCCGCGCCGCCACGAACCGCGCGAGCGGGAGGGCGACCACGAGGCCGGCCACGAGCGGCACCACCGCGAGCAGGAGATGCTGCCCCGCCAAGGACAGGATCCGGTCGGCGTTGGCGAACGCCCACTCCATCAGGCCTCCCCCGGACTCTCGCCGGCGAGCGCCGGGGAGGCGGCGCGGGCGGCCGCGAGCACTGCCTCCGGGGCCACCGTCCCCACGAGCCTGCCGGCGGCGTCGACCACCACGCCGCGCCCGGAGGGCGAGGACAGCGCGGCGTCGAGCGCCGTGCGCAGGCTGTCCCCTTCCCTGTGCAGCGAGCCGCCCGTCACGAGCACCCCCGGCCGGGCCGGGTCGGCCCACCCGAGCGGGTGCCCGCCGTCGTCCGTCACGACGGCCCACTCGGCAGGCCGCGCGGCCTCGAGACGCGCGGCGGTGACCGACTCGCCTCGCTCGGTCTCGAGGCCGGCGTCCGGGAAGAAGCCGAGGTGCCTGAACCCGCGGTCACGGCCGATGAACGAGGCCACGAAGTCGTCGGCCGGCTCGCGCAGGAGCGCCTCGGGCGTGGCGTACTGGGCGAGCCGGCCGCCCTGGGCGAAGACGGCGATCCGGTCGCCGAGCATGACCGCCTCGTCGATGTCATGGGTCACGAACAGGATGGTCTTCCCGAGCTCGCGCTGGAGGCCGAGGAGCTCGCGCTGGAGGTCGTGGCGCACGAGCGGGTCGACGGCGCTGAACGGCTCGTCCATGAGGAGCACGGGCGGGTCCGCGGCGAGCGCCCGCGCGACGCCGACGCGCTGCTGCTGGCCGCCGGAGAGCTGGGCGGGCCAGCGGGAGGCGGCGTCCGCCGGAAGGCCCACGAGTTCGAGCAGCTCGAGCGCCCGGGCCCGCGACTCCTGGCGGGATACCCCGTTGAGGCGCGGGACGGTGGCGATGTTGTCCGCGACGGTCCTGTGGGGAAGGAGCCCGGCGGACTGCATGACGTACCCGAGCGAGCGCCGGAGCGCCGGCGCCGGCCCGTCCCCGACGTCGCGCCCGTCCAGGAGGACTGTTCCCTCGGTGGGAGTCACCATGCGGTTGACCATGCGCAGCGAGGTCGTCTTGCCGCACCCCGACGGTCCCACGAACACGGTGATCCCGCCCCGGTCCACGCTCAGGTTCAGGCGGTCGACCGCGGTCCGGTCGCCGTACCGCTTGGACACCTCGCGGAACTCGATCATGGGCTCTGGCACGTGCACCTCGATTGTGTGGAACGCGTTCGGGTGATGCTCCGGTCAATGCACCGCGCCCCGCTGCCGGAGCGCGCTGGTGCGAGCCTATCAGCGGCGGCTCACGCCGGGTGGGAGCGGGCTGCGAGCTCGATGGTGCCGAAGATCGGGTCGCGGTCCAGGATCCGCACGTCCTCGATGCCCTCCTGTGCCAGGGCGGCACGGAACCCGTCCTGGAGCCGGCGCACGTGCATGCCGAGGCCGCTGCCCAGGATCACGGGACCGTCGATGCCGAGCTGGCGGGCCACCTGGGCGGCCATGCGGGCGAGGTCGTGGGCGGCCTGGTCCACGAGGAACCTTGCGCCGGCGTGGCCGGCGTCCGCGGCCTCCGTGACGACCCGCGAACGCTGCGCCCAGTAGCGCCGGCCCGTCTCCGGGTCGTGGAAGTGGGCGATGAGCTGGCTCGGCTCGGACAGCCCCGTGCCGTCGAGGAGGGCCTGCGTGAGCTCGTCCGGGGCGAAGCCGAGGTTCATCCGGTGCAGCGAGTACCGCACCGCTTCCCGGACGAGCCAGTAGCCGCTCCCCTCGTCGCCGAGCAGGTACCCCCACCCGCCCGCGCGGGCCTCGTCGCCGTCGGCATTGGTGCCCCACGCTGCCGATCCCGTCCCGGCGATGACCGCGACCCCGCTGCGGGCCCGGCCGGCGGCGAGCAGGAGGCGCGAGTCGTGGACGACCGTGACGTGGGCGCGGGGTGCGTGGGGGCGGATGAGCGCGGCGAGGGCTTCCGCATCCGCGTCGGTGTCGATGCCTCCGGAGCCGGCGAAGACACGGGCGGCCTCGCCGGCGTCGAGCGCCGCGAACAGCTCCGCGAGGTTCGTCGCCGCCGTCTCCCGGCTCACGTTCTGGACGTTGGCGCTGCCGACCTCGCGATCGGCCACGACCTCGCCGTCGACCACGGCGATGCCGCGGGTCTTGGTGCCGCCGATGTCGAGCCCGACCATCAGGCCGGCTGGGGCATTCTGGGTGCTCACCCGCCTAGCGTACTGACGTGCCCGCCGCACCGTCCCCGCGCGGCCCCGAGCCCACGAGGCCTAGGGTGGTGGCCATGAGTGCGATCCTGCCTGAGGACCTGTTCGGATCCGGCGTCGTGGCGGCGCCCATGGCCGGTGGGCCGAGCCGCCCCGAGCTCGCTGCCGCCGTCGGGCGTGCGGGGGACCTCGGCTTCCTCGGCGGCGGCTACAAGTCCCCCGCCGCCCTCGCCGCGGAGCTGGACGCCATGGACCCGTCCCTGCCCTTCGGCGTGAACCTCTTCGTTCCGGGCGCCGCGCTGGTCGACCGCGACGCCGTGCTCGCGTACCGCGAGCGGCTGCTCCCGGAGGCGGCGGCCGTGGGCGCCGAGGTGCCCGAGCCGCGGTGGGAGGACGACGACGCGTACCCGGCCAAGCTCGAGCTCCTCCTGGCGCGCACCCCCGCAGCCGTGTCGTTCACGTTCGGCACGCCGCGGCCGGACGCGGTCGCCGCCCTGAGGAAGGCCGGGGCGTTCGTGCTCCAGACCGTGACGTCCCCCGAGGAGGCGACCGTGGCCGCGGAGCTGGGAGTCGACGCACTCGTCGTCCAGCACCCGGACGCCGGCGGCCACTCGGGGGCATTCCTGGACCTGCCGCCGTTCGCGGGCACGCTGCCCGAGCTCGTCGCGGCGGTGCGCGCCGCCGTCGTGCTCCCCCTCGTCGCCGCCGGCGGCATCGGCACGCACGACGACGCCGCCGCCGCCCGCGCCGCGGGCGCCTCCGCCCTCCAGCTCGGGACGGCCTTCCTGCGCACGCCGGAGGCCGGCACCAATCCGGTGCTCCGCGCCGCGCTGGCGGACCCGCGGTTCGAGCGGACCGCTCCGACGCGCGCGTTCTCCGGCAAGTGGGCGCGTGGGCTCGAGAACGGCTTCATGCGCAGGTTCCCGGACGCCCCCGAGGCATACCCGGTCATCCACCACCTCACCGGGCCCCTGCGTGCGGCGTCGGTCGCCGCCGGCAGTCCGGAGCGGACGAACCTGTGGGCCGGTGCGGGCTGGCGCGGGGCACGCGAGGAGGCCGCCGCGGACGTCGTGGCCCGGTTCGCCGCCTGACATTCGGGCCGCCGCGGGTCCCCTCAGGCAGGATGCCGTCCTAGGCTGGGCACATGACTACTGCCCCGCTCGTCCAGCTGGCCTCCGGTCACTCCATCCCGCAGATCGGCCTCGGCACCTGGCCCCTCGACGACGCCCAGGCGGCGGACGTCGTCGCGAAGGCGCTCGACCTCGGATACCGGCACATCGACACCGCCGAGAACTACGGCAATGAGGCCGGCGTGGGCGAGGGGCTGCGCCGCTCCGGGCTGGCGCGCGGGGACGTCTTCATCACGACCAAGTTCAACCGCGAGTGGCACAGCGTCGACGGCGTGCACACCGCCTGGGAGAACGCCGTGCGCCGGCTCGGGGTCGAGTACCTCGACCTGTTCCTCATCCACTGGCCGAATCCCGCCCAGGACACGTACCTGGCGGCATGGGAGGGCCTGATCAAGCTCCGGGCCGAGGGCAAGGTCCGCTCGATCGGCGTCTCGAACTTCTTCCCGGACCACTCAGCGCGGCTCATCGACGCGACCGGGGTGGCGCCCGATGTGGACCAGCTCCAGATCAGCCCGTACTGGGTCAAGGACGCCATGCGCGCGTTCAACATCGGCCACGGTACGGTCACCGAGTCCTACACGCCGATCGGCAGGGGCAAGGAGCTGCTCGCCGAGCCTGCGGTCGTCGCGGCGGCCGAGGCCCACGGCGTGACGCCGGGCCAAGCGGTCCTCCGCTGGCACACCCAGCAGGGCCTTGTGGCAATCCCCAAGTCCTCCCACCCCGAGCGGCTGGCCCAGAACCTGGACGTGTTCGGGTTCGACCTCACGGCCGAGGAGATCGCGGCGTTCAACGCGCTAGACGGCACGGGGCCCGAGGCCGCGGACCCGGAGTCCTTCGGCCACTGACCCCGCCGCGCTAACGGCCGAAGGCGTCGGCGAGCAGCCCGGCGTCAAGGCCGAGGACGTGGTCGCGGAACATCCTCACCTGCGGCGGTTCCCCCACGACCCGGGGCCACACGAGGCCGATCTCGCGGTAGGCGCCCTCGTCCTCGAGGGCGAGCTCGGCCCAGCCGAGCCCGCTCCCGTGGCGCACCGATCCATAGACGGCGCCGTGCCCGCCGCTCGACGGCGGCACGAGGGCCACGCCGAGCCCCGCGGACACAAGCCCGAGGAGGGTGCGCGAGTCCTGCCCGGAGAAGGCGATGTCGGGCTTGAAGCCGGCCTCGCGTCCGAGGCGGTCGAGGATGCTGCGCATGCCGAAGCCGCGTTCGAGCGCCACGAACGGCTCCCCGGCGACCTCGGCCATCCTGACCGAGCGCCGCTCGGCGAGCCGGTGTCCCGCGGGGACGGCGAGCCGGACGGGCTGCACGTGGAGGGTCGCGCTGTCGATGTCCCGCGTCGGCTCCGGCCGGGGCGAGACGATCGAGAGGTCCACACGCCCCTCGGCCAGCGCGTCGAGGCAGTGCTGCCGCGAGCCCTGGACGAGTTCGAAGCGCACATCCGGATGCCGCGCCCGGAAGCCGCTGACGAACACCGGTACCGCCGACTCGCCGAATGTCATCTGGAAGCTCAGCCGCACCACGCCGCGGGCCTGCAGCTGCCGTTCGTGGAGGGCGTCGAGGCCGTGCTGCAGCTCCTGGAGCGCGGTGCGCACCGCGGGGAGGAGCTGTTCGGCGGCCGGCGTCAGCCGGATGCCTCGGCCGTCCTTCCGCACCAGCTCCACGCCCACGACGGCGGCGGCACGCGTGAGCGCCCGGCTCACCGTCGGCTGGGGCACGCCGAGCAGCTCCGCGGCTGCGGTGACATGGCGCGTCTGCCCGACGGCGTCGAGGACCGGCAGCAGCGGCAGGAGGCGCGCGAGCTCCCCGTGGAGGGGCGCGGGCGGGCGAACGGGCTCCACGGCAGCTTCCCTCCGGCTGGACCGTACGCGATAACCATGCACGGTTGGTATACGTTGTTGCAATCAGTGTATTGGACGCATGCATCCCGCCGTTCCTAGGCTGGAGTGCATGAGTTCAGCGCCCCGCACAGCACCGGCAGCAGCCCGCTGGGACGGCCACCCCAAGGGAAGCCCTGGCTATCGCCGGCTCATCGCCGCCCTCGCCTGCGCCGGAGTCGCGACCTTCGCGCAGCTGTACTCGACCCAGGCCCTCCTGCCCCGGCTCTCCGCCGACCTCTCCGTGGACCCGGCGCGGGCGGCCCTCACGGTCTCCCTCGCCACCATCGGGCTCGCGGTGGCCGTGCTCCCGTGGTCGTTCGTCGCAGACCGGATCGGACGCGTCGCGGCCATGCGCGCCGGGATCCTCGCGGCGACCGTGATGGGCCTTGCCGGCCCGCTCGCCCCGACCTTCGATGCGCTCCTGACGCTGCGGTTCCTCGAGGGCGCCGCCCTCGGCTCGGTGCCCGCGATCGCCGTCGCGTACCTGAGCGAGGAGGTGAGCCGCCGTCACGCCGCGATGGCCGCCGGAACGTACATCGCCGGCACGACCGTGGGCGGGCTAGCGGGCCGCCTCGTCGCCGGCCCGCTCGCCGATGTCCTCGGCTGGCGCCTCGCGGTGCTGGCCGTCTCGGTGCTCGGCGCCGGGGCCGCCGTCGCCTTCATCGCCCTCGCTCCGACGTCCCGCGGCTTCTCCCCGGCGCCTCGGGCTCCGGGCGGACTGCGGGGCGCGGCGGGCGCGGTGGCCCGGAGGCTGGGCGCCCAGCTCCGGAGCGGCCGACTCGTCATGCTCTACACTCAGGCGTTCCTGCTCATGGGGTCGTTCGTGGCCGTGTACAACTACCTCGGGTTCCGCCTTGAGGCCGCGCCCTTCTGGCTCCCCGCGAGCCTTGCGAGCCTCGCCTTCCTCGCCTACCTCTCCGGCACGTTCAGCTCCGGGTACGCCGCCCGGCTGAGCCTGCGCTTCGGGCGGCGGACCGTGGTGGTCGCGAGCACGGTCGCGATGGCGGCGGGCGCCGTCGTCATGCTCGCCGACTGGCTGCCCGTGGTCCTGGCCGGGCTCCTGGTCTTCACGGCGGGCTTCTTCGCCGCGCACGGCATCGCGTCGGGGTGGACCGGGGCGATCGCCGCGTCGGGCAGGGCGCAGGCGGCCTCGCTGTACAACCTGGGCTACTACGGTGGCTCGAGCGTGCTGGGCTGGGCGGGCGGCCTCGTGTTCCACGTGTGGGGCTGGGGCGCGCTCGCGCTCTCGGTCGCGGCGGTCGCCCTCACGACGGCGGGCGCGTCCTGGGCTGTGCACCACTCCGAGCGCTGACCCGCCGGGACGCCAGGGCGTGACCCCGCTCGCATATCATGGGGGTCGCGCCCCTTCAGGAGGAGACCCCTTGACGACTCCGAGCACGTCCCGACCCCCGACCGCCGCGGCCCATGCGCCGGGCGGCGAACTGCTCGACGAGGTGGACCGGCGGATCCTGGCGGCTCTGGTCGAGGACGCGCGCATCACGAACAAGCAGCTCGCCGAGCGGGTGGGGATCGCGCCGTCGACCGCGCTGATGCGCACCCGGGCCCTGTCCGAGCGCGGCATCATCACGGGCTTCGAGGCCAAGGTGGACCTGGCCGCCGTGGGCCGCAGCGTGCAGGCGCTCATCTCCGTGCGGCTCCGGGCCCACGACCGGGATCAGATCGACTCCTTCACGTCCCGCGTGCCGCACCTGCCGGGCGTCCTCGCGACCTTCCACACCTCGGGCGCGGTGGACTACCTCCTTCACATCGCGGTGGGCAGCACGGAGGAACTGCGTGACTGGGTCCTCGACAACCTCACGACCGATCCCGTGGTGGGCCACACCGAGACCACGCTCGTCTTCGAGCAGATCCCGGGTCGCGGGCCGCTGCCGGAGTAGGCCCGAGGACATAATGGCCCAGTGACGATCATCGACAACGCCGTCTACGTCGACGGTCGGCGGGCGGCCCACCCGGAGAACCTCGAGCAGACCTTCGAGACGCTCGAGGCCATCGGCGGGAGCATGGCGTGGATCGGGCTGTACCGGCCGTCCCAGGACGAGATGGCGCAGGTCGCCCACGAGTTCAACCTCCACGACCTCGCGGTCGAGGACGCGATCCACGCGCACCAGCGCCCCAAGATGGAGCGCTACGACGAGATGCTCTTCACGGTCCTGAGGCCGGCGCGGTACGTCGACGAGACGGAGACGGTCGAGTTCGGCGAGCTGCACGTCTTCACCGGCCCCAACTACGTCGTCACGATCCGCCACGCCGAGACGGCGGGCGTGGGGCTCGTGCGCAAACGGCTCGAGGCCGAACCCGACCTGCTGCGGTGCGGGCCCGAGGCCGTGCTCTACGCGCTCCTGGACCGGGTGGTCGACGACTACAAGCCCGTCGTCGCAGGGCTCGAGAACGACATCGACGAGATCGAGGACCAGCTCTTCGCCAACGATCCGACGGTCTCGCGGCGCATCTACGAGCTTGCCCGCGAGGTCCTCCAGTTCCAACGGGCGATCCACCCCCTGCGCCCCCTCGTGCAGGGGCTCGAGCGCGGCTTTGACAAGTACGAGGTGGATGTCGAGCTGCGGCGCAGGCTCCGGGACGTCCACGACCACGTCGAGCAGCTCATCTCCCGCGCCGACGGCTTCCGCGAGATCCTCCAGAACGCCCTCGTGCTCGACGGCACCCTCACCACCAACCGCCAGAACGAGGCCGCCGCCGAACAGAACGAGCAGGTCAAGAGGATCTCCTCGTGGGCGGCGATCTTCTTCGCCCCGAGCCTCGTGGCCGGCATCTACGGGATGAACTTCAAGAACATGCCCGAGCTCGAGTGGCCCGTCGGCTACCCGTGGGCCCTCGGGCTCATGGTGGTGGCGGGCTTCGTCCTCTGGCTCATCTTCAAGCGGAAGAAGTGGCTGTGAGCGTCGTCGGCGTCCTCCCGGGGCCGGTCCGGGGCGGCTAGGCTGGCGGTGCGGCGCCCCACCGCGCCGCGTCTGCCCGCGAGCGAGGAGGACCATGCCCGAGTCAGCCGCACCATCCCATGCCATGACGGTGACCGTCACCGGCGCCGCCGGCCAGATCGGCTACGCGCTGCTGTTCCGGATCGCGAGCGGCGCGATGCTCGGTCCCGACACCCGCATCCGGCTGAAGCTCCTGGAGGTCCCGGCCGCCGTGCGCGCGGCCGAGGGAACGGCGCTCGAGCTCGCCGACTGCGCGTTCCCGCTGCTCGATTCCGTCGATGTCACGGACAGTGCAGCGGCGGCGTTCGACGGCGCCCACGTGGCGCTCCTGGTCGGTGCCCGGCCCCGCACGGCGGGAATGGAACGGGCAGACCTCCTCGCAGCCAACGGCGGCATCTTCGGCCCGCAAGGGCGCGCCATCAACGACCATGCGGCGGACTCCGTCCGCGTCCTCGTCGTGGGCAACCCGGCGAACACGAACGCGCTCATCGCCGCGGCCCATGCGCCCGATGTCCCCGGCGACCGTTTCACCGCGATGACGAGGCTGGACCACAACCGGGCCCTGGCCCAGCTTGCGGTCAAGCTCGGCTGCCGCACTGAGGAGATCGAGGGGGTGACTGTCTGGGGGAACCACTCGGCGAGCCAGTACCCGGACCTCACCCACGCCACCGCCGGCGGTCAGCCCGTGCCCTCGCTGGTCGACGAGGAGTGGATCGAGGGCGACTTCATCCCGCGGGTCGCGAAGCGCGGTGCCGAGGTGATCGAGGTGCGGGGGTCATCGTCGGCGGCCTCTGCGGCAAGCGCCGCCATCGACCATGTCCGAGACTGGGTCCTCGGGACGCCGGACCGGTGGACGTCGGCGGGGGTCCTTTCGGACGGGTCGTACGGCGTTCCCGAAGGCCTCGTCAGCTCGTTCCCGGTGCGCAGCAGCGGTGGGGCGTGGGAGATCGTCCAGGGCCTCGAGGTGCCGCCGTTCTCCCGGGAGCGGATCGACGCGTCTGTGGCCGAGCTCGAGGCCGAGCGCGATGCCGTCAGGGAGCTCGGCCTCCTGGGCTGAACACCGGCGCGGGAGCGGACCCGGCGAAGACATCGGGACAGCAGAAAGGGCCCCAGCCGTACAGGCTGGGGCCCTTTCTGTGCGCCTTCTGCGGGCAGCTGTGGAGCCTAGGGGATTTGAACCCCTGACCTCTTCGATGCGAACGAAGCGCTCTACCAACTGAGCTAAGACCCCTCGGTGCGGGAACTACGTTACTGGGCAGGGGGCCAAAATCCAAATCGGGAAGGCCTTCCCCAGAGGGGTCTCAGCCGCGCGGATCGGCGCGGGCAATGGCCCTACGCGCGAGCCACTGCTCGAACGTCACGGTCCCGAAGGCGGCGTCCGCCATGAGGTTGCGGCCCTCGGCCAGGGAGCGGCCGATCCTGCCCGGCACGGGCAGGTCGACGACCCTCGCGGTGGATCCCGTCGCGGTCCGCCAGGCCCCGGCGAGCGAGCGCATCGAGCGTACCTCGGGACCGCAGGCGGCAGTCAGGAGGAACCCGCCGGCCGGGGCCTGCGCCGCATCCACCAGGGCGCGGGCGACGTCGGAGAGGTCGATCGGCTGCAGCCGGGCTTGCGGGAGTATGGGAAGGAATCCGAAGCGCTCTCCCCTCTCGAACAGGGACCCCAGCACATCGTGGAACTGCCCGCACCGAACGACCGTCGTAGGCAAGGCGTGCGCAGCGTAGACCTGCTCCTTGGCCACCTTGGACCTGTAGTACCGCAAGGGGAACTGGTCGCAGGCCATGATCGAAACTGAGACCGCCCTGTCCACGCCGGATCCCCTCGCCGCGTCGAGGAGGCGCCTCCCAGCGAGGGGGTAGCCCCTGAGCGCCCGGCCACGACGCGCCTCGAGGGTATCGATGACGACCTCCACGCCGTCGAGTGCCGCCGCCAGGCCGCTGCCCGAGGCGGCGTCCGCGCGCACGTACTCGACGCCGTCGAGCACCCTCGTCGGCGCAGGCAGGGTCCTGCTGAGCGACCTCACCTGCCAGCCCCGCCCGAGCGCCTCGCGTGCGGTTGCCCGCCCTGCCGCACCGGTCCCGCCGGCGACGAGTAGAAGAGCCACGTGCCGAAGCCTACCCGCAGGACCGGGCATTGGATCAGGGGCGGCGACGGCAGAATGGGGGCCGATGAACCGAGATCAGGCGCGGCGTCGGCGCAGCACGTCGTCGAGATTGCCCAGCGCGCCGGCCTGCCCGGTGGGGCGGGGCGCAAGCGCCGGGACGCCGGGCACGGAGGCGGGCTCCGGAGCCTCGGGCGTGGGCTTCAGGACAGGACGGCCCTCGGGCTTCGGATCCTCCCGGGCAGGGAGCGGCTCCGGCTCGGGACGCTCCGCCTTGGCCGCGTCCATGTACGACGGCTTGGGCACGCCGACAGGCACCCAGGTCTCCTCCGAGTCGGCACCGCTGGCCTTGGCCGCCGCATCGGCACTCGCCTGCGACGCACGGGCCACTTCGAGGGCGACGGCGCGCAACTCCTCCCGGGTGAGGACCTTCGGAGCGGGCGCGGGGCTGTCCCCCCGGTCGAACACCTCGCTCGGAGCGGGCGGACGCTGACGCTGGGCCGGCGCGGGTCCGGGCTCCCTCATGGCGGCACGGAACGCGGCATCGACGCGCCGGCGCTGGTCGCGGACGGCGAGGGAGCGCAGCACGGTGGCTGAGGCCGCCGTACCGGCAGCGAACACGAGCGGGAGCCAGAGCGGCACGCCGAGGACCAGGAGGCCCAGGCAGACGACCGACGCCAGGAGCATCGCCAGGCCGATGCCGGCGAGGACGACCCGTCCCCACCGGATCCGGAACGGGCGCGGAGCTGTCCTGCTCGCCGCGGCGGAGGCGGCGGGAGCCCCGGCATCGTGGTCCTGGAGCTTACCGGCCCGCTCCGACCCTGCCGACCGGACAGCGGGGTCAAGGTCCAAGGAGGAAGCTGCGCCGGCCAGGCCGCCGTCCTGAGGGTCCCCCGGCGCCGCCTCGGAAAGCAGTGCGGCCTCAGCGGCGGCGCGGGGCGGCCTGCGCCTCTTGAGGAGGTAGGGGGCAACCCACAGCAGCCACAGGAGCACGGCCGCGCCGAGCACCATCGAACTGCTGAGGGCGAAATCCATACCTGAAACCGTAGGAGTATCCTCGGGGCCGGTGCCGGATTACCTTCGGTGTGTCGCGAGAACCCCCGCAGGCGATGGGGGGTGCCCCGGGCGTGCCGCCGCGATCCGGCGTGAAGGCGGGCACGCGCCGTCGTGCGTCGGTCAGCCGCGGGAGGCCAGCCACCGGCCGAGGAGGCCGCCCGGCGGGACTTCCTCGACCGTCAGCGCGAAGGATTCGTGGTCGGCCCAGGCACCGTTGATGTGGAGGAACCGCGGACGGAGTCCCTCGTAGCGGAACCCCAGCTTCTCCACGACGCGGAGGCTGGCCGCGTTCTCGGGCCGGATGTTGATCTCCATACGGTGCAGTCCGAGCTCACTGAAGCAGTGGTCCGTGGCGAGCGCCACGGAGGTCGGAGCGATTCCCCGCCCCGCGTGCCCCTTGTCGACCCAGTAGCCCAGCGTGGCGGTGAGCGCCGAGCCCCACACGATCGAGGACACGGTCAGCTGGCCGACGATGGGAGCTCGCCGGGCACGCGGCTCGTCCAGTGTGATGACGAAGGGAAGGGCAGAACCCTCGCGGGCCTGATGGGTCAGGGAGCGGACCATCTCACGGAAGGTCGGCAGGCCCCCCTCAGGCTGCGGATTCGACGCCTCCCACGGCGCTAGCCACTCCTTGTTGCGGCCCCGCAGCGCCATCCACTCCGACCTGTCTGCCTGACGCAGGGGCCTGAGCGCGAGGTCGCCGCTGCGGAGCGTCACGGGCCACAGGCCCGAACCCCACATCGGCCGGTCAGGACGTCGCGGTGGGCTGGTCCGCCCCGTCCGCCACGAATCCCTCGAGCCACGAGCGAAGTTCCGAGCCGAATTCGTCCCGACCGCACGCCAGGGTCACTACGGCCTTGAGGTAGGACAGCTTGTCACCGGTGTCGTACCGCCGCCCGCGGAACACCACGCCGTACACGCCACCGCCCTCGCCTTCGCGCCGGGCGAGGGTCTGAAGTGCATCCGTGAGCTGGATCTCCCCGCCGCGCCCGGGCTCCGTGTGGTGGAGCACCTCGAAGACGGCGGGGTGCAGCACGTAGCGGCCGATGATTGCGAGATTGCTCGGAGCGTCCTCCGGCGCGGGCTTCTCGACGAGGCCGTGGACGCGGACGTAGTCCTCGCCCTCGACCTGCTCGACGTCGGCGCACCCGTACGCCGAGACCTGGTCCTGGGGGACCTCCATGAGAGCCACGACGGACCCGCCGGTGGCCTGCTGGACGCGGATCATCTCTGCGAGGAGTTCGTCGCGCTCGTCGATGAGGTCGTCGCCGAGCAGCACCGCGAACGGCTCCTTGCCGACGTGGCGTTCGGCGCACAGCACCGCGTGGCCGAGTCCCTTCGGATCGCCCTGGCGGACGTAGTGGATGTCGCCGAGGTTGTTCGACTGCTGGATCGCCGCGAGCTTCTTGCTGTCACCCTTGGCCTCGAGTGTCGCCTCGAGCGAGGGCACACGGTCGAAGTGGTCCTCGAGGGCGCGCTTGTTGCGCCCAGTGATCATCAGGATGTCCGAGATGCCGACTCCGACAGCCTCTTCGACCACGTACTGGATCGCGGGCTTGTCGACGACAGGCAGCATCTCCTTCGGCATCGCCTTCGTCACCGGCAGGAAGCGGGTGCCGAGGCCGGCCACGGGGATGACGGCTTTCTTCACGGCAGAGCTTGTAGACACGCTGACACTCTATACGACGACTCTCGATTAGAGTCGGGGCATGCAGGCCGCAGAGGAGAAGTCCGCCCTGCGCTCAGCCATCTGGGCCGAGCGCCGCGCAGCGGACCCGGAACGCCGTGCCGCCGCTGGCGAATTGCTCGCCGCGCACGGGCTCGAATGGGCTCTCGCCCATGTCCCCGAGGGGGGAACGCTGACGGCGTACCTCGGTGTTGGGGCGGAGCCGCCCACCGCGCCGCTCCTGGAACGGCTCCACAGCGCGGGGCTGCGGGTGTTCCTTCCCGTGTGCCTGCCGGAACGGCAGCTCGCGTGGGTCCAGTGGGCCCCGGGCATTCCCTTCGCCCGGAGCCGGTTCGCGCCCGTGCAGGAACCTGTCGGGCCTGTGCTCACCACCGAGGAACTCGCCACGGGCGACGGCGCGCGCTCGCCTCTCGCCGCGGTGCTCCTCCCAGCGACGGCCCTCGATACCGAAGGCCGACGGCTCGGGCAGGGCGGCGGGTACTACGACCGGTTCCTCGCGCGGCTCGAGGGGCTCGGCCTGCGCCCGCCGACGGCGGCCGTGGTGTTCGACAACGAGGTGCTCCCGGCCGAGGCAGTGCCCGTTGAGGCGCTCGACCGCCGGGTCGGCGCTGCGGTGACGCCCTCGGCGCTGCGGGCGCTGTGGCCGAAGCCTTCCTGAGCCGCAGGGCCCGGGATAGCCGGAATAGAGCAAGCGCCCCGGCTGTTAGAATTGGCAGTCGAGGCCTATGACTGCCAATGAGCGCGATGACGCCGCAGAGGTGGTCCATGGCCTCCGCCGTGCCCATGAAGGAGTTCTAGTGCCTACATACGCCTACGCCTGCAAAGACTGCAACCACGCGTTCGAGACTGTCCAGTCGTTCAGCGACGCCTCGCTGACCGTCTGCCCCGAGTGTGGCGGCACGCTCCGCAAGAAGTTCAACAGTGTGGGTGTCGTCTTCAAGGGCGGCGGCTTCTACCGCACGGACTCCCGCAGCGGCAGCAGCAGCGTTCCGGCCTCCTCCGGCTCCTCGGAGAAGTCCTCGGGCTCGTCGGACAAGGCACCGGCCGCGGCCGCCAGCTGACACCTTCTCCTCCACAGGATCCGCGGCCGGCGTGTCGTCCACATACGACGGCGGGCGGTCGCCTCGGGCAATGCTGCGCTCCTAGCGTCGGTGCATGACCCGATCCGCCTCCGCCCGTAGCGGCCGCGCTCCGCACTCACACACTCCGCGGGGCCAGGCGCCTGTCCGCGGCTCGGCCAGGAGACGACCCACGCCGTGGGCAGCAGCCGACCGTGGTCCGCTGCGACGGTTCATCGACCGGCGGCGGCGGACCCTCGCCGCAGCGTTCCTGTGCCTTGCGGCCGGCGCTGCCGTCTACCAGCTGACCCCTGCCTCCGCCGCGATGGTTCCCGTGGCGGTCGCAGCGCATGACGTGGCCTCAGGCGCGACCCTCTCCCCCGCTGACATCAGGCTGTCGCGCCTCCCGGCCGATTCCATGCCTCAGGGCGCCGAGCCGGACCCTTCGCGGCTTTCGGGGCAGCGGATGGCTGGCCCCGTGCGGCGCGGCGAGCCGATCACCGACGCCTCGCTCGTGGGTCCGGGACTGCTGACGGGAACTCCACCGGGCACCGCGGCAGTGCCCGTTCGCATCGCAGATCCCGGCTCCATAGGCCTCCTGAGCCCGGGCCAGCTCGTCGACCTCGTGCTCAGCCCTGACACCGGTGGGCAGGCGGCCGCCGGGACGACTCTCGCCGCGCGCGTCCCGGTACTGTCCACGGGGGCCGGAGCTCCGGGAAGCGCGGCCGGGGCGTGGCTGGGACAACGGGAGGCGGAGGGCCTCCTGGTCGTCGCGGCCTCGCCCGAGCAGGCCCTCCGCATCGCGGGGGCGTCGACGCGCGGGAAGGTCTTCTTCGTGCTTGTCGAGGCCGGCCCGAGGTGACAGCCCCGGCGGCATCCGGAGGCCTCCTCAGGCCCGGCGCGAGTTCACCCCCAGTGAGGGGGCCGCTGTTCCTTGAGCCACCTGTCGCGGTCGCGTTCACGGTACGCAGACCAGTCGGCGCGTCGCCGGCCGGACTCGGCCGGCGTCTCGTCCTCGTCCGCGGAGGTCGGGCCTGTCCCGGGGACGCTGACCCGGCGCTGGCCGCGGGGCCTCCGCAGCGGCGCCTCAGCCTCGTCGGCCACTCCGTCCTCGGACAGCGCGCCGCCCTCGGGCGCCGCTCCGGAGTCGGCCTCGGGGGCTTCGGGTGCTGCGTCGGCGGAGGCGTCGGATTCCTCCGCCCCCACGGGCTCCCCAGGAGCCTCGCGCTCGTCCGGCCTCGGCTCGCTGGCTTCAGCGTCCATGCCGCTGGCCTCCTCTCCCTGGGCCCCGTGCTGGTCCACGTGCAGCGGCGCGGCCAGGTCGGTGTCGTCGGCGGCGTGGCTGCCTCGTGTGTGGGCCTCGGACGGGGTGGACTCCCCTTCGCGAGCACCATAGGGGTCGCTGCCGGTGCGCGCTTCGATGGCGCTGTCGACGCGCGAGGCGATGTCGGCGGGCGTCCCGAGGAGGAAACCGGCGGAACCGCCCTCGTCGGCGTGGGTCTCGAGGCCGAGGTCCGCCGCGATCATGTCCGCACAGCTGCTCGGGTCCGTGAACACCTCGATCGTCCACAGCGTCATATGCTTCCAGCCGAGCCGCTCGAACAGTTCCGGCCTCTGCCGGGTGCGCTCGCGCACGCTCATGCGCCGGTAGCGCTCTGTCCCGTCGGACTCCACGGCGACGGGGATGCTCGCCTCATGGTCGTCGCGGCCCATGGTCAGGAGCGGGTCTATGGCCGCCGCCATGTCGACCGCGCCGTCGTAGTGGTGCCAGACCCGGGCCCCGCGGGACGCAAGCCGGTCACCGAGGTCGGTCACGAGCGGGTCGGCACCGAGCGCCTCAGCGCTCGCTGCGGCGCGGGTTGCCCTCGTCCCGAGATCCGTGGTGCCCGCGATCTCACGGTCGAGCAACTCGTAGAAGTCCACTGCGCCCTCGCTGAGGCGAGTGACATCCAGTTCGGAGGGCTGGAAGCAGCTCAGCACGTGCATGCTGTGCCGCGCACGGCTCATGGCGAGGGCGAAGCGGCGGCGGCCTCCCGGCTCGCTGAGGGGACCGAAGTGGTGCATCGCCCGGCCATGGGGCGTCCGGCCGAACCCGAGCGAGAAGATGACGTGGTCCCGGACGAGCCCCCCGGCGCGGTCGACGTGCACGACCCGGAACGGCTCGTCTCCCCCACTGAAGAAGTCCCCCAGGTCGGGGTGGTTGGCCATCTGGAGGCGGATTGCCTCCCCGATCCGGGCAGCATGGTGGGCGCTCGCCGTGACGACGCCCAACGAGACTCCCGGCCGGTGGTACGCGTGCTCGAAGACGAGGTCGACGACCCTGTTCACCTCCGCCGCCACGGACTCGACACCGCCGTCCTCCCCGCTCGGCAGCCCCGTGCCGTCGGGAAGGTACTCGAGCACGAACGGACGGTCGAGGCCCGTCACGCTCGGCCCGTCCGGGAGCGCGCGGAGGGCGCCGTTGTAGAAGCGGTGGCTGAGCTGGAGCCCGAGGTCCTCATCGACGCCGCGGTACACCGTCCGCAGGGCACCCCGCGGAAGCACGCGCTTGAGCGCTCCGAGGGCGCTCTCGACCGGGGCCGTCGGCGCCTGGCCGGGCTGCTGCTCGACGCCCACGGAGAACGGACGGGGATTGGCCACCTGCGCGTCACCGAAGGCAACGACCTGGGTGGCCCGGCCCACGGCCGGGAGGGCCGCCCTGAGCGGCATGGAGTCCGCATCGAGGATGACGACGGCGTCGAACCGATGGTCGGCCGGCAGCGCGGCCGAGAGGGCATAGGGGCTGCAGGTCCAGACCGGGACCAACGGCCGCAGGAGCCGGGGCGACTGGCGCTCGAGGGCGGCCAGGCTGATGCGCCCGTCCTTGAGCAGGGACCTCAGCGCGTCGGCCTCCCGCGGGTGGCGCTCGATCGCGTCTGCCCACTCGCGGGCAAGCCTCCACCTGAGCTTGGCGCTCCCGCTGGCGATGTGGGCGCGGTCGGCGCGCCGGAACTCGGACTCGGCCCTGCGGAGCTGCTCGCCGTCGGACATGGCCAGATAGTCGTCGCCGCTGATCATGGCCTCGAGGACCGACTGCCACCACGCGAGCTCGAGCTCGGCGGCGACGACGGATGCGGGCGCCTCACGTTCGGACAGGTCGGCCAGCAGGTCCCCGAGTCCGCGTTCGCGGAGCTGGTCCTCAAGCAGGGTCCGCTCCGGGAGCGACTGGAGGGTCGGCGAGTCCTCGGCCAGGGCAGCGAGCCGGGCCTTCAGCTGCTCGACCGGGGCCTCGAGGAGGCGCCCACCGCCCGCCGTGGGGCGCAGCACGGCGCCGAGGCGGTCGAGGCCCTTGGCAGCGGCGACGTACGCCTCCCGGAGCTCCGCAAGGCCGGAGGGCACCGAGGGGTGCCGCTGCGACGTCGCATACGCTGCCCAGCGCTCCCGCTGGGCCTGCACGAGGATGAGCGAGCTGTGGAGGTCGGCCAGGTGGACGCCCGGGCGGACGTACTCCTTCGCCACCCGGCGGAGGCGCGAGCGCTGCATCGCGGTCACCTCGATGCCGCGTTCCCTGCGCCAGGCGGAGGGGGCCGTCGCGGCGATCAGGTCGTTGACCGGCCTGTCGAAGATGTCCGGGGTGAACTTGTCCAGACTCTCCCGCACCGCGACCAGGAGCTCGAGCTGCTCGCCCCAGCCGCCGACCGTCGTCTCGAGCCGGATCGACGCATGCTCCGCCACGGCGGCCATGCGCTCTCCCAGGGCGGGAACGTCCTCCGCCAGGCGGCTCGCGAGCTCGCGCGCGTCGTCCGTCTCGCGCCGGGTCAGCAGCCGGGCGCCGTGCCAGGGGCTGTCCGCAGCCTCAGGGCTGAAGCTTCCGAGCTCGGCGGCCCTGCGGAGCCTTTCGCTGAGCTCGGCCCGGTCCTTGATGCTGTCCAGCACGCTGCGCTTGAGCCGCACGGTCGTGGCGGGAGCCGGATGGAGGGACGTGAGGGCCGCGAGGGACTGCATGGCCTGGTAGGGCGAGCAGCCCCAGCGCTCGCGCACGTTGTGGAGGGACGCGACATGGTCGACCAGCTGGTGCCGGCGCTCCCGCAGCACGCGGTGGATGTTCTCGAGCCGCGGCTTCTCCGACTTCTCGTTGCGCACGATCGCGCGGACGATCTGCTGGCGCAGCTGGCCTGCCGTGATCGTTGCCCCGAGCTGCAGCACGAGGGAGCCGAGCCCGAGGGATTCGCACGCGCGGTGCAGCTCGGCGAGGCTCGCGCGCCGTTCGGCCACCACCAGCACGGACCGGCCGGCATCGACCAGGGCCGCGAGGGCGTTCACTGCCGTCTGGGTCTGTCCCGTCCCGGGCGGTGCCTCCACCACGAGCGACTGCCCGTCCCTGACCGCGTCGACGACGAGCTGCTGGTCCTCGTCGGCGTCGAGGACGAGGAACTCGTCCGCCGGGTCCCGCTCGTCCAGTCCCGGGAAGCGGTCCACATCGAGCGGCTCCGGGGCGGGATGGAGCGAGCCATCCGTGGAGGCGAGCGCAGCCAGGACGGGGTGCGCCGAGGTGATCGACGGGTCCTCGAGGGACTCCTCGAGGTCGGCGAACGTCGAGACGAGGAGCCGCGGGTCGACCTGGGCGCCGGCAATGGGGTGGAGGAGCGCACGGACGCGCTCGATGACAGGCTGCGGGTCGAGGCGTGCCGTGCTGTAGGCCGAGCGCTCGATCGCCGCGACGTCGACCTCCATCCGGTGCACCGAGCGGAGGTGCCGCACGAGGGCGGGGTTGAGGCGAGCCTGCTCGGTGAGCTTGAGCTCGAAGTCGTCCTGCTCTGGCCGCACGGTGAGCGCGACGGCGGCGAGCAGCACGGGTGCACTGACCCGGCGGGGGCGCCCGCCGACCGCGGAGGTCCAGCTCGCGAGGCCTGCAGCGAGGTGGCCGGCGTCCACTCCGCGCTCGTTGGCGAGCTCGTACGATTTCGCCCGCAGGTTCCGGGCCGCGCGGGCGGCACGGGTGTACTCCTGCCGGTCCCGCAGCAGTGTGGAGAGGCGGGTCCGGCGGCCGGCCAGGAGCTGCGCGAGCCCGGAGGCGTGCGCGTGCGTCAGGTCGATGCTTCCGTCGGCGCCCGGGTAGTAGGAGAGCATCGTGTCCGGGCCCGTGACGCCGGGCAGCGCGGACAGCCACGCCTCGAGGCGGGCGTCGGCCTCCGGATTCGTCGTCTCGGACACGTGTGGGCTCTCCTCCGCGCCAGCGAGGGCGCTGGCTCGCTTGCCTGTGGACCATCTCGGCATAGCTTCGAGGTTAGCCTGTCAAGACCCGCTCCCGGGCCGTGCAACGCTGTGGGTTGCGGAAACATGGCCGCGGCCGTGGCCGGAAACCGGCGGAAGGCCAGCGCACAGAGCGACGGCCGGCGCTCCAGAAGCGGAGTGCCGGCCGTGCGGGGCCCGAGGGGGCTATTCCCATTCGATGGTTCCCGGGGGCTTGCTCGTGACGTCCAGAACGACCCGGTTGACCCCGTCGACCTCGTTGGTGATGCGGTTCGAGATCCGAGCGAGCAGGTCGAAGGGGAGCCGGGACCAGTCGGCGGTCATGGCGTCCTCGCTCGAGACGGGGCGCAGCACGATCGGGTGGCCGTAGGTGCGGCCATCGCCCTGGACGCCCACGCTGCGGACGTCGGCGAGGAGGACCACGGGCATCTGCCAGACCTCGTTGTCGAGGCCGGCGGCCGTGAGCTCGGCGCGGCCGATCGCGTCGGCCTTGCGGAGGAGTTCGAGCCGCTCCGCCGTGACCTCTCCGACGATGCGGATGCCGAGGCCAGGCCCCGGGAACGGCTGGCGGCCGACAATCTCCTCGGGCAGGCCCAGCTGGCGGCCCACGGCACGGACCTCGTCCTTGAAGAGCGTCCGCAGCGGCTCGACGAGCTCGAAGCGGAGGTCCTCGGGGAGCCCCCCGACGTTGTGGTGGCTCTTGATGTTGGCCGCGCCCTCGCCCCCGCCGGACTCGACGACGTCGGGGTAGAGCGTGCCCTGGACGAGGAACTTGATCTGCTCGCCGGAGGCCTTGGCCTCGGCGATGATGGCCCGCTCGGCCTCCTCGAAGGCACGGATGAACTCGCGCCCGATGATCTTTCGCTTCTGCTCCGGATCGGTGACGCCCGCAAGAGCGGACAGGAAGCGCTCCTGCTCGTTCGCGACATACAGGTTGACGCCCGTAGCGGCGACGAAGTCGCGCTCGACCTGCTCTGCCTCGCCCTCGCGGAGGAGGCCGTGGTCGACGAAGACGCAGGTGAGCTGGTCGCCGACAGCGCGCTGGACGAGTGCTGCGGCGACGGCAGAGTCGACGCCGCCGGACAGGCCGCAGATGACGCGCGCGTGGCCGACCTGCTGGCGGATCCGCTCGACCTGCTCCTCGACGATGTTGCCCGTGGTCCAGTTGGGCTCGAGCCCGGCCACCTCGAAGAGGAAGTTCTCGAGGACCTTCTGTCCGAACTCGGAGTGCTTGACCTCCGGGTGCCACTGGACACCGCCGAGGGACTTCTCCGGGTTCACGAACGCAGCGACGGGCGCCCCCGCAGTCGTGGCGAGGATCTCGAAGCCCTCAGGCGCGGTGTGCACCGAGTCTCCGTGGCTCATCCACGTGTTCTGGACCGCCGGGATGCCGGCCAGGAGGGAATGCGGGTCGCCGACGGCGGTCGCGACAGTCGAGCCGTATTCGCGCAGCCCCGTCTGCGCCACGGTGCCGCCGAGGGCATTGGCCATGGCCTGGAACCCGTAGCAGATGCCGAAGACCGGCACGCCGCCCTCGAAGAGGTCGGCGCCGACGCGCGGGGCGCCCTCGGCGTAGACGCTCGAGGGTCCCCCGGAGAGGATGATGGCGGCGGGATTCTTGGCCAGGATCTGCTCGGTGGTCAGCGTGTGCGGGACGATCTCCGAATACACGTTGGCCTCGCGCACGCGGCGCGCGATGAGCTGCGCGTACTGGGCCCCGTAGTCCACCACCAGCACCGGCCTGTGGGCGGTCTGCACCGGGTGCGATTCCGCCGAGGTCTGGGAAGCTGTAGTCACCCTATCTAGGGTAGCGGAACACCCGCGGCCGCCCGTGGCCGCGGTGGCCTGCGTCTCATCCCCGCGGGACCCCGCCACCCCCGGATCGTCAGTAGCGCTGGCCGGCGTCCGGGTGCGCCTCGAGCTCGCGCTCGGCCTCGGCATGCATGCGCTTCTCGACGAAGAAGCTCAGGAACGGCACGACGCCGCCGAGCGCCATGAGCACGAAGCGTCCGAACGGCCAGCGCATGAGCGACCAGAGGCGGAAGTTCGAGATGATGTACACGACGTACATCCAGCCGTGGACGATGAGGATCGCGAGGGACACGTTCAGCCCGCCGAGGACCCCGGCCGGCTCGGCGTCCGCGAATCCGAAGCCGAAGGGCGCGCCGGTGAAAGCGTCGGTGCCGCCGGCATAGAGGAACTTCCCGAAGCCGTAGCGGGCGATCATCTCGGCGCACAGCAGGAGCAGCATGGTGCCCGTCGCGTAGGCGAGCACGCGGTAGAACTTCAGGGCCGAGCGGATCTGGGCGACGGTTCCGCCGAAGCGGCGCTGCCCTGTGGTGCCGCCGGTCGCGGGCTTGGGTTCGATCACGGTGTTCCTCCGGTCTCGGTCGGCTGGGGGCTTCCCTCCGACTCTGCGTCTGCCCGCGCATCGGCGAGGGCGTCCTGGGTCCGCTCGTAGTCATCCCGCACGAGGCGCCACCACAGGAAGAGGGCGAAGCCTGCGAACACGACCCACTCGACGGCGTAGAAGATGTTGAGCCAGTTCACCGGCTGCTCAGCCGGCTGGGCGGCCACCGAGAGCGGCTCGAGGCTGCCCTGCGCGGGCAGGGGATGCCCGTCGGACGCCGCCACGGTCTCGGTGGCGGTCACGAAGCCCGGGTAGCTGGGCACGTCCCACAGGTTGATGAGCTGGGCGACCGAGAGGGCGCCGACCTCGCCGTCGAATGCGTCCTGGACCGGTTTGGGAGCCTCCGAGGGCAGGAGCCTCCCGGTGAGGCGCACCGCGCCCGACGGCGGCGGGCCCGCCTGCTCGGGGGAGGCAATCCAGCCTCGCGCCACCGGGATGACGGTGCCGCCCTCGCCCCCGACCTGGGGCGCGCCGTCGACCGTGAACGCGCTGACGACCCACCATCCCTTGCGGCCGTCCTGCAGCCGGTCGCGGACGAGGACCTGACGGGAGGCATCGAAGGACCCGGTCGCGGTGACCATCTGGTCAGCGGCGGTGGCGGGGAAGAACTGCCCGGGGTCGAGGACGCCGGTGAGCGGGCGCGTCTCCTCGGTCGTCGACACAGCTGGCGGCGCCTCCGACACGGAGCGGGAGAACTGCCACTGGCTGAGGGCCACAAAAACCCACGAGACGAGGAGCGCTCCCACCAGGGCCGCGATCCACTTGGGTTTGAGGGCGGTACGGAGCACCCATTAACGGTACTCCGACAAGCTGTAGAAAACCCAAATGGCCCCGGCCCGGGGGATCCCCTAGTGGTCGGCGAAGACGAGCGAGGAGTTGATCAGCTCGGAGATGATGTCCGCGTCGTTCGCCCGCCGGAGCGACTCGCGGTAGCCCTCCTTGGACAGCGAGCGGGCGAGGTCGGCGAGGACCTCCAGGTGCGCAGAGAAGGACGCCGCGGGCGTCGCGATGAGGAGGACCACGTTGGCGGGGCCGTCGAGGGCACCGAAGTCGAGGGCGTGCCCGTACTTCGTCACCCCGACCGCGATGGACGGCACGGTGACGTGCTGGCTCCGGGCATGGGGAAGCCCGATCCCTCCCGGGAGGCCAGTGGCGAGCTGGTGCTCGCGCGCGCTGACGTCGGCCAGGAACGCGTCGAGGTCGTCGATCCGCCCTTCGGCGTACAGCCTCGCTGCGAGCTGGCGGGCCGCATCCACCCGGTCCTCCGCGACCATTTCGAGGATGACCAGGCCCGGCGTGGTGAGCTGGGCGTCATAGCGGTCGAATGGTCCTTGGGGCATGGGCCTACTTTACCGGGAGGATGTCGTCGACCCCCATCCGGGCGGCGTCCGCGGACTCGTCGTCCGGCTGCTGCTGGCTCAGGCGCTCGGCGCGGACTCGCGCGAGGTAGTGGGCCACCTCGTTGTCCCTCTGGACCTGGCTCCAGCCGAGCAGCGGCGCCATGAGGTCGGCGACCACCGGGACGGCAGAGACGCCCCGGTCCCAGGCCTCGATGGAGATCCGCGTGCGTCGGGTCAGGACGTCGTGGACGTGCCGGGCGCCCTCGTGGGTGGTGGCGTACACGACCTCGGCGCCGAGGTAGTCGTCGGCCCCCGGGAGGGGCTCGGCGAGCTCGGGCCGGGCCTTGATGAGGTCTAGGACCTCCCCCGCGAGCGACCCGTACCGGTTGAGGAGGTGCTCGACCCTCGCGACGTGGACGCCGGCCCGGTCGGCGAGCCGCTGGCGGCGGTTCCAGACTGCGCGGAAGCCGTCCGCGCCGAGGAGGGGAATGCGGTCGGTGCAGCTGGCGGGGACGCGCTCGTCCATGGCTCGGGTGGCCTCGTCCACGGCGTCCCGGGCCATCACCCGGTAGGTGGTGAACTTGCCCCCGGCGACGACGACGAGGCCCGGCACCGGATGGGCGACGACGTGCTCGCGGGAGAGCTTCGCGGTGGAGTCGTTCTCGCCCGCGAGGAGCGGCCGGAGTCCCGCGTACACGCCCTCGACATCCTCACGGGTGAGCGGCCGCTTGAGGACCTTGTTGACCCGCTCGAGGACGTAGTCGATGTCCTTGCTCGACGCCGCCGGGTGGGCCTTGTCGAGCCTCCAGTCGGTGTCCGTGGTGCCGATGATCCAGTGGCGGCCCCACGGGATGACGAACAGCACCGACTTCTCGGTGCGCAGGATGAGCCCGACGGTGGACTGGAAGCGGTCACGCGGGACGACGAGGTGGATGCCCTTGGACGCCCGGACCTTGAGCTGGCCGCGGTCGGTCACGAGGGCCTGCGTCTCGTCGGTCCACACCCCGGTGGCGTTGATGACCTGCTTGGCCCGGATGTCGAACTCCGTGCCGTCCTCCTGGTTCTTCACGCGGGCCCCGACGACGTGCTCGCCCTCGTGGAGGAAGTCGACGACGGCGAGCCGGTTCACGGCGTGGGCGCCGTAGTGCGCCGCGGTGCGCACGACGTTCACGACCATGCGGGCGTCGTCGACCTGCGCGTCGTAGTAGCGCACGGAGCCGACCATCACGTCGTCGCGCAGGCTCGGGGCCGCGCGCAGGGTGCCGCGCCTGAACAGGTGCTTGTGGACCGGGACGCCGTTCGAGCGCCCGCCCGTGAGGCCGAGCGTGTCGTAGAGGAGCATCCCCATGCCGACGTAGGGGCGCTCCCAGAAGCGGTGGGTGAGCGGGTAGAGGAACGGCACCGGGCGGACCAGGTGCGGCGCGATGCGGGTCAGCAGCAGGCTGCGCTCCTGGAGCGCTTCCTGCACGAGCCCGAAGTCGAGCATCTCGAGGTAGCGCAGGCCGCCGTGGATGAGCTTCGAGGAGCGCGACGACGTCCCCGAGGACCAGTCGCGCTGCTCGACGATCCCGACCTCGAGCCCGCGGGTCGCGGCGTCGAGGGCGGCGCCGGCGCCGACGATCCCGCCGCCGACGATCAGGACATCGAGTTCCTTGCCGGGCTCGACGCTCTCCCGCAGACGGGCGAGCGAGGCGTCGCGGTATTCCGGGCTGAGCTGTCCTGTCATGGTCGGTGCCCCCTGATTCGCGTGGTCGGGTCCGTCAGCTCCCGGAGTGCGGCGAGACGACGACGTCGACCCGCTGGAACTCCTTGAGGTCCGAGTACCCCGTGGTGGCCATGGCGCGGCGGAGCATCCCGATGAGGTTGCTCGTGCCGTCGGTGTGATGGCCGGGACCGAAGAGGACCTCCTCCATGGGCCCGACCGTGCCGACGTTGACGCGCTCTCCGCGCGGCGTCTCGAGGTGGTGCGCCTCCGCACCCCAGTGCCATCCGCGGCCGGGCGCCTCCTCGGCGCGGGCGAGCGCGGAGCCGAGCATGACGGCGTCCGCCCCCATCGCGATGGCCTTGACGATGTCGCCCGAGGTGCCCATCCCGCCGTCGGCGATCACGTGCACGTAGCGGCCGCCGGACTCGTCCATGTAGTCGCGGCGCGCGGCAGCGGCATCGCTGATCGCCGAGGCGAGCGGCGAGTGGATGCCGAGCGCGCGGCGGGTCGTCGTCGTCGCGCCTCCGCCGAAGCCGACCAGGACGCCCGCGGCGCCGGTGCGCATGAGGTGCAGGGCCGGGGTGTAGCCGGCGGCGCCGCCGACGATCACGGGGACGTCGAGCTCGTAGATGAACTTCTTGAGGTTGAGCGGCTCCTGGTTCTTGGAGACGTGCTCGGCCGAGACGGTGGTGCCGCGGATCACGAAGAGGTCGACGCCGGCGGCGAGGACGGTCTTGTAGTGCTGGACGGTGCCCGACGGCGTGAGGGCGCCCGCGACCGTGACGCCCGAGGCGCGGATCTCTTCCAGGCGCGCCGTGATGAGCTCCGGATTCACGGGCTGGGTGTAGATCTCCTGGAGCCTGCGCGTGACGGCCGAGCCCGCGGGCTCTCCCCTCAGGCCCGAGATCTCCTCGAGCACAGGCTGCGGGTCCTCGTAGCGGGTCCACAGCCCCTCGAGGTCGAGCACGCCGAGGCCGCCGAGCTTGCCCATCGTGATGGCCGAGGCCGGCGACATGACGGAGTCCATCGGAGCGGCGATCACCGGCATCTCGAAGCGGTACGCATCGATCTGCCACGAGACGGACACGTCCTGGGGGTCGCGGGTCCGGCGGTTCGCGACGATCGCAATGTCGTCGAGGGAATAGGCGCGGCGCCCGCGCTTGCCGCGGCCGATCTCGATCTCGTAAGTCACGGCCCTAGCTTACGTGAGCGGCTCGCCCTGCCCCGGTCCCGGCCGCCTCCTCGCCGCGTCGAGGCATGCGGCTGCGCAAGGTGACAGAAGGCGAAGAGCCATTTACAGAATGTGACAGGGTGCGTAGTGTGGTCTGCTGTTCCGAGGCCACCACCACGAGGAGAGCCATGGGGAACATCGCACGTCGTATCCAGGTCGCGGTCGCGGCTGCAGCACTCGCCGCCGCCGGCGCCGTCTCGGCCACCCCCGCGACGGCCGCGCCGGACGCGGGAGGCACGGCCCCGCCGTCGTCCGCGCCGGCGGCCAGCGTCCAGAACGCCCTCCCGGGGCAGCGCTACTCGCAGTTCATCGCCCAGTACAGGCCCGGCCCCCCGAGCGCCAGCGCGAGCGAGCGGGCCAAGGCCTGGGGCCGCGCGGCCCAGCGGCTGGGGATCAGCCCCCGCGAGGTCCGCACGCTCGCGACGGGCGCGACCCTCATCGCCGTGGACAGGACGCTCGACGACGCCGAGGCCACCGGCTTCATGAACGATCTGGCGGCCTCGGGCGCGATCGAGTACGTCGAGCCTGACGCCCGCATGACGGCGAGCCTGACACCCAACGACCCGGGATACCCGCAGCAGTGGGACTTCAGCGGGACGAACGGGATGCGCATCCCCGGCGCGTGGGACGTCTCGACAGGGACCGGCGCCGTCGTGGCCGTCCTCGACACGGGCATCACCGCCCACCCCGACCTCGACGCGAACGTCCTGCCCGGCTATGACTTCGTCTCCGACCCGGCAACGGCGCGCGACGGCGACGGCCGCGACCCGTTCCCGCAGGACGAGGGCGACTGGTACGCGGCCGGGGAATGCGGCGGGACGGCGGCCGCGAACTCGTCGTGGCATGGCACCCATGTGGCGGGGACGGTGGCGGCCGTGACGGGCAACGGCACGGGAGTCGCCGGGACCGCGCCCGACGCCCGCGTCGAACCGCTGCGGGTGCTGGGCAAATGCGGGGGCATGCTCTCGGACATCGCCGATGCCATCGTGTGGGCCGCGGGCGGGGACGTGGCCGGCGTCCCCCCGAACCTCTTCCCCGCCGCCGTGGTCAACATGAGCCTCGGCGGCCCCGGGACGTGCGGGGCCACGTACCAGAACGCGATCGACGCCGCGGTCGCCCGGGGCACCACAGTGGTCGTGGCCGCCGGGAACGAGGCGCAGGACGCCGCGAACGTGCGCCCGGCCAACTGCGCGAACGTCGTCACGGTCGCGGCGAGCAACCCGAGCGGGGGTCTCTCCTACTACTCCAACTACGGCGCCTCGGTGGACCTCACGGCGCCGGGCGGAGACGTGCGCGTCTCGGGAGGGGGCATCCTCTCGACCCTCAACACGGGCAAGACGGTGCCCGCGGACCCGGCGTACGCGTTCTACCAGGGCACGTCCATGGCCGCCCCGCACGTTGCCGGCCTGGCGGCGCTGCTGAAGTCGGCGAATCCCTCGCTCACCCCTGCGCAGGTGGAGTCGACGCTCAAGCAGGGGGCCCGCCCCCTCCCCGGCTGCTCGCTGGGCTGCGGTGCTGGGCTCTCCGACGCGACGGCGACCATGGCCCTGATCAATGCGCCGGTCCCCGCGCCGAATGTGCCCGCGGTGGTTCCGTGGAAGGACTACACCAAGGACGGCAAGAACGACGTCGTGGCGATCGAGTCCGGCGGCACCGGCTGGGTCTACCCCGGCAACGGCACCGGCGGCTGGCTCACCCGCATCAGCTCCGGAACCTGGACCGGCCTGTCCCTGACCACCGCCACCCGCGACCTCGACGGCGACGGCATCAGCGACCTCGTCGCCCGCGACACCAACGGCACCCTCTGGCTCTACCCCGGCAACGGCACCGGCGGCTGGAAGGCACGCACCCAGCTCGCCACCGCCCTGGGCACCGCCAACCTCATCACCGCCCCCGGAGACTTCACCGGCGACGGCAAGAGCGACCTCCTGGCCCGCGACACCACCGGCGCCCTCTGGCTCTACCCCGGCACCGGCACCGGCACCCTCGCCACCCGCACCCAGGTCGGCTGGGGCTGGGACACCATGAACGCCATCACCAGCACCGGGGACTTCAACGGCGACGGCAAGAGCGACGTCCTCGCCCGCGACGCCAACGGCGCCCTCTGGCTCTACCCCGGCACCGGCACCGGAGGCTTCGGCACCCGCACCCAGGTCGGCTCCGGCTGGGGCGTCATGAACGCCATCCTCGGCATCGGCGACTTCAACGGCGACGGCAAGAACGACATCCTCGCCCGCGACACCGCCTCCGGAGGCCTCTACCTCTACCCCGGCAACGGCACCGGCGGCTGGCTCACCCGCACCCAGGTCGGCTGGGGCTGGAACGGCCTCACCCTCCCCTGAC
>NZ_CP022463.1:2402791-2493889 GCF_002224485.1 Sinomonas sp. R1AF57
CCGGGGACTTCAACGGCGACGGCAAGAGCGACGTCCTCGCCCGCGACGCCAACGGCGCCCTCTGGCTCTACCCCGGCACCGGCACCGGAGGCTTCGGCACCCGCACCCAGGTCGGCTCCGGCTGGGGCGTCATGAACGCCATCCTCGGCATCGGCGACTTCAACGGCGACGGCAAGAACGACATCCTCGCCCGCGACACCGCCTCCGGAGGCCTCTACCTCTACCCCGGCAACGGCACCGGCGGCTGGCTCACCCGCACCCAGGTCGGCTGGGGCTGGAACGGCCTCACCCTCCCCTGACGGCCCCACCCGACCAGGCCCACGCACGACGGCGCCCCCTCCCACCCAGGAGGGGGCGCCGTCGTGCGTCTGGTGCGGCTACCGGCGGTAGTTGGGGGCCTCGACGGTCATCATGATGTCGTGGGGGTGGCTCTCCTTGAGGCCGGCCGCCGTGATGCGCACGAACTTGCCCTTGGCCTTGAGCTCGTCGACAGTGTGGGCGCCCACGTAGAACATGGTCTGGCGCAGGCCGCCGATGAGCTGGTGGGCGACCGCGGAGAGCGGGCCGCGGTAGGGCACCTGGCCCTCGATGCCCTCAGGGATGAGCTTCTCGTCGCTGGGGACGTCGGCCTGGAAGTAGCGGTCCTTCGAGTAGGACGTGTTCTTGCCGCGGGTCTGCATCGCCCCGAGCGAGCCCATGCCGCGGTAGGACTTGAACTGCTTGCCGTTCATGAACACGAGGTCGCCGGGGGCCTCGGCGGTGCCGGCCAGGAGCGAGCCGAGCATCACGGAGTCCGCACCGGCAACGATGGCCTTGCCGATGTCGCCCGAGTGCTGGAGGCCGCCGTCGGCGATGAGGGGCACGCCCGCCGGGATCGCGGCCTTGGACGACTCGTAGATCGCGGTGATCTGCGGGACGCCGACGCCGGCGACGACGCGCGTGGTGCAGATCGAACCCGGGCCGACGCCGACCTTGATCGCGTCCGCGCCGGCATCGATGAGCGCCTGGGCGCCCTCGCGGGTCGCGGCCTGGCCGCCGATCACGTCGACGTGGGCGGCCGCGGGGTCCTTCTTGAGGCGCGCGATCATGTCCAGCACGCCCTGCGAGTGGCCGTTGGCGGTGTCGACGACGAGGACGTCCACGCCAGCCTCGACGAGCGCCATGGCGCGCTCGTAGCCGTCGCCGAAGAAGCCGACCGCCGCGCCGACGCGGAGGCGGCCGGAGTCGTCCTTCGTGGCGTTCGGGTACTGGTCTGCCTTCTCGAAGTCCTTCACGGTGATGAGGCCCTGGAGGATGCCCATCTCGTCCACGAGCGGCAGCTTCTCGATGCGGTGCTTGCCGAGGAGGCCGATGACCTCGTCGCGGGCCACGCCGACCTTGGCCGTGATCAGCGGCATCGGCGTCATGACCTCGTGCACCTTGCGGGTCGCGAACTGGTCTCCGGGGATGAACCGCGTGTCGCGGTTGGTGATGATGCCCAGCAGCTTGCGGTTCTCGTCGACGACGGGCAGCCCGGAGACGCGGTAGTGGGCGCAGAGGTCGTCGAGCTCCTTGAGCGTCGCCTCGGGGCCCACGGTGACGGGCTTCGTGATCATGCCGGACTCGCTGCGCTTGACCTGGTCCACCTGGTCCGCCTGGTCCTGGATGGAGAGGTTCCGGTGCAGGATGCCGATGCCGCCCTGACGGGCGAGGCTGATCGCCATGCGGGCCTCGGTGACGGTGTCCATGGCCGCGGAGAGGATCGGAATGCCGAGGCGGATGCGCCGGGTGAGGCGCGTGGAGGTGTCGGCCTCGGACGGGATGACGTCCGTGGGGCCGGGCAGCAGCAGGACGTCGTCGTAGGTCAGTCCGAGGAAGCCGAAGGGATCGTGCTCGGGGGACGTGGTCATGAGTGCTCCTTGGCCGTGTGCCGGGTGGGCATGGTGAGACGGGATGCGCTGATGACCAGCCAGTGCTTACGGGTCTGGTCTGCTGCGGGTAGCTTCTATCCTAAACTTCCGCCGGGCCCCGAGGTATTCCGTCCCGGCGTCCCGGTGACCAAGCCCACACCGGTCGCGGCCGTCACCATCCGGTGGCTTCGAGCAGCCGCTGCTCGAGCATGGGCGACATGGACGCCGTGTACGTGTTCGTCAGGTGGTTGTCGTCCAGGTACACGAAGACGTTCCCGATCGCGCCGCGGCAGTCGCCGCCGGGGCAGATGTAGTCGGTCATGTCGATCGGGAAGAAGCCCTCCTGGAACATCTGGGCGAACGGCACGAGCGGGTCCTGCTCGGCGAGCACCGCCGAGGCGAGTGGCCGGCAGGCGAGGGCGTCCGCGCCGTGCTGGGAGACGCAGTCGGCCATGTTGAACGTGAAGCGCGGGTTGTCCCGCATCGCGACGACCTGGATGCCGCGGGCGAGGAAGCCCTCGACGAGCCGCTCGAGGCCGGGGGTGAGCGTCTCCTCCGGCGACGACGGCGCCGCCACCGTGCCGACCAGCACCACCGCGTCAGGCGGGTTTGCCGCGAGGTGCTCGGCGACGACCTTGTTGTAGTCGTTGCACTCGTCCCACTCCACGACGGCCTCCGGATCGTAGAAGCAGCCGCCCTTGGCCAGCTGGTAGAGCCGCCAGCTGTGCTGTACCGCGATGGGCTCGAACGCCGCGAGCCACTGCTGGGAGTGGGAGTTCCCCAGCACCAGCACGTTCTTGGTGATCGCCGCCGGATCGGCGGGGCTCGACTGCGTGCACACGTCCGCGAGCTCGGACGGCAGGCCGAGGTCGGCAGAGCACGGCTCGGGCAGGTGCGCCCAGTCCTGGCTCACCGTCGAGGCCAGCGGCAGCAGGCTCGCCGACGGGTCCGGGCGCCCCGCGTAGCCTGGCACGAGCGCGGCCGCACCCGGGTTGTCCCGGGAGGCGTTCGCGAGCGCCTTGTAGTTGGCCGCCTGGAGGGACACCTGGACGCTCGCCACGGGGAGCGCGACGACGGCGGCGCACGCCGCGACCGCGACCAGTCCCCGCCGGCGGCTCGACTCGGGCCACGACCAGGCGCGCCAGGGGCGGTCCACGAACCGCGTGGTGAGGTAGCCGAGCACGGCCGCCGCGAGCACCACCGCGCTGCCCGACAGCCAGCCCATGCGGTCCTTGCCCGACACCGCCAGGGCCATGACCAGCAGTGGCCAGTGCCACAGGTACAGCCCATAGGAGATGTCGCCGAGCCGCTGCAGCGGGCGCAGCGTGAGGATCCGGTGGACGCCGGCGGGGCCGCCGTCGACCCCCGCGAGAATGACCGCGCCCGCGGCGAGCGTTGGCCACAGCGCCGCGAAGCCGGGGAACGCGCCGTCGACCTGCAGGACGAGCCCGCACGCCACGATCGACGCGAGGCCCGCCCAGCCGGCGACGGCGGCCGCGCGCCGCGGGAGGGTGATCCGGCGGGACACGAGGGCCAGGAGCGCGCCGAGGGCGAACTCCCACAACCGCGCGAGGGTGTCGAAGTAGGCCTCGGACTGGGAGACGGCGGTGAAGTACACCGAGTAGCCCAGGGAGACGAGGAAGACCGCGGCGAAGAGCCAGAAGAGGACGCGCTCGTAGTGGAGGCGGAGGCGCCGGCACACTGCGGCCATCCCCACGAAGAGGAGCGGGAACAGCAGGAAGACCTGGCCCTGGATGGACAGGGACCAGAAGTGCTGGAAGGGACTCGCGGCAGCGTGGTTGCCGGCGTAGTAGTCCACGGCGTCGCGCTGGAGGACGAAGTTCTCCACGTAGGCGAGCGACGCCCACGCCTGCTCGAGGACCGACGCCCAGCGCGTCCCGGGGAGGAACACGAGCGCGGCGAACACCGTGCCGGCGATCGTGACGGCCGCGGCGGGGAGGAGCCGGCGGAAGGTGTGGATCCAGTGCCGGCCCAGGTGGACCCGGACGCCGCGGCGGTAGCGGTCCGCGAACTGGCCGGTCATGAGGAAGGCCGAGATGAGGAGGAAGACGTCGACGCCGCCCGAGACCCGGCCGAGCCACACGTGGTAGGCGACCACGAGGCCGAGGGCCACGGCCCGCAGGCCCTGGATCTCGGGGCGGAACTTCCTCTGCGCGGGCCCTTGGGCAGAACCGTGCGCGGGTCCCCCGGGGGCCGCCATGTGCCGGGGCTGGTACGTGGCGGTGACGGACTCAGGACGCGCGGACATCACGGTCGAGGGCCTCCTCGGAGCTTTGGGCAGAACGTTCATGCTATCGCGGCCGGAGAGCAGCTCCTGCCGCTTCCAGCGTCCATTCATTCCGGGGAAGCTGTGTGTACGTTGTGAAGGTCATTGCTCCCCGTTGGGAGGGCTGTCCGCTGGCGGGAAGGGTCTCGGCCATGATGATGATCCGGGTGCAGGTCCCCTCGGGGATGACGGAGGCCGTGGTCGGCGTCGCCCGGGACCACCGCGGCGTGGCGGAGGTCGTCGTGGTCTCGGAGGCGTCCCTCGAGCCGCCCGGCGACCTGATCGAGCTCCAGGTCGCCCGGGAGTCGGTCGAGCAGCTCCTCGAGGGCTTCGACGCCCTCGGGGTCCGCGACGCCGGCTCCGTGGCCCTGTTCACCCCCGACGCCGTCCTCGGCACCCGCGCCGACGAGGCGGTCGCGGAGGCCCCCGGCGAGGGGTCGGACGCCGTGATCTGGGAGGAGCTCAAGCAGCGCACCGGCTCGGACTCGCGGCTCACGTGGCAGTTCCTCGTGTTCCTCGTCGCCGCGACGAACCTCGCGGGGATCGGCATCGTGACCGACTCCACGATCGCGATCGTCGGGGCGATGGTGGTCGGGCCCGAGTTCGGCCCCCTCGCCGCGGTGGCGGTGGCCCTGGTCGAGCGGCGGTGGGTGCTCGCGCGGCAGGCCGCGCTCGCGCTCCTGGTCGGATTCCCGGCAGCGATGCTGACGGTGGCCGCCGCGGCGGCCGTCTCGGTCCCGCTCCGGCTCTTCGACCCGGCGATCGTGGCCGCTCCCGACTCCGCCGTCGAGTTCATCTACAAGCCTGGCCCGTACTCATTCATCGTCGCCGTCATCGCGGGGGCGGTGGGCATGGTCTCCCTCGTCGGGAACAAGTCCTCGGCGCTGGTGGGCGTGTTCATCTCGGTCACCACCGTCCCCGCCGCCGGGTACGTCGCCGTCGCGCTTGTCCTGGGCCAGCCGGAGAAGGCCCTGGGCTCGGCGCTCCAGCTCGCGCTGAATCTGACCGGGATCGTGGTCGCCGCCGTCGTCGTCCTCGTCGTCTACCGCACACTGACCCCGGAGATGCCCCCGCAGGCGCTGGCGCGGCTGAGGGACCGTACGCACTGGTCGGCCGGCAGGCGCCGCCGCCGGTAGGCCCGCATGCACGACGGCGGCGGGCCCCCTTCCGCTGGAAGGAGGCCCGCCGCCGTGGTCACCGCGCGCCGTCGTGCGTGCGGCGGGAACGAGCGTCAGTGGCTGTGGCCGGCGTGCTCGTCGTCCTCTTCGGCCGGCTTCTCGGCCACGAGGGTCTCCGTGGTCAGGACGAGGGCCGCGATGGACGCCGCATTGCGCAGCGCCGAGCGGGTCACCTTGACCGGGTCGATGACGCCGGCCGCGATGAGGTCCTCGTACTCGCCCGTCTTGGCGTTGAAGCCGTGGTTGACCTCCGCCTCCTGGACGCGGGCGGCGACGACGAAGCCGTCGAACCCGGCGTTCTGGGCGATCCAGCGCAGCGGCTGGACGAGCGCGCGGCGCACGATGTTGACGCCCGCCGCGGCGTCGCCCGTGAGGGCCGTGACGGACTCGTCCTCGTCGAGGGCGCGCACCGCATGGACGAGCGCGGAGCCGCCACCGGCCACGATGCCCTCCTCGAGGGCCGCGCGGGTCGAGGACACGGCATCCTCGATGCGGTGCTTCTTCTCCTTGAGCTCGACCTCGGTGGCCGCGCCGACCTTGATGACGCCGATGCCGCCGGCGAGCTTCGCGAGGCGCTCCTGGAGCTTCTCGCGGTCCCAGTCGGAGTCGGTGCGGGCCAGCTCGGCGCGCAGCTGCGCGACGCGGGCCTCGACGTCGGACGCCGAGCCGGCGCCGTCGACGATCGTCGTGTTGTCCTTGGTCACCGTGATCCGGCGGGCGGTGCCCAGCTGCTCGAGGCCCACCTGGTCCAGGCTCAGGCCGACCTCCGGGGAGACCACCTGGGCGCCCGTGAGGGTCGCGATGTCCTGGAGCATGGCCTTCCGGCGGTCGCCGAAGCCCGGCGCCTTCACGGCCACGACGCTCACCGTGCCGCGGATGCGGTTGACGATGAGGGTCGAGAGGGCCTCGCCCTCCACGTCCTCGGCGATGACGAACAGCGGCTTCGAGGCGGCGAGGACCTTCTCGAGGACCGGGAGGAACTCGGTGAGCGAGGAGATCTTGCCCTGGTGGATGAGGATGAGCGCGTCCTCGAGGACGGCCTCCTGGCGCTCCGCGTCGGTGACGAAGTACGGCGAGAGGTAGCCCTTGTCGAACTGCATGCCCTCGGTGAGCACGAGCTCGGTCTGGGTGGTCGAGGACTCCTCGATGGTGATGACGCCGTCCTGGCCGACCTTCTCGAAGGCCTCGGCGAGCAGCTCGCCGATCTCCTCCGACTGGGCCGAGATGGCCGCGACGTTCGCGACGTGGCGGCCCGAGACCTCGCGGGCGTTGTCGACGAGGCGCCCTGCCACGGCCTCGACCGCAGCCTCGATGCCGCGCTTGATCTCGCCCGGGGCGGCGCCGGCGGCCACGTTGCGCAGGCCCTCCTTGACCAGGGCCTGGGCGAGGACGGTCGCCGTCGTCGTGCCGTCGCCGGCGACGTCGTTGGTCTTGGTCGCGACCTCCTTGGCGAGCTGGGCGCCGAGGTTCTCGTACGGGTCGTCGAGCTCGACCTCGCGGGCGATCGTGACGCCGTCGTTCGTGATGGTGGGCGCGCCCCACTTCTTGTCGAGGACGACGTTGCGGCCGCGCGGGCCGAGCGTCACCTTGACGGTGTTGGCGAGCTTGTCGACGCCGGCCTCGAGGGCCTTGCGGGCGTCGTCGTTGAATGCGAGCTGCTTAGCCATGCAGTACTCCTGTGATTCCTGAGTGGGCCAAACACGGCACCCCGGCCGCCTGGGGCGGCCGGGGCGCAGCGCAGAGCGTTACTTGACGACGATCGCCAGGACGTCGCGGGCGGAGAGCACGAGGTACTCGGCGCCGCCGGTCTTGACCTCGGTGCCGCCGTACTTCGAGTAGAGGACGACGTCGCCGACGGCGACATCGACGGGGACGCGGTTGCCGTTGTCGTCAACGCGGCCGGGGCCGACAGCGACGACCTCGCCCTCCTGCGGCTTCTCCTTGGCGGTGTCCGGGATGACAAGACCGGAAGCCGTGGTCTGCTCGGCCTCGAGCGGCTTGACGACGATGCGATCCTCGAGGGGCTTGATGGAGACCGACACGGATCTCTCCTTTTCATGAACGGGTCACGGGTTGGGGAGCCGGGCAAGCAACCGTCGTCGCGGGTGCCGGGAGCGTGCCTGACATGGTTAGCACTCGACGCTGCCGAGTGCTACCGCCGACTCTAGTGAGCTGGTTGGCACTCGGTCAAGGCGAGTGCCAGCGTGGCGTTCCGCCACCGCCGGCCCCGGCCAGGCCTGGCGGCGCCGGCCCTACTCCCCCGCGAGCTCGTCGAAGCTCAGGTCCTCGCCGTCGTCGCCGTTCTGCGGGCGCGAGAGGTACAGGACGACGAGCGAGCCGATCAGGAGGACGAGGCCCACAATGACCCCCACGATGGACGCGGCCTTCACCCCCGCGTACTGGTCCCGCAGGGCCTGCGCCTCCGCGGTGGCGTCGTTGATGTTCTTGTCCCCGCCCATGGAGTACACGGCGGCGTTGAAGGCGTCGAGGCCGAGGACGACGGCGAGCAGCACCCCGGCGACGAGGGCGACGGCGATGCCTGCGATCAGGAGGGTGCGGGCCGCGGGACGGAGCCGCATGATGCTGCGCCCCCGATCCGGGCGCGCGGGCGACGGGTCAGCGGCTGGGGTGGACTCCATACGTCAACCCTATCCAATGAGCACCTCCCTACGGCGCCCATTTAGGCTGGAAGGATGCCCCATGACAAGCACACCCCGGAGCAGCTGGCGCCCCTGCTGACGCCGGAGGGCTGGGCCCTCCTCAATTCCCTCGGCCCCTACCGGGAGGACGAGGCGCTCGCGCTGTCCTCCCGGCTGCGCAAGGAGGGTCACTCCCCCGAGCTCGTCTCGGCCGTCCTGTCCCAGGCACGGCTGCGCGCCAAGGCGCAGGCCAAGTTCGGCGAGTTCTCCGCCCACATGCTCTTCACGCGGGCCGGCCTCGAGCAGGCAACGCGACTGTCGGTGGCCGCCCGGCACGCGCGGCGGTTCGTCGACGCCGGCGTGTCGCACGTCGCGGACCTCGGCTGCGGGCTGGGCGCCGACGCGCTCGCGATGGCCTCGCTCGACCTGGAGGTGACCGCCGTCGAGCTCGACGAGACGACCGCCGCCTGCGCGACCATGAACCTCATGCCGTTCCCCAAGGCGCGCGTGGTGCACGCGGACGCCCAGTCCGTGCCGCTCGAGGCGTTCGACGGCGTGTGGCTGGACCCGGCGCGGCGCGAGACGTCGTCGTCGGGCACCACGCGGATCTGGGACCCGGAGGAGTTCTCGCCGCCGCTGTCCTTCGTGGAGTCCCTCGCCGCGCGCGGCCTGCCCGTGGGCGTCAAGCTCGGCCCCGGGGTGCCGCACGAGTCCATCCCGGACGGCTGTGAGGCGCAGTGGGTGTCGGTCGACGGCGACGTGGCCGAGGTGGCCCTGTACTTCAACGCCCTCCGGCGCCCGACCGTGCGGCGCGCCGCCCTCGTGCTCTCCGCGGCAGGCGCGTCCGAGCTCGTCGCCGAGACCGACTTCGACAAGGGCACCGAGCCGCACGTCGGGCCGCTCGAGGGCTACCTCTACGAGCCCGACGGCGCAGTCATCCGCGCGGGCCTCGTCGCGGAGCTGGCCGAACGGCTCGGCGGCCACCTCGTCGACGAGCACATCGCGTACATCTGCGCGCCTGACCTCGTCGCGACCCCGTTCGCGCGCGCCTACCGCGTGCTCGAGGTGCGGCCGTACAGCGTCAAGGCCCTGCGCGCCTGGGTGCGCGAGGAAGGCATCGGCGTCCTGGACATCAAGAAGCGCGGCACCTCCGTGACGCCCGAGGAGCTGCGGAAGATGCTCCTGGTCGGGCAGAAGAAGGGCGCCTCGAAGAAGGCGACCTTGGTCCTGACGCGCATCGGCGAGGAGCGGGTCGCGGCGGTCGTCGAACCCGCCTGAGCTTCCCCCACCCGTTGCGGGGTCCCTGCCGACCCGTTGAGGGGTCATGTCCCTGCAAGGACATGACCCCTCAAGGGCAGGGACGGGACCCGCAACGTCACTGGGCCCGACGTCGCTGGGCCGACATCACTGGGCCCGCATGAACTCCTCGGCCGCGGCGACCTGCTCGGGCGTCGGCGTGATGCCCGTGTAGAGGACGAACTGCTCGAGGGCCTGGATCGTCATGACTTCCGCGCCGGAGATGACGGTCTTCCCCGCGGCGCGGCCCGCGCGGGTGAGCGGGGTCTCGGGCGGGAGCGCGACGACGTCGAACACCACCCGCGCGGCCTCCACGGCGTCCTGGGGGAACGCGAGCGAGTCCGCGTCGGGGCCGCCCGCCATGCCGATGGGCGTGACGTTGACGAGCACGTCCGCCGCGGCGGCGCCGGGGGCTGCGTCCTGGAGCGCCGCCTCGACCGAGGGCTTCCACCCGAAGCCGTAGAGGTCCGCGAGCGCGCGCCCGGCCTCTTCGTTGCGCGCCACGACCGTCACGTTCCGGAATCCGGCGTCGCGGAACGCCGCGGCGGTGGCCTTGGCCATGCCGCCCGACCCGCGCAGCATGACACTCCACTCCGGAACGAGCGCGTTGCGCTCGATCAGCTGGGCGATCGCCGTGTAGTCGGTGTTGTAGGCGGTGAGGACGCCGGAGTCGTTGACGACCGTGTTCACGGAGTCGATCGCGGCCGCCGAGGCGTCCATCCGGTCCACGAGCGCGATCACGTCCTCCTTGTACGGCATCGACACGGCGCACCCGCGGATCCCGAGCCCGCGCACCCCGGCGATCGCCTGGGTGAGGTCCGTGGGCGCGAAGGCCTTGTAGATCCAGTTCAGGCCCAAGGCCTCGTAGAGGTAGTTGTGGAAGCGCGTCCCGTTGTTGCTCGGCCTGGCCGAGAGCGAGATGCACAGCGTCATGTCTTTGTTCAGGATCGGCACGGCACAAGGCTAGTGCCGCGCCGGTCCCGGTGTCGTCAGCCCTGGCGCGCCTTGACGCGGGGGTTCTTCTTGTTGATCACGAACGTCCTGCCGCGGCGGCGCACCACCTGCGCCCCCGGGATCTTCTTCAGCGCGTGGAGGGAGTTGCGGACCTTCATCGTGGTTCCTTTCGTCGGTCTGTGAGGTTCGTGGGCCTCGCACCCCTCAACAGTGAGAACTGTTCTCATATTCCGCGTCTCTGGTCCCCGCAGGGGCCCGGGTGTGCAATGGGACCATGGAGCCCACTCCCGCGAGCGCCAACCAGCCGCCGCCGCGCACGGACGTCGACGAGTTCTCCTCCAACGCCGCGCTCGTGGACGCGGTCCGCCGCCACGGCGCCGGGTGGGCCTCCGCCGAGCTCGCGGGGATCGGCCGGCTGGTCGGCTCCGCGGAGTTCGCCGAGCATGCGCGCCTCGCCAACGTCCACCCGCCCACGCTCCGGTCCCTGGACCGCTACGGCGAGCGCACGGACGAGGTGGACTACCACCCGGCCTACCACCACGTGCTCGGCGCAGCGGTCGCCCACGGCGCGCACACGTCGTCGTGGGCGGATCCGCGCCCTGGCGCCCACGCGGCGAGGGCGGCGGCGTTCATGCTCTTTGCCCAGGCCGAGCCCGGGCACGCGTGCCCCGTCTCCATGACGCACGCCGCGGTGCCCGCGGTGGTGGGCGAACCCGCCGTCGCGCGCGAGTGGCTCCCCGGGCTCCTCGGCGACGTCTACGACCCCCGGCTGGTCCGGCCCGCGGCGAAGCCCGGGGTGCTCATGGGCATGGCGATGACGGAGCGGCAGGGCGGCTCGGACGTGCGGGCCAACACCACTCGCGCGGCCGACGCCGGCGACGGCACCGCCCGCATCACGGGCGCCAAGTGGTTCTGCTCGGCGCCCATGAGCGACGCGTTCCTGGTCCTCGCCCAGGAGTCCGCCGGGCTCTCGTGCTTCCTGGTGCCGCGCGTGCTCGAGGACGGGTCGAGGAACCCGTTCCGGCTCGTGCGGCTCAAGGACAAGCTGGGGAACCGCTCGAACGCCTCAGCGGAGGTCGAGTTCGAGGACACCCTCGGGTGGCGGCTCGGCGAGCCGGGCCGGGGCGTGCGGGCGATCATCCCGATGGTCCACGAGACCCGTCTGGACTGCGTCCTCGGGACCGCCGCGGGCATGCGGCAGGCCGTCGCGGAGGCGGTGTGGCACGCCCGGCACCGGCGCGCGTTCGGGCGGCTCCTCGCCGACCAGCCGGCCATGGCAGCCGTGCTCGCCGACCTCGCGCTCGAGTACGAGGGCGCGGTGGCGCTCGGCATGCGGCTCGCCGCCGCGGACGACGCCGTGTGGCCGCGTCCAGGGGGTGACCTCGGCGCCGCAGGGGGTGACCTCGGCATCACAGGGGGTGACCTCGGCGCCACACGGGGTGACCTCGGCGCGGGGGCCGGTCGGGAGAGGGCCTTCGCGCGGATCGCCACCGCGGTCGCCAAGTACTGGGTGTGCAAGCGCGGTCCGGGCCACGCGGCCGACGCGCTCGAGTGTCTCGGCGGCAACGGGTACACCGAGGATTTCCCGCTCGCGCTGCGCTATCGGGAACAGCCCGTCATGGCCATCTGGGAGGGGTCGGGGAACGTCGTGGCGCTCGACGTCCTGCGGGCGCTCGCCCGTGAGCCCGAAGCCGCCGAAGCCCTCGCCGAGGAGCTCGAACGGCCGCGCGGGGCAGACCCGGAGCTCGACGCCCACCTCGAACGCGCCCTCGCACTCATGGCGGACGCGGCACGCGAGCCCGAGGAGGCCCAGCGGTGGGCGCGGGCCCTGGCCGAGACCCTCGCCCTGGCTCTGGAGGCCGTCCTGCTCGTGGAGGGCGCGCCGTCGTGCGTCGCCGAGGCATTCATCGCCTCCCGGCTGGGGCGCGAGCGCCGCCTCGGCTATAGCTGCCTCTCCGATACGGCGCGCGCCGAGGAGATCCTGGCCCGTGTGATGTGACGCAGCGACGCCGGCCGGTGCGCGCCCGACCCGTAGACTGGGGGGACTTGTACGGCCCGCCGGCGGACCGCCGGCATGACCCGGGGGTAGACACCTGAAGATCGACTTCGCGCAGTCCGAGCAGTCCACCATCGGGCTGGAATGGGAGCTCGCCCTCGTCGACAAGCACGGCGGCGAGCTCGTCTCGGTCGCCCCGCAGGTCCTCGACCGCCTGGGCCACGAGCACGCCGAGCTGTTCTCCGACGACTGCCCCCGCATCCACCAGGAGCTGCTGCTCAACACGGTGGAGGTCGTCACGGGCGTCCACCACACCGTCGCCGACGCCACAGCGGACCTCGCCGAGTCCATCGCCGCGGTGCGGACGGTGACGGACCGCATCGGCGTCGAGCTCTTCTCCGCCGGAAGCCATCCCTTCAGCCCCCCGCGCCTCCAGCCGGTGACCGACAAGGAGCGGTACGCCAAGCTCATCGACCGGACGCAGTGGTGGGGCCGCCAGATGGTCATCTACGGGGTGCACGTCCATGTGGGCCTGGACCGGCGGGACAAGGCCATGCCCGTGCTCGACGCGCTTGTGAACTACTTCCCCCACTTCCAGGCCCTCTCGGCCTCGAGCCCCTTCTGGGGCGGCGAGGACACGGGCTACGCGTCCCAGCGCGCGCTCATGTTCCAGCAGCTGCCCACCGCCGGCCTGCCCTTCCAGTTCACCGACTGGGCCGGGTTCGAGGGCTATGTCCAGGACATGCTCGCCACCGGGGTCATCGACACGATCAGCGAGATCCGCTGGGACATCCGTCCCGTCCCCCGGCTGGGCACCATCGAGATGCGGGTCTGCGACGGGCTCTCGACGCTCGAGGAAGTCGGCGCGATCGCAGCGCTGACCCAATGCCTCGTGGAGGAGGCCTCGCGGACCCTCGACGCCGGCGGAACCATCCCCACGATGCCGCCTTGGCACGTGCAGGAGAACAAGTGGCGCGCCGCCCGCTACGGGATGGACGCCATCATCATCCTCGACGCCGCCGGCAACGAGAAGCTCGTCACCGAGCACCTCACCGAGACCATGGACCGGCTGGCCCCCATTGCGCAGGATCTCGGGTGCGAGGCCGAGCTGCGCGACATCGAGGGGATCATCCGGCGCGGCGCCGGGTACCAGCGCCAGCGCCGGGTCGCCGCGGACCACGGGGGTGACCTGCGGGCGGTCGTGCTCGAGGAGGCTCGGCTCATGCGCGAGGGCTACGAGGGGTGAACCCCCCCAGCAGGGGCGGCCGGAGTGGCCGCCGCCGCTCGCCCCTGCGGATCGTGCTGGTGCTCGCGCTGGCAGCCCTCGTGCTCGCCCTGACGTCCCACCCGCAGCCTGCCCTCTGGGTCGCTGCCGCCGCTGGCGTCTATGCGGTGGTGGAGGGTGTGCTGAGGTGGCGCCGACGGGCGTGAAGTCCGAAACTGCACAAGTCAGGCCGCAGAAGGCACGGTCTCGCCTGCCTTGTACTCCGACTTGTGCAGTTTCAGACGCCTGTCGACTGCTGATACGACCTCGCCGATCCATGCCCGCTCGAACATCACGTGCTCCCAGCTGAAACGCAGAACGGTGCAGCCTTCACGGACGAGCTCGTTGTAGCGCGTGCAGTCCCGGTGCAGGGTTTCACGTCCGCCGTGCCATTCGAAGCTGTCTGCTTCGGCGACGAGCAGCTTCAGTTTGGCGAGGTCCACCCGATACTCGCCGCCTTCCGTTCCGATCTTCACCTGAGGTTCCATCACCACGCCTGCTTCGAGGCACGCGGCCCGGAGCCCCGACTCGAAGGCGTTCGCCGCCCGTCCGTCCATCGCAGCGAGGACCATCCGCTGAGCCCTCCGGTTCCTGCCCACCCAGTCGCGTGCTGCATCCCGCAGCTGGCTCGGTGTGGCTCTGCCCAGACGAAGGGCGGAATCGGCGATGGCGAGTCCTTCGGCGAATGGGAGGCCTGCAGCGCAGTCGAGCACGGTACGGACAACGGATGTGGCCTGGACAGCACCCCTCGTGACCAGGTCACGCGGCGGCAGTAGCCGAGTGACGACCCTTGTGCCTGGGACCGCCCGGGCCCGGCGTCCCCGAGGAACCGCCACCTCGACGAGCTCAGGTCGATGCAGGACTCCGAGCCCGTGGGCGAGCGCGGCCGACCTGCCGAAGAGAACGGCCCTGGCCTTAAGAGCCAACTGCTCTGCCACTGCAACGGAAGCGAGCGCATAGAGCCCTTGCCCTACCCGGAGGACGTCTCCGGTCCCGACGGCCGCAGCCACACTGCGTGCAGGGAAATGCTGCAGCAGCTGGCCCGCCCGGGCACTCCCGCCGACAGCAGCCAGATATTCAGCGACATGTTCCACGCCCACATCCTCCCCGTGATCCAAGGCGGGAGCAGGCCCCGTTGGCCATGTGTGGACAACTCGGGAGGGGTCAAGGTCAGAAACTGCACAACTCGGACGGCTATGAGGCCTCTGAAGCTTCACGGTGCTCACGAGTTGTGCACTTTGGAACACGGGCCCTGAGCGCCGCCCCCTACACGGTCACGGAGGTCACCGGCAGGGAAGACTCGGGCGCGAAATCGAGGTCGCTCGGCTGGCCGCCGTCCATGATGACCCGCGCCGCGAGGGCAGCCACCATCGCGCCGTTGTCGGTGCACAGGGAGAATTCGGGGACCGCCAGGGAGATCCCCGCTGCCGCGCACCGCTCGGCCGTGAGCTCCCGCAGCCGTGTGTTGGCCGCCACGCCACCGCCGAGCAGCAGGTTCTCGATGCCCTGCTCGCGGCACGCGAGGACGGCCTTGGAGGTGATGACGTCCACGACCGCCTCCTGGAAGGACGCCGCGATGTCCGCGACCGGCACGGGCTCCCCCGCCGCCTCGAACTGCTCGACGCACCGCGCCACCGCGGTCTTCAGGCCGGAGAAGGACCAGTCGTAGCGGTGCGCCGCGGGGTCCTCGGCGGTCCCCATGTACTTGGGCTGCGTGAGCCCGCGAGGGAACCGGATGGCCTTGGGGTTGCCCTCTCGGGCGATCCTGTCGATCGCCGGCCCGCCGGGGTAGCCGAGCCCGAGCAGTCGGGCCACCTTGTCGTAGGCCTCGCCGGCGGCGTCGTCGATCGTCGAGCCGAGCAGCTCCACGTCCCCCGCGATGTTCCGCACCCGCAGCACCTCGGTGTGACCGCCGGAGACCAGCAGCGCGCCGAGGTCCGGCGGCAGTTCGCCCCCATACACGCCACCGTCCAGCAGGCCCACACCCACGTGCGCCACGAGGTGGTTGACGGCGAAGAGCGGCTTGCCGGTCGCCACAGCCAGGGCCTTCGCCCCGCACACGCCCACCATGAGCGCGCCCGCGAGCCCGGGTCCCGACGTCACGGCCAAGGCATCGATCTCGTCGAGCGTGACGCCGGCGGTCCCTAGCGCCTCGCGCAGCGTCGGCACGAGCGCGTCGAGGTGCGCGCGGGATGCGATCTCAGGGATCACGCCGCCGAAGCGCACGTGCTCGTCCATCGAGGAGGAGACGGTGTTGGCCAGCAGGCGCGTCCCCCGCACAATGCCCACGCCGGTCTCGTCGCACGAGGACTCGATGCCGAGGACCAGCGGCTCGTCGCGGTTCATTCGCGTTCCCCTTCCGGCCCGCCCGTCGCGAGGGCCAGCTGCATGATGAGTGCGTCGACGCCGTCGCGGTAGTACCGCCGGCGCACGTGGATCTGCCGGAAGCCGAAGCGCCGGTACAGCGCCTGGGCCCGCGGGTTGTCGGCTCGGACCTCGAGCAGGACGTCGGCGGCGCCCCGCCGTCGTGCCTCGGCGATGAGCTCGGTCAGGAGTGCAGACCCGATCCCCCGCCCCTCGAACTCGGGCACGACGGCGATCGTCTGCACGTCCGCGATGGGCTCGACGCACATGAGCCCCGCATAGGCCACGATCTCTCCCGCCGGCCCCTGCGCCACGTAGTACCGCCGCGTCTCGGGCTGGGCGAGCTCGTCGCGGAACATCTGCTTGGGCCACGCGTCGATGGGGAACAGCGCGGTCTCGAGGGCATGGACGGCTGGCACGTCGGCGTCGGTCATCTCGCGGAGCACGACGCCGGCGGGCAGCTCGCGCGCGCCGCTCACAGGGCGCGCTTCCGGGGGCCGGGCACCTGCGCGTCGGACTCGCGGAGGTACAGGGGTGTCGTGTCGGCCAGCGGGCTGCCTGCCGCGAGCCGGGCCACGGCGACGAGGCCGAGCGACGCGGCGGTCGGCTGCGCGGCGTCGAACGCTGCCACGGGCCGTGCGCCTGCGGAGGCGAGCTGCTCCGGGTAGATCCCGGCCCCGGCCCCGTAGACGGGAAGTGCCGGCAGCTCGCCGGGCGAGGTCACGTGAGGGCCGTCGAGGAGCGTGCCGTCCGCGGCGTAGCGGGCCCAGTAGAGCTCCTTGCGGCGCGCGTCGGTCGCCACGAGGAACTCGCTCGACGGCGCACCCTCCGCCACGGCGTCCCACGCGAGGGCGTCGAGGCTCATGAGGCCCTCGAGCGGCGTGTCCCAGGCGAAGGCGAGGGCTCTGGCGGTGGCGATCCCGGAGCGGAGGCCGGTGAAGGGGCCGGGCCCGACGCCGACGACGATCCGGGCGATGTCCGCCCCGCCCACGGACTGCTCGTCGAGGAGGGCGCGGATGCCGGGCGCGAGGACCTCGGCGTGGGACTTGGTGTCCTCGGTGGCGAACGATGCGAGGACGGCCGCGTCGCTGAAGGACTCGTGGCAGCGGATGAGCGCCGCCGATGCGATGGCTGAGGTGTCGATGGCGAGGACGATCATCGGCCTGCCTCCCGCTCGGACGGGGTGACCTCGGCGCCACCAGGGGTGACCTCGGCGTCACCAGGGGTGACCTCGGCGGAGGCGGGGCGGTCGACGGCGGGCCACGGCACCTGCGGGTGCTCGGCCCACCGCGGGCCGAAGGCGCGGATCCTCAGCAGGCGCGGCTCGTCGTCGTCCTCGGTGTCGAAGTCGAGCACGGGCGCGGCGTGGTCGGCCCCGGGCGCCGGCGCCCCCGCCCGGACCAGCTCGATGTCCAGCCATGAGTCGACGAGGTGCTCGACGCGCCCGCGGCCCCACTCGACGACCGTGACGGCGGTGTCGGCCCAGTTCTCGAGGTCGAGGTCGTCGATTTCGCCCTCCCCCTCGAGGCGGTACGCGTCGACATGGACGAGGTCCGGGCCGCCGGGGCGGGGCCCGTCGGGCAGGTTGGGGTGGATCCGCACGAGCACGAACGTCGGCGAGATGATGCCGGGTCGCACCCCGAGACCTTCGCCGAGTCCCTGGGTGAACGTGGTCTTGCCGGCGCCGAGCTCGCCCGTGAGGACGATGAGGTCACCGGGTGCGAGCGCGCCGGCGAGCGCCGCGCCGAGCGCCTGCGTCTCCTCGGCGGAGGCGGGCGCGAAGGCGAGCTCCCATGCCGGGGCGCCGGCAGCGCTCACGCGCCCTCCCCGACGTAGACGCGCGGCACGCGCGGGCTGATGCGCGTGACGATCTCGTAGTTGATGGTGCCGGCAGCCCTGGCCCAGTCGTCGGCGGTGGGGCCGCCGTTGTCGCCGGTGCCGAACAGCACGGCCTCGGCGCCGGCGAGCGAGGCGGGTTCGGGGTCCGGGCCGAGGTCGACCACGACCTGGTCCATGGCGACCCGCCCGGCGACGCGGTGCGTCTCCCCCGCGATCTGCACGGGGCCGCCGGAGGAGGTCCGGGGCACGCCGTCGGCGTAGCCGAGCGGGACGAGGGCGAGCGTCGCGGCGTCCCGCGTGTGGTAGAGCAGGCCGTAGGAGACGCCCTGGTCGGCACGCACGCGCTTGGCCTGGGAGAGGGTCGCGCGGAGGGTCATGGCCGGGCGGAGGCCGAGGTCCGCGGAGCTCTGGTCCGGGAACGGCGAGAGCCCGTACACGGAGATCCCCACGCGGACCAGGTCGAAGTGGGCGTCCGGGCGGGAGAACACGGCCGGGGAGTTCGCGATGTGGCGGACCTCGAGGTCGCAGCCGGCGTCCTCGGCCACGGCGACGGCCTCGCGGAACGCGTCGAGCTGGGTGTCGGTCTCGGGACGGTGGGGCTCGTCGGCCACGGCCAGGTGGCTGAACACGCCGACGACGCGCAGGAGCCCCTCGTCCTGGTACTCGACGGCCTCGCCGACGAGGGAGTCCCAGCGCTCGGCGGTGGCTCCGTTGCGGCCGAGCCCCGTGTCGATCTTGAGGTGCACCCGCGCGGGGCGCTGCTGCTCGCGGGCCGCCGCGACGATCCGGTCGAGCTCCCAGCCGGAGCAGCCGAGGTCGATCCCGGCGGCGACGGCGGCGGAGAAGTTCGAGTCGGGCGTATGCAGCCAGGCGAGGATGGGCGCGTCGATGCCGGCGGCGCGGAGGGCGAGGGCCTCGGAGATGTGGGCGACGCCGAGCCACGCCGCCCCGGCCGCGAGCGCGGCGCGCGCCACCTGGACGGCGCCGTGCCCGTAGGCGTCCGCCTTCACGACCGCCATGACCCGGGCCGGGTCGGCCACCTGCCGCAGGACGCCGACGTTGTGGCGGATCGCGTCGAGGTCGACGACGGCGGCGCGCTCGGGCAGGCGGGCGGTGGGCAGGCTGGAGGGGGCTGGGGTGGGCTCGGAAGTCACGCCAGCAGTCTACTCGGGGCTCAGAACACGCCGTTTCCGTGCACCAAGGGACGCACGACGCCGCCGGGCCGGCTTCCGCGGCAACGTAGCCTTGGGAGCGTGCAGCACCTCCACCGCGTGGCGATGATCTCCCTCCACACGTCTCCGCTCGAGCAGCCGGGCGCCGGGGACGCCGGCGGCATGAACGTCTACGTCTCGCACCTGGCCCGCGCCCTCGCTGCAGCGGGCCTGGCCGTGGACATCTACACGCGCGCCACCGATCCGGCCCAGCCGGACGTCGTGGCGCTGGAGGAGGGCGCGCTGGTCCACCACATCGAGGCCGGCCCCCGCCGCCGGCTCGCGAAGGAACAGATGCCCCCGCTCGCCGAGGAGTTCGCGGCCGGGGTCCTGCGCCGCATGCGCGCGGGCCTCGCAGCGGGAGGCGAGCGGACCGGCGTCGTGCATTCGCACTACTGGGTGTCCGGGATCGCGGGGCTGCGGGTCTCGGACGAGCTGGGCATCCCGCTGGTCCACACGATGCACACCATGGCGCGGGTGAAGAACCTGCACCTCGCCGCGGGCGACACGCCCGAGCCGAGCAACCGCGAGCGCGGCGAGCAGAGGATCGCCGACACCGCGGCCCGGCTGACGGCGAACACGCCGGCCGAGCGGGACGAGCTCGAGCGGCACTACGGGGTGGACGAGGACCGGATCGACGTGGTCTCCCCCGGTGTGGACCTCTCCGTGTTCCGGCCGGCGTTCCGCACGGGCTCCCGCGCCGGGCGAGGGATCGCGCCCGGGACGTTCCATGTGCTGTTCGCGGGTCGGATCCAGCGGCTGAAGGGGCCGCCGGTGCTCGTGGCCGCGGCGGGGGTGCTTCGGAGGCGGCGCCCGGACATCCCGCTGCGCGTGTCGATCGTGGGGGCGCCGAGCGGCTCGGCCGGGCTGGACCTCGACGTGCTCGTGGGCGAGGAGGGGCTCGACGGCGTCGTGCGCCGCCTCCCGCCCGCGCCGGCGGCGGAGCTCGCGGACTGGTTCCGCTCCGCCGACGTCGTGGCGATGCCGAGCTTCTCGGAGTCGTTCGGGCTCGTGGCGCTCGAGGCGCAGGCGTGCGGGACCCCCGTGGTGGCGGCCCGGGTCGGCGGCCTCACGCGCGCGGTGTGCGACGGGCGCACCGGATTCCTCGTCGACGGGCACGACCCCGAGGCGTGGGCCGCCGTGCTCGAGCAGCTCCACGACGACCCGGAGACGCGCACCGACCTGGGGCGCGCGGCGTCGATCTATGCCGAGCGGTTCGGCTGGGAGCAGACGGCCGAGGCCACCCGGCAGGCCTACCGCGCGGCGCTGCGCGAGCGCGCGCTGGCGGCGGAGCACGCCGTCGTCCCCTGACCCGCCGAGGTCACCCCCTCTGCCGCCGAGGTCACCCCCTCTGACCCCGAGATCACCCCCAACACAGCACGTGACCCCCAGAAGGTGACCCCCAGAAGGTTCGCGCTGAACGGGCAGGGCGCGGGGTAGGGTGACGCCATGACCGCCTTGGCATCGTCGCCGGGCGCCCGGGATTCCGGGAGCTCCGCGTCCACCGCAGCCCCCACAGACCTCGAGATCGCACGCGCGGCAACCCTCCGCCCCATCGAGGAGATCGCCGAGCGGGCTGGGATCCCCGCCGACGCGCTCGAGCTGTACGGGCGGTACAAGGCGAAGATCGACGTCGCGCGCCTGCCCCTGCAGGACCGGCGCGGCCACGTCGTGCTCGTCTCGGCGATCTCCCCGACCCCGGCCGGGGAGGGCAAGTCCACGCTCACCGTCGGGCTCGCCGACGCCCTGTCCCGCGCCGGGAAGAGGACCATGATCGCGATCCGCGAGCCGAGCCTCGGCCCGATCCTGGGCATGAAGGGCGGCGCGACCGGGGGCGGCCGGTCCCAGGTGCTGCCGATGGAGGACATCAACCTCCACTTCACGGGGGACTTCCACGCCATCACGGCAGCGAACAACGCCCTCTGCGCCCTGATCGACAACCACGTCTTCCAGGGCAACGCCCTGCAGATCGACCCGCGGCGCGTGACCTTCAAGCGGGTCATGGACATGAACGACCGCTCCCTCCGCGACATCGTCATCGGCCTCGGCGGCCCCACCCAGGGCGTCCCGCGCGAGGCCGGCTTCGACATCACGGTGGCCTCGGAGGTCATGGCGGTGTTCTGCCTCGCGTCCTCGGTCGAGGACCTCAAGGAGCGCCTGGGCCGCATCACGTTCGGCTACACCTACGACCGCAGGCCGCTCACCGTCGCGGACCTCGGCGCTGCCGGCGTCATGGCGATGCTCCTGAAGGACGCGATCAAGCCGAACCTCGTCCAGACCATCGCCGGCACGCCCGCGCTCGTGCACGGCGGACCGTTCGCGAACATCGCGCACGGCTGCAACTCGGCCCTGGCCACGACGACGGCGCGGCGCCTCGCCGACATCGTGGTCACCGAGGCGGGGTTCGGCGCGGACCTGGGCGCCGAGAAGTTCATGGACATCAAGGCCCGGTACGCGGACGTGGCGCCCTCCGCCGTCGTGCTCGTGGCCACCGTCCGCGCGCTGAAGATGCACGGCGGTGTGCCCAAGGACGCGCTCGCCGTGCCGGACGCGGCCGCGGTCGAGCGCGGCTTCGCCAACCTCGCCCGGCATCTGGAGAACGTGCGCAAGTTCGGGCTCGAGCCGGTGGTCGCCGTCAACAGGTTCGGCACCGACACGCCCGAGGAGCTCGACGCCGTCGTGCGCCTGTGCGGCGCGGCGAGCGCCCGCGTCGCAGTGGCGGACGTGTGGGGCCGCGGTGGCGGGGGCGACGGCGGCGACGACCTCGCGCGCGAGGTGCTCGCGGCGCTCGAGGAGCCGGGGACGTGCCAGCCCCTGTACCCGCTCGAGATGAGCGTGGAGGAGAAGATCGCGACGGTAGTGCGGGAGGTCTACCACGGTGCCGGCGTCGAATTCTCGGAGCAGGCGCGGCGGACCCTGGTGCAGATCCACGAGAACGGCTGGGACGGGCTGCCGGTGTGCATGGCGAAGACGCAGTACTCGTTCTCGGACAATCCGGCGCTGCTCGGTGCCCCCGAGGGCTTCACGGTGCACGTGCGGGAGCTGTGGCCGCGCACGGGCGCGGGGTTCATCGTGGCGGTGACCGGGACCCTCATGACGATGCCCGGCCTGCCGAAGGTGCCAGCCGCGATGCGCATGGACCTCGACGACGACGGCGAGGTCGTCGGACTGTTCTGACGCAAGTGTGACGCGCGCCGCTTCTTGACGCGCGCCGGCGAAGCACCTAGCCGAGGGAGCGCCCCCCAGATCGGCCCATCAACGCTCCCTCGGCGTCCGCGCGGACGCAAGATCCAAGATAGTGTTGCTATCCACAGAGGCGCCATAGGGATAGCACCATGCGCCGTCACTATCCAATGCGGGTGGCTCCTCCATCGACTCATCGGCACCGAGGGAGCCGCCGGAGGGACAGTGAAGCTCAGCGAACTCAGCGACCGGTCGGGGACGCCCGTCGCCACCATCAAGTTCTACCTGCGGGAGGGACTCCTGCGCCCCGGCCAACCCGTCACCGCCACCCTGGCGGACTACGGCCCGGCCCACCTCACGCGGCTGGGCACGATCAGCACCCTGCGCAGGGCCGTCGGCCTCAGCGTTGCCCAGGTGCGCGCCGTCGTGGGCCTGATCGACGAGGGCGCGGACCGCATCGAGGTGATGAAGGCGCTCCAGGCCGTGATCCAGCGCCTCGACGCGCCCCGGCCCGGGCGCACCGCCGCGGGGAACCAGGTCGTGGCGGCCGTGGGGTGGCCGGACGTCCCAACCGGGGCCCGCGCCGCGCTGGATGCGCACCTCGAGGCGATGGCGGCGCTCGGGGTCATGCCCACCGACGCCCAGCTCGCCGCGTACGCGCGCGCCGTCGTGGGCGGCTGTCAGGCCGGTGCCGGCTCCGTCGGCGCCGGCTCCGCGCCTTCGCTCGCGTGCGCGGGCTTGATGTTCTGGTTGACGTGGAAGAAGTTGTCCGGGTCGTAGACGGACTTGACCTGCGCCAGCCGGGCGAAGCTCGGGCCGTAGTTCGTCTCGATGCGCGCCTGGTCGTCTGCGTCCTGGAAGTTGATGTACCCGGCGGGCTCGGTGAACTCGTGCAGGGCGCTCCAGTAGCGGCGCACCCAGTCGATGTTGGCCTCGTTGTCCGCCGGGTCCTCCCACGCCCCCGCGATGACGGGCGCGAAGTTCACGTCCCGGTACGGGAACGCGGTGGCGCCGGCCGGCACGCGCTGCACCGCGCCGTCGATCGGGTAGAAGTGGTTGGCGGTCGAGAGGCTCGGCACCGTCGATCCGAACTGCTGCGCCACGCGCAGGATGTCGTCGCTGAGCTCGCGGGCGAAGTCCGCCTTCCAGTAGCCCTGCAGGCCGGGAGGGTTCGCGGAGTCGAATGCGGCGTTGAGGAACGGGTACGGCATCGGGGCCACGAGGGACCCGACCGTTCGCGCCGCCTTGAGCACAGGGGCCCACCGCGCCTCCCCCTCGGCGAGGTCTCCGGTCCACATTCCCACGATCAGCGCCACCTGCCGGCCGTGCCACTCCTCGGGGATGAACGGGACGGGCGGGGCCTGGTGGTACGCGAAGAACGCGCCGAACTCCTCGGGCTGGGACGCAATCCAGTCGCGGTAGAACTCCCCGACGGCGATGCCCTCCGCCGCCGGGAACGCGACGATGCCCACGTGGACGGTGTCGACGTCGTGCAGCGCGAACTCGAACGAGGTCACCACGCCGAAGTTGCCGCCGCCGCCGCGCAGGGCCCAGAACAGGTCCGGCTCGGATTCGGCGCTGGCCCGGACGAGCCGGCCGTCGGCGAGGACCACGTCCGCGGAGAGGAGGTTGTCGCACGCGAGCCCGTGCTTGCGGGCCAGGTAGCCGATCCCGCCGCCGAGCGTGAGCCCGGCGACCCCGGTGGTGCTGAGGATGCCGCCGGTGCTCGCGAGGCCGAAGGCGTGGGTGGCGTGGTTGTAGTCGCCCCATGTCGCGCCGGCCTCTGCCCGGGCGCGCTTCTCACGCGGGTCGACCCAGACGCCGCGGTGCGCGGAGAAGTCCAGGACGAGTCCGTCGTCGACCGTTCCGAAGCCGGGCGCGCTGTGGCCGCCGCCCCGGATCGCGAGGTCGAGCCCCGCGTCGCGCGCGAACCGCACCGCGGTGATCACGTCCGCAGTCTGGGCGACGCGCAGCACCGCGGCGGGATGTTTGTCGACCATGCCGTTGTAGACCCGCCGGGCGGCCTCGTAGCCCTCGTCGTCGGGCTCGATCACGGTACCGCGGACGCTCTCGCGGAGCGCGTTGAAGGCTGGGGTGGACATGGAATCCTCCTGATGAGGATCTCGCGAGACTCACTCTCCGACGCGCACCGCGCCTCGCACGCCCCCAGATCGGCCGCGCCGCTGACACCTCCGGTCTACGCCGGCGGTCAGCGGCGCGGCGACGGCAGGACTGCCCATCCGGCGGATTGGGCAGAAGTGCCTAGCGCTCGAGCTCGCCCCGGATGAAGGCCTCGACGTCGGCGCGGGCCGCGTCGTCGTTCTTCTGCACGGGCGGGGACTTCATGAAGTACGCGCTCGGGGACGTGAGCGGCCCGCCGATCCCGCGGTCGAGGCCGATTTTGGCCGCACGGACCGCGTCGATGATGACGCCGGCGGAGTTGGGCGAGTCCCAGACCTCGAGCTTGTACTCGAGCGAGACGGGCGCGTCGCCGAAGTTGCGGCCCTCAAGGCGCACGAACGCCCACTTGCGGTCGTCGAGCCACTGGACGTAGTCCGAGGGGCCGATGTGCACGTCGCGGGCAGCGAGCTCGGCCTCGACGTTGGAGGTCACGGCCTGGGTCTTGGAGACCTTCTTCGACTCGAGGCGGTCGCGCTCGAGCATGTTCTTGAAGTCCATGTTGCCGCCGACGTTCAGCTGGTACGTGCGGTCCACGGTCACGCCGCGGTCCTCGAAGAGCTTCGCGAGGACGCGGTGGGTGATGGTCGCGCCGATCTGGCTCTTGATGTCGTCGCCCACGATCGGCACCCCGGCCGCGCGGAACTTCTCGGCCCACTCCGGCGTGCCGGCGATGAACACCGGCAGCGCGTTGACGAACGCGACGTGCGCGTCGATGGCGCACTGCGCGTAGAACTTCGCGGCCTGCTCGGAGCCGACCGGCAGGTAGCAGACCATGACGTCCACGCGGGCCTCGCGCAGGGCCGCGACGACGTCGACCGGCTCCTCCGCGGACTCCTCGATGGTCTCGCGGTAGTAGCGGCCCAGTCCGTCGAGGGTGTGGCCGCGCTGGACGGTGACGCCCGTGGGGGGAACGTCCGCGATCTTGATCGTGTTGTTCTCGCTCGAGACGATCGCGTCGGCCAGGTCGAAGCCGACCTTCTTGCCGTCCACGTCGAACGCGACGACGAACTCGAGGTCGCCCACGTGGTAGTCGCCGAATTCGACGTGCATGAGGCCGGGGACGGTGCCCGCGGGATCGGCGTCCCGGTAGTAGTGCACGCCCTGCACGAGGGAGGCGGCGCAGTTCCCCACGCCCACGATGGCAACACGGATCTTCTTCTCTGACACGTCACTCCTTGCGTTCACTGGGCCCAGCGGCGCTGCTGCGACGCCAGAGCACAGCCATCCTAACGGCGCGGCGCCCTTCCCCAGCCCCTGTGTCACCTGCCTACACTGGCGGCATGGCACGCAAGAAGAAGTGGAGTGAGCTTTCCGGCGGACAGCGCTTCGGGGTGGTGGTCGGCGCGGTTGTCCAGATCGCGCTCCAGGCCGCAGCCCTGCGGGACCTCAAGAAGCGCCCGGCGGACCAGGTCAACGGGCCCAAGGTCGCGTGGGTTCTCGGGTCCTTCGTGAACACGCTCGGCCCGATCGCGTACTTCCTGTTCGGGCGGAAGTACGGCCAGTCGGCTGCGTCGCGCGGCACGGGGGACAGCGCGTCCTCGGCCGGGCTCAAGACGTCGTTGGGCGTCAACCTCGGCAAGCGCATCGGCTGAGCCCGCTTCAGGCTCAGCCCGGCACAGCGACGGGGAGGGGCGCACGACGGCGAGTGGTCGCCGTCGTGCGCCCCTCCCCCTTCCGTCTGGGAGTCACCTCCGGAGGTCAGCCCGCCAGGATCGCGTCGATGCGCTCCAGCTCCTCGGTGCTGAACGAGAGGGTGCGCAGGGCCCCGAGGCTGTCCTCAAGCTGCTGGACGGACGATGCGCCGATCAGTGCCGACGTGACCGGCGGCGCGCCGTTGGGCCGCGGCCGCAGGACCCACGAGATGGCCATCTGCGCGAGCGTCTGCCCGCGCTCGGAAGCGAGGTCGTTGAGCTTCCGGGCGGTGTCGAGGCTCTCCTCGGTCTGGGCCGTCGTCAGGAAGTGCTCCTGCGAGGCGCGGGATCCCTCGGGGATGCCCGCGAAGTAGCGGTCGGTGAGCCGGCCCTGAGCGAGCGGGCTGTACACGATGGACCCCGCGCCTGCCTGCTCGAGCGCCTGGTACAGGTCGGGGCTCCCCTGCTCGGTCCAGCGGTCCAGCATCGAGTAGCGCGGCTGGTGGATGAGCAGGGGCGTGCCGAGGTCCTTCAGGATCGCCGCAGCCTCGAGGGTCTTCTCCGGCGAGTAGGAGGAGATGCCGGCGTACAGGGCCCGCCCCGAGCGCACGGCGTAGTCGAGGGCGCCCATCGTCTCCTCGAGGGGCGTCTCCGGGTCGAAGCGGTGGCTGTAGAAGATGTCCACGTACTCCAGGCCCATCCGGGCGAGCGACGCGTCGAGGCTCGAGATGAGGTACTTGCGCGAGCCCCACTCGCCGTAGGGACCGTCCCACATGAGGTACCCGGCCTTGGTCGAGATGACGAGCTCGTCCCGGTACGGCCGGAAGTCCTCGCGGAGGTGCCGGCCGAAGTTCCGCTCAGCGCTTCCCGGGGGCGGCCCGTAGTTGTTGGCGAGGTCGAAGTGGGTCACGCCGAGGTCGAAGGCCCGCCGGAGGATGTCCCGCTGCACCTCGAAGGGCTTGTCGTCCCCGAAGTTGTGCCAGAGGCCCAGGGAGATGGCCGGGAGCTTGAGGCCGCTGCGGCCCACGCGCCGGTACTGCATGGAAGGGTAGCGGTCAGCCGCTGCGATGTAGGTCACAGTCCACGATCCTAGCCGCAGCGGCCGGCGCGCGTCCTAGGCCGGAATCCGCATCGTGAGCGCCCGGGGGTCCACCCGCACGGCGAGCGTCTTCCCGGTGCCCAGGTGGTCGCCGTCGAGCTGGATGTCGTGGGGACGGGACGCGGCGACGTGGATGATCTTGCCGGTGTAGTGCCCGAGGTCAGGGGGCGTGTGGCGCCGCCAGCGGGACAGGAGCGAGCTGGCCACCCGGAACCAGCCGACCACTCCGCTCGGCGCGACGGCGAGGACGTCGAGGATCCCGTCGTCCACCGTGGCCCCGGGGAAGACCTCGACATCGCCTTGGATCCTCCCGCAGTTGCCGATCATGACGCCGCGCTGGCGCCGCTGTAGCTTGAGCTTCCCGTCAACGTAGACCTTGATGAGGTACGAGTCCCCCACGATCGTCTGCGCCGCCGCGACGATGTAGGCGAACCAGCCCGCCTTGGCCTTCAGGTCGTCGTTCGTGTTCGCCATGATGGTCGCGTCGAGGCCCATCCCGGCCATCACCGCGAAGGCGAGCTCGTCGCCGTCGTCCACCCGCGCCCAGGCCACGTCCACGTCCCGGGTGGCCGTCCCGAAGGCGGCGTCGAGCGCCGTGCTCCGGTCGTCCACGGGGATCCCGAGGTTTCGGCAGAGCAGGTTGCCGGTCCCCAGGGGCACGACGGCGAGCGGGACACCGCTGCCGGCGAGCTCGCCGGCCGCCGCGCGCACCGTCCCGTCCCCGCCGCCCACGACGACGAGCCCCGCCCCGCGCTCGAGCGCCTCCCGGGCCATGCCCCCGCCCGGGTCCTCGACCGTCGTCTCGAGGACGAGCGCCTCGTAGCCCTCGGCCTCGCACCGGCGGCGGAAGTCCGCCGTGAGCGGCTCCGCCCCGGCCTTGCTCGGGTTCACGATGAGTGCGCAGCGTTCCACGCGGTCTTCCCCTCCCGGTCGGCGCCAATGACCGCTACGTTACCGAACCGAAGCCGGGTAAAGATGTGGTGACGGCGCGCTCCCGGGTCGTGACGGCGTCCTGCATCGGTGTTAGTAATGAGGAAGCTTGGGCACCACGCAAGCACCGGACATGATCGCACCACACAAGGAGTTGACATGAGCTTCATCGGTTTCCTCATCCTCGGCCTCATCGCCGGCGCTATCGCCAAGGCGATCCTGCCGGGCAAGCAGGGCGGCGGCTGGCTTGCCACCCTCCTCCTCGGAGTCGTCGGAGCGCTGCTCGGCGGCTGGATCGGCGGCATGATCTTCAAGCAGGACCTCATGAACTCCTTCTGGAGCCTGAGCGCCTGGATCACCGCGATCATCGGTTCCCTCGTGGTCCTGCTCATCTGGGGCCTCGTCACCCGGCGCCGCGCCTAGTCCCCCATCCCGACGAGAGGGGCCGCACCCGCCGGGTGCGGTCCCTCTTCGCGTGCCCGCGCGTCGGCCGCCCGGACCGGAAAAACGCGGCCTGAAAGGTCTTGGCACTCGCCGGCGGAGAGTGCTAATTAAGTGTGTGTCGGGAGCGTGCCCGACACCCGAAGACAAGGAGAGACAACACGCCCGTTGGGGCAGACCTGAGGAGTGATTCCCATGGCTGACTTCGACCCGATCCGCGAGCTCGACCGCTTCGCCACCGCCCTGCTCGGCCAGCGCAGCGGCATGAGGCTCATGCCGATCGACCTCTTCCGCGAGGGCGACCACTACATCGTCCACGCCGACCTCCCCGGCATCGACCCGGGGTCCGTCGACATCGACGTCGACGGCCAGCTCCTCACGATCCGCGCGGAACGGACAGTCCGCGGACGCGAGGGCGTGGCCTGGATCGCGCGGGAACGCGAGGGCGGCACTTTTTTGCGCCAGCTGACCCTCGGCCAGGGCATCGACACGGAGAACATCACCGCGAACTACAGCAACGGCGTCCTCGCCGTGACCATCCCCGTCTCCGAACGAGCCCGACCGCGCCGTATCCCCGTCGCGACCGACCAGGGCGGCGACATGAAGGTGGTGGGCCACCGGAGTGGCGACGCCGCCCCGCAGGACCTCGGCGAGCGCCACGGGGACCAGGGCGCAGCCGGCGGTCAGAAGTCGGTCTCGGCCTGATCCGGACCCGCAGGAGGTGACCTCCAGGAGGTGACCTTCAGGAGCTGACCTTCAGGAAGTGACCCCTAGACGGAAGGAGGGAGGGCGAGCACGACGGCGGCGAGGCCGGCCAAGCGGACGGCCGCGCCGCCGTCGTGCGTCGCCTCGACGGAGCAGTCCTCGCTGGTCGCGACGGCGATCCGGGCCCGCGTGCCCGCGGGCAGCGGGACCTCGACCGGCCCCGGCCCGAAGCCGACGCACACCATGGCGCCCGGACGCCGCCACGCGACCCACCGTGCCCCGGCGTCCACGTCGCCTGCGCCGGCCTCTCCCCCGCCGGAGGTCACCTCGGTCTCGTCGAGCCGCCCCTGCCACAGCCCGGGCAGCTCCGCGCGGGCCGCGATGAGCCGCCGGTAGAGGTCCAGCATGCGGGCCCCGTCGGGGGTCTCGGCCTCGGACCAGTCCAGGACGGACCGCTCCCGCGTGGCGGGGTCCTGCGGGTCGGGCACGAGCGCCGGGTCCCAGCCCATGCGCGCGAATTCCTCGATGCGGCCCTTGCGGGTGGCCTCGGCGAGCTCGGGCTCGGGGTGGGAGGTGAAGAACTGCCACGGGGTCGTGGCCCCGTACTCCTCGCCCATGAACAGCATGGGCGTGAACGGCGAGGCGAGCGTCAGCACGGCCGCGACGGCGAGCCCGTCGCGGGACAGGGTCGCGCTGGGGCGGTCGCCGGTGGCGCGGTTGCCCACCTGGTCGTGGTTCTGGCTGCAGACCACGAGCTGCGCGGCGTCCACGAGCGAGTGGTCGACGGGGCGCCCGTGCACCCTGCCGCGGAAGCTGGAGTAGGTCCCGTCGTGGTAGAAGCCGCCCCGCAGCACCTTCGGCAGCGCCTCAAGGTCGGCGAAGTCCTCGTAGTAGCCGGACGTCTCGCCCGTGAGCGCGACGTGGAGGGCGTGGTGGTAGTCGTCGCTCCACTGGGCGCCGAGCCCGTAGCCCGCGGGCCGGGACTCGAGGAGGCGCGGGTTGTTCATGTCGGACTCGGCGATGAGCACCTTGCGGCGCCCGGTCCCCGCCTCGATGTCCTCGGCCAGCAGCTGCAGCTCCTCGAGCAGCGTCAGGGCGCGCCGGTCCACGAACGCGTGGACCGCGTCGAGCCTGAGGGCGTCCACCCGGTAGTCCTCGAGCCACATCCGGGCGTTGCCCAGGATGAAGGCGCGGACCTCGTCGGAGGCGGCCGAGTCCAGGTTCACCGCGTCGCCCCACCCGGTCGCCGCACCGGGGACGAGGTAGGGCCCGTACTGGGGCAGGTAGTTCCCGCTCGGGCCGAGGTGGTTGTACACCACGTCCTGCACGACGGCGATCCCCGCCGCGTGCGCCGCGTCGACGAACCGCTGGTAGGCCGCTGGGCCCCCGTAGCCCTCGTGGACCGTGTACCAGAGGACCCCGTCGTAGCCCCAGTTGTAGGGGCCGTTGAACCCGTTCACCGGCAGGAGCTCCACGAAGCCGACGCCGAGCTCGGCGAGGTACGGCAGCCGGGCTGCCGCGGCGTCGAGCGTGCCCTCGGGGGTGAAGGTGCCCACGTGCAGCTCGTACACGACCGAGCCGGCGAGCTCGCGGCCGGCCCAGCCCTCGTCGGCCCACTCGTGCGCGCCCGGGTCGAAGCCCGCGGAGAGGGCGTGGACGCCCTCGGGCTGGCGCCGCGAGCGGGGGTCGGGGAAGGGTCCGGCCCCGTCGACGATGTAGCCGTACCGCTCCCCTGCCGCGAGGGCCGCGGCCACACGGTCCCGGTCCGCGGCCGGCGGCGCCCACCAGCCGGAGCCGGGTCCGCCCGTGGGGTCGGATTCCTTGGCGGGGCCGGTAGGAACGGGCTCGAGCTCGATCCGCTCGTCGCCGAGCACGAGCTCGAGGTCCTCCGGGACCGGGGCCCAGACGCTGCCAAGCGGAGGTTTCGACTCCGCTGCGCTCCGCTCAACCACCGTCGACTCCGCTGCGCTCCGCTCAACCACCGTCGACTCCGCTGCGCTCCGCTCAGTCATGGTGGGCCTCCTCGGGGACGAGCAGCGCGACCGGGAGCGCGCGCAGGATGTCTGCGACCGGCACCTCGCCGGCCTCGAAGAGCTCGCCGGTGAACGCGCACCGCGCGTCCCGGGCGAGCCGCACCGTCGTCGTGCCCCAGCCGCCCGCAGCGGCGAGCCCGGCGGGCAGGCGCGTGGCGAGGGCGACGACGCCGCGCTCCCCCCGCCTGAAGCCCAACAGGTGCGCTGCGGCGGGGCCGGACGCCTCGACGGGCGCGTAGCCGGAGAAGAGCTCGGGCCGGTCGCGGCGCAGCCGCAGGGTCCGGGACACCACGAGGAGCTTGGCCTCCTCGGCCAGCGGCGAGATCACGGGCGCGCCGGCGTCGAGCGCGGCGAGGGCCTCGGCGCGGGCGGCGAAGTCGACCTCGCGGCGGTTGTCCGGGTCGCACAGGGACCGGTCCCAGAACTCGGTGCCCTGGTAGACGTCGGGGACCCCGGGCATGGCGAGCTGGACGAGCTTGGCGGAGAGCCCGTTGGAGGCCCCGAACAGGGCGATCCGGTCCGCGAACTCCGCGAGGAGCGTGTGCGCCTCGCCGGGCTCGGTCGCGGCGTCGACGAGCGCGCGCAGGCCGTCCTCGAACTCCTGGTTCGGGTCGGTCCAGAGCGTGTGCACCCCGGCCTCGCGCGCGGCCTTCTCGGCGTACTGCAGGAGCCGTTCTCGGTCCGCCGGCCACGCGCCGAGGACCGCCTGCCACAGCAGGTTCGCGAGGGGGCCGTCCAGGACGGCGGCGTCCGGGGTCGCCGCGATGAGCCGCGGCAGCAGCGCGGCCCACTCGTCGGCGAGCTCGGCCAGGACCGTGATGCGGGCGCGGGTGTCCTCGCTGCGCTTCGTGTCGTGGGTCGTGAGGGTGGTCATGGAGTGCGGCTGGCGGCGCTCGCGCTCGGCGGCGGCCGCGTGGAACTCCGCTGGCGGGAGGGCGAACCGGGTCGGGTCCCCGCCCACCTCGGTGAGCGTGCCGAGACGGGAGTACCGGTAGAACGCGGTGTCCTCGACGGCCTTGGCCATGATCATGCCGGTGGTCTGCTGGAAGCGCCGGCACAGCTCCTCGCCCGGGTCGGCGAGCCGCGGCGCGAGCCCCTCGACCGTCGCAGCGAGGTCGGGGCGCACGACGGCGGCCTGCTCGCACGCGCGTGCCAGCACGGCGGCGTCGTGCTCGCCTCCGTCCCCGGCGCCGGTGCGCCCGGGGGCCAGGTAGGTCCGGTAGACGGGGAACTGGGCGGCGATCTCGGCGAGCGCGTCGGCGAGGGTGTCGATGCCGAGGGGTTTCGACTCCGCTTCGCTGCGCTCAACCGCCGCCGCCGGGACGTCGGCGAGGGTGTCGATGCCCTGGGGTTTCGACTCCGCCTCGCTGCGCTCAACCGCCGCCGCCGTGTCGATGCCGAGGGGTTTCGACTCCGCTTCGCTGCGCTCAACCACCGTCGCCGTGTCGATGCCGAGGGGTTTCGACTCCGCTTCGCTGCGCTCAACCGCCGCGGCCGGGACCGCGGCGAGCCGCGCGAGCCGGCGGATCTCGGCGTTGAGGAGGCCGTCCGCCATCCACCGCTTGGTCCCATGGGTCATGGCGGGGTAGTCGGCGGGCTCGCCGCGGAGCTTGGTGTCGAGGTCGGTCAGCGGCGCCTCCCCCGCCGGGTCCACGAAGACCCGGTCGATGAGGCCGAGGGCGTCGTAGCCGGTGGTGCCCTCGCACTCGAAGTCCTCGGGCAGCTCCTCGCCGTCCTCGAGGATCTTCTCCACGAGGGTATACGCCCCGCCGGAGAGCTCCCGCAGGCGGACGAGGTACTCGGCGGGGTCGAAGAGCCCGTCTGGGTGGTCGATCCGCAGCCCGTCGACGAGCCCCTCCTCGATCCAGCGCCGCACCTCGGCGTGGCTCTGCTCGAACACCCACGGAACCTCGACCCGCACCCCGGCGAGGCTGTTCACCGCAAAGAAGCGCCGGTAGTTCAGCTTCGTGTCCGCCTCGCGCCACGGGATGAGCCGGTAGTGCTGGCGCTCGTGCACCTCCTGCGCGGAGTCGCCCTCGGTCCACGAGCCCGGCGCGAGCGGGTACAGGTGCTCGTAGTAGCGCAGCCTGTTGCCCTCGATCGCGAGCAGCTCCACGTCCTCGGCGCTGCCCAGCACGGGCAGGAGCACCTTCCCGCCCCCGGCGTCCCAGTCGACGTCGAACGCGTCCGCGTAACGCGAGGAGCGCCCCTCCCTCAGGAGCGACCACCACCACGGGTTCTCCTCGGGAGACGCGACGCCGAAGTGGTTCGGCACGATGTCCACGAGGACGCCCAGGCCGGCGTCGTGCGCCGCCGCGGCGGCGGCCGCGAGGCCCTCGCGCCCGCCGCGTTCCCGGTCCACCCGGTAGGGGCCGGAGACGTCGTAGCCGTGCTCCGAGGAGCCCACGGACTCCAGCAGCGGGGACAGGTAGAGCCAGTCCACGCCGAGGGAGTGGAGGTAGGGCACCAGGTCCGCGGCATCGGTGAGCGTGAAGCCGGGGCGGATCTGGAGGCGGTAGGTCGAGGCGGGGGTCTTCATGGCGCTCCTTGTCCCCGCCTCAGATGCCGCTGAGGCTCGTCGAGGGCTGGTTGGGCGACGACGATCCGGCCTGGGCTGCGAGGGACGCGGCCACGGAGTGGTCCACTTCCTCCACGACCGGCTCGTGGGCCCGCAGCACCGCGGTGCTCTTGGCGGGGACCGTGAGCTGTGCGCCGGCGGGGATCTCCGTCTCCCCGGCGGTCTCCCCCGACGTGTCGAGCAGGACGTCCCAGCCGGGAGCGTACTCGTCCCCGGGGAGGCGGAAGTCCACGTCGGTGTCGTCGGCGTTGAAGTACATGAGGAAGTGGGCGTCGTTGATCGGACGCCCGTACGCGTCCTGGCCGCGGATCCCGTTGCCGTTGAGGAACACCCCCACGCTGCGGCCAAGGGCGATGTCCCAGTCCTCCGGGACCATCGGCTCGCCGTCGGCGCGGATCCACTCGATGTCCGGCAGGGGCTGGCCCTCACCGCGGCGCACCGGGCGGCCGTCGAAGAAGCGGCTGCGGCGGAACGTCGGGTGCTCGGCGCGCAGGCGGGTCACCGCTGCGGTGAACTCGACGAGGGGGCCGTCCGCGCTCTTCCAGTCGACCCAGGAGAGCTCGTTGTCCTGGCAGTAGACGTTGTTGTTGCCGTCCTGGGTGCGGCCCAGCTCGTCCCCGTGGGCGATCATCGGCACACCCTGCGAGAGCAGGAGCGTGGCGATGAAGTTGCGCTGCTGGCGGGCGCGCAGCTCGAGGACCGCCGGGTCGTCCGTGGGGCCCTCGGCGCCGCAGTTCCAGGAGCGGTTGTGGCTCTCGCCGTCGTTGTTGTCCTCGCCGTTGGCCTCGTTGTGCTTCTCGTTGTAGGAGACGAGGTCGCGCAGGGTGAAGCCGTCGTGCGCGGTGATGAAGTTGATCGAGGCGACCGGGCGGCGGCCGTTGTGCTGGTAGAGGTCCGCGGAGCCGGTGAGGCGGGAGGCGAACTCGCCGAGGGTGGCCGGCTCGCCGCGCCAGAAGTCGCGGACGGTGTCGCGGTACTTGCCGTTCCACTCCGTCCACTGCGGCGGGAAGTTGCCCACCTGGTAGCCGCCGGGGCCCACGTCCCACGGCTCGGCGATGAGCTTGACCTGGGAGATGACCGGGTCCTGCTGGATGATTTCGAAGAAGCTGGAGAGGCGGTCCACGTCGTAGAACTCGCGGGCCAGGGTGGCGGCGAGGTCGAACCGGAACCCGTCCACGTGCATCTCGGTGACCCAGTACCGCAGCGAGTCCATGATGAGCTGCAGCGCGTGGGGGTGGCGGACGTTGAGGGAGTTGCCGGTGCCCGTGTAGTCCATGTAGTACTGCTGGTCGTCCTCGACGAGCCGGTAGTACGCGGCGTTGTCGATGCCCCGGAAGGACAGCGTGGGGCCCAGGTGGTTGCCCTCGGCCGTGTGGTTGTACACGACGTCGAGGATCACCTCGATGCCCGCGCGGTGCAGCGTGCGGACCATGGCCTTGAACTCCTGCACCTGCTGGCCGGTGTTGCCGCTGGAGGAGTAGCCGGCGTGCGGGGCGAAGAAGCCGATGGTGTTGTAGCCCCAGTAGTTGTGCAGCCCCTTGTCCTGCAGGGTGCTGTCGTCCACGAACTGGTGGACCGGCATGAGCTCGATGGCGGTCACGCCGAGCTTGGTGAGGTGGTTGACCACCGAGGGGTGGGCCACGCCGGCGTACGTGCCGCGGAGCTCCTCCGGGACGTCGGGGTGGAGCTGGGTCAGGCCCTTGACGTGGGCCTCGTAGATGACCGTCCGGTGGTACGGGATGCGCAGCTGCGCATCGCCCTGCCAGTCGAAGAACGGGTTGGTGACCACGGCGAGCATCTGGTGCTTGGCCGAGTCCTCGTCGTTGCGGCTGCGCGGGTCGCCGAAGTTGTACGAGAAGAGCGGCTGGGCCCAGTCCGGCTGCCCCATGACGGCCTTCGCGTACGGGTCGAGGAGCAGCTTGCTGGGGTTGAACCTCGCGCCGCTGTCCGGGTCGTAGGGTCCGTGCACGCGGTACCCGTAGAGCTGGCCGGGCTGGACGTTCGGGAGGTAGCAGTGCCACACGAACCCGTCCACCTCGGTCATCTGGACGCGCGTCTCCTTGCGCCGGGCGCTGAACAGGCAGAGCTCCACCTTCTCCGCGCCCTCGCTGAACAGGGCGAAGTTGGTGCCCGTTCCGTCGAAGGTGGCGCCGAGAGGGTAGGCGGTGCCAGGCCAGATGTCCTTGTCCATGAATCAGCTCCTTGCTGTGCGGCCGAGAGTGGCCGTGTGGGCATCTTAGCGAGTCTATGTGACCGCTCTGCTCACGCTGCGGAGGCTGCCAGCAGGTCGGTTTGACCGGTGAACGGAAGGGGAATCATCCCTGCGTCCATGCGCAGCCCGCAGGCGCAGCGCCACTCGAGCAGGCCCTTCCCGAGGGCCGATCCGGGCGCCATGGGTTCCGAGACGAGCCGCATCGGAGCCTGGCAGTGGAAGGGTGCACCGCTCCCCGCAGTGATCCCGAACGGGGTCGCGAGGACATGGACGGTGGCGTCGGACTCAAGCATCATCAGGATCCCTCGCTAGTTAGATTATTTAGTAGCGTGTCGAGCTACTTACTTATATCCGACTCTCCGATGGTTGTCTAACCGCTCCGGACGGCGGCGCGCCGAAGGCCGCATATGATTAGCTAGTTCTTCTAGCTATCCGAAGGGAGCCGGATGGAGACGCCTCACACCGGGGGCTACTGGTACGAGCAGGACCCGCCGCGCGGATCACTCCCCGTCGCGGTGCTCAACGCCCTGCGCGACTACCGGGCCTCAGAGTCTGCGATGCGGCGGCGCACCCGCGAGGCCATGTCGATGGGCGAGACGGACCTGCTGGCGCTGCGGTACCTGCTGGAGGCAGAGGCCCGTGGCGTCTCGGTCAGCCCGAAGGACCTGCGGGGTCGCCTCGGCATTACCTCGGCGTCGATGACCAGCCTCGTGGACCGCCTCGTCCGCAGCGGCCACGTGACCCGCGAGCCGCACCCGACGGACCGCCGCGCGCTCATCCTGAGGCCCACCCCGGGCTCGGACCACGAGGTCCGCCAGACCCTGGGGAGCATGCACGAGCGCATGATCGAGGTGGCCCGGTCCCTCAGCGAGGACGAGGCCAAGACCGTCCTGGCCTTCCTCACCCGCATGCGCGAGGCCGTCGACACGATCGACCCCGCAGCCCACCCATAGCGGCCTCCCGCAGGGGCCGCCCCTAGCGCCGCGCCACCGCCTCGAGCACGACGGCGCTGCGTGCCGGCACGACGAAGTCCTCCCCCGCCGCCGTGGTCTCCCCCACCAGGTGGTGCGCGCACGTGGTCAGGACCGTGGACCACTTGGACGGGAAGTCCGCGCCCGGGATGCGGTACTCGACGTCGTTGGCGGCGGCGTTGAGGATCACCAGGAAGTCCGAGTCCCCGCCCGAGCCGTGCCGCCCGGTCCCGGGGACGGCGTTGCCGTTGAGGAAGGCCGCGAGGGACCGGGCCCAGTCCTTGTCCCAGTCCTCGGGCCCCATGGCGGTGCCGTCGGCGTCGAGCCAGACGATGTCCGGGAGGGTGTCGCCGTCGGCCGGGTCCACGGCGCAGCCGTCGAAGAAGCGCCGGCGCCGGAAGACGGGGTGGTCGGCGCGCAGCCGCACGAGGCGCTTGGTGAAGTCGAGCAGCTCCGTGTCCGCGCGCTCCCAGTCGATCCACGTGGTCCCGTTGTCCTGGCAGTAGGCGTTGTTGTTGCCGCCCTGGGTTCGGCCGAGCTCGTCGCCGTGGCTGATCATCGGCACGCCCTGCGCCAGGACGAGGGTCAGGAGCAGGTTGCGCTGCTGCCGGGCGCGCAGCTCGAGCACCCCGGGATCGTCCGTGGGGCCCTCGGCGCCGCAGTTCCAGGAGCGGTTCATGCTCTCGCCGTCGCGGTTGTCCTCCCCGTTGGCCTCGTTGTGCTTGTCGTTGTAGGAGACGAGGTCCCGCAGGGTGAAGCCGTCGTGGGCGGTGACGAAGTTGATGGACGCGCTGGGCCTGCGGCCGTCGTCCTGGTAGAGGTCGGCGGAGCCGGTGATGCGCATGGCGAGCTCGCGGAGCGTGCCCGGCTCGCCGCGCCAGAAGTCGCGCACGCAGTCGCGGAAGCGCCCGTTCCACGCGGTCCAGCGCGCGGGGAAGTTGCCCACCTGGTACCCGCCCGGGCCGATGTCCCACGGCTCGGCGATCAGCTTCACGCGGGACAGGACAGGGTCCTTCGCCACGAGCTCGAAGAACGGGGAGACCATGTCCACGTCCCCCTCCTCGCGCGCCAGCACGGTCGCGAGGTCGAACCGGAACCCGTCCACGTGCATCTCCGTGACCCAGTAGCGCAGGGAGTCGATCACGAGCGACAGCGCCAGCGGGTTGCCCACGTTGAGGGAGTTCCCGGTGCCGGTGTAGTCCGTGTAGTGGAACTCGTCCCCCGGGACCAGGTGGTAGTACGCGGCGTTGTCGATCCCGCGGAAGCTCAGCTGCGGCCCGAGGTGGTTCCCCTCCGCCGTGTGGTTGTAGACGACGTCGAGGATCACCTCGATGCCCGCCCGGTGGTAGGCCTTGACGAGCTCCTTGAACTCGTAGATCTGCTGCCCGCGGTCCCCCAGGGACGAGTAGAAGGAGTGCGGGGCGAAGAACCCGATGGTGTTGTAGCCCCAGTAGTTCACGAGGCCCTTCTCGCGCAGGCTGCCGTCGTTGACGAACTGGTGCACGGGCATGAGCTCGAGCGCGGTCACCCCCAGCTCGGCGAGGTGGCGCACGACGGCGGGGTGGGCGGCTCCCGCGTATGTCCCGCGGAGCGCTTCGGGAACCTCGGGATGGAGCTGCGTGAGCCCCCTGAGGTGGGCCTCGTAGATGACGGTCTCGTTGTAGGGGGTGCGGGGAGGGGCGTCGCCCTCCCAGTCGTACTCGCCGTGGTCCACGACCACGCACAGCATGCTGTGGCCCAGCGAGTCCGAGGTGTCCATCGCGGCGGGGTCGCCGAACCGGTAGGCGTGCATCTCCTGGCCCCACTCGTTGCGGCCGGAGACGGCGAGCGCGCGCGGGTCCTGGAGGATCTTGGACGGGTTGAAGCGAAGCCCGCGGGCCGGCTCCCAGGGCCCGTGGACCCGGTAGCCGTAGAGCTGGCCGGCCCGCACGTCGGGAACGGTCGTCTCCCAGCGCACGTAGCCGCCGTCGCCCGTTCCCGTCCGGGCGAGGTCCACGGTCCGCTGCCGGCCGTCGGCGCCGACGAGGCAGAGCTCCACCCTCTCCGCCTCGGGGGCGGTCGCGAGGGCGAAGCGGGTCCTGTGTGCCGTAGGCTGGGCCCCCCAGAAGGAATCTGTCCCGAAAGAACCCGTTCCTGCGTATCCACCCGTCGTCATGGGTAGGACGATAATGGACGGCATCGACAGTTCAGGGTGAACAGGTCCAGGTTCAGTGATGGGCTTGGACTGTCCCGGTCTCCGCCGGTCCGCAGCGTGAGGCGTCACAGGAGGGAAAGGCTCTGACATGGCCACAGCAGTCGATTTCGATTTCGAGTTCGAGGAGGTCGACGCTCCGGCGCCCGTGCGCCTGGGTCTCTGGCTGGGCGTCGTGGGGGTGGCCGCGCTGCTGCTGGTCCTCTTCGTCCTCGCTCCGAAGATCGCCTTCGCCTCCGGGCTCGTGGTGCTGGCGGCGGTTCCGCTGGCCGTGCTGGCAGGCGACGAACGCACCCGGCGCCCCCTCGTCGTCGCAGCCGCCGTGGCGCTCATGACACTGGGCGCCTCCGCCGCCTCGCTCGCCGCGCAGGCCCAGGGAGCCTACATGGCCGCCGCGGCGCACAAGGTCTCGGACCGTGCGGTGGGCGAGCTCTCCGCGAATCCCGCGCCGGTCGCGGCGGCAGCCTCCCCCGCCCGGCCGCTCCCCGCCGCGGCCGACATCAAGCCGGCCCCGCCGGAGGCATCTCCCGCCCCTGCCGAGCCTGCCCCCGAGGTGGTCGCAGCGGCGGCTGTCCAGCCAGCCGTCCCGGCGCCCGAACCGGCACCGGCGCCCGCCCCGGTCGCCGCGCCCGTCCCCGAACCCGAGCCCGCACCTGTCGCCGTCCCGGACCCCGCACCCGCGCCGATCGAGCAGAGCGTCGTGCAGAACGTCGGGTGGGGGAAGCTTCCCGCCGAGGCGAAGGAGAAGTTCTGCGAGGCGGCCGAGGAGTCCGGCGCCCGGGCTCCGAAGGGCGTCTGCCACTAACGCCAATGGTGATTTGCGTCACATTTCGCGTGTGCCGCGAAACATAGGCGCGGCGCGAGTGTAAGCGCTTACGCTTGATCGGCACGCACTCGTTCCAGCAGGAGGACGACGATGGACTTCCGTGTCCTCTCCCTCGGGGACAAGGTGGTGTTCCACGACGCCGGCCCCGAGCCCTTCAACGTCCGAGCGGTCTCGCCGGACCACCGGATCGTGATCCTGAGCCGTCCGCTCCAGGGCGGCACCTCCGCCGAGTACACGATGATCGACTGGGACAAGGAGCGCCGCGGTTCGGACGGCACGCAAGGGCGCGGCTTCGTGGTCGGCTCGAGCGTCCACGGCCACCTGCACCGCTTCTTCCACGGCCACCGTCAGGACGCCGGCGCGGAGCACCTCGCGACCCAGTCCGTCATGACGTTCGGCAACTGGACCATGGTCTCCATCGCCACGGTCAACGGCCAGCCGTAGCGCCCTCAGCCCGGCCCGAGCCCACGCCCCTCCGCCCCGGCGCCGGCACGGCGTTCCCGTTGCCTCCGGGTGCTCGCCCGCGAGGTGCACTTCGCGGAGCAGTAGCGCCGGCGGGCGGAATGGGTGCGGTCCAGGAACAGCGTCCCGCATTCGAGGTCCGCGCACGTGCGCATCCGTTCACGGCGTTCCGCCGTGGCGAGCAGCATGGCCGCCGGGATGAGCACGGCGGCGAGGCATGAGACCACGTCGTGCCTCGTGGGCAGGACACGGGGCCGGCCCTCGTCGTCGACCGCCGGAAAGAGTCCGTACTGCTGGCTCATCCCGTTGAGCATCTCCGCCCGCCGCGCGCCGTCGGGTTCCGCGAGTGCCGCCGCGAGGCCGTCGCGGAGGTCTGCGACCGGCTCCACGTCGGCCTCGACGGGCGAGGGGCAGAGCATCCCCCACTGTGCGGCGGCGGCGCCCTCGCGCTCCCCCTCTCCCGCGGCGTCCCCGGCATCTCCTGACTCCCCAGCGTCCGACGCCCCCTCGGTGTCCCCGGTGTCCGCGCCGTACAGCCGCTTCCGGAGGTCGGCGAGGTAGGCGTCGAGGTCGTACTCGGGCTCGATCGGGAGGCCCGCGAGGTCGGCAATCCGCCGCAGCTGGCGCGGGTAGTGGAGCCCTTCGGGGATGCCGGGGATGCTCGTGCTGAGGAGCGCGAAGAGCGCGGCCAGGCCGGGGTCGTGCTCGGCGGGCGAATCGGCGGTCACGGACAGCACCCTTCCTCCTGCGCGGTGACGGGTCAAACCGCGTCTGACCCGTCACCCCGAGAAGTGGAACCCGTCCCGGCGCCGGCACCACTCCGTCGTCCGCCAACCCCTGCGGCAAGCGGCCCGTCAGAAGAGCGAGCTGCCCCCTCAGAAGACCGCGGTCATCCCGCCCCAGCCCCAGCCGATCGTCGCCTGGCCTTTGAAACGGCCGGCCGCGTCGTAGCGCGCCATGTCGGTGCCGGCGCCCCAATACATGGTCAGCTGGCCGGCGGAATCGATGGCGAAGAGGTCCACGTCGCCGTCGCCGTTGAAGTCGCCTGGCGCACCGACGGCCTTCAGGTCCCACCATCCCCAGCCGACCGTGGCCGGAGCCGCGGTGCGGAAGCCGCCGTCGCCGGCCCCGAGGTAGAGCCGCAGGGGGCCCTGGCCGCTGAGGTAGTCGACGCCGAAGACGTCCGGGGCATGGTCGCCGCTGAAGTCGTCGGCGGAGGTGACGTGGTGCAGGGCCTGCCATCCGAGGCCCACCACGGAGGGCTCGAGCCAGCCCCCGCGGCCGTTGCCGGGGTAGAGCCAGAGGGCGCCGTCGGGGTCGCGGGCGAGGAGGTCGTTGGTGCCGTCGCCGTTGAAGTCCCCGGGGGCGATGATGGCGGTGAAGCCCTGCCACCCCTGCCCGACCTGCACGGCGTTCTTCCATCCGCCGCTGCCGTTGCCCTGGTACAGGAACAGGCGGCCCTGGTCGTCGCGGCCCATTACGTCGGTGAACCCGTCGCCGTCGAAGTCCCCAGGCGCCAGGAGGAGGTTGAAGCCGCCCCAGCCCCAGCCGATGGTCTGCGGCGCGAGCCAGCCGCCGCGCCCGTTCCCGGGGTACAGGAGGAGGTCGCCGGCGGCGTTGCGGGCGAACACGTCCGCCGTGCCGTCGGCGTTGAACCCGGCGGCCCGGCGCGTGGCGGGGACGAGGACGTCCGCGGTCGCCGCGGCGGAGGAGCCGTAGGTGCTGACGGTGACGGTGACCTGGAGGCGGTGGCCCCGGTCCTCGGGCTTGACCGTGTAGACGGCCGCCGTCGCATCGGGGATCGCGGCGCCGTCGCGCGTCCACGCGTAGGCGTAGGTGAGCTGCAGCGGCGGGGTCGTCGCGGGCACTGCGGTGGGGGTCGGCTGCGGGTTCCCAGGGAACTCCGGCCAGAGCTTGGAGCCCGCGTCGGGCTGGCCGATCACCGCCAGGCGCGGGACGGTGATCCTGGTGGCCAGCGGCCCTACCTGGGCGGACGCGCCGTGCTCGGTGCCGGTGTCGGTGGCCTCGTCGGCGGTGACGCTGAGGAGCTTGCCGGAGTCGTTCTTCGGGTCCCGCCAGTAGCAGCGGTTGTCGAGGTCCGCGATGGGCGCGCCGTCGAGCGACCACGTGTAGTGCGCGCGCCCGGCGGTGGCCCAGGGCACGACGGCGCAGAGGTACGGGTCCGCGGTCGTGTCGCCGGTGATGGTGATCACGGACGCGGGCGCCAAGGCGCTCGGCGTCGGTGTCGGTGTCGGTGTGGGAGTGGGCGTCGTCGTCGCCGCGGCCGGCCCGGCGGGGAGCATGAGGCTCGCGCCCACCACGGCGGCGAGGACGACGGCGGCCGCCCGCCTGAGCCTCGCAGCCGCGGCTGAGGCGGATGCAGCTGGGCGCGGTACAAGGTTCATGCGAAGCCCCCCACTAGGCAGCCGGCCGAGACGGCTCTCGGACCGGGACGTCCCTGTCGCGCCGACCGTATCCCACCGGGGGCCTCGGAGGGATGGGACTTTGGGCCCTGACGTCCCCGCGGCTCCGGGGAACATGTGTCCTCCTGCGGGGTGACGGGTCAAACCCCGGTTGACCCGTCACCCCACAGGCGGGAACCCCTCCCGGCGGCCGCCGGTCAGAAGACGGCCGCTCAGAAGACGGCCGTGAACCCGCCCCAGCCCCACCCGATGGTTGCGGCGCCCTTCCAGCCGGAGGCGCCGTTGCCGTAGTACATGGTGAGCCGGCCCGCGTCGTCGATCCCGAAGACGTCCGGCTTGCCGTCCGCGTCGAAGTCGCCGGCGGTGCCAATGCGCTTCATGCCGCTCCAGCCCCAGCCGATGGCTGTCCCGGTGCCCGGGGCGAAACCGCCTTTGCCGTCGCCGGCGTACAGGCGCAGCGTGCCGGACGCGTCACGCGCGAGGACGTCATTGGCGCCGTCGCCGTTCACGTCACCGGGTGCGAGGATCTGGTCGAGGCCCCGCCATCCCCACCCCACGGTGCGCGGAGGCAGGAAGCCGACTCCGTCGTCGCCCGGGTACAGCACCAGGTCACCGGCACGGGTGCGGGCCAGGAGGTCGTTGGTGCCGTCACCATTGAAGTCGCCAGCGGGCACGATTGTGTCGAAGATGTCCCAGCCCTGGCCGATCTGGGTGTTCACGCGGCCGTCGCCGTTGAAGTAGGGCATCTCCCAGCCGCCCCGCCCGTTGCCGGCGTACAGGAGGAGCCGGCCCGCGGCGTCGCGCGCGATGACGTCCCCACTGCTGGAGTTGTCGAACGAGCCAGGGGCGAGCACGGCGTCGAAGGCGTTCCACCCCGTGCCGATCACGCGCGGGGCAAGCCACCCGCCCCGGCCATCGCCGGGGTAGAGCATGAGCTCGCCCGCGGCGGTGCGGGCGAACACGTCGGCGTTCCCGTCGAGGTCGAACCCCTGGGAGCGGTGGACGGCCGGGACCACCCGCTGCGCGGACCTGGTCGTCGAGGCGCTGGGGCCGAAGGAGATGGTGACCTCAACAGACAGCGTGTGCAGCCTGTCCTCGGGAGCCACGGTGTACCGGGCGGTGGCCGCTCCGGGCACAACCACGCCGTCCCGCTTCCAGATGTAGCTGTAGACGGCTTCCCCGCCGGCCGGTGTGACGGTGACGGGTTCCTGGCTGGCGAAATCGGGGTACAGGTCCTTACCCGCCGCAGGGGTCCCCGCGATGCGGATCTGCGGCGCCGAAACAGGCCGCGGCATGGGGCCGAAGCCTGCGGAGGTGACCACGACTTCGCGGTAGCCCGGGGTCCGCGCGGTGACCTGCACGCTGATCATGGCCCCAGCATCCCGGGAGGGCTCGAACGCATACGTGTTCCCGCTGCGGCTCTCGATCGGCACGCCGTCCCGCAGCCACGTGTAGTTGAACAGCGTGTAGGGCGGCCAGGCGCCCATCTCGGCCTTGAGATAGGGGAAGTGCGGCTCGTACTGGTTGACCAGGGTCGGGGTGGGCGGGGACACGTGGTCGGCGAGGATCCTGTCTGGGTTGTCGACCGAGTAGTCGCCAGGCTCGAGCACGATCGGGGCCACCTCGGTCACGCCGGGGACGCCGAAGACGTCAGTCTCACCGTTGCGATAGATCCACACGGTGGCCTGCCCGTCACGGAATTCGATGATGACGCTGTGCAGCGTGTAGGCGCCGCTCCAGTGGTGGTCCTGGACGGTGCCGCTGGCCACGGCCTCCAATGCGCCGGAACCGGTTGGGGTTCCCGTCCATTCGAGCGAATACCCGGCGTTGCCCTCCTCGTTGGCGTACACGAACCGCACCCTCTGGGCGGGCGCCGAGAGGGTGAAGCGTGTCTGCGCGATCTCGCCGGGCTTGAGGGTTGCTGCCGGGCCGACCACGGACGTGAGTGCCGGGACTGCCGTCCCGTCGGCGGCGGCTGGCCCAACGGGCAGCGCGACGAGGCTCGCCGCAAGCAGCAGTGCCGCGGTGAACGCTGAGCGCACGACGGCGCTGAGCCGCCTCGCGCGCGATGGCGCGCCGGAGCGCGGGTCGACAGTGACCAAGGAGTCCCCCAACAGGTGAGCGGCGGGGCGGTGCGGTGCCCGGCCGGAACGGTGCGATGAGGGCACTCTATCGCTTCGCCCGGACCGGGCCTGGCGGCCGCAGCGCCTCCAGCTCAGAAGACGGCCGTGAACCCGCCCCAGCCCCAGCCGACCTTCGAGGCGCCCTTCCAGTAGCCCTCCGCCAGGCTGCGGCCCTTGGCCGTCGCGTTGGTGAGGTACATCGAGAGGCTCCCGCCGCCGTCGACCGCGAACACGTCCGGGTCGCCGTCGCCGGTGAAGTCGCCCACGGTGCCGATGCGCGCGAAGGTCCAGCCCGTGCCGATCGTCTGCGCGCTGACGTTCATGAACCCGCCGGCGCCGTCGCCGCGGAAGAGCCGCAGGCTGCCCTGCTGGTCGCGGGCCACGAGGTCCGTCTTGAAGTCGCCGTCCATGTCCACGGCGGTGAGCTGGTCCAGGCCGTCCCAGCCCCAGCCGACGGTGGCCGGTGCGAGCCAGCTGCCGCGCCCGTCCCCCGGGTACACGACGATGGTGTTCTGCGCGGTGCGGGCGAGGACGTCGTTGAAGCCGTCGCCGGTGAAGTCCCCGGCGCCGACGATGTCCTTCATGCCCTGCCAGCCCGCGCCGACCTGGCGGCTGCCCTTCCAGCCGCCCGCGCCGTTGCCGGAGTAGAGGAAGAGCCGCCCGGCGGCGTCGCGCGCGAGGACGTCGGGGGCGCCGTCGCCGTCGAAGTCGCCGGGGGCGAGGAGCTTGTCGAAGCCGCCCCAGCCCCAGCCGACCGCGTGGGCGGGGAGCCAGCCGCCGGCGCCGTTGCCCGGGTAGAGCATGAGCGTGCCGTCGGCGGTGCGGGCGAAGACGTCGGCCCGCCCGTCGGCGTCGAAGCCGCTCGTCTGCGCCGCGGCCCTGGCCCGGACGGCGGGCGTCGTGACGGTCTTGCTGGAGAGGCCGCCGTCGTAGGAGAGGGTGAAGTCGACGCTGAGGAGGTGGGCCACGTCGTCGGCCGTCACCGTGTACTGGGGCTGGACCGCCCCCGGGATGGGCACGCCGTCGCGCTTCCAGAGGTAGGTGTAGGTGGGGGTGCCGCCGTCGGGGATGACGGACGGAGGAACCGGCGAGCCAAACTCGGGGCGGATGCTCCCGCCGACGGCGGCGTTGCCCGCCATGACGACCCGCGGGACCAGGACCGTGCGGGCAGCGGGGCCGTAGGGGGCGCTGGTGAACTGCGCCGGCCGGTAGCTGGGCGCTGTGGCTGAGATGGTGAGGGTGATCGTCGTGCCGGCCTCGGAGAGCCCGAGTCCGTAGTCCGGGTTGGTGGCGCCGGGGATCGGCTGGCCGTCGCTGAACCACTGGTAGGAGATCTCCGCGCCGGCAGGCCACACGGTGACGGGATTCGCGATCGAGAGCCGCAGCCCGGGGACGCGCTCCTCCTTGATCACCGGCGTGTACGCGGGGAAGTCGGCCAGGGTCGGATTCGGGTTGTCGATTTGGAGGTCACCGGAGCTCAGGGGCGCGCTGCCCGCGGGCTCTTCGCCGCGGTGGACGAACCGGGCCAGGCCGCCGCCGGCCACGTAGACGTCGGTCAGCTGGTGCGTGCCGCTGAGGGAGATCGTCTTGGCGGTGATCGGGGCGACCGAGGCCGTCGTGGTGCCGGGCCCCGTCCATTCGGCGCGGACCGTTTCCCGGGTGTAGGCATCCCTGAAGTGGAAGACCACGAAGGTGACCGGCGCGGACGCCGTGAACGTCACAGCTGCCGGCTGTCCCGGGACAACGGCCTCCGCGGGCGGCTGGATGAGCGTCAGGACGGGCGCCTCGGGATCCGCGGCGTGGGCGGCGGGTGCCAGGAGCACCGCGGCGAGGATGGCAGAGAGCACGACGGCGGCGAGTCGCCGCAGGCGTGCGGGCGCGCAGGAGCGCGGGTCGGCAGTGACCAAGGAGTCCCCCAAGGACGTGAGCGGCGGGGCGGTGCGGTGCCCGGCCGGATCGGATGCGATGAAGGAACTCTATCGCCTCGCCCGGGCCGGGCCCGCCGCACGGGCCGCCACCCGCCGTCGGCCCCTAGAAGACGGCGGTGAAGCCGCCCCAGCCCCAGCCGGCCACGCTCGAGGAGGGGTTCCGCCAGTCGCCGCCGGCGTCGCCGTACCGGGCGTGCATGCTGCCGATCCCCCAGTACATGGTGAGGTCGCCGGCGGCGTTGACGGAGAAGACGTCGGCGTCGCCGTCGCCGTTGAAGTCGCCGGGGCCGCCGACGAACCGCAGGCCCCACCAGCCGTCGCCGATGTAGCTGCCCTGGCGGGCGCCGAAGCCGCCGGCGCCGCTGCCGCCGTACAGCTTCAGGTGGCCGAACCCGTAGTCGTAGGCGATGCCGAGGACGTCGGGGGCGAAGTCGCCGTCGAAGTCGCCGGGCGAGGTGAGGCCCGAGAGGCTCCCCCAGCCCGTGCCGATCACGCGGGCCCCGAGCCAGCCGCCGCGGCCGTTGCCGGGGTAGAGCCAGAGCTGGCCGGCGGTGTCGCGGGCGATGAGGTCGTTGGTGCCGTCCCCGTTGAAGTCGCCGGGCGCGACGAGGGCGTTGAAGCCGCCCCAGCCCTGGCCGATCTGCCAGGCGCCCTTCCAGCCGCCCTGGCCGTTGCCCTGGTAGAGGAAGAGGCGGCCGGCGGCGTCCCGGGCGATCACGTCGGCGGCGCCGTCGCCGTCGAAGTCGCCGGGGGCGAGGAGCGTGTCGAAGCCGCCCCAGCCGCGGCCGATGGTCTGCGGCGCGAGCCAGCCGCCGCGGCCGTCGCCCGGGTAGAGGACGAGGTCCCCGGCGGCAGTACGGGCGAACAGGTCCGCGGTGCCGTCGCCGTTGAACCCGGCGGCGCGGCGCGTCGCGGGGACGAGGATGGAGGCGGTCACGGGCGCGGAGGAGCCCACCGTGCCCATCGTGACGATGACGCCGAGCCGGCGCCCGCGGTCCGCGGCCTGCACGGTGTACCTGGCCTCGGTCGCGCCCGGGATGGGCGCGCCGTCGCGGGTCCAGGCGTACGTGTACGAGATGGGCAGTGCGGTGGGCTTCGTGGTGGGCCGGTTGTAGCCGAGGAACTCGGGCCAGAGCTCGTGGCCGGCGTCGGGCTGGCCGACCAGCACCACCGGCACCGTTTCGACGCGGGTCCCGAGCGGGCCGAACGCGGCCGAGCTGCCGGCGTGGTACCCGAAGTTCCGGCTCGTCTCCTCCGCCTGGACGCTGAGGGCCTTGCCGGTGTCGTTGAGCGGGTCGCGGGTGTAGCACCGGCCGGTGGCTGCCGTGGGCTGGCCGTCGAGGAGCCAGCGGTACTGGGACAGGCCGTCGGTGGGCCAGGAGACGGTGGCGCAGAGCTGGACCGAGGTGACGGGGTCGCCGCTGATGGTGACGATCTCGGTGCCGAATGCGGCCGCCGGCCGCGCGGGCAGGGCCACGAGCGCCGTGATGAAGGTGAGAAGCACGACGGCGGTGGCGAACCACCTGCGTGCGGGCGCGCCGAAGCGCGGAGACAGGACGTCCAAGGGGCCCCCAAGGGTGAGCAGCCGGGGATGCGAGGCCCGGCGCGGATGATGTGACCAGGGCACTCTATCCCGGGTTGGTATTCTGCTTCAGACCGGCGAACGAAGGGGGATCCGTTGCCAGCCGCGCGCACGGAGACAGACGCGAGTACTGACTCCGAGTCATCTGGAACTGCGCTCCGACGGCGCCGCCGTGCCCCGCGCCCTCGCGCCCGCGGGGGGCTCTTCGCCCTGCAGGTGGTCGGGGAGCTGGTCTGCACGGTCGGGGCGATCATCGTGCTCTTCGTGGTGTGGCAGCTGTGGTGGACGAACGTCGAGGCCGACGCCCGCCAGGGCGCCGTGGTCCGCGAGTTCGTCCAGGACGCGGCCACGCCGGACCCCGCCCCCTCCCCCACCGCCACCGCCGCGCCGAAGCCCGGCGACGGACCGGCGCCCGTGCCCCCGCAGCCGGGCAACCTGAGCGTCATCGGCGTCATGTACATCCCGCGATTCGGGGAGGCGTACGCGCGGCCGGTGCTCGAGGGCACGGGCCGGGACGTCCTGGACACGCTGGGGCTGGGCCACTACGGGTCCACGTCGATGCCGGGTGCGCCGGGGAACTTCGCCCTCGCCGGCCACCGCCAGACGCACGGCGCGGTGCTGGACAACATCGACCTGCTCGAGCCCGGCGACAAGATCTACCTGCAGACCAAGGACGCGTACTACACGTACGTGTTCCGCAGCAGCGAGATCGTGCTCCCGGACGCCCTCGACGTCCTGCTGCCCGTGCCGCACAAGCCGGGAGCGAAGCCGACGGAGAGCCTCCTGACCCTGACCACCTGCCACCCGCGCTACGGCTCCACGGAGCGGTTCATCGCCTACTCGACGCTCGACTCCTGGCGCCCGACGTCGGCAGGCCCTCCGCCCGAGATCGCCGCCACCGTGGCCGCCGCCCAGAAAGGCTGACGATGTACGCCTGGATCTTCCGGAACCTCCCCGGCCCGCTGTGGCTGCGCATCCTGACCAGCCTGCTCCTCGTGGCAGCGGCGCTGTCCCTCATGGTGCGGTTCCTGTTCCCCTGGCTCGCTGAGGTGACGCATGCGAGCGACAATACTGTGGGGATGCTGCTGTTCTGAACACGTGGGGCCAGCGCATGCTGGCCCCACGAGTTTTCAGCGACTCTGAGTGATGCGGCCCTGATCATCGGCACCAAGGTAGGTGCGGAGTCGGTCTTCCCAGCGCTGGGGTGTGAAGCCGGTGGATTCGATCCGGTGCAGGTCCAGGGTGGAGTTCAGCGGGCGTGGGGCAGTGTGGGGCCGGTCGGCGAAGTAGGCGGCTGTGGTGGTGCGCTGGATGTCGCCGGGGTGGCGTCCGGCGACGGCGAACACCTCCGCGGCGACGTCGGCCCAGCTCGCGGTCTCCCCCGAGCAGCTGAGGTTGTAGGTCCCGTACGGGGCCTGCGTGTCCAGCAGGTGCCGGATGCCGGCGGCGAGGTCCTGCGTGAAGGTGGGCCGGCCCATCTGGTCATCGACGACGGCCGGGCTCACCCCCTGGGCGGCCAGGCGCGCCATGGTGCGCACGAAGTTGTTCCCGTCCCCGATCACCCACGAGGTGCGCACGGTGTAGTGCCGCGGGACGGCGGCCACGGCGGCGTCCCCGGCGGCCTTGGACTGCCCGTACACCCCCAGCGGGGAGAACGGCTCGTCCTCGGAGTGCACGGCGATGGTGCCGTCGAAGACGTAGTCGCTGGAGACGTTGACCAGGGTGATCCGGTGCTCGGCCGCGACCCGGGCCAGCTTCGCCACCGCGCCGGCGTTGACCGCCCACGCCTCCCGGCGCCCCTCGGGCGTCTCTGCCTTGTCGACGGCCGTGTAGGCGGCGGCGTTGACGACCGCCCCGTACTGCGACCAGTCCCGCGAGGCGTACGCGCCCGGATCGGCGAGGTCGAACTCGGAGCGCGTGGCGAACTCGACAGCGGCAGGTGAGTCATCGGCGCCGTACGCGTCCCGCAGGGCCCTGCCGAGCTGGCCGTTGGCCCCCAGCACGAGGACCGTCCTGGGCCGCATCGGGGCGACCTGGGCCAGGCGGGGGTGGGCGCGGTCCTTCTCCGACAGCTCCGCGTCTGCCAGCGGGATCGGCCACGGGATGGCCACGGTCTCGTCGGCCAGGTTCAGGAACGTGTACTCGCCCTGGACCTCGGCGGACCAGTGGTCGTTGACCAGGTACGTGTAGGCCGTGCCGTCCTGGAGGGTCTGGAACGCGTTGCCCACCCCGCGCGGGACGAACACCGCCCTGGAGGGATCCAGCTCGGCCGTGACCACCGCCCCGAACGTGGGGCCCTCGCGCAGGTCCACCCACGCACCGAAGATCCGGCCCGTGGCGACCGAGACGTACTTGTCCCACGGCTCCGCGTGGATCCCCCGGGTCGTCCCGGCGGTCGCGTTGAAGGAGATGTTGTTCTGCACCGGTCCGAAGTCCGGCAGCCCCAGGCCGGTCATCTTCTGACGCTGCCAGTTCTCCTTGAACCAGCCCCGGCCGTCCCCGTGCACCGGCAGGTCCAGCAGCAGCAGCCCCGGGATCGCCGTCCCCTGCACCGTCAGGGGCTTGGAGAACTCGATACCGGACCCTTCTCTTAGACTCACCTGCGGTCGCCTCTCGCCGGCGCAACATTCTCTTCCTGAGAATCTTCATCCGACACGGCAAGATTGCTTTCGACCGTCGTGCCGAACTCGGCCTCGAACTCTTCCATTTCGCCATTTGAAGAACTGGTTGAGGTCTCGGATTCCAGGTCCTCGTGCGGGTTTGCAGTGAGGATATCGTTCGGTGCAGGGGTACCGGTCCGCGAATCCTTCTCGCCGATATGGTCCAACAGAGCCTTTTCGTAACCGTCACAGACACCGGTCCAGGAGTAGTGCTCCTCGGCGCGCGCGACGATCGCCGTGGTGTCGATGGAAGATGCCCTCGCCATCGCTTCGTCGAGGCCCTCAATGATGGCCTCAGCAGTTGGCTCAACGAAGAAGCCGGTATCACCGAGAACCTCTCGGTTGTATACGGTGTCGCGGGCGACGGTCGGCGCACCACAAGCCATGGCCTGAACAAGGGCCGGATTCGTACCTCCCACGCTGTGCCCGTGGAAGTATGCTCCCGCGTGCTGCCAGAGCGAGTGGAGTCTCCGGTCATCACTGAGGTGGCCGAGCCAGCGAACGTTGCTGTGGGCCTTTGCTAGCGCTCCCGCCTGCTCGTCGAACTCCCCCCCATACCCTGAGGAGCCGACGATGACTACAGGATGTCGGGTGGCGAGTGCTTCTGAAGCCCTGAAGAATTCCGCGACAGTATTCTCGGGGACGAAACGAGCCACCATGAGAATGTATCCACGGTGCGTCAGTCCTTCCTCGATGGGGAGCTCAGCCGGTACATCCCCGCCGTATGGGACAAACCGGGCTGTGCGCCCGAATTCTCGTCGCCAGCGTTCCGCGATTGCATGTGCGTCGGCGATGAGTTCAGTGGCGAACTTCGCCGTCAGAAGAGCGCCGAGCCGAAACGCCCTCTTGGCGACGCGACCCCATTTGGCACGCTCCCACTCAATACCATCAACATTGACGACCGTCGGAATGCCACGGAGCTTAAGCAGGGGCAGCCAGAAACCATTCGCCACATTCATCACGAGAGCGACGTCCGGGCGGTATTTCATAGCATGGAGTACTGATGTTAGCCCGAACGAAAGAGTGCTCAGCGACGTGGATTCCACACCATGCGTTATGACGGATCTAACGCGTTCGTCAGATTGGGGATCGTCCGGCCGCGTTGCCCCTGGCCGCCCGTAAACCACAACATCCCAACCGTTTTCGGCAAGGTACGGTGAAAGTCTCCGCACCGCCGTTTCAAATCCGCCGTAGTAACTTGGATACCCTCGCGTCCCGATAATCGCGACAGACTTACTCAAAGTTCCCCCTCACTCATAGCGCGCGCCCCCGCCATCTTACTGCATTGGCTCCATCACCCCGACCTTGGGCGCTGGGCACGGGTCCTCGGATAGACCACTGACGACCGAGGCGCCGCATTTCCCTGCGGATTGATTTCTAAAACGCCTTACAGGGAGCCCGTGCGTCTATTTACTGGCCCTGCTCCGCGTACCGGGCCTCGGTGGCGGCCTTCTGTGGGCGCCACCAGTGCTCGTTCTCCCGGTACCACCGGATCGTGGCGGCCAGGCCCGCCGCGAAGTCCCGGTAGGCCGGTTCCCAGCCGAGCTCGGTGCGCAGCTTGGTGGAGTCGATCGCGTAGCGCAGGTCGTGCCCGGCCCGGTCAGCGACCAGGTCGTACGCGTCCGGCGCCTGGCCCATCAGCTCCAGGATCAGCTCCACCACCGCCCTGTTGTCCCGCTCCCCGTCCGCGCCGATCAGGTACGTCTGCCCGATCCTGCCGCGCTCGAGGATGGCCAGCACCGCGGAGGAGTGGTCCTCGGCATGGATCCAGTCCCGCACGTTCCTGCCCTGCCCGTACACCCTCGGCCGGACACCGTCGATCACGTTGGTGATCTGGCGCGGGATGAACTTCTCCACATGCTGGTAGGGGCCGTAGTTGTTCGAGCAGTTGCTGATCGTGGCCGCGAGCCCGAACGAGCGCACCCACGCCCGCACCAGCAGGTCCGATCCGGCCTTGGTCGCCGAGTACGGGCTCGAGGGGTTGTACGGGGTGGACTCCGTGAACCGCTGCGGGTCGTCCAGCTCCAGGTCCCCGTACACCTCATCGGTGGAGATGTGGTGGAACCGCGTCCCGTGCCGGCGCGCGGCCTCGATCAGCGTGTACGTGCCCACGATGTTCGTCTCCAGGAACGGGCGCGGGTCCCGCAGCGAATTGTCGTTGTGGCTCTCCGCCGCGTAATGCACCACCGCATCCGCCCCCGCCACCAGCGGATCCACCAGCGCCGCGTCCGCAATGTCCCCCCGCACGAACCGGAACCGCTCCCCCTCCAGCCCCTCCAACGACGCCAGATTCCCCGCATACGTCAACTTGTCCACGACGCACACCTCATAGGCCGTGTTCTTGATCACATAATGGACAAAATTGGAGCCGATAAACCCGGCGCCCCCAGTGACGAGCAATCGCATGAGCCGAATGTATCGGTTTTGGGAACACGCGCGCGAACCGGAATGATGACCTCCATGAAGGGAATCATCCTTGCAGGGGGCACCGGGTCCAGACTCCACCCCATCACCCTGGGCGTGAGCAAGCAGCTCGTGCCCGTCTACGACAAGCCCATGGTCTACTACCCGCTCTCCACCCTGCTGCTGGCCGGCATCAGGGACATCCTGGTCATCACCACCCCCATGGACGCCCCGTTCTTCCAACGGCTCCTGGGCGACGGGTCCCACTTCGGGATCTCCATCAGCTACGTCCAGCAGCCCTCCCCCGACGGCCTGGCCCAGGCCTTCATCCTCGGCGCCGAGCACATCGGCGCCGACACCGTCGCCCTGGTCCTCGGGGACAACATCTTCTACGGCCCCGGCCTGGGCACCCAGCTGCGCCGCCACCACGACATCGACGGCGCCTCCGTCTTCGGCTACTGGGTCAAGGACCCCAGCGCCTACGGCGTCGTCGAATTCGACGACACCGGGCGCGCGGTCTCCATCGAGGAGAAGCCCGCCCAGCCCAAGAGCAACTACGCCATCCCCGGCCTGTACTTCTACGACAACGACGTCGTCGCCATCGCCAAGGACCTCAAGCCCTCCGCCCGCGGCGAGCTCGAGATCACCGACATCAACCGCACCTACCTCGACGCCGGCAGGCTCCACGTCGAAGTCCTCCCCCGCGGCACAGCATGGCTCGACACCGGCACCTTCAGCGACCTCAACGACGCCTCCAACTTCATCCGCACGGTCGAAAACCGCCAAGGACTCAAGATCGGCGCACCCGAGGAAATCGCCTGGCGCCAAGGCTTCCTCGACGACGAATCCCTCCGGAAAGCCGCCCAGCCCCTCGTCAAAAGCGGCTACGGACGCTACCTTCTCCAACTGCTCAACCGCACCTCGCCTCAGTAACGCTTCGCTCGCGGGACCGCCGCACCATTAACGGAAGCATCCGACGTGCAACCCCGACCCCCTTACGCTGCGCACAGAGAGTCCAGCACAAGGCGGGAGGCCGAATATAGAGCCGCGACCTCACGCTACCCCGGCAAATGGCCGACCTGTTCCCGGCACGGGGAAGACGCCATCTTGCCGGACTGCATCAGACGAGACTCTCATTTCAGCGGTTTGCCAGCCTACTGACCGACATGGCGCATCTTAGCCGCAGCAGTCGGCAACTTTCCAACGGCTGGCATCAAATTATGTTTCGAACCGAAATGGGACGATAAGACCCGATTGCACACGAATACGATGAACGCAAAAACCGGCCAAGATCGCGATCAATAGCACCACTAAGAAGCTGCAGTCCGCATGTCGCCACGTGCCCCTCCGGACTGCCTTGCCTCCCGTTCAAAAGAATTACGCACACCACAATGTAACGCTTCCGAGACTACATTTTCTCACACAGCTACAACGCCCACCCGCGCAGAGATCAATGGAATCATGGTGGCCAGGACGTATGGCAGCCATAAACCTGATAACGCGATCAGCCGCGCAGGCGGAGGGCAAGAGCTTCACCCGCGAGGTCATCATCAAGCTCCATCGCGGCAAATCCTAGCTTCTCTGCCTGTTGCGTCACCTTGGGGTCGTAGGAAAGCCCAATTGGTCTCACTCCGTGTAGATAAGCAATCAGCAAGAAGTGTAATCGCATGCCAAGTGCAGACGATGATGAAGCGATCACCCGCTCAACAGTCTCGACCGGAACGCCCGCGAAGACTTCAATGTCACCGTCTAATAAACGCACCAATCTATTAAGAATCACTGAATCTTGGTCTCCCCTCAATTCGGACATTGAGACGAGCGCTATGCGAGCACCCCTTCCGTGGACCCGCCTAACTGCATAAGCTACAACGTCCAAAATCCGCTCAATGCTGGCGCCATCATAGGATGGCATGGAACTCCCTTCGCTTGCCCAGCAGCGCAAGTTTATGCAAATGTCAAACCTCGGCCGGGTCGTCGTTACCGACCGCTTCCGCCAAAGAGCGGGGTCGTCAACCACTTCCACGGCTCCGCGGAAGCCTATCCCAGCAAGTCGCTGAGCAGATGCATGATCTCGAACACTTACAGCGCTCGCACCTTTGAGCGCCTTCAAGTAATTACTTCCCGTGCTAGGACGCCTAACCGGACCTACGCCAATACCGAGGAATCTATAAGGCGTTCCGACGAGAGCACTCCATTGCGCAATACGAGTAAACGGGCGATAAAAATCAGGCAACCGATCATCTAAGAGGCCTCCGCCGCCTATGATCACTTCCCTTGCACGCGCGATCTCGTACAAAAGACGCAATCGCTCTCGCAGCTTTCCCGACAAAGAAACTCGACGTACAAACTGGATATCAGCCTTCAAAGAAAGACCGCCACCAACAAGAACAACCGCTCCGCGGTCTTCAGGCGGCAATGCGTGAACAATCTCCCGGGCGATTAAATCGTCACCCAGATTCCCCCACCCAGACCCCCCGACGAGAACCACACTCACAGAAAATCCCCCCAAAGATGAAGCCGAACAAGATGCCTACGCCCTGTGGCGCGCGGAGTATACCCAGAGCAGCCGAGCGAATATCAGGAGCAAGACAAGCGCAATCTCACTCACAACAATTGAAAAAACATACAACTCCGCGCCGCGCGCGGCTAAGGCCCAGCAAGCAGCTAGCTGCACTAGAAGGCCAATCAATTGTATTCCGGAGGAAAGCCAGTAGCGACCTTTCGACAGCAAATAGGCCAGCAGAACAGAGCTCGCCATCGAGAATGGAACCTGCCAGGAGATCGCTTGTACTGCGGCAACACTGCCCATACTCGACTCTCCAAATAACAGTGGGACATAGGTTGGGGCCGCAAAGTACGAGCAGAAAGCAATCAACAGCCCGACGAGAAATGGAGCCCCCAAGATTAGGGACAGTTTAGACTTTGCGCTACCCACAAGCCGTGGAAGAACAATACCACCCAATATTTGTGAGGGAATTACGAGAAGCAGCAGTACTCGCGTCGCCACTGATGCCTGCACTAATAGCTCAGGAGTCGGTCCATACTGAGCAAAAACGATCAAGAGTGACGAGTAAGCATGTACAAGCACAGTGAACAGTGCAAGTCCCAAGTTTTTTCGTAGAAGGCCCACCATTGCGCCGAGTCTAAATCCAGCAGTGATGCTCGACAAATTGAAACGCGACGCTGCATTCACCGCGATAGTCGTCACAATTGCGCCGAAACTATAACTCAATCCGATTGCCCAAAGCGGACCCCCGAGAGCCGCCACAAGTACTCCACTGAGGCCAGTCGCGAGGTTGCCGCCGACCCGAGCCTTCGCCGCAGCCACGGCATGTAGACGTCCTTGGAGCACATACGACGTTCTCATCGCCGTCGCAACGGGTACGAGCGCCAAAGACAGCGCTAGGTCCCAAGAAGATGCTTGAGCTGTTACCGGAATCAGCACAAGTAAGGCAGCGAACGTGAGCCCAGTCTGGAGAAGAAATGTGTCCCTGATGACCGGGCTATCGTCTTGTCGCGACGCTATTACACGGACGGCATTTGTACCCAGGCCAGCGTCGCCTGCGACCGTCGCATATGCCAACAGTGATTGTACAAGCGCAAGTGTTCCGAGTGCTTCCAGGCCAGCATGACGAGCGACAACGAAAGACACACCGAAAACAATGACGCGAGAAATACCCTCAGCGCCGAGCAAAGCTGCGCCATCCCTCACGAACGCCTTACGTGATGATGACACGGCGCTCCCTGAAGGATCCATGGATCGTGCATGTCGGCAAGGGCTGCAGTGAGGCCCAACCGAGCCCCACAAAATACCATGTTTGTAAGAGCCACAAAGTACTTGTTGATATAGAGAAGAGAAGGTAGGCGGAGCCAAGCACAAGAAAGGTCCTGCCCCCGCCCTTCTTCATCAGGCCATACGACACCGCTACGACGGAAATGCCAACTATCACGATCGCGACTAGGCCACCGTCGTATGCCAGCTGGAGCGGCAGATTCCCAAGATAGCCAGGCAAGTTCTTCCCTGGTTGAGTCTCATCAAGATGGCGCTGCCCGAAAGAATTCAATCCGAGACCAGTGAGCATATAGTCGGAACCGAACAACTCAACTAAAGCTGAAGCGTTGACATCGTACCGAAGTGCCCCGGTTCCTGTTTCGAGGTTGAGCGGCTGCGAGAACTTAGCGAAGCCGACGTCCGGAGAAATCGCAAACAGAAAGCCCACCCCAGCAGCGGACAGAGCCATGACAGCGAGCACCCGCCGAGTCACTTGCGGCTTCATCAGCAGCGTCAAGACAAGCCCAACAAGATAAGAAACTAATGCTGCCCTAGTATGGCTACAAAGTATCGCAACCGGGGCGAGGATTGGCAACAACCGCTGAGCAAGCGGACTAATCGCGTTTGCCGGATTGCATATTGCAAGAAGACCGAGCAGACACATGATGTTTCCGAGCACGTTCGCCTCAAGGGACAGCCCGTATGCGGCAAATCCTCCATACGCCGGATCCGCCTGTACGCCGTATATCTCGGCCGAAGTGACCGTAGCGGCAAGATAGCAGATAACAGCAATCCCGCCGGCTACCAGCCCGACGTCCGCCACCCAGCGAATTAGCGTTCTCCACATGCTCGGCGTGACTGCGATCCATATTGCGCAGCAAATATTCAATACTAGCCAAATTAGGACATTCAGCGAACTGCCTGGATTTGGGGAAACGAATATTGATGATAAGCTCAGAAGAATGGCCCAAAAGAAGATCAGAAGCGCGGACCAAGCAAAGTATCTGCTCACCTTAAAGCGTTTCAAGGATGATCGAATCAAAAGAGACAAAACACACACGAGGCCCACAATAATTTCCAAGCGGACGTTAGTGTTACCGATCGAGAGATAAGGACGATTTATGAAGACGGCCGCAACAAGTAGGGCCCCCACAGCCTTCGGCTTCGAGGCAATCCATATCGCCAAGCAGGCCCCTACAACCGACAATACTAAATAGACTAGGAACTCCACAGCAGTCACCTAATCTCCGGTTCCGCCGACGAACGCTCACCATCTTGCAAGCTAAAGAGACCGTGTATCTGTCGGGCCCTTGAGCCGACAGACCAAAGTGTCATGTCCGGGGCTGGGTCCACGTTTTCCGCACCGAAAAGACCAAGAATATCGTTCCAATCGTCTGCACCGCGAGCTAACCGGACAAGGCTAGGAAAGCGCGCTTGCCAAGCTCTCGTAGACGGGATTTCTGCCGCTGCGACGCGCAAACCAGTAGCGAGATAATCTGCCGCTTTGAGTAAGTCGCTTGAATCCGTATATGTGGTGGCCTTGAAAGGGATCAAACCAACCGACGCGCCGAACATTACATCTAAGGCGGCATCGTATGAAATGTCACCCAAAATTTCGACATTACTATAGGAAGCAAATTGCCGAACTTCGCCGCTACCGCCAAAAACGAATTTCCAGTCCTCATGAGTGGCTAAGAGCCAATGAACGAGTTCGAAATCAACCCTTTCGTTCCACCCGCCAATATACACCGCCGTCTTAGGTCGGCGCTTTCGACCCATATTTCGAACCTTCGCAGCGTCAATACGTGCCAGATCAACACCGTTTGGCACAACAGTAACATCGCCGTCGCACATGAGATCAACAGCTAAACCGGCCGAGACACAGATGGTGAAGTCCGCCGCCCTGGCGCTTGCGCTCACCAAATCCCGGTGCTTTGCAGGTTGGCCACCGGAGCGAAGGTAGGAGTATCCCCAATGCCTGTCGATGACATCAAATCCCGTGGCCGACCACGCCTCATCCGAGATTACTTCCGGATAAGCCCACCAATACGCTAACAAATGCGGCTGCTCGAGCTTCAGCTTCTTCACAGCCCACTTGGCTCGACTCATGATCAGCTTTGAGGAAATTTTCCTCAAAATGGATGGTCCCGCCGAAGGCAGTAGCTCAAAGACCCACGGCAAGACCAAAACATGCGCCTTGGTGCCGACAGGGTGAAGCCCTGATCGAACCGGGACTCCTTTTCGCTGCGCGTCAAATATCGAGAGCAGCTTTCTGACCCCTTGCACCCTGCGCGTGATATACAGGGTGGGCCGGCTCTTTGAGAACTCAGCGAACATCTGAAGGGAAGTTTGATTAGCTGACGGTTGATAAGGCGGGCCGCCTAATACTACTAGAGCACGCTCGTCCATAGATGTCTCCAATTCCGCTCTATTCAATCCTAGGAAGCCCAGCCGCCTCGAGCATCTCCCTAGTGTTCTGCTTGCGGCGTTCTCTTGAAAAATGGGGTAGGACATGCTGTTCCGTGGCTGGAACTCCACGACCGCAGGACAGCTCTTCTAGCGCACAAGAAATCGAAACCAAACGCGCTTCGGCGTCTTGAGGACGCTCACAATCAAGGCCTCCCACAATCCTCAGCACCTCAGCAGCTCCGCCCCAACGCCAACCGACGCTTCTCAAACCGTGGAACCAGCCTTCAAGAGGAACAAGGCCGAAGGATTCCGGCTTTTGCGGAAAGCTCGCCACCGCATCAACCTCTTGGGCGATCTCACCAAACGGCCGCTCGCCTCGGTATCTTATTCTGGAATCGTCCTTGATCTCTTCGAGGAGCTCGTCCAATTCCTTCCTTTGACTCACGTATGGCGAGCCATAAAGGCTCAAGCGCCATTGTTGCTTGTGGGCCAAGTAGGTACGGAAGGCTCGGGCGACTTCTGAGTGGCCTTTTGTACCGTTCACACGGCCGACGACGGCGATATTTAGACTCTCGGCGCACAATGGTCGAGGAGAAACAGGTTGACCCTCGATCACGGGATATGCGACGAAGATCCGTTCCGCGCCGACTCCAGCTCCCACGAGCCATGCTTTGACGGCGTAGCTCGCTGCCTGGACCGGGAAAGAAAACGGCGCAACGAAAAAGCGCACTAAATAGTTACCAAGATTGTTGTCAAGCAGTTCATGAACCGAAAGCACGATCTTGCGTTGTGCTGCGAGCAGCTGTGGGACGTGTATTACGAGGGCTAGCGTCCAGAGTATTACGAGATCTGATCCGAAAGTCGCTTTGGGCGTTGGGGTGAGAGAACAAAGATCGCTCAGCTTGCTCCGCCTCAGGACCGCCATTCTGGGTCTAATGTCAAGACGCGGGTGCAAATTGGCCGCAAGAAAAAGCCGCCGAAGAGGACCGTCGGAGGGCAAGATTACGCCTACATCGCACCCAAGCGACTCAAGCGCTGCGACCTGGTCCACAAGCACCCTACTTGCTCCGTAGGCGTCGTTGCTGCCGTGGAGAATCACTACTTTCAACGCAGTGTACTTTCGACGAGCCGATTCCACTCTTCTACAAATGTCGTCTGGGATCGGGCAGTGGCAGCCGACTGCACGGAGACGCTTTGCGCGGTCCACGTCAACGGGCTGAGAACTGCTTTGAGCCGGCGGGCAAGGAGATCCGCGTCGTCTTCACCTTCGCGGCGGCCGCCGTCACCGATTGGAACTACCTCTGGCAGGGCGCCTCTATCTGCATGTACGACGGGAGTTCCATGTCTTGCGGCCTCAATGGCTGGGAGACAATAGCCTTCGTCCAGAGAAGGGACCATTAGGCAATACGAGTCACGGTATAGAGATTCGAGCTCATCTTGTTCCAGGTTCTCATGCACCTTGATCCAGTGCGATTCCGGGTCAGCGGCATTCACAGTCTCCTGAAAGTCGCGCATGCCGTTACCGGCTCTCACCACGAAATGAAGATCGATCTTGATTCCCGATTCCCGCACCTGTGAAAGCACCTCGACTGCCAATGGCAGTCGCTTGTGGCGATCCGCAGAGGCCACAACCAAGACTTGGGCCTGCCGCTCTTTTAGCGGATGAGCGGTGACTTCGCCCGGGCACGGCCAAGGTATGACCTGTACATCGGCGAACGGCCAGTACTTCTTGATTCGCGACTTGCTGTGGTTGGACGGGGTGACGATTCGATGGGCTTGACGCACGGCGTGTCCAAATTGTAGGCGCGCATACGCAGCGTAGCCGAGGTCGAAGTCGCGCCAGTGGTCAAGCACCATTGTGTCGTGCATCAAGACAATGGACTGAACGCCGGCTACGCGACCGCCGGTGTTCGCTAGGTGCACGACTGCAGCGGCTCCCGCGTCTCGTGCTTTCTTAGCTGCTCTTCGCCTATCCCAAAGAACTAGATCGGAGAGCCGCGAAAGGCGAGTTCGAGCGATGCGATCTGGAGTCAGCGTCACAACGTCAAATTGGCCCTCGAGCGCAGCTCGGATCAGATGTGCTCCCCGACTTGAACCGCTTATGCCTCTTGTGGACACGAAGTCGTTGAGCGCTACAATCCCCTTCATCACGATTCATCAGCCGTTTCATAAGCCCGAGATAGGCCTGCTCTGAAGGCTTCCCACGTCAGCGCCCTCGCTCTTTCACGTCCACGATCACGAATTTCGCGAAGCGCGCCCCCGTCATGCACGATAGAAACGATCTTGGAAGTGACTTCGGCTGCTGATGCGGCAGGCAGAGGCTCGTCAAATACCTGAGTCTCCCAAGGTGCAGGATCTTCGAGTAGGAATCCGCCATCACCGACCATCTCAGTTATAGACGAATTTGCAAATGCAAACACTGGACAACCTGTGGCCATTGCCTCTAGCGGTGGAAGCCCTTGGCCCTCGTAGGCTGAAGGGTAGAAAAATGCGACAGCCCCTGCATATAGGGCGGCTAACTGCGCGTCATTTTTTGGGCCGATAACTTCACAATAGGGGAACTGTTCAGCCGAGAGGCCTCTTCCCGTCACCACGGTAGATATGCCCGCGGAACGCAGCCACTTCGCAAGATCGTCGATCCACTTATAGCGCTTGCGAGGATCTGGGGTTCTCATGTCCGCCAAGCCCACCACATACGGCCGTGAACGCGGTTCTGGATGTTCTACTCTTTGGCTGACGTCTTCCCTGAAGAAGACCGAACTCACGGGGAGCGAGCCGATTGCGATCCGGTCACTGGGAATGCCCATACGCTCTTCGATTCGCTGCGCGGTGTACTGAGAATTCGCAAAAATGGCGTCCGCCCGCTTTGCGTTGTTATAGGCCAGGCGCGTGCGTATCCCCATCCGTTGATATGCTTTTAGATCTAACGGGATAGTGTCTTGTATGGAAGAAACCCACGGCAACTGCTTTCGCAAGGGCAGATGAAAAGGAGTGGTGGAGTGATAAACTATTTTCCCGCTTTCACTCAGTTCTCTAAGTCGCGCGCCGAGTCGGCGGTAACCTGGCGCGTCGCCCCGGGCAAGTTCTACAACATTCCAGTCGGGTAGCCCTGCAGCGGCTTCTCGCAGTTGCCGGGCGTAACGCCCTAGGCCGCGGTCGGCGCCTGGGAGACCCAGCCCCCACTGATCGAGGACGACAGTTCTCCTCATGCCCTTTTGGATATCGGTCGTTCCGCTCACTTCATTCATTGCGTTCCTTCGTCTTCTTGAACATGCATGCTTGGCAACTAGTTGTTCAAGAACGTTGGAACTGCAAGCCCTCGCCAGAGTCGAAACTTCTGATGCATGAGAAATGATCCCCCCAAATTATGCGTACAGACAAGCGTCCTAATGCTACCCTTCTGGGTATCGTTGCCGAAATCCGATGGCGACGGTAGCACGCGGCTCCCGAAGACACTGCCAGCAACGATGCTGTGGCTCAGCCTAGCCGCCGACGCTTTGACCGATCGCGCGTGAACACCGGTAGAGTTGGTTACAAGTGGGGGAAGGGGCCTGCTGTGATCAACACCACTCTTGAGGATGAGTGCATCTTTGCTATCGGCCGCCGACCGGAGCCGGAAGTGGAGGAGTGGCAGGTAGATGCTCAGCGCGATTGCTGCTCGGCTTAGCGGGACCGCTCGGCACCCAAAGGCCACCTCCCCGGGGACCACGGCGCTGGCGCTTATCGACTTGGTTTGCGTGGCCTGGTCCGCTGCAGGGGCGCAAGTGCTTCGGTTCGGGCCAACGGACCCCTCCAACGTCGCGCTGGCAGGAGAATGGGTCGCGCCCTACTGGCTCGTGACGATCGTCCTGGCTGCGCTCTGGTGGGTGGTCCTCGGTGCCTGGGGCACAAGGGAGACGAGCATTCTGGGCTACGGGCCTGAGGAGTACAAGCGCGTCGTCACCGCGTCCCTGTGGCTCTTCGGCGCTATCGCGATCGTCTCCTACGTCTTCCAGCTCGACACTGCTCGCGGTTACGTGGCTGTGGCATTGCCGCTGGGCATCGTGACTTTGCTCGGAGCTCGGTGGGTGATGCGTGCCGTCCTGGTGTCGGCTCGCAGCAACGGCAAACACCTACGGCGGGTTCTCGTCGTGGGCTCCCCCGCGGCTGCCGCCCACACCGGGCGTCAGCTTAGCGAGCACCTCGAGGCCGGCTATCTTCCGATCGCCGCATATCTGCCGGGTTACCCGGGTGCCGAGCTGCGCACGCCGGTGCGCGAGCTCCCCGTCCTGGGCTACGCCGAGGACCTCGACAGCATCGTGAGCATCGTCGAGCGGACGGGAGTCGACGCGGTCGCCATCTCGGGCGCGGCCCTTCCCCCGCAGGTCCTCCGGCAGCTCGGCTGGCAGCTTGCCGCCCGGGATGTGGGAATGATCGTGGCCCCCGCGCTCACCGACATCGCCGGACCCCGGATCCGCACGCAGCCGGTCGCGGGTCTGCCGCTGATCCACGTGACCACTCCGAAGCTCACGGGCGGCAAACGGGTGCTCAAGCGGAGCGTGGACATCGTCGCGAGCCTCGGCATCCTGGCGGTGCTGAGCATCCCCATGCTCCTCGTGGCCCTCGCGGTCTTCGTCGATGACCCCGGGCCCGTCATCTTCCGGCAGACCCGTATCGGGCGGGCCGGCAAGTCCTTCCAGATGCTGAAGTTCCGTTCGATGGTCGTGGACGCCGAGGCACGCCTCAAGGAGCTCCAGCTCAACAACGAGGGCGCGGGACTGCTCTTCAAGATGAAGCACGATCCCCGCATCACGCGGCTCGGCCGCGTGCTGCGCCGGTACTCCATCGATGAGCTCCCCCAGCTGGTCAACGTGCTCCGCGGCGAGATGAGCCTCGTCGGGCCCCGTCCGCCGCTGCCCTCCGAGGTGGCCGGCTACGACGACTTCGCTCACCGCCGTCTCCTGGTCAAGCCCGGCATTACCGGCCTCTGGCAGGTCTCCGGGCGCAGCGACCTCTCCTGGGAGGACTCGATCCGTCTCGACCTCTACTACGTGGAGAACTGGTCGCTCACCCAGGACTTCATGATCGTGCTGCGGACCCTCCGGGCTGTCGTCGGGAAGAGCGGCGCATACTGAGCCGGCGCTTCCGTCCCCGCTCAGCCGCCCCCATGGCCCGGGACGTCGCGCGCCGCGGTGCGCACGCGGAAGGGGCCGGTGAGCGCCGCGTCCGCCAAGGCCCGCCTTCGAGCAGCGGGCGCCGCACCTCGTCGTCGTGCGTGCCCTCGAGGAACAGGACGTAGCGTGCCGCGCTGCTATGGACGCAGCGCGCGTGCGGAAGTAGGTGGGGAGAGGGGCCCCTGCCGGACTGCTACCGGTTGAGGTTCAGGAGGATGAACGCGGCCACGGCCAGTGCGGCGGCCACGACCAGAACGCCGGAAACGGCATTGATCCTGTGCTCGTTGCGCAGCGCCCATTCACGGCGCCGGTAGCTCATCTTCCGACTCATTCTTGGCCCCCATCGTCTTGAGCGGCACGGCAATGGCAACCGTGGCAGCTGCTGCTGCAGGACCAGACTTACAGGGCTTTCGCACGAATTCAAAACGGGCGCAAGTCAATGACGAAATGCTAAAACTGAAGGGCCTCCCGCGGGTTGGTCACAAGGAGCTCGTGGATCTGCTGAGGGGCGAATCCGGCGTCGTGCAGACAGGCCGCCCACCGCTTCATTCCGTCGGCGATGGGTCCGTTGTGCGGCTGGCCGAGGTCTCCGGTGAGGAGAGTGGAACCCGGTCCGCAGGCTCGGATGCCCCGCAGTGCGTTCTCGAGGGGGAGCTTGCCTTCGAGGACGGATGCCATGGTCCTCTCGATCCAGGCACCGCGCCGGGCCATCTCGATCTGGGCCTCGAGGGTGATCCGCTGCCGCGGGAGATCGGGGTGGGTGACCATGATGCGATCGATGCCGTGGTCCTTTGCCGCGTCGATGACGGCGAACACCTCGTCGCAGTCGAGATGGCCAGTGGCCAGGAGCAGCCCGTGTTCTCGCACGACGTCGAGGACGTCGTGGAGTTCGGGCACGACGCCGCTGTCCCCGAGCACCGTGATCGGCGGTCCGTACCCGGGCGTGCGGGCCAGCTCTGCCTGGGTGTCTGCCCAGACGGGCGCCGGCCCGGGAGTCGTAGCCTGCTCGCGCTGCCTTCGGCTGTCCACTGTCGGAAGCCAGACCACGCGGGCGCCGAGACGGGCTGCAACCTCGACCGCGCCGGCATTCAGGCCGCCGACGGGCCGGTTGAGGGCGATGGCCCCGATAGCCCGCGCCTGCGCACCGGTATTGGCGGCACGGCAGAGGCTGGCTGTCGAGGCGACGTGGGACTTGGCCACGAACCCGCCGTAGCCCGCCGCGGCGAAGTCGATGATGGCCTCGGCAACCGTCTGGGAACGCTGGACGATGTCCGGCGCGGGGTGGGTGTGGAGGTCGATGGCCCCCTTCAGCGCCTCCTCGAGCTCGCCCATTCAGCCCCGTTCCGGTTCCGCGGCGGTCTCGGCGGGGACGTCATCGATCTTGGAGGGCCCGACGAACCGGAGCGCGGCGAGGCCGACGAGGGCCGACGCCGCCATGTACGCAGCGGGCGCAAGGGTCCAGTGGGTCGCTGTCATGAGGAGCTGGGCGACGAAGGGCCCGAAACCACCGCCGAGGATCGTGCCGAGCGCGAATCCGAAGGCCACGCCGGTCATGCGGGCCTTGGCGCCGAAGAGCTCGGTGAAGAGCGGGTAGCCGACGGCCTGGGCGAAGACCCAGGGGATGAAGGAGACCGCCATCGCGAGCGCGAGCGGGACCCCGCTGTCCGGCGCCATCCACTGGAAGGCCGGGAGCGCGAGGACGATGTACCCGACCATGGCCGCGCCGTAGATCCGTCGGCGGCCGAAGCGGTCCGAGACCCAGGCGGCACAGGGCATGAGGAGGGCGAAGACGACGGTGATGATCGAGTTCGTTCCGAGGGCCTCTTCGGCAGGGCGGTGCAGCTGCGCCGTCAGGTAGGTGTTCAGGTAGACATGCCCGACATACGCAGTGCAGGTCATGGAGAAGGCGAGAAGGACCAGCTTCACGACGGCGCGCCACTCCCCCACGAGTGCCGCGCGGATCGGGCTGCCAGCGGCGACCCCTGTGCGGACGTTCTTGGCGAACTGCGCGGACTCGGGCAGGCGGCTGCGGAGGAAGAGGACGGCGAAGGACAGCGGGAGGGAGAGCAGGAACGGCACCCGCCACCCCCACTCGGACATCGCCGCGCTGCCGATCACGGCGCTGACGACGGCGGCGAGGCCTCCTGCCGTTGCCGTGCCGATCGCGATGCCGGCAGGGTTGAAGGCGCCGAAGAACCCTCGGAGTCGGGCTGGCGCGCTCTCGGCGATGTAGGTCGAGGCCCCGCTGGCCTCTCCCCCGGCGCAGAAGCCCTGGAGCAGCCGCAGGACCAGCAGCAGGAGGGGTGCTGCGACGCCGAGGGCCGCGTAGGTCGGCAGGATGCCGACGGCGGAGCTGGCCAGCCCCATCAGGACCACGCTGGTGAGCAGCGAGGTTCGGCGGCCGTGGCGGTCGCCGAGCCAGCCGAAGAAGAGGGCACCCACCGGGCGCATGAGGAAGCCGCTGCCGAACACGGCGAGGGTGTCCAGAAGGGCTGTGCCCGGATCGCTGCGGGAGAGGAACGCGGCGGAGAGGTAGATGGCGAGGTTCGCGTAGAGGGAGAAGTCGTAGTATTCGATGACGGAGCCCGCCCCGCCTGCGATCGCGGTCTTCCACACCGCCCGCTTCTGCGCCGGTCCGCGGCCTGTGGTGCTGATGCGTGCTCCCTCCGTGGAGAGGTCGGGCGTCTCAGTGAGTCTCTTCATCGAAATTCTCTTCCTTGGAGGAGCGTACGCCCCGCACTCAGCTATCACTGTATGATAGTGACTATCAGGACAATCCAGTGTGATGTGTCGCATACTGCGCTGTCAACCCGGGGTTGGCGAGCGGCCGGCTGAAGGACCGGTTCAGGCCGCGGCGGGGCGATGGCATAGATTTCTCCATGACCCTAGGAGGGACGATGGCGGACGAGAGCGGCTCCAATCAGGAGCGGTCGACGATGCGCTCCGTGGAGCGGGCGTTCGATGTGGTGGATCTGCTCTCCGACAGCGGGCGTCCGCTCAGGCTGGCTGAGGTCGCCCGCGGCACCGGGCTGCACATTGCGACGGCGCAGCGCATCCTGAAGGTGCTCGAGCGCAGGAACTACGTCGCCCAGGACTCCGCCGGGTACAGCGTCGGCGCAGCGGCACTTGCCGCGGCACATTCGTTCCTGGTGGGGAACCACCTGGTGCTCACGGCCACGCCGGTCCTGCAGGAGCTCGCCGCGGCGCTCGGCCTGACGGCGTCGCTGTCCGTGCGGCTGGGCTCCGCCCGCGTCCTCGTCGCCAGAGTGGAGGGCAGCAGCCCGCTGCGCTACCAGCTCCCAGTCGGCGGCCGGCTCCCCCTGCACCTGGGCGCCGGGAAGGTGTTCCTCGCCTACATGGACAAGCCCGGCAGGGACGAGGTCCTGGGCGACATGGAGAAGTTGGAGACCGCCGGGGGGACCGCCATCCCCCGGGACGAGTACCTGTCCTTGCTCGACGAGATCGCCGCCCAGGGGTACGCCGTCTCCCGCAACGAGCGCGTGGTGGGGGCGGTCTCGGTGAGCGCGCCCGTGCGGTCGCGGGAGGGCCACCTCCTCGGGGCCGTCCAGGTCGCCGGCCGGGAAGAGGACCTGTCTGATGACCGGCTCCCCGAAGTGACCCGAGAGGTGGTCAACGCCGGGGCGAGCATCGCCGCCCGGATGCGCTGACAGCCGGCCGCCGCCGACGCGGCGGCCGGCCCCGCTACACGATCGCCGTGGCGTTCGCCGGCGAGCCCACGGCGCCGGGCAGGTTCAGCGGCTTCACCGTCAGGAAGGCCTCGTAACGCCCCGTGCGGGCACAGTGGGCGGCGAGTTCGGCCAGGTGCCACAGCTCCCCGAGCGGGCAGCCCAGCTTGGCGATGAGCTCCTGGTGCATCATCCCGCCGTCCTCCCCTGTCTCCCGGAACGGGCTGTCCAGGCTGGCGGGCAGGGCCTCCACGGCGAAGGTGTCGGTGCCGAACAGGGCGATGCGGCTGTCCCACAGCCACGCCAGGAACTCGGTCGACTGGGCGACGCCGGTCGTGTTGCGCTTGGCCTTCGCACCAGCCCGGCGGGCGGGGTCCAGCCCGAGGAACCACTCGGCCCAGCCCGTGTGCAGCAGGAGGATGTCGCCGGGCTCGAGGGAGGACCCCTGGGCCCCCAGCGTCGCGGTGATGTCGGCCAGGCTGAGAGGCTCGCCGGCCTGGTGGTCGATCGGCGAGCCTGCGTCCTCGCGGTAGCGTTCGACGTCGGCCATCACCGCCCGGCCGGCGATCGGCTTCTCGGCCCAGGCCTGGACCCCGAGGTGCGGGGTGCCCGCCGCGACGCTGCTGTCCGGCACGCCGTTGTAGAACCCGTGTCCGTGGGCCCTGCGGTGGCGCAGGCCGTCGATGTGGCTGCTGGCCTGAGGCCAGTAGCCGTCCCAGACGTCGTCGAAGCTGTCCGGATGCGCCGAGGTCACTGTCTGGGCGGGCGGCCGGCGGCTGCGCGACATGGAGGGCTCGAAGGCATCCGCGGCGTAGTCCAGGCTGAACACGATGCCGTCACGGATCGTGGCCCTGCCCCTGAGGACCTGCTCGGGGCCCGCGAAGTTCGCCATGCCCCGCTCGGCGTCGTCGGGGAAGAGCCCCCAGCTGGAGCCGGGCGGGGCGTCGGTGCGCAGGAGCAGCCGATCGTAGGTGGGAATGGTCTCGCTCATGGTCCTTCAGACTCGTTGGAAGAAGGGGACGGTGCCGGCGGCCAGGCGGAACGCGTGGTCGCAGGCGAAGAGGTCGGCGTAGTGGAGGACCCAGGCCTCAGGACCGTCGGTCCTGACCGGGCTCGTGGTGGTGTGGGTGCGGACCAGGGCCACGACGTGGTCCGGAAGGCCGGCCTCCTTCAGCAGCATCGCGCCGAGGACCCCGTGGGGCAGCCCCGCCCGGGACGGATCCGGGACCACATCGGTGCCGGCGCGGGTGTAGAGGAGCGCCTTGTCGATGTCGTGGAGCACCAGCGCCGCCAGCAGGACGTCCTGGTCCAGGGCAACGCCCCACCGCCCGTGGGCGTAGTCCGCCAGGAGGACCCCGGCGTCGGCCACCTCGTTGGTGTGGTCAAGGAGCCGGTACTCCGGGGCCTGGAGCGAGTAGGGCATCTCTTCGAGCGTGCTGTGCGTGCTGGAGAGCCACGCGCTGACCCACGCAGTGACAGCCTTCTCCCGCAGGTCCGGGTCGATCTCCGCGAGCCTCGGCATCGCGGCGATCACCTCCTGCCGCTGCCTCGGGTTCCCTGCCTGGATGGTGTAGAGACCGCTCATGCGCTCTTCAGCGCTGACTCTGCAAGGGCCAGGAGGGACTCGTGCGCCGCCGCACTCATGTGCGAGGGTGCGCCGAGGGCCTGGCAGTAGTCAGCCACCACTGCCATCTCATCGGCCCGGCGCTCGGCGTGCTTGGCAGAGCCCGTGATGAAGCGGTCGATCGTCGCCTGCCCGTCTCCAGCGAGCTCGGCGGCGATCTGTCCGCGCACCCACTCCTCGTAGCCGGCTCGGTGTCCCGCTTCGACGGCCTCGCAGACCACGGCGGCGAGCCCCTTCATGACGATGCTGCGCAGCAGCTTGTGGGCCATCGCATCCCCGAGCGCACCATGGACCACCTCGACCGGCGCACCCATGGGCCGCATCAGCTCGGCGATCCGGGCTGCTCCCGGCCCGGCTGCCATCAGCGGCGTTGACACACCGAGGGAGATCACGGGACCGAGGATCGCGATGTCGGCTGCCTGGACCCCTGCGGGCAGCACCTGCTCGAGGGCGAGCTTGGCCGACGGCGCAGCGGAGGTGAAGTCGGCGTAGACGGTGCCCGGGGCAAGGTGTGGCGCCGCATCGCGCGCCACCGGCAGCGAGGCGCGCGCCGTCGTCATGACGATGACGACGTCGGCCTGTCCCACGGCCTCGGCCATGCTCGCGGCCCGGCGCAGCTCGGGGGTGGGGATGGGGGCGACGTCGTATCCGAGGACGTCGTGGCCCAGGCCCTGGAGGGCGTGGGCGTAGGTGCGTCCTGCCTCGCCGAGACCGATCACCGTGCAGCGCATGCGGCCACCTCCTCCGCGTTGTTGGCCGCCGCGAGGATGGCGCGCATCCTCTCCGCCTCGTCCTGCTGGACTGCCTCGGCGGCCAGCAGGATCTCCTCTGCCCTGGCGCTGGGCACGACCACCGCGCCGTCGGCGTCGCCGACCACGATGTCGCCGGGGAGGACCGCTACGCCCCCCACGGCCACCGGGCCGCCGAGCGCCCCAGGTCCGTTCTTGTAGGGGCCGGCGGGTGAGGTGGCGCGGGCGAAGACGGGCATGCCCACCTGCTCGAGGCCGACGGCGTCGCGCACGGCGCCGTCGATCACGAAGCCGGCGATGCCGGCGTTGCGGGCGCGGGCACCGATGAGGTCCCCCATGAGGGCCCGGGACTCGTCGCCCTGACCGTTGACGACGATGACGTCCCCGGGTGCTGCCTCGGCCAAGGCCCGGTGGATGTAGGCGTTGTCCCCCGCACGGGTCCAGACCGTGAAGGCCGGCCCTGCGAGGCGGCCTCCGGGCCATACGGACTTGATGGCGGAGTCGAGGACGCCGAGGCGCTCCATGGCGTCGCCGATGTTGGGGGTGGGCAGCGCTGCAAGGCGCTGGCTGAGCTGTTCCGTTGTCAGTGACATGATTCTTGGTCTTTCCGGTAGTGCAGGGGGTCGGTCAGGCGAGGCGGAGGAAGGCGCGGGCGCGGTCTGTCCCGGGGCTGTCGAAGAACTGGGCAGGCGTGGCGTCCTCGACGATGTGCCCGTCGGCCATGAAGACGACGCGGTCCGCGACCTGGCGGGCGAAGGCCATCTCGTGGGTGACGACGATCATCGTCATGCCGTCCTGGGCGAGGGAGCGCATGGTGTCGAGCACCTCGCCGACCAGCTCGGGGTCGAGGGCCGAGGTGGGCTCGTCAAAGAGCATCAGGTCGGGCTCCATCATCAGGGCCCGGGCGATGGCGACGCGCTGCTGCTGGCCGCCCGAGAGCTGGGCCGGGTACGACTTGGCACGGTTCGAGAGTCCGACCTTGCCCAGGAGGCGGTGGGCCTTCTCCTCGAGCTCCGCCTTGCCGCCCAGCCAGTGGGCGCGGGGGCCGAGCATGAGGTTGTCGCGGACATCCAGGTGGGGGAAGAGGTTGAACTGCTGGAAGACCATGCCGATCTGCTCCCGCTGGGTCGCAGCCTCGCGCCCGCTCAGGTCATGCAGCTTCCCGCCGTGCACCTTGCGCCCGATCAGGGTGCCACCTACGGAGACGTGGCCCTTGTCCGGCATGACGAGCCCGTTGACGCAGCGCAGGAGCGTGCTCTTCCCGGACCCGGAGGGGCCGAGGAGGCAGACGACTTCCCCCTGGCCGACGTGCATGTCGATGCCCTTGAGGATCTCGTTCTCGCCGAAGCTCTTGTGGACGTTGACGATGTCGACGCTGCTCATCGCGTGGCCTCCTGGGCGTTCACGGGGGTCTCGGCCGGCCGGGCCTTGCGCTTCTGCTGGCGCTGGGCACGGGCGGTGCGGCGCTCGATGATGTTCTGCCCGAGGGTCGCAGCGCTCGTGACGAGCAGGTACCAGATGGCCGCGACGATCAGGAGTTCGATGGTCCTCAGGTTGTAGCCGGAGATGTTCTCGGCCTTGCTGAGGATGTCGCCGCCGGCGATGACAGAGACGAGGGAGGTCTCCTTCAGCAGGGTGATGAACTGGTTGCCTGCGGGCGGGATCATGACGCGCAGGGCCTGCGGCAGGATGACCTTCCGCTGGGCCTGCCACCAGGTCAGGCCCAGGGCCGAGGACGCGAGGTGCTGGCCCTCGTCCACCGACATCAGGCCCGAGCGGATGATCTCCGCCAGGTACGCGCCGTTGGCGATCGACAGGGCCACGACCGAGGCTGCGAACGGGGAGAGCACGTCGTTGGTGGGCGCCGAGAAGAGCGTCAGGCCGGTGCCCGGGATGCCGAGGCCGAGCCGCGGGGCGAACAGGGCCAGGTTTCCCCAGAAGAGGATCTGGATCAGGGCCGGGACGCTGCGGAAGACCCACACGTAGAGGCTGCCCACCGTGCGGAGGACCGGGTTCGTACTGAGCCGGAAGAACCCGAACAGGAGCCCGATCGCCGTGGCGCCGACCATGGAGAGGATCGCGAGGACCAATGTCTCTCCGAGGCCTTCGAGGATCAGGCCGTCGGAGAGGTACTGGCCGACCACGTCCCATTCGAGCTGGGGGTTCTGCGCGAGGGACTTGACCACGCCGAAGGCGATGGCTGCGAGGACGGCGACGGTGAGCCAGCGGCCGTAGTGCCTCTTCACGGCTACGGTATCCGGAACTTCCAGACGCGGGCCACGGGCGGGGGCAGCCACGGCGGTATCCGGGCGGTTGAGTGAGGGTTGCATGAGGGCCTGCTTCATCACATCGGGATCTGGTCGTTGATCTCGGCCTTGTCGACGGCCATCGTCGCCAAGTCCCACTTGTCCAGGATCTTCTTGTAGGAGCCGTCCGCGATCATGGCGTTGAAGGCCGCCTGGAACGCCTCGGTGAGCTGCGAGTACTCCTTCGGGAGGGCGACGCCGGTCTCCCGCGTGGCGAGCTTGCCGACGAGGGTGGCGGCCATGCTCTTGTCGGCCTTGACGGCCAGCTGGATCTGCGGGGTGGAGTTCAGGAACGAGTCGATGCGTCCGGCACGGATCGCATCCTGCCCGGCGTTGAAGCTCGGGAAGTACAGGTACTGCAGTTCGGGCTTGCCGGCGTCCTGGCATTCCTTGTTGATGGAATCGGCGATGTTCTTGTTCACCGTCGAGCCCGTGGTCAGGCCGAACCGAGTGCCGCACGCATCAGTGTCCGACGCGTAGTCCTTGCCTGCCGGGACCAGGAGGCTCGAGGACGCCTTGTAGAAGGCGAGCAGGTTCACCACTCCGTTGTTCTCAGGCGTCTTGCTGATCTGCGCTCCGGCGATCTCGACCCGCTTGGACTGCAGGGCCGGGACCAGGCCCGAATACGGGATCTGGGACCACTTGATTGAGAGGCCCAGCTTCCCGGCGGCCCCGTTGAGCAGGTCGATCAGGACACCGTCCGGCTTGTTGCCCGGGGCGTAGAAGTTCATCGGCTGCGTGTCGAACGAGGCCCCTCCGGCGAGGGTGCCCTTCGACCGGATATCGTCCGGCACCAGCTTGGACAGGCTGGGGTCCACGCTGCTCGATGCGCCGGCCGATGCGCCAGCCGCAGCGCTATTCGCAGCCGTGCTGTTGCCGCAGGCGCCCAGCATCAGGGCCAGGGAAGCGACCGCGCCCAGGGTGACGGTATTGCGGATCAATCTCTTCATCGACATCTTTCCTCGGTTCAGCAGCCGCCATTGGCTGCGCCTAGCTATCACCGTGTGATAGGAACTATCAGTGGATACAGTGTGCTGGACCACATTGGCGGATGTCAAGGCACGCAGCATCCCGGCAGCATCCCGGCAGCATCCCGGCAGCGTCACAGCGGCGCCCTTCCGCCGAAGGGGACAGCTGGGGTCGGCGTATGATGCTGAATGAAGGTCTCCCGGCGTCTGCCGCTGGACCTGGGTCGAATTTCTTCGCCGGCTCGGCCGGCATCTTGATGGGGGACACATCATGAAGTGGCGTTATGCCCTGCCTTTTTCCGTCTGCGCTGCGCTCGTCGCGGCCGCGATCCTCGGATCCGGGGAGGAGGTGCCAGAGGCCACCGCCGTCGTGCTCTGGGCGGGTGCGGGAACGTTCGGTTTCGTCTATGGGCTCGTCGTCGCCCTGACCTCCCGGCGCGGCGCGCCGCGCACCCGGGGCCCGCTCGCCGCGCGCGCCACGGCCCCGGCGACGCCGCTCCCCGCGCCAGCACCCCCAGCCGCGCCCGCGCCGGAGCTGCAGCCGGCCACCTGACCTCAGGACCGCTCGCGAGCGGCCCGAGCAGCCGCGACTGCTGAGCAGTAGCGTGGAGGCATGAAAGGCACAGCAGCCATTGTTGGTGCCGGCATCGCAGGCCTCGCCGCCGCCCGCTCGCTCACCCTGGGCGGCTGGGACGTGCAGGTCCTCGAGCGCAGCAGCACCCTCTCCACCTCCGGCACGCTCATCGGGGTCTGGCCCACGGCCTACACGGCGCTGGAGCGCCTCGGCGTCGCGGGCCGCCTGCAGTCCATCGACATCACCTCCGGCACCCTCCTCCGCCCGGACGGCCGGGTCCTGGCCAGCCTCACGCTGCCGCTGAAGTCCCACGCGGTGAGCCGGATCAGCATCAACGAGGGCCTCTACGCGGGCCTCCCCGAGGGCACCGTCCGCTTCGGGGCCGCCGTGCGCTCCCTCGCGGACCTGCCCCAGGCGGACGTGGTCATCGCGGCCGACGGCGTCCACTCCTCCGTGCGCGCCGCCGCCTTCCCCGAGGCACGCCTGAGGGACGGCGGGACGGTGGCCTTCCGCGGCGTCGCCCCCGTCGCGAGCACCGGGCCCACCGAGACGTGGGGCCGCAACCTCATCTTCGGCCGCGCGCCCTTCCCCGGCGGCGGCTCCAACTGGTACGCCGGCGTGCGCGCCGACCTCGCCGGCACCCGCGACGACGATCCCCTCGCCGTCCTCCAGGCCCTCTACAGAGACTGGCACCCGGCCGTCCACGAGGTCCTGGACTCCCTCGCGCCCGGGGACATCGACCGCCGCCGCATCGAGGACCTGGCCCCACTCAAGAGCTACGTCTCCGGGAACATCGTCCTCGTCGGCGACGCCGCCCACGCCATGTCTCCGCACCTGGGCCGCGGCGGGTGCGAGTCGCTCGTCGACGGACTCGCCCTCGGCGAGGCCCTCCTGGCCGCGCCCAGCGTCGGGGAAGGCCTCGCGCGGTACGACGCCGAGCGGCGTCGTCCGAGCCAGAAGTCCGTCCTCGGCTCCCGCGTCATGGCGCGCCTCACCAACCTCCAGTCCCACCCGTGGGCCCGCGACACCCTCGTCGCAGCGGTCGGCGCGCTGCTCGCACTTCGCGTAGCGCGCCGGGGTCCGCCGGCTCGCCCGAGCGGGCCGCGCCGTGAGCCGGGCCGGACGGCACTTCGCGTAGCGCGCCGGGCTGCACCATGATGGGGGGATGACCGACGACGAACTACCCAAGGTCTTCCAGATCTCCCTGCCAGAGGAAAACATCGAGGGCCGGTTCGCCGACTTCGCGAATCTGTGGCACACGCCGAACGTGTTCGTGCTCGACTTCGTCGCCCTGACGCAGCCCCCGACCCCCGGCGAGGGGCCGGACGGCACCCCGTCCGAGCTCATCCCCGGCCGGGTGGTGAGCCGCATCCGGATCCCCCCGGAGCAGGTCTTCGAGCTCGCCGCCGCCCTCACCCGGCAGCTGGGGCTGTGGGAGCAGGAGACCGGGCGGAAGCCGCCGGCGCGGCCGCTGTTCGACTCCCAGGGCCGTGAGATCCGCATCGACGACGAGGGCGTGGACGGCGAGCCGTGAGCCGGCGCACGCGGTGGGCGGCCGCGCTCGTGGGCGCGTTCGCCGTCGTGCTCGCGGCGGCCGCGGTGACCGCGCCGCGATGGGTGGGCGCGGGCTTCGACCCGCGGCAGCTGTTCCGCGGCGCGGCGCCGGCGGGGACCGAGACCGTCAGCGTGCTCGGTGACTCGCACTCGGGCTGGCCGGGCTCGTGGTTCCGGCAGTCCGTGGGCGACGGCGGTGTTCCCGGCGCCCAGCTCGGCACCCTCGCCTCCTACCCCGGCTGGACCTCCGTGGCGCTCCTGACCCGCGTGCCCGAGGCCACCCGGCGCGGCGGGACGGTCTTGGTGCAGGCCGGGACCAACGACATGCTGCTCGCCGGCTCCTCCCCCGCCCGGGCCGCGGACGACGTCGAGCGGCTGGTGGGCGCTGTCGGCGAGCGCGGCGTGCGCCCCATCCTGGTCTCGGTGCCGCCCTCGGCGACCCAGGGGCCGCAGGTACTGCAGCTGAACACGCTCCTGCACGGCTGGGCCGACGAGCGTGGGATCGGGTGGCTGGACGTCACCTCCACCGTCATGGTCCCTGATGGGACGTGGCGCGCGGGCCTGAGCGACGACGGCATCCACGCGAACGCCGCGGGCGGATCCCTGATGGCCAAGGCAGTGATGGCGGAGCTCCCGGCGCTGCTGCGCGGCTGACGTCCCCTCCTCGCCGGAAACCGGTTGTTCACCGCCGGTTCAATTCGCGCCGATAGCGTGCCGAGGGCACACGGAACCGCGACGACACTCCGAGTCCTGCCGTCAAGCAGAGGGGGCACGCTGCGGCTGGGGCGCCTGGTTCCGGTACCCGCACCTGTGGGACCCGCCGGGAGACCGATCCCGGGCGGTAGGCACCGAAACGATTGGACTCCCATGCACAACCCCTCACGGCCTCGGCCGCGCCGGCGCCTTCTGGCTGCCACCGGCGCCGCCGCCCTGGCCACCACTGCCCTGACCGCCGGGGCCTTGGGCCTCGGCTCCGCGCCGGCCACCGCCGGCGAGCAGGCGTCCACCGCGACCCCTATCAAGCATGTGGTGGTCATCTTCGGGGAGAACGTCTCCTTCGACCACTACTTCGCCACCTACCCGAACGCGAAGAACGCCTCGGGCGAGACGCTGCAGGGCTCGACTGCGAAGGCCCCCTCGTTCACCGCCTCCGAGGACACGCCGAAGGACATCGCCACGCTGTCCCACGATGGCCTCCTGGCCCCGAACAACCCGAACACGGTCCAGCCCGACCGGCTCAGCCCGATGCAGGCCGTCACGTGCGACCAGGACCACACCTACACCGCTGAGCAGAAGGCGTACAACGGCGGGGCGATGGACAAGTTCGTCCAGTTCACCAGCCGCGACGCGTGCGCCCCCGGCCAGTACGGGCGCCCCGGCCTGACGATGGACTACTACGACGGGAACACCGTCACCGGCATCTGGAACTACGCCCAGAACTACGCCATGAGCGACAGCCACTTCAGCACCGTCTTCGGCCCCTCCTCCCCCGGCGCGATCAACCTCGTCTCCGGCCAGACCCACGGGACCCGAGAGTTCACCGCCACTGGCCAGCCCGTGGTGCCCACCGCGAGCGACTACACCGTGCGCGTCCCCGACGCCCAGGGCGTGGGGACGATGATCAACGACCCCGACCCGGTCTACGACGACTGCTCCAACAACAGCCACGCCAAGGCCAACAACCTGGCCGGGATGACCGGGAAGAACATCGGCGACCTGCTCAACGACAAGGGCGTGAGCTGGGGCTGGTTCCAGGGAGGCTTCACGCCGACCACCGCGGCTACCGACACGGCCCCCGCCGCGTGCCTCGCCAAGCACAGCAACGTGGCCGGGGTCTCCAGCACGGACTACAACCCGCACCACCAGCCGTTCCAGTACTACGCCTCCACCGCCAACCCGCACCACCTCCCCCCGGCCAGCGAGGCGGAGATCGGGCACAGCGGCCAGGCCAACCACCAGTACGACCTCACGGACTTCGACAAGGTCGTCAACAGCTCGAACATGCCCGCAGTCTCCTTCCTGAAGGCCGCGAACTACCAGGACGGCCACGCCTCCTACTCGGACCCGCTGGACGAGCAGAACTTCATCACCGCCCAGATCAACGCGATCCAGAACTCCCCGAACTGGGACTCCACGGCGATCGTGCTGGCCTACGATGACTCCGACGGGTGGTACGACCACGTTGCCGCCGCGGTGAAGAACTCCTCCAACAGCGCCGACGACGCCGCGTGGTGCCTGGACGCCTACAACAAGGGCGTCCCGGAGGCCGGCGGGTACGCCGACCGCTGCGGGCCCGGGCCGCGACAGCCGCTGCTGGTCATCTCGCCCTACGCCAAGAAGAACTTCGTGGACCACACGCAGACCGACCAGGCCTCGATCCTGCGCTTCATCGAGGACAACTGGGGCACCGGCCAGATCGGCGACGCGTCCGCCGACGCCGGCGCCGGCTCACTCGAGGCGATGTTCAACTTCCACCACGAGCGCAAGGACAAGGTCTTCCTCGACGAGCAGACCGGCGCAGTCGCCTCCATCACCCACGCGAACAACGGCGGCGGAAACGGCTGACCGCATGGGGTCGCTCTGACCCCCTGAGCCGAAAAGGCCGGGCCGGAACCTTGTGGTTCCGGCCCGGCCTTGTCGTCTCTCCCCGCCCTCTCGTGGACGGGTCGGTCAGGCCGGCCCGACGGTCAACCCGTCCGAAGGGTGGAGCATGCGCCGGCGGTCGCCGTCGGCGACCACCCACACCGCCCCGAGATCGCCGGTGAGGTCGTCGAGCCGGCCCTGCACGCTCCTCCCGTCGGGGAACCGCACGACGACGCGGTCGCCCGCCCCGACCTGGTGCCAGGAGGAATCCGGTTCCGTCGTCTGAATGGAAGGTGCCTTCTCGTCTTTGCCGGCATGCCGGTTGCGTGTCATTCGCGCCATGTTCTGCCGGTTCCCACGCCTAGAAGCCGCGAAACCGCGCTGGGGGTGAACTCATGGTGAACCCTCAGGCGGCCGGGCCGATTACCGCCGAGGGCGTGAACGCGCCGTGAACACCTTTCCGTGCGGCGCCAAGGCTCGGTGAACAGTTGCGAAACAGGGCCTTCAGAGCTTGGCGGCGCGCCTACGCTGGACGCCGTGTCTGCTCCCTTCTGGAACTCCCCCCGCCTCTACGCCGCCTGTGCCGCCGCCGCGGCCACCGCCCTCATCGCCCCCGCGGTGCCTGCATCCGCCGAGACCGCCCCCGCCGCAGTTTCGGCTGCCCCGGCCCAGTCCTCGCATCTCGACCTCGGCGCCCCCGACCTCCCCGAGACCCGCACGGCCGCCCAGCTCGCCCCCGGCGTGACCCGCACCTCGATCACCCGCGGCGCCCCCAGCGCCTCGCTCTTCTGGACCGCCGAGGTCGCCATCCCCTCCGACTCCCCCGACCCCGACGCCCCCGCAGCGGCCCTCTCCAGCCAAGCGGCCGCCGAGCGGACCGCCGACCGCCTCCGCGCCGCGGGCGTGGAGGCCCGCGTGGAGTCGGTCGACTCCCCGCAGCTGGCCGACGCCGGCGGCCATCTCGGCTACCGCGTCCGCGCCGGGAACTTCGGAGCCAAGGCCGACGGCGCCGCGCTCGTCGCGCAGATCAAGGCCGCCGGCTACGCCTCGTCGCTGGTCTACACCGGCTGGGACGGCGACTCGGCCAGCGGGGACAACAGCCACGGACAGTGGAAGCTCGAGGTCCTCACGATCGACCCCCGGGAGTACACCGGCCAGCTGAGCGCCTCCTTCGGCCCGGACCTGCAGGGCCGCGAGACCGTCAGCGCGCTGGCCCAGGCCGAAGGCGCCCTCGCCGGCGTCAACGGGGGCTTCTTCACCTTCGATCCGAAGGCCGGTGCCGAAGGCGACCCGGCCGGCGTCGGCGTCTACGGCGGCCGCACGCTCAGCGAGCCGGTCGGCGACCGGCCCGCACTCGTCGTCGACGGCCAGCACAACCGCACCTCGGTGGAGCGCCTCGCCTGGCGCGGATCCGTGCGCGCCGGCGATGATGAGCTGGTCCTCGACGGAATCGACCGGGTGCCCGGCCTCATCCGCAACTGCGGCGGCACCGGCGACAGCCCCACCTCCCTCCCCCTCCACGACGTCACCTGCACCGACTCGGACGAGCTCGTGGCCTTCACCGCCGACTTCGGCCCCCAGACCCCCTCGGGCGATGGGCTCGAGGTCGTCCTGGACGGCTCCGGGCGCGTTTCCGAGGTGCACGAGCACCGAGGCATGGCCGTCCCCGCAGGCGGCCGCACGATCCAGGCCACCGGGTCCGCCGCCGCCCAGCTGCACGCGCTGGCCCCCGTGGGGCGCCAGCTCCAGCTCAGCACCGACCTGCTCGACGGCCACGGCAAGGCCCTCACCGCGGACAAGTCCACGAGCGTCGTCAACGGCGGCCCCCTGCTGATCCAGGACGGGGCGGAGAACATCACCGCACGCCGCGACGGGATGGTCCACACCGGGGACAGCAACAGCTTCTACTACGGCTGGGTCCACAAGCGGAACCCCCGCACCTTCGCCGGGGTCGACGCCCAGGGCCGCACCCTCATCGTCACCGCCGACGGCCGCCAGACCGACCGCCTCGGCCTGAGCATCAAGGAGACCGCGGACGTCGCGGCCTCGCTCGGCATGGTCCAGGCCATCAACCTCGACGGCGGGGGCTCGACGGCGATGGTCGCCGACGGCGCGCTCGTCACCAGCCCGTCCGGAGGGTCCGAGCGGGCCGTCGGAGACGCGCTCCTCGTCCTCCCGGGGCGCAAGGCCGCCGACTGACGCCTCCCTGACGGTCACCCGGACGTCACCGAAGGACGGGACGCAGTTAAGCTGCCCTCCGTACTGTCACGGGTATGACAAGACTGTCAAAGACCTCCCGCAGAACCATCGTGGCCACGGCAGCCCTCGCCCTCGTGGGCGGGGGCATCGCCGTCGCCGTCGCGCCCCACGTCGCCGGGCCCTCCGGAGACGGCACCGCGGTCACCCCGACCGGCCAGCGCGTCACGCCTTGGGGCGAGCAGACCGTTCTGGGCGACCTCCCGCTGAACTCGGCCCTCTCCCCCGACGGCAAGCGCCTCCTCGTGACCAACAACGGCCAGGGCACCCAGTCGCTCCAGCTCGTCGACGTCGCGGACCGCGAGGTCGAGCAGACCCTGACGTACAAGACGCCCGAGTCCCTCTACGTCGGGCTCGCCTGGAGCCCGGACGGCACCAAGGCCTACGCCTCCGCTGCGGCGAACGCCAAGATCCGCACCTTCGCGTACGACGGCGGCAAGCTCACCGAGGGCGCGCCCCTCGCCCTCCCGACCAAGACGCCCGACGGCAAGGCCCTCAACCTCTACCCTGCAGGCCTCGCCGTCACGCCCGACGGCGCCAAGATCGTCGTCGCAGACCAGCTCGGCGACGCCGTCTCTGTCATCGACACGGCCACCGGCGCTGTGCAGACCGCCCCGGCGGGCAGCAAGCCCTTTGCCGTGTCCCTCTCCCCGGACGGGAAGACCGCCTACGTCACGAACCAGGGCGGCTCCGACGTCAGTGTGGTCGACGTCTCCGGTGACCAGCCCGCCGTCGTGCGTACGCTCACCGTCGGGCTGCACCCGAACAAGTCCACGATCACCGGTGACGGCAAGACCCTCTTCGTGGCCAACGGCGACGCCGACACCGTCAGCGCCGTCGACACCGCCTCTGGCGAAGCGAAGACCATCAGCCTCTCGCCCTACCAGGACGCCCCCGTCGGCACGAACCCGACCGGGCTCGCGCTCGACGAGCAGGGCGGGCGGCTGTTCGTCGCGAACTCGGGCAACAACGACGTCGCGGTGGTGAACCTTGCCGACAGCAGCGTGGCCGGCGTCATCCCGAGCGCCTGGTACCCGTCCTCGCTGGCCTTCCGCGACGGCGCGCTCCACGTGACCAACGCCAAGGGCCTCGGCGCCGGGCCGAACGACGGCCCCGGCCACCCCGACCCCACCTCGCCTGACAAGACCGCCGAGGACCAGTACTCCGGCTCCATGATCAAGGGCACGCTCAGCAGCTACACGGTCCCGACCGGCGGCGAGCTGCAGAAGGCCACCGAGCAGGTCAAGAACAACAACCGGCCCGCGACGACGGGTGTGGGCGCCGTCGTGCCTGCCCAGCCCGGCGGGCAGAGCCCGATCAAGCACGTGATCTACGTGGTCAAGGAGAACAGGACCTACGACCAGGTGCTCGGCGACATCGGCAAGGGCAACGGCGATCCGAGCCTGACCCTCTTCGGCGACGACTCCGCCCCCAACACCCGGGCCCTCGCGAAGCAGTTCACGACCATCGACAACTTCTACGCCGACGCCGAGGTGAGCGCGAACGGCTGGAACTGGGTGACCCAGGCCAACTCGAACCCGTACGCCGAGCAGATGTGGCCGGCCAACTACTCCGGCCGCAAGGCGCCCTACCCGAGCGAGAACAGCAACCCTGAGACCGCGGCCCAGGAGCCGGGCAACTCGTACGTGTGGCAGCGGCTCGACAAGGCGGGCGTGAGCTTCCGGAACTACGGCTTCTTCGTCAACAACACCGCCAACGGTGCCGTCGCCTCCGACCCGGTGCTCGACGCGAAGACGGACCGCGCCTACCGCGGCTACGACCTCAAGTGCCCCGACTCGACCGGCACCTTCGCGCCGCTGGCCGCCAACTGCGGCACCCCGCGCGTGGACGAGTGGATCAAGGACTTCACCGGCCAGGTCTCGGCTAGCACCGTGCCGACGGTGCAGTTCGTCCGCCTGCCGAATGACCACACGCAGGGCACCAAGGCCGGTGCGCCGACGCCGCAGGCGTACGTCGCGGACAACGACTACGCGCTCGGCCGGCTCGTCGACACCGTCTCGCACTCTTCGGTCTGGAAGGACACGGCGATCTTCGTGACGGAGGACGACGCCCAGAACGGCGCCGACCATGTCGACGCCCACCGGACCCTGGCGCTCGCCATCAGCCCGTACACGCAGACGGGCAAGGTCGACTCGACGTTCTACAGCACGGCTTCCATGGTGCGGACCATCGGGCTCATCGCGGGCTTCAAGCCGCTCACGCAGTTCGACGCCTACGCGACGCCGATGAGCGCCTCGTTCACAGCGAACCCGAACCCGGCAGCGTACACGGCGGTCAAGCCCAGCTACCCGATGACGGCGCTCAACGGTGCCAATGCGCCGCTGGCCGCGCAGTCCTCGGCCCAGGACCTGACCAAGGAGGACCAGATCAACGAGGCCACGTTCAACGAGGCGATCTGGAAGTCCGTCAAGGGCGCGGACTCCGAGATGCCGGCGCCGCAGCACCACGTGATCGGAGCGGGCGCCGCCCCGGCTGCCGGGGACAGCGACGACTGAGTCCGGTTCCTGCCGCCAGCGCAGCCGCCGCGGGTCCGCCCGTGGCGGCTGCGCTGTCCCGTGCGGGCAGCGGACGCGCCGCCCGGTATGAGCCGGTGCCGGCCAGGCGCGTGGATCTACAGGGCAGCCAGTGCCGCGCGGACGGCCGGGGCTAGTTCGCCCGCACCGTACGGGCCGTCCACGGCGGCGAGCCGGCCGGCAAGGCCGTGCACGAGGGCTGCGAGGGCCGCGACCTCGACGGGGCGGGGGGCTTCGCTGCCCTGAGCGGTGCCGTCCTGGGCCGTGCTGCTCTGAGCGGTGCCGGTCGTGGCGAGGAGTGCCCCGAGGATGCCGGTGAGGGTGTCGCCGCTGCCTGCGGTCGCGAGGAAGGGGTGGCCCTGTCCCTGGACGAACGCGGTCCCGTCCGGCGCGGCGCATACCGTCGCGGGGCCCTTGAGCAGGACCGTCACCCCGAGCCGGGCTGCGGCCTCGCGGGCCCAGTGCAGCGGCGCGGCCTCGATCTCCCCGCGCTCCGGGGGCTCGAGGTCCGTCTCCCCCGCGGCGAACGTGCCGAGCAGGGCCGCGAGCTCGCCCGCATGGGGCGTGAGGACGAGGTGCTCGCCGGCCACGGTCCGGTCCTCCGCCAGGCGGACCATGACCTCGCCCAGCCGGGCATCCTCCCAGTGGGCGCGGTTTCCCTGCTCCTCGGCGAGCATCCGGCCGAGGATCTCCAGCGCGGAGGCGTCCACGACCGCGGGGAGCCCCGAACCGAGGGCGACGTGGAGCGCGTGGTGCTGGTCGTCGTCGTCCGCGATGCCCGGGCCGGCCGCCCACGCCTGAACCCGGCCCTGCGGCGCCCGGGTGCCCACCACCTCGGGGTGGGCGGCGAGGACGAGGTGCCGCACGGCGTCGGGCGCGACGAGCCGGACCATGCCCACCCCTGTCGCGAGGGCGCCCGCGGTGGCGAGGACGGCGGCGCCCGGGTACGCCTCGGAGCCGGCCACGAGGCCCAGGACTCCGCGGGAGTACTTGTGCCAGTCGGGGCGGGGAGTGGGGAGGAGGCGGGCGGCGTCGGCGGGCTCGAGGAACGTCACGTCGGGAGCGGGCAGGTGCGGGCCGAGGCCGATGTCGACCACCTCCACCGCGCCGGCGAGCGCCTTGCCGCGGCCCACGAGCAGGCCGGTCTTGAGGGCACCGAACGTCACGGTCAGGTCGGCGGGCCAGACGCCGTCGCCGGCCGCGCCGGTGTCCGCGTTGAGGCCGGAGGGGACGTCGCAGGCGATCACGAGCGCGTCCGGGCGCGGGGCCGGGGCGCGGAACTCGCCGGTGAAGCCGGTGCCGAGGACGGCGTCGATGACCACGTCCGCGGGCTCCAGCTCCTCAGCCACGCGGCCGCCCGCCGCGCGGAGTGCGGCGAGGCCCTCGGTGTGGGCTGCGCCCGAGGTGAGCACCGCCGTCGTGCGCACACCGCGGCGGGCCAGCTCGGCGAGCGCGAAGAGCGCGTCGCCGCCGTTGTTCCCCTTGCCGACCAGCGCGGCAACCCGGGTGCCGTACACGCTTCCGCGCCGGGTCCGGAGGGCGTTGACGACGGCGAGCGCGAGCCCGTGCGCGGCCCGCGCCATGAGCGCCGGGCCCTCATCGGACTCGAGGAGCGGACGTTCAGCGGCGCGGACCTGGGCGCCGGTGTAGGCCGTGATCATGGGGCGAGTCTAGGCCGTGGGGCCGGGGCTTGAGTTGCCAGCTGGGGGGCGGGTCAGCCCTCGGCGACGACCATCGCGGTGGCGATCCCGCCGTCATGGCTCATGCTCAGGTGCCACGTCTTCACGCCGTTGGCCTTGGCCACCGCGAGCACCGTGCCCTTCACCTGGATCTCCGGGCCCTTCGAGCCCAGCCCGATCCAGCAGTCCTGCCAGTTCATGCCGGCCGGGGCGCCGAGGACCTTGGCGACGGCCTCCTTCGCCGCGAAGCGGGCGGCGAGGGAGCGGGGGTGGAGATCGCGCTCGGCGGGGACGAAGAGCCGCTCGCGCAGCCCCGGGGTGCGCTCGAGCTGACGCTCGAACCGTGCGATGTCCACGACGTCCACGCCGATGCCGATGATAGCCATGCGGCTACTCTAGCGGGCCGCCACCCCAGGTCAGGTGAGCGTCCAGGACCGCTTGGAGAGGCCGAACCAGAAGCCGTCGATCGCGGTCTGGGCGTCGATCCCGCCCGAGGCCGAGGCCGCACCGAGCGCGACGTAGAGCGGGGCCCAGTGCTCGGAGCGGGGGTGCGCCTCGCGGGCGGCGGGGGCCTTGTGGATGAAGTCCAGGATCGCGTCGACGTCGCCGCGGGCCATGGCCTCCTCGGCCCAGTGGTCGAACTCGGAGGACGCGGCCGGCGGGGTCCCGTCCGGGCCGGCGGCCGGGTTGAACCAGCGGAGGTTGTGGGTCGTGAAGCCCGAGCCGACGATCAGGGTGCCGCGGTCGCGCAGCGGGGCGAGGGTGCGGCCGAGCTCGAAGAGGCCCTTCGGGTCGAGGGTGGGCATGGACATCTGCACCACCGGGACGTCCGCCTTGGGGAACATCTCCTTGAGCGGGACGTACGCGCCGTGGTCCAGGCCGCGGGTCTCGTCACGCTCCACGTGGTGGCCGTGCTGCGAGGTGAGCTTCTCGACCTCGTCCGCGAGCTCCGGGGCGAGCGGGGCGTCGTAGCGGACGTCGTAGTACTTCTGCGGGAAGCCCCAGAAGTCGTAGACCAGTTCCTGCGGGCGCTGCGTGGCGCTCAGGCTCACGGGGGCGTTCTCCCAGTGCGCCGAGATCATGAGGATGTCCTTGGGCTTGGAGAAGGTCCCGGACCAGTCCTTGAGCTCCCGGGTCCAGGTGCGGTCGTCGGCGAGGGGCGGGGCGCCGTGGCTGAGGAACAGGATCGGGGGGCGGGTGGCGGTGGCGGTCATGGTTCTAGGGTACGGGCATTTGGTTGACGTTTCAAGTAAATGAGATGTGGGCGCGGGTGTTCTGTTGGTCACGTGGTGGTTCTGGCCCAGCCCGGGCCTCGCCCGTCCGTTCCTGCTCGCTTTGGGGCTGCCGGTGCCGGCTGCTGCGGCGAGTCGCGTCCGACTCGCCGAGGCGCAGGGGCCAATGCGAGCAGGAAGGGACGCACTCCGGAGCCCACTTGTCCACATAGGCCCGCACTCCCCTGCGCCCGAGCCCGCCCGGGAGCTGACATGGCCTCATGGAACCGGTCCAATACCTCCGATCGCTCGGCGGCGTGGCGCGCACCGCGACCCTGCTCCGAGCCGGCATCACCAAACGCCAAGTCGCCGAACTCGCCGAGCTGGGCAGCAAGCCCGTCAGAGGGGTCATCGCCCTGCCCGGCTGCGACTCGGACTACCTCTTCGCCCTTGCCCACAACGGCCTCCTCACCTGCGCCTCGGCGGCCACGCGGCACGGGCTGTGGATCCGGGACAGGCCTGCGCGCCGGCATCTGGCCGTCACCCACGCCCGCGTGAAGGCCTTCGTCCCCCATCGGACAATCCGCTTTCCGGCGCATGAGCACCTCCCGGTGGCATCTGTGGCGGACACGGTGCTGCACGCGCTTGGATGCCTCGAACTCTCGGAAGCGGTCTCCGTGGCGGAATCGGCCGTGAGGAGCCGCCGGGTGCAGCTGCCCCTGCTCAAGGAGCTCCTGGCTCCCAACCGGAGCGCCCGGGCTCGGCACGCACTTTCGCTGGTCACCGGCACTGCCGGCTCGCAGCCCGAGGTGGAAGCCAGACTCCTGTTCATCGCGAAGGGCTGGCGCGTGGTGGCCCAGGCCCAGATCCCCGGCGTGGGCCGAGTTGATTTCCTCATCGAAGGCATCGTCATCGTCGAGATCGATGGCCACGCCTTCCATGCCGACCGGGGCTCCTTCGTCGAGGACCGACGGCGAACGAACGTGGCCCTCCTCCGCGGCCACCCCACGTTGAGGTATCCACCTGAAGTGGTGTGGCGGGACCCCGAGAGGATCCTGCGCGAGGTGGAGGAGCTCCTCCTCAACTGGAGGATGGGGCGCCGGGGCCGGTGATGGGGTGCGCGGTGACGGCGCATCCAGGTGCTGGGGAGCCCGCGGGTACGCCCCTGAGAGAAGGCGTGTCCGCTTATGCTCGGTATGGGCTCCTCCCGACGGCGGTTCGGCAGGGACACGCCGGAGTGGGCCAGCTCGGAACCTTCAAAGTGAGCAGGAACGGACGTCGACCGGACGGCTGGCACCCTGCACCCTGCAACCCGAGCGCTGCAACCCGCGCACCCCGCCCACCACCTCCCCAGACCCCCGCCCCCGGATTAGGGTGGCCCCATGAGCGGCGAGCACCAGTGGGCCAAGGACATCCTCGAGGACGGCTTCGAGCGTGTGCGGGAGAGTGTGGAGCATGTGCTCCTCGGCCTCTCCCCCGAGCACCTGCTCCACCGGCCAGGACCTAGCGCGAACTCCATTGCGTGGATCGTGTGGCACCTCACCCGCGTCGAAGACGACCACATCGCCAGCCTCATCGACGTCTTCAACGGCGCAGAGCCCCCGGCCCGGGGCACCCACGAAGCCCCCGAAGGCCAGGTCTGGCCCGAGTGGGCGGAGCGGTTCGGCCTGCCGTACCCGGTGACTGCGACAGGCTACGGTCACCGCCCGGAGGACGTCGCCGCGTTCAGCGCCGGGGATGCGGACCTCCTGCGCGAGTACCACGAGGCCGTCCACGCGCGGGTCCTCGAGGTGGTCCGGAGCCTCCGGCCCGAGGACCTGGGCCGCGTCGTCGACCGTCGCTGGACCCCGCAGGTGACCGCCGCGGTCCGGCTCGTGAGCATCCTCAATGACGCGACCCAGCACGTCGGGCAGGCAGCGTACGTCCGAGGGCTCGTCCTCGCCTGAACGGGCCGCCCCTCAGCCATGGGACCTGCGACCCTCCCTCTCGCTTCCCCGCCGGAGTAGTGTCGTAGCACAGGAGTGCTAGGAGCACACCATGGCGGTTCTTGCGGGTCGGCGTCTGGCGCTGGTCATCGGCGCGGCGCTGGTCCTTGTGCTCGTCGCGGCGGCGGTGGCCATCGCCGTCGTGCGCAATGGCTTCCTCGGGCAGTCCCCCACGGCGCAGCCGACCGCGAGCGCAAGTGCAAGCCTGACCCCGTCCCCCAGCCAGAGCACCGCCTCCATCGCCTCCGGCGAGCCGACGGCCACGCCCTCCGACAGCGGCGCCCCGGTCCCCGAGCCGCCGCCGAGCGACGTTCCGGCCCCCGCTCCGCCCCAGCCGGGCTCGCCCATCCCGAGCCCGGCCCCCGCCCCTCCGCCGGCGACGGCGCTCCCGCCGGGCCTGCACGGGATCGACGTCGAGCGGTTCATCACGTCCCAGCGCGTGGTGGCACTGACGTTCGACGCCGGCGGCAACGACGCCGGCCTGGCCAGCATCCTCGGCACCCTCGCGGCGCAGGGAGTCAAGGCCACATTCTTCGTCACCGGCACCTGGGCGCAGGCCAACCCGGCCAAGGTCGCCCAGATCGCGGCCGCCGGCCACCGGATCGGCAACCACTCGATGACCCACCCCTACTTCACGCAGAAGACCGACTCGGAGATCACCGCCGAGCTCGCGGGCGCCCAGCGGGCCATCCTTGCCGCCGGCGCCGACCCCCGGCCGTTCTTCCGCTTCCCCTACGGCGACCGGGACGCCCGTACCATCGCCGCCGTGAACGCGAACGGGTACGCGGGGATCCGGTGGACCGTGGACTCGCTCGGCTGGCAGGGCACGATGAAGGGGACGCGGGGGCCGTCGTTCGTGGTCCAGCGCGTCATGGCCACGGCCCAGCCCGGGCAGATCGTCCTCATGCACGTCGGCTCGAACCCCGACGACGGCTCGACGCTCGACGCCGACGCCCTCCCCGCGCTCATCGCCCAGTACCGCGCGGCCGGGTACGGCTTCGTCACCCTGGACGTCCTCCTCTGATGGGGCCCGCACGCGAGCCGCGCAGGGGCGAGGGCTCTGGTGCCCGGGCTTCGATGACCTCAGAATGGGAAGTACAGCCGAAGAGGTGATCAAGATGCGCTGGCTCCGATTGTTCAAGCCCTCGGGCTCGACGCGCCTGCACTGGTCGGGCGTTCCCACGCACGGGATGGGCCGCGACACCGCGATGCCCAACCTCGCCGCCGCCCAGAACCCCGGCCCGGGCGTGGGACACGTGGTGAGCGGGGACCGGTACCGGCCCTCGGACGACGCCGCCGACCCCGCCGAGAAGGAAGGCCACGACCTCTCCGACGGCAGCCCGAAGCGCAGGTGGGGGCGCCGGAAGGGCTAGAGGCCGACCCAGGCTGGCCAGAGGCACAGATGCCGAGGAGGAAACATGCTTGCAGCAAGCTCCGTGCTCCGCCCTCCAGGGATCGCCGGCAGAACCGAGACGGCCCTTCAAGGGGTGGACTCCGAGCCTTCACCGGGCACCCCGCCCGACCCCACGGCACCGCCAGGGGCACCGGACCCGACAGCACCGCCAGGGGCACCGGACCCGACCGTCCCGGAAGAGCCGTGGACACCGCCGGACCCCGCCGTCCCCCACGAGCCGTGGACCCAGCCCGACCCGACGGTCCCCCCGGAGCCCTTCGCGCCGCCGTCGCCCATCCCCTAGACCCAGCCGGAGCAGCCGGTGAGCGCCACAGCACTCAGCTTGGGACGTTCTCCGCGCACAGTCCCGGTTCTAGGATGCGGGCATCCATCGCCGGGGACCACAGAGAGGACATGAACGATGGCCGTTATCGAGCGGGTACGCGAAGGGATGCATGTTGTCGGACCCGACGGAAAGAAGATCGGCAAGGTCGAAGACCTCAAGATGGGCGATCCGGAGGCAGTGACCGCGGACGGCCAGACGGATCCCGAAACCGGGGGTCTCGCCGGCACTCTGATCGACGATTTCGCCCAGACCTCCCGACTGCCCCGGCACGAAGCCGAGAGGCTTCTTCGGCTGGGCTATGTCAGGGTCGACAAGTCGGGCCTGTTCGGAGGCCACGAATACGTGGCCTCGGACGAGCTCGACCGGGTCGAGGGCGACACGCTCTGGCTCAAGGCAGGGCGGCGCGCTGACCGGTGATCGCCCCCGCTGAACAGCGCCGTTAAACGCCTCTCGGGCACGAGGCGCGCCTGGCGCCGCGTACCCGAGAGCTCGTATTCGCGATGTGATGTCTCGTGAGTTCGTGGACGGTTCATGTCTCAGGTGAGTGTGGACTTTTCGTGTCTCAGGAGTCCGTGGACGGTTGGTCCGGTGCAGGACGCTTGAGGCCGCTGCGCGGGACGAATCTGGTGCCTCGGGGCGGTCGTGGGTGGGAGAGGATCTCGGTGCCTTCCTCGTCGTAGAAGGCGATGGTGCGGTGGTCGTGCAGAACACGGACTTCCTTGCCGGCCCACGCGGCGCCGAGGAGGAAGTGGCAGTTGAAGACCGTGACGACGCCCTTGGGGCGGCTGCCGGTGCGGATGGTGGCCTCGCGCCCGTTCAGGGCGTCGGCGGTGGGCT
>NZ_CP022463.1:2493989-2778061 GCF_002224485.1 Sinomonas sp. R1AF57
CCGGCACGGGCTGGTCAGCGGACGGTTCGACCCGACTTCGGTGGCGGCCCACGTCCCCTCGGCCCGGGCCTTGGCGAGGACCTTGTAGAACCAGGCCCGTGAGACACCGTGCCTGCGGCAGAACTGCGCCACCGCTCCGCGCGGGGCGTCATCGGGCCACTGGGCCACACGCATACGGACCTTCAGATCAGGCTCATGGATGCTCATGCCGTGATCTGAGCGGTGAAGTGTCCACACACTCGTGAGACACACCGTCCACGATCTCCTGAGACAGAAGTGTCCATTCAGTCCCGAGACTTCACAGCTCGTATTCGCGAATTGCCTGTACCCGAACGGGCGTTTTGGGCGCATGATCTGTGCCCGAAACGAGGAGGGGCGGCCGGGGCTACTCGACCGTGACCGACTTCGCGAGGTTGCGCGGCTGGTCCACGTCGTAGCCCTTCGCGGAGGCGAGCTCGGCGGCGAAGATCTGCAGCGGCACGGTGGTGAGCAGCGGCATGAGCAGCACGGGCGTCTCGGGGACGTAGAAGACGTGCTCGGCGTAGTCGCGCACGGCCTCGTCGCCCTCCTCCGCGATGACGAAGGTGCGGGCGCCGCGGGCGCGGATCTCCTGGATGTTGGAGACCACCTTCGAGTGCAGCGACTCGCGGCCGCGCGGGGACGGCACCACCACGAAGACCGGCTGGCCCTCGTCGATCAGGGCGATCGGCCCGTGCTTGAGCTCGCCGGCGGCGAAGCCCTCGGCGTGGATGTACGCGATCTCCTTGAGCTTGAGCGCGCCCTCGAGCGCCACCGGGTAGCCGACGTGGCGGCCCAGGAACAGCACGGACGTCGCGTCCTTCATGCTGCGGGCGAGTTCGCGCAGCGGGCCCGCGTTGTCCAGGACGGTCTGGATCTTCTCGGGGATCTTGTTCAGGTCCGCGAGGACGTCCTTGATCTGGCCGGAGAAGATGTTCCCGCGCAGCTGTGCCAGGTAGAGCCCGAGCAGGTACGCGGCGGTGATCTGGGCCAGGAACGCCTTGGTCGAGGCGACGGCGATCTCGGGCCCGGCGTGCGTGTACAGCACGGCGTCGGACTCGCGGGGGATCGTGGACCCGTTGGTGTTGCAGATGGAGACGGTCTTGGCGCCCTGCTCGCGGGCATACCGGACGGCCATGAGCGTGTCCATGGTCTCGCCGGACTGCGAGATGGACACGACGAGCGTGTTCGAGTCCACGATCGGGTCGCGGTAGCGGAACTCGTGCGCGAGCTCGACCTCGGTGGGGATGCGGCACCAGTTCTCGATCGCGTACTTCGCCACGAGGCCCGCGTATGCGGCCGTGCCGCACGCGAGCACGATGATCTTGTTGACCTTCTTCAGCTCGGCCGGGTCGATGCGCAGCTCGTCGAGGATGAGGCGGCCCGAGGTGTCGGAGCGGCCCAGCAGGGTGTCCGCTACGGCGGCCGGCTGGTCGTGGATCTCCTTCTCCATGAAGGACGGGAAGCCGCCCTTCTCGGCGGAGGCCGCGTCCCACGAGACCTCGAACTCCTTGCCGTGCGCGGGCGCGCCGAAGAAGTCGGTGACCTCGAACGAGTCCGGGGTGATCGTCACGATCTGGTCCTGGCCGAGCTCCACGGCGCGGCGGGTGTAGTCGATGAAGCCGGAGACGTCGGAGCCGAGGAAGTTCTCCCCCTCGCCGAGGCCGACGACGAGCGGCGAGTTCCGCCGCGCCGCGACGACGACGCCGGGCTGGTCCGCGTGGACGGCCAGGAGCGTGAACGCGCCCTCGAGCCGCTGGCAGGCGAGCTGCATCGCGCGGGTGATGTCGCCGTCGGCCGCGCCGCGGTACAGGTCCCCGATCAGCGCGGCGGCGACCTCGGTGTCCGTCTCCGAGGCGAACGCCACGCCCTTCGCGGCCAGCTCGGCCTTGAGGGTGGCGTAGTTCTCGATGATGCCGTTGTGGATGACGGCGAGCTTGCCGCCGTCGGCCAGATGCGGGTGCGCGTTGGCATCGGTCGGGCCGCCGTGGGTGGCCCAGCGGGTGTGCCCGATCCCGGTGAGGCTCTCGGGCAGCGGGTGCGCGCCGAGCTCGTTCTCGAGGTTCTTCAGCTTCCCGGCCTTCTTCCGGGACTCGATCCCCCCGTCTGCGACCACCGCGACGCCGGCAGAGTCGTAGCCGCGGTACTCGAGGCGGCGCAGGCCTTCGATCACGACATCAAGGGCACTGTGACTTGCATCGGGGCGCGACTGGGCGCGGCCCACGTAGCCGACGATTCCACACATGCGCTCCATCCTACCGGGGCGCCCGTCCCCTTCCGTATTTCGCACCTGCGCCGCCAGTTGGCAGAATCACATGAGTGAGTCTGCAGAGAAGCGAGTTCAGTGGCGACGGCGCGACGCCTTTCGTCGAGCTAGACCGTGCCACATGGGCCCGTCTGTCGGACCGGGTGGAACAGCCCCTCAACCAGGAGGACATCGAGCGGATCAGGGGCCTCGGCGACCCCCTGGACATGCGCGAGGTGCGCGACGTGTACCTCCCGCTCTCCCGCCTGCTCTCCCTCTACGTCGAGGCGTCCGGGCAGCTGCACACCGCGACCCAGACGTTCCTCGGCGAGCGCACGCAGCGCACTCCGTTCGTGATCGGCGTGGCCGGCTCGGTGGCCGTGGGCAAGTCCACGATCGCCCGCGTGCTGCGGGAGATGCTGCGCCGCTGGCCCTCCACCCCGGACGTGCAGCTCGTCACCACGGACGGCTTCCTGTACCCGCTCTCGGAGCTGACGCGCCGCGGGCTGCTCGAGCGGAAGGGCTTCCCCGAGTCGTACGACCGCCGCGGGCTCCTGCGCTTCGTCGCCGAGATCAAGTCCGGCGCCGAGGAGGTCCGGGCTCCCTGGTACTCGCACCTCACCTATGACATCGTGCCCGGCCGGGAGGTCGTGGTCCGGCGGCCCGACGTGCTCATCGTGGAGGGCCTCAACGTCCTCGCTCCCGCCCGCCAGCGCCACGACGGGACCACCGGCCTGGCCCTGAGCGACTTCTTCGACTTCTCCGTCTACGTGGACGCGAAGACGAGCTACATCGAGAAGTGGTACGTGGAGCGCTTCCTCAAGCTCCGCTCCGGCGCGTTCGCGCAGCCGGAGAGCTACTTCCACCGCTACGCCTCACTCTCCGACGAGGAGGCCGTCACCACCGCGCGCAGCATCTGGAAGCGGATCAACGAGCCGAACCTGGTCCAGAACGTCCTCCCCACGCGCGGCCGCGCCCAGCTCGTGCTCACGAAGGACCAGGACCACTCGATCCGCCGCATGCTCCTGCGGAAGGTCTAGCGGCGGTGGCCGCGCCCAGCAGATCGGGCTCCCGCGCACGACGCCGCTGGGTCGCCTCCGCAGCCCTCGCCGCCCTCGCGCTGGGCCTGAGCGCGTGCTCGCAGACCACGGCGGTTGAGCGGACCCCGGCGGTTGAGCGCAGCGAAGCGGAGTCGACCACGGCGGTTGAGCGCAGCGAAGCGGAGTCAACGGCGGTTGAGCGCAGCGAAGCGGAGTCGAAACCCCCAAACGCTGCCCCGTCTCCCTCTCCCAGCGGCGTCCCCACCTATCCGAGCCCGACGGCGGCAGCCGCGGCGGCGCCGTCGTCCGCACCGGCCGTATCCACTGACCCGGCGAACCCGCTCGTGGTCGTGAACAAGCGGCGCCCGCTGGCCCCGATCGACTTCGCGCCGGAGCTGGTCGTCCCCAACGTGGTCACGGCGTCGGGGCAGCAGGAGCTCCTGAACCCGGTGACGGCCCATGCCGCGGAGCAGATGTTCGCCGCCGCGACGGCCGATGGCGCGCCGATGACGCTGCTGAGCGGGTACCGCTCGTACGCGACGCAGGTGGCGACGTACAACGGGTGGGTCGCGCGGCAGGGTCAGGAGGCGGCCGACGTCGCCTCGGCCCGCCCCGGCTACTCGGAGCACCAGACAGGCTTCGCGTTCGACATCGGGGACCGCTCGGGGGCATGCTCCCTGCAGCCGTGCTTCAAGGACACGAAGGCCGCGCTGTGGGTCGCAGCGCATGCGCACGAGTACGGGTTCATCGTGCGGTACCCGTGGTGGTACCACGAGACGACCGGCTACTACTACGAGCCGTGGCACCTGCGGTACATCGGCGTCGAGGCGGCCACGCACATGCATCGCCGCGGGGTCGCGACCCTCGAGGAGTACCTCGGGCTCCCGGCCGCCCCGGCCTACGGCGGTTGAGCGCAGCCCGGCGGCCGAGCGGACCCCGGTGGTTGAGCGGACCCTGTGGTTGAGCGGAGCGAAGCGGAGTCGAAACCCCGGCGGCCGAGCGGAGCGAAGCGGAGTCGAAACCCCGGTGGTTGAGCGGACCCCGGTGGTTGAGCGGAGCCGAAACCCCGGTGGTTGAGCGGAGCCGAAACCCCGGCGGCCGAGCCGAAACCCGGGGGTTGAGCGGAAACCCGGGGGTTGAGCGGAGCGAAGCGGAGTCGAAACCGCGCGGCCGAAGAACCCGCTCACTCCTTCATGTTCGACTTCAGGTCTGCGTAGCGACCCTCAACGACGCATCTTCGCTTGGCGCGGCTCCAACCCTGGAGCTTCTTCTCGAGGTAGTAGGCCTCGGCGATGCTGTCCATCTGCATCGACCACGCGAGCTTCACCGGCCGGCGCCGTCGTGTGTACGCAGCACCCTCACCGGCGGCGTGCTGCGCGACCCGGCGTTCCAAGTCGGTCGTGCTGCCCACGTAGTAGCTGCCATCGGCGCACTCCAGAATGTAGGTGAAAGCCATGGAGCCAAAGCTAACCGGGGGCTTACTCGTCCGGAGGGTTATCCACAGGAGCTGGTGATGGGTTTCGACTCCGCTGCGCTTCGCTCAACCACCGTCGCCCGTGGGTTTCGACTCCGCTCAACCACCGTCCGCAGTTGGGTTTCGACTCCGCTGCGCTCCGCTCAACCACCGTCGCCCGTGGGTTTCCGCTCCGCTCAACCACCGTCCACCATGGGTTTCGGCTCCGCTCAACCACCGGGGGTCCAGCTTCCGCACAGGATCTACCTAGGCGGGTCGCATAGGGTACTCCCCATGTCCTCTGGCAGCAAGAAGCTTTTCGACACCACGACCGCCCTCGGCAGGGTCCTCGCGTTCTTCGCCGTGAGCGCCTTGTGCGGGGTGCTCGTGGCCGGGCTCATGTCCCCGGCCCTGGCACTCACCGGCGGCGCCGCGACCGGTGCCACGGAGGCTCTGGCGGCGGCCCCGAGCGAGCTCACGAGCACCCCTCCGGGGCAGGCGACCAAGGTCCTCGCGGCGGACGGCTCCGTGATCGCGAACCTCTTCACCGAGAACCGCACCGACGTCCCGCTCGACAAGATGTCCCCGAACATCAAGAACGCCATCGTGGCGATCGAGGACTACAGGTTCTACGAGCACGGCGGCGTGGACCCCATCGGGATCCTGCGGGCGCTCGCCACGGACCTGACGGGCGGCCGCCAGGGCGCCTCGACCCTGACGCAGCAGTACGTGACCAACGTGCTCAACGAGCAGCTCGTGGCCCAGGGGCAGAGCGCGGACATCGTGCTCAACGGACAGAAGGGCGTCAGCGACAAGCTGCGGGAGATGCAGCTCTCCATCGCGCTCGAGAAGAAGTTCTCCAAGCACCAGATCCTCCAGGGCTACCTCAACGTGGTGCCCTTCAACGGAAACGCCTACGGGGTCCAGGCCGCGAGCCAGTACTTCTTCTCCCTCGACGCCAAGGATCTCACCCTGCCGCAGGCCGCGCTCCTCGCCGGCCTGGTCAACGGGCCGGCCTACTACGACCCGTCGCAGCACCCGGACCGGGCCAAGGATCGGCGGGACCTCGTCCTCGACGCGATGCTCGCTCACGGCTACATCGACCAGCGCCAGCACGACGACGCCGTCGCCGCCCCCATCCAGCTCAAGCTGAACCCGCCGCGCCAGGGCTGCGCCTCCGCCGCGCAGGCCCCGTACTTCTGCGACTACGTCCTCCACCAGATCCTCAACGACCCGGCATACGGCGCGGACCCGACCGCCCGCCTGAACAAGGTCATGCTCGGCGGCCTGACGATCAAGACCACCCTCGACCCGCGCCTGCAGGGCCCCGCCCAGAAGCAGGTCGACTCGACCACGGGGACCAACCCGGACAAGTGGGGTGCCTCGCTAGTCACGGTTCAGCCGGGCACGGGGAAGGTCGTCGCGATGGCCCAGAACAGCCGCATGGCCGAGGGCCAGGGCTCGGGCTTCGTCACGTCCTACAACTTCAACGTGGACTCCGCCGACTCCAACGGCAACGACCTCGGCGGCGCCGGCGGCTACCAGCCCGGGTCCACGATGAAGCCCGTGACCCTCGCCGCGTGGCTCATGGAGGGGAAGGGGACGGACCAGACGGTGGACGCCTCGCGGCGCCGTTACGGCTCGAACTTCCCGTGGAAGTCGACGTGCGGCCCGGTCCATGGCGTCTTCGACAGCACGGTGTCCGGCTCCACCGACCTTCAGAACGACGAGGACGGCTACTACCGCCCCATGACCGTGCGCCAAGGCATTTACAACTCGATCAACACGGCCACGTTCGCCTCCGCCGCCGGGCTGAACGACTTCTGCGACATCCAGCGCGCCGCCGATGCGCTCGGCATGCACCAGGGAGACGGCAGGGACCACAAGCTCGACCTCTCGACCCTCGGGAACCTGCTCGGCGGCGAGAACGTGGCGCCCATGACCATGGCCAACGCCTTCGCGACCTTCGCCGCCAACGGCACGTACTGCGCCCCGATCGCCATCACCGAGGTGGACGACAACCAGGGCAAGCGGATCGGCGGCCAGTCCCAGCAGTGCACCCCGGGCGCGATGAACCCCGACGTGGCCAAGGCCGCCACGAACGTGCTCCAGGACGTCCTCACCAAGGGCTCGGGCCTCCTGATCCCGCAGAAGCTCGGGGTTCCCGACGCCGCCAAGACGGGCACCAACAACGAGAACAGCCAGACGTGGGTGGTGGGCTACACGCAGGGGCTCGCGACGGCGTCGTTCTTCGGCGAGGCGCTCAACGGCCCCTCGGTCCGGATGGGCCGCGACATCACGGTCAACGGGAAGTTCTACCCCGTGGTCGACGGCGCGTACATCGCCGGGCCGCAGTGGGCCGGCTACATGCAGCAGGTGGCGAAGTACTACGACCACGGCAGCTTCGACGCCCCGCCCCAGCGGCTCATCAGCGGCCGGGGCTGACACCGGGCCGCGGACCAGGAGCCGGGCCAGCCTTTGTTTGGTGCTGGCCGTGCCGGGGAGGGGGCCGGGACATACCCGCAACCTAGGCAGGAGGAGTCCTCATGAAGGCTGTCGTCTTCAAGGCACCCCGGGAACTGGCAGTGGAAGAGGTCGACGATGCGCGGATCGAGGAGCCGCTCGACGCCGTCATCCGCATCACCACCGCGAACATCTGCGGCTCGGACCTGCACCCCTACGAGGGGCGCGCTGCCCTGGACCCGGGCATGGTCCTGGGCCACGAGAACATGGGCATCGTCGAGGAGGTGGGCGCCGCCGTCAACCGGATCAAGGTCGGCGACCGGGTGTCCGTGCCGTTCAACCTCGCGTGCGGCACCTGCCGCAACTGCAACGACGGGTGGACCTCCGCGTGCCTGCGCGCCAACCCCTCCGGGCAGCCCGGCGCGGGCTACGGCTACCCGAACATGGGCCCCTACTGGGGCGGCCAGGCCGAGCTGCTGCGGGTCCCGTGGGCGGACTTCAACCTGCTCAGGCTCCCCGAGGGCACCGAGCACGAGCGGGACTACGCGATGCTCTCGGACATCTTCCCCACCGGGTACCACGGCGCCGAGATGGCCATGGTGGCGCCGGGGAAGACCGTGGCCGTGTTCGGCGCCGGGCCCGTCGGCCTCATGGCGGCCTACAGCTCGATGCTCAAGGGCGCGGCCAGGGTGTTCGTCGTGGACAAGGAGCCCGACCGGCTGAAGCTCGCGGAGACGATCGGCGCGACCCCGGTCAACTTCGCCGACGCGGACCCGACGGAGGCGATCATGGACGCCACCGGAGGGTTCGGCGTCGACTGCGGCGTCGAGGCCGTGGGCTACCAGGCCCACGACCCGGCAGGCGAGGAGCACCCCGAGATGGTGCTCGACAACCTCGTCGGCGTCGTGCGCGCGACCGGGCACATCGGCGTCGTGGGCGTCTACGTGCCCGAGGATCCCGGCGCCGCGAACAGCCTGGCGAAGGAGGGCCGCATCCCGTTCGAGTACGGCCAGGCGTTCACGAAGGGCATCAGCCTCGCCGGCGGCCAGTGCCCCGTGAAGAGGTACAACCGCGAGCTCCGGGACCTCATCACGGCCGGCCGCGCAGAGCCGTCGTGGATTGTCTCCCACGAGGTGCCGCTCGACGAGGCCGTGGACGCGTACGCCAAGTTCGACGCGCGCGAGGACGGGTACACCAAGGTGCTGCTCCGGCCGTAGCGGCGCTGCCCAATAGCACGGGCTTGATTCAATCTTGAAGTTTTCTTGTCTTCAGACCCGGGATGGGCTTGAACCCGGACCGGGAGAGTAGTCGATGCCAGCCGGTGACGGTTGGCATCGACCGCGTTGAGCCGGGCTCGTGCCCGGCTGAAGAGAGGAAACGACAATGGATCTCAGCCTCAAGTCCACTTCAGGGAAGCTCCTGGCCTCGGCCGCCCTCCTGGGAGTCACAGCGAGCATTGCTGGCCTTGGCACGTACGGCGCTTTCACGTCCACGACCTCCGCGGACACCTCGGTGTCCTCGGGCTCGGTCACCATCGCCCTCGGAGCGGCGGGTGCGGACAACAGACTGAGCGTCGCCGCGACCGGAATCGTTCCCGGTGACACGATTCAACGGGCTGTCACGCTCTCCAATGCGGGAGACCAGAACCTGGCCCGGGTGGCTCTGACGACCACCGCGACAACCTCGTCGAAGCTCGACACCGACCCGGCGAATGGCCTCCAGATAGCGATCGACAACTGCTCCGCCCCTTGGACTGAGAGCGGCACCGCGCCCGCCTACACCTACACCTGTTCCGGGTCCACGACCTCGGTCTTGGCCACTCGTGCCGTCCTCGGCTCGGACGTGGCTCTGGCGAATCTGGCCTCGCTCACGAAGTCCGGAACAGATCACCTTCGGGTGACCCTGTCGCTGCCCACGGCAGCGGACAACAGCTTCCAGGGCCTCACCAGCAAGCTGAACCTCCTCTTCACCGGGACTCAGCGCAGCGGCACCAACCAGTAACGGAAGCAGTTCCAGCCAGAACCCCGGGGAAGGCCACGCATGATTGCCACACACACCGCCGCGACGGTGCTTCGAGCTCTGGTGCGCCTCGTGCTGGGACTCGTCCTCGCTGTGGCCGCCGCAGCCTTCGTGTTCCTCGCCGTCGGCCCGCGGTTCCTCGGCTACCAGACCTCGACCATGCTGACAGGATCGATGGCTCCCCTCATCAACCCGGGCGATGTCGTGGTGAGTGTGGAGACGCCGGCCTCTGCGCTGAAAGTCGGCGACATCATCACTTACCGCATCCCAGTCGAGGACCAACGGGTCGAAACCCACCGGGTCGCGAGCCTCAGCCGCAACGCCACGGGAGCCACCGTCATCACGACCAAGGGCGACGCAAACAACGGCAAGGACCCCTGGACGGCAGTCATCACGGACGACACCGTGTACACGACGGCGGCGGTGATCCCGCATCTCGGCGACGCCATCAGGGCCCTCCGCTCCCCGGTCGTGCGGCCGGTGCTGCTGTACGGTGCGCCGGCCGTGCTGCTGGTGATCGTCCTGGCCTCGATATGGCGCCCGCGCGCCGCCGTCGAGCAGGAAGACGGACATGCCACTGTGGGTGCGGAAGGGAGGGCATGACTGGCGTGCTGCCCATCATCGAACTTGGCCGACTCGAGGCGCTGGCCCGCGATCTCGACTCCTGGGACGACGTGCTCGACTTCGCTGGGAAGTTCCTCCAACTGCTACCCGCCCGGCTCGGGGCCATCACGGCCGCACTCCAGAAGGATGACCAGGAGGCAGCGCACATCGCCCTGGTGAGCCTCGCGGCCTCCTCGGGTGCGGTCGGTGCCCTCCAGCTCGAGCACGATGCCCGGCTGGCTGATCAGGAAGTCCGCGCAGGGCGCATGGGAGAGGCGAGGGGATGGTCTCCGGGACTGCGTGACGACGCGGTGAAGTTGAAAGCGGCGCTTGAGGCGCTCCTCCGTCCCTTCTGAGGCAAGCGGCGTGGCCGGCTCAGACGACGGGGGCAACCATGCCGTACCCGACTCCTCGCACGGTGCGGATGAATCGAGGACTCCTGCCACTGTCCCCTAGCTTCCGCCGCAGATTGCCCACATGGACCTCCACGAGGTGCTCGTCGGAAGCCCATTCGTCGCCCCAGACGGAGCGCAGCAGCATTTCCCGGGTCCAGACTCGGCGGGGGGAAGCGACCATGAGCGCCAGCAGATCGAACTCGGTGCGTGTCAGGGTCAGCTCGTTCCCATCGAGGAACACGAGCCTGGCCTCGGGATCGACCAGCAGCGGGCCATGGGCGAGGTGCGGGGATTCTGAATCGAGCGTGCCGCCCCCGACGGGGGCGGTGCGGACGGCGGCGCTTTCTCGCCGCGGACGCCTGAACATGGCCTCGACGCGGGCTTGGACCGTCCTCGGGCTGAACGGCTTGCTGATGTAGTCGTCAGCGCCGATCTGGAGACCAGTCAGCTCGTCGATCTCGTCCGCTCGCCCGGTGATCATGATGACGTAGGCGTCCGAGAACTGCCTGAGGCGGCGGCACACCTCTGTACCCTCGAGGTCGGGCAGGTTCAGGTCGAGGGTGATGAGGTCGGGAGAATGCTTGCGGACATGCTCCAGGCCGCCGGCTCCGGTGGCGGCTTCGGCCACGACGAAGCCGTGCCGCTGCAGGGTCCTGACCAGGAGGGTGCGCATGTCGGCGTCGTCTTCGACGACGACGGCCCGGCGTTCTGGCACGTTCTCCCGCAATGGCTGCATGTTCTCCCCCATAGGCTGCAGTCTTCCAGAGCGACGGCGCCGATTCACGTCGGCGCGGGTGAGTTCTGCGCCGCAGTTGAGCCAACCTTGAGCATTCGCGCGGGGCGGGCTTGATCGCCGGGTAGAAGCATTTGACTGCGGGTTCGATCATGCAGAGTTGGAAGGAGGATCAGGATGACGAAGGCACCGTACACGCGCCGTGTCGGGGAGAGCCGTGCCCTCGTCCGGCGTCTCGTGCCACTTGTCGTTGCGCCAGCCGCCGCCGTGCTTCTCTCCCTGGCTCCTGCAGCCGCCCAGGCGGCGTTCACTGCAGGTTCCGCCGCGCCGCTCGCTGCCTCGACATATTCGATCCCCGCGCCTGCCTCCCTCGCTGCGAAGGTCGTCTGCAGCGCTTCCGCCAGAGAGGTCAAGGCGACGGTCAGCAGCTACGCGACCGTTCTCCGTGCCACCTCATACACGCTGACCCTCACGGCGTCAGACGGCACCGCCAGCTCGACCACCACCACCCAGCAAACGGCGGTTCTGACCCAGACCTTTGTCCCCGGCGGCAGCAGGGCCTACACGGTGAGCGTACAAGCCAGAGTCGGGTCCTGGATCGGCTCGCCTCTGACCCAGTCCTACGCATGCTGACCGTGCTCTGCAGCCGGGCGCCGAGGCGGGTTGGATCCTGGGCCTTCGCTCCTGAGCGGGAGTCGGACGGTGAACGTGCTTCCCACACCGACGCGGCTCGTGCACTCGATGGTGCCGCCGTGCTGCTCGACAACCTCCTTCGCGAGCGCGAGCCCTAGCCCCGTCCCGGGCACCTCGGAGTCGAGGGCCGCGCTGCTACGGCCGAAACGTGTGAAGACGTGCTCCATCTCGTCGGCAGCGATGCCTATTCCGGCGTCCTCAACCCGGCACACTGCCCACGGCCCTTCCCTCAAAGCGGTCAGGCGTACTGCCGTGCCCGAAGCCGAATACTTCAGAGCATTGGAGACCAGATTGTCCAGCACCCGCACCAGGCCGGTCCGGTCCGCCAGCACAGGGAGCACCGCGGAGGCCGTGGCTGTGAGCGATATTCCCTTCCGGCTGGCTTCCGCCCGCGAGGAATCGGAGGCTGCGCGGACCAGCTCCGCCAAGTCGACGGGCAGGCGGATCGCCGAGGCGTCCTCACCGGTCACTGAGGCTGCAAGGATGTCTTCGACCATCTGGTTGACGTGGTTGGCGTTGCGCACGATCACCTCGAGGTCGGACCGGGAGGAATCGCTCAGCCCTGAGTCCTCCAGGACCATCTCGGCGTAGCCGAGGATGTTCCCCAAGGGGGTCCGGAATTCGTGCGACATGGTGGAGAGGAAGCGGTCTCTCGCGCGAACGGCCGAGACTACATCAGTGACATCCGACGTGGCGACCACTGTCCCGCCGAGCCGACCGGCGTGATTGTGGAAGCTCCGAGCGCTGATTGAGACGACCCGGGCCCCAGGACCCTTCCCCAGCCTGTACAGCTCGCTCTCGACATGAGTGCCGCTCAGCACTCGTTCAAGCCCCCGCTCCTCCCACCGCACCGTCCCGTCAGGCCCTTCCCGGTAGGCCAGCATGCCGGGCTCTGCATCGAGGGGAGCCCCCTCAGCCGGCGTGGCAGCGGAGTACACCTCTGCATGCCTCTCGTTTGCCAACATCCCCTTGCCCTCGCCGTCGAGGACCAGGATTCCGACGTCGGCGGTCTCCAGCACGGTATCCAGTAGCTGCTCACGGGTCTCGGTCCTCTCGAGCAGTTCCTGCACCCGCGCCTGCTGCGCCATCGCACTGAGGGTCATCACGGAGGTACCCACCCCGATCGCGAGGAGGATGAACGGCCCAACTACGCGCGCAACCAGCGAGTGCGGGGTCGCCGCGCCAGAGAGGAGGACTGGAGCCCATATCGTGAGCAAGGCCGCGGCCCCGGCGAGGGGGACGAAGATCCTCGGCCGAAAGCCGGAGCCTGCGATCCACATGACCGGGAAGACGCCTAGGAGTCCAAGACCCGAGAGAGTATCCGAGGCAGAGGAAGCGACAAACCCGATAGGGACGAAGTCCAGGAACGGGATGACGAGGAACAGCCCGTACGGAAGCTTGGCCCACGGCAAGGCAACGCAGGCCGCGAACAGGGCCAACGCCATACCTTGGCCAGCCACGAAGCGAGGGTCCCCAAGCTCCTCCGGACCCGCGACCGCCGCGACGAGGCAGACCAGCAGCATCGTCAGGTTCAATGGAATCTGGCTCAGGATGACACGGCCCCTCATGCCCAGCTCGTGGAACCGCGCCCGGCCCAGAAGCAGCACGTCCAGTGCATTCCCCACTCGTTGCCCTCCCCAGTGCAGGCTTATCTCAGACCCATTGTGTCGCTTCCGGAGGACGAGTCCCGTCACGTCCCGCCGCGAGGTCGTCGATGGGACTTCGGGCACCTCGGCCGCACCGCAGCGGCGCGGAAGGATTTAACCGCTCGTTCATTCTGGTCCGGCGGCGGCAGGTCTACTGTGGGCGCATGCTGAGTGGATTCAAAGAGTTCATCATGAAGGGCAACGTCCTCGACCTTGCCGTCGCCGTCATCATGGGCGCCGCGTTCGGCGCCGTGGTGGACGCTCTGGTCAAGAACGTCCTGATGCCCGCCATCTCCGTTCTCGTCGGCCAGCCCAACTTCGACAACTTCCTCGCGGTCGGGCCGATCAAGTTCGGCGTGCTCCTGACCGCGATCGTGAATTTCCTCCTGATCGCGGCCTCGATCTACTTCGTCATCATCGTCCCGATGAACCACATGATCGCGCGCCGCAACCGCAAGCTCGGCATCAAGGACGAGGAGGCTGGCGAGAAGGTCGACCCGCAGATCGCCCTCCTCACCGAGATCCGCGACTCGCTCAAGACCCGCCAGAACTAGCGCTGGCAGGCTGGACGCCGGCACCCGCGCCCCGGGTGCCGGCATTCAGCGCGCGTTGAGGGTCCGCCTGTAGGCTCGACGCCCATGATTGCGTCACTGACCGCCGGAGTAGCCCTTGCAGCCTCGGTCACAGGTGCGAGTCTCCCCTCCGCGGTCGCCGCGGACGGCCCCGCCTGCGGAACCAAGCTGCTGCCGGTGACCCTCTGCGCCGACCACGTCAGCCCGCTCGTCTCGTCGTCGCCGGCCCCCTCGCCGTCGCCCTCAAGCACGACGGCGACGTCCCCGGCACCGCAGCCCACCTCGCCGTCCGCTCCCGCTCCCCAGCCCGCTCCCCAGCCCGCGCCCGCTCAGCCTGCGCCCGCGCCAGCCGCCAGCGCCGGCACGGCCTCCCCGGGCACGGCCGCCGGCTCCCAGAGTCCTGCCAGCCCGGCCTCGGGCGGTCAGGCTCCGGTTGGACAAGCAGCGGTCGGACGAGCGCCGGCGGCACAGCCCCAAGGCCCCGCCGCGCCTGCCTCGCACCCGGCGCCGGCCGACGAGGCCCCGGACGGGACCACTCCCCTGTTCCCCGCCTCGACGGACGCCGCGGCGGTCGTCCTCCCCACGCTGTCCGCCTCGATGTCACCCGCGGGCGCCGCCTCCGGCCCGCCTGAGGACGCGTCCCGTGCCGAAGCCGCGGACGACTCCCCCTCCGACGCCTCCTCGCCATCGCACCTCATCAGCCCGACCCCGGTCCTCCTGGCGGTCGGCTTCCTCCTGACCTCGATCTCGGGCGTGGGCCTGTACCGCCGTCGCGCCAACGGCCCCCTCGCCCTCCGCGACCGCTAGGACGCGGCCCTCACCCGGAGAGCCCCGCCTCGGCAAGGCGTTCGGCCCCGTCTCGGAAGGCGCCGCGGAGGTCGCTCTCGCCGAGCCGGGACGCCGCCGAGGCGAAGACGATCGCCCCGACGATCCGCGCCTCCTGGATCCGCCACGGTTCCGGGAACGGCCCCTCGTCCGGCCGCGGTCCGGGCCACGGCCACGGCCAGCGGCGCGGCCACGGGGTGCCGCACCAGTCCTCGACGAGCTCGCTCACCCAGCCCGCGGGATTCTCGCCGCGCAGCTGCGCCTCGATGGCGAGGTGCACCACCCGGTTCGCCATGCTGACGGCGCCGACGGCGATGTCGTGCGGATCCTTTGGCGGCAGGGGCTGCGGGTTGAGCGCCACCGACTCGACCCTGCGCCCGTTCACGGGGCCGTGCGGGATGATCGCATCCCAGATCTCGGGACGGAGCCGGCTGATCGCAGCCAGGAGCGGAAAGTGGGCCATGCTGTCCTCCCGGACGGAAGCAGAGTGCGAATCCCCAGCCGGAGCCCTAATCTCCTGCCGCAAGTATGCTCGCCACCCACCCGCCGCGGAATAGCGCACGACGCCGCGCCTCACCGAGTGTTGACCGGCTCGCCTCGGCGCGGCACTCTGGCGGCAGATCAACGTGCGGGGGATCTCCACGAGGAGGCGAACCATGATTCCGTGGACGCGGATCACGCTCGGCGTCCTGACCGCCCTCGGCGGCGTCACCGCGCTGGCCGGCGGCGCGACGCTGGTGTGGGGGTCCCTGTCCGTGAGCAGGGTCGACTGGGCCACGCCGCCCGAGACGATGCTGGTGGGCAGCCCGTTCTCGTCCTACCTGGTCCCGGGCCTGCTGCTCGCACTGGTGATCGGCGGCACGCAGATCACTGCGGCGGCGATGCTGCTGCGGAGGGCGCGGGGCGCTGCCCTGGCGACGGCGGTGGCGGGCTACGGGCTACTGATCTGGATCTTCGTGCAGATGATCGTCATCCCCTTCAGCCCGCTGCAGGCCATCTACTTCGCCTGGGGCGCGGCGGAGGTGGGGCTCCTGCTCGTGGCGCTCGGGCTGTTCCGGCGCCCCGCCGTCGATGCCACGGAACGGTGGACCACGGCGGCCCGCTGACCGCTGGGGGAAGGCATGGGCCGTCTGCGCGGTGACGCGTGAGACCGCATCTGACCCGTCACCGCACAACCGGAACCCTCCGCCGCCGGGGGACCCTCCGCGAGCCACCGCTTAAGGCGCCCGACCTACACGGCGACGAGCTCGACGACCCCGTAGACGCCCGTATCGGTGACCCGGCCCGGCTCGAAGCCCGCAGCCGCTCCCAGTGCCTGGTGCTCCGCGGCGGACCGCTGGCGGCCCTCGGTCTGGGCGAGCATCATGAGGTCCGAGACCGAGACCGGGAACGCCGCGACATTCGGCTCCTGGAGCCACTCCAGCACGAGAACCCTCGCACCGGGCGCTGCGGCCGCGCGGACGTTGCGGAGGATCTGCCGGCACTGGTCGTCGTCCCAGTCGTGCAGGACGTCCTTGAGGAGGTACAGGTCCGCCCGGGCCTCGAAGCCCTCGAACAGGTCACCCTGGACAGCCCGCACCCGCTCCCCCACTCCCCGTGCGGCGAGGTAGTCCCGCGAGACGGCGAGGGGCCCTGCCTGGTCGACCAGCACGCCGTCGAGCGTCGGACGCGCCCGGAGCACCTCGGCGAGCATCGAGCCGATGCCGCCGCCCACGTCGCACACCGTGCCATGCTCGGGCCACGGGTAGGCGGCGACGATGAGCGGGGCAGCGAGGAGCGTGAGCTCGTGCATGGTGCGGGCGAAGCCCGCCTCCTCGTCGGGATGCGACGCCATGTGCTCCCAGAGGGTGGTGCCGGTGGCCTCGTTGAAGGCCGGCTTGCCGTCGGCGAGGGTCTCGGGGAGCCGGAGCCAGCCGGCGAGGACCGCGTCCGAGGTCACGTAGCGGATCCAGCCGGTCATGGAGTGTGGGCTGTCCTCGAGCAGGAGCCTTCCGGTGCGCGTGAGCGTGAAGCGGCCGCCGGCGTCGAGCCTCACGAGTCCGTAGACGGCGAGGCCGCGAAGGACGCGGTGGACGGTGTCCGCGTGCAGGCCCAGCTCCGCGGCGACCTGCTGCGCTGTCTTCCGCCCGGCGGCCAGCGGCTCGACGAGGCGGGTCTTCACGGCCGCGCGCATCAGTGCGACCGCCGCGACTCCCCCGCTGACCTCGAGGAACCGGGCCTGGGCGGGTTTGAGCGCGGCCGCAGCCCGTTCGAGGGCGGCGCTGAGCCCTTGGACGGCGCGGACGACGGCGGGTGGCGGCGGGCGCATGAGGCGAGCGTACCGTTCTGCTCAGGCTGGGGTTCTCGGGCGGCGTGTCGGCGCATGACACGCCGCGCCAGCACCCTCCAGCCAGCCCCAAACTGAGCAGGAACGGACGGACCCCCGGCGCGAGCGCGGTCCTGCGAGGCCTCAGCCCTCAGTGCTCTCCACCCCTGGCATGGCCAGGAACTCGAGGACCTCGATGGTGCCGCCGGACTCGGTGTGCGGGTGGCCCTCCAGGAGGCCCTGGACTTCGCCGAGGGAGCCGCCCTGCATGATGGAGAAGCCGCCGATCGGATCGCCGCCGCCGGGGCCCGCGACGCTCTGCACCGGCGAGCCCATGTCCACGAGCGCAGCGGCGGCCCGCTCGCCCCACGCGTTCCACGCGTCCATGCCGGCGGCGGCCGCCGCAGAGTCGGTGTTGGCCATCTGCTCACGGGCAGTGCGGGGCGAACGGTACAGGATCAGGAACTTGGCCACGGAGACTCCTCAGCTCAGCGGGACGGCCCGGATCAGGGCCAAGCCCATGGTCCAGCCGGGGAGCGGCCGCGGCAAGGGCCAGCTCCCGGACGTGCGGCGGGAGGCCTATGCCAGGGCGAGCTGGCTCTCGACCACTCCCGCGAGCCGTTCGGCGATGGCCTGGGCGGTTGCCTCGTCGGCGGCCTCGACCATGACGCGCACCACGGGCTCGGTGCCGGAGGGACGCAGCAGAACCCGCCCGGTCTCCCCCAGCTCGGCCTCGGCGGCAGCGACGGCCGCCGCGACGCCGTCGTCCGCGCTCACGCGCGCCTTGTCCACGCCCTTGACGTTGATGAGCACCTGCGGATAGCGGGTCATGACGGCGGCGAGGTCCTTGAGCGGCCGGCCGGTGCGGGCCACCTGGGCGGCGAGCTGGAGGCCGGTGAGGACGCCGTCGCCGGTGGTGGCGTAGTCGGAGAAGATGACGTGGCCGGACTGCTCGCCGCCGAGCGAGTACCCGTGCGCGCGCATCTCCTCGAGGACGTAGCGGTCCCCGACGGCGGTCTCGCGGATGGCGACGCCGGCGTCGCGGAGGGCGATCTTCAGGCCGAGGTTGCTCATGACCGTCGCCACGAGGACGTTGTCGCGCAGCTTCCCGTCGTCCTTGAGGGCCAGGCCGAGGATGGCCATGATCTGGTCGCCGTCCACGACGGTGCCCTCGTGGTCGACGGCGAGGCAGCGGTCGGCGTCGCCGTCGTGCGCGATGCCGAGGTCGGCGCCGTGGGCGATGACGGCGGCCTGGAGCTGCTCGAGGTGGGTGGAGCCGACGCCGTCGTTGATGTTGAGGCCGTCCGGCTCGGCACCGATGACGATGACGTTCGCGCCGGCGTCCTTGAAGACCTGCGGGGAGCAGCCGGACGCGGCGCCGTTCGCGCAGTCGAGGACTACGGTGAGGCCGTCGAGGCGGTGCGGGAGCGTGGTGAGGAGGTGGACGATGTAGCGGTCCTCGGCGTCCGCGAAGCGCTGGATGCGGCCGACGCCGGCGCCGGTGGGACGGACGGGCTCCTCGGAGAGGAGGGCCTCGATCTGGTCCTCGGTCTCGTCGGGGAGCTTGTGGCCGCCGCGGGCGAAGAACTTGATGCCGTTGTCCGGGGCCGGGTTGTGGCTGGCGGAGATCATGACGCCGAAGTCGGCGCCGAGGTCCGCGACCAAGTAGGCGGCAGCCGGGGTGGGGAGCACGCCGGCGTTGAACACGTCCACGCCCGCGCTCGCGAGGCCCGCCTCGACGGCGGCGGAGATGAACTCGCCGGAGGCGCGGGGGTCGCGGGCGACGACGGCGCGGGGCCGGGCGCCGTCGGCCACCTGCCGGTGTCCGAGGACGACGGCGGCCGCCTGGGAGAGCTTGAGGGCGAGCTGGGCGTCGAGAAGGCCATTGGCCAGTCCGCGGACGCCGTCGGTACCGAAGAGCCTAGTCACAAGGGCCTAGTCTACGGCGGTTGAGCGAAGTCGAAACCCGCCCCGGCGGTTGAGGCCGACGCCGGAGCCTCAGTCCCGCAGCACCGGGAACCGCGCCGCGTAGGTCTCGCCCTCCTCGAGGACCTCGGCGGCGGGCCCTACGATGAGCGGGTCGGGGGCGTGGGCGACCTTGAGGTCCTTCTTGTCATAGGGCGTCACGTGGAGCACGTAGCGCATGGCCTCGAGGCGGGCGCGCTTCTTGTCGTTGCTCTTGATGACGGTCCAGGGCGCGTCCCCGGTGTCCGTGTAGAAGAACATGGCCTCCTTGGCCTCGGTGTAGGCGTCCCACTTGTCGAGGCTGGCCATGTCCGTGGGCGAGAGCTTCCACTGCTTGACCGGGTCCGTCTCGCGCGAGGCGAAGCGGTTGAGCTGCTCCTCGCGGCCCACGGAGAACCACAGCTTGTGCAGCCGGATGCCGGAGTTGACGAGCATCCGCTCGAATTCCGGGGCCTCGCGCATGAACTCGTGGTACTCGCTGGGGCTGCAGTAGCCCATCACGCGCTCGACGCCGGCACGGTTGTACCAGGAGCGGTCGAACATGACGATCTCCCCGCCGCTGGGCAGGTGGCCGACGTACCGCTGGAAGTACCACTGGGTGCGCTCTTCGTCGGTGGGCTTCTCGAGGGCGACGATCCGCGCCCCGCGGGGGTTGAGGTGCTCGTTGAACCGCTTGATCGCCCCGCCCTTACCGGCCGCGTCCCGGCCCTCGAAGAGGATCAGGACCTTCTGGCCGGACTCCTTGACCCAGAGCTGGAGCTTGAGGAGCTCGATCTGCAGGGCGCGCTTCTGCCGCTCGTAGGCGGGCCGGGAGAGCTTCTCGGTGTATGGGTAGCCGTGGCGCCACGCGTGCGGGTCGGCGCTGGGCGTGACCTTGTGGTCGACCTTGCCGATCTCGCGGAGCTCGTCCAGCTCTGCGGCGTAGTCCTCGGTGACGGAGAGGCGCGGATCCTCGGGGTTCGGTCCCATGGATGAAGGGTAACGCCGCGGGCGACGACGACGAACGCCCGGGTGCCGACTGGCACCCGGGCGTCCCCCAACTCCGGTTGAGCTACTTGCCGGGAACGAGGCAGCCGCCGTTGGCGATGGTGCCGTCGATCGCGGTGATCTGGGCCTGGACGGCCCCGACCTGCGTCTGGAGGTCCTTCACGACAGCTGTCTGGGCCTTGATGGCGTCGGCCTTCTTGCCCTTCTGCGCCTTGAGATCATCAAGGACTGCCTGCGCCGCAGTGACCTGCTTGTCGAGGTTGGTCAACTGCAGCTGCAGCGCAGCAAGTTGCTTCTCGTTGTCCGAGACCTGCTTGTTGAGCCCATCCAGCGTGGTCAGCAACGGGTTCACCTGGTCCTGCAACCGCAGGACTTCCTGCTCGGCGGCTTTAATCTGCGTGTTCAGGTCCTGGAGCTTCGCGACCAGCGTGTCACTGGCGGCACTGAGCAGGACGAGTTCGCCCTGCTTCGCGTCCACCGCGGCATTCGCCTGATCCACAGCTGCCTGAAGCGCCGGCAGCTGGTCCTGGAGGGACTTGAGCTCTGCCTGCTTGTCCGTCACAGCCTGCTGGGCGGCGTTCAAGGCATCCTTCGCTGAGGTGAGTGTGCTCTGGAGTTGGGTCAGCTTGTCCTGCTGGGCCGCAACTTCTGCGAGGGCCACGTCGCGGTTCTCGATCAAGCCCGGCAGAGCGTCGTTCAGACCCTTGACGATCGCAGCCTGCGCGTCCACGGCGGCCTGAGCAGCAGCCGCGGCACTCTGCAGGGTGCCAAGGTCAGACTGGAGGCCCTGAAGCTCCGCCTGCTTTGCCCCGACGGCGGTGTTGGCGGTGTCCACGGCGGACTGCAGCGCGGGCAGCTGGCCTTGGAGCGTGGTGAGTTCAGCCTGCTTGGTCGTCACAGCGTCGTTGGCGCTCGCGAGCGCTGCCTGGAGTGGCGCCGCCTGCTGCTGGAGCGCGCTGCTGTTCTGCTGGGCGGAGAGCAGCTGCGCGTTCAGCGTGTTCACGTTCGCCTGGAGGGCCGTGAGATTGCCCTGCAGGGCGGCGATCTGACCGTTTATCGTTGTGATCTGGTTGTTCACTGGGACGAGCCGTGCTTGATCGTCCGCGAGCTTAGCCACGGCATCGCGCTTGGCCTTGGCGTTCGAAGACTCTGGGTAGGAGTCGATGATGGCCTGCTGGGCGGCGATATCGGTCTCCAGGCTCGTCTTCTGCTGCTGCAGGGACGCGAGGGTGTTCTGGGCCGCGGTGAGTTCAGCCTGCTTAGCCGTCACCGCCTGCTGCGCGGCGGCGAGCTGGGACTGGAGGCTGGCGATCGACGCCTTGGCGTCGGCGATTGCCTTCGTGTTGGCGTCGACGGCGTCAGCGGCCTGCTTGGCCGTGGCCTGCAGCGAGGCCAGGTCGATCTGGGCCTGGGCGATCTGAGCCTTCTTGGCTGCGAGGGCTCCGGCGGCCTGCTGCGCCGTCGCCTGCAGCCCGGCGAGGTCCGTCTGGGCCTGGGCGATCTGAGCCTTCTTGACCTCGACGGCGGCCGCGGCATCGGCCGCCGTCTTCTGCTTTGCCGCGAGGTCTGCCTTGGCGTCGGCCACCGCCTTGATCTGAGCGTCGAGCGTGGACTGCGCGGTGGTTGCGATTCCCTGGAGCCGGGTCAGCTCGGCCGTCGCAGCGTCGACTGCGCTCTGCGCGGCCTTCACATTGTCCGCGGCCGTCTGTTCGGCCGCCTCGAGGTTCGCGAGTTCGCCCGCAGCCGAGTTGATCTGCGCCTGCTTGGAGTCGAGTGCAGTCTGGGCATCACCAGCAGCCGTCTGCAGCGCGGCCAGCTCGATGTTTGCCGCGGCGATCTCCTGATTCTTGGCGTCGAGTGCTGCCTGAGTGCTGCTGGCCTGACTCTTGAGGTCCGCGCTCGCCGCCTCCGCTGCGGCAAGCTTGTCCCGGAGAGGCGCGAGCTGCGCAGTCACATCCGCCTGCCGGGCCTGGAGCGTCGCGATCGCAGACTCCGCGGCATCAATCTCCTCCTGGGTGGCGGTCTGCTGCGCCTTCAGAGAGTCGACGGTCGCCTGCGCTGTCGTGATCTGCTTCTCGAGCGCCGCAAGGTCGTCGTCAGCCTGCTTGATCGTTGCGTTGAGGCCAGCGATCTCCGTGTTGAGTGTGTCCGCTTCCTTCTGCAGATCCGCCCTCTTGGCCTGAAGCACTGCGATGGCGTCAGCGTTCCGCTTCGTCGCGGCCTTGAGCAGGTTCTCTTGGATCGCGCCCCGGTGCGCCAGCTGGTTGACCACACCGTTGCAGACGCCCTGCGTGCCCGCAGGCCCGTCGGCCTGCGCGGGCAGCCCGACGGTGAGCAGCGCTCCCGTGATGCCCGGGACCAGGACGGCGGCCGCGAGGGCCCGCCTGAGCCGGATGGTGCGGGTAAGCGAGTAGTTCATGATTCCTCCGAGTGGGTGCGAAGGGACACCAACCGAGACCTGAGACGCCGAGGTGGCAATAGCAGAAGGTTGAGATCCCGCAAGCCGAGGGGGCTGGCGGTGGCGCCGAAGCGCGAATGCACGATGTGTCCCCTTCATCGTTGGCATTGCGCCCGACTCTGGACGCGTTACAAACGCTATGCGGCTCCCACCAGCCCCGCACCACTTGTTTTGCAAACCGAGTACTCGAAAACATCTGTCATGGAAACGGCAGTACCGGCTGGCACTACTTGGTGAAGGAGAACACCGCCGTGTGGACCGTCCCGTCGGCAAGCCGCACCGCTACGGTCCCGCTCTTCCCGGCCCACGCCCGGTCGGTCTTCCACAGGTACGTGTACTGGCCGCTCGCGGCGTCGTAGGTCAGGCCGGCGCCGGGGAGCTTTCCGCTCTGGTCGATCGCCTCCCCCGCCAGCGCGCCGCCGGTCACGGTGAAGGTGGGCGCGCCGTCGAGCACCCCGAGGCCGCGGTCCCCGCCGAGGCTGAAGCTCAGCGCCACGTCCCGGCCGGCCCTGGCCACGTTGACCCTGTCCGTGTCCACGCTGCGGAAGAAGCCCGCGAACGGGTACACCACGCGGTAGGAGCAGGACGCGGACGACGTCGCGTGCCCCACCCGGTCGCTCGCCGCACCGGCCGCGAGGGTCGCCGTCCGCGCGCCCACGGCGTCGGTCGCGAGGCTGAGGGACCCGGACGAGGCGCCCGCCACGCCGGACCCGCCCGCCTCGTCCGAGGCAGTCCAGGTCCCCGACGCCGCCGAGCCGGCCACCGCCTCAGCCGGGCAGTCGAGCGCGACGGTGGGCGCCGCACCGTCAACCGCCCCCGAGACAATCGTGTGGTTCTTGTTCAGCGCCGCGTCCCGGGCGACGCCCGTGAGTCGGAACGGGCCAGCCGCGGCCACGGTGGCGCTGCCGGTGACGCTCGTGACCCCGCTGCCGGCGGAGCCGTCGGGCAGGGCCGGGTCGCCGGCGCTGGCGAAGACCACGCCTACGGAGTCGCGCCACCAGCTGGTCCCGTCGGGTGCCGTGTACTCGGGGCTGCGGCTCGTGGTGTACGACGGCGCGTTGGGCGCCCCGCGGTCGACGACCACCGTCGCGCTCGGCGCGCTCGGGACGCTCGAGAGCACGGGCGCCGCCGTGCCCGCTTCGACGGCGGTGACCCGGTAGCTGCGCGTCCCCTCCTCCGGAGCGGCCAGAGTGAGGGTGGTCGAGGTGAGGCCGGTGATGACGGTCTTCCACTCGAGGTCGTCGCGGTCGCGGGTCTCGACGGTGTACGTGAGCGGGTCGCCCTCGGCGTCGGTGGAGGGCGACCACGAAAGCGTGAGCGACCCGCCCGTGACGCGGGCGGAGATGGATGGGGTGCCGGGCGCGGTCGGGGCGGTGTCGGCGTCGCGGCACCCAGCGGTCTCCCAAGTCACCCGCGTCTCCGCGTTGAGGACCACGGGGGCTTCCCCCGGCGTCGCTGAGGTGCCGCCAGCCCACCAGCGGATGGTGGTCTCCCCCGGCCCGTTCACCGTGGAGCGCAGGGCCATCTGGAATTCCGCGGAGTCGCTGCGGGTGCCGTCGGGGCGGGCGGTCCAGTCCGGGGGCAGGGTCAGCTCGGGCCAGGCGGTCGGGAAGTCGACCGTCATGCCGGCGGGCCAGCTGAGCACGCTCGCGTCAAAGCTCACGGTGGTGCCGTCGGCGTACACCGGCGCCGTCCCGAGAGCGCCCTGTCGCACCGCGGAGAGGAGCGTGCTGAACGGGATTGACTGGTCGCAGGCGATGGTTCCGAGGGCGACGTCGGTGCCGTCGGTGAGCGCGTCGCCGTCGGCCAACAGAGTGTCGGCGTGGGCCGGGACGGCGAGCCCCAGGGCGAGCGCTGCGGTCGCCGCGGAGGCGAGGGCGGGCCGGCAAAGATGTCGAGAACGGGTCATGACGGGGTCCCCCAAAGATTTTTTTCGACGGATCGGCGCCGCTGCCTGCGGCCCCGCCGCGAACCTAGCGCGCCGCTTCGCCCCGCGCACCACTTGTTCCTGACACCGTGTACTCAAAAACACCTGTTTGGCGAATTCCGGCCGGTTGGGGGCCCGTCCGGGGACGCGGAAAGGCCCGCCCCGCAACGTGCGGGACGGGCCTTCCGAATGGCGGTTGAGCGAGGTCGAAACCCCGCCCAACCAGCCGAATCAGCGCTTCGAGTACTGCGGAGCGCGGCGGGCCTTCTTGAGACCGGCCTTCTTGCGCTCGACCACGCGGGCGTCGCGGGTCAGGAAGCCGGCCTTCTTCAGGGCCGGACGGTTGTTCTCGACGTCGATCTCGTTGAGAGCGCGCGAGACACCGAGGCGCACAGCGCCGGCCTGGCCGGAGGGGCCACCGCCGTGGATGCGGACGATCACGTCGTAGGCGCCCTCGAGGTCGAGGAGCTTGAACGGGTCGTTCACCTCCTGCTGGTGCAGCTTGTTCGGGAAGTAGTTCTCGAGCGTGCGGCCGTTGATGGTCCACTGGCCGGAGCCGGGGACGACGCGGACGCGGGCCACGGCCTCCTTGCGGCGGCCGACAGCGGCACCGGATACGGTGAGCGCCGGGCGCTCGCGCTTCGGGGCCTCGGCGCCGGCGGGGGCGCTCTCGGACGTGTAGCTGGTCAGGTTCTCCTCGGCCTCGGCCGGGGCAAGCTCTTCGTTCTGAGCCACAGTGTTCTCCTTGATGAATTCTTGACTAGTGGCCAGGACTACTGGGCAACCTGGGTGATCTCGAAGGTCTTGGGCTGCTGGGCAGCGTGCGGGTGGTTCGGGCCCGCGTAGACCTTGAGCTTGGACAGCTGCTGGGCGGCCAGCTTGTTGTGCGGGAGCATGCCCTTCACGGCCTTCTCCACGGCGCGGACCGGGTTCTTCTCAAGGAGCTCCGCGTAGGTGACGGAGGTCAGGCCGCCCGGGAAGCCCGAGTGGCGGTAGGCGCGCTTCTGCTGGAGCTTGGCGCCGGTGAGGGCGACCTTCTCAGCGTTGATGATGATGACGAAATCGCCCATGTCCATGTGGGACGCAAAGGTCGGCTTGTGCTTCCCGCGCAGCAGCGTTGCGGTCTGGCTGGCAAGACGACCCAGAACGACGTCGGTGGCGTCGATGACGTGCCACTGACGGTCGGCGTCGCCGGGCTTCGGAGTGTACGTACGCACAGTTGTTGCCTTCGTTTCTTGGTCTGGTGGGATGCCGGTGAGATACATCCCGTTCTTCGGTGCGCTACCGGACCAGAGGTGAGGGCTCCCAGACCAGTCATCCCGTGACACTCGAATGCGCCTCGGGAGCCGGCGTCCTGCAACTGGACACTCCCGCGGCGCGCACCATCGAGTCGAGACACGCACAACGACTATCAAGGATAGCCCGGCGCGGCGCGGCGGGTCAAAAGCGGGGCGGCGGCTGGGCGACTGCCCGCCTCATCCAGTCTCGCACGCGCGCACGACGCCGCCCGGCCGGCTCCCGGGGCACGCTCGCCTCCTCGCCGGCCGCCGGCGGCCCGGAACCGAGTACTCAGCCGCCGGACCGAGTAGTCCCGGGGGTTATCAAAACAAACAAAAACAAGTACCGACCGAGTGTGGCGATCAGTTGCGCCGGCATTGAAGACTGACGGCGTGGATCTCGACGGCGCTCAATGTGGGGGGTCGTCGCCTTGGATCCACATTCGCACTCAGTAGTTAGGAAATGTCATGGACAAGCTCCTGGTCACCCTCCAGATGTTTTGGAACGACATCACCAACAGCGAGAAGGAGAAGGGAGCCACGGCCGTGGAGTACGGCCTCCTCGTGGCTCTCATCGCTGCCGTCATCATCGCAGTGGTGGCCATTCTTGGCGGTCAGATCCAAGAAGCCTTCCAGAAGGTTGTCGACGGTCTCACTGCCGGCGGCATCGCCCCCAAGGCGGGGTAGTTCGACGTGGCGCTGGGGTGCAGCCAGAAGGCGCAGCATCCCAGCGCCGCGGTCTCTTAACGGTGTTCCAATTCTTTAAGGGGGAATGGTGGCCAGGGCGAGAACCTGTAGAATTTTGACACCAAAGAGGTGTGGAAATGATCTGGGCGCCGTAGCAGTCGAATTCGCCCTCGTTCTCCCCCTCCTCCTGGGCCTCGTCCTCGGCATTGTGGAATTTGGACGCATCTACAATGCGCAGGTGCTGGTCACCAATGCCGCCCGCGAGGCCGCGCGCACGCTCGCCGTCTCGACCACTTCAACGAAACACGATGATGCGGTTGCGGCCGCGAAGGCGGTAGCTCCAAACCTGACGTTGGCAGTGGTGGTACCAAGCACCTGCACCGCGCCCAGCCAGGTCACGGCCACAGTGACCACGACCTTCAACACCATCTCTGGCTCATGGTTCGGCCTCAATCCTCAAGTCACGGTTACCGGGACGGGAGCTATGCGATGCGGCGGCTGACACGCAAGACGCATTCCGATCAACGCGGGGCCGTGGCCATCGTGGTGGCACTTCTCATGGTGGTCCTCGTCGGCTTCGCCGCACTGGCGGTCGATATCGGACGCATCGCCTCGACCAAGGCCCAGCTCCAGAATGGCGCCGATGCCTCGGCCTTGGCCGTCGCACAGCTCTGCTCGAAGGTGCCGACCGACTGCACCCTGGCAAAGGCAAACTCTCTCGCCGATCAGTACGCGCTAGCAAACACGCTTGATACCTCCGGGATGCGGGATGGCCCGGTCGACCTCACGGTCGCCGGGCATGCCACGGTCAATACCCGCCGAAACGGCGACCTCAATCTCCTCTTCGGCGGAGTCCTCGGTGAAACCTCCGCCAGAGTGACCACGTCGGCGACAGCGGTCTGGGGTTACCCAGCTCCGCACACCACATTTCCACTTGCCCTGTCGGACAAATGCTTTGATTTATCAAACAGTGTGGATACGGGAAAGCTCCAGAAGTTCACTTATAAGAAGACCAGTGGGGGCAAAGGAACCGACGGGCAGTGCTACGACGGAGCAGTTTCACCTTTATCCGGCGGCTTTGGTTGGCTTTCCCAGTCGGGCGACTGCAAGGCCTCCATTACAGGGTCGTGGACCGCAGGTTCGGATCCTGGAAACTCAGTTAATGGGTGCGATACGATTCTGCAGCAGTGGAAGGCAGCCATCTCGAAAGATGGTTGGGTCAAAGTCACACTTCCGGTCTTTGCGGCAGCATCAGGAAATGGGGCAGGGGGAACCTTCACAATCAGAGGATTTGCAACATTTCAGATCTACGGATGGATGTTTGCAGGGGCCGGAAATGATCCCCGGACCTACCAGCCAGCATCTATTCCGGCGAGTCTACAGTGCTCGGGAAGCGAGCGTTGCATTATCGGGAAGTTCGTAAAATACGAAACTGCGGGTCAACAGTCGGAGACGACAGTTGACCCAAGTCATAATCTCTACACAACCACCATCGGCCTAGTCAAGTAACAATGAAGGAGCACCCGTGAGGACCCGCCTACTGGGAGGCGTGGCCGCACTGATTATCGCAATCATCGGCACCGTTCTTCTCTTCATGTACGTCAGCGGCTCTGACGCACGTGCCCTCGCCGGCACGGAAACACAGGATGTGTTCATCGTCCAGAAGCAGATCCCGGCTGGAACCTCCGCCGGGAGCGTCAGCGCAAGCGTCGCCAAGAAACCCGTGCCGAAGGCTGTCATTCCGCAGGACGCCGTCACTGATCTCGGCGCGATCCAAGGGAAGGTCGCGGCAGTAGCGCTTGAGCCTGGGGAACAGCTCATCGCTAATCGCTTCGCGGAACCCAGCGCCCTTGCCGCACCAGGCCGCGTCGACGTCCCAGCAGGTCTGCAGGAAGTCACCGTGCGGCTTCCCATCGAACGCGTGATCGGGGGCGCTATCGCAGCGGGGGACACGGTGGGTGTCCTCCTCTCGATGCCGAAGGACGACAGCGCGCCGGCCCAGACCCAGTTCTCCTTCAATAAGGTCCTTGTCACCGCCGTCCAGACCTCCACCGGGGCGACGGCGGAGAACAACGCCTCGAGCCCTGCTTCTCAGGGAACCGGAGGCGCCGCCAAGAGCTCGAGCGGCGGCGAGTACCTCGTGACCTTGGCCCGTTCCCCCGCTGACGCGGCTCGTATCGTCTTCACCGCCGAATTCGGCACCATCTACCTCACCAAGCAGGGCGCTCCAGCCCAGGAAGCCGACGCGGGCCTCCTCGATCGATCGAAGGTGCTGCGATGAGCCGCTTTGCACTGATCACCGCTGACGCCGAGTTTGAGCATCGAGTGCGCCTCGCCTCGGCCGGGCTTCCGGGATCGCTCCAGTCATTCCAAGCGAACTTCCTACCGGCGAGCATCGACGACGTCTTCGGCCAGCTCGTCGGTGAGCCAGTCGAGGTCCTCGTCCTGGGGCCCGACCTGCGGCCTGATGACGTCATGGGCTTCTCGGCCGCAGTTGATGTCCGGTACCCCTACGTGAGCATCGTCTACGCTGCCGAACCGACCCCGGACCTCGCCATCAGCGCAATGCGCTCCGGCATCCGGGACATTATCACCCCCTCTGCGAACGCCGAGTCGTTGCGAGCACACCTTGAGCAGGCCGCTTTGGCCGCAACCTCCCGCATGGCGGCGTCTCCCTCTGAGGACGAGGAGACTCGGTCCGGTCATGGGCGCGTCATAGCCGTGATGTCGCCTAAGGGCGGAGTCGGGAAGACGACAATCGCGACGAACATCGCCGTAGGCCTCGGAAGAATAGCGCCGATGTCGGTCGTCATCGTCGATCTCGACCTGCAGTTCGGAGATGTTGCGTCTGGGCTCATGCTGAATCCCGAGCGCACGATTGCCGACGCCGCCAACGGTCCCATGGACGCCCTTTCGCTCAAGACGTACCTCTCGCCTCATCCGACGAACATCTACGCGCTCTGCGCTCCGAAGAATCCAGCGGAGGCCGACAGAATTTCCTCGGACAGCGTGGGCGAACTGATTGCCCGACTGTCTGCTGAGTTCCAGTACGTCGTCATCGACACGTCTCCTGGCCTCGGCGAGCACGTCCTCGCGACGCTCGATCAGGCGAGCGATGTCGTCTGGGTCTGCGGGATGGACATCCCGAGCGTGCGGGGCCTCAAGTCCGGGCTGGAGATTCTGGATGAGCTCAACATGCTCCCGGAGCATCGCCACGTCGTCGTCAATATGGCCGACCGCAAGTCGGGAATCACCCTCCAGGACGTGGAGGCGACTCTCGGGGTTCCCGTCGATATAGTCCTGCCCCGGTCACGTGTCCTTCCTCTCTCGACCAACCGTGGAGTCCCCGCTCTTCAGGACGGACTGCGCGACCCAGCAGTCAAGGGTCTGCGTCGACTGGTCGAGCGCTTCCAGCCGCAGTGGGACACGCGCGAGCACAAGCAACTGCACCGTAGGACGGTGTTCCAGTGAGCCTCTCCGAACGTCTGAATACTGCTCGGGGCCTGACCGCCGACACTTCACCGTCGGTTGTGAAGACCGCAAGCCTGGGGCCATTCCCGGCAGCCGGTGCTGCGCCGATAGAAGCGCTCGACGCCGCGACCCATGGCACAGCTACCCTCAATGAACGAGTCAAGGCGAAGGCTGCGGCCGATGCGGAGGCACGCCTCGCGGTCCACGATCTGGCATCGGACCGCGACGTGCGAGCGAGCGAAGCTCTAAGATCCCTCAAGGAACGGGTCACCACGGAGCTGTTCGAGCGAGTCGGAGGGCGCATTGCGGACTCCTCCTTGAGCGAGTCCGATCTGCACGACTACGTCGAGGGCGAGTTGCGCGCTGTCGTCTCAGAGCAGCAGGTGCCCCTCACCTCGAACGAGCGCGGCCGGCTAATCGATGAAGTGATGGACGACGTACTCGGTCTGGGCCCGATCCAGCGGTACGTCGACGACCCGAGCGTTACCGAAGTCATGGTGAACCGTGCCGACCAAGTCTATATCGAACGGCACGGCCAGCTCTTCCCAACAGAAACGATGTTCGCGTCGGAGGAGCAGCTCCGTCGGGTCATCGAACGCATTGTCTCCAGAGTGGGCCGACGCATCGACGAGTCGTCGCCTCTGGTCGACGCCCGGCTTTCGGACGGGTCCCGAGTGAACGCGATCATCCCGCCGCTCGCCGTCAACGGCGCCGCCCTGACGATCCGGAAGTTCTCGCGCGAGGCATTGAGCGTCAACAGACTGATTGAACTCGGCACGCTGACCCCAGACATGGCTGACCTGCTGCGGGCCTGCGTCCAATCGCGACTTAACGTGATCGTCTCGGGCGGTACAGGAACGGGCAAGACCACTTTGCTCAATGTCCTTTCCTCCTTCATCCCGCACAACGAGCGGATCGTGACGATCGAGGACGCGGTAGAGCTCCCGGCTCGAAAGCCGTCCTCCGAACATCGAGGGCACAGGCGCCATCACGATCCGCGACCTCGTCCGCAACTCACTCCGCATGCGTCCGGATCGCATCGTGGTCGGGGAGGTCCGCGGCGGCGAGACACTAGACATGCTCCAGGCCATGAACACCGGACACGATGGATCCCTCTCGACGGTCCATGCCAACTCGCCCCGCGACGCCATCGCACGCCTCGAAACCCTCGTGCTCATGGCCGGAATGGACCTGCCCCTACGAGCGATTCGAGAGCAGATCGCTTCAGCAGTAAACGTCATCGTGCACCTGACCCGCCTTCGGGACGGCACCCGGCGCGTCACACACGTCACCGAAGTCCAGGGCATGGAGGGAGACGTCGTAACCCTCCAGGACGCGTTCGTATTCGACTATGCGGCAGGGCTCGATGCCAACGGACGCTTCTTGGGCACGCCCATTTCGACGGGGATCCGGCCCCGCTTCACCGACCACTTCCGTGATCTGGGCATACACATCAACCCGGCCATTTTCGGTGTCGGGAGGAACTGAACCATGGACAGTCCTTACGTGCTGATTGTTGGCCTGCTGACGGTCTACGGCGGTCTTGGGCTCGCCATCTTCACCTGGGTCCGCGCTGAACGCGTTGTTGCACCCGCGCGAAGGCGGCCTATCGCTTCCGCCGGAGATTCGGCGCTGTCTAGACTGACCAACAGCGCCGTGGGTGCAATCAACCAGCGCCTAAGAGGGCGGGACCTGCAGCTTCTGACCGCCGACCGATTCGAGCAGGCGGGCCTCCGGATCAGTACAGGGGAATTCCTTGTCATCTGTGGATCCTCGGCTGTGGCGGCGGGGCTGATCGGCTTCCTGCTCGGCGGCGTGGGGCTTGCCGTGCTCCTCGCCCTCCTTGGGGGTTTCGCCCCGCTGATCTGGCTCAGTATGAAGATCTCGAAGCGCCAAGCCACATTTGGTGATCAACTGCCCGACACGCTCCAGACCATTGCAGGCAACCTTCGGGCCGGTCACAGTCTTCTCCGCGCGCTGGATGGGGCGGCCGACGACAGCGAAGCGCCGATGAGCGAAGAACTGCGCCGCGTGGTCAATGAGACTCGGATCGGGCGTGATCTCCTGGAAGCACTGGCCGATGTGGCGGTGCGAACCAAGAGCCCGGACTTCCTATGGACGGCGCAGGCCGTCGAGACGCAGCGCGAGGTAGGTGGCAATCTCGCGGAGGTCCTCGAGAACGTGACAGAGACCATCCGGGAGCGGGCCCAACTCGCTCGGCAGGTGAAGGCGCTGAGCGCCGAGGGCAAAATGTCGGCGCTCGTGCTCGTACTCCTGCCGATCGCGTTCATCCTGCTCCTGACAGTAATCAACCCGATCTACGCGCAGGTGTTCTTCACAACGTTCGCAGGGTGGATGATGTTGGGCGCTGTCGCACTTCTCCTATCCGTCGGTTCATTCTGGCTGAGTCGGCTCATCAAGCCGAAGTACTGAGGAGATCTCCATGGCACCTCTCGCTTTCGTGGCCATTTCGGCCATCGTCCTACCGCTCACCTTCCTCACGTGGACCGTGGTCGCGACTGACCGCACCAGTAGGAAGGCTGTCGAAGCCAATCTTGGACTCATCAAGGCGGGTCCGCGGCATTCAACGTGGACTGTGCCCGAGCAGCTTGCAGCGCTGTCCCGCAAGGTGACCCCTGTCGGCTACGCGGCAAAGCTGGACCGCCGCCTCGCCGAGGCTGGCCGACCGCGCGCCTGGCCGCTGGATCGCGTCCTCATCGCCAAGCCAGTGCTAGGTCTGACGACCTTCGCGCTAACCGTATGGATGTACCTCAGCAACAGTGCCGCCTGGGTTCTGTTGGTCGGCCTTGCACTCATCGCGCTCGGCTACTTCCTCCCGGACATCCTGCTCTACAACACCGCCATCAAGCGGCGGGAGGACATGCAGCGGGCTATGCCGAACATGCTCGATCAGATGCTCATTTCGGTTGAGGCTGGAGTCGGGTTCGAAGCGGCCATGGGCCGTGCAGCCGAAAACGGATCAGGACCGCTGGCCGATGAATTCATTCGCACGCTGCAGGACATCCAGATCGGGCGTCCGCGACGCGAAGCATTTCTCGCCCTCGCCGAACGCGCTCCGTTTGCCGACCTGCGGTCTTTCATCAGGGCCGTGGTCCAAGCGGACCAGTACGGTATCGCGATCGCCAATGTCCTCCGAGCACAGGCGAAGGAAATGCGCACAAAGAGGCGCCAGCGTGCTGAAGAACACGCCATGAAGATCCCTGTAAAGATCCTCTTCCCGCTGATGCTCACGATCCTCCCGGCCCTCTTCATAGTCGTGATGGGACCTGCCTTCTTGAACATCGTCAAGATGTTCGCTCACTGACCTCCTCGAGAGGCCCCACAGACCGGAGCCTCCTCCCGGCACCCAGAACCGGGAGGAGGCTCCTACCACCCGTCCTGCGCTCACCCCCAGACCTGAACCAGGAACCACCATGAACGGCAGATCTCCGACGGCCGCGTCCGCGCTCGACCCCACGCAATGGGCCTGGTACCGGGAATTCGGTGGGCTCCCCGCCGTGCCCGTCGGCACTCGCCGCCGGAACCGACGAATCGCCCGTAAGGCGGTGTTTCGCGGTGGCGCGTTGCTCGCTCTGGCGGGTGCCGCAGTCGTCGTTTCGGTCCTCCTGACAGTCCTCGGCGTCATCGACCCGCTTGTAGAGCTGGCTCTTGGCTGGCTTGTCCTCGCTGTCGTCCCCGCCTGCCTCGCGAGCTTGGGAGTAACGGCCGTCCGCGCGCGACGCCGGAACGTGACGGCGGCTTCCCGATGCGCACGTGCTGAGCGGATCCTGGGCGATGCGACGCCGGAGACCGCCACCGTCGCCGCCCTCCTCGAGTCGCTCCTGTCGATCCCGGGCACCGAAATCTTCCACTCGCTCCGCCTCGGCGGGGCCGCCCCCGCGAGCGCGGACCACGCCGTCGTGCGCGGCAACATCGTCTTCCTCCTCGAAGCGCAGCGTCGTCCGAGCCAGTCGAGCACCCTCCACTCCGCGGCCGACGAGTTCCGGGCGCTCCTCGGCCCAGACATCGAAGTCATACCCCTAGTGCTCGTCCACCCCCAGAGCGCCGCGCCCTGCGCCAGGATCTCGGCCGACGGCGCGCACCTCGCCACAGTCGGGCAGGCGCTGGAACGCGTCGGGGACACCCTCGCATACTCGTTCGGCGACTGGCGTGCCCGGCCGGACCTGCGCGCGTCACTCGTGTCGACGCTGGCCTAGCATTTTGCACACACGTTAGGCCTATGATTCGAGAGTGGACCCGCACATCCCTGGCCCCCGGCATCGTCCCACTGGCGCTAGCGGCGTGCGGGACCACATCATCAACACCGCCTATGAGCTCTTCTCCCGCCAGGGCGTCCGAGGGGTCGGCGTAGACGACCTCATCGCTGCCTCGGGAGTCGCCATCTCGACCTTCTACCGGCACTTCCGCTCCAAGGACGACCTCGTCCTCGCCTACCTCGGGCACCGCTTCACAGAGCGCCAGGCCGCCATCAGCGCCGCCCTCAATCACCGCGACGACCTCGAGAACCTGGTGCTGACCGTCTTCGACGTGTTCGACGGATGGTTCCGGCAGCGCTCGCCCGAAGTCGTCGGGCTCCTCCAGGTCCTCATCGAGATGGGGCCCGAGCACCCACTCGGGCAGGCGAGCGCCGCCTACCTCTCGCAGACGAGGATGGGACTTCAAGAAGCAGCGGCCGCCGCCGGCCTCCACGACCCCGAAGGGTTTGCCTGGTCCTGCCACGCCATCATCCAGGGGTCGATCGTCGCAGACCGCGAAGGGGACCCGGATGCCGCCGAGCACGGGCGCCGGCTCGCCGAGCTGCTGATGCGCCAGCACCGTGCCGCTGAACCACATCCGCAGGGGCAGGACCTGGCCTCCTGACCCTGCACGGCTTCCGCGACACACTGCGACGCGAGCCCTTCCGACCCTGCGAGGGATGTTACAAAAGACGCCATAACATATTCAGCTTCGTGTCATGTAGACAGAACGCTCGTTCTACCTCCATGCTTGACCTTGTGACACACCACATGGCGGCTGGGGCCGTGAAGGTGCCGACGATTGCTCGGGCATACTCCCATGACTTCATGGGAAGCGTGCCCGGGCAACGGCCCGGCTCGTGCGGGCCGACGCCGGCGTCACACTGCACGGTGATCGAACGGACTGGCGTCCAGGACCTCGTCCTCCGCCTCCCGTCGTCCCCAGCACGGCTTCCAGCACCACTCGCCGTCGTTCCCAGGCGTCCGATTGCCCCGGGCCCCACGGAGCGCAGCGAGCTGATGGACCAGCTGCGCATCCTCTGCGGACTGCAGCACTCCACACCCTCGACCAGACAGGAAGGCAGCCATGGGTCTCCGATTCGGCCAAAGGCTCTCAGCTGAACGGCGCCGGCTGGCACTGAGCGTTGACCAGCTCAGCCGCGGCCTCTGCACCCCCAAGCAGCTTTCCCTGCTGGAGGCCGGGCAGCAGGAGCCCACCGACCGTCTCGTCCAGAGCCTCGCCGGCGAGCTGGCGCCCGTCCAGCAGCTCCTGCCCTCGCTGCTTGCCGAGGCGGCCTGGGACGTCCGCGACTACGCCGACTGCGCCCTGTACGCCCAGTCCGCCGCCCGTCTCGCCCTCGACTCCGGCGACCAGCGGCTCTGGCTCGAGATGACCGTCCTCCAGTCCGAGTCCCTCGCAGCCGAGGGACGCTTCAGCGAGGCGAGGGACGTCCTGCAGCTCCTCCTCCTGGATTCCGACGCCGGCCGGGAAAGCGCCGCGGTCCAGATCCTCCTCGCCCAGGTGTTCAGGGCACTCGGCGAACTCACGACGGCGATCGAGCACTCCTCCGACGCCGTCACCGTCGCCTCGCGCGCCTCCGCCGACGCGGCAGACCGTGGCAGGGCGCTGCGGGAACTTGTCGCGGCCCTGACGGAGGCGGGACGGCTCGACGAGGCGCGAGCACGCTGCGCCGAGCTCGAGCCCCTCATCACCGAGCTGCCTCCCCAGGCCGCGGGCGAAGCGCACTGGAGCATCGGGAACACCGCCTTCCTCACCGGCGACAACCAGGCGGGGAGAAACCAGCACCGCCAGGCATCCGAGCTCCTGCTCCCGCTCGAGGACATGCGGCTCTGGGCGCAGTTCAACCTCGACGCCGCCTCCGCGCGTCTCTCCGCCGGGGTCGCCGACGCCGACACGCAGGGCATGATCGAGCACGCAGAGATCGCACTCGCCATTGCGGGCGGCACCGACCGCGACCGCGCCCTGGCCGACCTGAACCGCGCCCACTGGCTCTACCTCGAGGGCAAGATCTACGACGCAGCCCTCCGGCTCGACCACGGACGCCGCCGCCGCGCAGACCTCGGACTCCGGGCCGCGGGGGACGCGTCGATGCTGCATGCGACCATCGCCCAGCACCTCGACTCCCCCGGCGAGGCACTGGAGCTGTTCCACGAGGCCCACACGAGCTTCGCCGCCGCAGGCGCCTGCGCCAAGGCGCGGGATGCCCTCGCCGCGATCGTCCAGCTTGAGTCCCTGGCCGAGGTTGCCGAGGGCGCCGGACGCTAGGCCCGGTGCCGCACCGGCAGCCGTTCCCACTGTCGGACCCCGGGCGCACAATGCGTCCATGCACACCGCGACCATGCCGAGCCGCCGCGTTCCGCGGCCCGTCCCCTCCCCGTCGCCCTCAGGGAACATCACCCGCGCCCTGAAGGCGCGCCCGGTCTGGGTGGACGTCCCCACCGACGACGGCGGGGAGACCCGCACCGCGGGCTTCGCCCTCGCCTGGACCCGCGACGCCGTGGAGGTGCAGGTGCTCTGGCGGAAGGAGTACTACGTGGCCGCCACGGAGTTCTGGGTCGGGGCCTCTAGGGTCCAGCGGCGCGTGATCGAGCCGCAGTGGCTGGGCCGTCCGGTGGCCTGAGCGTTCCTCAGCGACCGGCCGGGACCGGCCCGAGTCCCTCGCGCGCCAGATCGTGGATCATCTGGTGGTAGCCCGACAGGGCCAGCGGGGGCATCTGGTGGAGGTCCTCGATGGTCGCATGCGGGCGGTCCACACGGACCAGGGAGAGGATCGCCAGATCCTCCTGGTCGTCGTCCAAGGCCCGGTAGGGGCCAATAGGACGCTCGGCAACCAGAGCCCGCGCGTACCGGCCGAGGCGCTCAGCGCCCATCGGAGTGCCCGTCAGCGTCCAGACTCGCACTAGATCATCAACGCCCACCATTGCCCTGCCCCCATCCTTCCGCTGATCCAGTGGTCCCACTGTGACAGCCGGGAGGGTGCGCTGTGATGAGGACTTTGTACTCGAATCCAAAAGAATTCTCCCCGGCCACCACCTGTGGCCGGGGAGCCTGTACTCAGGAACCGTCCTGCGCCCGGCCGCATCCGGCCATCGCCGGGAACGGCTATAAGGAGATCCTGTCGAGCAGCTTCGGCTGGGCCAGGTCGGTCCGGATGACCTGCCGCAGGACGTCGGTGCTTGTCGCGGTCCCCGTCCTCTTCCTCACCTCACGCCGGACGAGGTCCAGCACCGGCTCCGAGAGGATGACCTCGAGCAGCAGCTCGGGAGCCGTGGCCGCGCTGTGCCGCCAGACCTCCTCGATCTGGCGACGCTTGAGGGAATCGTGGTGCAGGTAGAACAGCCGGGAGGCCTTGCTCTCGTCCGGCTCGGGTCCGAGCAGGTCCACTTCGAAGACGAGATCCACCACGACGGGAAGCCCGCCGGTGAGGTGGTAGACCTGCCAGATCTGCCCGTTGGTCAGGACCATCCATTCGATGCCCTCGTTCACGGCGTACATCTGCACCTGCCGGAGGTGGCGCTCGTTGAGCTTCTGGCTGATGCGCTTGACCTCGATGAACGCCACGAGCTGCCGGTCGATGCGTACGCCGTAGTCCGCGAAGTCCTGGCGGACCATGTACTCCGTCGTCAGGTCGGCGTACTTGTCGTACCCCAGGCCTTCGCAGAGCAGGTCGGTGATCAGGAGGCGGGTGTCGCCTTCGTTCGCGTCGCGCTCCAACAGCGCCCGCAGCGGCTCTGCGAACTTCCGGACCGCCGCGAGGGTCTGCTCGCGCGCCGCTTCCTCCCAGCGGGGCACCTTCAGGCGGGGCCTCGCAGCGGGCGCCTTCCCGCCGGGTTCGGCTTCACCGGGCTCGGCTCCGTCCTCTCCGAGAATGGCGGCCGAGCCGATCGCTCCCTCGTCGGCCGACGGCTCCGGTTCGGGCAGCGCTCCCACGCCGTCCGCCGCGTCCGGCGTCCCGGAGGGGGACGCTGCGGCAGGGACGGCCAGCTCGGGCGGGAGCTGCGAGTACGGGTCCACCACACCCATCGAGGCCTGCATCATGATCCAACGGATTGTCTCTGCCCATGGCCCCACGGCAGCGTGCTGCGCCTCGGGCGCATCGAACGACCGTGTCACAGCCAGTACTTCCAATACTTCGACGGCGGGCACCTCGTGCCCGGCCTCCGCGGCTGCCTCTGCCCATCGAACCAGCGCCGCGTACCGCGCTGAAGCCTTCGCCTCCATCGTTCCCCCCAATTCCAGAGGCTCCCTCGCCCCTTCCACCGACCATAGCGGAGGCCTCCGACATCCTGGGAGGAGATCACCCCGCGATCTCGTCCCGCAGCGCCCGCGTCTGCTCGGCCCGGGCCGCCATCTCCTCGGCCGTCTCGGGGTACCCGACCTCCTCGAGCACAAGCGGGTGCGCCGGCGCGAGCCGCGTCTTCGCGTCCCGCACCCGCGCGAGCATCCGCTCGTGCAGCCACTCGGTCCGCTCGAGCCCCTCCCCTACCCGCAACGCCGACCCGACAAGGGCCCTGACCATGTTGTGGCAGAAGGCGTCCGCGCGCACGTGGGCGAGCACCACGCCGTCGTGCGTCCGCTCGAAGGAGAACTCCTGCAGCTCCCGCACGGTCGTGGACCCCTCGCGCGGCTTGCAGAACGCGAGGAAGTCCTGCAGCCCCAGCAGCTGCGCCGCGGCCCCGTTCATGCGTCCCACGTCCAGCGGCGCCCTGTGCCACAGCGTGATTCCGCGCAGCACCGGGTCCCAGTGCTCCGGCCGGTCCGCGATCCGGTACGAGTACCGCCTCCACAGCGCGGAGAACCGCGCGTCGAACCCCGGCGGAGGCACGACGGCGGAGCGCACCTCGAGCGCGCCGGTCTCCGCCCCGAGGACCCGGCTCAGCGCCCCCCGGAGCCTGCGCACAAGCACGCCCTCCGGGGCGTCCGGCGACCTCCGCGCCAGTCCCTCCCACTCCCCGGGGGCGAGGTCCAGGTGCACTACCTGCCCGCGCGCGTGGACCCCCGCGTCGGTCCGGCCCGCCACGACGACGCGCACCGGCCGCCGCAGGATCAGGGCGAGCGCCTCCTCGAGCGCGCCCTGGGCCGTGAGGAGCCCGGGCTGCACGGCCCACCCGCTGAACGGCCCGCCGTCGTACGCGAGATCGAGGCGCACGCGCACGGCGTCGGGCTCAGGAATCATGCCCCCAAGTCTAAGGATTCCCGCAGGAACACCGCACCGAAAGCACAGGTTCCGCCCGCTTCCCAAGGGTTCCCCGAGCTTCACCCCAGATCAGCTGCCAGGGCCATCCCGGGTCCGTAACTTCGATGGTGGAGCTGGTGATCGGAACCAGCCGACAACCACACCACACCCCCTCAGGAGCACAGAATGCTTTCCATCATCGCCACCCTGCACACCGCCGGCCTCAAGCTCAAGGAGCGCGTCCTCTCGGGCGAGAAGGGTGCCACCGCCGTCGAGTACGGCATCATGGTCGCCCTCATCGCGGTCGTGATCATCGCCGCCGTCGCCACCCTCGGCGGCAGCCTCAACGACGCCTTCACCACGATCAACGGCAAGATGCCGGCGAAGGCCCCCACCACCGCAGGCTGACCGACGCGGAACCGTCCCGGGCCCGGGTCGCACACCGGCCCGGGACGGCCCATGTCCGACCCACCCACCCCGCCCCGAACACAGCCGCCGGAAGGAGAGAGATGTCCAGCCAGGACCGCGAGCGCGGAGCCGCCGCCGTCGAGTTCGCGCTCGTGCTGCCGGTGCTCATCCTGCTCCTCCTCGGCATCGTCGACTACGGCCGGCTGTTCAACGCCCAGCAGACCCTCACCTACGCGGCCCGCTCAGGGGCACGCGTCATGGTCCTGCAGAACAGCACCTCCGCGGCGATCACCGCGGCGCAGAACACGGCGTCCGACCTCGGCTCGATCCCGGCCTCGTCCTTCGCCGTCTCCCCCTCCACCTGCACCGCCGGCACCCAGGTGACCTTCACCGTGAACTACACGTTCACTGGCACCGGGTTCTTCGGCAGCTTCCCCCTCCAGGGCAAGGGGGTCATGCTGTGCGGCGGCTGACCCAGACCCGGCCGTCCCGGACGCACGACGCCGCGGCTCACCGCGAGCGCGGGGCCGTCGCCGTCGTCACGGCGATCCTCATGGTCGTGCTGCTCGGCTTCGCGGCCCTCGCGGTGGACGGCGGCATGCTCTACGCCAAACGCGGCGAGCTGCAGAACGGTGCGGACGCGGCCGCGATCGCCGTCGCGCAGAAGTGCGCGGCCTCGCTCACGGACCCGCTCTGCTCGAGCACGTCCTCCCTGGCGTCCTCCCTCGCGCAGTCGAACACGGCCCTCGGCCGGGGCGGCATCGCCTCGCTCACGGTCAACGGGACCTCCCGGACCGTGACCGCGACGACCCAGCCGCTCGAGCCCGGCTCCCAGCCGGGGTGGGTGGCGCTGTACTTCGCCCGGGTCATGGGCATCAACAGCGCGGTCGTCGGGGCCCGAGCCCAGGCCTCCTGGGGCAGCCCCAGCACCGGGCTTGCGGCCTTCCCGCTCGCCTTCTCCGTGTGCCAGCTGCAAGGAAAGGCGATCGACGGCAGCCTGCAGCTCATCCAGTCCTTCGGCTCAGGCGTGAACCCCGCCTGCACCTACGGCACCCCCGGCCAGCCAAGCCAGGTGGTCCCCGGGGGCTTCGGCTGGCTCCAGCAAAACCCGAACCAGTGCGGCGCCTCGATCAACGTCTCCGCCTCCATCGGCGGCAGCCAGCCCGGCGCCAGCGGGCCCGACTACTGCGACTCCCTCCTGAAGGGGTGGATCGCAGCCCTCCAGGCCGGCCAGCGCGTCGTCGTGCTCCTGCCCGTGTTCACCGCAGTCACCGGGACCGGCAAGGGCGCCGTGTACACGCTCGCCGGATTCGCGGCCTTCAGCGTCAAGGGCTGGAACTTCGGCGGAAACGTGCCGAACTACTACAACAACACGGCCCCCGGCGGCGACGCTTCGCTCACCTGCAGCAACAACTGCAAGGGGATCATCGGCCGCTTCGTCACCTATGTCGCCCTCGACAACAAGTACGAGGTCGGCCCATCCACCACCTTCGGCGCCACCATCGTGCGCCTCAGCCAGTAGACCCGGGAGCCCCGCATGAAGTCACGACTCCTCGCCGGCGCCGCCGCGCTCGTCGCGGCCATCATCGGCGTCGTCCTCGTCATCTCCTACGCCAACGGCGCGGACAGCCGCGCCATGGCGGGCCTGCAGCCCACCCAGGTGCTCGTCGTCGCGAAGCCCGTCGCCCAGGGCACCGCCGCGGACCAGCTCGCCGGATCGCTGGAGCTGCGCACCCTCCCCGCGGATGCCGTCGCGCCCACCGCGCTGACCTCGCTCGAGGGCACCTCCGGCAAGGTCACGACGACTGAACTCGCCCCCGGCGAGCAGCTCCTCGCGGGCCGGCTCGCGAGCCCGGCGTCGCTCGTGCGGCCCGGCACGGTCCCGGTCCCCGCCGGTTTCCAGGAGGTCTCCTTCCAGCTCGACCCGGCGCGCGCCGTCGGCGGCCACCTCCAGGCCGGGGACACGGTCGGGATGTTCCTCTCGTTCGACAAGGGCGCCGTCCCCGCCAGTCAGGGCCCCGAGTCGACCGACCTCACGCTGCACAAGGTCCTGCTCACAGCGGTCGACGGCGCGCAGTCCTCCGAGAGCTCGGACTCGGGCAAGCCCGCAGCCGGCGCGCTCACGCTGACCGTCGCGGTGACCGACGTCCAGGCCACGAAGATCGTCTTCGCCAACGAGTTCGGCAAGGTCTGGCTCAGCAAGGAGCCCAAGACCGCCGCCGACTCCAACTCCGGCCCCGTCGACCGCGGAAAGGTCTACCAGTGAGCCTCTTCGTCCTCCTCTCCCCCGACACCGACTTCGCCCTGCGCATGGGCACGGCCGCGGAGGGCCACCTGCCGGGCAGCATCAGCACGTTCGCCACCGACGAGCTCCCGGGACAGCCCGAGGACCTCTTCGCGGCGCTGGGGGGCGCCCTGCCCGACGTGCTCGTCCTCGGCCCGGGCATCGCGCTCGAGGGCGCCCTGCGCTTCGCAACGGTCATGGACATCAGCTTCCCCAGCGTGACGATCCTGCTGGCCGCCGAGGCCGACGCCGAGCTCACCCTCCAGGCCATGCGGGCCGGCGTGCGCGACGTCGTATCCCCCGGCATCGACCCGGAGCAGCTGCGCGTCGTGCTCCAGCGCGGCGCCCAGGCCTCCGAGAGCCGCGGCCGCTCGACGGCCGCAGCCGGGCCGGCGAGCACCGCGCCGCGCGGACGCATCATCGGCGTCTTCTCGCCCAAGGGCGGCGTCGGCAAGACGACGCTCGCGACCAACATCGCCGTCGGGCTGGGCAAGGCCGCGCCGCTGCGGGTCGTCGTCGTGGACCTCGACCTGCAGTTCGGCGACGTGGCCTCGGGCCTGGACCTCGAGCCCGAGCACACCCTCACCGACGCCGTGACCCCGGCCGCGGCGCGGGACTCCCTCGTGCTCAAGGCGTTCCTGACTCTCCACGCCGGCGGCTTCTACGCCCTGTGCGCCCCGCGCACCCCCGCCGAGGCCGACTCGGTGACCCCCGAACAGGTGGCCCACCTCATCGGACAGCTCGCCGAGCAGTTCGACTACGTGGTCCTCGACACCGCCCCAGGCCTCGGCGAGTGCACCCTCGCCGGCCTCGAGGCCTGCACCGACGCCGTGTGGGTGACCGGCATGGACGTCCCCGGCGTGCGCGGCCTGCGCTCGAGCCTCGAGGTTCTGGCACACCTGGGCCTCATGCCTGAATCGCGGCACCTCGTGCTGAACATGGCGGATCCGAACGTCGGGCTCTCCGTCAAGGACATCGAGGTGACCCTCGGCCTGCCGGTCGACGTGAGCGTGCCCCGCTCCCGCGCCGTCGCCTACTCGACGAACCGCGGCATCCCGGTCCTGCAGGCCCCGCGCCGCGGCGACAAGGCCACGGCCGCGCTCGGCCACGTGGTCGAACGCCTCTCCCCCTCCGACAAGTCCCGCGCCGCTCGGCGCTCACACCGACGGGTTGTCCTCTCGTGAAGCTCTCCGAACGCCTTGCCTCCGCCGGCGCCCCCGGCACCGTCCGCCCGCTCGGCGGCGCGCCCGCAGGTGCCGTCGCCCCGGCGGCGGCGCCAGCGCCGGCGTCGTCCGTGGCCGTCCTCGAGCCGCCGGCCGCCCCCGCGCACGACGCCGCGACGCCGGCCGACGCTCTCGCCGGCATCAAGCAGCGCGCCGCGAGCGCCCTGTTCGAGCGGATGGGGGCCCGGTTCTCCGACACGGGCGCGACCGAGAAGGAGCTCCGGGCCGCCGCCCGCGAGGAGCTCGTCCATGTCATCGACGAGGAGCACGTCCCCCTCAGCACGCCCGAGCGTGCCCGGCTCCTGCGCGACGTCGAGGACGACGTGCTCGGGTACGGCCCGCTCCAGCGCCTGCTCGACGACGACACGGTCACCGAGATCATGGTCAACCGCCACGACCAGATCTACATCGAGCAGAAGGGCCGCCTGACCCTCTCCCCGCTGCGGTTCTCCTCGGAGGCGCAGCTGCGCACCGTGATCGAGCGGATCGTCTCCCGCGTGGGCCGCCGCATCGACGAGTCCTCGCCCCTGGTCGACGCCCGCCTCGAGGACGGCTCCCGCGTCAACGCCGTGATCCCGCCGCTCGCCGTGGGCGGCTCGTCCCTGACCATCCGGAAGTTCGGCAAGGTCCCGCTCACCGTGAAGGACCTCATCGGCTTCGGCACGTTCACCCCGGACATGGCCGAGCTCCTGCGCGCGTGCGTCGAGGCGAAGCTGAACATCATCGTCTCCGGCGGCACCGGCACCGGCAAGACGACCCTGCTCAATGTGCTCTCCTCCTTCATCCCCGCCGGGGACCGGATCGTCACGATCGAGGACGCCGTCGAGCTCCAGATCCAGCAGGACCACGTGGTGCGCCTCGAGAGCCGCCCGTCCAACACGGAGGGCAAGGGCGAGGTCACCATCCGCGACCTCGTGAAGAACTCCCTCCGCATGCGGCCCGACCGCATCGTGGTCGGCGAGGTCCGCGGCGGCGAGTCCCTCGACATGCTCCAGGCGATGAACACCGGCCACGACGGCTCTCTCTCGACCGTGCACTCGAACTCGCCGCGCGATGCGATCGCGCGCCTCGAGACCCTCGTGCTCATGGCCGGCATGGACCTGCCGCTGCGCGCCATCCGCGAGCAGATCGCCTCCGCCGTGGACCTCATCGTCCAGATCTCCCGCCTCCGGGACGGCTCCCGCCGGATCACGCACATCACCGAGGTGCAGGGCATGGAGGGCGACGTGGTGACCCTGCAGGACGCGTTCGTGTTCGACTTCGCCGCCGGCGTGGACGCCAACGGCAGGTTCCTGGGCAAGCCGATCCCGACCGGGGTCCGCCCCCGCTTCCTGGAGCGCTTCGAGGACCTCGGCATCCACGTCCGCTCGAGCGTGTTCGGCGGCATGCCCGTGGGGCAGGGGGCGTCATGGTGATGGCCGGCGCCGCCCTCGTGCTCGTGGCGGGGCTCGTCCTCGCGGTCCTCGCCGCACGTCCCGGCGAGGCGAGCCTTCCGCTCTCCCGCAGGCGCCCGGAGGCCGCCAAGAGCTCGCTGCTCTCGCGCACCGCCACCGGGGCCACGGCCACGCTCCAGGGCTGGTTCAGCCGCAGCGGCTTCCGGCTGGTCTCCCCCGAGAAGCTCGAGCTCGCCGGGCTGCGGATCGGCCAGGCCGAGCTCGCCGTCATGGTCGGCTCTGCCGCGCTCGCCGCCGTGGCCGTGGGCGCCGTCGTGGGCAGCCTGCCCCTCGGGCTGCTGCTCGCGGTGATCGCGCTTGCCGCTCCCCGCCTCCTCGTCAGCCAGCGCATCGCCAAGCGGCGCAAGGCGTTCGGCAACCAGCTCGACTCTCTGATCGACCTGCTCTCGGGAAGCCTGCGCGCGGGCCACAGCATCCTGCGCGCGATCGACGCCGCAGCGGCGGAGAGCCCCGAGCCCTCCGGGAACGAGATGCGCCGCGTGGTCCGGGACGCCTCCCTCGGCCGTGACCTCCTCGAGTGCCTCCAGGAGACCTCCGAGCGGATGGCCAACGAGGACTTCGTATGGGTGGCCCAGGCGATCCAGATCAACCGGCAGGTCGGCGGGAACCTCGCGGAGGTGCTCGACCAGGTCAACGAGACCATCCGCGAGCGCGCCGAGATCAAGGGGCACGTCGCCGCCCTCGCCGCCGAGGGGAAGTTCTCCGCCTACATCCTCATGGCGCTGCCCGTGGGCATCATCGCCATGCTCATGGTCGTCAACCCCGCCTACATGACTCCCCTGTTCACGACTCCGCTGGGCTGGGGCATGATCGCAGCGTCGGCCGTGCTCATGACCATCGGCGGCCTGTGGCTGCGCAAGCTCATCTCGATCCGGTTCTAGGACACTCCCATGATCATCGTGACCGCTGCCCTCCTCGTGGCAGTCCCCGCCGCCGCCGTCAGCTGGTGGGCGCTCTCGGCAGACCGGGGCGGCGCCCGCGCAGTGCGCGCGAACCTGACCCGCGGGATCGCCGCCTCCCCCGCGGGCCAGACAGGTGCCGCGGGCGGCGCCCAGCTGCTCGAGGGGATCACCCGCCGCCTCACGCCGGCCTCCTACATCCGCCGGCTCGACCGGATGCTGGCCCTCGCGGGCCGTCCTGCATCCCTTCCGCTCGGCCGTGTGCTCGCGGCGAAGCCGGCACTCGCCCTGGCCGGCGCTGCCGCCGGCGGCCTCATGATGAGCGTCGGCCCCGCGCCGATCCTGCGCCTCCTCGCGCTCTTCCTCCTCGTGCTCGGCTACTTCGTCCCGGACCTCCTGCTCTACAGCCGCGGGACCGAGCGCCAGAAGGTCATCCAGCGCGAGCTGCCCAACATCATGGACCAGCTCCTCATCTCGGTCGAGGCGGGCCTCGGCTTCGAGGCCGCGCTCGCCCGGGCCGGAGGCACGGGCAAGGGGCCCGTGGCCGAGGAATTCGTGCGGACCCTGCAGGACATGCAGGTCGGCCGGAACCGGCGAGACGCATACCTGGGCCTGGCCGAGCGGACCACGGTCCCGGAAGTGCGCAGCTTCGTCCAGGCCGTCATCCAGGCCGACGAGTACGGCATCGCGATCGGACGCGTGCTGCGCGTCCAGGCCAAGTCGCTGCGGCTGCGGCGCCGTCAGCGTGCCGAGCAGCAGGCGATGAAGCTGCCCGTGAAGGTCCTCTTCCCCCTGCTGTTCTTCATCTTCCCGGTGCTGTTCATCGCCATTCTCGGGCCTGCCGTTATCAATACAATTGCCATATTCTCAAGGTAGGTCTCGGATGCACTTCAAGGAGTCACTCATGACCGTGTCCGAGGGCGACCATAAGCACCCCCCACCCGGCAGCCCCCTCCTGGATCCCCGGGTTCTCAGGGAGCTCGCGGAGGACGTGGGGGCGCCCGCCGCGGCTTCCTTCGCCCGCGAGTTCGCCGGGATGTGGCCGCGCCGCCGCACAGCCCTCGCGCGTGCCCTCGCGCACGACGACGCCGACGGGGCCATGGAAGCCGTCCTGAGCATGCGGGTCTCCTCCGCCATGGTGGGAGCCCGCCGGCTCGAGGAGCTCGCTGCACAGCTCGAGACAAGCCTGCGCACCCGGGGGCTGGCCGGGGCTGCGCCGTACGTCGAGGACGTCGAGCACTGCGGCGAAGAGACGGCGCACGTCCTGTCGGCGCAGAGCGAGTCGGGCCACCATCCCTGGTGACGCCTCAATTCGCCCTGTGACGCCTCACTGCTGCTGGCGGGACCGCGCCAGGCGGTAGCCGACGCCCCGGACGGTCACGAGCCAGCGCGGGGCGCGCGGATCGTCGCCGAGCTTCCGCCGCAGGTTCCCGATGTGGACCTCGACGGCGCGCTCGTCCGCCTCGCTGACGTAGGCGTCCATCCTGAACCTGTCCCCGCGGGCGATCCGGACCAGGTCAGCGCGCGTCAGCACCCTGCCGCCCGCCTTGAGCAGCGCCCGCAGGAGCTCGAACTCGCTGCGCGTGAGGTCCAGAGGCTCCCCCTCGAGGGAGGCGGTACGCGTGGTCGGATCGAGGTCCAGCCCGTTGTGCGCTAGGAGCTGCGGGGGGCGGGTGGCCGCTTCGGGCGACGCCGGCGGGGCACTCCCGGCTGTCTGCGCGGCTGGCCGGGCAGCTGGCTGGGGGATGGCCGGCGTGGCAGCATCGGCCGGAGCGGCGGGCTGCGGCTGACCCACCCTCGGCCGGCGCAGCATCGCGGCGAGCCTCGCACGGAGCTCCCGCGGCCTGAAGGGCTTGGTCATGTAGTCGTCCGCGCCGGACTGGAGGGCCAGGAGCGTGTCCATCTCCTCGGCGCGGGCCGTGAGCATGACGACGTAGGCGTCGGTCGTCGACCGGATGCGCCGGAGCACCTCGAACCCGTCGATGTCGGGCAGGTTGACGTCGAGCGTCACCACCACGGGAGCCCGGTCGCGGGCAAGCGCAGCCCCTTCACGTCCCGACGAGGCGGCCACGACGTCGAACCCCGCCTGCGCGAGGACCTCCTGCAGCAGCTGCCGCACGTCGTCGTCGTCCTCGACGACGAGGGCCGTCCCCAGTTCGTCCACGATGGCCCCTCTCGACATGCCTTGACAATATGCCTATTTTTGTCTTTTGAGATGACTCATTCCATATTTCCCATGACGCAGTTCTCAAAACACCGTGACAATCTGCGACAAGGGTAGGAGACTCCGTGACTGTCAGTGACCAGCTGCTGGTGCGGCGTGCCGCGCGCCTCCTGCAGGAGCTGGGCCCGCGTTCGCGGGTCGTGCTGTCCCAGCTGCCCCTGGTCCTCGCCCTCGCGGTGGTCTTCACAGCCGGGCCGGCCTCGTCCGAGATGCGCCTGCGGCCGGGCTTCCTCCTCGGACTCCTCCTCCAGCTCGTCCTCGCCGTGCTGTGCTTCGCCGTGCCGTGGTGGCGCCTCGGGGAGAACGCGCCGCTGGCAATTCCCATCGTGGACTTCGTCTCCCTCTGGTTCCTGCGCAACGGCGGCGGAGCAGAAGTCACCGGGCTCGGATCCCTGGCGGCGTTCCCCGTCATCTGGATCGCCGCCTCGACGCTCGCGTCCGGCTGGGTCCTCGTCCTGTGCGCGGTCGGCCCGCTGGCCATCGTCCTGCCCACGCTCCTCAACGCGCTCCCCTCGCCCTCGCCCAGCGAGTGGACGGTCTTCGCCTCCCTGCCCCTCATCATGCTCGCCACGGCCGTCGCGATCCGGATCGCCGGGGCGGGCCTGCGGGTGCAGGAGCGCCAGCTCCGCGCGGCGCAGGGGCACCTGCACCGGCTCCTCGAGCGCGCCGAGGAGTCGGAGCGGCTCCTGACCGGCATCCTCGACACGGCCGAGATCGGCATCGTCGCCGTCTCGCCCGACGGTGCCACCGCCCGGTGCAACCGGCGCTTCCGGCAGATGCTCGACGACGCGGGCCTCGCCTCCGAGGGCGCGCCCACGTCGCTGGACCGGCTCCCGCTGCGCGAGCGCGACGGCCGCACTCCGGTTCCCCCCGACCATCAGCCCATCGCGCGTGCCGCCGCCGGGGAGCACATCGACGGCGAGGTCATGTGGCTCGGGGCCGCAGGACGCGCCCGCGCGCTCTCCGTCCGAGCGCGTCCGCTCGAGGGCGACGGCGGCGGCGCCGTCCTCGCGTTCGGCGACGTGACCCAGCTGCTCGAGGATGTCGAGGCGAAGACCGATCTCGTGCGGACCGTCGCCCACGAGTTCCGGACCCCGCTGACGGCGGTGCTGGGGCACCTCGACCTCGCCCTCGAGGCGCCGGACCTTCCCGCCGGCCTCGGCCGCCGGATCGGCCTGGCCCAGGCGGGCGCCGAGCGGCTCCTGCGGATCGCCTCCGACCTGCTCACGTCCTCCGCCGAGCTCCTCCCCCTCTCGCCCTCCCGGGTCGACGTCGGCCAGGTGGTCAGGGAGCGCGCCGAGTCGGCACTGCCGGCGGCGGCCAGGGCGGACATCGCGATCGACCTCGACGTCGACCAGCCCCTCCCCGCCCGCGCCGATCCCTTCCGGGTGGGCCAGGCCGTGGACAACCTGCTCTCCAACGCCATCAAGTACTCACCCTCGGGCGGCACCGTCACGCTCAGCGCCCGCGCCGAGGACGGGTGGATCACCATCGGCGTGGCAGACACGGGCATGGGCATCCGCCCCGAGGACCGCCCGATGGTCTTCGAGCGCTTCTTCCGCAGCGACGACGCCCGCCGGGCCCACATCCCCGGGGTCGGGCTGGGCCTCGCGATCACCAAGACCATCGCCGAGCGCCACGGCGGCGAGCTCGCGTGCGTGAGCACGCCCGGAGCCGGCAGCACATTCACGTTCAGGATCCCGGCCGCCGCGGGGTAGGGCGGCTCCGCCAGAGAGCCACTGCCCTCCCGAACGGCCCCGTGGCACGGCGAAGGCCCCCATCCCTTGCGGGAACGGGGGCCTTCGCGTGACGGGGTGAGGCGCGCCCAAGGGGCGTGCTCAGCGCGCCTTACTTGGCGTCGTCGGCCTTCTTCTCCTCGGCGGGGGCCTCAGCGGCCTCAGCCTCGGGAGCCTCAGCGGCCTCGGCCTCAGCCGGGGTCTCCTCGGCCTGGGTCTCCTCGACGACCTCGGCCTCGGCCGGGGTCTCGGCCGGAGCCTCGGCGGCCGGCGCAGCCTTCGAGGTCGCCTTCTCGGCTTCCTTCACCACAGCCTGCTTCGCCGAGACCGGCTCGAGCACGAGCTCGATGACAGCCATGGGAGCGTTGTCGCCCTTGCGGTTGCCGATCTTGGTGATGCGGGTGTAGCCACCGTTGCGCTCCGCGAGCTGCGGGGCGATCTCGGTGAAGAGCTCGTGGATGATGCCCTTGTTGGTGTTCGTGCGGGCCGAGATGGCCGCCTGGACACGACGGCGCGAGGCGAGGTCGCCGCGCTTCGCGAACGTGATGAGGCGCTCGGCGACCGGGCGGAGGCGCTTGGCCTTCGTCACGGTCGTGGTGATCCGCTTGTGCTCGAAGAGCGCAGCGGCCATGTTGTTGAGCATGAGGCGCTCGTGCGCCGGGCCACCGCCCAGACGCGGACCCTTGGTGGGTGCAGGCATTGTTCTATCTCCTCGTGGGAACCGCTGCCGGCGCTAGCCGGCCGCAGGCAGGATGTTCTTAGAGCTCGTCGTCGCCGTACGGCGCCTCGTCCTCGTCGATCGCTGCAGCGCGAGCGGCGAGGTCGAACCCGGGAGGCGAGTCCTTGAGGGACAGGCCCAGCTCGAGGAGCTTGGCCTTGACCTCGTCGATGGACTTGGCGCCGAAGTTCCGGATGTCCATCAGGTCCGCCTCGGAGCGGGCCACGAGCTCACCCACGGTGTGGATGCCCTCGCGCTTGAGGCAGTTGTACGAGCGCACGGTCAGGTCCAGGTCCTCGATCGGCAGCGCCATGTCCGCGGCGAGAGCGGCGTCCGTCGGGGACGGGCCGATCTCGATGCCCTCGGCGGCGGTGTTCAGCTCGCGGGCGAGGCCGAACAGCTCCACCAGGGTGGTGCCGGCGGAGGCAACGGCGTCGCGCGGCTTGATGGCCGGCTTCGTCTCGACGTCGACAATGAGCTTGTCGAAGTCGGTGCGCTGCTCAACACGGGTCGCCTCGACGCGGAAGGTCACCTTCAGCACGGGCGAGTAGATCGAGTCGACCGGGATGCGGCCGATCTCCGCGTCCGCGGACTTGTTCTGCGCCGCGGACACGTAGCCGCGGCCGCGCTCGATGGTCAGCTCGAGCTCGAACTTGCCCTTGGAGTTCAGGGTGGCGATGTGCAGATCCGGGTTGTGGATCTCCACGCCCGCCGGCGGAGCGATGTCCGCCGCCGTCACGACGCCCGGGCCCTGCTTGCGCAGGTAGGCGACGACAGGCTCGTCCTGGTCGGAGGAGATGGACAGGCTCTTGAGGTTCAGGATGATCTCGGTGACATCCTCCTTGACCCCCTGAACCGTGGTGAATTCGTGCAGCACGCCGTCAATCCGGATGCTGGTGACCGCCGCCCCCGGAATCGAGGACAGCAGGGTGCGGCGCAGCGAGTTGCCGAGGGTGTAGCCGAAGCCCGGCTCCAGCGGCTCGATGACGAAGCGGGAGCGGTTCTCGGATACTACTTCTTCAGACAGGGTGGGGCGCTGTGCAATGAGCACGTGGTTTTCCTTTCAGGAAGCATCCGCTATATGACGCAACACAGATGGATAAGGGTCTGAACTAAGTAATGAAGCCGGGCGTGCCCACGTGAGGCGGGTCGCCGCCGTCGTGCGCCTTGACGACGCACGACGGCGACTGCTCGCCTCGAGCGGGCACGCCGGCCCCGGCAACCTTGTTAGACGCGGCGGCGCTTCGGCGGGCGGCAGCCGTTGTGGGCGGACGGGGTGACGTCCTGAATGGACCCGACCTCGAGGCCAGCGGCCTGCAGGGCGCGGATCGCGGTCTCGCGGCCGGAGCCCGGACCCTTCACGAACACGTCGACCTTGCGGAGGCCGTGCTCCTGGGCACGCTTCGCGGCGGACTCGGCGGCCTGCTGCGCGGCGTACGGGGTGGACTTGCGGGAGCCCTTGAAGCCGACCTCACCGGCGGAAGCCCACGAGATCACAGCACCGGACGGGTCCGTGATGGACACGATGGTGTTGTTGAAGGTGCTCTTGATGTGCGCCTGACCGAGCGCGATGTTCTTCTTGTCCTTGCGGCGCGGCTTGCGGACCGACGTCGCACGAGTCTTTGGGGGCATGTGCTATCTCCTACCTAAGTCCTGGGTGACCTGGCCGCTATCAGCGGCCGGCCTTCTTCTTGCCGGCGACGGTGCGCTTCGGACCCTTGCGGGTACGAGCGTTGGTCTTGGTGCGCTGACCGCGGACCGGGAGGCCCCTGCGGTGGCGAAGACCCTCGTAGCTGCCGATCTCGACCTTGCGGCGGATGTCGGCGGCCACCTCGCGGCGGAGGTCACCCTCAACCTTGTAGTTGCCCTCGATGTAGTCGCGGAGCTGGACCAGCTCGGCGTCCGTCAGGTCCTTCACACGAACGTCGGCGCTGATGCCAGTGGCAGCGAGCGTCTCCTTCGCACGGGTGCGGCCCACGCCGTAGATGTAGGTAAGCGCGATTTCCAGCCGCTTTTCGCGGGGAATGTCAACGCCAGCGAGACGAGCCATAGTGGCGGTTCTCCTTGTGTATTCCGGAGGTGGTAGGCAGTACACCCGCTCTTGCTGTAGCGGCCCCAGCCTCCGGGCCGGGGGTTAGCTGTCCGGGCCCTGTATGTCGTCCCAGCGCAGCTTGTGCTGCCTTCTTCAGTTGTTGCGTGGGCGTCGCCCGGCCTGATCCTCGTTGCGGGGTCCCGTCCCGTTCGTTACGGGGTCCCGTCCCGGGAGAATCAGCCCTGGCGCTGCTTGTGGCGCGGGTTCTCGCAGATCACCATGACCCGGCCGTTACGGCGGATCACCTTGCACTTGTCGCAGATCTGCTTGACGCTCGGCTTGACCTTCATGGCGTTCCTTTGCGTGTTGATAGCAGGTGGTCAGCATGAACGCCCGGGTGCCCCCGGGCGCGCTGCTTACTTGTAGCGGTAGACGATCCGGCCGCGGGTCAGGTCGTACGGGCTGAGTTCCACCACCACGCGATCCTCAGGGAGGATGCGGATGTAGTGCTGGCGCATCTTCCCAGAGATATGAGCGAGTACGACGTGCTTGTTCGTCAGCTCAACGCGGAACATCGCGTTGGGCAGCGCTTCAGTCACGACGCCCTCGATCTCGATGACACCGTCCTTCTTGGCCATAGCCTCCGCTAACTGTCAGTGCCGCTGGGCGCGCTGGGCCCCCGGCGGACGTGTATGGTTGACGACTGGACCGGCCCCAGCCCTCAAAAGGGCATAGCTGGGCCGACAGCCAACACACAACTGTACGCCAGTGCGGGCCGGAAGTTAAATCCGCCCATGGTACACGGTGCGCTCGGCGGGCCAGCCGCCGCGGTCGCTGGAGGACTACTGTGTGCCTACGCGCGTCATACAGAGGGAACTCGATGGGCACTGGATCTCTGCCACCGAGGACCCTCGCCCAGTACCGGGACGAGATCAAGGCCGCCGTGAAGGCCAACCCCGGCATGCGCGTCGGGGAGGCCGTCAACGCCGGCCCCTGGGTGTGCACCTGCGGCAGAAGTGGCCTGGAACGACCTTCAAGGACTTCGGGTCCGCGACCCTCGGCAACTTCGTGGAGCAGCACTGCGGGCTGACAGTCGATCGTCCCGCGCCAGCCAAGGCTGCCGAAGTCACCCCCCCAGTCGCGGCATCTCAGGCGCAACCACCGGTCGCTGAAGCACCCCAGCCGAAGGCGACGGCGCCCGCGAAGGCGACCACGCCGCCGTCGTCCGCCGAGCGCGCCGCGTATCTCCGAGCCGTCCGCCGGCTCTTCCTCAGCGGCCCGATGTCCGCCGCCGTGGATGCGGCGACGCGGATGCCCCTTGCCACCGCCGGCTCCCTCGTGCGCAAGCACGTCCCCGGCAAGACCTACAGCGACGCCGGGTACGGCAAGTTCGGTGACATGCTGCGGGACGCGCTCGTGGGGACGCCGTACTCGCTCGGGCGGGACGAGAAGCACGCGTACGTGGAGCGCGCCTCCCGCCTGCTCGAGACCTAGTAGGGGCGCCGGCTCCTCCGTAGTATGGGCCGGGCCACACCGGAGACGAAGCGGGGAATCATGGGATCGATCGAGTACGGGCTGGGCTTCACCCTCGACGCCATCGACGACGTCGAGCTCAGGCAGGTGCAGGGGGCGGTCCTCGAACGCCTCCTGGATGGGAAGCCGATGTGGCTTGCCGCCGGCCAGGAAGGCAAGGGCTTGACGCTGTTCCTCAATCCCAGCTCGCAGCTCGTGTTCAAGTACAGCTCGGCGCCGATCCCCGACGTGGACCAGCGCCGGGTCGACGTCTACCGGGCCTTGATCGCCAAGTTCGGCGGAATCTTCATCAACCACGGTGTGGTGCCCGATGAGGACGCCATGGTGGACGCGGTCAGTGAGGACCTCGGCACCGGTGGCCGGGCTGGAGACGAGGGCCGTTAGCTCCAGCGATCGGGCTGCCTAGGCCCCACCGCGCGCGACGCCGCGCGGGCGGTCGTCCCCAGCTTTCGCGCAGTTCCTCCCCAGCTTTCAGCAGCAACCCTCACGGTCACTGGGGATGCCGTCCGCTCTGAGCGACCCGGCCGCCAAGAACTGGGGAGGAACGTACGGGAACCGACGTCGCCAGACGGGGACGGCTGCTCGCGTGGACGACACCGATTACTCCTCCACAGAGGGCCATCTGGGGCCGACCGTCCACATAGGAGAAGCCGAAGCTTCAGTCCCAGGTCAGGGCTGGCCACGATGAGGCATGGCGGATCTGACCCAAGAGCTGAGCGCGAGGAACGGTGTTGCCCGGACGGGGGAGCTCTTCGCGGCTGGGATCGGTCGGCGTCAGCTGCAGGCGGCCATCGCGAAGGGGACGGTCGAGCGGCCGGCGAGGGGCGTCGTCATGCTTCCCGGAGCCGATCCGCTGCTCGTGCGATGCCTGACGACCAATTCCCTCCTGACCTGTGTCTCCGCAGCCGAGGGCCACGGCCTCTGGGTTCTGCAGAGGCCTGAGCGCGTGCATCTGCTCCGGACGGACGGGCGTCTCGTGTCGGAGCGGGCCGTGGTGCACCGGCAGTCCTGGGTCACCGGCGATTTTGGGAGCCGGTTCGCCTCCGTGGCCGACGTTGTGCTGCATGCGCTCTCCTGCCTGCCTGAACTCGAGGCGCTGGTCATCGCCGAGTCGGCTGTGCAGAGGGGGCTGTCGAAGGACTTCCTCCGGGCCCACCTCCCGGGGCGTCGCAACGGGCGGGCCCGCGCCGTTCTGGATCTCATCGACACGGGAGCCGATTCCCTCGTTGAGACATTGGCCCGAACCCACCTGCGCAGAGCCGGGCTGCGGGTGCAGCCGCAGGTCTGGGTGAAGGGCGTGGGGTGGGTGGATCACCTCGTCGAGGAATGCGTGGCTGTCGAGACCGATGGGAAAGAGCATCAGAAGCCCGCCAGCCGGTACGAGGACTACGCGCGGGATGCCCGCGCCCAGGCTCTAGGTCTTCCCGTCGTGCGTTTCGGCTACGCCGATGTCGTCCACCGTCCGGGCGAGATGGTCGAGCGGGTGAAGGCTGTGGTGGCCGCTCGGCGTTCTCTGGGCAGACCGCCGGTCCTCTGAGGGGGCGTCCCTCTGAGGGAGGTTGCTCTGAGGCGGGCATTCCTCCCCACCTTCTGGGGCGTTGGTCCCCAGCTTCAGCTTCCGACCCGTGCAATCCGTGGGCTCGGAGCCTGCCGAGCGCGCGGCTGGCCCCAAGAGCTGGGGAGATCAGTACGCCTTCCGCGGGTCGGCCCCACACGGGGTGACCTCGACGCCACACGCGGTGACCTCGGACCCCCACGGGGTGACCTCGGCCCCACACGGGGTGACCTCGGCCCCACACGGGGTGACCTCGGCCCCACACGGGGTGACCTCGGCCCCACACGGGGTGACCTCGACGCCACACGGGGTGACCTCGGCGCCACACGGGGTGACCTCGGCGGATCAGGGGGTCGGGTAGGGGTCCCAGCTGCCGAAGGGGGTCGTGACGGGGGTCGCTGCGAGGACGCCGTCGAGGATGGCGTCCCGGGTCGCCTCCGCTGCGGCGATCTGCACGGCCATCATGAGGGAGACCCGCGCCTGGTCGCTCGAACGGTCGGCGGCAATCTCCCGCGTCGAGACGGCGAAGACGGTGTCCCCGTCCACGAGGGTGTGGCTCGGGTCGAGCGCGCGGGCAAGGCCGGCGTGCGAGGCTGTCGCGAGCCGCTGGCACTCCGCGGGCGTCAGCGCGGCGTTCGTCCCGACCACCACGAGTGTCGTGTTCAGCCCGCCTCCGGCGCCGCCCCCGCCGGGCCCACCCGGCCCACCCGGCCGGACCTCGGCCGCCGCGCCCGCCTCCTCCGCGACGGCTGTGGCCTGGGCGCCGGGGAACACGGGCAGGCCGGCGGCGTTCACGACGGCGAGCGCCCCCACCACGATGCCCTCAGGCAGCGAAACCTCGGGCATCCCGGGCGGCCCTGGCACCGGCCCGCCGGGCACACGCACCGAGGCCATGCCGACGCCTCCCTTGTACTGCATCCTGCCGAGCACCGCCCCGGTGCCGGCACCGACGCAGCCGCGGAGGCCGGCGTCGTCCGCGGCCGCGAACCCGACGGCGGCGGCCGCGGCAGCGAACCCCATCGCCGTGTCGGGGCGGGCTGAGAAGTCTCCGCCGCGGCCGAGGTCGAAGATCACGGCCCCCGGCACGATCGGGACCACGCCGCCCATCACCGGGTGCCCCTGCCCCTGCGACTCGAGCCACAGCTGCACGCCGGTCGCGGCGGCGAGCCCGTACGCGCTCCCACCGCAGAGCGCAACGGCGTCGACTGTCTGGACGAGGGTCGAGGGGTCGAGCGCATCGGTCTCGGTGGTGCCGGGGCCACCGCCCCGTACGTCCACGCCGCCCGCACTGCCGGGGGGAAGCACGACGGCGGTCACCCCCGTGAGCCATCCGTCGCCGACGCGCTGGGCGTGGCCCACGCGGATGCCGGGTACATCGAGGAGGGAACCCATGGGGCCATTCAACGCCTCCTCTCCGACTCCGCTCAACAGCCCCGCGCACCGGGCGGGACCGGCCCCGCGCGAACTCAGGGTGAACTCTTGGATACGTCCGGCGGAATTAACCCACGGATCCGTGCACCGTGGTCAGTCCACCTAGGCCGGGCGTGGTCCACTACTGGGCGGGGGGAATTCCGCACCAGCCCCGAGAACCATGAAGGAAAAGCTTGTCAACGACTCATTCCGGTCGCAGGATACGACAATGAGCGACCTCACCGCGGAGCGCCGCCGCAAGGGCGCAGCACCCACGTCGCCGCCGGCCAGACGCGCCCGCTTCTCCGGACGCACCCGCCGCGACTTCTTCGTCTTCCTCGCGTTCGCGCTGCCGAATCTGGCCCTCATCGCCGTCTTCACCTACCGGCCCCTGTTCGCGAACCTCCAGTACTCGTTCCTCGACTGGACGCTCGGCTCGCCGAGGGCCCGGAACATCGGCTTCGACAACTACGCGACGTTCTTCGGCAGCGACGACGCCGCGCGAGTCCTCGGCACCACCGCTGTCTTCACGGTCCTGACCGTGGGGCTGTCGATGGTGCTGGGCCTCCTCGTTGCCCTCGCGCTCAACGCGAGGGTGCGCGGCACCACCTTCGCCCGCTCGGCCGTGTTTGCGCCCTATGTGCTCTCCGGCGTCGGCGTCGGACTGGTCTGGATGTTCATCTTCGACCCGGGGTACGGCGCCCTCGCGTGGATCCTGCGCAGCTTCGGGGCGCGCAGCCCCGAGTGGTTCAACGACCCGCAGCTCGCGCTGACCATGGTGATCCTCGTGTACGTCTGGAAGAACCTGGGCTACTGCGCGGTGGTGTACCTGGCGGGGCTGCAGTCCCTTCCGAGCGACATCATGGAGGCCGCCGCGATCGACGGCGCCGGGTCCGCGCGCCGCTTCTGGAGCATCAGCCTCCCGCTGCTCTCCCCCACGACGTTCTTCCTGCTCATCACCACGATCCTGTCGAGCCTCCAGGCGTTCGACCTCATCCGGATCATGACCCCCCTCGGCACCGGCACGAGCACACTCATCTACGAGGCCTACCTGCAGGCCTTCGGCTCGTACAACCGCGCAGGCTACTCGGCGGCCATCTCGGTGGTCCTCTTCGTGATCCTGCTCGTGGTCACGGTTGTGCAGCTCCGCTTCGTCGAGAGGAAGGTGCACTACGCATGACCGCCCCCGCACCCGCCCCCGTCGCCGAGCACGCCGGCGAGCCCCTGAGGGAGCGGCCGTTCTCCAGGCAGAACCTGGTCCGCACGATCGCTGGCGGGTACCTCCCGCTCGTCATCGCCACCCTCATCGTGGCGCTGCCCCTGCTGTGGATGGTCCTGAGCTCGTTCAAGACCCCCGGTGAGATCGTCACTACCGAACTGCAGGTCCTTCCCCAGTCCCTCAACCTGGACAACTACCGCGACGCGATGACCACCGTCCCCTTCGGGCGGTTCTTCCTGAACTCGGCCATCGTCACGGCCGCCGGGGCCACGGTCAAGGTGACCCTGGCGATCATGACCGCCTACGCGCTCGTGTTCGTGCGCTTCCCGTTCAAGAACCTGATCTTCATCCTGATCCTCGTCGCGCTCATGGTGCCCCCGCAGGTCTCGATCCTGCCGAACTACATCCTCGTCGCAGGGATCGGCGGGAAGAACACCCTGTGGGGCATCATCCTCCCGGGCCTCGGCACCGCGTTCGGCACGTTCCTCCTGCGCCAGCACTTCATGACGCTCCCGGCATCGATCCTCGAGGCCGCCGAGATCGACGGGGCCGGGCACTGGAAGCGGCTCTGGCAGATCGTGGTTCCGGTCTCGGTGCCCTCGATCGCCACCGTGGCGCTCGTGACGATCGTCTCCGAGTGGAACGACTACATCTGGCCGCTCATCATCACCGACCGCCCCGAGGTCATGACCCTCCCGGTCGGGCTGACCCTCCTGCAGAACTCCGAGAGCGGCGGCGGGGCGTGGGGCATGCTCATGGCCGGCGCGGTCCTCGTGATCATCCCCGTCCTCGTGGTCTTCGCGATGCTGCAGCGCTACATCGTGGCCGGACTCACCCAGGGCAGCGTCACCGGGTGACGTACGACGGCGGGTGCGCACCCGCCGTCGTGCGCCTCCTTCCCCACTCCAGCACCCACCCACGAAAGGCAGACCATGGCATTCCGACTCGATCGCCGTCACTTCCTCGCCCTCGCCGGCGCAGGGACCGGCGCCGCGGCCCTCGCCGCCTGCGGCGGCCCGGACACCTCCGGCGGATCGGCGTCCTCCGCCGCCGCGGACCTCGACTTCAAGGACGTCAAGCCCGCCGCCTCCATCGACTTCTGGACCAGCCACCCCGGCAAGTCGCAGGACGTCGAGAAGCAGCTCGTCGACAAGTTCCAGGCAGCGAACCCCACGATCAAGGTCAACCTCGTGACCGCGGGCGCGAACTACGAGGAGATCGCGCAGAAGTTCCAGACCGCGCAGGCGGCGAACTCGGGCCTGCCCGGCGTCGTCGTGCTCTCCGACGTGTGGTGGTTCCGCTACTACATCAACGGCAACATCATCCCGATGGACTCGCTCATCAAGCAGCTGAACTTCGACCTCGGCGACTACCGCGACTCCCTCGTGAAGGACTACCAGTACGCCAACAAGCAGTGGGCCATGCCGTACGGGCGCTCGACCCCGCTGTTCTACTACAACAAGGACCACTTCAAGGCCGCCGGGCTGCCGGACCGCGCCCCGAAGACCTGGTCCGAGTTCGCCGACTGGGCGCCGAAGCTCAAGGCCGCCTCGGGTGCGCAGTACGCCTACATGTACCCGGCGCTGGCCGGGTACGCGGGCTGGACGCTGCAGAACAACCTGTGGGGCTGGGGGTCCGGCTGGTCCAAGGACTGGGACATCACGTGCGACTCGGACGACGCCGTCGCCGCGATGCAGTGGGTCCAGGACTCGGTGTACAAGGACAAGTGGGCGGGCGTGTCCTCGAAGGAGTCCGCGGACGACTTCTCCGCCGGCATCACCTCGACCACGATCTCCTCCACGGGCTCCCTCGTGGGCATCCTCGCGAGCGCGAAGTTCAACGTGGGCGTCGGTTTCCTGCCGGGCGGCCCGAAGTCGGAGAAGCCCGTGTGCCCGACCGGCGGCGCCGGCCTCGGCATCCCCTCGGGCATCTCGAAGGAGCAGCAGCTCGCGGCGGCGATGTTCATCAAGTTCGTCGGAGAGCCGGAGAACACGGCGGCATTCTCCGCCGCCACCGGCTACATGCCGAACCGCAAGTCCGCTGACATGACCCAGGTCCTCGCCAAGACGCCCCAGATCCAGACCGCGATCGATCAGCTCGCCGTCACCCGGGTCCAGGACAACGCCCGCGTGTTCCTCCCCGGCGCGGACCAGGAGATGGCCAAGTCCGTCGCCAAGATCGTCACCCAGCAGGGCGACGTGAAGTCCACGATGTCCGACCTGAAGAAGACCCTCCAGGGCATCTACGACAAGGACGTGAAGCCGAAGCTCAAGTAGCGTCACCGCGGCAACCCCGCACGACGGCGCCGCCGGCCGTCCACGGCTGGCGGCGCCGTCGCGCGTCGGCGGGCATCCCTACGGCTGCTCCGGGATCCAGAAGGGGGCCTGCGCGCCGTGCCCGGTGAGCTGGTCTCCCCGCGTCAGCTGGTCGCCGATGCGGGTCAGCGGGGCGAACGACGAGTCGTAGGGGACCGCGGGCGGGGTCGCACCTCCCGCCGGCCCGGGGGCCAGGACTGCGAGGAAGAGGGCTGCCACGGCGGCCGCCATGGCGGTCGTCCTCGTGCGGGATGCGGGTGCTGCGATCATCGGACTCACCTTCCGTCAACTGGTGGGATGATGCTTCAACAGTCCTCCCAGGCGCGCTGCGCCACATCGGGAGCATCCCCTCAGATCCGCTCGCCGGACCCTCAGATCTGGCCCGCGGGAGCACGCCGGTGGCACGCTGGAGGCGTGGCGGAACAGGGGCGCGGCGGCGGCCCCGGCGTGGTGGGGCGCGCGGAGGAACTGGCCGGGCTGGCCGGGGTCATCGACGCGGCGTGCTCGGGCCACGCCGGCAGCGTCCTCATCCTCGGCGACCCCGGAGTGGGCAAGACCGCCCTCGTCGCGACGGCGTGTGCGGCTGCGTCTGCAGCCGCGGGCAGCCGTGTGCACGTCCTCAAGGGCGCGGCGCTGCCGATGGGCTCCTCGGCGGTCCCGTACCTCGCCCTCCGCTCGGCGTTCCGGTCCGCGCCAACCGACCGGGGGCCGGTTCCGCTCATGCAGCGGGCTTCCGGCGAGTCGCTGGCGAACATGCCGCTGCTCATCGACGACTGGCTCACCGCCCTCACCGAGGACGCCCCCGTCGTCCTCGCCGTCGACGACCTGCACTGGGCCGACCAGGGGACCCTGGACGTCCTGATGTACCTCATCGCCGGGCCCGCCGAGCGCCGCCTGGCCGTCCTCGCGACGTCGCGGCTCAGCGAGGCCCACTCCGCCTCCCCGCTGCGGGAGTGGCTCGCGGACGTGCGGCGGCTCCCCGGCGTCGAGGTCAGCACGCTCCAGCCGCTCGACCGCCCCGGCACGGAGGCCCTGCTCGCCCGTCTCCTCGGAGCGCCGCCGAGCCAGTCGCTGGTCACCGAGGTCTTCGCCCGCTCGGCCGGCAACCCATACCTCACGTCCCTCCTGGCCCGCGGCCTGACCGCAGCCGACCGGCACCTCGGCCCAGGCCTCCCCACCGACCTCCGGGCAGCCGTGCTCAGGTCGTGGCACGGGCTCCCGGACCAGGCGCGGCTCCTGACCGCGATGCTCGCCGTCGGAGGCCGGGAGGTGGCCGTGCGGGACCTCCGCCGGGTCGCGGCAGGCGAGGTGTCGCCCGACGCCGTCGTGCCCCTCCTGCGCGCGGCCGCCGCCGCGGGGATCCTCGACCTCTCCCCCGACGGGACCTACTGGTTCCACCACCCGCTCATCGCCGAGACTCTCGTGCAGACCCTCTCCGCCGACGAGCGGCAGCGCTGGCACGGCGCCTTCGCCGCGGTCTACGAGGAGCCCGCCGAGGCGCACGACGCCGAGCGGCCGCCGCTGCGGCTCATCGCCCTCGCCGACCACCACCACCGCGCCGGGAACACGGAGGCCGCCTACCGGTGGGCGCTGCGGGCCGCCGGTTCCGGCGACGGCTCGATCACCCAGAGCGACACGGTGCGCTTGCTGAGGCGCGCCGTCGCCCTCCGAGAGCGGGTGCCGAGCGCCCGGGAGGCGCCCCGCGACCTGTGGGAGGCGGTCCGCTCGGCCGCCCGCGACGCAGGGGACTTCACCGGGGAACTCGAGGCGGTCGACGCCCTGCTGGCTGCGCTCGACCCGCAGGGGGAGCCGCTCGCGGTCGCGGAGCTCATGATCCGCCGCATGCACCTGCGCTGGTCCACCGGGGAAGCCTTCTTCGACCCGGATGTCGCGGCGCAGGCAGTCCGGCTGGCCGAAGCGGAACCGCGCAGCTGGCAGCATGCCTACGCGCTCTCGGAGCACGCCCACGCGCTCATGTGGAGGGACCGGAGGCAAGGCGGCGCCTTGGCTGAGCGCGCGCTCGCCATCGCTGTCGGCGCAGGGAATCCCCTCGCACTCACCTACGCGAGGGCTGCCTCGGCGATGGCCGCCCTGGCCGAAGGGCGGAACCAGGAAGCGGTCGAGCTGACCGCCGAGGCGATTGCGGACGCCCTCAGCGCGCGGGACTTCTGGGCCGCCATCCACGCCGTGATGTGGCACGCGAACGCCCAGCTCCCCACCATGTTCCTCAGGGAGTACGCGGACATCATCGCCGAGGGCCGGCGGCGGCTGGAGGCCCACGGGTCCCCGCACGCCTACACGGCGAAGCTCGCCGCGATCGAGGCCGAGAGCTGGCTTGCCGTCGGCGAGTGGCGGCGCACCCTTGCAGCACTCAGGAACACCCTCGGCGCTGACCCCGGGCCCATCGCCGACGTCTCCGCACGCCTCACGGCGGCCCGGCTCGCCGCCCTCCAGGGCCGGAACGACGACGCGCTCGCCCAGCTCGCACGGGCCGAGGAGCTCTCGGACAACGGGGAGGCGTACCTGAACCTGGACTTCGCCGCGATCCGGGCCGAGGTGTACGCCGCCTGCGGCCGACCCGCGGAATCGTTCTCGGCGGCCATGGCAGGAGCGACACGGCCGGGTCCCCCGCCCACCATGTGCGAGTGGCTCGTGATGCAGGCAGCGCGGGCCCTCGCCGACCAGGCGCAGGACGCGAGGGACGGCGGCCGCCGCGCCGACAGCTTCGTGAGCGCGGCCGACGAGCTCCAGCAGCGCTTCCCGCGGGGGCTCCAGGAAATCCACGGCGACCAGGAACTCTATCTGTCCGTGCTCACGGCGCTCCACTGCCTCTACCTCGCAGAGCTCGGGCGCGCCCGCGGAGACCGGGACAACGCCGCGGCCTGGGCCGCGGCCGCGGACGCGTGCGCAGAGGCGTCGCTGCTCTGGGAGGAGGCGTATGCCTGCCGCCGGGCGGCCGAGGCGTTCCTGCTCCACGGCCGAGCCTCCAGGGCACAGGGCAGCGCGTTCCTCCGCCGCGGCCTCGCCCTCGCTGCCGAGCTTCAGGCCCGGCCCGTCCTCGAGGCGCTCGACCAGCTCGCGTCCCAGGCGAGGATCCCCACCGGCCCGGCCGCCCAGACGCGCGACGCCGGCCCTGCCCGCCTCCCCGGGCTCACGCCCCGCGAGGCGGCCATCCTCGACTACGTCGTCGCGGGCAGGACCTACGGCGAAATCGCGCGGGAACTCGTGATCAGCGAGAAGACCGTCAGCTCCCACATTTCGAGCCTCCTGCGGAAGACCGGGGCCGCGAACCGCGTGGACCTCGCGCGGATGGCCGCGCGGGCGCAGCGGGACGTCACCGGGCGGGAGTGAAGCGTCAGGCGGGGATGGGAACCGGCGTGACGCCGAGGGGCTCGAGCTCGGAGGCCCCGCCGTCGGGCGCGGTGAGCACCCAGATGCCGCCCGCGTGCCGCGCGACCGAGTGCTCCCACTGGGAGGCGTGCGAGCCGTCCGTGGTCACGACCGTCCACTCGTCGTCGAGCACCTTGGTGTCGATGGACCCGCGCACGAGCATCGGCTCGATCGCGAGGGCCATGCCCGGCTTGATCTTCGCCCCCCGGTGCCCCGTGCGGTAGTTCAGCACGTCCGGCGCCATGTGCATCTGGGAGCCGATCCCGTGGCCCACGTAGTCCTCGAGGATGCCCAGCGGGGCCCCCTCCTGGGCGGAGACGAAGTCGTCGATCGCGTCCCCGATGTCCCCCACGAAGGAGCCCTTCGCGAAGGCGGCGATCCCGTGCCACATGGCCTGGCGGGTCACCTCGGACAGCCGTGCGTCCTCGGGGTCGCCCTCGCCGACGATCACCGTCCGCGCCGAGTCCGCGTTCCAGCCGCGGACCACGCAGCCGCCGTCGATCGAGATGATGTCGCCCTCGGCGAGCACGCGGCTGCCGGGGATGCCGTGCACGACCTCGTCGTTCACGGAGGCGCAGATGTGGCGCGGGTAGCCGTGGTAGCCGAGGAAGTTGTACTGGGCGCCCGCCTCGTCCACGACCGCGGCGAAGGCCGCGTCGAGGTCGTCGGTCGTGGCCCCGGGCACGGCGGCGGCCACGGCGGCGTCGAGGGCACGGCTCAGCAGCACCCCGGCCTGGGCCATGATGCGCAGCTGCCCGTTGTTCTTGTACTCGATCTTCCGCTGGCCGATCACAGCCGCTCCCTTCCTCCAGTGGGCCCATGGCCCACGCTCCACAGGACAAGGCGCCGCCCGCGGGGAGTGACCCGCGGACGGCGCCTGTCGTCGTCGTGCGCGTCCCCCTAGGAGGCGGAGCGCACCGTCGTCTCGATCGCCGCGAGCACACGGTCGGTGACCTCGTCGATGGCGCCGATGCCGTCGACGCGGGTCAGCGTGCCGCGCTCGTCGTACTTGGAGACCACGGCCTCCGTCTGCGTGTGGTACAGCTCGAGGCGGTGACGGATCACGTCCTCGGTGTCGTCGCTGCGCCCGGTCTCCTTCGCACGGTTCAGCAGGCGCGCCACGAGCTCCTCGTCGTCGGCAGTGAGCTGGAGGACGACGTCGAGGGACTGGCCCTTCTCCGCGAGGATCTCGTCGAGGTACTCAACCTGCGCGACGGTGCGCGGGTACCCGTCGAGGAGGAAGCCGTTCGCGGCGTCGTCCTGCGCGAGGCGGTCGCGCACCATGCTGTTCGTCACCGAGTCCGGGACGAAGTCGCCGGCATCCATGTACTTCTTCGCCTCGATGCCGAGGGGCGTCTGCTCCTTGACGTTGAAGCGGAAGATATCGCCCGTCGAGATGGCGACGATGCCGAGGCGGTCGGAGATCCGTTCCGCCTGGGTGCCCTTGCCGGAACCGGGCGGGCCAATGAGCAGCATTCTCGTCATCGCAGTAGTCCTTCGTAGTGTCGCTGTTGGAGCTGAGCATCGATCTGCTTGACGGTCTCGAGGCCCACGCCGACCATGATGAGGATCGACGTACCGCCGAACGGGAAGTTCTGGTTCGCGTTGACGAGCACGAGGGCGATCAGCGGGATCAGGGCCACGATGCCCAGGTACAGGGCGCCCGGCAGAGTGATGCGCGAAAGTACGTACTGCAGGTAGTCCGCAGTGGGCTTCCCGGCACGGATGCCGGGGATGAAGCCGCCGTACTTCTTCATGTTGTCGGAGACCTCTTCTGGGTTGAAGGTGATCGCGACGTAGAAGTATGTGAAGAAGAGGATCATCAGGAAGTAGATCGCCATGTACACGGGGTGGTCGCCGCGGGTCAGGTTGTTGTTGATCCACTCCACCCAGCCGGGGATCGGCGAGCCGTCGTGGGGCGTGTTGAACTGCGCCACGAGGGCCGGCAGGTACAGCATCGACGAGGCGAAGATGACCGGGATGACACCCGCCATGTTCACCTTGATCGGGATGTACGTGCTCGTCCCGCCCACCGTGCGGCGGCCGATCATGCGCTTCGCGTACTGCACCGGCACGCGGCGCTGGGACTGCTCGACGAACACGACCAGCGTCATCGTGATGATGCCGATGACGATCACGAGGAAGAACGTGCCCGGGCCCTTCGAGGACCAGATCTGACCGAGCGAGGTCGGGAAGGTCGCGGCGATCGAGGTGAAGATCAGCAGCGACATTCCGTTGCCGATCCCCTTCTCCGTCACGAGCTCGCCGAGCCACATGATCAGGCCGGTGCCGGCCGTGAGCGTGATGATCACGAGGATCGTCGTGATGATGCTCTGGTCCGGGATGATCTGCAGCTGGCAGTTCGGGAACAGCTGGCCCGAGCGGACGAGCGAGACCAGCGTGGTCGCGTTCAGCAGGCCGAGGGCGATCGTGAGGTAGCGCGTGTACTGCGTGAGCTTCGTCTGCCCGGCCTGGCCCTCGTCGTACAGCTCCTGGAACCGCGGGATGACCACGCGCAGCAGCTGCACGATGATGCTCGCCGTGATGTACGGCATGATCCCGAGCGCGAAGATGGACACCTGCAGCAGCGCACCGCCGCTGAAGAGGTTCATCATCTGGTAGATGCCCTGCTGGTCGCCCGTCACCGACGGGGAGAGGCACTGCCGCACGTTCGCGTAGTTGACGCCCGGCGCGGGGATGAAGGCACCCAGGCGGAAGATCGTGATGATGCCCAGCGTGAACAGCAGCTTGCGCCGCAGGTCGGGCGTCCGGACAGCCCGGCCAATCGCAGAAAGCACGCTTCTCCTCCCCATCCGAGGAATGTAGGGTCATTGGCTCCAGGGCATGGATGGCGGCCCGGAGTCGAGGGTCCAGCTCACGAGTTTACCGTTACCGGGCCGTGAGCAGTGAATCGGCGCCCGGGCGAGCGGCGAGCGGCACCTCCGGCGCGGCGAACGCGGAAGGCCCGCGGCGGCGTCGTGCGCCCCCTGCCCCGCGCTCTGGGCGCGCCCCAACGCGAAGGGCCCCCGCCGCCGTCGTGGGTGATCCACGACGGCGGCAGGGGCCTCCTCGTCTCACAGCGTCAGCTGCGCTCCTGCGAAGGTCAGAGGACGTTCGCGGAGCCGCCGGCGGCGGCGATCTTCTCCGAGGCGGACGCGGAGAAGGCGTGCACGGTGACATCGACCTTGACGGTGATGTCGCCCGAGCCGAGCACCTTGACCGGCTCGTTCTTGCGAACGGCGCCCTTGGCCACGAGGTCCTCGACCGTCACGGTGCCACCCTCCGGGAACAGCTCGGAGAGCTTGTCCAGGTTCACGACCTGGAACTCGACCCGGAACGGGTTCTTGAAGCCGCGGAGCTTCGGCAGGCGCATGTGCAGCGGAAGCTGCCCGCCAGCGAAGCCGGCCTTGACCTGGTAGCGGGCCTTCGTGCCCTTGGTGCCACGGCCGGCGGTCTTGCCCTTGGAGCCCTCACCGCGACCCACACGGGTCTTCGCGGTCTTGGCGCCAGCGGCGGGACGCAGGTGGTGGACCTTCAGCGCGGAAGACTTCTCAGTCTCGTTCTCTGCCATTACTTCGCCTCCTCAACCTTCACGAGGTGCGGAACCGTGTTGACCATGCCCACCGTCACGGCGTCGGCCTTGCGGGTGACCGTGTGGCCGATCCGCTTGAGGCCGAGCGAACGGAGGGTGTCGCGCTGGTTCTGCTTGGCGCCGATGACGCCCTTAATCTGGGTGATCTCCAACGTGGCGTCGGAGGGAGCCAGGTTCTTCGCCATGACTCATGCACCTGCCTTCGAGTTCTGGAGGTTGCGCACCATGGCGGCCGGGGCGACCTCGTCCAGCGCGAGGCCACGGCGGGCAGCCACAGCCTGCGGCTCCTCAAGGCCCTTGAGCGCCTCGACCGTCGCGTGGACGATGTTGATGGCGTTCGAGGAACCCAGGGACTTGGACAGCACGTCGTGGATGCCGACGCACTCGAGGACGGCGCGGACCGGACCACCGGCGATCACACCGGTACCCGGGGCAGCCGGGCGCAGCATGACGACGCCTGCGGCGGACTCGCCCTGCACACGGTGCGGGACCGTGGTGCCGATGCGGGGGACGCGGAAGAAGGACTTCTTGGCCTCCTCCACACCCTTGGCGATGGCCGCGGGGACCTCCTTGGCCTTGCCGTAGCCGACGCCGACCATGCCGTTGCCGTCACCCACCACCACGAGGGCGGTGAAGCTGAAGCGACGGCCGCCCTTGACGACCTTGGCGACGCGGTTGATCGTCACGACGCGCTCGATGAACTGGCTCTTCTCGGCGTCGCGGTTGTCGCGACCGCCACGGCCGCCGCGGTCACCGCGGCCCTGGCCGCGACCCTCGCCACGACGACCGCCGCGGCGCTCCTCGGTGGCGGGAGCGGTCTCAGCAGCCTCAGCTGCATTCTGCTCGGTCACGTTCACCTTCTCTGCATTCGCTGCGTTGTCTGCGGTCACAGTGCCAGCCCACCTTCACGTGCGCCGTCCGCGATCGCAGCCACGCGGCCGTGGTACTTGTTGCCACCGCGGTCGAACACGACGGCCTCGATGCCAGCAGCCTTCGCACGCTCGGCGATGAGCTCGCCCACGCGCTTGGCCTTGGCGGTCTTGTCGCCCTCGAAGGAACGGAGGTCGGCCTCGAGAGTGGAGGCGGAGACCAGCGTGATGCCCTTGCTGTCGTCGACCACCTGGACGAAGACGTGGCGCGAGGAGCGGTTCACGACGAGGCGGGGACGCTCGGCGGAGCCGACGATCTTCTTGCGGAGGCGGAAGTGGCGACGAGCCCGAGCCTGCTGCTTGGACTTGGCCACGCGCTTCTTGTTGATGCCCAGACCCATGGTTACTTACCAGCCTTTCCGACCTTGCGGCGGATAACCTCGCCGGCGTAGCGGATGCCCTTGCCCTTGTACGGGTCGGGCTTGCGCAGCTTGCGGATGTTGGCAGCGACCTCGCCGACCTGCTGCTTGTTGATGCCGGACACGGAGAGCTTGGTGGGGCCCTCGACCGTGAACGTGATGCCCTCGGGCGCGTTCACCGTGACCGGGTGCGAGTAGCCGAGCGCGAACTCGAGGTCCGAGCCCTTGGCCTGCACACGGTAACCGGTGCCGACGATCTCGAGCTTCTTCTCGTAGCCCTTGGTCACGCCCTCGATCATGTTGAAGATGAGCGTGCGGGTCAGGCCGTGGAGCGAGCGAGCGATGCGCTCGTCGTTCGGGCGGGTCACCGAGAGGGTCGAGTCGTCGAGGGAAACCTCGATCGGGCTGGCCACAGTGTGGGTCAGCTCGCCCTTGGAGCCCTTCACGGTCACCACGGAGCCGTCGATCTTGACCTCGACGCCGGCGGGGACGGTGATGGGGAGACGTCCAATGCGGGACATATCTTCTTCCTTCCTTCCCTTACCAGACGTACGCGAGGACTTCGCCGCCCACGCCCTTCTTGGCGGCCTGACGGTCAGTCAGGAGCCCAGAGGACGTGGACAGGATGGCGATGCCGAGGCCGCCCAGCACATGCGGGAGGTTCGTGGACTTCGCGTACACGCGGAGGCCCGGCTTGGAGATGCGGCGGACACCGGCGATCGAACGCTCGCGGTTGGGGCCGAACTTGAGGTCCAGGGTCAGCTTCTTGCCGACCTCGGCGTCCTCTTCCTTGTAGGCCGAGATGTAGCCCTCGGCCTTCAGGATCTCAGCAACCCGGACCTTGAGCTTCGACGACGGCATGGTCACCGAGTCGTGGTAGGCCGAGTTGGCGTTGCGCAGACGCGTCAGCATGTCTGCGACGGGATCAGTCATAGTCATTGTGGGCTCGTGCCCTTCCTCATGACGGTTTCCGCCCTGCCCGGGAGCCGGCGGCTCTCGGTGCGGCGCGGACCTTTCACGTAGTGATTCAGTCTTCGTTCTTGAACGGGAAGCCGAGGTGCTTCAGGAGCGCACGGCCCTCGTCGTCGGTCTTGGCGGTCGTGACGACCGTGATGTCCATGCCGCGGAGGCGGTCGATCTTGTCCTGATCGATCTCGTGGAACATCACCTGCTCGGTGAGGCCGAACGTGTAGTTGCCGTTGCCGTCGAACTGCTTGCCCGAGAGGCCGCGGAAGTCGCGGATACGGGGCAGGGCGAGGGACACGAGGCGGTCCACGAACTCCCACATGCGGTCGCCGCGGAGCGTCGCGAAGGCGCCGATCGGCATGCCCTCACGGAGCTTGAACTGGGCGATCGACTTGCGGGCCTTGACGACCTGCGGCTTCTGGCCCGTGATGAGGGTCAGGTCGCGCACAGCGCCCTCGATGAGCTTCGAGTCCTTGGCGGCGTCGCCGACGCCCATGTTCACGACAACCTTGACCAGGCGCGGGACCTGGTTCACGTTCTCGTAGTTGAACTCGTCCTGGAGGGCCTGCTTGATGCTCTCGGCGTACTTCGCCTTGAGGCGGGGCACGACCTTGACCGGAGTCTCGACAGTCTCAGTCATCAGATGTCCTTCCCGGTGGCCTTGGAGTAGCGGATGCGGACGGTCTTGGAGACGCCGTCCTTCTCCACGGTCTCGAGGCGGAAGCCGACGCGAGTGGGCTTCTTGGTCTCGGGGTCCACGAGGGCCACGTTCGAGATGTGGATCGGGGCCTCGACCTGCTCGATGCCGCCGGTCTTGGTGCCGCGCTGGGTCTGGCCGGCCTTGACGTGCTTGGTGACACGGTTGATGCCCTCGACGAGAACACGGTTCTCGGTCGGGAACACCTTCAGGACCTTGCCCTGCTTGCCCTTGTCACCGCCCTTGTCCTGCTTGGTGCCGGTGATGACCTGGACCAGGTCGCCCTTCTTGATCTTTGCGCCCATGAGTCAGAGCACCTCCGGAGCCAGCGAGACGATCTTCATGAACTTCTTGTCGCGCAGCTCGCGGCCGACCGGGCCGAAGATACGCGTGCCACGGGGGTCGCCGTCGTTCTTGAGGATGACTGCCGCGTTCTCGTCGAAGCGGATGTAGGAGCCGTCCGGACGACGGCGCTCCTTCTTGGTACGGACGACGACGGCCTTGACCACGTCGCCCTTCTTGACGTTGCCGCCAGGGATAGCGTCCTTGACGGTGGCGACGATGACGTCGCCGATGCCTGCGTAGCGGCGGCCGGATCCACCGAGAACGCGGATGGTAAGGATTTCCTTGGCACCCGTGTTGTCGGCGACCTTGAGCCGCGACTCCTGCTGAATCACTTTTACTCCTTACGTCTCGCCGGTTCTCGCACTGCGGTCCTGCTGCAGAGCGAGCCTTGCGGAACGGTTGATGGGGTGTCTCTCGACCCGCCTGGATGTCGCCAGAACGGGCCTGAATCGCCGTGCCACGCGCATGTGTCCCCTTCCTGCTGCGAGGAGCAGCGCCGGGGCGCTCCCCTTCGGCAGAAGGGCATTATGCGGTGGCACGATGGTTCACGAGGTTTGTCACGGCATGGCGAAGCCAGCCGTACAAGCTCAATATCGTACCACGCCGCCGCTGTCCACCCCGCATCGCCGAGGGGCCGGGGCCGTGCCCGCTAGAAGTCACGTTCTCATCGGGAAGTCGCCGTCACAGCCACTCCCGGCGCGGAACCCGACTCCCCCGCGTCGGATCTTCCCTCACCAGCTTCCCGGGCCCGCGCGTTGTCCACATGGCCCCCCGCTCGCATGCGCCCTCGCGAGCGGTGCGCCGATGCTCGGTCCATGGACACCATGAACGGGCTCTACGACGCTGCCTTCGCGTTCGCGCGGATCCCTCCCCCGAATGCGTCCCGGGCCTTCGCTCGGGGCGACCTCGTGCGCCTGCGTCGAGGCGCCTATGTGCCCACGGAGCTGTGGGTGCTGCTCGACGCCCCGTCCCGGTTCGCACTCGCAGCTGCCGTGCACGCCTGGTTCGTGCCCGGTGCCGTCTTCTGCGGCGAGACATCGCTCTTCCTCCGCGGGCTCCCCGTCGTCAGGACGCCGACAGCCATAGACGTGGCTGTCGGAACGAACGCCCAGCTGGGCACACGCCCTCCGACCTTCGAGGCACGCGGTGACACCGATGTGGCACGGCGGGCGCGGACGCTCGCCCCGCCCCCTGTGCGGAGGCACCGCCATTCGCCCCTGGTCGCCGAGGCCGTCGGAACGCTGGATTGCATCCCGGCCCCCGACGCCCTCGTGGAGGTTCTGGCGTCGGCGAAGTTCGCGCGAGCGCTCACGGTCGCCGACGGAGTCCTCCGCCTCGACCCGGCGCAGCCACTTCTGGACAGGACACCGGTGGCCGACGCCATCGCCCGGCTCACTTTCAGGTCGCAGCGCGAGAGGGCGCAGAGCCGCGCACTGCTGGCACGCGCAGGTGCGGAATCTCCCGGTGAGTCCGTCAGCCGTGCGCTCGTGCTCATGTGGGGGTTCCCGGAGCCCGCACTCCAGACCGAATACAGGGACAGCCCGGGCCTCATCGGATTCGCGGACTTCACCTGGCACAGCCCCTTGGTACCGCAGTCCCCTTCTGGGCGGGACCGGCTCGGCGAGTTCGACGGATGGGGCAAGTACCTCGACACTCGACTCACCCATGGGGAGGATGCCGTCTCTGGGCTTCAGCGTGAGAAGCAGCGTGAGAACCGCCTGCTCGCGCTCGGGCATCCCGTGCTCCGCTGGGACTGGGCAGACCTCGAGCGGCAGGCGCGGTTCCGCGCGAAGCTCGTCACGTTCGGCCTCGTCCCGACGAGAAGTGCCGCTTTCATCCAGAAGTGCGCGTGACCGCGACTTCCGGTGCGCACGGGCACTCTTCGTCGCGGCCGCGCCCGGACGGCGTCACCAGACCGGACAGGCACCCCCGACGGCGGCGACGCACCCGCCCCGGCCGGGCACCCGCCGTCGTGCGCCGCCGAGACGGCGGAAGGCCCGCCCCCACGAGGGGAACGGGCCTTCCGGCATGTCCGCGAGAAACGCGAGGAGGCTTACTTGGCCTTCTCGAGGATCTCCACGAGACGCCACCGCTTGGTGGCGGACAGCGGGCGGGTCTCCGCGATGAGAACGAGGTCGCCGATGCCGGCGCTGTTGTTCTCGTCGTGGGCCTTGCGCTTCTCGGTGCGGCGGATGACCTTGCCGTACAGCGAGTGCTTCACGCGGTCCTCGACCTCGACGACGATCGTCTTGTCCATCTTGTCGGACACGACGTAGCCGCGGGCGGTCTTGCGGTAACCGCGCTGGCGCTCGGCGGCGGCGTTCTCCGTCACGGAGTTCTCCGTCACCTTGTTCTCCTGATCGCTCACTTGGCGTCCTCCTCGGCCTCAGCCTTGGCGGACTTCTTCTCGGCCTTCGCCGCCTTCTTCTCGTCCTTCGCGTCGACGACGGCGGGGGCCGCCTCGGCGCGGATGCCGAGCTCACGCTCACGCATGATCGTGTAGATGCGGGCGATGTCCTTCTTCACGGCGCGCAGGCGGCCGTGGTTCTCGAGCTGGCCGGTGGCCGACTGGAAGCGCAGGTTGAACAGCTCTTCCTTGGCCTTCTTGAGCTCCTCGAAGAGGCGCTCGTTGTCCAGCTGGTCGAGCTTCTCAGCCGTCAGATCCTTCGAACCGACTGCCATTCTCATTCACCACCTTCGCGGCGCACGATGCGCGCCTTCAACGGGAGCTTGTGGATGGCCAGGCGCAGGGCCTCGCGAGCCACCTCGTCGGACACGCCGGAGAGCTCGAAGAGCACACGGCCGGGCTTGACGTTGGCGATCCACCACTCCGGAGAACCCTTACCGGAACCCATGCGGGTTTCGGCAGGCTTCTTGGTCAGCGGACGGTCCGGGTAGATGTTGATCCAGACCTTGCCGCCACGCTTGATGTGACGGGTCATGGCGATACGAGCGGACTCGATCTGACGGTTGGTCACGTAGGCAGGCGTGAGGGCCTGGATGCCGTACTCGCCAAACGAGACCTTCGTGCCGCCGGTAGCAGCGCCGGAACGACCCGGGTGGTGCTGCTTGCGGTGCTTCACACGACGCGGGATAAGCATTTAAGCCTCTCCTCCTTCTGCTGCCGGAGCAGCGGCCTCGGCGGCCGGAGCGGCGGTCTCGGCGGGAGCCGAGGACTGCTGCTGGCGGTCGCCAGACGGACGACGGCGGCGCTCGCCACCGGGGCGACCCGGACGGTCGCCGCGGTCGCCACGGCCGCGGGACGGAGCGGCGGCGGCCTGGGCAGCCAGCTCCTTGGAGGTCACATCGCCCTTGTAGATCCAGACCTTCACGCCGATGCGGCCGAAGGTGGTCTTGGCCTCGTAGAAGCCGTAGTCGATGTTCGCGCGCAGGGTGTGCAGCGGCACACGGCCTTCGCGGTAGAACTCCGAGCGCGACATCTCGGCGCCGCCGAGACGGCCGGAGCACGCGATGCGGATGCCCTTGGCGCCGGCGCGCTGCGCCGACTGCATGGCCTTCTTCATCGCACGGCGGAACGCGACGCGGCTCGAGAGCTGCTCCGCGACGCCCTGGGCGACGAGCTGGGCCTCGACCTCGGGGTTCTTGACCTCGAGGATGTTGAGCTGGACCTGCTTGCCGGTGAGCTTCTCGAGCTCGCCGCGGATGCGGTCCGCCTCGGCGCCGCGGCGGCCGATCACGATGCCCGGACGGGCCGTGTGGATGTCCACGCGGACGCGGTCGCGGGTGCGCTCGATCTCGACCTTGGCGATGCCGGCGCGCTCCATGCCGTTGGTCATGAGCTGGCGGATCTTGACGTCCTCACGGACGAAGTCCTTGTAGCGCTGACCCGGCTTGTTGCTGTCGGCAAACCAGTGCGAGACGTGGTCGGTGGTGATGCCGAGTCGGAACCCGTGCGGGTTGACCTTCTGTCCCATTTACCGGGCCTCCTCGTTCTCGGGCGTCGCGACGACCACGGTGATGTGGCTGGTGCGCTTCTTGATGCGGTAGGCGCGGCCCTGGGCGCGCGGCTGGAACCGCTTCATGGTCGGACCCTCGTCGACGAACGCCTCAGAGATGTAGAGGTCGCTCTCGTCGAACGCGACACCGTCGCGGTCGGCGAGGACACGGGCGTTGGCCATCGCGGATGCGAGGACCTTGTACACCGGCTCCGAAGCCGCCTGCTGGGCGAACTTCAGGATCGCCAGAGCCTCATTCGCCTGCTTGCCACGAACAAGGTTGACGACGCGCCGGGCCTTCATCGGCGTTACGCGGATGTGGCGCGCAATTGCCTTGGCTTCCATTGCTTTCCTTCTCTTTCTCAGAGCTCAGCGCTGCTGCTGCCGTGAGGCAGGGGGTCAGCGGCGCTTGCCCTTCTTGTCGTCCTTCACGTGGCCGCGGAAAGTCCGCGTCGGGGCGAATTCGCCGAGCTTGTGCCCGACCATCGACTCGGTGACGAAGACCGGGATGTGCTTGCGCCCGTCGTGCACGGCGATCGTGTGCCCGAGCATGTCGGGGATGATCATCGAGCGGCGGGACCAGGTCTTGATGACGTTCTTGGTGCCCTTATCGTTTTCCCTGGCGACCTTCACAAAGAGGTGCTGGTCAACGAAAGGACCCTTCTTCAGGCTGCGTGGCATGTGTCCAGGCTCCTATCGCTTGTTCTTGCCAGTACGACGACGACGGACGATGAGCTTGTCGCTCGCCTTGTTCGGGCGGCGGGTGCGGCCCTCGGGCTTGCCGTTCGGGTTGACGGGGTGACGGCCACCGGAGGTCTTGCCTTCACCACCACCGTGCGGGTGGTCGACCGGGTTCATCGCGACACCACGGACGGTCGGGCGGACGCCCTTCCAGCGCATGCGGCCGGCCTTGCCCCAGTTGATGTTCGACTGCTCGGCGTTGCCGACCTCGCCGACGGTCGCGCGGCAGCGGACGTCGACGTTGCGGACCTCGCCCGACGGCAGGCGGAGCTGGGCGTACTTGCCCTCCTTCGCCACGAGCTGGATCGAGGCGCCGGCGGAGCGGGCCATCTTGGCGCCGCCGCCCGGGCGGAGCTCGACCGCGTGGATGACCGTACCGACCGGGATGTTGCGCAGCGGCAGGTTGTTGCCGGGCTTGATGTCGGCGTCCGGGCCGGACTCGACGATGTCGCCCTGGGAGAGCTTGTTCGGCGCGATGATGTAGCGCTTGGTGCCGTCCACGAAGTGCAGCAGCGCGATGCGCGCGGTGCGGTTCGGGTCGTACTCGATGTGCGCGACCTTGGCGTCGACGCCGTCCTTGTCGTGACGACGGAAGTCGATCAGACGGTACTGGCGCTTGTGGCCGCCACCCTTGTGGCGCGTGGTGATCTTGCCGGAGTTGTTGCGGCCGCCCTTCTTGGGAAGCGGACGAACCAGGGACTTCTCCGGCGTCGAGCGCGTGATTTCTGCGAAGTCGGCCACGCTCGAGCCACGGCGGCCCGGGGTGGTCGGCTTGTAGTTACGGATTGCCATTTACCTGTTCCTCGTTAAAGTGGTCTCCGCTCAGGCGAGCGGACCGCCGAAGATATCGATCGTCGCGCCGTCCTTGAGGGACACGATGGCGCGCTTCGTGCTCTTGCGCTGGCCCCAGCCGAACTTGGTGCGCTTGCGCTTGCCAGCACGGTTGAGGGTGTTGATCGAGTCGACCTTGACCGAGAAGATCTTCTCGATCGCGAGCTTGATCTCGGTCTTGGACGAGCGCGGGTCCACCAGGAAGGTGTACTTGCCCTCGTCGATCAGGCCGTAGCTCTTCTCGGAGACGACCGGCGCGAGGATGACGTCGCGCGGGTCCTTGTAGGTGGCTGCGCTCACTTGGAGCCCTCCTCGTTCTGGGACTTCGATGCGACGAACGCGTCGAAAGCGGCCTTGGTGAAGACCACATCGTCGGAGACGAGCACGTCGTACGTGTTGAGCTGGTCCGCGTACAGCGCGTGCACCTCGGTGAGGTTGCGCACCGAAAGGGCGCCGAGCTCGTCGTTGCGGTCGAGGACGACCAGCAGGTTCTTGCGCTCCGAGAGGGCGCGCAGGACGCCGAGGGCGGCCTTGGTGTTCGGCTTGTCACCGGAGACCAGGGACTCGACGACGTGGATCCGGCCGTTGCGGGCGCGGTCCGACAGGGCGCCACGGAGCGCGGCGGCCTTCATCTTCTTGGGGGTGCGCTGGCTGTAGTCGCGCGGCACGGGGCCGTGGACGACGCCGCCGCCGGTCATGTGCGGAGCGCGGACCGAACCCTGGCGGGCACGGCCGGTGCCCTTCTGCTTGAACGGCTTGCGGCCGGCGCCGGCCACCTCGCCGCGGGTCTTCACCTTGTGCGTGCCCTGGCGTGCAGCGGCCAGCTGGGCGACGACAACCTGGTGCAGCAGCGGGACGTTCGTCTGGACGTCGAAGATCTCGGCGGGGAGATCAACCTTGACAGTTGCGTTAGCCATGAGTTCAGGCTCCCTTCACGGCGGAGCGGACGAGGACGACCGAGCCGCGGGCACCGGGGAGGGCGCCCTTGATGAGGAGCAGCGAGTTCTCGGCATCCACGGCGTGGACGGTGAGGTTGAGCGTCGTGTGGCGCACGTGGCCCATGCGGCCGGCCATGCGGAGGCCCTTGAAGACGCGGCCCGGGGTGGCGCAGGCACCGATGGAACCGGGCTTGCGGTGGTTCTTGTGGGCACCGTGCGAGGCGCCGACGCCGGAGAAGCCGTGACGCTTCATGACACCGGCGAAGCCCTTGCCCTTGGTGGTGCCGACGATGTCGATCTTCTGGCCCGCCTCGAACTGCGCGACGGCGAGTTCCTGGCCGAGCTCGTAGGAGTCGGCGTCGGCGGTGCGGATCTCGACGAGGTGGCGGCGGGGGGTCACGCCGGCCTTCTCGAAGTGGCCGGTGAGCGGCTTGTTGACCTTGCGGGGGTCGATCTGGCCGTAGCCGATCTGGACGGCGGTGTAGCCGTCGGTCTCGGCGTTGCGCAGCTGGGTGACGACGTTGGAGTCGGCCTTAACGACAGTGACGGGGATGAGCTTGTTGTTCTCGTCCCAGACCTGGGTCATGCCGAGCTTCGTGCCCAGCAGGCCCTTCACAGTACGGGTTGCGGTCATAGTTCTCTCAGCACCTCCCTACTAGAGCTTGATTTCGATGTTGACGTCGGCCGGCAGGTCGAGACGCATGAGCGAGTCGACGGCCTTGGGCGTCGGGTCGATGATGTCGATCAGCCGCTTGTGCGTGCGCATCTCGAAGTGCTCGCGGCTGTCCTTGTACTTGTGCGGAGAGCGGATGACGCAGTACACGTTCTTCTCCGTCGGGAGCGGGACGGGGCCCACCACCGTTGCGCCTGCGCGCGTGACCGTCTCAACGATCTTCCGAGCCGAAGTGTCGATGACCTCGTGGTCGTACGACTTCAGCCGGATGCGGATCTTCTGTCCCGCCATATCGCCTGACTCGCTTTCGTCTGTCTAGCACTGCACTTTTCTGTTGGCTGTGGCTGCCGAAGCATTCAAGGTCGAGACCACCACGGGCCGCACTGCCTGAATCCGGTCCCCCGGGTTCCTCAGACAGTCGACCTCTCCGACCCCCGCGGTCGGGCGTGTCGCACTGTGTGCGCACACGTACCCCTAGCCTCGTTCGCGAAGGTGGGTCATATTTGGGCCCCAGCCTGGCCCCCGCATCCGGCATTATCCGGATCGGGACACGAAGGAGCGCTTGAACAACTCATCTAGTTTGCCAGAGATCTGCCCAGCATGCCAATCGGGGCCACGGGGACCGTCCTGCGTGGCCGCCGGACGGAGGCCCGGGACCCGGAAACGCGATCTTGCTCTCACGGCACTCGCTGAGGATGATGGTCCCATGCTCCCCGCGGACCAGTCGCCCACCCCGGAACCGGACCGCGACCCAACAGCGCCGGGGGCCTCCGCCGTCGAGGTCCTGGCCGCGAGGATCCCCGAGGACTTCACGCTCGGAGTGGCGACAGCCGCGTTCCAGATCGAGGGCGCCGTGGACGAGGACGGGCGAGGGCCAGCGGGCTGGGACGAGTTTACCGAACGGCCGGGGGCCATCGCGCACGGCGACAACGCCCGGCGCGCGTGCGACCACTACCACCGGGTCGGCGAGGACCTCGACCTCATCCGGGATCTCGGGGTGGACTCCTACCGCTTCTCCATCGCGTGGCCGCGCGTCCAGCCGGACGGTCGGGGCGCCTGGAACGAGAAGGGCTGGGACTTCTACGACCGCCTGATCGACGCGATGCTCGCGCGCGGCATCTCACCCATGGCCACCCTCTACCACTGGGACACCCCACTCCCCCTCGAGCACGACGGCGGGTGGCTGAGCCGGGAGACCGCGCTGCGGTGCGGCGAGTTCGCGGCCGAGGCCGGGCGGCGCTTCGGCGACCGGGTCGACCGCTGGATCACCCTCAACGAGCCCGTCTCGGTGACGCTGAACGGCTACGCGGTGGGCATCCACGCCCCGGGCAAGCAGCTCCTCTTCGACTCGATGCCAGCCGTCCACCACCAGCTCCTCGCACACGGCCTGTCGGTGCAGGCGCTGCGCGCCTCGGGCGCCCAGGGGTCCATCGGCATCACGAACATGCATGCTCCCGTGCACCCGGCGGGCCGGAATCCCCTCGACTGGATCCACGCCCGCGTGGTCGACCTCATGGTCAACAGGCTCTACGCCGACCCCGTCCTGCTGGGCCGCTACCCCAAGCCGCCGCTCGTGGCGCGCAAGTTCTTCCACGCCCTCAGGGACCCCCGGCCCGAGGACCTCGCGACGATCCACCAGCCGCTCGACTTCTACGGCGTCAACTACTACTACCCGGCCCGCATCCGCTCCGGCCCGGGGCCGACCCCTGAGGGGGTCAAGCCCACGAAGGCGATGAAGAAGGTCCCGTTCCACCTCGCCGACTTCCCCGAGCACGCGAGCACCGGCTTCGGGTGGCCCATCTCCCCCAAGTACTGCGGCGTGGTGCTCGGAGAGCTCAAGCAGCGCTACGGGGACGCCCTGCCGCCCGTGTACATCACGGAGAGCGGCGCGAGCTTCCCCGAGCCGGCCCAGGCGGACGGCCTGCTGTACGACGACGAGCGGATCGACTACCTCGCCTCGCATCTGGGTGCCGCGCTCGACGCCGTGGCCCCCGGCGGTCCCGCCGACGGCGTGGACCTGAGGGGCTGGTACGTATGGACGCTCATGGACAACTTCGAGTGGGCGGCCGGGTACAGCCAGCGGTTCGGCCTCGTGCACACCGACTTCGCCACGCTCGAGCGCACCCCCAAGGCCTCCTACTACTGGCTGCGGCGCCTGGCCCGGACCCGGACGGGCTCCCAGAGCGCCGCCTAGCCCCTCACTCCCCCGGGCGGGGAGCACGGGGCCTGCGCGCGAGCCACCAGATGGCGGCGCCGATGAGTGCGAGCCCCAGCACTCCCAGGAGCGCGTATGCGTAGGAGCGCACGGCCCACAGGATGCAGGCCAGGACGCCGAGGGCGCCCCAGACCGCGAACGGCCGCTCGCCGAAGACCACGCCCAACCCCGTGAGCGCGGCGAACCCCACGAGCAGCCAGACCTGCTCCCCCGTGTCCCCGTACAGCGCAGTGCCGAGGCCCCAGAAGCTCAGCTGCGCCGCGGCAGCCCCGAGCCAGATCCGCGGTGCCATCGCCCGCGGCTCCTCGTCGCGGGACCGGGCAACATAGCGCAGGAGCGCCACAGCCGCGGTGACGACGACGTACCACTGGCCGAGCCAGAAGGCGCGGGCGGCGCCACGGTCCACCAGCGCCTCCCTCCACTGTTCGAGCCAGAGGGGGCTGTGCATGTCCGCGGAGAGGATCGCACGCTGCACCGCTGCCGTGGCGAGGACCGCGCCGAGCTCCACGGCGAGTCTGCGGTGCCGGGGTGCGAGCTCGGCCGCGACCACCGCCACCAGGGCCGCCGCGAGGGCCGGGAGCACGATGCTGGCCGGCGCACTCCACGACGTCCCGCCCGCAACGCCGAGCGCTCCGACTGCTGCTGCCAGAATCGTCCAGCGACGCAGCGGCTCGCCGAGGCGAGCGGACCGCTCGAGCCGGGTACCGGCGTCGCGCGCCCAGACACCGGCCCAGCGGGCCGCGAGCCAGAGGCCGGCCGGCACCAGCGTCCCCACGAGCGCGACGAGCGGCTGCTGCCAGGGCGCGGTGACGCCGTCGAACGCGCTGCGGGCGGTCCAGCTGCCGGCCCCGAGGGTCAGCAGCACACCCAGCGGGAAGCTGACAGCAGCCACTGCACCCAGGCGTGCCCAGACGTTGCTGACGGCGACGAGCACGGCCGCGCAGACGCCGTACGCGAGCCCGAGGAGCCAGTACTCGTGGAGCTCGGAACGCGGCACGTAGTCGCTCGCGACCGCGAGGGCCAGGGCGGCGAACACGGCCGCACCCGTCGTCCACGGCCGCGGCCAGCCCTCGGGCCCCGACTCGCCCCACCGGGCCATGCCGACGACATGGACCGCCGCGAGGGCAGATGCGATCAGGATGAGGCCCGTGGTAGTGACGAGCGGATCGGCGAGGGCCGTGCCCTCGGCGAAGGCCAGGAACGGGCTGGCCGCGACGAGCGCGAGCGCGGCCGCAACCACACCCACCTGAGCTGCGCCACGGTGCGTGCGGGCCGTCGCCGCGGCGCTGACCACTACCAGCAGCAGTTCGAGGAGCAGCACCCAGCGTCCGCCCTCAGGTTCACGCCAGTTCCCGGCCCCGTAGGCGAACGGCAGCGCCAGCTGCGCGGCGAGCCCCGACCAGTACGCGGCCCTCTGGAAGGGGATGTCCGCGTGCCGCCCGAGCAGGGCCCGCACCGCGTGCTGGCCCGCGAGCCCGAGCGCCAGGACGAGGTGCGTGATGGCGACCGAGGCGGCAGCGTCCCACGTGATCACAGCGGCGAGCACCAGCGGGAGGGCCCGGGCCGCGACGAGGTGCGCTCCCTTGAGCCGGCGGCTTGGGGCGAGCAGCACCATGAGCGCCGAATAGACCGTGAACAGTCCGAGCAGGACCTCGGTCAGCCGCAGGTCCTCACCCGCGAGCAGCCAGGTCGCGACGAGGCCGACCGCCCCGAAGCCCGCCGCAGCTCTGCGGGCGTGCAGCACCAGGCCGGCGGCTGCGGCGGCGCCGCCGAGTGCGACGACGAACCCCGCCGTGACCGGCGACGTCACGCGACCGCCGGCAACGCCCGCCGCGTGGAGGGCCACACCGGCGAAGAGGGCGACCGTCAGCGTGGTGGAGGAGTCCTGGAGGGCCCACTCGAACGATCCCCCGCGGGCCCGGCGCACGGCGTCGACGGCAAGCGGCACGGCCATCTGGAGCAGGGCTGCCGCGGCCACGATGTGCCACTCGGTCAGCGCCTCGCCGGCCACCGCCGGACGTGCGCCGTCCTCCAGCAGGGCGTGGAAGGCCACGGTGGCAGCGATGGTGCCGAAGGCCCGCGCGAGCCAGACATACGGCCAGAGCCGGCCAGCGCGTGCCGTGCGCCAGGCGCAGGCCCCGAGCAGGACTGCGAGCACCGTGAGCACGACGGCGGCGCCCCACCACCGCTCCTGGAGGAGCGCGGCCAGCGTGGCCGCCGTGAGCAGGAGCGGCGGTGCGAGTTCGCCGATGGTGATCGGCCCTGCCCAGACGGCGCGACGGGCTGCACCGGAGGGCACAAGCACGAGCCCTGCCGAGAGACCCAGGCTCCCGGCGCAGACCGCCGAGACCGCGAGCGAGTACCGCCAGCTCCCCGCGTCCTGCTCGGCGGCCGCGACGACCGCCAGTGCCGCGACCGCGACCATCCCGAGGACGGCGACGAGGCTTGGCCTCCAGCGGGCGGGCCGGTCGAGGAATCCGAGGACCGCGACGACGAGGAGCTCGGCCACGGCGGTCAGCACCACCGACAGTGCGACGGAGGCGGCTCGCACCGCGGCGTCGCTTGAGGCGAGGCCGGCATCGACGAGCGCCGCGACCGCGACGATCGAGACCAGCCCGGACGCCGTCAGGAAGTGCCCGCGCCTCCAGTAGCCTCCACGCCCGGCCGGACGGCCGGCGCCACGGACCAGCGGAGCCGGCCAGGCCGCGCGGACCCCGAAGTACACGGCGTAGGCCGCGGCCGCGCTGGCGAACCACGTCTCCCCCACCTCGGACCCGATGATCCACACCCCGAGGAACGCGGCCACCGGCAGGAACTCGCTGCGCATCCCGTACCACGACGCGATCAGGACGGCCGTCGCGAGGACGCTTCCCACCTCGATCCGGCCGAGCGGCGCCGTCTCGGGCGTGGCGATCGCGACCGAGACCGCCACGAGCATCACGAGGATCTGGAAGCCCGCCGCGACCGACTGCTCGGCCACGCCGAACCTGTGGACGCGGTCGGTGCCCTTGGCCGGCCCGAGCGCGGCAGCGAGCCGTCTGCCGAGCAGGCACACTGCCGCGGTCTCGGCGCCCAGCGCCACGATTCCCGCGGCAAGGGCTGCGTCAATGGCGCTCGGGTACCGCAGCACGCCCGTGTCGACGGCGTCGCCGACGGCTCCCACCGCCGCCACGAACCCCAGGGCCCGGGCGCCCCACCACGCCGCCCGACGCGCACGGACTCCGCCGGGCAGGAACGTCTCGACGCCGAGGTACACGGCCATGATCCCCACCAGCAGGGCGTACTGACCCGGGGCCAGCCGCCCGGCGGACACGGTGGCTGCCACGAAGGTCGCCGGGACGACGAACGGATGGACGACGGCGATCGGCCGCAGCACGAGGGGCGGAACCCAGGCGGGGCGCACCAGGGAGACGGCGCCGAAGAGCGCCGAGACACCGAGGACGGCTCCGAGCGCCGACGCGAGCGGGCCGCCGAGGGCGGATGCCCCGGACCAGGCCCCGGAGATGAAGAAGGCCAGCGTGAGGAACACCAGGACACGGCTCTCGATCCGCAGCGCGGCCAGGCCATACGCCACGATCCCGATGAGGCTCGTCACGGCCACGGTGGCCGATGGGTCGTGGACCGCGAGGAGGTCGAAGGCCAGCCCCGTCACGGGCAGCAGCGCCAGGCCAGTGCCGGTGAGGGCAACGGCGGCGGGGCGGAGCCTCGCATAGCGGGCATGCACGACGAGGCCCGCGACGTAGAAGAGGGCCGTGATCACAGCCAGCCCGGCGAGCCTGGCGCCTTCGGACGTGGCGCTGTACAGGAACAGCGAGCCCGCAGCCACGATGAGGAGCGACGCCGCGTAGAGGGCGATGTTGGCGCTCTGGATCCCGCGCCGCTCGCGGCGCCTCCGGTCTGCCTCGGCCTGGGCTGCGCGCTGCTCGGGGCTGGGCGGCACACGGACCTGCAGCGGTGAGCCCTGCGCCGGTGGGGCCTGCGCCGGCGGTGCCTTCCCTGGCGGGACGAGGACAACTGCGGGATGGGGTGCTCGAGGTTCCCGCGCCCGCAGCGGCTCGTCGGCCGTGGCGGGGTGGGGACCAGCGGGCGCGGCCGCAGCCTGCCGGGCGGCGACGCCGTCCGACCAGCCGGCCCGGTGCCCCTCCAACCAGCCGGCCCGGTGGCCCTCGAGCCAGCCGGCCCGGAAGCCCTCGTCATAGGCGTCGCGTGTCATCACGGCCCCCTTCCAGTCAGCCCCCTGGTGTGGGTGGTCCTGACTGGATTCTAGGGAGGCCCCGGGCCTCCCACGCAGAGGCCAAAGACACGAGAAGGACCCCGCCGCGGATGCGACGGGGTCCTTCCCGAATTAGGCCGTCAGGCCGTCAGGCCCTCGGACCAGCAGTACCTCTGAGGCGAGATGACTACTTGATGATCTTGGTGACGCGGCCCGAGCCAACGGTGCGGCCACCCTCGCGGATGGCGAAGCCGAGGCCCTCCTCCATGGCGATCGGCTGGATGAGCGCAACGGTCATCTCAGTGTTGTCGCCAGGCATGACCATCTCGGTGCCCTCGGGGAGGGTGATGACACCGGTGACGTCCGTGGTGCGGAAGTAGAACTGCGGACGGTAGTTCGAGTAGAACGGGTTGTGACGCCCACCCTCGTCCTTGGAGAGGATGTAGACGTTCGCCTCGAAGTCGGTGTGCGGGGTGATCGAGCCCGGCTTGACGACAACCTGGCCACGCTCGACGTCCTCGCGCTTGATGCCGCGGAGCAGGAGGCCACAGTTCTCGCCGGCCCACGCCTCGTCGAGCTGCTTGTGGAACATCTCGATACCAGTGACCGTGGTCTTCTGGATCGGGCGGATGCCGACGATCTCGACCTCGGAGTTGAGGGCGAGGGTACCGCGCTCGGCGCGGCCCGTCACGACCGTGCCACGGCCGGTGATGGTGAAGACGTCCTCGATCGGCATGAGGAACGGCTTGTCGCGGTCACGGACCGGGTCCGGAACGTTCTCGTCGACGGCCTCCATGAGGTCCTCAACCGACTTGACCCACTTCGGGTCGCCCTCGAGAGCCTTGAGGCCCGAGACGCGGATGACCGGAGCGTTGTCGCCGTCGAAGCCCTGCGAGGAGAGGAGCTCGCGCACCTCCATCTCGACGAGGTCGAGGAGTTCCTCGTCCTCGACCATGTCAGCCTTGTTCAGGGCGACAAGGAGGTACGGAACGCCGACCTGGCGGGCGAGCAGGACGTGCTCGCGCGTCTGGGCCATCGGGCCATCGGTTGCGGCGACCACGAGGATCGCGCCGTCCATCTGAGCCGCACCGGTGATCATGTTCTTGATGTAGTCGGCGTGACCCGGAGCATCGACGTGAGCGTAGTGGCGCTTCTCCGTCTGGTACTCGATGTGCGAGATGTTGATGGTGATGCCGCGCTGGCGCTCCTCCGGAGCCGAGTCGATCTGCGCGAAGTCGCGCTGCTCGTTCAGGTCCGGGTACTTGTCGGCAAGCACCTTCGAGATGGCGGCAGTCAGCGTCGTCTTACCGTGGTCAACGTGGCCGATGGTGCCGATGTTGACGTGCGGCTTGGTCCGCTCGAACTTTGCCTTCGCCACTTGTTCCTCCTAGAACTGATTCAGAAGACTTGCTTCCAGCCGCGTCTTTCGCAACTGAAACTCTCGCAAGTCTACTGTGGGCTGTGTTTCTTCGTGAAATCACGCGGAAGCAGGCCTTCCGCGCGGAGGGCGACCCGCCGCCGTCGTGCGCGCCGGTCCGTGAGGACCGCACCCACGGCGGCAGGCGAGCCGCTGTCCAGAACTACTCGCCGCGCGACTTCTGGATGATCTCGTCGGCCACGGCCTTCGGGACCTCGGAGTAGCTGTCGAACTGCATCGAGTAGACAGCGCGGCCCTGGGTCTTCGAACGCAGATCGCCGATGTAGCCGAACATCTCGGAGAGCGGCACGAGGGCACGCACGACCTTGACGCCGACAGCGTCCTCCATGGCCTGGATCTGGCCACGGCGGGAGTTGAGGTCGCCGATGACGTCGCCCATGTACTCCTCCGGGGTGCGAACCTCGACGGCCATGAGCGGCTCGAGGAGCACAGGGTTGGCGCGGCGTGCGCCCTCCTTGAACACCTGCGAACCGGCGATCTTGAACGCCATCTCCGAAGAGTCGACGTCGTGGTAGGCGCCGTCGACGAGCGTCGCCTTGACGCCCACCATCGGGTAGCCCGCGAGGATGCCGAACTGCATGGCGTCCTGGATGCCGGCGTCCACGCTCGGGATGTACTCGCGCGGGACGCGGCCACCGGTGACGGCGTTCACGTACTCGTAGAACGTGCCCTCGGAGGTATCGAGCGGCTCGAAAGTGACCTGCACCTTCGCGAACTGGCCAGAACCGCCAGTCTGCTTCTTGTGCGTGTAGTCGACCTTCTCGACCTTCTTCTTGATCGTCTCGCGGTAGGCCACCTGCGGCTTGCCCACGTTGGCCTCGACCTTGAACTCGCGGCGCATGCGGTCCACGAGGATGTCGAGGTGGAGCTCGCCCATGCCGCCGATCTCGGTCTGGCCGGTCTCCTCGTTGAGGGAGACGGTGAACGTCGGGTCCTCAGCGGAGAGCTTCTGGATGGCGGTGGAGAGCTTCTCCTGGTCGCCCTTGGTCTTCGGCTCGATGGCGACGAAGATCACCGGCTCCGGGAAGGACATCGACTCGAGGACGATCGGGTTGTTGATGTCGCAGAGCGTGTCACCCGTGGTGGTGTCCTTGAGGCCGATCACCGCGTAGATGTGGCCCGCGTGGACCTCGTCGACCGGGTTCTCCTTGTTGGCGTGCATCTGGAAGAGCTTCCCGATGCGCTCCTTCTTGCCCTTCGTCGAGTTCAGGACCTGGATGCCCGAGGTCGCCTTGCCCGAGTAGACGCGGATGAAGTTGAGCTGGCCGAAGAACGGGTGCGCCGCGATCTTGAACGCGAGAGCCGAGAACGGCTCGTCCTCGCTCGGCTTGCGGGTGAGCTCGATCGACTCGTCCTTGGGGTCGTGGCCGATCATGGCCGGCACGTCCAGCGGGGACGGGAGGAAGTCGATGACCGCGTCGAGCATCGGCTGCACGCCGCGGTTCTTGAACGCGGAGCCACAGAAGACCGGGTAGATCTCCGAGTTGACCGTGAGCTTGCGGATGCCCGCCTTGAGCTCGTCGATGGTCAGCTCTTCGCCCTCGAGGTACTTCTCCATGAGCTCCTCGGACGCCTCGGCGACGGCCTCGACGAGCTCGTGGCGGTACTGCTCGGCCTTCTCCTGGAGGTCAGCAGGGATCTCCTGCGTCTCGTAGGAGGCACCCATGGTCACGTCGCCCTTGGCGTCGCCAGGCCACACGAAGGCCTTCATGGTGAGCAGGTCGACGACGCCGACGAAGTCGCTCTCGGAGCCGATGGGCAGCTGCATGACGAGCGGCTTGGCACCGAGGCGCTTCACGATGGTGTCGACCGTGAAGTAGAAGTCGGCGCCGAGCTTGTCCATCTTGTTGACGAAGCAGATGCGCGGGACGTTGTACTTGTCGGCCTGGCGCCACACCGTCTCGGACTGCGGCTCGACGCCTTCCTTGCCGTCGAAGACGGCGACGGCGCCGTCGAGCACGCGCAGGGAGCGCTCGACCTCGACCGTGAAGTCCACGTGGCCGGGGGTGTCGATGATGTTGATCTGGTTCTTGTTCCAGAAGCAGGTGACCGCGGCGGACGTGATGGTGATGCCGCGCTCCTTCTCCTGCTCCATCCAGTCGGTCGTCGAGGCGCCGTCGTGGGTCTCGCCGATCTTGTGGCTCACGCCCGTGTAGAAGAGGATGCGCTCGGTCGTGGTGGTCTTGCCGGCATCGATGTGCGCCATGATGCCGATATTGCGGACCTTGCTGAGGTCGGTAAGCACGTCGAGTGCCACGGTGTCTCCCTGTTTGTCCCTGATTGGCTGCACGTTCGCCGCCGGCTCACTGGGAGCCGGCGGCGAGCACTGGGTTTACCAGCGGTAGTGGGCGAAGGCCTTGTTCGACTCGGCCATCTTGTGAGTGTCCTCGCGGCGCTTCACCGCGGCACCGAGGCCGTTCGAAGCGTCGAGGATCTCGTTCTGGAGACGCTCGGTCATCGTCTTCTCGCGGCGGGCCTTGGAGTAGCCCACGAGCCAGCGGAGGGCCAGCGCCGTGGCGCGGCCCGGCTTGACCTCGACCGGAACCTGGTAGGTGGCGCCACCGACACGTCGGGAGCGGACCTCGAGGGTCGGGCGGACGTTGTCCATGGCCTTCTTGAGCGCGGCGACGGGGTCGCCGCCCGTCTTCTGGCGGGCACCCTCGAGGGCGCCGTAGACGATGCGCTCGGCCGTGGACTTCTTGCCGTCCACGAGGACCTTGTTGATGAGCTGCGTCACGAGCGGCGAGCCGTAGACCGGGTCGACGACGAGAGGACGCTTGGGGGCAGGACCCTTGCGAGGCATTACTTCTTCTCCTTCTTGGCGCCGTAGCGGCTGCGGGCCTGCTGGCGGTTCTTGACACCCTGGGTGTCGAGGGCACCGCGGACGATCTTGTAGCGGACACCCGGAAGGTCCTTCACACGACCGCCACGGACGAGCACGATCGAGTGCTCCTGGAGGTTGTGGCCGACACCCGGGATGTAGGCCGTGACCTCGACGCCGCCGGTCAGGCGGACACGGGCGACCTTGCGGAGAGCAGAGTTCGGCTTCTTCGGGGTCGTCGTGTACACGCGGGTGCACACGCCGCGGCGCATCGGGTTGCCCTTGAGGGCAGGAGCCTTGGTCTTGGAGACCTTCGGCGTGCGGCCCTTGCGGACCAGCTGCTGAATAGTAGGCACTTTCGCTCCGTCTTCGTACTTGCGTACTTCGTTGAACTTCCGCCCACGCGATACCTGCAGTCGCAGGACCGGCGGACGCTGTCGGTTGCTTCGCACTCACTGCGGCAGCCGACCGTAGGCGTGCAAAAGTGTGGCATTCGTTGCGCACCAACCCCGCAACCCGGAAACAGGCCCCGTCGCTCTTCGGTTAACACCGGCTCTCGACGGCCTTCATCCACTGCCACACAGAAACAATCGAAGAAAGCCTATCACGGGCGGAGCCGAGGGCGTTAAACGGCCGACGCCGCGCCCCTCCCCCGCCGCCGAAGTAACCTCTGGTGGGCGCGAGGTCACCCCTAGTGGGCGCGAGGTCACCCCTGCGGAAAGAAGGAGGGGTGACCTCGGCGCCACAGGGGGTGACCTCGGCGCCACACGGGGTGACCCCGGCGGGAGGAGCTGGGACGGCAGCGGCCGGCACCCGCGGAGGGTACCGGCCGCCGTCGTGCGCCGGACGGGCGGCCTAGGGCCGCCCGTCCGGCAGGGGCTGGGAACTCAGCGGAAGTCTCCGCCGAGGTCGTAGTCATCCAGCGGGATCGCGTGGAACTCCTGGACACCGTCGCCGTTCAGCGGGTCGTAGGCGAAGTCGCTGAACGCGCTCGGGCCGGTGAAGAGCGTCGCCTTGGCCTCCTCGGTCGGCTCGACATTGACCTCCGTGTAGCGCGGGAGGCCGGTGCCGGCCGGGATGAGCTTGCCGATGATGACGTTCTCCTTGAGGCCGAGCAGCGGGTCGCTCTTGCCCTCCATGGCGGCCTGCGTGAGGACACGCGTGGTCTCCTGGAACGACGCGGCGGACAGCCACGACTCGGTCGCGAGCGAGGCCTTCGTGATGCCCATGAGCTCGGGACGGCCGGAGGCCGGACGCTTGCCCTCGGACACGACGCGGCGGTTCTCGTCGCGGTAGCGACGGCCCTCCGCGAGCTCGCCCGGGAGCAGGTCCGTGTCGCCGGACTCGATCACCGTGACGCGCCGCAGCATCTGGCGGACGATGACCTCCACGTGCTTGTCGTGGATGCCGATGCCCTGGCTGCGGTACACGCCCTGGACCTCGTCGACGAGGAACTTCTGCGCCTCGCGCGGGCCCTGGATGCGCAGGACCTGCTTCGGGTCGACCGGCCCGTTGACGAGCTTCTGCCCGACCTCGACGCGGTCGCCGTCCTCGACCAGCAGGCGCGAGCGGCGGGAGACCGGGTAGGCGATCTCCTCGGTGCCGTCGTCCGGCGTGAGGACGAGACGCAGCTGCTTCTCGGTGTCCTCGATCGTGATGCGTCCGGCAGCCTCGGAGATCGGGGCCACACCCTTGGGGGTGCGGGCCTCGAAGAGCTCCTGGATACGGGGCAGACCCTGCGTGATGTCCTCGCCGCCCGACGCCGACACGGCGCCACCGGTGTGGAAGGTACGCATGGTCAGCTGCGTGCCGGGCTCACCGATCGACTGGGCGGCGATGATGCCGACCGCCTCGCCGATGTCCACGAGCTTGCCCGAGGCGAGCGAGCGGCCGTAGCACTTCGCGCAGGTGCCGACGGCGGACTCGCAGGTGAGCACGGAGCGCACCCGGATCGTCGTGATGCCGGCGTCCACGAGGCGGTTGATCAGCACGTCGCCGAGATCCGCACCTGCCTCGGCGAGGACGTTGCCCTCGGAGTCGGTGACGTCGACGGCCAGCGTGCGCGTGTAGGCCGTGTTCTCGACGTTCTCGTCGCGGACGAGCTCGCCGTTGTGGTCTGGCACCGCGATCGTGACGTTCAGGCCGCGCTCGGTCCCGCAGTCCTCCTCGCGGACGATGACGTCCTGCGAGACGTCCACGAGACGACGGGTCAGGTAGCCCGAGTTGGCCGTACGGAGAGCCGTGTCGGCCAGACCCTTGCGGGCACCGTGCGTCGCGATGAAGTACTCGAGGACCGAGAGGCCCTCGCGGTACGAGGACTTGATCGGGCGAGGGATGATCTCACCCTTCGGGTTTGCCACGAGGCCGCGGATACCGGCGATCTGACGGACCTGCATCCAGTTACCACGGGCACCGGAGGAGACCATGCGGTTGATGGTGTTCATCTTCGGCATGGAATCGCGCATGACCGAGGCGATCTCGTTGGTGGCCTTGTCCCAGATCTCGATGAGCTCGGAGCGGCGCTCCTCGTCGTCGATGAGACCACGGTCGTACTGGCTCTGGATCTTCGCGGCGCGGTCCTCGTAGCCGGCCAGGATGGCCGGCTTGGCCTCCGGGACGGCGATGTCGGAGATCGCGACCGTGACGCCAGAACGCGTGGCCCAGTAGAAGCCAGCGTCCTTGAGGTTGTCCAGCGTCGCCGCCGTGACGACCTTGGGGTAGCGCTCCGCGAGGTCGTTGACGATCCGGGAGAGCTGGCCCTTGTCCGCCACGGACTCAACCCACGGGTAGTCCGCAGGCAGCGTCTCGTTGAAGACCACCTGGCCGAGCGAGGTCTCGACGAGCGCGGGCTCGCCCGGCTCCCAGCCCTCGGGCGCAGGACGGTCCTTCGACGGCACGAAGCCCTCGAGGCGGATCTTCACCTGTGCGTTCAGGTGCAGCTCGCGCGCATCGTGCGCCATGATCGCCTCGGCCACCGAGGAGAACACGCGGCCCTCGCCGGCGGCGCCCTCACGCTTGGTGGTGAGGTGGTACAGGCCGATGATCATGTCCTGCGACGGCAGGGTGACCGGGCGGCCGTCCGACGGCTTGAGGATGTTGTTCGAGGAGAGCATCAGGATGCGCGCCTCGGCCTGGGCCTCCGGGCTCAGGGGCAGGTGCACAGCCATCTGGTCGCCGTCGAAGTCCGCGTTGAACGCCGCGCAGACGAGCGGGTGCAGCTGGATGGCCTTGCCCTCCACGAGCTGCGGCTCGAACGCCTGGATGCCGAGGCGGTGCAGGGTAGGTGCGCGGTTGAGCAGCACCGGGTGCTCGGTGATGATCTCCTCGAGCACGTCCCACACCTGCGGGCGGTAGCGCTCCACCATCCGCTTGGCGCTCTTGATGTTCTGCGCGTGGTTGAGGTCCACGAGCCGCTTCATGACGAACGGCTTGAACAGCTCGAGCGCCATCTGCTTCGGCAGGCCGCACTGGTGCAGCTTGAGCTGCGGGCCGACGACGATGACCGAACGGCCCGAGTAGTCGACGCGCTTGCCGAGCAGGTTCTGGCGGAACCGGCCCTGCTTGCCCTTGAGCATGTCCGACAGCGACTTCAGCGGGCGGTTGCCCGGGCCCGTGACGGGGCGGCCGCGGCGGCCGTTGTCGAACAGCGAGTCCACAGCCTCCTGGAGCATGCGCTTCTCGTTGTTGACGATGATCTCCGGCGCGCCGAGGTCAAGCAGACGCTTGAGGCGGTTGTTGCGGTTGATCACGCGGCGGTACAGGTCGTTCAGGTCGGAGGTCGCGAAGCGGCCACCGTCCAGCTGGACCATCGGGCGCAGCTCCGGCGGGATCACCGGGACGGCGTCGAGGACCATGCCCTGCGGCTTGTTGTCGGTGGTGAGGAACGCGTTGACGACCTTGAGGCGCTTGAGCGCGCGGGTCTTGCGCTGGCCCTTGCCGTTCTGGATGATCTCGCGGAGCGTCTCCGCCTCACCCTCCAGGTCGAAGGTCTCGAGGCGCTTCTGGATCGCCTCGGCGCCCATGGAGCCCTCGAAGTACATGCCGTACTTGTCGCGGAGCTCGCGGTAGAGCGCCTCGTCGCCCTCGAGGTCGGCGACCTTGAGGTTCTTGAAGCGGTCCCAGACGGCCTCCATGCGCTCGATGTCGGCATCCGCACGCTTGCGGATGGTCGCCATCGTCTTGTCGGCGAGGTCGCGGGCCTTCTTCTTGTCCGCGGCCTTCGCGCCCTCGCCCTCGAGCCGGGCAAGCTCCTCCTCGAGGTCACGGGCGACGGCGGCGATGTCGGAGTCGCGGGTGTCCACGAGGCGCTTGCGCTCGAGGTCGTGCTCGGCCTGGAGGTTGGGCAGCTGCTCGTGGCGGCGCTCCTCGTCGACCTTGGTGATCATGTAGGCCGCGAAGTAGATGACCTTCTCGAGGTCCTTCGGAGCCAGGTCGAGGAGGTAGCCCAGGCGCGACGGGACGCCCTTGAAGTACCAGATGTGCGTCACGGGCGCGGCGAGCTCGATGTGGCCCATGCGCTCGCGGCGGACCTTGGCGCGGGTCACCTCGACGCCGCAGCGCTCGCAGATGATGCCCTTGAAGCGCACGCGCTTGTACTTGCCGCAGTAGCACTCCCAGTCACGGGACGGGCCGAAGATCTTCTCGCAGAAGAGGCCGTCCTTCTCGGGCTTGAGCGTGCGGTAGTTGATGGTTTCCGGCTTCTTGACCTCGCCGTGCGACCAGTTGCGGATGTCTTCCGCGGTCGCGAGGCCGATCTGCATGAGGCCGAAGGAGGATTCGCTGGACAATGTGGTCCCTTATCTCTCGTGTCTCTAAGTCGTTCGTCTGCCGGTGCGGAAGGGGGTCAGACCTCTTCGACGGAGCTGGGCTCGTCGCGGGAGAGGTCGATGCCGAGCTCTTCCGCGGCAGTGAAGACTGCATCGTCCGCGTCGCGCATCTCGATCGTCTGGCCGTCGGCGGAGAGGACCTCCACGTTCAGGCACAGCGACTGCATTTCCTTGATGAGGACCTTGAAGGACTCGGGCACACCCGGCTCGGGGATGTTCTCGCCCTTGACGATCGCCTCGTAGACCTTCACGCGGCCGTGGATGTCGTCCGACTTGATCGTCAGGAGCTCCTGGAGGGTGTACGCGGCACCGTAGGCCTCGAGGGCCCACACCTCCATCTCACCGAAGCGCTGGCCGCCGAACTGCGCCTTACCACCGAGCGGCTGCTGGGTGATCATCGAGTACGGGCCGGTGGAGCGGGCGTGGATCTTGTCGTCCACGAGGTGGTGGAGCTTCAGGATGTACATGTAGCCCACGGAGATCGGGTCCGGGAACGGCTCGCCGGAGCGGCCGTCGAACAGCTGGGCCTTGCCCGAGGAGTCGATGAGCCGGTCGCCGTCGCGCGTGACGTTCGTCGAGTCGAGCAGACCGGAGATCTCCTCCTCGCGGGCGCCGTCGAACACCGGCGTGGCGAGGGTCTGGTTGGGACCGACCTCGCGCGGCATGTTCGGCAGGTTCTTCATCCACTCCGGATCGCCCTCGACCTTCCAGCCGGTCTTGGCGATCCAGCCGAGGTGGAGCTCGAGGACCTGGCCGACGTTCATGCGGCCGGGGACGCCGAGCGGGTTGAGGACGACGTCGACCGGGGTCCCGTCGGGCAGGAACGGCATGTCCTCCACCGGCAGGATCTTGGAGATGACGCCCTTGTTGCCGTGGCGGCCGGCGAGCTTGTCGCCGTCGGTGATCTTGCGCTTGGCGGCCACGTAGACGCGCACGAGCTGGTTGACGCCCGGGGGCAGCTCGTCGTCGTTGTCGCGGTCGAACACGCGCACGCCGATGACCGTGCCGGACTCGCCGTGGGGAACCTTGAGGGACGTGTCGCGGACCTCGCGGGACTTCTCGCCGAAGATCGCGCGCAGCAGGCGCTCCTCCGGGGTCAGCTCGGTCTCGCCCTTCGGGGTGACCTTGCCGACGAGGATGTCGCCCGCCTCGACCTCGGCACCGATGTGGATGATGCCGCGCTCGTCGAGCTGGGAGAGCACCTCCTCCGAGACGTTCGGGATGTCACGGGTGATCTCCTCGGCGCCCAGCTTCGTGTCGCGGGCGTCGATCTCGTGCTCCTCGATGTGGATCGAGGACAGGACGTCCTCGGCCACGAGGCGCTGGGAGAGGATGATCGCGTCCTCGAAGTTGTGGCCCTCCCACGACATGAACGCCACGAGGAGGTTCTTGCCGAGCGCGAGCTCGCCCTGGTCCGTCGCCGGCCCGTCGGCGATGATGCCGCCGAGCTCGAGGCGGTCGCCCTCGTTCACGAGCACACGGTGGTTGTAGCAGTTGCCCTGGTTCGAGCGGGCGAACTTGCCGATGCGGTAGTTCGTCTCCGTGCCGTCGTCGTTGAGCACGACCACGAGGTCCGCCGAGACCTCGGTGACGACGCCCGCCTTCTTGGCCACCACGACGTCGCCCGCGTCCACCGCGGCCGAGCGCTCCATGCCGGTGCCGACGACGGGAGCCTCGGAGCGGACGAGCGGCACGGCCTGGCGCTGCATGTTCGCGCCCATGAGGGCTCGGTTGGCGTCGTCGTGCTCGAGGAACGGGATGAGGGCGGTCGCGACCGACACCATCTGGCGCGGGGAGACGTCCATGTACTCGACCTCGTCGGCCGGGACGAGCGTGGGCTCGCCGCCGCCGCCGCGCTGGCGGACGAGGACCATCTCCTCGGCAAAGGAGCCGTCCTCGTTCAGCGGCGAGTTCGCCTGGGCGATCTGGACCTCGGCCTCGTCGTCCGCGGTGAGGTAGTCGACCTGGTCCGACACGACGCCGTTGGAGACCTTGCGGTACGGCGTCTCGATGAAGCCGAACGGGTTGATGCGCCCGTAGGAGGCGAGCGAGCCGATGAGGCCGATGTTCGGGCCTTCAGGGGTCTCGATCGGGCACATGCGGCCGTAGTGCGACGGGTGGACGTCACGGACCTCCATGCCCGCGCGGTCGCGGGACAGGCCGCCGGGGCCGAGCGCGGAGAGGCGGCGCTTGTGCGTCAGGCCCGACAGCGGGTTGTTCTGGTCCATGAACTGCGACAGCTGGGAGGTTCCGAAGAACTCCTTGATCGCGGCCACGACGGGACGGATGTTGATGAGGGTCTGCGGCGTGATCGCCTCGACGTCCTGCGTCGTCATGCGCTCGCGCACCACGCGCTCCATGCGGGACAGGCCCGTGCGGACCTGGTTCTCGATGAGCTCGCCGACGGCGCGGATGCGGCGGTTGCCGAAGTGGTCGATGTCGTCGACCTCGACGCGGACGTCGATCTCCTCGCCGTCGCGCGTGCCCTTGATCGACTTCTCGCCGGCGTGGAGCGCGACGAGGAACTTGATCATGGCGACGATGTCCTCGATGTGGAGGATGGACGCCGTCGGATCCGAGAGCGGGCGGTCGATGCCCAGCTTGCGGTTGATCTTGTAGCGGCCGACCTTGGCGAGGTCGTAGCGCTTGACGTTGAAGTAGAGGTTGTCCAGGAGGGACTGGGCGGCCTCGACCGTGGGCGGCTCGCCCGGACGGAGCTTGCGGTAGATGTCGAGCAGCGCGTCCTCGCGGGTCTCCGTGGTGTCCTTCTCGAGCGTGGCGCGCATCGAGTCGTACTCGCCGAACTCCTCGAGGATCTGGCCCTCGGTCCAGCCGAGCGCCTTGAGGAGCACGGTGACGGACTGCTTGCGCTTGCGGTCGAGGCGGACGCCGACCTGGTCGCGCTTGTCGATCTCGAGCTCGAACCATGCACCGCGCGACGGGATGATCTTCGCGGTGTAGATGTCCTTGTCGCTCGTCTTGTCTGCGGTGCGCTCGAAGTAGGCGCCCGGCGAGCGGACCAGCTGGGAGACGACGACGCGCTCGGTGCCGTTGACGACGAACGTGCCCTTGTCCGTCATGAGCGGGAAGTCGCCCATGAACACGGTCTGCTGCTTGATCTCGCCCGTGTTGTTGTTCATGAACTCGGCCTTGACGTACAGCGGGGCCGAGTAGGTGGCGTCGCGGTCCTTGCACTCCGCCATCGTGTACTTCGGGTCGGCGAACTCCGGGTCCGAGAAGCTCAGGGACATGGTTCCCTGAAAGTCCTCGATCGGGGAGATCTCCTCGAAGATGTCCGCGAGGCCGGACGTCGTCGCGACGCTGTCATCGCCCTCGGCCTGCGCCTTCGCGACGCGGGCCTGCCAGCGCTCGTTGCCGACGAGCCAGTCGAAGCTCTCGGTCTGGAGGGCCAGCAGATTCGGAACATCCAACGGTTCGTGAATCTTGGCGAAAGAGAGCCGGCGGTTTGCACCGTCGGTGGTAGCGGTTTGGGTTTCAGAGGTGCTCGAGGCGACCAAGAGGGATCCTTCCACAGACCTTCAGGATTGTCCGCACCCTCCCCAGACGAGGCATGACCCACCCAACCTGTCCAGTTGAACGTGATGCCGTCCCGAGAGCCCACCGCTATATGAAGGCAACGGTTTAAAGGGAGAACGCAAAGAATCACCATACCGCAGAAAGGCACACGTGTCTAGCGCACGCAGCGGCCAAGGTCAAGTGCAACGTTCGGTGCCCGCCGGCCGCGCGGTTCGCTCCGTCGCACGCAGACCACTGTACACCCGCAGCTGCGCCGGTTTCAGGGTGTCCGGGCTGTGCGGTGGCGCCTCCCCCGGCTGTAGCCTTTCTCACAGAGAGCAAAGGAGAGAACCATGAGCGAAGGCACCAACGACGTTGTCATCCTGTCGGCCGTCCGCACGCCGCAGGGTCGCCTCAACGGGCAGCTCGTCTCGTTCACCGCGGTCGACCTCGGCACCCATGCCATCCAGGCCGCGCTCGAGGCCAGCGGGGTCGGGGCCTCGGCGGTCGACGCCGTCATCATGGGCCAGGTCCTCCAGGCAGGGGCCGGCCAGAACCCGGCCCGGCAGAGCGCCATCGGGGCCGGGATCGGCTGGAACGTCCCCTGCGTCACGATCAACAAGGTCTGCCTCTCCGGGCTCACCGCGGTGATCGACGCCGCCCGGATGATCCGCGCAGGGGACGCGACCGTCGTCGTCGCCGGCGGACAGGAGTCGATGTCCCGCGCCCCGCATCTGCTGCCCGGCTCGCGCCAGGGCTGGACCTACGGGACGGTCGCGGCACTCGACGTCGCCGCGCACGACGGCCTCACCGACGCCTTCGACGGCGAGTCCATGGGGCTCTCCACCGAAACCCGGAACCTGACGCTGGGGATCGACCGGAAGTCCCAGGACGAGGTCGCCGCGGCGTCCCATGTCCGCGCCGCGATCGCCCAGAAGGAGGGGGTCTTCGAGAAGGAGATCGCTCCCATCGAGGTCAAGCAGCGCAAGGGCGATGCCATCGTGATCGCCGAGGACGAGGGCGTGCGGCCCAACACATCCCTCGAGACCCTCGCGCCGCTGCGCCCCGCCTTCGCGACCGACGGCACCATCACGGCAGGCAACTCCTCGCCGCTCTCCGATGGCGCCGCGGCCCTCGTGCTGGCGAGCCGCGCGTACGCCGAGGAGCACGGGCTCGAGTGGCTCGCCGTCGTGGGCAGGCCGGGTCAGGTGGCCGGGCCGGACAACTCGCTGCACTCCCAGCCTTCGCACGCGATCCAGAACGCGCTCTCCCGTGCGGGCTGGACGACCGCGGACCTGGACTTCATCGAGATCAACGAGGCCTTCGGGTCCGTCGCGGTGCAGTCGCTCAAGGATCTGGACTACCCGCTCGAGAAGTGCAACCTCCACGGCGGGGCGATCGCCCTCGGCCATCCGATCGGCGCCTCCGGAGCGCGCCTTGCCGGGCACGCCGCGCACGAGCTCGCACGCCGCGGCTCGGGCCGTGCCGCGGTGTCGCTCTGCGGCGGCGGAGGGCAGGGCGAGGCGCTCCTGCTCTACCGGGACTGAGCGGCGGCGGTGACGCACGACGGCGCCCCTCCCCCGGGCGCAGACGGCCACGCCCGCTTCCTGGCGGCCGCGCGGCAGCACGGGATCGACGTGGAGGTGGCCGACCGCGGCCGTGCCCGCAGCCTCGAGGAAGCCGCTGCGAACCTGGGGATCTCGCCGCGGGAGGTCGTGAAGTCCCTCGTGGTAAAGCGGCCGGACGGGACGTTCCTGTTCGCCCTCATCCCGGGCGACCGGCAGATCTCTTGGCCCAAGCTGCGCGCGCTGCTGGGGGTGAACCGGCTCTCGATGCCCCCGGCCGACGTCGCGCTCGCGGCCACGGGGTACGAGCGCGGGACGATCACTCCCCTGGGGTCCACCACGGTCTGGCCGGTCATCGCCGACGCGGCGATCAGCGGCAGGGTCTCGATGGGCGCGGGGGCGCATGGGCGCAGCGCGTTCGTGGATGCCGACCAGCTCGTGCGGGCCCTCGATGCGACGGTCGCGGACATCAGCGACCCCCTCTGAAGCAACGGGGTGACCTCGGCACCACACGGGGTGACCTCGCGCCCACACGGGGTGACCTCGGCACCACACGGGGTGACCTCGCGCCCACACGGGGTGACCTCGGCGGGGGATGGGACGCGGAAGGGCCCCGCCGCCGACCGGAGTCGGATGCGGGGCCCTGGCGCAGGAAGCGCGGAGCTTACTTGAGGGTGACCGTGGCGCCGGCGGCCTCAAGGACCTCCTTGGCCTTCTCGGCGGTCTCCTTGTTGGCGCCCTCGAGGACGGCCTTCGGAGCACCGTCGACGAGGTCCTTGGCCTCCTTGAGGCCGAGCGACGTGAGGGAGCGGACCTCCTTGATGACCGCGATCTTCTTGTCGCCAGCGGCCTCGAGGATGACGTCGAAGGAGTCCTTCTCCTCCTCGGCAGCGGCCTCGCCGGCACCGCCGGCCGGGCCGGCAACGGCCACGGCAGCAGCGGTGACCTCGAAGACCTCCTCGAACTTCTTCACGAACTCGGAGAGCTCGATGATGGTGAGCTCCTTGAAGGCCTCGATCAGCTCGTCCTGGGTGAGCTTCGCCATGGTTGGCGTCCTTTCGCTAGGTGGCGCCCGCCGTCAGGCGGCGCGCCGGAGTTTGGGGTGGGGGAAGAGGCTCAGGCCTCTTCGGCGGCCGCCTCGGGGGCCTCGGCCGGAGCCGCAGCCTCGTCGGAAGCCTCAGCAGCGGGAGCCTCGGCGGCAGCCGGAGCGCCACCCTCCTCCTCGAGCTTGAGACGCAGGGCGTCGATGATGCGTGCAGCCGCGGCCATGGGCGCCTTGAGGACGCCGGCAACCTTGGCGAGCTGCAGCTCGCGGGACTCCAGCGCCGCAAGAGCGGCAACCTCGCCGGCGTCGAGGGCCTTGCCCTCGAAGAAGCCCGTCTTGATGATGAGCTGCTTGTTGTCCTTGGCGAAGTCGGTCAGGCTCTTGGCGGCCGCAACGGCGTCACCCTTGATGAACGCGATCGCGGTCGGACCGGCAAGCTGGCCGTCGAATGCCTCGACGCCAGCCTCCTTCGCGGCGATGGCGGTCAGGGAGTTCTTGACGACCGAGAACTTGTTCTCAGTGCCGAGCGAACGACGCAGCTGCTTGAGCTGGGCGACGGTGAGCCCGCGGTATTCGGTCAGGACCGCAGCGTTCGACTCCTGGAAATCCTTGGTGATCTCCTCGACAGCTGCCACCTTGGTAGGCGTTGCCATAACCCTCCTTCCGGGGAATTGACGCCGGAGGGGGCGGTCCGCAACATGGAAAACGCCCCGCGCAGATGCACAGGGCGTTGGAGTCTCGGCCGGGGCCGGGAGCGTCTCGCTCGGTTCACCTGCGCAGGCCGCCCCTGTCGGGGACCTTCGATGGGTGCCGTGCCCCGCCTTTCGGCACACGACAGCCAACGACCGGCGGTCTTTGGTCCTTCCACTGTACTGGACGCCGCCCAGCGCTCCAAATCAGCGCAGCAGGGTCCGCAGCGCCTGGATCGTGTCGGCATCGTCGGGGCGCTTGTCGTCGCGGTACCGCTTGACGCGCGCGAAGCGGAGCGCGATCCCTCCCGGGTAGCGGGGCGAGCGCTGCACGCCGTCGATGGCGATCTCCACCACGGTGACGGGCTCGAGGTAGACCGTGTGCGCGTCGCGGCTGGCCTCGAGCGTGGGGAAGTGCTCGGTCTGCCAGCGCAGGAGGTCGTCGGTGAGGCCCTTGAACGTCTTCCCGACCATCACGAATCCGCCCGGTTCGCCGAACTCCCCCGCCGGGTCGTACGCGCCGAGGTGGAGGTTGGAGAGCCAGCCGCGCCGGCGGCCGCTGCCCCATTCGGCGGCGAGGACGACGAGGTCGTAGGTGTGGACCGGCTTGACCTTGATCCAGCTCGAGCCGCGTCGCCCGGCAGCGTACGGCGAGCCGATCGCCTTGACGACGACGCCCTCGTGGCCCTCGGCGAGCGCCTCACGGGAAATCCGCTCCGCAGCCTCGGGATCGCCGGTCACCTCGCCGGGAATGACATGGTCCGGCGCGAGCCTCGCGAGCTCGGCCCGGCGCACGGCGAGCGGCTCGTCGAGGAGGTCCCTGCCGTCGACGTGGAGCACGTCGAAGAACCAGGGCCGCAGCACGGTTTCGCGCGCCTGCTCCGCACCGAATCGGGACATGGTCTCCTGGAACGGCCGCGGCGCGCCGCCCTCGTCGAGGGTGAGCGTCTCGCCGTCGAGGATGACGTCACGCACAGGCATGCCCTGCACCACCGCGACCACCTCGGGCACGCGCTGCGTGACGTCCGCCAGGCTGCGGGTGAAGACCCGCACCTCGTCGCCGGCGCGGTGGACCTGGATCCGGGCGCCGTCGAGCTTGAACTCCACCGACGCCTCCCCCGTCGAGGCAAGCGCCTCCGCGGGGCTCTTCGCCGAGGCGGCGAGCATCGGCAGGACCGGGCGTCCGACGACGAGCCCGACACCCGACAGGTCCTCCTCGGTCCCGGTGAGCGCGATCCGCGCGGTCTCGCGGAGGTCGCCCGAGAGCATCGCCGCCCGCCGCACGAGCGCGATGGGCCGGCCGCCTGCCGCTGCGACCGCATCGGCGAGCGCCCCCTCAAGGGCTCCCGTGCGCATCTCCCCCAGCAGGACCCCGATGGCGAACCGCTGCTCGCGCTCTGTGGCCCGGCGCAGGAAGCCGCCCAGGAGGTCGGTCCGCGCCGCCGCGGACCCTGCTCCTGACGTGCTGGAGAGCCGGTCGAGCAGCTCGTCGAAGTCGCGGACCGTGAGCGACGGCGCCTCGGCGGCTGGGATGGCGTCCCGCACCTGCGCGAGCCCCCGCCAGCCGACTCCCACCCGGCCCTGGCGCGGCTTCGCCACGAGCATCCCGACGGCGGTGGCGACCTCCGACGGCGACTCGTCGGCGACCCGGCGCAGCAGCCGCGCGAGCGACTCGACTTTGGCCAGCCGCGACCGGGTGGACGTTACCGCCTCTGCGGTGGCGACGAGCTCGTCGAGCAGCATGGGGCCCAGTCTCGCACCCGGCGCCGTCCTCACGGTACAGGGCTCGCCCGGGAGCGGGGGCGCGCACGACGCCGGGTGGGCGGCACGCGTGGGCCGGTCGCCCGCCGTCGTGCGCGGGCGGTGGCCGGTCTCAGGCCCGCGCCCCGGCCGGCGAGGCCGAGGCCTGCCTGCGGGCCATGAGGAGCGTCAGGACGAGGGCGACGATCGCGGTCCCGGCCAGGAGCAGGAGCCCGATCGCGTACGAGCGCTCCGCGGCGTTGTAGGTGGCGCCCATGATCAGCGGCGGGAAGTAGCCGCCCAGGCCGCCCGCGGCGCTCACGACGCCCGTCACAGCGCCGACCATCCCCGCCGGCGAGCGCCGGCCGACCCACGCGAACACGCCTCCGGTTCCCAGGCCGAGGGCTGCGGCCATCGCGAGGAAGGTCGCGCCGGTCGCGACCTCGCCGGAGGGCTGCAGGTTCACGATGAACGCGAGCACGGCAACCCCGGCCAGGGCGACGGCGACGACCGGCTTGGGGCCGATCCGGTCCGCGATGATCCCGCCGATGGGCCGCGCCACGACAGCGGCGAGGGCGAAGCCCGCGGTGCGGGTGCCGGCGTCGGTGAGGTTGAAGTCGTAGATGTCCCGCAGGTACGTGGGCAGGTAGGTGCTGAAGGAGACGAATCCGCCGAACACGACCGCGTAGAGGAAGCACAGCTGCCACGTCACGGGCAGCTTCGCGGCCCGGACGAGCTTGCCGAACGTCCCCGCGCCGGCAGGCCTCCACGTCGGCGACTCGCGCATCGCGAAGTGCACCACCAGGCCCGTCACGACGAGCAGCACCGCGATCGCGATGTGCGTGGGCCAGTAGCCGATCCAGCCGACGAGGCGCGGGGTGAGGAACGCGGAGAGTGCCGTGCCGCCCATGCCCATGCCGAAGATGCCGGTGGCGAAGCCCTGCCGGGACGCCGGGTACCAGGCCGCCGAGAACGGGATGCCGGCCGTGAAGACCGTGCCGCCGACCCCGAGGAAGAACCCGAACAGCAGCATGAGGGCGAACGACTTCAGGCTCCCCGCGAGCGCCACGAGCACGACGACGGGCGCGGTGGCGAACAGGATCCAGGTCAGCAGCCGACGCCCGCCGAACCGGTCCGTGAGGACGCCGACCGCGATGCGGCCGAGAGATCCGACCAGGACCGGCATCGCAACGAGGAGGCCGGTCTGCGCTGCGTTGAGGCCCATGTCCTTCGCGTAGAACGTTCCGAGCGGGGCGATCACGGTCCACCCCCAGAACCCCACGACCGAGGCGAGGGTCGCGAGGGTCAGGTTGCGGGGCGCTCCGGGTCGCGCGGCGTCCGGATCGAGGTGGCCAGTGCGGGCGGGCTCAGGTGCGGTGCTCACAGTCGGTGTCCCCTCTCAGCGGGCGCGGTCACGGTCCCGGGCGCCGGTCCGCTCCCAGCCGCGCTGGGGCGCGCGGCTCCCGGGCGCAGGCCCGACGTCGCGCGAGCGGTACACGATGTACGGGCGGAACAGGTAGTGGAACGGCGCGGTGAAGGCGTGGACGAGGCGCGTGAAGGGCCACATCGCGAAGAGGACCATGCCCACGACCGTGTGCCACTTGAACTCGAACGGTGCGGCCGCCATGGCGGCGACGTCCGGCTGGAAGACGAACAGCGACCGGAACCAGGGGCTCACGGTCTCGCGGTAGTCATAGGCGTGGGGGTTCGGGGACACTGTGCTCACGAGGGTGGTCCAGACCCCGAGCGCGATCGCGCCCACGAGGAAGATGTACATCGCCTTGTCGTTCTTCGTGGTGGCCATGAACACCGGGCCGGTGCGGCGGCGCCGGTACACGAGCAGCACGATGCCCAGCAGCGTGCACACGCCGGCGATGAGCCCCACCGACAGGGCCAGGAAGTGGTACAGCTCCTGCGTCACCCCGAGCGCCTCGGTCCACGCCTTGGGGATGACGAGCCCCACGAAATGGCCCGCGATGACGAAGACCAGCCCGAAGTGGAACAGGGGCGAGGCGATGCGCAGGAGCCGGGACTCGTACAGCTGCGAAGACCGGGTGGTCCAGCCGAACTGGTCGTAGCGGTAGCGCCAGATGCTCCCGGCGATGAGGAGCACCACCATGAGGTAGGGGGCCACGCCCCACAGCAGGACGTCCATCAGAGGTTCCCTTCCTGGGCCATGGGGAGCAGCCGGGGGTCGTACGGGTCGAGCCCGACCGCCTCGCGCGGGGGCCCCGCGAGCGCCATGGCCTCGGCCCGGCTCGTGGGGGACGCCCCGGGGAGGGACCGGCACACGGCCTCGAGCACGGACGCGTACGGCGATCGGGCGTCGGCGAGGGCCATCCTCAGGAGTTCCAGGCTCGCGCGGTACTCCGCCAGGAGCGCGCGGCCGGAGCGGTAGTCCGCGCGGGCCGTGAACTCGAGGACGAGGGGCAGGTAGTCCGGCAGCTCGCCGTCGAGGTCCACGAGCCAGCCGGAGTCGCGGTAGCGCCGCTTGAACGTGCCGAGGACCTCGCCCCTGCGCCTCGTGTCGCCGTCCGTCCAGTAGGAGAGGTAGAGGGCGTGCCTGCGGGACATGTCGAACGTCTCGACGTAGCAGCGGCGGGCGGCCTCGGCGTCGTCGTCCGCGATCCGGGCCGCGGCCGACTCGAGGAGCCGCGGCAGCGGGCCGCGCTGCTCGGCGAGGGCGGCGAGCACGAGCCCGAGACCGTCGCGCCAGCGCTCGTCGGGGTACTCGAGGAGGCGCGCCGCGGCGGCGTAGAGGACCGCATGCTCGTGCCGTCTCATGACCCCGGTCCCTTCTCCGCGGAGGCCCCGTTCCCCTCCGGGAAGAGGCCCTCGGGCACGCCCCGGCCGTCCCAGTTGAGGAGGTTCACGCGGCCGCGCAGCGACCCGGGCTGGGACTCCCCCTCGGTGGTCTGGCGGTCCTTGAGCGCGTGGAACGTCTCGACGGCGACCGGCACGGGGCGGCCGCTGGCCTCGCCGAACGCGTCCGAGGGGTACATCCCGGGGCCCTCGTCGAAGTCGAGGGAGCAGCCGAGCTCCTCGAGGTTGTGCGCCTCCTCGACGTGGGCCTTGGGTATCACGTACCGCTCGCTGTACTTGGCGATCGCCATGAGACGGTACATCTCCTGGACGTCCGCGCCCTCCATGCCGACGCTCGCCGCGATCGACTCGTCCGCGCCCGTGCCGAGGGAGATCCCCCGCATGTAGGCGCGCATCGCCGCGAGCCGGCGGAGCACGCGGTCGACGACGGCCGTGTCGCCTGCCGTGAACAGCTCGGCGAGGTACTCGCGCGGGATGCGCAGGGCCTCGATGGCACCGAAGAGGGTCCCGGCGTCCTCGGCGTCGTGCCCCTGGTCTGACAGGAGGTCGATGACGGGCGAGAGCGGCGGCACGTACCAGACCATCGGCATGGTGCGGTATTCCGGATGCAGCGGGAGGGCGACCTCATAGACCTTCGCGAGCCTGTAGACCGGCGAGCGCCGGGCCGCGTCGAGCCAGTCCTCCGGGATGCCGTCCCGCCGCGCGGCGGCGATGACCTCCGGGTCGTCGGGGTCCAGCATGAGGTCGAGCTGCGCGCGGTAGAGGTCCTTCTCGTCGGGGACCGAGGCCGCAGCGGTGACGGCGTCGGCGTCGTACAGGAAGATGCCCAGGTACCGCAGCCGGCCCACGCACGTCTCCGAGCACACCGTCGGCAGCCCGATCTCCACCCGCGGGTAGCAGAAGGTGCACTTCTCGGCCTTGCCGCTCTTGTGGTTGAAGTAGATCTTCTTGTACGGGCATCCCGTGATGCACTGGCGCCAGCCGCGGCAGCGGTCCTGGTCCACGAGGACGATCCCGTCCTCGCTGCGCTTGTAGATCGCGCCCGAGGGGCACGAGGCCATGCACGAGGGATTGAGGCAGTGCTCGCAGATGCGCGGCAGGTAGAACATGAACGTCTTCTCGAACTCGAAGCGGATCTTCTCCTCCGCCTCGGCCCGCTGCTCCTGCGCCCTCTCCTGCTGGGCCCTCTCCTGCTGGCGCAGTTTTGCCACGATCGGGTCCTGCAGCCCGTGGTCAGCCGACCCGCCCAGGTTGTCGTCCCAGTTGGCGCTCCACGTGACCTTCATGTCCTCGCCCGTGATGAGGGACTTGGGCCGCGCGACGGGGAAGTCGTCGCCGAGCGGCGCCTCGACGAGGTTCCGGTAGTCGTAGGTCCACGGCTCGTAGTAGTCCTTGAGCTCGGGCTGGACCGGGCTCGCGAAGATGCCGAGGAGCTTCTTGACGCGGCCTCCGCCCTTGAGCCGCAGCCGTCCCCGCTTGTTCAGCTCCCAGCCGCCCCGCCAGCGCTCCTGGTCCTCGTACTGGCGCGGGTAGCCCTGGCCGGGGCGCGTCTCGACGTTGTTGAACCAGACGTACTCGACGCCGGCGCGGTTGGTCCACGCCTGCTTGCAGGTGACCGAGCACGTGTGGCACCCGATGCACTTGTCCAGGTTCATCACCATGCCCACCTGGGCCATGACCCTCATCAGTACTGCACCTCCTGCGAACGCCTGCGGATCGTCGCGACCATGTCGCGCTGGTTCCCGGTGGGGCCCAGGTAGTTGAAGGCGTACGCGAGCTGCGCGTACCCGCCGATGAGGTGCGTCGGCTTGACCAGGAGCCGGGTCGCCGAGTTGTGGATGCCGCCGCGCCGGCCGGTCGCCTCGGACTTCGGCACGTCGATCGTGCGCTCCTGCGCATGGTGGACATACACGACGCCGGCAGGCATGCGATGGCTCACGATGGCCCGCCCCACGAACACGCCGTTGGCATTCACGCACTCGATCCAGTCGTTGTCCTTCACGCCGATCGCCTCCGCGTCCTCGCGGCTCATCCAGCACGTGGGGCCGCCGCGGGAGAGCGAGAGCATGAACAGGTTGTCCTGGTACTCGGAGTGGATGGACCACTTGTTGTGGGGTGTGAGGTACCGGACGGTGATCTCGAGGCCGTCGCCGCCGAGCCTGGGCTCGCCGAACAGCCGGTTCATGTCCAGAGGCGGCCGGTACAGCGGCAGGGCCTCCCCCAGGTCCCGCATCCAGTCGTGGTCCAGGAAGAAGTGCATGCGCCCGGTGAGCGTGTGCCACGGCTTGAGCCGCTCGACGTTGATGGTGAACGGCGCGTACCGCCGGCCGCCGGTCTCCGAGCCCGACCATTCCGGCGAGGTGATGACGGGGACGGGCGCGACCTGCGTGTCGGCGAACCGGATGGTCCTCTCCTCGGACCCTTCGGCGAGGTCGGCGAGCCGCCGGCCCGTGCGCACCTCGAGGTCCTTGAAGCCCTGCACCGCCAGCTCGCCGTTCGTGGTCCCGGAGAACGCGAGGATGGCCTCGGCGAGCTTCGCGTCCGTGTCGATCGCCGGCAGGCCCGCGGCCGGCCCGTGGGACATCACCCCGTTGCTGCCGGCCAGCCGGTCGAGCGTGTGCCCGAGCCGATAGGTGACGTTCTTGACCGTGAAGCCCTTCTCGCGCGCCAGCGGCCCGACGGCAGCGAGCTTGTCCGCGATCGCCGTGTAGTCGCGCTCGACCACGGCGAAGACCGGCATCGTCTGCCCCGGCACGGCGGGGACGTCGCCGTCGCGCCAGTCGCGCACGACGCCGCCGGGCTGGGCCAGCTGCCCCGGCGTGTCATGCTGCAGGGGCACCGAGACGAGGTCCCGCCGGACGCCGAGGTGCTTGCGGGCCAGCCTCGAGAACTCGCGGGCCAGCCCGTGGAACATCTCGAAGTCGCTCCGCGCCTCCCACGGGGGATCGATCGCGGGGGTGAACGCGTGGACGTACGGGTGCATGTCGGTCGATGAGAGGTCGTACTTCTCGTACCAGGTCGCGGCCGGGAACACGATGTCGGAGAGCAGGGTCGTGCTCGTCATGCGGAAGTCCGCGGACATGAGCAGATCGAGCTTGCCCTCGGGCGTCTCCTCGTGCCACGCGACGTCGCGCGGGCGCGGCATCCCGGGCTCTGCCGCAGTCCCCATCACGTTGTTGTGGGTGCCGAGCAGGTTCTTGAGGAAGTACTCGTTGCCCTTCGCGGAGGAGCCCATGAGGTTGGAGCGCCACAGCACGAGGGTCCGGGGCCAGTTCTGCTCGGCGTCGACGTCGTCGATCGCGGGCTTCAGCGTGCCTTGCTTGAGCTGTGCCGCCACGTACTCGGCCTCGCTGGCAGCGGCACCCGACGCGACGGCGTCGTGCGCCTCATCCGCGACCGCGAGCGGGCTGCGGTCGAACTGCGGGTAGAACGGCATCCATCCGAGCCGTGCCGACTGCGCGATCGCGTCGGCCGTGTGCATGCCGTCGAGGTGGCCCTCCGCCAGCGGAGAGGCGAGCGAGGCCGCCGAGTACCCGTCGTTGCGCCACTGTCCGGTGTGCATGTACCAGTACGAGGTCCCGGTCATGGTGCGCGGCGGCCGACTCCAGTCGAGGGCGTTCGCGAGCGAGACCCACCCGGTGATGGGGCGGGTCTTCTCCTGGCCCACGTAGTGCGCCCAGCCGCCGCCGTTGCGGCCCATGGAGCCGGTGAGGAGCAGGAGGGCGAGGATCGAGCGGTAGGTCGCGTCGCCGTGGAACCACTGGCAGATTCCCGCGCCCATGATGACCATCGAGCGTCCTTGGGACTCCTCGGCGTTGCGGGCGAACTCCCGCGCGATCCGGATGCACTGGGACGCCGGGACTGAGGTGATGGCCTCCTGCCAGGCGGGAGTGTAGGGGCTGGACGCTTCGTCGTACCCCGCAGGCCACTCCCCGGGCAGGCCTGGCCGCGCCACGCCGTATTGGGCCATCATCAGGTCGAACACGGTGGTCACGGTGCGTCCCCCCAGCTCGCGCACCGGGACCCCGCGCGTCAGTACCGACCCCGACCCGTCTGGGGCCTCGAAGCAGGGCAGGAGGACTTCGGCCGTGCCGCCCTCGGGATCACCGTGCAGGCTCAGGCGCGGCACGACGTCGCCGAGGTCGAGGTTCCACTTGCCCTCGCCGGAGTCGCTGTAGCGGAAGCCGATCGAACCATTGGGCACCACGGGCTGGCCGGTCGCGTCGTCGAGGAGCACGGTCTTCCACTTGGCATCCTCGGTGCCGTCCTGGCCGCCCTGGTCCTGGCCGTCGGGGAGGTCCGCGGCGGTGAGGAACTTTCCCGGCACCAGCCCCGCGCCGTCGGGCCCCGGCACCAGCGTGATGAGGAACGGGAGGTCGGTGTACCGGCGGGCGTAGTCGGTGAAGAAGCCGACCTGCCGGTCGCGGAAGAACTCGGTGAGCAGCACGTGGCCCATGGCCATGGCCAGGGCCGCATCGGTGCCCGCCTGCGCGGGCATCCACTCGTCGGCGAACTTCGTGTTGTCCGCGTAGTCGGGGCTCACCACGACCACCTTCGTGCCGCGGTAGCGCACCTCGGCCATCCAGTGCGCGTCCGGGGTCCGGGTCACCGGGACGTTCGAGCCCCACATGACCAGGTAGGTGGAGTCCCACCAGTCGCCGGACTCGGGGACGTCCGTCTGGTCCCCGAACACCTGTGGACTGGCCACGGGGAGGTCCGCGTACCAGTCGTAGAAGCTCGTCATGACGCCGCCGATGAGCTGGACGAAGCGTGTCCCGACGCAGTGGCTCACCATCGACATCGCGGGGATCGGCGAGAACCCCGCGCACCGGTCGGGCCCGTACGTGCGGATGGTGTGGACGTGGGCGGCCGCCGCCATCTCGGTGGCCTCGTTCCAGCTGGCGCGCACGAGGCCGCCCTTGCCGCGGGCCTGGTGGTAGCGGCGCCGCCGCTCCGGGTCCGACACGACGTCGGCCCAGGCCTCGACGGGGTCCCCCAGGCGCTGCTTCGCCTCCCGGTACATCTCCAGCAGCACGCCGCGCACGTACGGGTAGCGCACACGCGTGGGCGAATAGGTGTACCACGAGAAGGCCGCACCGCGGGGGCAGCCCCGGGGCTCGTACTCGGGACGGTCCGGGCCCACCGAGGGATAGTCGGTCTGCTGCGACTCCCACGTGATGATGCCGTCCTTCACGTACACCTTCCACGAGCACGAGCCCGTGCAGTTCACGCCATGGGTCGAGCGGACCACTTTGTCGTGGCTCCACCGGTCCCGGTAGAACACATCCCCTGCGCGCCCGCCCTCGCGGAACACAGCGCGCCCATCATCGGTCTCGTCCCAGCGGGTGAAGAAGCGACCCATCGCGAGCATCGCGTCGGATGCGCTTCCGTCCAGCCCGGGGCGGATTGGTCCGGCAGCCATGGCCACACTCTAGGAAGCGGGTCAGACCGGCGTGAAGGACCAAGGACCCTAGCGAAGGAAAATCTGCGCTAATCGGATGCCGGATTTGGATCGGTCACGCGACTGTCCTCGACAGCGGCCGCGACATTCCTTGTGAAGAGCACAAGCCATGAGAGAATGACGCCCGCCACGACGAGCTCCATGGCCGTCATGTTGTAGTACGCGAGGGGCCACCAGATGAGCACGGAGAGCACGGCCGCCCCCAGCATCACGTACCCAGCGGCGTAGAACGTCCGGCCCAGCCCGGGCAGCCACGCGGGCGCGCGCAGGACGAGGAACGTGTAGACGGCCGTCATCGCCGTCGCGAGTGTGTTGTGGAGCGGCATGAAGACGTCCACCGGAATCAGTCCGGCGCCCGCGAGGAGGACCCCGAGGAGCACGAGGCTGGCGAGGAGCGCGCGCTCGCGTGTGGGGCCCAGAGGCGAGCGGGCCCGGCGCCTGTAGAGGTCCAGCGACCTCAGGTCGCGGGTCATGTACTCCGCCAGGAGCGTGATGACGGCGCCGGCCGTGACGAGCGTCGCGTTGAACGTGAGCGAGACCCCGTAGTCGGCGGCCCCGAGCACGCTGAAGTTCACTTCCCACCAATCGGTGCGGTTGGTGGTGACCATCGAGGTCAGCACGCCCGCCGCCAGGAAGGTCGCGAGGAGGTTGGACAGGGCGTAGCTGTCCATCCGAGAGCCGGACTGGTGCGACGAGTAGCCGGCGAGACCACCTGCCACCGCCGTGAGGAGCGAGGCGGCGAACGCGTCCAGCGTCAGGCCGGTGAACGCGCGCTGGAAGATCTGGAAGCTCGCCCACGTGACCATGAACGCGATCGCCGCGTGCGCGAAGGACAGCGCCACGAGCCCGAGGAGCCGGCGCCAGAGCGGCCGTTCCGCAAGCCAGCGGCGCTCCGGGTCGGCGTAGGAGCGCCGGTAGGCCACCGGGAAGGACAGCAGCGCCGCGGCCCCGGCCACGATCGCCGCGACGTCGCCGACCCCGTTGTCTCCCGACAGCGCCGGCCTGCGCTCGGCGAAGGCTGCGAGCGCCACGGCCACACCCACGACGGCGGCCGCCCCCGCACCGAAGAGCGCGTGGGCTTCCGCCGTGGTCGCCGGGCCCACGACGCGGCGCGGCAGGTCGGCGCTGCGGCGCGGCGCGTCAGCGCTGCGGCGCGCCGGCTCGGCGGTGCGGCGGCCGGCCTCGGCGTCCCGGCTCATGGAAGCCTCCTCATGGGCGCCAGTCTAGTGGCGCGCGGCAATGCTTCCCCGGGGAACGCGAGAGCCCCCTCCCGCTCGGGAAGGGGGCTCTCACTGTCGAGGCGCCGTGGGCCGATCAGCCCTCGAGGATCACCTTGGTCGCGTTCGGGTCGACCGGGACACCCGGGCCGAACGTCGTGGCGACGGTGGCCTTCTGGATGTAGCGGCCCTTCGACGCGGACGGCTTGAGGCGGAGGATCTCCTCAAGGGCGGCCGCGTAGTTCTCGGCCAGCTGGCGGGCGTCGAACGAGCTCTTGCCGATGATGAAGTGCAGGTTCGAGTGCTTGTCGACGCGGAAGTCGATCTTGCCGCCCTTGATGTCCGTCACGGCCTTCGCGACGTCCGGGGTCACCGTGCCGGTCTTGGGGTTCGGCATGAGGTTGCGGGGGCCGAGGATCTTGCCGAGGCGGCCGACCTTGCCCATGAGCTCCGGGGTGGCCACGGCGGCGTCGAAGTCCGTCCAGCCGCCCTGAATGCGCTCGATGAGGTCGTCCGAGCCGACGATGTCGGCGCCGGCAGCCTCAGCCGCCGCGGCCTTGTCGCCGGTCGCGAACACGACGACGCGGGCGGTCTTGCCGGTGCCGTGCGGGAGGTTGACGGTGCCGCGGACCATCTGGTCCGCCTTGCGGGGGTCGACGCCGAGGCGGAACGCGACCTCAACGGTGGCGTCCGCCTTCGAGGAGCTGATCTCCTTGGCGAGGGCGACGCCCTCGGCCGGGCTGTACAGCTTGCCGGCCTCAATCTTGGCGGCTGCTGCCTCGTATGCCTTGCTGCGCTTTGCCATGCTGCTCTTGATCTCCTTGTGCAGGTGTGGTCGTTGTGGGCCGCGCTAGGCCCTGCCACGGACTTCTCAGGTGGGGCAATCGCCCCGGTGGTTGAGCGGAGCCGAAACCCCGGTCAGGAGGGACTAGCCCTCGACGGTGATGCCCATCGAGCGGGCCGTGCCCGCGATGATCTTCTTCGCGGCCTCGACGTCGTTCGCGTTGAGGTCCTCGAGCTTGGTCTTGGCGATCTCCTCGACCTGCGCGTCGGTGAGCTTGGCGACCTTGACCGTGTGCGGCGTGGCCGAGCCCTTGCCGACGCCCGCAGCCTTCTTGATCAGCTCAGCGGCCGGCGGGGTCTTGGTGATGAACGTGAACGAGCGGTCCTCGTAGACCGTGATCTCGACCGGGATGACGTTGCCACGCTGGGATTCCGTCGCGGCGTTGTACGCCTTGCAGAACTCCATGATGTTGACACCGTGCTGGCCAAGCGCGGGACCGATCGGCGGGGCCGGGTTGGCGGCGCCTGCCTGGATCTGCAGCTTGATGAGGCCGGTGACCTTCTTCTTGGGAGCCAATGTAGGGTCCTTCTCTTCTTCTGGTTCCCGGTGCAGCAGGAGCGCCGCACCGGGGGTGACTGCCATGGCCAGGCAGTCCGCCGCCCCGCGGCCGGAAAGGCGTCCAGCCTCAGGGCGAAATCTTCAGTTGTCCTGCCCCACGCTGGGCTGCGCGGGCGGGGCCCTAGATCTTCGAGACCTGGTTGAACGCGAGGGTGACCGGGGTCTCGCGCTCGAAGATCGAGACGAGCACCACGAGGGTCTGCGACTCGGGCTTGATCTCCGAGATCGTCGCGGGAAGGGTCTCGAAGGGGCCCTCCTTGACGATGACGGACTCGCCGACCTCGAAGTCGACCGCGACCGGCGCGGAGGGAACCCGCTGGCCGGCCTTGCCCGCCGCCTTCGCCTCGGCAGCCTGCTCCTGCTCGAACACGGGCGCGAGCATCGAGAAGACCTCGTCGAGCGTCAGCGGCACCGGGTTGTGGGCGTTGCCCACGAAGCCGGTCACACCCGGGGTGTGGCGCACGGCGCCCCACGAGGCGTCGGTGAGGTCCATGCGCACGAGCACGTAGCCCGGGATGCGCACGCGGTTGACCACCTTGCGCTGGGCGTTCTTGATCTCGACGACTTCCTCCATCGGGACCTGGATCTCGAAGATGTAGTCTTCCATGTCCAGCGTCTGGATGCGGGTCTCGAGGTTGGCCTTCACGCGGTTCTCGTAGCCTGCGTACGAGTGGATGACGTACCAGTCGCCCGGCTGGCGGCGCAGCTTGGCGCGGAACTCCTCGGCAGCCTTGGCAGCGGCCTCAGCGGGGTCAACCGGCGCTTCCGGCTCGGAGGCCTCTTCGGCCTCGGCCTCGTCAGCCTCGACCTCATCGGCCTCGGCTTCGTCGGTGCCCTCGGTGGCGAGCTCGTCCTCGGTCTCAATGTGGACGCCCGGGGCGCCGAACGCCTCGGTGGCGACAGCCTCGTCGTCGTCCGTCTCGGCCTCAGCCGAAGCGTCGTCGTCCGTCTCGGCCTCAGCCGAGGCCTCGTCCTCAAAGGTGGCCTCGTCCTCGGGGGCGGCAGGGGCAGCCGCGGAGTCGGCGGCATCGGAGAAGGCCGGCTCGAAGGCCGTCTCCTCGTGCTCGGTTCCGCGATCCTCGAGCTCGTGCTCAGACACTTAGTCTCCTGCTTTCCTCATCTGCGACTTAAATGCGTCATCCGCACACCCCGGTCCGGGGTGCCGGATCTCGTTCCAGCACCCGGGCCACGGTCTGCGGACCCGGCCTACCTGTCGGTGGGGGACGTCCCGTCGAAGACCCAGCCGACGCCGATCCCGAAGAGGAAGTCCAGGACGGAGACGACGACCATCATGACGACCACGAACCCCAGCACCATCAGGGTGTAGTTGAGCAGCTCCTGGCGCGTCGGCGTGACGACCTTGCGGAGTTCGCCGATGACCTGGCGGAGGAAGAGGGCAATGCGGCCGAAGAAGCCGAGCTTCCTGGCCTGCTTGGGGCGGCCCGCCGAGCTGCTCGCAGCTGTTTCGGTCACCGATTCCTCGCTTACTCCCTTATCGCCCGCAGGACATCCCCGCCGGATCCGTTCTGTGGGTGCTGGAAAAGCCCGGACCAGCCGGGCTATTCCTTGCGCAGGGTAGACAGGACTCGAACCTGCAACCTGCGGTTTTGGAGACCGCTGCGCTACCAATTGCGCCACTACCCTATGGCGGTTCACCGCCTCGACGGCGGAATCACCGTGGACCACCATACCAAGCTTCCGGGCTCGGACGCGCATCGGTCCGCGGAAGGCAGGTGGCCCCAGGAGTTCCAGCGCCGAGGATCAAGTCTACGCATATTCCGGGCCGGCGTCGAACTCGCCTCGCCACGCGCGCGGCGCGGGAGGCCGGTACCGCCTAGAGTAGAGGGCGACCCCGCCACCGCTCACAAAGGATGCCCCCATGACCTCCGCCCGCATCTCCCAGCGCATCGGATCCATCGCCGAATCCGCCACCCTTGCTGTGGACGCGAAGGCGAAGGCCCTCAAGGCGGCCGGGCGCCCGGTGATCGGCTTCGGCGCGGGCGAGCCGGACTTCCCGACCCCCCAGTACATCGTCGATGCCGCAATCGAGGCGGCTCGCCAGCCCAAGTACCACCGCTACTCCCCCGCCGCGGGCCTCCCCGAGCTCCGCGAGGCCATCGCCGCGAAGACGCTCCGCGACTCCGGGTATGAGGCCGCCGCCAGCCAGGTCCTCGTGACCAACGGCGGCAAGCAGGCCGTCTACAACACGTTCGCCACGCTCCTCGACCCGGGCGACGAGGTCCTCCTCCCCACCCCGTACTGGACCACGTACCCGGAGGCCATCCGCCTCGCCGGCGGCGTGCCCGTGGAGGTTTTCGCCGGACCCGAGCAGGGCTACCTCGTCACGGTGGACCAGCTCGAGGCCGCGCTGACCGAGCGCACCAAGATCCTCCTCTTCGTCTCGCCCTCGAACCCGACGGGCGCCGTGTACTCACCGGAGCAGGTGGCGGAGATCGGACGGTGGGCTGCCTCGAAGGGCCTCTGGGTCGTCACGGACGAGATCTACGAGCACCTCACGTACGACGGCGTCCCGTTCACCTCGATCGCGACCGCCGCCCCGGAGCTCGGCGACAAGGTCGTGATCCTCAACGGCGTCGCCAAGACGTACGCGATGACCGGCTGGCGGGTGGGCTGGATGGTCGGGCCCGCCGACGTGATCAAGGCCGCCACGAACCTGCAGTCCCATGCCACGAGCAACGTCGCGAACGTCTCGCAGATGGCCGCTCTCGCCGCGGTGTCCGGACCGCTGGACGCGGTCCAGGAGATGAAGGCGGCCTTCGACCGCCGCCGCCAGACCATGGTGAAGATGCTCTCGGAGATCGACGGCGTCAACTGCCCGACGCCGAAGGGCGCCTTCTACGTCTACCCGGATGTCCGCGGCCTCCTGGGCAAGGAGATCGCCGGGGTCCGCCCCGCCACCTCGGCCGAGCTCGCGGCGCTCATCCTCGACAAGGTCGAGGTGGCGATCGTCCCCGGCGAGGCCTTCGGCCCGAGCGGCTTCGTGCGCCTCTCCTACGCGCTCGGCGACGCCGACCTCGCCGAGGGCGTGGGCCGGATCCAGGAGCTCATCGGCACCGCCAAGTAGCCTGCGGCAGGGCGGCACGCCCAAGCCGCCGAAGTCACCCCTTGTGGGCCCGAGGTCACCCCGTGTGGGCCCGAAGTCACCCCGTGTGGGCCCGAAGTCACCGCGTGCCGGCACTCCGATCGGGAGAAGAACCTCCGGCCGCACCAGAAGTGCCCGTGTCATCCATGAGTGGCGGTTTGCTCAACTTATGGATGGCACGGGCACTCTTCGTCCAAGCCGGCCTCCTCCACGCTGTTCCGGGCGCACGACGGCGAGTGGTCGCCTGACGTGAGTTCGGCGCCCAGGCCGCCACGCGACGTCGTGCGTCCCGTGAAGGTGACCTCGCGCCCACACGGGGTGACCTCGCGCCCACACGGGGTGACCTCGCGCCCACACGGGGTGACCTCGGCGGGGACGGGGGAGGTCACCAGATCCGGCGGTCGGCGGCCCAGCGCGAGAGCTCGTGGCGGTTGGCCAGCTGGAGCTTGCGCAGCACGGCGGAGACGTGCGTCTCGACCGTCTTGACCGAGATGAAGAGCTCCTTGGCGGTCTCCTTGTAGGAGTACCCCCGAGCGATGAGCCGCATGACGTCGAGCTCCCGGGCCGAGAGCTTCCCCAGGTCGTCGTCCGCGACGGCGGACGTGCCGAAGGCGTCGAGGACGAAGCCAGCGAGCCGCGGCGAGAACACGGCGTCGCCGCCTGCCACCCGCAGCACCGCGTCCGTGATCTCCGGCCCCGACGCCGTCTTCGTCACGTAGCCGCGGGCGCCCGCGCGGATGACGGCAACGACGTCCTCCGCGGCGTCGGAGACGCTCAGGGCCAGGAAGCGGACCTCGCCGAGGAGCGGCGCGCAGCGGGTGAGGACCTCGCGCCCGCCCCCGCCCAGGCCGCCCGGGAGGTGGACGTCGAGCAGGACCACCTGCGGCCGGAGCCGCTCGATCGCCTCGACGGCCTGCTCGACCGTCCCCGCCTCGCCGACCACCTCGACCGCCTCTCCGAGGTCCGCCTTGAGGCCGGACCGGAAGATCGTGTGGTCGTCCACGATGACCACGCTCACCGGCGCAGGGCGGACTCCCCCCACGGCGTTCTCGCTCATGTCTCCTCCGTTCCTGGCAGCCGCAGCCGCACCTCGGTACCGCCGGGGCCGCTCGCGATCGTCGCCTCGCCCCCGTGGCGGCGCATCCGGCCGATGATGGACTCCCGGACGCCGAGCCGGTCGGCCGGCACCGCCTCCAGGTCGAAGCCGGGGCCTCGGTCCCTCACGAACACCTCCACCGCGCCCCCGCGGGACTCTGCGTACACGGACACCGGACCGCCGCCGCCGTGCCGGGACGCGTTCAGCATCGCCTCGCGGGCGGCCTGCAGCAGCGCGTCATAGGCACCGTTGCCCTGCTCGCCGGACCCCGCGGCGTCGGGCGCCACGCCCACCACGACGACGTCGATCGGCGCGCCCACCGCCGTCTCGACCTCAGCGGCGAGCGCCGTGAGGCGGTCCTCGAACGACCCGCCCGACGTCCGGGCGTCCCGGTACAGCCATTCGCGCAGCTCGCGCTCCTGGGCGCGGGCGAGCCGCACGACGTCGGCCTCGCTCCCCGCGCGCCGCTGGATGAGGGCGAGGGTCTGCAGGACGGAGTCGTGCAGGTGGGCGGCGATCTCGGCGCGCTCCTCCTCGCGCACGCGGGCGGCGCGCTCGGCGCCGTACTCCCGCCAGAACTTGAGCCCCCACGGGAGCAGGACGAGCGCCACGCCCGCGATCACCGCGAACGACGCGACGAGCGCCGTCCCGATGACGCTCCACTGCCCCCCGGAGACAGCCAGCACCACGCCCGCGACGACCAGGGCCAGCCCAGCGCCGAGCCGCAGCCAGCCCGTCCAGCGCTCGGCCCCTGCGCCGCGCACGAGGCTCTGCCGGCGCGACTCGTCGAGCTGCATCCACGCGAGCGCCACGCCGCCGAGGATGGCCGCGATCGGGACCACCGTGTCGACCGGGACGTCCACGCCGAATACCTGGCCGCCCAGCACGAGGGCCCCGATCACGAGCACCACCCCGAGCAGGATCTCCCGCGTGTAGCGGGGCAGCTGGCGGGGGCGCGCGGGCCCGGGCTCCGCCGGAGGGGCGGCCGCCACCGCCGGTGCGATGGGCGACGCCGGTCGGCGGGCTGCGCGACGGGCGGCCTCCGCCGCCGTGGGAACCATGATCCACAGCCACGCGTACAGGACGATCCCGGCTCCGCCGAGGAAGGCCGCCGCCACCATGCCCCAGCGGACCAGGTCCACGCGCAGGCCCAGATGGCGGGCGAGGCCGGAGCAGACGCCTGCCACCACGCGGTCCTCGCCCCTGACCAGGGCTGGGCGGACGGGCACGGTGCTCATGCATTCATCCAAGCACGCTGCGGCCTCCTCAGGGACGCTCCGAGCCGCTTCCCCGGGTCCGCTCAGGGTCCGCTCAGGGGAGGCCCCCATGGGAGGGCGGCGCGCACAACGGAAGGATTGAGGCATGAGCACCGAATCCCAGTCCCCTCACCCTGATCCGGACCCCGCCCCCGGCCCCCAGCCGGCTGGCGCCCAGCCGGGCCCACACGCCCCCGGCCCCCAGCCCGGCGCCTACCCGCCGCCCGCGGGCCGCCCCTCCCAGCCACCCCGCCAAAGCGGCACGGATCTATTCACCTGGGTGCGCGGGCTCGGCGTCGTGCGCGGCTCGGACCGCTGGGTGGGCGGCGTCGCGAGTGGCCTCGCCCACCGCTGGGGCGTCGACCCGATCCTCATCCGCGGCCTGTTCATCGTCGCCGCGATCTTCCTCGGCATCGGGGTCCTCGCCTACGGCCTCCTGTGGCTGTTCCTGCCCGAGCCCGACGGGCGCATCCACCTCCAGGAAGCGGGACGCGGCCACTGGACCAGCGGCATGACCGGCGGCCTGATCGTCACGATCCTCGGCCTCGGCGGCGCCAGGGCCGGGTTCTGGTTCGGCGAGCGCGGGTTCGGCGGCGCCTTCTGGGGGCTGTTCTGGCTCGCTGTCGTGGCGTTCGCGGTCTACAGCCTCGTGCGCGGAAGCCGACGCCGGCATGCTGTGCCCGGGGCTGTGCCGCCGGGGAGTGTGCCGCCCGCGGGCGCCTCGCCCGGCGGTGTCCCGGGAAGCACCGCCGCCCCCGCCGCGCACTACGCCGGGGCCTCGCTGCCCGAGCCGGGCGACGCCTACTACGCCAAGGCGACCAGCGCGCCGTCGTACGCGGGCCCGTACGCGCCGCCGGCAGGAAGCGAGCAGGCAGGGGGCTGGGCGCCGGTCCCCACACCCCCGCCGCTGCCCCCGCGGCCGCGCAGGCGCGGCCCGGGAGCCGGGTTCGCCACCGTGGTCGTCGGGATCGCTGCGCTCGCGGCCGGCATCCTCCTCGCGCTGACCCTCTCCGGTGCCGTGACCGTCTCCGGGGGCGCCATGTGGGCCGCCGCCGCGGTGGTGATCGGCGCGGGCATCCTGGTGGCCGGGCTCCGTGGGCACACCGCTGGCATCCTGTCGCTCTTTGCGGTGATCGCCCTCGTCTCCGCCGCCCTGTCGCTGGGGATCGAGAGGGCCCTGCACGCGGACGGGTTCCCCTGGCGCTCGGACGGCCCGGCCCGGGTCGCCTACACGCCGTCGACCGTCACCGAGGCCGAGCACGGCTACCAGGTCACCGCGGCGCAGGGCCGCATCGACCTCAGCGCGCTCGACGACGCCGGCCCCCTCGCCTCGGACAGGACCGTCCCGATCGACGTGAGCCTCAGCGACCTCACCATCGAGATCCCCAAGGACGTCCCCGTCACTGTCCGCGCCGACACGACCCTGAGCAGCGTCGAGCTGGGCAGCAGGAGCATCGCGGGGCTGCGGCAGTCGGGCTCGGAGAGCTACAACGCCGACCGGCCGGGCGGAACGCTCGTCCTGGCCCTCGACACGAACCTCAGCGACGTCAAGGTCACCAAGGAGAACTGACATGAGCACCGACTACGGCGCGAGCGGCGCATCCGCCGGCGTGCAGACCGGCCCCATGGAGAAGCAGGGGCCCGCCGTGGGAACCATCGTATGGGGGGCAGTCGTGATAGCAGTGGGAGCGCTCATGCTGGCCAACCGGCTGGGATGGCTGACTGTCGACCCGGGCTTCGCGGCCGCAGGGGTGCTCCTCCTGGCTGGGCTGGGGCTCGTCATCGGCGGGCTGCTCGCCTCACGCAGGAGGCGGGGTACGGCGGACGACGCCGGCGCCTCCCCCGCGGGCGAGCATCCTTCCGAGGGTGGTCCCCATGGCGCCAGCCCGTACGCGACCGAGTGAGAGACCAGGAGGAACCATGGACAAATTCTTTGCCGCCATCCGCTCGAGCGGCCTGAAGCGCGGACCGCGACGGATGCTGGGAGGGGTGCTCGGAGGCCTCGCGGCCAGGGCCAACGTGGACGTCGCGTTCGTCCGGATCGGCTTCCTGCTCCTGTGCCTCCTCCCCGGGCCCGCCTTCCTCGCCTACCTCGTGGCGTGGATCCTGATCCCCGGCCAGGACGACCGCATCATCCTGGAGGACTTCCTGAACAACAGGAGCATCGGGAAGGGCGGATCCTCGGGGCCCGGCGTCGGGACAGGCCCGACAGCATGAGCTGAACCGACGCTGCGCCTGACCGCGGCTGAAAGCCCGGCCCTGGAGGCCCGGCCCCTCGTGAGGGGCCGGGCCTCTGCCGTTGGCCGCAGGCAGAGGCCCAAGGCCTCTAGAGGGGACGGTGGCCCGGCCGGACACTGGAATCAGCGGCCCAGCCCGCCGCGTCGTGTCTGAAAGGACCGAGTCATGAGCACCCATCCAGCCCAAGGAGCCCCGGGGGCTCCCATCCAGCCCACCGGCCACGCCGGCACGGATTTCTTCACCTGGGTCCGCACGCTGGGCATCTCGCGCGGGACCGACCGCTGGGCGGGCGGCGTCGCGAGCGGGCTCGCCCATCGATGGGGCGTGGACCCGATCCTCGTGCGGGGCCTCTTCGTCGTCGCGTCGATCCTCCTCGGAGCCGGGCTCCTCGTCTACGGGGTCCTCTGGCTCCTGCTTCCCGAGCCCGACGGCCGCATCCACCTCCAGCAGGCCATCCATGGCCACTGGACAGGGGGCATGACGGGGGCCCTCGTGGCCTCGGTCCTCGGCCTGGGCGGGACACGGACCGGCCTGGCCTACGAGGCCGGCAGTGGCGGGCCCGTCTGGGGCGCCGTGTGGGGCGTCTTCTGGCTGGCCGTCGCCGTCCTGATCGTGACCAGCATCGCCCGCTCCGCCCGCTCGCGGCGGCCGGGCAGCGTGCCGCCCGACACCACCGTGCCGCCCGACACCACCGTGCCGCCCGACACCGCCGTGCCGCCGCCGCTCTACGCCTCGGCCGTTCCATACGGCCCGGCGTACGGAACGGCGCCAGCACCGTCCGGGCACGCGCCCGGCGCCCCGGCCCCGACCGTGGTGCGCCCCTCCCGGCCCGGGCCCGGCGGACCGTACGCGACCGTCGTCGTCGGGCTTGCGGTCATCGTCGCCGCGGTGCTGCTCGCCTTCCAGCTCGCGGGGAACCCACTCGTCGACCCGGCCTCAGGCGCCATCTGGGCCGTCGCGGCCGCGGTGGTGGGCATCGGCATCATCGTCGCCGGGCTGCGTGGGCGCTCCAGCGGCATCCTCTCCTTCTTCGCCGTCGTAGCCCTGGCGGGAGCCGCGATCACGCAGCCCGCCTACCAGCTGAGCCAGACACCCGGGGCGGTGGACCTCTCGCCCAGCACAGTAGCCCAGGCGACCGCCGGCTACTCGCTCACGGGCGCCTCGGGGCAGCTCGACCTGCGGGCACTGGACACCGCCGGCCCCCTCGCCTCCGATGCGGTGGTTCCGGTGGACGCGACGATGAGCAGCCTCAAGATCACGGTCCCCAAGGATGTTCCCGTGCGGGTGGAGGCGGATTCCGTCCTGAGCACCGTGAACTTCGGGTCCAAGTCCCTCTCGGGCATCACGGCCAAGGACTCCGAGACGTACAACGCCGACCTGGCAGGCTCCGCCCTCGTCGTGCGCGTGCACGCGACCATGAGCAGCATCGAGATCCAACAGGAGCGGTGAGATGAGCACGCAGCCCAGCACCGAGCGTGAATACCGGCAGGGACCGAGCCTGGGGACGGTCATCTGGGGCGCCGTCGTCGTCGCCCTCGCGGCGCTGATCGTGGCGGGACGCCTCGGGTGGTTCGCCGTCGACCCAGGGATGGTCGCGGTCGTCCTGCTCCTCGTCGGGGGCCTGGGGCTCGTGGTGGGCGGCGCGGTCGCGGCCGCCCGAGGCCGCCGCGGACCGGCCGGCGCCGGAACACCGGAGGAACGCGCGGAACCGTGACACCCGGCCTCGGCTGTGGTGTGCATCACGAAGAGGCCGCCGATACAATCGCCGTGGGCTCAACGGGGCGCCTCGAGCAAGCACGGCGGCCCTCGCACCTGCGGGGCTGGCCGTACCCACCACGGAAAGGCCCTGCATGAAGATCGGCATCCTCACCTCCGGCGGCGACTGCCCCGGCCTCAACGCAGTCATCCGCGGAGCCGTGCTCAAGGGCATCGCCGTCCACGGGCAGGAGTTCGTGGGGTACCGCGACGGGTGGCGCGGCGTCGTCGAGGGCGACATCGTCGACCTCCCCCGCACGAGCGTCCGCGGCATCGCCAAGCAGGGCGGCACGATCCTGGGCACCTCCCGCACCAACCCGTTCGAGAACGGCGGCGGCCCCGAGGTCATCAAGGGCCACATGGACCGGCTCGGCATCGACGCCATGATCGCGATCGGCGGCGAGGGCACGCTCGCCGCTGCGAAGAGGCTCACCGACGCCGGGCTGAAGATCGTCGGCGTCCCCAAGACCGTGGACAACGACCTCGACGCCACCGACTACACCTTCGGCTTCGACACCGCCGTGGAGATCGCGACCGAGGCGATCGACCGGCTCCGCACCACCGGCGAGTCCCACCACCGCTGCATGATCGCCGAGGTCATGGGCCGCCACGTCGGCTGGATCGCCCTCCACGCCGGCATGGCCTCCGGCGCCCACGCGATCCTCATCCCCGAGCAGCGGGTCACCATGGACCAGGTCGCCACGTGGGTGCGTCTGGCCCACGAACGCGGACGCGCCCCGCTGGTCGTCGTCGCCGAGGGCTTCGTCCTCGAGGGCATGAGCGCCCCGCACTCCGAGCGCGGCCTGGACACCTTCGGCCGGCCGCGACTGGGCGGCATCGCCGAGCAGCTGGCCCCCGAGATCGAGTCCCGCACAGGCATCGAGACCCGCGCGACGATCCTCGGCCACATCCAGCGCGGCGGCGTCCCCACCGCGTTCGACCGCGTCCTGGCCACCCGGCTCGGCATGGCCGCGATCGACTCCGTCGTCGAGGGCCGATGGGGCACCATGGTCTCCCTCGACGGCACCGACATCGTGCACGTCGGCTTCGACGCCGCCCTCGGCCGCCTCAAGACCGTCCCCCAGCACCGCTACGACGAGGCCGCCGTCCTCTTCGGCTGAGACGTGGGCACTGCACAGACATTCCACCAGGGGAGCCGCGACATCGTGCGGCTCGTCTGGGCGCGCCGGCTGGGTCTCCCCGACCTGGCCTTCGCGGACGACGGCGCGCGGCTGCTCGGGTGCCGCGACGACGCCGAGGAGCTGGTCGCCGTCGTGCTCTTCGGGCAGCTGGCCATCGCCGGGCCGACGGAACTCGTGGAGGCGGCCGCCGAGTGGCCGCCGGAAGACCTCGTATCCGGCAGCGCGCTCCTGCGGCTCGCCGGGCACGGGGCCCACGGGCTGCGGACCGCCGTCCTGGGCTTCGCGGACGATCTCCCGCTCGAGCAGCCCGACGTCGAGCCGGAGGTCTCCCGGGGGGCACCCGAGGCGATCGAGCTGGAGATGCGGTGCCCTCCCGACGACGTGAGCTCCGCGGGCCTCACCCGGCGGGAGCACCGTTTCACGCTGATGCTCCCCGATGGCCCGGCGGCCTGTGCCGCGTACGGCGAGGAGGGTGGGCTTCTGGCCGACCTGTCCGTGCTCGTGGCACCGGCCTACCGGGGGCGCGGGTTGGGGCGGCTCGTCGCCTCGATCGCGGCGCACGAGGCCCTCGCCGACGGCCTCGTGGTCCAAGTGGCGGTGCCGTCGCACACGACGGCGGCGCTTCGCCTCGTCGATTCGCTCGGCATCGCCCCTGCGGGCCAGCTGGCCTCGGTCCGGCTCGGACCCCGCACCCCCTGACCCGCCGAGGTCACCCCCACTGGCGCCGAGATCACCCCTCGTGGAGCGATCTCGAGCCCAGTAAGGGTGACCTCGGCGCCACATCCGGTGACCTCGGGCACAGACGGGGTGACCTCGGGCGCAGACGAGGTGACCTCGGCGGCGTGGCGTCAGCGCGGGGCGGGCTGCTTCGGCGCCGAAGCCGGCTTCGGCGCTGCGGGCACCTTGACGAAGAAGAACGCGACGGCGAACCCGACGAGCACCACCGCTGCCGGCAGGAGCACCGACTGGCCCATCGCCGCCGAGAAGGGCGCATGCAGCATGGGCGGCAGCGCCGCCCCGGCGAAATCACCGGCCGGGCCGGACTGGCCGCCGCCGGGCATCTCGGCCGCAAGGCGCGCCTGGATGAGGGCCGCGATCGCCGCGGACCCGAGGACTGCCCCGATCTGGCGGGTCGTGTTGTAGATCCCGGAACCCGCGCCGGCCAACTGCGGCGGGAGGCTGCGCGTGGCGAGGGTCGCGAGCGGTCCCCACAGCCCCGCGTTCGCGAGGCCGACGACCGCGCTCGGGATGAGCAGAGCCCAGATCGGCATGTCCGGGGTCAGGAGGACGGCGTAGAGCACGAGTCCGAACGCGAAGACCAGCATCCCGCCGATGTTCATGATCTTCGCGTACCCGCGGTCCACGAGCTTGCCCCCGACGGGTGCCAGCGCTCCGGACAGCACCGCCAGCGGGATCATCATGAGGGCCGACTGGGTCGGCGTCATGCCGCGCACCAGCTGGTAGTAGAAGATCGTCGGCAGCCCGAACGACGTCACAGCGAAGCCCACCGTCGTGATGCCGACGTTCGCGAGGGTGAAGTTGCGGTCCCTGAACAGGCCAAGCGGCACGAGCGGCTCCGCCCGGTTGCGCCACTGCCACACGACGAAGAGCGCCATGACAACCACGCCGGCGACGATCAGCTCCCAGACCGTGAGCGGCCCGGAGATCGCGCCCCACGAGTAGGTCTGGCCCTCCTGGATGCCGAAGACGAGCAGGAACATGCCGACGCCGCTCAGCACGACGCCGAGCCAGTCGAAGCGGTGCGCGTGGGTCGCCAGGCGCGGGACGAGCCGCGCCGCGAGGAGGAAGCCGACGACGCCGACCGGGACGTTGATGAAGAACACCCACTCCCAGCCGGCCCCGTCCACGAGGAGGCCGCCCAGGATCGGGCCGACAAGCATCGCGACGCCCGCCGTCGAGCCCCAGATCGCCATCGCGGAGCCCCGGCGCTCCGGCGGGAAGATGCGCGTGATGACGGCCATGGTCTGGGGCGTCATGAGCGACGCGCCGAGCCCCTGCACCACGCGGGCAGCGATGAGCGAGCCCACGCTCCCCGAGAGGCCGCACCACAGCGAGGCGAGGGTGAAGACCACGAGCCCGCCCAGGTACATGTTCTTCGGGCCGAACCGGTCCCCGAGGCGGCCGGTGATGAGCAGCGGCACGGCGTACGCGAGCAGGTAGGCGCTCGTGACCCAGATGACCGCGTTGATGTCCGCCCCGAGCGCCCGCATGATCGCGGGGTTCGCCACCGACACGATGGTCGTGTCGATGAGGATCATGAAGAACCCGATGACGAGGGACCAGAGGGCGGCCCACGGCCGTTCGACGTTTTCCACCGGACAAGGGTCTCACTTCTTCAGGACAGTGTGTGTCCTCAAGAGTTCGCCCGTGGCGAGAACCACAGCTACCACGTGTTGTTGTTGGTCCTCGCGCGCCCGCCCTTGCCGTCGTCGACCACTGCCCAGCCGTTGGACCATGGGTTGATCGAGTCCTTGCCCAGGAAGCAGTACTGGTTGTTGCGGAAGTAGCCGTTGCCGTCCGTGGTGTCCCAGTACTCGGCGAAGACGTGCGGGTTGGGCGCGGAGTCGATGTAGCACTGCACGTGCACCCTCGTGTTGGGGTGGAAGTTCCGGCCCGTGACGTCGAAGTACCAGCACGCATTGGACGTGCACTGGGGGTCGTTGGCCCGTGGGCCCTGAGCCAGCGTCGCCGAGGGCGACGCCGTGCGGGCCGAGTCCGACTTCGTGGAGCAGTTCGTGGGCTCCCCCTGCACACAGGCCCTGACCGTGATCGAGTGCGCCTCGTCCGGCCCGCTGCCCACGGTCGCGGCGCCGTCGTTGGCGACCTGGCCGCCGTCGATCGTCACCGTCACGTTCGTGGGCCGCCCGTTGTCGTAGCCGCCGGTGTTCCACGTCATGTTGACCCGGATGCCGTTCTGGGCGGCGCTGGCGACAGGCGTCTGCGGCCGGCCGTAGGGGTTGGCTGCGTCGCTGTTGCCGTTCGGGCCCGGACCCGCCGAGTTCACGGCGCGCACCATGAACGAGTAGTTCGTCCCGTTCGCCAGGCCCCCGACCACCCGGCTCGCGGCCAGGTTCTGCCAGCCGCCGCCGTTGACGGCGTACTGGTAGCCGGAGATCGCGTCGCCGTTGTCGGCCGGCGCGGTGAAGGCGAGCTTCACCTGATGCCCGTCGCCGGTGGTGTCGTAGGGCGTCGCCGACAAGGTGGTCACGGCGCCGGGCCGGCCGTAGGGCGTCACCGCGTTGCTCCGTGCCCCCTCCGGCGAGGATCCCACCTTGTTCGAGGACACGACGGAGAACGTGTAGCTGGACGAGTTGTCGAGGCCGGTGACCTGCAGGGACGTCTGCGCAGTCTGCGCGGTCGTCTTCTCGAGCACTCCGTTCCGGTAGACCTTCACGGCATATCCGGTGACCGGCTCGCCGTTGCTCTTGAGCGGCTCCGAGGCCCAGGTGACGTCGACGGCGCCGCCGTTGACGGCCGACGTCGTGCGGGCCGCCTGGGGTGCCGCGGGCGCCAGCGGTGGCCCGGCCGGCTTGGCGGCGGCCGAGAGCGCGGACCAGTCCGACGGGTCCTTCGCGCCGTTCTTCGCCTGGATCCGTGCCCGGTACTCGACGCCGTTGGTCAGGCCGTCCCACGTGAGCTGGGTGACCGGGCCGACGGTCTTCCGCTGGAGGCCCTGCGACGAGGACAGCTCGATGGTGTAGCTCTGGATCGGGGTGCCCTCGTTCGCGGGGGCCGTCCAGGCCATCGAGATCGTCCTGTCTCCGCGCGTCAGCACGGGCGCCGCAGGGGCCGCGGGCTTGGCGTCCGGAGTCACGGGGGCGGAAGCAGGGCCGGGCGCGGAGGGCCCGACTGCGTTGACCGCGATGACCGTGAACGTGTACTGGGTCCCGTTCGTCAGCCCGCCGATGGTGCACGTGTTGGTCGGGCAGTCCTGGCTCCCGCCGGCGAAGCCGACCTTGTAGCCGGTGATCTCGGCGCCGTTGTTGGCCGGCGGAGCCCAGTGGAGGACCACCTGACGGCTCGACATGCTGTCGACGACGGGCGCGCTCGGCGCGTCGGGCCTGTCGCGGACGGTGACCGTGAACTGCCCCTCCACCTCGCGGTCGCCGTCCCCGGTGGCGTCCTGGATGCGGTAGGAGCCAGTGAGCTGGCCGTGGAAGCCCGCGGCGGGGGTCACGACGACGCGGTCGCCGTCCACCCGCGCGCTCCCCCCACCGGAGCCGACAGCGGCGTTCAGGAGCCGCAGCGGCTTGTCCGGGAAGGGGTTGGCGTCGTTGGCGAGTACGGGGATGTCGACCGGCTTGCCGGCCTGCGCTTCAGGCACCGCGTCGGGATTGGCGACGGCGAGCGGCCGCGTCGAGCGGACGACGCGCACCTCGACGGCCCCGGAGACCTTGCCGCCGCGGCCGTCGTCGACCTCGACGCCGACCTGCCCCGCGGCGCCGCGTTGGGCGCTCCCGGCCTTGGCGACGAGGACCGAGCCGTCGAGGCTGACGTCCACCCCTTCGGGCGCGCCGCCCGTGAGGCGGAAGGACATGCGGTCCATGTCGCCCGGGTCGGGGTCCGTCGTGGCAGCGCGGAGGTCCAGCCGCGCCCCTTCCTCGCCCTGCGCCGTCTCGAGCACGCTCGTCGCGAATGTGGGCGCGGTGTTGGGCTTGTCGGCGGTCGGCTCGACATCGAGCGGGATGGTCAGGACGCTCTTGAGGCCCTCGGGGTCGTCGGGGCCGGAGCCGTCCGTGACCTCGAAGGTGATCGAGGCCCGGCCGCCGTAGTCCTTGCGCGCCGCGTACCGGAGGGTGCCGGCGTCCTTCACGAGCGGCTGCCCGTCGGAGGCGATGGCGGTGACCCCAGCCTCGGTCGTGATCCGCGGCGCGCGGCCGGGACGCACCGTGACGTAGTCGCCGAGCTTCAGCTCGATCGGCTCGCCGGCCTTGGCGTGGACGGGAGTCAGGGTCTTCAGGACCGGGCGCTGGTCGCGCAGGCCGGGGACCCAGATGATGGCCGTCGAGGAGAGCCCGTCCACGTCCGTGACGGTGTACGGGATGGCCTGCGGCTGCTGGGCCAGCGCGACGTTCACGGTCCGCCCGTTCACGGTGGTCCCGGCCGCGGCTGCACTGGCCGGGACCTCGACCCTGAGGTCGCCTGCCACGCCGTCGGGGTCCTCGTCGTTCTTCAGGACGTCCACGGCGAACGTCGTCCTGCCCGCGACGTCCATGGCGTTGACCCGGTCGTCCCGGGCGATCGGCGCCTTGAGCTCCGCCTCGGGGCTGACGTCGACGATGATGCTGCCGATCGCGCGGCCGCCGCGCCCGTCGTCGACCGTGTAGCGGACCGTAGCCGTGCCGGGCACGGCCGGGGCGGTGACGACGACGCGGCCCTGGTCGGCCCGTGCGGCCGCCCCGTCCGGGACCTCGAAGCCGTCGGAGACGAGGCGGACCGTGTCGCCGTCGGGATCGGTGTCGTTGGCCAGGGCGTCGACGGACACCGGTCGGCCGGGACGGACCGAGACCTTGTCGTCCCCAGGGATCGGAGCCTGGTTCCTGTTCGGGGTGGCGGCGACGCCGACGAGCACCGTCGCGACGCCGCGGCCGCCGTAGCGGTCCTCCACGACGTACGTGAAGGTGTCCTTGCCGTAGGCGTTGTTCGCCGCACTGTACTCGATGTACCCGTCCTTGACGATCGCGGTGCCGAGGGCGGGCGGCTTCTCGATGCCGGTGATGGTGACGGAGTCGCCGTCGGGGTCCACGCCGTCCAGCGGCACGGCGACCTTCGCGGTGTGGCCGGCGAGGACGCGGGCGGTGAGGTTCTTCGGCACGGGCATGGCGTTCTGGGCGGGGTCGTCCGCGCGGATGGTGATCGTGACCTTCGCGGAGTCCTTCTGGCCCGCGGGGTCGACGACCTCGTAGATGCCGTAGACGGTCCCGGGGTTCGGGCCGGCGGAGAAGCGCAGGGTGTCCTGGTCCACGAAGAGGTGCCCCGTGGCCGCGTCCGGGACCTCGACGAGCTTCGGGCTGAGGGTGATGGGGGCGCCGTTGGGGTGGGAGTCGTTGGCGAGGACGGGGATCGTCACGGTGTCTCCCGCACGGACCACCACCTCGTCGCCCTTCGCCACGGGCGGCTCGAGCTTGGCCGGCTGCGGCACGGGCGTCACGGTCACGGTCGAGCTCGCCGTCTTGTCCCCGTTGGAGACGACGTAGCCGATCGAGAGGGGCTCCTTGAGGCCGCGGGTGTCCGTGATCTTCAGGATCGCGTGGTTGATGACGGAGACCGTGATGGGCGCGTCGGAGGGCAGCGAGATCGACTGCACGACGAGGACGCCTCCCGCGGGGTCGGTGTCGTTCGCGAGCGGGTCGACGAGCACGCTCCCGCCCGTGGGCAGGAGCCCGACGTCGCGCACGGCCACGGGCGCGCCGCCGTCGGTCTTCGCCGCCTCGACGTCGATGCGCACGAGGCCCTGCGCCGTCGCGGAGCCGTTCGAGGCGAGGTAGACGGCGTAGTACACCTTGGGCTCGGCCGCCTGGGCCGAGAAGGTGCCGTCCTCGGAGTTCATGACGATATCGAGCCCGGCGACGGGTTCCACCCGCAGGAGCCGCAGGCCCTTGCCGGAGGGGTCGATGTCGTTCGCGAGCGGGGAGACCACGATCGGCTCGCCGACTCCGGTGCGGACGTGGTCCGGCGTGGTCTGCGGGGGCAGGCTCCCGACTGCGCGGACGTCCGCGGAGATCGTGGCCTCGGTGACGTCGCGGCCGTCGGAGACGCGCACGCGGATCTCCTTCTTGCCCAGGCCCAGGCCGCCGTCCGTGAAGACGACCGTGCCGTCGGCCTGGAAGCGGACCGAGTCCCCGGGGGCGGGGGTGCTCGCGCCAGCGAGGAAGAGCTCGTCGCCATCGGGGTCGACGAAGTCCCCGAGGATGTTCTGCGAGACCGTGCTGCCCTGTTCGACGGCGATCGTGTTCGCGCGCAGCTGGCGGGGCGCGGCATTCGACGACCCGTCCCGCACCGTGAGGTTGACCCGGGCGGAGGCCGCGCCCCCGCGGCCGTCGGCGACCTCGTACTCGAACGCGTCGCTGCCCGTGGCGCCGGCGTTGACAACGATCTGCAGGGCAGCCCCGTTGAAGATCGGCTGCACCTGGCCGATCCGCGCCGCCGTGCCCGTGGGCCGAACGGTGAGGACGTCCCCGTCGGGGTCCGTGTCGTTCAGCAGGATGGGGAGGATCACGGTCCGGCCCGGGCGCACGCCGAAGTCGTCCGGCATGGCGGTGGGGGGCCTGTTCTCCTCGGTCCGGTCCGGCAGCTCCTTCTGGAGCATGATCTCGGCGGAGTCCTCCTTGTCCCCGTCCTTGGTCTGCTTCTGCGGGACGATCTCCTGCCAGTTGTTCACGAGCTGCATCTGCTCGGTCACGAGCCACACGTTGCCCCCGCGGACGTCGTTGAGCACCACGATGTCGCGGTTGACCCGGAACACGAGCTCGGAGTCCGGCTTGGCGGAGGGGATGTCCTTGGTCTCGGTCTGGCCGCCGCAGTCGCGCACGTACACGCCCGTCCCGGACCACGCGGCGTGGACGCAGCCGCCCTGCTGGACCGGGCGCGCTGGCAGGCCGGGCCGGCCCTGGGCGGCGTCGAGCTGCCGGCCGGCACCCCCGCCGAGCGGCATGAGCACCAGGGCCTTCGCCGTCGCGACGGCGACGCTTCCGGCCGCGGGCCCGGACTGCTGCAGCTGCGCGTTGCGGAAGTCGTCGCGCTGGACCTTCTGCCCGCCGGGGAGCAGGAGCGTCCCGCTGCCGGGATCGAGCACGACGGCGTCGCTCCCCACGGTGGCGATCTGCACCTTCGCGTTGGGGGCCAGGCCGTCGACCGTGGTGAACGTGGCCTCGCGGCCCTCGGGGATGCGCACGATCTCGCTGCGGGCCGGCGAGACCGCGACGACCTCGTTCTCGGACGAGACAGTCGCGACGGCGCCGGGGACGTCCTGCGCGCTGGGCTCCGTCGACTCGGGGTTGAACCCCGAGAGCCGTTCGAGCGGGAGGGCCCACACACGGCCCGTGCCCGGGTCGGCGAGCGCCGCCGTCGTGCTCCCGAACGCCGCGGTCCCGGTGCCGCTGAACGGGAGGTCACCGCTGAGGCGCACCTCGGCCGAGTCGACGGGGCTCAGGGTGGCGACGCCCTTGTCCTGGACGGCCACCGAGCGTGCCTGCTGGACGACGTCGAAGGTCTTGGAGCGGGCGGCCACGCCGCCGTCGAGGACCTTGGAGGAGAAGTTGAGGTGGCCTGCCATGTTCATGGAGCCGTTGGTGACCCAGACGCCGCCGTCGTTGAGGTCCGCGGAGACGGACCTGAAGCCCGGGTACAGGATCGCGGCGGTGACGAGGACCGCCCCCACGCACGCCATCGCAATGGCAGTCACAATGCGCGGCGCGTGCTGGCGCAGCCCCCCGGCTCGTCGCAAAGCGGTCCCCCCGTCAGTCGCGCCGGCCAGCGCACGGCGCACTGGTCCCGGTTCCGCGAGATGTCAGCCGCCGGGCCTCCCCGAGAGGCGCAGCGGCACCCCCCGAGGGTAGCGCACCTGTCCGGCGCGTCCCCAGCCGACGGGGAGAACTCCCCATGCCCCGGGCCCGAGGGCAGACCGGGGAGGACGGGGAACCGGTCAGCCGGCCGTCCCGAACCGGTCGAGGAGGTCGGACCGGCCGAACATGTGGGCCGCCTGGCGCGCGGACGGAGTGCCCGCATCCGGGCTCGCGCCGAGGGCGAGCAGGGCGTCCACGACGTCCCCGTAGTCCTTGAACACCGCTCCCGCGAGCGGGGTCTGGCCGCGGTCGTTCACGGCCTCGACGTCGGCGCCCCGCTCCCCCAGCAGCCGGACCGCGCCCGCGTGGCCGTGGTAGGCGGCCAGCATCACGAGCGTGTCGCCGGACTGGTTGGCGAGCGACGCCGGCGCCCCGGCGTCGAGGTACGCGCGCAGCGTGGCCTCGTCCCCGGCCCGTGCTGCATCGAAGAGCCCGCTGGCGAGGGCGATGACGTCGTCGTCGGGCGCGGGGGCGTGGTTGTTCTCGCTCATGCGTTCCTCCTGAGGAGTCCTGTGGGCCGGCCGACGACCTGGCCGGCGTCCGGGGCGACGATGAGTTCCTGGGCTGCCGCGTAGTCCTCGCCCTCCGCTTCGCCGCGCACCACGAGGGTCGCTGCCGGGTCCACGGACCTCTTGAGCACGGCGAGGGCGATCGGCCCCATCTCGTAGTGCAGCGCGGCCGAGGTGACCTGCCCGACCTGGCGCGCGCCGGCGTCGTTCGCCGCCCCGCCTGCCGAGGCGAACACGGGGCTGCCGACGGCCGGGAGCGTGTGCCCGGAGCCGTCGAGCTGGAGCATCGTGAGCCGCCGCGGCGGGTGGCCGAGGTTGTGCACGCGCGCGACCGTCTCCTGGCCTTTGTAGCAGCCCTTCGCCAGGTGCACGGCGGTGCGGAGGAGGTCGAGCTCGTGGGGGATGGTGCGCTCGTCGGTCTCGAGGCCCCAGCGCGGCCTCCATGCGGCGATGCGCAGCGCCTCGGACGCCATGGCACCGGCCAGCCCGACGCCGTCGGCCTCCAGCGCGGCGACCGCGTCCTGGAGCCGCGCACGCTCGACGACGTGCTCGAACCACGGGCGGTCGAGGCCGGGATGGCGGTCCTCGCCGACCACGGCGTAGGAGTAGCCGCCGGGGGCCACGTGCGGCCAGGGGTCTGCCCAGGTCAGCGGCGCGCCGCCGGGGCCGAAGGGGTCGAGCGCGGCGAAGCGGCGAGTGCCGGCCAGCACGGCCCACGCGTCGGTCGCGTCCTCGACCTCGACGCGGAGCATGAACTTCATCGAGGTGAGCCAGGCCGCGAGGCCGGGGGCCTCGGCGTCCTCGACGAGGAGCCACGCGCGCTCGCCGTCGTCGACGATCCGCGCGTCGTACTCGATGCGGCCCTGGACGCTCAGGAGGAGCAGCTCACTGGACACACCCGGGGGCAGGGACGCGACCTGCTGGGAGGAGAGCGTCGTCAGCCACGAGAGGCGGTCCGGGCCGGAGACGGTGACGATGCCGCGGTGGGAGAGGTCGACGGCGGCGCGGCCTGCGGCGAGTTCCCGCTGCTCCCGCAGCGGATCGCCGTAGTGCGCCGCGACGCCCGCGTCGGCGCCGCCGGCTTCGACCGCACCGGGACGGGCGAGCAGGGGGGATGAAGAAGTCATATCCGTTCCAACGCCTCGGGGGCCGATTTCACTCCACACCCTCCGCAGGTCACTCGGTGGGCGGCTGCGCGGCGGACGGCGAGGAGGTCCGGTGCAGGATCGCCGACGCGTGCGGGGCCAGCGGAGACTCGCCCGCGGCGACGTCCCAGCGCCAGAACAGGTCGCCGTTGACGAGGCCGAAGATCCGGGTCGCGGCCTTGTAGTCGCGGGCGTGCGCGCCGCGCAGGACGGCGTCGGTGCTGAGCTGGATCTGGGGGCCCTTGATCTGGCCGTAGTAGAGCTCGGCGATGCTGCCCGGATGCAGGATCGTGACGGTGATGTCGAACCCGTCCTGGCTGTTCCGCAGGGTCTCGACCTCGTCGGCGGACTTGTAGGCCGGGACGATGTCGGCGGGGGTCAGGCCCGGGCCGCCGTCGGCGTCCTGCAGGGGCCTGTCGAGCTGCCAGAAGCCCGTCTCGGTGGACAGGGGCCGCAGCCGGTTCCCGTTCTCGTCAGAGAGCCAGCTGTCAGCGGTGTACTGGAGGTAGGGGAAGCCGTTGTGGGCGAACACGACGTGCTGGACGAAGTGCTCGTCTCCGGCCTCGCCCGCACCGAGACGACCCCGCCCTTCCCACTCCCCGATGAGCCACGACAGCGGGACAAGCTCGGGGGTCAGGCCGGACGGGATCTCGATGGGCACTGGGCTCCTTCTTCGGTGCTACGGTGCGGTCTTCCTTCGGCAGCGCGGCCGCTGCCGACGGGTCAGCGCTGACCCTTGAACAGCTTCCACACGACGAGCCCGGCGAACCAGGCCATGGAGATACCCGCGACGGCGAGGAGGACAAGGAAGAAGATCTCGAAGGCAACAACGCTCATACGGCCCATCGTAGCGCCTCGGGCGGGGCCCACTGCCCGTGAGGCTGGCCACAGCACCCGCCGACCGGACCCCGTGCCGGCCGCGGGAGGGACGCTGTGCTAGACGACGAGCATCCGGTCGAGGAAGTACGCGATCGACCCCACCGCGAACGCGGGCGCGAGCCCGAGCGCGACCACGCCGAACGGGGCCAGCCGGATGCTGCGCGTGCTGTTGAGCCTGCGGAACGCGGCGAGAACCGCACCGATCACGACCCCGGCGATCGTCGCCGGGAGCACCGAGATCCCCGTCAGGACCAGGCCCGCGAGCGGCGCCGCGAGGCCCGCGAACACGATGGCGAGCGGGGCGACGATCGTGTCCGGCCAGCGGATCATCCCGATGAGGAGTGCCACGACCGTGCTGATCCCGGCGACGAGGAGCATGGAGCCCGCACCGGTGAGCCGAGCCGTGCCGATCCACCCGGCCCCGAGGCAGCACAGCAGGACGCCCGCGCTCGCGCCGAATGCGGACTCGAGCCGGTGGCTCTGGCCCGTGCCGCGGAGGAGCTGTACGACGACGACCGCCATGACCCCGACCGCGGTGGCGAGGGGCGTCCAGGAGAGGAGCTCGGGTCCCGGCGTGAAGGTGACCGCCGCCGCCGACGCCACGCCGGCCAGGGCGATGACGGCGCCGTTGGTCTTGCGGGCCGGAATCCCGAGGAAGTGGGGCCAGCCGAACCCGACGGCCACGGCCACGGCCGCGACCCCGGCGAGCTGCACGACGGGGCCGCCCAAGCTCGACCCGACCGCGAGCGCCGTGCCGGCGATCGCGATCGAACCTCCCGCGACGGACCTCACCCAGGACTTCACCGCACCGCCCCCGCCTGCGCCTCCCGGCCGGTCGCGGCCGCGGGCCGCGCTGTTCCCGTCTGTGCGCTCATCACCCTGCCATCCTGCCTCACCATGGCACCGGTGTGTGACTTGCATTCGGCGGGTCCGGGCCGGGCCGCGCCTATAATCGGCGTCAAAGGTACCCCTGCCCGACGCCGTGCAGCCAGATCCTCGGGAGGAACCATGTCGCACATCCTGCTTCTGACGAACGCCAACGGCTCGTCAGTGGACATCCTCCCGGCCCTCGAGCTGCTGAACCATCGGGTCCACATCCTCCCGGCTGAACCGACCGCGTTGCTCGACGCCGATCCCGCCGACGTCATCTTCCTCGATGCGCGCAAGGACCTGGTCGGCTCGCGCTCGCTCACCCAGCTCCTGCGTGCGACCGGGCTCGGCGCGCCGCTCATCCTCATCCTGACCGAGGGCGGGATGGCAGCGGTGTCCTCCGCCTGGACCGTGGACGACATCATCCTGGATTCAGCCGGGCCGGCCGAGGTCGAGGCCCGCGTCCGGCTCGCCATCTCGAAGACGTCCGCCGCCGAGGAGCCGGAGACCGAGATCCGCGCGGCCGGCGTCGTGATCGACGAGGCGAGCTACACGGCGAAGGTCAACGGGGAGGCCCTGAACCTGACGTTCAAGGAGTTCGAGCTCCTGAAGTACCTCGCGCAGCACCCCGGCCGGGTCTTCACCCGCCAGCAGCTGCTCACCGAGGTGTGGGGCTACGACTACTATGGCGGCACCCGCACCGTCGACGTGCACGTGCGGCGGCTCCGGGCGAAGCTGGGGCCCGACCACGAGGGGCTCATCGGCACCGTCCGCAACGTCGGCTACCGGCTCACGCTCACGCGCCTCAACGAGGACGAGCTGAGCGAGGCCTGACCCGCACCGCCGCCGCCCCCGCAGCGTTTCGGGTACGCCAACTCCCGCCGCTGAACGTCTCAGGTACGCCAACTCGCGCCGCTGGGCGTCTCAGGTACGCCAACTCGCGCCGCTGGGCGTCTCAGGTACGCGCCGGGCCTGGCCCACGCTCGGCTGGCGCACGACGGCGGCGAGCCGGCTCACGCTCGGTGCGCACCCGGCGTCGTGCGCGCCGCACCCGAGACCCAGCGAGGCCTTATTTCGCGTACCCGAAACCGACTTAGGACCGCGTTTCGCGTACCCGAAACGCCCTGGGGGCGCGTTTCGCGTACCCGAGACGAACGTGGGGGCCGCGCGGACGCGCCGAGGGCCCCGCACGGTGGGTGCGGGGCCCTCGGGAAGGGTGGAGGACATACGGGTCGAACGTATCAAAGCCACCCCACTGGTGGATCCCCCTCGGCCGCCGGTGCGCCCGGCGACAGGACATTGACAGTACCCGAGGCGGCCCGCGGCGTCAAAACACGCGCCAGCCGGGCGCCGTCGTGCGAAACACCCCAATCGGCGGCCTTTTCGCTAGCCTTGCCTACATGACCAGCGCATACCCGCAGGATTGGCCCGTCACCGTTGTCGAAGGCCGCGTCCCGCAGGCTCTCTGGGCCGAGATCCAGGCCCTGCTGGAGGCCGCCGAGGAGTCCGACGGCAACCCCTCCCTCTCCGAGCAGACCACCGTGCTGATGAAGTCGCCCGACACCCGGTCCGAGGAGATCGTGACGGTCGCCGTCCACGCCCTCGACGACACGTCGGGCTCTTCGGCGCCCGAGGACCTCGCGGGCCTCGCCGCGATTGCGTTCGGCGAGGACGGCGCGGGCGTCGCGGAGCTGGCCGTGCACCCGAACTACCGCAACCAGGGTGTGGGCATGAGGCTCGTGGAGGCCATCAAGGAGCTGCGCGGCGCCACCGGCCTGAAGGGGCTGAAGGCCTGGTCCCACGGCAACCACGAGGCCGCGGCGGAGCTCGCCACGCACTACGGGTTCGTGCCCGAGCGCCAGCTGTGGAAGATGGTCCTCGTCCGCCACCCCCACGAGACCGCAGAGCCCCTCCCCGAGGGCGTCCACATCCGCACGTTCGAGCCCGGCCGCGACGAGGACGCCTGGCTGGCCACGAACCGGGCCGCGTTCTCCCACCATCCGGAGCAGGGCTCCCTCCGCCGCAGCGACCTCGAGGCGCGCATGGCGGAGGACTGGTTCGATCCGCGCGGCTTCTTCCTCGCGGTCGACGACGACGGCGGCATCCTCGGATTCCACTGGACCAAGGTGCACCCCGCGCACGGCGAGCACCGCGCCCTCGGCGAGGTGTACGTCGTCGGCGTCGTGCCGGAGGCGCAGGGGCGCGGGCTGGGGCGGGCACTGACGCTGCACGGGATCGACTACCTCCACTCGCTCGGGCTGGCGACGATCATGCTGTACACCGACGCGGACAATCTGCCGGCGGTCGCCATGTACCGGCGCCTCGGGTTCACGCTCTGGGACCGGGACGTCCTCTACTCCCTCGCCTAGCCCGCGCCCCTGCGGCGGCGCCCTAGTAGTGTTGACCCGACACACCAAGCTCCTGCGGAGGAACCATGACTGAAGCCGCCCAGAACCAGAGCAGTGCAGCAACGGAGCCGCAGACTGACCCCATCCCCTCGACGCTGTCCGCGCACGACGGCGCCGCCGCGCCCACCGCGGCCGTCGCACCCCGCGCTGTGCCCGTGTTCGGGTCGTCGGAGGTGCCCGCGGCGCGGGCGACGCAGGACCGCATCGACATCCCCGAGTTCGCCCCCCAGCAGGTCCCCGAAGGCGATGTGGGCCCCGACCGCTTCCTCGACCGGGAGCTCAGCTGGCTCGCGTTCAACGCCCGCGTCCTCGAGCTTGCCGAGGACCCGGACCTCTACCTCCTCGAGCGTGTCACCTTCCTCTCGATCTTCGCCTCCAACCTCGACGAGTTCTTCATGGTCCGCGTCGCAGGGCTCAAGCGGCGGATCGCGACCGGGATCGCCGTGCCCTCGGCGGCTGGCCTGAGCCCCATCGAGGTCCTCGAGCAGATCTCCGAGGAAGCGCACCGCCTGCAGGAGCGGCATGCACGCGTGTTCGCGGACCAGATCCGCCCCGCCCTCGCCAAGGAGAACATCCACATCGTCCACTGGGACGACCTCACCCACGAGGAGCATGCCCGGCTTCGCGGGATGTTCTCCGAGCAGGTCTTCCCCATCCTGACCCCGCTCGCGGTCGATCCCGCCCACCCGTTCCCGTACATCTCCGGCCTCTCGCTCAACCTCGCGGTCGTGGTGCGGAACCCGGTCAGCGAGAAGGAGCTCTTCGCCCGCCTCAAGGTCCCCGACCAGCTCCCCCGCCTGATCTCGATCGACGGGCCCCGCGCGGGCGCCGTCGCGGGCAGGACGGCCCGCTTCATCGCCCTCGAGGAGCTCATCTCGGTGCACCTCGACCAGCTCTTCCCGGGCATGGAGGTCCTCGAGCACCACACGTTCCGGGTCACCCGCAACGAGGACCTCGAAGTCGAGGAGGACGACGCCGAGAACCTCCTGCAGGCCCTCGAGAAGGAGCTCCTGCGCCGGCGCTTCGGGCCGCCGGTCCGCCTCGAGGTGACGGACGACATCAACCCGAACATCCTGGCCCTGCTGGTCCGGGAGCTCGGCGTCGAGGAGAGCGAGGTGTACCAGCTGCCCACGCCGCTGGACCTGCGCGGCCTCAGCGTCATCGCGGGCATCGACCGCGCCGACCTGCACTACCCGAAGCAGCTCGCCCACACGTCGCGCTTCCTCAACGAGTCGGAGACGGCGAAGGCCGCGAACGTCTTCGCCGCGATGCGCCGCCGCGACATCCTCCTGCACCACCCGTACGACTCGTTCTCCACCTCGGTCCAGGCCTTCCTCGAGCAGGCGGCGGCGGACCCCAAGGTCCAGGCGATCAAGCAGACCCTGTACCGGACCTCGGGCGACTCGCCGATCGTGGACGCGCTCATCGATGCGGCCGAGGCCGGCAAGCAGGTCCTCGCGCTCGTGGAGATCAAGGCCCGCTTCGACGAGCAGGCCAACATCTCGTGGGCGCGCAAGCTCGAGCAGGCCGGCGTGCACGTGGTCTACGGGATCGTGGGCCTCAAGACGCACTGCAAGCTCTCCCTCGTGGTCCGCCAGGAGAACGACGGCCTGCGGCGGTACTGCCACATCGGCACGGGCAACTACCACCCGCGCACGGCCAGGTACTACGAGGACCTCGGCCTGCTCACGTGCGACGAGCAGGTCGGCGAGGACCTCTCCAAGCTGTTCAACCAGCTCTCGGGCTACGCGCCGAAGTCCACGTTCAAGCGGCTGCTCGTGGCCCCCCGCTCGGTCCGGTCCGGCCTCATCGACCGCATCGAGACGGAGATCCGCAACGCGCGTGCCGGGCTGCGCTCCCGGGTGGTCATCAAGGTCAACTCGATGGTCGACGAGGCCATCGTCGATGCCCTCTACCGTGCCTCGCAGGCTGGCGTGCAGGTGGACGTCATCGTCCGCGGCATCTGCGCCCTGCGGCCCGGGGTCCCGGGCCTGAGCGAGAACATCACGGTCCGCTCGATCCTGGGCCGGTTCCTCGAGCACTCGCGGGTCTTCGCGTTCGCCAACGGCGGCAACCCGGTCGTCTACATCGGCTCCGCGGACATGATGCACCGCAACCTCGACCGCCGCGTCGAGGCGCTCGTCCAGCTGCGGAACCGCGACGACATCGCGGAGCTCATCGCGCTCCTCGACCGCTACCTCGACGACCGGACGTCCTCGTGGCACCTGGACCGCGAAGGGCACTGGACCCGCCACCACCTCGACGCCGAAGGGCGCCCGCTCGAGGACGTGCAGTCCTGGCTCCTGGCCTCGCGGGCCCGGCAGCGAGCCATGAGCCTGCGGTGATGACTGACACCCCCGTCGACGACCAGACCGCGCATCCGGGAGAGGACGTCGCCGTCAGGGCCGCCGGGGCCATCCCCTGGCGGAGGGCGGGCGACCGCCTCGAGGTGCTGCTCATCCACCGTCCCCGCTACGACGACTGGTCCTGGCCCAAGGGCAAGCTCGACCCGGGCGAGACGCTCCACGAGTGCGCGTCCCGGGAGATCCGGGAGGAGATCGGGCTCGACGCTCCGCTGGGGGTGCCGCTCGGCGTCAGCCACTACCGCGTGGCGGCCGGCCTCAAGTCGGTGCGCTACTGGGCCATGCACGTCGACGCCTCCCAGCGTGTTGTGCCGGACGGCGACGAGGTGGACCAGGTCCACTGGTGCACCCCGGACGAGGCCGAGGTGCTCCTGTCGAACCGCACCGACGTCGCCCCGCTCGAGGCCCTCGTCGCCGCGGAGCGGGACAGCGCGCTCGCGACGCGCCCGCTGATCCTCCTGCGCCATGCCAAGGCCAAGCCGCGCAGTTCGTGGACGAAGGCCGAGGGCGACCGCACCCTGGCAGCGACGGGGGTCCGCCAGGCCCAGGCAGTCGCGAGGCTCCTGCAGGTGTGGAAACCGACCCGCGTGGTCACGAGCCCCTGGCGCCGCTGCGTGGACACGGTCCTCCCCTACGTCCGCTCCTCCGGCGTCAAGGTCAAGGTCCGCCTCGTCGACCACCTCACGGAGCACCGCCACTCCCGCAAGCCGCACAAGGCGGCCGACGTCGTGGGCCGGCTCTTCGACAAGCGCAGGCCCGCAGTGCTCTGCTCGCATCGGCCGGTGCTTCCGACCCTGCTCGGCGAGTTCAGGAAGTACCTCGAGCCGGGCCTAGACGACCTGCTCCCCGCGTCGGACCCGTACCTCGCCCCCGGGGAGGTCATCGTGTTCCACGTGCCGCTCGAGGGGCGGCCGCGCGTCGTGGCGCTCGAGCAGGTCAAGCCGTTCGATGACTAGCGAATCCGATCACATTTCACTATTACAATGCGCGAATCCAACCCCCCTTACCGTTACGGTGGATACATGCAGACGGCAACGCGTGTGTCCTCCGCTTACGAGCTTCTACTAGAGGACGTGAGAGCGAACGGTACTCGCAAAAAAGATCGAACCGGAACCGGAACTCGGAGCGTATTCGGCCGCCAGATCCGCTTCGACCTGGCCGAGGGCTTCCCCCTCGTGACCACGAAGCGCGTGCACTTCAAGTCCGTGGCCCTCGAGCTGCTCTGGTTCCTGCGAGGCGACTCGAACGTGCGCTGGCTCCAAGAACAGGGCGTCACAATCTGGGACGAATGGGCGGACGACGCCGGCGAGCTGGGCCCCGTGTACGGTGTCCAGTGGCGCTCGTGGCCCACGCCGGACGGGGAGCACATCGACCAGATCGCCGCAGTCATCGAGTCGCTGCGCACCAACCCAGATTCCCGCAGACATATCGTCTCCGCGTGGAACGTGGCCGAAATCTCGAAGATGGCGCTGCCACCATGCCACGCGCTGTTCCAGTTCTACGTCGAGCCGCAGGACGACGGTCTGTCGAAACTCTCGTGCCAGCTGTATCAGCGCAGCGCGGACATGTTCCTCGGCGTGCCCTTCAACATCGCCTCCTACGCGCTCCTGACGCACATGGTCGCCGATCAGCTCGGGATGGATGTGGGAGAGTTCGTCTGGACAGGTGGGGACTGCCACATCTACGAGAACCATCTGGAGCAAGTGGACCAGCAGCTCTGCCGAGAGCCTCGCGAGGCCCCCCACTTGGCAATCCTCAATACGCCTCGATCCATCTTCGAATACACTTTCGAAGACTTTGAGCTCTGCGACTACGAACCTCACCCAACGATCAAGGCGCCCATCGCCGTATGAGCAGTGATCCGCGCGAGATCGGCCTGATCTGGGCGCAGACGCAGGAGGGCGGCGTCATCGGCCGGGACGGCACCATGCCGTGGCACGTGCCCGAGGACATGAAGCACTTCGCCTCGACCACGACGGGCCACCCGGTGGTCATGGGCCGGCGCACGTGGGACTCGATCCCGGGGCGCTTCCGGCCGTTCACCGGCAGGACGAACATCGTCGTCACCCGCCAGCCGGGCTGGGAGGCGGAGGGCGCCGTCGTCGTGCATTCCCTCGACGAGGCGCTCGAGACGGCGCGCCGCAGCGAGGGCGGCGAGCTGGTGTGGGTGATCGGCGGCGGGGAGATCTTTGCCGAGGCGATGCCGCAGGCCGACGTGGCCGTGGTGACCATCCTCGACCTGGACGTGGACGGCGACACCTTCGCGCCCCAGCTGGGCAGCGAGTGGCGGCTCGCGTCGGTCCAGCCGGACGATGGCGGGTGGCTCACCTCCCGGACCGAGGTCCCCTACCGCATCGTGGAGTTCCGCCGAGGCTAGGGCCGCCCGCGGCGGCGCCCGCGCGGCGTCGTGCGTCGGCGCTGCCGGGTGAGGGAGCCCACAGGCGCCGGCCGCCGGGCCCCCGTAGAATGGAAGGCATGACTTCTTCGGTAGGCTTCGTCGGCTGGCGCGGCATGGTCGGCTCCGTCCTCATGGAGCGCATGCAGGATGAGGGCGATTTCGCCTCGATCGACCCGGTGTTCTTCTCGACCTCCAACGCGGGCGGCGCTGCCCCGTCCTTCGCCGGTTCTGCCGGGGGCGATGCCGGCGCCCTGCAGGACGCGTTCGACATCGAGGCGCTGAAGAAGCTCCCCATCATCGTGACCGCCCAGGGCGGCGACTACACGAAGCAGGTCCACCCGCAGCTGCGGGCCGCGGGCTGGGACGGCCTGTGGATCGATGCGGCGTCCACCCTGCGCATGAACGACGACTCGATCATCGTGCTCGACCCGGTCAACCGGAAGGTGATCGACGAGGGACTGGCCTCCGGGGTCAAGGACTTCGTCGGCGGCAACTGCACTGTCTCGTGCATGCTCATGGGGCTCGGCGGCCTGTTCCGCAACAACCTTGTCGAGTGGGGCACGTCCATGACGTACCAGGCGGCCTCCGGCGGCGGCGCCCGGCACATGCGCGAGCTCCTCACGCAGTTCGGCACCCTCCACGGCGAGGTCGCCGCGGAGCTGTCGGACCCGGCGTCGGCCATCCTCGAGATCGACCGCAAGGTCCTGGCGGCCCAGCGCGGCGGCGTCGACGCGACGCAGTTCGGCGTGCCGCTGGCCGGGTCCCTCATTCCGTGGATCGACGCCGACCTCGGCAACGGCCAGTCCAAGGAGGAGTGGAAGGCCGGGGTCGAGACGAACAAGATCCTCGGCACCGCGGCGGGCTCCGAGATCGAGCCGGTCATCATGGACGGGCTGTGCGTGCGGATCGGCGCCATGCGCTCGCACTCGCAGGCGCTCACGCTGAAGCTCCGCGAGGACCTCTCCGTGGCTGAGATCGAGAAGCTCCTCGACGCCGACAACGAGTGGGCCCGCGTGGTGCCCAACGAGAAGCAGGCCTCGATGGAACAGCTGACGCCCGTCGCGGCGTCCGGCACCCTCGAGATCCCCGTGGGCCGCATCCGCAAGCTCGAGATGGGGCCGGAGTACATCTCCGCCTTCACCGTCGGCGACCAGCTCCTCTGGGGTGCCGCCGAGCCGCTGCGCCGCATGCTCAAGATCGCCACCGGCACCCTCTGAGGCCGGGCGGGAGGACCGGCCTGTCCGGACGACCGGCCGGTTTGCGGGCCAGCGGGGCACTTGTCCCCGGTGGCCCGCCCGGCGGAGGACCCACCCACAAGTGCTGCCCTTGGCCGCTTTTCCTGCGTAAATTCGCTCAGGAGAAGCGGCCAGGGGCAGCACTTGTCTGTGGGCAGCCGTCGATGCGCACCTGCCCTCAGGCTGACCGACGGGCGGCGCGGGCGATGGCTGCCGCGAGGCGACGCCGAACCTCATCAGGTCGGTCGAGGTCTGCCCAACGCAGCCGGACGAAGATCCAGCCCTGTTCCATGAGCAGCGTCTCGCGGCGGCGCTCGGCAAGCAGGACGTCGGGCGTGGGGGCGTAGTCCATGTACTTCCCCTCCCCGTCGAACTCGATGATGACCATGAGTTCTGGCCAGGCGAAGTCTGCCCGGTATTCGCCCTCGGCCGTGCGGAGCCTCAGCTGGGCAACCGGCCGGGCAAAGCCGAGCGTGACCATGAGCAGACGGGCCCGGGTCTCCCCCACCGATTCCGTTGCTGGTTCGAGTGCATCGAGGATGGCCAGCGCCCTCCGACGGCCTCGGCGAGATGCAGCCAGAACAGCTCCCCGCAGGTCTTCGAGGCCGACAAGCCTCTGGTGGAGGGCACTGTCCCCGATAACAACAGCCTGCTCAAAGGGCAGGAACCGTGCGCAGTCAACCAGAGTGCGCACAATCGAAGTCAGCCGCACTGCTCCGTTCCCGGGAGCTGTGACGATGTCCTCCGGGGCGAGATCCAGCTGATGGGTCTGGGTATCGGGTGACCGACTGGAACGCGCTCCGGAGTACGTGGTGGCGACGTGGATGGCAGGTCCCGGGTTCCACACCGACAGCCCGTGGAGGATAGCAGCGCTGCTGTGGCAGTACACGGAGCTGCCGCCTGTACCCGCGATATGGGCTTCGAGTCGTACGCGGTCCCGCTCCCAGGGCTTCAGCGAAACCCACCGATGATTCGGCATGTAGACGCCGCGCCGCAGACGCAGGACCACTCCGAGCCGCACACCGTGCGCCAGGAGTCGGTCGGTGATGCCGGCATCGCGCAGCGCCGCGGTCGTCGCAAGGGATGAGGCCGGCCAACGAGCGCCGAACAGCGATTCGGCTGTGGGTCTGTCCATGGTCCGATCCTCGTTACGGCCTGCAGAGCCCGCAACGGGAACGGAACCGCTGTGGATAACCCAGCCTCCCCATTCCTTATCCCGAGCATGTGCTGCCCTCGGCCGCATCTGCTGAGTCAATTGACGCAGCAGGAGCGGGTCACGGCAGCACGTGAGGACTGGCTGCTGCTCTGGGCCCACTCACGGCCGGACGGGCCGGCGCCCTATCCAGCCCAGAAGGCCTCGATGCGCGCCGCGGCCCTGGCCGCGCCCGCTGACGCCGCCGGCCCGAGAGGCTCGAAGAGCTTGAGCTCGACCCGGGGCGCAGACACGCGGCCACCCTTGGTCCATGTCCCGACCGCCCGCCCTCCGACCGCGACCATCGCCTTGAAGACGCCGTTGGTGCCCGGGATTATCCGCTGCAGGTAACCGTCGGGTATGGCCACAGACCGGTCCGGGTATCCGATCGCGAGCTCGTCGAAGGCCGGCAGCGCGACCACGGCGCGCGCCCCGGCCCGGGAATCCGCGAGCGACGCCACCTCCGGCACGCACCATAGCGTCCGCCCGTCCAGAACCACGGCGTCGAACCCCGCGGCGGCCGCGGCGAAGGGACCGCGCACGACGCCGAGCGGCTGGCCGAGCCACCACGCGAAGTCCCGCTCGTCGACGGGGCCGTGGGAGGCGATGTACCGCGCCGCGAGGTGCTCCAGCGCGTCGTCCCCAGCGAGGCCGGGCCCGGGCGGCAGCCACTCATCGGCGAGGCGGAACTCCTGCTGCCTCCCGCGCAGGGGACCCTGCACAAGGACGAGGCGATGGCTGAGGATCGAGACGAGGTGGATGCCGCGCTGGGACGCGGTGGGCTGCCCCGCGGCCTCGAACACGTCGAACAGCTCGGCACGGGTCATGCCCCGGCCCGGGAGCCGCTCCTCGGCAGCCTTGCGGACCACCGCGACGTCCTCCTCGCTGATCCCGAGCTCGCGGTGGCGGGCCGAGGCGAGCCGCATGACCCTGTCGGCGGCGAGGCCCAGGAAGGTCCGGACGTCCCCTGCCGCCACGGTGAACAGGGTGCCGCGCATGGTCCACGTGCGCACGACGGCGCCGCTCGCCAGCGCGGCAGCGACCCCGGACGCCGTGGCCGCCCTCGTGCGGAGCCCGACGGCGAGGAGTCCGGACTGGAGGTCCTGGCTCTGCAGGGCTGCCATCCTGCGCACGGCCGCCGCCGGGTCGGCGGCCAGTCCCAGCCGCTCCCCCACCGAGGCGACCGGGAGCAGGCCCTGCGCCGCGAGCCTGAGGCGCGCGAGCGTCGTCGTGCGTACGGGGCGCGGCTCGGAAGGTTCCACGCTTCCCATGATCACCCCGGATGCGGACAGCCCGCGTCCTCTCCCCGGCCTGGGGGTCACCTTCTGGGGGTCACGTGAGGTGACCTCCAGAAGGTGACCCCCAGGAGGTGACCCCCAGACGGAAGGCGGGGTCAGCGCTCCAGGAGGAGGGCGTCGCCCTGCCCGCCGCCCCCGCACAGGGCCACGGCGGCCCGGCCGGACCCGCGGCGCAGCAGCTCGTGCACGGCCGTCACGACGACGCGCGCGCCGGAGGCCCCGATGGGGTGCCCGATGGCGATCGCGCCGCCGTGGACGTTCACGCGGTCCATCGGCACGCCGAGCAGCGCCGCGGAATGCGCGGCGACCGAGGCGAACGCCTCGTTCACCTCCAGGAGGTCCAGATCGTCCGCCGACCAGCCCTCGCGTGCGAGCGCCGCGGAGATGGCCTTCGCCGGCTTGTCCGGCAGCGTGGTGTCCGGCCCTGCGATCTGCCCGTGAGCACGCACGACGGCGAGCACCTCCAGCCCGCGCCGCTCGGCCTCGGCGCGGGTCGTCAGCACGACGGCCGAGGCGCCGTCGGAGATGGGCGAGGCGTTGCCCGCGGTCACGGTCCCCTCCGCCGAGAACGCGGGGCGCAGCCGTGCGAGGGTCTCGGGGGTGGAATCCGGCCGGATGCCCTCGTCCTGGGCCACCTCGGCCACGGCTCCCCTGCGCTGCGGGACCTTGACCGGCACGATCTCCTCGGCCCACACGCCGGCCGCCGCGGCGGCGCCCGCGCGCACGTGCGAGGCGGCCGCGACGGAATCGGCCTCCTCCCGCGTGAGCCCGAGCGCCGCGTTGGCCCTGTCGGTCGCCAGCCCCATGGCCTCGTGGTCGAAGGCGTCGGTGAGGCCGTCGTGGGCAGTCGCATCGATGAGCTCCATGGACCCGTACGCGGACCCGGAACGGGTCCCGGCCACGAGGCGCGGGGCCTGGCTCATGGACTCCTGCCCGCCGGCCACCACCACGGACGCCTCGCCGAGTCGCAGCATGCGCGCCGCCTCGATCACCGCGGAGAGCCCCGAGAGGCACACCTTGTTCACGGTGACCGCGGGCGCGGTCAGCGGGATTCCGGCGGCGACGGCGGACTGCCGGGCGGGGTTCTGGCCCGCCCCGCCCTGCAGCACCTGGCCCATCACGACGGCGTCGACGTCCTCGGGCGCAACCCTCGCCCGCCCGAGCGCCCCCGCGATCGCGGCACCGCCGAGCTCGACGGCGCTCAGCGCGGCGAGCTGGCCGAGCAGCTTGCCCTGCGGGGTGCGGGCGGCGCCGACGATGACGACATCGGCCGGGGTAGGTCTCGCAGGGACATGACCCCTCATCGTTGAGGGGTCCTGTCCCTGCGTTGAGGGGTCATGTCCCTGGGCATCCGGGCCGGAGGCGTGGGTCTCGGTCATCGTGCTCCTTCCACTGCGGCGAGGGCGCGCAGCTCGTGCTTGAGGGTCTTGCCCGTGGAGGTCTTGGGCAGCTGGTCGGTGAAGTGGATCTCGCGCGGCACCTTGAATCCGGCGAGGAGCCCGCGCACGTGGCCGGAGAGGACCTCGGCTGTGAGCTCCGAGCCCCTTCCGCGCACCACGAACGCGACGGGCCGCTCGCCCCACCGCTCGTCCGGCACGCCGATCACGGCGACATCGAGCACGTCGGGGTGGGAGACGATGGCCTGCTCGACCTCGATCGTGGAGATGTTCTCGCCGCCGGAGATGACGATGTCCTTCGCCCGGTCCTTGAGCTGGATGTAGCCGTCGGAATGCATGACGCCGAGGTCGCCGGTGTGGAACCAGCCGCCTTCGAAGGCGCGCTCGGTGGCCTCGGGATCCCTGTAGTAGCCGAGCATGACGTTGTTGCCGCGCAGCACGATCTCGCCGAGCGTCTCGCCATCCGCGGGCACGTCCCGCAGCTCGGGGCCGGTGCCGACCTCCACGACGCGCGCCGTCTCGGCCTGGACCATGCCGACGCCCTGGCGGGACAGCTTCGCGGCGCGCTCGTCGGCCGGCAGCGCGTCCCACGCGGACTGGTACTCGCACACGGTGTACGGCCCGTAGACCTCGGTGAGCCCGTACACGTGCACCACCGTCACGCCGAGGTCCCCGAGCCGCCGGATGATGGTCGGCGACGGGGGCGCGCCCGCCGTGGTGATCTTCAGCGGCCGCTCGAGCGCGTGCGCCTGCTCGGCGTCCGCGATGATCGAGCACACCGTCGGGGCGCCGCACAGGTGGGTCACCCCGTCGTCGAGCGCGTCCCAGACCGCCTCGGCGCGCACGGCGCGGAGGCACACGTGCGTGCCCGCCGCCGCGGTGACCGCCCACGGGGTGCACCACCCGTTGCAGTGGAACATCGGCAGGGTCCACAGGTACCGGGTGTTCCCGTCGAAGCCCTGGTGGTGCGCCTCGCCGAGCGCGTTGAGGTAGGCGCCGCGATGGGAGTAGAGCACGCCCTTGGGCTTGCCCGTGGTCCCGGAGGTGTAGTTGAGCGTGATGGGGGCCTGCTCGTCGTCGACGCCCCACGGCAGGTCTGGCCCGTCGGGCGCACCGGCGAGCAGGTCCGCGTAGAGCTCGCGCTTCCGGCCCTGGCCACCGCGCACGACGGCGTCCGCGGCCTCGGGCGCGCCGGGCACCTCAGTATCGGGCACGACGACGACCGGCACCTCGGCGGCCGGCCCGCCCAGCTGGCCGACGCCGTCGACCGTGGCCAGCAGCTCCGTGTCGGCGAACAGCAGCGCGGCCTCGGAGTGCTCGAGGATGTACTTCACCTCGTGGGCGGCCAGACGGGTGTTGAGCGCCACGAGCACCCCGCCGGCCAGCGGCACGGCGAAGTGGGCGATGAGCAGCTCGGGGACGTTGGGAGCGAGGAACGCGACCCGGTCGCCGGGCTGGATCCGCGCGGCGAGGGCCTTCGCGAGGCGCTGGGCCTCGGCCCCGAACTCGGCGTAGGTGTAGCGGCGGGAGCCGTGCTCGATGGCGACCTTGTCGGGGAAGACCGCGGCGGAGCGCTCGAGGAAGCGCAGCGGGCTGAGGGCTGAGAAGTTGGCCTGCATCAGGTGTCCTCCAGACTCAGGCGAACGCGCCCACGCCGGTCACGTCGCGGCCGATCAGGAGGGCCTGGACGCTCTCGGTGCCCTCGTACGTGTGGATCGACTCGATGTCCATCATGTGGCGCACCACGTGGTTCTCGAGCAGGATGCCGTTGCCCCCGAGGAGGTCCCGGGCGGTCGAGGCGATGAAGCGGGCCTTGCGGGTGTTGTGGTACTTGGCCATGGACGCCTGGGTGGGCCGCATCTGGCCTGCGGCGTCGAGGCGCGCGAGGTGGACGCAATGCAGCTGCATGCTCGTGAGCTCGGCGAGCATCTGGGACAGGCGGTCCTGGACGAGCTGGAACTTCGCAAGCGGCTTGCCGAACTGGACGCGCTGGCCGGCGTAGTTCACCGCAGCCTCGTACGCGGCGGTCGCGTGGCCGAGCGCGGACCAGGCCACACCGAGGCGGGTCGCCACGAGCACGGCGGAGGTGTCCTTGAACGTCCGCGCACCGGGCAGGACGCTGTCCTTCGGGATGCGGACGCCCTCGAGGCGGATCCTGGCCTGGTGGATCGCGCGGAGCGAGCCCTTGCCCTCGATCACCTCGGCCTCGTAGCCGGGGGCGTCCTGCTCGACGAGGAAGCCGCGGACGTCGCCCTCCTCGTCGCGGGCCCACACGACCGTCACGCCGCCGGATGCGCCGTTGCCGATCCACTTCTTCTCCCCGTCGAGGACCCAGTGGTCGCCGTCGAGGCGCGCGGTGGTCTCGAGGGAGACCGAGTCCGAGCCGTGGTCCGGCTCCGTGAGCGCGAAGGAGCCGAGCTCCTCGCCGCGCGCGAGCGGGCCGAGCCAGCGCTCCTTCTGCTCCTCCGAGCCGTGGAACGCGATCGAGCGGAGGGCCAGGCCGCCCTGGACGGCGACGACGGTGCCGAGGGAGCCGTCGCCGCGGGAGATCTCCATGTTCACGAGGCCCGCCGCGAGGGGGCTCATGGGCTCGAGGCCGGGGACCTCGATGCCGTCGGCGAGCAGGTTGAGCTCGCCCATGCGCTTGACCAGGTGGAGGGGGTACTCGGCGCGGTCCCAGTACTCGTTCATCTGCGGCAGGGCCTCGTCGATGAAGGCGCGGGCGCGCTCCCAGTGAGCGCGGTCCTCGGCGCTGACCGTGCCGAAGGCGGAGAACACGGAGTAGTAGTCGGTGTCGAGGGCTGCGGAGACGTCGTAGTCGGGCATGGCCATCTCTTTCGGGCGGTGGGTGGGGGATCAGCGGGCCGGGACCGGGGCGAGGAGGGGGCTCAGCCCGCCGGCGGGGTAGTTGGCTCCGAGGACCATGCACCGGTCGATGTCCTCGGCGGACGCGACGACGCCCTCGGCGAGCATGATGCCGACCTCCTCGGCCAGGGCCGCGCGGACGCGCTCGAGGACCCGGGCCTGGTCGACGGCAGCGGCGCCGGCCGCGGTCCCGACCGGCGGCGGCAGGAGGGCGGCCGCCTCAGGCGAGAGCGCGCCGTCGTCCGCGAGGAGCCGCCGAACGCCGGAGCCGGCAGCTGCGGCGAGCCACGGCGAGAGCGGGAACCGCTCCGGGTAGGCCCGGTGCATGGTGGCACAGATGTGCTGCTGGACTCCGGTGCCGATGTAGTCGATGAGGGTGAGCGGGGTCATCGGCAGGTTCCACGGGGCGAGCGCGCGGTCGACGGCGAGCGGGTCGCCGCCCGCTGCGGCCGCCGCCTCGATCTCGGCCATGGTCTCGGAGAAGAGCCGTGTGAGGAGGCGGTTGACGACGAAGCCTGGCGCGTCCGCCACCGGGACAGCCGTCTTGCCGAGTGCGGCGGCGAGGCCGGCGGCAGCCGACATCGCGTCCTCGGACGCGAACGGGGTGCGGACGAGCTCGAGCAGCGGCAGGACCGCGACGGGGTTGAAGAAGTGGAAGCCGACCACGCGCTCGGGGTGGGCGAGCCCCTCGGCCATGGCTGCGACGGAGAGGGAGGAGGTGTTGGTCAGCAGGAGGGCGTGCGGGTCGACCGCGGCCTCCGCAGCGGCGAAGACGCTGCGCTTGACCGACAGCTCCTCGAAGACGGCCTCGATGACCACGTCGCACCCGGCGAAGTCGGCCGGGTCCGTGGTGCCGCTGATCAGGGACGCGACCTCGGAGGCGTCCCCGGGGGCGAGGCGGCCCTTGGCCTCGGCGCGCTCGAGCCGGGCCCGGATGGCGCCAAGCGCGGCGTCGACCCGCTCGGCGGAGAGGTCGCTCATGGTCACCGGGACGCGGAGCTGCTGCGCGAAGAGCGTGGCGAGCTGGCTGGCCATCAGCCCGGCACCGACGACGCCGATGGCGCGGAGCGGGCGCGGGCGGGGGGCGGATGCGCGGGGCGCGGGCAAGGGAGCGGCAGTGTGGGGCACGCCACCATGTAATCGTGAAACTGAGTGTCAGGTCAAGTGGAACGGAGTGTCATGACCGTCGCCGGAGCGCGTCCTCGATGGTCCGGGCAACGTCGGCCGGCGCGGCGGACCGGGGGAACACGGCGACGACGATGTCGTCGCCCGAGCCGGCCGTTCCGCCGGCGGCGCGCGTCCCGCCGAAGGCGACCGCGCCGGCGTCCTGCGCCACCGCGCCGCCCGGTCCGACCCCGAAGAGCCGGCGCACGGCGTCGAGTTCGGCGCGCAGCCGCGCCGCGCTGAAGCCGTCCTCACCGCGCATGAGCCCGCGCAGGCAGTAGTTCTGGGTCGCGATCACGGTTGCGGCGAAGCGCACCGCGTCCAAGGGGTCGACGCCGGGCACGACGCGGCGGAGGTAGCGCTGGAAGAGCCGCTCGTACCGGAAGGTCGTGACGAGCTCCTTGTCGCGCAGGCCGGGCTCCCGCGTCACCACCTGGTAGCGCAGCTGTGCCAGGTCCCCGAGCGAGGCGAAATGCGCGAACACGAGCTCAGCGGCGCGGCAGACCGCGTCCCACGGGTCATCGTGGCGTTCGGCGAGGAAGTCCTCGGCCTGGCCCAGGAGCGTGTCGTGGTCGGCGAAGACCACGTCCTCCTTCGAGCGGAACTGCCGGAAGAATGTGCTGCGCGAGAGGCCGGCCGCAGCGGCGATCTGGTCCGCGCTCGTCGCCTCATAGCCCTGCTCGGCGTACAGCCGGACGGCGGCGGCAGCGACGTCGAGGCGGTGCCGCGCCTGGCCCGCCACCGCGTCCGTCCCGCCGGTCACGGCCGGGTCCCGCGGCTCACAGCTCCATCCCGATGAGCAGCGGCTCGTTGTGCAGCTCGATCCCGAAGCGTGCCCTGACGCCGTCCCGCACCTCTCGGGCGAGCGCGAGGAGGTCCTTCGCCGTCGCGTCGCCGCGGTTGGTCAGCGCGAGGGTGTGCTTGGTGGACAGCGACGCGCGGCCGCCCGTGACGCTGTCCGGCTCGAGACCGTAGCCCTTGGGGAAGCCGGCGCGCTCGATGAGCCATGCCGCCGACGTCTTCACCAGGCCCTCGCCCGCCGGGTAGCGCGGCGCCCCCTCGGGCAGGGACGCGGCGTCGGCCTCGGCCAGGATGGGGTTCGTGAAGAACGAGCCGGTCGAGTACGTGTCCCGGTCGGCCGGGTCAAGGACCATGCCCTTGGAGGCCCGCAGGCGCAGCACCTCGCGGCGCACATCGAGGGCGTGGGCCCGCTCGCCCTGCTCGACCCCGAGGCCGCGGGCGAGCTCTGCGTAGCGGATGGGGGCGCTCATGCGCCCGAGCGGGAGCTGGAAGTCGACACGGAGCACCACGTACCGGGGGGACCCGTTGACCGTGGTCTGCTTGAGGAGCGAGTCGCGGTAGCCGAACCGCAGCTCCGAGGGGACGAACGTCTTCACGGCGCCGGCCTCCCGGTCCCAGGTCCGCACCTGCCAGATGGTCTGCGAGACATCCGCACCGTAGGCGCCGACGTTCTGCACGGGCGTCGCACCGGTCGAGCCGGGGATGCCGGAGAGGGCCTCGAGGCCGCTGAACGCGTGGTGGACGGCGTAGTCCACGACCTCGTCCCACGGGTGCCCGGCCTGCACGGAGAGCGAGGCGCCCCCGCACGTGTCCGCGGTGTCCACGGAGATGCCCTCGGAGGCGATCCTGAGCACGGTGCCGGGGTAGCCGTCGTCCGAGATGACGAGGTTGGATCCGCCCGCGATGATCAGGAGCGGCTCGCCCGCGGCATCGGCCTCGCGGACCGCCTCGATGATCTCGGCCTCGGAGCGGGCCTCCTCGAAGCGGGCGGCCGGGCCGCCCACGGCGGAGGTTGTCAGGGAGGACAGCAGGGTCTGGCTCACCCGTCCAGCTTAGGCGAGGGCCGCGACAGCCGCGCACGACGCCGGGGACTCACCCCGCGAGGCGCGCCACCGTGCGCTGGGCTGCCTGGCCGGCCAGGACGAGGCTGAGGACGACGAACAGCAGCACGGTCAGCAGCGAGTACCGCACGCCCGTGAACTCGGCCACGAAGCCCAGCAGGGGCGGCCCGCACAGGAACGCGCCATAGCCGATGGTGGAGACGACCGAGACGCGGGCCGCGGCGTGGACGGGGTCGTCTGCGGCGGCAGACATGCCCACGGGGAAGCCGAGGGACGCTCCGAGGCCCCAGACCACGAGGCCCACGAACGCGAGCCACAGGGCCGGGGCGAGCACGAACAGCGCCAGGCCGAGGATGGCCAGCACCGCGCACGCTCGCAGCGACACGACGCGGCCGTGCCGGTTGAGCACGGGCGTGCCGAGGAAGCGGCCCGCGGCCATCGCCGCCACGAAGCACGAGTAGCCTGCGGCTCCGACAGCGTGCGAGACTCCGTAGCCGTCCGCGAGCGCGAGTGCGACCCAGTCCCCCGCCGCCCCCTCGGCCAGGGCAAGGCCGAGCACCATGACGCCGAGCAGCACCGTGCGGCGGTCCTTCCAGGCCGCGGCGACCTGCGCGCGGCCCCCGGGTGCCGCCGGGGCCGGAGCCTCAGCGGGAGCCCCGTCCGGCGAGCCGTCTGCGGCAGGCGAGGAAGCGGCGTCGTGCGCCGCGGAGGGCCGGCGGTCGGCATCGGCGCGGAGGAAGAACCCCGCGGTGACCACGGTGGCGGCGACCACCACGCCGGCCGCGCCGAGGTGCCACACGAGGGGCACGGCGGCGGCCGCCGCCCACGCGCCCACGACGGCGCCCGCCACGGTGCCGAGGCTGAACGACCCGTGCAGCCGCGGCATGATGAACCGCCTCAGGGCCCGCTCGACGGCGGCGCCCTCGACGTTCGAGGCCGTGTTCCAGCTCGCGGTCCCGAGGCCGACCACGGCGAAGCCGATCGCGGCCGCCACGGGCGAGCGCAGCACGCTCGCCCCGAGGCCGAGCAGCGTCAGGCCCGCTCCGACGAGGGCGGCCCCGGTCTGGATGGTTCGCGCCGAGCCGAGCCGGATCACGATGAGGCCCGACGCCGAGACCGATGCGAACGAGGCCAGCGTCATGCACAGCAGGAGCAGCCCGACGCCGCCGGGAGTGAGGACGAGGTCCTGGGCGAGCGCGGGGACCCGCGACACCCAGCTCGAGAACGCGATGCCGCTCGCGGCGTAGGCTGCCACGACGGCGAGGTGCCAGTGTCGGACCTCGGTGGGCACTGCCCGGACGGCGGGTGGCCGGAGCACGTGGGGCTGCTCAGGCGAGCCGGACGACGGCCTGGGCCTTGGTCAGGACCCGCTGCCCTCCCGCGGTGACGGTGAGGTCGATCCGGGCGGTGCGGGCCTCGGCGTCGAGCGCGCCGACGGTCCCGACGACCTCGAGGACGGCGCCGGGCTCGTCGGTGCCGGTGGTGTCGGCCACGGGGACCGGCTTGGTGAAGCGGGTCTGGTAGTCCACGACTCCGCCCGGGTCCCCGGCCCAGTCGGTGACGAGCTGCACGGCGGCGCCCATGGTGAACATGCCGTGCGCGATCACGCCCGGAAGCTCGACCGAGGTCGCGAAGTCGTTGTTCCAGTGGATCGGGTTGAAGTCTCCCGACGCGCCCGCGTACTTCACGAGGTCGGCGCGGGTCACGGCGATCTCGCGGCGGCCGATCTCCATGCCCTTCTCGAGCTGGTCGAAGACGGGCATGACGGCGGCGCTCCCGGCGGCAGCGTTCTCGGCGCTCACTGGCCTTCTCCCCTCACGAGAATGGACGACACGGTGGTGGCCACCTTCTCGACGGCACCCGCGGCGCCGTCGGCGGTGATCTCGGCGCGCGTCGTGATCATCGCGCCGCCGCCCATCGCGCGGACCTGGTCGACGTGGAGCTCCGCGGTGAGCCGGTCCCCCGCGACGATCGGCCGGTGGTGGGTGAACCGCTGCTCGGCGTGGACCACCCGCGAGAAGTCGATCCCGGACTCCGGGTCGGCGATGAGCTGGGCGTCGGCCCGCTGCGCGACGATGATCGCGAAGGTCGGAGGCGCGACGAGGTCGGCGTGGCCGAGGGCGCGCGCCGCGGCGACCTCGTAGTGGGCGGGGTGCTCTGCCTTGACGGCGCGGGCGAACTCGCGGATCTTCTCGCGCGCGACATCGTACGCCTCCGCGGGCGGGTAGACGCGACCGGCGAGGTCGGGGTTGATGGCCATGGGGAAAGCCTATCGGGTGGCCGGAAGAGCCTAGATGACGGTATGATGGATTCATCAATCCATCATCTGGAGGGTTTATGCTCACTGCCCGCGAGACGCCGCTGTACGAGATCAAGGCAAATCTGTTCAAGGGCCTCGCGCACCCGGCACGCATCCGCATCCTCGAGATCCTCGCGGACTCGCCCGGCCAGTCCTGCCCGGTCAGCGAGCTCCTCGAGGGCACCGGGCTCGAAGCCTCCCACCTGTCCCAGCACCTCGCGACCCTCCGGCGCCACCGGGTCGTCACGAGCGTCCGCACGGCCAACACGGTGACCTACTCCCTCGCCCACCCCACGATCGCCGAGCTCCTCGCGATCGCCCGCACCTTCCTCCTCGACACCCTCGCCGACACGCGCGCCCAGCTTGAGGCCGCCTCCGCCCTGCCGGCGCTCGGCGCCGCCGCGTCCAGCACCGCACCCGCCGCCGCATCCACCACCGCGCATGACGGCGGTGCCCGGTGAGCGCCGTCGTCCCGCCGCCCGCACGGACCGGCACCGTGGCCCGGGCCGCCGCCGGTGCCGCCGCCCTCCTCCCCCGCCGCTCGGACTACGCGCAGCTGGGGCGGTCGTGGCGGCAGGACCTCGTCGCGGGCCTGACCGTGGGCATCGTCGCCCTGCCGCTCGCGCTGGCCTTCGGGGTGAGCTCCGGAGTCGGGGCCGAGGCGGGCATCGTGACCGCCATCGTCGCGGGGTTCGTCGCCGCCGTGTTCGGCGGGTCGCACGTGCAGGTCTCGGGCCCGACCGGGGCGATGGTCGTGGTCCTCGCCCCCATCGTGGCGACCCACGGCGTCGGCGCGGTCGCGCTCCTGAGCCTCGCGGCCGGCGTCGTGCTCGTGGCGCTCGGCGCCTCCCGGCTCGGGCGGGCGGTCGCGTACATCCCCTGGCCGGTCGTGGAGGGGTTCACGCTCGGCATCGGCGTGATCATCTTCCTCCAGCAGGTCCCGCTCGCCGTGTCCTCGCACGTCGCACCGGGCCAGAACACCGCCGTCGCCGCCGCCGAGGCGATCACGACGGCGCCGTGGCCGCGCGCGTGGGCGAGCGTCGGCGTCGTCGTGCTCGTCGCGGCGGTCATGCTCCTCGTGCCGCGCCTCCACCGGGCGCTCCCAGCGAGCCTGATCGCGATCCTGGTCTCCGCGGTCGCCGTCGCGCTGCTGGGCCTGGACGTCGAGCGCATCGGCGAGCTGCCGACGTCGCTCCCCGCCCCGTCGCTGCCCGGGCTCGGCCTCGGGGACCTGCCCGGGCTGGCGGGACCGACCCTCGCCATCGCGGCGCTCGCGGCCATCGAGTCGCTGCTGTCGGCGCGCGTCGCGTCGGGGCTTGCGGGCCCCGACGGGCGCACGACCGGGACCTACAACCCGGACCGCGAGCTCGTGGGCCAGGGGCTGGCATCGATCGCCGCAGGTCTCTTCGGCGGCATGCCCGCCACCGGGGCGATCGCCCGCACCGCCGTCAATGTCCGCTCGGGAGCCCGGACCCGGCTCGCCGCCGTGGTGCACGCGCTCGTGCTGCTCGGGGTCGTGTACCTCGCGGCGCAGCTCGTGGGGCAGATCCCGCTCGCGGCGCTCGCGGGCGTGCTCATGGTCACGGCGGCGCGCATGGTCTCGGTGCGGACGGCCAGGAGCATCCTGGGATCGACGCGCCACGACGCGATCGCGTTCGTGCTGACGGCCGTCATCACCGTCTCGTTCGACCTCATCGTGGCCATCCAGATCGGCCTCGTCGCCGCCGCGCTGCTGACGCTGCGCCAGTTCGCGAAGCTCGGCACCGTGAGGCGGGAGCCCATCGCGGGGCCGGCGCACGACGGCGACGAGCACATCGCCGTCTTCCGCCTGGACGGCCTGATGTTCTTCGGCGCAGCCGACCGGATCCTGGAGGACGTCACGGGCCTGGCCGCGGCGCAGGGCGTCGAGGTGGTGGTGCTGAGGCTGTCCCAGCTGCGCTACCTGGACGCGACCGGGGCGCAGGCGCTCGTCGAAGTGATCCGCACACTCGAGGCGCGCGGGATCACCGTCCTGCTCAAGGGAGTGCAGGAGCAGCACCTCGAACTGGTGCGCAAGGTGGGGGTCATCGCGGAGCTGCGGCACCACCGGCACCTCTTCGACATGCTCGAGGAAGCGGTCGAGCATGCCAGGAGCCACGTCCGCCGGGCTCGCACACCCCAGAACCCTCTGGGGGTCACCTCCTGAGGGTCACGTGACGCGCCCACCCGCAGGAGGTGAACCCCAGGAGGTGACCTTCAGAGGGTGGGTCAGCGCTGCATCCGGCGGCGGGCGTCACGGGCGCGGATCCCGAGCCCCACGAGATGGGTGACGAGTCCGACGCCGATGATCGCCATCGAGGCGTAGAGGAGCCACATGATGTGGCCGAGGTTCGCGATGATGCTCAGGACGATGCCCACGCCGAGGAAGGCCATGCCCGAGAGCACGACCTTCCGGTACAGCGGGGACGCGGTCTCCCAGAAGCTGTTGAGCACGTTCTCTGCCGGGCCTGCTACAGCGCCGGCCGGACGCCGAAGGCGGTCGCGAGCTTCATGATCTTCTCCGCGCGGCCGAGTCGCGGCAGGTCGGAGCCGTCGCGGATCACGCGGCCGTTGGCCTCGAAGTCGTGCATGAAGTCCGTGGCCCAGGCGACATCGCTCGGGGTCGGCGAGATGACCTCGTTGATGATCGTGGTCTGGTCGACGGCGAGGCAGAGCTTGCCGGTCATGCCCATCATGACGGTGATGGCGCTCTGCTCGCGGAGGATCGGGTGGTTGGTCCCGACCGTGGGGCCGTCGATCGGGCCGGGCAGGTTGCCCACGCGGGAGGCGACCACGAGCTTGGCGCGCGGGTAGGCCATGGCCTCCTGGGTGGCGGCCATGCCGGTGTCGCGGCGGAAGTCGCCTGAGCCGAAGGCCAGACGGAACGCGCCCTGCGCCTTCGCGATGTGGTTGGCCTCCTCGATGCCCACGGCGGACTCGACGAGCGGGATGACGGGGGTCTTGCCGTCCATCCGGTGGAAGCTCTCGGTCACCTGGTCCGCAGACTCGGTCTTGGCGAGCATGACGCCGAGCAGGCCCGGGTTCCCGCGGAGCCCCGCGAGGTCGTCGGCCCAGAAGGGGCTCGTCGCATCGTTGACGCGCACCCAGGCGCGCCCGCCGCCCGCGAGCCACTGCGAGACGTTCTCGCGCGCGGCGTCCTTCTGCGACGGGTCCACGGCATCCTCGATGTCCAGGATGATCGCATCAGCGCGCGAGGCCGCGGATTCGTCGAAGAGCTCCGTCTTCATCGCGTTCACGAGAAGCCACGAGCGGGCGATCTCGGGGCTGATGATCCGACCCTCGCGGGCCTGGCGGGTCTGATCGGCGGCAGTGGTTGACGTCATGGGTCAACGGTATCCCGCCCGGGCCCCGCTGGGCACATCGGTCCACCCCCGCTTCGGCCGGTCGGGCGGTCTCAGAAGGTGCCGAGCGCGTAGCGCGACGACCACCCTCCGCAGGTCTCCCACCATCGGATCCCGGCGGGCAGTCCCACTGCGTCCCGCCGGCCCTCGGGAAGCTTCCGCTCGTCGCCGGTCGTGGCCTCGGCAGGACGTGCCGCTCCAGAGGACTCCTCATCAGCCATTGTGACTCTCCTGACGTGCGTTCAGTCGAAGAATCGGGCTCCCCAGCCAGGCTCGACAGGTCCAGTCCACGCCGTCGGCGCTAATATGTCAAGCGAATTTACTAACTACTCGCGAGTCGGAAACGGCTACTTCGCGAGGTACACCTGACGGCCCGAGACCTGCTGCGGGTCGAGCCGCACGAACAGGTCCCGGATCCCTCCCGCCCACGGCTCGTTCTGCATGTGGCCGTGGAGCCGCGTGAGCTCCTCGCTGTCCTCGACGACTGCGGCCTCTCCGCTGATCAGGACGGACCAGCCGGCCTGGACCGAGGGCTGGGTGGAATCGGTCTGGATCGACACGCCGGCCTGCGGAAGGCTCTTCGCGATCGAACCCTCGCGGCTGGTCCTGAAGAAGATCGACCCGTGCAGGACGATGTAGCCGATCGGGTAGACCGCGACGCGCCCTTCGTGCACGAACCCGAAGCGGCCCACGCCAGAGGCGCCCAGGAGGGCCCAGCAGCGTTCCTCGGCGAGCTCGTGGTCCTCGTGGCGGGCACCGAGCCCGTAGCTCACGTTCAGGTCAGACATGGCTCCTCCATTCCCCGCGCGGGCATTGCTGCCTTCAGACTTGCACGCGCCGCGCGGGGACGGAAGGGCAACAGTGCCTATGACGTCACGCGGATCCAGACGGTGGTGTCGCCAGGGAGCTTGCCGCCGTCGAGCTCGGCGCTCGCGAGGAGCACCTCGCCCTCGGGCAGCGCAATCGGGGCCGGACCGAAGTTGGTGATCACGTGCCAGCCGCCCGGACGCTCGAAGGCGAGCACGTCGTCGTCCTCCGTCTGGGCCCAGACGAGGCGCTCCTCGCCCTGGAGCTCGCGGCGCAGGCCCAGCGCCTTGCGGTAGAAGGCGAGGGTAGAGCCCGGGTCCGCCTCCTGGAGGCTCACGGCGTAGTCCTCGAACCACGCGGGCTGCGGCAGGTGCGCGCCGTCGCCGCCGAAGCCGTAGGAGGACCCCTCAGCGGGAGCAGCATCCCACGGGAGCGGCACGCGGCAGCCGTCGCGTCCCACTTCCACCCCGCGGTTGCGGAAGTACGTGGGGTCCTGCCGGTCCTTCTCGGGGATCCGCCCGACCTCCTGGAGGCCCAGCTCCTCGCCCTGGTACAGGTAGGCGGAGCCGGGCAGGGCGAGCATCAGCGCCGTGGCGGCCTTCGCCCGGCGGAGCCCGAGCTGCGCGTCCACCTCGGCCGGGTCGCCGCCGTCGAGCAGCCAGTCCTTGCCGTCGGCGCCGTGGCCGGCGCGGCCGCTGCCCTTCGGCAGCCCATAGCGGGTGGCGTGCCGCACCACGTCGTGGTTCGAGAAGACCCATGTCGAGGACGTTCCGGTGGCCGCGGCCTCGGCGAGGTTCTTGGCGATGATGGCCCGGTACTGCTCGGCGTCGAAGTCGGCCTGGAGGAGGTCGAAGTTGAAGGCCTGGCCGAGGCCCTCGGGGGATGCGTACCTGGCGCGCCGGTCGGCGTGCACCCATGCCTCGGCGACAGCGGTGCGCGGCGGCGTGTACTCGTTGAACACCTTCCGCCACTCGGCGTAGACCGAATGCACCTCGTCGCGGTCCCAGAGCGGGTGCTCGCCCAAGGAGAAGAGGTCCGCGCGGTGGATGGTCTCGAGGTCGTCGTGGACCGCGTCCATGTCCTTCTTGAGGCCGTGGGCCACGTCCACGCGGAAGCCGTCGACGCCGCGGTCCGACCAGAAGCGCAGGGTCGTCAGGAAGTCCTCGTGGACCTCGGGGTTGTCCCAGTTGAGGTCCGGCTGCTCCTTGGCGAAGAGGTGGAAGTACCACTGGCCAGGGGTCCCGTCCGGCTCGGTCACGCGCTCCCAGGCGGGGCCGCCGAAGATCGAGGTCCAGCCGTTCGGGGGAAGCTCGCCGTTCTCGCCGAGCCCGTCGCGGAAGATGTAGCGTTCGCGCGCTGCGGAGCCGCGGGGGGAGGCGAGGGCCTCCGCGAACCACTCGTGGCGGTCTGAGGTGTGGTTGGGGACGATGTCGGCGATGACCTTGATGCCGGCGCCGTGGAGCGCGGCGACCATGGCGTCGAAGTCCTCGAGGGTGCCGAGGCGGGGGTCGACGTTGCGGTAGTCGTCCACGTCGTAGCCGCCGTCGGCGAGGGCCGAGGTGTAGAAGGGGCTCAGCCACACGGCGTCGACGCCCAAGCGGGCGAGGTAGTCCACGCGGGAGGTGATGCCGGCGATGTCGCCGATCCCGTCCGCGTTCGAGTCGGCGAAGCTGCGGGGGTACACCTGGTAGACGACGGCCTGGCGCCACCAGTCGGCGGCGGGGTTCGTGCGGTCGTGCTCGTGGGCGGTGGCGGGCACCGTGCCTCCTGTTCACAGGGGGTTGTTCCATGCGGGGGATTTATATTTAGACTCTAAATCAAAGCCGCAGTCCATTATTCGCGCGGCCGGGAAGGAGGTCAAGGCATGCGGACCGGCCCCGTTGCGGGACCCCATATCGTGCGCCTCGCGAACGCCGACGCCGTCCTGCGCCGCCTCCGCGGCGCCGGCGCGTCCGCGCTGACCGCGACCGAACTCGTCGCCGCAACGGGTCTCACCAGGGCCACCGTGATCGCGGTCTGCGAGGACCTGGTCCAGCGCGGCTGGGCCACCGAGCTCGAGCCCGAGCGCTCGGGCCCTGCCCGCGGCCGCCCGCCGCGCACCTTCGCCTTCCGGTCCGACGCCGGGGTCGTGATCGGCCTCGACATGGGAGCCCACAAGGCCACCGCGCTCGTCGCCGACCTGCGCGGCACGGCCCTCGGCTCGGCGACCGGGGCATTCCCCGACGGCGCTCGCGGCGAGGCGAGGATCGACGTCGTCAGCACGACGGCAGCGGCTGCGCTCGCAGCGGCGGACACCGGCCCCGAGCGGGTCCTGGCCGTCGGCGCGGGCCTGCCCGCCCCCGTGGACCGCGAGGGGCGGATCGCCACCCCGCGTGGATTCTGGGAGCAGTTCGACGTGGGGCTGGCGGCGCGCCTGCGCGAGCGCCACGGCTGGGACGTCCTGCTCGAGAACGATGCGAACCTCGCCGCCCTCGCCGAGCACTGGAGGGGCGCGGCCCGCGGTGTCGACGACGCCGCCGTCCTGCTTGCCGGCGAGCGTCTCGGCGCAGGGCTGATCGAGTCCGGCAGGCTCCTGCGCGGCCGCAGCGGCGGCGCCGGCGAGCTCGCGTTCCTGAGCCTCGTCGACGGTGTCGCGGGGCCGCACGGCATCGCCCAGCTCGCACGCGAGTGGGGCGCGGAGGAGGCGGCGGCGAGCGGAGGGCTCGGCGGGCTCGCGGCGTCGGACGTCACGGCCGAGGCTGTCTTCGCAGCCGCGCACGACGGCGACCCGGCGGCCGTGCGCGTGCTCGACCGCCTCGCGGGGCGCATGGCGCGCGTCGTCGCCGTGCTCTCGACGCTGCTCAACCCGGAGCTGGTGGTCCTCGGCGGCGCCGTCGCAGGGGCCTCGGCGGCCCTGCTGCCCGGCATCCGGGCCGAGCTGCCGTCCCTGACCGACACGCCCGCCCAGGTCGAGGTCTCCGAGCTCGGCGGAGACGCCGTGGCGCTCGGCGCGGTGCGGCGGGCCTTGGACCACGTCAACGAGCACGCCCTCGAGCTGGCGCTGCCCGGACGACCCTAGAACGGCGTCGCGGCAGGGTCAGCACGGTGGGGTCAGGGGACGCGACGGCCCCGGGCTGCGGCGAGGAGGGCGTACCACTCGGGGCGGCTCATCGACTGCGCGACGTCCTCCGCGCCTGCGCACGCGCGGATGCGCTCCGGCGTGGCCGAGCCGATGACCGGCGCGATCCGGGCGGGGTGGCGCATGAGCCATCCCAGCACCACCGCCTCCGGCGTAGTGCCCCGTTCCTCGGCCATCCTGCGCACAAGATCGGCGGTGGCGAGGTCCGCCCGGGTGCGGTCGTCAGCGGAGCCGCTGGCCGGCGTCGTGCGCCCGGTGAAGCGGCCGCCCGCGAGGGGCGACCACGCCTGCACCTCGGCGCCGGTCCGGGCGCAGTGCTCGAGCGTCCCGTGCGGGAAGCTGACCGCGGCTCCCTCGGGATGGTTGACGAGGATGCCGCTCTCGACGAAGTCCGGCCGGCCGAGGCTCAGCTCGAGCTGGTTGGCGGCGAGCGGCGCGGGCAGGTGGTCGGCGAGGGCCTGCATCTGGGCGGCGGAGAAGTTGGACACGCCGATCGCGCGGATCGTCCCCTCCTCGAGCAGGCGCACGACGGCGGCGCCCACCTCGGCGGGGTCCAGCAGCGGGTCCGGGCGGTGGAGGAGCAGCAGGTCGAGGTAGTCCGTCCGCAGGCGCGCGAGGATGCCCTCGACGCGGGACCGGATCGCGGCGGCGCTCAGGTCGTAGTAGGCGTCGAGCCCGTCCTCGCCGAGGCGGATGCCGACCTTGCTCTGGATCCACAGCTGCCCGCGGAGGCCGGCGCTGCGCGCGATGACCTCGCCGAAGACCGACTCCGAGGTGCCGCCCCGGTAGATGTCGGCGTGGTCGAAGCGGTCGATGCCGATGCTGCGGGCCGCCTCGATCGCGGCGGCCGCGTGGTCCACCTCGGCCGGGCCGTAGTGCGAGGAACCCCACGGACCGCCCAGGCCCATGCAGCCGTAGACGAGGCGTGAGCGGGAGGCGGGTTCTCGCGCGGACATGGCGGCTCCTGGCTGGCTGCGTGATGGACCCGGGGTACGAGTAAGGGGCCCGTCTTCCGACGGACCCCTTGACGTAGCGGTGCCGGGACTCGATCCCGGGACCTCACGATTATGAGTCGTGCGCTCTAACCAGCTGAGCTACACCGCCACAGAGCCCCCCACGGGAATCGATCCCGTGACCTCCATCTTACCAAGATGGCGCTCTACCACTGAGCTAGGGGGGCAACAGACAGATACTTTACCGGAAGGGTGGCCGCGCGAACAAATCGGGCCGCACCCCTGTCCGCGCCGCCCCTCCCCCGCCGTCAGGGCAGGCGGAGAACCTGCCCGGGGTGGATCAGGTCCGGGTCCGGAACGGTGTCCGCGTTGGCCGCGATGAGGGCTCCGAGGTCCACGCCGAACTGCTCGGCGATGCCCGAGAGCGTGTCCCCGGGCTCGACCACGACCTCGCGCGTGCCGGTCGAAGCGGAGTCGGTCGAAGCGGAGTCGGTCGGAGCCGCGCCGGAAGGGGCGGCAGCCGGTTCCGCGGCGGCAGCCGGTTCCGCGGCGGCAGCCGGTTCCGCGGCGGCAGCCGGCTCGGCGGCGGCAGGCTCGGGGGCAGCAGGCTCCGTGGCGGCAGGCTCCGGGGCCTGGACCGGAGCCTCGGAGACGCTCGGGTCCGCGGGGGATCCGGTGGTCGGGTCGGCCGGCGCCCCGACCGACTCCGGGGATTCGGTGTCGTTGCGGCCGGCGTCGTCCCGTTCGGTGTCGTTGCGGCCGGCGTCGTTCCGGTCGCGGTGAAGGGCGTCGTCGAGGTGGCCCTTGACGTCCTCGGCCGCGTTCTCGATGTTCTTGCGCACATCATCCAGGAAGCCCATGGGGAACCTTTCGTGTTGGGCCGGCCGGGAGCCGGCGTCGAAATGTCCCTGCCCCCTATCCGCAGCCGGAGGATTGAAACGCATCCCGTGGAGTGCCCCGGGAAGCGCGGAGCCCGCCCCCGGAGAATCCGGGGGCGGGCTCGCGAGTCACGCGTCGCTCAGGACAGCCTGGGCGTCACCACTTGCGGCCGTGGGCGCCGTCCTTCGCCTGGCGGGGCTTCCGCTCGCCGAAGCTGCGGCCGCCGAAGCCGCCACGGTCACCGCGGTCGGAGCGCCCGCCGAAGCCGCGGTCGTCGCGGCCGAACCCGCGCCCGCCACGGTCACCGCGGTCGGAGCGGCCGGAGAAGCCGCCACGGTCGGAGCGCCCGCCGAAGCCGCGGTCGGACCGCTCGCCGTCGCGCTCGCGGTTGGGGCGGCGGCCCGTGTCCAGCTCGAGCTTGATGAGCTCTCCGCCGATCCGGGTCTTGGACAGCGCCCTCCACTGCTCGGAGCTGAGCTCGGCCGGCAGCTCGACCAGCGAGTGGTCGGCGCGGATGTCGATCCCGCCGATCTGGCTCGAGTGGAATCCGCCCTCGTTCGCGAGGGCCCCGACGATCGAGCCGGGCATCACGCGCTGGCGGCGGCCGACGGCGATCCGGTAGGTCGCGTTCCCCTCGGTCACGCCGCGGGACGGGCCACGGGAGCCGAAGCCGTCCTTGTTCCGGTCGCGCTTCTGGAACTCGGGCGTCGCGGGCAGCTCCTTGACGAAGAACGGCTGGTCGCCCTGGACCATCACGGCGAGCGCCGCGGCGATCTCCGCTGCCGGGACCTTGTGCTCCTCCTCGTAGGAGGCGATGAGGTCGCGGAACATGGCGACGTCCTCGGACTCGAGGGTCTCCGTGATCTGGTCCGCGAACTTGCTCATGCGCAGCGAGTTGACCGTCTCCGCGGTGGGCAGGTGCATCTGCTCGACGGCCTGGCGGGTGGCCTTCTCGATGGCGCGCAGGAGGTACTTCTCCCGCGGCGTCATGAACAGGATGGCGTCGCCCTTGCGGCCGGCGCGGCCCGTGCGGCCGATGCGGTGCACGTAGCTCTCGGTGTCGTGCGGGATGTCGTAGTTGACGACGTGGCTGATGCGCTCGACGTCCAGGCCGCGCGCGGCGACGTCTGTGGCGACCAGGATGTCGATCTTGCCCTCGCGCAGCGCCTCGACGGTGCGCTCGCGCTGCGCCTGGGCGATGTCGCCGTTGATGGCGGCGGCCTGGAAGCCGCGGGCCTTGAGCTTCTCGGCGAGGTCCTCGGTGGCCATCTTGGTGCGCACGAACGCGATGACCCCGTCGAAGTCCTCGACCTCGAGGATGCGGGTCAGGGCGTCGAGCTTGTGCGGGCCCATGACCTGGACGTAGCGCTGGCGGATGTTCTGGGCGGTCGCCGTCTTGGCCTTGACCGTGACCTCTTCCGGCTGGTTGAGGTACTGCTTGGACATCCGGCGGATCTGCGAGGGCATCGTGGCGGAGAAGAGGGCGACCTGGCGGCCGTCCGGGGTCTCCTGGAAGATCCGCTCGACGTCGTCGGCGAAGCCCATGCGGAGCATCTCGTCGGCCTCGTCGAGGACGAGGTACTGGAGCTCGGAGAGGTCCAGGGAGCCCTTCTCGATGTGGTCGATCACGCGGCCGGGGGTGCCGACGACGACCTGCGCGCCGCGGCGCAGGCCCGCGAGCTGGGGGCCGTAGGCGGAGCCGCCGTAGACGGGAAGGACAGTGAAGTCGTCGAGGTGCTTCGCGTAGGACGTGAACGCCTCCGCGACCTGGAGCGCGAGCTCGCGGGTCGGGGCGAGGACAAGCGCCTGCGTCTGGCGGGACGGGCCGTTGAGGTCGTGCAGCTCGGCAAGGCGTGAGAGGGCGGGGACCGCGAAGGCGGCGGTCTTGCCGGTGCCCGTCTGGGCGAGGCCGACGACGTCGCGGCCCTCGAGCAGGAGCGGGATCGTGGCGGCCTGGATGGGCGAGGGCTTCTCGTAGCCGACCTCTGCGAGCGCCGCGAGCACGCGGCCGTCGATGCCGAGATCGGCGAAGCGGACGGTCTTCTCGTCGTCCTGCGCGGGCTTCTCGGCGGGCTGCTGCGTCTCGGCAGCCGGCTCGGTCTCGGCGGGCTGCTGCTGCTCGATGGCCTCAGCGGGCTGGGGCGCCTCAACGGCCTCGGAGACCTCGGGGGCCTGGGCTTCGTTGGTGGTGTCGGGGGCGATGGCGGTTTCAGACATGCGTGTGTCCTCCGGGTCTGGCGAGCCGTGCCGGCTCTGCGGTCAGGGACGAAGCCCAGCACTGTCTCAATCCCGTGGCATGGCTTCTCGCTGCGTTCGGCACCACATGCACCCGTACAGCGTTTCCTTCAGCCGGAGTGTCCCCTATGCGATTGCCCGCTCGGCGGGCCCCAACACGCGTACTGTCCTGCCTCAAGAATTGGGCAGAAAAAGGGAGTTCCGGAAAGTGGGGGATACATCCATCATACGGCACGCACGACGCCGCCGGGTCACCGCCGTCGTCCGGGCGGCGGTGAGGTTGCACACAGGGGTCAGGCACGGGCGCCGTCGAGCGCTCCCGGCCTCCCTCGCCGCGCCCCGTCTGGGGGTCAGATTCCGGGGGTCACCCGAGGTGACTCCCAGAAGGTGACTCCCAGAACGTGACCCTCAGAACGTGACCCCCAGGAGGTGACCCTCAGACGGCGGGGCGGGAGGCGGCGCTGTCGACGTAGCGGCGGAGCGCCGCCGCGAGGCGGATCTGCCCGTCGGCCTCGGCGTCGAGGAGCGCCTCGGCGCGCTCGCGGGTCGGCTCGGCCAGCCACTGGCCGACTCGCACCCCGTGGTCGGGGACATGCTCGACGGTGAACTGCGCGCCCGCCTCGACGTCGCCGGGGGTCACGGCGCGCAGGTAGGCGCCCGAAAGCCCAGCCCGAGTGAACCAGGCCACCCAGCCGTCCTGGCCCATGCGCCGGGCGAAGGTCGCGCACGGGATCCGCGGCATCGTCACCTCCAGCACCGCCCCCGAGGCGAACCGCCAGCGCTCGCCGATGACGGCATTGCTCGCGGTGATGCCCTCGACGCGCAGGTTCTCGCCGAAGAGGCCTGGCGGGATGTCGCGGCCGAGCTCGCGGGACCAGAGCGCGGCGTCGTCCTCGGAGTACGCGTAGACGGCCTTGTCCTCGCCGCCGTGGTTGGCGCGGTCGGCCTGCACGTCCCCGTGGAGGCCCAGCCGGCGCACGCGCACGGGTCCCTCGACGGGCCGCTTGTCGATCGCGGTGACCCCCACCGCACCCGGGTCGGAGAGCAGCTGGTGGACACGGCACACGGCAGTGACACGCGCGGTCTTCATGCCTTCAGGGTAGCCGAGCGGCCTGCGCCGCATCCGGCTGCGCGGGCCATCTGCTGGCGCGGACCCGTCTGCCTATACTGGCCGCACGCTGGGGGGCGGACCACCGAGACGTGGAGTAGTCATGATCGTGGACCCGTTGTACAGGCCGGCCCGCGCTGCCGGACGCACCGCGGCGCCGGCGCGGGCCGTCACGCTGGTCCTGGCCACGGGGCTGTCCCTGGCCACAGGGCTGTCCCTGGCGGCCTGCACCCCCTCCCAGCCGCAGCCCAGCAGCAGCTCAGCCGGACCCTCGGCATCGTCGTCGGCCCCAGTGGACACCGCCTCGCCGGGCAGCACCGGCACGGCCTCCGCAGGGGCGCCGGGCTCCGGGGCCGGATCGGCATCGGCGCAGGCGGGATCCGCCGTGCCGTCGGGGCAGGATGCGGTGGCTTCGGGCGACCAGGGCAGCTTCGTCGCGGAGCCTCCCGCCCGGGCCAGCGGATCGGCCCCGGATGCCGGTGCGTGCGTGAACCTCAAGGAGGAGTCCGTGCGCGCTGCCCTCGGATCCGCCGCCCCGGCCTCGCTCACGCCGTTCGCGAGCGAGGATGCCGTCGTCGAGGGCTTTCCGGGCGCTGTGAGGCGGGAGTGCACCATGAAGCTCGGGCCTGAGCCGGGCCACACGGTGTCGGTGTCCGCGATCTCCTTCCCCGACGCCGCCGCCGCGCGCTCCTACGGCGTCGCACCGAAGGGGTTCACGGCTGATTCGGTCTCGGGGGTGGGCGATTCGGCGGCCTTCGTCGCGCAGAAGACCGCGGTCGAGGTCGGGTACTACCTCTTCGTCGGCCGCGGTGCCGACGTCTTCCGCTTCCGCATCGGCCAGCCCACGCGCGGCTCGGGCACGCCCGCCATGGATGCCGCCGCGGGCCGGGACGCCCTCGTGAAGCTCGCCAAGGCCGCCGGGCTCTGAGGACCCGTCGGGGGGCGGCCGGCCCTCACGGGTCGAAGCGGTAGCCCATCCCGGCCTCGGTGTGCAGGTGGCGCGGGCGGGCGGGATCGTCCTCGAGCTTGCGCCGCAGCTGGGCCAGGTACACGCGCAGGTACTGGGTCTCCTTCGCGTAGGCCGGCCCCCAAACCTGGGTGAGGATCTCGCGCTGCGTCACGAGCGCGCCTGCCCGGCGCACCAGGAGCGCGAGGATGCTCCACTCCGTCGGTGTCAGGCGCACCTCCTCGCCCCGGCGGACCACGCGGCGGGCGGCGAGGTCCACGCTCAGCTCCCCCGTCTGCACCCGCGGATTCTCCTCGGCGCGCGGTCCCCGCCGAGCCGCTGCCCTCAGCCTCGCGAGCAGCTCTTCGAGGCCGAAGGGCTTGGTCACGTAGTCGTCCGCGCCGGCGTCGAGGGCCTCCACCTTGTCCTCCGAGCCGTGCCTGGCCGAGAGGACGATGATCGGAACCTCCGTCCACGCCCGCAGCCGCCGGATGACCTCGACGCCGTCCATCCCGGGCAGCCCGAGGTCGAGCACCACGATGTCCATGCGCCGGCTGGCGGCGAGCTCGAGCGCGTCCTCGCCGCTTCCTGCGGTGACGGCGTCGTAGCCGTGGACGCGCAGGTTGATCTGCAGGGCGCGGGCTATCTGGGCCTCGTCCTCGATGACCAGCACGGTGGTCTGCTCGGTCATGCCCGTCCCCCTTCCCACAGCGGGAGGGAGACGACCATGGTGAGGCCGCCGCCCGTGGTCGCCTCCGCCTCGATGCGCCCGCCCATTGCCTCGGTGAAGCCCTTCGCGACCGCGAGCCCGAGGCCCACCCCGCCGCGCGCCGAGGCGTCGCCGGAACGCTGGAAGGGCCGGAAGATCGCCAGCAGGTCCTCGGGCGGGACCCCGCCGCCGTGGTCGATGACGCGCAGCTCCCCGCAGGGGCGGCCGTCCGGACCCGGCACTCCGCTGCGGGCCCTGACCTCGACCGCGGAGCCCGGCGCGTAGCGGAGGGCGTTCTCGACGAGGTTGGCCACCACGCGCTCGAGGAGCACGGGGTCCGCGGCCACCACAGGCTCGTTGGCCGGGATGAGGTCGACGGCGTCTCCCGCGGCGAGCGCGGCTGCGGGCAGGACGTCGCGCCACGCGACGGGGCGCAGGAGCGGCCGGACGGTGTCCGCGGTGATCCGCGACATGTCCAGGAGGTTGCTCACGAGTCCCGTGAGCCGGTCCGTGTAGTCCTCGATCGTGCCGAGCAGCTCAGCCTCCTCCTCGCGGGTGAACTCGACGGTGGGCTGGCGCAGGCTGCTCACGCTCAGCTTGATCCCGGCCAGCGGCGTGCGCAGGTCGTGGGAGACGGCCTGGAGGATCGCGGTGCGGATCGAGTTGCCCTCCTCGAGCCGGCGGTTGTCCGCGCGGCTCCTCGCGAGCTGGTCCCGCTGGCGCATCGCCACGAGGTAGGCGCCGAACGCCTGGAGCATGCGCCGCTCCCCCGCGTCGAGCGCGTGGCCGCCGACCAGGAGCGTGTAGTAGCCGTCCGGCGCGACGGAGTCGTCGGCGGCACCATGCGAGACGGGCGGGGCCTCCCCCGCGCTCGCGAGCACGTCCCAGCCCGAGGCGACCCGGCCGGCGTCGTCCGTCCTCCTCGCCACGAGCGTCACGGCGCGCAGCCCGAGCGTGGCGCGCACCCGCTCGAGGAACTCGCCCGTGTCCCCCGCCGAGCCGAGGATCCCGACGGCCAGCTCGCTCATCGCGTCAGCCTCCGCCGCGGCCTGCCTCGCCTGCTCGTACCGCCGCGCGGAGGCTCCCACCGCGAGCGCGACCGAGCAGGCGACGGCGAGGAACACCACGAGCTCGACGACGGACTCGCCCCGCGCGATCACGAAGCTGCCCACAGGGTCGGTCGAGAACCAGTTGAGGGCCAGCATCCCGAGGACCGCGGCGAGGATCGCCGGCCACAGACCGCCCACGAGGGCCACGACGACCGCGGCCGCGAGCGCCAGCAGCATGGCCAGGGACACGTCCCGGTACCCGGCCGTCGCGGCCACGAACTCGACGGCGGCCGGCAGCACGACGGCGAGGGCGAACCCGGCCCACAGGCGGCGGCGGTCCAGGATGCCCAGCTCGGCCAGGCGCAGCCGGTGCTCCCGGGCCGGGAAGAAGGGCGTGCGCTGGCTCATGCGGCCATTGTGGCAGGCCCGCCCCGCTGGCGGGCCTGCCCGCGCTAGTTCCGGGTGACCTGCCCCATGGTCGAGGCGACCGGCCGCAGGAACAGCGGCCGGGCGAGGAACCAGAGCCCCACGATGACGAGCACCGCGACGGCGAAGAGGATGAACCCGAGCCAGTCGCCGCCGTCGTGCGCGGCGAACATGTGGTTGAGGTTCTGCAGCGCGCCCGTGGTGAGCACGAGCGTCACGTGCACGATCACGAACACGACGAAGAACGCCATGGTGGGGAAGTGCAGGGCCCGCGCCCACTCCATGGGATAGGCCTTGTTGAGCCGGGGCGCCTTGGCGTTGGTGGGCCACGCGCCCGACATCCGCAGGCCGGTGACGATCGCCAGCGGAGCGGCCACGAACACCACGAGGAAGTACGTCAGCTGCTGGAGCGCGTTGTAGTTGACCCAGCCGTTCTCGAGCGGCCAGTCCAGGGAGGCGTACTGGATCGCCGTGGAGAGGGCGTGCGGGAAGACGTCCCACGAGGTGGGCACGAGCCGGACCCAGTGGCCGGTCGCGAACATCAGGATGAAGTACACGAGCCCGTTGAGCACCCACAGCGCATCGAGGGTGAGGTGGAACCAGAGGTCCAGGCTGATCTTCTTGGGCTGGCCCTTGGTCTTGATGAGGCCCTTGTTGTTGCGCTTCCAGTAGCCCTGCGGCCTCGTCACGAACCGCACCTGCAGGCCCGTGCGCACGATCAGCACGATGAACATCATGTTCAGGAAGTGCTGCACGTTGAGCCAGGCCGGCAGCCCCTCGGGCGCCCACGAGGGCAGCGGCGCGTGGCCGGGGTACGTCGCGATGAACTGCGAGACGGCCTCGGTGCTGCGCAGCCACTTCGCGAGCAGGACGACGACGGCGAGCAGCACCACAGCGCCGACTCCCACCGCCGTGGGGCGGAACCAGGGCGCCCGGGTCAGGGCAGGCTTCGCAGGTGAGGTCTGCGGCATGGAAAGCGGTCCTCCGGAAGGGTCAGGGCTGGAGCTGTGCGATGGCCGCGTCGAGGTCCGCGATGAGGTCATCGGCGTCCTCGATGCCCACGGACAGGCGCACGAGGTTCTCGGGGACGGCCAGCTCGGTGCCCTTGACGGACGCGTGCGTCATCTCCGAGGGGTAGTTCATGAGCGACTCGATCCCGCCGAGGCTCTCGGCGAGCGTGAACAGCCGGGTGGACTCCGCGACCTTGCGCGCCGCGGCCTCCCCGCCCGTGAACTGGACCGAGATCATGCCGCCGAAGCGGCGCATCTGCTTCGCCGCGAGCTCGTGGCCGGGGTGGTCCGGCAGGCCCGGGTAGAGCACCTTCTCGACGCCGGGGCGGCCCACGAGCCACTCGGCGATCCTCTGGGCGTTCTCCGAGTGCCGCTCCATCCGCACGCCGAGGGTCTTGAGGCCGCGGGTGGTCAGGAACGCGTCCATGGGGCCGGACACGGCGCCCACGGCGAACTGGACGAAGCCGACCTTCTCGGCCAGCTCGTCGTCGTCGAGCACGACCGCGCCGCCCACCACGTCGGAATGCCCGCCGATGTACTTGGTCGTCGAGTGCACGACGACGTCCGCGCCCAGGGCGAGCGGGTTCTGCAGGTACGGCGAGGCGAAGGTGTTGTCGACGACGAGGAGGGCGCCGGCGTCGTGCGCGATGTCCGCGAGGGCCGTGATGTCGGTGATCTTCATCATCGGGTTCGACGGGGTCTCGACCCACACGAGCCGGGCTCCCTGCTCGACGACGGCGCGGACCCGGTCGAGCTGGGACATGTCGATGGGCCTGTTCTCGATGCCCCAGGGCTTCAGAACCCGCGAGATCAGGCGGTAGGTGCCGCCGTAGGCATCGTTGCCGAGGACGATCCGGTCCCCGGGGGAGCAGAGGGCGCGGATGAGCGCGTCCTCGGCGGCGAGGCCGGACCCGAACGAGTAGGCGTGGCGGCCGCCCTCGAGCGCGGCGAGCTGCTCCTGGAGGGCGTCGCGGGTCGGGTTGCCGCCGCGGCCGTACTCGTAGCCCGCGCGGAGGCCGCCGATCCCCTCCTGCGCATAGGTCGAGGAGAAGTGCAGCGGGGGCACGACCGCACCCGTCCGCGGCTCGAACTCCTGGCCGGCGTGGACCGCGCGGGTGTTGAAGCCGGCGCCCTGCCCGGTCTGTCCGCTGGAGCTGTGTGGCATGGTGGTCGTCCCCTTACTTGTTGAGGTTGGCCAGGAGGTCGTGGCGGGTCAGGATGCCGATCGGGGCGCCCACGAAGGTGACCATGACGGCGTCCTCCTCGCTGAGGGCCTTCCGCAGCTCGGCCTGGCCCTCGAGGGACCCGATGACCGGCAGGCGCTCGCCCATGTGCTCGGAGATCTTGTCCGTGAGCTTGGCCTCGCCGCGGAAGAGCTTGGCAGACAGCGAGCGCTCGTCGACGGCGCCGAGGACCTCGCCCATGACCACGGGCGGTTCGGCCGAGAGCACCGGGAGGTGGCTGATGCCGTACTCGTTCATGATGTCGATGACGTCGCGGACCGTCTCGTTGGGGTGCGTGTGGACGAGCTCGGGGAGCCGGTCGCCCTTGCCCTTGAGCAGCTCCCCGACGGTCTTCTCCTCCGCTCCCGGAAGGAAGCCGTAGGAGCGCATCCAGTCGTCGTTGAAGATCTTGGCGAGGTAGCCGCGGCCGCTGTCAGGCAGGATCACGACGACGACCGCGTCCTCGGGCAGGTCCTGCGCCACGCGCAGGGCGGCCACGACGGCCATGCCGGACGAGCCGCCGACGAGGAGGCCCTCCTCGCGGGCGAGGCGGCGCGTCATCGCGAACGACTCCGCGTCGGTCACGGCGAGCACCTCGTCCGGGACCGACTTGTCGTAGTTGGCCGGCCACATGTCCTCGCCCACGCCCTCGACGAAGTAGGGCCGCCCGGAGCCGCCGGAGTAGACGGAACCCTCGGGGTCGGCGCCGATGACCTTGACCTGGCCGCCCTCGGACTCGGGGCGGTCCCGGCTGGCCTCCTTGAGGAAGCGGCCCGTGCCGGTGATGGTCCCGCCGGTCCCCGCGCCGATGACCACGTGGGTGACCTTGCCGTCGGTGTCGGCCCAGATCTCGGGGCCGGTGGTCTCGTAGTGGCTGCCGGGGGCGCCGGGGTTGGAGAACTGGTCCGGCTTGAAGGCCCCGGGGATCTCGGTCACGAGGCGGTCCGAGACGCCGTAGTAGGACTGCGGGGAGTCGGGCGCCACGGCCGTGGGCGTGACGACCACTTCGGCGCCGTACGCCTCAAGGACGGCGCGCTTCTCCTCGCCCACCTTGTCGGGGACGACGAAGATGCAGCGGTACCCCTTCTGCTGGCCCACCAGGGCGAGCCCGACGCCGGTGTTGCCGCTCGTGGGCTCGACGATCGTCCCGCCGGGGGCGAGCTTGCCGTCCGCCTCGGCCTGCTCGATCATCTTCAGCGCGATGCGGTCCTTGATGGACCCGCCGGGGTTGAGGTACTCGAGTTTGACCAGGACCGTCGCCTTGATGCCCTCAGTGACCTTCTGGAGCTTGACGAGGGGCGTGTGCCCGATGAGTTCGACGACGGAGTTGGCATACTTCACGACCCCAACTGTAGCCGCTGGCCCGGATTGACTTCTTCGAACACATTTTCGAAAATAGTTCTATGTCCCTCGCACTCAGCTCCGATCAAGCCGTCTCCGCGGCCGGGCAGCTGCGCGAGCTCCAGGAACGCATCCACACCCTCCAGGGGCGCCGGAACCATCAGGGCTCCCATCCGGTGCTCCCCTGCTTCTCGCCCCTCTTCCCCGCAGGGCTCAGGGGCGGAACAGCCTACTCCCTCGACACCCCGCTCTCCGTCGCGATGGCCCTCCTCGCGGGCCCCTCGGCCGAGGGCCACTGGTGCGGCGCCGTGGGGTTCCCGGACTTCGGGGCCGAGGCGGCGGCCAGCTTCGGCGTCGACCTCGACCGGCTCGTGCTCGTTCCCGAGCCGGGGACCGAGTGGCTCACGGCGGTGGGTGCCCTCGTGGACGTCCTGCCGGTGGTCCTGGCCCGGCCCGCGGGTCCCGTCCGCCCGGCCGAGGCGTCACGCCTGGGGTCGCGGCTGCGCGAACGGTCCGGTGTCCTGCTCGTCATGGGCCCCTGGCCGCAGAGCGAGGGCGCCCTCGAGGCGAGGGCCTCGAGCTGGGAGGGCCTCGGGCAGGGGCACGGGCATCTCCGGTGCCACCGGGTCGAGCTCGCCCTGAGCCAGCGGGGCCGGACCCGCACGGCCGCCGTCGACCTCGCCTCCCCGCAGGCGGGGGCCCTCCCCCGGCTGTCCGGGGTGCAGGGCCGGAGCGGGGCACCGCGATGAGCGGGGCCGTCCCGTCCGGGGTCCCGAGGGCCCTGGTCCTGTGGTTCCCCGACTGGCCGCTCATCGCCGCCCAGCTGGCCGGCGAGGTCCCCGACCGCGTGGCGGCGGCCGTCATCGACAAGGGGCTGGTCGCCGTGTGCTCCGCCGAGGCGCGGGCCGCCGGCGTCGCGCGGGGGCTGCGGATCAGGGAGGCGCAGGTCAGATGCCCCGAGCTCGCCACGGTGCCCGCCGACCCGGAACGCTCCGCCCGCGAATTCGAGCCCGTCGTGCGGGCCCTCGAGACCGCCGTCCCCGGAGTGCAGATCCTGCGGCCGGGGCTGTGCGCCGTGAAGGCCCGCGGCGCCGCCCGCTACTACGGGAGCGAGGAGGCCGCCGGGGGTGCGGCGCTCGACTCGGCGGCCAGCCTCGGTCTCGAGGCACGGGCCGGGATCGCGGACTCTGTCTTCGCCGCCGAGCAGGCGGCCCGGGACGCCGCCGAGCTGCATCCCCTCCGGATCGTCGGCCCCGGTGGATCCGCCCGGTTCCTCGCCCCCCTGCCCGTCACCGCCCTGGGCGACGCCCGGCTCGCCTCGCTCCTGAAGCGGCTGGGCCTGAGCACGCTCGGGGACTTCGCCGCCCTTCCGGCCGCGGACGTCCGCTCCCGGTTCGGCGACGACGGGCTCGCCGCGCACGCCCGAGCGAGCGGCCGCGACCCTCGCGCCGTCGTGCCCCGCGTTCCCCCGTCGCCCCTGGACCGGACGGCCGAGTTCGAGCCCGGGCTCGACCGGGTGGACCAGATCGCGTTCGCCCTGCGCCCGGTGGCCGAGGACTTCATCGGCGGACTGATGCGCGCCGGCCTCGCCTGCACCCAGCTGAGGGTGGTGATCACCGACGACGCGGGGGCCCGTTCCGAGCGGTCCTGGGGGCACCCCAACCAGTTCAGCCCGGCCGACGCCCTGGACCGGGTCCGCTGGCAGCTGCAGTCCTCGGGGCAGGACGGGCACCCGCGCCGCCACGGCGGTGCCGCCTGGCGCTCGTCGGGCGAGTCGATGGCCGCTCCTGTGGTCCAGGTCCGGCTGCTCCCCGAACGCGTGGACCTCCTCGGACGCCGGGCGCAGGCACTCTTCGGAGGCGTGGACGAGCGGCTCGACCACGGCCTGCACCGTCTTCAGACCATGCTCGGCCACGGGTCGGTGCTCCATGCGGCCTCGGGCGGCGGGCGCCTCCTGGCGGAACGGTGCCTCCTCGTGCCCTGGGGCGAGGACGCGCCGCCGGGCACGGCGGACCGCGCGGGGCGCCCGTGGCCCGGGTCGGTCCCCCCTCCCCTGCCCGCAGTCGTCTTCCCCGAGCCCGTTCCCGTGGTGCTCCTGGGCGATGACTCGGCGCCCCTGGACGTGGACGACCGCGGACTCCTCAGGGCCGCGCCTGCCTGGTTCACCCCCGCGCCGGGCTCCGCCCGTCGCCCTGTCCGCAGCTGGGCAGGCCCGTGGCCCCTGCGGGAAAGGTGGTGGGACACCGCCGAGAGCCGCAGGGCCGAGCGGTTCCAGATCCTCGACGGCGACGGCGAGGCCTGGCTCCTGCTCAGGGAAGGCGGCCGCTGGTGGGCCGAGGCGCGCTATGACTGACGACGGCTGAAAGGAGGCCCCTGTGGGCTGGAACAATCCGCCGATCCCGTGGAAGCACCTCCACGACATCCTCGAGGGCAAGGAGGTCTCCGCCGACGACCTCCGCGGCCGGCCCAGCCGGACCGATGCCGGGCGCGCGCCCATCGAGCATGACGGCGGGGACAGCCCCGCTTGGTCGCGCAAGCGCGGCCCCTACATCCCGCTCCCTGCGCTCGGGGCGGGCGCCCTCGGGGAGGGCGCGCACGACGGCGGGCCCGCGCCGTCGTCCGCCGGCGCGGCGGGGCAGGCGGTCCCCTACGCGGAACTGCACGTCCATTCGCACTACAGCTTCCTCGACGGGGCCTCCTCTCCCGAGTCGCTCGTCGAGGAGGCCGTGCGCCTGGGGCTGCATGCCCTGGCGATCACCGACCATGACGGCTTCTACGGCGTCGTGAGGCTCGCCGAGGCCGCCGAGGCCTATGGGCTCCCGACGGTGTTCGGCGCGGAGCTCTCCCTCGGGCTGGGCGGGCCGCAGAACGGCGAGCCGGACCCCGAGGGAGAGCACCTGCTCGTCCTGGCCCGCGGCGAGGAGGGCTACCACCGGCTCGCCGCAGCCATCACCGCCGCCCAGCTCGCCGAGGGCGCCGAGAAGGGCCGGCCCGTGTACGCGCTGGAGGACCTCGCGGAGCGGCTGAGGGGGCACTGCCTCGTGCTGACCGGCTGCCGGAAGGGAGCCGTGCGCCGGGCCCTCGCCGGCCACGGGGAGGCTGCCGCCGAGCGCGCGGTCGAGGACCTCGTCGCCCTGTTCGGCGCGGACGGTGTGGCCGTCGAGCTCTACGACCACGGGAACCCACTCGACAGCGCGCACAACGACGCCCTCGCCGCCGTCGCCGACCGCGTCGGGCTGCCCTGCGTGGCCACGAACGCGGTGCACTACGCCAGCCCGTCCGGGCATCCGCTCGCGACGGCCCTGGCCGCGGTGCGGGCGCGGCGCAGCCTCGACGAGCTCGACGGCTGGCTGCCGGCGAGCGACGGCGCCCACCTGCGCAGCGGGGAGGAGATGGCCCGGCTCTTCGCCCGCTACCCGGGGGCCGTGGAGAACACCGTGCGGCTCGCGGACAGCCTCGCCTTCCCGCTGCGCTCCGCACGCCCCAGGCTGCCGAAGCAGGAGGTGCCCGAGGGGCACACGCCCATGTCGCACCTGCGCGGGCTCGTGGGCTGCGGCATCGTGGACCGCTACGGCACCCCGGGCCCGGGATGGCGGGGGCCGGTCCCCCCGGAGGAGGTCCGCGAGCGCGTCGAGAAGGAGCTCGCGGTCATCGAGAAGAAGGACTTCCCGGGCTACTTCCTCATCGTCCACGAGATTGTGCAGTTCGCCCGCAGCCGCGGCATCCTGTGCCAGGGGCGCGGGTCGGCGGCCAATTCCGCCGTGTGCTACCTGCTCGGGATCACGGCCGTGGACAGCATCGCCTACCGCCTGCCGTTCGAGCGCTTCCTGTCGAGCCTGCGGGAGGAGGAGCCGGACATCGACGTCGACTTCGACTCGGACCGCCGCGAGGAGGTCATCCAGCACGTCTACGCGAAGTACGGCAGGGCGAACGCGGCCCAGGTGGCCAACGTGGTGAGCTACCGGCCCAAGAATGCCGTGCGGGACGTCGCGAAGGCCTTCGGCTACAGCCAGGGCCAGCAGGACGCCTGGTCCAAGCGCCTCGAGCGCTGGGACGCGCTCTCCGCCGCGAAGAGCCAGTCCGGCCCGGGAACCGGGGGGGCGCCCGAGGCCGACGGCATCCCGCCACGGGTCCTCGCGCTCGCCGAGCAGTTCCTCGGCTACCCGCGCCACCTCGGCATCCATTCGGGGGGAATGGTGCTCACAGAGCGGCCCGTGGGCGAGGTGGTGCCGATCGAGCATGCCCGCATGGAGGACCGCACTGTCCTCCAGTGGGACAAGGACGACTGCGAGTGGATGGGGCTGGTCAAGTTCGACCTGCTCGGCCTGGGCATGCTCGCCGCCCTCCAGTACTGCTTCGACATGGTCGAGGAGCACTTCGGCCTGCGGTGGCGGATCGAGGACATCCCCAAGGAGGAGCCGGCCGTCTACGACATGCTGTGCCGCGCCGATTCCGTCGGGGTGTTCCAGGTGGAGTCGAGGGCCCAGATGAGCACGCTGCCGAGGCTGCGTCCGCGGGAGTTCTACGACCTCGTCGTCGAGATCGCGCTCATCCGGCCGGGGCCCATCCAGGGCGGGGCGGTCCATCCGTACATCCGGCGCCGGGCGGGCGAGGAGGACATCACCTACCCCCACCCGCTCCTGAGGCCGGTGCTCGAGCGCACGCTCGGCGTCCCGCTGTTCCAGGAGCAGCTCATGCAGATGGCCATGGCGATCGGGGGCTGCACCGCCGAGGACGCGGACCTCCTGCGCCGGGCCATGGGGTCCAAGCGGGGCGTGGAGAAGATCGGCACCCTCCGTGAGAAGCTCTTCGCCGGCATGGCCGCGAACGGGCTGACGCCCGAGGAGTCCAAGGCGATCTACACGCAGATCGCGGCGTTCGCGGACTTCGGCTTCGCGGAGTCCCACTCGATCAGCTTCGCCGTCCTCGTCTACGCGAGCTCGTGGCTCAAGCTGCACTACCCCGGGGCGTTCCTCGCGGCGCTGCTGCGGGCCCAGCCCATGGGGTTCTACTCCCCGCAGACGCTCGTGGCGGACGCGAGGCGGCACGGCGTCGTCGTGCTCCGTCCCGACATCCTCCGCTCCCGCGCGGACGCGTGCCTCGAGGCGCACGACGCCGACGGGCCGCCGGCGGTGCCCGGGCCGCCGGCGTCGTGGGCCGGGGAGCCCGCCGGCCTCGACGCGTGCCTCGACAGGTTCCAGCCGCCGATCGGCCCGTTCGACCCGGAGGCCCCCGACGAGTCCGCCGCGCACCGGCGCGACGGCAGCCGTGCCGTGAGGCTGGGGCTCTCGAGCGTCAAGGGGATCGGCAAGGACCTCGCCGAGCGGATCGTCGCCGAGCGGGAGTCCGGCGGGGCGTACCGGAGCATCGCGGAGCTGTCGCGCCGCACGGGCCTCACTGCGGAGCAGCTCGAGTCGCTCGCGTCGGCGGGGGCGCTGGACTCCCTGGGGCTCACGCGGCGCGAGGCGCTGTGGCAGTCGGGGGCCGCCGCCCTCGAGCGGCCGGGCCAGCTCCCCGGCTCCCAGCCGTACGTCCAGCCGCCCCTCCTGCCGGAGCTGAGCCAAGAGGAGGTGGTGGCCTACGACCTCTGGGCTACGGGGGTCGCCACGGACGGCCATCCCCTCCGGCATGCCAGGGACGTGCTCGACGCCCGGGGCGTGCTCCGCATCGACCAGCTGCGCACCGCGGAACCGGGCAGCCGCATCGAGGCCGCCGGTGTCGTGACCCACCGGCAGCGGCCCGGGACGGCCCAGGGCATCACGTTCCTCAATCTGGAGGACGAGACGGGCATCCTCAACGTGGTCTGCAGCGTCGGGGTCTGGACCCGGTACCGGCGGGTGGCGCAGCAGGCGCCGGCCATGGTGATCCGGGGCATGCTCGAACGGTCCAAGGAGGGCGTCACGAACCTGGTTGCGGACCGGCTCGAGGCACTGCCCCTGCGGGCGAAGACGTCGAGCCGGGACTTCCGCTGAGCCGCCGCTCGGGCGCTACCCCTGCTGCGGCGCGTTCTGCCAGAGTCCGAGGATGTTGCCCTCCGTGTCCTTGAAGTACGCGGCGAAGCCCATCTCCCCCACGGGCAGCTTCGGGGACACGGTCGATCCGCCCAGCTTCCCGATCGTGGCCAGGGCGGCGTCGATGTCCTCGACGTCCACGGTGATGATGGGGCTCTTGGGCGGGAACTCCTCGCTGCGCACGAACATGCCGCCGTTGATGCTGCCCGATTCGGTCGGCGTGCCATTCTCGTCGCTGGGCGTGGTGCCGACCATCGTGTAGTCCATCCCGGGAACGGGCGTGAGGCTCCACCCGAAGGCCTCGGAATAGAACTTCTCCGCGCGCCCCGAATCGTCCGTGGGAATCTCGAAGTGAACGACTTTCCCTGACATGGCATCGCCTTCCTCGTCAGCGCCATGGCGCCGCTTCCAGCGCCACCACCAGCATGGTTTTGGACCGCGTGGCGCACGTCAAGGGTTCGCGCGGCCACGGCCGCACGTTTGTCGTCGCCGCGTGGCAGGATGATGCGGTGACGCTCGCCGACCCCCTCCCCCGGGCTGCCGTTCCCGCCGCGGGAACGGCGGATGCCGACGGCTCGTGGCCTGCGCCCGACCACTACTCCCTCCCCGCCACGTGCTTCCCCCTCCAACGGGGCGACGGGGACCCCTGCTTCGCGCCCCACCCCGCCGGCGTCTGGGCGGCCTTCCGGACCCCCGACGGGCCCGCCTCGCTCCTGCTGACCCACGCGGCCGGGGCGCTGAGGGCCCGCGCCTGGGGCGACGGCGCGGCGTCGGCCGTCGCATCAGCGCCCGCGCTGCTCGGCCTCACCGACGACTGGTCCGCGTTCGACGACGAGGCGTACCTCGCGCGCCTGCCCCGCCTGGTCCGCGAGGCACGACGCCGCAACCCGGCGCTGCGCCTGCCCTCGACCGGGCGCGTGGTCGACGCGCTCGTTCCCACGATCCTCGAGCAGAAGGTCACCACCCTCGAGGCCCGGCGCGCCTACCGGTACCTCGTGCGCCGCCACGGCTCCCAGGCGCCCGGCGCGGGAACCGTGGCGCCCGCGGGGCTCATGGTCGCCCCGAGCGCGGAGGGCTGGCTGCGCATCCCTTCGTGGGAGTGGCACCGCGCAGGGGTGGGCCCCCAGCGCTCCGACACGGTGATGCGCGCGCTGCGGTCGGCGGCGGGGCTCGAGCGGCTCGCGTCCCGGACGGCGCAGGAGGCCGCGGCCGCGCTGCAGTCCATCCCCGGGATCGGCATCTGGACGGCCGCCGAGGTCACGCAGCGCACGCACGCGGACCCGGACTCGATCTCGGTCGGGGACTACCACCTCGCCCACTTCGTCGGCTATGCGCTCACCGGCGAGCGCACCGACGACGCCGGGATGCTGCGCCTCCTCGAGCCGTGGCGCGGGCACCGGCAGCGGATCGTGCGCATGCTGTACATCTCGGGCGTCCGGGCGCCGCGGTACGGGGCACGGATGACGGTGCAGGACCACCGCTTCCACTGACTCCCGCCGAGATCACCCCTCCTGACGCCGAGATCACCCCCACTGACGCCGACGTCACCCCTGCGGCGGTCCGGACCCGCGCTGCGTGACCCCTAGACTTGACGCCATGCCTCTGGCCGCTGTGGGCGCCGTCCTCCTTGTCCTCGGCGGCGCGGCCGTCGCTGCCGGCGTCCTGGCGTGGGAGGACGTCGGCACCCTCGCCGATCGGGTGGTCCCGATCCTCGCCTTCGTCGCGGCCATCACGGTCGTCACCGAGCTGTTCAACGCGGCGGGCCTCTTCGAGTGGATCGCCGCACGCTTCCGCCGCTGGGGAGGCGGCCGCGCGTGGCTGCTGTGGTCCCTCGTCACGGTCCTCTCCCTCGCGGCCACGGTCTTCCTCTCGCTGGACACGACAGCGGTGCTGCTGACCCCGATCGTCGTGGTGCTCGCCCGGAGCTGCGGGCTCCCGCCGCTCCCGTTCGCGCTCACGGCCGTGTGGCTCGCCAACACCGGGTCCCTGCTGCTCCCGGTCTCCAACCTGACGAACCTCCTGGCCCTGCACTCCCTGGGCAACGTGTCGCCGGCGGAATTCGCCGCCCGGATGGCGCTGCCCGCCCTGTGGTGCGCGCTCGTGCCGGTGCTCGCGGTCGCCGTGCTGTTCCGGAAGGACCTGCGCGCCCGCTACGACCCGCTCCGCACGTCCCGGACGCCGGCCGAGGGGGACGGCGGCGCCCGGGCCGATCGGGTCCTGCTGGGAACCAGCGCCGTGGTCCTCGCGTCCCTGCTGCCGGGCCTCGTTTCAGGCGTGGCCCCCTGGATCCCCTCGGCGGCCGCGGCAGCAGTGCTCGTCCTCGCCTTCGCGGCACGGCGGCCGCGGGTCCTGCGCTGGGCGCTCTTGCCCTGGCAGCTGGTGGTGTTCGCGGCGGGCCTGTTCCTGCTCATGGAGGCGCTCCAGCACCTCGGCGGCGGAGACCTCGCGGCGGCGCTGCTCGGCTCGGGGAGCGGGCCGCTGGACCTCGTCCGGGTCGCAGCCGTCGGCGCGGCCGGGTCCAACCTCGTCAACAACCTTCCCGCGTACCTCGCCTTCGAGCAGGCCGCGGGGGGTCCGGCGCGCCTGGCCGCCCTGCTCGTGGGCGTCAACGCCGGGCCACTCATCACGCCCTGGGCCTCGCTCGCCACGCTGATCTGGCACGAGCAGCTGCGGCGGCTGGGCGTCTCGATCTCGTGGTGGGGGTACGCGGCGGCGGGGGCCGTGCTCGTCCCGCTCATGGTCGTTCCGGCCGCGCTCCTCGCGGCCATCCCGTGAACGGGTCCAGGAGCACCCTGCAGGCCCGGGCGAACCGCCGCAGGTTCAGCCGAGCCCGAGCCGGGCGATGGCCTCCTCGCGCATCTCGACCTTGCGGATCTTCCCCGACACGGTCATCGGGAACGACTCGCGGATGTCCACGTACCGCGGGACCTTGTAGTGGGCGAGCCGGCCGCGGCAGAAGTCGGCGATGTCCTCGGCGGTCAGCGGGTCCACGCCGGGCTTGAGGATGATGCAGGCCATGAGCTCCTCGCCGTACTTCGCGTCCGGGACGCCGATGACCTGGACGTCCTGGACGGACGGGTGCTGGTAGAGGAACTCCTCGATCTCGCGCGGGTAGACGTTCTCGCCGCCGCGGATCACCATGTCCTTGATCCGGCCCTCGATCACCAGATACCCCTCCTGGTCCATGCGGGCGAGGTCGCCGGTGTGCATCCACCCGTCCGCGTCGACGGCCTGGGCGGTCTTGTCGGGCTGGTCCCAGTACCCGGCCATGACGGCGTAGCCGCGCGTGCACAGCTCGCCGATCTGGCCGCGGTCCACCGTCTCCCCCGCGGGATCCACGACCTTCGACTCGAGGTGCGGCATGGTCCGCCCGACGGTCTCGGTGCGCTGGGCGAGCGTGTCGCCGTCGCGCGTCATCGTGGAGACCGGCGAGGTCTCCGTCATGCCGTAGCAGATCGCGACGTCCGTCATGTGCATGTCGGCGATGACGCGCTTCATGACCTCGATCGGGCACAGCGAGCCCGCCATGACCCCTGTCCGCAGCGTGCCGAGCCGGTACGAGGGGAAGTCGGGCAGCGCGAGTTCGGCGATGAACATCGTGGGCACCCCGTAGAGGGACGTGCCGCCGAAGTCCTGGACAGCGCGCAGCGTCGCGGCGGGGGCGAAGCCGCGCGCGGGGAGGATGGTGGCGCACCCGTGCGAGTAGGCTGCCAGGTTGCCGATGACCATGCCGAAGCAGTGGTAGAAGGGCACCGGGATCACCACACGGTCCTCCTCCGTGTACCGCAGGAGCTCTCCGATCGAGAACCCGTTGTTGAGGATGTTCCGGTGCGTGAGCGTCGCGCCCTTCGGGAACCCGGTGGTGCCGGAGGTGTACTGGATGTTGATGGGGTCCTCGGGCGCCAGGGTCGCCGCGCGCTCGGCGACGGCCGACGCCGGCACCTCCCCCGCCCGCCCGACGAGCGCCTCCCACGTGGTCTCCTCGGGCGACGCCGGCGCGCCCGCCTCGTACACCGCCCCGCCCGGGGCATGGGGCGCGGGCAGGAACACGAGTTCGCGCAGGTCCGGGCACTCGGCGAGGGCGTCGCGGGCCATCGCGACATACTCGCTCGTGCGGTCGCTCGGGGCGACGACCAGCATGCGCATGCCGTTCTGCTTCACCACGAACTGCAGCTCATGGCTGCGGTACGCGGGGTTGACGTTGACGAGGATCGCGCCGATCGCCGCGGTGGCGTACTGGAGGATGGTCCATTCGGCGCAGTTCGGGCTCCAGATGCCCACCCGCTCGCCCTTCCCCACGCCCGCGGCGAGCAGGCCGCGGGCGGCGGCATCGACGTCGTGCGCGAGCTCGGCGTAGGTCCAGCGGCGGGCGGCGTCAGCGCCGGCGTCGGGTGCGGCTTCCACGAGGGCCTCGCGGTCCGCGAAGCGCTCGGCGATGCGGGCGAAGTTGGCGCCGATGGTCTCCTCGAGCAGGGGCGTCGTCGTCTCGCCTGCCGTGTAGGACGTCTGCATGATCGAAAGCTACCAACTCGGTAGGCTGGCCACCATGACTGATCCCGTGCGCCTGAAGGCGACCTTCATCCCGAACGAGGGCGAGTTCTTCCGTGTGAAGCTGGCCCTGGACATCGCGATCGAGGAGGTCCAGCGCGAGCCGGGCTGCCTCCAGTACGAGATCACCGAGGAGTCCGAGGACCGGATCATCCTGTCCGAGCTGTGGGCCTCCGAGGAGGAGCTGGACGCTCACTCGAAGGGCGCCGCTGTCCAGGACCTCAACGAGTCGCTCAGCGCCCTCCTGGCGGAGCCCGTCAAGGTCGAGCGCGTCTGACCGCCTGCACGCGCCCTGACCAGGGCTTAACGACGACGGCGCCGCTCCCCCTCCAGCGGGGAGCGGCGCCGTCGCGCTGTGGTCAGTGCTGCAGGGGTCAGCGCTGCAGGCTCAGTTGTCCGAGCCCTTGGCCTGCGCCTCGGCGACCTTCTTGTGGACGTCCTCCATGTCGAGGCCCTTGACCGCCTCGATGACCTGCTCGAGGGCGGCCGGCGGGAGGGCGCCGGGCTGGGAGAAGACGAGGACCTTTTCGCGGAACGCCATCAGGGTCGGGATGGAGGTGATGTTCGCCTGGGCCGCCAGCATCTGCTCGGCCTCGGTGTCCACCTTCGCGAAGACCACGTCGGAGTGCTTCTCGGAAGCGGCCTCGTAGGTCGGCGCGAACTGGCGGCACGGGCCGCACCAGGACGCCCACCAGTCGACCAGGACGATGTCGTTGTTCTCGATGACGTCGGCGAACTGCTCGCCGGTGATGTTCTTGGTTGCCATTCCCGCGCTCCTCACGTGTTTCTGCGGTCTTGGAAGTCTCAACGATACCCGTGGGGGTTTCATTCCCACGCGGCCCACCCGGTCGCGGACGCACCGGACCCGTCGTGGTTACCTTCCCCCGCAGCTGCCGCTCAAACGGCGGAAGGCTCGTGGGCGGTGACGTAGCGCCGGCCCGCCAGCGCGATCGCGATCGACACCACGAGCGCGGCCGCCGAGGCGTAGAACGGGACGGGGGCGCCGAAGGTCTCCCCGAGCCACGTGGCGATGAAGGGGGCGAGCGCCCCGCCCATCCAGCGCACGAAGTTGTAGCCCGCACTGGCCACCGGGCGCGGAGCGTCGGAGATGCCCATCGCGAGCTCGGTGTAGACCGTGTTGTTCACGCCCAGCAGCGCGCCGGCCACGATGGTCAGCACGACGACGGCCGGGACCGCGTGGACCGCGGCCGCTACCGCGAGGCCCACGAGGACGAGCGCGAGGCCTGACAGGGTTCCGGCGAGGACGGTGACGTCGCCGAACCGGGCCTGGAGCGGCGGGGCGAGGAACACCGAGCAGACCGCGAGGGCGACGCCCCAGCCGAAGAACACGGCGCCGATCCCGTACGCATCCATGCCGAGGATGAACGGGACGAAGGCGAGGACGGTGTAGAAGCCGAAGTTGTAGAAGAACGCGCTGCCCGCCACCGAGCGGAGCCCTGCGTGGCCGAGGGCCTTGAGCGGGTCGCGGAACCTGGTCTTCCGGGCAGCGGCCGGGGTCTTCGGGAGCGTGGCCAGGATGGCGATGAACGCCACGGCCATGAGGGTGGCGGTGCCGAAGAAGGGCATGCGCCACTGCCATCCGCCGAGGAGGGCGCCCGCGAGCGGGCCGAGGGAGAGCCCGAGGCCCAGTGCGGCCTCGTAGAGGATGATCGCGGTCGCCGTCCCGCCCGAGGCCACGCCCACGATCACGGCCAGCGCCGTGGCCACGAAGAGCGAGTTGCCCAGGCCCCAGCCCGCGCGCCACCCGATGAGCTCGCCCACGCTCTGGCTCGTGCCGGCCAGGCTCGAGAAGACGACGATGAGGGCGAGGCCGATGAGGAGGGTCTTCTTCCCGCCGATCCGCGAGGAGACCCATCCGGTCACGAGCATCATGACGGCCGTGACGAGGAAGTAGCTCGTGAACAGGAGGGAGACCTGGCTTGGGCTGGCATCCAGGTTCGCCGCGATGGCGGGGAGGATCGGGTCCACGAGGCCGATCCCCATGAAGGCGAACACCGAGGCCGCGGCCGTGGCCCAGACGGCCTTCGGCTGGCGGAAGAACGAGGCCTTCTCCGCGGCGAGGACCTCGTGGCCCGCCGGGTGACCCGTCTGGGGTGACGCCGGGGCACTGGTCTGGTGGGAGCGGACGCCGGGTTCGGCGGTCATGCGGGCTTCTCCGTCTCTGTGAAGTACTGGTTGATCTTGTCCATGACCGGCAGCGCGGCGGCGAGGGCTGCGCGCTCCGCCTCGGTCAGGGTGGCGATGGCTGCTGCCATGAGCTCATTGCGCCCGCCGTTGGCCTCGGCCGCGGCCCGGTCGCCGGCCGGGGTGCGGCGCACGACGACGGCGCGCGCGTCGAGCGGGTCGGCGCGCCTTTCGAGGAGCCCGGCCCGTTCCAGCCGAGCCACCTGCTCGGTCGCGGAAGGCACCTTCACGCCGAGGTTCTTGGCGATGACGCCCATGCGGAGCCCCTCGCCCTCGGCCATGTTCAGCACGCTCAGCTGGGCGGCGGGGAGGGTCGAGACCTCATCGAGCCTCCGCGCGACCCATACGCCGTGCCGGAGGGCTTCGCGGAAGGCGCCTGCGAGGGCAGTCACCTGGTCACCGGAACTCATATTTAGGTACCCTAATTGTTAGGTTACCTAAAATCAAGCCCTGGCCCGCCGCCCCGTACACTCGGTGCACCGGCAGGAGGGGGTCCCGTGAGCAGTTTCCTGTTCGTCACGTGGGAGGGCGGCGGCAACGCGGTGCCCTTCCTCGCCCTCGGGCAGGAGCTCGTGGCCCGCGGGCATGAAGTCACGGTGATGGGCCATCCCTCCCAGGCCGCGGCCTTCGCTGCCGCGGGGGTTCCGTTCCTCGGGTCGCCGGGCGCCGCGGCGCTGGCCGGCACGTCGCCGCTCGCGCTCCTGAAGGTCATCACGAGCCCGGGCATGCAGCAGGACGTCCTCGCCGAGGTGGCCGCGCGGCCGGCGGACGTCGTCGTCGTGGACGTGGTCCTGTTCGGGGTCATGGACGCCCTGCGCCGCGTCGGCCGGGAGTACGTGGTCCTCGAGCACACCCTGGACGGCATGCTCCGCAGGATGCTCCCCGTGGCGCAGGCCGCCCTGCTCCCCGTGGGCCTGCGCCCGATGGACCTGCTCGACGCCGGCCGGCCGGTCATGACGGCGTCGATCCCGGAGTTCGACCGCGGCCACGGCAACGTAGTCCACGTCGGGCCGATGGTCCGCGGCGTCCCCGCGCGCCCGGAGACGCCCACCGTGCTGATCAGCCTCAGCACGGCCGGCTTCCCAGGCCTGGCCGCGACGTTCCAGCGCGTCCTCGACGCGGTCGACGGCGTTGCGGCGCGCCTGATCGCCACCACGGGGCCCTCGCTGGACCCGGCGGCGCTCCGCATCCCCGACGGGGTCGAGGTGCACCGGTGGCTCCCGCATGAGGAAGTCCTTCCGCACGTGTCGCTCGTGGTCTCGCACGGCGGGCACGGGACCGCGATGGCGGCGCTCACCCACGGCGTCCCGCTCCTGGTCCTCCCCCTCAACCCGACGACGGACCAGCCCTGGGTGGGGCGCGCCGTCGAACGCGCCGGGGTGGGCAGGAGGCTCCGCCGCACCTCGCCGCCGAGGAGGATCCGCGCGGCGGTCGAGCAGCTCCTCGGCGACGGCCCGCACCGCGCCGCGGCCGCAAGCATGGGCGAGCGCGCGAGGGCCCTGGACGGGCGGACGCGCGGGGCGGACCTCCTCGAGTCGGTGGCGGCCGGAAGCCTGTGAGAGGGCGCTGCCAGTGATCCCGCGCCTAGACGGAGGGGACTAAAATGTACTGATGGGTACAGATGAACTCCTGGCGCTGATCCAGGAACACCACTCGGAGGGTCTGGCCCACCTGCGCGCCAGCCTATGGTCCCCCTCCGGACGCGACGGCCCCGACCGGGGGCCGGATTGGCGGCGACCCTCCATGGGGCCCGTCAGGTCCGTGGAGGACCGGTCCCTGAGCGTCACGCTCGATGCCCGGGTGAGCACCTACTCGTGGTTCGCCTCCGATCCGTCGCTGACCGGGGACCTCTACACCGTATCGATGAGGACCGATCACAGACTGCTGGGCCAGCGGACGGCGCTGGGCCACAGCGAGGCCGACGCCTGGGCGCTGGCGGTGCTCGGGGCGGAGAATGCGCGGCTGATCTACTGGTCCGTGGCGGTCGCCGGCCTGATCACCACCCTCTGCCACCACCTGTACGTGGATCCCGAAGGCCAGACGGCGCGGCTCCCGCGGGGAAGCTCTCTGGCGGAGCGGTCGGCGCGCATCTCGGATTCACTGGACTGAGCGGTCAGCCCGCGTGGCAGGAAAGCAGAACACCCCCGGTCCGAAGACCGGGGGTGTTCTCTCACAACGTGGCAGATGAGGGATTCGAACCCCCGTAGGCAATGCCAGCTGATTTACAGTCAGCCCCCTTTGGCCGCTCGGGTAATCTGCCAAGATCCACACACGGTTCACCGGCCATCCGGTGTCCTGCGGTGCGAGCAAGACAACCTTACAGAACATTCGGCCACGCGTCGAATCGGGGCTCGGGCAGGGGCTGTGGCCAAGTTTCAGGCAGTTCCGGCGCCGCTGGCTGCGGCGTCCGAGAGGATCTGCTGCCTCAGCTGGGCCTCGAGGAACGCCGCCTGCTCTCCGGTGATCTGACGGAGCGCCACAGCGCGCTGGAGGTCCGCGTGGACGCCGTCGAGCCGGACCGTGGGCGCCGGGGCCGGGGACATCACGACGCCGGCTGCGAGCGTCGCCGCCGCCACGACGCCGCCCGCGGCGGCGGCCGCCCTCCCCGCGAAGGTGCGCTTCGCCGTCGTCGGTCCCTCAGCGCCTCCGGGGCGCGCGTCTGTCGAAGACACGGATTCCTCCCTTGCCAGCCTTTCGATGGATCCAACGATCCCAGCGGAGGTTGCGATCCCACTGGGCTTCGGCTGAGAGTGAACTGTGCGCCGCAACCCACGCTCACAGGGTCGCCGGAAGGGCGCAGGAGGCTAGTCTGGTGGCCAGCATCTGACCACGAACAGTTCCGGAGGCAGCCATGGCAGATTCGACATTCGACGTTGTGAGCAAGGTCGACAAGCAGGAGGTCGCCAACGCCCTCAACCAGGCGCAGAAGGAGATCGCCCAGCGCTACGACTTCAAGGGCGTCGGGGCGGAGATCGACTTCTCGGGCGAGAAGATCCTCATGAAGGCCAACGCTGAGGAGCGCGTCAAGGCCGTTCTGGACGTGTTCGAGTCGAAGCTCATCAAGCGCGGCATCTCGCTGAAGTCCCTCGACGCCGGCGAGCCCTTCGCCTCCGGCAAGGAGTACCGCATCGAAGCCTCCATCAAGGAGGGCATCTCCCAGGAGCACGCGAAGAAGATCTCCAAGCTCATCCGCGACGAGGCACCCAAGAGCGTCAAGGCGCAGATCCAGGGCGACGAGCTCCGCGTCTCCTCGAAGTCCCGCGACGACCTGCAGTCCACGATCGCCCTGCTCAAGGGCTATGAGGACGTGGACCTCCAGTTCGTCAACTTCCGCTGACCGCTCCCCCGCGTCAGGCCCCGGCTCCGCGAGCCGGGGCCTGACGCGTTCCGGGCCTCCCTGCACACGGCGCGCCCGCCCGGCGGGCGGAGTCAGCCGAGCATGGCGGTGAGGGCGTTGATGAGGGTGGTTTCGACGCCGTTGGTGCCGGCGCGGAAGTGGGCGATGTGGCCGTAGACGGTCATGGAGCCGCCGGCGATGCCGGGGGCGTCGGTGTCCCAGCCGCCCTCGTAGCTGCCGGCGGTCATGTAGGGGGAGAAGAACTCGTTGGTCGGGATGTAGCAGCAGGATTCGTTGGCGTAGCCGCCGATCCAGATCCCTGCCGATCCGCCGTACTTGGAGCGGAAGTAGGCGGCGTAGCCGCTGACCATCTCCCCGCCGACGAAGGCCATCCGCAGCGGGGTGCCGCCGCCGATGGTCCAGACCTGGAAGGGGGAGGGGACGCTGGTGGCGACGTTGCCGGAGTCGATCCTGGCCATCATCACCGCGGCGTGGCGCACGTAGTACGCCGGGAAGCCTCCGAGGTTGGGGAGCCTGGCCGCATATGCCGCGCGGAGGGCCGCGAGGTTGGCGTCCGAGGTGTCGATCTCGAGGGGGAGGTTGACTTCCTGGTACTTGGTGGTGATGGGGCCGGTGAGGGCGCGGCCGGCGCTCTGGGCGGCGTTGAGGACGGCGGAGCCCAGCGAGTCTCCCCATTGGTCGCGCAGGGTCCAGCTCGGGGATCCTGAGGGGTTCTGGTCGCCTGCCGGGCCGAGGAGGAAGAGCGCGAAGGCGTCGGAGCGGTTCTCGATGTAGTTGCAGGCCCCGGCGGGGTAGTCGCCGTCGAAGAGGGAGCGGTCGCCCGCGGCGACGGGGTGCGTGCCATAGCCGAAGACAACCACGGCTGGCGTGCCGTTCGACCGCCGGCAGACCAGTACGGGCACATCGGTCTCGACGTACTTCAGGCCCACGCGGTTCACCGACCAGGTCTGCTGGATGACCTGGTAGTCCAGGGTCACGTTGGTCTGCCCGGCGTTGAGCGCGCTCTGCGCGGCCTCGACGATCCGGTCCTCGAGCCACGACGAATAGGCCCGGATCTGGTCGAGCTGGACCATCCCATACGTCGTGAACGGGTGCAGCGCGTCCACAAGCGTCGGACCGTTGTGCGTGTGGGTGGCCTGCAGCAGGATGTCCGAGGTTGCCCAGTTCGCGAGCGCGAGGAGCCGCGGCCGGATGCGCTGGTGCATCGTCCGCGGGATCGCGAGGACGTCGACACTCAGGATCAGGCGCGGGGCCCCGTTCTCACGGATCACCACCGCGCGGACCCACAGCGGCTGGTACGGAGTGCTGCTCGTGGCGAGCCGGCCGCCGTCCGGCGTCCCGTAGCCGGCCATGTAGGGGTTGGAACTCAGCGTGGGCGTGATGTCGACCTTCGCCGTCGCCACAGTGAACGCCATGCGCGCTCCCCTCGGGTCATCTGCCTTCGGGAGCGCGGCCCTCACGGGCGAGCCCATCGGCATCTCGATGTGAAATCGCTCCATTAGACCACGCGGGCGGGCAGCTCCCCTGCAGCCCGGCGCGTCACGTGGATGCACCCTCACGCAATAGCGCACGAAACAGTTGCGTAATCGAGCCATGCGCCACTACTGTCCGAGTTAGGCAAGCCTCACCAAAGAAATGCACCCCCTGACCGAAGGACAGCCATGCCCTCGACCGCCCAGCCGGCCGCACGCCGTCGTGCGCGCCACACAGCCCTCCGTACCGCAGCCCTCGCCACCGCCGTCGCCGCGACGCTCGCCCTCGCCGCGTGCGGCGGCGACACGACGGCCTCGCCGGCAGCGTCCCCCTCCGCCACCAAGGCGCTCGACACCGAGACCGCCGCGCTGCTCGAGAAGGGCGAGGGGACCTTCACCGCGTTCATCAAGGCCGAATCGGAGAGGCTCCTTGAAGGCACCAAGGCCTTCGCCGCCGAGTTCGAGGAGGGCGATGCCGACAAGGCCCGCGCGCTCTACGCGAGCACCCGCATGCACTGGGAGCGGATCGAGCCCGCTGCCGAGAAGTTCACGGAGTTCGACGCGAAGCTTGACACCCGCGAGGCGGACCTCGAGCCGGGCGAGGAGTGGACCGGCTGGCACCGCGCCGAGAAGGACCTCTTCCCGCCGGCCGGCTACACGGCCATGACGAAGGCCGAGCGCGAGAAGATCGCCGATGCGCTCGTCGCGGACACCGAGGGCCTCCACAGGAACATCGAGACGGTGACGTTCGAGTCCGCTGAGCTCGGCGCCGGCGCGAAGGAACTCCTCGACGAGGTGGCCCGCGGCAAGGTCACGGGCGAGGAGGAGGCCTTCTCGCACACGGACCTGTGGGACTTCAGGGCCAACGTGGACGGCGCGAAGGCCGCCTACGAGGCCCTCAGGCCGGCCCTCGCCCGCACCGACGCCGCCCTCGTCGCGGACCTCGACGCGAAGTTTGCCGCGGTCGATTCGGGGCTCGCGAAGCATGCCGCGGGCGAGGGCTTCGTGGCCTACACCGACCTCACGCCCGCCCAGGTCCACGAGCTGGCCGGCCTCGTCGACGCGCTCGGCGAGCCGCTCTCGAAGCTCACCGCGGCCGTCGCGGCGTGACGGAGGCCTCGGCATGACGCAGGGACGCACGACGCCGCCGCTCTCCCGCCGCGGCCTGCTCGCCGCGGCGGGTGCGACCGGGGCGGGGGCAGCGGGCCTCGCCCTCGGCTGGGCGGGGCACGGCGCTGCCCTCGCGACGCCCGCGAGCGCGGTCGGGGACGTCATCCCCTTCCACGGGGAGCACCAGGCCGGCATCGTCACGCCCGCCCAGGACCGGCTGCACTTCGCGGCCTTCGACGTCGTCACCGACGACCGCGCCGCGCTCGTGAAGCTGCTCCAGGACTGGACCGCTGCCGCGGAGGTGCTGACGGCCGGCCGCGAGACGGGCGCTACCGGCGCGGCCGGCGGGCACCCGGCGGCCCCGCCCGAGGACACGGGCGAGGCCCTCGGCCTGTCCGCGTCCCGGCTGACCCTCACGTTCGGCTTCGGCCCGAGCCTCTTCGTCAAGGACGGCGCACCGCGCTTCGGCCTCGAGGGCCGCCGGCCCGCGGCTCTGGCCGAGCTGCCGCATTTCCCCGGCGACGCCCTCGAGCCGGCCCGTACCGGCGGGGACCTCATGGTGCAGGCCTGTGCGGACGACCCGCAGGTGGCCGTGCATGCGATCCGCAACCTCGCGCGGATCGGCTTCGGGACGGTGCGCGTGCGCTGGTCCCAGCTCGGCTTCGGCCGCACCTCTTCGACGACGCGCTCGCAGGAGACCCCGCGCAACCTCTTCGGGTTCAAGGACGGAACGGCGAGCCTGCGTGCCGAGGACTCCGACCTGCTGCGCGACCACGTCTGGGCCGGCTCTGGGGAGACGGCGGGCGAGGCGTGGATGGAGGGCGGCTCCTATCTGGTAGCGCGGCGCATCCGGATGCACATCGAGATCTGGGACCGCACGAGCCTGGGCGAGCAGGAGGCCCTCATCGGCCGGACGAAGGCCGCCGGCGGTCCACTCTCGGGCGGCGGCGAATTCGAGGCGCCGGACTTCGCGGCAAAGGGAGCCAACGGGCGACCGGCTATCGCGAGGGACGCCCACGTCCGCCTCGCGCACCCTGGGCAGAACAAGGGCGTGCACATGCTCCGTCGCGGCTACAACTACACCGACGGCAGCGACGGTCTGGGGCACCTCGACGCCGGGCTGTTCTTCCTCGCATTCGTCAGGGATCCCCGTACCCACTACGTGCCGATGCAGATGGCGATGGCGAAGTCCGACCGCCTCGCGCTCGAGTACCTCAAGCACACCGGCTCGGGCCTCTTCGCGGTGCCGCCGGGCGTGCGGCCTGACGGCTTCATCGGTGAGGGACTCTTCGCCTGACCCCCGGACAGCGGGGGCGCGGCTCAGCCGAGGCGCGCCGCGACCTCCGCGGGCGTGAAGAAGCGGCGCGTCCGCTCGACCTCGTGGACGAGCTCGGTGAGGGCGGCGTTGACCGGCGCCTCCACGCCGACCGCGCGCGCCCGCTCCACCACGGCGCCGTTGAGGTGGTCGATCTCGGTCGGCGCGCCGCGCTGGACGCTCTGCAGGGTCGAGCCGAGGACGGGCTCCGTGCCGAGCCGCCGGGCCATGATGCCGAGGAGGACGCGTCCGACGGCGCGTGGCGCGGACCCGAGCACGGCGAGCGTGAGCGGGGTCATGCCTTCGAGGGAGCCGAACGCGAGCCCCTGCTTCCGGCCCACGCGGATGGCCTCCCGGATGCTCTCGAGGACGACCGCCCGCAGTGTCCGGTCCCCGAGGGTGGCCTGAACGCTCATCCCGGTGACGGCGGGCATGGCGTTGATCTGGTTGACGACGAGCTTGGTCCACTGGCAGCCGGCGAAGTTCCGCACGGCACGGGCCGGGATCGCATCGGCCAGCGTGCGGGCGGCGGCGACGGCGTCGGGGCTGGGCTCGCCGTCGCCGGCGCCGAGGTACAGCGGACCGGGGACCAGGACACGCACCTCGCCGGCGGCCGGACAGTCCGCGCTGAAGAAGGCGATGGCCCCGACGGTGGGCGCGCCGGTCGTCAACGCGCCGTGCCGGACGGACTCCGCGCGGACCACGCCGTCGAGCCCGTTCTGCACGACCACGAGCGGAACGCCATCGAGGAGCGCGGCATTCGCACGGATCGCCTCCTCCTCGTCCTGGGCCTTGACGCAGAGCAGTGCGAGGTCGGGCCGCATCGCGAGCCGTTCCGCGACCGCGACGCGGGCGACATGCTTGCCCCACGCCCCCGACAGCCGGATCCCGTCGGACTGCATCGCAGCGAGCCGCTCGCCACGGGCCGTCGCCTCCACCGTGTGCCCGGCCCTGTCCAGCAGGGCCGCAAGGGTCGCACCGATCGCCCCCGCTCCGATGACAGCGATCCGCATCGTCAGCGTCCCAGCGGCCGGCCGGCCATCCCCTCCAGCCGGGCGATGCGCTCGGCCATGGGCGGATGCGTCGCGAAGAGCTTGGCCATCCCGGCGCCCCGGAACGGGTTCGCGATCATGAGGTGGGAGGTGTTGACAAGCTTCTGGTCCTGCGGGAGCGGCGCCATCCGCACGCCGCCCTCGATCTTGCGCAGCGCAGAGGCCAGCGCGAGCGGGTCGCCGGTGAGCTGGGAGCCGTCCTCGTCGGCGTCGTACTCCCGGGTGCGGGAGATCGCGAGCTGGATGAGCGAGGCCGCGAACGGCGCGAGGAGGCTCAGGGCCAGCAGGGCGATCGGGTTGACGTTCCGGTCCCGGTCGCTGCCGCCGCCGAAGAACATGGCGAACTGGGCGACGGAGGTGATGACGCCGGCCACCGCCGCGGCGATCGACGAGGTGAGGATGTCGCGGTTGTAGACGTGCATGAGCTCGTGGCCCAGGACGCCGCGCAGCTCGCGGGCGTCGAGCAGCTGCAGGATGCCCTCGGTGCAGCACACGGCAGCGTTCTGCGGGTTGCGGCCGGTCGCGAACGCGTTCGGGGACTGCGTGGGCGAGACGTAGATGCGGGGCATGGGCTGGTCGGCACGCTGCGAGAGCTCCCGCACGATCTGGTAGAGCCCGGGCGCCTCCGCCTCGGTCACCGGGTAGGCATGCATCGAGCGGAGCGCGATCTTGTCGCTGTTCCAGTAGCTGTAGAACGTCATCGCGAGGCCGATCGCCGCAAAGATCCAGATCGGGGCGGCGCTGCGCGTCCCGACTCCCACGAGCGCCCCGATGCCGAGAAGGACCGCCCAGAGCACGCCGAAGAGCGCCGCGGTCTTGAGTCCGTTGTTGTGGTTGTGCACCCTGACCTCCTGCTGTCTCAACGATCCGGCACGGGCCAGCAGTTCCATTCCCCGAGCACACCCTCCAGGAGTTCCAGGAAGGCGGGGTGGCCGAGGATGCGGAAGTGCCCCACCACCGGCAGGCGCACGTTCCGGGCACCCTCGAGTTCGGTGCCGCGCGAGACGATCGGGTCCACCGCGCCGGCCACGGAGACGATCCTGCTGTTGACCGACTGCTCCCTGGCGAGGGCCGCGAGCGCCGGCAGCGCCGGGTTGAAGGCCCGCAGCGAGGGGGTCGGCGCGAAGCGCGAGTACGGGTGGCCCGCGAACGGCGTGGAGGCCGCCACCATCCCCGCCGCGAGGCCGGGGTGCGACACCATCAGCTCCTTGCCGATGAGGCCGCCCTTCGAGTGCGCGACGACGAGCGCGTCCGCGATCCCGAGCTCCTCGAGGCGGGCCGCCACGAGGTCAGCCGATTCCTTCAGCGGGCGCAGGTTCCAGCCCAGCTCCTCGACGATGGCCACCTCGTGGCCGCGCCGCTCGAGCCACAGTCGCAGGGGGTCCATGAACGCGGCCGGCTCGTAGATCCCCGGGATGAGCACGACGGCGGGTGGGCGGCGCACGCTGGGAGGCGCCGGCGTCGTGCGCACCACGCGCGAGCCGTCGGGTCCAAGCGCAGCCGCCCCGCGGCGTCGTGCTCCGAGCGCGCCCAACTGGCGGACGGTCACGTAGGCCGCGTCGCGGGCCAGTCCCTCGGCCAGCCATGCGGCCCGGCCGAGCCGCTCCCGCGGCTTCCGGTTCGATGGGCTCACGCCTTCTCCTCGGCGCGGTCCGCCTCCTGCACGATGCTGCGGGCGACTTCCCGGGCGCCGCGGAACATCAGGACATGGGCCTCCCGGTCCAGGACCGCGGTCCGCGCCGACCGGGCGAGGCCGGCGAGGGTGCGAAGCCAGGAGGGCGGGCTGATCGGATCGCGGCGGCCGGACATGAGCAGGATGGGTGCCTCGACGAGCGGGATCCGCTGCTCGATCCGGTGCCGCATCATCTCGCGCAGCGTCCGCACGTACCAGGGGACGCCGCAGCGGATGTAGTCGCCGAAGACGATCGGCGTCACGCCGAAGGGCTCGATGATGCTGTCCCACGTCAGCCGGAGGGCCTGGCGCGGGACCGTGCGCTCGCGGACGTTGACGGTGGGCCCCAGCAGCACAATCGGGCGGGGGCTGGGCCGGTCGATGGCCATCTCGACGACCACTTGGGCGCCCATCGAGTGGCCGATGAGGACGGGGTCGCGGATCCCGAGCGTGTCCAGGGCCTCCCATGCCGTCTCTGCGAAGTCTTCGATGGAGAGCGGCCTGCGGGGCGTGAGCGACTTGCCGAAGCCGGGGAGCTCGACCACGTGGACCCTGCCGTGCGCCGCGAGCACCTCGGCGAGCGGACGGTAGTAGAGCGATGAGACCCCGATGCCGTGCACGAGGACGTAGTCGCGGCTGCCCGCGCCGCCCGAGTAGACCCAGAGCTCGCGGCCGCCCTCGACCACCTGCCGTTCGCCGAACCGGCGCATGCGCCTCCCTCTCTCTGGCCGTCTCCCAAGACTAGCCACCGCTGGCGGCCCGGGCTCCCAGCCACCCCACAGGATCGGTAAGGCTCGCCTTATTGTGAACTTGTCAAAATAAGTGCTTGAATGGAGCCATGCATCCGAGCTCAGAGCACACCGAATGGGCTTCGGCCCTGCGCGCTCACGGCCGACGCGTGACCAAGCAGCGTCTCGCCGTGCTCGACGCCGTCGAGGCCCACCCGCACTCGCCGGCCGACGCCATCCTCGCCGCCGCACGCGACGAGCTTCCGGACATCACCCCGCAGTCCGTGTACGTGGTGCTCGGCGACCTCACCGACCTCGGCATGCTGCGCCGCTTCGAGCCCCCGCACTCCCCCGCGCTGTACGAGACGCGCGTCGGGGACAACCACCACCACGCGATCTGCTCGGCCTGCGGCCGGGTCGAGGACGTGGACTGCGCAGTGGGCCATGCCCCCTGCCTGACCCCGAGCGACACGCACGGGATGACGATCATGATCGCCGACGTCACGTACGTGGGCATCTGCGCGGACTGCGCCGCGAAAGGGGCTCCCGCCCCCACGGCCTGAGCCGCCACGAGCTTTCCAGCCACACGACAACCAGTACAGGCGCGCAGCGCCTCGAGAAGGAGAGACATGACGCTCAACTACTCCACCACCCAGTCCGGGGCCCCGGTCGTCTCGGACGCCCACGCGCAGTCCGTCGGCGCCGACGGTGCGATCATCCTCACCGACCACTACCTGGTCGAGAAGCTCGCGCAGTTCAACCGCGAGCGCGTCCCGGAGCGCGTCGTCCACGCCAAGGGCGGCGGGGCATTCGGCGTCTTCAAGACCACTGAGGACGTCTCGGCGTACACGAAGGCCGCGTTCCTGCAGCCGGGCGAAGAGACCGAGATGCTCATCCGCTTCTCCTCGGTGGCCGGCGAGAACGGCTCCCCCGACACCTGGCGCGACCCGCGCGGCTTCGCGGTGAAGTTCTACACGAGCGAGGGCAACTACGACCTCGTCGGCAACAACACCCCGGTGTTCTTCATCCGCGACGGCATCAAGTTCCCCGACTTCATCCACTCCCAGAAGCGCCTCCCGGGCAGCCACCTGCGCGACGCCGACATGCAGTGGGACTTCTGGACCCTCTCCCCCGAGTCCGCGCACCAGGTCACCTGGCTCATGGGCGACCGCGGCCTCCCGAAGACCTGGCGGCACATGCAGGGCTACGGCTCGCACACCTACCAGTGGATCAACGCCGAGGGCGAGCGCTTCTGGGTGAAGTACCACTTCCACACGAACCAGGGCGTCGAGAACCTCACCGGCGAGGAGGCCGAGCGCCTGGCCGGCGAGAACGCCGACTACTACATCCAGGACCTCTACGAGAACATCGCGGAGGGCAACTTCCCCAGCTGGGACCTCTTCGTCCAGGTCATGCCGTACGAGGACGCCAAGACGTACCGCTACAACCCGTTCGACCTGACCAAGGTCTGGTCCAAGAAGGACTACCCGCTCATCAAGGTCGGCACGATGGAGCTCAACCGGAACCCGGAGAACTACTTCGCGCAGATCGAGCAGGCTGCCTTCGCGCCGTCGAACTTCGTCCCGGGCATCGCCGCCTCGCCGGACAAGATGCTCCAGGCGCGCATCTTCTCCTACGCGGACGCGCACCGCTACCGCGTGGGCACGAACCACGCGCAGCTGCCGGTCAATGCCCCGAAGAGCGAGGTCCGCAACTACAGCCAGGACGGTGCGGGGCGCATCACCTTCAACTCCCCGAGCACCCCGGTGTACGCGCCGAACTCCGTGGGCGGCCCCGCGGCGATCGAGCCCGCTGCCGGCACCGTGGGCGGCGGCTGGGAGAACGACGGCGCGCTGACCCTCTCCGCGCACTCGCTCCACGCCGAGGACGGCGACTTCGTCCAGCCGGGCATCCTCTACCGCGAGGTGTTCGACGACGGCGAGCGCGCCCGCTTCCTCTCCACCATCGCCGGGGCGGTCGGGGGCGTGAAGAGCCCGGAGATCAAGGAGCGCGCGATCCAGTACTGGACGAACGTCGACTCCGAGCTGGGCGCCAAGCTCCGGGTGGAGCTCGGTCGCCAGGACGTCTCCCAGGCCGAGGCGGCCAACAAGATCGGCTGACCCCTCAGACGCTGAAGGGGCCCCGTTCGCTGTGAACGGGGCCCCTTTCGCGTCCGTGGGCGGCCCGGCGGAGCGGCGCTCCGGCGGCGGCGCTCAGGACGCGGCGCTACGGGCAGGCGCGGAGAGCTGCTGCACGAACGCCTCGGCGATGAGGTCGAAGGACTCCAGGACGGCCCGGCGCTCCCCGGTGATGACGAAGTCGTACAGGAGCCCCATGATCGCGCCGACGTAGGCGCGGGCAACCGACGCAGCCTGCGCCGCGGGCACTCCCTGCGACACGAGCCAGCCCGCCAGGAAGGCCCGCCAGTGCTCGTAGGCGTCCACGCCTGCCCTCCGCGGGTTCTCGGCCACGACATCCTGCACCGACGCCTCGAACTCGAGGCGCTGGAGGTGCCGCCCACGGTGGTCGAGCGAGAGCTCGAACGCGCGGCGCGCCCACGCGACGAGATCCGCCCGGCCCGTCCGGGGGATGCCGTCGGCCTCGATGCTCTGGAACCGCTGGGCGATCCCGCGGATGATCTCACCCACGAGCTGGTCGCGGTTGCCGAAGTGGTAGACGAGGACGTAGCTGCTGATGCCGAGTCCCTCGGCGAGTCGACGGAACGTCAAGTCAGCGAGCGTCGAATCCAGCAGATAGTCAAGGATCTGCTCGAGGAGCTCCTGCTTGCGTTCCGGCCGTGGAGGTCGTGCCATGCCTCTATCCTAGACAGGAACGCTCACCTTTGTGACAGATCCTGCAAAACGAGTCGTCGTTCAGTTCATACCCAAGGGCCACGCCCGACGGCTAGCGCCGGGCCTCGGGCTGGGCAACGGCGTCCCTCTCGTGCGCGAAGCGCTCGTTCAGCCGCGAGTGCCGCTGCCCGTAGAGGAAGTAGATCGCCAGCCCCGCGACAAGCCAGACCGCGAAGTAGATCCAGGTCTCCACCGCGAGGTTCGTCATGAGGTAGAGGCACAGGATCGCCGAGACCACCGGGACGACCTTGCCGAACGGAACCCGGAACGCGGGCTTGAGGTCGGGGCGCTTCCGGCGCAGCACGAGGATGCCGAGGCTGACGACGACGAACGCCGAGAGCGTCCCGATGTTGATCATCTCCTCGAGCACGTCCACGTTCGTCAGGCCGGCGACCAGGGCGACCGCCGCACCGCAGATGACCTGCAGGCGGGCCGGGGTCGCGCGCTTCTCGCTCGTCACCGAGAGGGCACGGGGAAGCAGTCCGTCGCGACTCATCGCCAGGATCACCCGCGCCAGGCCCATGAGGAGGACCATGATGACGGTCGTGAGGCCCACGAGCGAGCCGAAGGCGATGACCTTGGCGGCGTCGGTGTTGCCGACGGCCTCGAAGGCGGTGGTCAGAGTCGGCGCCTTCGCCTCGGCGAGCGTGGTGTAGGGCACCATGCCGGTGAGCGCGAGCGAGACGAGGATGTACAGGAGCGTCACGAGCGCGAGGCCGCCGAAGATGCCGCGCGGCAGGGTCTTCTGGGGGTTCTTGACCTCTTCGGCGCTCGTGGCCACGACGTCGAAGCCGATGAACGCGAAGAAGACGAGCGCGGCGCCGCCGAACACGCCGAAGAGCCCGTACTGGGCGGGCGCGGAGCCGGTGAGGAAGGAGAAGAGGGACTGCTGGAGGACCTCTGTCCCGCCAGTGCCCTTCGTGGCGACGGCGTCGGGGATGAACGGGGCGTAGTTCTCGGCCTTGACGTAGAAGAAGCCGACCACGATCACGAACAGCACGACGGCGACCTTGATCACGGTGAACACGTTGCCGACGCGGGCCGAGAGCTTGGTGCCGAGCACGAGGAGGACCGTGAAGATCGCAACGATGAGGAAGGGGCCCCACACGAGCTCGACCGGCCCGAGCTGGATGCTCGGGGGCACGTCGAGTCCGGCGAGCGAGAACACCTTGCTGAGGTAGATGCCCCAGTACTTGGCGATCACCGCGGCCGCCGTGAAGAGCTCGAGGATGAGGTTCCACCCGATGATCCAGGCGAGGAGCTCGCCCATGGTGGCGTAGGTGAAGACGTACGCCGATCCCGCTACCGGGATCGCGGTGGCGAACTCGGCGTAGCACATGATGGCCAGGGCGCAGGTGACGGCGGCGATGGCGAAGGACAGCGTCACGGCGGGACCGGCGAAGTTCGCGGCGGCCTTGGCGCCTACGGAGAAGATCCCGGCGCCGACGGCGACGGCGACGCCCAGGATCATAAGGTCCCACGTGCTCAGGGACCGCTTGAGTCGGCGGCCGGGCTCGTGCGAATCGGCGATCGTGGTCTCGATCGGCTTCGTTCGGAGGATCTGCATACCAGACTCCTGGTGTTCAGGGGGATGACACAAACCCGTCAACTGTACGCGTCCAGCACGCGAGACCTTCAGAACGTCTCAGCATGCGAGACATAGCGGGCGTGGTCAGTCCCCGGCGGACGGAGACCCGAAGGTCACCGGCGCGGCGGCGCCGGCCATGCCGGCCGTCGCGGTGATGCCGTCCTGCGACTGCCCCGCAGCGCTCCACACCAGACTGACCGGCGGCAGCGCGCCGCCGTTCGGCACGCCGGCGCGCCTGCACTCCACGTCCCCCGGCCTCTCGGCCTGGCAGGTCCAGCCCTCGGCGCTCACCGCCATGGACCCGATCGCTCCCGAAGGGTACACGATGGAGAGCGTCACCGTGGCGGGCGGCCGCTGGTCCCCGGCCGGATCGGCGGAGACGCTGAAGGTGTCCGTCCGGGTCCCGGCGGCGGCGTCCCAGGCCTGCACGAGGACGCCGGAGAGGACGTAGGAGGGGCTGGCGGTCGGGGTCGGTGACGGCGCCGTGCTCGGCGGGGACGCACCGGAGTCCGTCGTCGTCGGGGTCGGCGCGGCAGAGGCAGGTGGGGGTGCGGGCGTTCCTCCGGCCGACGGCGGTCCGGCGGCCTCAGCGGGCGACGACGGCGCGCCCGTCTGGGTGGGCGTGGACGATGGTGATGCAGCGGCCTCCGCGGCGGCCGCGGGGGTGGCAGCCACGGCGGGCGGCGTGGTGGGCAGCACGGGGGCAGGGGACGCTGCCTTGGCCGGCAGTTCGGGCAGGGAGATCCCAGGGAGCGCCTCAGGCGCCATCGTGCTGGAGGGATCGGGGACGATGGTCGGTGCCACGGCAGGCACGGGGGCTCCCACGATGGTCGGCGCGTCGACCGCGGGGACGGCCTGCGGCGTCGGGCTCCCCTGACGCGGCCCAGTGGCCAGGGCGACGGCGACCACGGCTGCCCCCACTGCGCCGGCGAGGACGGCGTTGCCGACCCCGGCCCCCCAGCGGACGCGGCCCAACCGCGCGCGGGCCCCCGAGGCGCCTGCCGCGGGGGACGCCGCCGCTGCGCCGCTTCCGTGCCGGGCGGTCACTGCCATCGGCGCGTCCTTCCCCCGGTCCCTCCCGCGGACTGCGGCAGAGGTTAGCGCCGATTCTAAGCCCGGGCGGCGCGGGCGTTACCTCCCGGTGCAGGACCGTTCGGAGGGCAGGTCAGCCGACGTTCTTGCGCGAGATGCGCACCATGTCCTCGCGCGGCACGACCTTGACCCGCTCCCGGGTGATCCGCTCGCCCTCGGCCCCGGCCTGGCCGTCGGCCGCCTGTCCGGCCCAGGCCTGGCCGAGGGCCCGCTCATGGGCGTCGAGCTCGTTCCAGCCGGCCCACGTGGTGTACTCGATGCCCCGTTCCTCGAGCAGCGCGATGATCGCATGCTCGTCGGGGTTCTCGGCCGGCGGCAGGGAGTCCCGGTCCTCGAGGAGGCAGCCGATGGTCTCGAGCGCGTCGCCCTTGGTGTGGCCGATGAGGCCCACGGGACCGCGCTTGATCCACCCGGTCGTGTAGATGCCCACCAAGGGGTTGCCCTCCTCGTCGAGGACGCGCCCGCCCTCGTTGGGGATCACGCCGCGGCGCTCGTCGAAATGGATCTCGGCGAGCTCGGACCCACGGTACCCGATGGCCCGGTACACCGCCTGCACCGGGTAGTCCTCGTACGTTCCGGTCCCGCGGACGTTGCCGGTGCCGTCAAGCTCCATGCGCTCGAAGCGGATCCCTGCGACCTTCCCCGGCGTCTCGGGCGAGTCGTAGATCTCCACCGGGCTCTGCAGGAAGTGAAGGTGCAGGCGGCGGGACGCCCCCGTGTCCTGGTCCTCCGCGATCCAGTTGGCGAGCGTGTTGACCATGGTCTTGACCTGGTTGTTCGTCTTGATCGCCTCGTCGGAGGCGTCGTCGAACTCGAAGTCCTCGGGGTAGAGGACGATGTCCACGTCGCGCGAGTGCGAGAGCTCGCGCAGCTCGAGGGGGGTGAACTTCACCTGGGCCGGACCGCGGCGGCCGAACACGTGCACGTCGGTGACCGGGCTGGCCTTGAGGGCGCGGTAGACGTTGTCCGGGATCTCGGTCACGAGCAGGTCGTCGGCGTGCTTCGAGAGCATCCGGGCGACGTCGAGGGCCACGTTGCCGTTGCCGATGACCGCGACCTCCTTCGCCGTCAGCGGCCAGTCGCGGGGGACGTCCGGGTGGCCGTCGTACCAGGAGACGAAGTCCGCGCCGCCGAAGGAGCCCTCGAGCTCGACGCCCGGGATCTCGAGCGGTGCGTCCTTGAGGGCGCCCGTCGCGAAGATCACGGCGTCGTAGAAGCCGCGGAAGTCCTTAAGCGTGAGGTCCCGCCCGTAGGTGACGTTGCCGATGAAGCGGATGTCGCCCCGGTCCAGGACCTTGTGCAGCGCGTTCACGATGCCCTTGATGCGGGGGTGGTCCGGCGCCACGCCGTAGCGGATCAGCCCGTACGGCGCGGGGTACTGGTCGAACAGGTCGATGCTGACCTCGACGTCGCCGTCCTTGACCTCGTTCGACTTGGTCAGGATGTCCGCCGCGTACACCCCGGCTGGGCCGGCGCCGATGATGGCGACGCGCAGCGGGCGGGAAGCGGGAGCCTCAGGCACTTCAGTTCCTTCCGGACGGGATGCAGGCGGCGGCGGACCGCGCACAACGCCCCAGTCTAGTTCCCAGCGTTCACCGGCGCTTCACACGTAGCAGGGAATAGGCGAGGGACCCTGGATGTTGTCGCGCGAGTGACCGAAAAGCAGATCGCCGACTCCCCCGCGCCCACCAGGCCCTCTGACGCCGCAGTGGGGTCCCGCCCAGCGAAGTCAGCCGGCCTGCTCTTCGGCATCGGAGCCTATGGCCTCTGGGGCCTGCTTCCGCTCTACTTCATCACCCTCGCACCCGCCGGACCGGTGGAGATCGTCGCTGACCGGGTGCTCTTCTCCCTCGTCGTCTGCTTCGCGCTCATCGCGGTCATGCGCTCGTGGCGCGCGCTCGCGGCCGCGTTCGGCAATGGCCGCGTGTTCGGTCCGCTGGCGCTCGCGGCGGCACTCATCGCCGTCAACTGGCTCACCTACACGTTCGGGGTGCTCAACGGCCAGGCGATCGAGGCGGCCCTCGGGTACTTCATTAACCCGCTCGTCTCCGTGCTGCTCGGCGTGCTCATCCTCAAGGAGCGGCTGCGGCCCCTCCAGTGGGCGGCCGTCGGAATCGGCACGCTCGCCGTCGTCGTGCTCACCGTCGCCTACGGGCAGGTGCCCTGGATCGCGCTGATCCTCGCCTTCAGCTTCGGCTTCTACGGGCTCGTGAAGAACCGCGTCGGCTCGAAGGTCGACGCCGTCACGAGCCTCACTGTCGAGACGGTCGTGCTCGCGCCCCTCGCGGCAGGCGTCGTCGTGTGGCTCGCCGCCGCCGGTACGCTCACGCTCACGGGGAACGGGGCCGGACACTTCTGGCTGCTCGCGGCGAGCGGCATCATCACCGCGACCCCGCTCCTCTTCTTCGGCGCCGCAGCCCGCCGGCTGCCCATGACCACGGTCGGCCTCCTGCAGTACATCGCGCCCCTGACCCAGTTCGTCCTCGCGGTGACCGTCCTCGGCGAGCACATGCCGGCAGAGCGGTGGGTTGGCTTCGGGATCGTGTGGCTCGCCCTTGCGGCCCTCACCGCGGACATGCTCCTCGTGTCCCGTCGGCGCCGGACGGCCCTTCGCTCCCGCGCGGCCTGAGCCGGCGCAGGACGGACCCTCGACGGCCGGCCCCGAGCATCAGCCCTGCGTGTGGCGCCTGCGCACCGGACCGAGGTCCCGGTGACCCGCGCTCAGCTCCCGGAACAGCAGCATCGAGATGACCGTGTGCGCCGCGAGGTACACGGCCGCTGCCCCTGAGCCGACCAGCGCCACCGCGAGCGTGGCTCCGCCGGCCACGAAGGTGATGAGCGCAGCGAGGACCGCGGTGACCATGGTGTTGAAGCACAGCAGGAAGAACGCGGTGCTGGACACGGCGTGCAGCACCACCGGCCGCCGTGCGCCGAGCGTGTAGGTCGCAAACACGCCCTCGTGGTCGTCCGAGGCGGACGTCACGAACGCCTCCTCGATGCCGGGAGCCAGGTCCCGGTACGCTGCGCGCAGGCGGTTCATCCCCGCGATCAGCAGGTGGTCCTCCTGGCTGCCGATGGTGACCCGGAGCAGGGTCAGCGTGCCGAGGACCAGGATCACCGAGGCGAGCCCGATCGCCATGACCCAGAAGCCTCCGCCGAAGCCCGTCCCCTGCGCTACGAGCGCGAGCACCACGAGGGCCGCCGAGGAAACGGTGAGGTGGATGCTGATGCGGCTCATGAGCTCGCTCCAGAGCATGCTCCGCGTGCCGAGCAGGCTCCAGTGCTCCGTGGCGAGGATCTGGGCAACCACCGCCGGCGGGGCCTGGGCTGCGCTCGGTGTCTGGGCTGCGTCCGGGGTCTGCGCGGCGGGCTGCTCGGACCGGACGGCGGGAAGGGGACCCGGAGGAGGGGCGACGGCGCGGGGTTCAGCGCTCATGCTCCATGGTCGTCCCGTGACCCGGACCCCGTAAAGCCCGGGCCGCGCGCCCTCCCCGGGCGCACGACGGCGGCGGCGAGCCGAGCGCGTCAGGCGGCGGGCGGCGTCGTGCGCACCACCACGGAGGCGAGCCGGACATCTGCCGAGGCGCGGACGATGCGGACGATGACCGCGGCATCGACGACCTCGCGGACCAGGCGGTCGAGGTCCCCGGTCGCGGTTCCCTCCGCCTCCGCCTCGACGTCCAGGACGATGCCGGTGGAGCGCGTCAGGGCATCGTCGAAGGACCCGTCCGCCCGCACCTCGACCCGCCCGAGCAGGATCCCGCGGGCGGCCGCAGCGCCGTGGAGGTCATTGAAGACGCAGGTCGCGAGGGCGAGGTGCAGGAGGTGCCCCCCGGACGGCACGGCGAAGGCCACCTCGGCAGCGCCCGTCCGGTGGTGCCGGATGAGCAGGGGGTCGGTGGGGGCGGCTTCGCCGCCGGTGCCGGGCGCCGCCGTCGTGATCCGCGCCGCGAAGTCCATCGCGCCCGCCCTAGCCGAGCGGGTGGGACTCGACGCGCTCGTAGTCGCGGGGCACCACGACCATCGGGACAGGCAGCGAGCGGAGGACCTTGTTCGCGGTGGAGCCGAGGAACAGCTGGTTCTTCTGCGCGAGCCGGCTCGAGCCGACGATGACGATCTCGCCGTCGAGCCAGTCGATGCTGTCCACGGCGTCCTCGAAGGTGCGCCCGTGCGCCACCTCCACTGTGGCCTCGTGGCCTTCGGGGAGCCGGTGCGCGGCCTCGGTGAGCACGGTGTTGGCGTGGCGGTGGGCGGCGTTGATGTTCTCCCCGAAGTCGTCCGCCCGCGCGTCCAGCTCGACGAGGGAGACGAAGCGCAGGGGGACGTTGCGGCGTCCGGCGGCGATGAGGGCGACCTCGACCGCGGCCTCCGCGCCTTCACGGCGCCCGATGAACGCGGTGATCCGCTCGAGGGGGTCGGTGTGGTGGAACCCGCGGGGTGCCAGCGCGACCGGGACGGGCGAGGCGTGGAGGAGCGCGTTCGCGACCGAGCCCACGGTGTAGCGCTTGAAGAGGCCGTTGCTCGCGGCGCCGATGACAATGAGCGCGGCCTCGAACTCGACCGCGGCCTCGATGAGGGTCGCGGCGAAGGAGTGGCCCTGCCGGATGTGGAAGCGGGCCTCGACATCGGCCGGCACGAGGGCCAGCCCCTCGGTCTGGGCCTGGAGCGCCTGCTGCTGCTGGGCGCTGAGCTTCTTGCCGTCCTCGTTCACCTCGGCGAAGGGCACGTCCTCGCCGAGCACGAGCATGAGGTCCAGCGAGGCGCCCTGCGCGCGGGCGACCGCGACGCCCAGGGCCACCGCGTCTGCGCCGCGATGGTCCGGCTGGTATCCGACAACGTAACGCATGGGCCACCCTCCGTGGTCGAGTCACGGCAGACGGCGAGGGCGCCCGGATGCCCGGGCGCCCTCGTCCGGCCTGCGGCTGATACCGCAGACTCTACCGGTGATCGCGGCTCAGGCGACGGAGCGGATCGCTGCCTCGAGCACGTCGAGCCCGTCGTTGAGCAGCTCGTCGTTGATGACGAGAGGCGGCAGGAGGCGGATCACGTTGCCGTAGGTGCCGCAGGTGAGGATGATGACACCCTCCTTGAGGCAGTACTCGGCGATCTTCTTGGTCGTCTCGGCGTCCGGCTGCTTGTCGCCCGAGGCGCTGCCGGCCTTCACGAACTCGAGGGCGAGCATGGCGCCGCGGCCGCGCAGCTCGCCGATGATGTTCTTCTCGCCGAGCTCGGCCTGGAGCCTGCCGAAGCGCTCCTTGACGATGGCCTCGATCTCGCGGGCGCGGCCGCGCAGGTCCTGGGTGTCCATCGTCTCGATGGCCGCGAGCGCGGCGGCGCAGGCGACCGGATTGCCGCCGTAGGTGCCGCCCAGGCCGCCGGCGTGCACGGCGTCGAGCAGCTCCGCGCGGCCCGTGACGGCCGAGAGCGGCATGCCGCCCGCGATCCCCTTGGCGGTGGTGATGAGGTCAGGGACCACGCCCTCGTGCTGCACCGCGAACCACTCTCCGGTGCGGGCGAAGCCCGACTGGACCTCGTCCGCGATGAAGACGATGCCGTTCTCCTTGGCGAACTCGGCGAGGCGCGGCAGGAAGCCGTCCGCCGGGACGATGAAGCCGCCCTCGCCCTGGATGGGCTCGATGATGATCGCGGCGACCTGGTCCGCGCCGATCTGCTTGCTGATCATGAGGATGGCGCGCTCGGCGGCCTCCTTGCCCGTGATCTGGGCGTTCTCCTCGCGGAACGGGTAGCTCATCGGGGCGCGGTAGACCTCGGGGGCGAACGGGCCGAAGCCGTGCTTGTAGGGCATGGCCTTGGCCGTCAGGCCCATCGTGAGGTTGGTGCGGCCGTGGTAGGCGTGGTCGAACGCGACGACCGCGTTGCGGCCCGTGGCGACACGGGCGATCTTGATCGCGTTCTCGACGGCCTCGGCGCCGGAGTTGAACAGGACGGTGCGCTTGGCGTGGTCGCCCGGGGTGAGCTCGTTGAGCTTCTCGGCCACCGCGACGTAGCCCTCGTAGGGGGAGACCATGAAGCAGGTGTGCGTGAAGTGCTCGACCTGCTCCTTCACCGCACCCACGACGGCGGCGTCGGACGCGCCCACCGTCGTCACCGCGATGCCCGAGCCGAGGTCGATGAAGGAGTTGCCGTCGACGTCGTGGATGATGCCGCCGTCGGCATCGGCGACGTAGACCGGGACGGACGAGGCGACACCGGCGGCGACAGCGTTGGCGCGGCGGGCCGCGAGCTCGAGCGACTTCGGGCCGGGGAAGTCGGCGAGGACCTTGCGCTTCTGCTCGAGGCGGTACTGGATATCCATGGGTGCAGTTCCTTTCGTCCGTTCAAAAGTATGCGAGCGGCGCCACAGAGTGAATGGCCGATCGCACCAGTTGATCGAAGAGCTGTAGTGCGATCGGCCAGCACGAAACCCTATAGTTGTGAGCATGGCCCTGACCCTCGCCGACCTCCTCGCACGCCCCAGCCTGGGGCTCCGCCTCGCCGGCTCCGCGACCGCGACGCTCGAGCGGGAGATCCAGTGGGTCGCCGTCACCGAGCTCGAGAATCCGGCGCCGTTCCTGACCGGCGGCGAGCTGGTCCTCACCACCGGAGTCAGGCAGCGCACGGCCGTCGACCAGCGGAGGTTCGTGCGCGTCCTGCAGCGGGCGGGGGCGCTCGGCATCGGGTTCGGCGTGCGCCTCGGGCACGACGAGATCCCCCCGGCGCTCATCGCGGAGGCGAACCGGTGGGGCCTGCCCGTGATCGAGGTGCCCTACCAGACCCCGTTCATGGCGATCGGCAAGCTCGTCGCTGACTCCCACTCGGCGGACCACTACGCGAGCCTCGAGCGCCTCATCGCAGGCCACCAGGTCCTGGCCCGCTCGCTCCTGACCGGCGGCGGCCTCGAGGACCTGCTCAAGCGGCTCGGGTCGATGCTCGGCACGGACCTCGTGCTCACCCAGTTCACGGCCCAGCTGTACTCCTCGAGCCCGGACGCCGGCGTGCCCTCGATGGACCGTTGGGTCGCCTACCCGATCCCGACCGGCCGCCGCGACGCGTGCACGCTGTGGGCCAAGAAGCCGTTCGAGGACACCGGGATCGTCTCCTACGCCCAGAACCTGATCAGCCTCGAGCTGAACAACCTCACGAAGCAGCGCGAGGCCCAGCGGGCCCTCGCCGGGCAGGTGATGAACGACGTCGTGCGCGGGACCCTCGAGCCGGACGAGGCCTCGCGGCGCCTCGCCGGCGTGGGCGTGAACTCGACCAAGCGGAACGTGGTCCTGCTCGCGGAGTCCGCAGCGCACCACAGGAACCTGCGCGGGACCACGCTCCCGGCCGCCCTCGATGGCGCCGTGAGCGCGATGGTGGACCGGGACCTCGTGGTCATCGTGGAGGACGACGGCGCGCGCGCACCGAAGCTCGCCCGCCTCCTCGCCGACCACCTCACCGAGGCCGGGATCCACGCCACGACCGGGATCGGCGGGGCGTACACCAAGCCCAACGGGCTGCGCTGGAGCTACTTCGAGGCGAAGGAGGCCACCGGGCGTGGGCTCGACGTCAACGAGCCGGAACGGCTCAGCCTCACGTCGCTGCTGCTCGCGAGCGAGGACGTGCCGCTCGCCGACATGGCCGGGGAGGCGATCGGGCCGCTCGTGCGCTTCGACACGCAGCATGGGGCGGAGCTCGTGCACACGCTCGAGACGTACTTGGCGCACAACGGGTCCGTGGCCCAGGTGGCGGAGGAGCTCAACCTGCACCGCAACACCGTGCGCTACCGGCTCGGGCAGATCGCCGAGCTCACCGGGTACGACCCGGCCGTCACCGCCGACCGCGTCCAGCTGTACCTGGCCCTCGCGGTGCGGAAGATCGCCAGGGCCTGACCTCTCCGCCCCCTGCGCCGAGGTCACCCCCTCTGGCGCCGAAGTCACCCCGTGTGGCGCCGAAGTCACCCCTTGTCGAGCGCCCAGAACTGGCACCGGGGTGACCTCGCGCCCACACGGGGTGATGTCGGCGGAGGTGGTGGGGTCAGCTGGGGATGGCTGCCCCGTTGGAGATCTGCACCATCTCCTCGCGGGAGACGACCTTGACGCGCTCGCGCGCCACCTCGCCCTTGTGCGTCACGGCCGGGGCAGCGGCGGAGCCGAGGGCCTTCTCGTGGGCGTCGAGGGCGATCCAGCCCTCCCACGTCGTGAACTCCACGCCGCGCGACGCGAGCAGCTCGGTCACGGAGTCCTCAGCGGGCTCGTCAGCGACGGGAAGCTCCTCGCGCGCCTCGAGCAGGTGCCCGATCGTCTCGAGGGCATCGCCCTTGGTGTGGCCGATGAGGCCCACCGGGCCGCGCTTGATCCAGCCCGTCGTGTAGACGCCCGGGACGAACGCGCCGTCGGCACCCAGGACGCGGCCGCCGTCGTTCGGGACGACGCCGCGACGGTGGTCGAACTCGAGGTCCGGCAGGGACGAGCCGAAGTAGCCGATGGCGCGGTAGACGGCCTGGACGGGGTAGTCGGTGAACTCGCCGGTGCCACGGACGTTCCCGGTGCCGTCGAGCTCCTGGCGCTCGAAGCGGATCCCGGCGACCTTCCCCGGGGCCTCGGGCGAGTCGACGATCTCGACCGGACTCTGCAGGAAGTGCAGGTGCAGGCGGCGGGACGCGGTCAGCTCGGAGAGGTCCTCGGGCTGCTCCGCGATCCAGTTGGTCAGGGTGCCGACCATGGTCTTGACCTGGTTGTTGCTCTGGATCTCGCGGTCCGAGGCCTCGTCGAACTCGAAGTCCTCCGGGTACAGCACGATGTCGACGTCGTGCGAGTGGGAGAGCTCGCGCAGCTCGAGCGGGGTGAACTTGACCTGCGCGGGGCCGCGGCGGCCGAACACGTGCACGTCGGTAACCGGGGACTCCTTGAGGATCCGGTAGACGTTGTCCGGGATCTCGGTGACGAGCAGCTCGTCGGCGTGCTTCGAGAGCACGCGCGCGACGTCGAGCGCCACGTTGCCGTTGCCGATGACGGCGATCTCCTTCGCCTCCAGCGGCCACTCGCGCGGCACGTCGGGGTGCCCGTCGTACCACGAGACGAAGTCGGCAGCTCCGAAGGAGCCCTCGAGCTCGACGCCGGGGATGTTCAGGTCCGCGTCCTTGATGGCACCGGTCGCGAAGATCACGGCGTCGTAGTGGCGCTGGAGGTCCGCGAGCGTCAGGTCCGTGCCGTAGTCGACGTTGCCGAAGAAGCGGATGTCGCCCCTGTCGAGCACCTTGTGCAGGGCGTTGACGATCCCCTTGATCCGGGGATGGTCCGGCGCCACGCCGTAGCGGATCAGCCCGTACGGCGCCGGGTAGCGGTCGAACAGGTCGATGCTCAGCGTGAGCTCCCCCGAGGAGACCGGAGCGCTCTTGGTCAGGAGGTCCGCGGCGTACACGCCGGCGGGGCCGGACCCGATGACGGCGATGCGGAGCGGGCGGGCGGCGGTGCCGCGGGGGTCAGGGGCGGTGTTCGACACTAGGTGGTTCCTTCGGTGTGGTGATCCATTGCTGAGCAGATGTCGTTATGGGTGCTCAGAACGACATCTACGGAGCAGTCGATGACAGGTGGGGGGCGCGGGCGCGGCGAAGGTCCGAGGGCGCGTACGGGCTCACGCGCACGACGTCGCCAATGACGATCACGGCCGGGTTCGCGACTCCGACGGCGCGGGCCCGATCTACGATCGTACCCAGTGTCGCGATGGTGACGCGCTGCTCCGGTGTCCAGCCGCGCTCGACGATCGCGACCGGCGTCGTGCCGGCCAGGCCGCGGGAGCGCAGGACGGCGACGGAGTCGGCCAGCCGGCGCACGCCCATGAGCAGGACGATCGTGTGGTCGGGCCGGGCGGGCAGCTCGGCGAGCTCGTCGTGGCCGGTCGCGACCGAGAAGCCGGTGGCGAGGCCCCGGTGCGTGACCGGGATCCCGGCGGCGGCGGGGACGGAGACGGCGCTCGTGACGCCGGGCACCACCTCGACGTCGACGCCATGGCGCCGGCAGTACTCGGCCTCCTCGCCCCCGCGGCCCAGGACGTACGGGTCGCCGCCCTTGAGCCGCACGACGACGTTCCCGGCCGTCGCCTCGCGCACGAGGATCTCGTTGATCTCGTGCTGCGTGGCCTGGTGCGCGCCGGGGGCCTTGCCGACCTCGATGACGCGCACGGAGTCGGAGAGCTCGGCCAGGAGGCCGCGCGGGCCGAGCCTGTCGGCCACGACGACGTCGGCCTCGGCCAGGAGCTGGCGGCCGCGGACGGTGATGAGCCCCTCGGCGCCGGGGCCGCCGCCCACGAGGGACACGCGTCCGGCCGGGGAGGGCGCGCGGTGGCGCCGCAGCGGCAGCTTGCCCTCGCGGAGCGCGGAAACGATCGCGTCCTTGAGCGCCTTGGCCCGCCGCGGGTCTCCCCCGGCGTTCACGGCGACGGTGACGTCGTCCACCCGGGCCGTCGCAGGGGTCCACGCCGCGGAGGCTTCGTGGTCCGCGGCGTTGACGCACCAGATGCGGCGCTCCTCCGCCTCGGCGGCCACGCGGGCATCCACGCCGGGCACGCCGGTCGCGGTCTGGACGAACCACACGCCGTCGAGGTCGCGCGTCTCGTACCCGCGGCGCACCCACGCGACGAGTCCCGCCTCGGCCAGGCGCACGACGTCGTGCCCCGCCTCGGGCGCCACGACGGTCACCTTCGCGCCGGCGTCGAGCAGGCCCTGCGCGCGTCGCGCGGCGACCTTGCCGCCGCCGACGACGAGCACGTCCCGCCCGAGGAGGCGCAGCGAGGTGGGGTACAGGTCGATGCCGCTCATCGCGTGCCTCCTGCCAGGAGTCCGCGGCGCGTCAGCAGGCGCCGCTCGACGGGTCCGAACACGGCGAGCTCGATGAGGACACCGACGCCGAGGATGATGAGGATGGCGCTCATGACCACGCCCATGTCGCTCAGGGTCCGGCCCTGGTCGAGCAGGGAGCCGAGTCCGAAGCCCATCGTGCCGCCCACGGCGATGATCTCCGCGGCCATGAGGGAGCGCCACGAGAAGGCCCAGCCCTGCTTGAGCCCCGCGACGTAGCCGGGCAGGGCCGCGGGGAGGATGACCTGGAGCGCAAGCTCGGTGCGCGATGCCCCGAGGACCGTCGCGACCCGCCGGTACTGCGGCGGCACCTGGTCGATGCCCGAGACGAGCCCGTTGACGATCGAGGGGATCGCGCCCATGAGCACCACGAAGTACACCGTCGCGTCGGTGAGGCCGAACCAGATGATCGCCGCCGGGACCCACGCGACCGACGGGAGCACCTGCAGGCCCGAGATGAGCGGCCCGAACGCGCGGCGCAGGGTCTTGACCTGGCCGAGCAGCAGGCCGAGCGGGGTGGCGACGACGACGCTCACGGCGAAGCCGAGGAGGCCGCGCTGCAGCGACGTCCAGACCGCCTCCTGCACCGTGCCCTCGGCCCAGAGCTGGGCGAGGGAGCCGAGGACGTCGAGCGGGCCGGGGACGAGGTCCCGGCGCTTGAGGCCGAGGCCGACGTACAGCTGCCACGCGAGCAGCAGCACGACGACGGCCGCGAGGGGCAGGAGCGCCCGGCTCCAGTCGCGGCGCCGCCTGACGGTGTCGGACTGGAGCTCGTCGAGGCCGGCTTCGAGGGCACGCAGCTCGGCCGCGTCGACGGAGCCGGCGGCGTGGACGGAAACGCCCGTGGGCTCCTTCTCGAGGGTTGAGTTACTTGCCATGGCGTGCGATCTCCTCGCGCAGTCGTGAGGTGAGCTGCCCGGTGAGGGCGGCGGCAGCGGCGGCGTCGTGCTTCGTCGCCTCGGGCACCGCCCACTCGGCGACGACCCGGCCTGGCCGGGACGAGAGGAGCAGGACCCGCTGGCCGAGGCGGACGGCCTCGCGGACGTTGTGGGTGACGAAGATGATGGTCCGGCCGGTCTCACGCCAGATCCGGCTGAGCTCCTCGTGGAGGAGGTCGCGGGTGATGGCGTCGAGGGCCGCGAACGGCTCGTCCATGAGGAGGACCTGCCGGTCCTGCGAGAGGGCCCGGGCGAGGGCGACGCGCTGGCGCATGCCCCCTGAGAGCTCATGCGGCCGCTTGTCGCCGGCCTCGCCGAGGTGGACCAGGTCGAGGAGCTCGACGGCCCGTGCCCGCCGCTCGGCCTTTGGGACGCCGCGGAGCCTGAGCGCGAGCTCGATGTTCCCGCGTGCGGTGAGCCACGGGTAGAGGGCGGCGTCCTGGAACATGAACGCCGCGCCGTCGGCCGGCACCTCGAGCGCGCCCGCGGTGGGCCGCTCGAGGCCGGCGATGATGTTCAGCAGCGTGGACTTGCCGCAGCCGGAGGCGCCCAGCAGCGCGACGAACTCGCCTTGGGCGATGCTCGCGTTGACGCCGTCGAGGACGGGGGCGCCATCGCCGAAGCGCTTGCCGAGGTTTTCGAGAAGTACGGTCATCGGGTGGCCTCCTCGAGCCAGTGCAGGTCGAACAGGCCGGTGAGGTCGGCCTCCTTCGTGACGCCGGCGGTGACGCCGTCGTGGAGGAGCTTCGGGTACGCGCCGGCGAGCGGATCGGTCGTGAAGGTGATGTTGGCCAGGGCCCGCTCGATCACGTCGGCGGGGAGCTCGGAGCCGGAGGCGGCCTTGAGGCCGGCGTTGACGGTGCTCGCCTTCTCGGCCGCGCTGGCCCTGCTGAGCCAGTCGACGGCGGCGACGTGCCCCTTCAGGAGCGCCTCCACAGTCTGGGGGTGCTCGGCGGCGAACGTCCTGTTGACGATGAGGACGGTGGTCGGGAACAGCCCCGGCTTGCCGGTGCCCGTCCCGTCCCAGAGGTCCTTCTCGTCGACCAGGACCTTGGCCCCGGCCTGCAGCACGAGGCGGGACGCCCACGGCTCGGGCAGCCACGCGCCGTCGAGCTTCCCGTCCTGGAAGAGCTTGAGGGTCTGGGCGTTCTCGGTGGGGTTGACGGTGACGTCTCCGCCGCCGTTCGGGGTCGTGGCCAGGCCCTTCGAGGCGAGGTAGGCGCGCAGGGCCACGTCCTGCGTGCCGCCGAGCTGCGGCGTGGCCAGGACCTTGCCCCTGAGCTGGTCCGGGGACGTGATCTCCGGCCTCACCACCAGCTGGGCGCCGCCGGCGGCAGCCCCGGCGATGACGGCGATGGACTGTCCGTTGCTCTTGACGAAGGAGTTGATGGCCGGGTTCGGACCGACGTAGGCCGCGTCGATCGCCCCGGCGTTGAGGGCCTCGATCGCCGCGGGGCCGGCGTTGAACACCTGGGTGGCCATGGTGTCGGTCCCGGCGGCCTTGAGCGCGTCGGCGACGAGCCCGTTCTGGACGCCGACGAGGGCCGGCGCGTGCGTGACGTTGCCGAAGTAGCCGAGCCGCAGCTGCGGCGCGGGCGTCCCGGCGGCGGCCGCGGACGCGGTCGGCTTCTCGCCCGGATTCACGGCGGTCGCGATCGCGGCGGCCGCGCCCAGCAGGAGGACGACGGCGGCGGCGAGCCCGAGCTTGAACCCTCGCCCCCGCGTCGCCTCCCTCTCGGCGGAGTCGGCGGTGATGCGGATGGTGTCGGGGCGGCTGGCGGGCGTCTCGGTGCTCTGGGTCATGAGGTGGTCCTCGGTCTCTCGCAGGGTCGGCAGGTCTCGGGTGGGGCCTATCGACGAGCCCGACATCGGGGCGTGCCGGCCACCGTGCGGGTGCGGTCCTGCGGGATCATGCGTTCAAGCATGGACGCGGCGGGTTCCGCCGGCCAAGGGTCCGGTCACGGGCGTTCACGCTGCGTCACGCGGCGTCACAGACCGCCGGGCGGTGTCCGCGCCGTGCGGCGGGAATGCGAAAGGCGCGGCCCCCGAAGGGACCGCGCCTCTCGCAGGCTGCGGGGATCAGCGCAGGTCGAAGCGGTCCGCCTCCATGACCTTGGTCCACGCGGCGATGAAGTCGTTGACGAACTTCTCCTTCGCGTCCTCGCTCGCGTAGACCTCGGAGAGGGCGCGGAGCTGGGAGTTGGAGCCGAAGATGAGGTCGACCGCGGTGGCCGTCCACTTCAGCTCACCGGTGGACAGATCGTGGATCTCGTAGACGTTCTCCTCGCTCTCCGAGGCCTTCCACTGGGTGCCCGGCGAGAGGAGGTTGACGAAGAAGTCGTTCGTCAGGATCCCCGGCCGGTCGGTGAGGACGCCGTGCGCGGAGCCGCCGATGTTGCCGCCGAGCGCGCGCATGCCGCCCACGAGGGCCGTCATCTCCGGGGCGGACAGGCCCAGCATGTAGGCCTTGTCCACGAGCAGCACCTCCGCGGGGGTCTTCTCGCCCTGACGGAGGTAGTTGCGGAACCCATCGGCGCGCGGCTCGAGGTACGCCACCGACTGGACGTCGGTCTGCTCCTGGGTCGCGTCCGTGCGGCCCGGCCGGAAGGGAACCGTCACGTCGAAGCCGGCGTCACGGGCCCCCTTCTCGACCGCGGCACAGCCGCCGAGGACGATCAGGTCCGCGAGGGAGATCTTCTTCCCGCCCGTCTGCTCGTCGTTGAACTGCCGCTGCACGCCCTCGAGGGTCTGCAGCGCGGTAGCGAGCTGCTCGGGCTCGTTGACCTCCCAGGCGCGCTGCGGCTCGAGCCGGACGCGGGCGCCGTTGGCCCCGCCGCGCCGGTCCGTCTTGCGGTATGTCGACGCCGAGGCCCACGCCGTCGCGATGAGCTGCTCGGGCGTGAGGCCGGAGTCGAGGAGCCGAGACTTGAGGGCGGCGACGTCCGCCTCGTCCACGAGCTCGTGGTCCACGGCCGGGACCGGGTCCTGCCACAGCTGGGGCTCCGGGACCCACGGGCCGAGCATGTGCGGGCCGACCGGGCCCATGTCGCGGTGGAGGAGCTTGTACCAGGCCTTGCCGAACGCGAGCGCGAACTCGTCCGGGTTCTCCAGGAAGCGGCGGCCGATCTTCTCGTACGTGGGGTCGACGCGCAGCGAGAGGTCGGTCGTGAGCATCGTGGGACGGTGCTTCTTCTCGCGGTCGAACGGGTCCGGGATGATCTCCGGGGCGTCCTTGGCCACCCACTGGTGGGCGCCCGCGGGGCTCTTGGTGAGCTCCCATTCGTACCCGAAGAGGATCTCGAGGAAGCGATTGCTCCACTGGGTCGGGCGGTCAGTCCAGGTGACCTCGAGGCCCGACGTGATCGTGTCCCCGCCCTTGCCCGTGCCGTAGTTGCTGAGCCAGCCCAGCCCCTGGTTCTCGAGGTTCGCGCCTTCCGGCTCGGGGCCGACATGGGTGTCGGCGGGAGCCGCGCCATGGGTCTTGCCGAACGTGTGGCCGCCGGCGATGAGCGCGAAGGTCTCCTCGTCGTTCATCGCCATGCGCCCGAACGTCTCGCGGATGAACACCGCGGCCGCCGCAGGGTCAGGGTTGCCCTGGGGGCCCTCCGGGTTGACGTAGATGAGGCCCATCTCGGTGGCGCCGACCACCGGGACCATCTCCTTCTCGCCGACGTAGCGGTCCGGGCTCAGCCAGGTGTCCTCGGTGCCCCAGAAGATCTCCTCGGGCTCCCACACGTCCTCGCGGCCGAAGGCGAACCCGAAGGTCTCGAAGCCCATCGACTCGAGCGCGACGTTGCCAGCGAGGACGATGAGGTCGGCCCACGAGATCTTCTGGCCGTACTTCTGCTTCACGGGCCACAGGAGGCGCCGGGCCTTGTCCAGGTTGGCGTTGTCCGGCCAGCTGTTCAGCGGCGCGAACCGCTGGGAGCCGTCGCCGGCCCCGCCACGGCCGTCGAAGACGCGGTAGGTGCCCGCGGCGTGCCAGCTCAGGCGGATCATGAGCCCGCCGTAGTGGCCGAAGTCGGCGGGCCACCAGTCCTGGGACGTCGTGAGCGCCGTCGCGATGTCCTGCTTGAGCGCCTCGACGTCCAGCTTGGCGAACTCTTCGCGGTAGCTGAAGTCCTCACCGAGGGGGTTGCCCGCCGGGTTGTGCGCGTGGAGCACCGTCAGGTCGAGCTGGTTGGGCCACCAGTCCGAGTTCTTGCGCGGGCGGTGCGCCTTGGGCTTCGGCGAGTCAATCGCCGGGTTCTCGCTCTCGCTGCCGTGCGAGGTCACGCTGTCATGCGCGACAGGGCATCCGCCCTGCTGGCTCTCAGTCATTGCTTCCTTCCCTCCCCCGGGCCCGCCTCGGGACTCGGGCAACCGTCACGAATTCTGGCCCCTTGGAGCACGTCTGGTACGAGCACGGCGGCCGGAGGACGCTCTCGGAGAAGGTGCGGCCGCGGCGCCGTACTGTGCACCTCTGACGCTAGCAGTGAGGGGCGCACGTCGTCTTGTTAGGTGTCCATTCATTGGACGGCCCGGGCGAGCGCCGCGATGTCCGCCGGTGTCGTGCGGCAGCACCCTCCCACGAGACGCGCACCGAGGCCGAGCCACTCCCCGGCGCACGAGGCGAGCGTGGCGGCGTCGTGCTGAGCGCCCCAGGCCTTGGTGTCCGGGTCATAGGGCTCCCCGGCGTTCGGGTACACCGCCAAGGGGAGGTCCGTGGACCGGGCCAAGTGCGCGAGCCCGCGGCTCGCCAGGGTGGGCGGGACGCAGTTGATGCCGACGGCGGCCAGCCCGGGTCGGCCGGTCAGCTCGCCGGCGAGCCTGCTCACTGGCGTGCCGTCGCTGAGGTGCTCGGCGTCGCGGAGGGTCACGCTGAGCCACGCCGTGGCGCCGAGGTCCCCGACGAGGTCCGCGAGCGCGAGGGCCTCCTCACCGGAGGGGATCGTCTCGCACGCGAGGACGTCTGCGCCGGCCTCGAGCAGCGCCTCCGCCCGCGGGCGGTGGAAGGCGAGGAACTGCCCACGCGTGAGCCGGTAGTCGCCGCGGTACTCGGAGCCGTCGGCGAGGTACGCGCCGTAGGGGCCCACCGACCCGGCGATGAAGAGCTCCGGCGAGCCAAGCCGCTCGGCGAGGCGCCGCCGTCGTGCGCTGTCGGCGAGGCGGACGCTCAGGCGCACGACGTCGAGGGCCTCCTGGCCGCTGAGCCCTCGCCTCCTGAGGCCGGCCGGCGCGGCCTGGTAGCTCGCGGTGGTCGCGACGCGGGCGCCGGCGCGGAAGTAGTCGAGGTGGACGGCCTCGATGGTCTCGGGCGCCTCGAGGAGGACCTTCGCGGACCACAGCGGGTCCGCGAGGTCGAAGCCGCGGGTCTCGAGCTCGGTCGCGAGCCCGCCGTCGAGCACGAGGGTCTCCCCCGCGGCGAGCGCGGCGGCGACTGGGTTCGGCGTGGCCTCCATGGAACGAGGCTAGTGCGCGGTCAGCGGTAGTGGACGCTGACGCTCCCCGAGCCGGTCTTGGCCTGGATGCGGTTGGGCGCCTTCGGGTCGGAGGTCACGTTGACCTGACGGCTGCCCGAGCCGGTGTCCACGTCCACCGCGTAGGAGCCCTGCGGGACGCGGAGCGTGATGCTGCCGGACCCGGTCTCGGCGGCGAGGGAGCTCGCGGCACGGGCGAGGTCGAGGGTGATGCTGCCGCTTCCGGTGTGCGCGGTGACCTGGGAGGACTGGAGGTCCGAGGCGGTGATGCTGCCGGACCCCGTCTCGAGGCGCAGGGAGTCCGCGATCCCGCGGGCCGTGACGGTGCCGGAACCGGTCTTGGCGTCCGTGCCCCCGAGCCGTCCGGTTAGCGTGACCGAGCCCGAGCCCTGGTCGATCGAGACCGCGGTCCCGTCTGGCACGGAGAGGATGTAGTCGATCGAGCACCAGGACAGGAAGCCGGAGCAGCCCGCGGCGAGCCGCAGTGTCTGTGCGTCGACCGATTCCTCGGGCGCGGGCTGGGCGTTGAAGGGGCCCCAGTGGGCCTCGCGGGTCACCTCGATCCGGCCGGGCGTGCCGCCGGCGCGGATGTCGATGGTCCCGGAGCCGCCGCGGACTTCGACCCTCGAGATCTGCTCGGTGAAGGTCCGGTTCGTCGTGGCCGACTGCCCGAAGACGCCTCCGCCGGAGCTCAGGGCGAGGAAGCCCGCGGCGCCGGCAAGGATCAGGGTTGCGCCGAGGCCGAGGGCAAGCCAGGGCCACCACGGCCGGGGCCGCGGGGGCGCGGGCTGAGGCGCTGTGCTCATGCTCCGACGGTAGGTGCCGCCGGCGTCGCGGCACCACGGCCGCAAGTCCCGTTTCGCCCATGCAGACGGCGCCCCTCACCTCAGCATCCAGCGATAGCTACAAATCCCTGGGTTCCGTCTGGGCCGCCGCTCGCCCCTCGCCTAGTCTGCCGTCGCGTTGCAGGAAGCTGACGCGCTAGCACCGCTACCGGTGTTCTTGGCAACGCTCTTCCCATCGATGATGATCTCGCAAGAGACCGCGGCAGCCGTGTTCTTATAGTCAGAGGAATTCACGGACACTAGCGCGGACGTGAACCCGGTAGAAGAAATATCCTTCGTCCAGTCGGCCGAAACATCTGTCTGGCCCGTTCCGTCCGGCGCCCAATAGTGAACCGTCGCGGGAGCATTCGTAGTGACCTTGTACTCAATGGTGTGCTTCGCACTGGCCTGAGCCGAATACGTCTCAAGGCCTTTCGAGATGGCCTGCGACGCCGAAGAAATGGCAGTAGCCACCACGATGTTGACAACGATTGCGGAGATGAAGGCAACTACCGAAAGCGCCAGCCCGATGATCGCCATTGACTTACCGCCGCTGCGGCGGATAAGGGACACGACCGCGCAGACAATGCTGGCGATGGCCAAGGCAAACGCCACGAAATTCACCAGCGGAATGAAGCTGAAGATCAGAGCGAGCGCGCCGAGGACCAAAGCGATGATTGCGAGCGTCGAGGTGGGGCGGGACACTGGCGGCCCGTATGAGGGTCCAGGACCGGCGGGCATTCCGTAGTTACCGGGTCCGCTGACTGGAGGCGTCGGAGTCGTGGACATGTCTTCCCCCTAGGAACCTTATGGATACGCCGCCGACGGCCCCACGCCGGCGGTCGGCTGTATCACAACTATGGTGCTCCGGCGTCTGGGACGACACAACAACTTTTCAACATGGCCGCTGTTATCAACGACTGAAGTGGACTAGTCGGGATGCCCTAGGCCAGCGTTACAGAGATGGTTATGGGGTCCCGTCCGGAGATCCGCCCGGGTCGTACCAACTCGCAGATGCAGACGCCGCCGCCACCGGCGAAGGTGGGCGGGCGCCGTCGTGGTGTGGTTTCGACTCCGCTTCGCTGCGCTCAACCAGCGGCGGTTGAGCCGTGGTGTGGTTTCGACTCCGCTTCGCTCCGCTCAACCAGCGGCGGTTGAGCCGTGGTGTGGTTTCGACTCCGCTTCGCTCCGCTCAACCAGCGGCGCGGTTGAGTCGTGGTGTGGTTTCGACTCCGCTTCGCTCCGCTCAACCAGCGGCGCGGTTGAGTCGTGGTGTGGTTTCGACTCCGCTCCGCTCCGCTCAACCAGCGGCGCGGTTGAGTCGTGGTGTGGTTTCGACTCCGCTTCGCTCCGCTCAACCAGCGGCGCGGTTGAGTCGTGGTGTGGTTTCGACTCCGCTTCGCTCAACCAGCGGCGGTTGAGCCGTGGTGTGGTTCCCACTCCGCTTCGCTCCGCTCAACCAGCGGCGGTTGAGCGGAGCCGAAACCCTAGATCCAGTACCGCTCGTCCTCGGTGTCCCCGGGGTGCTGCCGGACCATGCCGGCGGCAAGGGTGTTGCCGTCCTGCGGGTCGACCACGAGGAACGCCCCGGTGCGGCGATGGGTCGCGTACGGCTCGAGCGGCAGCGGGGCGGCCAGACGGATCTGGACCTCGCCGATGTCGTTGAGCGCGAGCTCGGAGGCTGGCGCGACCGCGAACGTGTCGAGGTCCAGCTTGCCGCTGACGGCCCGCACGAGCCCGCGGACGGTCGAGGTCCCGTGCTTCACGAGCACCTTCGCGCCCTCGCGCAGCGGCTTCGAGGACAGCCACGCGAGCGACCCGTACAGGTCCGCCGTGCTCTCGGGGAGCGTCCCGGCGGCGGCGATCGTGTCGCCGCGGGAGACGTCGAACTCGTCGGCGAGGCGCAGCGCGACGGACTGCGGCGCGGCGGCCTCAGTCAGCGTCTGACCGGCGACGTCGATCCCCACCACCGTGGTCTCGCGGGCGGCCTGGCCCGGGGTCACCACGGCGACGCGGTCGCCCACGCGCACGACGCCCTCGGTCACCTGGCCTGCGTACGCGCGGTAGTCGCGGAACGCCTCCTCGTCCAGGCCCGGCGCGAGCGCGCCCTGCGGCCGGATCACCGTCTGGACGGGGAAGCGGAACGCCTCATGCTCGTCGTCGAGCTCGTCCGTGCTCGGCAGCGACTCGAGCAGCTCGATGAGCGTCGGCCCCGAGTACCACGGGGTGCGGTCGGAGCGGTCCACGACGTTGTCGCCGTCGAGCGCGGACACCGGCACCGCCACGGCCTCGCGGAGGCCGAGCTCGGAAGCCAGCCGCGCGACGTCGGCCGCGATCTCGGTGTAGACGGACTCGGAGAAGTCGACGAGGTCGATCTTGTTCACCGCGACCACGACGTGCGGCACCCGCAGGAGCGCCGCGACGGAGAGGTGCCGCCGGGTCTGCTCGAGGACGCCCTTGCGCGCGTCGATGAGCAGCACGACGGCGTCGGCGGTGGAAGCGCCGGTGACCGTGTTCTTCGTGTACTGCACGTGGCCGGGGCAGTCCGCGAGGATGAAGGTGCGGCGGTCGGTCGCGAAGTAGCGGTAGGCGACGTCGATCGTGATGCCCTGCTCGCGCTCGGCGCGCAGGCCGTCAGTCAGCAGCGCGAGGTCCAGACGGCGAGTTCCTTCGGCCTTCTCCCCGCCGAAGCCGCGCGCCTCGGAAGTCCGCGCGACGGCGTCGAGCTGGTCGGCGAGGATCGCCTTGGAGTCGTGCAGGAGCCTTCCGACCAGAGTGGACTTGCCGTCGTCGACGCTCCCGGCGGTCGCGAAGCGGAAGAGGGTGCCCTCGGTCAGGGTGGTCTCGGCAGCCTTGGTTTCGGCGAGCTCAGCCGGCGGAATCGGCGTGTTCATCAGAAGTACCCGTCCTTCTTGCGGTCTTCCATCGCCGCCTCGGAGATGCGGTCGTCCGCGCGGGTGGCCCCGCGCTCGGTGAGGGTCGACGCGGCGACCTCGCGCACGACGTCGGCCACGGTGTAGGCGTCCGAGAGCACGGCGCCGGTGCAGGACATGTCGCCCACCGTGCGGTACCGCACGGTGCGCACGACGACGTCCTCCCCCTCGCGCGGCTGGCTCACCTCGCCGACGGCGCGCCACATCCCGTCCCGGACGAAGACGTCCCGGTCGTGGGCGTAGTAGATCGAGGGCAGCTCGATGTTCTCGCGCTCGATGTAGCGCCAGATGTCCAGCTCGGTCCAGTTGCTGATGGGGAACGCACGCACGTGCTGGCCCACGGTGTGGCGGCCGTTGTACAGGTTCCACAGCTCGGGGCGCTGGTTGCGCGGGTCCCACTGGCCGAACTCGTCGCGTAGGGACAGGATGCGCTCCTTGGCGCGGGCCTTGTCCTCGTCGCGGCGGCCGCCTCCGAACACGGCGTCGAACCGGTTGCGCTCAATGGCGTCCAGGAGCGGGACGGTCTGGAGCGGGTTGCGCGTGCCGTCGGCGCGCTCGGCGAGCTCGCCGCGGTCGATGAACTCCTGCACGGAGCCGACCACGAGCTTGAGCCCGAGCCGGGCCACGGTGCGGTCGCGGAAGTCCAGGACCTCGGGGAAGTTGTGGCCCGTGTCCACGTGCAGGACAGGGAACGGGATCTTCCCTGGCCAGAACGCCTTCGCCGCGAGGTGCAGCATCACGACGGAGTCCTTGCCGCCGGAGAACAGCATCGCGGGGCGCTCGAACTCGGCGACGACCTCGCGGATGATGTGGATCGACTCGGCCTCGAGGGCGTCGAGGAGGGGCAGCGCCCGGGGGTTGAGCGGGGCCGAAACCCCATTCTGGCTTCGGGCCGGCTCGACCAGCGTTTCTGTCGTGATGCTCATACGTGGAGTCCGCATTCTGTCTTGTCGGAGCCGGACCAGCGGCCGGCTCGGGGGTCTTCTCCGGGGGCGACGGCGCGGGTACAGGGCGCGCAGCCGATGGAGGGGTAGCCCTGGGCAAGGAGGGGATTGACGGGCAGGAGGTTGTCCTCGGAGTACTGCACGAGCGCTTCGAAGGACCACGGGGCGACGGGGTTGACCTTGACGAGGCCGTTCTTCTCGTCCCACGTCACGAGCGACGTGTTCGTGCGCGTGGGGGCCTCGTCGCGGCGCACGCCCGTGAACCACAGCTCGTAGCCTGCGAGCGAGCGGTGCAGCGGCTCGACCTTGCGCAGGGCGCAGCAGCGGCCGGGGTCGCGGGCGAAGAGGTTTTTGCCCTCAGCGGCGTCCTGTTCGGCGACGGTCTGCTTCGGCGTCACGTCGACGATGGTGACGCGCAGGTTCTCGGCCACCTCGTTGCGGGTCTGGTACGTCTCCGGGAAGTGGTAGCCGGTGTCGAGGAAGAGGACGTCGACGCCCGGGAGCTGGTCCGCGACGAGGGCGGGCAGCACGGCGTCGGCCATCGAACAGGCGACGGCGGTCGCCTCCACCGCGAAGTTCCTCGCCACCCAGCCGATCACCTCCTCGGCGGACGCGTCCCAGCCGAGCGCGGCGGCGCCGGCCTCGGCCAGGGCCTTGAGCTCCTCGGCCGAGCGGCGGTTGAGCGCAGCCGAAACCCGGGGTTTCGGCTCCGCTTCTGCGTCTCGACTTCGCTTCGCTTCGCTCGACGAACGCCGCTCAACCACCGGAGTCGGAACCTGCTCGGTGCTCACTGGAGTGCCTCTTCCTCGGCCGCGAGGGCCCACTCGGCGAACGTCTGGTTCTCGTCGGCGCGGTCCGCAAGGAACCGGCGGGTGACGCGCTCGACGTAGTCCGGCAGGTCCTCGGCCGTGACCTTGAGGCCTCGCACGGTGCGGCCGGTACCGGCCTCCTCGCGGGTGTCGGAGGCGAGGCCGCCGCCGAGGTGGACCTGGAAGCCCGGGGTCTGCCCGCCGTTGCCGTCGGGGAGGAGCTGGCCCTTGAGGCCGATGTCCGCCGTCTGGATGCGGGCGCAGGAGTTCGGGCAGCCGTTGACGTGCAGTGTCAGGGGCCGCAGGAGCTGGTTCGCACCGGCGTCGCCGGCGAAGCGCTTCTCGAGCTCGGCGATCGCCTCGGTCGCGGTGTCCTTCGTGTCCACGATCGCGAGCTTGCAGAACTCGATGCCGGTGCACGCGATGGTCGAGCGGCGCCACGGGCTCGGGTTCGCATACAGCCCGAGCTCCTCGAGGCCGGCGACGAGCGAGTCCACGCGGTCCTGATCGACGTCGAGCACCACGATCTTCTGGTGGGGAGTGGTGCGCAGCCGGGCGGAGCCGTGGGCCTCGATGAGGTCGGCGAGCTTGACGAGCACATCGCCGGAGACACGACCCACGGTCGGCGTCGCGCCGATGTAGAAGCGCCCGTCCTTCTGGCGGTGCACGCCCACGTGGTCCCCCGGCGTCGTGGGCGTCTCGGCGGCGGGGCCGTCCGGAAGCGGCGCGGAGAGGTACTCGGTCTCGAGGACCTCGCGGAACTTCTCGGCGCCCCAGTCCGCCACGAGGTACTTGAGGCGGGCGCGGTTGCGCAGGCGCCGGTAGCCGTAGTCGCGGAAGATGCTCGTCACGCCGACCCACACCTCGGCAGCCCGCGAAGGCTCGACGAACGCGCCGAGGCGGACGGCGAGGTGCGCCGACGTCGAGAGCCCGCCGCCGACCCACAGGTCGTAGCCGGGGCCGAGCTCCGGGTGCACGACGCCGATGAGGGCGAAGTCGTTGATCTCGTGGACCACGTCCTGGGACGGGTGGCCGGTGATGGCGGTCTTGTACTTGCGCGGGAGGTTCGCGAAGGAGTCGTCGCCGATGTAGCGGTCCGCGATCTCGCGGATCTGCGGGGTCGGGTCGAGGATCTCGTCGGCGGCGATCCCCGCGACCGGGGAGCCCAGGATGACGCGGGGGACGTCGCCGCACGCCTCGGTGGTGCGCAGGCCCACCGACTCGAGGCGGCGCCAGATCTCCGGGACGTTCTCGATCTCGACCCAGTGCAGCTGGATGTTCTGCCGGTCGGTGATGTCCGCGGTGCCGCGGGCGAAGTCGCGGGAGATCCCGCCGATGACGCGCAGCTGCTCGGTGGTGAGCGCGCCGCCGTCGATCCGGACGCGCATCATGAAGTAGCGGTCCTCGAGCTCGTGCGGCTCGAGCGTGGCGGTCTTCCCGCCGTCGATCCCGGGCTTGCGCTGGGTGTAGAGGCCCCACCAGCGGAAGCGGCCGTGGAGGTCCGTCGGGTCGATCGAGTCGAACCCGCCCGCTGCGTAGGTCGACTCGATCCGCTCGCGGACGCTGAGGCCGCCGTCCTCCTGCTTCCACACCTCGTTGGAGTTCAGCGGAGCGGTGCCGTCCACCTTCCACTGCCCGTTCGGCTTGGCGGCGCGGGGACGCGCAGGCCGTGCCGTCTCGGCGCGAGCGGGGCGCTCGGTGCCGGCGGTGCGTGCGGGTGCAGCAGTCTCAGTCATGCCTTCGAGGGTACGGAGCCTCCTCGGCGCGTCCCTAGGCCACTGCAACGCGCGGTCACGAGAGGACACATTTCGTCGCACTCGCGCGCAACATCGCGGGAAAGGCTTGACTCACTTCCCGCTGAACGAGGTCCACGGGTGGGTCGCACCGTAGCGCATGAGCCACACGGCCAGCCCCGCGCACACCGCGTACCCGGCGCCCACGGCGAGCCACCCGGCGTCGAACGTTCCCGTCGCGTCGGCGAGCACGCCCATCATGAGCGGGCCGAGCGCGAAGCCCGTGTACATCCCGGCCGCGAGGACGCCCGACGCCGCGCCGATACGCTCGCGGGGCACGACGACGAGCACGGCCGCGTTCATGATGACGTTCGCCCCCAGCACGGTCGCCCCGTGCAGGGCCACACCGACCCACAGGAGCGCCGGCACGTCCCACGCACCGGCCGCGAGCAGGCAGAGCACACCCACGATGGCCCCCGCCGCGAGAGTGAGGAGCAGCACCGACGGCCGTGCTCCGAGGGCCATCCGCCGCCCCCAGACGATGCGGGAGGAGACGCCCACGATCCCGGAGACGCCGGCCGCGGCCCCCGCGAGGACGAGGGGGAAGTCCAGCTCGCGCACGGCGAAGAGCGGCAGGTAGACATTGGTGGCCTGCATGCCCATGCCCGCGAAGAAGGCGAACCCGGCGAAGAGCCAGACCGGGAACGGGAGTCGGCCGCCGTGGGCGCGCGCCGCCGTCGTGCGCGCTGCGGCGGAGTCCCCCGGCACTGTGGCGAGCCCGTACGCGAGGAGGGCCGCCGCGATCACGGCGGTGAGGCCGAACGACCACTGCCAGCCCAGCCACAGGGCGACCGCCGGGAAGAACAGGCCGGCGAACAGCTGGCTCGCCTGCACCCCGGACTGCTTGATGCCGATCCAGCCGGGCCGCTTCGCCTGCGGGACCGAGGCGACGATGACCCGGTTTGTGGTCGGATTGGAGATCGCCTGCGACGGGCCGGCGAGGATGACCGCGACGAGCAGCACCCAGAAGCTGTGGGCGAGCGCCGCGATCACGAGCGCGAGCACGGTGCCGCCGAAGATCAGGACCAGCTGCGTGCGGGTCGTCGCGCGGTCGCTGAGCCGGCCGAGGGAGAAGCTGCTCACGGCCGCCGACGCGAAGACGGCCCCCGCCAGGAGGCCGAACTGCGACTGGGTGATGCCGAGGTCGGCGATGATGAGCGGGCTGAGCGCGCTCATGCCGTAGTTGAGCAGCGGGCCGACCCCCATGGCGCAGACGAGGACGAACAGGAGGGCCGCGGACGGCCCCTTGGTCTGCTGCGTCACCTCGCCTCCGCGATGGCCGCGTCGTAGCGGTCGAGGGCGATCTGCGCGATGACCTCCGAGGGCAGCAGCGGCGCCGTGACGGCGTCCGCCCCGGCCTTGGCGAGCTGGTCGTGGAAGTAGCCCGGCGCAAGGAGGTAGGACGCGATGACGACGCGCACGCCGTCGCCCGCCGTGCCGTCCGCGGCGGTGGTGGCCTCCTCGGCGCGCAGCTCGGCGACGGCCTCGGGGACGGTCGGGGAGGCGCTGGCCCCGTAGCCCGGCAGGATGCGGTTCGGGATGCGGTGCCGGAGCATGTCGGCGAGGCGCTCGACGTCCGCCGCCGCCTCGGGGTTGCTCGACCCGGCGGCGGCGAGCACGACGGCGTCGTCCGCTCCCAGCCCCGCCTCGCCGAGGCGCTGGGCGAGGAGGCCGGCGAGCCGCTCGTCGGGGCCCAGCGGGCCCGCGCTCAGGGTGCCGGGCCGGGAGGCGGCGGCCTTCGCGATGTCGACGCGCACGTGGTACCCGACGCTGAGCAGGAGGGGCACGACGACGGCGCGCGCCCCCTCGGGGAGGCCCGCCACCACCTCGGGAAGCTCGGGGCCGTGCACATCCACGTAGGCGTCGAGCACAGACAGCTCCGGGCGTGCCGCGCGGATCTGGTCGACGGCCGCGAGGATGGCCGCCCGCCCCTCCGCACTGCTGGTGCCGTGGGCGCACGCCACGAGGATGTCTTGGGTCATGGGGGGAGCCTACTCCCGGGGCTGTTTACGCCGCCGAAACGTGCGCCGGGGGCGCGACTAGGATGAGCAGCATGAACGAGATGTTCCTGGAGAAGTTCCGTGCGCTTGTCCCCAAGTACCTCGAGGATCCCTGGCAGCCGGCAGACGGCCTCTCGGAGGACGAGCTCGATGCGGCGCTCGAAGAGCATGCGTTCACGATCCCGCTGGTCCTGCGCGAGTTCTACCTCGCGCTCGGCGGCTCCGAGCTCATGGAGGCGTACCACTACTTCTGGGACCCCGAGGAGCTCGAGATCGACGAGGAGGGGTTCCTCATGTTCCTCGAGGACGAGGAGGAGCAGTTCACCTGGGGCTTCCGCGCCGGGGACCTGCGCGTCCCAGACCCGATCGTCTACCGCAAGAACAACGCCCGCGGCGAGTGGGTGTCGGAGGACGGCACCTTCTCCGAGTTCACCTTCGACATGTTCGAGTGGGTCTTCAGCGAGGACGACGAGCAGGCCGACTGACGGGCCGGCTACCGTCCAGTAACCGTTCTGAAAACTGATTTACGTCTATCACTGGACTTTTTACAGATCTGTCATATGCTTGTTCATGGGTTCACTACTAGCCTCCAGTGAATCCGGGTGCGAACGGAAAACGGCCCCGGGAATCGGCAGAAGCCGAGTCCCGGGGCCACCCGTTTAAGGGGTCCCGTTGAGGGGTCATATCCCCGCGTTGAGGGGTCATGTCCCTGGACGAAGCGCTGTGGAGGACAAGAGGGACTTCCCCGGGATGCCGGGGGCTAGCAGCGAGCCTGTGGATAACTCAGAGCAGGAACTGGGAATCGGTGCCACGATGCGGCCATGACCACGCCCACTGCCCTCGAGCTTCTGCTCAGCAAACCATTCACCTCAGTCGACGCACGGCGTCACGGCCTGGACTACTTCGACCTGCTCCGACACGACGTGAGACATGCCAGCCGGGGACTGTACATGCCCGAAGGCGCCGAAACGGCCCTCGTTGACCGGGTCAGAACGCATCTGGAACTGACTCCGGGGGCGTGGGCGTCACACCGCACAGCCGCTTCACTGTACGGACTATGGCTGCCCCACCATCTCGACGACCACTCGATGCTCCACCTCAGCAAACCCGCCCATCTGCCGAGGGTCAGGCGGGAGGGTGTCGTGGGGCACCGTGTCCGAGCACTTGCCGGAGAGGTCCTCGAGCACGGGCCCGGCGTCCTGGCCAGCTCGCCAGCGAGGACCTGGCTCGAGCTGGCGAATGAGCTCGGGCCCGTGTCACTCGTGGCCTTCGGAGACCAGCTCATCCGCCAGCCGCGGCCTGACTTCGAGGGCCGCTCGGAGCCCTACACCACCAGGAGTGCCCTCGCCGAGATGCTCCGCGGCCACCCGAAGATGAAAGGTGTCGCGAAGTGCCGGGCAGCCTTGGAAGACATGCGCGTCGGCGCCGACTCTGTCCCCGAGACCCTCTTACGGCTCTGCCTCCTCGCCCACGGTTTCCCCGAGCCTGAGCTGCAGATCGTCCTGAAGCCCTCTGACCGTTTCTCGCCCAGCGCCGACATGGGATACCCGGGGATCAAGGTCGCGATCCAGTACGACGGCGGCCATCACCTCGCCGACGACCAGCGCCGACGCGACGTCCGTCGCGATGCGGCATTCCGCGCCGCGGGATGGTCCGTCATCGTCGTCACCGCGGAAGATGCCAGAGATGACTTCGCCTGCGTCCGTGCCGAGCTCCGCGCCATCTTCGCCACTCGGGCCGACTAGAGCCCCCGGCAGGGACATGACCCCTCAACACAGGGACATGACCCCTCAACCGCAGGGTCAGGCCTGGCGTTCCACCACGGCATCGGCGAAGGCCGCCAGCGAGTCCTTCACGACGCCTGCCGGCAGCGGCTCCAGGGCGGCCTTCGCGGCGTCGGCCCAGTCCCGCGCCACGGCCCACGCCTGCTCCGTGGCGGGGTGCGCGGCCAGTGCCTCGACGGCCTCGGCCAGGGCATCGTCGTCCGTGAGGTCACCGTCGACGAGGGCGACGACGCGCGCGGCGGAGGCATCGCCGTCGGCCGCGGCCTGACGCAGCAGCAGCACGGGTAGCGTCGGCACCCCTTCGCGGAGGTCGGTCCCGGCGATCTTGCCCGAGGAGGCACGCCCACCGGTGACGTCGATGACGTCGTCGGCGAGCTGGAACGCGACGCCGACCTTCTCGCCGTACTCCACCAGGACGGACTCGAACTCGGCGGGCGCACCCGAGAAGATCACGCCGAACTGCCCCGAGGCGGCGATGAGCGAACCGGTCTTGTCGGCCAGGACGGAGATGTAGTGCGCCACGGGGTCCTCGCCCTCGCGGGGCCCGACCGTCTCGTGGAGCTGTCCGAGGCACAGCCGCTCGAACGTGCGCGCCTGGATGGCGAGCGCGCGGCCGCCGAGGTCGGAGACGAGGATCGAGGCGCGCGCGAAGATGAGGTCGCCGGCGAGGATCGCGACGGTGTTGCCCCATACCTCGTGCGCGGTAGGCGCCCCACGGCGGTAGGGCGCGGAGTCCATGACGTCATCGTGGTAGAGGGTCGCGAGGTGCGTGAGCTCGACGACTGCGGCGGCCTGCAGCACCTCGGCCCGCTCCGGGTCGCCGAGGTGGGAGGCGAGGATCGTCAGCAGCGGGCGGATGCGCTTGCCCCCGGCCTCCATGAGGTGCCTGCTGGTCGCGTCGGCCAGCGGGTCGGAGTTGGAGATGGCCTCGCGGAGGACCTTCTCGACGCGCGCCATGCTCGTGGTGATCGCAGGCCCCAGGACATCGTCCTCGGCAATCGCGGCAAAGCCGGCAGGCAGCTGCATGCCGACGGCGATCGCCGTGGTGGTGGGGGGCGGCTCGGCGGACTCGGGGCGGCCGTGCCCCGCGTGCGTCCAGCGGCTGTCTGCAGATTCAGTCACGGTCTCAAGCCTAGCTTTCGTGGCGCCGCGCGGACGCATCGCGGGGAGGGACGGTGTTGGACGTGGCGGGGACGAGCGATTCGAGGACCCGGATCGCGGCGTCGGGCAGGGTCCCGCCGGGACGGTCCGTGAGGTTGGCCAGCAGACGGACCACGAACCGCATGAGCGGCGGTACCGGCATCCCGGTCGCGAGCGCCGCGCGCATCACGGCGGGGTGCCCGATCAGCGCGGCGAACATGCGGCCGAGCGTGAAGTGGCTGCCCCACTCGCGGCGCACCCGGTCTGCGTACGCGGCGAGGCGACGGTCGACGTCGGCCGCGTCCGCCCGCGCCCGGCCCGCCGCGCGCTGGGCTGCTGCCGCGTCGACGAGGTACTGCGCCGCGAAGCGCCCCGACTCCATCGCGTAGGAGATGCCCTCGCCGTTGAACGGGCTCACCATTCCGCCGGCGTCGCCCAGGAGCGCCATGCCGGGGACCACATGGGGGGTGCGGTTGAAGCCCATCGGCAGCGCGGCGCCGCGGATCGGACCCACCTGGTTCGCCTCGTCGAAGCCCCACTCCCCCGGCATCCCGGCAGTCCACTCGCGCAGCACCTGCCGGTAGTCGAGCCTGCCGAACTCCTTGGAGGAGTTCAGGATCCCGAGGCCCACATTGCAGGTCCCGTCGCCCACGCCGAACACCCACCCGTACCCGGGGAGCGGCTTGCCGTCGGCGCCCGGGAGCTCGAGCCAGCCCTCCATCCAGTCGTCCTCGTGGCGCGGGCTCGTGAAGTACGTGCGGTAGGCGACACCGAGGGGCCGGTCGTCGCGCTTCGCCAGGCCGCGGGACACGGCGGCGCGGGTCGAGTTGCCGTCGGCGGCGAGGACGACGTCGGCGCGGAACTCGCGCGTCTCCCCCGTCTTCTTCCCGTCCCCGTCGAGAAGCTGGGCGCGGGCACCCATGACGCGGCCGCCGTCGTCCGTGATGACCTCGGTGACCGAGTGCCCCTCGAGGATCTGGGCGCCCGCGGCGCGGGCGTGCTCGGCCAGGGCCTCGTCGAAGCCGAGGCGGGTGCGGATGAGCCCGTAGTCGGGGAAGTCCCCGAGCGCGGGCCACGGGAGCTCGAGCGTGCGGCCGCCGGCGATGAGGCGCAGGCCGCGGTTGCGGCGCCAGCCGTCCTCGGCGGCATGCGGCAGGCCGAGGAGCTGCATCTCGCGCACTGCGCGGGGCGTGAGCCCGTCGCCGCAGACCTTCTCCCGCGGGAAGCGGGTCTTCTCGAGGACCGTGACGGGCACGCCGGAGCGCGCGAGGTAATGGGCAGCGGTCGAGCCGGCAGGGCCGGCCCCGATGACGAGGACCTCCATGGGGCTCAGCTCAGCGCGACGCGCGGCGGGTGCGGCGCACCTTCGCGAGCGGACCGGTGGAGGATGCCGGCGAAACGGGCTTGTAGGCGCGGTGGACGGCCACGATCCCGCCCGTCAGGTTTCGGTAGGCGATGTTCTCCCACCCGTCCATCGCGAGCCACGCGGCGAGGTTGTCCTGGTCCGGCCACGCCCGGATCGACTCGGCGAGGTACACGTACGCGTCCGGGTTCGAGGAGGCGCGGCGCGCGATCTCCGGCAGTGCGCGCATGAGGTACTCGAGGTACATGGTCCGCCAGATCGGGTTGACCGGCGAGGAGAACTCGGCGATGACGAGCCGGCCGCCCGGCTTCGTCACCCGCAGCATCTCGGCCAGCGCCTTGTGCGGCTCGTTGACGTTGCGCAGGCCGAAGCTGATCGTGACGGCATCGAAGGAGTTGTCGGCGAACGGCAGGTTCGTGGCGTCGCCGGCGATGAAGTCGATGTCGGGGCGGCGCCGCTTGCCGACCTTGAGCATCCCGAGCGAGAAGTCGCAGGCCACGACGTCGATCCCGGCGTCCGCGTAGGGCTCCGCGGAGGTGCCGGTCCCGGCCGCGAGGTCGAGGACGCGCTGGCCCGGCTTGGCCGCGACGGCGTCCACCACGACCTTGCGCCACCGGCGGGTCTGGCCGAGGGAGAGGAGGTCGTTGACGACGTCGTAGCGCGGTGCCACCTCGTCGAACATGGAGGCGACCTCGTCGGGTCGCTTGTCGAGGGATGCCCTGCTGCCTGCGCTGCTCACCCGCACCATTCTGCCAAAGATTACCGCGTAGTCTTGATCCATCATGAGCCACCCTCTGCGCGCCCTCACGGTTGATCTGGGCCCCACCGGCCCGGGCACCACCGGCCAGGGCGACGTCCCCGACGATCTGGCGGCACTCCTGGGAGGGGCAGGCACCCAGTGCTGGATCCGCCGCGGCGAGGGGCAGGTCGGCTTCGGGGAGGTGGCCCGCTTCACCGTCACCGGGCCAGAGCGCTTCATCGAGGCCGAGGCCTGGTGGAAGCACCTCGTGATCGAGGCGGACATCGAGGACCCGATCCAGCACCCTGGCACCGGTCTGGTCGCCTTCGGCAGCTTCGCCTTCTCCAAGACCTCCCACTTCCTCTCGCGGCTGATCGTGCCCGAGCTCGTCGTCGGCATCCGGGACGGCCGCGCCTGGGCCACCCTCGCGGCCGCCGACGGCAGGCGCCCCTCCGAGGACGAGGTGCGCGGCGCCGTCGTGCGCGCCCTCGCCGACCGCACGCGCGGCACCGAGGCGGCCGGACGCACGACGGCGCGCGCGGACCTCGCGGGCGGCAACGGGCAGGCGGGGGGCCGGGCCGCGCGCAGGCCCGTGCGCCTCGGACCCGGTTCGCTCGGGGAGCAGCGGTGGATGCACGCGGTCTCCTCGGGAGTCGAGCGGATCGCGGCGGGCGAGCTGGAGAAGCTCGTGCTCGCGCGGGACATCGTCGTGGAGGACGGCTCGGGGATCGACCGCGGCGGGGTGCTGCGGCGGCTGTCGTCCGCCTACTGGGACACGTGGGTCTACGGCGTCGACGGGCTGGTGGGCGCCACGCCCGAGATGCTCATCCAGGTGGAGGGGCGCACCGCGCAGGCGCGCGTGCTCGCCGGGACCCTCGACCGCCGTGACGCCTTCGGGAAGAGCGAGGACTACCCCGCCCGGGTGCTCGCGGGCTCGGCGAAGCAGCGGCACGAGCACGACATCGCCATCCAGTCCCTCACCGTGGCGCTCGAGCCGTTCTCGGAGGCCATGAACGCCCACGACGAGCCGTTCATCCTCGAGCTGCCGAACGTCTTCCACCTCGCGAGCGATGTGAAGGCGGAGCTCGCCGAGGTCGAGGGGCACGTACCCACCTCGCTCGCCCTCATCAACGCCCTGCACCCCACCGCGGCGGTGTGCGGGACGCCGACCCAGACCGCCGGCGCGATCATCCGCGAGCTCGAGTCGATGGACCGGGGGCCGTACGCCGGGCCGGTCGGGTGGCTCGACGCCGCCGGGAACGGCGAGTGGGGCATCGCGCTGCGCGGGGGCGTCATCGAGTCCCCGACGACGATCCGCCTGTACGCGGGCTGCGGGATCGTCGAGGCGTCCGTGCCGGAGACCGAGCTCGCCGAGACGTGGGCCAAGTTCCGCCCGATGCTCGAGGCGCTCGGCGTCGAGCGCTGACCGGGACCCGCAAGCGCACGGCAGAGACCCCGCAACCGCCGTTGTGGTTGCGGGGTCCCTGGCCTCAGAGCACCTTGCTCAGGAAGCCCTTGGTGCGCTCGTGCTGGGGGTTGGCGATGACGTCGCGCGGGTTGCCCGACTCGACGACCACGCCTCCGTCCATGAACGTCAGGGTGTCGCCGACCTCGCGTGCGAAGCCGATCTCGTGGGTCACGACGATCATGGTCATCCCCGAGGCGGCGAGGTCCTTCATGACGTTCAGGACGTCCCCGACCAGCTCGGGGTCCAGGGCCGAGGTCGGCTCGTCGAAGAGCATGAGCTCGGGGTCCATGGCCAGGGCGCGGGCGATCGCGACGCGCTGCTGCTGCCCGCCGGAGAGCTGCGCCGGGTAGTGGTTGGCCCGGTCCGAGAGCCCCACCCGGTCAAGGAGCTCGAGCGCACGCTTCCGCGCGGACGCCCTGTCGTGGCCCTTGACCTGGACGGGCGCCTCCATCACGTTCTCGACCGCCGTCTTGTGCCCGAAGAGGTTGAAGCGCTGGAACACCATCCCGATGTTGCGTCGCTGCCGGGCGATCTCCTTGACCCGCAGCTCGTGCAGCCGCCCGCCGTGCTCGCGGTAGCCGATGAGCTCGTCGTCGACGAAGATCCGTCCCGCGCTGATCGTCTCGAGGTGGTTGATGCACCGGAGCAGGGTGGACTTGCCGGACCCCGAGGGCCCGATCAGGACGGCAACCTCGCCCTGGCGGACCGTCATGTCGATCCCGCGCAGCACGTGGTGCTGGCCGTAGTACTTGTGCACTCCCTCGATCCGGACCAGTTCGCCAGCCCCGGAGGGGATGCGGTGGGTGCCTTCGGGCGCCGGTGCGCTCATCGTCCGCTCTCCTCGATGTCCTTGCCGGCCACGGTCGGGCCGCCGGGCATGGTGTCCGCCGCGGAGCCGAGACCCGCGGCCGCGGCCTTGGTCGCTGCGGGGTTGACCACCGCGGCGGGTGCGAGGTTGTCCACGCCCTTGCCGTAGTGCTTCTCGATGAAGTGCTGGCCGACCATCAGGATGCTCGTGACCAGCAGGTACCACAGAGCCGCGACGATCAGCAGCGGGATCGGCAGGTAGGTCTTGTTCGCGAGCGAGTTCGTCACGAACGTCAGGTCGAGGGTGAACGGCACTGCCAGGACCAGCGAGGTGGTCTTGAGCATGCCGATCGTCTCGTTGCCGGTCGGCGGGACGATCACGCGCATGGCCTGAGGGAGGATGATGCGCCGCATGATCTTGCCCCGGTGCATGCCCAAGGCCTCGGCGGCCTCCATCTGGCCCTTGTCCACGGACTTCAGGCCCGCACGGAAGATCTCGGCGAGGTACGCGGACTCGTTCAGGCCCAGCCCGATCACCGCGGGCAGGAACCCGCGGGTGGGATCCTCGAGGACCCAGGTGACCAGCGCCGGCCCGAACGGGACGCCCAGGGACACGGTCGGGTACAGGACCGTGACCAGGCCCCAGAAGATCAGCTGCGTGTAGACCGGGGTGCCGCGGAAGAACCACACCCACGCCCACGCGGACCAGCGGAAGATCGGGTTGTCCGACTGCCGCATGAACGCCAGGACGACGGCGAGCACGATCGCCAGGATCATCGACAGGACCGTGAGCAGGAGCGTCCAGCCCACGCCGCGGACCACGTTGACGTCCAGGATGTAGAGCGCGACGGTGTCCCAGTGGAAGTTGGGGTTGGTGGCCAGGCTCTGGACGGCCAGGGCCAGCAGGAGCACGATGACGGCGGCGCCGACCCACCGGCCGGGGTGGCGCACCGGAACCGCCTTGATCAGTTCCGGTGCGCTTGCCGTGGAGGCTGGGGCGTCAGCCTTGTGAACAGTCATAGTCATCAGACTGCCGGGTTGACCTCAGACTTCGGAAGAGCGCCTTCGGCGTTGTTCCACGAGTCCAGGATCTTCTTGTAGGTGCCGTCCTCCATGAGACTCGTCACCGTCTTCTGGATGAGCTGGGCGAACGCCGTGTCGCTCTTGGCCACGGCGATGCCCTGGGGGGCCGAGTCGTAGGTGTCGCCGAGCTTCTCGACGGCACCGTTGGTCTGCTGGACCGCGTAGCCGACGATCGGCGAGTCAGCGGCCATTGCATCGAGCGAGCCGTTCACGAGACGCGTGTTGAGGTCCGTCTGCGCCTTGAGGGAGACGACCTCGATCGCGGGCTTGCCCGCGGCGGTGCACTTGGCGTTGCGCTCCTTGAGGTCCGGGTCCTCCTGGACGGTGCCGGTCTGGACGCCGACCTTCTTTCCGCAGATGTCATCGAGCGAGAACTTCTTCGGGTTGCCCTTCTGCACGGCCCACGCGGTGCCGGCCTTGAAGTAGCTCACGAAGTTCACCGCGGCGAGGCGCTCGGAGTTGATCGTGAAGGAGGACATGCCGAGGTCGTACTTCGGGCCGAGGGCGGGCAGGATCCCGGTGAACTCCGCGGTCTGGACCTCGGTCTTGAGGCCGAGCTTGGCGCCGATGGCCTTGGCGAGGTCGACGTCGTAGCCCATCGGCGTGGCGTTGTCGCTTCCGCCGAGGAACTCTGCCGGCGCGTACGACGTGTCGGAGCCGACGACGAGCTTGCCCTTGGACTTGATCGCGTCCGGAACCTGCGAGGCCAGGCTGTCGTCCTTCTTCACCGACGACGGGTCGAAGGACGCCGATGCCGACCCCGAGCCGCTCGGCTGTGCCGCTCCCCCGGTCTCGGAGGCGTTCGTGCAGGCCGTGAGCGCGAGGGCGCCGACGGCGAGGACCGCAGCGCCCTTGGCGGCGAGCTTCGCGGAGAAAGTCATATCTCTACCTTTACTTGGAGGTACATGTCAGAGGTGCTAGGCGACGTCCCATCCTACCCTTGACCAGGGTGCGATGAGATGTGCATCACAGGCAACTTATGTTTCCCTATTGGACAACACCCCTGAAGGGTAATCAAGCTCTGTCACGAGGAGGTTTCCGAAATCCCAGACACCCGCCCCATCGGCCGCGAGGCCCCAGCTCCCCCGCCTCCGTCGTTTCGGGTACGCGAACTTCCCCCTTCCGCCGTTTCGGGTACGCGAACTTCCCCCCTCCGCCGTTTCGGGTACGCAGAGGATCCGCCGCGCTAGGACGTCCCTCCAGGCGGAGCTCCCTCGCGTACCCGAAACGGCACAGGGGCGACTTTGGCGTACCCGAAACGGCACCCGAGACGTCAGTTGTGGCTCACGGCCCTGCCCACGGCGAGGCGGATCCGCTCGTGGAGGTCGCGCAGGGACGCCCTGTCCACCCGGGCCTCGATGATCTCCCGCCCCCGTCGCCGGGGAGCGCCGAGCGCCGCGGACGCCTCTGCCGCGGTGCGCACGAGCGTGTGCCGCACACCGTAGGCGGCCGCGAGCGCCCGGAGGTCGGCGCGGTGCGGCGTGCCGAAGAGGCGTTCGACGGCGGCCGCCGCCCCCGGGAGCGCCGGGTCGCCCACGCGCCCGTGCTCGAGCAGGCCGAAGATCGCCCCGCCGGCGTCGTTGAGCACGACGGCGCGCAGGTCCGGTTCCGCTTCCCCGTCGCCGAGGAGGAGCCCGCCGGCGTCGTGCAGGAAGGTCAGATCCCCGAGGAACGCGGTGGTCTCGGTGCGGCGCCCCAGCCAGAGGCCGGTGGCGGTCGAGAGGGTACCGTCGATCCCGGACAGGCCGCGGTTGGCGAAGACCCGGGCAGCCGGCTGCGGCGGAGGGGCCGCCGCGAGGTCGACATCGCGGATCCCGTTGGACGAGCCGAGCAGCAGCTGCCCCCGCGCGGTCTCCCACACGAGCTGGGCGAGCCTCGGCCCCGTCAGGGGCGCGCCGGGGCCGCCGACGATCCGGTCCACCGCCTCCTGCGCCGCGGCGCCGGCGAGGAGCCACGAGTCGAGCCACCCCTCGGCCCCGCGCCCGGCGAAGCCCGAGAGGATGTCGAGGTCGTCCACGAGCCGTTCCCGGCGTCGGCCCTCCCGGAACCACGCGACCGGGCGGGGGTGGTACAGCGCCGTCTGCACGCCGTCGCGCGCCAGGAGCGCCGTGACGGGCCGGGACAGGGTGGGCCGGCCGAACAGCACCACGCGCTCGATCCTCAGCCCGGGATGCCCGTCCAGGAGGAGCCGGTAGGGGCCCACGGCGTGGCCGCCGAAGCGGGCATTCGAGGACGGCTCCGCGAGCAGCGGGAGGCCGTGCGCTGCCGCGAAGGCCTCCGCGAGCGGGCCCGCGCCGTGGCCGGCGAGGACCACGGTGCGCCGCGGCGGCAGCCCGCCGAGGGCCGCGACCGGCGGCCGGCGGTAGGCGTACGGCTGGACGGGGGGCGGCTCCCAGCCTCCGCCGGCGGGCGGATCCCAGCCGGGTTCCGGCACGAGGGGGTCCCGGAAGCAGAGGTTGAGCTGGACGGGGCCGGCGGGGATCCCCTCGAGCGCGCCCGTCGCCGCGGAGAGTGCGGTCCGGACGGACGACGACGGCGACGCACCGGCCGCGACGCTCGTCGCGAAGCGCACGTGCTCGCCGAAGAGGTCGAACTGCTCGGTGGTCTGGTTCGCACCGGTCCCGTGGAGCTCCTCGGGCCGGTCCGCCGAGAGGACCACAAGGGGCACCTCGGCGTGGTTGGCCTCCATGACGGCGGGCAGCAGGTTGCCCACGGCCGTGCCGCTCGTGGTCGCGACGGCGGCCGGCCGTCCCGAGGAGAGGGCCGCGCCGAGGGCAGTGAAGGCGCCCACGCGCTCGTCGACCCGCACCACGAGCTCGAGGTGGCCCCGGCCCTCAGCCTCGGCCAGGGCGTAGGCGAGCGGGGCGCTGCGGGATCCCGGGCACACGACGACGCAGCGGACGCCGCCCGCGAGCAGCGCGTCGACTGCTGCGCGGGCGGCGTCCAGGGAACTGAGGGCACTCACGCCCCCATCGTATGTACTACTTCGCGTGCTGGGCCGGGAGGACCTGCACCACGGCCGGGCGCGGGGCGCGGACCTGGCCGGCGGCGGGCGTGCCGCCCTTCACGTAGTCCGGGAACAGCGAGTGCGGCTCCTCGAAGGTGCCCTCCTCGCCCGGGTGCTGGACCGAGACGTAGACGTGGCGCTCGGCGTCGTGGACGATCGGGCCGCAGGTCTCGGCGTCCCGCGGGACCGAGAGGAACTGCTCGACCTTGCCGCGCTCGGGGCCCTCGAGGGTGACGCGGAAGAGGCCGTCGTTGTAGCCGATCGAGCTCGGCGCGCCGTCCGTGGCGAGCCACATGTACCCGGAGGAGTCGAACGCCACGTTGTCGGGGCACGAGATCGGGGAGACCTTGTCCGTGGGGTAGCCCGCGAAGTACGCGGTCTTGTTCTTCGCCGGGTCGCCGGCGACGAGGAGCAGGTTCCAGCCGAACGCGGTGGCCGTCTGGTCGCCGCCGTCCTCGGTGATCTCGACGATGTGGCCGTCGCGGTTCGCGGTGCGCGGGTTGACCTCGTCCGCCGGCGCGTTGGTGCCCTTGCCGCGGTTCGAGTTGTTCGTGCAGACGACGTAGACCTTGCCCGAGGTGGGGTGCGGCTCGACGTCCTCGCAGCGGTCCATCTTGGTCGCACCCACCTTGTCGGCGGCCAGACGGGTGAAGACCAGGATCTCGGCCACGGTCATGTCCCTGAGCGCCTCGTGCCCGGGCTTGCCGCCGACGACGAGCGGGAGCCACTCGCCGCGGCCGTCGAACGCGCCATCGGACGGGAGTGCGCCGGAGCCGTCGATCTCGCCGGCGGAGTTGCCCGTGAACTTGGCGACGTAGAGGTCGCCCTCGGACAGGAGGGTCATGTTGTGGGCCCGGTCGCCCTCCCTGTACGTGTCCTTGGAGACGAACTTGTACAGGTAGTCGAAGCGCTCGTCGTCGCCCGAGTACGCCACGGCCTTGCCGTTGGCCGCGATGCGGACGTTCGCGCCCTCGTGCTTGAAGCGGCCCAGCGAGGTGTGCTTCTTGGGGGTCGACGTCGGGTCCATCGGATCCACCTCGACGACCCAGCCGAAGCGGTTCTCCTCGTTCTCGTAGCCCGCGGTGCGGGTGTCGAAGCGCGGGTCGTCGAGCTCCCAGCCGCGGCCGGTCGCCTTGTCGGAGAGGCCGTAGCGCTTCTGGGCCGCCGAGGTGCCGGCGGAGCGGAAGTAGCCGTTGAAGTTCTCCTCGCCCGAGAGGATGGTGCCCCACGGCGTCGTGCCGCCGGAGCAGTTGCCGAGGGTGCCCTTGACCTTGCGGCCGGTCGGGTCGGCGGCGGTCTTCAGCAGCGCGGACCCGGCCGCAGGGCCGGTCAGCTCGTACTCGGTGTCGATGAGGAACCGGCGGTTGAGCGGGGCCCCCTTGACGTAGGTCCAGGCGCTGTTCTTGTCGCGGCGCGTGAGCTCGACGACGGAGAGGCCGTGGGCGGCGCGGGCGACGGCGCGGACCCGTGCCGGGTCGGCGTCGAGCTGCGCCTTCGGGAACATGATGCCCTCGTTGGTGTACTCGTGGTTCGTGAAGAGCACCGCGCGGCGGCCGTTCTCGCCGTCGATCCGGATGATGTCCGTGTAGTCGTTGTTGTAGCCGAACTGGCGGGCCTGGGCGGCCTCCGTCTGGTTCGCGATGTCGAACGCGGGAGAGTCGTTGAAGAGCGGGTCGCCCCAGCGGATGACCGGCGTCCAGCTGTAGCCCGACGGGACGGTGAACTCGTCGACCGTGAAGTGGACGGGGCTGATCGGGGTGAAGTCGAGCTTGCTGGTGACGCCCTTGGCCGCGGGGGCGAGGCCGGCGGCTTCCGAGCGGCCGGCGCCCGCGCCCGTGAAGGCCAGCGTGAGCGCGCCGGCGAGGCCGAGGCCCAGAGCGGAGCGGCGCGAGATCGCCCCGGCGGCGATGTCGCGGAAGTAGCCGTTGTCCGAGGTGTTGCACACCTCGCCGAGGCAGGCGTTGTCGCACTTGAGCGCGCAGGTCACGGCGCTTCGCTTGCCGCGGACATGGCCCAGCATCGGCAGGAGCGTACGGCGGGATTCAGTCAAGGGGAATCATCCTTACGGGTGCGATCGGATAGCGATGTCCTCCACCCGACCATTCCCAGCAAAAATCCAGCTAAGCCAGAGGTTAACTCAAGGTAAATGCCGTGGGAGACCTGAGGCACACGCGGCCATCAACGCCCGGCGAGGACCGCGTGGCACCGGCGGAGCCGCTCGATCCACCAGGCGCGCCGCTCCGCTCTCACGGCGAACCGGGCCAGCAGCCCGGGGTCCGGCTCCGACCGTCGGGCCAGCTCGGCACCGGCGGGGAGGTAGCCGGCCTCGGGCACGAGTGGCGACCGCACGACGTCGTGCGCCAGCAGGGCCCCGGTGCCGAGCCCGCAGGCGTACGGCAGCTGCGGGAGCGCGGCGGCCAGCGCGACGCCGGCGGCGAGCCCCACCGAGGTGTCGAGAGCCGAGCTCACGACGGCGGGCAGCCCGGCCTCGCGGACGATCTCGAGGGCGCGCCGCACTCCCCCGAGCGGGGCGGCCTTGACGACGATGAGGTCCGCTGCGCCGGCGCGGGCGACGCGCAGGGGGTCCTCGGCCTTCCGGACCGCCTCGTCCGCAGCGATGCGCACCGGGGTGCCGCGTGCCTCGAGCAGGGCGCGGACCTCGGCGAGGGCATTGATGCCGGGGACGGGCTGCTCGGCGTACTCGAGGCCGAACGGCTCGAGCTGCCCGAGCGCCTCGACGGCCTCCGGCACCGACCAGCCCCCGTTCGCGTCGACCCGCAGCTCCGCGTCCGGCAGCACCTCCCGCACGGCGGCGACCCTGCCGACGTCGTCCGCGATGCTCTGCCCGGCCTCGGCCACTTTGACCTTGACGGCGGTCACCGGCCCGAAGGCGGCGAGCACCTCGGGGACGCGCCCCGCGGGGACGGCCGGGACGGTCGCGTTGACGGGCACGCGCTCGCGCACCGGCGCGGGGAAGCCTTCCCACGCGGCCTCGACGGCGGAGGCGAGCCAGCGGGACGACTCCGCGTCGTCGTACTCGAGGAACGGGGCGAACTCGCCCCATCCGGCCGGCCCGCGCAGCACGAGCGCCTCGCGCTCGGTCACGCCGCGGAACCTGACGGTCAGCGGGACGCGCACGACGGCGGCCGCCGCCTCGAGCTCTGGCAGGTCGGGGAGCACGGGGCGCCGGGTGCAGCTCATGCGCCCACTGTACGCAGGGACCCCGTCAGCACGGCCCACGAGGCGACGCCGGCGAGGGCGATGACGGCGGCGAATGCGAACAGCCACACGGCCGAGGGGACGCCGGTCTTTCGGGAGAGGATGAACGCGTCCGAGCTCGCCAGCTCCCGCCGGCGGCGCGTGTGCACTGAGACGAGGTTCCACCAGTCCCGCGCGGCGCCCATCACGAGCGCGAGCCCGACGGCGAGCGTCAGGTGGCCCTGGAGGTCGGCGGGCACCGCGGCGACGATGGCCGCGACTGCGATGATCGATCCGGCGAGGATGAGCACGCCGGCGAGGTTCCGGATGAAGAGGAACACGAGCGCGAGCACGATCACGGACACCGACAGCGCCGTCCTCCCCCACCCGGCCGCGGAGGCCCACACGAGCACGGCGCCGACGGCTGCCGGCGCCGGGTAGCCCCAGAAGCCGAACCACACGGCCCGGCCGCGGCCCACGCCGTGGGTCGTTCCGCCCTGGTCCATGCGCAGCGTGATGCCCGTGACCCGCATGCCGGTCGCGAGCCCCGCGAAGGCGTGGCCGAGCTCGTGGACCACGGTGACGAAGCGGCCGAAGAACCGCCACAGGACCGGGACGACGCACAGCGCCGCCGCTCCCCCGAGGATCCACAGCAGCTCCGCCGCGGGCACCACGAGCGGGCTCGAGCGCCCGAACCCGGAGAGGAACCCGTTGACGAAGGCCTGCCACCACTGTTCGATCACGGGCACCGAGCCTACCGGCGGACGCTGGGAGGGGGCCGCGCGCCGTCGACCTTCAGGAGCCGTCCAGCCGCGTGTGGCAGGCTGGAACGGATGGCTGCACCCACCCACGCACGCTCCGAGGTCCCCGGCCCCCGCGGCCGCCGGGACCCGTCTGCACTGCTGTCTGGCGGGGATCGGAGGCGTGTTCCACGCCCTTCGGTTGGCGTCGGGCCGTTCCTGCTGGCCTCGCTCGCGGCCGTCGCCGCGCTCCTGTGCACCTACCTGTTCTTCGTCCGCACCACCACGGGGCAGTACATCGACGAATCCGCCCTCGTCGAGGCCACCGAGCTCTACGGGGCCGCAGGCAAGGCCTCGCTGCGGTTCCTCGACTTCCTCCCCGCGCTCTCGGTCGCCCTCGCGCTGGGGGCGCTGGGATACGCGGCGCTCGCACGACGGCGCTGGGCCGCCTCCGCCGTCGCCCTCGCCGCGGCGCTGTGCGCCAACCTCGCCACCCAGCTGCTCAAGAACGACATCCTGACCCGCCCCTACCGCGGCATCGAGACCTACATGGAGAACTCGCTCCCCTCGGGGCACACGACCCTCGCCGCCTCCGCCGCGGCCGCGGTCTTCCTCGTCGCGTCCCCGCGCTGGCGCCCCCTCGTAGCCTTCGCGGGCGGGACCTACGCCGTGGCGACCGGCGTGTCGACCCTCGTGAACCAGTGGCACCGGCCGGCCGACGTCGTGTCCGCGTTCCTCGTCGTCGCGGTGTTCATGGCCCCCGCCGCGTGGCTCGTGCTGCGCACGGGCATGGTGTGGAACGAGTGGGACGGGTTCGGGCGCCACGTGGGCTCGTCACGGCTGTGGCTTGCCCTGCCGACCGCCGCGGGGCTCGCTGCGGCGGGAGTCGCCGTCGTCGCGCTCGTGCGGATCGCGCCGCTGGCGGGGCGGGAGGTGAGCACGACGAACTACTTCTGGGCCGGCCTGGCGTTCATCGTGATCAGCGGCTACCTGGTCGCCGTAGGGGCATCGTGGCTCATGGCGCACGCTTCGCGTCCCCGCCGCTGAGACGGCGCCCCGCTTGGTCGGCCCGGCACGGCTCAGGCGCCGCCGGCCTGCCGCCGCTGGGCCCGGGGGACGGCCCACGCGAGCACGGCCGCCGCGGCCAGGCCGAGCCCGCCGGAGGCCGCGACCCCGGCCCCGAGGCCCAACGCTGCGGTGACGGCCGAGAGCAGGACTGGTCCCGCCGTCGTGCCCGCGTCCGCCATGAGCCGCCAGAGCCCGAGGAACTGCGCACGGCCGGGGCTCGGTGAGAAGTCCGCTCCGAGGGTCATGACCATTCCCGAGCCGATGCCGTTCCCCATGCCGAGCGCGCACGAGGCGGCAAGGAAGGGCCAGAACGTGCCCGTCCACGGCATGGCGATGAGGGAGAGTCCCATGAGGGTCATCGAGGGCACCGCGACGGCGAGTCGGCCCCGGGTGTCCATGGTCCGGCCGCCCGGATAGAAGAGCAGGAGGTCCATGCCCCCGGCGATACCGTAGACGAGAGCGGCGGTGGTCGCGTCGAGTCCGAGGTGGTCCGCCCACAGCGGGATGACGACCTGGCGGGACTGGCGCACCGCGGCAACGAACAGGACGCCGAGCCCGACCGTCGTCAGCACCCTCCAGTGCCCCGCCGCGACCTGCGCGAGGCGCGGCTCGGGCGCCCGCGGCCCGTCGCCGTCGTCCACGGCGAGGTCCCGCATCCACAGGGCGACCACCGATGCGCCGGCGAGCACCACCGCGCCGAGCCAGTAGGCGCCGCGCAGGCCCCAGAACTGGATCGCCGCCGCGCCGAGGAAGGGGCCGATGAAGATGCCGATGCGGCTCACCCCGCCGAGGGTCGAGAGCGCGCGGGCGCGGTAGTCCACCGGGACGGCCTCGGTGAGGTACTTCTGGCGGGCCAGCCCGGTCACGCTGCCCGACATGCCGAGCACGACGAGCGCGGGGACGAGCTGCCACAGTTCCTGGGCGAGGGCCGCGAGCACGAGGGCCACCGCGCCCGCCAGCTGGGCTCCGACGATCGCCCAGCGTTCCCCGAAGCGCAGGGTGAGGTAGGACGCGGGCAGGTTGAACAGGAGCGAGCCCAGCCCCACGAGCGTGACCGTCAGCGCAGCGACGGCCACGGACGCGCCGAGGTCCCGCGCCGACAGTGCGACGACCGGCAGCACGGCCCCCTCGCCGAGGAAGAACAGGACGGACGGGCCGAAGGCGGGGACGGCGATCGACAGGAGGGAGAACTGTCCGGGCCGCTGCACTCCCCCACTCTAGTGACGCGCGCGGTCGCGCCTCCCCATTGCACGCACGGGGCGCAGTGGCTAGAGTAAATCCAGTCCTTGGACTAATCTCGTCTCTTGCCGGGCCGAGACCACGCCGGAGACGCGGCCGCTATTGGGGGCGGCCGCGCCTCCGTGCTGCAGTGGGGCTCGGTTCGGGCTCGTGCTCGGTTGGGGCCAGCGGCCCCGGACGAGGGTCAGCGCTGGTAGCCGGAGACGATCGCGGCCGCGATCTCGCGGTACGCCTGGCGCGTCTCGGGGCGGAGCGCCGGGAGGGAGACGAGGTCGCCGTCAGCCATGGAGCGGTCGTGCGGCACGGTGATCAGGGCGCGGCACAGGCCCGAGAGGGTTGATTCGATCGCGCCCTTGTCCACGCGCGCGGAGACGTCGTCCTTGTCGGTCACGACGACGATCGCGCCCTTCGCGAGGCGGTCGTAGCCGTGGGCCGACAGCCAGCGCAGTGTGTCCCGGGCCCGTTTGGCGCCGCTCACGGCATAGCCGGCGACCACGACGATGTTGTCCGCCTCCTGCAGGATGCCCCGCATGGCCGGCCGGCTCACACCCGTGCCGCAGTCGGTGAGCGTGACGCCGAAGTGCCTGGCCACGAGCGCGTGGACGCGGCGGTAGTCCTCTGCCGTCAGCGAGTCGGAGAGCTCGGGGTCCTGTTCCCCCGCGAGAAGGTGCAGGCTGCCGGCCTGGTGCAGGTAGGACACGAGGCGGGCACGCGAGGTGACCGAGTCGAAGTCCCGCAGGAGGCTCGTGATGGAGCGGCTGCGCTCGGATTCGTAGGCCCCCTCGCCGAGGGCACGCTCGACCAGGTCCCCTGCGTCGGGGTTCGCGTCGATGGCGCACGGGGGTTCCGGCCGCAGCTCGGCAAGGGTGAGCCCGACGCCCACAGTGGTCGAGGTCTTGCCGATGCCGCCCTTGAGGGACAGGAACGCGGTGTTCCAGCTGCCCTCGAGGCGCCGCGCGATCTGCCGCTCGAGCAGCTCCTCCCGGCGCTCCCGCTCGCTCGGGCCGAGGTTCACGGCACCGCCGGTGATGCGGTAGAGGAGGCCCCGCAGGCCCTTCGGCGGGTGGGCCGGGCCCGGGCGGACGAAGCCCGCCGGCTCCTCCGCGTGCTCAGGCGCAGCCGGCACTGGCGTGGGCTCGCGCACCGGACGCGGCGGTGCTGGCCGTCCCGCCGGCGCAGGCGCGGCCGTCGGCGCAGGTGAGGTCTGGGCCGCAGGCGAGGCCTCAGGCACGGGCGACGCCTGTGGCGCAGGCTCGGGTGCCAGCCCGGCTGTGGGCCCCGCGCTCGGCTCCACAGATCGACTCCCACTGTCGCCAGTCCCCGGCGGGGGCTCGCCGACGGTGCGAGGCAGGCGCCTGCGGCCAGCGGCCACGGCGGTTGCGCGTGTCGCGGGCGTGGTCTCGGCGTCTGGTCGGCCGCCGGCGACCGGTTCGTCGCCGGTCACAGGCAAGGCGCCGTCCCGGGTGCGCTGGGCGGTGTCCCCCGAGGGCTGGGCGGTGTCCGCCGGAGGTAGGACGGCGTCCGCCGGATTGGCGGCCGCCTCCGACGGCGCGGATGCGGCGGCCGCCCGGGGCGACCCGTCGGCGTCGTGCGCGCCGGTGGTCGCGGCGCCGGGCTGGGTGGGAGGAGCCGACTCGTCGACGTGCGCCGCCCGCCGCGCCGCTTCCTCGGCTTCGCGCAGCCGCCGGGCCTCCCGCCGAGTCATGGGCGCAGGGGAAGCAGCCTCAGGCTCGACTGGACCGTCCGTCATGCTGCCCCCTCTTCCTCGCCCTGCCGGAACGTCAGCTCAGGCTGCTGGCCTTGAGCCGGCGGATGAACAGGCGGGACTGCTCGGGGCCGTACGGGAGGATCGGGACGGCCTTGGTGGCGTCGTCCGGAGTCTCGCGCGTGGCCTGCCTGGCCGAGCGCACCGCCGTCGCCATCGTATCCGCCATGGTGCGCACGAGCGCGTCGCTGCACAGCTCCCCGTGCCCCGGGACCAGGTTGTCGTAGCGGTGCCGCAGCGCCGAGATATGCCGCAGGACGTCCGCCCATTCCTCGGGGTACGAGTCGCCGAACTCGGGGTACGCGCCCTCCTCGACGAGGTCGCCGGCGAAGAGCGTGCTCTGGGTCCCGACGAGGAGGTCGCCGTCCGTGTGGCCGCGGCCGAGGTGGAACAGGGTGACCGAGGTCCCGCCCAGGTCGACGAGCACGGGCTGGTCGCGGACGATCGCAGTCGGGACCACGATCTGGGTGTTCTCGCCCTCCCCCGCTGCCATCTCCGGCTCCGCCTCGGCCACCGACTGCCGCTCGGCGTCGCCCGTCTCGGCGATGGCCGCCGCCGCGTTCTCGTGAGCGTAGAACTCCGTCACGCCCGCCGCGGCGAAAACCGCGTTGCCGAAGTAGTGGTCGTAGTGGGCGTGGGTGTTGACGACGACGAGCGGCAGCTCCGTCTTCTCCCGCACGGCCGCGAGGATCTCGGCGCCCTGCCGCGGGCCCTGTCCCGTGTCGACCACGAGGGCCCGTTCGGTGCCCACCACGAGCCCGACGTTCATCCGCAGCGGCTCGGTGGCGAGGACGTATGTGCTGGCTCCGAGTTCTCGCCATTGCGCCATGTGATGCATTCCTTCTCGTCGGCGGGTCAGGGTTGAGCTTGATTCTGCCATGCCCTCTAGAGGTCTGCGAGGACGCCCCCCGGCTGCTCGACCGCGTCGGCGACGAACCGCAGGAAGCCGCCGGCCGTGCCGCCGTCGCACACTCGGTGGTCGAACGTGAGGGTGAGCTGGACGACCTTGCGGACCTGCAGCTGGCCGTCGACGGCCCACGGCCGGTCGATGATCCGGCCGACGCCGAGGATGGCGGCTTCGGGATGGTTGATGATCGCCGCGCTGCCGTCCACACCGAACACGCCGTAGTTGTTGAGCGTGAAGGTGCCTCCCGTGAGGTCCGCCGGGGTGGCCTTCCCCTCTCGGGCGACGGCCGTGAGGCGGCGCAGCTCGGAGTCCAGGCCGCGGGCGCTCAGGGTGTGGGCGTTGCGGATCGCCGGGACCACGAGCCCGCGGTCGGTCTGGGCCGCGAAGCCGAGGTTGACGCCGTCGAACTGGACGATCTCCTGGCCGTCGCCTGTCTCCTCGATCCTGGTGTTGAGCTCGGGGAACTTCTGCAGGCCCGCCACCACGAACCGTGCGATGAAGGCGAGCAGGCTCGGCGTGCTGCCGGGGTCGCGGTGCTTGAGGCCGTGGCGCAGGTCCACGAGCGCCGTCGCGTCCGCGTCGACCCAGACCGTCGCCTCGGGGATCTCCGTCCGCGACCGGACCATGGCCTGCGCGACTGCCTTGCGCACTCCCTTGACGGGGGTCCGCGCCGCGATCGCGAGGCCCGTCCGGGTGTCCGCCTCCCCCGCCGAGGTCACCTCCTCTGCCGCCGAGGTCACCCCCTGCGGCGCCGACGTCACCCCCTGCGGCGCCGAGGTCACCCCTGCCGATTCGACGTCGCGGCGCATGATGAGCCCATCCGGGCCGGACCCCGAAATCCGGGCGAGCTGGACGTTGAGGTCCCGGGCCAGCCTGCGGACGAGCGGTGAGACGACGCGCACGGCGTTCGCGGGCGGCGTCGTGCGCGCCGGTTCCGCAACGGGAGCGGACGACGGCGCCGCCCCCTTGCGCCGTCGGGTGCGGCCGCCTGCCGCCCCACCAGGCGTGCCGTAGCCGATGAGGACATTCCCCGACCCGGAGGCTTCAGCGGGCGCTGGCGGACGGGCTCCGGCGCGTTCCTCCTCGCGATACGCCTCCCGGGCGGCTGCCCGAGCCACAGACGGGGTGACCTCGGCACCAGACGGGATGACTTCGGCGCCACCAGGGGTGACCTCGGCACCAGACGGGGTGACATCGGCGCCACCAGGGGTGACCTCGGCGATGGTGATGAGGGGGGCGCCGACGTCGATCGTGGCGCCCGGCTCGCCGTGCAGCTCGGAAACGGTCCCGGCGTACGGCGTGGGCACCTCGACGACGGCCTTGGCGGTCTCGACCTCGGCGACCGGCTGGTCCACGGCCACGGTGTCGCCAGCGGCGACGAGCCACCGGACGAGCTCGGCCTCGGTCAGGCCCTCCCCGAGGTCGGGGAGCCTGAAGGTCCTCTGCGCGGTGCTGTTCTGGGCGCTCACGGCGGTCGCCATGTCAGTCCTCCCACTGAAGGTCGTCGAGGGCGTCGAGGATGCGGTCGACGCTGGGCAGGTACCAGTGCTCGAGCTTGGGCGCCGGGTACGGGATGTCGAACCCGGTCACGCGCCGCACGGGCGCGGCGAGCGAGTGGAAGCAGCGCTCCTGCACCCTGGCCACGATCTCGGACGCGACCGACGCGAAGCCCGCGGCCTCGGCCACGACGACGGCGCGGCCCGTCTTGCGCACGGACGCGGACACGGTCTCGTCGTCGAAGGGGACGATCGTGCGCACGTCGATCACCTCAACGGACCGGCCCTCCGCAGCGGCGGCCTCCGCCGCAGCGAGCGCCGTCGGCACCGAGGGGCCGTAGGCGATGAGCGTCGCGTCCGTACCGGAGCGTGCGACGGCGGCAGCGCCGTCGACGCTGAGCCGCCGCGCGCCGTCGTGCGCGCCACCGGCGCCACGGCCCTCGCCGCCCCGGCCCGCGAACTCCGACCGAAGCGCCTCGAGGTCCACAAGGTCCTTGGACCAGTACAGCTTCTTGGGCTCCATGAACACGACCGGGTCGTCGCTCGCGATGGCCTCGCGGAGCATGCGGTACGCGTCCGCGACGGTCGCGGGCGTGAAGACCTTCAGGCCCGGCGTGTGGGCGTAGTACGCCTCGGAGGAGTCGCAGTGGTGCTCGACGCCGCCGATCCCGCCCGCGTACGGGACGCGGATCACGAGAGGCAGCCGGACCCGTCCGCGGGTGCGGTTGTGCATCTTGGCGATGTGGCTCACGATCTGCTCGAACGCCGGGTAGGCGAACGCGTCGAACTGCATCTCGATGACCGGGCGCAGGCCGTTCATCGCCATGCCGATCGCCATCCCGGCGATGCCGGACTCGGCGAGCGGCGTGTCGAAGCAGCGGTCCGCGCCGAACTCCTTCTGGAGGCCGTCGGTGACGCGGAAGACCCCGCCGAGCGTTCCGACATCCTCGCCGAACACCACGACGCCCGCGTCGGCGCGCATCTCGTCGGCCATGGCAGTGGTCAGGGCCTTCGCGAAGGTCAGGGGTTCGGGGCCTGCGGGGCGGGCGGCGGCGCGGGCCGCGGCGGCCTCGGCGACGGTGCTCATGCTCCGTGCTCCTTTCCGGAAAGGTCGCGGGACTGCTCGTCGGCCACGAGGGCGGCCTGCTCGCGCAGCTGCGCGGTGGGTTCGGTGTAGACGAAGCGGAAGAGGTCCTGGGGGTCGACGGCGGTGTCCTCGCCCAGGCCCTCGCGCAGCTGCCGGGCCACGTCCTCGGCGTCGGCGGCGACGGCGGACTCGACGTCGTCGGTCAGCACGCCCTCGGTGCGCAGGTACTCGCGCATGCGCTTGAGGGGGTCCTTGACGGCCCAGGCCGCCACCTCGGCGTCCTCGCGGTAGCGGGTCGCGTCGTCGGCGTTCGTGTGCGCCTGCATCCGGTAGGTGTACGCCTCGACGAGCAGGGGCCCCGAGCCCGAGCGGGCCAGGCGCACGGCGCGGTCGAGGACGGCGAGGAGGGCAACGGCGTCGTTCCCGTCCACGCGCTCCCCCGCCATGCCGTAGCCGATCGCCTTGTGGGCCAGCGACGGCGCGACCGTCTGGTGGGCGAGCGGCACCGAGATGGCGTACTGGTTGTTCTGCACAAAGAACACGACCGGCAGGTGGAACACGGCGGCGAAGTTGAGCGCCTCGTGGAAGTCGCCCTCGCTCGTGGCGCCGTCGCCGCACATCGCGAGGACCACGGTGTCCTTCCCGCGCAGCTTCGCCGCGTGGGCGACGCCGACGGCGTGCAGCAGCTGCGTGGTCAGGGGCGTGGACTGGATGCCGACCTTGTGCTCGTGCGGGTCGTAGCCGCCGTGCCAGTCACCGCGGAAGATGGTCATGGCCTCGACCGGGTCCACCCCGCGCGTCATGACGGCGACCGCGTCGCGGTACGTCGGGAACATCCAGTCACCGTCGGACAGGCACAGCGCCGCGGCAACCTGGCAGGCCTCCTGGCCGTGGCTCGACGGGTAGACCGCCATGCGGCCCTGGCGGACGAGCGCCGAGTTCTGGTCGTTGACCCGGCGGCCGATGACGAGCCGGCGGTACGCCTCGAGCAGTTCGTCCGCAGCGGGGATCGGGTACTCATGGCCGGGGGCTGAGCCGCGCTCGTCCTCGGGGCGCAGCGACCCGTGCTCGTCGAGGATCTGGATCTGGGCCACCCGGCCGTGCACCGGAAGCATGTAGTCCTCGATGCTGATCCCGAAGCTGCGGATGGCCTCCTGTGCCTCGGCGGGAATGGTCATGGCTCCTCCTCGTGCCGGACGTGTTGACTCAAGTATCCGCTTCCGTAGCCATTCGTATGCCGTTGAAGGGCACATCGTGGAAGACTGGATCCAGACCGCGCACATTCAGAGACGAAACGTCACAATGACGTGGATCACAGGAGGGTTCCATGGACGATCTGCACCCCGGCCGGGAGGCACCGCCCCGGGCCGTGGAGCCGCGGCCGCTCGACGACGTCGACCGCGCCATCCTGGCCGAGCTCACCGCAGATGCCCGCCGCTCCGTGACGACCATCGCGGAGAACGTGCACATCTCCCGCGCGCACGCCTACAACCGGATCTCCCGGCTCCAGGCAGACGGCGTCATCACGAAGTTCACGGCCCTCGTCGACCCGCTGCGGGCTGGCCTGCGCTCGAGCGCGTACGTGACCCTCAAGGTGCGCCAGCAGACGTGGCGCGAGCTGCGCGAGCGGCTGCGCGCCATCCCGGAGGTGCACCACATCGCCCTCGTGGGCGGGGACTTCGACGTCATCATCCTCGTGCGGGCGCTGGACAACACCGACCTGCGCCGCGTCGTGTTCGACCAGCTGCAGAACATGCCCGGCGTCCTGGACACGCAGACGTTCCTGGTGTTCGAGGACCTGGACACGCGCTGACCTCTCACCCGTCCGGCGTGGGAAGGTAGAGGCAGGGAGCCGTGACGAGGAGAACCATGAGCAGCGATGCGGGGACGGAGCGAGCGGACGCCCCGTCGCGCGGGAGGCCCGTGTGGATGTGGGTGCTCATCGCCGCCTGCGCGGCGGTGGGCGTGGGACTCGTCGTCGCCGTCGCTGGACTGTTCACTGCGGCCCCGCCGCAGCCGCCCGCGCCGGCACCGGGCACGGCCAGTGCCCCGCCGCCGACCCGGGACAGCGAGCTGTCCGCCTACCGGCTCAGCGATCCGCTGCCGTTCTCGTCCGCCCCTGTCTGGCACGCCGCCCCGAGCGCCCTGTACACGCTGACCGCGGCCCCCGGCGAATTCCGCTACGTGGGCTCGAACGGGTGCACCCTCGTCTTCCGCACCGGCCCGCTCGTGCCGTCGCCTTCACCCTCGGCGCGCACGACGGCGGCCGCCTCGCCACCCGCCGCGGGCTCGCCCACGCCCTCGGGCCCCCCGTCCTCGGGCTCCTTGTCCTCGGGCCCCTCGGGCAGCGCCGGCGCCGCGGCGTCGGACGATCCCGAGACGGCGGCGACGGCCGCAGCGCTCGAGGGCGCGGCGGCCACCGTGCTCGCGAGTGGTACCGGCGGCGCGGTGACGGGGAGGGGCTTTCCTGTCGTCGTGACCCTCGGGTCGCTCACGGGGCCCCTCGTCGACATGGCCGGGGCCACCTTGCGGGTCGAGCACGCGGACGGCACCGTCACGCACGTCCGCCTGGCCGTGCGCGCCGTGCCGTCCGCTCAGGCGTCCTTCCAGGTGTCCGCCGAGTGCGCGACCCCCGAGGAGGCCGCCACAGCGATGAACCACGCGAGCGTGCACGCCTTCATCGCCACGCGCTGACGCCCCGGCTGAGAGAGGTCTGGCAGGTCAGCGGCCGGTGAAGGCGGGCTTCCGCTTCTCCTGGAAGGCCTTGAACCCCTCGGCGTAGTCCTCCGAGGAGCAGAGCTGGGCCTGTGCCTTGTTCTCTGCCTCCATGGACTCCCAGAGCCCGAGGCGCCGGTCGCGGATCTGCGCGACGAGCTCCTTCGACGCGACGAACGCGCCGGTGGCACCCTCGGCGACACGGCCGACGATCTCGCGCGTGCGCGGCAGCAGTTCCTCGGCCGGGAAGGCACGCGAGAACATTCCGGAGCGGACGGCGTCCGCCCCGCTCATGAGCTCGGCTGTGTACACGAGGTCGAGCGTGCGGTGCATGCCGAGGCGCTCGGTGAAGTACCAGTGGCCGCCAGAGTCCAGGGTCGCCCCGAGGTTCGCGAACGGCGAGCCGATCTTGGCGTTCTCGGCCACGTACACGACGTCGGTCGCGAGCAGCAGCCCGAGGCCGACCCCGAGGGACGCGCCCTGGGCGGCCGCGAACGTGGGCGCCGGGAAGGCCGCCATCTTCTGCAGCAGCGGCTGCACCTTCCCGCCCAGGTACCCCAGCACGTCGTCGTCGGCGGGGACGACTCCCGAGATGTCCCGGCCGGCGCAGAAGGCCCGGCCCTCGCCGCGCAGGAGGAGGACCCGCACGTCGCCGCGGGAGGCGGCGGCAGCGGCGTCGTCGTACGCGTCCGAGAGCTCGCCGAGCGCGGTCTCGTCGAGGGAGTTGAGCTTGGCGGGCGCGTCGAGGACGACCTCGGCGACCCCGCCGGCGATGGTGAGGTTGATCATTCAGGCTCCTTGGTTTCGGCTCTGCTCAACCGCCGTCACGCGTCGAAGTCGACGGACACGCTGTCCGTGGTCGGGTGGGACTGGCACGTGAGGACGTAGCCGCGCTCGACCTCGTCCGGCTCAAGCGCGTAGTTCTCCGTCATCTCCACCGTGCCCGAGACGAGCTTCGCACGGCACGTCCCGCAGACGCCGCCAGCGCACGCGAACGGCACGTCCGGGCGCACGCGCAGGGCCGCGTTGAGGATCGTCTCGTTCGCGGACACCGGGGACTTGACCGTGCCCTGGAGTCCGTCCAGCCGGAACTCGATCTCGAAGTTCTTGCCCGAGGCGTCCTCGACCACCGGCCGGCCGATGTTGCCCTCGAGGTTCGTCGGGGTGCCGGTGGTGAAGAGCTCGTAGCGGACCTTCTCGGGCTCCACGCCGCGGGCCGAGAGCGTGTCGCGCACGAGCTGGACGAGCTCGAACGGGCCGCACAGGAACCACTCGTCGACGTCGTCGGCGTGGATCACGGTGTTGAGCAGCGTGGTGAGCTTCTCGTCGTCGACCCTGCCGGACAGCAGCGGGGAGATGCGCTGCTCGCGCGAGAGCACGTGGTGGAGCGCGAAGCGGGACGGGTAGCGGTCCTTCAGGTCCGCGAGCTCCTCGACGAACATGACGTCCATGGCCGCCTTGTTCGCGTAGATGAGGTCGAAGCGGACGTTCTCGTCCGCCGCGAGGACGGTCTTCGCGATCGCCATGATGGGCGTGATGCCGGAGCCGGCCGCGACCGCCACGAACGTGTGCTCGACATCGGTGTCGATGCTCGAGGGGTCGTTGAGGCCGGTCATCCTGTGCTTCGAGATGAACGCGCCGGCGGGGCTCATGACGTCGAGCACGGTGCCGGGCTCGAGGCTCTCGTTCGCCCAGGTCGAGAAGATGCCGCCGAGGTCACGCTTGATGGCCACCTTGATCTCGGTCGAGCCGTCGTCGAAGCGCCGGGGGGCCGCGCAGATCGAGTACGAGCGGCGCACCTCCCGCTTCTCGCCGCCCTGGTTCGGGTCCTCCAGCTCGGCCCGGAGGGCCACGTACTGGCCGGGGATGTAGTCGTACTCGTCGGCGAGCTCGGCGGGAACCGCGAACGTCACCTCGATCGCGTCGTTTGTGAGCTTGCGGACGTCGCTCACCTCGAGCTTGTGGAAGGACGCACGACGCCGCGTGGTCCCCCCCGCGTCCGAGCCGGCGGCCGCGTCTTCTGCGACGTCAGCGGCGGTCTCGTTCAGCTGGTCAGTCATCTAGAGCACCTTGAAGTAGTCGAAGGGTTCCTTGCAGTCCTGGCAGACGTAGAGGGCCTTGCAGGACGTGGAACCGAAGCGGGACATCTCGCGTGTGTTGAGGGAGTGGCACTGCGGGCACTTGACGGCGAGGCCGAGCTTGATCGGGCCGGCGTGGGACTTTCCACTAGGTGGGGCGATGCCGTACTTCTCGAGCTTGGCCTTCCCCTCCTCGCTCATCCAGTCCGTGGTCCAGGCCGGGGAGAGCACGAGGTCGACCTCGACCTTGGAATGGCCGGCCTTGGCGAACACCGCCGTGAGGTCGTCCCGGATCGTGTCCATGGCGGGACACCCCGAGTAGGTCGGGGTGATCGTGAGGCGGACCGTGCCGTCGGTGTCGAGGCGGCCGTCCCGCAGGATCCCGAGGTCCGCGATGGACAGCACCGGGATCTCGGGGTCGGTCACCGTGGCCGCGAGCTCGCGGACCTCGTCGTCAGTGGTGATCATGGCAGTTCCTTGCCTCGGTCCTCTACCAGGTTGCCCCGGGGTGCTTGCGCGCGAGGACCTGCATCTCGGCGAGGATGTAGCCGAGGTGCTCGGTGTGCTCGCCGCGGCGGCCGCCGCCGCTGGCACGCGGGACGTTGGGGACGCTGAGGGTGGCCTCCTCGAGGACCGATGCGATCTGGGCGTCGAAGGCGGCCCGCAGGCTCGAGGGGCGCACACCGGCGTCGCCGACAGCGTCGATGAGCGCGTCGTCGTCGAACATCTCGTCGACGTAGGGCCACACGAGCTCGAGGGCGTCCTGCATCCGGCGGTGCGACTCCTCCGTGCCGTCGCCGAGGCGGAGGGTCCACTGCACGGCGTGGTCGCGGTGGTAGGCCACCTCCTTGAGGGCCTTCGCGGCGATCGCGGCGAGGGTCGCGTCGGTCGAGGCCAGCAGCTCCGTGTAGAGGAGGTACTGGTAGACGGAGACGATGAGCTGGCGCGCAATCGTGTAGCCGAAGTCACCGTTGGGCTGCTCGACGATCCAGAGCGAGCGGAACTCGTCCTCCTCCCGCCAGTAGGCGAGGTCGTCCTCGGTCTTGTCCCACGCGTGGCCCGCGTAGGAGAGGAAGGAGCGCGCGTGGCCGAGGACGTCCAGGGCGATGTTGCCGAGGGCGATGTCCTCCTCGAGCTCGGGGGCGCGTGAGATCCAGTGGCTCAGGCGCTGGGCGAGGATGAGGGCGTCGTCGCCCAGGCGCAGGGCGTACTGCGCCACGTCCTCGGTGGGCTTGTCCTTGGCGATCGCGATGTCCTCCGGACGCAGCGCGTTGCCGGGGGTGACACGGGTGGCCGACGCCGCGGAGTCGCCGAAGCTGTCGAGCGAGTGGTCGGTATGCGTCGTCACAGGTGCTTCACACCCTCGCTCTTGGTGTAGTACGTCGCGTGGCGGTAGTCCTTGCCCTGCGGCGACTCGAAGAACGCGCCCTTGGAGTCCGGGTCGGACGAGGCGATGGCATCCGAGGGGACGACCCAGATGGACACGCCCTCGTTGCGGCGGGTGTAGAGGTCCCGCGCGTTGCGCAGCGCCATTGCCGCGTCAGGGGCGTGGAGAGAACCGGCGTGGACGTGGGAGAGTCCGCGGCTCGAGCGGACGAAAACCTCCCAGAGGGGCCAGATGTTGGTCTGCTCGCTCACTTAAGCTGCTCCGATCTCGTTCTTCGCGGCCTTGGCGGCCTGCTTCTCTGCGTACGCCCGGGCCGCCTCGCGGACCCACGTCCCGTCCGCATGCGCCTCGCGGCGGCGCGCCATGCGCTGGGCGTTGCACGGGCCGCGACCCGCGATGACCTCGTGGAACTCCTGCCAGTCGAGCTCCTTGTGGATCCACCTGCCGTTCACCTCGTCGTAGCGGAGCTCCGGATCCGGGAGGGTCAGGCCGAGGACCTTGACCTGCTCGGCGATCATCCCCACGAACCGCTGGCGCAGCTCGTCGTTGGAGAAGCGCTTGATGTTCCAGGCCATGGACTGCTTCGAGTTCGGCGAGTCGGCGTCCGGCGGGCCGAACATCATCAGGGCCGGGGCGTAGAAGCGGTTGACCGCATCCTGGGCCATCTGCTTCTGGGCCGGGGTGCCGTTCGAGAGCTCGAGCAGGATCTCGAAGCCCTGGCGCTGGTGGAACGACTCCTCCTTGCAGATGCGCACCATGGCGCGGCCGTAGGGGCCGTAGCTCGCGCGGCAGAGGGGGACCTGGTTGGCGATCGCCGCACCGTCCACGAGCCAGCCGATCGCACCCATGTCGGCCCATGTGCGGGCCGGGTAGTTGAAGATCGACGAGTACTTGGCCTTGCCGTCCAGCAGCTGCTGGTTCAGGACGTCGCGCGGGGTGCCGAGGGACTCGGCCGCCGAGTAGAGGTAGAGGCCGTGGCCGGCCTCGTCCTGGACCTTCGCCATCAGGATGGCCTTGCGCTTGAGGCTCGGGGCGCGGGTGATCCAGTTCGCCTCGGGCTGCATGCCGATGATCTCGGAGTGCGCGTGCTGGGACACCTGGCGCACGAGCGTCTTGCGGTAGGCCGCGGGCATCCAGTCGCGAGGCTCGATGCGCGAGTCCTCGGCGATGATGCGATCAAAGTAAGCCTGACCCGCAATGTCCTCAGCCGACGGGGCCTCGTCACCCTGTCCAGGCTGGGGCTGGGGCACGGACTGCAGGGTCGCAGCTGCCATGTCTCCTCCTCAGAAATAATTACCGACCGTTCGTTCAGAATATGGGTCGATTCTACTGCCGTCAAGGTACGCAGCCTGTTTGCCCCGCAGACGCCCGCGGCACTCGAATGTGGTGGGTTCCCTACTCGTTTCGGGGGAGAGCCCTGTCCGGGCTCCCTCACGCGGCGTCACCGTTGGTTCCATGATCCCGACGACCAGCGACCAGGCGCTCGGCGATGAGGCCCGGCCGGTCCAGCATCGCATCAGGCGTAGGCCCCGGCGCGGGACAGTGGTCCTCCTCGTCGCGCTCGCCGCCGTCGTCGGTGCCGCGTGCGCCGCCGTCGTCTTCCTGGGATCGCTCGCGACGGCCTTCGACTCCGCGACGCAGAAGATCCCGACAGCATTCCCGCAGAACGTCGCGCGGCCCGCGGAGGAGCCGGCCGCAGACGGCAAGACCGCCGTCAACATCCTTCTGGTCGGCAGCGACAGCCGGGGGGCCGCCCTCTCGCAGGCCGAAGCCGGCGTTCCCTCGGACCAGCGTTCGGACACCATGCTGCTGGTCCATATCCCCGCCGACAGGACGAACGCCTACGTCATCTCGATCATGCGGGATACCTGGGTGCCCATCCCTGGCCGGGGGAACGCGAAGGTCAATGCCGCCTTCGCCTTCGGCGGCGTGCCGCTCATGGTCGAGACCGTCGAATCACTTCTCCATCAGCGCATCGACCACGTGGCGCTCGTCGACTTCGAGGGGTTCAGGGCAGTCACCGATGCCGTCGGCGGCGTGGACGTGGACGTCCCGGTGCCCTTCACAGCCGCCCAGTCCCCGGGCTACCGGTTCGCGGCCGGTCGGCAGAAGCTCACCGGCGACCAGGCCTTGGCCTTCGTCCGTGAACGGTATGCCTTCCCGGACGGCGACTACCAGCGCGTGCGGGACCAGCAGATCTTCGTCAAGTCGCTCGTGGGCCAGGTCGCGCGGCCGGAGACGCTGGCCAATCCCTTCACTCTCAGCCGCGTGGTCACGCAGCTCGCGCCCTACCTCACGGTGGACAGCGGCTTCACGTCGCAGGCGGTGTCTGCGCTCGCCTTCGAGCTGAAGGACATCCGCCCGTCGGGCATCGTGAGCTTCACGCTGCCTACGGCGGGGACGGGCGTCTCACCCGACGGGCAGTCGATCGTGATCATGGACGACGGGGCGACGGAGGCACTGGCAGCCGCGATGAGCGGTGGCACGGTCGCCCAGTACGTGGCGGAGCGGAACCTCCAGAACGGCAACTGAGCAGTCCACGGCGGTGGACGCCGTGTCGGACCGCTCGCTCAGATGCCTCCTCAGCCGGCCGACCTGCGGCCGCGCTGATCCCTCAGCTGCGCCGGCAGCCAGAGGTCGTCGGCCAGACCGTCCTCGCCGAGCCTGTCGTCCGCGTCCGCGAGCTGGCCTAGGCGTTCGGAGGCCGGCGCGTGGCGGTCCTGCCTGTCCGCGTAGTGCCCCGGAACGGCCGCCGGGCGGTAGGCGGGCTCGTACGGGGCCTCAGCCAGAGGCCGGCTGTCGGGGGCCGGCTCGTGCAGCTCGGCGTTGGGGGCGTCCACGGGCCGGCGCGGGGCGCGGGAAGGCTTGCGTTTGACCGAGGGCCGGCGGCCCTTCGTCCGCCCCCCGGGGGCGTCCTCGCCGTAGGTGCCGTAGTACGAGTAGGCCGAGGACTCCGGACCCGCGGTGGGCACGCAGTTCAGGACGACGCCGAGAATCCGGCCGTTGACCCTGCTCAGGTTCCCGAACGCGCGCTCCAGCTGGTCGGTCGTGGTCTGGCCCGCGCGGGCGACGACGAGGGTGCCGTCCACGGCCCGGGACAGCACGGCCGCGTCGGTCACCGGAAGCAGCGGCGGCGCGTCGACCAGGACGATCGCGTCCTCGGCGAGACGGCGCAGGAGGGCCTGCATGGCGCGCGAGCCGAGGAGCTCTGCGGGATTCGGGGGGATGCGCCCCGAACCGAGCAGCGTGAGGTTCTCCGAGCCCGCCCAGCCCTGCCGGACATCCTCGATGTCCGCGCGGCCCGAGAGGACGTCGGTGACCCCCACTCCCGGGACGAGGTCGAAGACCTTGTCGACCATGGGCCGACGGAGATCGCAGTCCACGACCACGACCTTCTCCCCCGCCGCCACCATGCCGGCGGCGAGGTTGGCCACCACGGCCGACTTGCCTTCGGAGGGCATGGCACTCGTGACGAGGATGACCCGCGGAGGCTGGTCCACATCGACGAACTGCAGGTTCGTGCGGAGCTCGCGGAACGCCTCGCCGAGCGCGCTCCCCCACTGGTCCGCCCCGATGACCTCGGCCTGCGGCCCGAAGTCGTGGTCGACGGGAAGGGTGCCGAGCACCGGCACGGCGAACTGCCGCTCGACCTCGGCGGCAGTGCGGATGCGACGGTCCACATGGTTGCGGACCATGGCGTACGCGAACCCGAGGAGTAGGCCACCGACCACCCCGACGCCGAGGGTGAGGCGGATGTTGGGCGAGACCGGCTCGGTCGGCAGCACCGCACGGCTCAGTGTCACGACGCGGACTGGGGGGAGGCCGGTCTGGCCAGCGGAGCGTTCGATCTCCGAGACCTGGGCGGAGAGTGCGGAGATCCAGGCGTCGGCAACGCGCTGTGCCTCCGACGGATCAGTGGACTTCGCCGAGACGCGGATCTCGGTCGTGTCCACGGGCACGGTGACCGTGACGGCGGAGGCGAGGTCCTGCGGGCTGCGGTCCAGGCCGAGGTCGCGGGCCACGCGCTCGGCGACGAGCGCCGACTCGGCGACCGACTTGTAGTTCTTGGCCCGGGACTTGGCGAGGTTGTCGCCAGCGAGAGACAGGCTCAGGTTGTCGCCACCCACCGTGATGACGACGCCGCTCGCCTCGGCGGCATACTGGCGGGGCTGGACGAGATACCAGCCGAAGGCCATGGCGGTCGCGAGCGTGGTGATCAGGAGGATTCCCCGCCAATGCCGCCGCATGACCGCCACATAGTCGCCAAGGGTCAATTCCCCGCCCTTGCGCGCGTCCGTCTCATGCTCCACGAAAACTGTCCTCCCCATTGGCCGCTTCCGCGGATACCCCGATCGAGTCTACCGAAGGCGCGCCATGCCGCGTCACACGAGGCGTTCGCCGTATACCTGCAGAGCGTCCAACGCTGGAAGCAGCTGCGATGCCATCGCCTCATAGGCGGCGTGTCCCCTGCGGAAGGGGTCGGTCACCTCGTCGTCCCGGCTGGGTGCCCGCCTGAACGCCGAGGCCCGGGTGATGGCCTGCTTCCATCCCGGACGCCACTCGGCAACGCCCCGGCGTTCGGCGCCGAACGATGCATCGCCGAGGATCCGCGCGAGCTCCCGGATCAGGAACGTGCGCTTGAGTGCCGCCGGCTCGGCCCGCAGCACCTCTGCCAGGTGCTCCCTGCCTGCCGTGAGCACCAGGTCCGCCGCGCGGATGCTCTGGGGCTCGAGCTGACGGGCGGCAAACCCGTCGAACGTGACCCCCTCGGCGAGGCCGATGGCCGCGATCGGGCCGGCAACAGGCTCTCCGACGAGAGCGTGGGTCCCGGCACTCGCGACGCGGGTGCGTCCGGGGGCGAGAATGTCGAACCTGTGCTGGAGCCACCGCTCGGCAAGGGGAGAACGGCACACGTTGCCCGTGCAGACCACGAGGATGTTGAAGGGCTGCGCCGCATCCATGGCCGGATCCACGCTGCTGGTCAACGTCCGAGGGCGGACGCGCGGAAGGGATGCCCCTCCCGCGCGCCCGTCCCTGCGGCGTTGTTGCCCATGCGGGTGTCGCTACTGGCGGGCCGCGCTGCGGCGGCGGGCGACGATCGTGACAGCGGCACCGGCCGCGACAGCACCGACGCCGGCGATGGACCAGCCGATGAGCGCCGGGTCGGCGCCCGTCTGGGCGAGGGCCTGGCCCCCGGTCTGGCCCTGGTCGCTGACCTGCGCCACTTCGGCCGAACCCACCACGACGACGCGCGCCGTCGCCGTGTGGCCGGAGGTCGCTCCGACGGCGGTGATGAGGTAGGTGCCCGGCTCATTGAGGACGATGGTCGCAGTCGCGACGCCCTTGGCATCGGCGACGACGGACAGCGGCGCGGGAGCCGCAGAGAGGATTCCGGGAACACTGAGGTTGGCCCCGCCGCGGCCGCCGCCGGCAGCCTGCGGGCCTCCGACGAGGCTGAAGCTGATCGTCACGGTCTCACCGGGCGCGAAGCCGGAGGCGGTGAAGGTGAATGCCTCTCCCGGGGCAACCGTCGAATCCGAGACGACTGCGGACGGCGACGGCGCGGGGTACTGGCCCGCGACGGCCGGGAGTGCCCCGGCGAGAACGATTGCTCCAGACAGCGCGAGTGCGGCGCCGATCTTCTTCTTCATGGTCTAACTCCCCCTAGCGATAGTGGTTTCGCCGCCTGTCAACGGCTGTACGGGGCACACCATCATTCTCTACGGCCCCTGTCACGAAGATGACCTCAGAGTTCACCCGGACCCTCGGAGACTAACACGTCCGGAGAAAAGGCCGAAAACGCGCAATAAACCGCTCCCCGAACTCATCCGGCGCCCGGTGCGCAGCCAGTGCCGGAAGCGTCCTGGACGACCTCGGCATGGGGCTGCACGCCCGGGCTCGTGTCGATGCGCAGCGGCGCATCCGGCACCCCGCTGAATCGGAACTCGAGCTGGGTGGTCTGCCCGGGGGCGAGCCGAACTGTGAGCACGCCCACAGGGCGTCCTGCGTGCCGGTCGGACGCCATGCCTCCCGGTGTGCCGTCGACCACGGCGTTCTCCACGTACGCTCCCGCCGGCCCGTAGGCCACGACATTCGTCTGCACCATTCCCGGCGGAATTCCGAACACCCCATTTCCGGTCACGTATGCCGGCAATGAGTGCGCCGCATCCGCCGGGGCATCATTCCTCAGCGAGATCCGCAGAACTGCGTGGGAGCCCTGGGAATCGCACGTCCGGACGACAGAGACGGTTCTTCGGACGTAATAGTCCATTTTTGCGCCCGTGCCGTCATTGAAATAGGCACCGAACCGAGCGTCCCCCCGCTCCGGCCCCGCCACGGTCCCGGAAATGTCCCAGCCGCTCAGGGCAGCCTGTTCCTCAGGATGCGTCGAATAGAGGAGCATGCGGCCGTCCCCGACGATTGTCCCGACCGCGGAAAGGAGGGCCTTCTCCTTCGGCTGGCCGGCGGAGAAGGCATCGAACACCCTTCGCGCCACAGCCGCGAAATAGGCGTCCTGCTCCTTCGGGGACTCGATCCGGTAGATGTCGGAGAGCAGGGTCCGCACGGCATTGTCGCTCGTGAGCGCCGTCGGCAGCCCGTCGCCACGGAAACGCGACAATTCCGGCCCCGAAAGGTCCACCGGGCCCCACGCGCGCAGGAGCTGGGCGAGGGCGACCGGGTCCAGCGACGCCACGCCGTCGACCTTCCGTCCGGTCGAGGCCTCCCACATGGCCGCCGCGGTCGCGGCCGCCGTCGGGAAGTCGGGCGTCAGCGTCACGTCCTGCATGAAGCGGCCGAGCCGGGAGCTGTAGATGCGCGTCTGGACGGGGTCCACGGCGATGGGCGGCGCGAAGACGCCCAGCCCGCCGGCAGAGCCCTGGGCCGTGACCGAGACCGCTCCACGCTCCGCGACGAGCTCGACCAGGGCTCCGGGGATGCCGCCTCCGGCGCGGGTCTCTGCGTTGTTCTGGATGAGGACGAGGTACCTCCGCGGCCCGTCCGAACCCAGCATGCCCGGGCCGATCCGGGCCATAGCCTCGGCGGTCTGGACCGCACCCTCCACGGCGTCGAGCTGCTTCCTGCCCTCCGCCAGCGGTTCGCGCAGCTGCGGCAGGACCCCCGAATCGTCGATGCCCCGCAGACGTGACGCGGCGGCGTCGACCGCGTCTGCCGCCTCCGCGAGACGGGGAGCCGCGCCCGCGAGCGCGGACAGGTCGCGCTGTCCCCCGGGCGGGGCGAGCAGCGAGGGTCCAACCGCCGAAGCGGCGTCCATCAGGGCCGGCAGGGCGGACGTGGCGAGCCCGTCGGCCGCCACGGACACCTCCCGGGCCGCCCGCAGGTTCGGGCCCGCCCACGGCAGTGCCTCCGCGAGTGCCCACAGGGGCGAGGACGACGCTCCTCGGGCCGCGCTCGCGTGCTGCTGGATCTCGCGGACAGTGGCACGCGCGTCGTCGAAGCGCCCGTCCTCAGCCTGGCCCTTGAGGACAGGCACCAAGGCTGCCACCCGCGTGAGCTCGTCGCGGGTGCTCATCGCCTGCACTGCGACGACGGCTCCGCACACGACAACGGCCGCGAGCAGCGCGGCCGCGGCCAAGGCCCAGGCCCGCCGGGACCGCCGCGCTCTCCTGCGGGCGCGCCCGTCCCTGCGCAGGTCCCCCATCTGCTGCCTCTTCCGCTTGTCCGATCGTCCCCTGCCGATGCTAGTGGTCCCCGCGGCGGCCCCCAACCCGACAGCCGCCGCGGCGGAGAGGGTGCGGCGGATAGGGTTGGCCCATGAGTGAAGCTCCGGCCCCGGCCGCGCCTGTCGCGAAGAAGGTCCCCGCCACGCGCGAGCACCACGGGGAGACGTTCGTCGACCCCTATGAGTGGCTGCGCGACAAGGAGAACCCCGACGTCGTGGCGCACCTGAAGGCTGAGAACGCCTACACCGAGGCCGTCACAGAGCACCAGCAGCCCCTCCGCGACGCGATCTTCGAGGAGATCAGGCGCCGCACCCAGGAGACGGATCTCTCCGTCCCCGCGCGCAAGGACGGCTGGTGGTACTACTCCCGCACCGTCGAAGGGCAGCAGTACCCCATCTACTGCCGTGTCAAGGCAGCGGAGCCCGCCGAGGGCACGCACGACGGCGGCGACGTCCTGAGCGCGTGGACCCCGCCCGCCGTCGTGCCCGGCACCCCGGTCCCCGGGGAGGAGATCCTGCTGGACGGGAACGCCGAGGCGGAGGGGCACCCGTTCTTCGCCCTCGGCGGGGCGGCCGTGACCAGGGACGGTAGCCTCTACGCGTACTCGGTCGACACGGCAGGCAATGAGACGTTCACCCTGCGGGTCAAGGACCTGCGCACGGGAGATCTCCTGCCCGAGCAGATCGAGGGCGTGTTCTACGGGCTCGAGTTCGACCCGGACGGGTCGCGGCTCTTCTACATGGTCGCCGACGAGTCGTGGCGCCCCTACCAGGTGCGCGTGCACATCATCGGGACACCCGTCGAGCAGGACACGGTCCTGTACCAGGAGGACGACGTCGCGCAGTGGACGGGCATCGACCTGTCCTCCGACCGGCGGTGGCTGCTCGTGGGGATCGGCAACTCGGACTACTCCGAGACCCGCATGCTGGACCTGACGGAGCCGGCTGCTGCCCTGCAGCTGGTCCTGGGCCGTGAGGCGCGCATCCTGCATTCCGTGGAGCCGTTCGAGCATGCGGGCCGCACGAGGCTGCTCGTGACGCACAACGGGCGCCGGGGCGGGGAGAGCGCCGCGCCGGACAAAGCCGTGCCGGAAGACGCCGTGCCGACGAGTACGGCGCCGAACAACATGGTTTCGCTCGTCGACCCGGACGAGCTCGGCAAGCCCGTCGGCGAGCAGGAGTGGACCACGCTCATCGCCCACGACGACGCCGTGAAGGTCGAGGGTGCCGACGTCACCGCGACGCATCTCGTCGTCTCGCTGCGCCGGGACACCATCACGACCGTCCGGTTCGCTCCCCTCGCGGATGCCGTCGCGGCGGCGGACGGCGGGCACGCGCCGTCGTTCGTGGAGCCCGAGTTCGGCGAGGAGCTCTACACGGCCGGGGCGGCCGTCACCGACTTCACGGCGCCGGTGGCGCGCCTGAGCTACACGTCCTACTTCACGCCGCCGCGCGTGTACGACTACGTCCTGGCGACAGGCGAGCTGCTCCTGCGCAAGGAGACCCCAGTGCGCGGCGGGTACGACCCGGCGGACTACGTGGCCGAGCGGGCCTGGGCGACGGCCGACGACGGCACCCGCGTCCCGCTCTCGGTGCTCCGGCGCGCCTCGGTGCGGCAGGACGGGACGAACCCCGCGCTCGTCTACGGGTACGGCTCCTACGAGGTCAGCATGGATCCCGGTTTCGCGATCCCGCGGCTGAGCCTGCTGGACCGGGGGATCGTCTTCGTGATCGCGCACGTGCGCGGCGGGGGCGAGCTCGGCCGGAAGTGGTACGAGGACGGCAAGAAGCTGCACAAGAGGAACACGTTCACCGACTTCGTGGCCGCCACGGACTGGGTCGCGTCGTCGGGCTGGGCGGACCCTGGGCGGATCGCGTGCATGGGCGGCTCGGCCGGCGGGCTCCTGATCGGCGCGGTGCTGAACCTCGCTCCGGAGAAGTACGCGGCGGCCGTTGCGCAGGTCCCGTTCGTGGACGCGCTCACTACGATCCTCGACCCTGCCCTGCCGCTCTCGGCGCTCGAATGGGAGGAGTGGGGCAACCCGATCGAGGACGCCGAGGTGTATGCGTACATGAAGTCGTACTCGCCGTACGAGAACGTCCACGCGGCGCCGTATCCGAAGATCGCCGCCGTGACGAGCTTCAACGACACGCGCGTGCTGTACGTCGAGCCGGCCAAGTGGGTCCAGGCCCTGCGCGAGGCGTCCACGTCGGGGCAGCCGATCGTGCTCAAGACCGAGATGGACGCCGGCCACGGCGGCGCCTCGGGCCGGTACGAGGCGTGGAAGGACCGCGCCTGGGACTACGCGTTCATCGCCGACGCCCTGGGCGCGAGGGACCTCCTCCCCTGAGTCTGGAGGTCACCTCCTGGAGGTCACCGCCTCGCCGTCCGGGGCTCGCTAGGCGCGGGCGTCGACCCGCTCGTCGTCGTCCGCCTGCTCCGAGGCCTCGGAGCGCTTGGCCCCCGCGCGCTTCACAAGCAGCCATCCGAGCCACAGGAGAACGCCGACCGCGGGCACGCACAGGATCGTGTAGAGGCCGATCGGGAAGACCTCGCCGGTGGCCTTGTCCGTCATCGTGTCGAACGCGATGAGGACCGTGATGGCGGCGAGGGCGGCCAGACCCAGCCAGCTCGTCCACGGTGAGCCGGGCATGGGAAGGGTGGACGCGGCGTCGCCCTTCTTCTTCCGCAGCATGATCTGGCACGCGAAGATGGAACCCCACGTGAAGATCACGCCGATCGAGGCGGTGTTCAGCGCGAGGTCGAACGCGTGGGTTCCGCCTGCCCAGATGTTCACCACGATGCCCACGAGGTACACGGCGCCGATAGCGAGGACCGCGGCGTAGGGCACGTGGCGCGACGACATGCGCGTGAGCCAGCCGGGGGCGTGGCCGTTGGCCGCCATGGTGCGGAAGATCCGGCCGATCGAGTACAGGCCCGTGTTGCACGAGCTGAGCGCGGCCGTGATGACCACGAGGTTCATCGCGGACCCCACCCAGCCGAGCCCGAGCTGGTCGAAGACGGTGACGAAGGGGCTCACCCCGGCCTTGTAGTCATCCGAGGGCAGGAGCATAGCCAGCAGCAGCACCGACCCGACGTAGAAGACGACGATGCGCACCACCACGGCGCGGATGGCGCGGGGCACCTCCCGCTCCGGGTCCTCCATCTCGCCGGCAGTGATGCCGACGAGCTCGATCGCGTTGTACGCGAAGATCACGGCGTTGAGCACGAGGATCATCGCGAAGAAGCCGTGGGGGAACATGCCGCCGTCGCCCGCGAGGAGGTTGGCCGGGGAGGCGTGGGTCGCGCCGACCTGGGCGTTGAGGACGACCATGGCGGTCCCGGCCACGAGGAAGAGGGTGATCGCGCCGACCTTGAGCACGGAGGCCCAGAACTCGAACTCGCCGAAGGCCTTCACGCTCAGCAGGTTCACGGCCACGAGGAGGGCGAGGGCGCACAGCGCGGAGACCTCGACCGGGACATTCGGGAAGAAGTACTGGAAGTACAGGCCGATCGCAAGGAGCTCTGCGATGCCGGTCATGGCCCAGTTGACGAAGTACATCCATCCCGAGAGGTAGGCGCCCTTGGGACCGAACATCTCGCCGGCGTAGCTCACGAACGAGCCGGAGGTCTGCCGGTACATGACCAGTTCGCCGAGCGCGCGCATCAGCAGGTACGCGATGGCGCCCGCGATCGCGTACGAGAACACGAGTGCGGGGCCCGTGGATGCGAGGCGGCCGCCGGCGCCCATGAACAGGCCGACGCCGATCGCACCTCCCATCGCGATCATCTGCACATGGCGGCGGGTGAGGGACTTCTGGTAGCCCTCGGCGGAGACTTCGGCGGGTGAGGAATGGTGGTGCACAGGCAAAGACTGTCCTTCTGGGAGCTTGCCCGCACCGGTGGGGCCGGGCCGCCGTCAAGTGTAGGCACGCCTTGCACCGCGCCCCTCGGCGATGTGGCACAGATCTCCTGTGGCGCGCGTCTCTCCTGCCGGCACCGGGTGACCTCGGCGCCACACGGGGTGACCTCGGCGCCACACCCGGTGACCTCGGCGCCACACGGGGTGACCTCGGCGGGGCTAGCTCGGGACGGCGGCGCGCACGACGGCGGCGGTCGCCTCTGCGATCGCCCGCTCCTCATCGGTGGGAACCACGAGGACGGGGATGGCGGAGCCGGGCGCCGAGATGACGCGCGGCTCCTTGGAGCGCTCGGCGTTGCGGTCGCCGTCGAGCACGACGCCGAGCGCGCCGAGCCGGGCCACCACGCGGGCCCGGAACGCCACCGAGTTCTCGCCGATCCCGGCCGTGAACACGATCGCCTTCGCCCCGCCCACCGAGACGTGGTACGCCCCGACGTACTTCGCGAGCCGGTAGGACGCGACGTCGAGCGCGACCTCCGCCTTCCGGTCCCCGGCCTCGGCGGCCTCGACCACCGTGCGCATGTCGTTCGAGCCCGCGAGCGCGCGGAGGCCGGACTCGCGGTTGAGGAGGCTGTCGATCTCGTCCGCGCTGTGCCCCTGCCGGGCGAGGAACACGAGGATCGAGGGGTCGACGTCGCCGGACCGGGTGCCCATCACGAGGCCTTCGAGGGGCGTGAACCCCATCGAGGTGTCCACGCTCTTCCCCCCTGCCACGGCAGTGGCCGAGGCACCGTTGCCGAGGTGGAGCACGACGCCGTCGAACACCTCGGGCGCGAGGCCCAGGAGGGCAGCCGCCCGGCGCGAGACGTACTCGTGCGAGGTCCCGTGGAACCCGTACCGCCGGATCCCGTGGTGCGTGTAGAACCACTCCGGCACGGCGTAGCGCCAGGCGTGCTCCGGGATGGTGCGGTGGAAGGCGGTGTCGAACACGGCCACCTGCGGCATGTCCGGCCACTTCGACGCGATGGCCCGCAGCCCCAGCACGTTCGCAGGGTTGTGGAGGGGCGCGAGCGGGTTGAGCCGCTCGATGGCGCGGATGATCTCGTTGTTCGCGAGGACCGGCTCGGAGAACCGCTCGCCGCCGTGGACCACCCGATGCCCGACCGCGTCGATGGCCCGGTCCCCCAGGACCTCGTGCAGCGCCCGGTCGACGTGGTCGAGGGCCTCGGCGTGGTCGCGCGGCCCGATGGCCTCACCGTCGCCCCCGCCGCCGTTGCCCATCCCGATGCGCTCGATGAGCCCCTCGGTGAGCACGGTGCCGGCGTCGACGTCCCTGACCTGGTACTTCAGGGACGAGGAACCTGAGTTGATGACGAGGACGAGCATGCGGGCTCCTAGCTCTCGGTCTTCTGCGGCGTGCCCTGCGCGGCGGTCTGCGCCTGGATGGCCGTGATGGCGACGGTGTTGACGATGTCCTCGACCGTGCACCCGCGGGAGAGGTCGTTGACGGGCTTGTTCAGGCCCTGCAGCACGGGGCCGACGGCGACCGCGCCCGAGGACTGCTGGACCGCCTTGTACGTGTTGTTGCCGGTGTTCAGGTCCGGGAAGATGAACACCGTCGCCTGGCCGGCGACATCCGAGCCGGGCAGCTTGGAGGCCGCGATCGACGCGTCCACGGCGGCGTCGTACTGGATGGGGCCCTCCACGGCGAGGTCGGGCCGGCGGGCACGCACGAGCTCGGTGGCCCGGCGCACCTCGTCGACGGCCTCGCCCGAGCCGGACCCGCCGGTCGAGTAGGAGAGCATCGCGACCCGCGGCTCGACGCCGAACTGCGCGGCGGTCTCGGCCGAGGCCAGGGCGATGTCGGCGAGCTGCTCGTCGTTCGGGTCCGGGTTGACTGCGCAGTCGCCGTAGACGAGCACACGGTCGGGCATCAGCATGAGGAACACCGACGAGACGATCTTCACCCCGGGCTTGGTCTTGACGAACTCGAGCGCCGGCCGGATGGTGTGGGCGGTCGTGTGCGCGGCGCCGGAGACCATGCCGTCCACGACGCCGAGCTGGACCATCATGGTCCCGAAGTAGCTGACGTCCAGCATCGTCTCGAGGGCCTTGGCGAGGTCGACGCCGCGATGGGCGCGCAGCCGCGCGTACTCCTCCGCGAACTTCTGGCGCAGGTCCGAGGTGGCGGGGTCGACGACGTCGATCCCCTCGAGCGCGATGCCGTTGGCGGCAGCGATCTCGCGGACCTGGGTCTCGCTGCCCAGGAGTGTGAGGTCGCAGACGTCGCGGCGGTGCAGGATGTCCGCGGCGCGCAGGATGCGCACGTCCGTCCCCTCGGGCAGGACGATCCGCTTGCGCTGGGCGCGCGCGCGGCCGATCAGCTCGTGCAGGAAGCGCAGCGGCGTCATGGATTCGGGCCGCGGCAGGTCGAGCCGCTCGAGGAGCTCGGCGTCGTCCACGTAGCGGGCCCAGGCCCCGAGCGCGGAGGCGACCTTGCGCCGGTGCCCCGTCCAGATCTCGCTGCGCACCTCCGAGACGCCGCGGGCAGCGTGGTACGTGTCCTCGTCGTACGCGAAGACCGGGAACGGGGCCTGGGCCAGGAGCGGGAGGATGTGCGGGTCCGGGGCGAGGCCGCCGGTGAGCACCATCGCGGCCGGGACGGGGAACTCGGGCGAGAACGTCGAGGCGAGGGCGCCGACCATGACGTCGGCGCGGTCGCCGGGGACGATCACGAGGTCGCCGTCGTCCAGCGCGGCGATGAAGTTTGCGACGTTCATCGCGGCGACCTTCACCCCGCGCACCTCGCGCTCCATGTCGGCGCTCCCGGCGAGCTGGCGCAGGCGGAGCGCGCCGGAGACCTCGCCGGTGGTGGGGCGGGAGATCTCGGCGAGCTCGGGCAGGACGTAGACCGGGCGGTGGGATGCCCCGGGACGGATGGCGGCCTTGATCTCGTCCATCTGCTCGGGGTCGGCGCGGTTCACCATCATCACGAGGAGGCTGCACCGCGCGGCGTAGAGCTCCTTGCGGGCCACGTCGACGGCGTCCGCGATCTCCTCCGGGGTGCGGTTGCGGCCGCTCACGACGGCGAGCATCGGGCACCCGAGGTCGTTGGACAGCCGCGCGTTGAGGGCGAACTCGACCGCGGAGTCCTGCCCCGTCAGGTCCGTCCCCTCGACGACGACGACGTCCACCTTCGCGGCGATCTCCGCGAAGATCTCGACGCACCGGGAGTCGATCTCCTCGCGCTGGCCGGAGGCGAGCAGGCGCCTGACCTCCCTCGCGCCGAGGCCACCGCGGCACACGTCCGCGCCGAGGTCGAAGCGGCTGCGCATGAGGGCCACCATCGGGTCCGCGTCCGGGGAATCGCCCATGACGATGGGCTTGAAGAAGCCGATCCTGCCCGTGCTGCGGTGCAGCGCCTCGGCCACTCCGAGGGCCACGAGGGACTTCCCCGAACCCGGGGTGGTCGCGCTGACGTAGATGCCACGTGACATGGGCGCTCCTGCTCTCGGCGGTCGGCCCGGCGGCGCTGCTCGACTCCTCCGGGCTGCTCTGGACCAGTCTCTCAGGTGCCCGCGCGGCCCGCCCCGGAAACGCCCCGCCGACGCGCCGCGGGCCTGCTCACGGCAGGCTGTGCTCCTTGACACATCGCGGCTCATGAGATTACCTAATGAACATTCGGTAAAAAATTGCGAGAGGTGTCCCCATGAGCGAAGTTGCTCCCGCCCACACGCTTGCCCACCCGATCCTCACGGACGACTACGCGACAGAGTGGATGGGCCTGACCGTCCTCGAGCTCGGTGACGGAACGGCCACGGTGGCGACGACCCTGCGCCGGGAGATGCTCAACGGCTTCGGGATCGCGCACGGGGGAATGCTCTTCGCCATTGCGGACTCCGCCTTCGCCCTCGCCTGCAACCCGCACACGCCCGACGAGGCGCAGGCCAACACGGTCACCGTCGCCTCCGGCGTCGACGTGAACTTCCTCGCCCCCGCCCACGAGGGCGAGCTCATCACGGCAGTTGCTGCCCGCCGGGCCCACGCTGGCCGCAGCGGGATCTACGACGTCCAGGTCTTCTCCTCCCCCGCGGGCACTCCCCACACGGCCGAGGCCCCCGGTCGCCTGGTCGCCGAGTTCCGCGGCCGCTCGCGCACCATCCCCAAGCGCTGAGCCGCGCCGCCATCACCCGCACCCGCGCAGGACGGCGACCGCTCGCCGTCGTGCGCGCCGCCCAGACCCGCCCGAACCCCGCCCCCACCCAGCCCGACAATGAAGTGAGCCCGCCGTGACCCAGACCGCATCCGCCCCCGAGACCCCGAAGACCTCCGCCTTCGGCCCCGCCGTCCTCGATGCCGAGGAGACGATGAGCCGGGACGAGATCGAGGCCCTCCAGCTGACCCGCCTCAAGGAGACGGTGAAGTACGCGTACGAGCGCGTCCCGCACTACACGCGCAAGTTCGACGAGGCCGGCGTCCGCCCCGAGGACCTCAAGGAGCTCGACGACCTCGCCAAGTTCCCGTACACCACGAAGGAGGACCTCCGCGAGGAGTACCCCTTCGGCATGTTCGCGGTGCCGATGAACGAGGTCACCCGCATCCACGCCTCCTCCGGCACCACCGGGCGCCCCACCGTGGTCGGCTACACGAAGCAGGACCTCGACACATGGGCCACGATCGTGGCCCGCTGCTTCCGCGCCGCCGGCGTCCGCCCCGGCATGAAGGTCCACAACGCCTACGGCTACGGCCTCTTCACGGGCGGCCTCGGGGCCCACTCCGGCATCGAGAAGCTCGGGGCGACCGTCATCCCGATGTCCGGCGGCCAGACCGAGAAGCAGATCCAGCTCATCGAGGACTTCGCCCCGGACGCGATCTGCTGCACGCCAACCTACCTGCTCACCATCGGTGACGCGATGATGCACAAGGGCATCGACCCGCGGAAGACCTCGCTGAAGTACGCGGTCCTCGGCGCCGAGCCGTGGACCAACGAGATGCGCGCCGAGCTCGAGGAGATGTTCGACCTCAAGGCGAGCGACATCTACGGCCTCTCCGAGGTCATGGGTCCGGGCGTGGCCGGCGAGTCCTTCGAGACCCAGGACGGCTCGCACATCTGGGAGGACCACTTCCGCCCGGAGATCGTGGACCCGTTCGACCTTGCCAAGACCAAGTCGGACGGCGAGACCGGCGAGCTCGTCTTCACGTCCCTGACCAAGCAGGCCCTGCCGATCATCCGCTACCGGACCAAGGATCTCTCCACGCTGCTCCCCGGCACTGCCCGCCCGGGCCACCGCCGTATGGGCCGCATCTCGGGCCGCACCGACGACATGATCATCCTGCGCGGCGTGAACCTGTTCCCGTCCCAGATCGAGGAGATCGCCCTGCGGATCCCCGAGCTGAGCCCGCACTTCCAGCTCATCCTCACCCGCCCCGAGGGCCGCCGCATGGACGACCTCACGATCAAGATCGAGCCGCGCGAGGGCACCACCCCGGAGCAGCGCCAGGCTGCCGGCTCCACGCTGCGCCAGCAGATCAAGATCCACATCGGGTCCTCCTGCACGATCGACGTCGTCGAGCCGGGCTCGCTCGAGCGCTCCAACGGCAAGCTCCGCCGCATCTACGACCTCCGCGACCAGAAGGCGTAGCACCCACTCCTCCCCGTGGCCGCCGGTCCTGCCGGCGGCCACGGCCTCCCTAGACTGGATCCCATGCCCACCCTCCCCGCCACCACCAACGGCACCACCAGCAGCGGCACCACCACCAACGGTGCCACCACAGGCCGGCGCGGCCGCCCCGGATACGACCAGCAGACCGTGCTCAACGTCGCGGTCGAGGTCTTCAACCGTCACGGCTACGACGCCACGAGCATGGGCATCCTCGCCGAGAACCTCGGCATCTCGAAGTCCGCGATCTACCACCACGTGCCGTCCAAGGAAGACCTGCTCTCGCTCGCGCTCGAGGAAGCCCTGGGCGGCCTCGAATCGGTGTGGGCCTCGCCCGAGGCCCAGTCCGGGACAGCGGAGCACCGCCTCGAATTCGTGGTCCGCTCCACCGTGCGGGTCCTGACCGAGAAGCTGCCGTTCGTCACGCTCCTGCTGCGCCTGCGCGGCAACACCGAGACCGAGCGCGCCGCCCTGGAACGGCGGCGCAGCTTCGACCGCAAGGTCGCGGAGCTCATCGGCGCGGCCCGCGAGGAGGGCACCCTGCGGAAGGACATCGACCCGCGCACGGTCTCGCGCCTCCTGTTCGGCACCATCAACTCGATCGTCGAGTGGTACCGCCCCGGCGGCTCGCTCACGCCCGAGAGGCTCGCGGACGACGTCGTGACCGTGGTCTTCGACGGCCTGCACACCCGCAGCTGAGAGCCGCCCGACAGTCCTTGATATTTGGCCAGCGCCGTGCCCACGCTGGGTCCATGGCCGTACGGATCTCGCAGGAACTCAAGAGGCTGCTCCCCCAGCTGCGCTACGAGCCCACCGCCAAGCGCCTCCGCGCGAAGCTCGGCGACGCGCTCGTGCTCGACTCGCAGCGCGCCGTCGTGCTCTGGGAGCCGGACCGGTACCTGCCGGTGCACGCGGTGCCCGCGGACGACGTCGTCGCGCGCCTCGAGCCCGGCCCGTCGCCCGGCGCCGTCCCGCCGGAGCGCCCGGGGCCACCGAGCTCACCGTTCCCCTTCGCGCCGCACACGGCCGACGGCGAGCCGCTCGCCGTCCGCGTGGGCGGCACCCTCGTGCCCGGTGCCGCGTTCAGGCTCGCCGACCCCGATCTGGCCGGGTACGTGGCCTTCGACACCGATGCGTTCTCCTGGTTCGAGGAGGAGGAGCCCATCCTGGGGCACCCCCGGGACCCGTTCAGCCGCATCGACGTGCGCGCCTCGAAGGCCCACGTGCGCGTCCTGCTCGGCGGCGTCGTGCTCGCGGACTCCGCCTCCACGGTGCGGCTCTTCGAGGGCCGGCTCCCGCCGCGCAGCTACTTCCACCCGGACGACATCCGGTGGGAGCATCTGGTCCCCGACCCGCTGCGCACGGTGTGCCCGTACAAGGGCGTCGCGAAGTACTGGGCGGCGCCCGGCCTCGGCGACGGGCGGCCCGTGGCCTGGAGCTATGGCCCCTATTTCCCGGAGATGCTGCAGATCCAGGACCGCATCGCATTCTTCGACGAGCGCGTGGACGTCGAGGTCGACGGGGTCGTCCAGGGGCGGCCGAGGACGACGTGGTCCTAGATGGCAACGCGTTGCCATGGGGTTGGCTTCGGCGCCGAGCCGACCTATAGTCGGAAAGTGACCTGCATCTCAACGGCGCGATGCAGGTTTTTCTCTGCCTGCTTCCGGGTAGGCAGGTGAGGTTGTGCCCGCTCTTGCGCGCCGAACGTTCCTCGCGCTGCTCGGGGCCAGTGGCGGCGCCGCGGCACTCGCCGCGTGCACGCCGTCGAACGCCCCGAACCCTCCGACGAATCCCGGATCTGGCGCGGCGGGCTCGGGGACGGGAGGGCCCGGCGGGGACGGCGGGCCCCGGGTCACCCGCACGGTGGCCGAGCGGCTCTCCACACCGTGGTCGATCGCCTTCCTGCCCGACGGCTCCGCCTTCGTCTCGGAGCGGGACTCGGGCCGGATCCTGCGCCTGGGAGCCGGCGGCGACCCCCGCGAAGCGGCGCCGATCGCAGTGCGCACCGACACAAGCGAGGGCGGCCTCCTCGGCCTCGAAGCGGCCCCCGACTTCGCCAGCAGCGGCACCCTCTACGCCTACTACACAGCGGAGCGATCGAACCGCGTCGTCTCCCTGCACTGGGACGGCAGCTCCCTGGGCGGTGAGCGCGTCCTCGTCGATGGGATCCCCGAGGCCCCCATCCACAACGGCGGCCGGATCAAGGCCGGCCGCGACGGGTTCCTCTACATCGGGACCGGCGATGCAACGAACCGCTCCTCGTCCCAGGACCGTGCAAGCCTCGACGGGAAGGTCCTGCGCGTCGCGTCCGACGGCGCGCCGGCGGACGGCAACCCCTTCGGCAACCGGGTCTTCACCTACGGGCACCGGAACGTCCAAGGCCTCGCGTGGGACTCCTCGGGCCGGCTCTGGGCCAGCGAGCTCGGACCTGACCGGGACGACGAGCTCAACCTCCTCCAGGCCGGCTCGCAGTACGGCTGGCCCTCCGTGACCGGCGCCCGGTCGAGCAACGGGAGCGTCCCCGCCGTCCACGTCTGGCCCTCGACGGCGGACGCGTCCCCCAGCGCGCTGGCGATCGTCGACGACGTCGCGTACGTCGCGTGCCTCCGTGGGGAGCGGCTGTGGCGCCTCCCCCTGCCGGCCGCGGGCTCGACCGGGGACGGCAGCGGGCAGCTCCCCGGGGCTACCGAGCATTTCCGCGGCCAGTACGGCCGGCTCCGGGATGTCGTGCAGGTGCCCGGCCAGCGGGAGCTGTGGATCGCGACGAACGAGGGCTCGAACTCGAGGATCCTCGCCGTCGCGATCTGACAGCCCGGCGCACCGTCCCCTCGTTGAGGGGTCATGTCCCTGTGGCCAATGTGAGGAAGACGGCTCCTTACCGGCAGGGACATGACCCCTCAACGGGAGCGGCGGGCCTCCGTCACGAGGGCGACCACGCGGTCGTGCAGCGGGTGCCCGGCGTCGAGGCCGGTGATCTCCTCGGCCAGCTCCGCGTCCGACGCCCCCGACGCGAGCAGGGCCTGGAGGCGGACGGCCTCCTCGTCGTCGTGCGCGTCGAAGGCGAGGGCCGCGCCCATGGCCGCGAGGAGCGCATCCGCCGGCATGCCCCGCTCGGCGAGCTCGGCGGCGGGGCCGACGAACCGCTCATGCCGGGACAGCTTCCGCAGCGGGGCACGGCCCACGCGCTCGACCGTGTCTGGCAGCTCGGCGTTGGCGAAGCGGCCGAGGATCTTCGTCACGTACGCCTGCTGCTGCTCCGGGGCGAACCCGTATTTGGCCACGAGGAGGGCCTTCGTCTCGGCGAGCACCGCCTCGACCTTCGCGCGGACGTCCGGGTCGGCGAGGGCGTCCGAGATCTTCTCGGCGCCGGCACGGCGCCCGAAGTACGCGGCGGAGGCGTGCCCGGTGTTAACCGTGAAGAGCTTGCGCTCGATGTACGGGCCGAGCGAATCGACCCAGGTCACGCCCGGGATCTCGGGAGCGGCGTCCCCGAAGGGACCCTTCTCGATGGCCCACTCGAAGTAGGGCTCGACACGCACGTCGAGTCCGCCGCCCGCCTCCTGGGTCGGGACGATCCGGTCCACCGCCGTGTTGGCGAAGACCGCCCGGGCATCCACCGCGCCGTCGTCCAGCCCTTCCCCTGCCGCAGCGGAGCGGATCTCCTTCTCCAGGATGTCCGTGGCATTGATCGCGTTCTCGCACGCCATGACGGCGAGCGGCGCCGCGCCGGCGGGGCGCGCCGCGATCCCGCGGGCGATGGCCGGCGCGACGAACTTCAGGATGTTCGGCCCCACCGCGGTGGTGACGACGTCGGCCGCCGCGATCCGCTCGACCAGCCCGGCCTCGTCGGTGGCCGAGTTCACGGCGGTGTAGCCGTCCACGGCATGGTCCGTGCCGCCCTCGCCGACCTCGTGCACCGTGTACGACGGCGTGTCGTTGAGCGCGTCGATGAGGGGCGCCGCGACGTCGGCGAACACGAGTCGGTAGCCGGCGTTGTGCAGGAGGAGCCCGACGAACCCCCTGCCGATGTTTCCGGCACCGAAGTGGACTGCGGTCTTCTGCTGTTCCGACGGCGCGCCGCTCACGCGTTCACCTTTCCGAGGATGTCCAGGATCTCGTCCACGCTCGAGGCCGCCTCGAGGCGCGCGACCTCCTCCTTGTTGCCGAAGACCTTGGCGATCTTGGCCAGGATGCCGAGGTGCTCCTTGTTCTTGCCGGCGATCCCGACGACGAACTTGACCGGCTTGCCGTTCCAGTCGATCGGGTCGGCGTAGCGGGCGAACGTCACGGCCGAGGCCTTGATGTGGTCCTTCGCCTCGTTGGTGCCATGCGGAATGGCGAGGAAGTTGCCCATGTAGGTCGACACGGAGCCTTCGCGCTCGTGCATCGCCGCGGTGTACTGCCCGTCGACCGCGTCCACGGCCATGAGCAGGCGCCCGGCTTCGTCGATCGCTCCGGCCATGTCCGCTGCCCCGCCCTGCAGGAGGACGGACTCGCGGCGCAGCACCTGCCTGGCTTCAGCGGGCGCCTCGCCTGCCGTGGTGGACGGTGCCGTGGCGGGCGACGCCGGGGCCGCGGCGGCCGCGGCCGGCGCACCTGCCGCCGGGGCCGACTCGCCAGCCGAGGCCTCCGGCCCGGCGTCGAGCGACTCGACGATCTCGTCGTACCGGGGGCTGCCCATGAAGTTGTCGACCGTCACGATCTGCGCGCTCGGCGTCTTCTGACGGGCTCGGAGGGCGAGGTCCTGGTGGACCACGACCATGTCGTACGTGTCGGTGAGGCTCGCGATGGACGAGTTGGTGACCGTGACCTCGTCGTGGCCCGCGGCCTTGATCTTGTTGCGCAGCACCGAGGCGCCCATTGCGGAGGAGCCCATGCCGGCGTCGCACGCGAAGACGATGTTCCTGACGCCGGTTCCCGTGAGGGTCGCGACGCCGCCGCCGGCGGCCGCACCGCCGAGGACGCTGGAGGCCATGGACTTCCTGCCCTTCATGCTCTCCATCTGGGTCGTGGCGGCCTGCAGGTCGCCCTCGCCCTTGTCCTTGGAGGTGCGCAGGATGATCGACGCGATGACGAAGGAGACGGCGCACGCGAGGATCACGGCCAGAATCACCCCGATGTAGCTGTCCCTCGAGGTCTGCGCGAGGACGGCGATGATGGAGCCCGGGGCGGCAGGGGCGACGAGGCCGGAATGGGTGATCGCGAGGGTCGCGATGCCGGTCATGCCGCCGCCGATGGTGGCGAGGATGAGGATCGGCTTCATGAGCACGTACGGGAAGTAGATCTCGTGGATGCCGCCGAGGAAGTGGATGATCGCCGCGCCCGAGGCCGAGGCCTTCGCAGCGCCGCGGCCGAAGAACATGTACGCGAGCAGGACGCCCAGGCCCGGCCCGGGGTTTGCCTCGAGGAGGAACAGGATCGACTTGCCCTGCTCAAGGGACTGCTGGGTGCCGAGCGGGGTGAGGACGCCGTGGTTGATGGCGTTGTTGAGGAACAGGACCTTCGCGGGCTCGATGAGGAGCGAGGTGAGCGGGAGGAGCCCGTTGTTGACGAGGAACTGCACGGCGTCGCCGGCCACCTTGCTGCCGGCCTCGACGACTGGTGCAATGCCGTAGAAGCCGATGAGTGCCAGGATCGCGGCCCATATTCCGGCGGAGAAGTTGTTGATGAGCATCTCGAAGCCGGGCCGGATCTTGTGGGACCAGATCGCATCCAGCTTCTTCATGGTCCAGCCGCCGAGCGGCCCCATGATCATGGCGCCGACGAACATCGGGATGCCGGCGCCGACGATGACGCCCATGGTCGCGATGGCCCCGACCACGCCGCCGCGCATGTCATACACAGCCTTGCCGCCGGTGTAGGCGATGAGGAGCGGCAGGAGGTAGGTGATCATCGGGCCCACGAGGCCGACATAGGCCTTGCCGGTCGCGGGGTCGGTCCCCCAGCCGCCCAGCTGGGGCACGGGGAGGAAGCCCTTCTCGATGAAGAGCGCGGTGATGAGGCCCCAGGCGATGAAGGCGCCGATGTTGGGCATGATCATGCCGGAGAGGAAGGTGCCGAACTTCTGCACCCCGGCCCGGGCCGTGTGCAGGCGCGAAGGCGCTGCTGTGGTCGACATGAGTTTTCCTGCTTTCGTCTCAGGAGGCAGCATGCGGCTGCGGGGAGGGGTGGGATCAGCCCTTCTGGTCTGGGTCGGCCGACGACGCGGACGCCGTGGAGAGCCGGTGGAGCCATTCGAGGAAGAGCTTCATCTCGGTGCCGGACAACTGGTCCGGGTGCGAGGACTGGAGCGTGGCGTTGAGGGCGATGGCAGCGGCAACATAGCTGGGCTGCCCGCCGGCCGCGGCCGCGGCTCCTGCGGTGGGTGCATCGAGGATGCTGGGGTCGGTGAGGACAGAACGCAGGACGGCGTCCCGCGTCTGGGTCGAGAGGGGATTGGTGGCATCGGGCGCCTCGGAGGCGTCGGAGATCAGCATGAGCGTCACGCCCACGTTGGCCGCGAGGATCGCCCTCGCCGCCTCGAGCGGAGGCACGGCGAGCTGCCCGGAGGCGGCGAGCCGGTTGAGCTCCCTCTCGAGGAGCCGCTCGGCCTCGGTGACGACGACGGGGCGGCGGGTGGGGCCGCTGGTCCCGAACATCAGCATGTACAGCTGGGCGTGGGTGACGCCGAACTGGACGTGCACGTCCCAGAGCCTCTTGACGTCCTGGATCGGCACGTCCGAGCGCTCGATGCTGCCCTCGCTCTGGACGAACTCCTCGAAGCCCCGAGCCACCACGGCTTCCATGAGCCCGTCCTTGTCGCCGAAGTGGTGGTACAGCGTGGGCGCCGTGACCCGGGCGAGCTCGGTGATCTGCCGGGTCGAGACCGGGGCCCCGTCCGACGATGCGACGAGGTCCATGGCGGCCTGGATGAGCCGCTCACGGGGAGAGGGAACGTCCCCCTTCGTCTCCTCGGGGTCACCCGCGACTCCCGAACCTCGTTGGCGCATGGCCGCTAGCGTAGTGGATATAGCAACGCTATACAAGACATGGGAGTGAGCTGCATCACTGCGCGACGCAGCACTTCGTTCGGCTGCCGCTCGTGTGAACTGGATCACTTCCGCCTCTTGTATAGCAGTGCTATAGCGGCTAGGGTAACGCAGGACACTTTTCGGGTGGCCCCGTCGCGTGCCCCCCTACCCCCACGAAAGGATCTCGAATCATGGAGCAGTTTCACGGTGTCGGTGTGACTCCGGGGCGGGTTGTGGGGCCGGTGCTGCAGATGCCGGCGCCGGTGTCCGAGCCGGGTCCGGGGCCGGTTCCGGGGCAGGACGCGGTGGTGGAGGCGGAGCGGATCCGGTCCGCGTCCAAGGCCGTGCAGGCGGCGCTGAAGGACCG
>NZ_CP022463.1:2778161-2789757 GCF_002224485.1 Sinomonas sp. R1AF57
AGCCCACCGCCGACGCCCTGAACGGGCGCGAGGCCACCATCCGCACCGGCAGCCGCCCCAAGGGCGTCGTCACGGTCTTCAACTGCCACTTCCTCCTCGGCGCCGCGTGGGCCGGCAAGGAAGTCCGTGTTCTGCACGACCACCGCACCATCGCCTTCTACGACGAGGAAGGCACCGAGATCCTCTCCCACCCACGACCGCCCCGAGGCACCAGATTCGTCCCGCGCAGCGGCCTCAAGCGTCCTGCACCGGACCAACCGTCCACGGACTCCTGAGACACGAAAAGTCCACACTCACCTGAGACATGAACCGTCCACGAACTCACGAGACATCACACGGAGTGGGGCGCGATCTGGCGTACCCGAGACGGGGGGGGGTTCCGCGGTTCCGCGGTGCGGAATCCGAATTCCAAAAAGTCCCACAACCTATGGCGTCGGTCACACGCCCCTGCTACGCTCAATGAGTCACGGCGGGCACCCGCACCATCCGACCCCTCGGATTCCGGGCGCTATCTACCAGGCAACCTCACAGCACATGCCACAGGAAGTCTGGTCGTCGGCAGCGCCCCGTGCTCCGCAGGACCGGGCTTCCCCAAGCGAGGGAGTCCCCCATGACCACCACCCAGCCCCAGCGGACGATCACGGACGCCGGCCGCCTGCACCTTGCCCGTGCGGTCCAGCTGGCCGCCCAGAATGTCCTCGACGCCGGCGGCCCGTTCGGAGCAGTCGTCGTCACCGCGGACGGCCAGATCTTCGACGGCGCCAACCGCGTCACCGCCAACAACGACCCCACGGCCCACGCCGAGGTCATGGCCATCCGCACCGCCTGCCGCGAGCTCGGCACTTTCGACCTCACAGGCGCCGTCCTCTACTCGAGCTGCGAGCCGTGCCCCATGTGCCTCGCCTCGGCGCTCTGGGCCAGGATCCAGAAGGTCTTCTACGCTGCCGGCCGGCACGACGCCGCCGCAGCCGGCTTCGACGACGCAGCCTTCTACGACTACTTCGACACCCCCGTGGAGCAGCGCAGCATGCCCGTCGCGGCGGTCGAGCCGGCGGGCATCAGCCGCACCGCCCCGTTCGAGCGCTGGGCGGAGTTCGCCGGGCGCATCGAGTACTGAGGCGGCTGCCATGAGCATCGAGCAGACTCTCACCGGGCTCGCCCACGACACCCAGCGCACGACGCCGCCCCCCGCCCAGGCGTCCGAGGGCACCCCGCGCGAGGCCCGGCGTCGTGGGCCCCGGGCGGTAGACCGCTTCTTCCACATCAGCGACCGCGGCTCAACGGTCTCCCGCGAGGTGCGCGGCGGACTCGTCACCTTCTTCACGATGGCGTACATCGTGATCCTGAACCCGCTCATCCTCGGCGGCTACAGCGCGGACTCGGCCGCCACCGACGTGGCGGGCGGATTCCTGCCCGCAGCCCAGGTCGGCGCCGTCACGGGGCTCACGGCCGGGGTGCTGACGATCGTGTTCGGCGTCGTCGCGAACCTCCCGTTCGGCCTCGCCGCGGGGCTGGGCATCAACTCATTCCTTGCCGTCGCCATGGTGAAGGACGTGACCTGGCCCGAGGCGATGGGCCTCGTGGTGATCAACGGCGTCCTCATCGTCCTGTTCGGCATCACCGGGGCGCGGACCGCCATCTTCCGGGCCGTCCCGCGCGAGCTCAAGGCCGCGATCACGGTCGGCATCGGCCTGTTCATCGCGTTCATCGGCTTCGTCGGCTCGGGCTTCGTCCGCCGCACGCCCGCCGGCCCCCCGGTCCAGCTGGGCCACGACGGATCCATCACCACCCTGCCCACGCTCGTGTTCGTCGTCGGGCTCCTGCTCATGGGCATTCTCGTTGCGCGGAAGGTCCAGGGCGGGCTCCTGATCGGCATCGTCGCCACCACCGTCATCGCCGTCGCAGTCGAGGCCGTCTGGCACCTCGGCGCGGCCGGCCCGGACAACCCGGACGGCTGGCACCTGAATACCCCGGTCCTGGCGGGGCAGCTCGTCGCGGCCCCCGACCTCTCGCTCGTCGGCCAGTTCGACCTCTTCGGGGCCTTCGGGCGCATCGGCATCCTCGCCGCGGCCACGCTCGTCTTCACCCTCGTGTTCACGAACTTCTTCGACGCGATGGGCACCATGACGGGCCTGGCCAAGGGTGCGGGCCTTGCGCACAAGGACGGGACGTTCCCCCGGCTCAAGAGCGCCTTCGTGATCGAGGGCTTCGGCGCGGTGGTGGGCGGGGCGGCGTCGGGCTCGTCCAACACCGTGTATGTCGACTCGGCAGCCGGCATCGGCGAGGGCGCCCGCACCGGCCTCGCCTCGGTTGTGACGGGCGGCCTGTTCCTCGGGGCCATGTTCCTCACCCCGCTCACGTCAGTGGTGCCGCTCGAGGTCGCCTCGGCCGCGCTCGTCGTCGTGGGAGCGATGATGGCTGCCCAGATCCGCGAGATCGACTTCCGCAAGTTCCACGTGGCCCTGCCGGCGTTCCTCACGATCGTCACGATGCCGCTCACATACTCGATTGCCAACGGCATCGGGGTGGGCTTCGTGACCTGGGCGCTTGTGAAGGCCGCGACCGGCAAGGCCCGCAAGGTGCACCCGCTCCTGTGGGCCGTCGCGGCAGGGTTCGTCGTGTACTTCGTCCGCGGGCCCCTCAGCGCGCTCCTCGGCGCCTGAGGGGCAGCGCCTGAGGGCCAACGCCTGAGGGGCGAGGAGTCAAGGCCCCGCATCAGACCGCGCCCGCGGACTCCCGGAGGTGACGCGCCGGGAGCCCGCGGGCGCACCATTGACCTACACGCTGTCCCCGGCCTCGTGCCGGGGGAGTCCGGCCTCACGCGCCGGGAAAGGGGGAGCGATGATCGAGCTCCTGTCAGCACTGCCCACATGGCAGCCCGCACTGCGCGGCGACCCGTGCGCGGTCGCGACCGTCGTCGGCGCGTCCGGGTCCGTTCCGCGCCCCGTCGGGACGTCCATGCTCGTAGCATCCGGGACGCCCGCGCCCCATGTCCTCGGGAGCCTTTCCGGGGGATGCGTCGAGGGGGCCGTGGTCGCCGCGGCCCTCGACGTCCTCGAATCGGGTGCCGCCGCCAGCGCACGGTTCGGGTACAGCGCGGAGGACGCGTTCGCCGTCGGCCTCACCTGCGGCGGGGAAGTCGAGGTGCATATCGCGCCGCTTCCGGCAGAGGTGCTCGCCTCGCTTGCCGCGCACGACGCCGGCGGTGCGGCTTCCGCTCCGGGCGTCCCGTGCGCCGTCGTGCGCCGGCTCGACCCCACGCACGACGGCGCTGGCGGGCTCGCGCTGCTGGGGCCGGCCGAGTGCGCCGGAGGAGAGGCGCTCGCCACGGCGCTGGAGACGCTGTTCCCCGGCGCCCCGCAGATGGCCGCGCGGGCGGCTGCCCTCGTCGAGCCGATCGTGGGCCGGGGGAGCTCGGCCGTGGTGGCCGTGGCGACGGAGGGTGCGTGCGAGCTCCGGGAGCTGGATGGACGGGGTGACGTCGGCGTCAGACGGGGTGACCTCGGCGGGGTGGTGAGGCTCCTGGTCGAGTCCCGGCTGCCGGCGCCCCGGTTCATGGTGGTGGGCGCGAACGACTTCGGCGCCGCCCTCGTCCCCGCCGCGCGGCTCCTCGGGTACCGGGTGACGCTCGTCGATGCGCGGCCCGCCTTCGCCGCCCAGGAGCGCTTCGCCTGCGCGGACGAGATCGCCGTCGCGCGGCCGCACGAGTACCTCGTCGCGGAGGCCCGTGCCGGGCGCCTCGACGCGCGGACCGCCGTCGCCGTCCTGAGCCATGATCCCAAGTTCGACATCCCGCTCCTGGACGCAGCACTGCGCCTGGACCTCGCCTACGTGGGGGCGATGGGCTCCCGGCGCAGCCACGAGCAGCGCATCGCCGCCCTCCTCGAAGCCGGCCACGGGCCCGTGGACCTGGGCAGGCTGCGCTCGCCGATCGGCCTCGATCTCGGGGCCGTGGCGCCCGCGGAGGTCGCCGTGGCGATCCTGGCCGAGCTCGTGGCCGCCCGCCACCCCGGCGCGGGCTGCGGGCCCCTGCGCGACCGTCGCGGCCACGTCCACGCGGCCCGCCCCGCCGCACCTGACCCCCAGGAGGTGACCCCCAGACGGGAGGGGGAGGAGGTGGTCTCCCCGTGGACCTGAACACCATCGAGGCCTACGTCCCGACCGCGGACCCCGACGCATGGCGCGAGGGCGACGCCTGGCTCGCGGGCGGGACCGTCCTCTTCTCCTACGGGAGCCAGACGCTCCGCCGCCTCCTGGACCTCACGAGCGCCGGCTGGGAGCCCGTGACCGAGGACGACGGCGGGATCACCCTCGCCTCGACCTGCACGGTCGCCCGGCTGTGGGAGCTGGGGGACCCCTCCGCGGCGACCACTGCGCGGTGGCCCGGGCTTGGCGTCGTGCGCCCGTGCTGCGACGCCTTCGTGGCCTCGTTCAAGATCTGGAACCTCTCGACCGTGGGCGGCAACATCGCCACTTCGCTGCCGGCAGGCCCGATGACCTCGCTCTGCGCGGGGCTCGACGGCGTGGCCGCCCTCTGGGGGCCGGGCGGCACGGTCCGGGAGGTGCCGGTCGTCGAGCTTGTGACCGGCGACGGCCGCAACGACCTCGCCCCGGGCGAGCTCATCCGCTCGGTCCGGCTACCGGCCCATGCCCTGCGCGCGCGGACCGCGTTCCGCCGCCTCTCGCTCAGCAACCTGGGCCGGTCAGGCGTGCTGCTCATCGGGAGGCGGGATCCGGACGATGCCTTTGTCCTCACCGTCACGGCCTCGACGAAGCGGCCAGTCCAGCTGCGCTTCCCCGCTGCTGCCGGGACGCCCGACGCCGGCCAGCTCGCCTCCGCGATCGATGCCGCCATCCCGGCCGGCCTCTACCACGACGACATCCACGGCGACCCCGCGTGGCGCCGCGACATGACCTACCGGCTCGCCGAGGAGCTCCGGCTCGAGCTGTGCAGCGACATCCCGAACCTCGCCGAAGGAGCCTGACGTGACCGACGAGAACACCGCTGCCGAACACCCCGCGATCGAGGTCAACGGGGTCCCCGCCGCTGCGGCGCCCCGTCCCGGGCAGTGCCTGCGGACCTTCCTGCGCGAGCAGGGAGCCCTCGGCGTGAAGAAGGGCTGCGACGCCGGCGACTGCGGCGCCTGCACCGTCCATGTCGACGGCCTCCCGGTCCACTCCTGCATCTACCCCGCCATGCGCGCCGAGGGGCGAGCGGTCACGACGATCGAGGGCCTCGCCGCGGCCTGCCCGGGGCACGGCCGCGGCCCGGGCGAGGGGCTCCACCCCATGCAGGGACGGTTCCTCGACGCCCAGGGGTTCCAGTGCGGCTTCTGCACCGCGGGCATGGTCATGACGGCCGCGACGTTCGACGACGCGCAGCTCGCCGACCTGCCCCGGAACCTCAAGGGCAACCTGTGCCGCTGCACCGGCTACGCCGCGATCGGGCGGGCCGTGCTGGGAAGCGCAGACGCGACAGCCCCGGCCCGGCCTGACCGCGGCGCCGTGGGCGAGGACGTTCCGGCGCCCGCGGGTCGGCGCATCGTCACGGGCGCCGAGAGGTACACGCTCGACGTCACCGACGCCGAGGTCCCCCGAGGGGCGGCAGGGCTGGCGCACCTCAAGCTCGTCCGCTCGCCCCACGCGCACGCCCGGATCCGCTCGATCGATGCGGCCCCGGCGTTCGCCGTCCCCGGCGTGCTCGCGGTCCTCACGCACGAGGATGCCCCCGATGTCCTCTACTCGACCGCGCAGCACGAGCTCGAGACCGACGACCCGGCCGACACCCGCCTCTTCGACACGACGGTCCGGTTCGTCGGGCAGCGCGTGGCGGCGGTCGTGGGCGAGACGGTGGCGGCGGCGGAGGCGGGGGTGCGCGCCGTCGTCGTCGACTACGAGGTGCTGCCCCCCGTCCTCACCGCCGGCGCCGCCCTCGCCCCGGGTGCCCCGCTGGTCCACGGCGACAAGGACGCCGCGGCAAGCGGCATCGCGGACCCGGCGAGGAACACGGTCGCGGAGCTGCACTCGGAGGTCGGCGACGTCGAGGCGGGCCTGGCCGGGGCGGATGTCGTGTACGAGAACACGTTCCGGACCCAGCGCGTGCAGCACGTCGCGCTCGAGACGCACTGCGCGATCGCCTGGACCGAGGGGGACCCCCGCGACGGCGGCGCGCTCGTGGTGCGGTCCTCGACCCAGGTGCCCTTCCTCGTCCAGCGCAGCCTCGCCCGCCTGTTCGGCCTGGCACGCGAGCGTGTCCGGGTGGTGACGGGGCGCGTGGGCGGGGGGTTCGGCGGCAAGCAGGAGGTGCTCACCGAGGACGTGGCCGCGCTCGCGGCGCTGCGCCTCGGCCGACCGGTCCAGCTCGAGCTCACCCGGGCGGAGCAGTTCCAGGCCACCACCACACGGCACCCGTTCGAGATCCGCGTCCGCGCGGGGGCACGCCGCGACGGGACCCTGACCGCGCTCGCGCTCGACGTCGTGACCGACACCGGCGCCTACGGCAACCACGGCCCGGGCGTCATGTTCCACGGCTGCAACGAGTCTGTGTCCGTGTACCGGTGCGCGAACAAGCGGATCGACGCCCGCGCGGTCTACACGCACACCGTCCCCGCCGGCGCCTTCCGGGGCTACGGCCTGAGCCAGACGGTCTTCGCGGTCGAGTCGGCCATCGACGAGCTGGCTGCCGGCATCGGCATGGACCCCCTCCAGTTCCGCCGCCGCACGATGGTGCGGCGGGGCGACCCCATGATCGCCTCGCACGCGGAGCCCGAGGAGGACGTGCTGTACGGCTCCTACGGACTGGACCAGTGCGTGGACCTCGTGACGAAGGCCCTCAGGCGCGGCCGTGCGCGGGAGACCCGAGAGCTCGGTCCCGACTGGCTCGTGGGCGAGGGCACCGCGCTGTCCATGATCGACACGGTCCCGCCGCGCGGCCACCACGCCCACTCGAGGATCGCGGTCCTCGCCGACGGGCGCGTGGCGCTCGACGTCGGGACCGCCGAATTCGGCAACGGCACGAGCACCGTCCACGTCCAGCTCGCGGCCACCGCGCTCGCAGGGCTCGGGATCGCGGCGGCGGACATCGTCCTCCGCAACGCCGACACCGCGCTCACCGACCATGACACCGGCGCCTTCGGCTCGACGGGCACCGTCGTGGCGGGCAAGGCCACGCTTGCCGCCGCCGAGGAGCTCGCGCGGCGGATCCGCGCCTTCGCGGCGGAGGCTCGTCTGCCGCTCCCCGCGCGCGACGGCGGTCTGGTCGCCATCGCCGCCGAGGCGAGCCGGCGCGGCGTCGTCCTCGAGGCCGAGGGCCGCTGGGGCGGGACGCCGCGCTCTGTGGCGTTCAACGTCCACGGGTTCCGTGTCGCGGTGCACCGGGGAACGGGGGAACTGCAGATCCTCCAGAGCGTCCAGGCAGCGGACGCCGGCGTCGTCGTGAACCCGCGGCAGTGCCGGGGACAGGTCGAGGGCGGCATCGCCCAGGCGCTCGGAGCGGCGCTGTGGGAGAACGTGCGGATCGACGGGACGGGCCGCGTCACGACCGACATCCTGCGCCAGTACCACGTCCCCACGTTCGCCGACGTGCCCCGCAGCGAGGTCTACTTCGCCCAGACCGCCGACGCCCTCGGCCCGTTCGGCGCCAAGTCCATGAGCGAGAGCCCCTTCAACCCCGTGGCGCCCGCCCTCGCGAACGCGCTCCGGGCCGCCACCGGGATCCGGTTCACCGAGCTGCCCCTCACCCGCGACCGGATCTATCTGGCCCTCCGGGAGGCGGGCCGGCCGTTACCGGCACGGCCGGATCCCGTCACCGCGTGACGCCGGAGGCCCCTGCGACGAACCCTTGACCCACGAGGTGGTATACCCGTAAGATTTCATATAACAAGAAGATGTTTCCACAATACGATAAATTACCGCGATCTCACTGCACGAAAGGGGAAGTCGATGTCCGCGAAAGCAAGCACCGCGCAGGAAGCGCCGGTCCTGGCGTCTGCGCCGAGGGAGAGCTACATCCCGAAGGTCACGAACGTCGACCCCGACTTCGCGATCCAGCCGGACCGGCACGACCGCGCACGGGCGGAACGTCGCTCGTGGCTCGGCCGCATTCCGCTCCTCGGCTGGTTCACCGCCCGCTGACCCCCGACGCTCCAGCCGCTCGCAGATCGCCTCCGGGAGGCGAGGGACGAAAGCCTCTGCCCTCAGCCCGGGCGTGTGCGGTCTGATGGACCCATGGCACGGAGTGAGTCGGCCGCATCGGTCCGCGCCGGGGCGGTGCCGGGCATCATCGTCAACGGCGTGCTGCTCTATGCGGCCAACGTGTGGCCGGGTTGGTGGTCGGTGCCGTTCCTGACGCCGAGCACGACGAGGGTCATGGATGCGGTCAACGCCGCGTGGATCGCGGGCCTGGTGGCCAACGCTGTCTACCTGCTCGTCGGGTCGCCGGCGATCCGGGCGCTCGGGGAAATGGTCGTGCTCGTCTTCGGCCTCCTCGCGACATTGCGCGTGTGGGACGCGTTCCCCTTCGACTTCGGGGACGGCTCCTTCGACTGGGCCCTCGTGGTGCGCATCGTCCTGGTGGTCGCCGTCGTGGGCGCGGTCATCGGGCTGATCGCCCAGCTGGTCGCGTTCGTGCGGGCGCTCGTGCGCCTCGGCGGGGGCGGCCGCGAGCTCAGGCACCCGTAGGGGACCTCGCGGCCCCAGCCCTCACGCACCCGTGGAGTAGTGCGGCTCGGCGACGGGCTTCGACTCGGCCGAGCCGCGCTCGCGGAGGAACACCGAGCCGCCCACGATCACGGCCACTGCCAGGAACTCGCTCTGCCAGTTCTGGAACGACTCGAACCAGAACTGGCTCGTGCCGAGGTACTCCCACACCGTGACGGCAGGCTGCCCGTGCGCCAGCTGCTCCGAGCTGTACTCCTCCGCGCCTCCGAGCGCGTGCAGCGCGAACGATGCGGCGAACAGGATGAAGAAGAGGGCCGAGAGCGAATGCTCGTACAGTGCCCGCACCCATCCGCCCCTCCGGACGGGCCACGGCGTCTGGGCGGTGACCTCCGCTGACCGCGGGTTTTGGTCCTGCGCGGCAGCCGTGCCCACAGGCTTCGACTCCGCCGACCCCCGCTGGAACAGCCAGGCGGTGAGGACCACGTACATGGCCATCTGGAGGAACTCCGATTCCCAGTTCTCGAAGACGGCCTCCATGAAGGCGCCCGTCCCGAGATATCCCCAGAGGCCCACCAGCGCCTCGCCGTGCGCCGCCTGGTCCTCGTTGTACGTGTTCCAGCCGGTGAGGGCCATGCCCACCAGGAACATGAGGAACAGGGCCAGATTGGCCAGCAGCAGTCCGTTGTTCTTCAGCGCCCGTCTCACAGGTCCTCCTCCCTCGCGCCACAAGTCTCCAGAGGCACTACCCCCGTGCAGGAGCGGTGAACCCGGGGTGGTGAATCCCGGGAGGCGGCGTGCTGATGCGGCAGCGGCCCTCCTCCCGCTCGGGGAGGAGGGCCGCTGCCTGGGACCGGACGCTATGCGTCGCCGCCGGCGTTCCCTGTCGTGCCCGCGTTGACGTCGAGCAGGCGGTACTTCTCGATCGCCTCGCGCGGCGCCCCCGCGGGAACCTCGCCGCGGCGGGCGAGCTCCTGGAGCGTGCGCACCACGACGGAGTGCGCGTCGATCTTGAAGAATCGCCGGGCGGCCGCGCGGGTGTCGGAGAAGCCGAAGCCGTCCGCGCCGAGCACGGCGTAGTCGCGGGGGACGAACTGGCGGATCTGGTCCGGGACGGCCTTCATGTAGTCGCTCACCGCCACCACGGGTCCGGACGTTGTTGCGAGCTGCCGGGTCACGAAGGGAACGGGGGCCTCGAGCTCCGGGTGGAGGAACGCCTGCTCCTCGGCGGCGAGGCCCTCCCGGCGCAGCTCGGTCCAGCTCGTCACGCTCCACACGTCCGCGGCCACGCCCCAGTCCTCGGCGAGGATCTGCCGGGCCTCGAGCGCCCACGGCACCGCGACGCCCGAGGCGAGCACCTGCGCCCGGGGAGCGTCGGCACCGAGTCGGGTGAATGCGGAACCAGCGTCGTCCGCGGCGGTGTCGCCGCCCTCGCCGGGGGCGGGCAGCGGAAGCCGGTACATCCCGCGCAGCAGCGAGTCGACATCGAGGCCCGCCGGTTCCGCGGGCTGGACGATCGGCTCGTTGTAGACGGTGAGGTAGTACATGACGTTGGGGTCCTCATGGGCGCCCCCGTACATCCGCTCGAGGCCCGCGCGCACGATGTGCCCGATCTCGTACCCGAAGGCGGGGTCGTACGCGACGACCGCGGGGTTCGTCGAGGCCAGGAGCGGGGAGTGCCCGTCCGCGTGCTGGAGTCCCTCGCCCGTGAGCGTGGTCCGACCGGCCGTCGCGCCGATGACGAACCCCCGGGCCATCTGGTCCGCCGCGGCCCAGAAGGAGTCGCCGGTGCGCTGGAAGCCGAACATCGAGTAGAACACGTAGACGGGCACGAGCGGCTCGCCGTGGGTCGCATAGGAGGTGCCGGCCGCTGTGAACGCCGCCACCGCGCCGGCCTCGTTGATGCCGGGGTGGATGAGCTGGCCGGCAGGGGACTCCTTGTACGCGAGCACGAGGTCCCGGTCCACCGAGAGGTAGTTCTGGCCCTTCGGGTTGTAGATCTTCGCGGTCGGGAAGAACGCGTCCATGCCGAAGGTCCGGCTCTCGTCCGGGACGATCGGCACGATCCGGGAGCCGAACTCCTTGTCCCGCATGACGTCCTTGAGCAGGCGGACGAAGGACATCGTCGTGGCCGCCTGCTGCTTCCCGGAGCCGCGCTTGGCGATCTCGTAGGCCTTCTCGGAGGGCAGCGCGACGGCGCGGTGCTCCTTGCGCCGCTGCGGCACCGACCCGCCGAGCTCGCCCCGGCGGGCGAGGAGGTAGCGGATCTCCGGGGCGTCGGGGCCAGGGTGGTAGTACGGCGGCTCGTAGGGGTTCGCCTCGAGCTGCTCGTCCGTGATCGGGATCCGCAGGTGGTCGCGGAAGTCCTTGAGGTCCTGCAGGGTCATCTTCTTCATCTGGTGGGTCGCGTTGCGGCCCTCGAAGTGCGGACCCAGGCCGTACCCCTTGACAGTCTTGGCGAGGATGACGGTGGGCTGTCCCTTGTGCTCGACGGCCGCCCGGTAGGCCGCGTAGACCTTGTGGTAGTCGTGGCCGCCGCGCTTGAGGTTCCAGATCTGCTCGTCCGTGAGGTCCGCGACGAGTTCCTTCGTCTCCGGCGACTTGCCGAAGAAGTGGTCCCTCACGAACGCGCCGTTCTCCGCCTTGTAGGTCTGGTAGTCGCCGTCGGGGGTCTCGTTCATGATGCGCACGAGGTGCCCCTCGCGGTCCTTGGACAGGAGCGAGTCCCACTCGCGGCCCCAGACGACCTTGATGACGTTCCAGCCAGCGCCGCGGAAGAACGCCTCGAGCTCCTGCATGACCTTCCCGTTGCCGCGCACCGGGCCGTCGAGGCGCTGCAGGTTGCAGTTGACCACGAAGGTGAGGTTGTCCAGGTTCTCGTTGGCGGCGAGCTGGAGCAGGCCGCGGGACTCGGGCTCGTCCATCTCGCCGTCGCCGAGGA
>NZ_CP022463.1:2789857-2896104 GCF_002224485.1 Sinomonas sp. R1AF57
CCGCCGTGAACAAGGTCCTGGAAACCATCACCCTCCCCCAAGCCCAGCACCTCGCCACCCTCGCCCTCGCCGCCCCCACCGCCCAACACGCCCGCGACACCACCCGCAACCACCTCCCCATCCTCACCACCCTCGGCCTCTGAAGACCGGTAGGACTCATCTCCGGGCCCCCTCGCTGGCCCGCTGCTAGCGTGGGCCCATGCCATCCCCCAACAGCCACGCCGGGTTCACCGAGCACGAATGGCGGGCCGCAGTCATGCACCACCACGAGCCGGCCCCCGGCGCGGACCCCTGGGTGGGGCCGCCTCCGGTGGCCGCGCCGGTGCGGGTAGTGGAGTACGACGCCGCGTGGCCGGCGCAGTTCGAGGCCGTCGCCGCCGGGATCCGCGCCGCCCTCGGCGACCATGCCCTCGTCATCGAGCACGTCGGATCCACCTCGGTGCCCGGCCTGCCCGCGAAGCCGGTGATCGACGTCGACCTCACCGTGGCGCACCCCGAGCGCGAGGCCGACTACGTGCCGGCTCTCGAAGCGGCGGGGTACCGGCTCCGCGTGCGCGAGCCCGAGTGGCACGAGCACCGCTGCCTGGTCCGTGCGGATCCCGCCGAAGAGCCTGCGGTCAACCTCCACGTCTTCGGCCCGCGCTGTCCCGAGACCGAACGCCACCGCATGTTCCGCGACTGGCTGCGAGCCACCCCGGCGGACCGCGCCGAGTACCGGGACGCGAAGCTCGCGGCGGCGAGCGCGGCAGGCGAGCAGGTCGTCATGGACTACAACCGACACAAGGAGCCCACCATCCGCCGGATCTACGAGCGGATGTTCCGCGCGGCCGGCTGGCTCGACGACGCTGAGGAGTAGCGATGCCCACTGCCTATGTCTTCGTGGCCTGCCAGACCGGAGGGGCCGTCGACACGCTGTCCCTCGACCAGGAGACAGGTGCGCTCGAGCACCTCTCCCGCGCCGAGGGCCTCCCCCGCGTCTCGGCCCTCGCCCTCGACCCGGCCGGCCCGGGTGGCTCCGCCGCCACCCTCTACGCGGGCCTCAACGCCGATCCGCGGCGCACGGTCGCCCTGGCCCTGAATCCCGCGACCGGCGCCGCCACGCGCCGCTCCGCCCGGGAGGTCCCGGCGAGCACGTGCTTCATCTCGCTCGCGCCCGGAGGCGGGAGGATCTTCAGCGCGTCCTACCACGAGGGCCTCATGGTGGCGTACCCGGTGCCGGGACGGCCCGGGGATGCGGTCGAGTACCAGTCAGGGCGCAACACCCACTCCGCCGTCCCCAGCCCGGACGGCCGCTTCGTCTACGCCGCATCCCTCGGCGAGGACCGCATCTCGTGGTTCGCCCTGGACGCCGCACCCGGCCGAGGCTCGGCCGGCAAGGCGGGGCGCGGCGTCGTGCGTCCCGACGGGCAGGTGGCCGAGCAGCCCGGATCGGGGCCGCGGCACCTCCGCTTCAACGCGGCGGCCGACCGCGCCTATGCCCTGCACGAGCTCTCGGGCGACGTGACCGTCTACGCGCGCGACGCCGCCACCGGCGCGCTCACGCTCCTGCAGCGCATCTCGGCGGTCGAGGGCCTGGGCCTGGGCCCCGGCTCGATCCGCTCCACGGGCAACCCGGACCCCGGCCCCGACGTCGTGTGGTGCGCGGACCTCCGCCTCACCCCGGACGGCCGGTTCCTCTTCGCGACGGAGCGCTCCACGAGCACCATCGCGCGGTTCACGGTCGACGGCGACGGCCGGCTCGCGTTCCTCGGCCACACCCCGACGGAGACGCAGCCGCGCGGAATCGCCGTCGACCCCTCCGGCCGCTTCCTCCTCGCCTGCGGTGAGCGCTCCGACCACCTGACGGCCTACCGGATCGGCGACGACGGCGGCCTCACCCCCGTCTCGCGCGCCGCGACGGCCGGCAATCCGCTGTGGATCGAGGTCTGGGCACCGCAGGCCTGAGCCGAGGCTGACGCACCCGCGCGCGGCGGCACTAAGGTTGTCGTGTGGGCTCTGAAGCAGGCGTCGGGACGACGACGACCGGGGGCGAATCCGGCCTCAGCGCCGTCGAGGTCGCCCGGCGGGTCGCCGACGGCGCCACGAACGACGTGCCCCCGCGCGCGAGCCGCAGCACGTGGGAGATCGTCCGCTCGAACGTCTTCACGCGCATCAACGCGATCTTCGCCGTTCTCGCGGTGATCATCTTCTCCACCGGGCACATCCTCGACGGCATGTTCGCCGGGCTCATCGTCGCCAACTCGATCGTGGGCATCGTCCAGGAGCTCCGCGCCAAGCGCACCCTGGACCGGCTGGCCATCGTGGGCCAGGCGCACCCGCACGTTCGCCGCGACGGCCGCACCGCGCAGATCCCGCCCCACGAGATCGTGCTCGACGACGTGATCGAGCTCGGCCCCGGCGACCAGGCGGTGGTCGACGGCGAAGTCCTCGCCGCCGACGGGCTCGAACTGGACGAGTCCCTCCTCACCGGCGAGGCGGACCCGATCCCGAAGGGCCCGGGAAGCCCCGTCCTGTCCGGCTCCTACGTATCCTCTGGGACAGGCCTCTACCGGGCCACGAAGGTGGGCCGCGAGGCGTACGCGGCGCAGCTCGAGGCGGAGGCGAGCAAGTTCACGCTCGTGAACTCGGAACTGCGCAACGGCATCAACACGATCCTCAAGGTCATCACCTGGCTGCTCATCCCTGCGGGCATCCTCTCGGTCTACAACCAGCTCACCGGCCAGGAGGACCTGCCGGACGCGCTGCGCGGCATGGTCGCGGCCCTCGTCCCGATGGTCCCGGAGGGACTCATCCTCATGACGACGATCGCCTTCGCGGTCGGCGTCGTCCGCTTGGGCCGGCGCAACTGCCTCGTCAACGAGCTCCCCGCGATCGAGGGGCTGGCCCGCGTGGACGTCGTCTGCGCGGACAAGACGGGAACCCTGACCGAGAATGCGATGGAGCTCGCCGACATGCGGCTGCTGGCGGACGACGGCGACCCGGGCCTCGCGCTCGCGGCGCTGGCCGCCGCGGACAAGCGGCCGAACGCGAGCATGCAGGCCATCCGCGACGCGTTCCCCGACTCCCCCGGATGGACGGTCGAGGAGACCCTCCCGTTCTCTTCGGCCCGGAAGTACGGGGGCGTGCGCTTCGCGGAGCACGGCGCGTGGCTGCTGGGCGCGCCGGACATCCTGCTGCCCGAGGGCGCCGGGGCCCGCCATGAGGCCGAAGAGGTGGGTGCGCGCGGCCTGCGGGTCCTGCTGCTTGCCCGCGCCGACTCGCTCCCCGCCGCTGCACCGGCGACCGGGGGCCAGGGATCCGCCGATCCTGCCGCGGGAACCGGGCCCGCCGGCGTCGTGCCCCGTCTGGAGCCTGCCGCCCTCGTGGTGCTGGAGCAGAAGGTGCGTGAGGACGTCCGGCCCACCCTCGACTACTTCGCCGCGCAGAAGGTCACGGTCAAGGTCATCTCGGGCGACAACGCGGCGTCGGTGGGCGCGGTGGCGGCCCAGCTCGACCTGCCCGGCGCCGAGTCCCCCGTGGACGCGCGCCGCCTCCCCGACGACGACGAGCGGCTGGCCGGGGCGCTCGAGGAGCGGACCGTGTTCGGCCGGGTGAGCCCCGCACAGAAGCGCGGCATGGTCCGGGCCCTCCAGTCCCGCGGCCACACCGTGGCCATGACGGGCGACGGCGTCAACGACGTCCTCGCGCTCAAGGACGCGGACATCGGCGTCGCGATGGGCGCTGGGAGCCCTGCCGCGAGGGCCGTCGCGCAGATCGTCCTCCTCGACAACCGGTTCGCAACGCTCCCCCATGTGGTCGGCGAGGGGCGGCGGGTCATCGGGAACATCGAGCGGGTCGCGAACCTGTTCCTGACCAAGACCGTCTACTCGGTGCTCCTTGCCATCATGGTGGGCATCCCTGGGCTCATCGGGCTCGAGGCCCTCCCCTATCCGTTCCTGCCGCGCCACGTGACCATCACCGGCTGGTTCACGATCGGGGTGCCGGCCTTCATCCTCTCGCTCGCCCCCAACCACGACCGCGCCCGTCCCGGGTTCGTGGGCCGAGTCATGCGCATGGCCATCCCGGCCGGCGTCGTGATCGCCGTGGCGTGCTACACCTCGTACCTCATGGTCCGACCGTCGGTGCTCGCCGGCGGCACCACCCAGGTCCAGGCCAGCACGTCAGCCCTCATCACCCTGATCGCCATCGCCCTGTGGGTCCTCGCGATCGTCGCGCGGCCGTACGCGTGGTGGAAGGTCGGCCTCGTCGCGGTGATGATGGCGGCCTCGTTCGCGATGTTCGCCCTGCCGTTCACGCGGACCGTCTTCGAGCTGGACCCGAGCAACTGGCAGCACACCTGGTCGGCGCTGGCATGCGCGGGCGTGGGGATCGTGCTCGTGGAGCTCGCGTGGTGGATCGACGGGTGGCTGCGCCGCGCCAAGGCGGTACGGGGCTGAGGAGCCGCGCCCGGGAGGGCTACGCCCCCGTGCCCCAGGCCAGCGGCGAGGAGCCGTAGCGTCCCGGGACCCGCGGGTAGGCGAGCTGTGCGCCGTCGAGGAGGAGGGGTGGCGGGACGAAGTCGAGCGTCCCGTAGGGAGACTCCGCGCTGTTCAGGGGCACCGGCAGGTCTGCCTGCGCTCCCGGGACCTCCGGCGGCACGGCACCGAGCAGCTCGTTGGCCGTCCCGATGAGGCTCAGGCGGGCGCTGCCCGCGATCCCTCGGCCACGCGCGGCCAGCAGTCCGACGGCCGCTGCGGCCATGCCCATCCCGGTCGCGTGGTCGAGCGCCTGGACCGGCAGCGCCCCGGGACGCCACCCCGGCGGCCGCTGCGCGCCGTCGTGCGTGCCCTCCTTCGGCGGGGTCCCGTACACGTGGGCGATCCCGCAGGCGGCCTGAACGATGCTGTCGAAGCCGCGCCCGTCCGCCCACGGCCCGTCCCATCCCCACGCGTTCAGGCTGACCACGGCGAGGTGCGGGAAGTCCGCACGCAGGGCGTCCGTGTCCAGCCCGAAACGCGCGAGCGCGGCCTGGCGGTAGCCGAGGAAGACCACGTCGGCCTCCCCCGCGAGCGCACGGACGCGGAGAAGCTGCTCGGCCTCCCGGAGGTCAGCCACTGCGCTGCGCTTGGCGAAGTCCGTGTCGAGGTGCGCGTCGGGCAGCTCGGGATGCTGGGGCGGGTCGACGCGCAGCACGTCTGCGCCGAGGGCGCCGAGGAGGCGTGTGGCGCTCGGGCCCGCGATGACGCGCGTGAGGTCCAGGACCCGGACGCCGGCGAGCGGGAGGCCCGCGGCCTCCGTCTGTGGGAGGGGCCGGACCGGGTCCGCTGCGGCGAGGGAGAAGCGCACCCACGGCTCGCCCGCCGCGGCCTGGCCCGCGGGCGACGCCGCCCACTCGCCCCGCGTGCGGACGGCGGCAGCGACTCCGCCCGCGGCGCGGACGGTGGCCTCGACGTCGAGCGCGGACTGCTCCAGCAGCGCGGCGCCGAGGTGGTCCGGGGAGGCGATGCCGACCGCGGCGAGGAGCCGCTGGGCGTGGTGCGGGTAGTTCGCGTGCAGGCGGACCCAGCCGTCCGCCGTCGGATGGAAGCCGGACATCGGCGCCCAGATGTCCAGGGCCCGGCCGTCGACGCGGAGGTGGCGGATGGAGTCGAAGGAAGCCGCGACGCCGGCAGCGGTCGTGGACGTGCGGCGTCGTGCGCCCTGGGCACCGTCCAGGGCTGTGAGGGCTGCGATCAGGGCGCCGACGGACCCGAGCGCGAGCCCCTCGACGTCGAGCGGGCCTCCCCACCACCTCCGGGGCCCGTCCCACCAGCCCTCAGGCGAGGGCCGCGGATCAACCAGGGGCGCCAGGTGGCGGCGCAGGTCCAGGAGCCCCGGGGGCAGGTCGTCGTGCATGGATCCAGAGTGGCCGGAAGGCGCGCGCAGGGCAATTGGCCGGCCTCCTTCAGGACGCACGACGGCGGCGGGTCGGGTGGCGTACCCGGCCCGCCGCCGTCGAGCGCGTCGCAGCGCTGCAGGCAGTGCCCAGCGCTACATGTTGTACTCGACCGCCCCGCCCTGGTGCAGGCAGAGGATGTTGCCATCAGGATCCGCGAACCACGAGGCGCGTTCGCCCTCGGTGCTGAAGATGTGATGCTCGTCCGTCTTCAGGTCAGGCAGGTCGTAGTCCTCGAAGTGCACACCGCGCCCTTCGAGTTCCGCCATGGCTCCCTCGATGTCGTCGACTTCGAAGGTCAGGGCGGTGTGGCCGGAGTGGACCGCGTTCGGGTCCACCATGAGGCCCAGTGATGCGGATCCGTCCAGACCGAGGATCATCATCCCGGTCGGGTCCTTCCCGCGGACGGGGAGCCCCAGCGCTCCCTCGTAGAAGTCCTTGGCGCGGGCCTCGTCGGCCACCGTCAGGATCGTTGTTGCCGGTCTGCTCGCCAGATTCATGGCGCACCTCCACGAGGGGTAACTGACGGGCCCATTTTAATCCCGTACGGGCGAGTTCGGCCCGGAGATTCCGCAGACGACGGCAGGGCCGGGGACGTGCCCCGGCCCTGCCGTCACCGTCGCTGCCTCAGCCTCAGAGGGCCTGGCCCACCGTGTGCTGGGGGGCCTGCTGGCCCGGCCACGTCTTTGCGACGAGCGTGAGCACGTCGTAGTTCGCAATGAGCTCGTCGTCCTGGTTCGTCAGGACGGCGTCCCAGCGGACCTCGCCGTACTCGTCGGTGACGCGCGGGGTGATCTCCTTCGCGGTGAGGGTCACGCGGATGGAGTCCCCGGCGGGGACGGGCTTGAGGAAGCGCAGGTTCTCGAGGCCGTAGTTCAGCAGCACGGGGCCGGGCTCGGGGGAGACGAACAGGCCGGCGGCCCAGCTCACGAGCAGGTAGCCGTGCGCCACGATCCCCGGGAACACGCCGGCGGCGCGGGCGGCGTCGGCATCGGTGTGGGCGTAGAACGTGTCGCCGGTCTCGTTGGCGAACTTGCTGATCTCCTCGAGGGTGACCTCGCGCAGCTCGGATCGCATCGCGTCGCCGATCCGGAGGGTCTCGAGGGACTTCCGGAAGGGGTGCGTCGACGGGTCGGCGGGATCCGCGAGGTTGCGGTCCGCGCCGGTGTGCCAGACGCCCGTCACGGCGGTGAGCATGTTCGGCGACCCCTGGACGGCGGTGCGCTGCATGTGGTGCTTGACGGAGCGGATGCCGCCGAGTTCCTCGCCGCCGCCCGCGCGGCCCGGGCCGCCGTGGACGAGGTGCGGGACCGGGGAGCCGTGGCCGGTCGAGGTCTTGGCGTCCTCCCGGTTCAGGACGAGCACGCGGCCGTGGTGGGCGGCGATCTCGGTGACGAGGTACTGCGCCGTGGAGGGGTCGTTGGTGCACACAGAGGCCACGAGCGAGCCCGAGCCCATCGCGGCGAGGTCGACGGCCTCCTTGAGGGAGGAGTATCCGACCACCGAGGAAACCGGGCCGAACGCCTCCCTGCCATGGAGGGCCGGGGCGAGAGCGTCCTCCCACGTCAGGACGATCGGGGACATGAACGCGCCGTCGGCCACGACGGCCTTCTCGCCGCTGGCCGTGACGACCTCGGGAGCGTCGAGGGAACCGAACGCGATCCGGCCGCCCGCGTCGACGAGGGACTGGACGGCGTCGCGGACGTCGTTGAGCTGGTCCACGGAGGCAAGGGCGCCCATGGTGACGCCTTCCGCACGGGGATCACCCACGACGACGCGCTCGGTGACGCGCGCGCCGATGGCGGCAACGACGTCGTCCACAAGCTCGGCCGGGACGATGGTGCGCCGGATGGCGGTGCACTTCTGGCCGGCCTTGACCGTCATCTCGGTGACCACGGACTTGACGAAGGCGTCGAACTCCGGGGTGCCCTTCACGGCGTCGGGACCGAGGATCGCGGCGTTGAGCGAATCGGTCTCCGAGGTGAATCGGACCCCGCCGTGGACCACGTTGTCGTGGGACTTGAGGAGGTTCGCGGTCGAGGCCGAGCCCGTGAAGGAGACCAGGTCGCGGTAGTCCAGCTCGTCCAGCAGCGAGCGGGCGGAGCCGGAGATGAGCTGGATCGACCCGGCAGGGAGGATGCCGGACTCGACCATGAGGCGGACCATCGCCTCGGTGACGTAGCCGGTCGGGGTGGCGGGCTTGACGATGGTCGGGACGCCGGCGACGAATGCGGGGGCGAACTTCTCGAGCATGCCCCAGACCGGGAAGTTGAACGCGTTGATCTGCACGGCGACGCCCGGGATGCGGGTGTAGATGTGCTCGCCGACGAACGAGCCGTCACGGGAGAGGGTCTCCATGGGCCCTTCGACAATCACATTCGTGTTGGGCAGCTCGCGGCGGCCCTTCGATCCGAAGGTGAAGAGCACGCCGATGCCGCCGTCGATGTCCACCATCGAGTCGATCTTGGTGGCGCCGGTCTTGTAGGAGAGCTCGTAGAGCTCCTCGCGGTGGCCGTTGAGGAACTGCGCGAGCTCCTTGAGCTTGAGGGCGCGCTCGTGGATCGTGAACTTGCCGAGCTCCGCCTGGCCCACGGTGCGGCCGTACTCGACCATGCCGGCGAGGTCGAGGCCGTCGGCGTTCACGACGGCGAGCAGCTCGCCCGTGCTCGCGTCGCGGACCTCGGCGCCCGCTCCGCGAGCGGTCCTGTCCGTGCCGCTGGCAGGCGTCCACCACGAGTCGCGGACGTAGCTCGGGACGACGGCGGCGGCAGCGGCGTCCTTGGCGGGTGCTTCCGGGGCAGTGGTCATCGTCGACGGATCCTTCCGGTGGATGGGCCTGGGGCGCAGCCAAATTACTGACCGGCCGTTCGGTAATAGATTCAGGATACACGGTCGTCCTTCCGTGCACGAGGGCGCTCACGGCTCTCACCCCTCGCCGGGCCTTCTTCTCAAGCGGGCGCGGGCCTACCATGGCGGACGTCAGGACTGTCAGCCTCTCCGGCGCCAGTCCACCGGCTGGGGGATGGACGACGACGGCGGGGCGCCTCACGCCAGGAGCCGCACCATGCAGACCCACCCCAGCCCCCCGCCGTCGAGCGCGCGCTCACGCTTCCTGCGGGCCTTCCCTTCCCTCATCGCCGCCCTCGGCCTCGTCGCCGGCATCTCGGCCGTCCCCGCATCGGCCGCAACGCCATCCACCTACTTCGGCCTCGGCGACTCGGTCGCCGCCGGCACAGGGGGCACGGACTATACCGGGCCCGCGGGATGCCTCAGGACGCTGCAGGCCTACTCGACCCAGCTCAACGGGACGAATGCGGCGTGCTTCGGGGCGTCGACGAGTGATGTCCCGGCCCAAGTGGGGACAGCCGTCAACCCATCGCTGAGGCGAGTGACCATCACCGTCGGAGCCAACGACGTCGGAGCCGGAAACGTCGCGCAGGTGTGCCTCGGACCCGATGCCGGCGCCTGCCAGTCGGCGATCGCCGCGTCGACCGCGGATCTCCAGACACTCCCGGGCAAGCTCGCTCCCATGATCGCGGCGGTCCGCGCCAAGGCGCCCAACGCCGTCATCACGCTCACGGGGTACCCGCTCCTGTTCACGGTCGCGGGCCTCCCGGCGAGCCAGCGACTGGTTGCGGCCCAGATCAACGCCGCAACCGCCCAGCTCAACCTCACGATCGCCAGCACGGCCCTGCAGAGCGGGGCGCTGTACGCGGACGTCACGTGGCGGTTCCTCGGCCACGGCATCGGATCCGCAGATTCTTGGATCCACCGGCCCGACGAGCCCGGCCTCACCCCGGGCGCAGCCTTCCATCCGACCTCGAAGGGCTACACCTACGGCTACGTGCCCGCCGTCCGTCCGTTCGTCGGCTGACACTGGCAGCGTTTCCGATACCCGCAGCGCTGTCCGGCCCCGCGTCCGTTCGGGCGCGGGGTCTCGTCATGTTCGGGCCAGTGCTGTTGGTCCCTACCCGCCCGGCGACCTCGCACCGTAGCGTATGGGCACGGCCGCACCCGGTCCGCCTGCGTCCGCAGGCGTTCGCTCCATGCAAGGAGGCAGAAGTGAGCACACCTGTACGGACAGCACATCCGGCGGCAAGGGTCCTGGCGGCCCTGTTCGCCGCCGTCGGACTTGTCGCGGGGGCCGGCGCCCTTCCGGCTTCGGCGGCACCGCCACAGTCGGGCTGGTACTACGCGCTAGGCGACTCGTTCGCGGCCGGGGTGGGCGGCGATGATCCCGTTCTTGACGCCACCGACTGCGGCCGCACCTACGATGCCTACCCCGTCCTTCTCGGCGCCAAGAAGAACATCGCGTGCGGCAGTGCAACAACGGAGGACGTGCTCAAGCAGGCGAAGACCATCCCCCCGAACACTGGCCTCATCTCGGTGACGGTGGGCGGCAATGACGTGCTCGCACTCCAGACCACTGCCGCATGCCTGCAGGGTTCACCTCTGTGCAGCCAAATGATTGCAGAGTCGACAACGGCAGCGGCAACGGTTCTTCCCGACAAGCTCGAGGGTGTGATCGCGGCGATCCGCGCTCGGACACCCAACGCTCGGATCGTGTTGACCGGGTACCCGCACCTGTTCGAAGTTCAGAACCTTGGCAGCAACCCCGCCCTCCAGCAACTCGCGCAAGCCCTGAACAACGGAGCGGATGTGCTCAACCAGTCGATCGAGGCGGCCGCGGCTCGCAACGGCGTTCGCTTCGTCTCGGTCACGGAAGCGTTTTCCGGCCACGGCTGGCCGTCCGCCGACCCTTGGATCCACGCGCCGACTGACGAAGGCGTCGCCCTGCACCCCAACGATGCCGGGTATCTTCTCGGCTACGCACCTCTGGTGGGCGCCGCGCTCGGCCTGCCAGTGCCCGCACCCGCGGGTTGATCCGACCCTTTACCGACACACCACCCAGCGCACGACGACGGCGGCCGCACCCGCCGTCGTCGTGCGTTCCTGTGTGGCTCGCCGCGCCCACGCGTGCCGTTCGGCCCTATCTGCCCTCAACGCCGCCAACCTACGGTGAGGGGGCGGCGCGGTTGGACGTGCCGGACGCCCGGACAGGCCTATGACTTCATGCAAGGGGACACCATGAGCCGCTCGAACCACAGTCCACGCTTCATCGCCCGGGGGCTCCTCGCGCTCGCCGCAGCGGTCGGCCTCGCCGCCGGAGCAGGCATCATGCCGGCGTCCGCGGCGCCGCCCGGCGACCAGGACACTGGCGTCGCCCGTGCGGTCCAAAGCGCCGCCAAGGCCGGGGGCGGCAAGCCGGCCCCCTCCACCACGGTCGCGTACGTGGCCCTCGGCGACTCCTACACCGCGGGGCAGGGCGCCGGGCCCTACTTCGACACGACGTGCTACCGGAGCACCACCTCGAGCTACCCGATCTTCGCCGACACCCTCAACTCCCGCGTGGACCTGAAGACCAACCAGGCCTGTTCGGGCGCGTCGACCGCCGACATCCCGGCCCAGCTCAGCGCGCTCCCCACGACCGTCGACCCGAGCACCGTCGGCCTCGTGACCCTCACGGTCGGCGGGATCGACGCCGGCTCCAACCAGGTCGCGACGGCCTGCCCCAACGGGACAGTCACGCAGACCTGCAGCGACCTGCTGACGCTCACGACCGCCGAGCAGGCCGACCTGACCACGAAGCTCACCGGCGCGTACAAGGCAGTCAAGGCCAAGTTCCCGAAGGCGAAGGTCGTCGCGGCCGGCTACCCGCGGTTCTTCACCGGCATCTACCTCTTCAGCGACTTCCCGCGCCGGCTCAATGCCTCGATCGACACCCTCGACGCCGTGATCAAGAGCGCCGCGGCGGCGAACGGCGTCACCTTCGTGGACGTCCGCGACGAGTTCAACGGCCACGAGATCGGCTCGTTCTCCGGCCAGTGGATCAACTATGGCTCCACCGACCCGAACGAGGACTTCCACCCGAACGCCTCCGGCTACCGCTATGGCTACTACCAGGCGCTCGTGAACGACCGCGTGCTCCCCTAGCACCCCTCACCCACGCACGACGACGGCGGGCGGCCCCCGTCGTCGTCGTGCGTGGCGCCGGCTGTCAGCGCCGGGCGAGGCGCAGTTCGAGGCCGTTGCGGACCATCGGCCACTCGGAGGCGATCACCGAGTAGACCACGGTGTCGCGCAGCGAACCGTCGGGCATCATCTGGTGGCTACGGAGGACTCCGTCCTGCTTCGCGCCGAGCCGCTCGATGGCCGCCCTCGACTGCGCGTTCATCCAGTGCGTCCGGAACTCCACCGCGATGCAGTCGAGGGTCTCGAACGCGTGGCGGAGCAGGAGGAGCTTGGACTCGGCGTTGGTGCCGGTGCCGTGGGCGCTCTGCGCGTTCCAGGTCGAGCCGATCTCGACCCGGCGGTTGGCGGCATCGATATTCATGTACGTCGTCATGCCGATGACGCGGCCGTCGGTCACGCGCCGCGTGACGAAGGGCAGCATGCTGCCGGCGTCCTGGAGCGCGAGCCGGCGGTCGACCTCCGCCGCGACGCCCTCGGGGCGAGGCACCGAGGTGTACCAGAGGTTCCACAGCTCGCCGTCGCGCACAGCGTCCTCGAGCTCTGTGCAGTGCTCGCGCGACAACGGCTCGAGGGTCACGAGGAGGCCGTGCAGCGTCACGGGTTCGGCGAAGGGCATGCCGAGAGCCTACAGCCCGGCTGCCCCCGCATCTTCCCGCGCACCCGCTCGATCTCCTCCGCGCTGAGGCCATGCTCGAGCAGGAACCGTTCGACGTCGAGTCCGGCCGCGAACACCGCAAGCGCCTCCTGCCGCTCGGCGATGATCGGTGCGAGTTCCGCGTCGTCGTGCCACCGCTCGTAGGGGTGCTTGACCGGGCTGATGCGGTGCCACGCGTTGATGCCGCGGACGCTCGCCTCGTACTGCTCGGCCACGGACCGGACGGCGTCCCGCCCGTCCGCGCCGGCGGCGAGCTGGAGCAGCATGGTGACGATGAGGCCGGTCCGGTCCCGTCCTGCGGAGCAGTGGAGCACGACGCCGGCCGGCGCCTGGGCGATCGCGCGGAAGACCGCGACGATCCTGTCGGGGAAGAGCCGGACTATCCCCTCATACCCTCGGGGGTGGTTGAGGTACGGCGGAACCTGGCCGCCGTACAGCTCGGCGTGCTCGGGATGGTCGGGATCCTCGGTCGGAGCACTCACAACGTCGACACCGGCCATGGCCTCCGCGCCCACTTCGGGGTCGGTCGGGCGACGGCGCTGCTCGCCGGGGTTCCGCAGATCGACGACGGTGAGGACGCCGTCGTCGTGCATCTGCCGCCAGCCGCGCTCGGTGAGCCATTCGCGGCGGCCCATCCGGTACACGCTGCCGGCCACACGGCGCGCGTTGACCGCGCCCTCCCAGGAGACTTCGCCCACCGCTCCAGTGTTCCACGGGCGAGGCGTGCTCACGCCCTCGTGCGCGGCCCCGCGGGACGGCGCAGGAGGTGCAGCGCCGCCCAGCCGGTGACAGCTGCCATGGAGACGGCCATGGCAGCAGCGCCGAGGGCGCCGATCGCGAGCACGACGACGAGCGGCTGCCCCTCGTTCCACAGCGGCGGGGCGATCGCGAAGAAGGCACCGAGGCCGACCAGCCACGCCCCCGCCGTCGCGAGGATCCAGAGCCACGTGCGGGCGGCGTGGCGGCGGAGCTCCAGCCACTGGCCCGCGCCGATGGTCGTGAGCAGGGCGAAGCCGAGCACGACGGCGGCTGCAAGGACGGCGGCCGTCGGCCAGTCCGCCCACGCTGCGGCCGTGACGACGGGGAGCATGCCGAGGGCCCACGCGAGCATCCCGGCGGCGGCGGTGAGGACGACGAACCGCCTGCGGTTCAGGTTCGGCAGCTCTCGGGACAGCCGCCATCCCTGCACGGCGCCGAGGACGGCCCCCTCACCGGCGCCGGCGACGACGACGAGTGCAGCGCCGGAGAGCTCGCCCAGCCTCAGGGAGATGGTCAGTGCCTCGGCGGCCGTCGGGGTCAGGAAGCCCGCGAACTCGCCGAGGGCAACCCACCCGAGCCATGCGAGGAAGAACCGCCGCGGCGACTGTCCGGAAGGGAGCACCTCACCATCCTCCCGCACGACGTGACCCCTCAACACAGGCAGATTCAGGGACATGACCCCTCAACCCGGGCGGGGTTGAGGGGTCCTGTCCCTGCGGTTGCGGGGTCGTGTCCCTGCGGGTGCGGAGTCGTGTCCCTGCGGGTGGGGGGCGGGTGTCAGTCCCAGTCGTAGAAGCCCTTGCCGCTCTTGCGGCCGAGTTCGCCGCGGGCGACTTTGTCCCGAAGGATCTGCGGGGGCGCGAAGCGGTCCCCGAGGGTCTGGTGGAGGTACTCGGCGATGCCGAGGCGGACGTCCAGGCCCACGATGTCGGTGGTCTTGAGGGGCCCGGTGGGGTGCCTGTAGCCCAGGACCATGGCGTTGTCGATGTCCTCCGGGGTCGCGACGCCCTCCTCGACCATGCGCATGGCCTCGAGCGCGATAGCCACGCCGAGGCGGGAGGACGCGAAGCCGGGGGCGTCCTTGACGACGACGGCGGTCTTGCCCAGGCCAGCAACCCAGCCGCGGGCGGCGGCGTCGGTCTCCTCGGAGGTCTTCTCCGCGATGACGACCTCGATCAGGGTCGAGGCCGGGACGGGGTTGAAGAAGTGCAGGCCCAGGAACCGCTCGGGCCGGGCCAGGGACTCGGCGAGCTTGGACACCGACAGGGAGGAGGTGTTCGTGGCCAGGAACGCCCCCGGGGCAAGCTCGCGCTCCACCGCGGTCAGGGCCGTGGTCTTCAGGGCCGGGTCCTCCGGCACCGCCTCGACCACGAGGTCGCTGCCGGCGAAGTCGGCGTAGTCCAGGCTGGTGGAGAAGGATTCGAGGATCTCGTCCAGGTTCCCGTCGACGGCTCCCCGCTCGATGGACTTGGCCACTGAGGACTCGACACGCTCTCGCGCGCCCTCCGCGGCCTGCTCGTCACGCTCAACGACGACCACGCGGGCCCCTGCCATGAGGAACGCGTGTGCGATGCCGGCGCCCATGCGCCCGCCGCCCAGGACCCCGACGTTCGCCGGAATGCCCTCGGCCAGGTTGATCTTGCCCATGTGTCTACTTCTTTCGGTCGAGGAACGCCTGCATGCGGTCGAACTTGGCCTGGGACTCGAACAGCATCCCCTGGGCCAGGGTGTCGATGAGGGGGTGCACCTCCCGCGGGGTGTGGAACACGGCCTTGGAGATCCGCACCGCCAGCGGGTCCTGCGCACCGATGCGGTCCGCCAGCCGGTGCGCGGCCGGGATCAGGTCCGCCGGCTCGACGAGCTCCGTGACCAGGCCGGCGGCGAGGCACTCGGCCCCGTTGAGGACCTTCCCGGCCAGGAGGATCTCCTTCGCCAGCGGCTCGCCGACGAGCTCGCGCAGCCGCCACGTGGCCCCGGCCGCGGCCATGATCCCCAGCCCCGTCTCGGGGTTCCCGACGCGCAGGGACTCGGTGCCGATCCGGAAGTCCGCCGCATAGGCCAGCTCCGCCCCGCCGCCCAGCGCATACCCCTCCAGCGCCGCGATGACGGGCATGGGCAGCCTGGCGATGCGGTCGAAGATCGTCGAGTTGATCCCCGCCAGCGCATCGTCCCGGCGCCGCTCCCGCAGCTGGGCGATGTCCGCCCCGGAGGCGAAGATCCCCTTCGCCCCCGACTCCGGATCGGCGGGGGTGCCGGAGAGGATCAGGACCTTCGGGTGCGCCTCCAGGTGCGCGCACACATGGTGGAGCTCGTCCACCATGGCCGCATCGATCGCGTTGCGCACCGCCGGGCGGTGCAGCCTGGCGTGCAGCCGGTCTCCCCGCTCCTGCACCACCAGCGTGGCGAAGCCGGAGGCGTCCAGGCGCGGCCCGGCCTCGCCCGCGGGCTCCTGCTGCACCGACTCGTCCAGGGCCTCTGCCACGCTCAGACCCCCTCGATGAGCAGCGCGGTGCCCTGCCCGACGCCCACGCACATCGTGGCGAGGCCCAGCTTCCGCCCCTGCCCGGTGAGCTCGCGGTCCATGCGGCCCAGCAGCGTCACGACCAGCCGCGAGCCCGAGGACCCGAGCGGGTGGCCCAGGGAGATCGCGCCGCCGTCCCTGTTGACGATGTCCTCGTCCAGCTTCAGCTCCCGCATCACGGCCAGCGACTGGGACGCGAAGGCCTCGTTCAGCTCCACCGCCCCCAGATCCCCCACCGAGAGGCCCTGGCGCTCGAGGACCTTCCGGGTCGCCGGGACCGGGCCGATGCCCATGACCTCCGGCGCCACCCCCGCCGAGGCCCCGTCCAGGATCCGGGCGCGCGGGGCCAGGCCGAACCGCTCGACCGCGGCCTCGGAGGCCACCACGATCGCCGAGGCGCCATCGTTCAGCGTCGAGGCGTTCCCCGCCGTGACGACCGAGCCGCCCTTGACCACGGGCCGCAGCTTTGCGAGCACGTCCATCGTGGTTCCCGGGCGCGGGCCCTCGTCCGTGTCCACCACGGTCTGCGCGCCCTTGCGGCCGGTCACCGTGACCGGGACGATCTCGTCAGCGAAGCGGCCCGCCGAGATGGCAGCCAGTGCGCGCTCGTGGGAGCGGACCGCGAACGCGTCGCAGTCCTCACGGGAGGTATCGAACACCCGGGCGACCTCCTCCGCCGTCTCCGGCATCGAGTACGTGGCCTTGCCGTCCCGGGAGAGCTCTCCCGAGAGGAAGTTCGGGTTGGTGAAGCGCCAGCCGATCGAGGTGTCGAACACCGCGCCGGGCTTGGCGAACGCCTTGTCCGGCTTCTCCATCACCCACGGCGCCCGGGACATCGACTCCACACCACCGGCCACCACGAGGTCAGCGGCACCGGCCTTGACCATGTGCGAGGCCATGATGATCGCGGACAGGCCCGAGGCGCACAGACGGTTCACCGTGATCCCCGGCACCGCGTCCGGGTACCCGGCCAGCAGCCACGCCATCCGGGCCACGTTCCGGTTCTCCTCGCCCGCACCGTTGGCGTTGCCGAGGATGACCTCGTCTACGGCGCCCGGGTCGATCCCCGCGCGCTCGACGGCGGCACGCACCGTCAGCGCGGCGAGGTCGTCGGGACGGACGGAGGAGAGGGAACCGCCGTAGCGTCCCACAGGGGTGCGGGCGCCACCGATCAGAAAGGCCTCAGCCATGTGCACTTCCTTATGCCTAGGTCTCGCGCGGGTCGGACCGGAGCGCGCAGAGGCGCGCAAATAGTTACCGACCGTTCGTTCTATAAAGATTCTCACCCCCGGCGCTGCGGGTCAAGGCATGCCGGAACGAGGCCGCGCTTTCGTTCGTTCACCGAACGATGCTGCACCCAACCTCCACCCAGCCAGCCAAGCCGCGGCGCTTCGGCCGCTACACCGCGACGGACGCGCTCGCCGTCGTGCTCTACATCGGGCTCCCAGTCGCGGCGGCGATCCTCCCCCTCGAGCAGGTGACGGCCCTGCGGAGCAATCCGCTGGTCGGCTCGTACCTGCTCAACCTCGGCGTCTACGCGGTGGTGCTCGTCGCAGCCCTCGTTGCCGCGCGGCAGTACGTGGTGCGGGACCTGAGGATCCTCGGCACACGGCCGTGGTTCACGCTCGGGGTCCTGCCCCTGCTGCTTGTCGCGATGCTCATCGTGACGGTCATCGTCGTGATGCTCGCCGGCGGGATCCGGGAGTCCGTGAACCAGACGGGCCTCGAGGACATGACCCGGCAGGTCCCCTGGTACCTCACCGCTCCCCTGCTCGTGCTCATCGGCCCGTTTGTCGAGGAGTACATCTTCCGGCACCTGATGATCGGCAAGCTGAGCCTCTACCTGAACCGGTGGATCTGCTACGTCCTCTCGGCGGTGCTCTTCGCGGCCCTCCACATCGCCGGGAGGGAGGACATCACGTTCCAGTCGCTCGCACCGTACCTTGGTCTAGGCCTTGTCCTCGTGTTCGCGTACGCGTGGACGGCCAACAACCTGATGTTCAGCTACTTCCTGCACGCCCTGAAGAACCTGCTGTCCGTGGTCGTCATGTACACCGTGGACATCAGTTCCCTGACCCCCTAGGACCCTGTGAGCAAGCGCAGACTCTGGATCGTCGTCGGCCTCTTCGTCATCGTCTTCGGCATCGTCGCCGCCGCCGCGGGACCCCGCCTCTACGCCGCGGCCCAGCCGGAGGCCCGGGATCCGCTCAGCGTCACGGCGGTAGCCCCGCCGTCGTCCGCTTCCCCGGGCACGACGTCGCGCCCGGCCACCGCGGACAACGGCACCTGGACCGTGGGGACAGGTTCACAGGCCGGGTACCGCATCCGCGAGGTCCTCAATGGGGCAGACGTGACCGTCGTCGGCCGGACGGACAAGGTCACTGGCTCGGGGACCGTGGCGGACGGGAAGCTGACGGCGGCCACCATCGCGGCGGACGCGGCGAGCATCGCCACCGACAACAGCGGCCGCGACAACTACTTCCGCTTCACCGTCATGGCCGCCGGGAAGTACCCGAACGCGACCTTCACCCTCACCGGCCCCGTCGCACTGCCGGAGATCGGCGCCTCGCCTGTCGAGGTCACGGCACCGGGGACGCTGGAGCTCGCCGGGAAGAAGCGCGACGTCACCGTCACGCTGAAGGTGGTGCGGGACGGCGATCGCGTCTCGGCGTCGGGCTCCATCCCCATCGCCGTGCGGGACTACGGCATCGACCCGCCGAACCTCGGCTTCGTCAAGGTCGAGGACACCGGGCAGGTCGAGTTCCTCGTGAACCTGACTCAGGGCCGCTGAACCCACCCATTCCCGGGCCCCTCGCCTCAGGGGCTGAGCCGCTAGTGGTGCGCGTGCAGTCTGCCCCGGGCGCCCAGCGGGTCAAGGGCAAGCCTCCGGCTCCGCCCACCGCGAGCCTCCCCACCGCCGACCTGCTCGTCCAGCGCCGAGAACCAGCGGGAGAGCGCCCGGTCGTGGCTCGCCACCACGAGCGTGCCCCGGTACCGCGTCAGTGCCTCCTCGAGCTCGCTCACGAGCAGTGGCGCGAGGTGGTTCGTCGGCTCGTCGAGGAGCAGGAGCTCCGCCCTGCCGGCGAGGAGCCGGGCGAGGGCAAGCCTGCGGTACTGGCCCGCGGAGAGCGAGCCCACCGGCACGAAGAAGTCCTCGACCCGGAACAGCCCCGTGTGCATGAGGGCCTCCGCGTGGTCGTCGAGGTCGCCGGGCAGGCCCGCGGCGTAGGCGGCGAGCAGCCGCACGTGGGGGTCCTGCGGAGGCGGGACCTCCTGCGGCAGGATGCCCACGGCAGGCGGCCGCTCGCTCGACGCCGACACCTCCGCCGTGCCCTCGTGCCGGACGGCCCCGGCCAGCACGCCCAGCAGGGTCGACTTCCCCGCGCCGTTTGGCCCGGTCACCAGCAGCCGCTCCCCGGGCGCGAGGTAACAGTCCACGGGTGAGAGCCGCCCCGGCACCGAGACGGCGCCCAGGGTGACCGCAGCACCAGTCTCGACCTCGAAGGCCGCGGCGAGGTGAAGCGGGCGGGGCGGAGGCGGCACGGGGGCCGCTTCGAGCCGGCGAAGCCGTTCGCGGGCGGACCGGATCTGGCTCTCGACCGCGGCCGAGACACGCTGTCCGAAGTAGTTGAACCCGGACTTGTCGTTGTCGGTGCGACGCCCGTAGGCGACCCGATCGGTGACGGCTGCGGCCTTCCCGCGCTCGCGCTCCTTGGCCGCAATCCACGCCGCATACTGGCGCTCCCATTCGCGCCGTTCGCGGGCCTTCTCGGCGCGGTAGCCGGCGTACCCGGCGCCGTAGCGCCGCACGGCGCGGCGGTCGGCGTCGACCTCGAGGATCACGCGGGCGAACCGTTCGAGGAAGTCGCGGTCGTGCGACACAGCGACCACGATCCCGGGCCGCGCGGCCACTTCGGCCTCGAGCCAGGCGAGGGCCTCGGCGTCGAGGTGGTTGGTGGGCTCGTCGAGGAGCAGGATGGGTGCCGGATCCGCGAGCGCGAGAGCGAGGGCCACCCGCTCAGCCTCCCCGCCGGACAGGCTGCCGAGGGGGCGGTCGCGGGCCCCGCGGACCAGATGGCCCACGCCGAGGCGTTCCAGGGCGATCGCCGCCGCGACCTCCGCGCGCACGACGGCGCTGCTCACCTCGTCCGTATCGGCCTCCGGGTCGTCCTGCTCGCCGCGCTCGGCGGCCTCGGCCTCCGCGACCCGCTCCGCGGCGGCGGCGAGGAGATCGCCGAGGGGCGTGGCGGCGTCGTGCGTCTGTGTGAGCCGCGAGGTCCGGCCGTGGACGGTGACCGTCCCCGATTCGGGCTCCTCGTGCCCCGCGAGGAGACGCAGGAGCGTGGACTTGCCGGCGCCGTTCTCGCCCACGACGGCGATCCGCTCGCCGTCGGCGATGACGAGGTCCACATGGTCGAGGAGGAGCCGATCGCCGTAGCCGTGGCTCACGTCGGAGGCCGTGATGTGGATGGAGCGGCTGGACACGGCACTGGCGTGCTCGTGCGGCTCGTGCCGACTGGATTGGAAACGGTTGAGGGGTGCATGCATGGCTGGCCTCGCTTCGGCGGCTCGCGGGCGCACACAAGTGCCCGGGCGGACTGGGGGACGGGAAGCGTCAGCGGAGCATGCCTTCAAGAGTCCCGGGCGGCAGGCGGGGTGTCAAGAGCGCTTGCGGACGCCACCTGTCCTCTACCGCCTTCCGCCGTCGCGGCGCCGCCCCTAGCGTTGGGGCATGGCATACAGGTTCCAGGTGGTCGTGGACAGCCGTGATCCGCACGCCCAGGCAGACTGGTGGGCCGAGACGCTCGGCTGGGCGGTCGAGCCGAGCGATGAGGACTTCATCCGCCGCATGGTCGAGCAGGGCTTCGCCACCGAAGCCGAGACGACCACCCACAACGGCGTCCTGGTCTGGGCATCGGCCCAGGCGATCTGCCCGCCGGATCAGGTCGGCCAGCAGGGTCGGCAGCGGTTCCTCTTCCAGACCGTGCCCGAGGGCAAGACGGTCAAGAACCGCGTCCACTGGGACGTCCGGCTCGACGGCGACGACAAGGACGAGGTGCGCGCCACGCTTGAGGCCCGCGGCGCCACCTTCCTCTGGAAGGGCAGCGAGGGCCCGAATTGGTGGTACACGATGGCGGACCCGGAGGGCAACGAGTTCTGTATCTCGTGAGCCGGGCCGGCCGGCGGCGGCCCTCAGTGGCCGCGGGCCGCCCCGAGCCCCGCAGTCAGTAGCCCAGCGACCTCGCCGAGGCCCGCAGCGCCTCGGCAGAGCGCGCGAGCCGCGCCAGCTCGCCCTCGTCCATCGGGACCTCGAGGACGCGCCGCACTCCCCCGGCACCGACCACCGACGGGAGGCTCAGCGCAACCCCATCGATGTCGTACTGCCCGGACAGGACCGTGGAGACGGGCAGCACCGCGTCCTCCCGGCCGAGGACCGCCTCGACGATGCGCGCCGCCGAGAGCCCGATGGCGTAGTTCGTGGCCCCCTTGCCTTCGATCACGCGGTAGGCGGCAGTGCGCACCTCCTGCGCAAGCTCCTCCAGGGCCTCGGGGCTGAAGGCCTTCCCGCCGCCGTCGGCTGCCCAGTCGCGCAGCGGGACGCCGCCGATGGTCGCGCAGGCCCAGAGCGGGAACTCCGTGTCGCCGTGCTCGCCGACGATGTAGGCGTGCACGGAGGACCGCGAGACCCCGACCCGCTCGCCGAGGAGCCAGCGGAGCCTCGATGTGTCCAGCACGGTCCCGGATGCGAAGACCCGTCCCGCCGGAAGCCCGGCGATCCGCTGCGCGACGACCGTCAGCACGTCGCACGGGTTGGTCACGAGGACGAACACCGCCTCGGGTGAGTGCTCGAGGAGCTGCGGCATGAGCGCCTCGAGGATGCGGGCGTTGGTGCCGGCGAGCTCGAGGCGGGTCTGGCCCGGCTTCTGCTTGGCGCCGGCGGGGGTCACGACGACGTCGGCCCCCGCCGTGAGCGCGATGTCGGTCCCGCCGGTGATGCTCGAGGCGCCGGTGAACTGGGTGCCGTGGGCGAGGTCGAGCACCTCGGCATCCACCTTGGCCTGGTCGATGTCGTAGAGCACGACATCGCGGGCCGAGCCGCGGATCAACGCGGCATACGCGGTCGAGCTCCCCACCGCCCCGGCACCGACCACCACGAGTTTCCCTGCCTGTGCTGCCATCCCAGCCCCTTGGGGTCCGTGGCCGCCCGTGCGGCCGACTGAGGCCAGCGTAGCGGCCCCGACTAGACTCTCCTCATGTGACCACCTCCGCCGTTCCCGCCCTGCCCGAGAAAGTCTCCGACACCTTCGACCCGACGCACTGGCGCGTTGTCGAGGGCTTCGAGCTCGAGGACCTCACGTACCACCGCCAGGTCGAGCGGGACGCGAGCGGCGCCGTCGTGCGCGACCTCCCCGCGGTGCGGATCGCGTTCAACCGGCCCGAGGTGCGCAACGCCTTCCGCCCGGGCACCGTGGACGAGCTGTACCGTGCGATGGACCACGCGCGCATGACCCCCGACGTCGCGACCGTGCTCCTGACCGGCAACGGTCCCTCCCCCAAGGACGGCGGCCACGCATTCTGTTCGGGCGGGGACCAGCGGATCCGCGGCCGCGAGGGCTACAGGTACGCCTCGGGCGACACCGCCGAGACGATCGACCCGGCGCGCGCCGGGCGCCTGCACATCCTCGAGGTGCAGCGCCTCATGCGGACCATGCCCAAGGTGGTCATCGCGGTCGTGAACGGATGGGCGGCCGGCGGCGGGCATTCGCTGCACGTCGTCGCCGACCTCACGATCGCGAGCCGCGAGCACGGGAAGTTCAAGCAGACCGACGCTACTGTCGGCTCCTTCGACGCCGGATACGGCTCGGCGCTGCTGGCCCGCCAGATCGGGCAGAAGCGCGCGCGGGAGATCTTCTTCCTCGCCCGCGAGTACTCGGCCGAGGACATGGTCGCCATGGGTGCCGTGAACGAGGCCGTGGACCACGCGCGGCTCGAGGAGGTCGCGCTCGGGTACGCGGAGGACATCGCACGCCAGTCCCCGCAGGCGATCCGCATGCTCAAGTTCGCGTTCAACCTCGCCGACGACGGCCTCGCCGGGCAGCAGGTGTTCGCCGGAGAGGCCACGCGCATGGCCTACATGACCGACGAGGCCGTCGAGGGCCGGGACGCGTTCCTGCAGAAGCGCGATCCCGACTGGTCCCCCTTCCCTTACTACTTCTGAGGCGCACCGTGAACCTGGACCCTGTGCTCAAGGCGCTTGCCGCCGCGCTCGCCGGCGAAGGGCCTGCTGTGGAGTTCGGCCCCTCGGGCCGCCACGACCCGGCCGCGCACGACGCCGCGTGGCGGCTCTGGCGCCCCACGGAGGCCGCCGCCGACCTCCCCGAGGGGACGGCCGTCGTCGTGCGCACCTCTGGCTCGACGGGGGCGCCGAAGGCGACGGCCCTGACCGTCGACGCGCTCGCGGCCTCCTCGATGGCCACGGCGATCCGGCTCAGGGGCGAGGGGCAGTGGCTCGTCGCGCTTCCCCTCGAGTACGTGGCGGGGGTCCAGGTGCTCGTGCGGTCGCTGTTCGCCGGGACCCGGCCGTGGGCCATGGACCTCACCGGCGGATTCAGACCCGAGGCGTTCGCGGAGGCCGCGGAGGGCCTCACCGACCCGATCCGCTACACCTCGCTCGTCCCGACGCAGCTCCGCCGACTGCTCGAGGACGGCACGCCGCGTATCCTCGCCGCCCTGCGCCGTTTCAACGCGGTCCTGCTCGGGGGCGCGGCCATCCCGCCGGGGCTCCTGGACACGGCGCGCGAGGCCGGCGTACGGGTCGTGACGACGTACGGCTCGGCGGAGACCTGCGGCGGCTGCGTGTACGACGGCGAGCCGCTCGAGGGCGTCGAGGTCCAGCTCGTCGACGGGCGCGTGTGGCTCGGAGGAGCGGTCGTGGCGGCCGGGTACGTAGGCGACCCGGAGCGCACGGCGGAGCACTTCCGGACCGACGACGACGGCACGCGCTGGTACGTGAGCTCGGACCTGGGCGAGGTGGACGGGCAGGGCCGCCTCCACATCCTGGGCCGCGCGGACGACGTCGTGATCACCGGCGGCGTCAAGGCCTCCGCCGCGCGCGTGGCGGCCGAGCTCGAGGCGCTCGACGCCGTGCGCGAGGCCTTCGTCGCAGGGGTGGACGACGCCGAGTGGGGCCAGGCGCTCGCCGCGGCGGTCGTGCTCCAGCCGGGCGAGGAGGGTGCGCCCGAGGCGGCCCTCGAGGCGGTGCGGGGCGCCGCCGTCGTACGTCTGGGGCGGCTCGCGCCGAAGACGTGGCTCGTGCTCGCCGAGATCCCGCTCCTGCCCAACGGCAAGCCGGACCGGCAGGCCATCGCCGAGCTCCTCCGGGCGGAGCACCGGGCATGAGGCGCGCCTCCGCCCCCGCACCCATCAACGACCAACTGCAGAGGATTCAACCCGTGGCAACACTCGCCCAATGGATCGCCGGGTCCCGGCCGCGCACGCTGCCGATGGCGGTCGCGCCCGTCGTGATCGGCAGTGCGGCCGCCTTCGGCCTGGGCGAGTTCAAGCCGGTGAACGCCGTCCTCGCCGCGCTCGTTGCGCTCCTGCTGCAGGTCGGCGTCAACTACGCCAACGACTACTCCGACGGGATCCGCGGCACCGACGACAACCGTGTGGGCCCCTTCCGGCTCACCGGGTCGAAGGCCGCTGAGCCGGCACAGGTCAAGCGCGCGGCGTTCATCGCGTTCGGTGCGGCGATGGTCTTCGGGCTGGTCCTCGTGGTCCTGTCCCAGACGTGGTGGCTCCTGCTCGTGGGCCTCGGCTGCGTCGCGGCGGCCTGGGGGTACACGGGCGGGAAGAACCCGTACGGCTACCTCGGCCTGGGCGACGTGTTCGTGTTCGTGTTCTTCGGCCTCGTCGCGACGCTCGGCACCACGTACACGCAGGCGCTGACCCTCAGCCCGTCCGCGTGGATCGGTGCGTTCGGCACGGGGCTCATCGCGGACGCCCTGCTCATGGCCAACAACGTCCGGGACATCCCCACGGACCGGGTTTCCGGCAAGCGCACCCTCGCGGTGCGCCTGGGCGACTACCGGTCCCGGCGGGCGTACGTCGGGATGCTCGGCGTGGCGGTGCTGTCCTCCCTCCTGCTCGTGCCGTGGAACCCGTGGATGCTCATGGTCCTTCTGCTGGTCCCGGCCTGCCTCACTCCCGCGTGGCTGATGCTCGGCGGCAAGAAGGGGCCGCGCCTCATCCCGGTCCTCCAGCAGACGGGCTTCATCAACCTCGGCTACGCCGCGCTGTTCTCCCTCGCGATCGTCCTGGGGACGGTCTTCTAGCCTGTTCCAGCGAGAACTGTCGTAGCCCTGTTCTAGCCTTTGGTCATGGATGGGGAACGCAGGTTCGAGGTATCGGGGAGGGCTTCATCGGGCCGGCCGTGGTGGCTCGAGCTCGAGCTCGCCGACACCCGCGAGTCGGAGGCCGCGTGGGCCAGCGCCGACGCTTCCACACCGCCGGAACCAGAGCCTTGGATGCTCCAGGAGTGGCAACTGCTCGACGATCCCCGGAGCCGACGGGTCAGAGCGCCGAGCCTCGACGAGTCACTCGTCGACCTCGTCGCAGAGGAGTGTGGCGACGGCGGTGACGACTGCGATAGCAGCGGCGGCACGGACGGCTTTCCGCTCCCGCCTCCTGAGGCAGTTGTCGTGGGACTGCAGGACGAGGCTGCCGATCTCCTGGTCGCCCGCATCGAGCGGCTGGACCGCGAGGAGTCGGCGCTCTCGGCCCAACGCGCCGCGACCTTGGCCGCCCTCGTCCAATGCCTCGGCGGCACCTCAGAGGACCCCTTCCGTCGGCTCGACGCACCCACACTCGCCAGCGGCGAGGTCTCCGCGGCGCTCCGGGTCTCCGCCCGCTCAGCCAAGGCCATGGTCCACGAGGCCCTCGAATTGACGCGCGGCGCCTGGGCACCGGTCTTGGAAGCCATGTCCGCCGGGCGCATCCCGCACCGTCGTGTCCGTGCGATCCTCGACGCCGCCGTGCCGGTTCCCGCGCAGAACCTCGCCGCTTTCGCCGCCGAGGCGGCGGCCGTTGCCGGCCCCTCCCGCCCCGACGGGACTCTGGACACGGACAGCGTGCCGAGCCCCGGAGCATTGGGCAGGCGTCTGCGCCGGCTCGCCGAGAAGCACGCCGCTGAGCCCCTCGCTGCCCGGAAGGCCGCGGCGCTGGAGCGCCGCAAGGTGGACATCGAGCCGGCCGGAGACGGCATGTGCTGGCTCACCGCCTATCTACCCCTTGAGACTGCTGCCGCCATCGACACCCGTCTCGAGGCCATCGCCGGCTCGCTCGCCTCGCCATGTGAAGCCCGAACCCTCGCCCAGCGCCGGGCCGACGCCTTCGCCGAGCTCCTCGCCGAAGGAGTGCCGAAGAGCGGCTCCGCAGGCGGCACGCGCACCGAGGTGATCGTGACCATCCCGGCGCGCGTACTCGGGGGTGCCGTCACAACGACGGGATGCACCGACGGTGGAGTCCGGGAGGCGAGGGGGCGCGGAGAACACGCTCGCGACGACGTCGCAGAGGTCCTCGGCTACGGGGACATCGATGCCGACGCCGCCCGGCTCCTCGCCGCCCACGCCTCGACCTGGACGTGCATGTGGGTCGATCCGGCCAGCGGCGCGCCGCTCGCCGTAGGGCGTCGACGGTACGCGCCGACAGCAGCGATGCGTCGCTTCCTGGGCGCACGAGACTGCACGTGCCGCTTCCCCGGCTGCGACAAGCCCGGGGCTGCCGCCGAGGCGGACCACACGCGCGATTGGTCCACGGGCGGTCCGACGAGCACAGACAATCTCGCCCTGCTCTGTCCGGAACATCACCGGCTCAAGACGCTCGGATACTGGAGAGCGAAACAGGTCGGCCGGGCCGGAGAGCCGCGACGGGACCCCGCGACGACGGCGGCGGGCATGGGCTCCGGTTCGGGCTCCGGCTCCGGTTCCGGCGGCGCTGCCGCAGCCACCCGAGAGGCGCGGGGTGGGCCCCCGGGGACGATCGAGTGGACGTCGCCCACGGGTCGGCGCTACCTCACCCGCCCCGAGGCGGATCCGCCGCTGCCCTTCTAGCGGGGCCCCTGCCCGTCGTTGCCGTCGTCCGTGCGCGGCTGCCTGCGCTCCGAGGTGTCCGAAGACGGGCCGTCGTGGCCGCGCGTCTGCGGACCCGGTTCCTGGGCGCGCAGCGCCTCATCGGCGGCGTCCTCCGCCGCCGCGTCCTCCACTTCGCGCTTCGTACGGGCCTGCTTCCGGCCGCCGAACACGTCACGCACCTCGGCGGCTGCCGCGTCGCGCTGCTTGTAGAGGAACAGGTAGTTGATCCCGAACGCAATCAGGACGGCGAACACCGCCGAGAAGATGGGACCGACCCCCAAGGCCATGCACACAGCGAACGGGACGACGAACAGGACGGTGCGGATCAGGAAGTACTTGAGGGATGCCACTGGACGAGCTTACTAAAATGGCCATATGCTCCGCGTTCTCCCCTACCTCCTGGTCTTGGTCTTCTGGCTCTACGGCATGGTGGACTGCGCGCTGAGCGACCGCCGCCAGGTCCGCGGCGGCCTGTCGAAGACCACGTGGTTCCTCATCTCGGTCCTTCCGGTGGTCGGCATCGTCCTGTGGTTCTTGCTGGGCCGGCCCCGCGGCACGACTCCGCCCCGCGCGGACAAGGGACAGGGCCGCCGCCCGGTTGCTCCGGACGACGACCCCGACTTCCTGCGCGGCCTCTGAGGCTCCCGGCACGCGTTCCGGCAGCCCCGATCAGGGCCTGACGACGCTCAGGGCGTGACGCCGCCGTAGGAGTGCAGGCCTGAGAAGTACACGTTCACGATCGTGAAATTGAAGATCACGCACAGGTACCCCACGATCGAGAGCCACGCGGCGCGGGCGCCGGTCCAGCCTCGGGTCGCGCGGGCGTGCAGGTAGGCGGCGTAGACCACCCAGATCACGAAGCTCCACACTTCCTTGGTGTCCCAGCCCCAGAAGCGGCCCCAGGCCTTCTCGGCCCAGATGGCACCGAACATGACGGTCAGGGTCCAGCCGACGAACGCGATCGTGTTGATGCGGTAGGCAAGCGTCTCTAGCGTGAGCGCGCTCGGGACGAGGCGCATGAACCCTCCGCGGTCGGGCTCCCCTGCGACGATCTTCGCCTCACGCCGGCCCTGGATCAGCTGCAGGACACCCATCGAGAAGGTCAGCGTGAAGAGCGCGGACGAGAGGACCGCGATCGAGACGTGGATGACGAGCCAGTAGCTCTGCAGTGCCGGGACGAGGTGCCCCACGGGAACGAAGAAGGCCACCGAGGCGGCGACCATCATGACCACCGCGAGACCGAGCACGAACGTGCCGAGGAACCGCAGGTCGCGGCGGATGAGCACGGCGAGGAAGACCGCGACGACGATGAACGCGCCGGTCGTGCAGAACTCGTACATGTTGCCCCACGGGACACGCCCTGCAGCAACGCCACGGGTCAGGACTCCGGCCGCGTGGATCGCGAGGCCGAGGGCGCTCAGCGCGACGCCCACGCGGGCGGCCTTCCGCCGGTCGCGGTACTTCAGGTCGGACTCGGCGACCTCGGCGGTCGCTCCGGTCCGGGCGCCCTGCCCGCCACTCGCGGCCGGTGCGGACGACGCCGCACTGTCACCGGCGGCGTCGACCGCTCCGGCGGACCCTGCGGCCCCGACGGCCGCAAGCGAGCGCTGCTTGCCAGCCTGGGCCGAGGCCGCAGAATCCTTGGCGTCCGCGAGCAGGGCGGCGTCGCGCTGGGCGACGCGTCCGCTCGTGGCCATGTCCCACGCGAAGGCGAGGAACGCAACCGTGTACGTTCCCGCCGCGAGCAGCATGAACAGCTCGCTGTACGCACCCAATGACTGGTTGATCGTGGAGAGCATCAGACGTCCTTCGCAGTGCTGGTCGAGTCGGGGCTGGTCGAGTCGGGGCTGGTCGAGTGGGAGCCGGTCGAATCCGGGCTGGTCGATCCGGGGGTGGAGGCACCGGCGTTCCTGTCTGGCGGCGCCTCGGCGGAGACGCCCCACGCTTCGGCGAGCGCGGCCTTCACGGCGGCACCCTCCGCCGCGAGGCCGCCACGGTCCTCCCCACGGGTGAGGAGACCGTACTCCACCATGGTGCGCCCATCCTCGTGCTGGCCCGCACGCACCCAGAGGCGGCGGCGTGAGAGGAACAGGGAGCCGATGAGCCCGGCAAGGGAGAACAGCGCGAAGCCGAGCGCCCACTCCTGCCCGGGATTGTGGTGGATGTCGAGCGCCACGTAGCGCTTGAGGCCGTCGAAGCTGATGGAGCCCTGACCGTCCGGAAGCGTGTACGTCTGGCCGGCGCCGAGCACGATGCCGCCCGCCGGCTTGTCACGGCCGTTGACCTGGGTGAGCTTGGCGACGTCGAGGGCGTAGACGTTCTGCGGCTTGCCCTTGTCCAGGCCGAGGTCCCCCACGTAGGAGTTGAGGTTGAGCTGGACGTTGAGCGGATCCGGGTCTGCACTGAACGCCACGCCGTTCTCGCCCATCTGGGACGTGGGCAGGAAGAAGCCGACGAATCCGAGCTGGGTCGGCTTCGCGTCCGGCGCCTTGACCACGATGGTCGAGGTGTAGACCGCGTCGGTGGGGATCGAGGGCACTGGGCCCTGGAAGGCGATCTGCCCGTCGCCGCCGCGGACCGTGACGACCGGAGCGTAGCCGTTCCCGACGAGGTACACGTTGGTCCCGCCGATCGAGACGGGATCGTTGACCTTGAGGACGCGTTCCTCCGAGGGCGCGTCAGGCGAGTCCTTCGTGGTGACCCTCGCCGTGAAGTCGAGCGGCTGGCCGAACTGCTTGACCGACTCGCGGTCGTAGCGGACCTCGAACTTGTCCAGCTGGAAGGAGTACGGCTGGAGCCAGCCCGACTGGAAGTTCGTGCCGGGGTTGAAGGTGTCGTAGCCGACGAGGGTGTTGACGAACGTCTCCCCCTCGACGAGGGTGCGCTGGCCGCTGTAGCCGAACAGGCCGCCGAGTGCCACCGAGACCAGCACCCCGACCAGGCCCGAGTGGAAGCAGAGGTTTCCGAGTTCCTTCAGGTACCCCTTCTCGGCCCCCACGGAGTAGAGCGCACGGTTCGGCAGGGCGCCGTCGGGCGTGCGGAGGTCCACGCGGTAGCCGCGCTTCTTCAGGAGCGCCGCGGCCTGCCCGGCGGCGTCGGCGGCGGTGAGGCCGCGGTCGGCGGGAACGACGAGCGTCCCGTACACAGGAAGTCGGGACAGCCGTGCGGGAGTGCGCGGGGGCTTGGAGCGCCACGCCTTCCAGTGGGCGATCGCCCGCGGGACAACGCACCCGATGAGGGAGATGAACAGCAGCAGGTAGACGGCCGAGAACCAGACCGACGAGTAGACGTCGAACATCTGCAGCGCGTCGAGGATCGGCCCGTAGTCCGCGTGGTCCTTGAGGTACTGGGTGACGACGGCGGGGTTGGCCGGCCGCTGGGGGAACAGGGAGCCCGGAACGGCGGCGACCGCGAGGAGGAGCAGCAGGAAGAGCGCGGTCTTCATGCTCGTCAGCTGCGTCCAGGCCCAGCGGAGCATCCCGACGACGCCGAGGGCCGGCAGCGCGACGTCGTCGCGCCGCGCCTGCTTCCCGCGGCCCTTCGCGCCCTTGGGGGTGTTGGTCTTTGTCTCGGTCATCAGACGGGCAGCTCCACGGTTCCGATCCAGATCTGCAGCTGGCTGATCCAGTGGCTCCACACGCCGGAGACCATGAGGACTCCGACGAGGATCAGCAGGCCGCCGCCGGTCGCCTGCAGCGCGCGACGGTGCTTCTTGAAGAAGGCCATGGCCCCGAGGCCTCGGCGGATGCCCAAGGCGATGAGCAGGAAGGGCACGCCCAGCCCGAGGCAGTAGACGAACGTCAGGAGCGCCCCCTTGTAAGCGCTCGCCCCGTCGGAGAATGCGAGCAGCTGCACGGCCGCGAGGGTCGGCCCGATGCACGGGACCCAGCCCAGGCCGAACGTGATGCCGAGCAGCGGCGCCCCCCAGAGCCCCGCCGGGGGCCGGGCGTGGACGCGGGCCTCGCGCTGGAAGATCCCGAGGCCGCCCATGAAGACGATGCCCATGATCACGACGACGATGCCCAGCACCCGCGTGAGCCAGCCCGAGGAGATCGCGAGCCACGATCCGAGCTGGCCGAAGACGGCGCCCGTGGCGACGAAGACCGCCGTGAAGCCGAGCACGAACAGGCCGATGCCCGCGACCATGCGCCCGCGGCGCTGCTTCGCGAGGTCGACGCCGGTCAGGCCGGTGACGTAGCCGAGGTATCCGGGCACGAGCGGGAGGACGCACGGGGAGAGGAACGAGACGAGCCCCGCGAGGAGCGCCACAGGGAGGGCGAGCAGGAGGGAGCCGTTGAGGACGGTGTCGCTGAAGACGCCGCCCACGCTACTCGCCCACCGCGGACGTCATGAGGGCCTTGAGCGTGCCCTTCTCGAGCTGCCCCAGCACGCGCGAGGCCACGCGGCCCTGCTTGTCGAGCACGAGGGTCGTGGGAACGGCGCCTGGGGGGACCATGCCGGAGAGCGCGAGGAGGACCTGGCCGTCCTTGTCGTTGAAGCTCGGATAGGTGATGCCGAAGTTCTGCTCGAATGCCTGCGCGGTGCCCTGCTCGTCGCGGAGGTTCACCCCGTAGAAGGCGACGCCCTGAGCGGCGAACTCGGTGTGGAGGTCCCTGAGCTCGGGGGCCTCGACGCGGCACGGCGCGCAGGCTGCGAACCAGAAGTTCAGGACCGTGACCTTCCCCGCGAAGTCGGCCGAGTTGACCTTGGTGCCGTCGTAAAGGGTCCCGGTGAACGCGACGGGCGGCTTGCGCGCCTCCTTCGCGTATTCGGTCACCGAGCCGTCGCCGGCTACGTAGTTCTTGTTGTCTCCTGCACGGGCCTGCGAGGCCAGCGGGTCGTCTGCGGCGCAGCCCGAGAGCACGGCTGCGAGCCCGAGCGCGGTCGCCGCTCCTGCTGCGGAGAGGATCCGCCGGCGCGAGAGGCCGTTCGAGGTTCCGGGGACGGGGGTCTGCTGGGTCATGCTCTTCGTTCTTCCGCGCATCATGCGCCGGGGGTCGAGGCTGCTCCGGGGAGGAGCCGGGCGGCGGGTTCGGAGTAGCGGACGCGGATGACGGCGCCGGTGTCCGCGTCGATGTCGAGGGAAGTGACCGAGGTCAGGGTGCACTCGCGGCGGCGGGGATCGTGGGCGAGCCTGCGGCCCTCGGCCTTCAGCCGGGCCGCCCAGATGGGCAGCTGGTGCGCGACGAGGATCGCCTCGGCGCCGTCTCCCCCGCGTTCGACGGCGACGCGCGCCGCGTCCGCGACGGCCTCGAGCACGCGGGACGCCTGCTCCTCGTAGGGTTCGCCCCAGGAGGGCCGGAGCGGGTTGACGAGGTAGCGCCAGTGCCGCGGCCGCAGGAGCTCGCCCTTGGTGACCCGCAGGCCCTCGAAGTGGTTCTCGGCCTCGATGATGCGCGGCTCCGTCTCCACCTCGAGTCCGAGCGCGGCCGCGGTGGGCGCCGCCGTCTCCTGGGCACGGGTCAGGGGCGACGCCGCGAGCAGGACGAACCGCGCGCCGTCGTGCGCCTGCTGCGCGAAGTGCTCGGCGAGGCACTCGGCCATCTCCCGGCCGAGCGCGGACAGGTGGAAGTCCGGCAGTCGGCCGTAGAGCACCCGGGCGGGGTTGTGAACCTCGCCGTGGCGCAGAAGATGGACGGTGGAGGTGGGCATGACATCCAGTTTCTCAAAGGTTGCGGGCGGCAGCGAAATCGCCGGCTCGGCCCGCGCAGCCAGTTCTACGGAAGGTAGAACTATCACGCGTACCCGAGAGTTCCCTGCATGAACCGCATCACACCCCTTGTGCTTATATGCAAATGCATGCTTTGATGGATACATCGTTTAGTTGACGCTTCAATCAACCTCAAGGAGATGAGCCCCGTGACGCTGCCCCACGGCCTGACCACCGGAACCTGGAACCTCGACGCCTCGCACAGCGAGATCGGCTTCACCGTCCGCCACGCGGGCATCAGCAAGGTCCGCGGCCGCTTCGCGGACGCGACGGCGACCGTCGAGGTCGGGCACTCGCTCGCCGAGACCAAGGCCACCGCCTCCATCAAGACCGCCTCGTTCGACTCCGGCGACGCCAACCGCGACGCCCATGTCAAGGGCCCCGACTTCTTCGACGTCGAGCAGTTCCCCGAGATCACCTTCACCGCGACCTCGATCGAGGCGAACGGCGACGAGTTCGACGTGACCGGCGACCTCACGATCAAGGGCACCACCAAGCAGGTCACCATCGAGACCGAGTTCAACGGCGTGGCCGTCGACCCGTTCGGCAACACCCGCGCCGGCGTCTCCGGCGAGACGACCATCTCCCGCAAGGAGTTCGGCCTGACCTGGAACGCTGTGCTCGAGACCGGCGGTGTCCTGGTCTCCGACAAGGTCGTCATCTCCCTCGACCTCGCGTTCGTCGCCGCCCAGGCGTGACCCCTTCCGTCCCGGCCTCCGGGCCGAGACGGCCGGCCCCGCTCCCGTTGAGGGAGCGGGGCCTTTCCATGTGGGCGACGGCCTCTAGTACGCATGCCCACGCGGGGATACAGTGACCGCCATGAGCACCCCGTATGAGCAGCCGGCCTCGGACAGCCCAGAGGGCCAGAACCCGCAGGGCCCGAACCCCTACGGCCAGAACCCGCAGGGCCCGAACCCCTACGGCCAGAACCCGCAGGGCCCGAACCCCTACGGCCAGAACCCTCCTCCGCCGCCGCCACCCGGGACCGGTCCGTACGGGGGCGCTCCGGGGTACCAGCAGCCGGGGTACCAACAGCCGGGGTACGCGCCGCCGCCCGGGGGCCAGCAGCAACCGGGGGGCCAGCAGCCGGGAGGGTTCCGCTTCGAAATGCCAACAGACGCCCCGCGCAGCGTGCAGGACGTCATGCCTGTCGGGGGCTTCTCGGGCATCTTCACGACCAACGGGCTGCCGACAGAACTCAAGGTGTCCTACTGGATCTGGCTCATCGGCGGAGCGCTCGGCGTGGTCTTCGGCCTCTTCGGCATCCTCGCAGGGCTCGCGGCCCTCGCGCTGGCGGGCGCATTCGGTGCCCTCCTGCTCGTCCTGGTGCTCATCGGGCTCGTGCTCGCCGCGGCGCAGGTCATCCTCGCGATGAAGATGAAGGAGGGCCGGCAGTGGGCCCGCCTTGCCCTGTCCGGCGTCGCGGCCCTGAACCTGATCCTTGCGATCATGGCTTCCGGCGGCAACGGTGGGCCCAACTGGTTCGGGGCGCTCGTCTCGGTCACCGCCGCGGTCCTCATGTGGGTGCCCACTTCGCGCGCCTGGTTCGACGGCGTGGCGAGGCACGCCTGAGTCGCGGACGCGCCAGCGGCCAGAAGGTAGGCTGTGGTCAACGCGGCGGGGGCGCGCATCCGCTCCCGTCGGTCCTTCGATGATTGGACCCTCATGAGCACGCCCTCCGTCCCGCCCGGAAGCGAGCAGCCGGAGCGCCGGGAGACTGGCGACTCCGGTGGACAGCCCGCGGGCAATCCACCCGAGCAGGGCCCGGGCACAGCCGGCCGCCCCGCACCCCGCTACGGTCAATACGCTCCCGGGCACGAGGGCCAGCAGCCGCCGCAGTACGGCCAACCGCAGTTCGGACAGCAGCCGCCGCAGTACGGGCAGCCGCAGTACGGCCAACCGCAGTATGGGCAGCCCCCGTACGGCCAACCGCAGTACGGGCAGCAGCCACCCCAATACGGCCAAGGCCAGTACAGTCAGCCCGCGTATCCTCCGCCCTACGGCACCATGGCAGCTTTCGGCGCCCCGTCCCCAGAGCAGCAGCGGTCTGCCGTCCGGTCGGCGTCCGTGCTCATGTTCGCAACGGCGGCGGCGGAGCTCGTGATCGCCGTGATCGCCACCATCGTGGCTCTGGCGATCCCGGCCGACGCGCTTCGGGAGCTGTACGACCAGGCGAGCGGGTCGTCGTCGGGCATGTCCTTCGCGCAGTTCCGCCAGTTCATCAGCGGATTCGTCTGGTTCGCCCTCGCGTGCGTGGTCGTCAACGCCGCCGTGCTGGTCGTCTGCGGGATCTTCCTCCCGAAGGGGAGACGCTGGGCGCGCACCACCGGCACCATCTTCCTGTGCCTCACCATCGGCAGCGTCTTCTCGGGAGGCCTGTTCGCCCTCGTGACGATCGCGCTCGCGGTCGCGGCAATCGTGGCCCTGTTCCGGTCGCCGGTGACGGCGTTCCTCGCCGCGCAGAACCAGTTCGCCAACCCGTACTCGGGGCCCAAGGGCCCCTCCCTCGGAAACCCCTACGGACAGTGACGCCATGACCCAGCCCCACGGGAACCCGTACCCCTCCTCAGGCCAGCAGCCCCAGCCTCCGGCCTACCAGCCGATGCCCCCGCAGGGCTCGTACCAAGGACCGTGGCCGAGCCAGCTCCCGAGCGGTACCTTCCCGGGCATGCCCGTGGTCGGCCTGCAGCGGCCGGTCAGCCTGACCGTAGCGTTCTGGCTCATGGTGGCGTACGGGGTCCTGCCGCTCCTGAGCATCCCCTTCATCATCGAGTGGGCCGAGGCGTACATGCGGGACAGCATCGCGATGGCCGCTGCCCAGAGCGGCCGCAACGTCCCGCCGGGCTTCATGCAGCAGTTCACGTCGATGATGACGCCGATGGCGTGGGTCTCGGGGATCATCGGTGCGGGCATCGCCGTGCTGCTCGGTCTGGGGCTGCGCGCCGGAATGAACTGGGTGCGCATCCTGCTCACCGTGTGGGCCGGCCTCTCGCTGCTCAGCACCGTCGGCTCCTTCGCCCTCATGGCCGCCCTCGGCCTTCCCGCCCAGCTCATGTTCCCCCTCCCGGCGGGGGCCTACGCTGTCTCCTTCGCGACCGTTGCCCTCTTCCTCGCAGCGGTCGTCGTCTCGTGGCTGCCGTCCTCCAGCCGCTATGTCGCAGCCCGGCGCGCTGCCAAGCTCGGGGGCGGATACCTCCGCTGACCTGCCGCCTCACCAGCGCACGACGCCGGCCCACGCCTCAGCCGGGGCCCGGCACCCCAGGCGCGTGCCGCCGTCGTGCGTTCTCTGGGCGGGCTCTTCGGGCTGCGCCCAGATCGTGCTCCGTGGTCAGGCGGATTCCCCGCCCGGGTGGGCATCGTCGTCGTGCGCCGGTGCAGGCAGGCCGCTCTCACCGCCCGACTCCCCGCGCTGAGCGTGGTAGGCGAGGATCTGGAGCTCGGTGGCCATGTCCACCTTCCGCAGGGTCACGCCCTCAGGAACCTGCAGGATGGTCGGGGCAAAGCTGAGGATGCTGCGGACGCCGGCGGCGACGACGCGGTCGCACACCGTCTGCGCGACCGACGCCGGCAGCGCGAGCACCGCCATGTTCGTGCGGGTCCGGTCGAAGATCGCCTCGAGGTTGGCGGCGTCGGAGACCCGCAGCCAGCCGACCTCGTTGCCGATGATCTGAGGATCGGTGTCCAGCAGCGCCACAACGTCGAACCCGCGGGTTCCGAACCCGCCGTAGCGGGCCAGCGCGCGACCCAGGTTGCCCGCGCCGACGATCGCGACCCGCCAGTGGCGCGTGAGGCCGAGAGCGGCCGAGATGTGCTCCTCGAGGTTCCCCACCTCGTAGCCGACGCCGCGCGTGCCGTAGGAGCCCAGCTGGGAGAGGTCCTTGCGGAGGGTCGCCGAGCTCACCCCGGAGGCGTCGGCGAGGGCGTCGGAGGACACTCGCTCGGTGCCGTCCGCGATGAAGGTGTTGAGGGCTCGCAGGTACACGGTGAGGCGGGCGACCACCGCAGGCGGGAGCCTCTTCCCGTCGGGCGCAGCGGCAGGCCCCTCGTTCCCCGTCCGGGCCCGTCCTGCCACCTGCACACCTCATTCCCCCGCGATTCCCTCGCGCGGAATCTTCCCTCACACGCGGCCGCTTCGGCGGCCCCATCCACTCTAGAACCGCCGCGAGGGCTCGGCCAAAAGCGCACGCGGCCCGCAGCGCCCCTGAGGCCTGCAGGGGCAAGCCCGTCACACGGCCCGCGCGGCCTCCACGATGCGGCGCAGGCGGGCCTCGTCGATGCGCCAGAAGTCGCGCTGGGTCCCGTCCACGAGGACCACGGGAACCTCCTCCGCGAAGCGGTCGTGGAGGGCGGCGTCGTCGTCGATGCTGCGCTCCTCCCAGGCAAGCCCCGCCTCGGAGGCGACGCGGGTGACGACGTCGCGCGCGTCGTCGCAGAGATGGCATTGGTGCTTCGTGACGAGGACGATCTCGGGCGTGCGCATGCGACCAACGGTAGCGCGCCGCCGCGCTGCGGGGCCCGTCGCTAGACTCGGACCATGCCCTTGGAGAGGAAGACGGCTGCCGGCGTGCGCGCAGCACAGCCCCACCGGCCGGGGGAGGCGGCGTTCTTCGACGTCGACAACACCCTCATGCGGGGCGCGAGCCTCTTCCACGTGGGGCGCAAGATGTACGAGCGGGGGGCCTTCACGTTCCGCGACGCCCTGGGCTTCGCGTGGAAGCAGGCGGCCTTCATCTTCCGCGGCGAGAGCCTGAAGGACATCCACTCGATCCAGGCCTCGGCGCTGTCCCTCGCCGCGGGGATTCTCAGCGACGACGTCAGGAGCCTCGGGCACGAGGTGTACGACGAGTTCATCGAGTCCCGCATCTGGCCCGGCACGAAGGCCCTGGCCGAGCAGCACCTCCGCATCGGCCGGCGGGTCTGGCTCGTCACCGCCACACCGATCGAGGTGGCCTCGGTCATCGCAGAGCGGCTCGGCCTGACCGGGGCGCTGGGAACGGTGGGCGAGATCGAGGGCGGAGCGTACACGGGCCGGCTGGTCGGCGAGATCCTGCACGGGTCGGCCAAGGCCGAGGCTGTCGCCGAGCTCGCCGAGCGGGAGGGGCTCGACCTGCGGAGCTGCTGGGCGTACTCCGACTCGCACAACGACATCCCGCTGCTGACCATGGTGGGGCATCCCGTGGCGATCAATCCCGACACGCGGCTGCGCATGCACGCCCATGCGCGCAACTGGCCCATCTACGACTTCCGCTCGGGACGGCAGGCCGCCACCCTCGGGCTCAAGCTCGCCACCGTCGGAGGGGCCGCGTACGGCCTCTGGCGCGGCTACGCCCGACTGCGCAGGTAGCGCAGCGTACGCACCGCGGGGACGGGGTGACCTCGGCGGCACACGGGGTGACCTCGGCGGCACACGGGGTGACCTCGGCGGGGACGCAGCGAGGCCCGCCCCCGGGCGGGGACGGGCCTCGTGTCACTGGCGCCCCCGGGCGGGGGCGGCGCGGCTACTTCTTGTTGCGGCGCTGGTGACGAGTCTTGCGGAGCAGCTTGCGGTGCTTCTTCTTGGCCATGCGCTTGCGGCGCTTCTTGATAACCGAACCCACGTAAGTTCCTTACAGTAGTTGTCCCGGCTGCTGGCCGGGCGCGCGCACAGGGCGGCTTCAACCAACTGCTGGTGACGTGACGTAAAACGTTCCTGAACAGAATACCGTACCCGTCAGGCGGTCTCGCTCCGGCCGTCGACCACGGCGTTCTTCAGGTACTGCTCGACGGCCGCCTCGGGCACCCGATAGGACCGCCCGAACCTCACCGCCGGCATCTCCCCGGAGTGGACCAGCCGGTACACCGTCATCTTGGACACGCGCATCATCTCGGCGACCTCAGCGACGGTGAGGAAACGCGAGGAAGAGAAATCCATCGCAGTCATGCAAATTACTCTAGTGGCTGGAGTGGCTCCTGTGAACGCGGCGCGTGCGGGCAGCTTCCGCGAGCCGCTCCAGGACCTCCCGGGTGACGTCCCACTCCATGCACTTGTCGGTCACGCTCTGGCCGTAGACCAGCTGTGTGCGGCCGGCCGCGTGCTCGACGACGTCGAGCGCCTGGGCTCCGCCGACGAGGAAGCTCTCGAGCATGACGCCGGCCACCGCCTCGGCCGCGTCGCCCCCGTTCGCAAGCTGGGCGCCGATCTCGAGGGCCACCTCGGCCTGGCGGTGGTGGTCCTTGCCGCTGTTGGCGTGGCTCGCGTCCACGATGAGTCGGGGGTTCAGGCCCTTGCCGGCCATCGCCGTGGAGGCGGCCCGGACCTGGTGGGGCGAGTAGTTCGGGCCGTCGGATCCCCCGCGGAGGATCACGTGGGTGTCGGCGTTGCCGGCCGTCGAGACGAGCGACGCGCGCCCGGCGTCGTCGATCCCCAGGAACGCCTGAGGCGCGGAGGCGGCGCCGCACGCGTCGATCGCCACCTGGAGGCCGCCGTCAGTCCCGTTCTTGAAGCCGACCGGCATGGACAGGCCGGAGACGAGCTGCCGGTGGATCTGGCTCTCGGTGGTGCGGGCGCCGACCGCGCCCCACACGATGGCGTCTGCGGTGTACTGCGGGCTGATGGGCTCGAGGAACTCCGTCGCGGTGGGCAGGCCCAGCTCGAGCACGCCGAGGAGGAACTCCCGCGCGGCGCGGAGCCCGGCGGCGATGTCGTGGCTGCCGTCGAGGTGCGGGTCGTTGATGAGGCCCTTCCAGCCCACCGTGGTCCGCGGCTTCTCGAAGTAGGTCCGCATGACGACGAGGATGTCCTCGCGAAGGTCGCGGGCGACGGCGGCGAGTCGCCGCGCGTAGTCGAGGCCCGCCTCGGGGTCGTGGATGGAGCAGGGGCCCACGATCACCAGGAGGCGGTCGTCGAGGCCGTCCATGATGGCCCTCACCTCGTCGCGGCCGCGGGCCACGGTGCGCTGCGCCTCCCCGGCGAGCGGCAGCTCGGCCAGGAGCTCACCCGGGGTGGGGAGCGGGGTGAACTCGGCGACGCGGAGGTTGTTGGTCGTCGAGGAGACGACGCCGGCTGCCGGGGCTGCTGTTGCGGTGAGCGGGTTCATGGGGTCCTGTCCTTGTCTGTGACAGGCCCCGAAGGACCAGAGCCTGCCGCTGGAATGGCAAAGGGCAAGGACCGTGAGGTCCCTGCCCTGTTGGCTCTGGAGTCGGTACGCGAAATCCTACGCTTGGCCCTCCAGAGCCAACGCAAAATACGCATACCAACGCTTGATCATGCGCTCACCATAGCGGGCGCCGCGTCCGCAGCGCAAACGTGCGCCCGCATGGTGGACAGCTGACCCGCCGATCAGATGAGGCCCTGGGCGAGCATTGCCTTGGCCACCTTGACGAAGCCGGCGATGTTGGCGCCCAGCACGTAGTTCCCGGGCTGCCCGTATTCCTCCGCCGTCGCGGCGCAGCGGTCGTGGATGCCGACCATGATCTCGCTGAGCCGCTCCTCGGTGTGCTCGAAGGTCCACGAGTCGCGGCTCGCGTTCTGCTGCATCTCGAGGGCCGACGTCGCGACCCCGCCCGCGTTCGCCGCCTTCCCGGGACCGAACAGGACGCCGGCCTTCTGGAACACCGCCACCGCCTCGGGAGTCGACGGCATGTTCGCACCCTCGGCCACCACCTTCACCCCGGCCTTGACGAGACGGACTGCGGCAGCCTCGCCGAGCTCGTTCTGGGTCGCACAGGGAAGCGCCACCTCGGCGTCGACGTCCCAGACGCTTCCGCCCTCCACGTAGGCCACAGCCGAGCCGCGGCGGAGGGCGTAATCCTTGAGCCGCCCACGCTCGACTTCCTTGATCTGCCGGAGGAGGTCGAGGTCGATTCCGTCCTCGTCCACCACATAGCCGGACGAGTCCGAGCACGCCACGACCTGCGCTCCGAGCTGCTGGGCCTTCGCGATCGCGTAGATCGCGACGTTGCCGGACCCGGACACGACGACGCGACGGCCCTCGATGCTGCGCCCGCGGGTCTTGGCCATCTCGTTCGCGAACAGCACGGTGCCGTAGCCGGTCGCCTCGGGGCGGACGAGGGATCCGCCCCAGGAGAGCCCCTTGCCCGTGAGCACGCCGGACTCGTAACGGTTGGTGATCCGCTTGTACTGGCCGAACAGGTAGCCGATCTCGCGACCGCCCACCCCGATGTCCCCAGCGGGCACGTCCGTGTACTCGCCGATGTGGCGGTAGAGCTCCGTCATGAAGGACTGGCAGAACCGCATGACCTCCGCGTCGGACCGCCCGCGGGGGTCGAAGTCGGAGCCGCCCTTGCCGCCGCCGATCGGCATGCCGGTGAGGGCGTTCTTGAAGATCTGCTCGAAGCCGAGGAACTTGACGATGCCGAGGTACACCGAGGGGTGGAACCGGAGGCCGCCCTTGTAGGGACCGAGGGCGGAGTTGTACTCGACGCGGAAGCCGCGGTTGATCTGGACCTTGCCCGAGTCGTCGGTCCACGGCACGCGGAAGATGATCTGCCGTTCCGGCTCGCAGAGCCGCTCGAGCACCGCCGCCTCGACGAACTCCGGGTGCCGGTCCATCACTGGGCCGAGGCTCTCGAAGACCTCGTCCACGGCCTGGTGGAACTCGACCTCCCCTGGGTTGCGGGCCAGAACCTGGTCCCGGGCGGCAAGCAGCTTCGCGTGCATGGTGACCCTTCGTTGTCGGTGCGATGCCCGGTATACCCCACGGGCACCGCAAGTATTCCAGATACGAAACGGGCACGTCACAGGCCGCAACGCGGTTGCTAAGCTGGGCGCAGCCCACCGACGGAGGTTCCATGGCCCGCACGAGCACCCGTGCTTCCGGCCGCGCCACGATCGCCCACGTTGCCGCGGAGGCCGGAGTTTCCCGGGCCACCGTGTCCCGGGTGATGAACGGGCTCCCGACGGTGGACCCGGCGATCGGGGAACGCGTCCGCGCCGCCGCGGCGAAGCTCAGCTACTCCCCCAGCACGGTGGCTCGGAGCCTCGCCATCGGGCGCACGCAGACCGTGGCGATCGTGGTGCCGGACCTCGCGAACCCCATGTTCCAGGAGACACTCCGCGGCCTCTCGCGCGCCGCCGCCCGGGAGGGCTACCGGGTCCTCGTCGCGGACTCGGTGGAGAACCCCGCCGAGGAGGTGATCCTCGCACGTGAGGCACGACGCCGGTGCGACGGTCTCGTGCTCGTCGCGCCTCGCATGGACAACGCGCAGCTCGAGGAACTCCTGCCCGATCTTGCACCGGTCGTCCTCGTCAACCGGACTGCGGGGACCCCCGGCGTGCCCGTGCTCGCCGTCGACTACGCCTCGGGCATCCGCGCGATGGTCGCCCACCTCGCCCAGCTGGGCCACCGGCGCATCGCCTACGTCGCGGGACCGAGCGCGAGCGCCGGGGACCGTGCCCGCCGCGAGGGCCTCGGCCACCCCCTTCCCGAAGCAACGAAGACCGAGGTCGTGGTGATCCCCTGCGGGGCGATGTTCGAGGACGGCTACTCCGTGCGGGACGAGGTGCTCCGCTCGGGCGTGACCGCTGCGGTGTGCTTCAACGACGTCGTGGCCATGGGCCTGCTCGGCGCGCTGCACGAGGCCGGGGTTGCGATCCCGGAGCAGCTCTCCGTCACCGGCTTCGACGACATCGCCTTCGCGCGCTACACGTCGCCGGCCCTCACGACGGCGTCGGTCCCCCAGACGCAGCTCGGCGAGCAGGCGTGGGACCGCCTCTCCGCGCTGCTCCACGGCCAGGCGCCCCCGCCCGACGTCGACATCAAGCCCCGGCTTGAGCCCAGGGCCAGCTCCGGGCCAGCGCCGGCCCCCTGACGCGCCCGACCCCCGCCTCCCTCGAAGGGTCACCTCCTGGGAGTCACATCCCGAGAGCCGACGCCGCCGTCACCGCCCTTCACAGCACAGGCCCCCGATTTGACCGGTCCTCGCACTTCGTCAAAGATGATCCGCAGGGCAACGCTCGCGTGGCCCCCGTGCGCTCAAGAAATGGGCATCCGCTATCCACGCGGCCATGCCCCCCGCAGTGGCTGCTGCCCTAAAGGAGCGCACCAATGGCCGCCCGGCCTCAGAACGACGACGCCACGCACGACTTGATGCACCTGCTGCTGGCATGCTCGTCGCTCACGGCCTTCCTCCCCGCGCTCGCGGAGAGGACGCACCGGCGGTTGACCGCCCTCGAGCCCCATGACTGCGCCCTCATTCTCCGCCGCCGCAACCGGCCCGCGATCACCGGCGCCAGCAGCGAAGCGCTCGCGGCCGTCGTCGAGGAGCGGCTGTCCGACGACGACCAGCGGCTCGCCGCCGCCCTCGAGCGCTCCCAGCTGACCATGGAGCCCCGCCTGCCCGCGTCCTGGACCTCGGGGATGGCGTGGGGCGTCGACGCGGGCCTCCTCGTGGTTCCCACCCCGGCGGGCTCCTCCGCGGCGGCGGCGCTCGTCGTCGTGGGCACCGACCCGGTCGACGACGACGCGCGGCGCATGCTGCTGGCCGTCGTCGGACGTGTGCGCAATCAGGCCTCCTGGGCTCTCCAGCTCGCCGTGAGGCTCAGCGACTGGAACGAGCTCGCCGAGCACCGCGCCCAGGCCATGCAGAACCGCACCGTCATCGATGTGGCGATCGGCGTGATCATGGCGCAGAGCCGCTGCTCCGCCGCGGAGGCCTTCGATGTCCTCCGGCGCGCCTCGAACAACCGCAACGTCAAGCTGCACACGGTCGCCGCTGAGCTCGTGCAGCGTATCCACCCCGCCCTGCCGGAGACCGCTTTCAGCGAGTGAGGCGGTCCTGACGGCGGCTGCGCGGCAGGACGCGGGACTTTTGGGCCCTCCAGAGATCCAGACCGCCAGCCCTTTCGCCTACGCCGCTCCGCTGTGCTGCGGGCCCACCCGTCGAGCCATGTCCCGGCGTCTGCACCGCGGCCGGCCACCGACGAGGACCTCGCGGGACGATGGGGCCGCCTCCACGCAACACTCGTGAACGCCGGGCTCGACGAGGAGCAGGCCTGGACCGAGGTGGCGCGCATCGCCGCAGACGAGCTCTGGTCCGACGCCGCGACGCGCCTGAGGAGCCACCGCGCCGCGGCCGAGCTCAAGGACGCGCGCGCCCTCGCCCTGACGCTTCAGCCGGTCCGCGGAGTCCTGCAGCCCCTCACGCTGCAGCCCGGAGACCTCGGCGTTCCTCGCGGCAAGGGGGAGCCAGCACACAGGATGACCGGGATCCCGCTCTCGGCCACCCCCGGTGCGCGGACGGCGGGACAGCCAGCCATCATGGGCTCATGGACCTCTGCGAGCTCAGCCGCCGCGCGACAGCCCTCGTCCCCGCCGATGGACGACGGCGGGCCATCCTCGGGATCTGCGGGCCGCCCGGGGCGGGCAAGACGACGCTCGCGGAGGACCTGGTCCGGAACCTCACGGATAGCCATGGGAAGCGCTGGGCCGTCCACGTGCCGATGGACGGGTTCCACCTCGCCGACGTCCAGCTCAGGCGGCTCGGGCTGGCGGACCGCAAGGGCGCTCCCGAGAGCTTCGACCCCGACGGCTACGCCGCGCTGCTGGGCCGGCTCGCCTCCGGCAGCGGCGCGGTCGTGTACGCCCCGGGGTTCGAACGCGACCTCGAGCAGCCCCTCGCCGCGGCGATCGCCGTCCCTCCCGAAACGCGCCTTGTGGTCACCGAAGGGAACTACCTGCTCCTCGAGGACCCCCCGTGGGCTGCCGCGCGGTCCTGGATGCGTGAAGTCTGGTACGTGGACGCGGATCCCGCCCTGCGGCGGGACCGGCTCATCGCCCGCCATGTCCAGTTCGGCAAGACGCCGGAGGACGCGCGGGAATGGGTGCTCCGCTCAGACGAGGCCAACGCCCGGCTGGTGGAAGCCACGAGGCGCCGCGCGGACCTGGTTGTGGGACAGCGGGGCGGTTTCAGGTGGGGCCCCTTGGGGGAGTGGACGTGTAACCGTCCCTCGAAGGAGTGATCCTGTGAGCCAGCGACATTCGGCGAGCGCCAGCACGTCCGGCAGAACCGGAGCGTCAGACAACGCGAACACCTCGAGCACCGCAAGCACCGACAAGGAGATGACGGCGCCGGACCCGAACGACTCCCGGAAGCCGAAGAGTCCGCCCAAGGTCACCAAGCCCTCGTGGAAGTTCATCGTCAAGAAGACGTTCCGCGAGTTCAGCCGCGACCAGTGCCCCGACCTCGCCGCGGCCCTGACCTACTACGGCATCCTCTCCCTCTTCCCAGCGCTTCTCGCGCTGGTCTCCCTCCTGGGCCTCTTCGGGCAGGCCGAGACGACGACCAACGGCGTGATGGACATCATCGAGAGTGTGGCGCCGGGATCGACGGCTGACACGGTCCGCAAGCCGATCGAGGAGCTCGTCCACAGCCCCGCCGCCGGCCTCGCGCTCGTCGGCGGCGTCGTGGGCGCTCTCTGGTCCGCCTCGGGCTATGTAGGAGCGTTCGGCCGTGCCATGAACCGGATCTACGAGATCGACGAGGGCCGGCCCTTCATCAAGCTGCGCGGGACCATGCTCGGCGTGACGGTCGCCGGCGTCGTCGTCGCGGCCGTCGTCTCGGCGATGCTGGTGCTCAGCGGGCCGGTGGCCAAGGCCGTGGGCGGCGCCATCGGGCTCGGCGACGTGGCAGTGATGGTCTGGGACATCGCCAAGTGGCCTGTCGCCATCGCCCTCGCGATCTCGCTCATCGCGGTCCTGTACTACTTCACGCCGAACGTGCGCCAGCCGAAGTTCCGCTGGATGAGCCTCGGTTCCCTGATCGCGCTCCTGGTCTTCGCGATCGCCACGGCCGGGTTCGGTTTCTACGTGGCCAACTTCGCCAACTACAACAAGACCTACGGGGCGCTCGGTGGCGTCATCATCCTGCTCCTGTGGGTCTGGCTCCTGAACATGTCCCTGCTCTTCGGTGCGGAGTTCGACGCCGAGGTCGAGCGTGGGCGCGAGCTCCAGGCCGGCATGGAGGCGGAGAAGACGCTCCAGCTTCCCCCGAAGGACACCAAGGCCTCGGACAAGCGGCAGAAGCAGGAGGAGCAGATCATCCGCGATGGCGAGGCCCTGCGCGAGAACCGCGGGGAGCGGCCGGCGGAGTAGGAGCAGGCGCGAGCCCGTTCAGGACTGCCTCGGGGCCCGCCCCGGTCCCCCACGGTGGGGGATCGGGGCGGGCCCCAGCCGTGTCAGACCGCCTCGAGCACGCTCACATAGTTCGCGATCGCAAGGCCGCCCATGTTGTGCACCGCCGCCCGCCTGGCCTCGGGCAGCCGGTGAAGCCCGTGCGCGACGGGTGGCCCGCCGACTCGTAGCCCGCGCCCAGCAGCGCGGCGCCCACGGCCTCGGGCCCGGCCGCGGTCATCTTCTCGGCCCCGATCACGAGCACCTTGCGGGCCGTCCCCGCCAGGAGCGCCTTGACGCCCTGCTGGAACGCCCCGGACCCGGACGCGAAGGCGTTCTCCACGCGGGTCGCGGGTACGTTCGCCAGCTCGTCCGAGACCTGCAGCGCGAGCGAGGAGGCGAAGGCGAGCGGAACCATGCCTGCGTTGTAGGTGCCCACATAGACCTCGTCGATCTGGCCGGGCTCGAGCCCGGAGTTCGCGATGGCCTCGCCTGCCGCCGCAACGAGGAGCGATTCCAGCGTTTCGCCCTCGAGCTTGCCGAACCTCGTGTGGCCCCACCCGGCGATGAGGACGTCGGTTCCGAACTGGTCCTTGAGCGGCATCAGCGGGTCGCCTCCGCGAGGGCCTCGGCGCCCGCTGCGGCGTCGGCCTCGAAATCGACGTCGAAGGCAGCGCCCGTCTTCCCCCGCAGCTCCTCGATCCCGACGCCGGGGGCGAGCCGCGCGAGCGTCAGCCGCCGCGCGCCGTCGTGCGCCGTCACCACGTCGAAGACCGCGAGGTCCGTCACGATGCGGTCCACGACGCCGACTCCCGTGAGCGGGAGCGTGCAGTCGGCGACGATCTTGGGGGTGCCGTCCTTGGCGACATGCTCGGTGAGCACGACGACGCGGGGCGTCCCCGCGACGAGGTCCATCGCTCCGCCCATGCCCTTGACCATCTTCCCGGGGATCTGCCAGTTGGCGAGGTCGCCGGAAGCGGAGACCTGCATGGCGCCGAGGATCGCCACCTTGACGTGTCCGCCGCGGATCATGCCGAAGCTCGTCGCCGAGTCGAAGATGGAGCCGCCGGGAAGGATGGTCACGGTCTGCTTGCCAGCGTTGATGAGGTCGGCGTCCTCGTCGCCCTCGTAGGGGAACGGGCCCATGCCGAGCAGGCCGTTCTCGCTCTGCAGGTGCACGGTCACGCCGTCAGGCAGGTGGTTGGCCACGAGGGTCGGGATGCCGATCCCGAGGTTCACGTAGTCGCCGTCGGAAAGCTCGGTGGCGGCGATGGCCGCCATCTCGTCGCGGGTCCAGGGCATGGAGGTCTCCTTGGGAAGTCGAAGTCTGTCAGTGAGGTTTGAAGGTCACCTTCTGGGGGTCACCTTCTGGGTGTCGCGTGAGGTGACCCCCAGGAGGTGACCCACAGATGGCGGGTCAGCCAGCGAGGGCCGCGGGCCTAGGGCGCGTCGTCACCCGCTCGATGTGCTTCACGCGCTCCGTGGCCTGGACGAGCCGCTGGACGTAGACGCCGGGGGTGACGACGTGGTTCGGGTCCAGCTCCCCGGCGGGCACGATGTGCTCTGCCTCGGCCACGGTGAGCCGGCCTGCCGTCGCGACGACGGGGTTGAAGTTCCGGGCGGTGTAGCGGTAGACGAGGTTGCCCGCGGTGTCCGCGGTGTGCGCGTGGACGAGCGCGACGTCGGCCACGATCCCCCGCTCCCGCACGTACAGCTCGCCGTCGAACGTCTCGTGCGGCTTGCCGTCCGCGACGAGGGTGCCCACGCCGGTCTTCGTGTAGAAGGCCGGGATGCCGGCGCCGCCCGCGCGGAGCCGCTCGGCGAGGGTGCCCTGCGGGGTGAACTCGACCTCGAGCTGTCCGGCGAGGTACTGCTCGGCGAAGAGCCTGTTCTCCCCGACATAGCTCGCGATGACCTTCGCGACCTGGCCGGCCTCGATGAGGACGCCCAGGCCCTTCCCGTCGACGCCCATGTTGTTCGAGACGACGGTGAGGTCCCGGACCCCCGAGTCGCGGACGGCGTCGATGAGGTCAGCGGGGATCCCGCTGAGGCCGAAGCCTCCGACGGCGAGCGTCATCCCGTCGGCGAGCGCTCCCGCCAGGGCCTCGGTGGCGTCGGTGTGCAGCATGGGCATGTGCTCCTCCTCGAGCTGACGGTTTATCCACGTTGTGGACCGATCTGATGAGCGAGCCTAGGCAGGATGTCGCCTGCGTCACAACCATCGCGCAGCACGACTGTTCACGTGGTGGCAGTCCGCCCGTAGACTGTCCACAATGTGGCTGATTTCCGGGAGGAGCGCACCGTGAGCGATATCCAGGGCACGCAGGTGGTGGGACGGGTTGCCCTGCTGATGCGCATCGTGGCGAAGGCGGGCGGCACCGGCCTCTCGCTCCCGGGAATCGTCCGCGCCTCGGGGCTCTCCCGCCCGACGGTCCACCGGCTCCTCAAGGCCCTGGCCGCGAACGGGCTCCTCGACCTCGACGAGGCAACCGGCCGATGGCACCTCGGCCCCGAGCTCTACGTCATGGGCACGGTCGCAGCCGGACGCTTCGCCGTCGAGCACCTCGCCCGGCCCGCCCTGCGCCGGCTCGCCGAGGCCACCGGCGAATCCGCATTCCTCTCGATCCGCCGTGGCGAGGAGACCGTCTGCCTGGCCCGGGAAGAGGGCAGCTTCCCCGTCCGCTCGTTCGTGCTGTACGAGGGCGTGCGCTTCCCGCTCGGCGTGGCGTCGGCGGGCATCGCGATCCTCGCCTTCCTGCCCGAGGCGGAGGCGGAGGCGATCATCGACGACGACGGCGATCGCACCGAGCGCTTCGGGCCCACCCACGCGGCGGGCCCCCTGCGGGATCGGCTGGCCCAGACGCGCGAGCTGGGCTACTCGGTGAATCCGGGACTCGTCGTGGAAGGGTCCTACGGCCTCGGGGCAGCGGTGTTCGACCCGGCCGGGCGCCCTGCCTGGGCCCTGTCGCTCACGGGCATCGAGCCGCGCTTCCGGCCCGGGCGGCGCGAGGAGCTCGGCGAACTGCTCCTGGCGGAGGCCCACAGGCTCTCGACCGCGATCGCCGCGCCCAGGCCCTGAACCAGGCCGGGACGCGGGCACCGGCGCGGGCGCGCGGACGCCGTGGGGGTCAGCCTCCCCAGACGTCTCCCGCTGCAAGCCGGACCATCTGGGCCTGCGCGTCCTCGTGGCTGAGCCCGGCCTGCACCAGGCTCTCCAGCCCGCGCCCGTGGGCCCGGCGCTCCCGAGACCTCTGAGGGTGCGGCTCAGCGCGGTGCGGCAGCACGAGTCCCCCTTCACCCGGGTGAGGCCCGGCAGCGTGGGGGCCGCCCGTGTGGGGACCGGCGGGGCGCTGGGCGGCGGACGGACGGGCGGTGGCTCGATGCATGTTCTCAGTCCTCGGCTTCGGTCGGGCCCGGGAGGGCGTCACGGTCGTGGGCAGTGGACCGGGGGTTGAGGCCTGAGGCGAGGCGACGTCGCGTCGCCGAGCAGGACTGCGGGACGTCCTCGGTCCCTTGTCGCATGCGCGGTTCGGCCTCCGTCACCGACGGAGGGCGTCTTCCACAGAATCGCCGAATTGCCGGGCCCGAGACAGGGCCGAAAGACCCTAGCGTCTACTTGCTCCGCCGCCCGAACTTCGGCAGGTTCGCCATGATCTCGGTGGCGCGGGCGGCAGCGCGCTCCACGGTACGCTCCACCGTCCGCTGGATCTGGGCGGGCCGGCTGTGGTCGCCCGCGGCCGAGGGCTTCTGGACCGGGGCGGGCACGACGGCGGCCGGCACCAGGACGAGCTCGTCGCCGGTCGTCGTGGTCGCCTCGACCGGCTCGGTCCCTGCCAGCGGGGCCCCGGGGACCTCAGCCGCCGGTTCCGGACGGCCCGTCGGGCTCGCCGGGGTGTCCTCGGCAACGAGGCCGTCGTCAGCCTGCCGGCCGTCCGCAGCCGCGAAGGCAGCGTCCGCAACCGTGGCGTCCGCCAGAGCAACGCCGCCTGCGAAGGCGAGGTCCCGACCCCGCGCGCCATCCCCGGCCGCCGCGGCGGACGAGGATGCGTCGGGGGCCGGGGACTCCGGCGTCGTGCGCAGGCCGGCGAGCCAGGCGCCGACGTCGTCGAGCGGCTCGAGGCGGAGCGTGTAGTACCGCTTCTGTCCCTGGGCGCGGGTGGTGACGAGGCCGGCGTCACGGAGGACCTTGAGGTGCTTGGACACCGTCGGCTGGCTCGCAGCCAGCGCCTCGACGAGTTCGCCCACCGCCTTGTCCCCCGACCGCAGCGTTTCCAGGATGTCCCGGCGGGTGCGGTCCGCGATGACGGCGAAGATGTCAGTCACCATGCCTCCAGCCTACCCACTGTCGAGCGCCCCCTTTGACCCTGCCGCCAGACCCTGCCGCCTGCTCCACACGCTCAGTCGAACCACGGGTCGAGGCCGTGCAGGGGGAAGACCTCCTTGCGCGTGGCCATCACCGCACGGTCCACCGGATCGTTCGGGTTGAAGCCGATTTCCCACGAACGCCACCAGGTGTCCGCGCCCTCCCCCATCAGGGTCGGGGCGTCCTTCCCGTACCGTTCGCGGACGTAGTCGCGCCACGGCTGCGGCGTAGGCGTCTGCAGGTGGACCGGGTGGCCGGCGGCGATGCCCACGAGATGGGCCCACGCCCGCGGCACTACCTGCACGACCTCGTACCCGCCCCCGCCGGTGGCGATCCACCGGCCCTCGCAGAACCGCCGGGCCAGGGCAGAGACGGACAGTGCCAGCTCCCGCTGGGCGTCGACGGTGACCTTGAGGTTGGTCAGGGGGTCGAGGTGGTGGGCGTCGCAGCCGTGCTGGCTGACGATCACCTCCGGCCGGAAAGCCTCCACGAGCGGCGGGACGACGGCGTGGAACGCGCGCAGCCACCCGGCGTCGCGCGTCCCGGCGGGCAGGGCCACGTTGACCGCCGTGCCCTCCGCCCCGGGTCCGCCGACCTCGCTCGGGAAGCCCGTCCCGGGGAAGAGCGTCAGGCCGCTCTCGTGGAGCGAGATGGTCATGACCCGCGGCTCGTCCCAGAAGATCCGCTCGGTGCCGTCGCCGTGGTGGGCGTCGACGTCGACGTACAGGACGCGCCCCACGCCCCGGTCCAGCAGCCGCTGGACCGCGGCCGCGGCGTCGTTGTAGATGCAGAAGCCCGAGCCCCGGTCCGCCGCGGCATGGTGCATGCCGCCGGCGAAGTTCACCGCGTGGACCGCGGAGCCCTCGAGGATCGCCTCCGCGGCGACGAGGGAGCCTCCCACGATGCGGGCGCTCGCCTCGTGCATCCCGGCGAACGCCGGATCGTCCTCGGTCCCGAGGCCGCGTTCCGGCTCGGGCCGGTGCGGGTCGGCGCTCACACGGCGGACGGCGGCGACGTACTCGCGCGTGTGAACGGTGGCGAGCTCGTCGTCGGAGGCGACATAGGGCTCGGCGACACTCACCCGCGGGAGGCCGAACAGGCCCAGGTCCCGGCACAGGCGGGCCGTGAGGTCGAGGCGGGTGGGGCTCATGGGGTGGTGCTTGCCGAAGTTGTACTCGAGGAGGTCCTCGCCCCAGACCACGCGGGTGGCGTACTCCGTCCGGACCACGGCGCTCGCAGACGTCGGAGCCTGCTGCGGCGGTGCACCTTCGGACATGCGCCTAGGCTACCGGAAGGGCCTCCGCGTCCCGCTCCCGCGGGCGGTTGGTGGTTTACTGTGACACGTAGCGCCGCCCGGCACCCGGGCTGCCCGGACCTCCACAGGACGCGCATTCCATGCCCGAGACCCCGCCGACATGGCATCCAGCCCCTGACCGGGAGGGCCTCGGTCCGCTCACGGGGCTGCGCGACGTCGTCGACCGGCTCGCCGCGTCCTCCCCCGCCCGCCTCGCGATGCTGGCGTTCGCCGTCGTGATCGTCGTCTTCACCTTCCTGCTCTCCCTTCCGGTATCGGCGGCCGACGGCGCGGTCACGCCTCTGCACGAGGCCCTGTTCACGGCCGCGTCCGCGGTGTGCGTCACGGGCCTCACGGTCGTCTCGACGGCGGTGCACTGGTCGTTCTTCGGCCAGTTCGTGATCCTGCTGGCCATCTTCGTCGGAGGCCTCGGAACCCTCACGATCGCCTCGCTCCTGACCCTCATGGTGAGCCGCCGGCTGGGCCTGCGCAGCAAGCTCATCGCCCAGGAGGCGCTGAACAACTCGAGCCGCCTCGGGGAGGTCGGCGAGCTGCTGCGGATCGTCATCATCACGTCGGTCGTGATCGAGGGCTCACTCGCCGTCGTGCTCACGGGGAGGTTCCTGAGCCTGGGCGAGGACTGGTGGCAGGCGGTGTGGCACGGGGTCTTCTACTCCATCTCCTCGTTCAACAACGCGGGCTTCACGCCGCACTCCGACGGGATCGTCCCGTACGAGGAGGACCTCTGGATCCTCGTGCCGCTGTCCGTCGGAGCCTTCGTGGGATCGCTCGGCTTCCCCGTGATCCTCGGGCTGCGCCAGTCCGGGCTGCGCTGGTCCAAGTGGACCCTCCATGTGAAGCTGACAATCCAGGTCTCGGCGATCCTGGTCCTGGTCGGGAGCGTGCTGTGGGGCTGGATGGAATGGGACAACCCGCGCACCATCGGCGCCATGGGAGTGGGCGACAAGCTCATCCATGCCGTCTTCGCGTCGATCATGACGCGTTCCTGCGGCTTCAACCTCGTGGACCAGAACCAGATGGAGGGCACCACGCAGCTGCTGACCGACGCGCTCATGTTCGCCGGCGGCGGCTCGGCGTCGACCGCCGGCGGCATCAAGGTCACGACCATCGCCGTTCTGTTCCTGGCCATCGTGGCCGAGGGCCGGGGCGACTCCGACGTGAAGGTCTACGGCCGGACCATCCCCCAGAGCGCGCTGCGGGTCGCGATCTCCGTCATCGTCGCCGGAGCGACCCTCGTGCTCGTGGGCTCGTTCCTCATGTCCGCGATCACCCAGCAGTCCCTCGACAGGGTCCTGTTCGAGGTCATCTCCGCCTTCGCGACCTGTGGGCTGAGCTCCGGCCTGAGCGCCGAGTCCCCGCCGGCCGGCATGTACGTCCTGACGGGGCTGATGATCGCCGGCCGCCTCGGCACGATCACCCTCGCCTCCGCCCTCGCGGTCCGCCAGCGCATCCAGCTGTACCACTACCCGGAAGAGAGGCCGATCATTGGCTAATCCCACTACCTCTGCAGCGGCCGCGAGCCGCCGCCCCAATCCCAACGCGCCCGTGCTCGTGGTCGGCCTGGGCCGGTTCGGGTCCGCCACCGCGGAGCAGCTCGTGAAGCAGGGCCGCGAGGTCCTCGCGATCGAGCGCGACGTCGACCTCGTCCAGAAGTGGTCGGGGACGCTCACGCATGTGGTGCAGGCCGACGCGACGAACATCGACGCGCTCCGGCAGCTGGGCGCCCAGGAGTTCCAGTCCGCGGTGGTGGGGGTGGGCACCTCGATCGAGTCTTCGGTGCTGATCACGGCGAACCTCGTGGACCTCGGGATCGAGCACCTGTGGGTGAAGGCGATCACTCCCTCGCACGGCAAGATCCTCGCCCGCATCGGAGCGAACCACGTGATCTATCCCGAGGCGGACGCCGGCGTGCGCGCCGCGCACCTCGTGAGCGGGCGCATGCTCGACTTCATCGAGTTCGACGACGACTTCGCCATCGTGAAGATGTACCCGCCCAAGGAGACCCAGGGCTTCACGCTGGCCGAATCGGCGGTGCGCTCGAAGTACGGCGTGACCATCGTCGGCGTGAAGAGCCCCGGCGAGGACTTCACGTACGCGCAGCCGCACACCAAGGTCACGAGCCGGGACATGCTGATCGTGTCCGGCCACGTGGACCTGCTCGAGCGGTTCGCCGCACGGCCATAGGCTGTACCACCCCTGTCCCGCACGACGGCGCGTGGCCGGCTGCCGCCCGCCGGCGGCGGTTGCAGTCAGAGGCGGCGGAGCACGGCGTCGAGCATCTCCTCGGTGAGCCTGCGGGTCGAGGTGTTGTGCGGGCTCACGTGGTAGCAGCCGAGGAGCCGCACCTCGCCGCCGTTCGGCAGGCCGAGCCGTGCCTCGGCGCCATGCCCGAACGGCGGCTTGGGCCGGGGCACGGTCCAGCCGAGGCGCCGGGCCGCGGCGAGCACGGCGTTCCACGCCACTCCCCCGAGGGCCAGGACCGCGTCGAGCCCCGGGGATGCGGCGGTGAGCCCGAGGTCGCGGTCGAGCCAGTGCCCGCACGCGGCGAGCTCGGACGGCGTCGGCCGGTTCTCGGGCGGAGCGCACCGCACTGAGGCGACGATGCGGACCCCGGTGAGCACCATCCCGTCCCCGGCGCCCGTGGAGGCGGGCTGGTTCGCGAAGCCGGTGCGGTGCAGGGCCGCGTAGAGCCAGTCGCCGGAGCGGTCGCCGGTGAACATCCGACCCGTCCGGTTGGTGCCGTTCGCCGCCGGCGCCAGGCCCACGATGAGGCGCGACGCCGACTGGTCGCCGAACGAGGGCCCCGGCCGGCCCCAGTACGGCTGATGGGCGAAGGCGGCCCGGCGCCCCGAGACGGCCACCGACTCGCGCCACGTGACCAGGCGCGGGCACGCCCGGCACACCGAGCTGAGGGCATCCAGGTCGCGGATCGTGGAGGCCGACGCCGCGAGGCGCGCGGCCTCAGCCGCGGTGTGCGCCACGGGCGTCTGCGCCGTCGCCGGGTCGCCCGGCCATCCCGTTCCCGGCGGCACGGGCGAGTCGAACGGCTGGCCCGTGATCGGATGGGGTTCGGCGTGCATGGCTCCACCGTAGCCTCGGGGACCACCGCGGCTGGACCGCCACTGCCGGGGCGGCGGGGAGATCAGCGGGCGGTGGCGGCCGTCCCCGTGCCTACGAACTCCGCGAGGGCTCCCGCGAGGAGCTCTGGGGCCGTCATGTGGGCAGCGTGGCCCTGCCGCGGAAGCACGGCAACCCGGGCGTCCGCGAAGAGGCTGGCCATGGATTCGAACCAGGACCGCCGCATCGCTTCGGTCTCCGCCCCGACGATGAGCAGCACAGGCACCGCGATCTGCTCTGTCGGCACTGGATCGGCGCCGTGCTCGGCGAGGCTTCTGAGTTCGCGCGGGATGGTGTGCGCCGACCTGAGCCGCCCTTGCCAGTTCGGTTGCGCCCTGAGAGCGGCCAGCTCCGAGGTTCGCAGGCCAGCGGCATGGGTCATGAAGAGCTCGAGCGCCTGTTCCCGGAGTCCGGCAGAGACGAGCCGGTCGAGCTCGGCGATGAATGAGGCCGAGAACTGCTGCACACTGCGCGGCAGGAGTCCGCCCTCGTACAGCGCGAGGCTCGCGAGGTTCGGAACCCGCGCGGCGGCGTGCAGGGCGAGGTATCCGCCGAAGGAGTGCCCATAGAGGTGCACCGGGCCGGGGAGTGCGGCGGCGACGGCCACAAGGTCGTCCACCTCGGGCCCGATCCGGTAGGGCTCGACGTCTCCGCTCTCGCCGCGGCCGCGACGGTCGACGACGGCGACTGTCGCGTGCGGGGCAAGGAGTGGCACAACCCGGTCCCAGACGGTGTGGTCGGCCGCGGTTCCGGGGACCGCGAGCAGCGTCGGGCCCTCCCCGGTGATCCAGACGGCGATCAGCGTCCCGTCTGCGGAGGCGACAGTCACCCTGCGCGTCGGCTGCACCTCACACCTCCATCCGCAGGCCGCTGGCGCTCGGCGAAGTGGAAGCCGAGCTTGGGCCTGCCGGTGTGCTGCGCACCGGACTGGTGCGCGCCTCCGCCCAGAGCGCCGCGAGCGACGCCGCCACGCGTTCCGGCTCGACCCGGTGCGGGGGATCGAAGTGGTGGCGGCCGGGGAAGACTTCGGGCCTGAAGTGCGGGAAGACGGCCGAGAGACGCTCGGCGACCTCGCCGTAGTCGTCCGGATTCGAGAGCGCCCCGAGCGCGAAGTAGACCGGCCGGTCGAACCGGGCGAGCGCCTCCCGGTCCAAGTCGTAGGTGGCGAAGGTGGCCAGGAAGGCGCGTATGCCGGCGGGCCGCTGGGCCATCCACGGCGGCTGCTCGCCGCCGCCGGTGGGCAGCCCGGCGGTGACCCCGGGACGGATGCCGAGCCGGACGAAGCGCCGCATGAAGTCCTCCGGTCCGAGCCCCTCGAGCTGGCGGTACTGCTCCCACAGCGCCCGGTGCGCCGGGCTCCACCCCCACCGGCCCGCCCACGCGGGCTCGAGGAGTGCGAGCGACTCAAGCCGTTCGGGGTGCTTCGCGGCGACGGCGAGCGCGGAGGCTCCCCCGCCCGAGTAGCCGACGAGGTGGAACGTGTCCCACCCGAGCCCGTCGGCCGTGCGCAGGACGCCCGCCACCTCGGTGTCGAGGGAGTAGTCCCGGGGTGGCGTCGGGCCCGAGTACACCTCGAGGTCCTTCGCGACAGCCTGGACGGCGTCGCCGAGTCTGGTGCGGAGCGCGGCGAGGAGCGCCCCGTAGGCCGGTGCGGCGGGGAGGACGCTGCCCGGGAGGAGGATCACGCGGTGGGTGGATGCTGGGGTGATGTCCATGGACCGAGTGTGTGCCCGGGGCTGTCCGGGCCGCATCGCGCGTTCGCGCGCCGGGGCTATCCGCGGGCGCCCCGCGGGGCGATGATCGGACCATGACCGAGCCCCTGCGCCTCGCGGAGTTCATCGGGGCAATGTCCCTCGCGACGGACCTTGGCATGGGGCAGCCCCTCGAGCAAGGCCTGCGGACATGCCTCATCGCGCTCGAGCTCGCGGACGGCGCCCGCATCCCTCCCGAGGACCTGCGCACCGTGTACTACAGCGCCCTCCTGCGGTTCCTCGGCTGCACCGCGGACGCCTCTGACGCGGCGTCCCTCGCCGGAGGCGACGAGACGGCCCTCCGCGCGGCGATCGCCCCTGTCCTCGGGGCGCCGCCCGCGCAGTTCCTCAGGGCGGTGCTGCCGGCGCTGGGCGGCGGGACGCCGGCCCCCCGTCGCGCGGCGCTCGCCGCCCGCTTCCTCGCCACCGGGAAGCAGCGGATGCGCGAGGGCGTGCGGGCGCACTGCGAGGCTGCGGAGATGCTCGCCGTGCGGCTCGGGCTCCCCCAAGGGACCCGGGCCTCCCTGGCCGCCTCGTTCGAGGCCTGGGACGGCAGCGGGTTCCCGCTCGGGCTCTCCGGCGAGAGGATCCCGCTCGCGGCCCGCATCGTCTTCCTCGCCAGGGACGTGGAGGTGATCGGGCGGCTGCGCGGGCGCGAGGCGCTGGCGGCGGTGCTGCGCGAGCGGGCAGGCGCCGCGCTCGATCCGGAGCTGGCCTCGGCTGCCCTGGGCTCCCTGGACACCCTCATCGACGCCAGCCTGACGGATATGCCGTGGGAGGCGGTGCTCGCGCGCGAGCCCCGGCCCGTCGCCTCGATCCCGGCTGATCGGCTCGACGAGGTCCTGACCGTGTTCGCCGATTTCGCCGACCTCAAAGACCCGGCCCGCGCGGGCTTCTCCCGGGATGTGGCCGCCCTCGCCGCCGGGGCGGCGCCCGACCACCGGGCCGTCCTGCACAGCACCGGCCTGGCCCAGGATCTGGGTCGCGCCGCCGTCCCCGCCGGTCCAGCCGGTACTGCGTCCCCAGCCCATGACGAGCGGCTCCGGCTCCACCCCTACTACAGCGAACGGATCCTCGGGCGCCTCGCGGCCTCCGCTCCCCTCGCGCGGCTGGCCGGCATGCACCATGAACGCCTCGACGGGTCCGGCTACTACCGCGGAGCCATCGCGGCCGAGATCCCGTGGGAGGCGCGCATCCTCGCCGCAGCCGACGCCTTCCAGACCCTCCTCCTCGCACCGCCGGGGCGTCCAGACGAGGCCCGGACGCCCGCCCGGGCGGCGGAGGGGCTCCTGCGGCTCGCGCCGGCCCAGCTCGACGCCGACGCGGTCGACGCCGTGCTGGCCTCCGCAGGCGTGCGGTCACGGCGGACGCGCCCCGCATGGCCCGGAGGGCTCACCGAGCGCGAGGTGGAGGTCCTGAGGCTCCTGTGCCGCGGCGCACGGAAGAAGGACGTCGCCGCGGCACTGCGGATCTCGCCCAGCACCGCCGACCACCACGTCCGGCACATCTATGGCAAGATCGGCGTCTCCTCACGTGCGGCGGCGACCCTGTTCGCCGTCGAGCACGATCTCCTCTAGCCCGTCCCGGTACGGGCGTGGGGGGCGGGCGCGGGGTCGGTCAGTCGAGCTCGCTCAAGGGTCAGTCGAGTTCGCGGGTGATCTCGTGGGACCGCTCGGCGGCCGCGCGGGCGCCGTCGGCGATGATGGCGGGCAGGCCGCGCTCCTCGAAGACCGCGATGGCCCGCTCGGTGGTCCCCTTCGGGCTCGTGACGGCGCGGCGCAGCGCCACGGGGTCCGCACCGGGCTCGGCGAGCATGTGGGCGGCGCCCACCACCGTCTCGCGGGCCAGCTTGAGGGCGAGGTAGGGGTCGAGCCCGAGCGACTCCCCGGCCTTCGCCATGGCCTCGGCGAGGTAGAAGACGTACGCGGGGCCCGACCCGCTCAGCGCGCCCACGGCCTCGACCTGGTCTTCGGGCACCTCGACGACGAGGCCCACCGACTTGAAGAGCTTGACGACGCGTTCGACGTGGTCGCGCGAGGCGTTGGTGCCACCCGACACCGACACGACGCCGTGCCCGAGCCGCGCGGGCGTGTTCGGCATGGTGCGGACGACCGGCTGGCCGGCGGGGAGCGCCTTCTCGAGCTGGGCGATCGAGACGGCCGCGGCGACGCTGACGACGATGGCATCGGGACGCAGCGCGGATGCTATCTCGCGGGCGACGTCGGCGATGCCGACAGGCTTGACCCCGAGGACCACGACCGAGGCACCGCGGACCGCCTGAGCGTTGACGTCGTCGTCCTCCGCCGTGGCCATGGCGGTCACCCCGTACCGCTGGGCGAGCTCCGCGGCCCGCTCGCCCCGGCGCACAGTGGCCGTGACGTCCGACTTGGGGAAGCCCGCCGCGAGGAGCCCGGCCATGATGGCCTCGTTCATGGACCCTGTGCCGAGGAATGCGATGTGATTCGTCATGCTGCCCATCCTGCCAGCCACGGGGTGCGGCCCGCATTCCCAGCATCCTCCCATGCGTCCCCAAGGGCCCTCACAAGGTCGGTCCTTAGAGTAGTAACTACCTCACAGGGTGCGAGTGATGGGGCGACCGGCCTCCCCCCAAGGCCGGCCGCCACGGCACTGGCAGTTCGAGTTTCCAATCCCCTCGGGATTCGCTCGACTGCCAGTGCCGAACTCATTTAAGAACCGGATGTGCACCCTGCTGATTCTCAGACTTCTCTCAGAGAAATCGGGGCTTCCCTTGAGGGACGGCCCCGTACAGTGGAATTACTCATTAGGTGCGAGTGACGGGTTCCACCGGTCAGCCGGCTGGACCCCGAGCGCCGGGCGGCCAGGAGATTTCCCCCCAATGTCTCCTGCAGGCCGCCCGGCGTCCCGCATCTCAGATGCGCTTCCCAGCTCGGGTGCGGTCTGCCGGCGCCTCAGATCCCCCCGCCCGCCTCGACACCGGCCTGCTGGCCCAAGTGCGTGCGGGCGAAGTCGAGCGTCTGCGCCAGGAGATGTTCGCGGTCTCCCGCTCCGCGGGCCTTGCGGGTGCTGATCTCCGCGACGACCGCGCCCTCGAACCCGTTCCCCGCCAAATGCGCGAGGCACTCCCCGACCCGCTGGGTCCCCTGCCCGGGCACCAGGTGCTCGTCCCGGAACGAGCGCCCCGAGCCGTCAGTGAGGTGCACGTGGCGGATCGAGTTGCCGAGGGCCTTGAGTGCCGCGAGGCTGTCCATCCTGGCGGTGGCGGCGTGGGAGAAGTCCCAGGTGATGTCCTGATAGCCCTGGCCGATCGGATCCCAGTGCGGCAGGTAGGCGAGGGTCTCCCGGCCGCGGACGCGCCAGGGGTACATGTTCTCCACTGCGATGTGGACGCCGAACGCCTCTGCGAGGTCCCGGACGCCCTGGGAGAAGGTCTCCGCGTACGAGCCCTGCCAGCGGAAGGGCGGATGCACGACCACGGTGTCGCACCCCACGTCGAGCGCCATCCGGCAGGACTGGCTGATCTTGTTCCACGCGGAACCCCACACCTGCTGGGTCAGCAGGAGGGTGGGGGCGTGGATGGAGACGATGGGCTGCTCGTACCGCTCCGCGAGGTGGACGAGTTCGTCGGCCTTCTGGCTCGTCGAGTTGTTCGTCACCATCACCTCGACCCCGTCGAAGCCCAGGTCCGCCGCGACCGCGAAGGCGTCGTGGACGCTGAGCGGGTAGACGGATGCGCTGGAGAGCGCGACGGGGATGTGGCGGGGGGCCGGGGTGGACTCAGCAATGCTCATACGCGGGACCTCGCGGGGTGCATGCGCTCGGCGCGTTGCCGCTCGCTCTGGATCGGACCGATGTGGGCAGGCGGCTCGAGCGGCCCTTCGAAGACGAGCTGGTCGAGCCTGCGGAGGATGAGGCCTTCGCGCAGCGCCCAGGGGCAGATCTCGAGCTCATCGATGTCGAAGAGCTCCATCGCGGCCTCTGCGGCGAGCGCCCCGGCGAGGAGCTGCCTGGCGCGGGCCTCGGAGACGCCGGGAAGGTGGACCCTGTCGGAGGCCGCCATCGCGGACATCCGCTGGGCCCAGAGGCCGAGGTCGGTGCGTGTCAGCACGCGGCGCACGTAGGGGCCTGCACCGGAGGGGGCCGCACCGGCAATGCGCGCGAGCGAGCGGAACGTCTTCGACGTTCCCGCGACGAGGTTGGGGACGCCCAGGTCCTTGAACTCCTTCACCACGGGCTTCAGCGTGTCCCGGACGTAGCGGCGCAGGTCCTTGATGCTCTTCGCCGTGGGCGGGTCCTCAGGGAGCCAGTCGCGGGTGAGCCTCTGGGCCCCGAGCGGCACGGAGGTCGCCGCCGCGGGGAGGGAGTCATGGCCCATCGCGAGCTCGAACGAGCCGCCGCCGATGTCGAGGTCGAGGAGGGTGCCGGCACCCCAGCCGTACCAGCGGCGGACCGCGAAGAAGGTCATCGCGGCCTCCTCACGTCCCGTGAGCTCCTGGAGGATGACGTCCGCCTCACTCTGGACCCGCGCGAGGACTGCGTCGCCGTTGGCGGCCTCGCGGATGGCAGAGGTGCAGAACGCCAGGAGGTCCTCCGCCTTGTGGCGCCCGGCGAACTCCCAGGCCTCCTTGACGAAGTCGACCAGCTCACCCTGGCCCTTCTCGTTGATGCTTCCGTCATCCTCGAGGAACTTCACGAGCGAGAGCGGCCTCTTGTGCGATGCGTAGGCGATGGGCTGCGCGCCGGGATGGGCGTCCACCAGCAGCAGGTGCACGGTGTTCGAACCGATGTCGAGGACGCCTAGACGCATGAGCTTATTATTCCCCGGCCGGACCGGGCGGAACGTCTGGGTGCTCGCCCGGCTCCGCGGGCCGGAAGTCGCGCAGCACCGCGGCGACGTGCTCGGTGCTCAGCTCGAACCCGAACGCGCTGCCCGGGTTGAGCACGAGCCCGAGCTCGGTGCCGAGGTTCTGCAGCAGGAGCGCGCCCTGCGTCTCCACCACTGTCGGGGCGAACTCGAGGAAGTCCGGCCGGATGCGGGCCCGATGCGTGAAGGCTGCCACGACCGGATTCCCGTCGGCGTTGTTCAGCACGAGGGGCTCCACCGTGTCCGTCTCCCCCGCGGCCGGCTCCGGGACGAGCAGGCACACGAGGCTGTTGAGGAACTCCAGGATCGGCGCCATCGGGTCCTCCTCGCCCTGGCCGCGCGCGGCCGAGTCGAGAACCTCCTCGAGGCGCGTCAATGGGGTGGGGTCGAGGTGCGCCGGAACATGCTCGCCGCCGTGCGCGCTCACTTCGCCGCCGCCTTTGTCCGGCCGGCGGTCCGCCGGGCGGGCTTCTTCACGGGTCCCTTGGCCCGCTTCTCGGCGAGCAGCTCGATCGCGCGCTCGCGAGTGAGCTCCTCGATCGCGGTCGACCGCGGGACGGTGATGTTCGTGACGCCGTCGGTGATGTACGGGCCGAAGCGGCCCTCCTTGACCACGATCGGCTTGCCGGACGCCGGGTCCTCGCCGAACTCGGCCAGGGGGGCCGCCGCCGTGCGGCCGCCGCGCGTCTTGGGCTGGGAGTAGATCTCGAGGGCCTGCTCGAGGGTGATCGTGAAGATCTCCTCCTCGGAGCCGATCGAGCGCGAGTCGGTGCCCTTCTTCAGGTACGGGCCGAAGCGGCCGTTCTGGACGGTGATGGCGTTGCCCTCCGCGTCCTCGCCGAGGCGGCGCGGCAGGCTCATCAGGTCCAGCGCCTGCTCGAGCGTGACGGTGTCCAGCGACATGGACTTGAAGAGCGACCCCGTGCGGGGCTTGACCTTCGCCGGCTTCTTGGGCGGCTTGGGCTTGCCGTTCTTGTAGTACTCCACGGGCTGGGCCGCGAGCTGCTCAGGCGTGGGCTCGGGGATGACTTCGGTGACGTATGCGCCGTACCGGCCGTTCTTCGCCACCACCGTGTGACCCGTGAGCGGGTCCGTGCCGAGCACGCGCTCCTCCGGCCCGGCGCTCTCCATGAGCTCGCGCGCCTTGTCGGCGGTGAGCTCGTCGGGGGCGAGGTCCTCCGGGACGTTCGCCCGCTCGGGGGCCGTGCCCTCGGGCGCGTCCGCCGGGAGGGGCTTCTCGAGGTACGGCCCATACTTGCCCACGCGCAGCACGATGCCCGGCGCGATCTCGACCGAGTTGACCTCCCGCGCGTCGATCTCGCCGAGGCCGCCGACGATCTTGGTCAGGCCCGGGTTGTGGTCGTCGCCGAAGTAGAAGTGGCTCAGCCAGTCCGCGCCGGCCTGCTCGCCTGCAGCGATCCGGTCGAGGTCCTCCTCCATCTCCGCCGTGAAGTCGTAGTCGACGTAGTCGTGGAAGTGCTCCTCGAGCAGCCGCACCACCGAGAACGCGATCCAGCTCGGCACGAGGGCCGTTCCGCGGCTGCGGACATAGCCGCGGTCCATGATCGTCGAGATCGTCGCTGCGTACGTGGACGGGCGGCCGATGCCCCGCTCCTCGAGCGTCTTGACCAAGGAGGCCTCGGTGTACCGCGGGGGCGGGGAGGTCTGGTGGCCGTTCGCAGTCAGCTCGAGCGCGTCGAGTGCCTGGCCCTTCGCCAGCACCGGCAGCCGGGCGCTCTCGCCCGCAGCGGATCCGCCCCCACCGTTCTCCGAGTCTTCGCGGACCTCGTCCCGGCCTTCCTCGTAGGCCGCGAGGAACCCGCGGAACGTGATCACCGTGCCGGAGGCCGTGAACTCGGCGTCGCGCCCCGCAGCCTCGCCGGAGAGCGCCTGCGCACCGAGCCTGACGGTCGCGGTGGAGCCCTTGGCGTCCTCCATCTGGGAGGCGACCGTGCGCTTCCAGATGAGCTCGTAGAGGCGGAACTCGTCCCCCGAGAGCTGCTTGGCGACCTGCGCCGGCGTGCGGAACGAGTCGCCCGCGGGGCGGATGGCCTCGTGGGCCTCCTGCGCGTTCTTGGACTTGGAGGCGTACACGCGCGGACGGCCGGGCACGTACTCGGGACCGTACAGCTCGGAGGCCTGCCGGCGCGCAGCCGTGACCGCCTGGTCGGAGAGCGCCGTCGAGTCGGTACGCATGTACGTGATGTAGCCGTTCTCGTACAGGCGCTGCGCGACCTGCATCGTGACCCGGGCGGAGAAGCGGAGCTTGCGCGCCGCCTCCTGCTGGAGGGTCGAGGTGGTGAACGGGGCAGCCGGCCGACGGGTGTAGGGCTTCTCCTCCACGGCCCGGACTGCGAAGGCGGCGCCCTCGAGCCCCTCGGCGAGGGCCCGTGCGGTGGCCTCGGTGAGGAGCTCGGCGTTCTTGGCGGTCAGCCGCCCGCGGTCGTCGAAGTCGCGGCCCGAAGCCACCTTCTTGCCGTCCACCTGCGCGAGGCGGGCCTGGAAGCTCTGCCGCGCGGCGGCGTCGTGCGCCTGTGAAGCGTCGCCGGATGCAGGGGCCACGATGGCCGTCAGGTCCCAGTAGTCAGCAGCACGGAACGCCATGCGCTCGCGCTCGCGCTCGACGACGAGGCGGGTCGCGACAGACTGGACACGGCCTGCGGACAGGCCGCTGGCCACCTTGCGCCACAGGACCGGCGAGATCTCGTACCCGTAGAGACGGTCGAGGACACGGCGGGTCTCCTGCGCGTCGACGAGCGACTCGTCGACGTCGCGCAGCTCGGCCATGGCGCGCTGGATCGCTTCCTTGGTGATCTCGGGGAAGGTCAGGCGGTGCACCGGCACCTTCGGCTTGAGGACCTCGAGGAGGTGCCACGCGATGGCCTCGCCCTCGCGATCGCCATCGGTGGCCAGGAAGAGCTCGTCGGCGTCCTTGAGCTTCGCCTTGAGCTCAGCCACCTTCTTCTTCTTGTCCGGCGAGACCACGTAATAGGGCTCGAACCCGTTCTCGATGTCGACGGCGAACTTGCCCACCGAGGTCTTCTTGAGCTCCGCTGGGAGATCGGAGGGCTGCGGGAGGTCGCGGATGTGGCCCATCGAGGCGTCGACTTCGAAGCCCTCGCCCAGGTACTGGGCGATGGTCTTGCTCTTCGCCGGCGACTCCACAATCACGAGCTTCTTGCCGGTTTTAGCCTTGGTGGCCACGGTACTCCTCGAGAACAGCTGCACCGCTCCCGCCCGATCTTGCGGGAGCGTGGGGGCGCGGCGGACCGCGCAAGTCCCTAGTTCACCATACGACTGCGGTCGGAGTGCAAGCCGCGGCCCTCGCGTGTGGACAACGGCCCGGCATGGCCGGCGTCGTCAGGAGCCCGCAGCACCCTTCTTCTCGGCGACCTTCTCGGCGGCCCGTTTCGGCGGGGACTTGGGCCTGGCAGCCTCCCGCCCCTCGGGGAGCATCGACCAGAGGACGTACATCCGTTCCGTGCCCTCCGGGTCCGCCTCCCCCGTGTCGTCCGGCTCGAACTCGTCCAGCAGCTCGGACATGCGGCGCTTGAACTCCGCGCGCTGCTCGAGCGTGAGCTTGAGGACGTTGCCGGAGACGACCATCACCGGCGTCTCGTCGGGCTCCCCGCGGCGGCGCGCGGCGTCGCGCAGCTTCGCGTGGCTTGCGATGCGCTTGCGCAGCGCCTCCAGCTCGATGTCCACGATGGCGAGGCCCGGTGTCTGGCCGGTCGTCGCGGTGTCGAGGTTGAGGTCCGTGCCGGCAGCCTTCCACCGGCGCTCACGGCCGTCGCCGTCGCTCGGCGCATCCACCACGATGCCCCACTTCTTCAGCGCGCGCAGGTGGTAGCTCATGGCACTCGGGGTGAGGCCCGTGAAGGCCGCGAGCTCCGTGGCCGTGCGGCTCTTCTGGCTCGAGTAGAGCTCGTTGATGGCCTCGAGCCGCGCCGCGTGCGCGAGGGCTCGGATGGCCTTGGGATCGGTGATCCGCACGGGGTTCTCGGTGCGGGGGCTGCGCTTCTTCTCAGTCATGCTGCTTTTTCGTCGTGCGGATGTTGAATGTAATTAACGCCACAGTTTCAGAGATGTCAAGCTCTTTTTTCACGCTTTACGCGGGCACGAGGAACCCGTCGGCGACCAGGTTCGCGGCCTCGGCCAGCAGGCCCGGACGGAACGCATCGTCGTCCCGCTCCAGGAGTGCCGCGAGCGCCGACGCGATCTGCCCAGCCGTCAGCTCGCCGTCGCACGCGGAGACGAACCCGGCCAGCTCCGTGCTCATCAGGCTCGTGCGGCGGAAGCCGGCGCCCTGGCGCAGGAGGATGACCCCGGGGTGCTCGGCCCCCGGCCGCTGGTGGCGTTCCTCGGTCACGTCCTCGGCCACGACGAGCCGTTCCGGGCTGAGGTCGGGGTGTGCCGCGAGCCAGTCGGCGCGGTCCACGGCCGCGGACAAGTGGGGGCCGATCGGCTGTTCGAGGGGATGGGTCAGCTCCTCGAACCGGTCCAGACGCGCCTGCCCGGGAGCAGGGCGCCTCAGCCACACCGCGCCGAAGCCGATCGCGGCCGTCCCCCGCGAGGCGAAGTCGTCCAGATAGGCCGCGTACGCCTCCCCGTAGGCATCCGGGTCGCGCTGCTGGGACGCGTCGGCGAGCCACGTCTCCGCGTACTGCCCCGGGCCGAGCTGCTCGCGCTGGAGGACCCAGGCGTCGACGCCGGCCGGCACCCACGTCCGCACACGCTCGTGCCACGGCGCGCCGTCGGGGATCTCCCAGTTGCCGAGGAGCTGGGCGGTGCCGCCCTCCGCGAGCACATCGCCCAGCCCGGCGACAAGGTCAGCCACGAGGCGGTCCCCCGGCAGGCCCCCGTCGCGGTACGTGAACCTGTCCTCGGCGCTCTCCTCGGCCATGCGCGGGGTGATGACGAACGGCGGGTTCGAGACCACGAGGTCGAAGCGCTCCCCCTGCACCGGCTCGAGCAGGGAGCCGTGGCGCAGCTCGATGCGCCGTTCAGGCTGGTCCGGGTCGACGCCGAGGACCTGCGCGTTGAGGAGGACGTTGAACCGGGCGAACGCCAGGGCCCGGTCGGAGACATCCGTCGCCACGACGTGGCGCGCGTGGGCCAGCAGGTGGAACGCCTGGATTCCGCACCCCGTGCCCAGGTCCAGCGCGCGGGCGACCGGCCTGCGGGCAGTCGTCTGCACGAGCGTCGCCGACGCGTGGCCGATCCCCAGGACGTGGTCGGCCCGGAGCACACCTGGCCTCTGGTGGGCTGCAAGGTCCGACGCGACCCACATCTCGACCGGGGCCTCTGGCCCGTCCCACCCGTACGGGCGGAGGTCGAGCGTGGCGGCGAGCCGCCCGTCGTCGTGCGCCTCCCCGAGCCCGAGCGCGACCAGGCCCTCGGCGCCCAGCGTGGGCAGGGCGGCGTCGAGCTCCTCGCGCGACGCGGGCCGGGCGAGCAGGAAGAAGCGCACGACGGCGGCCAGGTGCCGTCGGGCGGGATCCTCGCCGGCGCGCCGGGTCGCCACGAGGGCGGGCACGATCTGGTCGCGGGAAAGCGCCGCATGGGCCTCGGGGCCGAGGAGCCCGGCCACGGCATCGACCCGGTACTCGGCGGCGGCCAGGTCCTCCGCGAGGGCTGCGAGCAGGCCGGGGCGGTCCGAGCGGGGGACATCCCGCAGGGCCGGGAGCGGTTCCGGACCCGGGGCGGATCCGGGTGCGGGCTGGTCGGGGGGCGCGCTTGTCACCCCGAAAGTCTAGGCGGAGGGCGGCCCGGCACCGGGGGTCCGGAGACCGGGGGCCCTCGCGGGTCCACAATGGGGGCATGGTGTCGACGCCCGTGGCGAGTGCCGCGCTGCGGCTCGCCGCCGTCGTGGTGGGCCTCGCCGCGGCGGGCTGCTCCTACCAGTACGACGACGGCCTGCCGCCGCTGGGCCAGCGCGAGGCGGCGGCCCAGGCCTCGGGGGAAGCCGCTCAGGCCTCCGCCTCTGCCTCCGCTGCCGGGGAGGCGGCGCAGCTGCGGGAGCGAGCAGCCCGGAGCGGGTTGCGGGCGCCGCTGGACCAGATCCTCTCGGGCTATGCGCTGCGGGGATGGGCCGACACGGTGCTCCCTGACGAGGGCGGGACCTCGGTGGCGTCCGGCTCCGGTGCAGTCTGGCCGGACGGGGCGAAGCTCACCCTGACGGCGCAGGGACCGCCCGGGACTGCCACCCTGAGGTTCGCCTGCCGGGGCACGACCACGGCCCGGATCATCGCCACCGTCGAGGGCGTTCCCGCGGTCGATCTGGCCTTCGACTGCAATCGGCCCTGGGCGCGCACCGTCGCACTGGCGGGGTCCGGGGCGGTCGACATCGCCTTCATGGCGGGGAGCACGCCGTCGAATGTCGCCTATCGGCTGGTGCGCCCCTGACTCACGGCGGAACCCACCGCGGTGGGGGACCCGCTGTCGCAGCCCTCGGGGCAGCGGAGCGTTGTCGGAGAGGAGGCACAGTCGCTGCAGTACAAGGTGAGGCTGCGGCACGCAGGATTCGAGCAGTTGTGGAAGTCGCTCGTGGGCGAAGCGCAGCGGGCGCACCGGCCGATGGTCACGGCATCCTCGCTGAACTCCATCCGCATCCTGCGGTCGAAGACGTACAGGGAGCCTTCCCACAGTCCTGAGTCCTTGAACCGCTCGCCGTAGCGCACGATCCCCCCGTCGAGCTGGTAGACCTCCTGGAACCCGCGGGTGCGCATGTGCGCGCTCAGGACCTCGCAGCGCACCCCTCCGGTGCAGTAGGTGACGACAGGCCTGTCCTTGAGGTGGTCGTACTTGCCCGAGTCGAGTTCGTCCAGGAAGTCGTGCGTCGTCGTCGTGTCCGGGACCACCGCGTCCTTGAAGCGACCGATCTGCGCCTCGAACGCGTTGCGCCCGTCGAAGAACACGACCTCGCGTCCCGCCGACCGGCCCGCGTCGACGAGATCGTGCACTTGCTCCGGCGTGAGGTGCGTGCCGCCGCCTACCACTCCCTTGGAGTCCACCACGAGTTGGTCGGGTGCTCCGAAGGAGACGAGTTCGGGCCTGACCTTCACGCTCAGCCTGGGGAAGTCCTCCGCGCCGCCCTCCGACCACTTCACGTCGAGCGCACGGAACGCCGGATACTCCTTCGTGGCGCGCACGTACCGCTTCACGGCCGTGAGCTCGCCGCCCACCGTTGCGTTGATCCCGTCCGGGGAGACGATGATGCGGCCGCGGAGTCCGAGCCCCTCGCACAGGGCGCGCTGCCACAGCCGGACGGCTTCCGGATCCGGCAGAGGGGTGAAGCAGTAGAAAAGGACAATACGGTGCAGAGCCACCCATCAAGGGTAGCCGGGCGGTGCCTGGGCGATGCGGTGACAGTTCTGTCACGGCCCTTATCAGGCCTCGGTCGTACCCGTTATGGTCATGGCTATGGGCGAGGCAACTCTGAGCGAGCTTCTGGGCATCTGGGTCGAGGGATGGGCTTCGACGCGCCACTACCCGGTGGGAGACGTGGATGCCTTCAAGGCAGTGCAGCTCCTCGACAAGTCCGGGGACTGGGAGGTCTTCGCTGCAAACCCGAGCGATGACGAGTTCGCCCGTCTCGCAGCGTTCGTGAAGGACTCCGCGCCGCGCCTGCTGACGGTCCTCACCGACGACCACGCGGCCTACCGCTCCCTCGCTGAGAAGCACGGCCTCGCGGTCCTCGCCGCGGACCAGGAGCTCATGATCATGGACTTCGAGGGCAAGGACGTCGAAGAGCCGTGGCTCAACGACGACGAGCTGAAGCTGACCACGGACCTCGAGGACCACAGTGCGACGGTCACAGTGGGGACAGTGGACGGGACTCTGGCGGCCCGCGGACATGTCGCGGTCACCCAGGGCTACGCCGTCTTCGACCGGATCGTCACGGAGCCGAACTTCCGCCGCCGCGGCCTCGGAAGCTTCGTGATGCGCGCGCTCACCGCCGCCGTGAGCGAGCACGATCTCGAGCAGGGGCTCCTGATCGCCTCCACCGACGGCCAGCACCTGTACCACCACCTCGGGTGGAGCGACATCTCCGGGGTGCTCATGCTCGCCAACCCCGGCACCACGAAGGGCGGGTCGCTCAGCGACTGACCTCGGGCGCTGCAGCGCTCCCCGACGCTCTCCAGCCGAGGCTGGCAGAATGCTCGGGTGGCAGCGCTTGACTCCCTCGTGACCCTCCTCGGCTTCTCAGCCGATCCTGACCAACTGCGCCACCTCCGCGTCCTGCCTGCCCGCAGCGCCCAGTTCGCGCCGTGGCCGCAGTGGGCCCATCCCGACCTCATCGAGGCCTACCGCACCCTGGGCATCCACGAGCCGTACACCCATCAGGTCGCCGCGGCGGATCTCGCCCATGGCGGCACCCACGTCGTCCTCGCCACCGGCACCGCCTCCGGGAAGTCTCTTGCCTACCAGCTGCCCGCCCTGGACGCCGTCCACCGGTCCGAACTGCGGACCGCCGCACATCCGGGCCGCCTTCACGACGACGGCGCCGTCGTGCTCTACCTGTCCCCCACGAAGGCGCTCGCGGCGGACCAGCTCGCCGCGATCCGGGCGCTTCGGCTCCCGACCGTCCGGGCGGAAACCTACGACGGCGATACGGAGCAGTCGGCAAGGAGGTGGATCCGCGAGCATGCGAATGTGGTCCTGGCCAACCCGGACATGCTGCACTTCGGGATCCTGCCCAATCACGCCTGGTGGTCCTCGTTCTTCCGCCGGCTCCGCTTCGTGGTGATCGACGAGGCGCACAGCTACCGCGGGGTCTTCGGCTCCCATGTGGCAAACCTGCTCCGCCGCCTGCGCCGGATCTGCCAGCACTACGGTTCCACCCCGACCTTCATCGGCGCCTCCGCCACGTCCGGCGACCCCGAGGCGTCGATGGGGCGGCTCGTCGGCGCCGAGGTCTGCGCCGTCACAGGGGACGGTTCTCCCCACGGCGCGACGGAGGTCGCCTTCTGGGAGCCGGCGCTGACCGAGGCGAAGGGAGAGAACGGCGCCCCCCAGCGGCGCACGGCGATCGCCGAAACAGCGGACCTCCTCGCGAACCTGGTCTCCGCGCGGGTGCGGACAATCGCGTTCATCAAGTCCCGCCGCGGAGCCGAGTCGATCTCGTCGATCGCGCAGCGGCACCTGGACGATGTGGACCCGAGCCTCCCGGGCCGTGTGGCGGCCTACCGGTCCGGATACCTGCCGGAGGAGCGCCGGGAGCTGGAGCGTCGGCTCCGCTCGGGGGAGCTCCTCGGTGTCGCCAGCACGTCGGCGCTCGAACTCGGCATCGACATCTCGGGGCTCGACGCCGTGCTCGTCGCAGGGTGGCCGGGGACCCGCGCGTCGTTCTTCCAGCAGATCGGCCGGGCCGGCCGTTCGGGCCAGGAGGCGCTTGCCGCGTTTGTCGCCAGCGACGATCCGCTGGACACCTACTTCGTCAACCATCCGGAGGCCATCTTCGACACGTCGATCGAGGCGACCGTCCTCGATCCCTCCAACCCCTACGTCCTCGGGCCCCACCTGTGCGCAGCCGCGGCGGAGAAGCCGATCGGTCCGGCCGACCTGGCCCTGTTCGGCCCCGCCGCGGAGGGGCTCCTTGCCCAGCTCGAGGCCCAGGGCTACCTCCGCCGCCGACCGTCCGGCTGGTTCTGGACCCACCCGGAAAGCGCGGCGGCGATGGTCAGCCTGCGCGCAGACGGGGGTGGCCCGGTGAGCATCATCGAGGCGGAGACCGGGCTGCTGCTGGGTTCGATGGACTCGCCTCAGACCCACTACCAGGCCCACGAGGGCGCGATCTACGTCCATCAGGGCGCGAGCTACCTCGTGCGCGAGCTCAACGAGGCGGAGCACTGCGTGGTGGTCGAGAGGGTGAACCCCGACTACTACACGACGGCGCGCGACATCACGACCGTCGAGGTGATCAGCGAGCTCCGTGCGGAGCAGTGGGGCCCGGTGGGCGTCCACTTCGGCGAGGTCAGGGTGACGACTCAGGTGGTCTCCTTCCAGCGCAAGGCGCTCGTCTCGAATGAGGTCTTGGGCGAGGAGCCCCTGGACCTCGGCGCGCGCGACCTGTTCACCAAGGCCGTCTGGCTGACGGTCCCCGCGCCGACGATCGCCTCGGGCGGCCTGCTCGAGGCCCAGTTCCCCGGAGCCCTGCACGCAGCTGAACACGCCGCAATCGGTCTCCTCCCGCTGGTGGCGGCGAGCGACCGCTGGGACGTCGGCGGCGTCTCAACGGCTCTGCACGCCGACACCGAGCAGCCGACGATCTTCGTCTACGACGGGCACCCGGGCGGCGCCGGGTTCGCGGAGCGCGGGTACGAGAGGGTCCGGGAGTGGCTCACTGCGACCCGCGAGGCCATCGAGGGCTGTGAATGCGAGGCCGGGTGCCCCTCGTGCGTCCAGAGTCCCAAGTGCGGCAACAAGAACAACCCCTTGGACAAGGCGGGGGCTGTATCCCTGCTCGGGACGATCCTCGCCCACTCGCGTCGCCCGGAGTCGTCCGCGCAGGCCACGCCCGCAGCAGGAAGGCCGGCAGGGGTAGATGCGCAGTAGTAGGCCCCAGGAGTAGACGCGCGAGGTCGGTGCGCAGTGCAGATCCGCCGGGCCCTGCTGCCGCGCGTGCTCACGCCGGGGGGCCAGCTCTGGCGCGTCCGATCGCGGGCCCCCACGGCGCTCCGGTGGTGACCTGCACGACGACGCGCACGGTGCGTCCGGCGACCTCGACCTCGCACGAGGCAAGGCCTGCACCGTTGAGGGAAGCCACGGTCCCCGCGAGCTCACACGGATTCCCGCTGCGGAGGCCGCGTTCGGCGTCGGCCGCCGCGAGGGCCGCGAGGTCAGCGGCGGACGCCGCCTTGGCTGCCGAGGAGAGAGCCTGCGCCAGCGTCAGCACGGCCGCGCAGGCCGCGATCAGGAGCAGGCCCAGTCCGAGGGCAAGGACGGTGCCGGCGCCGCGCTCTCGTTCGGTTCCCCTCGGGCGCGTCCTTCCGAGCCAGCCCGTCATGGGTACCCGGCCATGGTCATCGGGATCCCTCGAGGGCCAGGGTCGCCGAGGCCGCGACGCGCAGTCCGGCGGCCGCGGCGACCGGACCCGGCACGGCGGAGGAGACCCTGACGGTCACCGTGCCCGCGCCTGGCTCAACGGTATGCTCCGCCTCCCCTCCCGCGATGCGGCGGACCTCCTGGGCCACTGCATCCGGATCGTCTCCTCGGGCAAGCGTCCTCGCCGCCGAACGGGCGGCCTCCTCGACGCGTATCTGCGCCACGCCGGCCGACACCGCTGCAAGCAGGAGGCCGAGGAGCAGAATGACCGCCGGGATGGCCACCGCGAATTCTGCGGTGACTGCTCCCCGGAGGGACGCCGGACCTTTCCCGCGCCTGACGTCCCTCGGGGTCCTGGTCACGGCAGGGCGAGGGCCGCGCGGATGATGCCGAGCAGGAATCCGCGGACCTCGTCGCTGCGCATGATCACCACGAGCAGCCCTGCGAAGGCCACAGCGCCCAGAGTGGCGATCGCATATTCTGCGGTCGCCATGCCGGCCTGCCCAGACATCCGCCGCGCGAGTCCGCGGGCCAGCCTCTGAAGCCTGGCCGACCAGCGACGGCGCACCGGCCGGCCGGAGCGGCGGGGAGCGCCGTCGGGGCGTCGTCTGCCCGTCGCCGGATACAGCTCGACGACCTGGGCGAGCCTTTCTGCGTGCACCGGGAGGGATGCGGAGCCCGCGAGCGGTTCCTTGGTCCGGATCGATTCTGAGCGCGGGAGTGCTTCTGGAGCCGGGCCGGCGCTGGGATCGAGCCAAGCGGCTGCCATCGCGGTGGTGGACATGGTTCCTCCTTGTGGGTGGGGTCCCTCCGACTGCTGTCGGAAGGAGGTGGCGTCGGGACGCCGCCTGCCGGGAAGCGGCAGGAGTCTTCGTGGCCGGTCAGCCGGGGCGTGGATCAGGGGGAAGGAAGCATGGCGAGGAGGACGGGCACGACGCCGAGGCAGAGGAACGCCGGCAGCGAGCAGACGCCCAGGGGGACGACCAGCCGGACTCCCAGAGCGGCGGCGCGGCGTTCAAGCTCGCGGTGCCGGCGCCGGCGGATCTGGCCTGCTCTTGAGAAGAGGAGCTCGGCCGATGGCGCGCCGGTCGCGGCGGCGAAATGCAGTGCGTCCCTGAGCTCACGGCCCGCCGCCGACATGTCCTGTCCCGAGGCCGGCCAGGCGTGCTCCCATGCGACGCCGAGTTCGAGGGCGGCCGCCGCTCTCCCCAGGGCCTCTGACTCGGGACCGGGAATGCGTGCCGCGACTGCCAGCGCGCGCTGCAGACTCAGTCCCGCCTGGAGCATTGCCCCCAACAGCTCCAGGAGCAGCGGGACCTCGTCGGCGCCCGAGCGGACCGACGGCGCGCCCAGAAGACGGGTTCCCGCATCGCGCGCGGAAGACTGCCGCCCACGGGAGTCCGGTGGAAGATGCAGAGGGAGTCGGAAGGTGGCCCCGCGCAGCGCGAGTGAACTCCCCAGCACCCCAGCCAGGATGCCGACCGCCAGGAGGACGCTCATCGGGCCTCCGATGCGGAACGAACCAGCCGGGCTGACCACCAGCGCCCGGCAAGGGTGAGGATCGCGCCGAGCGAGAGGCACGCGGCACCCACCGGCGTGGACAGCAGCACCCCGACGGGATCGGCTCCCATGAGGAACCCGAGACCGAGCCCTGCCACGGGGAGGACGCTCAGCACCTGCGCTGTGGCGCGGGGTCCGGCGAGGGCGACGGCGCGCGCGGCCGCCGCATCCGCGTCTGCCTCGAGGAGCGCAGCAAGCCTGTCGAGAACTCCTGCCAGCGGGCTGCCCGAGGCCTCCGCGGTCTCAATGCACGCTGCGACGCTGGTCCACGGTCCCTCCCACAGCGCACTGCCGCGGCTTCCCCGGCGCCGGCCAGCGGCCGCCGAACGGATCGCGTCGCCGACGGGTCGCCCGAGCTGCGCGGCGCGCGCAGCGGCCGAGAGGACGAACGCGGCCTCCCCCGCGGGCCCGTGCGCGCCCTCCGGGTCGGTGGCGCCACCCGACGCGCTCCGGCCCGCCCGCGGTCCCCGTTCCTCGCTGGATCCCGGACCGGCGTGGCTTGCCGCGGCCTGGTGCCACATCTGGACGGGGCTGCGGCCGGCCCGGAGGAGCGCCGAGAGCTCGGCCACGAGGATCGCGACGCTCTGGAGTTCCTCCGCGGGACTCGCATGCCGCCTGCCGCGCCACGGGGCCCGACCCGTGGCAACGGACACCGGGACTCCCCTCCGCCTCCCCGCTGCCCCTCCGACGGCGCCATCGGCGGACCGCAGGGGCTTCCGCAGACATGCCGCTCCCGCACGGTGCTGCGCGAGCACGGCCCCCGCGAACAGGCCTATCGTGACCGCAGCGGAGGCACCCCAGTCGCCGCTCATGCCCCCGTCTCCCGTCCGAGGCCCGCTCCGGTCAGCGCAGCGAGCGCCGGCCATCCCGGTCCGCGCCCGCACGACCGAGACTCCCCGGGTGGCCGGACGAGGGCGTCCTCGATGACGAGCACCCCGCCCTGTTCGCGGACTGCCGCGATGCTCGCGACCCTCCGGCCCGCCGCGCTGCGCTCGAGGTGGACCACGGCGTCGAGTGCGCTGGCGGCCTGCAGGGCCGTTGCCTCGGGGCCGAGCCCCGCGAGAGCGCCGAGCGCTGCGAGCCTGGCCACGACGGACCGGGCCGTGTTCGCATGGATCGTGCCAGCGCCGCTGTGGCCGGTGTTCAGGGCAGCAAGCAGCTCGCGGACCTCCGCACCCCGGCACTCGCCCACCACGAGCCAGTCCGGCCGCATCCGCAGCGCCTGCCGGACGAGGTCGGCGAGGTCCACGCTCCCGGCCCCCTCGACGTTGCCGTGGCGCGCCTCCAGGGTGACGGCGTGATCGTGGTTGGGGGCCAGTTCTGCTGCGTCCTCGATCAGGACGATGCGCCCGCTCTGGGGGACAAGTCCCAAGAGGGTGCTCAGCAGTGTTGTCTTCCCCGACCCGGTGGCACCGCTGACGAGGAAGCTGCACCGCTGCTCGACCAGGGCCTCGAGGACCAGCCGTTGGTCAGGCAGGACGGTGCCCGCATCGACGAGTTCGTCGAGGGTCAGGCTGCGTTCCCGCCGGATGCGCACGGACAGGAGCGTCCCACCGGTGGAGACGGGCGGCAGGACTGCGTGGACCCGGTATCCTTCGGGAAGCCGGACATCCACGCACGGGCAGCTCTCGTCCAGTCGGCGTCCAGCAGCGGCCACGAGGCGTACGGCCAGCGAGCGCACCGCGTCCTCGGACGGGAACGAGACGCGGCTCCGTTCCAGACCGCGTCCCTGGTCGAACCAGACGTCGTCCGGGGCATTGACGAAGATGTCCGTCACTGCGGGGTCGTTGGCGAGGACCTGCAGCGGGCCCAGTCCGCGCAGCTCCGCGGAGATGAGCTCGACGGCGGCAAGCGCACCGGCCGTCCCCAGCAGCCGGCCGCTGTCGTGGACGGCTGCCGCGATGCGCGCCGTCGTCACCGGACCCGGCTCCGACAGGACGGTCCGGCGCACGGAGTCGAGGAGGTCGCGGTCGATGACCCGCTGCACCCTCATCGCCCGGCCCTCCGACCGCGTGAGGCCAGCCTCGCGCCCACGGCGAGCGCCTCGCCGTCGTCCATGGGCAGGTGAGCTCCGTCCAGCACCGTGCCCGCGAGCCGGCGGAAGGCCCGGAGCCGGGAGAATTCGAGGAGGCGCCCTGCCTCCGCCGCGACGGGGATGCCGCGGACGTGCGGCACCGTGCCGACCAGCGGGCAGTCGACCGCCTCGGCGAGCTGCTCCGCATCGATTCCCTCGGCGGGGCGTCCCCTCACCAGGGCTCCCACCGGCACCGGCGGCAGCTCGTGGAGAAGCTGCGCCGCGGACAGCGCGCCGCCCAGACGGCCCGGGACGACGACGAGGAGACGGTCGCACGCCCATGCGAAGTCCTCCAGTCCTTCCCGTCCCCGACCGACGTCCGCGACCACGAGGTCGAACGCGGACCGCGCTGCTTCGATTGCCCCCGACACCGCCGCGGCGCCGATCCTCGCTGCCCGCTGGGAGCTCGCTGGCCAGGACAGAAGTCCGACGCCCCTGACACGGGGGAGGGCCGAACGGAGCTGCTCCGGGTTGATCGTCCCGCTCGCTGAGATCAGATCCGGCCAGTGAAGCCCTTCGGCGCCGCGCTCGCTCACCGACGCCTCAAGGCCCCCCGCCAAGCGGTCCCCGTCGACGAGGAGGACGGAAGCGCCGTCGAGCGCGGCGGCCCCGGCGATCAGAGCCGCGGCGGTGCTCGCCCCCGCTCCCCCACAGCCGCCCACCACGCCCACGACGGACCCCGATGACCGGTCCGATCCGCGGCGTCCCAGGAACTCGACCAGCCACTCGGCGGCCTCGGGCAGCTCCGCCACGTGGTCGACGCCCAGATCCGCCGCGCGCTGCCAGAGTAGGCCGCGGTCGGACCCGCGCCCGACAAGGACCGCGGCATCCCTGCGCTGCGGCGGAAGTTCCACCACGTCGGCACCCACGAGCACCAGGTCGGCTCGGGACCAGAGCGCCGCAGCCTCCCCCGCGGACGACGCCGCCTCGAACGCCGCGCCCGCAACCGCCGCAGCCCGCGCGCAGTCCTCCCTCAGGCCCTCGTCGGCGGTGATGCAGCACACCGCTGCGGCGGTGCCGGGGACCCATCCGCCCGCTTCCGGCCTGCCCTGCTCTTGCCTGTCCATGCCCCCAGCCTCACGAGGCAACGCGACCACTGGAAGCTGGGCTGCGCCTATGTGGACAACACGCCCCGACCCCCGCCTGTGGAGGAGTAAAGGGGCGGCTGATCGCGGGGAAGAATGGACGGGTGTACGAACTCGTGGCAACCACTCCGGACGGAGGCGTGGCACTGCAGAGGCTGGACCGCGCAGGCCGTCCCGTCGCCAGACCGGACGTGGTCCCACGAAGCCGCTTCCCCGCGGAGGCTGCGCGCATCGAGGCACAGGACGGCCCGCGGTGGGTGTGGCTGCGCACCGGGGACTGGTATCCCCGGCTGCTCCACGCTGGCGTCCCCCTGGGACGGTGCCACGACCTGTCGCTCTGCGCGGCGATCCTCAGCCATTCGTCGTACGTCGTCGGAGGCCAGTACGCGCCGGCTGCCGGCGTCGCCGGATCCCCTCACGACGCCGGCGACGGGATTCCGCACCGCCTGCCGTCAGGAGCATCGCCCTATCAGGACGCGCTCTTCGACGAGGTGCCGATCGAGAACGGGCCGGCGGGCGGCTTCGGGCCTGAGCTGCTGGCCGAGGAGCTGCACAGCCAGCTGGCGGCCGTCGCCGGTTCGCCCCACAGGCCCCGCCTCGCCCTGCTCCTGGCCGCCGAATCGGCCGGGGCCCTGGCTGCCGCGGAGATGCGGCATGCCGGAGTCCCCTGGGACGCCACCGTCCACGACGCCATCCTCTGCGACCGCCTGGGGCCGCGTCCCGTGGGAACAGCCCGGCCCGCGCTGCTCGAGCAGAAGGCCCGCGAGCTCCGCTCCCTGCTGAACGCGCCTGCGCTCAACCCCGACTCGCCTCAGGAGCTCATGCGCGCGCTGCGCCGCGAGGGCATCGAGGCGCAGACAACCCGGGCGTGGGAACTCCGCAGGTACACCCACCCGGCCATCCTGCCGCTGCTGGAGTACAAGAAGATGGCTCGCCTGCTGTCCGCGCACGGCTGGGCCTGGCTCGACACGTGGGTCATCGACGGCCGTTTCCGTCCCGACTACACGGTCGGAGGTGTCGTGACCGGGCGCTGGTCCTCGCGCGGCGGCGGCGCGATGCAGATCCCCGCAGAGGTCCGGCCAGCGGCGAGGGCACGCCCGGGCCACCGCCTGATCGTCGCCGATGCCTCCCAGCTCGAGCCGCGGATCCTGGCCGCACTCGCGGAGGACGGCGCGATGGCGGAGGCCGCACGCGACCGGGACCTCTACGCCGGGATTGCCGCGGCCGGGTTCGGCGGTGACCGGTCGCAGGCGAAGGTCGCCCTGCTCGGGGCGATCTATGGCGCCACCACGGGCGAATCGGGGCGCCTCATGCCGAAGCTTGCGCGGCTCTACCCCCACGCGGTCGGGTTCGTCGAGAAGGCCGCGCGCGACGGCGAACGCGGCCTCACGGTCACGACGCACCTCGGCCGCAGCACACCACCGCCATCCGCGCGCTGGACGGCGTCCCAGCGCACGGGCAGCGCCGAGGAGCAGCGACGCGCTGACGCGCTCGCCAGGGAGCGGGGGCGGTTCACGCGCAACTTCGTCGTCCAGGGAACGGCCGCGGAGTGGGCCGAGTGCTGGATGGCGGAACTGCGTGGACGGCTGCGCGGGCTCCGCGAGCGGGGGCTCCGCGCCGAGCTCACGTACTTCCTCCACGACGAGGTCATGGTCCACGCAGAAGAGGCGGCCGCCGAGGCGTGTGCGCACGCGGTACGGGACGCAGCGCGTGCCGCAGGGAGGCTCCTGTTCCCAGGCGTGCCGGTCGAGTTCCCGCTGAGCGTCGCCGTCGTCGAATCGTACGATCAGGCGAAATAGCGCACGCAGGAGGGACCGCGGGTCAGAGCTCGAGGCGGTATTCGTGGGTGCGGTCCCACGGGACGGTCCAGCCGAGGGCGGTGAACAGCGAGTCGAGCACCATGGCGGTGAACCCCCAGACCAGCACACCGTTGACGGTGAAGCCGGGGCTCGCGAACCGGGACCCGCCCCGGTAGAACACGACCATGACCCGGTTGTCCGGGTCGAGCAGGTCCCGCACTGGGGTCCTGAAGACCTGCGCGGACTCCCGGTAGTCCACGACATCGACCGGCGACGGCGATGCCCACCACCCGATCACCGGGGTCACGAGGAACCCGGTGTACGCCATGCCCAGAGGCGGGAGTTCACCGAGAACCTCGACGCCTGCCGGGTCCAGTCCGGTCTCCTCGGCCGCTTCCCGAAGGGCGCAGGCGACGAGCGTGGCGTCCTCCTGGTCCCGGCTGCCGCCGGGAAAGGCCACCTGGCCGGGGTGGGCGTCGAGCTCCGGAGCGCGCTCGAGGAGCAGCACGTCAAGGTCCGCGGGGGCGATCGGGCGCTGGGAGACGGCAGGGACTTCGTCGAGGACGCCGAAGAGGACGAGCACCGCAGCCGAGCGGTAGTCCCCCTTGAGCGTCCGGGGGTGCCACCGCCGATCGAAGGGATCCTTCTCACCGGCCAGGATCGCGGCCACGAGAGCCTGGAGGTCGCTGCGCGCGCTCACGGGGACACCCCCGCGGCGTCGGACTCGGCCCGCTGCCGGATGGCCGCGGCGTTGTCGGTGTTCGCGAGCATCTCGGCGTGGAGTGCTTCCTTCCCCGGGGCGAGCTCAAAGCGGAGCAGTTTCCGCGCCTTCGCGGGATCGGTCTCGCCTTCCCCGAAAGAGGGGCACAGCGCCGCCACCGCGCAGGCGCCGCAGGCGGGCCGACGTGTCAGACACACCCGCCGGCCGTGGAAGACGACCCTGTGGGAGAGCATGGTCCAGTCGCGGGGTTCGAAGAGCTCCATCACGTCGCGCTCCACCACGACGGGGTCGTCCGAGGCCGTCCACCCGAACCTCTTGGCGAGTCGCCCGAAGTGTGTGTCGACCGTGATGCCGGGAACGCCGAAGGCGTTGCCGAGGACGACGTTCGCCGTCTTCCGTCCCACTCCAGGAAGCGTGACCAGCTCGGCAAGCGTGCCGGGGACGACGCCGTCGAACTCGTCCACGATGCGCTGGGAGAGGGTGTGGAGGCTCTTCGCCTTGGCCCGGAAGAACCCTGTGGGACGGATGATCTCCTCGATGCCCGTCAGCTCGGCTTCAGAGAGGGACCGCGCGTCCGGGTAGCGGGCGAAGAGGACGGGCGTCACCTGGTTCACGCGGACGTCGGTGGTCTGGGCGCTCAGGACGGTGGCGACCAGAAGCTCGAACGGATTCCGGAAGTCGAGCTCTGCGTGCGCGTACGGATACTGTTCGGCGAGCACCCGGTTGATCTTCCGGGCCCGCCGCTTGAGCGCGAGCGGGGATTCGTCCGGGGTGAGGCGGCGACGCGTCGACGCCCCCGCCGGCCGGCTCAGCCCCGCTCGATTCCGGACAGGTCGCGAAGGACTCCCACGCGCCCGTCCGTGCTCTGGACCACGAACTCATGCCCGCGGTCCTGAAGGGCGAGGATCCATTGGCCGGGCTCGAGTGGAAACACGGGCTGGCCAGTGGTGGGATCCACGGCAGTGCGGGGCTGGCTCACCGCGAACCAGAACGCCTCATACTGGGCTTCCGGTTCCTCGTAGGGCCCGCTCGCCTCAATTCCCTGTGAACGGTCGGGCTCGTCCGCTGACTGGCCGGACCACGCCGGGAAGACTGCGGTTGGGGGTGCCGACGCCGCAGGCTCGCCAGCGGAGCGCACAGATTCCTCCGGTTCCCGCCCGGCTCCAGGAGCCTTCGACGCCGCCTGCTCGGGTGCCGCCGGCCCTGGTGCTGCTGGTCCCGGCGCTGCCGCTCCGGGTGCCGCCGGTTCCGGTGCTGCATGTTCGACCGACACCGGTTCGGCGACGGCGGGTTGCGGAGCACCGTACGCCTCGCCGTCGGCCTGCGCGTAGGTTCCCCCACCGAGGGTGGGATCCACCGCTGGGGAGACGCGAGTGGGCGGCTGCGGTTCGGTAGAGAGGATCCGCGAGGCGAGGTCACCGCCGCCCGCACTCGGGGCATCCGTGGGGGTGGCCTCGGCGGGTGCGACCTCCGCCGGTGCGACGTCCGCCGGTGCGGCGCCGTCGGATTCCGAGCGGGCACCCGCCGCATGGGAGCCGCCCTCAGTGCCGCGCCCGGCCGAGGGTCCCTGGTCTGTGCCGCCTGCAGTGATGTCGTCCGCGACAGGGGTGTCCTCGGGCAGCTCCCCGGCCGCCGACGACGCGCCGCTCGGGGACGAGGACGCCTCGGCCGGGCGCGCCCACGCCGCTGCTGGGCGGGGAGACTCGGCAGGCGACGGCTCTCCCGCGCCTTCGGGCTCGCCCGGGTGCGAGCCCCACGCTCCGGCAGTGGACGCTCCCCACGCTCCTGCGGCGGCCGCGGCGGCGGCAGCACCCCCTGCAGCCGGCGCAGCACCCCCCGCCTGCACAGCACCCCCCGCCGGCACTGAGGCTCGGGGCTCGCGCGCAGCCCGGTCTTCCGACTTCCCGTGAGGGGCCTTGGGAGCGGGGCGTGCTGCGTCACGGGCCACGATGTGCGCGGGCGACTCCGGCCGGTCGGCGAAGTCGGCGGCGAACGCCGGGATCAGCCTCGCGAAGGTCGTGGAGGCCAGGAGTCCCGCGGCGCCCAGGAGGCCGACGACGGCGCCCGGTGTGAGGGTCATGACCGTGAAGACGAAGAAGTAGGAGGCGCAGAGGACAGCCGCCACGGACGCGAACTGGTCCACCGAGAGCGACCCGACCCGCAGGGGCCGGTGCGGCTCGACGCGGCGCCAGGCGAAGAGGGCAGCGGCCGCCGCCGGGACGAGGAATCCGATCGCGAGGAAGAAGATGCTCTGCGAATTCCACAGGTTCAGCAGCACGGTGCGCTCGAGGAGCGGAAGGAGCGAGCCCACGAAGAGGATGAGGACACCGCCGAAGAGGGTCAGGTCGCGGACGGTGAACGGCCCGAGAACGGCTTGGCTGTGGCGCCCCTCGGACGGGCTCTGGCTGGGAACAGACATGAGTCACTCCTTCGGTCTTCCCGTTCAGCCTAGCCAAACCCCGGCGCCTCCACCTAGATGGGGCGGGCTCCGGAAGGCGACCGCTCGCCGTCGGACGCGTACCGCCCGGCGCAGGGAACGGACCGCCCACCGCCGGAATGTGATCGACGCAACGTTCGTGCGACTCCAGCCGCGCTACTGTGGAAGAGGCAGCAGAAGTGCGCGGCGTCACATCCGGAGGCGGGAGTCCTCCGGCTGGGCGAAGCGCCGGCTGGAACACGCGAGGAACGAGCCGAAAGGACATCAATGTCCCAGGAAACCGTCAAAGGAGACGCCTTCGAGAACCTGCTCCGCGAGGAGCGGCAGTTCCCGCCGTCGAAGGAGTTCGCGGCCTCCGCGAACGTCCAGGAGGACATCTACGCAGAGGCCAGCGCCGATCGCCCCGCGTTCTGGGCCGATCAGGCCCGGGCCCTTCTGACGTGGTCCAAGGACTTCGAGACCGCGCTCGACTGGTCCAACCCGCCGTTCGCGAAGTGGTTCGTCGGCGGCGAGGTCAACGCCGCGTACAACGCTCTGGACCGCCACGTCGAGAACGGTCTGGGCGACCGGGTGGCCATCTACTTCGAGGGCGAGCCCGGAGACACCGAGACCATCACCTACGCGGACCTGACTGAGAGGGTGAAGCGCGCGGCGAACGCTTTCGAGTCCCTCGGGGTCACCAAGGGCGACCGGGTCGCGGTCTACCTGCCGATGATCCCTGAAGCTGTCGTGACGATGCTGGCCTGCGCCCGCATCGGCGCGGTCCACTCTGTCGTGTTCGGCGGCTTCTCCTCCGAGGCGCTGCGCTCGCGCATCGACGATGCGGAGGCCAAGCTCGTGGTCACCGCGGACGGCACCTACCGCCGCGGCAAGCCCTCGTCCCTCAAGCCGGCCGTCGACGAGGCCCTGGCCGAGGACGGCCATACCGTCCAGCACGTCGTGGTGGTCAAGCGCAACGGCCAGGACGTCGAGTGGACCGAGGGCCGGGACCTGCACTGGTCCGAGGTCATGGGCGCCGCCTCCCCCGAGCACACCGCGGTGGGCCACGATTCAGAGCACCCGCTGTTCATCCTCTACACGTCGGGCACCACGGGGAAGCCCAAGGGCATCCTGCACACCACGGGCGGCTACCTCACGCAGACCGCCTTCACCCACTCCGCGGTGTTCGACCTCAAGCCGGACACGGACGTGTACTGGTGCACGGCGGACATCGGCTGGGTCACCGGCCACTCCTACGTCGCGTACGCCCCGCTCATCAACGGCGCCACCCAGGTCATGTACGAGGGCACCCCGGATTCCCCGCACCAGGGCCGCTGGTGGGAGATCGTCGAGAAGTACAAGGTCTCGATCCTCTACACCGCCCCGACGGCGATCCGCACCATGATGAAGTGGGGTCAGGACATCCCGGCCAAGTACGACCTCTCGAGCATCCGGGTGCTCGGGTCCGTGGGCGAGCCGATCAACCCCGAGGCCTGGATGTGGTACCGCGAGGTCATCGGGCACGGGAAGGCGCCGATCGTCGACACGTGGTGGCAGACCGAGACCGGTGCGATCATGGTCGCTCCGCTCCCCGGCGTGACGGCCACGAAGCCGGGCTCGGCGCAGGTCCCGCTGCCCGGCATCGCTGTGGATGTCGTGGACGAGGCCGGGCACGCGGTCCCGAACGGCCACGGGGGCTTCCTCGTCATCCGCGAGCCGTGGCCGGCCATGCTCCGCAACATCTGGGGCGACCCGGAGCGGTTCAAGGACACCTACTGGTCCCGCTTCGAGGGCATGTACTTCGCGGGCGACGGCGCCAAGAAGGACGACGACGGCGACATCTGGCTGCTGGGCCGCGTCGACGACGTCATGAACGTCTCCGGCCACCGCCTCTCCACGACCGAGATCGAGTCTGCCCTCGTCTCCCACCCGTGGGTGGCCGAGGCCGCCGTCGTGGGCGCAGCGGACGAGACGACCGGCCAGGCCGTCGTGGCGTTCGTGATCCTGCGCGGCGAGGCGCAGATCGCCGAGGGAGAGGATCCCTCGACCGTCCTGCGCGCCCACGTGGGCCACGAGATCGGCCCGATCGCCAAGCCGCGCCACGTCCTGGTGGTCCCCGAGCTGCCCAAGACCCGCTCGGGCAAGATCATGCGCCGCCTCCTCAAGGACGTCGCGGAGGGCCGCGATCCGGGCGACGCCACGACCCTGGCGGACCCCACGGTCATGCAGAAGATCGCTGCGGACCTGCGGAAGTAGCGCGCCCCGCCAGCGCACGACGGCGGCGCCTCACCCCCGGGGGGTGGGGCGCCGCCGTCGTATGGCGTGAGCGCCTAGAGTGATGCCATGACGGAAGAGACCCCCCGCGGCATGATCCTCGTGGTCAACGGACCCAACCTCAACCTGCTCGGTGCACGCGAGCCCGAGAAGTACGGCACAGACACCCTCATGGACGTCGAGCGGCTGTGCGCGGAAGCGGCGGCGGCCCACGGCCTCGAGGTCCACTGCGTGCAGTCCAACCACGAGGGCGAGATCATCGACGCGATCCACGCCGCCCGGGGCACGGCCCTGGGCCTGGTCATCAACGCCGGCGCCTACACCCACACGTCGGTCGCGATCCGGGACGCGATCACCGCGGCGCAGCTTCCGACGGTCGAGGTCCACATCACCAACGTCCACGCCCGCGAGCCCTTCCGCCACCACTCGTACCTGAGCGACATCGCCAAGGCCGTGATTGCCGGTGCGGGCGTCCTCGGGTACCGCTTCGGCATCGACTACCTCGCAGACCTCACAGACACGCGCCTTCCCGTCCAGGTCTGAGCCCGGCAGCGGCTCACTTGCGGGTGCAGGTCCCGGGCTGGACGGGCTGGCTCAGCGACGCGGCCTCCTGCGCCACCGGGCTCAGCTCCTCCATCGTGAGGGCGTAGCCGACGTCCGCCGTCGACTCGCTCTTGGCGAAGACCACCCCGGTGACGTGTCCGTCGAGGGTCAGGAGCGGGCCGCCGGAGTTGCCCTGCTGGACATTGCCCGAGAGCTGGTACACGCGCTTGGGCACCTCGTTGGCGCCGTAGATATCCGGGGCGAGCACCGTGGTGGTGCCCTGGACGACGGCCGGCCGCACCTGGTAGGGGCCGCCGAGCGGGTAACCGGCGAACGCCGCGGTGGTCCCCGACGGGCTCGTCGAGGTGAGCGCGAGCTGCGGCGCGCGCAGTCCGTCGACGGCGATCACGGCGAGATCCTGGACCGCATCGAAGTACACGACGCGCCCGGTCCGTGCGCCTCCCCCCTGAACCTCGACGACGGGCTCCGACACGCCCGCCACCACGTGCGCGTTCGTGACGACACGCCCGGGCGAGACGACGAAGCCGCTGCCTGTCTGGTTCTGCCCGCACTGGTACGCGGTGCCCGTGATCCTCAGCACAGACTCGGACGCCGCCCGCAGTTCAGGCGTGTCGACCGAGTCGGGCACCGGGACCGGCTGGATCGGGCCGATGCCCTCGATGAGCTTGGGCAGGCCGTCGCCGATCACGAAGGCGCGCAACCCTGCCGCCTGCTCCTTCACGGGATCGGGCGTGAGATCGTCGATCGCGCGCACGACCCTCGAGTCGGCGATCTGCTGCGACAGGAGTGGGACCCCGATGCTCGAGACCGTGAAGGCCGTCATCGAGATCACGAGGGCGGCGACGACGACGCTCACGAGCCCGCCGAGCCCACGGTCGACGGCGGTGGCCCCCTTCCAGCGGATCCCCCGCTTGACGCGGTGGCCGAGCGCGGAGCCGACGGCGTTGCCGGCCGCCATGAGCAGGACGGCGGTGATGATGATCCCCGCGACGCGCCACCCGGAGTCCACGAGCCAGCCGCTCACAAGGGGCACGGCGAAGAACGCCGCGACGCCGCCCGCCACGAAGCCGAGGATCCCGCCGAGGCTCACGACGAACCCGGCCCGGATCCCGTTGGCCAGATAGCCGACAAGGACGAGCAGGAGGAGCACGTCGAGGAGGTTCACGCCGAGAAGCACCCTCGGAGTCTATCGGCGGGGCCTGAGCGCACACTGACCGCGATAGCGGAACAGAACGCGAGGGCTTTACGTTTGCTATAGCTGTGGTGCCGCCCAATTCGGGTTCGCCGCCCCTGTGTCGCCTGCCAAGTACGTCACAAACCCGCGCGGAATCTGAAACAATGACCGCAGCGCCTGCACTGAACATCACCAGAGGAGATTGAATTGGACATCGAAGTACTGCGCCGGGCCCCCCTCTTCGCGACTCTCGACGACGACGCCTTCCGCCTGCTGACGGACGAGCTCACCGAGGTGGACCTGTCCCGCGGCGCGTCGGTGTTCCGCGAGGGCGACCAGGGCGACCAGCTCTACTTCATCGTCTCCGGAAAGGTGAAGCTCGGGCGCACCTCCCCCGACGGCCGCGAATCCCTCCTCGCCATCCTCGGCCCGGGCGAGCTGTTCGGCGAGATGGCCCTCTTCGACCCGGCTCCGCGCAACGCGACGGCCACCGCCGTCTCCGAGACCCGCCTCGCCGGCCTCAAGAACGAGTCCCTCAACGCCCTGCTCCGTTCGCGTCCCGAGGTCTCGGCCCAGCTGCTCCAGGCCCTCGCACGGCGCCTGCGGCGCACGAACGACTCGCTCTCGGACCTGGTCTTCTCCGACGTCCCAGGCCGCGTCGCCAAGGCCCTCCTGGACCTCGCGGACCGCTTCGGCCGTCCCGCGACGGACGGGGTCCTCGTGGCCCACGAGCTCACCCAGGAGGAGCTGGCCCAGCTGGTGGGCGCCTCCCGCGAGACCGTCAACAAGGCGCTCGCCGAGTTCGTCCAGCGCGGCTGGATCCGCCTCGAGGCCCGCGCCGTGGTGATCCTGGACATGCAGCGCCTCCGCCAGCGCTCGCGCTGACCGCCCGGCGGCCGACAAGGCGCCGCCGACAAGGCAAGGAGCCGGTCCCCTGCAGGGGACCGGCTCCTTGTCTGCTTGTTCGCCGCGCCCCATGCTCAGGCGAGGACGCGGCGGCGGTCAGGCCCCGCCGTCGTGCGCCACCGCGGACGGGTGCGCAGCGCCGCCGTGCGGAACGGTGTGGAGGGCCTCGGTGGGCGGCGCGACCGCGCCCGGCGCCTCGACCTCGAGGAAGAGCTGGCCCGAGTCCTCGGCCAGCTGGGCCTGGTAGGTGTGGGTGGTGCGCCGGATGTTCAGGTAGGCGATGCAGCCCTTGGCCTTGGCCATCTTGGCCAGGATGATCTCCGTGGCCGGCACCAGCAGCTCGGGCAGCGGCAGCCCGCGGGTGTCCGGCTGGCCGATCTCGTCTCCGAGGGCAGAGGTCTCGCGCTCGGCGACGACCTTCCCGGCGCACACCCACTGGCCCCACACGCCCTTGCTCGGCAGCAGGGTCGGAGTCTGCCCGACGGGCAGGGTCGCGGCGAAGTAGCGCGTGTCGAAGCGGCGATGGGCGAAGTCCGGCGTGACCCAGTGGACGAGCGGCCGCAGGAGGTCCGTGCGCAGCCCGAGTCCCCTCTTGGCGAGGAGTTCGGCGAAGCTGATCTCCTGCCCGGCGAGGGCTTCGCGGGCGCGCGTCCAGTCCGGGGTGCTCGTGCCCTCGACCACGACGGACTCGTCGGAACCGGCGAGGAGGACGCCGGATTCCTCGAAGAGCTCGCGGATGGCCGCGACGACGTGCGTGCGGGCCAGCGCGTAGTCCTCGGTGCCGAGGAGCTCGGCCCACTGGCCCACGGAGGGGCCGAACCAGTCGAAGCTGTCGAGGTCGGTGTTTTCGACCGAACCGCCAGGGAAGCCCACGACGCCGAGCGGTGACTCACCCCCGCGGTAGCTCAGCCAGGTCTCGGTCCCGTCCGCGGAGTCGCGCACGAGCGCCACGGACGAGGCGAAGCGGGGTTTGCGGGGCGCGCGCTCGACCTCGTCGAGCCAGCTGCGCGCCGCGCCCTGCAGGCGCTTGGGCAGGATGAAACGGCGCCTAAGCGAAGTCGGCAATCAACTCAACCTCCACTGGGGCGTCGAGCGGCAGGACCGCGACGCCGACGGCGGAGCGGGCGTGGGTCCCCGCATCGCCGAAGACCTTGCCGAGCAGTTCCGAAGCCCCGTTGACGACCCCGGGCTGGCCGGTGAACTGCGAATCGGAGGCCACGAAGCCCACGACCTTGACGATCCGCGTGATGCGGTCGAGGTCCCCGATCTGGGCCTTGACCGCGGCAAGCGCGTTGATGATGCACAGTTCCGCGTACTTCTTCGCGTCGTCCGCGGTCACCTCGGCGCCCACCTTCCCGGTGGCGGGGAGCTGGCCGGAGACGAAGGGCAGCTGGCCGGACGTGTACACGGTCGAGCCGGTCACCACGGCCGGGACGTACGCGGCAACGGGGGCGGCCACCTCCGGCAGCGCGAGGCCGAGGTCTGCCAGACGGCGCTCGACGGCGCTGGCCACCTCGGCGTCCGCGCCGGTCTTGGATGCCTCCTGGGTCATGCCTGCTTCTCCCTCTTCATGTAGGCGACGAGCCCGTTTCCGCCGGGCCCGGGAACGACCTGGACGAGTTCCCAGCCGTCCGCGCCCCACTGGTCGAGGATCTGCTTCGTGGCGTGCACGATCAGCGGCACGGTGGCGTATTCCCAGGCGGTCATGAGGCCAGATTAGCCCCTCCCGGTAGACTGGCACACATGGCGTCTGGCAAGAACCCTGTCTTTGACACGGCCACCACCTTGGGCAAGATCCTCGCATTCCTTGGCGTGAGTGCGATCTGCGGCGTGCTCGTGGCCGGGCTCATGGTGCCCGCAGCGGCCGTCACGGGCAGCGCGGCGAACGGCTCCGTCCAGTTCTTCGACAGCCTCCCAGGCGAGCTCAAGGTGGACCAGCCGGGGCAGGTGACCCGGGTGCTCGCCGCGGACGGCTCCGAGATCGCGAGCCTCTACGCGGAGAACCGCACGCGCGTCCCGCTGGACCAGATGTCGCCGAACATCAAGGACGCCATCATCGCGATCGAGGACGCGCGCTTCTACGAGCACGGCGGCGTCGACACCACCGGCATCCTGCGCGCCCTCGCGGCCAACGTCCGCGGCAGCCGCCAGGGCGCCTCGACGATCACCCAGCAGTACGTGACCAACGTGATCAACGAGTCGCTCGTGGCCCAGGGCAAGGACGCCGACGTCGTGCTCAACGGCCAGAAGGGCGTTGGCGACAAGCTGCGCGAGATGAAGCTCTCGATCGCACTCGAGAAGCAGTACTCGAAGGACCAGATCCTCGAGGGCTACCTCAACATCGTGTTCTTCAACCGCAACGCGTACGGCATCCAGGCAGCGAGCCAGTACTTCTTCTCGACGGACGCCAAGGACCTGACGATCCCGCAGGCCGCGATGCTCGCCGGGCTGGTGAACAGCCCGACGATGTACAACCCGGAGATCAACCCGGACAACGCGCTGCAGCGGCGCAACCTCGTGATCGACGCGATGCTCCAGCACGGCAAGATCAACCAGCAGCAGCACGACGAGGCCATCGCCACGCCGATCCAGCTGAAGGTCAACCCGCCGAAGCAGGGCTGCGCGTACGCGTCCCAGGCCGCGTACTTCTGCGACTACGTCCTGCACCAGATCCTCAATGACCCGGCCTACGGGGCCACCCCGGACGATCGCGAGAAGAAGGTCTTCCGTGGCGGCCTGACGATCAAGACCACCCTCGACCCGCGGCTCCAGGCCCCGGCCCAGGCCCGGGTGGACGCGACCGCCGGCGCGAACCCGGACAAGTGGGGCGCCTCGCTCCTGACCATCGAGCCGGGCACCGGCAAGGTCCTCGCGATGGCGCAGAACTCCCGGATGCTCCCGGGTCAGGGCTCCAACTTCTCGACCGTCTACAACTTCAACGTGGACCGCAAGGACGCCAACGGCAACGACATCGGGGGCGCCGGCGGGTTCCAGCCGGGCTCGACGATGAAGCCGTTCACGTTCTCCGCGTGGCTCACCGAGGGCAAGTCCGCGACGCAGACGATCGACGCGTCCCGGCGCGTCTACCCGCTGAACTACCCCTGGAAGACCACGTGCAACCGGGTCACCGGCGCCTTCAACAGCGCCGAGGAGAGCCTCGGCGCCGCCCCGACGCTGCAGAACAACGACGAGGGCTTCTACCGGTCGATGCCGATCAACTACGGCCTCTACAACTCGATCAACACCGCCACGTACGCGACGGCCGCGGGGCTGAACGACTTCTGCGACATCCAGCGGATCGCGGACGCCGTCCAGCTCCACGACGGCGAGGGCAAGGAGAAGCTGGACATGTCCACGCTCTCGAGCCTCCTCGGCCCGTACAACGTCTCCCCGATGACCATGGCGAGCGCGTTCGCGGTGTTCGCGAGCGGCGGCACCTACTGCGCCCCGATGAGCATCGCCGAGGTGACGGACGTCAAGGGCGACAAGATCGGCGGGCAGGCCCCGAGCTGCCAGCAGAACGTCATCAAGCCGGATGTCGCCAAGGGTGTGAACTTCGCGCTCCAGGACGTCCTGATCCGCGGTTCCGGCTACCAGATCCCGAAGATCGGCGCGCCTTCGGCCGCGAAGACCGGTACGAACAACTTCAACAGCCAGACGTGGGTGCTCGGCTTCACCACGGGCCTCGTCACGGCGTCGTTCTTCGGCGAGGCGCTCCAGGATCCGAGCTCGCGGCTCGGCCGCAACGTGACGATCAACGGCAAGTTCTACCCGGTGGTGGACGGCGCGTACATCGCCGGTCCGCAGTGGGGGGACTACATGGCCCAGGTCGCCAAGCTGTACAAGACCGACCCCTTCGAGGCCCCGCCCGCCTCGATGACCGGCGGCAGCACCACGAACAGGACCACGACGTCCCCGCAGGCGTCCACGCCTGAGCAGCAGCCGGCACAGCCGCAGGCGCCCCAGCCCGCGCCGGCTCCGGCGCCCGGCGGGAACAGCACCAAGCGCAACAACGGCAACGGCAACGGCTAGCCGCATGCACCGCACCGCACCGCGCACGACGGCGACCCGGCTGTCCGCGGCCACGCTCACAGGGGCTCGCCGGGCTGCGCTGGCCGCCGGGCTCTGCGCCAGTGCCGGCGCCGCCGCGGCCGCCTACGGATGGTGGGAGAAGGAGCAGTTCGTGCTGCGGAGGGAGACGGTCCAAGTCCTCCCCGCCGGGTCGCGGCCGGTCCGCGTCCTGCACCTGAGTGACATCCACTTCGTGCCCGGCCAGGAGAAGAAGGCGCGGTGGCTGTCCGGCCTGGCCGACCTCGAGCCGGACCTCGTGGTCAACACCGGCGACAACCTGAGCCACCCGGAGGCGGTCGGACCGCTGCTCGCGGCGGTCGGACCGCTGCTGCGGTTCCCGGGGGTCTTCGTCCCGGGGTCCAACGACTACTACGCCCCCGTCCTGAAGAACCCCGCAGGCTACCTCGCCGGGCCCTCGAACCGGAAGCCGCTGCCAAAGAGGATCGAGCTCGACTGGCGGCGCCTCTTCACCGGCTTCGGCGCCGGGGGGTGGATCGACCTGACGAACCGCTCCCAGTCTCTGAGCCTGGGAGACGTCCGCTTCGACTTCTCGGGAGTCGACGACCCCCATCTCAGGCGCGAGCGGTACGCCGACTGGCCCCGCGGAGCGTCAGGCCACGAGACGAAGCCCAACGTCAGGGTCGCGGTGATCCACGCCCCGTACCAGCGCGTCCTGGACCACTTCACCGACGCCGGCGCGGACCTGATCCTGGCCGGCCACACGCACGGGGGCCAGATCTGCCTCCCCGGCTTCGGCGCCCTGGTCTCCAACTGCGACCTGCCCACGTGGCGGGCCAAGGGCCTGACGCCGTGGGAGAACGACGGCCGCGTCGTGCCGCTCAACGTCTCGGGAGGCATCGGGACCTCCCGCTTCGCGCCCGTCCGCATCGCCTGCCGGCCCGAGGCCGTCCTGCTGACCCTCGCCGCCCGCCCCTGACATCGGCGCCCCCGGACCGCCGGAAACCGGTTCTCGGGCGTAGGGTAGGTACCCCCAGCTGACTTCCTCCTCCCCGGAAGGTCGTGAGCGCCGGCATGCGCCAGCAGGTCCCGCAGAGTTCGTTCATCCGTTCCATCGCCCGTCTCGGGCCGATCGTGCGCCCCATCGTGCCCCGGCTCGTCCTCGGCCTCGTCGTCGCCCTCGCCGGGGCCGCCCTCGCCCTGTCGATCCCGCAGGTGCTGCGCCGCGTCATCGACGAGCTCGTGCGCCCCGGGACCCAGCCGTCCGCCGTGTGGTGGGCGGCCGGCGTCGTGCTCGTGCTGGGCGCCGCGGAGGCGGGGATGATGGTGCTGCGCCGGCGCCTCGTGATCGAGCCGAGCGTCCGGCTCGAGCGCGAGATGCGCCTGACCATGTACGGCCACCTGCAGGACCTGCCGGTGGCCTTCCACGACCGCTGGGGCTCGGGGCAGCTTCTCTCGCGCTCGGTCGCCGACCTCGGCTTCCTGCGCCGCTGGCTCGCCTTCGGCGCGATCTTCCTCGTCGTCTCCGTCAGCACGGTGGCACTCGGGGTGGTGCTCCTGTTCTCGATCTCGTGGCAGCTCGCACTCATCTTCCTCGCCGCGGCGCTGCCCATCATGGTGTACGGGGCCGTGTTCCGCCGGCGGTTCTCCCTCGCGACACGACGCAGCCAGGACCAGGCCGGCGACCTCGCCACGACCGTCGAGGAGTCCGTGCACGGTATCCGCGTGCTCAAGGCGTTCGGCCGTGCACGGGAGGCGCTCGAGAGCTTCGCGGAGCAGGCTGAGCAGCTGCGCGACACGGAGGTCGCGAAGGCCCGGCACCAGGCCCTGTTCAGCCTCGTGGTGACGCTCCTGCCCGAGCTCGCCCTCGGCGCCGGGCTCGTCACGGGGATCTGGCTGGCCTCCACGGGGCAGATCTCGATCGGGTCCCTCGCGGCCTTCTTCGCCACGGCCGCTGCCGTCGCGCAGCCGGTCGAGGCCAGCGGCATGCTCGTGGGCATGGCGCTGACCGCGAAGACCGCCGTGGACCGGCACTTCGAGGTCATGGACGCGCGCAGCACCGTCACCGACCCTGCGGAGCCGGTGCATCTTCCGTCCCCCCGCGGTGCGCTCACCTTCCGTGGGGTGCGGTTCGGATTCGCGCACGACGGCGCCGCGCGGCCGGGTGCGGACGGGACCACGGCGGGAGCCGGCTCGTCCGGGGAGGTGCTGCGCGGCGTCGACCTCGAGGTGCGTGCTGGCGAGACGATGGCACTCGTCGGGGCGACGGGCTCCGGGAAGAGCACCCTCCTGCAGCTCGTCCCGCGGCTCTACGACGTGACCGGCGGCGCCGTGGAGATCGACGGCGTCGACGTCCGCCGGCTGCCGCTCGCGGAACTGCGGAGACTGGTCGCCGTGGCGTTCGAGGACACGACCCTCTTCTCCTCCTCCGTGCGGGACAACGTCCTGCTCGGGGCTCCGGTGCGGGAAGGGCCCGAGGCGGAGGCCGCGCTCGAGGAGGCGCTCGAGGTCGCCCAGGCCCAGTTCGCGCACTCGCTCCCAGACGGCCTCGCGACGACGATCGGCGAGGAAGGGCTCAGCCTCTCGGGCGGCCAGCGGCAGCGCGTCGCGCTGGCGAGGGCCATCGCGGCCAGGCCTGCCGTGCTCGTCCTCGACGACCCGCTCTCCGCACTGGACGTCGCCACCGAGGAGCGCGTCTCGGCACGCCTGCGCGACGCACTCGCCCAGGTGACGACCCTCATCGTGGCCCACCGGCCCTCGACCGTCGCCCTCGCGGACCGCGTCGCGCTCCTGCGCGACGGCGTGGTCGAGGACGTGGGGACCCACACGGAGCTGCTCCGGCGCAGCGCCCACTACCGCTGGGTCATCGCGAGCCTCCCGGCCGGACCGCGCGACCTGGACGGCCGCGCGGACCCGGACCTCGACGAGACGCTGGAGGAGGCACGATGAGCCACGGGTCAGGCGCGGGGCACGGGCAGCCCCGGCGGCCGGTGGGCCGCGGCACCGCGGCGGAGGACGCCGTCGACCTCTCCCGGGAGGAGAGCCGCGCCGCGCGGCGGCGCTCGCTCAGGCTCCTCGGCGACCTCATCCGGCCGGTGCGGACCCGGCTGTGGGCGACACTCGCGATGGTCGTCGTCTCGCAGGCGGCGCGGGCGACCGGCCCGGCGCTCATCGCGTTCGGGATCGACCGGGCGCTCCCCGCTCTCGCGGCCGGCGACTCCGCGCCCCTCTGGCTCGCGGGGGGCGGCTACCTCGCCGCCGCGCTCACGACGGCGCTGCTCACCGCTGGCTACGTGACCTCCACCGCGGCGATGAGCCAGAGCATGCTCCTCGACCTGCGCGTGCGGGTGTTCCGGCACACCCAGCGGCTGAGCCTGGACTTCCACGAGTCGTACACCTCTGGGCGCATCATCTCCCGCCAGACCTCCGACCTCGAGGCCCTGCGCGAGCTCCTGGACTCGGGGGTGAGCGCGCTCGCGTCCGGGCTGCTGTTCATGGGCTTCACGGCGGTGACCGTCTTCCTGCTCGACTGGCCCTCGGGGCTGATCATGCTCGGCGCCGCGGTTCCCATGGCGCTGCTGGCCCGCTGGTACCAGATCCGCTCGCAGCGGGCCTTCCGGGCGTCGCGGGTGGTGTCGGCGCGGCTGATCGTGCACTTCGTGGAGACGATGACGGGGATCCGCGCCGTCAAGGCGTTCCGGAAGGAGCGCGAGAACGCGGACGCGTACGGGCGGCTCGCCGACGACTATGCCGGCGTGACCCTCCGCTCGATCAGGCTGCACGGGGTGTTCCAGCCGGGCCTCGTGCTGATCGGGAATGTGACGGTCGCGGTGGTGCTCCTGGTCGCGGGGTTCCGTGTGCTCGGGGGAAGCCTCGAGGTCGGCGTGCTCCTCGCCGTCGTGCTCTCGACGAAGCGGTTCTTCGCCCCGCTGGAGCAGATGGCGATGTTCTACAACTCCTTCCAGAGCGCCCAGGCCGCACTGGAGAAGGTGTCGGGACTGCTCGAGGAGGTCCCGACGGTCCAGCCGCCCCGGGTCCCGATCCCCCTCCCCCAGGCTCGCGGCGACATTGCGTTCGAGTCGGTCGCGTTCGCCTACGGCCACGGTCCCGAGGTCCTGCCGGAGTTCTCGCTGCGGATCCCTGCCGGGCAGACCGTTGCGCTCGTCGGCGCGACCGGGGCGGGGAAGTCGACCCTCGCCAAACTCGTGGCCCGGTTCTACGATCCCGCGGCAGGCTCGGTGACGCTCGACGGCGTCGACCTCCGCAGGCTCTCGACGCGGGACCTGCGCCGGGCGGTGGTCATGGTCACGCAGGAGGCGTTCCTCTTCTCGGGCTCCGTCGCGGACAACATCGCGCTCGGCAGGCCCGAGGCGTCCCGGACCGAGATCGAGGAGGCGGCCCGCGCCGTGGGCGCCCACGACTTCATCGCCGCCCTCCCCGAGGGCTACGAGACGGACGTGACCAAGCGCGGCGGCCGCGTCTCGGCGGGGCAGCGGCAGCTCATCTCGTTCGCGCGGGCGGTGCTCGCGGACCCGGCCGTGCTCATCCTCGACGAGGCCACGAGCTCGCTCGACATTCCCTCGGAGCGGCTCGTCCAGGCCGGGCTGGCGCGACTGCTGGGCGGCAGCGCGCACGACGGCGCCCGCTCACCCGGGGCGGGCGGCGGGAGTCCGGCGCCGCCCGCAGCCCGGACGGCGATCATCATCGCGCACCGGCTCTCGACGGTGGAGATCGCCGACCGGGTGCTCGTCATGGAGGGGGGCCGGATTGTCGAGGACGGCTCCCCCGCAGACCTCCTTTCCGGCGGCGGCCGCTTCGCAGCGCTGCACAGCGCGTGGCGCGACTCGCTCGTCTGACTCCCGCGGGCCCCGCGCACAGCATGGACCCGGCCCGCACGACGCGGAGGAAGTGACCCCTCGACGCGGTGACCTGACCCCCTCGCGGCAGGGCTCGTCGATTTCGCCTTCGGGGGCGAATCGGGTACTCTGGATGAGTTGCTCCGGGGAGACCCGGGGGACGGATCGGGATGTAGCGCAGCTTGGTAGCGCGCTTCGTTCGGGACGAAGAGGTCGCAGGTTCAAATCCTGTCATCCCGACCACGGAGAGGCCCCGCAGCCTGAGCTGCGGGGCCTCTCGCATGCCCGGACCGCGCCGGGAGCCCGCCGGGTCAGTGGTGCGGCAGGACGGGATGCGTGAGTCCCCGTCCGAGCCGGTGGCGGGACCACTTGTGCAGCGCGTCCACGGCGAGGACTCCCGGGATCGCGAGCGCCGCGAGGATGAACCCCGCCAATGGCGGCGGCGCCTGGCCCAGGAGCCGGGCGATCGGCCCCACGAAGAGGAACACCGCGAGGAGGGCCCCCTCGACCACGACGGCCCAGAGCAGGAGCGGGTTCCCCGCCCAGGGAAGCCTCCACGCGGGCCTGCTCGCCGTCCGGCACGCGAAGGCGTTGGCGAGCTGGCCGAGCACGACGGCGGTGAACGCGGCCCCCGAGGCGGCCGCCACGACGTCGGGCGCCGGGAGGTCCCCGCCCGGGCGCCAGCCCCCGAGCCACAGGACCACGGTGAATGCGGCCATCTCGAACAGCACCTCGACCGGGCCGAGGACCGCGAACACGCGGAACAGGAGGCTTCCGTCCATGAGGTGCCGCCGCTCGGGAGGCCGTTTGAGCACCCCTTCGCTCGGCCGCTCGCTCCCGAGGGCGAGCGCCGGGAACAGGTCGGTGCCGATGTCGAGGAAGAGGATCTGCAGGACGCCGATCGCGAGCGGGAAGTGCCCGGCCGAGAGCGCCCAGACGATGAACGGCGTCAGCTCGGCGACGTTGTCGGTGAGGTGGTAGGTGAGGAAGCGCCGGATGTTGGCGTAGGTCGCCCGGCCCTGCTCGACGGCGGCGATGATGGTCGCGAAGTCGTCGTCGAGGAGCACGAGGTCGGCCGCGTTCCGCGCCACGTCGGTCCCGCTGCGGCCCATTGCGACCCCGATGTCGGCAGCCTCGAGCGCCGGGCCGTCGTTGACGCCGTCACCGGTCATCGCGACGACATGCCCACGGGCCTGCAGCGCCCGCGCGACGTCGAGCTTCTGCTCGGGGCTCACCCGGGAGATGACCACGCCGTCCCGGTCCAGGAGTGCGCCGAGGACCTGGAGGTCCTCCGGCGGGGAACCGCCCTCGATCACCGCGTCGGCGCCGCGGCCGGGCCCGATGAGACCGATCTCTCGGGCGATCGCCGCCGCGGTCGTCGGGTGGTCCCCGGTCACCATGGCGAGGCGGATCCCGGCTTCCCGCGCCTGCCGGATCGCTCCCGCGACGGCGGGCCGAGGCGGGTCGTGTAGCCCGATGAGCCCGCGCAGCACCAGTCCCGTTTCGAGCACGACGGCGTCCGCCCGGCCCTGCTCGGCGTCGGCCGCCTCGGCGGGCGCGAGCCCGCGGGACGCCACGGCGAGCACGCGCAGGCCCCGAGACGCGAGCGCCTCGAGGGCCTCCTCGGCCCGGGCGAGCCACGCGCCGTCGTCCGCTCCTCCCGGCGCGCCGCGCTCCGCGCCGTCGCCGGTGCAGAGTCCGAGCAGCGTCTCGGGCGCGCCCTTGACCCACAGTTCCGCGGCGCCCGCATCCGCCAGGACTGCACTCTGCCGCTTGCGTTCCTCGTCGAAGGCGAAGCCCGCCGTGGGAACGGCGCCGGCCTCCGTCCCGCCGAGCCGCCGGTCCAGGGCCACGAGGGCCGCCTCCATCGGGTCGCCCACGGCGCGCCACTCGCCGTCGTGCTCCTCGACGTCGCCCTGCGAGGCGGCGCGGGCGCCCGTCGCGAGCCGCGCGGCCGCCGACCGCGCGGCGTCGGGGCCTTCGACCGCCGCCGTGGGAGCGTAGCCGGTCCCCTCGAGGACGACGGTTCCGTGCGGGGTCCAGACCTCGACGGCGCTCATGCGGTTCTGCGTGAGCGTCCCGGTCTTGTCGGTGCAGATGAAGGTGGTCGACCCGAGCGTCTCGACGGCCTCGAGGTTGCGGACGAGGGCGTGCCTGCGGCTCATGCGCTGGGCCCCCATGGCGAGCGAGAGCGTCACCGTCGGGAGGAGCCCCTCGGGCACGAGCGCCACGGTCACGCCGATGGCGAACAGGAACGCCCCGGTGATCGGGTTCCCGATCAGGAGCGAGATGACGAAGAACACCGCGCCCACGGTCACCGCGACGATGGCGATGATCCTCACGATGCGCCGCAGTTCGAGGTCGAGGGGGCTCGCCGGCGGCACCGCGCGCGTGGTGAGGCTGGCGATCTCCGCGAGCTTCGTGGCCGCTCCGGTGGCGATCACACGCCCGACGGCGTCTCCCGCCGCGACGAACGTGCCGCCGGCTGCCGCGTCGCCCGCCTCGCGGGGGACCGGAAGGCTCTCGCCGGTCAGCATGGACTCGTCGAGGGTGAGGGACGAGGCGGAGACGAGGTCGAGGTCGGCCGGCACCCTGTCCCCCGCCGCGAGGAGGACGATGTCCCCGGGCACGAGGTCCGCGGCGTCGACCACGCGTGTGTGGCCCCCGCGCCTGACCTGGACGCGGTTCGGGAGCAGCTCGCGCAGCTTCGCCGAGGCGCGCTCTGCCCTGGCCTCCTGGAGGAACGCGAAGAGTCCGTTCACCACGACAACGGCGGCGATGGCCCAGCCGAGCTCGGGCATCCCGGCGACGAACGAGAGGATCGACGCCGCCCACAGCATGAGCGCGAAGAAGTGGCCCAGCTCGGCGCCGAGCCGGACCCATCAGGGGCGCGGCCTCTCCCGCGGGAGGACATTCGGCCCCACCCGTTCCCTGAGCGCTGCGGCGGCGGCCTCGTCCAGCCCGGCGGGAATGCCGTGCACGGCGGAGTGAGGACGGCGGGACCCGACCGGTGCATGGTCCGTTGCGCTCACGCCATTCATTCTTCGTCAGCAGCGCCGGGGCGGGAAGGGGACGAAGGTCCCGCGGCGGTGCGCTCGGAACCAGGACTGACAGCCGGAAGACAGCCCGCCGGGAGACAGCAGAGGGTCGCTTCGGAGAATATCTCCGAAGCGACCCTCTCGAAGCCCGCTGAAGAGCGTGCCTCTTACATCGGGTCCGGCCAGTTGCCGATCATCGGGGTCGTCGAGCCGCCCTTGGCGGAGCCGGCGACCGGGCCGCTCACCGAGTCAGGCGAGTTGCCGATCGCGGTGGGAGCAACGGCAACCCCGGAGATCGCGAGAGAACCGGCCACGGCCAGGGCGGCAATGAGTTTCTTGAGCATGATCATGTCCTTGTGGGTTCATCCCGGGAGCGACCCGGGAAAGGGTGCGTGGATCGGGCAGAGCGTGCTTTGTCATGATTGACACACCAAGTAAAATAATTTCCACATGGCCTGTCAAGACGCGGCGGGGTCCGCGATGATTGTCCATAGTAGAAGGTGTTGATGGCCGGTACGACCGGCGCCGGGGGCCAGGAGGACAGTGTGGGCAGTGGATTCGGCGAGAAGCTGCGCGCGGAGCGGCTCGAACGCGGGCTCACGCAGGCCGAACTCGGGAAAGACCTGTACTCGCCCAGCTACATCTCCCTGCTGGAGACCGGCCGCCGCGAGCCCACGGCCGAGGTGATCCAGGAGCTGGCCCGCAGGCTGCAGCTCGCGCCCAAGGCGCTCGAGGCCTGGAGCCAGCCTGTGAGCGCCAACGATGCCGAATACGTGCTGGCCGGCCTCTACGCGCGCCAGGCGTGGGACCTGAGGGACTACGCGCAGGCCGCGACCCACGCCGCCACCGCCGCCCAGTTCGCCCTCGAGGGGAAGAACAACAGCGCGTGGTGGAACATGACCTACATGCAGGCCGAGTGCCTCATGAAGCAGGGCGAGCTCGCGGAGTGCCAGCGGATCGTCCAGCACCTCCTCGAGCACCCGATTGTCTCGGAATCCAAGGGCCTGGCCGTGCGCGCGCGCCAGATGCTCGCCGCCGTCTGCCACGGGCTCGGGCAGCTCGGGACCGCGATCGAGCACGCCCGCGAGGCGGTGCGGCTCGGCGCGCAGCTGCCGGCCGGCTCGACCATCTATGTCGGGGCGCTCCGCGCCCTCATCGGCGCCCTCGCGGAGAGCGGGAAGCTCGAGGAGGCGTGGGACCAGTGCCGCATCCTCGCAACGCTCATCGACGAGGACTCCATGGGCCAGCTCGCCGGCGAGGTCGAATGGGTGATCGGGAACGTCGCCTTCATGCGCGCCGACTACGAGGAGGGCGTCAAGCACCACGAGCGTGCGGCCAAGCTCCTCTCCCCCGCCAACGACATCGAGCTGTGGGCCCGGTTCAACAAGGCCTCCGCGGCCGTCCGCCTCTCGGGCGGCATCATCGAGCCGGAAACCCTCGCGGCGATCGAGCGGGCGGAACTCGCCCTGAGCATCGTGGGCGGCTCGCGCACCGAGCAGCTCGAGGTGAACTTCATCCGCGCGCGCTGGCTCTACCTCAACGGGGAGATCTCGCGCGCCATCGAGATCCTGAAGTCGATCCACGCCGAGAAGTCCGTGCTCGGGCGGCACACCGCCGGCGAGGTGGCACTGCTCTACGGGCGCGCACTCAAGGCCCTCGCCCGGAACGACGAGGCCCTCGAGATGCTCAAGGACGCCCGCGAGCAGTTCAGCTACGCGGGCGCCTCGGACAAGGTCCAGCAGACCATGGACGCCATCCTCGAGATTCGCCTCGCCGAGCAGCGGGCCGAGAAGGGCGCCGTCTCGAACGGAAGCTGAGCGCCTCTGCCGGGCACGCGTCCCGGCGGACGCGTCAGGCGCCCGGTCTGCGCAGGCGCGTCACGCGAACCTGCGGCCCGTGAGCTTCTCGTAGGCCTCGACATAGCGGGCGCGGGTGCGCTCGACGACGGCGGCCGGCAGCGCGGGCGGCTCCTGGCCGGAGGCACGGTCCCACCCGGACTCGGCCGAGGTGAGCCAGTCCCGGACGTACTGCTTGTCGAACGAGGGCTGCGCCTTCCCCGGCTCCCAGGTCTCGGAGTCCCAGAAGCGCGACGAGTCCGGCGTGAGCACCTCGTCGCCGAGGGTGATGTACCCGGTCACCGGGTCGAGGCCGAACTCCACCTTCGTGTCCGCGAGGATGATGCCCCGCTCACGGGCGATCTTCTCGGCTTCCCGGTAGATCTCGAGGGTGAGGTCGCGCAGCTGGGCGGCGGCGTCGTCGCCCACCATCCCCGTCACGTCCTCGTAGGTGATGTTCTCGTCGTGCTCCCCGACGGCGGCCTTGGCCGACGGCGTGAAGATGGCCTCGGGCAGGCGCGAGCCGTCCACGAGCCCGGCGGGCAGCGGGATCTCGCAGACCGTGCCGGATTCGCGGTACTCGGCGAGGCCGGATCCCGTGAGGTAGCCGCGCGCGATGCACTCCACGGGGTACATCTCGAGCCGGCGGCAGACCATGGCACGGCCCTCGACCTCCGCGGGGACGCCGTCCTCGGCGGTCGAGCCGAGCACGTGGTTGGCCACGTTGAGCTGGTCGAACCACCACAGGCTCAGCTGGGTGAGGATGCGGCCCTTGTCCGGGATGGTGCTGGCGAGCACGAAGTCGTAGGCGGAGATGCGGTCGCTCGCGACGACGAGGACGCGGTCGCTCTCGCCCGGCCCGGAGTCCGCCGGCTCGTACAGGTCGCGGACCTTGCCGGAGTAGACGTGGCGCCACCCCGGGAGATCGAGCGTCTCGGTCTGGTAGCCGGCCATCACTCGGCCCCCGTCCCGGCAGCACCGGACTCCACCGGATTGCGCCCACCCGGCACGGTGATCTCACCGCGCTCGGCCTTGGCGGCGATGTCCGTGCGGTACTGGCCGCCGTCGAGCTCGAGCTGGGCGATGCCCTCGTACGCCCGCTGGCGCGCCTGGGCCAGTCCGTCCCTGAGGGCGACGACCGCGAGGACCCGACCACCCGAGGAGACGACCTTGCCGGCGTCGTTGAGCTTCGTCCCCGCGTGGAGCACATGCACCCCCTCGAGCGCGTTGGCCTTCTTCAGGCCGCGGATGCGGTCGCCCGTGCGGGGCGTGTCGGGGTAGTCCTTCGAGGCGAGCACGACGGCGACCGCGGTCTCGGGCGCCCAGCGCAGCTCCTCGGCCCGGTCCAGCCGCCCGGTCGCGGCCGCGAGCAGGAGCCCACCGAGCGGCGTCGTGAGCCGGGCGAGCACGGCCTGGGTCTCCGGGTCGCCGAAGCGCGCGTTGAACTCGATCACGCGCGTGCCGCGGGAGGTGAGCGCGAGGCCGCAGTAGAGGACGCCCACGAACGGGGTCCCGCGCTTGGCCATCTCGTCCACGGTGGGCTGGGCGACGCGCTCGACCACCTCGTCGACGAGGCCCTCGGGGGCCCACTCGAGCGGGCTGTAGGCGCCCATGCCGCCGGTGTTGGGGCCTTCGTCGTTGTCGAAGATCCGCTTGAAGTCCTGGGCGGGAGCGAGCGGGACCACGGTCGAGCCGTCCGAGAGGACGAAGAGGGAGACCTCGGGCCCGTCGAGGAACTCCTCGATCACCACCGAGCCGCCGGCGTCGAAGCAGGCCTGGGCGTGGGCGAGCGCCGCGTCACGGTCCGAGGTCACGACGACGCCCTTGCCAGCGGCGAGCCCGTCGTCCTTGACGACGTAGGGGGCGCCGAACGCGTCGAGGGCGTCAGCGGCCTCCTGGGCATTCACGGCCACGCGCGCCATCGCTGTCGGGACTCCGGCCTCGGCCATGACCTGCTTGGCGAAGGACTTCGAGGCCTCGAGCTGCGCCGCGGCCCGGCTCGGGCCGAAGACCGGGATACCGGCCGCGCGGACGGCATCGGAGACCCCGGCGGCCAGTGGCGCCTCGGGGCCGACCACCACGAGGTCGACGCCGAGCTCCTGGGCGAGGGCCGTGACGGCCTCGGGGCTGTTGGCGTCGATGGGGTGCACGGGGACGTCCTGCGCGATTCCGGCGTTGCCGGGCGCCGCGTGGACCTCGGAGACGCCCGGGTCGGCGAGGAGGGAGCGGACAATGGCGTGTTCGCGGCCACCCGGGCCGATCACGAGAACCTTCACGCCCCCAAGGGTATCCCGACCATAGACTGTCGCCATGGCCTCTCACGCAACCTTCGCGGCGGACGACGCGGTCGAGCTCGCCGTGATCGAGCGCAGCGGCTTCATCGAGTCGCGGCACCTCGGCGCGGGCGTCGTGGTCGCCGGGGACGGCAGCGTCGTGACCGAGCTGGGCGACATCCGCAGCCCGATCCTCGCCCGGTCCACGCTCAAGCCGTTCCAGGCGCTCGCCTCCATGATCTCGGGGGTCCCACTGAGGGGCAGCCAGGTGGCGCTCGCGTGCGCCTCGCACACCGGCTCGCTGGACCACATGGACGTCGTGGAGGGAATGCTGCACGCCGCGGGCCTGCGTGAGGACGACCTCCTCTGCCCGGCCGACTGGCCGGCCGACGAGAACGCCCGCGCGTGGCTTGTCCGCGCGGGCCAGGGGCGGCGCAAGCTGGCCTACAACTGCTCCGGCAAGCACGCGGCGTTCCTCTGGGCGTGTGTGGAGAACGGATGGGACCGGCGCAGCTACCTCGAGCCGAACCACCCCCTCCAGCACCGGGTCCGGGCCACCATCGAGGAGTATGCCGAGGAGCTCATCGCCCACCTGGGGATCGACGGATGCGGCGCGCCGGTGGCCGCCCTCTCGCTGCAGGGCCTGGCCAGGGCGTACTCGAAGCTCGCGAAGGCCCCGGGAGACCCCGGGGCGAACGCCCGGGCGGCCACGGTCGCGACCTCGATGCTCGACTACCCGTGGGCCGTCCAGGGCCGCGACAGGGAGAACACCGTGGTCATGGAGGAGCTCGGGATCCTGGCCAAGATCGGGGCCGAGGGCGTCCTCGTGCTCGCGACCCCGCAGGGAGCCGCCGCCGCGGTCAAGGTCCTCGACGGCAGCCTCCGCGCCACGACGCTCGTGGGCCTGACCATGCTCGCCGCCGCCGACGCCGTGGATGTCCCCGAGGTCGCCCGCGTCCTCGAACGCGTCGTCGAACCCGTCATGGGCGGCGGGCGCCAGGTGGGCCGCATCCGCCTCGGGCGCGCCGTCTCGGCGCTGCTGGACTAGGAGGACCGACGCACATGGCTGTCCGACGCAGGATCGCGCACGACGCCGGGCGCGCCGCCGTCGCCGACTGGCGCGCCGCGCGCTCGGGCGACGGCAGCGGGGAAGGCGACCAGGGCGCCGTCGTGCGCGGGACCGTTCCCCGGCAGACGCTCGCGACGGCGGTGCGCTACCTCCTCGAGGAGCTCGCCGAGCGGGCCCCGGGGAACTCGGTCGAGGTGCGGGTGCCGCCGTTCGGGGTCGCGCAGTGCGTCGAGGGGCCGCGGCACACGCGCGGCACTCCCCCGAACGTGGTGGAGACCGACGCCGACACGTGGCTCGCGCTCGCAACCGGGGCCCAGACATGGCCCGAGGCGCTGGCGTCCGGGAAGCTCAGCGCCTCGGGCATCAGGACGGACCTGAGCGAGTTCCTGCCGCTCGCGTAGCTACCCGCGGCCGACGAAGGGCATGCCCGCGGCCGTGATGAGCAGGTTCCCGACCGTCGCCTCCGGGGGAAGCGACGCCATGAACGCGACGGCCTTCGCGGCCTCCTCGACGGCGAACGTGGGCTCGACCCGCCGCGTGCCGTCGGCCTGGAGGGCGCCCTCGCCGACGCCGAGCGTCGTCATGATCTCGGTACGGGTGTTGCCGATGTCGATCTGCCCGCAGCTGATCCCGTAGGGGCGGCCGTCGAGCTCGACGCTCTTGGTCAGGCCCGTGATGGCGTGCTTCGTCGTGGTGTACGCGACGGACCGGGGCCGCGGGCTGTGCGCGGAGATCGAGCCGTTGTTGATGATCCTGCCGCCCTGGGGCTCCTGCGCCTTCATCACGCGGAACGCCGCGGCCGCGCACAGGAAGCTCCCCGTGAGGTTCACGGCGAGGGTCGACTCCCAGCCGGCGAGGTCGATCTCGCCCACATCCCCGGCGGGCCCGAACGTCCCGGCGTTGTTGAAGAGGACGTCCACGCGGCCGAAAGCGGCCTTCGTCTCGGCGAAGAGGCGTTCGACGTCGTCGGGCCGGGTCACGTCGCAGGGCACGACGAGCACGCGGCCGGGAGCAGGGACGGCAGCCGCCGTCTCGCGGAGCTGCGCCTCTCGGCGCCCGGCGAGCGCCACGCTCCAGCCCTCGGCGAGCAGCCGGCGGGCGACCGCTCGCCCGATCCCGCTTCCCGCGCCCGTCACGACGGCCACACGGGACCCCGCGGTGTCTGTCATCGTTTGTCTCCGTTCGTCGCGAATTTGACGGGCATCACGTCAGGACGCCAGTCTAGTTTCACATCGTAGTATTTGGGTTCCGTATTACGGAATTTTGGGGATGACGAGGTCCCCCCAGACTCCGCGCGCACCACCTGAGCGCGCAGAAAGAGGTTGGACGTGTTGACTGGAGAGCCTACCCAGTTCCTCAGCGGCCAGGTTGGCGGCAGCGCAGCTGCCGGGCTGGACCGTGACCCGGAAGAGACCGCGGAGTGGATCGAGTCCTTCGACTCGCTCGTCGCGGAGCGCGGCACCGAACGCGCCCAGTTCATGGTCAAGAGCATCCTGCAGCGCGCGGGCGCCCAGAGCGTCGGTGTGCCGATGGTGCACACCACCGACTACGTGAACACGATCCCGGCGGACCAGGAGCCCGAGTACCCGGGCGACGAGGAGACCGAGCGCCGCTACCGCGCGTGGATGCGCTGGAACGCCGCCGTGCTCGTGCACCGGGCGCAGCGTCCCGGCATCGGTGTGGGCGGGCACATCTCCACCTATGCGGGCGCGGCGACCCTCTACGAGGTCGGGTTCAACCACTTCTTCCGGGGCAAGGACCACCCCGGCGGCGGCGACCAGGTCTTCTTCCAGGGGCACGCCTCCCCCGGCATGTACGCCCGGGCCTTCATGGAGGGGCGCCTGTCCGAGGAGGACCTCGACGGCTTCCGCCAGGAGAAGTCCCGCGAGGGCCACGCCCTCTCCTCCTACCCGCACCCCCGCCTCATGCCGGAGTTCTGGGAGTTCCCGACCGTCTCGATGGGGATCGGGCCGATGAACGCCATCTACCAGGCCCAGTCCAACCGCTACCTGCACAACCGCGGGATCAAGGACACCTCGGACCAGCACGTGTGGGCCTTCCTCGGCGACGGCGAGATGGACGAGCCCGAGTCCCGCGGCCTGCTCCAGCTCGCCGCCAACGAGAACCTGGACAACCTCACCTTCGTGGTCAACTGCAACCTGCAGCGCCTCGACGGCCCGGTGCGCGGCAACGGGAAGGTCATGCAGGAGCTCGAGGCGTTCTTCCGCGGCGCTGGCTGGAACGTCATCAAGGTCGTCTGGGGCCGCGAGTGGGACTCGCTCCTGTCCAAGGACCGCGAGGGGCAC
>NZ_CP022463.1:2896204-3124476 GCF_002224485.1 Sinomonas sp. R1AF57
CCGGCACGGGCTGGTCAGCGGACGGTTCGACCCGACTTCGGTGGCGGCCCACGTCCCCTCGGCCCGGGCCTTGGCGAGGACCTTGTAGAACCAGGCCCGTGAGACACCGTGCCTGCGGCAGAACTGCGCCACCGCTCCGCGCGGGGCGTCATCGGGCCACTGGGCCACACGCATACGGACCTTCAGATCAGGCTCATGGATGCTCATGCCGTGATCTGAGCGGTGAAGTGTCCACACACTCGTGAGACACACCGTCCACGATCTCCTGAGACAGAAGTGTCCATTCAGTCCCGAGACTTCACATCGCGCCCCACTCCGTCTCGGGTACGCCAGATCACACCCCACCCCGTCTCGGGTACGCCAGATCACACCACACCCCGTCTCGGGTACGCGCGACGGCGGGTGCGTGCCCCGGCCGGGCGGGCGCGCGGCGTCGTCCGCCGTCGATGACGGAGGAAGGCCCGCCCGCGGCGGTCGCGTCAGACCGCGGTGCTCGTACCCGAAACGCCAGCGGCGCACTCTTTGCGTACCCGAAAGGGGGTGGGCGGGGAGGTGCCGCGCCCGGAACGGGCGTGGGTCAGGTGCGGTTGAGCTCGGCCGAGATGGCCTCAGCGGCCTGGCGCAGGAGCGGGACGGCGCGCTCGCCGAAGGCCTCGTCCACGCGGGAGATGGGCCCTGAGACGGAGATCGCGGTGGGCGTCGGCGCATGGGGGACGGCCATCGAGAAGCAGCGGACGCCGATCTCCTGCTCCTGCTCGTCGATCGCGTAGCCGCGGGCGCGGATCTTGTCGAGGTCGGAGAGGAGGGAATCGACGTCGCCGATGCTGTAGGGCGTGGGGGTGGGCATGCCTTGGCGGGAGACGATGGAGCGGACCTGCTCGTCGCCGAGCTCGCCGAGGATCGCCTTGCCCACGCCCGTGTCGTGCGTGTGGGCGCGCCGGCCCACCTCTGTGAACATCCGCATGGCGTGGGGCGAGGGGACCTGGGCAACGTAGATGACCATGTCCGAGTCGAGGACCGCCATGTTGGCCGTCTCGCCCAGCTTGTCCACGAGCATCTTCAGCTGGGGCTGCGCGAGTGCGCCGAGCTGCTTGTTGGCGCCCTCGCCGAGGCGGATCAGGCGCGGGCCGAGGGCGTAGCGGCGGTTCGGCAGCTGCCGCACGTAGCCGAGGGCGACCAGAGTGCGCAGCAGCCGGTGGATGGTGGGCAGGGGGAGCTCGGTCGACGACGACAGCTCGCTGAGCGTGACGTCTCCCCCGGCGTCGGTGATGAGTTCGAGCAGCTCGAAGACGCGCTCCACCGACTGGACGCCGCCCGATGCCTTCTCGGCCATGTCTCCTCCTGATGCCACAGCTTCCGACAAAAATTATCCGCATCCCGGAAATCTGCGGCTCTTCCACGATACCCCACGCTCCGATCGGCAGACAGGGACGCGCGCAAGCGACGGGACTTGAATTTTCCAAGATGCAGAGAATAATATCCGTAGTACGGAAAACGTGACCGAGGCCGATGCCTCCCGACAGAAGGACGATTCAATGGCGAGTCCCAGCCCCGGCAACTCCATCACCCTCCGCGTGGACGCCCCGAGCCGTATCAGCATCACGAGCGAGCTCGCCGCGGCCGTCGCAGCCGCCGGCGCCCCCGTGACCGCGCTCGACATCAGCGAGTCCCACCACGACCAGCTGGTCGTCGACATCACGTGCAACACGACCTCCGAGCAGCACGCCGAGGAGGTCGCCGCCGCCCTCGAGGCGCTCGAGGGCGTGACGGTCCGGAAGGTCTCCGACCGCACCTTCCTCATGCACCTGGGCGGCAAGCTCGAGGTCGTCCCGAAGGTTCCCCTCCGCAACCGCGACGACCTCTCGCGGGCCTACACGCCCGGCGTCGCCCGCGTGTGCCGTGCGATCGCCGAGAACCCCGAGGACGCGCGCCGGCTCACGGTCAAGCGGAACACCGTCGCGGTGGTCACCGACGGCACCGCCGTGCTGGGCCTCGGCGACATCGGGCCGGCCGCCGCCCTGCCCGTCATGGAGGGCAAGGCCGCGCTCTTCAAGCAGTTCGCCAACGTGGACGCGTGGCCGGTCTGCCTCGACACGAAGGACACCGAGGAGATCATCAGGATCGTCAAGGCGATCGCCCCGGTCTACGGCGGCGTGAACCTCGAGGACATCGCGGCGCCGCGCTGCTTCGAGATCGAGGCCCGCCTCCGCGAGGAGCTCGACATCCCGGTCTTCCACGACGACCAGCACGGCACCGCGATCGTGACCCTGGCGGCCCTCGTCAATGCCCTCAAGATCGTGGAGAAGAAGATCGAGGACGTCCGCATCGTCGTCTCCGGCGTGGGCGCAGCGGGCAACGCGATCATCCAGCTCCTCCAGGCCCAGGGCGCGAAGAACGTCATCGCGTGCGACCGCAAGGGGGCCATCCACCGCGGCCAGCAGCACACGGACGCCCACCGCATCTGGATCGCCGAGAACACCAACCCGGAGTCCTTCTCCGGCACCCTCGTCGAGGCGCTCAAGGGCGCCGACGTGTTCATCGGCGTCTCCGCGCCGAACCTCTTCGGCCCCGACGCCGTTGCCACCATGGCGGAGAACGCGATCGTGTTCGCCATGGCCAACCCGGACCCGGAGACGGACCCGGTGGCGGCCGCTGACCACGCCGCCGTCGTCGCCACCGGCCGGAGCGACTTCCCGAACCAGATCAACAACGTGCTTGCGTTCCCGGGCGTCTTCCGCGGCCTGCTCGACGCTGGCGTGGCCGACATCACCCCTGCCATGCTGGTGGCTGCGGCCCAGGCGATCGCCGCCCGCGTCTCGGACGAGGAGCTCAACCCGAGCTTCATCGTCCCGAGCGTGTTCGACCCGCACGTCGCCCAGGATGTCGCCGCCGCGATCGTCGCCGCCGCCCACGCGTAGTCCGCAGGCGCACAGCAGAGCACCCAGGCCCACTGACCTCCCGGCACCGGGAGAGAGAAGGAGGATGGCATGGCCATCACCGTGACCGACACGGCGCCCGTCGCGCGCGCCGGGGAGATCCTCACCGACGAGGCCCTCGCGTTCATCGAGGAGCTCCACGCCCGCTTCGGCGCCGAGCGCAACGCCCGCCTGGCCGCCCGCAAGGCCCGGCGGGCCGAGGCGGCCAGCACCGGCAGGCTCGACTTCCTGCCCGAGACCGCCGTGGTCCGCGAGGGGGACTGGAAGGTCGCGGAGGCCCCCGCGGCGCTGCAGGACCGCCGTGTGGAGATGACCGGCCCGGCCAGCCCGGCGAAGATGGCCATCAATGCCCTCAACTCCGGGGCCCGCGTGTGGCTCGCGGACATGGAGGACGCCTCGAGCCCCCACTGGGCCAACGTCGTCGACTCCGTCCTCAACCTCCGCGACGCCGCCCAGGGCACCCTCTCCTACACCTCTCCCGAGGGCAAGGAGTACCGCCTCCGCAGCGACGCCCCGCTCGCCGTCGTGGTCACCCGCCCGCGCGGCTGGCACATGGAGGAGCGCCACGTGATGGTCGACGGCGAGCCCGCCATCGGCGCGCTCGTGGACTTCGGCCTGCACTTCTTCCACGTGGCCAAGCACCTCATCGCCTCCGGCCGAGGCCCGTACTACTACCTGCCGAAGATGGAGAGCCACCTCGAGGCGCGCCTCTGGAACGACATCTTCGTCTTCGCCCAGGACTACCTCGGCATCCCGCAGGGCACGATCCGGGCCACCGTCCTGATCGAGACCATCCCGGCCGCCTTCGAGATGGACGAGATCCTCTACGAGCTGCGCGACCATGCCTCGGGCCTCAACGCGGGCCGCTGGGACTACCTCTTCAGCATCATCAAGTACTTCCGCGACGCGGGCGAGAGGTTCACCCTCCCCGACCGCGCCTCGGTGGTCATGACGGCGCCGTTCATGCGCGCCTACACCGAGCTCCTCGTGCAGACGTGCCACAAGCGCGGCGCCTTCGCGATGGGCGGCATGGCCGCGTTCATCCCGAACCGCAAGGAGCCGGAGATCACGGCCGCCGCGATCGAGAAGGTGCGCGCAGACAAGACGCGCGAGGCGACCGACGGCTTCGACGGCTCGTGGGTGGCCCACCCCGACCTCGTGCCGACGTGCCAGGAGGTCTTCGACGCGGTCCTCGGCGACAAGCCGAACCAGGTCGACCGGCTCCGCCCCGAGGTCCACGTGACCGCGGACCAGCTCCTCGACGTCTCCTCGACGGAGGGCGTGGCCACCGAGGCCGGCCTGCACCTGAACCTCTACGTCGCCGTCGCCTACACGGCCGTGTGGCTCTCGGGCAACGGCGCGGTGGCCATCCACAACCTCATGGAGGACGCCGCGACGGCAGAGATCTCCCGCTCCCAGGTCTGGCAGCAGATCCGGAACAAGGTGGTCCTCGCGGACACCGGCAACACCGTGACCCGCGAGCTCGTCGAGCAGGCCCTCGCCGAGGAGACCGAGCGGCTGCGCACCGAGGTGGATCCGCAGGCCTTCGCGAAGTTCTACGAGCCGGCCAGCCGGCTCATCGCGGACATCTGCCTGTCCGAGGAGTACACGGACTTCCTCACCACCCCCGCCTACGAGCTGGTGGGCTGATGGGCTCCCACTCCCCCAGGCCGCGCCCGGTCTTCGGGGCAGCCGACTACGAGCGGATCGACGCCGGCCTCGCCGACACCGACCGCCTGCTCGCCGTCGGCTACCCCGGCGACTCGGGGTCGCGCCAGCCCGTCCACACCGTCTACGTGCCCGCGGACCGCTTCACGCCGTCGCTCCCGGCGGAGTGGGGCGCCGCCGCGCTCGCGGCCGCGGAGGAGGCCGGCGGCGTGAGGGCACTCGCCGAGCTCGTGGGCCTCTCCCCCGACCTGGCCGCCGAGGTAGCGCCCCGAGTCGAGGCCAAGCTGCGCACCGAGCCCATCGAGGACCTCCGCATCGACTTCGAGGACGGGTACCTCGCCCCCGGCCGCGCGGCGCAGGCCGGCGGCGACCCGGAGGAGACGGAGGACGCCGAGGCGGAGCGGGCGGCGGACCAGCTCGCCGCCGCGCTCGCCGCAGGGAGCGCGACGCCGTTCGCCGGAATCCGCTTCAAGTGCTTCGAGGAGGCCACCCGCCGGCGGGGCCTGCGCACGCTGGAGCTCTTCGTCGTCCGGCTCGTCGACGCCGTCGGCGGCCCCGACAGGCTGCCCGACGGCCTGGTGCTGACCCTGCCCAAGGTGACCACGGTGGACCAGGTCAAGGCGATGGTCTACGCCGTCGAGCGCCTCGAGTCCGCGCTCGGCCTGAACCCCGGCCGGCTCGGCTTCGAGGTCCAGGTCGAGACCCCGCAGCTCATCATCGGCGCGGACGGATCCCACCCGGTCGCGCAGCTGCCGCACAAGGCGGACGGCCGCATCACCGCCCTGCACTACGGCACCTACGACTACTCGGCGTCGCTCTCGATCGCCGCCGCGTACCAGTCGATGGAGCACCCCGTGGCCGACTTCGCCAAGGAGGTCATGCAGCTCGCGGTCGCCGGGACGGGCATCCGCCTCTCCGACGGCTCGACCAACATCCTTCCGCTCGGGGACGCCGCGCAGCGCGAGGAGGCCTGGCGGCTGCACGCACGCCTCGTGCGCCGTTCCCTCGAGCGGGGCTTCTACCAGGGCTGGGACCTCCACGCGCACCAGCTGCCCACCCGGTACATCGCGACCTACGCGTTCTACCGCCAGGGGCTGGGTGCCGCCACCGAGCGGCTGCGCAACTACGTGGCGCAGACTCCGGGGGCCGTCCTCGACGAGCCGGCCACCGCGCGCGCCCTCGCGGCCTTCGTGCTGCGCGGCCTCCAGTGCGGCGCGGTCGGCGCGGACGAGGTCCTCGCCTCGACCGGGCTGACCGAGGCCGAGCTCACCGGCCTCGCACATCCGCGCCTCGCGCACCCCCGGCTCGCGCACACCGCCGCCGTTCCGAACTGACCCCGCCAAGGAAGAGACATGGGCAAGTACTACTACCCCGAAGGCGGCCTGCCGCCGCAGACCCACCTGACCACCGAGCGCGCCATCGTCACCGAGGCCTACACGGTCATCCCCAAGGGCGTCCTGACCGACATCGTCACGTCCAACCTGCCCGGCTTCACGAAGACCCGCTCGTGGATCATCGCCCGGCCCATCTCCGGCTTCGCGACGACGTTCTCCCAGCTCATCGTGGAGATCGCCCCCGGCGGCGGGGCCCCCAAGGCGGAGTTCGAGCCCGGCGTCGAGGGCGTCGTGTTCGTGGTCAAGGGCACGGTGAACCTCACGCTCAACGGCGAGGCCCACGAGCTCGGCGAGGGCGGCTACGCCTACCTCGCCGCCGGCGACGAGTGGGGCCTGGAGAACGTCTCGGACGACATCGCCTCGTTCCACTGGGTCCGCAAGGCCTACGAGCGGCTCGAGGGCTACGAGGCCAAGAGCTTCGTCACCTCCGACGCCGAGGTGGCGCCCCGGGAGATGCCGGACGTCAACGGCGTCTGGAAGACCACCCGCTTCGTCGACCCCGACGACCTCGCGCACGACATGCACGTGAACATCGTGACGTTCCAGCCCGGCGGCGTGATCCCGTTCCCCGAGACCCACGTCATGGAGCACGGCCTCTATGTCCTGGAGGGCAAGGCGATGTACCTGCTCAACAACGACTGGGTGGAGGTCGAGGCCGGCGACTTCATGTGGCTGCGCGCCTTCTGCCCCCAGGCCTGCTACGCCGGCGGCCCCGGCGAGTTCCGCTACCTCCTCTACAAGGACGTCAACCGCCAGGTGAAGCTCACCTGAGAGGAGCCCTCAAGCACGACGGCGCGGGGCTGGCCTGGCACTGAGCCGCCCCGCGCCGTCGTATCCACCCGCGCCGTCGTATCCACCCCGCGTTTCGGGTACACATCCTTCGCGCATTTCACCGTTTCGGGTACGCCAGATCCCGCGAGAGGGCCTTCCGGGTAGGCGATCAGTCCTTCCCCGGACCTCCAGCGATCCGATAGGACTCCTCGACCATCTCGGCCAGCTCGTTCCGCGAGATCCGTCCCAGCCGGACGAGCACGAGCTGCGGAGACCCCACGTGGTGCGGGATCTCCCAGTAGAACGTCTCGGGGTCCATCGCGGAGAGGGCCTCGCGTTCCTCCGTCTTGAGAGTCACGACACCCGGCTCCCAGATGCGTGCGAACAGCGTCCTGGCAAACCACGCGGGCTGGTTCCAGCTCGGCCGCTCGGTCACGCCCGGCAGGGCCAGGCACAGCGCACGGACGTCCTCCTCGGTGGCCACGGGTCGGTCTCCCGGGGCTCAGTCGGCGCTGCGCAGGTCGTAGACCAGCTCGACCAGCGCGTCGTCGTACGTCGCTGCCTCGCGCAGGGCGAGCTGGACCTGTCCCGCCGGGCCGAAGCGCCGCCCCTGGCCGATCATCGACGGCGCCACGACCAGCCGCAGCTCGTCGACCTCGCCGAGGTCCAGGAGCTCCCGGACCAGGCTCAGGCTGCCCCAGCAGCCGATGTCGCCCTCCGACTCCGCCTTGATGCGACGGATGCCCTCGCCCGTGTCCCCCGAGTACACCTCGCAGTCCCCCTTCTCGCCCCAGGGCGCCTCCTGGTGGGAGTGGGAGAAGACGTAGCGGGTAAGCGCGTTGAGCGCCGGGGCGACCATCTCGCCCTCGGACGCCTCGGTGGGCCAGAACGAGCTGAAGCCCTCGTAGGTGCGGGCGCCCATGAGCATGCCCGACAGCCCCTCGATGAGCTCGAGCTGCCGCCGGGCGAACCCTTCCGCGGCACCGCCGATGAAGGGCTCCATGAAGGATGTCGTGCCCTCGGGGTCCGCCGCGAAGCCGTCGGCGCTGATCGTCTCCTGAACAATGAGCCGTCCCATGGCTCCACCGTGGCACCGGAGCCCGCCTCTGAACAAGGGCTAACGTTGGCTTCGCCATGACATCTCCCGCTCGCTACCCGTGGGCCGTGCTTGCCCACGCCGTCTTCCTCCAGCTCGCCGCGTACACCGTGCGGCCCACCGCGTCCTACCGCGCGCTCGAGCTGGGCGTCGAGCCGGCGCTGCTGGGACTGGTCGTGGCGAGCTTCTCCCTCCTGCCGCTCGCGGCCGCGGTGTGGGTGGGCCGAATGGACGACGCCGGCCACGGACGCCCGCTGCTCCTCGCCGGCGCGCTGCTCATGGTCGGCTCCGGTGTGGGGCTGCTGCTCGCGACCCCGGACGTGTGGTGGCTCCTCGGCTGGAACGCGCTCCTCGGCCTCGGGCACCTCATCAGCCTTCTGGGCGAGCAGAGCCGCATCGCCGAGGCCGCGGCCGCTTCGGGGCGGCGGCGGAACCTGGACGCGCTTTTCGGCCTCTACACGTTCGCGGGTTCGACCGGGCAGGCGCTCGCCCCGACCCTGCTCGCCGTGGTGGGCGGCGGCTCCGTGCTGCCCGAGACCGGGCCGCTGTTCGCCCTGTATCTCGCCGCGGCTGTCTGCATGTCCGCGACGACCTTGTGGATGGTCGCCAGGCGGTCCGGGAACCGGGGCACCAGGCGCACGACCTCGATTCCACTGCGCCAGGCACTCGCCGCCGATCCGGCCGTTCGGCGGCCCCTCGTGACCTCGATCGGGGTGTCGATGATGGTGCTGTGCTCGATCGACCTCATCCAGGTCTACCTGCCGGCTCTCGGGGTGGAGCGCGGGATCCCCGCCTCCGTGGTCGGGGCGCTCCTGACCGCCCGCGCGCTCGCGACTATGGCCTCGCGGCTCGCGCTCGGACGACTCGTGGACCGGTTCGGCCGCTCCGGGCTCATCCTGTGGGCGACCGTCGCCGGCGCCGCCGCCGTCCTGGCCGTCGCGGTGCCGATGCCGGAGTGGGCCCTCGGCGCCGTGCTCGTCGCGGCAGGGTACGCGCTGGGGATCGTGCAGCCCCTGACAATGACCGTCGTCTCCCTCGCCGCGCCACCCGGCACCCGGGGGACCTGGCTCGCCGCACGGATCACGGCCAACCGCCTCGGGCAGGCCGTCTTCCCGCCCGCGGTCGGGCTGCTCGCCACCGGGATGGGGTCGGCCGGCGTCTTCACCGCGGCCGGGGTGCTGCTGGGGGCTTCGGCGGCCGGGTGGCGAGCGGCCCGCCCGGCCCCCTGATCCCCTACCCCGCCCCTTAGCGTTTCGGGTACAGCAGATTCCCTCCCGAACCGTTTCGGGTACGGGTCTTCACTCCCCCAGCCGTTTCGGGTACAGGTCTTCGTTCGCCTCTGCTCAACGGGTACACGACGCACGACGCCGCGGCCTCGCTCCGTGTGGTGAGCTCACCCGCCCAGGCGTCCCGGCGGCGTCGCACGCCAGACCTTCGAGAGGTGCGTGCCGGCGCAACCGGGTCGGCCCGGGCGCAGATTAGCTGTACCCGAGACGCCCCAGACCGGGATTAGCTGTACCCGAAACGCCATGAGGGCAGATTAGATGTACCCGAAACGTCAGCCGCCGCGGCCGGAACCCTCCACGAGATCCGCCTCGCGGTCGTCCTCCTCGTCCCGCGGAGCGTCATCCTGGTTCTGCGGCTTCCAGCTCAGGTGCACGGCAACGCCGTCGCCCTCCGCCTCGATGCGCATCACGATGTCCTGGCCGAGCAGGTGCTTGTGCTCGAGATAGTTCCTGTCCCCCTGTGCCTCCTCGAGGAGACGGTTGAGCGCAGCGCACATGGCCCGCCCCCAGTCGTGCGGATCCTTGCTTGATGCATGCTCCATGCCGAAATAGGTCGCCATGACTCCATCATTGCGCCCCCGGACCCCGCGTACCAGTGAGCCCCGCTCCACGTTTTGGTATCCAAAGCGGCTTGACCGCCATTACAACCACGCCCTACACTTTCATTCAGAGAAAGTTTTATTCCACGATCTGAAAAAGAGATGATCGTGAGAACCGCGAAGAGAGGTGTCGACGATGACATACACGGTGAACTGCTCCATCCTCCTGACCGAACTGCCCCTGCTCGAGCGCCCGGCCGCCGTCAAGGCCGCCGGCTTCGACGCCGTCGAGTTCTGGTGGCCGTTTGCCGAGGCCGTCCCCGCCGACAAGGACGTCGACGCGTTCATCGCGGCGCTCGAGAACGCCGGCGTCCAGCTGAGCGGCCTCAACTTCTTCGCCGGGGACATGCCGGCCGGGGACCGCGGCCTCGTGTCCTGGAAGGGCCGCTGCGGCGAGTTCAAGGACAACATCGACGTGGTGGTCGGCATTGCCGAGCGCACCGGCACCAAGGCTTTCAACGCCCTCTACGGCAACCGCCAGGACGCGTTCACCCCGCAGGAGCAGGACGAACTCGCGCTGAAGAACCTCGTCGCGGCGGCCGAGGGCGTCGCGAAGGTCGGCGGCACCGTCCTCCTCGAGCCGGTCTCCGGCACTCCCGCCTACCCGCTCAAGACCGCGGCGGACGCCCTCGGCGTCATCGCCGCGACGAAGGAGGCCGGCGTCGACAACGTCAGGCTCCTGGCGGACTTCTACCACCTCGCGGTGAACGGCGACGACGTCGCCGCGGTGATCGAGGAGCACGCCAAGGACTTTGGCCACATCCAGATCGCCGACAACCCCGGCCGCGGCGCCCCCGGCACCGGAAGCCTCCCGCTCGGCGAGTGGATCTCCCGCTCGCGCGAGCTGGGCTACTCCGGCTACATCGGCCTCGAGTACAAGGCCCCCCAGGCCGAGGCGTTCGCCTGGGCCATCCGCCCCGTCGCCTGACCGGCCACCACCTACCAGACGTCAAGGAGAACAGCATGAGCAACGCAGGGACCAAGTCCAGCATCGCAGTGATCGGCCTCGGCATCATGGGCCTCCCCATGGCCGTCAACCTCGTCAAGGCCGGCCACACCGTCACCGGCTACAACCGCAGCGAAGACAAGGTCAACAAGCTTGTCGCGGAGGGCGGCCGAGGCGCCAAGAGCATCGCCGAGGCGGTCAAGGACGCCGAGGTCATCATCACGATGGTCCCGGACTCCCCCGACGTCGAGGGCGTCGTCTCCGGCGCCGATGGCGTCTTCGCGAACGCCCCGAAGGGCGCGCTGTGGATCGACGCCTCCTCGATCCGCCCGGACGTCGCCGCCCGGCTCTCCGCCGACGCCCGCGATGCCGGCCTCCGCCCCCTCGACGCGCCGGTCTCCGGCGGCGAGCAGGGCGCCATCGACGCCGTCCTGTCCATCATGGTCGGCGGCGAGAAGGCGGACTTCGACGCCGCCCTCCCGGTCCTCGAGGCGGTCGGCAAGACCATCGTCCACGTGGGCCCCTCCGGCTCCGGCCAGACCGTCAAGGCCGCGAACCAGCTGATCGTCGCCGTCAACATCCAGGCGCTCTCCGAGGCGATCATCTTCCTCGAGGCGTACGGCGTGGACACCGACGCCGCGCTCAAGGTCCTCGGCGGCGGCCTCGCTGGCTCGAAGGTCCTGGACCAGAAGGGCCAGAAGATGCTGGACCGCAACTTCGACCCCGGTTTCCGCCTGGCCCTGCACAACAAGGACCTCGGCATCGTCACCTCCGCGGCCCGCGAGGCCGGCGTCGTCGTACCGCTCGGCGCGGCCGTCGCGCAGCTCGTCACGGCCCTCGTCGCCCGGGGCGACGGCGGCCTCGACCACTCGGGCCTCTTCAAGCTCACCGCCGAGCTCTCCGGCAAGGAGTAGCCGCGCACGACGGCGACCACTCGCCGTCGTGCGCCGGGCACCCACGTCAGGTGCCCCCACAGACAGCCGGCCCCGGGCGCGCAACCTCGGGGCCGGCCCCTTTCTCACACCCGAAAACGTTCCAAAGGAGCTTCCGACATGGCAAAGATGCGCACTGTCGACGCGATCGTGGCCATCCTCGAGAAGGAGGGCGCCACCGAGGCCTTCGGCCTGCCCGGCGCCGCGATCAACCCCCTCTACTCCGCGATGCGCGCCCACGGCGGCATCCGCCACACGCTCGCCCGCCACGTCGAGGGCGCCTCGCACATGGCGGACGGGTACTCCCGCGCCAAGGCCGGCAACATCGGGGTGTGCCTTGGCACCTCCGGCCCCGCCGGCACGGACATGATCACCGGCCTGTACGCGGCCCAGGCGGACTCGATCCCGATGCTGTGCTTCACCGGGCAGGCGCCCGTCGCGAAGCTGCACAAGGAGGACTTCCAGGCCGTGGACATCGAGTCCATCGCCAAGCCCCTGACAAAGATGGCCATGACCGTCCTCGAGCCCGGCCAGATCCCCGGCGCGGTGCAGAAGGCCTTCCAGCTCATGCGCTCCGGCCGCCCCGGCCCCGTGCTCCTTGACCTGCCGTTCGACGTGCAGATGGCGCAGATCGACTTCGACATCGACGCCTACGAGCCGCTCCCGGTCGAGAAGCCGCGCGCCACCCGGAAGCAGGCCGAGAAGGCCATGGACATGCTCACCGCAGCCCAGAAGCCGCTGATCGTCGCCGGCGGCGGCATCATCAACGCCGACGCCGCCGCGCAGCTCGTCGAGCTGGCCGAGACCCTCAACGTGCCCGTGGTCCCGACCCTCATGGGCTGGGGCGCGATCCCGGACGACCACCGCCTCATGGCCGGGATGGTGGGCCTGCAGACCTCGCACAAGTACGGCAACGCGACGTTCCTCGAGTCCGACTTCGTGATCGGGATCGGCAACCGCTGGGCCAACCGCCACACTGGCTCCATCGAGAAGTACACCGCCGGGCGCACGTTCGTGCACGTCGACATCGAGCCGACCCAGATCGGCCGCGTGTTCTCCCCCGACTTCGGCATCGTCTCCGACGCCGGCGCGTTCCTCGACACGGTCCTCGAGGTGGCGCGGGAGCGCAAGGCCTCCGGCCAGCTGCCCGACTACACCGCGTGGGCCGAGGCCGCCCAGGCCAAGCGCGGCCGCATGCAGCGCAAGACGCACTTCGACAACGTGCCCATGAAGCCGTTCCGCGTCTACGAGGAGATGAACAAGGCGTTCGGCCCCGACACCACCTACGTGACGACGATCGGCCTGTCCCAGATCGCCGGGGCGCAGATGCTGCACGTGTTCGGCCCCCGCAAGTGGATCAACGCCGGCCAGGCAGGGCCCCTGGGCTGGACCGGGCCGGCCGCGCTCGGCGTCGTGCGCGGCAAGCCGGACGAGACGGTCGTGGCGCTCTCGGGCGACTACGACTTCCAGTTCATGATCGAGGAGCTCGCCGTGGGCGCGCAGTTCCAGCTGCCGTACATCCACGTGGTGGTCAACAACTCCTACCTGGGCCTCATCCGCCAGTCGCAGCGCGGCTTCGAGATGGACTACCACGTCTCGCTCGCCTTCGAGAACATCAACGCGGAGCCGGAGACCGGCACCGCCGCAGGCTACGGCGTGGACCACGTCAAGGTGGCCGAGGGCCTGGGCTGCAAGGCCATCCGGGTCGAGCACCCGGAGGACCTGGGGCCGGCCTTCGAGAAGGCCCGCGCCCTCATGGCGGAGCACAGGGTGCCGGTCGTGGTGGAGGCGATCCTCGAGCGGGTCACCAACATCGCGATGGGAACCGAGCTGGACAACGTGACGGAGTTCGAGGGGCTCGCCGAGACCCCCGAGGACGCTCCCACCGCGATCGTGGCCCTCGCGGGCGCGGGCAGCTAGCCGGGCCGAAGGCAGGACAAGGAATGAAGATCGTCCTCGCCCCGGACAAGTTCAAGGGCTCCCTCACCGGCGCCCAGGTCGCCGAGGCGCTCGCCGAGGGCATCCGCGAGGTGCTCCCCGACGCCGAGCTCGTCCTGGTCCCCGTGGCCGACGGCGGCGAGGGCACCGTGAGCGCGGCGCTCGGCGCGGGCTTCTCCCCACGCCGGGCGGCCGTGGCCGGCCCGACGGGCCAGACGCTCACCGCCGAGTTCGCCGTCTCCGCAGGCCCCGAGGGCCGGCGCACGGCAGTGATCGAGATGGCCGCCGCCTCCGGGCTGGACGTGCTCCCGGACGGCTTCCGCGACGCCCGCGGCGCCACGAGCCTCGGCACGGGCCAGCTCATCCGGGCGGCCCTCGACGCGGGCTGCCGCGAGATCGTCCTCGGCGTGGGCGGCAGCGCGTGCACCGACGGCGGGGCGGGCATGCTCGCCGGCCTCGGCGCGCGGTTCACGGACGACGCCGGCCGCGACCTCCCGCTCGGCGGCGCGGCCCTGGCGCGGATCGCCGAGGCGGACCTGTCGGGCCTCGACGCCCGCCTCGACCACGCCCGGCTCATCCTCGCCGCCGACGTCGACAACCCCCTCCTCGGCGCGGAAGGAGCGGCGGCCGTGTTCGGCCCGCAGAAGGGGGCCTCGCCGTCGGACGTCGAGGAGCTCGACGCCGCCCTGGCGCGATTCGCCGCCGTCCTCGGCCAGGCCATGGGTCCCGTGGCCGCAGCCGCGAAGGACCTCCCCGGCGCGGGCGCGGCCGGCGGCGTCGGGTACGCCGCACTCGCCCTCGGCGCGATGCGGAGGCGGGGCATCGACGTCGTCGTCGAGTTCACCGGGCTGCGCGAGAAGCTCGCCGGCGCGGACCTCGTCGTCACCGGCGAGGGGAGCCTCGACGCGCAGTCGCTCTCGGGCAAGGCCCCGATCGGCGTCGCGAAGGAGGCCGCCGCGCAGGGCATCCCGGTTGTCGCGGTGTGCGGGCGGAGCCAGCTCGCGGACGCCACAGCGGCCGGCTTCCGCTCGGTCCACGCGCTGACAGGCCTCGAGCCGGATGTGGAGACCTGCATCCGCGAGGCGAGCACCCTTCTGAGGCGGATCGGGATCGATCTGGCCGCCTCTATCGTTGACCTTGAGAACAGTAAGGAGCCTGTGACGTGAGCAATGCAGAGAGCGCTCCGGCATTCGACCTGGTGATCCGCGGGCAGCGGGTCCTCACCACGGCGGGCGTCGCCCCGCGGGAGGTCGGCATCACCGACGGGCGCATCGTCGCGCTCGAGCCCCTCGGCAACGGCCTCACCGGCCGCGAGACCATCGAGCTGGCCGAGGACGAGACCCTCATCCCCGGCCTCGTGGACACGCACGTGCACGTGAACGAACCGGGCCGGACCGAGTGGGAGGGCTTCGCCTCCGCCACGAAGGCCGCGGCCGCCGGCGGCGTCACGACCATCATCGACATGCCGCTGAACTCGATCCCGCCGACCGTCAACGTCGACGCACTCCAGGTCAAGCGCGCAGCGGCGGAGACTCAGTCCTTCGTCGACGTGGGCTTCTGGGGCGGGGCGATCCCAGGCAACACCGGGGACCTGCGCGCACTCCACGACGAGGGCGTCTTCGGGTTCAAGTGCTTCCTCCTCCACTCCGGCGTGGACGAGTTCCCGCATCTGGAGGTGGACGAGCTCGAGAAGGACCTGACCGAGATTGCGTCCTTCGACGGCCTCATGATCGTCCACGCCGAGGACTCCCGCGCGATCGACCGCGCCCCGAACCCCGAGGGCGACGTCTACGAGAGCTTCCTGCACTCGCGTCCCCGCGGCGCCGAGAATGTGGCCATCGCCGAGGTCATCGAGCGCGCGCGCTGGACCGGCGCGCGGGCGCACATCCTGCACCTGTCGTCGTCGGACGCGCTGGCGATGATCGCCTCGGCGAAGCGCGACGGCGTGAAGCTGACCGTCGAGACCTGCCCGCACTACCTCACGCTGCTGGCCGAGGAGATCCCCAACGGGGCGACGGCCTTCAAGTGCTGCCCGCCGATCCGCGAGGCTTCCAACCGGGAGCTGCTGTGGCAGGGACTCGAGGACGGCACGATCGACTGCATCGTCTCTGACCACTCCCCCAGCACTGTCGACCTCAAGGACCTCGAGAACGGCGACTTCGGCGTGGCCTGGGGCGGGGTCGCCTCGCTCCAGCTGGGGCTGTCGATCATCTGGACCGAGGCCCGGCGGCGTGGAATCGCGCTCGAGCAGGTCGTGAGCTGGATGGGCGAGAAGCCGGCGGAGCTCGCGCGCCTGCAGCGCAAGGGCGTGCTGGCCCCGGGGTACGATGCCGACCTTGCCGTCTTCGCCGCGGACGAGACCTTCATCGTCGACGCCGACAGGCTGCACCACAAGAACCACATCACGCCGTACCAGGGCAAGGCGCTCTCCGGCGTGGTGCGCCGCACCTTCGTGCGCGGCACCGAGGTGGACTTCAGCGAGCCCAAGGGCCGGCTGATCCGCCGCGGCACTGCCTGATCCACTGCCCGCCCGACCCCAGGATGGAACCATGACAGTCTCAACCAAGCTCTCCACCGGCCAGCAGGCCCCGGACTTCACCCTCCCGGACGCCTCGGGGCACGACGTCTCCCTGGCCGACTTCCGCGGCCGCCGCGCGGTCGTCTACTTCTACCCGAAGGCCGCGACCCCCGGCTGCACGACCGAGGCATGCGACTTCCGGGACAGCCTCGACGCCCTCAACGCCGCCGGCGTGAGCGTCATCGGCATCTCCCCGGATCCGGTCGAGGACATCGCCTCGTTCGCCGAGGACTTCTCGCTCACGTTCCCGCTCCTGGCGGACGACGGCGCGTCGGTCGCCAAGGAGTGGGGTGCGTGGGGCGAGAAGATCGTCAACGGCGAGGTCAAGGAGGGCATCCTGCGCTCGACCGCCGTCGTGTCCCCCGAGGGCACGATCGAGTCCATCGAGTACGGCGTCCAGGCGGACGGCCACGTGGCAGCCCTGCGCGACAGGCTCGGCCTCTGACCCAGCCCCCTGCCGGCCATCACTGGCCCTGCGGCCCCGGTGCCAGTCCCCTGTGGACTGGCGCCGGGGCCTTCTGCGTCCCGGCGCCCTGCCCCTCCGCCGAAGTCACCCCGTGTGCTGCCGAAGTCACCCCCTCTGGCGCCGAAGTCACCCCCTCTGGCGCCGAAGTCACCCCGTGTGCGGCCGAAGTCACCCCCTGCCGCGCCCACGTCACGCCAGGGTGCCAGCAGCCACTCCAAAGCACGAGGTGACCTCGACACCACACCCGGTGACCTCGGCGGGACGCGGGGTGACCTCGGCGGGACGCGGGGCTCAGAATTTCTGTATCCCACGTCACCGGATAGTGTTGACAGTCACACCACCCATGAGGCAGACTTATTGCACATGCTGAAATAACAGTTCCACGATACGGAACCTAGTTGGCCCTCCGGGGCGCTAGAAAAAGACGTTCCGTATAGCCGTCACCGTGGATGCCAGCATTGAGCAGTTGAGGACCCGACAAGCCATGTTGCTTGAACAGTTCAATGCCGCCCCCGCCGATGAGGCAAGAGAGCTCCTGAAGCCGTGCCTCGACGTCGACCGCTGGATCGATGAGATCACCCGGGCCCGACCCTTTGCCAGCGTCGAGGACCTCCTCGCCGCAGCGCGCACTGCAGCGGACTCTTTCACCCCGCAGGAGCTGGAGGGCGCGCTGTCCCACCACCCCCGCATCGGGGAAAGGGCCGCCGGCAAGAGCGCCGAAGCGTCGATGTCCCGCAGCGAGCAGGCCGGCGTCGATCCCCGCGACCACAGGGTGACAACCGCCCTGGCCGAGGGGAACCGGGCATACGAGGAGAAGTTCGGCCGGGTCTTCCTGATCCGCGCCGCCGGCCGCAGCGCCGAGGAGATCCTCTCCGCGCTCCAGGACCGCCTCGGCCACACGCCGGAGCAGGAGGAGCCCATCGTCGCGGCACAGCTCCGCGAGATCGCCGTGCTCCGGCTGGAGCAGAGCCTGCAGGAGCAGAGCCTCGCCGCGAACCGAGCGTCGAAGGGGGCATGAGCGCATGAGCGTCTCACATGTGACCACCCACATTCTGGATACCGCTGCCGGGAAGCCGGCCGCAGGTGTCGCCGTCGAACTCTACGCCCGCGACGGCGGCGCATGGTCCCGGATTGGCACGGGCATCACCGATGCAGACGGGCGGGTGAAAGAGCTCGGCCCCGAGCGGCTGGACAGCGGTGAGTACCGCCTCCAGTTCGCGACCGGACCGTACTTCGCCGGCATCGGACAGGACACCTTCTTCCCGGAGGTTTCGCTGACCTTCACGGTCGACGCGGCGGAGGCGCACTACCACGTGCCGCTCCTGCTGAGTCCTTTCGCCTTTTCCACTTACCGAGGGAGCTAGCGCCATGGCGCAGAACAACACCGAGAACACCAAGATCGTCCTGGGCAAGAACCAGTACGGCAAGGCCGAGGTCCGCGTCGTCAAGATCACCCGCGACACCGCGCGCCACGAGATCGAGGACCTGAGCGTCACGTCGCAGCTGCGGGGCGACTTCGACGCGGCGCACTTCGACGGCGACAACGGCCACGTGGTCCCCACCGACACCCAGAAGAACACGGTCTTCGGGTTCGCCCGCGACGGCGTGGGCTCGCCCGAGCAGTTCCTCATCCGCCTTGCGGACCACTTCACGTCCGAGTTCGCCTGGGTCACGGGCGGCCGCTGGGAGGCGGAGCAGTACGCCTGGGAGCGCATTCCCGCTCCGGCGCAGGGTCAGGCCGAGGGCCACGACCACTCGTTCGTCCGCAAGGGCCAGGAAGTCCGCAACGCGGTGGTCGTGAAGGACGGCGACACCATCCAGGTGATCTCCGGCCTGAACGATCTCACGGTCCTCAAGTCCACCCAGTCCGGCTTCGTGGGCTACCCGAAGGACCGCTTCACCACGCTCGAGGAGACCACGGACCGCATCCTGGCCACCGACGTCTCGGCCCGCTGGCGCTACAGCCCCGAGGCTGTCGCGAGCGGCTCGGTCGACTTCAACAAGTCGTACGACGACGTCAAGGCGCTCCTGCTCGAGGGCTTCACGGAGGGCTACTCCTACGCGCTCCAGCAGACCCTGTTCCAGATGGCGCAGAAGGTCCTGAACGCCCACCCCGAGATCGAGGAGGTCCGCTTCTCGACGCCGAACAAGCACCACTTCCTCGTCGACCTGACGCCGTTCGGCCTCGACAACCCGAACGAGGTCTTCTACGCGGCCGACCGCCCGTATGGCCTCATCGAGGCGAACTTCCAGCGCGAGTCCATCTCGGACGACTCCAACGCCTGGGACGGCATCACCGGCTTCTGCTGAGCCGGCTCCGTCCCGCGCTGACCCAGCGCTGAACCGGAGGGAGGCACGACGGCGGTGAACTCCGGCCGCCGTCGTCCTCCTTCCGCTCCCCCCGCCTCGCCCGAGGCACCCCACCACCCCACGAAATCCATCGTTGCGCGCTCGGATATCACAGCTGACAAGGAGGTCCGCTATGTCCCGAAACCATGCGCCCGCACCCGGCCACAACAGCGCCGAGGCGGTCCGCCCCGAGGACCAGAGGCTGCCGATTGGCACCGCCTTCGCCTACGGGTTCCAGCACGTGCTGACGATGTACGGCGGCATCATCGCCCCGCCGCTCATCATCGGCTCCGCCGCCGGCCTGAGCGGCCCGGACATCGCGCTGCTGATCACGTCCTGCCTGTTCGTCGGCGGTCTCGCGACCCTGCTGCAGACGCTCGGCGTCAAGTGGTTCGGCTCGCAGCTGCCGCTCGTGCAGGGCACCTCGTTCGCGTCGGTCGCGACGATGCTCGCCATCGTGAGCGGCGGCGGGGGGCTCCCGGCAGTGTTCGGCGCCGTCATCGCGGCCTCGCTCATCGGCCTGCTCATCGCGCCGTTCTTCGCGAAGATCATCCACTTCTTCCCGCCCGTGGTCACCGGCGTCGTCATCACCACGATCGGCCTGTCCCTGACGCCGGTCGCCGCGAACTGGGCCCTGGGCGGCAACGCGAAGGCGCCGGACTACGGCTCCCCGGCGAACATCGGACTCGCAGCCCTGACCCTTGTGGTCATCATGCTCCTGAGCAAGCTCGGCAACGCCGTCATCTCGCGGCTGTCGATCCTCCTCGCGATCGTCATCGGCACCGTCGTCGCGGCGTTCCTCGGCATGGCCGACTTCTCAAAGGTCGGCACCGGCCCGATCTTCGAGCTCCCGCGTCCGTTCGCGTTCGGGATGCCGACCTTCGAGCCGGCGGCGATCATCTCGATGGTCATCGTCATCCTCGTGATCCTGACCGAGACCACCGCGGACATCCTGGCCGTCGGGGAGATCGCGGGCACCAAGGTCGATTCGAAGCGGATCGCGAACGGCCTCCGCGCCGACATGCTGTCCTCGGCTGTCGCGCCCGTGTTCAACACATTCACCCAGAGCGCCTTCGCCCAGAATGTCGGCCTCGTGGCCGTGACGGGCATCAAGTCGCGCTTCGCGGTGGCCGCGGGAGGCGGCGTCCTGACGCTTCTGGGGCTCCTGCCCATCCTCGGCCGGGTCGTCGCCGCAGTGCCGACCCCAGTCCTCGGCGGCGCCGGCGTCGTGCTCTTCGGCACCGTCGCGGCCTCCGGGATCCGCACCTTGGCGAGGGTGGACTACAAGGACAACATGAACCTGATCATCGTGGCGACCTCCATCGCCTTCGGGCTCATCCCGGTGATCAACAAGGACTTCTACGGCCACTTCCCGACCTGGTTCCAGGTCATCTTCGACTCGGGCATCAGCTCTGCCGCGATCATGGCGATCCTGCTGAACCTCGTCTTCAACGTGGTCAAGCAAGGCAATCCCCATGACCCGTCGGTGTTCGCCGCGGCACCGACCCGGATCATCCCGATCCAGGTCCTCGAGTGCCTCGAGGAAGGCGACCGCTGCGAGAACGGGAAGATCCTCGACAAGCACGGCAAGGAGATCACGGTCCAGGAGCCCAACGGCGCCCACGGCCACTGATCCGCTCCGCTTGGGACCCCGCAAAGGACGGCCGAGGACCCCGCAACGCCTCCACGGGTTGCGGGGTCCTTTCCGCACCGTTGCGGGGTCCCTGGCGCTGTTGCGGGCCACCGGCGCCAGCTCAGCGCCCCGCCGGGCGCCCGGTACGCTTGTCCCATGCCCACCCAGCGCCAGATCAGCGTCCGCCGTGCCCCCAAGTACGTCCCCTTCCTCGTGGCGGGCGGGATCGTCGGGGTGGTCGCGGCCGCGTTCGTCTCCTTCACGGTCCCGGCGCCGGCGGACTACACCCAGGAGTCCGTGTTCGGGTACTTCATGGTCCTCTTCGCGGCGGGAGGCGTCCTGGTGGGCGCAATCGTCGCGCTCGTCCTCGACCGGCTGAGCGTGCGGCGCACCCAGCGCGCCGTCGTCGAGGAGGTCGACGACGACCAGCCGGCCGCCACCGCGCCCGCCGCCACCGACGACATCACCCACGCCGCCGCCGAGGGCGAGCCGACGCACGACGGCGGCGCCGCGCCGTCGTCCGCCGACGGAACGGGCGTCGAAGGCGACGGCAACCACGACGGCACAGAACGCGACGGCCGCTGAGCCAGCCCTCCCACCGCTGCCGTGTGGCGTGGATGACACACGCCGGGCAAGGCGTCGGGGCCATGAGACAATCGACCAGTGGTACGCGGTGACGGACTCCTCTCCCTCGACTTAGATCCCCTCGACAAAGGCCCGAAGGACGCCTGCGGCGTCTTCGGTGTGTGGGCACCCGGCGAAGAAGTCGCCAAGCTCACCTACTACGGCCTCTATGCGCTCCAGCACCGCGGACAGGAGTCCGCGGGCATCGCGACGAGCGACGGCACGCGCATCAACGTGTACAAGGACATGGGCCTCGTGTCCCAGGTCTTCGACGAGTCGACGCTCAACACGCTGACCGGGCACATCGCCGTCGGCCACTGCCGCTACTCGACCACCGGCGCGAGCCACTGGGCCAACGCCCAGCCCACGCTCGGCGCCACCGCGAACGGCACGGTCGCCCTGGCCCACAACGGCAACCTCACCAACACCGCGCAGCTGCGGGACATGATCGAGGAGCTCACGGGCGGCGAGCTCACGGGCGAGATGAAGCAGGGCAACACCTCGGACACCGCGCTCGTCACGGCGCTCCTCGGCGGCCGGAAGGGCGAGACGCTCGAGGAGACAGCGATGGCGCTCCTGCCCAAGATCCGCGGCGGGTTCTGCTTCGTGTTCATGGACGAGGGCACCCTCTACGCGGCCCGCGACGCCTACGGCATCCGGCCCCTGTGCCTCGGCCGCCTCGAGCGCGGGTGGGTCGTGGCCTCCGAGCAGTCGGCGCTGGCCACCGTGGGCGCGAGCTTCATCCGCGAGGTCGAGCCCGGCGAGTTCATCGCCATCGACGAGGATGGGGTCCGCACCCAGCGCTTCGCCCAGCCGACGCCAGCAGGCTGCGTCTTCGAGTACGTGTACCTCGCCCGCCCGGATGCGGCGATCAACGGCCGCTCCGTCTACGAGTCCCGCGTGGAGATGGGCCGCCAGCTGGCCCGCGAGAACACCCACGAGGCCGACATCGTCATCCCCGTCCCGGAGTCGGGAACGCCCGCCGCCGTAGGCTACGCCGAGGAGTCGGGGATTCCGTTCGCCCACGGCTTCGTCAAGAACGCCTACGTGGGCCGCACCTTCATCCAGCCCTCGCAGACGCTGCGCCAGCTCGGGATCCGCCTCAAGCTCAACGCGCTCGAGTCCGTGATCCGTGGGAAGCGCGTGGTGGTCGTGGACGACTCCATCGTGCGCGGCAACACCCAGCGCGCGATCGTGCGGATGCTGCGCGAGGCCGGGGCCAAGGAGGTCCACGTCAAGATCTCCTCGCCGCCGGTGAAGTGGCCCTGCTTCTACGGCATCGACTTCGCCTCGCGTGCAGAGCTCATCGCCAACGGCGCGAGCATCGAGGAGATCTCCCAGGCCATCGGCGCCGACTCCCTCGGCTACATCTCCGAGGACGGCATGATCACCGCGACCATGCAGCCGCGCGAGCGCCTCTGCACCGCGTGCTTCACCGGCACGTACCCGATCGAGCTGCCGAGCGCGGACAAGCTCGGCAAGAACCTCCTCGAGCGGCGGGACCCCGCCCAGGGCATCGCCCGGACCGTGGAGCCCGACGGCGACACCGTTCCCGTGCCGGTGGCCGACACCGAGGACGGCGGCCACCCGGGCTCGACCGGCTGCGACCCGGGCCCCGACTCGGAATTCGAACCCCTGCTGACCGAGGCCGACAGGAAAGAGACCGTATGAGCGCCAGCACCCCCGAGCAGTCCACGTCCCCCGGCGCTGCCGGCGCGTCGCCGTCGGGCATCGCGCGCCCCGCGATCACCTACGCTGACGCTGGAGTCGACGTCGAGGCCGGCGACCGCGCCGTCGAGCTCATGAAGGACGCGGTCAAGGCGACCCACAACGACTCGGTGCTGGGCGGCGTCGGCGGCTTCGCAGGGCTCTTCGACGTCTCGCGCCTGCTGACGTACAAGCGGCCGCTGCTGGCCACCTCGACCGACGGGGTCGGCACGAAGGTCGCCATCGCGCAGGCCATGGACGTGCACGACACGATCGGCTTCGACCTCGTGGGCATGGTCGTGGACGACATCGTCGTGGTCGGCGCCGAGCCGCTGTACATGACGGACTACATCGCGTGCGGCAAGGTGGTCCCGGAGCGGATCGCCGACATCGTCCGCGGAATCGCGGCCGCGTGCTCCGTGGCCGGGACCGCGCTCGTGGGCGGCGAGACCGCCGAGCACCCCGGCCTCCTCGGGGAGCACGAGTACGACGTCGCGGGCGCAGCCACCGGCGTCGTCGAGGCGGACGCGCTGCTGGGCCCGGACCGGGTCCGGGCCGGCGACGTCGTGATCGGCATGGCCTCCTCCGGCATCCACTCCAACGGCTACTCGCTCGTGCGCCGCGTCATCAACCACGCCGGCTGGGCGCTCGACCGGCAGGTGTCCGAGCTCGGCCGGACCCTCGGCGAGGAACTCCTCGAGCCGACCCGCGTCTACGCCGCGGACTGCCTCGACCTGGTCCGCGAGCTCAACGGCCCGGCTGCCAGCGCAGGCGCCGAACTGGCCCTCCGCGGGTTCTCGCACGTCACCGGCGGCGGCCTCGCCGCGAACCTCGCGCGCGTCCTCCCGCAGGGCCTCCTGGCCACGGTGGACCGCTCGACCTGGGAGCTCCCTGCCGTGTTCAAGCTCGTCGCCGAGCTCGGCGGGGTCCCGCAGGCGGACCTCGAGCGCACGCTCAACCTCGGCGTCGGCATGGTCGCGATCGTGGCACCCGAGGCCGCCGACGCCGCCCTCGCCCGGCTCGCGGACCGCGGCCTGTCCGCCTGGGTCATGGGCCAGGTGGGCGCGGACGACGCCGCGGGCTCGGCTGCCGCGGGCGACCCGGACTACGTGCAGGGCGCCAAGGGAGTCGACGGCGGGGCCGTGCGCCTCGTCAACGCCTACGCCTGACCCGCCACCCCGTTTCGGGTACAGCTCATCCACCCCAGAGGCGTTCCGGGTACGAGTCCTCGTACCCGGAACGCCTCTCGTGCGCTGTACCTGTACCCGGAACGGGGAGTCTGGCACGGTGGTGGCATGGACATGGAGGAGAACGCCCGGCCCGAGACCGCGACGGAGACGGCGACCGCGAGCGTGACCGAGACCGCGCACGGCCCGGCCCCGGCGTTCGACTGGGACCCCCGCAGCTCCGAGGTCCAGTCGGACCAGATCGCGGCCTACGACGCGATGCGGGCGAAGTGCCCGGTCGCGCTCGGCGCCCAGGGCAACTGGGCGGTGTTCGGGCACGCCGACACGAAGCGCATCCTCGCCGACCCCGGCACCTTCTCCAACGCGGTCTCGGCGCACCTCTCCGTCCCCAACGGCATGGACCCGCCGCGGCACGGGCCCTTCCGCGCGATCGTGGACAGGTACTACACCCCGGACCGCATGGCGGCATTCGAGCCCGAATGCCGAGCGATCGCCCAGCGGCTCGCGGCGGCGCTGCGCGTGCCGGGCGAGGTCGACCTCATGTCCGCGTTCGCCGAGCCCTTCGCGAACGAGGTCCAGTGCGCGTTCATGGGCTGGCCCGAGACGCTGCACGAGCCGCTGCGCGCGTGGACGCGCAAGAACCACGCGGCGACGCTGGCCATGGACCGCGCCGCGATGTCTGCCGTGGCCGTCGAGTTCGACTCCTACGTCCGCGAGCAGCTCGACATGCGCCGTTCCGCCGGCGACCTCGCCCCCGCCGACACCACGACCGAGCTGCTCGGCGAGCGGGTGGACGGCCGGCGGCTCAGCGACGAGGAGATCGTCTCGATCGTCCGGAACTGGACCGTCGGCGAGCTCGGCACCATCGCGGCGAGCGTCGGGATCATCGTGGACTTCCTCGCCGGCAACCCGGACGTGCAGGCCACCCTCCGCGCACAGAGGCACGACGGCGAGCTGCTCGCCCGGGCCAGCGACGAAATCCTCCGCATCCACGCACCACTCATCGCGAACCGCCGCCGCACCACGGCGCCGGTGACGATCGGCGACCGCGCGATCCCGGCGGGCGAGCGGGTGATCGTGCTCTGGGCCTCCGCCAATCGGGACGAGCGCGTGTTCGGCGACCCCGACGAATTCAGGCTCGACCGCAATCCGGCCGACAACCTGCTCTATGGGGACGGCGTCCACGCCTGCCCGGGCGCGCCGCTGGCCCGGCTCGAGCTCAGGATCGTGATGGACGAGCTCCTCGCCGCCACGGCGTCCATCGAGCGGGCGGACGAGGCCCCCCAGCGCGCCACCTACCCGGGCAGCGGGTGGAGGTCGCTGCCCCTGCGGCTGGGCTAGCTCCCGCCCCTCGGGGGTCACCTCCTGAGAGTCACCTCCCGGAGGTCACCTCCCCAGGCTCCGGGGATCCGAGTTCGGAGCTGAGCTCCTCGAGCGCCTCGCCGACATCGGTCCGCCAGCGCCAGTGGGCCCGGGTGTCTCCGCGCGTGGGGCCCTGGTTGACGATTCCGACAGGCTTCCCCGCCCGCCCCGCATCCAGGACGAACCGGAAGCCGCTCATCACCGCGAGCGACGAGCCGAGCACGAGGAGGCTCCGCGCCTCGGCGAGCATCGCCGTCGCCCGCTCCTTGCGCTCGGCGGGGACGCTCTCGCCGAAGTACACGACATCCGGCTTGAGCTCCACCGACCCGCACACGAGGCAGCCCACCATGCGGAAACGCTCGACCCAGCGCCCGTCCAGCTCGACGTCGCCGTCCGGGTTGACGGTGGAGGGGTCGTGCGCAACGGCTTCCGCGTAGCCGGGGTTCGCCTGGGCGAGACGCTCGTCCAGGTTCGAGCGGCCCTCGATCGCGCCGCAGTTGAGGCACATGACCTTGTCCAGGTCGCCGTGGAGCGTGACCAGGTTCCGTGTGCCGGCGGCGGCATGCAGGCCGTCGACATTCTGGGTGACGACGCCGGCCACCCGCCCCGCCGCCTCGAACGCGGCGAGGGCCCGGTGCGCGCGGTTCGGCTCGGCACGGTTCAGGTGCCGCCAGCCGATGTAGCTTCGCGCCCAGTAACGGTGGCGCGCCGCGGGGTCGTGGCGGAACTCCTGGTACGTCATGGGCCGGTGCTTGCGCCACGAGCCCTGCGGGCCCCGGTAGTCGGGGATGCCCGACGCCGTGGAGACTCCCGCACCCGTGAGCACCAGGACGCCACCGGCCCGCAGCATGCCAAGGATGCCGTCGCGTGCGACGGCAGGCGTCTGGGGTCCGACGGTTTCCGTCACCTCGCGTGCGATCGAGCGCAGGGCCGCAGCGTGGGCCCCGGCAATGGCGGGGTGTTCGAAGGGGTCCAGTGGCTCAGCCGATCCGGCGGGAATCCTCGTCCTCGTCCTCGTCGGCAAACTGATCGCCGTACTTGTCCTCGTACTCCGAGTAGTCGGGCTCGGAGTCGTCGGCGTACCGATGGGAAGAGTGGCTGGCCTGCGAGCCGAGTTCGCGCTCGAGTGCCGCGTAGTCAGTGGTCGGGCTGTAGTACTTGATATCCCGAGCCTGCTTAGTTGCCTTAGCCTTTTGACGGCCGCGCCCCATGGCGTGACCCCCTCTTTTGCCTCGTCCCGGAGGTTGTCGCGAAGGCACGCTCGCGAGGCCCCGGAGTCATTGATCAATTTGTCGTAGGTCTAGACTACATGTAATTCCCGCCGACTGCGTATTCGTGCGGCGTGTGCCACGTGCCGTGCGAACGAGAAGGAAGTGAGCCCTGCACATGAGCAGCCACAACGGCTCTGGCGGCCCACCCAACGGGTCGTTTCCGCCGCCTCCGCCCCGTCCAGACCGTCCCCCGCGTACGGGCGCACTACCCGTCACAGGGGATCCCAATCCGGGACGCGGGGATCAGCAGCGCAGACGCCGGCCCGATTCCCGGCGCAGGCTGATCATCGTGGTCGCTGCGGTGGTGGGCCTCGTGATCGTGGGCCTTGGGATCTGGGGAATCTCCGCACTGGTCGGCGGCGGCAGCTCGCAGAACGATGTCAAGGCGGCGTCCTACACCAAGGGCAACTGCTTCGCCGACTTCAACCCGACGGCGGACTCGAACCGGCGCGTGGACTGCTCTGAGCCGCACTCGGCGCAGCTCGTCGACCAGACCACCGCCGCTGCGGAGGATGCGTATCCCGGCCGGGACGCCCTCGAGGGCCGCGCGAAGGACCTCTGCGACAAGGTTTCCCTCAAGCTCCCGTCGGACTCGAGCAAGCTCAAGAAGCGGTACACCTACCCCACCCAGGAGGGCTGGGGCAGCGGCGACCGCCGCATCGACTGCTACGTCGAGAGCACCGACGGCAACACGCTCACGGCCTCGCTGCTGCCCTGACGCACCGACAGCGGGGTGAGCGCGGCGGTGGGCGGCATCCGAGCGGATGCCGCCCGCCGCCGTCGTGCGCACGACGCCGCGCGGCAGCTACCGCTCGGCAGGCTCCTTGCGCCGGACGCTCAGGCCGCTCGTGGCGCCGCTGAGGTCCTTGAGGTCCACGTCGACGTCCGCGACGTCCACCACCACGGTGTCGCCGTCCGCGACGTCACCGGCGAGGAGCTCGCGGGCCAGCCGGTCGCCGATCTCGCGCTGGACCAGACGGCGCAGCGGCCGCGCGCCGTACGCGGGGTCGTAGCCGGACATCGCGAGCCAGGCCCGCGCGCCGTCGGTGACCTCGAGGGTGAGCCTGCGTTCCTGGAGCCGCGCCTGGAGCGAGTCAACCTGCAGCTCGACGATCCGGGCGAGCTCGTCCACGGAGAGCGCGTCGAACATGATGACCTCATCGAGCCGGTTGAGGAACTCCGGCTTGAAGGAGGAGTTCACCACGCTCATGACGAGATCGCGCTTGGCCTGCTCGCCGAGCGTCTGGTCGACGAGGTACTGGCTGCCGAGGTTCGAGGTCAGCACGAGGATCACGTTGCGGAAGTCCACCGTGCGGCCCTGGCCGTCGGTGAGGCGGCCGTCGTCGAGCACCTGCAGGAGGATGTCGAACACCTCGGGGTGGGCCTTCTCGACCTCGTCGAGCAGGATGACGGAGTAGGGCCGGCGCCGCACGGCCTCGGTGAGCTGGCCGCCCTCCTCGTACCCGACGTACCCCGGAGGGGCACCGACCAGGCGTGCCACGGCGTGCTTCTCCGAGTACTCGCTCATGTCGATGCGCACCATGGCGCGCTCGTCGTCGAACAGGAAGTCCGCGAGCGCCTTGGCGAGCTCGGTCTTGCCCACGCCGGTGGGGCCGAGGAACAGGAACGAGCCGGTGGGCCGGTTGGGGTCGCTGATGCCGGCCCGGGCGCGGCGGACCGCGTCGGAGACGGCGGCGACAGCCTTGGACTGGCCGATGAGGCGCTTGCCGAGCTCCTCCTCCATGTGCAGGAGCTTCTGGCTCTCGCCCTGCAGCATGCGGCCGGCCGGGATGCCGGTCCAGGCCGAGATGACCTCGGCGATGTCGTCCGCCGTGACCTCCTCGGCAACCATCTTCGAGCCGCCGCCTGTCTGCTCCTTGGCCGCCTCTGCCTCTGCGGCGGCCGTGAGCTCGCGTTCTAGGGTGGGGATCTCGCCGTACAGGATCCGTGAGGCTTCCCCGAGATCGCCCTCGCGCTGGGCCTTGTCCGCGAGCGAGCGGAGCTCGTCGAGCTTGGCCTTGAGCTCGCCGACGCGGTTGAGCCCGGCCTTCTCGGACTCCCAGCGCGCGTTGAGCGCGGCGAGCTGCTCCTTCTTGTCCGCCATGTCCTCGCGCAGGGCAGCGAGCCGCTCGACGCTCGCGGCGTCGGTCTCGCCCTCGAGCGCCAGCTCCTCCATGGTGAGGCGGTCGACGGCGCGGCGAAGCTGGTCGATCTCCTCCGGCGCCGAGTCGATCTCCATGCGCAGGCGGGACGCGGCCTCGTCCACGAGGTCGATGGCCTTGTCGGGGAGCTGGCGCCCGGAGATGTAGCGGTTGGACAGCGTCGCGGCGGCGACGAGTGCCGAGTCCGCGATTGCGACCTTGTGGTGGGCCTCGTAGCGCTCCTTGAGGCCGCGGAGGATCGCGATCGTGTCGTCTACGCTCGGCTCGCCCACGAACACCTGCTGGAAGCGGCGCTCGAGCGCGGCGTCCTTCTCGATGTTCTCGCGGTACTCGTCGAGGGTGGTCGCGCCGATGAGGCGCAGCTCCCCGCGGGCCAGCATGGGCTTGAGCATGTTGCCGGCGTCCATCGAGGAGTCGCCGGTGGCACCTGCGCCGACCACGGTGTGGATCTCGTCGATGAACGTCACGATCTCGCCCTCGGAGGCCTTGATCTCCTCGAGAACGGCCTTGAGCCGCTCCTCGAACTCGCCGCGGTACTTCGCGCCGGCCACCATCGAGCCGAGGTCCAGGGAGATCAGCGTCTTGCCGCGCAGGCTCTCGGGGACGTCGCCGGCGACGATGCGCTGGGCGAGGCCCTCGACGACGGCGGTCTTGCCGACGCCGGGCTCGCCGATGAGCACCGGGTTGTTCTTGGTGCGGCGCGAGAGGACCTGGATGACGCGCCGGATCTCGGAGTCGCGCCCGATCACCGGGTCGAGCTTGCCGGAGCGGGCGACTGCGGTTAGATCGGTGCCGTACTTCTCGAGCGACTGGAACGTGTTCTCGGGATCCGGGGAGTCGACCTTGCGGTCCCCGCGGACGCCGGGCAGTGCGGCGCTGAGCGCCTCACGGGAGGCCCCCGCGTCGCGGAGCGCCTTGCCGGCTGCCCCGCCGTCGGCAGCGAGGCCGAGCAGGAGGTGCTCGGTCGAGACGTAGGTGTCCCCCAGCTGCTCGGCCTGCTGCTGTGCCGCCTGGATGACCTGGAGCCCCTGGCGGCTGAGCTGCGCCTGGGCCACGGTGCTGCCCGAGCTGGAGGGCATCGCCTTGATGGCCGTGCTCGCGGCGACGCTCACCGCGTCGGGGTCGGCGCCGGTGGCGCGCAGGAGTGCGACAGCGACGCCCTCCCGCTGGTCCATGAGCGCCTTGAGCAGGTGCGGGGGCTCGACCTGCGGGTTGCCCGCCGTCGAGGCGTTCATGGCCGCAGCAGAGAGCGCCTCCTGGCTCTTGGTGGTGAATTTGACGTCCAAAACGAGCTCCCTTCCACGCAGCTTCCGGACCCATCCAACCGCGCCGACCTCACTTAGGTCAACGCATCTAACTTGAGTGTATCGTGCTCAAGTTTCAGGACCAAGCTGGGAAGGGAGCCGCCCGCGTCCTGCTGGGAACGGACGCGGGCGACAGGTCAGGACGCACGCGCCGCCTGCGTGGGACGCGCTACCTCGCGGAGCCCTCCACGCCGCACGAGGCGATAGGCCCGCACGAGGACCACGATGCTGATGGCGATGAGCGCCAGCCCCGTGATCGGGTGGCCGGCTGCGGCCCAGACCGCACCCACGGACATCCGGTCGATGGTAGACCCGGTGAGCATGAGCGGGATCAGAATCGCGAAGGCCTGCACGAAGGCCACGAAGAGCAGGATCACGATTGCCAGCCAGATCGTCCCCCTGCCAGCCCGCGCCAGGGCAGCGAAGAGGATCAGTGCCAGAGCGAGTGCGGGCATGACGACCCGGCCGTTCATGGCGTGGACGGCGAAACCGTCCTCAAGGCCGTCGCCACGGCCGCCGACATTGAAGGCGCCGACCCCGGCGAGGTACAGCTGTGCGATGACGTCCGCCGCCATGAGTGCGGCGACAACAAGGAAGGCCTTGCGCATGATGATTCCTTGAAGAGCGCCCGGCTGGCCGGGCTATTCGGAGTGGAGGACGACGGCGGCGGGCACCCGAAGTGCGCGCCGCGCCGGAATGGCCGTGCCGAGGAGGGCGACGGCGAGGCCGCCGGCGGCGATCGCCAGCCCCGTGAGCGGGCTGAGGCTCCCCTGAGGAAGCTCGAAGCCCCACTGCGACCCCATGACGGCGTTCAGGAGGTAGTCCTCGAACCACAGGCCCAGGGGGATCCCGATGAGCGCTGCGCACACCGTCAGGACGGCGCCGAACGAGAAGACCATCGCAACGAACTGCCGGGCGGACATGCCGAGCGCTTTGAGGATCGCGTGATCGCGTCGCCGCTCCATCACGGCAAGGAACGCGACGTTGAAGACGCCCGCCGCGGCCAGCACGATGATCGCCGTCGCGAGGCCGCCCACCAGAGAGTTGAGGATGCCGAGGAACCCGTCGGCGTAGCCGCCCCAGATGACGGGCCTGGCCTGCAGGAGCGCGCCGTCGTCCTCATTGAGTGCGGCAATGACGCGCTTGGTGTCCGCCGCGTCGCCGAGCCTGACCTGGTACTGATTCGGCTGGGCGCCCGGCACGATCGACTCGAACGCTGGCCAAGGCACCCGAACCCCGAGGCCGCCGCCCGCAATGTCGTTCATAATCCCGGACACGCGCGCCGAGAAGGGCCGCCCTGCCACAGTCCCGGTGACCGTGTCGCCCACCCGCAGGTCCAAGTCCTTGGCGGTGCCGCCGGCAATCACTGCCTCGTCGGGTCCCGCGAACCAGTGGCCGCGTAGCGCCCGATATCCAAAGGCGGGAGCGTCCCCCCTCATTCCCGTGAGAGGAATGGACTGGGCTCGGCCACGGACGGCAAGCTGAGCCGTCGCAGACTGGAGGGTGGAGGCAATCTCGGGCCGCGCAGCAAGCGCAGCGCTCACTTCCGCGTCGGTCGCCTGCGGGGCGCGGACCACGTCGAAGTCCTGCGCCCCGCCCCAGCTCGCGCGGTCGGCGGCGAGCGAGGCAGCCGCAGGGGCAAACGTGAGCGCGAGCGTCAGAACGGCCAGGCCGACAGCCACCGCACCGAGGGTCAGCAGCGAGCGAACGGGCCGTCTGGCTACATCGACCATCCCCAGCCGGACCGCCCGCGGCAGCCCGAGGCGGTCGACGGCGGCCGCGAGCCTCGAAGGATGGCCGCCCCACTCCGGGCCATCCCGCAAGGCGACCACGGCGGGAACCCTGGCGGCGCGGACGGCCGGACCCAGTGCGACGAGGCCAACCAGACCGAGCATGCCAGCATAGAGCCCGACGTCCATGGGAAGGTCCACCGGGCTGGGGACGGGCACGCGGAGCGTGTCGGAGCTCGAGCTGAGGAAGGGAGCGCTCGAGGCGAGCCCGAGCGGCAGGCCGGCAAGAGCCCCGAGCGCGGCAGGGACGAGCATCTGGCCGATCACCGCCGCCACGGCCTGGGCAGGCGTCAGGCCAAGGGCCTTGCCCACGCCCAGGTCGCGGCGGGTGGCGAGGACGGATCCCGCGACGATGCTCGCCACAAGGAACACGACTGTCAGGAGCGCGGCAACCATGAAGACGTAGACCACGGCGCCGAAGGCCTGGGTTGCCCAGTTGGATGAAGACTTCGAGACGCTCCAGTACAGCGGGGCCTTGGCAACGGCACCGGAGGGAAGAATCCCGCCGATGGCAGCTGCGGTGGCTGCGAGCCGGGCGTCGCTGACGTCCCCGCTCACGCGGTAGGGTGCCAGCCACTGGCGTGCGGCATCTCCGCGTGCCACGGGAGCCGCCAGTTCGGCCGCGACTGCGGGCTGGACCCAACCGCGCTGGATGGAGCCGAAGGAATCGAACGCCATGAGGTCATCCACCTGCCCGACAGCCCGGAAGAGCCGCAGACCGCCCGCGGTCGCGACCGCGACATCCTGGCCGGTGCCGAAGTGCGCGCGGCCCTCGTCGAGCACCACCTTGTTGACCGCGATCTCGTCCGGCGAGCTTGGCCAGCGTCCGTCGACGAGGTTGAGCCTACCCACGGCACCGCCCGCGTCGGATCTCCCCAGGATCTGGATGGTCCTGTGCAGCTCGCCTTGTGCCGCAGGAAGCGTGACCGACTCCTGGACCTCCCCCAGAGCCTCAACCCCGGCGACCGAAGCGGTAGCCTCGACCTGCGCCCGGGTGACCACACCGGCGTCGAACGTCATCACGAGATGGGCGCCGTTCGTAGCACGGAACCCGTCCTCCCAGGCCGAGGTGCTGCGGAGGAAGACGGTGACGGCCAGCGAGGTCAGCGCCATCCCCATGAAGCAGATCACCGCGACGCTCACGCTCTGGAGCCGGTGCCGACGCACGGCGGCCCAGACGTAGCCCCACACTGCGCGCATGGCCGCTCACCGCCCCTCGTGGTTCCAGCCGATGAGTTCCCCGAGGGGGACGGCGCGGCGGGAGTCGAGCATCGTGTCATCCGCGATCCGTCCGTCACGCAGGGTGACGATGCGCCGCCCGTAGGCCGTGGCGAGCTGATGGTCGTGGGTCACGAAGAGGACTGTCTGGCCATGCTCGTTCAGCGCCGCGACAAGGTCCATGACCTGCTGCCCCGAGCGGCTGTCCAGGGCGCCCGTCGGCTCGTCGGCCAGTAGGAGTGCCGGCTCGTTGACGAGAGCCCGGCCCAGCGAGACGCGCTGCTTCTGGCCGCCGCTGAGGCTGTCGGGATACTTGTGCGCGAGGTCCGCGATCCCGAGGTCCTCGAGCACGCTCGCAACCCGTTCCCGCACAACGGCGCGCGGCCTCCCCGCGAGCTCCGCCGGCACGGCGACGTTCTCCGCGACGGTCATGGTCCCGAGCAGGTTGAAGAACTGGAACACGAAGCCGACGGAGACGCGCCGGAACTTCGCGAGCGCCGACTGGCCGGACGCACCGACGTCCACACCGGCCACCGTGACGGTCCCCGACGTCGGCCGGTCGAGGCCTGCGATGAGGTTGAGCAGCGTCGACTTCCCGCTCCCCGACGGTCCCATGATCGCGGTGAACTCGCCGCGCTGGACGATGAGGTTGACGGCGTCGAGTGCCACCGTCTCAGAGCCGCCGTCATAGACGCGGCTCACCTTCTGAAGCTGGACAAGTGCGGTCATGAGAACCACCCCTAAAGACCGGCAAGCTCCTCGGCGCAGGCGTCGAGCCATTTCAGGCTGGCTTCAGTATGGAGCCGTCCTGCCTGGAACAGCAGGGCCAGCGAGGCGCCTGCCGCCCCGCCGCCATTCCGCGCGGCGCGCTCCTGGTCTGCCAGGTCGCGCAGCCGCTGGAGGTAGGCGCGCCGCTGGGTGTCGAGGACCTGCCGGATCCTCTCCCTATCCGGGTCCTTGGCCCGGGCCAGCAGCAGCACCTTGACGTAGACCTCGTCCCGAAGCAGCTCGGGCTGCTTGTCCGGGCCGCTCAGCCACTCGGCGACGACGGTCCGACCCGCGCGCGTGGCCCGGTACGCCTGGCGCCCGCGGTCTCCGCGTTCACCGACCGCCTCCACAAGCCCGTCCCGCTCCAGCCGCTGCAGCATCTGGTAGACGGAGCCAATGTTGACATCCCACGTACCGCCGAGCATGTCCTCGAAGCGCTGCTTGACCTCGTAGCCGTGGAGCGCTTCGTCCGCGATGAGGCCCAGGACGCCGAATCTCAGGGACACCGGGCACCTCCTCCGCGAAACATGCTATGCATACGGCAAAAGTATATGACATATGCATATGGGGAGCAACGGTCTTCCATGCGTCCGGGGGGTGACCTCGGCTGCCACACGGGGTGACCTCGCCGCCACACGGGGTGACCTCGGCGCCACACGGGGTGACCTCGGCGTCACACGGGGTGACTTCGGCGGCGGTGGGATGCTGGATGGCATGGCGATCCTCATCGACTCCCCCATCTGGCCGGCGCACGGGACGGTGTTCGCGCACCTCGTCTCGACCACGTCCCTCGCCGAGCTCCACGGGTTCGCCGCAGCGGCCGGCATCCCCGAGCGGGCCTTCGACGAAGACCACTACGATGTCCCCGAGCGCCGCCATGCCGAGCTCGTGGGCCTCGGTGCCCTCGAGGTCACCGGGCGCGACCTCGCCCGGAAGCTCATCGCCTCAGGCCTGCGCGTCCCAGCCCGCGAGCGGGCCAAGGCGCTCGACCTCCCGCTGCGCCAGCGCTGGTCGAGGCTCATGCCAGCCCGTGAGGACCTCGGCCGCGAGCTCCTCGACCGCTGGTCCGAGCCCCATCGCCGGTACCACACGCGCGCGCACCTCTTCGCCGTTCTGACCGCCCTCGAGACGATCGCCGACGGCGACGCCTCATCCGCGCCGGTGCCGCGCGCCGTCGTGCTCGCGGCGTGGTACCACGACGCCGTGTACAGCGCGGGCGGCGCCCCGGGGCAGGACGAGGAGGACTCGGCGCGTCTGGCCGAGCACCGGCTCAGCGCGGCGGGGCTGGGCGATGCCGAGGTCGGCGAGGTGGCCCGCCTCGTTCGGCTCACCGCCGCGCACGCACCGGACGCGCACGACGTCGCGGGGCAGCTCGTGTGCGACGCGGACCTCGAGGTGCTGGGCCGGGATCCGCACGGGTACAGGCGCTACGCCGCGCGGGTGCGCGAGGAGTACGCGCACGTCCCTGAGGACGCCTTCCGCGCGGGCCGTGCCGCGGTGCTCGAGCAGCTCCTCGGGCTGGATCCCCTCTTCCACACGCCCGCAGCACGGCAGCTGTGGCTCGCCCGGGCGCGGGAGAACATGGCTGCGGAGCTCGCCCGCCTCCGGCCCTAGCCCGCCGTCTCCTGGCCGGACCGGGCGGCCCACTCGGCGACCGGGAGCCGCCAGTCGGTGTCGCCGTCAGGGGCCATGTCGACGAGGGACACCGCGCCCAGGATGAGCCGGTCTCCCCGGGCGACGCGGCGGTCGCCCTGAACCGTGATGTGCGGTCGGAAGCCGCGGCCGGTGTGCTGCGGGCTGTGGATCCTCCCGCCAGCCGCTGCGACGGCCACCCGGATGCGGTCATGGAGGGACTGGAGCGCGGTGTCCGGCTCCACGAGGCTCACCCGGACTCTGCCCCTGTAGCCGAAGTCGGCGTCGTGTCCCACCGTGACGTGCGGGGGCCCGAAGACGCCGAGGGCCCCGGACACCGCCTCACGGGCGGCCTCCGGGGCCATGTCGAATCGCAGGAGCGTCACGTGCAGGGGCCAGTGCCGCTTCCCGAACCGCTCCCCCACGGGGGCGGGCTCGACGAAGGCGACCGCGACGAACGGGTGGAGCCCGTCGGCAGCCGCGCCAGCCATGGTCAGGACTGCTGGGCACCCTGGCCGCTGCCGCCGTCGGCTGGGGTCTTGATGGCCGAGACCTCGAACTCGAGCAGGATGCGGTCGGAGACGAGCACGCCGCCGGAGTCCAGCGCCGCGTTCCAGTTCACGCCGAAGTCCTTGCGGTCGATCCGGCGGGAGCCCTCGAAGCCGGCGCGAAGGTTGCCGAACGGGTCCTTCTCGACGCCGACGAACTCGATGGGCACCGCGATCTCCTTCGTGACGCCGCGGATGGTCAGCTCACCGTTGACGATGAAGCTGTTGTCCTCGATCTGGTCGATGCGCTTGGAGATGAAGGTGATCTCGGGATAGTGCGGCGCGTCGAAGAAGTCGTTGGTGCGCAGGTGCTGGTCACGCTGCTCGTTGCGCGTGTCGATGCTGGCCACCTGGATGACGACCTTGACGGACGAGTTGGTGGGTTCGTCCACGTCGACGAAGATGGTGCCCTCGACGTCGTTGAACGCGCCGCGGACCTTCGTGACCATCGCGTGCCGGGTGGAGAAGCCGATCCGCGTGTGCGCCGGGTCGAACTTCCATTCGCCTGCCAGGGAACTATCGAGTTCGGGCATTGTGCCTCCTTGTCGGATCAAACCTATAGCGCTGCTCCGCCCGATTCCAAGACGCCCTGCACGGATGAGCCCGTCTGTCCAGTCAAAGAGGCCTGGCGATCGATTCAGCGGCCGTAGCCCGCCATCAGGCGGTCCGTGGGCACGATCTCCTTCCCGAGCGGCATGAGCGAGACGGGGATGAGCTTGAGGTTGGCGATCGCGAGCGGGATGCCGACGATGGTCATCGCCATGGTGATGGCCGTGGCGACGTGGCCGATGGCGATCCAGATCCCCGCAACGAGGAGCCAGATCACGTTGCCCAGAGTCGAGAAGGCTCCGACGCGGCCGCCGCGGTCCACGATGGTGCGGCCAAATGGCCAGAGCGCATAGGAGCCGATCCTGAACGACGCGATCCCCCACGGGATCGTGATGATGAGCGCGCAGCAGACGATGCCGGCGAGGAAGTAGCCGAGGGCCAGGACGAAGCCGCCGAAGATGAACCAGATCAGATTCAGGAGGGTCTTCATGGGACCAGTCTGCCCCTCCCCACGGAAAGGTCATAGCGGCCTCCGAGAAGGCTGCCGGCGGAGTTGCTACGGTGGATCAGCCATGTCCTGGATCATCCTCATCTGCTCGGGCGCGCTCGAGGCCGTCTGGGCCGCAGCGCTCGAACGGTCCCAAGGCTTCCGGCGCCCCCTGCCGACGCTCCTCTTCCTGGCCGCCCTCGCGGGCAGCATGGGCGGCCTCGCGCTCGCGATGGCCGAGATCCCCGTCGGGACGGCCTATGCGGTCTGGGTGGGGGTGGGCGTCGTGCTCACCGCCGGCTACGCGATGGCGTCCGGCGCCGAGCGCGGGGGCACGCGACGCACGACGGCGGCGCGCGTCCTCCTGCTCCTCGGCATCGCCGGGTGCGTGGCCGGCCTCAAGGCGGTGTCCTAGCGATGGCGTGGGCGGTGCTTCTGGCCTCGGCGGTGCTCGAGGCCGTCTGGGCAACAGCCCTCGGAGCCTCGCAGGGATTCACCCGGCCGGCCGAGACGGCCCTGTTCCTCGTCGCCACCATCGCGAGCATGGCCGGGCTCGCCTGGAGCGTCCGGCGCATCCCGCTCGGCACTGCCTACGCGGTGTGGGTCGGGGTGGGGGCGTCGCTGACGGTGGCGTGGTCCGTCGCCACCGGCGCGGAGGAGTTCAGCTGGCCCAAGGCGCTCTTCGTCGCCGGGATCGTGGCCTGCTCCGCCGGGCTCAAGGCGCTCGGAGGGCGCGCGGAGGCCGGCCCGCGGCAGGACTAGTCGGCGGACGAGCGCCGCACGCCCGTGAACGGGGAGACCCAGCGGGACGGGTCGGCCACCTGGAACTGCCGGCCGGAGATCTCGTCGGGGACGATGCGGACGAAGAACGCCTTCTCCCCGGACTGCCAGGGGAAGAGCGGCAGGGCCACGGCGTCGACGATCTCCGCGGTGTCGAGCACCGGCTCGAGGTGGCCATGGACCACGACCGACCAGGCCTCGCGGCTCTCGGCCTCGTACCCGTCCACTTCGAAGACCACCGGGAGGCGCCCCATCGACGCGCCGAGCTTGGAGCCCGGCGCGGTCCGGAAGAGGAGGGTGCCCCGGTCCACGAGGTAGTTGATGGGGAAGAGCTCGAGCCGCTCGCCTGTGCTGAACGCGAGCCGACCCACCACGAGCGTGCGGAGCCGCTCCCAGCAGTCCTCGTGGGCAAGCTCCCGTACGCCCTCGGACGTCGACGGAATGTGGCGCTCGTAGGTGCTCATGCAGCCAGTCTATGCCTCGGATCGGGCGGGACTTAGGGCCCTAGGGCCCGCCGGGAGCCGCCTCCCGGCGGGCCCTCCCGGCGGTCGGGATCAGCGGGCGTTCGACGCCGGTGCGCTCGCCCGGCGGGGACCGCGCCGGCCGCGGGACGCGGCGCCGTCCTGCGCGCCGCCGCCCTTCTGGCCCGAGCCCCTCTGGCCGGACTTGGCCGAACCGAAGCTCCCGCCGGAGGTCCCACCCGTGGTCGAGCTCCACACGGGAGCGCTGCCGCCACGAGCCTCGTTCTTCCCCTGCTGGCCTCGGGGCTGCTGGCCCCGCGCCTGGGTGCTCCGGGTCTGCTGGCCCTGGGGCTGCTGACCGCGGGACCCGCGGCCGCGGCCCTGCTCGCCGCGCGCGGCCGGAACGTCGTTGCGGTGCGCCGAGCCGGCGGCGCCGCGACCGCCCCGGCGGGCGACGTCGTCGTGCGCGGCCTTCGACCCGGCGTTGGCGGTCCGGCCGTCCCCGCCCGCTCCGCGCCGCGAGCGCTTGCGCCGTGCGTTGGCCCCGTCCGAGGCTCCGCCGCCCTGCTGCGGCATCCTGGCGGCCACCGCGGCGGCACGCTCGGCCGGGTCGACGAGCGCGGCGCGCTCGCCCACCAGGGCCGCGACCTCCGGGGAGGAGGTCGTGACGGGAGTGAACTCCACCGCCACGCCGGCGTCGCGCATGAGCTTGCGCACGTCCTGCTTCTGCTCGGGCAGGGCGATGGTCACGACCGTGCCCTCCGAGCCGGCGCGGGCCGTGCGGCCCGAGCGGTGCAGGTACGCCTTGTGCTCGGCGGGCGGGTCCACGTGGACCACGAGCTCGACGTCGTCCACGTGGACGCCGCGCGCTGCCACGTCAGTCGCGACGAGGACGCGCACCTCGCCCGAGGAGAACTCCGCGAGGTTCCGGTCGCGGGCGTTCTGGGAGAGGTTGCCGTGGAGGTCGACGGCGGGGATGCCCGACTTGGTCAGCTGCTGGGCGAGGCGCTTCGCGTGGTGCTTGGTGCGCATGAAGAGGACCCGGCGGCCCTGTCCCGAGGCGAGCTCCTCGATGAGGTTCTTCTTGCTCGTCGCGTCCTGCGTGAGCAGGACGTGGTGCTCCATGGTGCTCACGGCGGCCTGCGGCGCGTCGACCGAGTGGGTGAGCGGGTCCAGGAGGTAGCGGGTGACGAGCTTGTCCACGCCGTTGTCCAGCGTCGCGGAGAAGAGCAGCCGCTGGCCGCCCTTCGGGGTCTGGTCGAGGAGCCGCTTGACCACGGGCAGGAACCCGAGGTCCGCCATGTGGTCGGCCTCGTCGAGGACGGTCACGTCGACCCCGGCGAGCGAGACGAGCTTCTGCCGGCCGAGGTCCTCGAGGCGGCCGGGGCACGCGATGACGATGTCGACGCCGGCGTTGAGGGCGCGCTCCTGGCGTGCCTGGGAGACGCCGCCGTAGATGACCGTCGTCACGAGGCCGGCAGCCCTGGCGAGCGGCTCGACCGTCGAGTTGATCTGGGTCGCGAGCTCGCGGGTCGGGGCGAGGACGAGGCCCTGCGGGCGCCGCGGCGTGCGGGAGATGGCCGCCCCCTGCGCGGCGAGGCGGGCGACGAGCGGGATCGCGAACGCGATCGTCTTCCCCGAGCCGGTCTGGCCGCGGCCGAGGACGTCCCGGCCCGCGAGGGTGTCCGGCAGAGTCTTGGTCTGGATGGGGAACGGCGTCTCGATGCCCTGCTCCGCGAGCACGCGGGTCAGGGCGGCGGGCACGCCGAGGGATGCAAAGGTGATGTCAGACATGGCTGTACAGAGTCTCCATGGTCGGAACGTCCCGCGGGCCCAAAGCGAGTTCGCGGGGTCGCCGAGGAAATGAGACCGGCACCACGCCTTCCCGGGTCGCGGCGGCCTCGAGGGGACTCGGCCGCTGGCTCCATGCAGGAAGGGGGCTGGAAACGCGTTCTTCGACGCAGGCGCAGTCAACGCGCCTCATCCAGTCTACCAGCGCAGCGCTCGGCGTCTGCCCCCGCGCCTGCCGGTAGCCTTTAACGACCATGAGCGAGAACCCCGACTCCCCCGCCGCGCCGACCGCCGGCAACCCCGTCACGCCCGGCAGCCAGGCCTCCTTCGGCACCTACCGGCGGCAGCCCGTGAGCTTCGTGCGCCGCGGCACCAGGCTGCAGGGCCGGCGGCAGGCGGCATGGGACCAGCATGCCGACGCCTTCGTCGTCGACGTCCCCCGGCACGTCGCGGACACCTCGGTGCACCCGGACTACGTGTTCGACGCGGCGGCGGAGTTCGGGCGTGAGGCGCCGCTCGTCGTCGAGATCGGCTCGGGGCTGGGCGAGGCTGTGGTCGCCGCCGCCGAGGCCAACCCGGAGAGGGACTTCCTCGCCGTCGAGGTCTACCGGCCCGGCCTCGCGAACACCCTCCTGCGCATCGCCCAGCGCGGACTCACGAACGTGCGCGTGGCCCAGGCGAACGCTCCCGAGGTCCTCGGCTCGATGCTCCCCGCGGGCTCCGTTGCCGAGCTCTGGGTCTTCTTCCCCGACCCGTGGCACAAGGCCAAGCACCACAAGCGGCGCATGGTGAAGGACTCCTTCGCCGAGCTCGCCGCGAGGGCCCTCGCTCCGGGCGGCCTGTGGCGGCTCGCGACCGACTGGTCCTCCTATGCGCAGCAGATGCGCGACGTCGTCGCCGCCTCGCCGGACTTCCGCAACGCGCACGACGGCGAGCGCTCGGGTCCCGCGAGCCCGCTCACCGCCGCGTGGGCCTCCGGGGTCGACTGCGAGGCCACGGGCGAGTCCGACGAGGTGGGTGGCTGGGCGCCGCGCTTCGAGGGCCGGGTGCTGACGAGCTTCGAGAACAAGGCCCTGACCGCGGGGCGCGTGATCTTCGACCTCACGGCCGAGCGCATTTAGCCATACATCTGATATATCTAGGGTGTGGGAACTGCCAATACAGCAGGCCGCACGCTGGCCGAGCATGCGTACGTGGAGCTGCGCGAACGCATCATCGACATGCGCCTTCCCCCCGGATCCGCTCTCGACGAGGACGCGCTCATGCGCGAGCTCGGCGTGGGCCGCACCCCCATGCGCGAGGCGGTCAAGCGGCTGGAGTCGGACCGCATGCTCACGGTCTACCCGCGCCGCGGGACCATCATCTCCGAGGTGAACATCAAGGACCTGCGGGCCATCTCCGATGCGCGCCGGGTGCTCGAGGCCTTCGCCGCGCGCAAGGCGGCCGAGCACGTGACCGACGACGACCGCGCAGTCCTGCGTGCGTGCCTCGACGAGCTCTCCCGCGACGGCGCCGCATCCAACCAGGACTCGATGGACCTCGACGAGCGGATCCATCACGCCATCTACGCCACGATGCGCAACTCGTACGTCGAGGCCACGCTCATCCAGTACTTCAGCCTCTCGCAGCGCATGTGGAACTTCGTCCTGGCGGGCCTCGCCCCCATCACGGGCAACGTGCACGAGCACGCCGGGCTGCTCAAGGCGATCATCGACGGCGACCCCGCCCGCGCAGCCGCACTCGCGGAGGAGCACGTGACGCACTTCGAGGACCTCGTCCGCGCGGCCCTGTAGACCGGCCGGCGTCAGGCCGGTTTCAGGCCGCCGCGCCCGGGGCTGCTAGCCCGTCCACGGCGTGCGGTCCACCTGCACCGCGACGACGTAGAGGTGCTGGCCCTGCTCGATCTTCTCCACCTCGATGACACGCACCTGGCTCTGTCCGGCCGCCCCGGCACGGCCCACGCCCACGCCGTAGGTCACGTAGCCCTCGAAGTCGCCGGCACCGGCGTAGCTGGCGATGGCCGGGTAGCCGACGGCGCCGGGCGGGGCGGAGACGATCGTGCTCGCCGTGCCGTCCTCGGTGTGCGCCTGTGCGGGGTTGAAGCGGACGCGCAGGACTGCGGCCGTCCCGGGCATCGGGATGGTGGCGCCGCTGCCGTCCTGCACGAGTGCGGGCACGTACTCGACGGTGTAGCCGGGGAACGCGCCCTTGAAGCGGAAGCTGATCTGGTCGTAGGGCCGGCTCTCCCCGGTCGGATGGGCCCCGACGCCGATGCTGTAGAGGTACGGCAGGCCGGGCTCGGGCGGCTGGGCGATCGGCGGGTGCACCTCGTGCGCGATGCTCCACGGCGACCCCGTCTCGGGGACGCCCCAGTCCTGCCGCACGACGGAGGAGATCACGCGGTCGCCGTTCTGCGGCGGCGCCGTCTCGTCGGTGTCTGGGGAGGGTGTTGCGGACGACGGCGAACTGGTCGCCGTCGCGCTCTGGCTCGCCGTCGCCGTCTGGGTCGCCGCCCCGCTGGTCGAGGCAGTCCCGGACTGTCCGCCCGAGGGCTGGCCAACGCAGCCTGCCAGCAGGACGCAGGCCACCGCCGCGGCTGCTGCGACGGGCTTCGCCATCCTCGTGCCCATAGTCCCCACGGTGGGCGCGTCCCTGCTGGTTTCCCAGAGGCTTTTGGCCCCCGCATGGCACGCGCCCCGCCGGACAAGCATCCGACGGGGCGTGTGGCCGCTGTGGAGGTCAGGCGCGGATCTTCGCCATCTCCGGGTCCACGAGCGGTTCGGCCTGGACCGTCGCGGCGATCCGCGTGCCGAAGTACTCGATCTCCACCGCGTCCCCGACCTCGACCCCACCGGGCAGCCAGGCGTAGGCCACCGGCTTGCGGACCGTGTGGCCGAACGCCGCGCTCGTCACGTAGCCGGCGAGGGCCCCGTCGACGTAGACGGGCTCCTTGCCGAGGACCATGGACGCGCCGTCGTCGACCGTGAGGCAGCGGAGGCGACGCGCCGGCGCCGCGTCAGCGGCGGCGGACGCGGCGGCCTCGAAGGCCGCCTTGCCGACGAAGTCGCCCTTGGCAGGGCGGACGGCGAACTCGAGGCCTGCCTCGATCGGGCTGTGCTCGGTGGTCATGTCCCCGCCCCACGAGCGGTACCCCTTCTCGAGGCGCAGGCTGTTGAAGGCGCTGCGGCCTGCGGCGATGACCCCGAGCTTCTCGCCGGCGCCCCACAGGGCGTCCCAGAGCTTCTGGCCGTACTCGGCAGAGGTGTAGATCTCCCAGCCGAGCTCGCCCACGTAGGAGAGGCGCATGACGCGGACGGGGATGCCCGCGATCGTCGTCGAGACCGCGCGGAAGTACTTGAGGCCGTTGTTGGTCAGGTCCGCCGGGGTGAGCGGCTGGACGAGGTCGCGGGCCCGCGGGCCCCACACGCCGACGCAGCACGTTCCGCCGGTCGTGTCGCGGACCTGGACCCACTCGGCCGGGGACGCGGCCGTCTGGTCCGCGGCCTCGCGGGTGAGGTAGTCGAGGTCCTGGCCGCCGTTGGCGCCGACCTGGAACAGGTCCTCGGAGATGCGGGCCACGGTCAGGTCGGAGCGGATCCCGCCGGCTTCGGTGAGCATGAGCGTGTAGGTCACCGACCCGATGCTCTTGTCGATCTGGCCGGTGGTGAGCCGCTGGAGGAGCCGGAGGGCGCCAGGGCCGAAGACCTCGAGCCGCTTGAGCGCCGTCATGTCGTACATGGCCACGTTCGTGCGCGTCGCGTGGGCCTCGGCGGCGGCGATGGGCGAGTCGAACTGGGCGGACCACTCGTCGCGTGCCGGGGCCTGCCACTCGGCCGGGAGGGTGTCGAGCAGCGCGCGGTTTGCCTCGTACCACTGCGGGCGCTCCCACCCGGCGGCCTCGAGGAAGAACCCGCCGAGCTCGCGCTGGCGCGCATGGAACGGCGAGACGCGCAGCCCCCGGGGCGACTGGCGCGGCTCGAGCGGGTGCTTGATGTCGTAGACCTCGACGAAGCTCTGCTTGGAGGTCTCCAGGACGTACTCGTCCGTCAGCTGGATCTCCTCGAACCGCGCGACGTCGAGCTCATGGATGTCGGTGCTGGACTGGCCGTCGACGAGGAGCTCGGCCACGGCCTTCGCGACGCCGGCCGAATGGGTCACCCACACGGCCTCGGCGATGAAGAAGCCGCGCACCTCGGGGGACTCGCCCACGAGCGAGCCGCCGTCCGGGGTGAAGGAGAAGATCCCGTTGAAGGCATCCGCGATCCCAGTGCCCTCGACGCCGGGCAGGAGCTGCTTGGTGGCCTTGAACGCCCGCTCGAAGTCCTCGGGGGTGAACTCGAGCCGGGACGGCATCGAGTGCTCGCCCATCTCCTTCCCGTCCACGGCCGGGAGCTCGTCGTAGCCGACGGCGATCGGGCGGTGGTCGTAGGAGCCGATGCCGACGGACTCGCCGTGCTGGCGGAAGTACAGGCCGGCGTCCTGGTGGCGCAGGATCGGCAGCATCGCGCTGTTGCCGGTGCCGAGGACGTGGCTGCCGCCGAGCGCAACGCCGTCGGCCTGCTCGGCGAGCTCGCGCACCGGGGTCGTCCTGATGTACTGGTGCGCCATGGGCACGAGCGGGACGCGCATGCCGACGAGCTCCCCGAGTGCGGGTCCCCAGAACCCCGCGGCGGAGATCACGATGTCGGCGGGGACCACGTCGTCGCCCGTCCGCACGCCGGTGACTCGGCCACCCGACCGCTCGACGCCGGTGACCTCCACGCCGCCGACGAACTTCGCGCCGCGCTCCTGGGCCCGTTCGCGCAGGAGTTCGACGGCGAGCAGCGACGAGGCGAGCCCGTCGCCGGGCAGGTGCAGGCCGCCCAGGACGATGCTCTCGTCGATGAGCGGGTGGAGGGCCTTGGCCTCGGCCGGGTCCACGAGCCGGGCCTCGACGCCCCACGCGGTCGCCCAGCCGTGGCGCCGCTTGAGCTCGGCGAGTCGGCGCTCGCTCGTGGCGATCTCGAGGCCGCCGACCCGGTTGAAGGCCGAGAAGCCCGGCCGCGTGAGGGACGCGAGCTTGCGCCCGGTGTAGGCGGCGAACTCGGTCATGGTCTTGGACGAGTTGGTCTGGAAGACCAGGCCCGGGGCGTGGGAGGTCGAGCCGCCGGTCATCGGGATCGGCCCCTTGTCGAGGACCGTGATGTCCGTCCAGCCCCGCGACGTGAGCTCGTCGGCGAGGTTGGCGCCGACGATGCCGGCTCCGATGATGACAACGCGTGGTGAAGGCATAGTGGGCTCCTTGGAGTTCGTGGAAGATCAGGGGGTCAGGGGAAGACGATGGTGCGGTGGCCGCTGAGGAGCACCCGCTTCTCGGCGTGCCAGCGCACGGCGCGGGCGAGGGCGAGCGTCTCGGCGTCGCGGCCCACGGTGGCGAGGTCCTGCGGGGCGAGCCGGTGGTCCACCCGGATGACCTCCTGCTCGATAATCGGCCCCTCGTCGAGGTCTGCGGTCACGTAGTGGGCGGTGGCGCCGATGTGCTTGACGCCGCGGGCGTGCGCCTGGTGGTAGGGCTTGGCGCCCTTGAAGCCGGGCAGGAACGAGTGGTGGATGTTGATGGCCCGTCCGGCGAGCTTCCGGCAGAGGCCGTCGGAGAGGACCTGCATGTAGCGGGCCAGGACCACCAGGTCCGCGCGGTAGGCGTCAACGACCTCCAGCAGTTCGGCCTCTGCCTGCGGCTTGGTCCCGGCCGTGACGGGAATGTGGACGAACGGCAGGCCCGCCGCCTCGGCCATGGGGCGGAGGTCGGGGTGGTTGGAGACGACGGCGACGAGCTCCGCCGCGAGGTTCCCCGCCTTCCACCGGTAGATGAGGTCGTGGAGGCAGTGGTCGAGCTTGGACACCATCACGAGGACACGCGGCGGCGCTGCCGGGTGGAACGTGTAGTCCATGCCGAAGTGCGCGGCCGTCTCCGCGAACTCGGCGGCGAGGGCCTCGGCGTCGACCGTCCCCTCCGACCCGAAGGCGGTGCGCAGGTAGAGCGTGCCCTCCACGCGGTCGTCGAACTGCTGGTGCTCGGTGATGTCGAAGCCCCGCTCGACGAGGAAGCGGGACACGGCGTGGACGATCCCGGTGCGCTGCGGGCAGGCGAGCGTGAGCACCGCGGAATGGGCGGAGACGGGTGAGGGCGCGGCCGCGGCGGGGACCGGGCGGGTGAGGGTCGGCGTTGCAGTCATGGTCGATCCTTCGGGTCATCCGAACTGTTCATACAACTGATATATAACAGACGGTAGTGGGAGGGATCACAGCCGGTCAAGGGGGTGTCGGGAAGGACTTCGGCGAGCCTCAGCTGACGGCAGCGCTGGCTACCGTGCGCTGCGTCTCGTCGCGGATCTCGATGGTGCGGATGGACGCGAGCTGGAACGACGTGGCGCCGGTGAGCACGGCTCGGCCCTGGTATCCGGCGGAACTCCAGCTGCCCGCCTGCTGGGACGCGCCGTCCGCCGCCACGACCCACACGCTGAACGCACCGGCCTCGGGCATGCCCCGGCACGTCAGGTCCAGCTGCGTACCCCAGGCCTTCCGCACCAGCGCGAGGTCCACACGAGCGCCGTCGTCACTCGTGAGGGTGAGGGTCGCCGCCGGCGCCGTGGTCGCGGACGGGCTCGGCACGGGCTGCGCCGCAGGCCCAGGCCCGTTGCCGACCGCGGGCCCGAGGGCGACCCCCGCCGCGAAGAAGCCTGCCGCGGCGGCCGCGAGGGCACCGCCCCACGCAAGGGTCCGCGCACGACGCCGCCGGGCCACTCGGGCGAGCAGCGCACCCGGCGCGGCGGCCGGCTCGGGCGCGCGGCCGCCGTCGTGCGCTAGCGCCTCGGCGCGCTCCACGGGGACCGCATCGAGCAGTGCGGGGAGGGTCTCGAGGGAGGCGAGCTCGGCGCGGCAGGCCGGGCACCCGGCGAGGTGCGCCTCAACGTCCCGGGCCTCGCCGGCTTCGAGGGCGCCCAGGACGTAGGCCCCGAGGGACATGCGCAGGTCGTCGTGGCTGGGGTTCACCTCTCCACCCCCATCTCGTCGAGCGCGGCGCGGAGCGCCTTGAGCGCGTAGAAGCACCGGGACTTGACCGTCCCGGTGGGGACACCGAGCTCGCGGGCCGCCTCCGCGACGCTCAGGCGGCGGTAGTGCACGGCGACGAGGGCCTGCCGGTGGTCCGGGGTGAGCCGCGCGAGCGCCTCCTCCATCACCACCCGGTCGAGGAGCTCGTCGAAGCGCTCCCCGCCGGCCGCGGCGAAGCCTCCCTCGTCGTCGAGCGGCGCCACCGTGCGGGGTCGGCGGCCGGCGAGCCGATGCTGGTCGACGATGAGGTTGCGGACCGTCCTGTACAGGTACGGCCGCAGCCCCTGGGTCCCGTCCGGGGCGTGCCGCCACACTCGGATGATGGCCTCCTGGACGATCTCCTCCGCCTCCTCGCTGCCCACGGCGCCGCGAGCGAACCGGCGCAGCGCCGCCGCGTGGTCGCGGTACAGCGCCGCGACGGCGTCCTCGTCCATGGGCATCGCGACCTCCTCGCCGGTTCACACGACGCAGGACCCGGATCGGTTCAACCGCTCCTGGGAAAGGACGGAAATCCTCCGGGATGTGAACCATTGTCCGCCCGGCGACGTATGACTGGCAGCGGCGGAGCGCCGCGTCGAAGGAGAGGCGGAACCATGAACAAGCGAGCAGCACTGGTCCTGGCAGCGTTCACCGCGGCGTCCTCGCTGGCCCTTGCCGGCTGCGGCGGCGGAAGCGGCGGAGGCACCTCCGGCTCGTCGTCCCCGGCGTCCTCCTCGGGCGCGTCGAGCTCGGCGGCCTCGAGCTCGGCGGCGGGCGGAGGCGACGCCTACGGTTCGGGCGGGTCGTCGTCGTCCGGGTCATCGTCGGGGTCATCGTCGGCCCAGGCCGGCGGCGAGGTCGAGCTCAAGACCGCCACCGTGGGCGGGCAGAAGATCATCGTCGACGAGAAGGGGATGACGGTCTACTACTACACGCGGGACAATAAGGGCGCGACGGTGAGCGCGTGCACGGGCGGCTGCATCACGCTCTGGCCGCCGGTCATCTCGTCCGAGTCGCCGAAGCTTGACGGCGTCACGGCTACAGTCGGCAGCATCAAGACGCCTGACGGCAAGAACCAGGTGACCCTGAACGGCATGCCCATCTACTACTACCAGAAGGACACCGGGCCCGGGCAGGTCAACGGCCAGGCCGTGGCAGGCGTCTGGTACGTGGTCGGGGCCGACGGGACGATGATCACCTCGGCGCTGAAGTAGCGCAGCGGGAAGACCGATGGCAGCAGGGCCGTGGGTGCTGGCCGCGTGCCGGGCCCGGGAGTAGGCTGGGGTCCCCCGGACGGTACTAGGAGGAACCAACCATGAGTGGCTTCCGCACGTACACGGAAGAAGAGAAGCACAGCTTCGTTGCACCAGCCTGCGAGCTGTGCGGGCAGCACCGCCATATCGTGTGGCAGCAGGACGGCGACAACTGGGTTCCCCGCGACAAGGGCTGCTCGAACGAGGCCTGCCCGCAGTACGCGGGTTAGCCGCAGCGGAAGGACGCAGCCACACGCCGGAACCACGCACCCGCACGCCAGGGCCTCACAGGTCCTGATCGTGCGGGTGCACGCTGTCCAGCCTCAGCGCGTCGGCTGCTCCTCGCGGCCTGCGCCAGCACCCCCGTCGAGGGGCTGGCCGCTGTCCTCGCCGAGGTCCCAGTCGTCACCGTCGTCGAGCTCCTCGAACTCGACCGCGGCGAGGATCTTCCCGTCGGCCACGTCGATCATGAACGCCTCGTCGCCTTCCTCGACCATCGCGTACTCGCCATGGTCGGTGGTGAAGCGCCAGGCGAGGGTCTTGATGCCGTGGTGGAGGTAGTTCGGGTCGCCCATCGTGATGGCCACCAGCTCGTGGCCCGCCACGTCGCACAGCTCGCGGATCACGATCTCGAAGTCGGGAAGGTCCTCCAGGTCGTCCTGGGCCGCCGCGCGGCGCTCCTCGAGGTCCTCGATGAGGCCCACCCGGCGCGCGATCTCGTCCTCGATCGCGTCGTCGTCCAGGACGAGGAGGCCCTCCTGGCCCCGCAGCCACGCGGCATTGAGCGCCACGATGTCCTCATCCTCGAGGACCTTCTCGAACCGGTCGTCGAGCTCCTCAAGGGACCGCACGGCGTCGGAGGCGTCGTCGTCGCCGTCCAGGTACGCCTCGGCGTCCTCCTCCGAGAGGGCCTCGAAGGCGGCCGTGAACGCCTCGAAGAGCTCGGCGTGCCGGGCGGCGCCCATCTCGCGCAGGCCGTCGCGGACCAGGCCGTCGACTCCGCGGCGGTCGCCCGAGCTGAAGATGTACTGGGCGAAGCCACCGTCGAGCAGCTGGGTCAGGTAGAAGTCGACATAGTAGCTGCGCAGAGCGGTGGTGGCGATCTCCCGCTCGTCGAGCAGCTCCTCGTACATGGCATTGACGACGTCGACGTTGGCGTCCACGACGGCTTCGTCTCCGGCCTGGATGGCCTCGGCCGGGAGGACGACGGGGTGCTGGCTGGCGCTCATGCGGGGCTCCTCGCTCTGACGGTCACTCACGCCTCGAACGTACGACGGCGCGCGGCGCAGGGACCGCACTGGAGCGGGATCTGCGGGTGAACGTTGGGCGAACCTTGGGCGAGGACTACTTGTGGTGGGGCCGCCACAGGACGATCGCCTGGGACGGCGGCTGCGGGCGCTGCCCGCGGGCCAGGGTGACCACGTCGCCCGCGATGCCCGCGGCGAAGACCCGCCGCGGGTCGGGGCCGCGGCGCTGGGCGTCTGCGAGATCGGCCTGGAGTTCGGCGACGCGCGACTGGAGCGCGGCGACCTGGTTCTCGAGCTCGAGGATGCGCTTGATCCCCTCGAGGGACACGCCGTCCTTGGACAGGCGCTGCACCTCGCGGAGCATCTCGACGTCGCGCTGGGAGTACCGGCGCTGGCGGCCCGGCTGCCGCGACGGCGAGACGAGCCCCAGACGGTCGTACTGCCGGAGGGTCTGGGGGTGCATCTCGGCCAGCTCCGCCGCCACGGAGATCACGAAGATCGGCGCGTACGGGTCGATGGCCATGGCCTAGAGCCTCGCTTTCTCCGCAAGGTGGGCGCGCGGGTCGGACTGGCCGTTCTTGGCGGTCGCCTCAGCGAAGGCCCGCACGGCCTCCTCGGCTTCCTTCGAGAGGTTCTGGGGCACGACGACGTCGATGGTCACCAGCAGGTCGCCTGCGCCCTTGGAGGTCTTGACGCCCTTGCCCTTGAGGCGCAGCGTGCGCCCGGAGCTGGTCCCGGCGGGGACCTTCATCTTCACGGTCGGGCCGTCGACGGTGGGCACGTCGATCTGGGCACCCAGGACGGCCTCGTCGAACGTGACGGGGACGTGGATGCGCAGGTTGTCGCCCTCGCGGGCGAAGAAGGGGTGAGGCGTGACGTGGACGGTCACCATGAGGTCCCCGGCGCCGCCGGAACCCGGGGCGCCCTTGCCGCGGACGCGGACCTTCTGCCCGTCTCGGATGCCCGCGGGGATCCGGACGTCGATGACCTCGCCGCTGGGCTCGCGCAGGCCGATGGTGGTGCCGCGGATGGATCCGGCGAAGGAGATCGTCGTCGTCGCCTCACGGTCCGCGCCGCGCTGGGGCGGGGCCTGGAAGCCCCCTCCCCCGCCGAAGCCGCCGCCGAACAGGTCTGCGAACTCGGGCGGGATGTTGCCGGTCGAGAAGCCGCGCGAGTGCCGTCCGGTGCCGCCGCCGAAGAGGCCGCCGAAGAGGTCCTCGAACCCGGCCGACCCGGCGCCGCCGGCACCGCCTGGCGCGAAGCGCGCACCGCCCATCGCCCGGATGGCGTCGTACTGCTGGCGTTCTTCCGGATCGGAGAGGACGTGATGCGCCTCGGTGATGTCCTTGAACTTCTTCTCGGCCTCGAGGTCCCCGGCGTTGGTGTCCGGGTGGTACTTCCGAGCGAGCTTGCGGTAGGCCTTCTTGATGTCCGCCGCGGAGGCGTCCTTGGGCACGCCCAGAATGGCGTAGAAGTCCTTGTCCACCCAGTCCTGACTGGCCAAGTTCGCTCCTTAGTTCGAGTAGTGCTTCAAGTTTCCTACGGTTTCGGGTACAGATGACTCCGCGAACCGCCCTTTCGGGTACGCGGACCGGATGGCCCGCGTACCCGAAAGGGCGTGGACGCGCATCATCTGTACCCGAAACGGGGGCGGGTCAGACCCGCGGCTCAGCCCTGCGGCGTCGCCACGATCACCTGGGCCGCCCGGAGGACCCGCGCCTTGGTGCGGTAGCCGGTGCGGAGCACCTGCTGGACCGTGTCGACGTCGATGCCCTCGCCCGGCTGCTGGATGAGCGCCTCGTGGACGTTCGGGTCGAACTCCACGCCGGCGGCGTCGATGCGCTCGAGGCCCTGGCTTGCGAGCACCGACTCGAGCTTCGCCGCGATGGAGGCGAACGGCCCGTCGGTCAGGTCGCCGTGGGCGCGTGCGGCGTCGATGTCGTCCAGGACCGGCAGGAGGGAGTTGAGGACGCCCATGACGGCGACCTCGCCCGCCACTGCCCGGTCGCGGTCCACGCGGCGCCGGTAGTTGACGTACTCCGCCTGGAGCCGGAGCAGGTCGTTGCGCAGCTCGGCGATGACGGCGTCGTGCGCGGCGACCTCCTCGCCGGCCGCTGCCTCGCTGAGGATCTGCTCCGCCTGGGCCAGCGCGTCGCCGGAGTCGTGGGCCTCGTCCACCGGACGGAGGTCCTCGTGGTCGGGGTGCTCCGCGGCGCCGTCCTGCTCGGGGTGCCGCGCCTGGCCGGTCACCGGGTCCACCTTCCGGTTGTCCCGGATGACCGGCTCAGGACGCTCGCCGGTCCCCTCGGAGTCGCGCGCGTGCTCGTGCTCGTTCTGGTTTCCGTGGGGGGCCATGGCTACTTCTTCTCGTCCTCGTCCACGATCTCGGCGTCGACGATGTCCTCGTCGGCACCCGCCTTGCTGCCGGCGTCGTGCGTTCCGGCCTGCGCGCCGTCGCCCGCCGCCGCGCCGGACTGGGCCTGCGAGTAGATGGCCTCGCCGAGCTTGGTCTGGGACTGCTGGAGCTTCTCGAACGCGGTCTTCACAGCGTCGTCGTCCGTGCCCTCAAGCGCCTTCTTGAGGGAGTCGACGTCGGCCTTGACCTCCGTCTTGACCTCCTCGGGCAGCTTGTCCGAGTTGTCCGCGATGAGCTTGTCCACGGAGTACGCGAGCTGCTCGGCGGAGTTGCGCGTGTCGGCGGCCTCGCGGCGCTTCTTGTCCTCGGCGGCGTGGGCCTCGGCGTCGGCGACCATGCGCTCGATGTCGTCCTTGGACAGCGCGGTGCCGCCCGAGATGGTCATCGACTGCTCCTTGCCCGTGCCCTTGTCCTTGGCGGACACGTGCACGATGCCGTTGGCGTCGATGTCGAAGGTGACCTCGATCTGGGGGACGCCGCGGGGGGCGGGGGCGATGCCCGTGAGCTCGAAGGTGCCCAGCGGCTTGTTGTCGCGGGTGAACTCGCGCTCGCCCTGGAAGACCTGGATGGACACGGAGGGCTGGTTGTCGTCCGCGGTCGTGAAGGTCTCGGAACGCTTGGTCGGGATGGCTGTGTTGCGCTCGATGAGCTTGGTCATCACGCCGCCCTTGGTCTCGATGCCGAGGGAGAGCGGGGTGACGTCGATGAGGAGGACGTCCTTGCGCTCGCCCTTGAGGACACCGGCCTGCAGGGCGGCACCCACGGCCACGACCTCGTCCGGGTTCACGCCCTTGTTCGGCTCCTTGCCGCCCGTGAGCTCCTTGACGAGATCGGAGACGGCGGGCATGCGGGTCGAGCCGCCGACGAGGACCACGTGGTCGATGTCGGAGACCTTGATGCCGGCCTCGGAGATCACGTCGTGGAACGGCTTCTTGGTGCGCTCGAGCAGGTCCTTGGTGAGGTCCTGGAACTTCGCGCGGGAGAGGGACTCGTCGAGGTGGACCGGGCCGTCGGGGGTGACGGAGAGGTACTGGAGCGAGATGTTGGTGCTCGTCGAGGACGAGAGCTCCTTCTTGGCCTGCTCGGCGGCCTCGCGGAGGCGCTGGAGGGCGATCTTGTCCTTGGAGAGGTCGATGCCCTTGACCTTGAGCTGGCCGAGGAGGTACTCGACGACCCGCTGGTCCCAGTCGTCGCCGCCGAGGCGGTTGTCTCCGGCAGTGGCGCGGACCTGGATGGTCGAGAAGCCGTCCTCGTCCTTGCCGACCTCGAGGAGGGAGACGTCGAACGTGCCGCCGCCGAGGTCGAAGACGAGGATGAGCTCGTCCTCCTTGCCCTTGTCGAGGCCGTACGCGAGCGCGGCCGCGGTGGGCTCGTTGATGATGCGCAGGACGTTCATGCCCGCGATCTCGCCGGCCTCCTTGGTGGCCTGGCGCTCGGCGTCGTTGAAGTAGGCCGGGACGGTGATGACCGCGTCGGTGACCTTCTCGCCCAGGTACGACTCGGCGTCGTTCTTGAGCTTCATGAGGATGCGCGCGGAGATCTCCTGCGGCGTGTACTTCTTGTCGTCGATGTTGATCGACCAGTCGGTGCCCATATGGCGCTTGACCGAGGCGATGGTGCGGTCGATGTTGTTGACGGCCTGGCGCTTGGCGATCTCGCCGACGAGGACCTCGCCCGTCTTGGAGAACGCGACGACGGACGGCGTGGTGCGGCCGCCCTCGGCGTTGGCGATGACCGTCGGCTCACCGCCCTCGAGGACGGACACGACGGAGTTGGTGGTGCCGAGGTCGATGCCTACTGCACGGGACATAGGTTCCTCCTGCTGATGCTGATCGGACTGCACTCGCCCAGCCTGGATCAAGTTGAGCGATCTACACTCAAGTCTACGCGGGCAGCCTCACGTGTCAAATGAAGTTGAGTCGACCAGACTCAAGTCCGCGGTAGGCGTACGGGGCGGGGCGCCCGCGCACGACGCCGCCGCGCGGCTACCGCCGCCCGCTCACCTCGGTCCCGGCGTGGCGCGGGAGGAACGCGCTGTCCGCCACCGAGAGCAGCATGATCACGGCGATGGCGGCGAAGGCGACCCGGTACGGTGCCGCGGGGTCGGCGGCAGCCGCCCCCGCGACGTCGCCCATCGCCTGCGCGGCGAAGCGGATCAGCAGCGCGCCGACCGCGACCCCGAGCGCGTGGGCGAGCTGGACCAGGGTGTTCGAGATGGCGTTGGCGCTGGGCATCCGGTCCGGCGCCACGTCGGCGTACTGGACCGTCATGTAGGCCGAGAAGCCGATGGAGCGGAACACGCCCGAGGCCACGAGGACCGCGAACAGGAGGGCGTCGGGCCATGCGGGGGTCGCGAGGGCGCACAGGGCGAAGGTCACTGCGGACGCAGCGGCCGCCCCGACCAGCACGGGCTTGAAGCCTAGGCGGCGGATGAGCGGCGTCGTGGCCGGCTTGATCCCGATGTTCCCCACGAACACGGCCGCGACCATGAAGCCGGCCCGGACCGGGTCCCATCCGAACCCGTCCTGCAGCATGAGCGGGAGCATGAACGGGACGGAGGAGATCGTGAGCCGGTAGGCGAAGCCGCCGGTCTGCGTGGCCCTGAAGGTGCGCACTCCGAGGACCGAGAAGTCGAACAGGGGCGAGTCGGCGCGCCGCATCCACGCGACGGCCGCGGCCAGCGCCGCGATGCCCGCCGCGAGCGCGGCGCCGCCCCAGAGAAGCTCCCCCGCGTGCCCGAGCAGCTCGAGGCCGACGACGACGGCCGCGACGCCCGCCGTCGTGAACGCGAGGCCGGGCCAGTCGAGCCGGCGGGAGGGATCGCCGCCGCCCCGGGGGACGAGGCGCAGGGCGGCCACCAGTGCGGCAGCGCCGAGGGGGAGGTTGACGAGGAAGATCCAGTGCCACGAGAGGTACTGCGTCAGGGCGCCCCCGACCAGCGGCGCGAGGACCGGTGCGAGGAGGCCAGGCCACACGAGGAACGCGGTGGCCTTGAGCAGCTCGTCCTTGGGCGTGCCGCGCAGCACCACGAGCGTCCCGACGGGGACCATCATGGCCCCGCCGAACCCCTGGACCGCGCGGAAGGCCGTGAGCGCCCCCAGCGTGGGGCTCAGGGCGCAGGCGAGGGAGGCGAGCGTGAAGACCGCGATCGCCGCGGAGAAGACGCGGCGGGGGCCGAAGCGCTCCGCGAGCCAGGCGCTGAATGGGATCCCCATCGCCACGGTGACAAGGTAGGAGGTCATCGCGACGTTCACGTCCGCCGGCGCGACCCCGAATTCGTTGCCGATGGCGGGCATCGCGGTCGCCAGCGCCGTTCCGTCGAGGAACTCCATGAAGAACGTGGCCGCGACGAGGAGGGCCAGTCGGGGGTTCCATGCGGTCGCAGGCGGGGCGGCGGGGGTCACCGTCACAGCCTAGCGAGGCGCCTCACCGCCGGCCGGTGCCGTCCACGTTTCGGTCCGGCCGCCCGGGGCGCGGGTCGACGGGCTCCGCGCGGGTCAGTAGGCGGGGTAGAACGCGGCGCTGTTGAGGGCTTCGCTGCTGCCGGTGGTGAGGGCGAGCGCGATCACGCCGGCGGTGAAGAGCACGCTGATCGCGAGCCAGATGGCGCTGAACTTGACCAGGGTGCGGATCTCGGCGCGGCTCACGGAGGCCTTGTCCTCGCGCACCGCCTGGATCTGCTGCCCGATCCGGGCCAGCGGGCTCGGGTGGACCGGGAGGAGGGAGTTCGAGGCGCAGTCGATGGAGCCGTCGTGGAGGGTGGCGACCATGCGGTTCGCGCGGCGGTCCAGGCGCAGGCTCGAGATGTTGCTGCCGTGGCGGGCGAGGAGGATGTCCTCGCCGAGGTGCATGCGTCCGCCCCGGCGGCGGAGGCGGCGGGTGTGGTTGTTCGAACTCTCGACCAGGGACATTCGGCGCTCCTCTCAGACGCGGGGGCACCGTTGCCCGAGCAGTCGTATATGATTCGCCTTCAACGGTACCGGGAGGGCGAGTCCATCCCCCGCGAAAACCGGCCTTTCGTAGCGAACTTCACACCCTCTTGTAACGTGGTGCCATGAGCGGCCCGGACAGCACCTCGCGCACCCCTGACGACGTCTACACCCACGGCCACCATGAGAGCGTCGTGAAGGCGCATGCCTCCCGCACCGCGGAGAACTCGGCAGCGTTCCTCATCCCGCACCTCACGCCTGGGCTCAGGGTGCTCGACGTCGGGTGCGGGCCCGGGAGCATCACGTGCGACTTCGCGCTCCTCGTCGCCCCCGGCGAGGTGGTCGGGCTGGACCGCTCCGAGGACATCGTCGCCCAGGCGAGGGCGCTCGCCGAGGAGCGCGGCGTTGGGAACACCTCCTTCACCGCGGGGAACGTGTACGACCTCGACCTGGAGGACGAGTCGTTCGACGTCGTCCACGCGCACCAGGTGCTCCAGCACCTCACGGACCCCGTCGCCGCGCTGCGTGAGATGCGGCGCGTGGCCAAGCCCGGCGGGATGGTCGCGGTGCGCGACGCCGACTTCCACGGGATGAGCTGGTACCCGGAGATCGAAGAACTCGACGAGTGGATGGAGCTGTACCAGCGGATCGCGCGGCGCAACGGCGCCGAGCCCGACGCCGGGCGGCGGCTCGTGAGCTGGATGCAGGAGGCGGGGTTCACCGACGTGGCACCGTCGAGCAGCAACTGGCTCTACGCGACGCCCCAGCAGCGGGCGTGGCAGGCACGCGTGTGGAGCGAGAGGGTGCTCCACTCGGCGTTCGCGGAGCAGGCCCTCGAGTACGGGTTCGCCGACCAGGCAGACCTCGAGCGCATCGCATCCGGCTGGCACCGCTGGGGCTCGTCCTCCGACGGCTGGTTCCTCATCCCCAATGGGGAGGTCGTCGCCCGAGCGTAGCCCTCGCGCGGTCCGGACCACCGCGCGGCGGCCCTACGCTTGTAGGGTGCCGATTTCCCTCTGGGGCGCCCTCGTAGGCGCCTGCCTGCTGATCAGCTTCACGCCCGGTGCGGGTGCCATCAACACCATGAGCAACTCGCTCAATTCCGGGTTCCGCCGCTCCATCTGGGGCGTCCTCGGGCAGCAGGCGGCCCTCATCGTGCACCTGGCGATCGTGGCGGCCGGGCTCGGCGTCATCGTGGCCAGCTCGCCGCTGGCGTTCAACGTGATCCGGTACCTCGGGGCCGCGTACCTCGTGTACCTCGGCGTGCGGCAGTTCTTCAGCAGGCCCGACACCTCCCAGGAGGCGGCCGCCGCGCTCGCCAACGAGCCGGCATGGTCGATGTTCCAGCGCGGGCTCTGGGTCAACCTGCTCAATCCGAAGGCGATCGTCTTCTTCCTCGCGTTCATCCCCGGGTTCGTGCGGCCCGACCTCCCGATGTGGAGCCAGTACCTCGTCATCGGGATCACGATCGTGATCGTGGACATCCTGGTCATGTGGTTCTTCTTCGCGCTCGCGGCCAAGAGCTTCCAGCGGTTCACGCGGAGCGAGCACGGCCAGACCGTCCTCAACCGCGTGTTCGGGGTCCTCTTCGTCGGCGTCGGCGCGCTCCTCGCGCTCGTGTGATGCCCAGCGCTGCGGCAGGATTCCGTCCGACCCCCTCGTCGACCCTATGCTTGGTGACATGAACCCGACGGCGAGCCCCTACCGGATCATCACGGTCTGCACCGGGAACATCTGCCGTTCTCCCATGGCCGAGTTCATGCTCACCGACGCCCTGCGCGCAGCAGGCCTCGGCGAGGTCGCCGTCGTCGACTCCGCGGGCACCACGAACTACGAGGTGGGGCGTCCCATCGACCCCCGCGCGGCGCGCGTCCTCGACGGCCACGGCCTCCGCGCCGCCGTGCATGTCGCCCGGCAGTTCGAGCGCGCATGGTTCATCGAGCGCGAGCTCATCCTCGCCCTCGACGTCGACCACTACGGCCACCTCCGCCAGAGCGCCCCGGCTGGCACCGAGGACAAGATCCGGATGCTCCGCGCGTTCGACCCCGAGGTGGCCCAACTCGACCACCTCGACCAGGGCATCGAAGACCCCTGGTTCGGGGACCAGAGCGACTTCGAGCTCACCTGGAAACTCATTGCGGCGGCCGTCCCGGGCATCGTCGCCCATGTGCGGGGCGAGCTCGCGTTCCGGGACCAGCAGCTCGCCGGCGCCTGAGCACGTGCCCTCCGCGCACCACGGCCCGGCGCGCACCCCGGCCGTCATCGCCGTCGACGGCCGCTCCGGCGCCGGGAAGACCTCCCTCGCCGTAGAACTGGCCGCGGCGCTCCGCACCCACCGCACGGTGGCGCTCGTGCACCTCGAGGACGTCTACCCCGGCTGGGACGGCCTTGCGGCCGGGATCGAGCGCTGCGCAGCCGGGATCCTGGCGCCGCTGAGGCGCGGCGAGGCCGCCAGATGGCGCGCGTGGGACTGGGCTGCCGGCATCGACGGCGAGGAGCGGGTCACCGAGCCGGCCGACGTCGTCGTGCTCGAGGGGGTGGGCGCGGGCGCGGCACGGCTCCGCGCGTTCTGCGACGCGGTTGTGTGGGTCGAGGCCGAGGCCGCGGAGCGCAAGCGCCGCGCGCTCGAGCGCGACGGCGAGACGTACGCCCCGCACTGGGACCGCTGGGCGGCGCAGGAGGACGTGTGGCTCGCGGACGACGACGTGCGCGCGGCTGCCGCGGTCGTCGTCGGGAGCGCTGGGGGCACCCCCGACCGGCCCGAAGGGTCCACCGAGCAGGTCCTGGCCGCCCTGACCGAGCTGCCGGCCCTCCGCGACCTGCTGGCACCGGAGCGCTCCGAGCGGGAGTCCGCGGGCGTCGTCGTGCGCCGGGTGCCGGCCAGGCCCGATGCCGAGCGGCTCTTCGCGGAGCTCTTCGGGGACTCGGAGCACGCGGTCTGGCTCGACGCCTCTGACGCCGAAGTCACCCCGTCTGACGCCGAAGTCACCCCCACTGGCGCCGAGATCACCCCGTCTGACGCCGACGTCACCCCGTCTGACGCCGAAGTCACCCCGTCCGGGCGTCACGCCCGCCCGCGCAGCCGCTTCAGCATCATGGCCGACGACGGCGGTCAGCTCGGCCGCCGCATGGCCCACCGGCGTGGAACCAACGAAGTGGTGTTCGGCCCCGCGACGCCCACGCCCGTCACGGCCACCTTCCCCAGCCCGTTCTTCCGCTGGCTCGACACCGCGTGGGGCCACGCGACCGCGCCGGCCGTGCCGGATCTCGATTGCGGCTTCGCGCTGGGCTGGCTCGGCTACCTCGGCTACGAACTCAAACGCGAGTGCGGGGGCACCGACGTCGACGCAGGCCTCCCCGATGCCCAGCTCCTCTTCGCGGCGCGGGCCGTAGTCCTTGACCACGCGAACGGGGAAGTCTGGGTCCTGGCCCTCGAGTCCTCCGATGCGGGCTCGTGGATCGACAGAGCATCGGCCGCCATTGACGCCGGCACCGACGGGGTGACCTCGGCACCACACGGGGTGACCTCGGCGCCACACGGGGTGACCTCGACACCACACCAGGTGACCTCGGCGCCGGTGTTCGCGGCGCGGGACTCCGCCGCGGCCTACATGGCGAAGGTCAGCGCCGCCCAGGCCGAGATCGCCGAGGGCAACACCTACGAGGTCTGCCTCACCACCACTCTGGAAGCCACGCTCCCAGGAGGCGGCGGCACCCCCGGCGGCCAGACCGCCGTCGTGCCCCTCGACACGTACCGCGCGCTCCGGCGCCGCAGCCCGGCCCCGTTCGCGGCCTTCGCGCGGTTCGGCGGCCTCAGCATCGCGAGCACGTCTCCGGAACGCTTCCTGGCCCTCGCGGCCGACGGCGCCCTCCGCGCCGAGCCGATCAAGGGCACCCGACGCCGCCGGCCGGGTGCGAGCGCGGAGGAAGACGCCGGCGTCGTGCGCGAGCTCGCCGCAAACCCGAAGGACCGCGCGGAGAACCTCATGATCGTCGACCTGCTGCGCAACGACCTGAGCCACCACGCCGTGCCGGGGTCGGTGGGGGTGTCGCGGCTGTTCGCGGTGGAGTCGTACGCGACGGTGCACCAGCTCGTCAGCACGATCGACGCACGCCTGCGGCCCGGCGCCTCGCGGGCGGAGGCGGTCGCAGCCGCCTTCCCGCCCGGTTCGATGACGGGCGCGCCGAAGATCAGCACGATGGAGATCCTCGACCGCCTCGAAGCCGGGCCACGCGGCGTGTACTCGGGCGCGATCGGCTACTTCTCCCGCACGGGCGCCGCGGACCTGTCCGTGGTGATCCGCACCCTCGTCATGGAGCACACCGATGCGCGAGCCGCGCACGACGGCGCCACGCGCCTCACGCTCGGGGTGGGCGGCGCCGTCGTGGCAGACTCCGACCCGGCCGACGAGTACGAGGAGATCCGCACAAAGGCCTTCGCGGTCCTGGACACCCTCGGCTCGGTGTTCCCGGCCTCCTGAGCGCTGCGGCGCGGATGCCTACTGCAGCGTCGCGGTGAGCCGGGCGACGTTGTCGATGTAGCGCCTCAGAAGCGGCCGGCTGCGCCATGCATCGAGGTCCAGCGGCTTGCTGATCTCGCGGTACATGTCCTCGACCTCGCGCATCTGCGCCACGATCTCCTCCCCGGGGAGCATGAGCGAGACCTCGAGGTTGAGCGAGAACGAGCGCATGTCCATGTTGGAGGACCCGAGGACCGCCACGGCGCTGTCCACCGTGAAGTGCTTCGCGTGCAGCACGTACGGCTTGGGGTACCGGTAGATCTTCACGCCCGCCGTCAGGAGCTGCTCGTAGTAGGACTGCTGGGCGTGGTGGACGAGGAACTGGTCCCCCTGCTCGGAGACGAACAGCTCGACGTCGACCCCGCGCTGCGCCGCCGTCGTCACCGCGTACAGGAGCGAGTCGTCGGGGACGAAGTACGGGCTGCAGATCGAGAGCCGGTGCTGCGCGGAGTAGATGAGCGTGTTGAACAGGCGCAGGTTGTTCTCGTTGGCGAACGCGGGGCCGCTGGGGACCACCTGCGCCGGTGAGTCGCCGCGCGGGTGGGCGGCCTCGAGCTGGTCCTCGAGCAGGTCGTCGGTCTCCGAGAGCCAGTCCGTGGCGAAGACGACGTTCAGCGTGGTGACCGCCGGGCCCTCCAACCGGGACATGAGCTCGACCCACTTGCGGCCCACCCTCCTGTGCCGCGGGTTCCGGTACGAGCGCTCGACGACGTTGAGCGAGCCGGTGAAGGCGACATCCCCGTCCACGACCAGGATCTTGCGGTGGTTGCGGAGGTCGATCCGGCGCCACTGGCCCAGCAGCGGCAGGAGCGGGAGCATGCGCCGCCACTGGATCCTGGACGCCTTGAGCCGCCGCTTGAGGTCCCGGTAGCCGTGGATGCGGAGCGTGCCGAGGTGGTCGAAGAGGACCCGGACCTCGACCCCGCGGTCGGCGGCCTCCTTCAGGGCGGTGAAGAGCTCGTCGGTGACGTCGTCCCAGCTCATGATGTAGAACTCGGCGTTGACGAAGCGCTTGGCGTTCCGCACCGCCTCGGCCATCTCGGCGAGGGCGTCCTCGTAGCCGGGGATGAGCCGGACGGTGTTGCCGTTGACCATGGGCAGCGAGCCGAGGTGGCGGTTGAGCGCGGCCGCCGAGTGCAGCCATTCGGGGCCCGGGAAGGTGGTGTCGACGTCGTGCGACGCCGCGAGCGCGGCCCGCACCCGGGCGCTCACCTCCTGCTGCTGCTCCCGGCGGCGCCGCGAGAGGCGGAAGTTCCCGAAGAGCAGGAACAGCACGAGGCCCAGGGTGGGGATGAAGAAGATCGCCAGGAGCCACGCCATGGCGGTCGTGGGCCGGCGGTTGCCGGGGATGATGCCGAGCACCACGACCCGGATGACCAGGTCGAGGACGCCGAGCGCGAAGGTGAGCCAGTCGGGCAGGAGCCCAATCAGAGGCAGCTGCAGGAGCATGGGCCCAGCCTACGGTGCGCCTAAGCTGTCCCCATGACCTCCACCGTGCTGACGTTCCTCGATCCAGCGTTTCCCGACGGGCGCGTGGAGGACGCCACGAAGCCGCAGCTGTTCGCGACCGACCTCGGGGCCACCCGCGGCGACGGCGTGTTCGAGACGCTGCTCGTGATGGACGGCCACGTCCGCAAGCTCCCCGCGCACCTGCGCCGGCTCGCGTCCAGCGCCCGGCTGCTCGAGCTCGACGTGCCGGACCACGAGGCCTGGGAGCGGGCCATCATGACGGCCCTGGACGAGTACCAGCGGACCGTGGCCCCCCTGCAGGAGGTGGTCGTGAAGCTCGTGGCGACGCGCGGCGTCGAGGGCGCCCATGCGCCCACCTGCTGGGTCGCGGCCTCGGCCCCGGCGCCGGCGGCGAAGCGGCAGCGCGAGGAGGGCATCGACGTCCTGCTCCTGGACCGCGGCTACGACTCCGACGTGGCCGAACGCGCGCCCTGGCTCCTCCTCGGGGCGAAGACGCTCTCCTACGCGGTGAACATGGCGGCGCTGCGCTACGCACACGCGCACGGTGCCGACGACGTCATCTTCACCTCCGAGGACGGCAAGGTGCTTGAGGGTCCGACGTCCACGGTCCTCATCGCGCACGCCGAGAAGGACGACGCCGGCCGCGCCACCCTCCGCCGACTGGTCACCCCACAGCTCGATTCGGGGATCCTCCCGGGAACGTCGCAGGGGGCGCTCTTCGCGGCGGCCAAGGAGGCCGGGTGGGAGCTCGGCTACGGGCCGCTCGAGCCGGACGACCTGTTCGACGCCGACGCCGTCTGGCTCATCTCCTCGGTTCGGCTCCTGACACCTGTGAACCACGTCGACGGGAAGCCGATCGGATCGGACCCCGAGCTCGCCAAGGCGCTGACCGCCGAACTCGCGGGGCTCTTCGACGCGATCGCGTAGCGCCGGGCTCCTTCGGGGGTGGGCAGGGGGTGACCTCGGCGCCACACGGGGTGACCTCGGCGGGCTGGCTCTGGAAATTAGTTGGAAGTCCGAGTATCTTCGGTCTCGAGATGACTTGGATCACACATCCCTGAGCAAGCCCACCCCTGAGCAAAGGAGCTCTCCATGGTCCGCGACCTCCACCACTACATCGGCGGCGCCCGTGTCGACGGGACGTCGGGCCGGTTCGGCGACGTCTACGATCCCTGCCGCGGCGAAGTGCAGGCGCGCGTCCCGCTCGCGAGCGCCGACGAGGTCCGCGGGGCCATCGCCAGTGCCGAGAAGGGCCAGCCCGAATGGGCCGCCATGAACCCCCAGCGCCGGGGCCGGATCCTGCTCAAGTTCGTGGACCTCGTCAACGAGAACATGGACGAGCTCGCACGTCTGCTCGCCTCGGAGCACGGCAAGACGTTCGCGGACGCGAAGGGCGACCTCCAGCGCGGGCTCGAGGTTGTCGAGTTCTCGGCCGGCGCGGCCCCGCACCTGCTCAAGGGCGAGTTCTCGGACAGCGTCGCGACCGGCGTAGACGTCCACTCGCTCCGCAAGCCACTCGGCGTCGTCGCCGGCATCAGCCCGTTCAACTTCCCCGCCATGATCCCGCTCTGGCAGGCGGGGCCGGCCCTGGCCGCGGGCAACGCGTTCGTCTGCAAGCCGTCCGAGCGGGACCCCTCGGTCCCGCTCCGCCTCGCCGAGCTGCTCACCGAGGCGGGCCTTCCGGACGGCGTGTTCAACGTGGTCAACGGCGACAAGGAGGCCGTCGACACCCTCCTCGAGGACCCCCGCGTCAAGGCCATCGGCTTCGTCGGGTCCACCCCGATCGCGCAGTACATCTACGAGACGGCGGCCAAGAACGGCAAGCGCGCCCAGTGCTTCGGCGGCGCGAAGAACCACATGGTCGTCCTGCCCGACGCGGACCTCGACATGGCCGCGGACGCCCTCATCGGTGCGGGCTACGGCTCCGCGGGCGAGCGCTGCATGGCGATCTCGGTGGCGGTCCCCGTGGGCGAGGAGACGGCCGACGCCCTCGTGGGCAAGCTCCGCGAGCGCATCGCCGGGCTGCGGGTCGGGGCGAGCCTGGACAAGGATGTCGACTTCGGGCCGGTCGTCGCGGCCTCGGCCAAGGAGCGGATCGAGGGCTATATCGCCGCTGGCGCCGAGGAGGGCGCGGAGCTGGTCGTGGACGGCCGCGGCCACGCGGTCGAGGGCTACGAGGGCGGCTTCTGGGTGGGCCCCACGCTGTTCGACCGCGTCACGAAGGACATGTCGGTCTACCGGGACGAGATCTTCGGCCCGGTCCTGAGCGTGGTGCGCGCCGCGGACTACGACGAGGCGCTGCGCCTGTGCAGCGAGCACGAGTTCGGCAACGGGGTCGCGATCTTCACCCGCGACGGCGACGCCGCCCGCGACTTCGCGAGCCGGGTCGAAGTGGGCATGGTCGGCGTCAACGTCCCCATCCCCGTGCCCATCGCGTACTACACGTTCGGCGGCTGGAAGGCCTCGGGCTTCGGCGACCTCAACCAGCACGGCCCCGACGCGTTCCGGTTCTTCACCAAGACCAAGACGGTCACGACCCGCTGGCCCTCGGGCGTGCGCCAGGGCGCGAGCTTCGTGATGCCGGCGGGCAGCTGAATGGCGGCGGCAGGCGCAGCGCCCGAGGCACCCCAGCCCGAGGTCGTCTTCGAGCGGCGGGGGCGCCTCGGCGTCGTCGTCCTCAACCGGCCGCGCGCGGTCAACGCGCTCACGGCGGGCATGGCCGCGGCGATGCTCGACCAGCTCACCGAGTGGGCCGAGGACGAGGCCGTGGAGACTGTCCTCGTGCGCGGGTCCGGCGGGCGCGGCCTGTGCGCCGGCGGGGACATCGTGGCGATCTACCGCGACATGCTCGACGGCGGCGATGCCACCGCGCGCTTCTGGCGCACGGAGTACCGGCTCAACTCCCTCATCAGCCGCTACCCGAAGCCGTACGTGGCGTTCATGGACGGGCTCGTGCTCGGCGGCGGCGTGGGCATCTCCGCGCACGGCTCGCATCGCGTGGTCACCGAGCGAACGCGCACCGGCATGCCGGAGACCACGATCGGGTTCGTGCCCGATGTCGGCGGGACCCTTCTGCTCGGGACCGCGCCCGGCGAGGGGGGAACCCACGCGGCCCTGACCGGCGCGCACCTCGAGGGCGCCGACGCGATCCACCTCGGCCTCGCGGACTTCTTCGTCCCCGCCGACCGTCTGGAGGCCCTCGCCCGGGCGCTCGAGGCCGAGCCGGCGGACGACGCCGTGGCGCGCCTCGCCGTCGTGCCTCCCCTCTCCGAGCTCGAGGCGGAGCGGGGGTGGATCGACGAGGCGTACGCGTGCGACGACGCCGAGCAGATCGTGCGGCGCCTGCGGGCGTTGGGAGGCCCTGCTGCCGAAGCCGCCCGCGCGATCGAGGCCAAGTCCCCCACGTCCGTCAAGGCCACGCTCGAGGCGCTGCGCCGGGCGCGTGCCCGCGGGCCCCGCAGCACGGCCCTTGAGGAGACCCTCGACGAGGAGTACCGGGTCGGGGTGCGCCTGCTGGCCGGCCACGACTTCCGCGAGGGCATCCGCGCCCAGGTCATCGACAAGGACCGTGACCCGCACTGGGCGCCCGCCACCCTGCACGAGGTGCGCCCCGAGGCCGTGGAGGCCCTCTTCGCGCCGCTCGGGGAGCACGAGCTGGGGCTTGCAGACGCCGTCCGTCAGAGTCTGGAGAAGGAGAGGGTATGACCCAGGAGACCGGCACGATCGCCTTCCTCGGCCTCGGCCACATGGGCGGCCCGATGGCCGCGAACCTGATCGGAGCGGGCTACACGGTCATCGGCTACGACCCCGTGCCCGCGGCGGTCGAAGCCGCCAAGGCGCACGGCGTGCCCATGGCGGCCTCGGCCGCCGAGGCCGTCGCAGGGGCGTCCGTGGTGCTGACGATGCTCCCGAGCGGGCGCCACGTCCTCGACGCCTACCGCGGCGCCGGCGGAGGGCCGGGGCTCCTCGAGGCCGCTGCGCCGGGCACGCTCTTCCTCGACTGCTCGACCATCAACGTCACGGAGGCCCAGGAGGCTGCCGCCGCGGCCATCGCCGCGGGACACCGTTCCGTGGACGCTCCCGTCTCCGGCGGCGTGGTCGGAGCGGAGGCCGGGACGCTCACCTTCATGGTCGGCGGGGAGGACGACGACGTCGCCGTGGTCCGCCCGATCCTCGAGACGATGGGCAAGCGCGTGGTCCACTGCGGCGCCCACGGCCTCGGCCAGGCCGCGAAGGTCTGCAACAACATGATCCTCGGCGTGTCCATGATCGCGGTGAGCGAGGCGTTCGTGCTCGGGGAGAAGCTCGGCCTCACGCACGAGGCCCTGTTCGACGTTGCGGCCCACGCCTCCGGCCAGTGCTGGGCCCTGACCACGAACTGCCCGGTCCCGGGGCCGGTGCCCACGAGCCCCGCCAACCGGGACTACCAGCCCGGGTTCGCGGGCGCCCTCATGGCCAAGGACCTGCGCCTGGCGGTCAACGCGCTCGAGCACACCGGCGTCGCGGCCGAGATGGGCCAGCTCGCGTCGAGGATCTACGACTCCTTCGTCGAGCACGGCGGTGCCGGCACGGACTTCTCGGGCATCATCAACACGATCCGGGACCAGTCCGAGCCCCCCGCCGTCTAGGAGTCAGATCCCGGGGGTCACCTCCTCCGGGTCTGGGGGTCACCTCCTGAGGGTCGCGTCCTGCGGGTCGCGTCCTGCGGGTCGCGTCCTGCGGGTCGCGTGCCGAATTCCCCAGCTTTCGGGTAGCTCCGGTCGCGACACTCCGGGAGAACCGCCCGACACGCCGTGACGTGAAGACGAAAGCTGGGGACGAAGACCCACAGGAGGCGACCCCCAGAAGGTGACCCACAGGACCTGACCCCCAGAAGGTGACCCCCAGGAGGTGACCCTCAGAGGGTTGCGGGGACCTCCCGGCCGGGGAAGAGGGTCGAGTACTGCTTCCGGTAGAGGCGGCGGCCCACGAGGCGGTACGCGACGCGGATAGGGGCCGGGACGTCCATGAAGAGCCCCTGCCGCTCCTCGGGCGGATTCGACGCCAGCACCATGCCGAGGTAGGCGAGCATCACCTTCGCGCTGAAGCTGCCGGTGCTGTGCTTGACCATGGCCGCCATCTCGTCCTCGGTGACGACCCGGTCCACGGCAGGCATGACCTCGGTGACCTCCCGGCGCAGGTGCACCTTGAGCAGGTCGCCCATGCTCGCATAGCGCTCGGCCAGGCGGTCGCGCACGTCCGGATCAGCCGTCCGCACCCACTGCTCGCGCAGCGGCCCGATCTCCTCGAGCCGTTCGGCGACCTTCCGGTGCTGGGCAAGCATGAGCTCGACATGCATCGCGCAGCCGGGAGCCCGCTGGGCGAGCGCCGGGTACATGCTCTCGTCTTCGCCCTCGTGGTGGACGTGCAGCAGCTTGTCGAAGGTGGCGAGAACCTCGCCGACGTACGCTGCGCGGGCGGTGTCCCCGGCCTCGGCGGAGCGCACGAGCCCAGGAGCCTCATCGTAGGCCCACAGGAAGACCCGGTGGATCCGGCGCATGCCAGCCGTCCCGGCGCAGAGCGCGGGCCCGGGCGGCAGAGGAGCCGCGGTTTCCCCAGGGTGCATGGTGAAGAAGTCAGACATCGTTGAGCCCCAATCTGGCCCCCCAGGGAACTCCCCACGACGATCATAGGATCCGGCATCGGGCCCCACAATGCTGCGATCGAGCCCCCGCACTCAGTCCGCGAAGTCGCCGGCCTGCCGTCGGAAGTCGGCGAGGATGCGGATCAGCGACTCGACGTCGTCGCCCGTGAAGCCCGAGCGGCCGAACACCTCCGCGTTGAGCGCCGCGGTGGCCTTTTCCGCGAGGGCACGGCCCTCGGGCGTGAGTTCGATCAGCGTGGTCCGGCCGTCCGTGGGGTGCGGGGCCCTGCTCACGTAGCCGGCCTTCTCGAGACGGTCCACGGCGTTCGTCACCGACGTCGGATGCACCTGGAGGAGGGCGCTGGCCTTGCTCATGGGGAGCGCCCCGGTCCGTGCGAAGCTCAGGAGCGCGAGCATCTCGTAGCGCGCGAAGGTCAGGCCGAGCGGCTTGAGCACGTCCTCGATGCGCGCGATGAGGATCTGCTGGGTCCGCATGATCGCCGTGATGGCTGCCATGGGCGCCGCGACGTCCCCCCAGCCGTGCCGTTCCCAATTGCGCTGGGCGTCGGCGATGGGGTCGCGGGGAAGCGGGGCACCCATGGTCCTCCTGACGTTCTGGCGATGCGGAGGCTAGTCTCGCAGATTCGGGAAGTCCGCCTCGGAGTACTCCACGCCGTACCCGCCGGCGGGCACGGCGGCAGCGTGCCGCTCCTCCTCGCTGTGCCGCAGCTCCACCCGGCGGATCTTGCCGGAGATCGTCTTGGGAAGGTCCGCGAACTCGATCCGGCGGATGCGCTTGAAGGGCGCGAGCTGGCCGCGGCAGAACCGGAGGATCTCCTCGGCCACCTCGGGGCCGGGCTCGTAGCCCCCGGCGAGCACTACGAACGCCTTGGGGACGGAGAGCCGCACGGGGTCGGGAGAAGGCACGACGGCGGCCTCCGCCACTGCGGGGTGCTCGATGAGGACGCTCTCGAGCTCGAACGGGGACAGCCGGTAGTCCGAGGACTTGAACACGTCGTCGCCGCGGCCCACATAGGTGATGACGCCGTGGGCGTCCCGGGAGGCCATGTCCCCCGTGTGGTAGTAGCCGTCCCGGAACGCGTCGGCGGTCCTCTCGGGGTCGCCGAAGTAGCCCGACATGAGCCCGACCGGGCGAGGGTCGAGGCGCAGGCACAGCTCGCCGTCGTCCGTCTCCTGGCCCGTCGCGGGGTCCACGAGCACGACGTCGTAGCCCGGCAGCGGCCGGCCCATCGCACCGGCGGTGACGGGCTGGCCGGGGGTGTTGGCGACCTGGACGGTGGTCTCGGTCTGCCCGAAGCCGTCCCGGATGGTCACTCCCCACGCCTTCTCGACCTGCCCGATGACCTCGGCGTTGAGCGGCTCGCCAGCCGAGACGACCTTCCGGGGCGGGGCCGTGAGCCGGGTGAGGTCGGACTGGATGAGCATGCGCCACACCGTCGGCGGGGCGCAGAAGCTCGTGACCCCCTCCCTCCCCATCTGCTCCATGAGGGCCGAGGCGTCGAAGCGCTCGTAGTTGTAGATGAACACCGTGGCCTCGGCGATCCACGGGGCGAACACGTTGGACCAGGCGTGCTTGGCCCACCCGGGCGAGGCCACGTTCAGGTGCACGTCCCCGGGCTCGAGCCCGATCCAGTACGTCGTCGAGAGGTGGCCCACGGGATAGGAGACGTGGGTGTGCTCCACGAGCTTGGCGCGGCTCGTGGTGCCGGACGTGAAGTACAGCAGGAGAGTCTCGTCCGCCTTGGTCGGCGCGTCCGGGCTGAAGGCGGCAGGAGCGGAGGCGGAGTCCGCGTAGTCGAGGGCGTCCTGCTGAAGGTTCGCGGCCGCCGTCGTGCCCGCCTCCCCGCCGATGACGATGAGCCGGTAGGCGCCGGGCACGTCATCGAACTTGTGGGCGTTCGCCGCGCCGACGGCGACCCAGTGGGCTCCTCCGCGCTCCACCCGGTCCTCGAGGTCGCGCCGGCCCATCAGGGTGGTGGTCGGGATCATGACGACGCCGAGCTTGATGCCCGCGAGCATGAGCTCCCAGAGCTCCACCTGGTTCCCGAGCATGATGATCATGCGGTCGCCGCGCGCGACCCCCTGCGCCCGGAGCCAGTTCGCCACCTGGGAGGAGCGGGCCGAGAGCTCGGCGAATGTCCGACGCGTGGAGCTGCCGTCCTGCTCGACGATCACGAGGGCCGGCTGGCTGCCGCGCGCGGGGTCCGCGGCGAGGGCGTCGAACCAGTCGAGCGCGAAGTTGAACTCGTCGAAGCGGGGCCAGGCGAACTCAGCGTGCGCTCGGGCGTAGTCCTCCCGGAGCGCGAGCAGCTGGTCGCGGGCCTGCCGGAACTCGTCGGTGACAGTCATCATCCGCCTTTTCATCCTCGTGATCTGCGTCACGACGAAATATAGTTGGACTTCCTAGGGTTTGAACAGGGATCCGCTCCCGCCAACGAACCGCCGACGACGAAGAGGTCACATGCTCCAGGCATCAGGCTTGCTCCGACCCGAGACCGCGCAGCCGGGACCGCCGTTCCCGGACGCCGACCTCATGCACGTGCTCGACCTGCTCCCGGCGGACGAGCGCGCCCGGCTCGAGGAAATCCGAGCGGTCCTCCAGCGCGACGTCCGGCCCCTCACGCCGGCGTTCTGGAACCGCGAGGAGTTCCCGTTCGACCTCCTGCCCCGGCTGGCCGATCTGGGTCTCGGGCGTCTCCAGACCGACGGATCCTCCCGGCTGTTCACGGGCCTGGCCTACCTCGAGGTCGCCCGCGCGGACGTCTCGCTGTCGGCGCTCGTGGGGATCCACAATGAGCTGGTCCTCGGGATGATCAGCGAGCTCGGCTCCCAGGAGCAGAAGCTGCGCTGGCTGCCCGGCCTCGAGTCCTTCACCTCGCTCGGCGCGTTCGCCCTGACCGAGCCGGAGCACGGCTCGGACATCGCCGGCGGGCTGGCCACGTCTGCGACGCGCGACGGCGACGGCTGGGTCCTGCGCGGAGCCAAACGGTGGATCGGGGCCGGCACCATCGCCGACTTCGCCCTCGTCTGGGCCCGGGACACGGCCGACGGCGCGATCAAGGCCTTCATCGTGGAGACCGACCGCCCGGGCTTCACCGCCACGAAGATCGAGAACAAGATCGGGCTGCGCATCATGCAGAACGCGGACATCGTGCTGGACGAGGTGAGGGTGCCGGACGCGAACCTGCTCCCCGGGGCCACGGCGTTCTGCCAGGCCAACGACCTGCTCCGGGACTCCCGTGCGTGGGTCGGCTGGCAGGCGGCCGGCATCCAGCTCGCGGCGTTCGACATCGCCCGGGCGTACGCCCTCGAGCGGTTCCAGTTCGGCAAGCCGCTCGCCGGGTTCCAGCTCGTCCAGCAGCAGCTGTCCGAGATCCTCGGCAACGCCCAGGCCTCGCTCTCGCTCATGGTGGGGATCGCGCGGATCCAGGAGGCCGGGCGGCTCGAGATGGTCCAGTCGGCGATGGCGAAGGCGACGACGACCCGGCTCGCCCGCTCCTCGGTGGCGCTGGGCCGCTCGGTGCTGGGCGGCAACGGGATCACGACCGACTACGAGATGGCCAAGCTCTTCGGCGATGCCGAGGTGCTGTACACCTACGAGGGGACGTACGAGATCAACTCCCTCATCGTCGCGCGCGCGGTCACCGGCAAGTCGGCGTTCGTCTGACCGACACGTTCGGTCCCGGGGTTTTGGCCGCCACCAGTCACGTTGTCGACGAGAAGTGCCACAGGGCGCGACTCGTGGGCGACAACGCGACTTCCCGCCCCGGAGTGGCCCCGCGCGAGAGGACCCCGGCGTTCCCGCAGGGCGAACTGCTCTGGCGCGCGGCGTCGTCGTGCGTCTAGCGTGCACCTATGGAACGCACCGACCGCGACGCACCGCCACCCGGACTCCCCGCACTCGACGACGACGCCCCCCTGGACGAGGGCTACGACCAGGGCGACCACTACGGCCACAACCAGGACTTCACGGAGCTGCGCGACCCGCGGCGCTTCGCGGACACACCTCCGGGCGAGCCCCTGCGGCCCATCGATGCGGCGCCCGAGGCGCCTCGGAAGCGCGTCCGGCCCCACCCGGGCGGCCTCGCCACGGGGGGCGCCGGCGGGATCCCCGACGACAAGGGCCACTCGCACACGGGCTTCGGGGACGTCGACCGCGACTGACGCCACAGGGGTGACCTCGGCGTCACGCGGGGTGATCTCGGCGGCAGAGGGGGCGACTTCGGCGTCACACGGGGTGATCTCGGCGGCAGAGGGGGCGACTTCGGCGTCACACGGGGTGATCTCGGCGGAGGTGCTCGCACCGGGCCGCGTGCGTGGACAACACTGGCACCATGAACGCCATCCACAACACCGACTTCATCCAGGTCTCGCACGCGGGCTCGCTCCCGCGCAGCCCCGAGCTCCTCGCCGCCAACGCCGCCCAGGCCGAGAACCCGGGTGATGCCTCGGCCTTCGAAGAACTCCTCGCCGGGTCCGTGAAGGACATCGTCGCGAAGCAGCGCGAGGCCGGGGTCACCCTCCCCAACGACGGCGAGTACGGCCACACCATGTCCAACTCCGTGGACTACGGCGCGTGGTGGAACTACTCGTTCAGCCGGCTCGGCGGCCTCACCCAGGGCGGCGTGGACCGCTGGCAGATGACGGAGCAGATCCGCTCCGAGCCCGGCCATATCCGCCTCACCACCATGAAGGACCGCCGGGACCGCGTCCGTTTCGACGAGGCCTACAACGACCCGAACTCGTTCATCCTCACCGGCCGCAAGACCGTCCTGCAGCCCACCGTGACCGGGCCGATCACGTACACCGGCCAGGAGGCTGTCCAGCGTGACGTCGCCAACCTGAAGGCCGCCCTCGCGGCCAACGGCTACGAGACGGGCTTCCTCCCCGCCCTCTCCCCCGGCTCCGCGAGCCGCCTGCTCAACGAGTACTACAAGGACGAGGAGGAACTCGTCTACGCGTGCGCGGACGCGATGCGCGAGGAGTACAAGGCGATCACCGACGCCGGCCTCATCGTCCAGATCGACGACCCCTCGATCGCAGAGAACTGGGACATGATCAACCCCGAGCCGAGCGTCGAGGACTACCTGAAGTTCACCCAGGTGCGCGTGGACGCGCTCAACCACGCGATCCGCGGCCTCCCGCAGGAGCAGATCCGCTTCCACCTGTGCTGGGGCTCGTGGCACGGCCCGCACACCACGGACATCCCGTTCAAGGACATCGCCCAGACGATGCTCTCGATCAACGCCGGCTCCTACTCCTTCGAGGCGGGCAACGTCCGCCACGAGCACGAGTGGAAGGTCTGGCGCGACCTCGACCTCCCCGAGGACAAGGTGATCGTGCCGGGCGTCGTCTCGCACGCCACCAACGTGGTCGAGCACCCCGAGCTCGTCGCGGACCGCATCGAGAACTTCGCCTCGATCGTGGGCCCCGAGCGTGTCATCGCCTCGACGGACTGCGGCCTCGGCGGCCGCGTCCACCCGCAGATCGCGTGGGCCAAGCTCGAGGCCCTCTCTGAGGGCGCCAAGCTCGCCACGCAGCGGCTCTGGGGCTGAGCGGTGGCGCACGACGCCGGCGGCTCGCCTGACGCGCACGAGGTCACCCTGCGCTTCCTCGCCGCGCCGACGGACAAGGGCCACTCGGGCTCGGTGGACGCCGGCACGGTGCTCGAGTGGGTCGACAAGGCGGCCTACGCCGCAGCGGTCGGCTGGGCGAAGACGTACTGTGTGACGGCGTACGTGGGCAACATCCACTTCGCGGACCCGGTGAACGTGGGCGACATGGTCGAGGTCACGGCCACGATCGTCTACACGGGCCGGACGTCGATGCACATCCGCACGGTCGTCTCCTCGGGCGATCCGAAGGGCGGCACCCCGACGATGCGCAGCCAGTGCCTGGTCATATTTGTGGCGGTCGGACCGGACGGGCGCCCCGTCGAGGTCCCGCGGTGGGTGCCGCGCACGGAGGCCGAGCGCGAGGCGGAGGAGCACGCCGTCGCACGTATTGCGGTGCGGGACGAGATCGTCGCGTCGATGAAGCAGCAGGAGTACACGGACGCCGGCACGGCGGAGCGGGTGGTGCTGCGCTTCCTCGCCGCGCCGACCGACGTGAACTGGGGCGGCAAGGTGCACGGCGGCACCGTCATGAAGTGGATCGACGAGGCCGCGTACGTGTGCGCCTCGCGGTACTGCGGGCGGGACACGGTCGCGGTGTTCTCCGGCGGGGTGCGGTTCTACCGTCCGCTGCTCATCGGGGACGTCGTGGAGGTCGAGGCGAGGCTCGTGTACACGGGGACGAAGGGCATGCACATCGCGGTCCACGTCCGCTCGGGCTCACCGCGGGGCCACGAGCTGAACCTCACGACCTACTGCCTCACCGTCATGGTGGCCCGGGACGAGAGCGGCGCCGCCGTGCCCGTGCCGCCGTGGGAGCCCGTCTCGGACGAGGACCGGCGGCTGTGGGCACACGCCCGCGAGCTGCTCACGATCCGCGGCAAGGCCCCCGGCGGTCGCCTCCCGAACCACATGCTCGAGGCCTAGCCCCCACCGGTTGAGGGGTCATGTCCCTAGCTTGAGGGGTCATGTCCCTAGCTTGAGGGGTCATGTCCCTGCGTGAGCGTGCAGGGACATGACCCCTCAACACACTCCCCCAACACGGGGGCGGGACCCCGCAATGGGGCCTTGCGGCGGCTGCCCTGCGGGGGCTAACATGCAACCAAATGGTTGTAGATCAGAAGCCCCGGGACCTCACGGACGAGGAGATCGACAGGATCTTCGGCGCCCTCGCAGACTCGACCCGCCGGGACATCCTCCGGCAGTCGATGCTGCGGGAGCAGTCCGTCTCGGAGCTCGCGAAGAACTACGCGATGAGCTTCGCGGCGGTCCAGAAGCACGTCGCGGTGCTCGAACGGGCACTGCTCGTCACGAAGGAACGGCGCGGGAGGGAGCAGATCGTGCACTCCAACCCCGCGGCGCTCCGCAGGGCGGCCCGCCTCCTCGACGCCTACGAGGAGCTGTGGCGGGACCGCATCCGGCGCATCGAGGCGATCCTCGACGAGACGCCACCGCGCACAGGCCACGACCAGGGGACATGACCATGACCTTCGTCAGCAGCAGCAAGGACACCCAGAACCTGACCTTCACCCTCGTCACCGAGTTCGACGCCGCCAAGGAGCGCGTGTGGGACGTGTGGGAGGACCCGCGCAAGCTCGAGCGCTGGTGGGGCCCTCCCGGCTGGCCGGCGACCTTCGGCCGCCACGAGTTCCACCCCGGAGGCCTCTGCCACTACTGGATGACCGGCCCGGACGGGGAGAAGGCCTACGGGTGGTGGCGGTTCCTCGCCATCAGCCCGCACGACCGGCTCGAGATCGAGGACGGCTTCGCCAACGAGGACGGCTCCCCGCTCGACCCCGAGGACAGCGCGACGTTCACGGTCACCTTCGAGGAGGCAGGCACCGGGACACGCATGACGACGGTCTCGGCCTTCCGCTCCCTCGAGCAGCTCGAGCGCATGGCCGAGATGGGCATGGAGGAGGGCCTGAAGGAGGCCTCGGGCCAGATCGACGCGATCCTCGCCGAGGCGCAGGCCGTGCGCTGAGACGGCGGCACGCACGACGGCGCCGGGTCACCGAGGCGACCCGGCGCCGTCGTGCGCCCGTTCCCCGTTACACCGGGGTCCCTTCTACGCCCGGGGCTTGTCCGGGCGGCTCAGGACCACGAACGAGCGGCGGTGGCTGATGTAGTCGCTGGGCCAGGTCGCCATGGCGCGGACCTTCTGCAGGCTGCCCGAGAGCAGGAAGACGTGCACGCCGAGCCAGGCGAGGAACGCGAGGGGGCCGGCGAGGACCTTCCGATCTGGACCGGGACCGACTTCGGCGACCGCGGCGCCGCGGCCCACCATGGCCATGTAGCCCTTGTCCGAGTAGTGGAACGGCTCGCGCGGGCGGCCCTCGATGTCGGCGAGGATGTTCTTCGCGGCCCAGCCGCCGGCCTGCAGCGCACAGGAGCCGAGCTGCGGGAGCTTGTTGCCCTTGTCGTCGGTCATGTTGGCGGCATCGCCGAGGACGTACACCCCCTCGACCCCTGGCGCGGTGAGGTCCTCATTGACGTCGATCCTGCCGCCGCGGCCTTGGAGTAGGCCCGAGCCCGCCACGACTGGCCCGGCCTTGAGACCACCGGCCCAGACGACCAGGTTCGCGGGGATCTCGGTCCCGTCGTTGAGCACGACCGCGTCCGGGGTGATCTCCTTGACCGGCACGCCGAGGTGCAGCTGGACGCCCATGCCGGACAGGCGGCGTCGTGCGTACTCCTTGGACTTGTCGGAGAACGGGGGGAGCACGTTCGGGAGCATGTCCACGAGGTGCACGCGGCAGCGGGAGGCGAGGCGCTGGGAGAAGTAGCCCGGAAGGACATACTTCACGGTCTCGGCCATGGCGCCGGCCGTCTCGACGCCGGTGGGGCCGCCGCCGATCACCACGAAGTGCAGCTCCGAGCTGTCGTCGACCCGGTCTGCCTCCTCGAGGATGTTCGAGAACGAGCTGCCGAGGCCCACGGCGTCCTCGACCGAGTAGAGCGGATACGTCCCCTCCTCGGCGCCCGGCGTGTTGAAGAAGTTGGCCTCGGCGCCCGAGGCGAGCACCAGGAAGCGGCCCTCGTAGGTCCTGCCGTCCGGAGTGGTCACGCGCTTCGCGGCCGGGTCGACGCCGGTCACCTCCGCGACCAGCACGCGCACGTTCGGCTGGCTCCGGAAGATATCGCGCAGGGACCGGGCCACCTCCGAGACGCCGAGCTGGACGGTCGCCACCTGGTACAGCAGCGGCTGGAATTGGTGGTAGGGGTTCTTGTCGATCAGGAGGACCCGCACGCCCTTGCGCCCAAGCTCACGCGCGGCCGCAACGCCCGCGAACCCTCCGCCGACCACGATGACTTCGTAGTTCTCGTCCACGGGGCGCACATTACCCGCTCGGAGAGGATCTGAACCGCTGCGGGCAGCAAGCTGACTCCCGTGGCGCCGCCCGGGGCATGTTGCCAATCGTTACCGCCGGGCCATGGCTGGCCCCATGCCCGCGTGCTACGTTCAACGCAGAGTAATGAGCGCCAGTGGGAAGCCCTGACTAGCTGGCCGGCAACCCTCCGTTCGGCGGGGTGCCTCAGGTGAGTACTCGGCGTTCGTTGATCGAGAGCAAAGCCCGAAGGAGCCCCATGTCCGAGACCGTGACAGAGCCGGCTGAGACCACACCGCTGAACGATCCCGCAGCTCCTTCCGGGGCCGCCGAGGAGAAGCTCGCCTACCGCCTCCTCACGGGCCCGGACACGCGCGAGTTCTGCGCCCGCATCTCCCAGGCGCTCGCGGACGGGTACGTGCTGCACGGCAGCCCCGCCGCGACCTTCAACGGCTCCGAGGTGATCGTCGCCCAGGCCGTGATCCTCCCGCACGCGGTGGCGCGCGCCGACGCCGCAGTGGCCTCCGCGGTCGAGGGGCTCGAGTACGAGGGCGAGGGCCACGCGTGAGCTACGCGGGCGACATCGACCCGCTCGAGGCGTGGGAGAAGCTCAAGGACGGCGCCGTCCTCGTGGACGTCCGCACCGAGGAGGAGTGGGCCCACATCGGGATCCCCGACACCAAGGCCACCGAGAACGACCCGCTCTTCATCCCGTGGGTCTTCGCCGGAGGCATCCCCAACCCGGACTTCGTGATGGAGCTGACGCTCCAGGCCCCTGAGCCGGGCAGCACCGAGCTCGTGTTCCTGTGCCGTTCGGGCAACCGCTCCGTCGCCGCCGCGGAGGTGGCCGCCAACCTCGGCTTCACGGCCTACAACATCCTCGAAGGCTTCGAGGGACACCCCGGCCCCGACGGCCACCGCACCGTGAACGGGTGGAAGAACCGCGGGCTGCCGACCAATCTGGGACAGGACTAAGTACTTTCGTGACGTTTGACACCAACCGCAATCTATCGGCCGGTTGGAGCGAAGACACCCAGGCCGTGCGCGGCGGGCTCCTCCGCACCAACTTCCAGGAAACGTCCGAGGCCGTCTTCCTGAACTCGGGCTTCGTCTACGATTCGGCGGAGGCCGCCGAGCGGGCCTTCACCGGCGAGGACGAGCGCTTCGTCTACTCGCGCTACGGGAACCCGTCCGTCGCCACCTTCCAGGAGCGCCTGCGCCTCCTCGAAGGCACCGAGGCATGCTTCGCGACCGCCTCCGGCATGTCGGCGGTGTTCACGGCCTTGGGCGCCCTGCTCGGCGCGGGAGACCGCGTGGTGGCGGCCAGAAGCCTGTTCGGCTCGTGCTTCGTGATCCTCAACGAGATCCTGCCCCGCTGGGGCGTCGAGGCCGTGTTCGTGGACGGCCCTGACCTGGACCAGTGGCGCGAGGCCCTCTCGGTGCCCACCACGGCCGTGTTCTTCGAGTCGCCCTCGAACCCGATGCAGGAGATCGTGGACATCCAGGCCGTGGCCGACCTCGCGCATGCAGCGGGAGCCAAGGTCGTCGTCGACAACGTCTTCGCAACTCCCCTGCTCCAGCGCAGCCTGGACTTCGGCGCCGACGTCATCGTGTACTCCGGGACGAAGCACATCGACGGACAGGGGCGCGTGCTCGGCGGCGCCGTCCTCGGCACGAAGGAGTTCATCGACGGCCCCGTCAGGCACCTCATGCGGCACACCGGGCCGGCGCTGTCGGCCTTCAACGCCTGGGTGCTCACCAAGGGCCTCGAGACGATGGGGCTGCGGGTGCGGCACTCCTCCGCCAACGCCCTCGCGATCGCGGAATGGCTCGAGGCGCAGCCGGACATCAGCTGGGTCAAGTACCCGCACCTGCGCTCGCACCCGCAGTACGACCTCGCCCGCAAGCAGATGAGCGCCGGCGGCACCGTGCTCACCTTCGAGCTCGGCGCTCCCGAGGGCCAGGGCAAGGAGGCCGCGTTCCGCTTCCTCAACGCGCTCAGCGTCATCGACATCTCCAACAACCTCGGGGACGCCAAGTCCCTCATCACGCACCCTGCCACGACGACGCACCGGGCCATGGGCCCCGAGGGCCGCGCCGCGATTGGGCTGAGCGACGGCGTGGTGCGGCTCTCAGTGGGGCTCGAGGACGTCGGGGACCTCATCGGGGACCTCGGGCAGGCCCTGCGCGCGGCCGCCTGCTGAGCGGCGCCGAGCGGGGCAGCGGCGCCGTCGGGCGCGCCAGCTGCGGGCCGGGCTTGACAGAACGGCCGCTATGTTTCGAGTGGAACCGCACGCGCCACGCATAGTAGGTTGCTACAGGCGGTACCTGCCAGGGGGGTGGCAGACGCAAGAGGACAGCCCCCCCGGGGGCAGACGTGCGCGCTAGGCGCAGAAGGGACGGCCGCGTGGACTCGAGCGCGCTGAAGCGGACATGGTCGATGGCGGCCTCGCTCGGGGACGACGTTCCGCTGTACTTCTACTCGCACCTGTTCGCGACCCACCCTGAGGTCAGGGAGATGTTCCCCGTCGCGATGGGCGCGCAGCGGGACAAGCTCTTCGCAGCCCTCGGCCACATCATCAGCCACGCCGACCGCCTCAACGAGGTGGAAGGGTTCATCGGCCAGCTCGGACGCGACCACCGCCGCTTCTCGGTGGCCCCCGAGCACTACTCGATGGTCGGCGCATCGTTCCTCGCCACGCTCCAGAAGTTCCTCGGCCCCGAGTGGACGGACGAGGTGGCCCGGAGCTGGTCCGAGGCCTACGGGCTCATCGCCAAGGTCATGGTCATGGCCGCCGAGGACTCCTCGGACGAGACGCCGCCATGGTGGGAGGGCGAAGTCCTCTCCGTGGACCGGCGCAGCCTCGATGTCGCCGTGCTCGACGTCCGCATGCCGCAGGACTTCACGTTCATGCCAGGCCAGGCCGTCGCCGTCGAGGTCCCCGCGCTGCCGCGGACCTGGCGGTACCTGAGCCCCGCCAACGCGCCCCGAGCGGACGGGATCGTGCAGTTCCACGTCCAGCTCATCCCCGGCGGCCTGTTCAGCACGGCCGCGGTGCGCAGGACCAGCCCCGGAGACACGATCCGCGTCGGCATCCCGATCGGCGACCAGCTCGCCGTCGACGGCCACCGTGACCTGCTCCTGATCGGCGGGGGAACGGGGCTCGCGCCCCTTTCCGCCGTCCTCGACCGCGTCGCCGCGCAGTGGCGCGACACAGGCTTCGGCCCGCGCGTGGACCTCTTTCACGGCGCCCGCGTCCCCTGGAACCTGTACGACCAGTCCAGGCTCGCGGACCTCGCGGCCCGAGAACCGTGGTTCTCATTCCACCCAGTGGTCTCGGACGACCCGACATTCCCCGGTCTGACCGGGTACGTCGGCAGTGCCGCAGCCGCACACGGCTCGTCGGTGGGGCGACTGGCCCTCGTGTGCGGTTCGACGCCGATGGTGCGCCACACCGTCAGCGAACTGGTCGCCGCGGGCGTGCCGCGCGACGACATCCGCTATGAGGACTACACCGGGGTCGAGGACAACTCGTCCCCCACCGGAGAAGACCAGCTAGAAGGGACCCGATGAGCACCTCCATCCACGGCGGCCGGATCAGCCCCTCCGACGTCCGCAACGCCACGTTCGAACAGGTCGGCCATGGCTACGAACCCGGAGCCGTGCACCACTTCCTGGCGGCCGTCGCCGACCAGATGGACGCCGACCGCGTCCAGCTCGAGGCACGCGGCGCCAACGCGCAGGACGAGATGGTGAAGATCATCAGCCAGGCGCAGGTGCTCGCGGAGAAGTTCGTCGCTGAGGCCGAGCAGTACTCGAAGGACCTCGTCGCGAGCGCCCGGACGCAGTACAGCGAGATCCTGCGCCGCGCCGAGAACGCCGCGGTGAGCCGCAGCGAGGGCCAGGCCGTCGCGACCACCCAGGCCGCCCCTGCCTACACCACGCCCATCGACGAGATCGAGTACGTGCGCACCTACACCAAGGTCGCCCAAGTCCAGCTGCGGGCCGTCATCGACGCGCTCGCGGAGCAGGTCGACAAGCTCGGCGACATCCCCAAGTCGGGCCAGTAGCCGGCCCCCTCCCACCCCAGCCCGACGGGCCAAGCCAGCCACCCGCCGTCGTCCGTTCGTGAAGGAGTAGTGCCAATGCTGTCATCCACCTCAGTGCCGGTCATCGAGGCGACCCTCCCGGTTGTCGGCGAGAACATCACGACCATCGCCCAGCGCTTCTACGAGCACATGTTCGCGGCGCACCCCGAGCTGTTCGACGGCGTCTTCAACCGCGGCAACCAGGCGGACGGACACCAGCAGCAGGCCCTCGCAGGCTCGATCGCGGCGTTCGCGACGATGCTCCTCAAGAACCCCGACTCGGTCCCCGAGCACCTCCTGTCCCGGATCAGCCACAAGCACGCCGCGCTGGCCATCGCCCCCGAGCAGTACCAGATCGTCCACGAGAACCTCTTCTGGGCCATCGGCGACGTGCTCGGCGAGGCGGTGACCCCCGAGGTCGCCGCCGCGTGGGACGAGGTCTACTGGATCATAGCCAACACCCTCATCAACCTCGAGCGCGGCCTGTACGCCGACTTCGGCGGCAAGCCGGAGAACATCTGGCGCACGTGGCGCGTGGTCGAGAAGCGGCACGAGACCGACGACGTGGTCTCGATCGTGGTCGAGCGCACCGACGAACGCGACGTGTACCCGTCCCAGCCGGGCCAGTACGTGACCCTGCAGATGCCCACCAAGGACGGCCTGCACCAGCCGCGCCAGTACAGCCTCACGCGGACCGACGACGGCCACCACCGCACCTTCGCCGTCAAGCGCGTCCATGACGCCGGCAAGCCCGAGGGCGAGGTCTCGACCCTCGTGCACGACTCGCTCAAGGTCGGCGACGAGGTCACGCTCTCGGCGCCGTTCGGCGATGTCGTCCTCGCCGGCGGCGACGGCCCGCTCGTCTTCGCCAGCGCCGGGATCGGCGTCACCCCCTACGCGGGCATGCTCAACCACCTCGCCGCGCAGGGCTCCCAGCGCGAGGTCCTCTTCCTCCACGCCGGCACCTCCCCCGAGAGCTTCGTGCTCCGCGACCAGATCACCCAGGACCTCGCGAGCCTGCCCAACGCCACGCTGCACTCGTGGTTCGAGCAGCCCGGCGGGGAGCTGGGCCCGAACGAGCACCAGGGGTTCATGGACGTCACGGCCGTGGACCTCCCCCAGGACGCCACGTACTACCTCTGCGGGCCGCTCCCGTTCATGCAGGCGGTCCGCGAGCGCCTGCTCGGCCTCGGCGTCCCGGCGCGGAAGATCCAGTACGAGGTCTTCGGCCCGGACCTGTGGCAGGCCGACACCGAGGAGTAGTCCCCTCATGGCATCACGGCTGAGGCGCTTCGAGATCACTCTCGAGGCGCCTTGTCCGCCCTCGGAGGCGTGGGCGCGGGTGCTCGACCTGCGCGCCCACGACCGGCTCGTCCCGTTCACGCGCGTCACCGAGGGCATGGTGTCCGCGGCCGAGCTGCGGCCGGGCCACCGCTTCGTGGCCTGCACAATGGTCGGGCGCTACGGGTTCGACGACGTCATGGTCGTCGAGTCGGTCGAGCCGCCCTCGGGCGCCCGGCCGGGGCACGCCCGCATCGTCAAGGGCGGGAAGCTGGTGCGCGGCGCGATCGAGCTCACCGTCTCCGCGCACGACGGCGGCGCGGCCGTGCGCTGGCAGCAGGACTTCGGTCTGGGCCGGCTGGGCGGCCCACTGCTCGCCGCCGTGGCCTTCGGCGCGAGGCTGGGGTACCGCACGGTGCTGCGGCGCCTCCTGCGCGGCTGAGCCGCGGGCCGCAGTCCACCGCGCGGGCCGCAGTCCACCGCGCTTCCGTCCCCTCCTGCTCGCAATGGACGTCCGCAGCGGCGTTTCCGGATCCGACACGCGGTGTGCGGGCGGCCTGCAGCCCTCAATGCGAGCAGGACGGGACGCTTGCAGAGGCCCCAGGCCGTGAAGATGGCCAGCTCACCGGGCGGCGGGAGAATGGGGAGGTGAATACGTCTCCCCGGGACCTGCGGCTGCCGCCCTCCCCCGGCGCGCCACGCGGCGTCGTGATCCGCGGGGCCGAGATCGTCGAGCGATTCAGCCGCTCGAGCGGCCCCGGCGGCCAGGGTGTCAACACCACAGACAGCCGTGTCGAGCTGCTCTTCGACCCCGGAGCGAGCACCGCCTTCTCCCCCGTCCAACGCGAGCGGGTCCTCAAGGCGCTCGCGAGCAGGCTCGTCGGAGGACGCCTCCGCATCGTCGCCTCCGGGGAACGCTCGCAGCTGCGCAACAGGGAGGCAGCCCGGGACCGGCTGGTCGATCTGCTGGATGAGGCCCTCGCCCCTCCGGGGCCCCCGCGCCGGCCGACTCGCCCGACCCGCGGCTCCCAGAGCCGCCAGCTCGACGCCAAGCGGCGCCGCAGCGAGATCAAGTCGGGCCGACGCGCTCCGCGAGCAGACTGACCGCTGGGAGCGTCCGCGCGTGCGCCCTCCGTCCTTGAGACGTGATCGGACGTCGCCCCCTTGTGCCCCTCAGAAGCCAGCCGGATCCATAGGTGACTTGACGTGGGTCACGTCTCGTCAAATATCCTATAGGAAAGAGGTTTACCGAGTGCCCCGGGCTGTCCCTGAGGCACCGCTGGCTCAACGACGAGGAGCATCCCCATGACACGACTCTGGAACGACCCGGCGTCCTTCGCGGACGACATGGTGGACGGCTTCGTCCGGGCGAGCGGCCGCTGGGTCCGCAAGGTCTCCGGCGGCGTGTCCCGGTCCACGCGCTCCTCCGCCGACGAGGTCGCCCTCGTGATCGGCGGAGGGTCCGGCCACTACCCCGCGTTCGGCGGGCTCGTGGGCCCGGGGCTCGCGCACGGCGCGGCGATGGGCAACCTGTTCGCCTCGCCGTCGGCCCACCAGGTCGAGTCGGTCATCCGCGCGAGCCATCAGGGCCGCGGCGTCCTCCTGAGCTTCGGCAACTACGCCGGGGACGTCCTGCACTTCGGCGCCGCGCAGGAGGCCGTCCGCAGGGACGGGATCGACTGCCGCACGGTCCTCGTCACCGACGACATCTTCAGCGCCCAGCCCTCGGAGACGGAGAAGCGGCGCGGGATCGCCGGCGACCTCACCGTCTTCAAGACCGCCGGCGCCGCCGCGGCCGCCGGCTACGACCTCGACGGGGTGGAGCGTGTCGCGCGGCTCGCCAACGCTCGCACCCGGTCCATGGGCGTCGCCTTCACAGGCTGCACCCTGCCCGGCGCCGACGCCCCGCTCTTCACCGTCCCGGAGGGCAAGATGGCGGTGGGCCTCGGCATCCACGGCGAGCCCGGCATCGAGATCACGGACATCCCCAGCGCCGACGGGCTCGCGGAGCTCTTCGTGCAGCACCTCCTCGACTGCGCCGAGGTCCCGGACGGCGCCACCGTGGACGGCGGCCGCGTGGTCCCCATCCTCAACGGGCTCGGCTCGGTCAAGAACGAGGAGCTCTACGTCGTCTTCTCGCGGATCGCGGACCTGCTGGAGGAAGCCGGCCTGACGCTCGTGGATCCCCAGGTGGGCGAGTTCTGCACGAGCTTCGACATGGCCGGCGCGTCGCTGACGCTCCTCTGGGTCGACGAGGAGCTCGAGCGCCTGTGGCTTGCTCCCGCCGACACCCCCGCCTTCCGGACGGGGAGCGTCGAGCGGGAGGCGCTCGTCGCCGTCGTGCCCCAGGAGGCGGGCGCGGACGACGCCGAGCGGCCGCTCCCCGAGGCGAGCGAGGAATCGCGCCGGGCTGCTGCCCGCATCGCGGCGGCGCTCGAGGCGGCCCGGGACGCGATCGGCGCCGAGGCCGACGAGCTGGGGCGGATCGACGCCATCGCCGGCGACGGCGACCATGGGATCGGCATGAAGCGCGGCACCGTCGCCGCCGCCGCGGCGGCCTCGGGCCTCGTGGAGCGCGGCGCGGGCGCCGGAAGCCTCCTCGAGGGTGCCGGCGACGCCTGGTCGGACCGCGCGGGCGGGACGTCGGGCGCCATCTGGGGCCTCATCCTGACGACTCTCTCTGCGCACCTCGGCAACACCGAGGCCGTCTCCGCCCCGAAGGTCGCCTCGGGCATCGCCGCGGCGAAGGACGCCGTCATGGCGTACGGCAAGGCGAGCGTGGGCGACAAGACTCTCGTCGACGCGCTGGTGCCCTTCGCCGACACGCTCACGTCCCGCGTCGAGGCCGGCGACGGCCTCGCGCAGGCGTGGAAGGAGGCGGCGTCCGCCGCGTCCGCGGCAGCTGCGGCCACCGCGGACCTCATGCCCGTCATGGGCCGCGCGCGCTCGCACGGGACCAAGGCGCTCGGCGTCCCCGATCCCGGCGCGCTCTCGCTCGCCCTCATCGCCGGCCGCGTCCACGCGGTGCTCACCGAGGACTGAGCGGTGCTCGCCGAAGACTGACCCGGGCCCCGGCCCCAGAACGAAACACCCACAGAAGGAGACACACATGCCCGCATGGCGGATCGTGGTCGGCTCGGACGACGCCGGCTTCGACTACAAGGAGATCATCAAGCGCGACCTCGAGGGCAGCGAGGCGGTCGTCTCGGTCGCCGACGTCGGCGTGGACGCCGACGGCCACACGAACTACCCGACGATCGCAACGACGGCGGCCGAGATGGTCGCCCGCGGCGAGGCGGACCGCGCCATCCTCATCTGCGGCACCGGGCTCGGCGTCGCGGTCGCTGCCAACAAGGTCAAGGGCATCCGCGCCGTCACCGCGCACGACAGCTTCTCGGTGGAGCGCAGCGTCCTCTCGAACAACGCCCAGGTCCTGTGCATGGGCCAGCGCGTCGTCGGGATCGAGCAGGCCCGCCGCAACGTCCGGGAGTGGCTCACGTACGTGTTCGACGAGGCCAGCGCCTCCAACGACAAGGTGCAGGAGATCTGCGCGTACGAGGCGCAGTGACTCCTCCCGACGAGGCAGTGGTGGAGGCGATGGCTTCCTTGGCAGGGCAGTACCTCATCGGCGTCAGCACGAAGATGTACTTCAGCCACGCGCAGACCATGGCGTGGTGCCGCGACGTCGCCGCCCGGGCCCGCGCCCACGCAGCCGTGCGCTCCGAGAGCGCACGGCTGTTCGTCGTCCCGGGCTACCTCTCGATCCCGGCCGCGCTGGAGATCCTCGACGGCGTGGCGGACGTCGGAGCGCAGGACCTCGCCGTCGAGGACCGCGGAGCCTTCACCGGCGAGGTGAGCGGAGCCCAGATCGCCGAGCTGGGCTGCCGGCTCGTCGAGATCGGGCACGCCGAGCGCCGCCGCCTGTTCGGGGAGGACGACGCGACGGTGCGCGCCAAGACGCTCGCCGCCCTCCGCAACGGCCTGGTCCCGCTCCTGTGCATCGGCGAGCCCGAGCGCGGGAAGCCCGAGGACGCCGTTCGCGAGTGTGTCCGGCAGCTCGAGGACGCCCTCTCCGAGGCGCGGGACCGTGGCCTGTCTGGCCCCGTCATCGCGGCGTACGAGCCGCACTGGGCCATCGGCGCGCCGGAGCCCGCGTCCTCGGAGCACATCGTCGCCGTGTGCTCCGCGCTGCGCGACCACGTCCGGGGGCTCGAGGCCTTCCCGGGGTCCAGGGTCATCTACGGAGGCAGTGCCGGGCCTGGACTCCTGACGGCGATCGGCGCCGCCGTCGATGGGCTGTTCCTGGGGCGATTCGCCCACGACCCGGCCGCCGTCGAGGCCATCCTCGACGAGGTCGCTGCCCTCACGTCATCCACCGGGGACGGCAAGGCTCCGGCTGGTACCATCGGGGGCGCAGGAGGAACCCATGTCTGAGACCGTCTACCCTCTCGCGGGCGCGGGTGCCCTCGAGCGCAAGGGCCTGCGCGACCGTGTCTACGACCTGATCCTCGACATGCTCATGACCGCGGACATCGCGCCGGGGGCCCGCCTCTCCATCGATGCCCTGGCGCGCGACCTCAGGGTCTCCCCCACCCCGGTCCGCGAGGCGCTCGTCCAGCTCGAGCGCACCGGGCTCGTGGTCCGCGAGGCCCTCAAGGGGTACAGGGTCGCTCCCCCGCTGGCGGACGAGCAGCTCGAGTCGCTGTTCGATGCCCGGCTCGTCCTGGAGTGCGGCGCCGCCGAGCTCGCCGCCCGCGACGCGGTGAACCTCGTGCCGCTCCTCGAGCAGGCCCTCGCCGAGCACCGCGCAATCGGCGCCAAGGTCCGCGAGGCGGCCGACGAGCCTGCGGGCACCTGGCCGGTGAGCCTCCTGCGCGAGTACTTCCTCATCGACTGGAACTTCCACCACCTGATCTTCGAGGGGACCCACAACCCCTTCCTCATCGACATGTCCTCCGCCATCTCGACGCGCGTCCACCGCCTGCGCCAGACCATGCACAGCGGCCTGAGCGACGCGGACGAGGCCGTGACCGAGCACGGCGCCATCCTCGAGGCCCTCCGCAGCGGCGGGCCGGAGGCGGCGTCAGCCGCGATGCGGGAGCACATCGAGAGGGTCCGCATCCGCTCGCGGCGCGACGTCGCCGCCCCCTGAGCGGCGCGTCGCCGCATCGGCCGCCTGACAGCACAGCACGAGGCCCCGGTCCGATCGGACCGGGGCCTCGTGTGTGCTGGGCCTGGCGTCAGTGGCCGACGGCCGGCGCCTCCTTGGCGAGGAGCTCGTCCGACTTCGCGACCTTGAAGAACTTGGTGGCGAACACCATGATCGCGGCGAGGAAGGCGAAGACTCCGAGGGAGACCACGCCCCAGACGCCCGAGTCGGTAGGCACGGCGGCGTTGATGCCGGTGCGCATGAGCGGAGCGACGAAGCCGCCGAGGTTGCCGAGCGAGTTGATCAGGCCGATGCCCGCTGCGGCGGCGGTGCCGGTGAGGAACGCCGTCGGGAAGGCCCAGGTGATGGGGCCGACCGAGAGGAAGCTCGCGACGGCGAGGGTGATGAACAGGATGCCGAGGAGCGGCTGGTTGTTCGCTCCCGCCCAGCCCGAGGCGAGGATGAACACGCCCGTGCCGATGTACAGCATGGTGCCCCAGTTGCGGCGGCGGACGATCGTGTGGGCCGCCCTGCCGAGGAAGTAGCAGGCAAAGAGCCCCACGAGCCACGGGATGGCCGAGACGAGGCCGACCTCCCAGCCGACCTTCTTGCCGAGCAGGCCAGCGACCTGCTGCGGGAGGTAGAAGGTGGTGCCGTAGACGGCGATCTGGAGGGCGAAGTAGATGATTGTGAAGTACCACACCTTCCAGTTGGCCATCGCACGCCAGATGCCGTTCGGGCCGTCCTCGGTGCGGACCTTGTCCTCGAGCGCCATGACGTTCGAGAGCGCGGCCTTCTCCTCGTCGTTCAGGAACTTGGCCTGGGCGGGGCTGTTCGTGAGGAGGAACAGCGCTGCGATGCCGGCGACGACCGCCAGCATGCCCTCGACGAAGAACATGACCTGCCAGCCGTGCCACGGCGTGAGGGTGTCGCCGAAGCTGATGAGGCCGCCCGAGAGCGGGGCTCCGATCATCTGGGAGAACGGCTGCGCGAGGTAGAAGATCGCGAACATCTGGACGCGGACCTTGTTCGGGAACCACTCCGCGAGGAACATGATCACGCCGGGGAAGAGCCCGGCCTCGGTCACGCCGAGGAGGAACCTCAGCACGGTGAACATCGTGTCGTTGGTCGTGAAGGCGAACGCCGCGGCGACGACGCCCCACGTGATCGCGATGCGGGCCAGCCAGAACCTAGCGCCGAACTTCTTCAGGGCGAGGTTGCTCGGGATCTCGAACAGCGCGTAGCCGATGAAGAAGATGCCCGCGCCGAGGGCGAACGCGCCGTCGGACACGCCGCGGTCGGCGCGCAGCGCCGCCTCCGCGAAGCCCACGTTGGTGCGGTCGAGGAAGGCGACGAAGTACAGGATGACGAGCATCGGCATGAGATGCTTCGAGGCCTTGGCGATGGCCGATCTCAGGGCCGGGTTGGTGCCTACGGTGTCAGTCAAACGGGCGCTTGACGAAGACATGTCCACTCTCCTTCGAGGGGATGCCGGGGTTGGGTGCGTGGTGGTGGAGTGCTCGGTCAGCCGCCGAGCGCGGGCAGGATGCTGGCAAGCCCGAATCCGACGAGGATCAGGCCGATGGCGAGGAACAGAATCCTCGACTTCGTCCAGGGGCCGGTCTTCAGGCGCATGTCGATGCTCCCTTCTCAGTGCATGTAGAGGCCGCCGTCGACGTTCAGGGTCTGGCCCGTCACGAAGCCTGCGTCCTCGCTGATGAGGTAGTTGATGGCTGCGGCGATGTCCCGCGGGCTGCCGATGCGCGGCAGCACGCCGTCGGCCGCCATCCTCTCCTTGCGCTCCTCAGTGAGGGTGCCGCCCATGATGTCGGTGTCGATAGGGCCGGGGGAGATGACGTTGACGGTGATCCCCTGCTGGCCCAGCTCGCGGGCGACGCTGCGGGAGAACCCGATGATGCCGGCCTTGGCGGCCGAGTACGGGGTCTTGCTGTAGGTGCCGCCGCCGCGCTGGGCGGAGACGGACGAGAGGCTCACAACGCGGCCGACTCCGTGCTTGACCATGGACTCGACGGCGCGGCGGGTCGCGTAGTGGACGCCGTTGAGGTTGATGTCGAGGACGCGCTTCCACTCCTCGGCTGTGACCTCGAGGTAGGGCACGGGCGAGGAGACGCCGGCCAGGTTCACGAGCGCGACGATCTGCGGGAGGGAACCCTCGAGCTCGTCGAAGGCAGCGCGGACCTGGTCCTCGTCGGCGACGTTCGCGCCGGCTCCGGCTGCGGCCACGCCGTGTTCGAGGGCGATCTCCTCGGCGACGCGCTTGGCTGCCTCGGCGTCGAGGTCGATGATGCCGATGCTCCAGCCGCGCTCGGCGAGGTAGTGCGCGGACGCGCGGCCGATGCCGCGGGGCGAGGCGGCGCCGGTCAGGATGACGGTGCGGGATGCGGGGAAGGCGGTCATGCTGCTCTCCAGGTCTGGCTCAGTTGTCGGTGTGGATCGGTGCGGGGCCGAGCTCGTCCATGAGCTTCTTCATGGCGACGTAGGCCCGGTTGCGGTAGGCGACGAGCTCCGGGATGCGCTCTGCCGGGACGTCCAGGTAGCCCTCGCCGGACTTCGTGCCGAACTTGCCGGCCTCGACGAGCTCCTTGAGGGACTCCGGCGTGGCGAAGCGCTCGGGCCAGCGGGTCTGGAGCGAGGCGTAGCAGAAGGAGTAGACATCCAGCCCGGCCATGTCCGCGATCGCGAACGGGCCGAACACGGGCAGCCGGAAGCCGAAGGTGGTCCGGACGATCGTGTCGATGTCCTCGGGGGTGGCGATGCCCTCCTCGACGATCTGGCTGGCCTCGTGGAACAGGGCGTACTGGAGCCGGTTGAGCACGAAGCCCGTGGCGTCCTTGACCCGCGCGCTCTCCTTGCCGGTGGCCGCGACGAGCCGCTCGACGAAGGGGATGAGGGACTCGTCCGTGCCGGGGTGCGGGATGAGTTCGACGCCGGGGATGAACGGCGCTGGGTTCGAGAAGTGGACCCCGAGGAAGCGCTCGGGACGCTCCACGGCCTCGGCGAGGGAGGCGATGAGGATCGTCGACGTGTTGGAGCCGATGATCGCGTCGAGCCGCGCCGCGGCGCTGATCCGGCGCAGCGTCTCGTGCTTGATCTCGAGCTTCTCGGGCACGGCCTCCTCGATGAAGTCGGCCTCTGCCACCGCCTCCTCGATCGACGCGGCAGGCGAGAGGTTCGCCTCGAGGCGCTCAACGGCGTCCTGCGGGAAGAGCCCGTCCGCGACGAACTCGCGCGCCTCGTCCAGGAGACGGCCGTAGTTCTTGCGGGCGATCTCCTCGGAGACGTCGGCGATGCGGACTGTCGCGCCGGAGAGGGCGAGGACCTGGGCGATTCCGCCGCCCATGTAGCCCGAGCCGACGACGGCGACGGTGACGTGCTGGGAAGTCATGGTCAGCGGCCCTTCGGGAGGAGAGTGCGGATGTACTTCTGGTTCGTGGCGCACACGCCGAGGCTGTCGCCGCCGTACTGCTCGGTGAGGATGATCCCGTCGAAGCCGAGCGCGATCGCGTCGCGGAAGACCTGCCGGTAGTTGATGAGGCCGGCCTCCATGGTCGAGGGGACGGAGGTGGCCCAGCTGCCGTCGGCGGCCTCGTCGCGCGTGTAATTCTTCACGTGCCAGTAGTTCGCGTACGGGAGGGTCTTGTCGAAGAGCTCCTGCCAGCTCTCGACCGGGCGGTGGAGGCGGATGAGGTTCGCGACGTCGGGGTTGAGCCCCACGTTGTCGAGCCCGACCTCCTCGATGAACCGCACCGCGCTGTCGGCCGTGCCGATGTACGTGTCCTCGTACATCTCGAGGGACATCCGCAGGCCAAGGTCGGCGGCGTGCTTGCCGAGCTCGCGGATGCGCCCGACGGCGGTGTCCCACACCTCGCGGTCGTCCGGGTCCTTCGGGCCCTCGGCGGTCCAGAACCACAGGGCCTTGCGCTGGGCCTCGCTGAACGGCTGGTGGAGTCCGGTGGAGAAGACCTGCATGCCCCACTCGGCGGCGGCCTCGATGGTGCGGTGCGCGTACTCGAGGTTGCGCTCCTCGTGCCCGGGCATGATGACGCTCTGGCGCTGGAGATGCACGGACGGGATGCCCACGCCGTGGGACGCGGCGATCGAGAGGAACTCGTCGCGGCGGGAAGGCTCGAGGTCCGCAGGTCGGACGTGGCTGTCGGCCAGCTCGGCGAGGTTGAAGCCCACCTCGGCGATCTGGGAGAACATGTCGTCCCAGGTCTCGGCGGGGGCGTCGTGCAGTGCGATGCCGTTGCGGTCCACGGTCCTGAATCCGTGGAGGCAGGTGGCGATCGGCCATGAGTCGGCCGTGAAGGCGGGTTCCGTCGGCATGGTGCTCCGTTGCATCGGTTTCTTTCCCGAGCCGTCCTGTGGTGCGGCTCACGAAAAGATCCTATAGGAAATATGTCTGACGTCAACCGCCGGCGCAAAATTTCTGGGCAGCGCAGAGCGGAGCAGGAAGTGACTCCCCAGCAGGGAGGTGTGGCAGGAAGCCCGACGGCGGGCGCGGCCTACGCGCCGGCGTCCCACCCGCCGTCGTGCTTCTGGGTGGCCTCGACGGCGGCGGCGACCACGGCGCGCAGCTCGAGCCCGTCGATGACGGCGTCCCGCTGGGCCCGCTCCCCCGACCCCCGCTGGAAGAGGGCCTTGAGGTCGCGCTCGGCCCAGTGCAGCTCGCCGGACTCCCGCAGCACCGGCGCGATGTGCGCGACCAGGGCGTCCACCGCGTCGGCCGCGCGCACGGGGCGCTGCTCGAGCGGGTGCACGAGGTCGCCGTTGAGCCCGGAACGGCTCGCCCGCCAGGCGGCCAGGCGCAGGAGCGCGGCCGGGGTGCCCAGCGGCTCCTTCCCCTCGGCGGCCTCGCGCGCCGCGGTCTCCACGAGGCCGCGCACGAGGACGGCGACGAGCGCGGAGTCCGCGGCGTCGAGGCACACGTCCGCGACCCGGACCTCGACCGTGGGGTGCTCGCGGGAGAGCCGGGCGTCGAAGTAGACCATGCCCTCGTCGAGGATGGCGCCGGTGCGGACCATCGACTCCACGAGCCCGCGGTACCGCTCCACCGTGCCGAAGAGCTCCTGGGGGCCCGAGGTCGGCCAGCGGTTCCACGCCTGGGTCCGATAGCTCGCGTAGCCGGTGTTGGTCCCGCGCCAGAACGGCGAGTTGGCGCTGATCGCCACCAGCAGCGGGAGCCATTCCCGGATCCTGTCCAGGACCGCGATGCCCTCCTCGGGGGACTCGACAGAGGTGTGGACGTGGAGCCCGCACGTGAGCTGCTCCTGGGAGGTGAGCCGGTACTCGTCGGCCATCTGCTCGAAGCGCGCGCCCGGGCTCAGGTGGGTGGCTGCGCTCAGGGGCGACGTTCCGAGCGCGGCGATGCGCGCCCCGACCTGCCGCGCCGCCTGGTCGACGCTGCGCCGCGCCCGGTAGAGCTGGCCGAGGATCTCGTCATGGGTACGGGCCGGCGCGGTCTGGATCTCGATCTGCTCGAGCTTGAACTCGCGCTCGGTGTCCCGAGGCCTGCCCATGACCGCGAGGATCCGCTCGACGTCCGCCACTGGCTGGCCCGTCTCGGGGTCGACGATGAGCAGTTCCTCTTCAACCCCGAACGTCCGCATGCCGCCATTCTGTCAGGCCCCGGGCGCGCGGCTGGGCAGCGCGCGGCGGCCGGTCTACGACTCCGAAGGGCCGAGCCGCCCGCGCGCGGGGCCGTCGGCCCGGGGCTCCTTGAGCTCGATGAAGAGGGTGTGGGTCTCGCTCGTGCCGATGTTGGTGCCCGAGTGCTCCTGGGCGTCGAGCCAGCGTGCCTGGAATGGGGGCATCTCGACCTCGACCTCGCGGCCGCCGGAGGTGAGGCGGCGGCTGAAGCCCGTCAGGGTGACCATGACGCTGTCCGGGTGGGAGTGCGTCCCCGTGGAATCGCCGGGCCGGTCCAGGTACTCCAGGACGCGGACGCGGTCGTTCTCGAACACGAGGCGGTAGAGGTCCGGGCTGACCTCGAGCGGATCGGACATGGCGGGCCTCCTGGGTTCCGCAGATTCATGGTACTTCCGTCCCATGAAGGGACACTAGTATCGTAAGCCGCATGGTCCACGCGCACAATGGCCTTCCGGCGAGTCCCCAGGCCGGGTCCTACACGGCCACCGGCCGGACGGGGCAGAAGAGCCGCACCCAGCGGGCGCTGGTGGACGCCCTCCGCAGGCTCATGGCGGACGGGCAGGACCCCTCGGTGTCCGACGTCGCGGCCAGCGCCGGAATCTCGCGCACCACGGCCTACCGGTACTTCCCCGACAAGGAGTCGCTCCTGAACGCGGCGATGCCCCAGACGGGCGAGCGTTCGCTCCTCGGCGAGGACCCGCCGTCGGACGTCGCCGAGCGGTTGGACCGCACCCTGGACGAGCACTTCGCCTTCATCCGGGACTGGGAGCCCCAGATGCGCGCCGCGCTTCGGGCCTCCCTCGCCCCCGGCGCGGGCCAGCCGGCGCTCCGCGGCGGCCGGGCCGTGCGGTGGTACGAGGAGGCGCTCGCGCCCCTCGCCGGGACCCATCCCGGGATCGACGTGCACCGCCTCGCCGTCCGGCTCCGCGCCGCGGCCGGGATCGAGCCGTACGTGTGGCTCACGGGCGTGGGCGGTCTGGGCGCGGAGGAGGCCTTTGCGGCCATGAAGTCCACCGCCTTCGACATCCTCCACGCCGCAGTAGGCGGCGCATGAGCCCCTCCGGTCCCTAGTCTTGTGCCATGGAACACGACGTGTGGCCCCTCGTCCTCGACCTCGCAGGGGTGTTCTTCTTCGCCGTCTCCGGCTCCCTCATGGCGGCGCAGAAGAACTTCGACATCGTGGGATCGCTCTTCCTCGGCTCGCTCACGGGACTCGGCGGCGGCGTGATCCGCGACCTCGTGCTGGGCCGCTTCCCGAACGCGTTCGCCGAGCCGGTGTACCTCGCGCCGCCCGTGGCCGCTGCGGTGGTGGTCTTCTTCCTCCTGCCCGCGGTTGTGAAGCTGCGCCGCACGCTGCTGCTGTTCGACGCCGCGGGGCTCGCGCTGTTCTGCACCACCGGCACGATCACGGCGCTCACCCTCGGCGCCAACCCCATCTCGAGTGCCCTGCTCGGCACCACGACGGCGATCGGCGGGGGGCTCCTGCGCGACACGGTCGCCAACGTGCGGCCCCAGCTGTTCGACCGGCACGACATCTACGCCGTCCCTGCCCTCCTCGGAGCCGGTCTGGTCGCGTTCCTCTGGCAGCTCGGCGCCTACACGCCCGCGAGCGGCGGGGCGGTCGCCGTGGTCGTGTTCGCCCTGCGCGTGCTGTCGCTGCGCTTCCGCTGGCGCGTGCCGTTCGCCGCCGTCGTGGCCCACCGCGAGGGGCGCACGACGCCGCCCGGCGACTGAGCGCGAAGCCCGCCGTTCCGCCTCTGGACGCCGGGGTCGGGACGTGGTCCCATGAGCTTGTTTCCGTCAGGGTTCAGGAGCGAGCATGGGCCTTTCCGTCTCGACCGCGAAGGTCGACATCACCCCCTCGTCCGCCGCACCGAACCCGTACCTGGGGGGCTACGGCACCGACGACGGCGGGCGCGAGGCCTCCGCCGCCACGCCGTTCGCGCCGATCTACGTGCGCGCCGTCGTGCTCTGGGATGGCGGGGCTCCGAACCTGCTCCTGACCGCGGACATCCTCGCCTTCCCGGTGGCGCTGCACGACGCCGCCCTCCCGCGCATCCTCGGGCTCGCCGGCTGGGGCGCCTCTGACGTGGTGCTGCAGGCGACCCACACGCACAACGGCCCCGTGCTCGTCGAGACCCTCGATCCCTACATCTCCTACGGGCTGACCGACCTGGCGGAGGTCACGGCCTACGGCGCGTGGCTCGTGGACCGGGTGGTCGAGGCCGCGCAGCAGGCGCTCGCGGCGCCGCAGACCCCCGTCACGCTCGACTACCAGGTCCTCACCCAGACCTTCGCCGTCAACCGGGTGGGCCTGCCGTACAACGAGACCGACGTCTCGCTGCTCACCGCGAGGGGTCCCGGCGGCGAGCCCGTGGCCGCCATCTTCGGGTACGGCTGCCACCCCGTCGCGGCCGGCCTGCAGACTCTGTACGACGGCGACTACCCCGCTGGCGCGTGCGCCTTCGTCGAGGACAGCACGGGGGCGTTCGCGATGTTCGTCCAGGGGGCTGGCGGCGACCAGAATCCGCGCGGTGCCGCCAGCTGGTCGCTGCGGGACCAGTGGGGCGACTCGCTCGGCTCTGCCGTGGTGCGGGGGCTCGACACTCCGGGGCGCACGCTGGCGGGCGGCATCTCCACGGCGGTGCAGGGGCTCACGATCCCGCTGGACATCGACGCCTCCCCCGGGAACCTCGCGGCGGTCCGCGCCGACTACACGAACAGGCTGCCGAACCCCGCGGGCTTCCCGCCCTGGTACCGGCGCCACGCGGAGACCATGATCGAGAGGATCGACCAGGGGCAGGTCGCCACAGGCGTCCCCTCGGCGGTCCAGCGGTGGACGATCGACGGAGAGGAGCCCCTGAAGATCGTATGGGCGAGCGGGGAGCTGGTGAGCGGGTACGCGGTCTACCTGCGCGCGCACTTCGGCGGCTCCCAGTCGGTATGGGTCTGCGGGTACGCCGGGGCGTCGGTCTGCTACATCCCCACCGCCGAGTTCTTCGCGCCCTCCATGGCGCAGGGCAGCTACGAGGGCGGGTGGGACACGGACTTCCCCGGGATCGCGGGGGGCAGCATGACGGTGTACAGCTGCCTGGGGCACTTCGTGGGAGGCGGCGCCGGCGTCGAGTCGACGATGACCGACGCCTTCGCCCAGATCCTCGACGCCGGCTGACGCCAGGCCCGCTGGCTGATCGCCTGCGCCCGGCGTCAGTGCTCGTCGTAGTGGTGCTCGTGGATGGCGTGCTTGTGGCCGTCGTGCTCGTAGTCGACGTGGTCGCCGTGCTGGACCGCCTCGTGGCCGCAGCCGGGCCCGTGCTCGTGCTCCGTGACCGAGTGCTCGGCGACGTGCTCGTGGTCGTCGTAGTGGTCGCCGTGCACGGCGTGGTGGTGGTCGTTGTGCACGTAGTCGACGTGGTCGCCGTGCTGGACCGTCTCGTGGCCGCAGCCGGGCCCATGCTCGTGGTCCGCGATCGTGTGGCCCTCGTGGACGTGCGTCTTCGTCATCGTCGGTTACCTGCCCCTTCGCCTCGGGTCCCGGCGACCGGCACCGCGCCGAGCGCCTGCCGACAGCCTACGAATCCCCCGCCTCCCGGGCCAGACCCCCGCGTGACTTTTCGCGGCCGGGACGCGGTTGTCACCGTGGGCGGCATGCGACGCCCCAGCCGCAGAAAGGATCCCCATGCCCCTGCCCGTCAGCCTTGAAGAGTTCGTCCTCGGGTGGGACACGTTCCGCGCCGCGCTCGCGGCGGAGGCCGGGGAGATCACCGCCACCCTCGGCCTCGAGCCCCACGCGTGCGACGGCGCGATGGTCGCCACGCGCATGCCGCTCGCCGGCCGGCTGTGCGGGCCGGGCGGGCACTTCTCCTCGACTGCCCTGTTCGGAGCCGCGGACCTGACCGGGTCCTACCTCGCAGGCCAGGCCATGGGCCCGGGGCGCTCGCCGCTCGTGACGCAGTCGAGCATGAGCTTCCTCGACAGCTCGGGCCTCGGCCCGGCCGTCGGACGGCTCGGCTGCAGCGCGCGGGCGGGAGCGTCGTCGTCGCCCGGGTGGACGTGACCGACGGCGACGGGCGGCTGCTGACGACGTCGACCTTCACCTACGTGCCCGCGCCGGCGGAGGGGTGAGCGGCGTGATCCAGCGTGTCCGAGCGGCAGATATGCGCGCTGTCACGGCCACCACGATTCCAGCATAGGATCAGTAGGCATGGCTCCTAAAAATGAACCGGAACCGGAGACTGACGTCGAGGGCGGCCAGTCCGGTGGAGTGCAGTCCGTGGAGCGTGCGCTGACTGTCCTGGAGATCCTGGCCCGGGAAGGGCACGCGGGCGTCAGTGAGATTGCCGAGGAGATGGGAATCCACAAGTCCACCGTCTCTCGGCTGATGGGGTCTCTGGTGAGTCGTGGGATGGTCCACCAGAACAGCGATCGCGGCAAGTACCAGCTCGGGTTTGGGATCCTCCGCCTGGCCAGCTCCATTCCTGGGCGGCTGAGTCTGGTCCACGAGGCACGGCCTGTGCTGGAGAGCCTCGCCGAAGAGTTCAAGGAAACGGTCAACCTCGCCGTCCTGCGTTCCAACTATGCCGTCAACGTCGACCAAGCCATGGGCCCCTCCACACTGGCAACGTATGACTGGGTGGGAAGCCTGACGCCGCTGCACGCCACCTCCAGCGGGAAGGTGCTCCTGGCTGGCTTGGGTGCGGATGAACGGGACCGAATCCTGAAGGAGACCGGACTGAAAGCCCGCACGGCCAGGACCATCACCAGCCGGAAAGAACTGGATGCCCAGCTGCTCGAGGTGGGCGCCAAGGGGTACGCGGTAGTGCGGGAGGAGTTCGAGATCGGCCTGAATGCAGTGGCGGTGCCCGTCTACAACCATCGGGGCGAAGTGACGGGTGCCATCAGCATTTCGGGGCCCGCGTTCCGGTTCGACCCCGAGAAGATCCCGGGCCTGCTGGAAACGCTCACGGAAGCCGGACTCAAGGTCAGCGCCAACATGGGCTACACGCGGCGCTAGGGCGTGCTGCCAAGCCGTGCTGGGCCGGACTTCGACCACTGGGCCAAGGACGGTACCTGGGCGAAGGTCGTCGAGCAGGTCCAAGTCCAAGCCAGGCCGATGCCTCCGGGGACCCGGACTGGATCGTCTCGATCGATTCCACCTTCGTGCGGGTGCACCAGCATGGTGCGAAGGAAGGGATCCCGCGGCGGATCGCGATGCGCACGGACAAGACAGATCGGAACTACTTCGCGGTGGCGGTGATGGTCTCCACCCTCACGGCCCGCGCCGCGGCGATCCGTTGATGTTCGCCATGACCCGGGGCAACAGCCTGGCGTTCAGCCGGCAGCCAAGGTCGACCCGGCCCGGCGGAGCCCGAACGTCTCTGCCATCGCGGGCGGCATCCCGGCAATTTTCCCGGGGCTGATCAACGTGCGGTGGCGGCCATCTTCACTGATCCTGCACGGCATCGGCATCGTGCTGGTCCATCCGTCCTGCCTGCTGGACGGGGGCGCCGTGAACATCCTTCCGAACCTGGCCCAGGCATCAAACGGAGGACTCCGTGGCCAGGTGCATTCGCCTCCTGCCTGCGGAGTTTCATAACGCACCCGTCATACCTTGACAGCGCGGGTGGCCTGCGTCACGCTGTTGCACATGCTGATTGTTGTTGCGTAGGACGCACGTTCCAGGAAGGGCCTGATATGGATTCGCTCCAAGCATCGCCCGCGAGAGCCCTTCTCGCGCAGCTCCTCCTGAACGCGCAACTCCAACCCCAGACGATGCCGCTTGCCTCCACGCCATAGTCGCCCAGAAGCCACACTTACCCAGCCCTCCCGGGAGGAATCAATGACTGCTCCAGTGAACGCGCCCCTCAATTCGCGCGGAAGACTCGCTTCGACCCTGCCTGCAGAGAAGCTGGCGGAGATCGCCGCGCTGTTCGAGTTCCGGCGTCAGGGATACTCACTCGACGCCCCCTTCTACACCGACCCGACGCTCTTCAAGATCGACATGGAGGCCATCTTCGGCCAGCACTGGATCTTTGCCGGCAGCGTTGCCGAACTGCCGGAGCCGGGCGACTACATCACGGTCGACTACGGCCCCTACTCCCTGATTGTGCTGCGCACCGACGAGGGTGACGTCAACGTCCTGCACAATGTCTGCCGCCACCGTGGTGCACGTGTCCTGACCGAGGCTGCCGGTTCCACCGGAAACCTGGTCTGCGGCTACCACTCCTGGACTTACTCGCCCGAGGGCAACCTGATCCACGCCTCCGCGCCCGGTGAAGCGAAGTTCGACAAGAACTGCTTCGCCCTCAAACGTGCCCACAGCCGCGAGGTCGCCGGACTCATCTTCGTCTGCATTGCTGACGAACCGCCCGCGGACTTCGACGAGACCTCGAAGATCTTCGAGCCCTACCTCGCACCCCACGACCTGTCCAAGACGAAGATTGCCTACCAGCAGAACATCATCGAAGAGGGCAACTGGAAGCTCGTCATGGAGAACAACCGTGAGTGCTACCACTGCGATGGGCACCCGGAACTCGCCTGCTCGCTCTTCCCCACCTGGGGCCTGACCGAGGGACTGATCCCGGCTCACCTTGAAGAGGTCTGGGACCGCAACAAGGAAGCCCAGTCCTCGCTCGAGGAGCGGTGCCGCCGGTACGGCCTGCCCTACGAGGTGGTTGAGGAACTCGACACCCGCATCGCCGGCATCCGCATCTCACGCGAATCCCTGGACGGCGAGGGCGAATCGTTCTCGGCCGACGGCCGTAGGCTCTCCAAGAAGCTGCTTGGCGACCTGCCCGACTTCCGCCTGGGCCGCTGCTCGATGCACCTGCAGCCCAACAGCTGGTTCCATTTCCTTGGCGACCACGTGATCACGTTCGGCGTCTTCCCCATCAACGAGCACCAGTCGTTGGTCCGCACCACCTGGTTGGTGGCCGACGACGCCGAGGAGGGCGTGGACTACGACCTCGACAAGCTCACCTACACCTGGAAGCAGACCAACCTGCAGGACAAGGCGTTCGTGGAGCTGTGCCAGCAGGGAGCTGCCAGCCCCGCGTACGAGCCCGGCCCCTACATGAAGAGCGAATACCAGGTAGAGGCGTTCATCAACTGGTACGTCCAGCGCGTCCAGGAGCACTTGGCATGACCGACGTCCTCACTGAGATTCCCACCCAGGAGCCACAGCGCATCCGCGGCCTTGAAATGCCGTGGAACCGGGTGATGGGCAGCATCGAAGGACCGGCCAGCGCAGCCAAGGCCCTGGGTCCGTGGCATCCGCAGGAGTTCATGGCCGAATGCGTCGAGACTGTTCCCGAAGCGGGCGGCATGATGACCTTCGTGTTCCGCCGCACAGACGGCGCGCCCCTGGCGTTCCGCGCGGGCCAGTACGTGAACATCGCCTTTCCGGTGAACGGCGAGGACCAGGAACCGGTGGACCGCAGCTACTCGCTGTCCAGTTCGCCCACGGAACCGTGGACCTTCAGCGTTACCGTCAAGCGCGACCCGGGCGGACTGGTTTCCCCTTGGGTGCACCAGAACGTCAGGCCCGGCACCGTCCTGGACATGCTTGGACCTGTAGGTGCATTCCACCTGCCTGACGCCGACCGGCGCGCGCGGTACCTCTTCCTGGCCGCCGGCGCCGGCATCACCCCCATCATGTCGATGCTGCGCACCATCCACTCCCTGCCCGGAAGCGCCGACGTGGTGGTGCTCTACCACGGCGCGGAAGCAGGCGGCTTCGCCTTCCACCGGGAGCTGGCCTACATCGCATCCGTGGACTCGCGCGTCAAGGTCTTCTACTCCCTGGGCGACCGCAGCAAGCCCGACGGGTGGGAAGGGCTCAGCGGAAGGCTGACGGCCGCCATGATCGACCAGGTTGCTCCGGATGCAAACGGCCGCCAAGTGTATGCCTGCGGCCCGGAGGGTTACCTGAACAGCGCCACCGAACTCCTCAAGAAGGTAGGCGTCGACGACACCTCCATCTACATGGAGTTCTTCTCGGGTGACCGCCAGACCATCCTCGAGTACCAGGCTGAGCTCGCCCTCGCGGCGGACATCGCGGAGGAGATCGCAGAGGAAATCGCCAACTCCGCTGAGGACTACTACGAAGGCCAGCCCACCCCGTTCGGACTCTATGAGCCCGGTTACAACGAGGATGGAACACTGCAGGCCACGGGGCTGCCGCTCGAAACTGCCAACCCGGACGCGCCAATCCCCGGAGGAAGTTCGGACGCAGGGCCCGGGACAGAGACCCCCGATGCCTCGAGCTTCGACACGGTCGGAACGGGAAGTCTCACCCTGTCCTTCATGCGCACCGGCATCAATGTGCGGATCGATCCCGACCAACACATCCTCGAGGTGGCGCAGCGGGCGGGTGTCAGGATCGGCGCCAACTGCAAGGAGGGCATGTGCGGCTCCTGCAAGATCGTCAAGCTTTCCGGGGAGGTCGAGATGAACCACCAAGGCGGGATCCGCAAACGGGAGATCGACGCAGGCAAATTCCTTCCCTGCTGTTCCACAGCGCGCACCGACATGGTCCTCGACGCCTGAACGCCCGCAGAAGCGGCGCCTGCGTCCCCCACACACAGACGGCCTGACACAGACCTTGCCCGCTGGCCAGTACAGCTGGCCATCGATCTCATATATCAGTCGTCAATTTTGAATATATCTACAAGGAGGAGGGGCATGACCCTCATCGAATCAGCGCGTGCCACGGCTGTCCGGCCGGAGGTCAAGGACGAGCACGCCCAGAAGTTCGTGCTCACCCTGTCCTGCCGGGAGCAGGCCGGAATCGTGCAGGCAGTGACCACGTTCCTTTTCGAGCGCGGCTTCAACATCGACGAGCACCAGCAGTTCGACGACAGCCTGCGCGAGACGCTGCACCTGCGCACCGCGTTCTCCGGACCGCCCAGCTACACCCCCGCCATGCTCGAAGAAGAGTTCGGCGGCATCGCGCAGCGGTTCGACATGAAGTTCAGCTTCCACGACCAGACCCAGCAGCGTGTCCTCGTCATGGTCTCCAAGTTCGGCCACTGCCTCAACGATCTCATCTTCCGCTGGCGCGGTGGCAGCCTGGGCGGTGAGCTGGTCCTGGTCGTTTCCAACCACGAGACCCACCGCGCCATGGCCGAGGCTGCGGGCCTGCCATTCATCCACGTCCCGGTCACCCCGGACACCAAGGCTGACGCCGAACGCCGCCTCTTGGAGCTCGTGGATGAATACGACGTCGATCTGGTTGTCCTTGCGCGATACATGCAGGTGCTCTCAAACGATCTCTGCCGTTCCCTGGAAGGCCGTGCGATCAACATCCACCACTCCTTCCTCCCCGGCTTCAAGGGTGCCAAGCCCTACCACCAGGCCCACGCACGCGGCGTGAAGCTCATCGGTGCCACCGCTCACTACGTCACCGCCGATCTGGACGAGGGCCCGATCATCGAGCAGGAAGTCATCCGGGTAGACCACAGCTACGGCCCCTCCGCCCTGGCCACCGTCGGGCAGGACGCCGAGGCACTCGCCCTGTCCCGCGCCGTCCGCTGGCACTGCCAGCACCGCGTCCTGCTGGACGAGACCAGCACCGTGGTGTTCCGATAGCCGGCACCGCCGGCACAGACCTTAATTCGTAAGAGCAGCAGGAGAACCTTATGGGCTCGACGCCCCGCATTGTCATCATCGGAGCCGGCATCGTCGGCACCAACCTCGCTGACGAACTCGTCACGAAGGGGTGGGACAACATCACGGTCCTGGACCAAGGCCCCCTCAACATGCCGGGGGGTTCCACGTCCCACGCCCCCGGCCTGGTCTTCCAGACGAACCCCTCCAAGTCCATGGCACTGTTCGCCAAGTACACCGTGGAGAAGCTCCTGTCCCTCACCGAGGACGGCGTCAGCTGCTTCAACCAGGTGGGAGGGCTGGAAGTCGCCACCACCGAAGCCCGCCTCGCGGACCTGAAGCGCAAGCTTGGCTACGCCTCCTCGTGGGGCATTGAGGGCTCCATCCTCTCCCCCGCTGAATGCAAGGAGCTCTACCCCCTTATCAATGAGGACGAGATCCTGGGCGGCCTCCACGTTCCCAGCGACGGCCTGGCCAGCGCCGCCCGCGCTGTCCAACTGCTGATCAAGCGCACCGAGGCGGCCGGCGTAAAGTACATCGGCAACACCGAAGTGACCGGCATCGAGCAGTCCGGCCGCCGCGTCACCGGTGTCCAGACGCCCGACGGCGTGATCCCGGCTGACATCGTCGTCTCCTGCGCCGGCTTCTGGGGCGCAAAGGTCGGCGAGCTGATCGGCATGTCCGTGCCGCTGCTGCCCCTGGCCCACCAGTACGTCAAGACCACCCCGGTCCCTGCACAGGAGGGCAAGAACGAGCTGCCCAATGGTGCGCGACTGCCCATCCTCCGCCACCAGGACCAGGACCTCTACTACCGCGAACACGGCGACCGCTACGGCATCGGCTCCTACGCCCACAAGCCCATGCCCGTGGACCTGGACGAGCTCGGCAGCTTCAAGCCGACCGAGATCAGCGAACACAACATGCCCTCGCGCTTGGATTTCACCCTCGAGGACTTCCTCCCGGCCTGGGAAGCCACCAAGCAGATCTTGCCCGCCCTGCGCGAGAGCGAGATCGAGGACGGCTTCAACGGCATCTTCTCCTTCACCCCCGACGGCGGCTCCCTCGTTGGCGAATCCAAGGAACTGGATGGCTTCTTCGTCGCCGAAGCCGTCTGGGTCACCCACTCGGCCGGCATCGCCCGCGCCGTGGCCGAACTCCTCGTGGACGGCAAGTCCTCCATCGATCTGGGCGACTGCGACATCCACCGCTTCGAGGATGTCCAGCTGACCCCGGACTACGTCAGCGAAACCTCCCAGCAGAACTTCGTGGAAATCTACGACGTCCTGCACCCGCTGCAGCCCAAGCTCTCCCCGCGCAACCTTCGTGTGTCCCCCTTCCACGCCCGGCACAGGGAACTGGGCGGGTACTTCCTCGAAGGCGCAGGCTGGGAACGCCCCTACTGGTTCGAGGCGAACGCTGGCCTGCTCAAGGAGATGCCCGCCGAATGGCAGCCGCCGGCACGCGATTCGTGGTCCGGCATGTTCAGCTCCCCGATTGCCGCGGCCGAGGCATGGAAGACGCGTACCGCCGTCGCCATGTACGACATGACCCCGCTCAAGCGCCTGGAGATCTCCGGACCGGGCGCACTGAAGCTGCTGCAGGAGCTGACCACCGCGGACTTGAACAAGAAGCCCGGAGCCGTCACCTACACGCTCCTGCTGGACCACGCCGGCGGCATCCGCAGCGACATCACCGTGGCTCGGCTCAGCGAGGACACCTTCCAGCTCGGCGCCAACGGCAACATCGACACCGCCTACTTCGAGCGGGCAGCCCGCCACCAGACCGAAAGCGGCAGCGCCGGCGACTGGGTCCAGGTGCGCGATACCACCGGCGGCACCTGCTGCATCGGCCTCTGGGGTCCACTTGCACGCGAGGTGGTCGGCGCGGTCAGCAGCGACGACTTCTCCAACGACGGCCTGAAGTACTTCCGGTCCAAGAAGGTTGTCATCGGCGGCGTCCCGGTCACAGCCATGCGCCTGTCCTACGTCGGTGAACTGGGCTGGGAGCTGTACACCAGCGCCGACAACGGCCAGCGTCTCTGGGATGCGCTGTGGAAGGCCGGCCAGCCCTTCGGCATCATCGCTGCGGGCCGCGCAGCCTTCAGCTCGCTCCGCCTGGAGAAGGGCTACCGTTCCTGGGGCTCCGACATGACCACTGAGCACGACCCCTTCGAGGCCGGCCTCGGCTTCGCGGTGAAGATGGCCAAGGACAACTTCGTGGGCAAGGCAGCTCTGGAGGGCCGCACCGAGGAGAACTCGTCACGCTGCCTGCGCTGCCTCACGGTCGACGACGGCCGCAGCCTCGTGCTGGGCAAGGAACCGGTGTTCTACAAGGACCAGGCGGTGGGTTATGTCACCAGCGCCGCCTACGGCTACTCCGTCCGCAAGCCCATTGCCTACTCCTACCTGCCCGCCGAAGTCTCAGTTGGCGATTCGGTGGAGATCGAGTACTTCGGCCGCCGCATCGTAGCCACCGTGACCCAGGATCCGCTGTACGACCCCACCATGTCCCGGCTGCGCGGCTGAGTGCTGGGAACAGCAAGCTAGGGGTCAGCGTTCGCAGCGGGCGTCCCGTTTTCCGTGAAAGGTGCTTCGATGGGCCTAAGACCTGGGGAGGCATTTCCCATCGAAGCACCGCTTTCGGAAAACGGGGCCCCGCAGCCGGCCCACTTCGGCATGCCCCGGAGCCAGAAGCAAGAACGCCTACATACTCTGCCTTTCACAGGGCCCGCCCTTGACATTGAGTGTGAGCTAGCGCACGATTTGTTGCACAGGGCGAACGTTGTTGATCATCACGGAACGAAGCTGGCCCGGGTGTTACCCCCGGGGACCCACCCGTGATGCGCTTGGAAACAGACAAACGAATTCATGATGGCCGATCAGAGAGAGTCCTGTCTCGCGCATCGGCCGCGCAACGTTGTCACCCTCCATACGGCAGCGCTGATCACTAAAGGAAACTGTTTATGACTATCAAAGGTGGCAGCACCGTCGATCAAAGCAGTGCGGTGCGCCGGAACCTGGGGACGACGCCGAAGTCATCTCCCGAGTTCTGCCCGGCCACATCGGCTGGCATTGAGTCAGCCCGGCCCGTCCACCGGTCGCTCAGGGCTGCTGCGGCTGTCCATGCGCCCAGGAAACGGCGCTCAGGTGCCGGCAGCGGTTCGCGCTGAAGCCAGAAGGGAACGAATCTCAGTGATTAATTCGATCAAGGCGACGGCCTCCGCCGACACCTCCATATCAAAAGAGACCAGCTCCAAGTTCAAACGCCGCTTCATGGTACGGCTTGTCGCTGTCTTCATCGGCGGGATGTTCCTCGACGGTTACATCCTCGGAATCATCGGCCCCGTCACCGGACCCATGCGGTCAGATCTCCAGCTCGACGCACTGTCTCTGGGCATGATCGCTGCAGGCCCGCTGGCTGGTATCTTCGTCGGCTCCCCGCTGGCCGGCTGGGCTACTGACAAGTTCGGGCGCAAGCCCATGTTCCTCGTGGACATGGGCCTGTTCCTGGTCGCCTCGGCGGCTCAGTTCTTCGTAACCTCCGGAGACGGGGCCGTGATCCAGCTCGCCGCGATCCGGTTCTTCATGGGCGTCGCGATCGGCGGCGAGTACTCAATCGGCGGCCCACTGCTGTCAGAGTTCTCGCCTCCAAAGCTCCGCGGGCGACTGCTCGGGCTGACTCTGATCGCCTGGTACGTCGGTTTCATGATGGCATTCATCATCGGCACGCTCCTGCACGACGCCGGCACCCCATGGCGCCTCGTGATCGGCACGAGCACGATACTCGCATTCGCCCTGTTCCTCGCCCGCCTCGGCCTCCCCGAATCGCCGAGCTGGCTCATCACGAAGGGACGGCGTGAGGAAGCACTCGCGATCGCACGCCGATACGTCGAATCGCCCCAGATGCACCACAGCATCACCGAAGAGATCGATCTGCGAAAGATCCAGGAGGCCCAAGCCGCGCAGAGCAGGACCAAGATCAAGAGCGCCTCCGTCGGAATGCTGTTCTCGAGGCAGTACTGGCGCACGACCCTCTTCACCTCAGGTTTCTGGTTCTGCGCAGTCACTCCGTACTTCGCGATCGCGACCTTCGCCGACGACGTGCTCAACCATTTCGGCTTCGGCGGCGGCTGGGCCGGCGGAGTGGGCCTGTCTGCACTTGCGACCGCGGGCGTTGTCACCACCGTGCTTCTGATTGACAAGCTCGGCCGCCGAATCCTCACGGTGCCCGGGCAGTGGCTCTGCGCAGGAATCCTGCTGATCATCGGAGTCTGGACGGACGCACCGGCGATCCTCGTGCTCGTCCTGTTTCTCGCCTTCTCCTACTTCAACGCCGGCTACACCACGCTGACCCAGGTCTATCCGGCCGAGGTATTCCCCGGCCACCTGCGCGGCATCGGCATGGGCTTCGCCGCAGCCTTCAGCCGCATCGGAGCCGCACTGGGCACCTTCGCCCTGCCATGGGCGATCAGCAACATCGGCATGGGCCCAAGCATGGTCATAGCTGCCGCCGTCGCATTGCTCGGCGCAGTCCTCTCACAGTGGCTCGCGCCTGAAACGAAGGGTCGCACCCTCGCCGAGATCTCAGCAGACGTCTCCCACTGACGTCGGGACTGCACGGTCACTTCGACTCAGAGCTAAGGCCGTCGGGCGGCCGGGTAACCGAGCCCAACATACAGGAGGCCTTCGCCGCCACAGCGGCGAAGGCCTCCTTCATGCGTCCAGGATGACATCAATAGGATCTCCTTCGCCCGGTGGGTGCACAGCAGCAACGGCCCCACTGGCCGCCGCCCGCCCGTAGGCTGTGGCCATGAGGATCGCCGTCGTCGGGGCCACGGGCGTTGCCGGCGCCCACGTCGTAGCACGCCTGCGCCAGAAGGGCCTCGAGCCTGTCGGAATCTCGCGCTCGAGCGGCGTCGACCTCGTCACGGGCGGGGGACTCCCCGACGCCCTCGACGGCGTCGACATCGTCATCGACGCCTCGAGCCCCACGTCCCAGGATCCCAGGGTGAGCCGGTTCGACGCCGTCGTGCGCGCGGCCCGCCACCTCGCGCACGCCGCCGTCGAGGCGGGCGCGCGCCGGCTCGTGGTGCTGTCCATCGCGAACATCGAGAAGCCGGAGTTCGACGCGTTCGAGTACTACGTGGCCAAGCGCGACCAGGAGGACGCCGCGCGGGACAGCGGGCTCGAGGTGAGCATCGTCCGCTCAGCGCAGTGGTTCGAGTTCGCCGAGAACTCGAGCGCCGTGGTGTACGCCGAGGACCGCGTGACGGCGCAGGACTGGCTCATCCAGCCGGTCGCCGTCGGCAACGTCGCCGAGGTGCTCGTCCGCGAGGCGCTGCGCCGCACCGCACGCGATGCCACCATCGCCGGGCCCGAGGCCATCCGCCTGCCGGAGCTCGTGCGGCGCATCCTGGGCCGGCGCCACGACCCGCGGCGCGTCGACGCCGTCGCGCCCCCGCTCAGGGAGTTCGCGGACGGCGCCCTCCTCGCCGCGCCAGACACCGAGATCCTCGGGCCCGACGTCGCCGGCTGGCTCGCCAGCCGGGGGTAACCACTCGCACGCAGCCAAGAGCACACCTCCGCCTCTGGCCCGCCGGCGCCGCCGCTGGTAGGCATGGGCCATGACGCGCTCCCCCACGCTGGATGCGATGCAGCCGCCGTTCAAGGCGGTCATCTTCGACCTGGACGGCGTCGTCACGGACACGGCGGCGGTGCACGAGAAGGCGTGGCGGGACCTGTTCGACGCGGCGCTGCAGGACGCGCGCGTTCCCCCGGGCGCGGACACGTCCCCGTTCCGGCGCAGCGACTACCTCGAGCACGTGGACGGACGGCCCCGCGAGGAGGGCGTGGCGGCGTTCCTCGCCTCGCGCGGGATCGAGCTGCCGCGCGGGACCGCTGCGGACGGGCCTGATGCCTGGACAGTCGCCGGTCTGGGGGCGCGCAAGAACGAGCTCTTCGCACGGCATCTGGCCGAGTCTGGCGTCGCGGTCTTCCCCGAGACCATGGACCTCCTCACCCGGCTCCGCGCCGGCCATGTCCCCGCGGTCCTGGCCAGCGCGAGCCGCAACGCGCGCCGGGTCCTCGCCGCGGCGCACCTCGAGGACGCGTTCGCCGCAGTGCTCGACGGCGTCGAGGCCGCGGAGCTGGGGCTGCCCGGGAAGCCGGAGCCGGACCTGTTCCTCGAGGCCGCGCGACGGGTCGGGGTGGACCCGTCCGAGGCGGTGGTCATCGAGGACTCCGAGGCCGGTGTGGCGGCAGGGCACCGGGGCGGGTTCGGCCTCGTGGTCGGCGTCGACCGCGCGGAGCGGCGCGCCGCGCTCGAGGAGGCGGGGGCCGACGTCGTGCTCCGCGACGTCGGCGAGCTGGACCTGGGCCTGGTGCTCGCCGACCCGCTGACCCTCGTCTATGAGGGGTACGACGCCGGCCACGAGGGCCACCGCGAGGCCCTCACCGTGCTCGGCAACGGGTATGTCGGCGTGCGCGGGGCCGCACCCGAGAGCAGCCGCGGCGGCGCTGGGTACCCGGGCACCTACCTGAGCGGTGTCTACAACCGCGTGGTCAACCAGGTCCAGGGCCAGGACACCGAGGACGAGCACATGGTCAACGCGCCCAACTGGCTGCACCTGGACCTGCGGATCGGGAACGGGCCGTGGTGGTCCGAGGGCGGGCTGGCCCTGCGCCGCGAGCGCCGCACGCTCGACCTCGCTGCCGCGGTGCTGGTCCGCGAAGCGGACCTGGCGGACGACGCCGGGCGCCTCCTCCGCGTCCGGCAGCGCCGCTTCGTCTCGGTGGCGCAGCCGCAGCTCATGGCCCTCGAGACCACCGTGACCGCGCTGGGGTGGAGCGGCCGCGCGGTGGTGCGCAGCGGCGTCGAGACCGATGTCGCCAACGAGAACGTGCTCGAGGACGCCCTCCTCGCGCGGCGGCACCTGCGCGACGTCACCCCCGCGGACGACGGCGAGGGGCCGCCCGGTGCGGGGATCCTCGCCGAGGCGGAGACGCTCCAGAGCGGGATCCGGATCGCCATCGCGCTGCGGCACGAGGTCGACGGGCGGGAGCCCGACGCCCCGGTGCGCGGGCAGGTGGGCGGGCTGCACTATGCCCAGTTCGCCCTCGCCCTGGCGGACGGCGTCCCGGTGGCCGTGACGAAGACCGCGGCCGTGACGACGTCACGCGACCGGGCGGCGTCGTCCGCGCGGACGGAGGCGGCCGCCGTCCTGCGTCGGGCCAGCGGCGGCTTCGATGCGCTCCTGGCCGAGCACGCGGCCGTGTGGGAGCGGATCCGGGCGCTCTTCACCGTCCGGATCGACGCCTCGCCCCACGTCCAGCTCGTGGTCAACCTCCACGTCTTCCACGTCCTGCAGGCCCTCGCGCCGTCCGTGACCGAGCTCGACGTCGGCGTCCCCGCCCGTGGCCTGCACGGCGAGGGGTACCGGGGGCACGTCTTCTGGGACGAGCTGTTCGTGCTGCCGCTCATCACCTCGCGGATCCCCGCCGTCGCACGGTCCCTCCTCGCCTACCGGTGGCGGCGGCTGCCCGCGGCGCGCGAGGCCGCGGCGGCGCGGGGGCTCGCGGGCGCGCTGTTCCCCTGGCAGAGCGGCAGCGACGGGCGGGAGGAGACTCCGCGCTGGATCTTCAACCGCAGGTCCGGGCACTGGATCCCTGACGTGTCGCGGCTGCAGCGGCACGTGGGACTCGCGGTCGCCTTCAGCGCGTGGCAGTACTTCGAGGCGACGCAGGACAGGTTCTGGCTCCTGCGCCACGGCGCTGAGCTCATGGTCGAGGTGGCACGGCTGTTCGCGTCCATGGCCGAGTACGACTCCGCCGAGGACCGCTTCTACCTCCGCGGCGTCATGGGGCCTGACGAGTACCACACGGGATACCCCCACCGGCAGGAGCCCGGGCTGGACGACAACGCCTACACCAACGTGATGGCGGCGTGGACATGCCTGCGCGCGTGCCGGGTCCTGGGCCTCGTGCGGGGCCACGACAGGGAGGACCTCATGGCGCGCCTCGGCATCCGCGAGGAGGAGGTCCATCGCTGGGAGCACCTCAGCCGGCGCATGGCCGTGCCGTTCCACGACGGCCTGATCAGCCAGTTCGCCGGCTACGCGGACCTCGAGGAGCTGGACTGGGACGCCTACCGGGAGAAGTACCACAACATCGGCCGCCTCGACCTGATCCTCGAGGCCGAGGGAGACACCACCAACCGGTACCGGCTCGCGAAGCAGGCGGACACGCTCATGCTCGTGTACCTCCTGGGCCAGGAGGAGCTGCTGGCCCTCCTCGACCGGCTCGGGTACGGGTTCACGCCCCGGCAGCTGGACGAGACGGTGGACTACTACCTCGCCCGGACGGCGCACGGCTCGACACTGAGCCGGGTGGCGCACGCCTCGGTGCTCGCTGGGGTGGACCCGGAGCGCGCCTGGGAGACCTTCCGCGAGGTCCTCGACGCCGACCTCGACGACACCCAGGGCGGCACCACCCGCACCGGCGTCCATCTGGGGGCGATGGCGGGCTCGATCGATGTCGTGCAGCGCAGCTTCGCGGGGCTGCGCCTCACCGGCGACGCCCTCGTGTTCGCCCCCCGCCTGCCGCGGGAGGTGAGGTCGGTGGCGTTCCGGGTGCGGTACCGGGACCAGCTGCTCGACGTGAGCCTCGACCACCGCGCGCTCGAGGTCGCCTCCGCCCCCGGCGACGCCGCGCCCGTGCGCGTGCGCGTGGTCGGTGCCGACGGCGGCGGCGAGGTCCCGCTTGCGCCCGGGGAGAGGAGGAGGTTCGAGCTCCGGGAATGAGGACAAAGTTCTGCTAGGCAGAAAACGTACTCTTCGTGGTGCTGCTGCATCTGCGAATACCGCGCTCCACATCCACTTTATATTCTGCAGAACAGAACACGTTGGCTCACGCGTGACAGCAGTCACTACCCTCGTAGAGAGGCCATCCCGACGGCCCTTCAACGACGAGGAGCACCCATGCAGTTCTACCTAGACGGATACCGCCCCGGCGACCCGGAGGACTTCCCGGCAGCGCCGGGCATCGAGCCCCGTTCGGGCAGCGGCGAGCTTCCCGCCGAGGTGGACGTGCTCGTCGTCGGCACGGGCCCCGCGGGTGTCGTCCTCGCGGCCCAGCTCGCGCAGTTCCCGGGCATCACGACCCGCGTCGTCGAGCGCCGCACCGGCCCCCTCGAGATCGGCCAGGCCGACGGCGTCGCCTGCCGCACCGTGGAGATGTTCAACGCGTTCGGCCTCGCGGAGAAGCTCATGCGCGAGGGGTACTGGGTCAACGAGACCACGTTCTGGGGCCCCGGCGAGGGCGAGGGGATCGCCCGCACCGGCCAGGTCCAGGACGTCGCAGAGGGCCTGTCCGAGTACCCGCACGTGATCGTCAACCAGGCGCGCATGCAGGAGTACCTGCTCGAGCGCATGCGCACCTCCTCCAGCCGCCTCGAGCCGGAGTACGGCCTCGAGGTCACCGATGTCCAGGTCCTCCCCGACGGCGGCGACCACCCCGTCAAGGTCACGCTCCAGCGCGAAGGCGGGGACACCGCCGTCGTGCGCGCCAAGTACGTGGTGGGGTGCGACGGCGCACGGTCGGCGGTGCGGAAGTCGCTCGGGATCGATCTGCGCGGCGACGCGCGGAACCACGCGTGGGGCGTCATGGACGTGCTCGCCGTGACCGATTTCCCCGACATCCGGAAGAAGTCCGTCATCCAGTCGCCCTCGGGCGGCAACATCCTCATCATCCCCCGCGAGGGCGGCTACCTCGTGCGCTTCTACGTGGACCTCGGCGACCTCGAGCCGGGCGACCGGGACGCCCGCAAGCGGTTCACCCGGGAGTCGATCGTCGAGGCGGCGCAGAAGGTCCTGCACCCCTACACCCTCGAGGTCAAGGACACGGCGTGGTGGAGCGTCTACGAGGTGGGCCAGCGCATCGCGGACCGGTTCGACGACGTGCTCCCCGAGGAGCGCGGCACCCGCACCCCCCGGGTCTTCATCGCCGGCGACGCCTGCCACACCCACAGCGCCAAGGCCGGCCAGGGCATGAACGTCTCCATGCAGGACGGCTTCAACCTCGGCTGGAAGCTCGCCGCCGTGCTCGAGGGCCGCAGCCCCGAGTCCCTCCTGGACACCTACTCCGGCGAGCGCCGCCAGATCGCCCAGGACCTCATCGACTTCGACCTGCGCTTCTCCACCATGATGGCCGCCAAGCCGAAGGACCCCGCCCACCCCGAGGCCGGCGGCGTGGACCTCGAGGAGAAGCAGAAGATCTTCACCGAGGCCGGGCGGTTCACCGCCGGGTTCGCCACCGAGTACACGCCCGCCCTGCTCACCGGCGGCGCCGAGCACCAGGCCCTCGCCACCGGCTTCCCGATCGGCCAGCGCTTCTACTCGGCACCGGTGGTCCGCCTCGCCGACGCGAAGCCCGAGGGCCTCGGCCACGTGGCAGAGGCGGACGGGCGGTGGAGGATCTACGCCTTCGCCGGCGCCGAGGACCCCCACTCGCCCGAGTCCGGCATCGCGCAGTTCTGCCAGTTCCTCGGCGAGTCCGAGGACTCCCCCGTGCGGCGGTTCACCCCCGAGGGCGCCGACCCCGACGCCGTGTTCGACGTCCGGGCCGTGTTCCAGCAGGCGCACCGGGAGCTCGCGCTCGAGAAGCTGCCGGCGTTCCTCCTGCCGCGCAAGGGCCCGTTCGGGCTCGTGGACTACGAGAAGATGTTCGCCGCGGACCACAAGGGCGGCACGGACATCTTCGACGCGCGGGGCATCGACCGGAACCGGGGCGCCGTCGTGGTGGTGCGGCCGGACCAGTACGTGGCCCACGTCCTCCCGCTCGACGCGCACGCCGAGCTCACGGACTTCTTCGCCCGCTTCATGGCCCCGACGGCGCAGCTGGCGCAGGTCGGCTGAGGCCAGCCGTCCGGCTGGTGAGGTGACAGAGGGGGCCGCGCAGGAGCGCGGCCCCCTCTGTGCTGTGCGCGGTGCTGTGCGCGGAAGGTGCGCGGAGGCGCGGCGCTACACCGCGGCGTCGACGTTCCGCCGCCGCCCCGCCAGGTACCCGAAGGTCACGGCGCCGACCCCGATCGCGAGGAACGCCCAGCCGGCGAGCGCGAACTGGCCGGTCGCGTTGTGGATCTGGGCCACGATGAGCGTCCCCAAAGAGCCCACGCCGTAGCCGACCCCCTGCATCATCCCGGAGAGGTGGACGGCGGTGTGCGGGTTGCGGGTGCGGAGCATGATCATGGTCAGCGCGACGGCGGTGAGGGCGCCCTGGCCGAGCCCGAGTAGCCCGATCCACACCCACACGAACTCGAGCGGGCCGAGGACGCTGAGCGCGAATCCGAGGGACGTCATGAGCGCGACCGTGACGTTGATGCCGCGCTGGTCCCACATCCGCGCGGCGAGTGTGGGCGCGAACAGGGAGCCGAGCATCTGGAGCAGGATCGAGACGGAGACCATCGCCCCGGCGCTGGCGCCGTCGATCCCCCGCTCGCGCAGGATCGGGGCGAGCCACGCGAACACGCTGAACGAGGTCATCGCCTGGAAGAGCATGAAGAGGGTCACGTGCCAGGCCACCCGCGAGCGCCAGACGTTCGTGCCCCCGTGGTCCGCGCCGGCCCGGGCGCGCGGGGCACGCACCGCGACGGGGGCGAACAGGAGCACGACGGCGGCGGCCGGCGCAGCCCAGAACAGGAGCGCGGCGCTCCACTCGCCGGTGGCCTGGAAGACGGGATAGGTGAACCCGGCGCCGAGGGCGGCGGAGGCGCAGATCGCCGTCGTGTACAGGCCGCCCATGAGGCCGAGCCGGTGGGCGAAGTCCTGCTTGACCTCGCTGGGGAGGATGACGTTGCACAGCGCGATCGCCGCCCCGCACAGCGCGGTGCCGACGATCAGGCCCGGCAGGTGCCCCGCGCTCCCCCACTCCGTGGGCCGGACGAGGAGGCCTCCGGTGAGCACCACCATGGCCCCGAGCAGCACGCGCTTGGAGCCGAACCGCCGCGAGAGCACCGGCGCAAGCGGTGCGAAGAGCCCCAGGAGCGTCACGGGCGCCGTCGTCAGCAGCGCGACAGCCCATTCGGGCACCGTGCCGCTCGCGCGGATCTCGGTGAGGACGGCGGAGAAGCTCGAGAAGGCGGTGCGCAGGTTCAGCCCGATCAGCACGAGGCACAGGCCGAGGAACACGAGCTTGCCCCGGCTCTGCCCGGCCGGCGGACGGAGCCCGGGGACCCTGCCCGTCCCTTGGGGGGAAGGCCCTTCGAGACGCGTGTTTCCGCTCATGGGCGCGGTGTCACCTCGGCCGCGCCGATCACTTCTGCCATAGGGACGAGCCTACCGGCCGGTACCCCGCGGCCGGCTTCCCGGCCGGGCTCACCCCGCCTGATCGGGCTGTTGACTCGCCCACACCGGCGGGACGTAAATAGCTGCAAGAAGCTGCCCAGGGGGCCACAGGGCCGGGATTCCCGAGGGGGCGACATGTCCGAGGCAGGTTCAGGGCGCCGCCTGCTGACCGTGCTCGACGGTCCGCACGCCGGACAGAAGTTCTACCTGCCCGACGGCGAGACCATCCTCGGCCGGAGCGCCGACGCGGACATCGTGCTGGACGACGAGAGCATCAGCCGCCGCCACGCCGCGGTGACGGTCTCCCCCAACGGCAGGGTCCGCCTCGACGACCTCGGCTCCCGCAACGGCACATGGCTGAACGACGAACGCGTGGCGGCCTCCCAGGAGCTCCTGGATGGGGACGAGGTGGGCCTGGGCGAGGTGCGCCTGTCGTTCCACACTCCACCCTCCGCCGTCCGGCCGCCACCGCCGCGCAGCCGCAAGCTGTGGAGGGGCGCGCTGCTCGCGGGGGCCGCCGAGGTCGTGGTCCTGCTGGGGAATGTGGCCGCGAACGCCCTCGCTGGCTGGACCGGGACCGCGGGCTGGCTGGCGGCTCCGGTCGTCGGCGTCCTCGTGGCGATGGTCAACGACGTCCTCAAGAAGTCCGAGCCGGAGGAGAAGCCGGAGCGGCACCCGGGACGCGGGCAGCCGTCCCGGGCGCGCGCCGGGGAGAGCGCATCCGGGAGGCCGAGCGGGGCGGGCAGCCTCGTCCTGGTCCTCGCGGTCCTCGCCGTGGTGGGCCTCGCGCTGGCGTTCGGCGTCCGGTACGTGTCCGGCCTCGTGACCGGGAACGAGCCCGGGATCGAGCGCCTCGAGGCGCAGCAGGGGATCGAGCGGAGCGGGGTGACCCTGACAGTGCTGAGCGTCCTGGAGACGGACCACTTCACCCAGGTGCGCGCGTCCGTCCGGAACTCCCTGGAATTCACCGTCACGATGCCCGTGTACAAGAACGCCGTGCTCACCCCCGACGGCGGGGAAAGCCTCGAGGCAGATCCGTTCAGGAGTTCGTGGACGGACAGCATCCCGCCCGGAGCCGAGCGGCAGGGCCGGATCACCTTCCCGGGCCACCTGCCCGGCAGCCGCATTGCGGCGACGCTCAGCTTCTCCACCGTGTTCGGCCAGGGCTTCGGCGGCCCCGCCTCCCTCACCACTCCGCCCTTCGTGCTGAAGGACCTCGCCTCGGCCAAGACCACGGCCGCCGCCGCGCACGACGGCGAGCGCGCACCTCTGGGGCGAGCACCCGCCGTCGTGCGCGGGGCGGCTTGGGCCGCGGTGGCCTAGCGAATCCGATAGGGCAGGTGGATGAAGTGCGGGACAGGCAGGGCCACTGCAGGAGCCATCAGAGTGGGCGGGGTGGGCGCCACCGGCAGCATCGGAGGCCTCCCGGCTGCCGCCGCCAGGCTAGTCGGGACCGCCGGCTGCCATCCAAGAGCGCCGGGCGAGGACGTCTCCCGCTCGATCCCCCCGAGGAGGACCGCCGAGAGGAGACCGAGGGCGCAGACCAGAGCAGCCGCCGCAGCCTGACGGCTCCCCCGGGCAGTGGCCGAGGCGTCCGAGGCCTGCCGGTGCGCACTGGATGCCCGATGCATCGGATGCCCGCGCGGGACGAAGACAGTTATCGGGGCGCGGCGCGTCCGCGGCCCGACTGCCAGATGAGCACGCATGCAAACCACCCCTGACGAAAGGCTCCCCAGCACGCCGTGTAGCACCAAGCGTCCACTCAGGAAGCACCAAGGTCAAGGCCGGATTGACTTGGGACGCGGGCGGGAAGGGCTCTTGCGTGACGAACGCACCAGACTACCGAGCGGCCCTGTCGCGCCTGTGCCCCCTGTCCGACCCCGAGACCGGGACCCTCGTGGGGTTCGATGGCCGCTTCTGGCCGGTCGAGGTGCCCGTGGCGCTCACTGCGCTGAGCCTGCTGCCGCCGCGGGCGCTCGGCTCCATCACCGCCGATTTCCCCCGAGCGTCCCGACCCGCCCGGCATCACATCGCGGATGCCGCTGAGATCCTGGCGGACACCGCCGGAGAGTGGCTCGAGCGCCGGTGCACGGAGCCGGACGCGGAGGATGCGAACCTCCGGTCGGTGTGCCAGCCCTTGGCAGCCGAGGTCTCCAACGCCGTCGCCTACCGCGAGATCCTGGACGCCGTGTGCGGGGAGGGCGACGACGACGAGGGACTGCGTGAGGCGGTCCTTCCCGCAGCACTGACGGCGTTCGAGACAGGGAAGCGGCCGCGGCTCGACGAGGTCGGCGACGACGCCGCCGCCTCCTCCCCCGCCGCGCTGCCCCGGACCGACTACTTCAGCGTGGACAGCGCACTGCGCGAGCGCGCCGGCGCCTACCTCATGGCCTTCGCCCTCGCGCCCGAGTGCGACGATCCGGCCACACCCCTCGCCGCCCGCACCACGGAGCCGGATCAGTTCACCGCGTTCGCCCTCGCGCACCTGCATCAGCCGCAGCGGTATGCGGACGCCGTCCGCGAGCACCGCACGCTTGATCCGAAGGTGCTCGGCCCTGCCATCGCGGCCCGGACACCGGCCCCCGAGCCGCTGCCCTGGGGCGCCTGACCGCCCGGCCTCGGGAAGACCACTCACGACGCCGTTGTCCCCCTCAGGCGCCCGGCGTACCGTGAGTGGCATCGGGGACCGCACAACAACAATCGACGCGGGATCACGCTGGGGCAACCCCGCGCCGGGCCTCCAGAGCAGGAGTCCTCATCATGCCCACCATCGAAGAATCCGTCGTCATCGACGCCCCGCAGGAGGAGATCTACGACTACCTCCTCGACCCGACGCACCTCCCCGAGTTCAGCGGCAGCATCATCAATGCCGAGCTTGAAGGTCCCGGCCCCGCACAGGTGGGCTCACGGTTCAGGGGGACCACGAAGGTCCTCGGACGCGCCATCGACTGGGTGGCCGAAGTCACCGAGCACGAGCGTCCCCGGAGACAGTCCATCCGCTCCGTCGAGAGCAAGGTCGATTTCACCGGGACCTACACGCTGGAACCCGAGGGCTCGGGGACCCGCGTCACCTACCGGCTCGAGACCTCCCAGGGCCTCGGCGGCGTGTTCGGGAGCCTCGCCGACGCGCTGGTGAACAAGACGTATGCGCGTCAGGTGCGGGCGGACCTCGCGACCCTCGCCGAGATCTTCACGGAGCACCGGGAGAGCTCGACGGGCTGAGCACGGCGCACACCACGCACGACGCCGGGCCCGCACCTTCTCGGTGCGGGCCCGGCGTTTCGCTGCGAGAGGGTCAGTCGGCCGCTGCGGTGGACACGCCCGAGGCTGCTAGCGATGTGCCGGCTGCAGTCGCGCACATGCGCCGCCATGAGGCTCGAGGCTTTCGGCCGTGTTCTTAACCAGAATCGCCCGGAGGATCGGGGCGAGCTCAGAGATGCGTTCGACGGGGAGCGGCCGCCCGCGCGTTTCGGGCCGCCACACCTGAGGCGATTGAGCGCCTAGACAGCCACGAGGGAGTGCTGCTCAAATTGTCCAGAACTGACCGCCGGAGACTCCTCATTGGCCCGGGCAAAGGCCTCTAAATGAGCCTTCAGCATCCTGCCAACCGCATACGACTGCCAGGGCGAAACCGCGTTTCCAACTTGCGTGTACTGCGGGACTTCGACCCGTCGACGGTGTGCACCCGTTGTTTCCTTCCCCATAAACTCGAAGTTGTCAGGAAATCCCTGAAAGCGCGCGAGTTCACGAACCGTAAAGGTGCGAGATTCGGCGGGATGCACATAGTCGTCGGGCAGCGATACCACTGTGCGCGCAGGCTTTTCAGGGTCAAGCGCTTTCTGGCTGTGCTTCCGAGTGCCAAGAAGCAACATGAACTGGATGAGCGCAGCCTCGTCATGGATCTTATGTCCAGCGTCGTTGGCATCAGCCTGAAGAACGACCGGATACTCCACCTCTGCGAGGAATGGACTTGCGACCTCCACAAAGTCTTCCTGAGTCGCGGCGATACGCGACAACAGGAGCCGGTCTACCCCAGCCCGCTGCATCCAGCGATAGAGAGAGAACCGGTTGACGACTCGTTCTCCGTGGCGACGTCGATTCTGGTTGGGGACCTCGCCGCCCGCTGCTCGCCGAACGGCTTCGCTCAGTCCCCCGAGACGCCTGAGGTACTCCGCGTTCCGGTCTTGTCCCGGGATCAGCCTCCAGTCGCTGAGGTCCGAAATGGCATCGCGAACGGTCCAGACCTCATCACGGCGAACTGTTGGCCGCGGCGCGAGAGCGGGACATTCCGTGAGCTCATCCACGAACGACGAGCGCCACACCTCATCAGTGACGCCAATCTGGAGTTGATCAGCGACATCCCGGCGCAGGGCAATCAGCATAAGCCGGGGACGATGCTGAGGAGCCCCATAGTGCATCGCGTTGACCTGAACGGGCTGGACCGCGTAACCAGCCGAGCCTTGCTCGGCAAGAGCTGTTCGCAACTGCGAGAACGAAGACTCCTCACCAGGCTCGAAGCTGTTGCCCATACCGACCACGTTCTCGATCACGACGGCCTTGGGCTCGGTCGCATCAACGAAGTCAAGGTATTCCCACGCAAGACGATTGCGAATATCGGCCTTGTTCCGTCGGCCAGCCATGGAAAAGCCCTGACATGGCGGCCCACCGACGACCACGTCCAGAGCCGTCGAGCGGAGAGAGGCCATGATCTCGGGGGCGCCAAGCACATCGGCCAGAGGCCGCACGATGACCTTGCTCTGCACCTGCTCCGCAAGGCTCGCAGCCACGTAGCGATCCCACTTACGAGGATCAGATGCGTCTCCCACATAGTTGTGGAAGAACGTCCGAGCAGCCATGTCAGACTTCTCGACCGCGGCGACCAGAGCTCCCCCCGCACGCTCCATCCCCAGCGACAGCCCTCCGCATCCAGAGAACAGGTCAACGAACTTCATGATTCGAACATATCTACGAACGCCATCTTCTGATTCTCACACCCGAGCCCACCGCATGTCCAGGCGACACGCAACTAGCAAGCCTACAGGCGGTCCAACTCGTAGTATGGCGTGACCCGAACGATCTTCGGCTCCGCGCAGCCGAACGACATGTACAGCACCTCATGCTTGTCGAAGGCGGGGATGCGGTCGGTGGTCTTGTCACTCACGCCCTTGAGCCCGAGATTTCCTAGCTGCTTCGTCGACACGCTCGGCACCCTGTGGATGACCCACGTCCTAAGGGGCTCTCCGTAGTTGAGCTTGCCTGTATCGAAATGTGAGAGGTATTGGCTGGACAGCATGACTCCGAAGCCGAATTGGCGCCCCTGCAGCATGAGGTCCATCAGCACCGAGAAGTTGTAGCGCATGATGTTGACTGCCTCGTCCACAACAAGGAATGACTTCAAGTAACGAAGCTGTGGTCGAGAGCCCTGAAACGGCGGCTTGGTGGAACGGATCATGTGGTCGTAGTAAAGGTTTAGAAAGAGTGCCACAATCGCATTCTTTGCGTCTTGGTCCTGCCCCAGCTTGTCCAGCGCAACGACGAGAACACGGCCTGTCAGCAATTCCTGGAAACTACGTAGATTCTCTCGATGGTAATCGAAGATCTCCCCGTAGACGAACGTCTCAAGGATGGAGGAAACAGCGTCGGGCTTTCCCTGCTCTTCGAGATACAGATCGAGGACATCGGAGAGGAGCGGCTCCCTGCCCCCCTGGAAGATGTCCCGGATCACCTTCTTGAGGACACTGGCCTGAACCGGCCCGATGCCGCTATAGATCTTGGAGAGCGTATCGACGAACGCTCCGGCCTGCTGATGAGGTTTCCTCGAGTATTCGTCCGTCACTGGCATGAAGACATTGAGAGGCATCCTGTAGGGCCGGAGAACAACTCCACCAACGCGGTCCAGAAACTCCTGATGCTGGAAGTCGCCCTTGTAATCAAAGATCAGCACCGACGTCGATTCATCTGGTTGCCGTTCGGCTGCCTGCGAGCGAATCTGACTCAGAAGCGCCTTGACGAACTCGGTCTTGCCTGTGCCGAGGTCGCCGACAATGCCGACGTTCATCTGAGTCAGGCCCGTATTGCTCGGCCAGAAATCTACGGCCGCATGTCCAATGGAATCCAGAGCGTGGCCGATATTCACCCTCACACCATCCCCGACGATCCCCCCAGCAGATTGGCCCGGCTCCCGCTCTGTCACAGGGGAACCCGTTGCCTGCCCCGTGAGCGCTTCCCCGGGATCCATATTGGCAGTCAAGTTCTCTCGGTGGTCCTCATCCGACGGATCATCCTGACCCTGCCAAAGAGTCGGCTCGTCGCCGTGGATCGGGCTTTCGGATCGATCGAGAAGGTCATTCCAGGACTCGATCAGAGCAGACTCAGGGTCTTCGAGGGCAGCAAAGACGGCCCTCGTATCGGCCACCATACCGACGGCCCCAAGTTCGCGACTGCCCAGCCGTCCGGAATAGTAGCTGCTGGCTCCTGAGCCGTCACCCAGATAGTCGAAGTAGGTCAGGATCGGGCGGCCGGCTCGGACGGCCATCTGGCCTCGCGCGACCTTGTCCAGCCTGTCAGACAGAGTTGCGGACTGCTCGTCGGCGGCGGGCTTAAGCTTGATTGCCGTTTCTACGAGAGTCGCAAGGGCATTGAACCAGAGCGCCCGATCGGCACCGTCTTCGAGGGATCCGGCGGTGTTCTCAATCTCCTTAACAACCTTCAGACTGGATGCGAGTTGCTCGAGCGAATCATCGAACGCCGAACTCTCAGCCGATGGCAGCTTGTGGGCGGGGCCCGCGGCGGACTTCAATCCGTAGCTCTTGATCTCCACGGGCGAAATGACGACTTCTTCATCTCCGAGTTCCAACAACAGCAGGTCTGCACGCCGGTAGTCCTGACCGTGCTCGGCACCGCCTGCCAGAACCCTGAGGAAGTAGTCGGCCGCGTCGACGGGGATGACCAGCCTGCTGGCTCCGCGCCCAGGGGCACGGTCGAACAGTTCAAAGGCAAGGTAGAACCCCAAGGCGCCAGCCACGTGGGTGCCTCCGAGCGAAAGCAATGAAGCCAGTCCGACTCCGCGCCTTCCCAAGGTTCGCTGGACTCGCTCTTTCAGAGAGTTCTTCTGCGCAGGTGAATCACTAATCACCCCGGCAGCTTTGACCAAAAGATGTTCGAGCTCGTGTCCGAACGCTTCGGGTACGCGAGCGATTGAAATATGCGGGCGCCTCTCTATCAGGGCGGCCCTATCCTTCACTCGCTCGAAGATCGGTGGACGCCACTCCCAGAGCATCTTCTGCCCGGCACCGAACTGATCCATCATGCCAGCCATGACTGCGGGGGTGATGTGGGTTTCTCCGAGCACCGTCCAGTCGGCCGACTCATCGGCAAGAAACGCGGAGACCATCCCTGAATGTATCGCTGGCGAACCGCCTTCCAACTGCTTGAGCGCCGCAACGAACGGCGTCTCGATTCCGCCGGAAATCGCCGGAAAAGACGGGCTCTCGTACGCGCCGAAGGACTGACCGTGGGCCTCAAATCGCCTGAGGGGAACCTCCGCCACTGTCCCCTTCGCCAAGCCCTCGACCGAGATCCTTGCGGTGATTCCGGCTCCCTCAAGGAAGCGCAGGTTGCAGGCGATAGGGCGCGACGGGTCATGCCGGTACCTTGACCACGTCACAAGCAGTTCTCGATTCTCACGAACCATCCGAGTTACATCATCACGTGGTGGTGCTCCATCTCGTAAGACGGAGTCGTAAACGCGGATACCACCTTGGAAGGACTCCTTCGCCGACCAGTCCCGCGCCATTCTCAGAACAGCACTGTCAATCTCTGTGATGCGGTTTGCTGGCTCTGAGGCCGCAAGATCGACCGTCAAAGTCGTCGCATGCGGGTGCATCCTCCTGAAGGATCGCAGCGCGGCATCGACGCTCGCCCCATTCAGCCCTGTCGCCGCAGTTCCAGGCGCCATATAGTCGCCGATTCGGGCCGGTGACTTGAGGGCGATGCCCTCGTCTGACCCAGCAGGGACCAGGACGGACCAGCCCAAGAAGATCTGGTCTTCTCCGGCGTCCGACGGTATGGCGATCATGTGACGGTTCTTCTTCGGACCTGGACCGGTCACCGGGAAGTTCCAGCCCTCGATGGTGCCCAGGAGTTCTCTGGATCGAGCCGAAGCGTCAAGGACCGACTCGCTGCCAGCGAGCCAGGCCAATCTCACGGGATGCACAGGGCTTAGCAGAACGGCACTACAGTGATAGCCCTGCTTAACGTCCCAAACGCTGAGAGAGAACGGATATGCCGCCCAGAACCGCATGGCGTGGTTAGGCAGGGCCGAGGCCGCGCGCACGAGGTCTGCGTATGCCATCAGGTAATCGTCGAGCCGCGAATCCTGCCACAGTTCCCTAACGGAAGTCCTCGAAGGCCACTCGTACCCCAAACTTGAGGCTCCTGCTTGCCTGCCGAGTAGTCTGGGCAGTTCCAGCGCTTCGAACGCCTCCCGGAACCGACTGGCCTCCGGACCATTGATGAACGGGTCGTCGAACGTCAGGTTCATCAGATGAGGCTGTAGAAGCGCCCGAGTTTGATTCGACATCAGGACGGCCCCCGCCCACTGAGGGGTTGCGCCGTCCAGAGAACAACTCAGGTCCGAGGGCATTACTACATGGCCCAGCGACTGCAGGAAGTCACGGTCTCCAAGACAAACGGCCTCGGCCAGACGCGCTTCGTATTGTCCGCGGATAGACGATTCAACGTCGGCGCTCGGGCGCTCAGCGCTGATGGGTTCCTTCAGCGCTGCGGCGATAATCGCCGACTGTTGGCCCTTTCCTGCAGCAACGGGGCGAACACGGAAGGTGTAGTCACCAGCTGAAAAATCGTTGTCGGCCCCGGCACTGAACTGGGCCGTCCGGACCTCGGACAGGACAGGATGAGCAGGTACGGGGTTGCCATTGAGAGTGACAGCGGCCTCCGCATCTGCATGCCACAGCAACGCCTGATAGCCATACTCGTTCGGGACGACCTCGACAGTTGGTTCCAGATCCTCTTCCGACGGCTCGAGAACGGTGGGTCTGCCGAGGGCGCCATCTTTCCGGACGGGAGCGACTATCAGGAGTACCTCCTCCGCAGACAGGAAGTACACCTTGACGCCCGGCTTGCCAGGAATCCCGCGGGCGAGTACGTGCGATCTGTCCACGTGCAGGACAACCGAAGCAGCACGGAAGGGTGCCGCGTTTCGGCCCGTTCCAGCGGGACGGTGGAATCGCCCTCGGATTCGCAGCTGGCCGGGCTCTACTGAGATCCCTTCCGTTTCCCATGCCCCGGCGCCCTTGGGAACAACGTCGATGCCGCACAAGTCGAGCGGCACCACGGTGTCCGCCGGACCAGTCCAGGAAACGAGGATGTCGATTTCCGCCGACGTGGGCCGTCGGCCCACGAGTGGATCCGTCGCCAGCGGAACGATGAACGGCGTGGTTAGAGAATCGGGGGTGAGACGGAGGTTCCCCCTCCCGACCAGATCCATGGTCAAGTACGCGTCGGAGGCCGTCCCCGAGGGATCCACGAAATCGGCAACGCTGATCCGGGACAGGACATCGAGTCGTTCCGGGCTACCTGCGACCCATGCAACGAGCCCTGACTTGGGGTCGCCGGTCTGGAGGACAGCCTGGTTATACCCGTCCGCGGTGACCGCGCTGAAGGACGGGTCGTCCGTACGCATGGCGATCTGGGCCAACGACTGCTTGAGCGAGTCTTCGTCCGCCCAATACTCATGGAAGGCATCCGCGACTTCGCGAACAACACTCGGCGCGCTCTTCGTCACGGTCGCGGGCCGAGGGAGGCCGAAGGACGCAAAGCACCACCTCTCCATGAACTCTGAAAATCCTAGCTCGGAACCTTCGCTCACCTGTGTTTTGAAAACTTCGGCCAAATTCCGCAGCGCCGATTCCACATGACGGAACCACCGCACATTCCAGCTGCCGACGCCTTGCTGATCTGCCACGTGGAGCACCCGCAACATCCCCAGACACCGCTCAAGAACTTCGATCGCATCATTGTCCGGCTTTGTATCCAGGCCAGCTTGAGCGCCGAGGCGTTCAAGGAGGATCCGCGCGACCTCGCGCAAGCCCAATCGGTCGTTAGCGGCGTCAGGGTAGCTCGGGCCCGCTACCTCAGTGAACGTCTGAAGGAAGGATGCCAGATCCGGCTGCCGCCCGTACACCACGGCGAGGCGATCTCCTTGGCGATAGCGCACCGACTCTTTGGCCGACACGACCACGACTTCACTGCCGGCAGACTGCTGGCTCGCAGCTGCATTGATGAGGATCGCAAAGGGGCTAGGGGCGGTGGGGCGCGCAATGTTGGCAGCCCGGACGATATCCACAGCACTGGCAAAGTCAATACCATCGGGAAGATGGAAGAAGCTCAGCCCGTCAATACCTGCAAGTGCCTGCCCCAGGGCTCCAGCGAGGCTCGCCGTCCTGTCGGTCACGTCAGAATGCCCTTTCCACAATCACCGCATTGTCTGCATCAGCGCTTCCACGCGCCATGCCCGCCCGCTCAAGGAGAGACACTAGGTCCCCCAGTTCTGGGCGCATGCCCAAACGACCCAAATCGGCCAAGACATCGCCGACCGTGCACTGACGCGATGGACCGTCGCAAGCAAGGCTCGCGACGACCGTCACCCATTCGGTGCCCGGGTCGACGAGAACAAACCGCCGACCATGTGACTTCAGTATCCCGTAATAGTCGGTATATGGACCGCTCGCCTCACGGACCTGCAAGCCATACTTAACTGTTTCGTGAACAGTCTTGCTCCTGTCCGTACTGTCGGCCAACGATTTCACGAGACGTTCGACATGCCCTTTTTCGCTGGCCAGTTCCCTCAGGAATTCCGTCGCAGGGATCTCGCTGAGCGACCGCTTCTGGGAATGCTCCTTCATCCGATCGAGCAAATACGTGCGTACTTTTTCACCACGCCGGAGTCGATGTTTTATAAGGGATGCAACATCCCGTGTCGTCACCGTGGCGCGGCTCGACTGCCATGGCAGAGGCGGACTGACGGTGGCCACCAGCTCAGCGAACGTGGGCGGAACGGAAGTGTCGATGATGGCAGTTGCGAGACGTTCGTACCACGCTGCCTCCCACAGGAATCCGAGCCCCATCGTCAGTCGAAGGATAGTGGTGGCCCAATCGACCCAAACCCTCGCAGGCAGGGCATCGACCCATCCATCCGAGGTCAGGGTCTTCCAGACACGAGCGAACCATTCGAAGGGCGTATCGGGGAACAAGCCCGCCCATTCACGAGCATCGCTATTGCCGAGGTCGCCTTCCCGTGGGATATAGCCGTCTCGAAGAATACCTGTCATGACAACCCTGTCAATTTCTCGCAACACAGGATCGCTCGCAAGACGCACCCCTACTGCTTTTCGCCACAGGCCGCTCGCCGAACACATCGGGTCGTCTACCTCATGATGTCCCACGGCGAACATCGCTTCGAGGATCTCAGCGAAGTCTGGCGGGTTCTTCTTGACGAGAACACCTCTCGCGTCCTGAAGGAGTGCGAGCGCCGGCGAAAGAGGACTTGCGGGCTGGTTACCGGTCTTCTCTACGCGAATGCCCAGAACACTGCGGGCGACCGCATCACCCAGATCACGCGCAGGACCCTCGATCGCAACCTTCAAGTCTGGTGAACCCTGGCTGAAGAGGTCGCCAAGCCGATCGAGCCCCTCGCCCTTCGGGAATGTAGACCTGACATCCACAAATTTGCTCTGCTTGGAATCGGCCTTGTACATGTATCCCGTCGCCTTTCCAGCGGCCGCAATAGTCCCACCTTCACCAATGGGGTCCGCGTCCGACCTTCGTTGAAAAGCGCGATGGGCCAACGAAGAAATCAAAAGTTCTGGTATGGAAAAATACTCAGGCCGGTTGAAAGGAAGCTTGAGGTGCACGGCGGACGGAATAGACAACTATTTGCCCTTCTGTGTTATCAGGGTCACAATCTTGCTCTCTCGGCCCTCAGCAATACGCAGTTGGGTGTCGGAAAGGACATCGCTGCGAAGATGGACAGCGCGAATTCGCTCGAGCCGCGGTGAAGTCGCATCTACGAGATTCGTGACACCCGCGTGGTCATCTACACAGGCAAGCGCCTCGCGAACAAGGGCGAAATCGAGTGCGATCCGCCCCAATTCCTTGCCCTGCCTTTCGAGCAGGACCACCGTCTGATCCGCAGCGACCGGCATGGTCTTCATCTCAAGACTCGGCATGAGGATGGCCAGCTTCCGCGATTTTGCCCACCCCAGAATAGGCTCGGCTCGGCTGTCGAACAGGGGCAGCAGAGATTCGTCGGTACCTCCGCCCGGCTGCCGCTGGGGACGGATTAGAGTCCGCAGGGACTTGGACAGGGCCTTCGGGATGTTGGGGGCGAAGTAGGCGGCATCCAAGAGGACACTCACCTCGCGTCGAAATGCAGATATGCCGTGAGCCACGGCGTACAAGCGCATGAGATATGAGCCATACCAGCTAATGGCGTCCAGCCGGTCGTTCTGCTTCAGCGAGTTCAGCCCCATCAGCTCGACGTAGGCGTCGTCGAGGGACTCGTCGAAAGGCTGCACGATGGCTTCGAACGTCTCCGCTCTGTCCGCTGCGCGGAGGATCGCCAAAGGCGAGCTCTCGCTGTAATGGCTTGCAAACGCCTCGTTTATCGGCGTCGCCCACCCGCTCGTCGGATCTGTAGGCGCGTTTCCGGGGATTGCGTCCTTGACCGGATCGATCAGACGCGTCAGCCGTAGGACAGGATCCCGCCGCGCTGCTTCGACCTCAGCCGTTCCACTGCCCGCTCCGAACATTGCCTGCGTTCCCCGAAGGCATGCCAGCTTACGCAGCCGAGTGAAGTTCTCGACGGGACCTTCTGTTGGCTGATGCAGAGCGATGAACTCCTCCAACTCAGTCCGACCCATTCGGCTTGGAGCTTCACCGACCACGACCCTGCTGATCAATCCCCATAGCTCGCGGTATGTGAAGCGCAAACCGGAGGCCATTTCGGCGGACCGGCCCAAGGTTAGTATCGAGGAGCGAACGGCCGGCTGCTGAAGCATCGCGACATTGGCTTGCACCGGATCGGCCACCATGCGACTCCCCCGTGATGTGGACTCCAGCATCTCGGCGACCTGCTCAATAAGATCGTGAGACGGCGATGCTGCCCGAGGCAACGAACTACGCGCGCCGAGTGGCGTGATGCTGTGGGGGACAGCTACAACTCTTGCCCGACGGCCGACCTCAACTTCCGGGGCGGGCTCGAACAGCGAACACTCATCCACATAGACTGCCAGCACCTCCGCCTTCTCACGGCCTACATGCTCGAGAAGTCCGGACCGGATAAACCTTGGAGTCGTCTCAGACGTTATAGTCCAAGCAGACTCGTCCCATGGGGTGTCGGCCAGCCACCGAATGACGCACGCTCCAGCCGAGTCGACGAAATTCTCGGTCACCGGATGACCAGTGAGCGCTGACAACTCCTCTATGAGAATTCCTCGATTGACGCAAGCCATCAGATGCATGGGCCGCACCCCGGGAACAGCGACCATCTGGTCTATGTCTGTGGCGAGCGGGGCAGATGACTCTGCGTAGCTTCCGATCGTCGCATCATTCACAACTAGAACATCAGCTGAATCGCCCGAGTATCTGTATGTACGGTGGGCCAGTCCGTCGTCATGCCGGCTGACCAGATGCAGACCGGCCACAGCTCTCGCACTCGCATGCGACTTGCCCGCACCTGGGCCACCTACGAGAAACAGGAGTCTGGGAAGGTCCGCTGGTCGACTTTCGCCGCGAAACCAGTCCAGTGCTGCGTCGACGCCGGCCGCACTGGCAGCTACTGGCCAAACAGCATCAACGGCATCGTCGGGTCGAGCTGCAACGTCCGTTCCGCCAGTTGCACGATCCCAGAACCCTGAGAACAGGGTGTACGGGCTCTCCTCTTCCGCAATCGGGTCAGACAAGATCGTGCCTCCTGAATTTGATAGTGCATTGGCAGCCTCGAGTGCGACCGGTGGAAAGTCAGCGGGGACCTGAGATGCCTGACGGACGCCGAGCGAATTCTGAATCGCAACCCGCAGGGACTCTTGAACGTGACTTCGAGGCTTGTAGCCGACGACATATGGCCGGCCCATTTCCCACAGCACGTGGCTGATGTTGCAGAACTTGAACTCTATCGAACCCTTGCTTCGGCCTGTTTCGGCTTGAACCCTGCGGTTGTGCTCGATCTTCGAATAGCGCTCTCCGCGGAGCTCGCTGTCCAACATGGACCAGTACGCGCTCAACAAGGATTGCGTTTCCTCTTCAGTCCAAGGCCCGTTCAGCGCTTCTACCCCCACAGTGGTTCAACATACACCGACGCTCCGACATCGGAGCACAGGTGCTCAGTGGGTGAGACCACTGCCGAATAGTGCCGTGCGACCGCCGTGGCCTAGCGCATGGAAACGTGATTGCCTTGGAGAGCGCGGCGTCCGCGCAAAAGGACCGGACCTGCGCAGGATTGCGACGAAATAGCGGCGTTTCGGGGTTCTCGGCCCCTACTTCCCCTCCGCCTTCTTCCGCCGCTCGACCTCCTCGCGGTGGCGGCGGATCTGCTCGTGGATGAGCCGTTCTTCCTCGGTGAAGCGGAGCGCGTTGGCGTCGTCGACTGAATCCCGTGCACCGTCCACCTCCTGCTTGGCGGGGTACTCGACGTCGTCGTCGGTCGGCTCGGGGGCGGCGCTGCGCTGCTCAGTCATGGGCACACTGTAAACCCGCTCTTCCAAGGCGGGTATAGGGGCCGTGGTTGCGATTTGGTGTGGTTTTGAGCGGTAGTCTCGCCCCATGAGCGACTTCCCCAGCCTCGGCATCACCGGCGTCACGGGCGCGATAGGCGGCGAGGTCGCCCGCCTCTTGTCCAACGACGGCATACCGCTCGTCCTCCTCGCGCGGACCCCCGCGAAGGCACCCGAGCTGCCGCGCGCCGTCGTGCGTCCCGCCGACTACGGTGACCGGATGCTCTGCGAGCGCTCGCTCGAGGGCGTCGAGGCGGTGTTCATGGTCTCCGGCCGCGAGAGCGAGAACCGCATGGACGAGCACCGCAGCTTCGTCGACGCCGCGGTGGCCGCGGAGGTGCGGCACATCGTGTACACCTCGTTCATGGGGGCCGCGCCGGACGCCACCTTCACCCTGGCCCGCGACCACTTCGCCACCGAGGAGTACATCAAGGACACCGGCCTCGCCTACACCTTCCTGCGGGACTGCCTCTACGCCGACTTCCTCGAAGCGATGGTGGGGGACGACGGCGTCATCCGCGGTCCCGCGGGGACCGGCGCCGCCGCCGTGGTCGCCCAGCAGGACGTCGCGGAGTGCGCCGCCGCGGTGCTCCGGGACCCCGCGGCCCACGCGGGCGTCACCTACACCCTCACCGGCCCCGAGGCACTGACGATGGCGCAGGTCGCGCACATCATCTCCGAGGTCCGCGGCACGCACGTCACGTTCCACGACGAGACGGTGCCCGAGGCGTACGAGTCGCGGAAGAAGTGGCCCGCGCCGGACTGGCAGTACGACGCCTGGGTCTCCACCTACACCGCCATTGCCGCCGGGGAGATGGCCACCGTGACGGAGGACGTCGAAGACCTCACCGGCCACCGTGCGCGCAGCCTCCGGGACGTGCTGCGGGGCGAGTAGCCTCAGCCGACTGCGTTTCAGCCGGCAGGATGGCCGTGGCTGCAGGTCTCCTGTCCGGGGAGGATGTCGTGCCCTTGGATGCAGGTCCTCGACGGCGCGGTGTGCTCGTGGCCCGGGGTGAAGAAGAGGCTGCTCGGGCCGTTGGCGATGCCGTCGTTCTCCCGTCCCAGCCAGCCCTTGTGGGTGCGCCGCTCCCGTGGCGGCGCCTCCGCGGTGGCCTCGGACTTGTGCGCGAATGGATTCTTCATGACGCCCACCGCCTCTGGGATCCGGCGCCGGCATGCGCCGCGCCGATACCCCATGATAGGCGCGCGGAGGCGCCGCAGAAGTGGCGGAATCGAAGCCTTCGCAGCGGCGCCCAGCGGGGGTATGGTGGCGCCACTGACTGCGGGAGGAGGCCCACGATGCCGCGGTTCCTGATCACCTACCACAACATGCTCTACCCCAACCCCGACTACGTCACGGCGAGCAGGAAGGCCCTGAGGGCCTGGGCCGACGAGAAGCTCGGGGACGCCCTGGTCGACTTCGGATCCCCCCTGCTGCTCGGCGGCCAGCTGTGCTCCGGCCAGCCAGCGGACTCGGTGGAGATCTCCGGCTTCACCATCATCCAGGCCCGCTCCCTCGCCGAGGCACGGGACCTGCTCTCCGACCACCCGTACCTTGCCCGGGGGGCCACGATCCAGATCGACGAGTGCGTCGAAGTCGACGTGTGAAGGTGCAGAGCCCGGGAGCGCTGCTCGCGGCATAGACGTCCATTGAGGGGAGTACGGCTATGAAGAAGGCGTTCATCGCCAGTGTTGCGGCAGCGGTCTTCGCGTTCGGACCGCTCGCGCTCGCGCCGGCAGCCGGGGCGGCCTCTCCCCCGCCGGGAGCCAGTGCGCCGAGCGTCGACGGGCCGATCGCGTCGGGGCAGATCCTGGTCAAGTTCCGAGACGCGGGCGCGGCCGACGGCGTGCTGCGCCGGCACGGGCTCAGCGACGGGCCCGCCGTCGGCAGCACCGGCGCCCACCTGATCACGGTCCCGGCCGGCGCGGAGCTCCGGCTCGTCCAAGCCCTCGCCAGCAACCCCGCGGTCGAGTACGCCGAGCCGGACGCGATCGCGAGTGCGACCGCCACGGGAGACCCCGACTACGTCCCCCGGCAGTACGCGCTGCACAACACGGGCCAGTCCTTCACCAACACCGCCGGGACCATCACCGTGGCCAGCGGGAAGCCCGGCGCCGACGTCGACGCGGTGGACGCCTGGACCGTCACGAGGGGCGACGGCGTCAGGGTCGCCGTCCTCGATTCCGGTGTCGCCGCCGACAACGACGACATCTGGCCCAAGGTGGTGGCCACCGCCAATCTCAGCACCTCCTCGAACCCGGACGACATGTACGGCCACGGCACCCACGTGGCCGGGATCGTCGCCGCGTCCGATAACGGCTACGGCGTCACCGGCGTCTGCCCCGGCTGCCTGATCCTGGACGGCAAGGTCCTCGACGACAGCGGCTACGGCACGTCCTCCGTCATCGCGCGGGGCATCGACTGGGCCGTCAGCAACGGCGCACAGGTCATCAACATGAGCCTGGCCATGCGGTTCTCCTCCAGCACGCTCCAGACCGCCGTGAACAACGCGTGGAACAAGGGCGTGGTCATCGTCGCCGCGGCCGGGAACACGGGCGCGCAGTCGAAGATGTACCCGGCCGCCTACACCAACGTCATCTCAGTCGCCGCCACGGACAACACCGACACCATGGCGTCCTTCTCGACCTACAGCGGCAGGTGGGTGGACGTCGCGGCACCGGGCGTCAGCGTCTACTCGACCTTCCCGAACCACCACTTCGCCCTGCAGGACACCTACAACCGCTCATGGGGCTATGACATCGGCAGCGGCACGTCCATGGCGTCGCCCATCGTCGCCGCCACGGCCGCCCTCGCGCTGAGTTCCCACAGGGGTGCCTCCAACGCGCAGGTCCGGCAGTACGTGGAGTCCACGGCCACGAAGATCGCTGGCACCGGAAGCGACTGGATCTACGGGAGAGTCAACGCGAACAACGCGGTCCACTAAGGTCGGATTCAGCCGCTGACCTTGGGCAGTGGGCTGCCCTCCGCGCACCGCATTCACCGGGCACCGGCGTCTGCCGCGACCTCCGGCTCGCGCAGGAACAGCTCAGGCGAGCTTTCCAGAACGGCCAGCAGCCCGCTGGCCAGACCCGTCCGCTCGAGCATGCCGTCCACGCTCACCCACTCGTTCCTGGCGTGCGCGCCGTCGCCCACCGCACCGAGGCCGTCGAGAACCGGCAGCCCGAGGGCTGCGGCAAAGTTCCCGTCGCTGGCTCCGCCCACGAAGGCCTCGGACAATTCAGTGCCCAGTTCCTTCGCCGCAGCTTCGGCTGCGGCAAAGAGCCTCCCAGTCTGCGGGGAGCGCATCATCACTGGCCGATTCCACTCCCCTGCCACTGACAAGGTCGCGGCTGGATGGCGAGTCGAGAGCGTGTCCAGTATCTCGGTGATGCGGTGCATCTCGTCGTCGGAGGAAACCCGGACATCCAATCTCGCCCTCGCCCTGCCAGCGGTCACGTTGGTCCTGGTACCTCCCTCGACGATCCCGACGTTGACCGTGGTCCCCTTGGCGAGGTCCGTCTGGGCATGAAGGTGGAGGATAAGCCGTGCGATTTCATCGATGGCGCTGACGCCAGCATGGGGGTCGAGCCCCGCGTGGGCCTCCAGCCCCTCAACAGCTACTTCGAAGATGCCGACTCCCTTGCGAGCAGTCTTCAGGGCACCTTGGGCGCTTGCTTCGAAGACCAGCACGACGTTTCCGCGGGCGGCCTCCTGTTCTATGACCGGTCTGGACGCCGGGCTCCCCAGCTCCTCGTCACCATTGAGGACAAGGCGCACATTCGGGCGCGGAAGCCCCAGCGCGCTCGACGCCGTCATGGCCCAGACGAGCTGTACGAGGCCAGCCTTCATATCGAACGCCCCAGGTCCGGTGAAGCGGTCGCCCTCGACTGTGGCGGGCCACTCCCTCAGCGTTCCCGCGGGCCACACGGTGTCGTAGTGGCAGAGAGCCGTGATCCAGAGATCCGATTCTGCTTCAGACGGGTAGTCGAGCACCACGGTGTCGCCCCATTCGCCGCCTTCGAACACCGCGCGCGCGGCAGGGATGCCGAGACGGTGCTCCAGCCACGCCTCGATCCAGGCCAGCCCTGAGGCGAGCAGTGCCTTGTCATCCGATGGGGTCTCCTGGGAGACGTAGGCGGCCAAATCGGCCACCATCTCCGTACGCCTGGGCTCGAGCCAAGCTTTCAGATCTCGAATGGCACTCATCGCGCAGCGTTCTTCCCGGCGAGGGAGACGCTCTCGCTGACGGCAAGGGCCATGCGATCGAGGTCAGTCAGGTGCGCCTCATCCATGCGGCTTCGCCCGTTCTCGAGTTCCCGGATCGCCGTCACCAGTTGCTCGACCAGCGGAAGCGGCACGCCACGCTTGGCGCCCATCTCGATCACGGGACCGTAGTGTGAGGGGATTTCCGTCCCGCGATGCCGGACGGCAATGTCCCGCCAGATGCCCGACCGCGTCTTGCTCTGGGTGGACAGCCACGTGACCAGATCATCAGTGGCGGCGGAGTTCTTCTTCGGGTCTGCTCCCCGAACATAGGCGACCGGGTCGAAGGCATCGAATGCCTCGAGGACAATGCCCTCCGCCGCCGCGAGGTCGAACACCTCTGCCGCCAGCTCGTTCATCGCGGGCCGGTGCCGGTCGATGAGCTCATGCATGTCAGCGTCCGCAAGGGCTGTCGCCGCCAGCATCGCCCCGAAACCCAGCTTCGACCAGAGGAATCCCGCCACGTTGTCCGTGACCCTCGGCTCACCCCAATGCCGGAGATCCTCTGCCAGCTCGCGAACGCGCTGGCTGGTGCCGCCCGCGTATTCGCCCAGTGCCATGGCTCCGATGCCGCCGTCATTGATGACGCCGGGTTCGAGCACGTCGGCGAAGAGATCGACGAAAGCTGCCACGGTCCTGTCCGCGCCGACGTGCTCGGCGATGGTCGCCTCGTTGAGCCCGTTCTGCAGGGAGGCGACATATCCGTCGCGGCTCAGCCTCGGTGCGATCCACGCTGCCGCTCTGTCAGTGGCCTGCGCCTTGACTGCGAGGAGCACTCGGTCGAGGCGAGCCGGAGCATCCTCAAGGGTGTAGGCGGGCACACGGGCCACGAGAGTGCCCGACGGGCTCTTGATCTGCAGGCCGTTTCGGCGGATCGCCTCGACGTGCTGGGGATCCGCGTCCACCACCTGGACCGGGACTCCCTGGGCATCCAGATGGGCTGCCAGAGTGCCGCCGATGGCGCCGGCGCCAACTACCGTGTAGGGATTCTTGGTCATCATTTCCTCAGTTGTCTCGATTGCCGGATTCGCTCATGGAACGCGGCGTCCAGTGGAGGGGCAGATTCATGGCGCCAGCAGAGGAGCCGCCGTCGACCCGCAGTGTCTCGCCAGTGATCCACGCAGCCTCCTCCCCTGCGATCCACACGACAGCTCGGGCAATGTCGTCGGGCTCGCCTCTCCGGCCCAGAGGGTTTCCCGAGACTGCTGCCGCGTATTCCTCAGTGACGGGGTTCGCTGTGCTGTTCACGGTGACGAAGCCGGGGGCCACCGCATTCACCCGGATCCCGTAGGGACCCAGTTCGAGGGCCGACGCCTTGGTCACCATCTCCAGAGCTGCCTTGGACGTCGAGTACGGCGCAGCTCCGGGCCGGGCACGCAGCGCCGCCCCCGAGGAGATGTTCACGACGCTCGCCCTCCGCCCGGATTCCACGGCCCTGCGGGCCAGAGCCACGGTCGCCAGCAGCGGCGCCCTCGTGTTCAGGTGGAGCACGCTGTCCCAGCTGCCGGCATCCAGCGAGAGGAACGGCGTTGCCGGATAGACCCCCGCGGAGTTCACCAGAACATCCACGGGCGCAACCGACCACGCTTCAGCCACCATGTCTTCCGGGCCGTCTGGAGTCCGGAGGTCCGAGACCACCGCTCGGACCTCCTTCGCTCCAGATCGGACGCACTCATCGGACGCAGCCTGAAGCTGGGCGGCATCGATGTCGACCAACGTCAGACGGCAGCCGAGACCTGCGAAGCGGACCGCCGTCTGACGGCCGATGCCGCTGCCGGCTCCTGTGACCACAACATGCCGGCTCAATCGAGTTCCTTGCCCTTGGTCTCCGGCATGGTCAGGTAGACCGCGACGCCGATCGCGGCCGCGATAGTGCAGTACAGCCAGACGAATCCACCCAGGCCGCTCGTGGTCATCCACGTGGTGATGTAGGGGGCAGTGCCACCGAAGATGGCCACCGCCAGGGCGTACGGGAGGCCGATGCCAGTCGCCCGCACTTCTGCCGGGAACTGCTCCGCCATGATCACCGCGCAGTTGCCCGAGTAGCCCAGCAGAAGGATGATGCCGACCACCTCGATGAACAGCAGCATCCAGAAGTTGCCGTTGAGCAACGTGAAGGCGGGCCAGGAGAAGATCAGGAAGCCACCTGCGAAGGCTGTGAGCGTGGGCTTTCGGCCGATCTTGTCCGACAGGAGACCGGCAAACGGGAGCAGGACGAGGAACAGTGCGACCGCGATGAAATTCGCGAGCAGCGCCTGGCTCAGGGGGATGCCGGTTGCCACCGCGGCGTAAGTGGGCATGTAGGAGACCCACATGTAGTAGAGCAGCGTGCCGGCAATGGTGATCCCGAACACGCGCAGCGTCGCCTTGGGGTGCTGGACGAACATCGCGAAGACAGGGTTGCGACGACGCTGGCCGGACTCCTCGACGCGGGCCTCGGCCTTGATGAAGGAGTTGGTTTCCGCCACGGAGGAGCGGAGCCACAGGCCCACGAGGCCCAGCAGCGCTGCGGCGATGAACGCCGCGCGCCAGCCCCAGCCATCCAGCGCTTCCTTCGGAAGGCTGCTCGTGACGATGGCGCCCATGCCAGAGGCCAGCAGAACTCCGGCGCCCACCGAGACCTGCTGCCACGAGCCTGCGAACGCCCGACGACGGGGCGCGGCATACTCAACGAGAAACGCCGAGGAGGAGCCGAACTCGCCGCCAGCGGCGAAGCCCTGGACGATCCGGGCCGCGACCAGGATGAGCGGGGACAGGATGCCGACAGCCTCGTACGTCGGGGCGATGCCGATGACTGCGGTGGCGCCGGCCATCATGCCGATGGTGAGCACCAGGCCCTTCTTGCGTCCCTTTCGGTCGGCGTAGGCGCCCATGATCGCGGCCCCGACCGGCCTCATGACGAAGCCGACGGCGAAGATCGCCAGCGTGGCCAGCAGGGCTGCGACCGGGTCGCCGCTGGGGAAGAAGTGGTGGGCGAACACCGAAGAGAAGGTGGTGTAGACCGCCCAGTCCACCCACTCGACCGCATTTCCGATGCCTCCGGCGATGATCGCCTTGCGTCCGTGGGCAGTGAGCTTGGTTTCGTCTGCTGACACCATCGTCAGCCGCTGTGTGCTCATGAGATACCGATCCTCGAGGTCAGTTGGGCGGCAACGTGCGTTGCCAGGTCTTCATGGGTTGCCAGCCACACGCCGTCGTGCGTGCGGATGTATGCCATCAGCTCTTCCAGCACGAGCAGGCGGGAGCGGTGGCCGATGATGTGGGGGTGGAGGGTGAGCTGGAAGACGCCGTTCTCGGCATAGGCGGCGTCGAACTCGTCTTTCCAGATCTGAACCAGCTGCCGCGGCGGCATATACGGGCGGAGACCGGTGTAGCGGTCCATCATCAAGTACGGCGCGTCGTCTCGGATCCACTCGACGGGTATCTCGATGACCCCGGTCTGCGCGCCGTCCGCCAGGAGCTCGTACGGTTCGTCGTCCGCCATGAGCGAGGAGTCGTAGAGGAATCCGAGCTCGCGGATGACGTCCAGAGTGGAGTCCGAGAAGTCCCAGGAGGGCGTCCTGATTCCTGTGGGCCTCTTGCCCGACTGCTCGTGCAGTACGTCTGTCGCGCGGCCGAGGAGATCCAGCTCCTGGTCCTTGCTGAGCAGGGTGTTCCTCTCGTGGATCCACCCATGGACCCCGACCTCGTGGCCGTTGTCCACGTACATCGGAACCTCCTCCGGCCGCAGCAGTGCGCACACCGCAGGGACGTAGAACGATGCCGGGGCCTCGTAGCGGCGTAGCAGGTCAAGGATCCTCGGAACGGCCACCCGCGCGCCGTACTCGCCCTGCGCCATCCGCCCCGGCGAGGTCTCGCCGTCGCGAAGTGAGGGGGTCTCGTGATCGGAGTCGAAGGACAGCAGGACTGCGACCTTCGCGCCGTCTTTCCAGCGCAGGTCCGGATCGGGGTGCAGGAGAGGCTGACCGGCGCGGATCTTGTTGACATCGCCGCGCCACTGCGATTCGGGCCATCCCCACGGCTCTGACCGTGTCATTGGGTGGTTCTCCTTCCAGACCTTGGGTGCGTCGCCTGAGAGCGGGATGTCGCTCCAGGAGCCAGTGACGCAGCTCTCACCTCATCCACGGTAGGTCCTATCGTTCCCACAGACAAGAGCAGTTGGGAAATTCATGCACGCTCGGCTACCCGATCGGTGTTTTCGACCTGACCAAGCCTGCGAATCAAGGTACGCTGAAGCACGACACTGAGACGGGTGGAGGACATGACTGCAGTTCAGACAGAGGGCGAGGCAACGCCGACGCCCATCAGGAACGGGAGCTCGCGCCTCGATGAGACCGACCACGACCTGGTGGCCGCGCTCCAGATAGCGCCGAGGGTCCCGGCCAACACCCTGGGTGAGATCCTCGGCGTGCCCACCAGCACGGTCACCCGAAGGCTCAAGCGACTTCAGGACGAGCGGCTGCTGAAGGTGGTCGGAAGGTTCGCCTGGCCCCTGATCCTCTCTGGCAACCCTCAGCAGCTGTGGATCCACTGCCACCCGGGCCAGACGTTTCGGGTGGCCGAGCAGCTCAAGGCCTTTCCGGAGATCCAGTACATCATGGTGACCTCCGGCAGCAGCGACATCTACGCCGACCTGTTCCCGCTCATCGGATCAGACCTCGACGAGCTCATCGGGCACAGAATTCCCTCACTGGAGGGGATTGCGGCCGTCGAGACGCGGCTGGTCCTTGATTCACGGCGCGTCGGTGTCTCTTGGCGGCTTCAGCGCCTGAGCCCTGAGCAGAAGGACGCACTCTCCGCGCATGTCGTGCCCGTGAACCAGCCGGGCCTCCGGTCGACACGGGACCTGTCCGACGTCGAGTTCCGTACCATGTGTGAACTGGGCCGGAACGCGCGGGCCTCCGCCGCAGAAATCGCCCGTACCCTCAACGTGGGGAACTCCACGGCCTACCGGGCCATCCAGATGCTGCTGACCTCCGGCGCGGTCTCTCCTCGCGTGGAGGTCGAGCCCGGCGCGGTCGGATTCCCGCTCGCCGCCGTCGTCTCTCTCCAGCTCAAGCCGAAGCACATCGAGACCGTCCTCGAGACCCTCGGAGAACATCCCTCAGCCCGCATGGTGTCGATGGTCACCGGCAAGGCACCCATAGTGTTCCACGGCGTCTTCAGAGGCCCGCAGGAGTTCAGCCAGTTCCTCATGAAGGACGTGGGCGCTTTGCCCGGCATCCAATCCATGGACACCTGCGTGGGCCTCAGCATTCTGCGGCGCTACTGGATGGACCGCGACGGACTGCGGATCGGGGACCAGGTGGAGGGCCTCCTGAGGCGGTAGCGGCCCCCGCCTACCGCTGCACCGGCTCCGTCGAGCCGAGCAGGGCGAGGTCCCGCCGCCGGGGCAGGCCCTCCCAGTCGCTGGGCACCATGCAGACGAAGGCCCCGGTAGCAACGGCGGTCGCGAGCCGCTCGTCCACGCCGCGTCCCTCGACGAGCTCGGCCAAGTACCCGGCGACGAACGCGTCGCCAGCCCCGACGGTGTCCACCACCGGGACCGGGATGGCCGCGCGCCGGTGCACCACGCCGTCGACCAGTGCGAGCGCGCCCTCGGCACCCAGCTTCACCACGGCCTGGCCCGCGCCCAGGGCGACGAGGCGGCGGGCGGCGGTCTCGGCGTCGAACGCCTCGCCCGTCTCCCCCGGCTCGCCGACAGCGAGCGCGGCCTCCTCGAGCCCGGCGAACACCACGTCGGCGAGCGGGATGACCTCGCGGTAGAGGGCGCGGGCGTCGGCGTCGCTCCAGAGGGACGAGCGGTGGTTCAGGTCGAACGAGACGGTCACGCCGGCGTCGTGCGCCACCGCCACGGCGTGCCGGAGGGCGGCCGCCGCGGTGGGAGAGATCGCGGCCGTGATCCCGGAGACGTGCAGGACCGCGGCGCCGGCGATGAGGCGGGGGTCGACGTCGTCGGGGGTCATGCGCGACGCTGCGCTGCCCGCCCGGTAGTAGGTGACCCGCTGCGAGACCGCGGTGCGGCGCTCCTTGACCATGAGGCCGGTCGGGGCGGCGGGGTCAACGACGGCGCGCACATCCACCTGCTCGGCGCGCACCTCCCGCGCGACCAGCTCGCCGAACGCGTCATCGCCGAGCCTGCTGCACCACACCGCCTGCACGCCGAGGCGCTGCAGCCCGATCGCCACGTTCGACTCCGACCCGCCCACCCCCAGCCGCAGCGCCGACGCGTGCGCGAGCGGCCCCACCTCGTCCGGTGACATGAGCGCCATGGTCTCCCCCAGCGTCACCACGTACCGGACGTCCGGCACGGGACGCACGACGGCGTGCGGCTGGCTCACGCCGCACCGCCTGCCTCTGCCACGAGGCCGCGGAGCCGGCGCGCCCGGGCGGTGAGCTCCGACAGGTCCCCGCCCTTGAACGCGTCCCCGAGGAGCGGTCCGCCGAGGCTGACCGCGAGCGCTCCGGCGCGGATCCACAGGGGTGCGTCCTCGATCCCGACCCCGCCCGAAGGGATCACCTGGATGTCCGGGAACGGCCCGCGGAGCTGGCCGACGTAGCCCGGGCCCACCGTCGCCGCCGGGAAGACCTTGACCGCGGTGGCACCCGCGCGCCAGCCTGCGAGCAGCTCCGTGGGGGTCAGGCCGCCGGGGAAGACCGGCACCGCGCGCCCCACCGCGGCCTCGACGATGCCCAGGTCCATGACCGGGGTGACGAGGTAGTCGGCGCCGAGGTCCAGCGCCGTGACGGCCTCCTCGGGGCGGGTGACCGTGCCGACCCCGATCTCGAGGTCCGTCCCGAAGCGCTCCTTGAGCCGCGGCAGCTCATCCCACACTCCGGGCGTGCTGAGGGTGAGCTCCATGCTGAGCACCCCGCCCTCGGCGAGGGCCTCGACCACGGGCGCGTACTCCGTGGCGTGCTTCGCGCGCAGTACGGCGACGACGCGGGTCCGCGTCAGGATCTCGGACGGCTGGGGGCGGAAGGCTGCGGGCTCGGCGGCTGTGGGATCGGTGGCTGGCATGCGGGTCCTTCCAGTGGTCCGGCGGGTTCGGTGTCAGGCTACCGGGATTCCCCCTCAGGACACCTCAGCAGCCTGTTGTTACTCAGTAGTAGCTTCCGACCGCCCCACGCTCTACGCTTCTGTTGCATGACCACGCGCACGACGGCGCCCTCCCGCCCCCTGCCCGACCTCGCGGCCCTGGCGGCGCTCGCCACCGGCACCGGACCCGCGCTCGAGGTGACGTCCCCGAGCGATGGGCGACCCCTCGGCGTCGTGCGCCAGGCCGACGAGCGCGAAGTGGCGGCGGCCGTCCGCGCGGCGCGAGAGGCCCAGAAGGCCTGGGCCGCCCGGCCTCCTCGCGAGCGCGCGGCCGTCGCGCACCGGTTCGCGCGGCTCGTGCTGGATCGGCGGGACCAGATCCTGGACCTCCTGCAGGCCGAGACCGGCAAGGCCCGCATCGCCGCCCTCGAGGAGGTCCTCGACGCCTCCCGCACTGCGGCCTACTACGGCCATTCCGCGCCCGGACTGCTGCGGCCACGCGCGCGTCTGGGCGCACTGCCGTTCGTCACCAAGACGACCGAGCTGCGGCACCCCAAGGGCGTCGTCGGTGTCATCACTCCCTGGAACTACCCCTTCACCCTGCCGGCCTCGGACACGGTCCCCGCGCTGCTGGCGGGCAACGCCGTCTTCATCAAGCCCGATGAGAAGACCCCGTTCAGCGCGCTCCTCACCCTCGCGCTCCTGCGGGAGGCCGGGCTGCCGGAGGGGGTCGCTCAGGTGGTGGTCGGGCCGCGCGAGGTGACCGGGCCCGCCGTCGTCGACGCGGTCGACTTCGTCATGTTCACCGGCTCCACCGCCACCGGCCGGAAGGTCGCGGCGCGCTGCGGGGAGCGGCTCGTCGGCTTTTCCGCCGAGCTGGGCGGCAAGAACCCGCTCATCGTGCTCGAGGACGCGGACGTCCCTGCCGCCGCGGCAGGCGCCGCGCGCACGTGCTTCGCGAACGCCGGGCAGCTGTGCATCGGGCCCGAGCGCATCTACATCCACGAGGCCGTGCGGGAGCGCTTCACCGGCCTGTTCCTGGACGAGGTGTCCCGGCTGCAGGTGGGCCCCGGATCGTCGTGGGAGATGCAGGTCGGCTCCCTCGCCTCGCCCGCCCAGCTCGCCAAGGTGCGCTCCCACGTGGACGACGCCGTCGCGAAGGGCGCGCGGATCCTCGCCGGCGGCGCCGCCCGGCCCGAGCTCGGGCCGAACTTCTTCGCGCCCACCGTGCTCGCCGACGTCCCCGAGACCGCGGTGCTCTGCCGCGAGGAGACCTTCGGCCCGGTCGTGGCGCTCTACCCGGCGGCGAGCGAGGAGGAGGCGTTCGCCCGCGCGAACGACAGCGGGTACGGCCTCAACGCGAGCCTGTGGACCGCGCCCGCGCGGGGGCGGGAGCTCGGCGCCCGGATCGAGGCCGGGTCAGTGAACGTCAACGAGGGGTACGCCGCGGCCTGGGGCTCCCACTCGGCGGGGATGGGCGGCTGGAAGGAATCCGGGATGGGCCGGCGGCACGGGCCCGAGGGGCTCCTGAAGTACACCGAGTCCCAGACCGTCGCCGTGCAGCGGCTGCCGATCGCCCCCTCCGGGCGCATGTCCGCCGAGCGGTTCGCCGATCTTGTGACCGCCGGGGTGCGGGTCATGAACCGCTTCCTCTGAGCGGCAATCCCAACGGCGGCAATCCCACAGGACCCACGCTCGAGGAGGAGCACATGTACCGAGGAACCCGCCTGCGCGGCGCCCGCGTCCTGATCACCGGCGGCGCGTCCGGCATCGGACGCCTCATGGCCCTCGAGGCCGCGCGGCGTGGTGCGGAGGTGGCCGTCTGGGACCTCGCGGACGACGGCGGCGCCTCGGTGGCCGCTGAGATCGTCGCCGCCGGGGGACTCGCCTCCGCCCACCGGGTGGACATCACCGACAGTTCCCGCGTGGCCGAGGCTGCCAGGGATACCGGGGACGTCGACGTGCTCGTGAACTGCGCAGGCGTGGTGGCCGGGAAGCCGCTGCTCGAGGCGACCGAGGAGTCCATCCGGCGCACGTTCGAGGTCAACACGCTCGCCCCGTACTGGGTGACGCGGGCTTTCCTGCCCGGGATGATCGCCCGGGGAGGAGGCACCGTGGTGACGGTGGCGAGCGCGGCCGGGCTGATCGGCGTCGCACGCCAGACCGACTATTCGGCGAGCAAGTTCGCCGCCGTCGGCTTCACGGAGTCCCTGCGCGCCGAGCTGCGCGCCGACGGGCACGACGTCGGAACGCTCCTCGTCTGCCCGTACTACATCAACACGGGGATGTTCGAGGGGGTCGAGACGAAGTTCCCGCGGCTCCTGCCGATCCTCGAGGAGCACGATGTGGCGCTCGCGGTCATCGACGGCATCGAGTCCGGGCGCGAGCAGATCATCCTGCCGCCGTTCGCCCGGCTCGTGCCGCTCATGCGGTTCCTTCCGACGCGCGCCTTCGACCGCGTGGCGGACTTCTTCGGCATCAACCACACGATGGACCACTTCGTGGGCCGGGCGCAGCAGAGCGTGCGCTGAGCCGATCAGGCCTTCGGCCCTACCGGACGGCGCTCCGGGCCCCTAGCCTGTCCGCATGACGACGGGGGTGCCGTTTGCCGGAAACGGGCAGGTCCATGGGCTGCTCGTGGGCCTCGGCGTGGCGGCGGCGCTCCTGTTCTACGCCCTCGAGAAGCGGCGCCGCGGCATGACCGACCCCCGGGTGTGGGCCCTGGCCGGGTTCGCCATCTCGTTCGGAGCCATCGGGGCGCGCCTCCTCACGTGGAACTTCGTCCGCCAGCCCTCCCTCGAGGAGTGGTGGATCGACGGCGACCGGAGCATCCTCGCCGGCCTCGTCGGGGCATGGCTCGGCGTGCATCTGGGGAAGCGGCTGCTCGGGTACCGGGGTTCCACGGGCGACCTGTTCGCGCCCGCCGTCGCGCTCTCGATGGCGATCGGCCGCGTCGGCTGCCTGCTCACGGAACTCCCCGGGACCCCGACCGGCGGCGACTGGGGGATCGTGCTCACGCCGGAGCAGGCCGCGATGTTCGGGGCGCAGGCCGGGGTCGGCCTGCACCCCTCGTTCGTGTACGAGATCGCGTTCCACGCGGCGGCGTTCCTCTTGATGTGGCGATTCCGCGACCGCCTAGCCCGTGCCGGGGACCTCTTCATCCTCTACGTGAGCGCTTACGCCCTCTTCCGGTTCGCCGTGGAGTTCGTCCGCGGCAACTCGATCCTCTGGCTGGGCCTGAGCGGCCCCCAGTGGTTCCTCCTGGTGATGCTCCCACTGCTCATGTGGCGGGTGTGGAAGGTCTTCGCGGCCCTGCGCCGCGCGCCCGCAGGGCAGGCGGCGTGAGCGGGACGTCCGGGCCTGCGGGGCCTGCGGAGCCCGCGGAGCCCGCAGGGCCCGGGCCCGAGAAGCGGGACCGGGGCGGCTTCCTCCCCATCGGCCTGGCGGTCGGCCTCGCATTCCTCTACCTCGTGGGCATCGTCTATATCGCACCCCGGGCGATTCCCCGGCAGAACTCCATTGCGCCGCTAACGGAGAACGTGCTCCTCTGGGCGCCCCTCGTGCTGTACGCGGTCGTCGCGGTCGTGCTGACGCTGGTGCGGCGGACGTCGATGACAGGGGCGGGACTGCTCATCGCCCTCGGCGTCTGGCTCCTGCTCGGAGGCGAGCTGTGCATCTCGGCGATGGTTGCGTGAAAGTGGAGGGCAGCCGGTATGAGCGATGAAGAGCCCGCGCGTGACCGACGCGAAAGGTGGCGGGACGTCTTCCTCGCCGTCTTCGCCACCGTGCTCCTCATCGGCGTCGGTGTCTGGCTGCTCGTCTTCGTGGCCAATACCTGCTTCGGAGGCCTGGGATAGCCATGGAACCGGACGAGACTCGAGACCCCGGGGAGGACCGGGGAACGTCCCACGAGGAGGACAGGCCCCCCAGGGAGTTCGTCGGCGCACTCTTCGCTCTGGGAGCGTTCCTCGGCGGCGGCCCCTGCATTGGCGGTCTGGCCGGCGGAGGAGTCCTCGCATGAACCGCGATCAGGAGCCCCGGGGCTTCAGCGGCGCCGCCCTCACGGCCGGCCTCTTCGGCGGTGCCCTCGTCCTAACGGCCGTCTACATCGTCCTCCTCGTCGGCCATGACCCCGTAAGCCAGGGAGGCGCTGGGCTGGGCCCCTCGCTCCTGCCCCTCGTCCTCTACCTTCTCGCCGCGTCGGCCCTCACATGGAACGAGGGAAGCCGCAGCTTCGGAGTCGGGCTGCTGATCAGCGTCGGTCTCTGGCTGCTGTTCGGCGGCGGGATCTGCATCGCCGGACTGTCCCGGGCCCCCTCGAATGCCGCAGCCTTCGCCTCACCCACAGGAGGAATCGCATGAAGACCTCAACCACCCGCCGGGCGCCCCTCGGGCCGGGCCAGCCGCTGCGCGGCGACCGGATCCACCGGTACGTCACCGCATTCTGTCCCGAGTGCCACAAGGAGAACCCGCCGCTCGCGCAGGTGAGGCGGCTCTCGGGGGCGCTGCTCGTGCGGGACGGACGGGTGTGGCTCGAGCGAGGGTGCCCCGACCATGGGCTCGTCCGGACCATGTACGACGAGTCCCCCGAGATCCTTGCCTACCTCGAGAAGTGGCAGGCGCCCACCAAGCAGCACGTGCCCGACGCCGTCGGCAACTACCGGCCCATCCCCGAGGCCTACGCCTACGGGCTCCCGGCCATGCAGACGCAGCACACGTGCATCCTGCTCCAGGACGTGATCGAGCACTGCAACCTGCGCTGCCCCACGTGCTTCACCGCGTCAGGGCCGAAGCTGCAGGGCGTTGCGCCGCTGGCGGAGGTGCTCGCCAACGTCGACACGCGGCTGTCGCGCGAGAACGGCCGGATCGACGTCCTCATGCTCTCTGGGGGCGAGCCCACGCTCTACCCGTATCTGGGAGAGCTGCTCGAGGAGCTGGCGGCCCGGCCGATTGTGCGGATCATGGTCAACAGCAACGGCCTGCTCATCGCCACCGACGACGGCCTCCTCGAGACTCTCACGAAGCACCGCGAGCGGGTCGAGGTCTACCTCCAGTACGACGGGCCGTCCAAGGAGTCCTCCGTGTACCACCGCGGCGGGGACCTCACACGGTTCAAGGACCTCGCCATCTCGCGCCTCTCCGAGGCCGGCGTCTTCACGACCCTCACCATGACCGCGACCCTCGGAGTGAACGACGGCGAGATCGGCGACGTCGTGATGCGGGCCCTCGACACCCCGTACATGGGCGGCGTCGCGCTCCAGCCGGTCTTCGGCTCCGGCCGCGGCCATGGCATCGACGCCATGGACCGGCTCACCCACGGCGGCGTCCTGGCCCGGCTCGAGGAACAGACCGGCGGCGTCGTCTCGTGGCACGACCTCACCGCACTCCCCTGCTCCCACCCGCACTGCGCGTCGGTGGGCTACATGCTCAAGGACGACTCCGGCGTCTGGCGCTCCCTCGCCCAGCTCATCGGCCACGACCGGCTGCTCACCTGGCTCCAGCTCGACCCGGACTCCCTCGCGAACCGGATCGCTGACAGCGCCCTGCCGCTGGGCATGCGCTCCATCATGAAGTCCTCCCTGCTGGACCTCCTGAGCGAACAGTCCTCCCTCTCCCACCCCAGCACCGCCGAGCTCTGGAAGAACATCTGCACCCAGTGCGACCTCGGCATCGGCACCCTCTCGACCCTCGCCATGGGATCCCTGCCGGGCCAGTACCAGCGGCTGCGGAAGCTGCTCGCCGAGCGCGTCACACGCATCACCGTCAAGCCGTTCATGGACATCTCGACCATGATCGAGGAGCGGCTCATGCAGTGCTGCGTCCATGTGGGCACCAAGTCCGAGGACGACGCCCACCAGTGCGCCCCCTTCTGCGCCGTTCAGGCCTGGCCGCAGCTCGCCCGCCAGCGAATGAGCACCGCGACCGGCGCCGCCCTGCCGGAAGGCCACCGCCGCGAGCCGGTCGCGGTGACGCTGGGGTCGCGGGGGTCGCTGTGAGCAGCGAAGAGGACGCCCGGCGCATCGCTGCCGGCCCGCCTCCCTCCGAGCTGGTGGGCACGGCGCACGACGACGGGCCGCACCTGGGCGAGCAGCCGCCGTCGTCCGTCTCCGGATCGCAGGCGACGGCGCCGTACGACCCGCTGCGGCTGTGCATCTTCGCGACCATCGCGCTGCTGGGCTGGCTCGCGGGGCCCGTGGCGCTCGTGGTGTTCGCGGGCGTCGGGTTCGCCGGGTACTGGAAGGCGCGCCGCGCGGGACTCACCCGCTCCAAGTGCTACCTGCGGGACACGCGGCTCGTCCTCGCCTACCTCGCGGCGCTGACGGCGGCGGGGCTGTGGGGCATCTACTCGCTCGTGGCTGGTGTGGGACGCTGACTCTGGCCGAATCGTTCGGCAGAGCTGACAAGGGGGAACGCCGTGAGCCAAGGACCGCCGCAGTACCCGCCGCCGGGCTCCTGGCCGCCGCCGGAGCAGTGGCCCCAGCGGCCCCCGGGGCCTCCGCCGAGGCCGCCGGGAGGTGGCTCCATGGTCCTCGGGCTCGTGGTGGGGATCCTGGTGCTCGGCGGCCTCGGCTGGCTGACCTTCTACACGGCCGCGACCTCGATCCCGGTCGTGAGCGTGGTGGCTCCCTGGCTCATCCCGGCCTACCTCGTGGCCGCCGTGACGCTGGCCCTGATCCGGACGACCACCCGGTTCGGCTCGGGCCTGCTCATCGCGATCGGCGCATGGTTGGTCATCGGGGCGGGCCTGTGCGTGGCGCTCATCGCCGGAGTGGGGCGCTGACGGTAGGCCCGCCCCCGGCCGGCTACTGCTCCTTGCCGTTGAAGGCGGGATCGTCGCTCGCGTCCCCGCCGCGGAGGTCGGCATCCGGAACATCGATGCCCGCCGCGGCCTCGTCGAGACCGGGCACGCCCTCGGGGATGTCCTGCTTCTCGGCCTGGACGCCGTGCGCCTGCTCGCGGATGAGCCGCTGCTCCTCGGAGAAGCGGATGTCGTTGGCCTCTTCGCCCGAATCCTGGGGCTCGACCGTCTCCGACTGGTAGTCGTTGTCGCTTGCGTTCCCGCCGGTGTTCTCAGTCATGGCCCACCGCTACCCCGGGCCTTCCGCGGTCAATCACTGCGACCCGCGCCGGGTGGGCACCGAGGTGTGTTCCGAACTCCCCAGCTTCCAGGGCCGAACTCCCCAGCTTCGGGCGGTCATGCCCGCGACACGCCGGGCAGAATCAGCGACACGCCGGTACGCGACGACTAAAGCTGGGGAACTCTGCACCCAATGCTGGGGAAGTCGGTACAGCGCGCGCGCCGGGCGGAGGCGCCCAGCCCCGTCAGCTGACGAGGTTCTCCGAGGCGGCGTCCATGTGGGACAGGATGGTCTCCCGGGCGGTGACGGCGTCGCCGGACTCGATGGCGTCCACGATCTCGCGGTGCCGCGCGACGCTCATGTTGCTCGTCGCCCGCTCGAGGCCGGCGAACATAATGGACATCCGGATCGACCCCTCGAGGGACTGCCACTGGTGGAGGAGGGTCTCGTTGCCGGAGAGCCTGCAGAGGAGCCGGTGGAAGTCCAGGTCCGCCTCGATGCGGTCCTCGAGGGAGCGGTCGGCGGCGTCGGCCATGAGCTCGAGCGCCTCGCGCAGTTCCCCGACGGCCTTGGCGCGGCGGGGCTGGTCGATGAGCGTGCGGGCGGCGAGGGATTCCAGCGCGGCACGCACCGAGAAGATGTCCCGGATCTCCTTCTCGTCGAGGTGGCGCACGCTCAGCCGGCCGCGGGGGCCGGCGGACGCCAGGCCCTCCTGCTCGAGCTGCCGCAGCGCCTCGCGGAGCGTGCCGCGGCTGATGCCGAGCATCTCCGAGAGCTCGGTCTCGACCAGGTGCCGGCCCGGCTCCAGCTCGCCGGAAGTGATGGCGCGGCGCAGGGCGGTCACAGCCTGTTCGCGCAGGCTCTTCTTCTCGAGCCCCAGCAGTGACGCGGTCATGGCCACGCCCCCTCTCGTGTCGACTGTCATCCGACGGTCGTTGACATTGATGATACGGGCAGGCGCGGGGATCGCACCCGCGCCTGCCCGGCAGCTCCCAGCCTGCTCGGCTCTGGGCCGACTCGGCGTCAGCCCAGCTCGGACAGGACCTTCGCGACGATCCGGTCCACGCTCAGCCCGTACTTGGTGTGCAGGGTGGGCAGGGCGCCGGCGTCGAGGAACTCGTCCGGCAGGCCCACGGGCACCACGCGCCGCGTCTGCCCGTTCCTGACCAGTGCGGACGCGACCGTCTCGAACAGCCCGCCGACCACCGTGTGGTTCTCGAGCGTGACCGCGAGCCGGTCCCCGGCCAGCTCGGCGAGGACGGTCGCCTCGTCGAACGGCTTGATGGTGGGGGTGTGCACGACGGCGACGTCCACCTTGTGCTTCTCCAGCGCCTGGGCGGCCTGCAGCGCGCGCATGGTCATGAGCCCCGAGGAGACGAACACGACGTCTCGCCCGCCGCGCAGGACCTTGGCCTTGCCGAGCTCGAACTCGTAGTCGTACTCGTCCAGCACGGTCGGGACCTTCCCGCGCAGGAGGCGCAGGTAGGTCGGGCCCTCGGAGGCGGCAAGCTGCGGGACGGCCTGCGCGATGTCGACCGAGTCGCACGGGTCGACGATAGTCAGGTTCGGCATGCCGCGGAAGATCGCCATGTCCTCGGTCGCCTGGTGCGAGGGCCCATACCCCGTGGTCAGGCCCGGGAGGCCGCCCACGACGTTGACGTTCAGGTTGGGCTCGGCGATGTCGAGGCAGATGAAGTCGTATGCGCGGCGGGCGGCGAACACCGAGTAGGTCGAGGCGAACGGGACCAGCCCGGCCTCGGCCATGCCCGCGGCCGCGCCGAAGAGCAGCTGCTCGGCCATGCCCATCTGGAAGAACCGCTCCGGATGGGCCTGGGCGAAGATGTGCATGTCGGTGTACTTGCCCAGGTCTGCGGTCAGGCCCACGATCCGCTCGTCCGCCTCGGCCGCGGCCGCGAGAGCGTGGCCGAACGGGGCCGAGTCGGTCTTCTGCCCCGGGTCCGCAAACGAGGCGATCATCGCCGAGGTCTTCAGCTTGGGTGCCGCGCCCGTCGCGACTGCTGCCGTGTTCATGCCTTCTCCTCCTGCCGGGCCGCCCAGCCCGCCTCGAGCTGCTCGTTGCAGACCGCCCACTCGTGCTCCTCGATCCGCATGAAGTGCGCCTTCTCGCGGGTCTCCAGCAGTGGCACGCCCCGGCCCACCTTGGTGTCGCAGAGCACGACGGCGGGTGCCCCCGCGCCGTCGGCCGTCACCGCGGAAGCCGACCCGGCGGCGTCGAACGCCTCCAGGAGGGCGCCAACGTCGTTCCCGTCGACCCGGAACACGCGCCAGCCGCACGCGGCCCACTTGTCGGCGACAGGCTCGGTGCGCAGCACGCCCTCGGTGGCGCCGTCCGCCTGGAGCGCATTGATGTCCACGACGGCGGTCAGCCGGCCGAGGCGGTGGTGCGCGGCGCCCATTGCGGCCTCCCAAGTGGAGCCCTCGTCGAGCTCGCCGTCGGAGAGGAAGTTGATGACGCGGGCCGGGTTGTCGCGGTGGCGCAGGCCCAGGGCCAGGCCGACCGCGATGGTGAGCCCGTGCCCGAGGGACCCGCCCGAGATCTCCATGCCCGGGGTGTACGTGGACATGCCGGACATCGGCAGCCGGGAGCCGTCCGACCCGTAGGTCTCGAGCTCCTCGACCGGGATGATCCCGGCTTCGGCGAGCGCCGCGTACAGGCCGATCGCGTAGTGCCCCGTCGAGAGGAGGAACCGGTCGCGGCCGTCCCACTCGGGGTCCTCGGGGCGGAAGCGCAGCTGGTCCGCGTAGACGGTGGCGAGGATGTCCGCGGCGCCGAGGGCCTGGCCCACGTAGCCCTGGCCCTGGACCTCGCCCATGAAGAGGGCATGCCTGCGGATCCGGTGGGCGGCGGCCTCGACGGCGGCCCGGCGCTCGGCCGGGGTGACCGCGGCGCGCTGTTCGAGTGTCGGTGAAGTCATCGGTGTCAGGTCCTTCGGGTCCTTCAGTGGGTGTGGGCGGGCTCGGGGGTCTCGGCCTCGACCCGCTCGGCGAACTCGCGCTCGCGGCGGCTCCAGGTCTCGCGGGTCGAGACCGCGGCCCAGAGGCCGATCGCGCCGTAGAGGCTGAAGAGCAGGGCCGGGCCGACCCAGCCGAACGCCACGAACAGGAGCGTGGTGATGAACGGGGTGAAGCCGGAGACCATAGCGGAGATCTGGTAGGCCAGCGAGGCGCCGGAGGAGCGGGTCTTCGCCTGGAAGAGCTCCGGGAACCAGGCGCCCTGGGCGCCGGCGAGGGAGTTCTGGCAGACGGCGTACGCGATCACGATCGTGGCGACGATGAACAGGAACATCCCCGTGTTGACCAGCAGGAACATCGGCACGCCGAACACGACGGCGAACGCGGTGGACCAGACGTAGACGGGCTTGCGCCCGACCTTGTCCGTGAGGGAGCCCCACGCCCACGTGGCGAAGATGCCGATCGCGGCGGCGATGCAGAGCGCGATGAGGGTCTGGTTCTTGTCCGCGAGCTTGGAGGAGTTGAGGTACGAGATCATGTACGTGACCGACACGGCGTAGCCAGCGGTCTCGGCGATGCGCAGGCCGATGCCCCGCAGGATGTTGCGCCAGTCCTCCCTGACCACCTGCACGATGGGCGCCTTGGCGATCTCGCCACGCTCCTTGACGTCCTCGAACACGGGCGACTCGGGCACCTTGGACCGGATGATGAGGCCCACGATCACGAGCGCGAGGCTCGCGAGGAACGGGATGCGCCAGGCCCACTCGTCCCCGAGGTGGACGCTGAAGAGGAAGACGAGGTTGGCCAGGAGCAGGCCCACGGGGAAGCCGGCCTGGACGATGCCGGTGAGGGCGCCCTTGCGCCGCCATGGGGCGTGCTCGTAGCTCATGAGGATCGCGCCGCCCCACTCCGCACCGAACGCGAGGCCTTGGATGATGCGCACGATCACGAGGAGCGTCGGGGCGAGGACGCCCACCATGGCGTAGGTCGGGAGGAGGCCGATCGCGAAGGTCGCGAGGCCCATGATGATGAGCGAGGCGACGAGGACCGGCTTGCGGCCGAGCTTGTCGCCGAGGTGGCCGCCGACGATGCCGCCGAGCGGGCGGGCCGCGAACCCGACCCCGAGCGTCGCGAACGAGGCGAGGGTGCCCGTCACCGGGTCCGCGCCGGGGAAGAAGGCGGTGTTGAAGTAGAGTGCGGCCGCGGTGCCGAACCCGATGAAGTCGTAGGTCTCGATGACGGCCCCCACGCCAGAACCCACGGCCACGCGCTTGGCGTCCTTGGTGCCGTGGACCGGGCCGCGCATGGCCAGAGCCTCGTTGCTCATTGCGTTCCTTCCGAGTCGAAGAGATCTGCCGCTGCCTCTGTTGACAGTCAACATGATATGCCAGTGTGCGCTGCATCACCCCATACTGTCAACAGTCGACTTGACTAGTTGACTGTTGACAGTCGTCCGCCGTACCGTGGTTGGCGTCACACCTCTTCCGCCTACCTCCCCGGAGGGACCAACGATGTTCCACGACCGACTCGGCTGCTCCTCGATCAGCTTCCGGCACCTGCCGCTGGCCGAGGCCCTGGCCACGATGGCGGAGCTTGGCTTCGAGGAGATCGACCTGGGCGCCCTCCCGGGCGTGTGCGACCACGTCCCCTTCGAGCTCACCGCGCACGACGCCGGCCGGGTCGCCGAGGCGGTCTCGGCAGCCGGGCTGCGGGTCCGGTCGGTCAACGGGGACATCGGCGACCTCAACGTCCCGCTGGACGCCGCCGCCGAGGCAGCGCGGACCGAGCACCTCGACCGGCTCCTGGGCCTCACCGTGGCCGTCGGCGCCAAGGCGCTGGTGCTCCCGTGCGGCGCGCTCTCCCCCGAGCCGGCACGTTCCCTGGACGAGGACCTCGACCTCGTCGCGGCCCAGCTCGCCGCAGCCGGCGAGCGCGCGGCGGAGTACGGCGTCGAGCTCTGGACCGAGTCCCTGCACTTCTACCGCCTGTGCGGGACCCTCGACCGCGCGCTGGCCCTCGCCGACCGGCTCGAGGGCACCCGGGTGCGCCACGTCGTCGACCTCTCCCACGTGGTCGCCTCCGGGAGCCAGCCGCGGGAGGCGGTCTCCGCGTTCGCCGCCCGGGGCGCGGGCAGCATCGCCCACGTCCACCTGCGCGACGCCGTCCCCGGGAACATCAACCTCAGCATCGGCAACGGCTCCGTGGACTTCGCGGACGCCCTCGCGGCGCTGCGGGAGACGGGCTTCGACGGGCATTTCTCGCTCGAGCTCGAGGCCCACGACCTCACCCACGCGGAGCGCCCGGCGGCCGCTGCCAAGGCCGCGAGCTTCATCACCGACCTCATCTGACCCCCAGAACCTGACCCTCAGAAACTCGCAAAGGAACCACCATGAGCACCATCCAGCGCACTGCAGTCCTCACCGGCGCCACGTCCGAGAGGGGGATCGGCCTCACCACTGCGCGCCGCTACGCCCGCGAGGGCTGGGCCGTCGTCATCCTGGACCTCGACGGCGAGAAGTCCGCGAAGACCGCTCAGGACATCGCCAACGAGTTCAACGTCCCGGCGTTCGGGCACCAGGTCGATGTCGCCGACGAGGCCTCGGTCGCCGCGGCCGCCGACACCGTCGCCGCCGAGGTCGCCGCCGGCCGCCTGCCCGTGGTCGGCGCGCTCGCCAACATCGCCGGCATCACCTCCCCCGTGCCGTTCCTCGAGACGGACCTCGCCCTGTGGAACAAGGTCATGGCCGTGAATGCCACCGGCACCTACCTCGTGACCAAGGCCTTCCTCCCGGCCATGATCGAGGCCGGCTGGGGCCGCATCGTCAACATGTCCTCCGTGTCCGCCCAGCGCGGCGGCGGCGTGTTCGGCAAGGTCCCCTACTCCGCCGCGAAGGCCGCCATCCTCGGCTTCACCAAGGCGCTCGCCCGCGAGATCGCCCCGACCGGCGTCACCGTCAACGCCATCACGCCCGGCGCCGTGGACACCAACATCCGCGTCGGCAGCACGGACGAGCAGGAGGCCGCCATCAACGCGGGCATCCCGATCGGCCGCAACGCCACCACCGAAGAGGTCGCGGCCCTGTTCACCTTCCTGTCCTCCGAGGACGCCGCGTACCTCACCGGCACGACGATGGACATCAACGGCGGCAGCCACATCCACTGACCACGGCAGCCGGGCGGCGCAACGGCGGTTGAGCGGAGCGAAGCGGAGTCGAAACCTGCTCCAGCCGGGCGGCGCAACGGCGGTTGAGCGGAGCGAAGCGGAGTCGAAACCTGCTCCTCCCGGTCGACGCAGCGGCGGTTGAGCGGAGCGAAGCGGAGTCGAAACCTGCTCCTCCCGGTCGGCACAGCGGCGGTTGAGCGGAGCGAAGCGGAATCGAAACCTGCTCCTCCCCGTCGCCACAACGGCGGTTGAGCGTAGCGAAGCGGAGTCGAAACCTGCTGTCGGCACCCCGGCTTCGACTCCGCTCAACCAGCGCCATGTCCCCTCACCACCGTTCCAAGGAGTCATCCCATGACGCGCATCTCCAACGACCCCGCAGACTTCGCCGACGAGGCCCTCGCGGGCTTCTGCGACCTCCACGCGGGCCTGGTCCGCCGGGTGCCCGGCGGCGCCGTCCGCCGGCGCCGCCCCGCCCAGCCCAAGGTGGCCGTCCTTGTGGGCGGCGGCTCGGGGCACTACCCCGCCTTCGCCGGTCTCATCGGCGCGGGGTTCGCCGACGGCGCCGTGGTGGGGAACATCTTCACCTCGCCCTCCACGCAGCAGGCCGTGACCTTGGCCCGCGCGGCCGAGTCCGGTGCCGGCGTCGTCTTCACCTACGGCAACTACGCGGGCGACGTGATGAACTTCGGCCTCGCCTCCGAGCGCCTCGCGGCCGAGGGCATCCGGGCCGAGAACGTCCTCGTGACGGACGACATCGCTTCCGCCCCCGCCTCCGAGGCCGAGCGGCGCCGCGGCATCGCCGGCGACTTCGTGGTCTTCAAGGCCATGGGCGCCGCCGCGGAGGCCGGGCTGGACCTCGACGAGGTCGTGCGGCTCGGCCGCAAGGCCAACGACCGCACGCGCACCCTCGGCACCGCCTTCTCCGGCTGCACCTTCCCCGGGGCCGACGCTCCCCTGTTCGCCCTCCCCGAGGGCCACATGGGACTCGGCCTCGGCATCCACGGCGAGCCGGGCCTGCGGGACGTCCCGCTGCCGTCTGCCGCGGAGCTCGGAGCTGCCCTCGTCGAGGGCGTCCTCGCGGAGGCGCCCGCAGATGCCAGGGACGAGAGCGCCGACGGCCTGGCGCGGATCGCCGTGATCCTCAACGGGCTCGGCTCCACCAAGCACGAGGAGCTGTTCGTCCTCTGGGCCACCGTCGCGCCGCTGCTGCGCGCGGCGGGCTACGAGATCGTCGCGCCCGAGGTCGGCGAGCTCGTCACGAGCCTGGACATGGCCGGCGTCTCGCTCACGGTCACGTGGCTCGACGAGGAGCTCGAGCAGCTCTGGCTCGCCCCCGCCGAGACGCCCGCGTTCCGCCGCGGGTCGCTGACCCCCGCCGAGTCCGCCGAGGGCCCGGACGACGACGGCGGGCCGGCCGCCGCTGCCGAGGCGCCGCCGTCGTCCGAGGCCTCGCGCGGGTACGCCGCGGCGTGCGTCGAGGCGCTCGGCGCGGCCTCCGCCCGGCTCGGGGAGCTCGAGGCGCACCTCGGCGCGATGGACGCCGTGGCGGGCGACGGCGACCACGGCCGCGGCATGGTCCGCGGCGCAGGGGCAGCGGTCGCCGCGGCGCGCGAGGCGCTCGACGCCGGCCGCGCGGCCGGCTCCGTGCTGGCCGCCGCCGGCGACGCCTGGGCCGACCGCGCCGGCGGGACCTCGGGGGTCCTGTGGGGCGCGGGACTGCGGGCCTGGGGCGAGGCGATCGGGGACCTCGAGGTGCCGGACGCCGCCGGGGTCGCCGCCGGCATCACGGCGTTCGCCGCCCGGATCGCGGCCCTGGGCGGGGCGCAGCCGGGCGACAAGACGCTCGTCGACGCGCTGGTGCCGTTCGAGGCCGAGCTGCGCGGCGGCGTCGTGCGCGGCCTGAGCCTGGGCGAGGCGTGGGAGCAGGCGTGCCGGGCAGCCGAGGAGGCCGCCGCGGCGACCGCCGGGCTCACCCCGCGCAAGGGCCGGGCGCGGCCGCTCGCGGAGAAGAGCGTCGGCACCCCGGACCCCGGCGCGACCTCGCTCGCGGCGGTGTTCATGGCCCTCGGGCCAGCCATTGTTTCTGGAACACATCAGGAGGTGTCCGCATGAGCGGGCTGAGGATTGTCATCGGTTGCGACGAGGCCGGGGTGGACTACAAGGAGACCCTGCGGAAGGACCTCGAGGCGGATCCGCGGGTGGCCGAGGTCATCGACATCGGCGTGCACCGTGAGGCCGAGGACTTCGCTCGGCCCTACCCCTACGTGGGCGTGGCGGCCGGGGAGATGATCAGCGAGGGCAAGGCAGACAGGGCGCTGCTGTTCTGCGGCACCGGGATCGGGGTGGCCATCGCGGCCAACAAGGTCCCCGGGATCCGCGCCACGGCGGCGCACGACTCCTTCTCGGTGGAACGGTCGATCCTGTCGAACAACTGCCAGGTCCTCACGATGGGCCAGCGCGTGGTGGGGCTTGAGCTCGCACGGCGGCTGGCCAGGGAGTGGATCGGGTACACGTTCGACCCGGCCTCGGCCTCGGCGGCAAAGGTCCAGGTGCTCAGCGACTACGAAGGCTGCTGAGCGGAGGGCTGCTGAGCGCCTCTCCCCCGCGTCTGAAGGTCACCTCCTGAAGGTCACCTTCTGGGAGTCACGTTCTGGGAGTCACGTCACGCGACCCCCAGAACGTGACCCCCAGATGGGTGCGGTCGTCATGCGGGCGTGAGGAACGCGAACGCGGGTAAGTGACTCCTGTCCCCGCCCCGCGGCCAAGGAGAGCACGATGAACCTGTTGGACGACGCCGTCAGCCGGCTCGAGCGCTGGAAGGCCCTCGACGCCGTCGCGGAGCCCGTGCGGACGGCAGCCCATGCCCTCCTGAAGCCCCGCTTGGTCCGGAACGCCCTCAGCGGCATCCCGACCGGGCACCCCCTGCACCCCGTCCTCACCGACTTCCCGATCGGCGCCTGGAGCATGGCAGGGGTCCTGGACCTGTTCGGCGAGCCGACGGAGAAGGCGGCCGACATCCTGGTCGCCACCGGGCTCGTCGCGGCGGTCCCGACGGCGGCGGCCGGCTTCAGCGACTGGTCGGACACCCAGGGCGGGGAGACCCGGCTCGGGATCGTGCACGCCGCGCTCAACGTCGCCGCGCTCGGCCTCTACGGCGCCTCCCTCGTGGCGCGGAAGGCGGGCGCCCGCACCGCCGGACGCGGGCTCGCGTTCGCGGGCCTCGGGGTGCTGCTCACGAGCGGGTACCTCGGCGGGCACCTCGCCTTCACGAAGGGCGTGAGGGTCTCCCGGACGGCGTGGCACGAGGGTCCCACCGACTGGCAGGACGTCGGCGCGGCCAGCGAGCTGTCCGTGGACAAGCCCACTCTGGTCCAGGCCGACGACATCCCGGTGCTCGTCGTGCACGACGCCGGCCGCTTCCTCGCGCTCGACAACGTGTGCACCCACGCCGGCGGCTCCCTCAACGAGGGAACCATCGAGAACGGGTGCGTGACGTGCCCGCTCCACGGGAGCACCTTCCGGCTGGCGGACGGCGGAGTCGTGCACGGCCCCGCGAGCACGCCGCAGCCCAGCTACGACACCCGCATCCGCGACGGGCGCGTCCAGATCCGCGCGCGGCGGTAGGGCCTCAGCCGGTCTTCCTGGTGCGCCGCTTCGGAGGCACCTTCTCCTCCTTGGGCGACCCCTCGGCGTCGTCCGCGGCCTTCGCCTTCGCCGACCGCGAGCCGGACGCCTTGGTGCCGGACGCCCTAGTGCCCGACGCAGGTGCGGCGGACGGGGCACCCGACGCCTTGCGCCGGCTCTCGACGCTGCGCCGCAGCGCCTCCATGAGGTCGAGGACCTCGGCGCCCTCGCCCTCCTCGGCGGGCGCGCCGAAGGTCTCCTCGGTGTCCACCGCGTCGCCCTTGGCGAGCTTCGCCTCGAGGAGCTGGCGCAGCTGCTCCTGGTACTCGTCGGTGAACTGCTCGGGCTCGAACTCGGAGGAGAGGCTCTCCACGAGCGAGGAGGACATCTTGAGCTCCTTGTCGGAGATCTTCACGTCCGTGTCCTCGAGGATGGGGAAGGCGGCCTCGCGCACCTCGTCCGGCCACAGCAGGGACTGGAGGACCATCACGTCCCCGCGCACCCTCAGGGCCCCGAGCCGCGTCTTCTGCCGGAGCGCGAACTTCACGACGGCGGTCAGCTCGGTCTGCTCGAGGGTGCGCCGCAGCAGCTGGTAGGGCTTGACGCCGACCTTCTCGGGCTCGAGGTAGTAGCTCTTCTCGAAGAACATGGGGTCGATCTGCTCGTCGGGGACGAACTCGACCACCTCGATCTCGCGGCTGCGCTCCACCGGGAGCGACTCGAGGTCCTCGTCCGTGAGGACCACCGTGCGGCCGCCCTCCTCGTACGCCTTGTCGATGTCCGCGTACTCGACCACCTCGCCGCACACCTCGCAGCGGCGCTGGTAGCGGATCCGGCCCCGGTCCTTGTCGTGGACCTGGTGGAGCTTGATGTCGTGGTCCTCGGTGGCGCTGTACACCTTCACGGGCACGCTGACCAGGCCGAAGCTGATGGCGCCCTTCCAGATTGACCGCATGTGCCTAAGTGAACCGCACATTGGAGGGCTTGGATAGGCGGACGCCCCGAGTGGCGCGGCTTTCGGCCCTAGTCGAGTGGACGCGGAGGGGCCACCGTGGAGTCATCCATGAAAGGAACCCCTATGAACGTCCTCGTTGCCTATGCCAGCAAGCACGGGGCGACCGCCGCGATCGCCGAGCGGATCGCCTCCACTCTCACCGCCGAAGGGCTTCCGGCGACCGCCAGACCCGTCGGCGAGGTCGACGACCTCACGCCCTACGACGCCGTCGTTCTGGGCAGCGCGGCCTACGCGTTCCACTGGATGCGCGAGGCGACGGCGTTCGCGAAGCACCACGAGGCCGAGCTCGCGCAGCGGCCCGTCTGGCTCTTCAGCAGCGGTCCCCTCGGAGACGACAAGGTCGACAAGGAGGGCCGCGACGTCCTCGAAACGAGCGAGCCCAAGGAGTTCGGGAAGTTCGCGGACCTCCTCCGAGTCAAGGGCGAACACGTGTTCTTCGGCGCGTGGGACCCCTCGACACCCCCGGTCGGGCTCATGGAGAAGGCCATGAGCCACCTGCCGGGGAATCCGCTCAGCGCGATGCCCAGCGGGGACTTCCGCGACTGGGATGACATCGAAGCGTGGGCCCGCGGGATTGCCGAGGAGCTCCGCGCTCACCGGCCCTGATCCCCGAGGGGGGCGGACGACGGCGGGTGCGCACCCGCCGTCGTGCGCCACCTCGCAGGTGGGGTCTTGCGACTCTTACCGCCAGACCGCCGCCACGCCTAGCGTGGGGCATCGGCAGCGTCCAGTTGAAAGGAACGGTTCGATGACCGTCCACCAGCCTTCGTACCCAGCCAGCGGTGGCGCAGTGCCTCCGCTCGAGCTTCCCTACTACGGAGCCCCGCCCGTCGAGGCGGTCAAACGCGTCTTCCAGAAGTACGCCGTCTTCTCCGGACGCGCGAGCCGCAGCGAGTACTGGTGGTGGTTCCTCGCCTCAGCGCTGGCATCCGCGGTCCTGAACTCCATCGGTCCGACCGTGGTCAACGGGCAGCCGACCGGTACGAGCGGGCTCGGCGGCCTCTGGTTCCTCGCCACGGTGGTCCCCGGGCTGGCGGTGGCGGCGCGGCGGCTCCATGACGTCAACCTCAGCGGGTGGCTCCTGCTGCTCGCGGTGATTCCTGTGCTCGGTTGGATCGCGCTCATCGTGATGCTCGCCCAGCCGGAGAACCCGAGAGGCCAACGCTTCGACAGGTACCCGGCGGCGTACGGCCAGATGCCATCGCCTCCCACCTACACACCGCCGCAGCCTCCGCAGCCGCCCTACCGGCGCGAGCCGGGCGGTCCGCCCTCCGAGTAGGGCTCCTGGTGCGCGGGCATCGGTTCGACCCTCCGCATGGCGGGTAGGTGCAGGGGGACATCTTCCCCGCCCGACGCACCCCATGGGAGGGTAACCGCATGGCCCCGCAGCGCGAGACCGTCGAGATCGAAGGCCGCCGGCTCAGCCTGTCCAACCTGGACAAGGTGCTCTACCCGGACGCCGGGACGACCAAGGGCGACGTCATCGAGTACTACCGGAGCGTCGCCGCCGTGATGATCCCAGCGGTACGGGACCGGCCCGCGACCCGCAAGCGCTGGGTGCACGGGGTCGGCACTGCGGAGGAGCCCGGAGAGGTGTTCTTCCAGAAGAACCTGGACGACCGCTCGACCCCGGAGTGGGTCCAGCGCGTCACGCTCCACCACCGCCGCTCGACCAACACGTACCCGCTGGTCAACGACCTGCCCACCCTAGTCTGGCTCGCCCAGATCGCCGCCCTCGAGATCCACGTGCCGCAGTGGCGCGCGGTCGAAGAGGACACGATGATCAATCCGGACCGGCTCGTGATCGACCTCGACCCCGGCCCCGGCGCGGGCCTTCCCGAGTGCGTCGAGGTGGCCCACCTCGTCAAGCCCATCTTCGACGACATGGGGCTCACGTCCGTGCCCGTCACGAGCGGCTCCAAGGGCATCCACCTGTACGCGAAGCTGGACGGCAGCCAAGCATGGGAGCAGGTCGCAGCGGTCGCGCGCGAGCTCGCGAAGTCCCTCGAAGCGGACCACCCGGACCTGATCGTCGCCGACCAGAAGAAGACCCTGCGCACCGGCCGCGTCCTCGTGGACTGGAGCCAGAACAGCGGCCAGAAGACCACGATCGCCCCCTACTCCCTGCGCGGGCGCGCCCAGCCCATGGTCGCCGCGCCCAGGACGTGGGAGGAGATCGGCTCCCCGGATCTGGCACACGTGCGCTACGACGAGATGGCCGCCCGGCTGGAGACGTTCGGAGACCTGTTCGCCCCGCTGCACCCCCCGACGCTGTCGGAGCACGACGGCGCACGCTCGTCCCTGCCACGGGCCCGCGCCTCCGCGGGGGCCGCCTCGCGCTCGGGTGCGCGCGCGTCAGGCGGGGACGACGACGGCGGCGGCCGCGCGGCGTCGTCCGCCGACCCGCTGACCGAGTACCGCGCCAAGCGCGATGCCGCCAAGACCCCGGAGCCCGTCCCCCTCGAGGCGCCCACGCCGGGGCGGGGGGACACGTTCGTGATCCACGAGCACCATGCGCGGCGCCTCCACTGGGACCTACGGCTCGAGCACGAGGGCGTGCTGGCCTCGTTCGCGATCCCTAAGGGCATCCCCACGGATACCCGCGCGAACCACCTCGCCGTGCACACCGAGGACCACCCGATCGAGTACCTCACGTTCACCGGCACCATCCCGAAGGGCGAGTACGGCGCCGGCGAGATGTCCGTGTGGGACACCGGGACGTACGAGGTCGAGAAGTGGATCGACGGCAAGGAGATCATCGTCCTGCTGCACGGGCGCGAGGGCGGCGGCCTCCGCGGGGTGGCCGCCGGGCTGGGGCGGCCCGGCGAGGGGGTCCGGCTCGCGCTCATCCACCCTGATGGCGGCTACGGCGGCGGCGACTCGGGCGGGAAGGAGAACTGGCTCGCCCACCTCATGAAGGACCAGGAAAAGGGCCACTGGCGCCACGACGCCAAGGGCGCGAAGGAAGCGAAGGCCGCCGACGTCACCCCCGGTGACGCCGAAGTCACCCCCTCTGCCGCCGAAGTCACCCCTAGTAACGCCGAGGTCACCCCTGCCGCGCGGACCGGCCCGGCGCCGTCGCCCATGCTCGCCCAGCAGGGCACCCTCGGGATGGTGCGCGGCGACGACTGGGCGCTCGAGATGAAGTGGGACGGCATCCGCGCGATCGTCGACGCCCGCGCCGAGCCGCTGCGGCTCATGAGCCGGAAGGGGATCGACCAGATGACCACCTACCCGGAGCTGTCCGGCCTCGCCGAGCTCGGGCCGGCCGTGCTCGACGGCGAGATCATCGCCCAGGACTCACGCGGCCGCCCGGACTTCGGGCGCCTCCAGCAGCGCATGAACCTGACCCGGCCCGCCGACGTCGAACGCGCACGCCGCGACGTCCCGGTGCGGATCGTGCTGTTCGACCTCCTCGAGTACGAGGGCCGCGACCTCACCCGGCTTCCGTTCCGCGAGCGCCGCGCCGCGCTCGAGCTCCTGGCCGACGGCGGCCTGCCGGAGAACGTCCAGCTCTCCCCCCTGTTCGACGGCGACGCCGAGCACGTCCTCGCCGCCTCCGCGGAGCACAGCCTCGAGGGGATCCTCGCGAAGCGGCTCGGCTCGCGCTACGAGCCCGGCCGGCGGTCCGGGGCCTGGCTGAAGGTCAAGAACGAGCGCACCCAGGAGGTCGTGGTGGGCGGCTGGCGGGAGGGCAACGGGAGCCGCGCCGCGACGCTCGGGTCCCTGTTCGTGGGCATCCCGGACGACGCCGGGCGGCTGGTCTACGCCGGAAGGGTCGGCTCGGGCTTCACGGACGCGATGCTCGACGAGATCTCCTCGAAGCTGCGCCCGCTGGAGCGGAAGACCTCTCCCCTCGAGGAGATGCCGGCGGCGGACGCGAGGGAGGCGCACTGGGTCACCCCGAAGTACGTCGGCGAGGTGTCCTACTCGGAGATGACCTCCGGCGGACGGCTCCGCCACCCGGTCTGGCGCGGCTGGCGGCCGGACAAGGCCCCCGAGGATGTGGTGCTCGAGCGCTGACGCGCTCGCCTGACCGAAAGATTGTTGAACAATCCCGGCTCATGGTGCATGCTGGATGCAGCACACCGATGAGACGGAGATCACCATGGCCACCATCGACCTCAACAGCGACGTCGGGGAATCGTTCGGGAACTGGACGTTCGGAGACGACGCGGCGATCTTCGCGAGCGTCTCGAGCGCGAACGTCGCCTGCGGCTTCCATGCGGGCGACCCGCTCCAGATCCGCGCCACCTGCGAGGCCGCGGCAGCCGCCGGCGTAACGGTCGGCGCCCACCCCGGCTACCGGGACCTCGCCGGATTCGGCCGCCGCTTCATGGACGTCCCGGCGAGCGAGCTCACCGACGAGGTCATCTACCAGATCGGCGCCCTCCAGGGCCTCGCCCGCGCGGCGGGCACCGAGGTCAAGTACGTCAAGCCGCACGGCGCGCTCTACAACGCCATCGTCCACCACGAGGCGCAGGCCAGGGCCGTGGCGAAGGCCGTCGCCGAAGTCGCCCCCTCCCTCCCGCTCCTCGTCCTGCCCGACTCGGAGATCCGCCGCGCCGCCGAGTCCGCCGGGCTGCGCACGGTCACCGAGGCCTTCGCCGACCGGGCCTACACCCCCGAGGGCAGGCTCGTCTCGCGGCGCGAGCCGGGCTCCGTGCTCCACGACATCGACGAGATCGTTGAACACGTCCTCCGCCTCCTCGACGGCAAGGTCCGCGCGGTCGACGGAAGCCACGTCGCCGTCGCCGCCGACAGCATCTGCGTGCACGGCGACACCCCCGGCGCCGTCGCCATGGCCGCCAGGATCCGCGCAGCCCTCACGGACGCGGGCGTCGAGATCAAGAGCTTCGCGTGATGGCCCAGACCCTCGTGAACCCGGTCGTCGGAGTGCGCCCCGCGGGGGACCGGGCCCTGCTCGTCGAGCTGCGCTCGCTCGGCAGCGTCCTGGCCCTGGCGTCCCAGCTCACCGCCGCCCGGAGGGACGGCCGGCTCGACGTCGTCGACGTCGTGGCCGCCGCGACGACAGTCCTCGTGGTCGCGGAGTCCGCCGCCGGCGTCGCCCGCGCCGCCGACTACGTCCGCGGGCTCCACCTCGAGGACGCCGAACGGGAGCGCGGCCGGCTCGTGCGGATCGAGACCGTGTACGACGGCGCCGACCTCGCCGAGGCCGCCCGGCTCACCGGCGCAAGCCCCGAGGCCCTCGTCGCCGGGCACTCGGGCCAGGAGTGGGACGCCGCGTTCGGCGGCTTCGCGCCCGGGTTCACCTATCTGACGCACGACGGCGCCCCCTCCGTCCCGCGGCGGACGTCGCCCAGGACGGTGGTTCCGGCCGGGTCGGTGGCACTGGCCGGAACATACACCGCGGTCTACCCGCGGGAGTCGCCCGGAGGCTGGCAGCTGATCGGGCACACGGACGCGGTCATGTGGGACCTCTCCCGGGAGGATCCCGCCCTCGTCCAGCCCGGCGACCGGGTCCGATTCGTCCCCGTCCGGGCGAGCGCAACGCTCACCCACGCCGCCTCCAGCCCCGCGGATTGTCGGCCTGCCGCGGGTGCAGGCGCCGCGCACCCGCGCGCAGCCGACAATTCCGGGGAGGACGGGCGCTCGGCCGCGCAGCCTGCCGACGCCTCGGGGAGGCGGGCCGCGTCAGGAGGGCTCGTCGTCGTGCGCGCCGGGCTCCAGACGACGGTGCAGGACCTCGGGCGGCCAGGGCGCGCGGCGCTGGGGGTGAGCGTCTCGGGAGCGCTCGACCGCGGGGCACTGCGGCGCGCGAACCGGATGGTGGGCAACGAGCCCGGGGCCGCGGGCCTCGAGGTCCTGCTCGGCGGCCTCGAGCTCCGCGCCGAAGCGGACCAGGTCCTCGCCGTCACCGGCGCCGACGTCCCGCTGCGCATCACGCCACGGGCGGACAGCGCGCAGGGACATGACCCCTCAACGCACGGACATGACCCCTCAACAGCGCAGGAGGCGCCGCGGGAGGCGCCGCGGGACGCGCCGTTCGCGCTGCTGGCCGGCGAGACCCTGGCCCTCGGCACCGCCGGCGCAGGGCTGCGGGCGTACGTCGCGGTGCGCGGCGGCCTCGACGTCCCGCCCGCGCTCGGCAGCCGCTCGGCCGACTCGCTCTCCGGGATCGGACCGGCCCCTCTGGCCGACGGCCAGACGCTCGCGGTGCTGCCGGTGCGCGGCGCCCATGTCGTGGGGCATCCCGAGGTCCCGCCGCAGCTCCCGGGAGCCGTCACCGAGCTGCACGTCCTGCCCGGCCCGCGCGACGACTGGTTCACCGACGCGTCCAAGGCGGCGCTGTTCGCCCAGGAGTGGACCGTGACCCCGCAGTCCAGCCGGGTCGGCCTGCGGCTGGACGGTGCACCCCTGGAGCGGTCCCGCGAGGGCGAGCTCACTAGCGAGGGGACGGCCCGCGGCTCCCTCCAGGTCCCCGCGAGCGGCCTGCCCGTCCTGTTCCTCGCCGACGCCCCGGTGACCGGCGGCTACCCGGTGATCGGCGTCGTCGTCGATGCCGACCTCGACCTCGCGGCCCAGCTGCCACCGGGCGCCGCGGTGCGCTTCGTGCCCCAGCCCGGCGCCGCCCCCACGACCCCCGAAGGAAATGCCGATGCATAAGGTCCTCATCGCCAACCGCGGCGAGATCGCCGTCCGCATTGCCCGCGCGTGCGACGACGCCGGGCTGGCCAGCGTGGCCGTCTACGCCGACCAGGACGCCGACGCCGTCCACGTCGCCGCCTGCACCGAGGCCTACGCCCTCGGCGGGACCTCCCCCGCCCAGACCTACCTCGACGCGGGCAAGATCCTCGACGTCGCGGAGCGGGCCGGGGCCGATGCCGTCCACCCCGGCTACGGGTTCCTCTCCGAGAACGCGGACTTCGCCCAGGCTGTCCTCGACGCGGGCCTGATCTGGATCGGCCCCTCCCCGGAGACGATCCGGCTCCTGGGGGACAAGGTGAGCGCGCGCGAGGTCGCTGTGCGCGCCGGCGCGCCACTGGCCCCCGGCAGCGACGGTCCCGTCGCGAGCGCGGAGGAAGTGCGCGCCTTTGCCGCCGAGCACGGGCTGCCCGTGGCCATCAAGGCAGCGTTCGGAGGCGGCGGCCGCGGCCTCAAGGTGGCCCGGACGGCGGAGGAGATCGAGGAGTCCTTCCACTCCGCGGTCCGGGAGTCCCGCGCCGCGTTCGGGCGCGAGGAGTGCTTCGTCGAGAAGTTCCTGGACCGTCCGCGTCACGTCGAGGCCCAGGTCCTCGCCGACACCCACGGCAACGTCATCGTCGTCGGGACCCGAGACTGCTCGCTCCAGCGACGCCACCAGAAGCTCGTCGAGGAGGCGCCCGCGCCGTTCCTCACCCCCGAGCAGCGGTCCCGCATCCACGAGTCCGCGAAGGCGATCTGCCGCGAGGCCGGATACGTCGGCGCCGGCACGGTCGAGTACCTTCTCGACAGCCAGGGGACCATCAGCTTCCTCGAGGTGAACACGCGCCTGCAGGTCGAGCACCCCATCACCGAGGAGACCTCCGGAATCGACCTCGTGGCGGCGCAGCTCGCGATCGCAGCCGGCGGGACGCTGCCCGTCCTGACGGACCCCGAGCCCCGCGGCCACTCCATCGAGTTCCGCATCAACGCCGAGGACCCGGGGCGCGGCTTCCTGCCCGCGCCGGGTACCGTGGCGCGCTTCGCGGTGCCGACCGGCCCGGGGATCCGGGTGGACTCCGGCGTGCGCGACGGCTCCACCGTGCCCGGCCAGTTCGACTCGCTCCTGGCCAAGCTCGTGGTCACCGGCGCGGACCGCCGGCAGGCGCTCCGGCGCGCCCGCCGTGCCCTGGCCGAATTCGAGGTCTCCGGCCTCCCGACCGTCCTGCCCTTCCACCGGGCCGTCGTGGCGGACCCGGCGTTCGCCGCGGAGGACGGCGCGGACGGCTTCCGCGTGTACACCACGTGGATCGAGTCCGAGTTCGCGGACCCGCTCGCCGCGAGCCCCGAGTTCGCGCCCGCACCTATGGACGCGCCGCGGCAGACGTTCGCCATCGACCTCGACGGGCGCCGGGTCACCCTGGGCCTGCCCGCCGCGCTCCTCGCGGGGCTCGCCGCGGCAGGGGTGGGGTCGGCGGCGGGAGCGGCCGGCACGCCGTCGTCCGTCCCCGCGCACGACGGCGCGGCCCCCTCCCCCGACCACCTCACCGCCGCGATGGGCGGCACCGTGGTGAAGTGGCTCGTGGAGCCCGGAACGGGCGTCGAGGAGGGGACCGCCGTGGTGGTGATCGAGGCGATGAAGATGGAGACGACCGTCTCCGCCCACCGTTCCGGGACCCTCGGCGAGCACGCAGCCGCCCCCGGCGAGGCCGTCGCAGCGGGCAGCGTCCTCACGACGATCGGCTGACCGCTCCCCACTAGGCTGGGGCCATGACGTCCGAGGCAGTCCTCTCCTCCCTGCGCGCCGCCGCGAGGAACACGAAGCACGCCGAGACGAGCCAATGGGTCGCCGCCCAGCTGCGGCAGACCATCACCGAGGGGAAGCTCGCCCCCGGGGCGAAGCTGGCCGAGGAGGAGCTGCGCGAGGCCCTCGGCGTCTCGCGCAACACCCTGCGCGAGGCCTTCGCGACCCTCGCGACCGAGCGCGTCGTCACCCGCATCCCCAACCGCGGTGTCTTCGTCTCGCATCCCACGGCCGAGGACATCCGCGAGATCTACAGGGTTCGGCGGTTCATCGAGCCCAGCTGCCTGCTCTGGGCGCCGGCCCAGACAGCGGAGCCGCTCGACGCCGTCGTGCGCCGGGCCCGGGCGGCCGCCGAGGCTGGCGACGTCCCAGCCATGGCGACGGCGAACCAGGAGTTCCACCGCGCGATCGTGGCCCGGGCCGGCAGCGGGCGGCTCGACGCGCTCATGGAGCAGATCCTCGCCGAGATGCGGCTCGTGTTCGCCACGATGGGCTCCGACCCCCGCTTCCACGCGCCGTACGTCGAGGAGAACGCCACGATCACCCGGCTGCTCGAGGCCGGGCGCAACACCGCCGCGGCCGAGGCCATGGTCAGCTATCTGGACCGCGCCGAGCTGCAGCTGCTCGAGGCCGTCGAAGGACAGGCGCACGCCTCCTGACCCTTCCGCTTCTGCTCCTCGCGCGTTGATTGTTCAACAAAGACCCCCTTGCGCTGGGGTGCGATGGCCGACGGACGGTGTTGGAAACCCCTCGGACGGGCATCCCAGCTCAAGCCGTCGAATTTTTCACACAGGATTGTTGAACAAACCCCAGTCATAGTGCATGCTTGATCTATGCGCTCGATGAGATGAGCGTCACAGCCATCCAGAAACCGCCCCCCACGAAGGACACCAGCATGAGCACCCACGCACCGTCGCACGGTACTCCGCCTGCGGCCCGCAAAATCCCCCCGGGCGCCATCAGGGCCTACATCGCGAGCCTCACCGGAACCTCCCTCGAGTACTACGACTTCGCCATCTACTCCGTGGCCTCCGCCCTGGTCTTCCCGAAGATCTTCTTCCCCTCCGGGGACGAGTTCGTGGGGCTCCTGCTCTCCTTCTCGACCTTCGCGATCGGCTACCTCGCCCGCCCCATCGGCGGCATCATCTTCGGCCGCCTCGGCGACCGGATCGGGCGCAAGCACGTCCTGGTCGTGACCCTCCTGCTCATCGGCATCGCCACCGTGCTGATCGGCGTCCTGCCCACGTACGGCACCGTGGGCGCCGTCGCGCCCCTGATCCTGGTGCTGCTGCGCCTCGCGCAGGGCATCGGTGTGGGCGGCGAGTGGGGCGGGGCCGTCCTGCTCTCGAGCGAGTTCGGGGACCCGAGCAGGCGCGGGCTGTGGTCCTCTGCGGCGCAGATCGGGCCGCCGGCCGGAAACCTCCTCGCCAACGGCGCCCTCGCCGTGCTCGCCGCGACCCTCAGCAACGACGCCTTCCTCTCCTGGGGCTGGCGCGTCGCCTTCCTCGCCTCCGCCCTGCTCGTCGTCTTCGGCCTCGTGATCCGACTCAAGCTCGAGGAGACCCCGGTCTTCAAGAACATCGAGGCCCACGGGGAACGGCCCAAGGCGCCGATCGCGGAAGTGATCAGGACGCAGCCGCGCGGCCTGGCCGCGGCGATCCTGTCCCGCCTGAGCCCGGACATCCTCTACTCGCTGTTCACCGTCTTCGTTGCCGTGTACGCGACCAAGGAGCTCGGCATGACCACGGGCACGGTCCTGACCGCAATCCTCATCGGCTCCGCCTTCCAGCTCGTGCTCATCCCGGCCGCCGGCGCCCTCACGGACCGCTTCAACCGCCGCCTCGTCTACGGCATCGCGGCCGCGGCGACCGCCGTGTGGATCCCGGTCTTCTTCCTCACGGTCCAGAGCCGGTCCGTGGTCGTCCTGACCATCGGCGTCGTGGTCGGCCTCGCGCTCCACGCGTTCATGTACGGCCCGCAGGCGGCGTTCATCACCGAGCAGTTCCCGGCGCGGCTGCGCTACGCCGGCAGCTCGCTCGCGTACACGCTGGCCGGCGTCGTGGGCGGCGCCATCGCCCCGCTCGTGTTCACCGCGCTGTACCAGGCCACGGCGAGCTGGGTCCTCATCGCGGTCTACCTCGCCGTGGCGTCCGTGGTCACGATCGTCGGCCTCGCGATAGGACGCGACCCGAAGACCGAGGAGGAGATCGCCCTCGTCAAGGCCGACCACGTCGGCTGACCGCCGGAGGATTCGCCCCCCAGCACCCTTCCAGCACGTGACCCCCAGAAGGTGACCCCCAGACCATTCCGGTCTGGGGGTCACCTTCTGGGGGTCACTTCCTGAGAGTCACGTCCTGTGCGCGGCTTCTCAGGCCGCGAGGGTGTGGCCCCTATGGTGCGCGTCGGCGTCCTTGCGCTCGACTTCGGCGAACTCGTCCTTCGGCTTCATCAGCGCCATCACGACGACGAGGAGCCCGGAGAGCGCGACCAGTTCGGACACCACCGGCGCGGCCATCACCGCGGCACCCCAGTGCTCGAAGACGTCCCAGACCATCATGGCCCCGAAGAACGCGCCCGCGACCACGTTGACCCAGCGCACGACCGTGTCCGTCAGGACGAACGTCAGGAACGCCAGGACCAGCGGGACCAGCACGAACGCCGCCATCTCCAGCGTCACAGGGCTGTCGACCGCCATCTCCAGGATCCGGCCGTTCCGGAGCCCATCGATGAATCCGGGCTCCATGAGCACCAGCAGGAACAGTAGGATCATGCCCACCGCGTAGAACACCCACAGCGTGGCGATCCGGAGCTTCCACATCAACGACCGCATCGTCGCCACCTCCTCAGGTGGAGAGCCGCCCGCCCGGGCGGGCCTCCACCTTCAGGATGCGCCTCTTCTACATTGCGTAGAAGTGCCGAAGGTCCCCGTTGACTGAACCGGGCAGCCGCGCGATTCGTTTGACCCAGTGAGAGCAGGAGGCCGGCATGGAACTCGACGGCATCGCGGTCACGACCCTCGACGGGCGCACGACGACGTTCGGCGAGTGGGCGGGAAGGGTCCGGCTTGTGGTCAACGTGGCCAGCAGGTGCGGCCTCGCACCCCAGTACGAACAGCTCGAGAAGCTCCAGAGCCTCTACGGGGACAGGGGCTTCACGGTCCTGGCCTTCCCCAGCAACCAGTTCCTCCAGGAGTACCGGGACGCCGAGAGGATCGCGGAGTACTGCTCGCAGACCTGGGGCGTGACGTTCCCCGTGATGGAGAAGGTCTGGGTGAACGGACGCGGGGCGCACCCGCTGTACCGCGAGCTCACGAGGGCTTCCGACGCGTCCGGGCGCTCGGGCCGCATCCAGTGGAACTTCGAGAAGTTCCTCGTGATGCCCGACGGCGCCGTGCACCGCTTCCGCCCGCAGGTCCCTCCGGACGATCCGGCGATCGTCGCGCTCATCGAGTCAGCGCTGGCGCGCTGAGGAGGCCCGCTCCGCCGAACGCTCCGCCGCCCACACCGCGAGCGCGGACCGGCTGCGCAGCCCGAGCTTGGCCAGCGCGTGGGCGACATGGTTCTCCACGGTCCGGGCCGAGAGCGTCAGCCGCTCGGCGATCGCGGCGTTGCCCAGGCCGCTGCGCACGAGCTCTGCCACCTCGAGCTCGCGCGCGGTGAGGGCTGCGGGGCTCTCGGCGTCGTGCGCGTCCCAGGCGGCGCGCAGCTCCTCCGCCGCGTCGGCGAACCGGAGCTTCTCCCCCGCGCCCCAGACCGCGGCGAGGCCCCCGGGGCCGAGGAGGAGCTCGGCGGTGGCGCGCACGTGGTCGAGGTCCGCCGAGGAGATCTCGTGGAACCGCCCGCCCGCGCCCTCCCGCCGCGAGACGGCAGCAGCGGCACGCGCCGCCGTCGTCGGGTCCCGCCGCACGGTCAGCGCCGCGAGCCGCGCGAGGGCGATCGCGCGCATGGTGACGTCGCGGATCCCCGCCAGCACCTCGACTGCTCGGAAGAGCCTGTCGCGGGCCTCGGCGCTGCGCCCCAGGGTCGACTCGGCGAGGCCACCGTAGGTGAGCGCGATCCCCTGGGCGAACGCATCCCCGGCCTCGGCGGCGAGCGGGTACGCCGCCTCGAGGATCTCGAGGGCGTCCTGTTCGCGGTGGCCCCACACGGCAGCCATGCCGCGTGCACACAGCGCCCGGCTCCTTCCCGCGGCGTCGCCAAGGGAGGTGTACGCCTCCATCGCCGCAACGGCGGCGCGGTCTGCGCCCTCGGGGTCGTGCCCGAGGGCCCGGGACACCGCACGGTAGAACAGCGCCTCGGCGGCCGCCGCGGACCGCGGGTCGAGCAGCGCCAGTGCCTCGTCGACGTGCGCCCCCGCGAGCTCGGTCTCCTGCCGGACTGTGCGCAGGTTCGCAGCGACGACGAGCCCTGCGGCACGCGCCTCGTCCCGCCCGGCGTGCCGCTCGAGGAGCCGGAGGGCCCAGCCCAGCCCCTCGTCCTGGCCGTTGCGGAACCAGAGCTCGCGTGTCGCCGCCATGAGCCGCAGGCCCTCGGCGGGCGCCGCGCGCACCGCGAAGTCCAGAGCCGCCCGCAGGTCGGGCAGCAGGTCTGAGCGCTCCCCCACCCGGGACGCCTCGAGCACCGACGGGAACGTCCCGGCGCCGAAGACCGAGCCGAGCCAGGCGAGGTGCCGCCGCTGCGCGCCCTCGAGCGTCCCCGATGCCTCGAGCCCTTCCCGCGCGAACTCGCGCAGGCTCTCGAGGAGCCTGAACGTGGTCCTGCCCCGGGCGTCCTCGCCCGTCTGCAGGAGGGACCGCAGGACGAGCTCCTCGAGGTGGTCCAGGGTCGCGCCGGCGACGGCGGCGGCGGCCTCGGCGTCGAACGGGCTCGCGAAGACGGCACACGCCTCGAAGACGGCGCGCTCCTGCGCCCCGAGCGCGTCGACGCTCCCCGCGATGCACGCGCGCAGCGTCCGGTGGCGCGCGGGCGCGGTGGTGGGTCCGGTCCCCAGCGCGGCCAGCCGCCGGTCCAGCCGCGGGAGCAGCTCCTGCGGCGTCAGCACGGAGGCCCGGGCGGCGGCGAGCTCGACGGCGAGCGGCAGCCCGTCGAGGCGCTTGCACAGGGCGCGGGAGGCCTCGCGCGCCTCGCGTGTGTCCCCGAGCGACGGGCGCAGGGCGAGGGCGCGGTCCCAGAAGAGGGCTTCTGCGTCGTCCACGGGCAGGGGGCCGACCGCGAGGACCCGCTCGCCCGCGACGCGCAGCGGCTGGCGGCTCGTGACGAGGATCCGGCAGCCCTCCGACCCGGCCAGCAGCAGCGCCACGAGGGAGGCCGCATTCTGGAGGACGTGCTCCGCGTTGTCCACGACGAACATCACCTCCCCGGGAGCCCCGCCGGCCTCGAGCCACCAGAGGATCGCCGAGCGCGCGGACTCGTCGGTGAGGTCCCGCAGCCCCAGCGACTCCGCGACGGCGAGCGAGACCGGGGAACCCTCCCCGATCCTGGTCAGGTCCACGAAGACGGGCCGCCCGAACCGCTCGGCGGCGGCGCCGACGGCGGCCAGCGCGACGCGGGTCTTGCCCACGCCGCCGGGGCCCGTGAGCGTCACGAGCCGGCCGGCAGCGAGAGCCTCGACGACCGCGGCCACCTCGTGCGCGCGCCCCCTGAAGCTGCTGGCGGAGGCGGGGACGCGGCCGGGCCCGTGCGGCGGTGCGGGAGCTGATCCCGTGGCCATGCTGCCAGTATCCGCGCGCCGGCAAGGGGGGTCCAGCGGCGTGCGGATGAGTACCCACGTGGGTGGATGCACCGATGCCCGGGCCCCCTCCCCACGCCTACCGTGAAGGCATCAGCGACAGGCACCAGACCCGAGAGGAGCCCGCCATGCACACCGCAGCCCCCGCCAAGACCCCCATCCCCCTCAACGTCCACGAACGGGCGCTCGTCACGTGGGCGGCCATCTTCCCGCTCGTGCTGGCGGCGCAGGCGGTGCTCAGCCCGCTCGTCCACGCGTGGCCCGCCGTCCTGCAGGTGTTCGCGATGACCCTCGTGGTCGTCCCGGTCGCCTCGTATGTCGTGATGCCACGGCTCATGGCGCTCTACGCGCGGCTCACACGTCGATGAGGGCCTTGCCCACCAGCCCTCCCTCAACCGCGTCGTGCGCGGCGGCCGTCTCCTCGAGCCGGAACCGGGTCAGCGGCAGGCCGTGGTCCTGGCCTACCCTGAGCGCGCCGTCGGCGAGGGCCGCGCCGACGGCGGCAACGGCGTCGTGCTTCTGGGCCCCGGTGACCGTGTAGGTGAGGATGAACTGGAACCGCACGTTCTTCCCCATCGCGGCGCGGACCGGCAGGGTGAGCGTCTCGTCGCCGGTCGCGGCGTAGGCGGAGACGGTGCCGCCGGTGGCGACCGCGGCAAGGTCGGCGCCGATGTTCGCGGCGACGTTGACGTCCACGATCAGCTCCGCTCCCCCACGCACCACGCGGCGCACCTCCGCGGCGACGTCCTGCTCGCGGTAGTTGACGACGACGTCGGCCCCCGCCGCGCGGGCGAGCGCCGCCTTCTCGCCGCCGCTCACCGTCGCGACGACGGTGGCGCCGGCCCAGTGCGCGAGCTGGATCGCGGCATGCCCGACCGCGCCCGCGCCGCCCGTCACGAGGACGGTAGTGCCGTTCAGCGCGCCCGGGGCGAGCCGGGCCGGACCGCCCTCGCGCGCGGTGAGCGCACGGTGGGCCGTCAGGGCCGGGATGCCCAGGGACGCGCCCGTCTCGAACGACTCGCCGTCCGGGAGGGGCTGCGCCTTGTCCGCCGGCACGACGACGTACTCCTGCGCCGTGCCCTCGGTCCCCCCGTACGCGACGTCCCAGAGCCAGACCCGCCGCCCGGGTTCGAGGCCCTCGACACCCGGCCCGACGGCGTCGACCGTCCCCGCGGCGTCCTGCCCGGGCACGTGCCAGCCGTCGAGGGCGCCCGGGTAGGTGCCGCCGGCGCGGGCCTTCCAGTCCGTCGGGTTGACGCCCGCGACCGCGATGCGGACCCGGACCTGCCCCTCGCCGGGCTCGGGAAGGGCTCGCTCGCGCAGGGTCAGGACCGAGGACGGGCCCGTCGCGCTGTACATGACGGCGCGGTAGGCGGTGCCGGGGGCGGGGTTGCTGGTGGTCGTGCTGTCGGTGTCAGCCATGGACCCATCCTGCCCCATCCCCTCAACCGCCTGGGGGGGCTCGCTGGGCTCAGCCCTGGAAGTACTCGATCCGCGCGCCGATCGAGTTGAGCCGTTCGGCCAGGTCCTGGTACCCGCGCTCGATGACGTAGATGTTCCGCAGCTCGCTCGTGCCGCGCGCTGCCAGCATGGCCAGCAGGATGCATGCCGCCGGACGCAGGGCGGGCGGGCACCCCACCTCGGCAGCGCGCCACTTGGTGGGACCGTTGACGTAGATGCGGTGCGGGTCGAGGAGCTGCACGTTGGCGCCGAGCCGGTTGAGCTCGGTGAGGTAGATCGCGCGGTTCTCGTAGACCCAGTCGTGGATCATGGTCTGCCCGGTCGCGTTCGCGGCGATGACGGCGAAGAAGGGCAGGTTGTCGATGTTCAGGCCCGGGAAGGGCATGGGGTGGATCTTGTCCGCGGGCGAGTGGAGCTCGGACGGAATGGTCGTGACGTCCACGAGCCGCGTATGGCCGTTGCGGGCCGTGTACTCGCCCGAGATGACGAGCTTCTGCCCCATGGTCGCAAGCGTGGCGAGCTCGATCTCCATGAACTCGATGGGCACGCGCCGCACGGTCACCTCGGAGCCTGTGACGATGGCGGCGGTGATGAGGCTCATCGCCTCGATCGGATCCTCGGAGGGCCAGTAGTCGATGTCCGCCTCGATCCGGGCCCTGCCGCGGATCTTCAGCGTGGTGGTCCCGACCCCTTCGATCTGCACGCCGAGGGCCTGCAGGTAGAAGCACAGGTCCTGGACCATGTAGTTCGGGCTCGCGTTGCGGATCACCGTCACGCCCTCGCGGTGCACCGCGGCCATGATGGCGTTCTCGGTGACCGTGTCGCCGCGCTCGGTGAGCACGAAGGAGCGGTCGGCGCGGTCCGCCTCGGGCGCGCGGACGGTGTAGAAGCCGGCGGTGGCCTCGACGGCCAGGCCGAACTCGCGCAGCGCCTGCATGTGCGGCTCGACCGTGCGGGTGCCGAGGTCGCAGCCGCCGGCGTAGGGGAGCCTGTACTCGCTGCGCTCGTCGAGCAGCGGGCCCAGGAGCATGATGACGCTGCGGGTGCGGCGCGCCGCCTCCACGTCCATGCCGTCCAGGTTCAGGACGGCGGGGCGGCGGATCTGCAGGTCGCGCGGCTCGCCGTCGGCCGCGGGCAGCCAGACGCACTCGACGCCGATCGAGGTCAGGACCTCGACGATCCGGTTGACCTCCTCGATGCGCGCGAGGCTGCGGAGCGTCGTCGTGCCCCGGTTGATGAGGGAGGCGCACAGCAGGGCGACTCCGGCGTTCTTGGAGGTGTTGACGTCGACGGAGCCGGAGAGGCGGCGCCCGCCCTCGACCCTCAGGTGGGTCATCTTGGGCGCGCCGACGTTCACGATCTGGCGGCCGAGGATGTCCTCGATCCGCTGGATCATCTTCAGGCTCAGGTTCTGCTTGCCCTGCTCCATGCGGGCGACGGCACTCTGGCTCGTTCCCAGCTCGGCGGCGAGCTGCCCCTGGGTCCAGCCCCGGTCGGAGCGGACGGTGCGGAGCAGCACGCCTACGGTCTCTGCGGTCTGTTGGGCCATGCCCACGAAAATATCATGCTTGCTATACGGAGCCCCAATTCAGGCCGTCTGACACGCGAAAATCACATCCGCACCGACGGGTAACAGAAATCCATGAGATATGGTGCCCCCGCGGGCCGCGTCAGCTGCTGGTGATCCCGATGACGTTCCCGGCGGGGTCCGCGATCCACGCGATGCCGTGGCCGGTCGCCGGGTCCCGCAGGACGCCCCGGTCGTCGACGGGCATCTCGGGAGTGCTCGGGTACTTCTGCAGGGAGAGGCCCATCGATTCGACCTCGGCCAGCGCCGCGTCGAGGTCCGGGACGATGAGGTTCAGGACGGTGAACGTGGCGGGCTGGTGGTCGGGTTTGGGATAGAGGAAGATCCTCTGGCCCCCCGGCGCGGTGACATGCAGGCCGCCCATCTGGTCCCGGACGTCGAATCCGAGGGTCCCGCCGTAGAACTCGCGGGCCTTCTCGAGGTCATCGACGCTGAAGCTGGACATGGAGGACGCGATCTCGAACATCTCAGGCTCCTTGCTGCGGGGTTCCTCCCTCCGCCACGATCCCACCGCAGCGGCGGCGGCGCCAGTGGCCGCGCCCGCTAGCCCCAGACCACGTTCCAGGTGCCGAGCACGACGGCGGCCCCCACGGCGAACGCCGCGATCAGCACCCCCGCGGCAACCACCCACGCGTCGAGGCGGGAGAAGCTGGACTCGCGGGCCCAGGTGCGCGGGGCCGGGCGCCCGTCCACCATGCCACCGAAGCCGCGCGCCTCCATGGCGACGGCGAGCCGCGTGGCCCGGCGGATGGCCTGCACGAGCAGCGCGAACGCCTGCCCGAGGAAGGCCCGGGACCGGGCCACATAGCTGTGCCCGGTGCCCACGCCGCGGGCCCGCCTGGCGAGGCCGAGCGTGCGCCATTCGTCCACGAGGAGCCCCACGAGCCGCATGCCCGCCAGGGCGCCGAGCACGAACCGGCTCGGCAGGCGCAGCTTCTGGGCGAGACCGTCGGCGAGGTCGGTCGGATCGGTGGAGAACAGCAGGAAGACCCCCGGGAGGGCGATCGCGAGACCGCGCAGGCCGATCGCGACGCCGGCGAGCACCGAGTGCTCGGTCATCACCACCGGGCCGAGCTGGAGCCAGACCGGGCCGGTCTTCGCGGCCAGCAGCGCCGTCGAATAGGCCGCGAGCGCCGCGGCGGCGGCCAGCGGCCACGTCCGCCGGGCCAGCGTCCACGGCCGCACCCCGAGCAGCGGCACGAGGGCGAGCTCGCACGCGAGCGCCACGGAGGCGGAGACCCAGTCGACGCTGAACAGGAGCGCCACCGTGATGCAGAGACCGGCCGCGAGCTTCGCGACGGGATTCGCCCGGGCCAGGACCGAATTGGGGGTCTCCGGGGTGAGGATGTCGGCGCTGCCGCCGGCGCCCGGCGTGCCCGCGCTCATGCGGCGGCCTCCACGAGGGCGGCCCGGCCACTGTCCACGCGGTACACGGAGTCCGACAGGGCCGTGGTGAAGTCGTCGTCGTGCGTCACGGCCAGCAGCGAGGTGCCCTCATCGAGCAGCTCCGCGAGCAGCTTCACGAGCTCGGCCCACGTGAGGGCGTCCTGGCCGAAGGTCGGCTCGTCCAGCATGAGGATGCGCGGGCTGGTGGCGAGCATGGTCGCCACGGAGAGGCGCCTCTTCTCCCCGCCCGAGAGCGTGAACGGGTTCGCGCCGGCGAGCTTGCTCAGGCGGAGTCGCTCGAGGAGGGGGTCGACGGCGGCGCGCACCTCGGCCTCGCCCATGCGGGCCACGCGGCGCGGGCCGAATTCGAGCTCGTCGATCACGCGCGGCGTGAGGAACTGGTGCTCGGGCTCCTGGAACACGCTGCCGATCCGGGACACGAGCTGGGCCGAGCGCCACTTGTAGGGGTTGGCCGAGGCGCCGGCGGCGAGCGCGGCGAGGGCGTCGACGCGCCCCCCGACCGCCGGGAGCAGGCCGGCGAGGGTGAGCGCGAGCGTGGACTTCCCCGCGCCGTTCGGTCCGGTCACGCTCACGGCGTGCCCCGCGCGGAGCCTCAGGTCGACCCCGGTCACCGCCGGCGGGGCCTTCGGGGAGCGGCCGACGGCGAGCGCCTGGCCCGCGAGGAGGACGCCTGGGTTTCGACTGCGCTCAACCGCCGTCCGGCTCCGCTCGCGGAGCGGCCGTGCAGGCTCCTCCCCGGTGAGCGGGTGCCAGCCCGGCACCCACACGCCCGAGGCGGCCAGCCGGCGTCGTGCGCCGCGGTCGGCGAGCACGGCGTCCGGCGGCCCGTCGGCGAGGAGGCTCCCCACGGAGGACGTGGAGGGCCCGTGGGGTGCGTCGAGCACCACGACCCGGTCCACGAGGTCCGCCCACACCGAGACGCGGTGCTCGACGACGACAAGCGTCGCCCCCGTGCGCTCGAGGCTGCGGCGCACGGCGTCGCGGACCTCCTCGACGCCGGCGGGGTCGAGGTTGGCGGTCGGCTCGTCGAGGAGCACGAGGCCCGGCTCCATCGCGAGGATCCCCGCGAGGGCGAGCCGCTGCTTCTGGCCGCCGGAGAGGGACGACGTCGGGTGGTCGAGTGGGACGGAGAGGCCCACGTCGTCGAGGGCGCGGTGCACGCGGGGCCAGATCTGCTCGCGCGGCACGGCGAGGTTCTCGCAGCCGAACGCGACCTCGTCCCCCACGCGGGCCATGGCGATCTGCCCCTCCGGGTCCTGCAGGACCAGGCCGGCGCGGCCGCGCGCGAGGGGCGCGGGCACGCCGTCGACCGCGAGCGAGCCGTGCTCCTCGCCCTCCTCCGCGGCGCCGAGAACCCCGGCGAGCGCGTGCAGGAGGGTGGACTTCCCGGCCCCGGACGCGCCCAGCAGCAGGACGCGCTCCCCCGGCGCGATGTCCAGGTCCAGGCCGCGCACCGCGAAGGCCTTGCGGCCGGCATGCCGCCAGCCCCAGCCGCGGGCCGTCACGCCGGCCGGACCGCGGCGGGCAGCGCCCGAGGCCCCCGGCACGTCAGACGTCCGCGGTGCGGCCGGCCGCGAACGCGGACAGCGCACCCGTCCTGGCAAGGCCCCGGACGGCGAGCCAGCTCAGCAGCCCGGCGATGACGGCGCCGGAGACGACGGCGAGCACCGTGTAGAGCGCCTGCCAGCCGAACTCCCACTCCGGGAAGTAGATGATGACCTCGGAGACGCCGAGCGCGAGGCCCGAGAGGGCGCCGGCGAGCAGCGCGACGCCGAGGTTCCAGCGGCGGTAGCGGAAGGCCGCGAAGGCCAGCTCCGCGCCCGCGCCCTGGACGAGGCCCGAGAGCAGCACGGCGAGGCCGAACTGGGACCCGAGGAGCGCCTCGACCACGGCCGCGAGGATCTCGCAGAAGAGTGCGGCGCCGGGCTTGCGGATGATGAGCCCGCCGAGCACGCCGGCGATGACCCAGCCGCCGGCGTAGAGGCCGCCCAGCGGGGCGAAGGCGGCCGTCGCCGCCTGCACGCCCACGTACCCCTGGTCCCACAGCCAGAAGATGACGCCGCACGCCACCGAGACGACTGCGGCGACGACGATGTCGACGACGCGCCAGCTGTACGAGTGCTTGGCCGGCGCCGCATTGATTGCAGACATTGCTTGTCCTCCTGTGACTCAGGAGGGGAAGGCAGCGGCTGCTGCCTTGAGATGCTCGACTCCCTTCGCCGGTACTAGCCGGAGCAGGTTCGAGGGTCTGCGGTATCCCGCACTCTCAGCGTCCTTCGCCTTGCCGCCCGGCCCTGTGCCGTGCGTCGGGGCGACGCTCCCCTGTCGTGTGTACGGTCCAGTCTACCCGCGGGGCGCTAGGCTGGCGGTCATGAGCATCCTCATCAAGCTCCTCGGCACGGCCATCAGCATCGGCGCCGGAATCCTGGCGACGAAGCTCGTCGACTTCGCCTGGCAGAAGAGCACCGGCCATGCCCCTCCGAAAGACGCGACGAACCTCGAGGAGAGCCTGAGGGACACGCTCGTGTTCGCCCTCGTCTCCGCGGGCGTCGGCGCGGTGATCCAGACGCTCGCCCAGCGGTACACGCAGCGCGCGATCGCCCGGTACAAGTCCACGCCCGAGGTGGTCTAGCCTTCAGGCGCCCTTCAGGCGCGCGGTGAGGCGCCGCCGTCGTGCCCTGTGCCCGCGGCCCCGTCTGCCGCGCCGCCGCCATGGGTGCCGTCGGGCCCGCCGCGTTCCACGCGGGCCACGACGTCCTCGAGCTCGTCGACGGAGAGCCGGGCCTTGTCCAGGTGCTTGGTGCGGTAGCCGGAGCGCCCGAGCATGTGGGCCGAGACGGGCACGGTGAGCAGCTGGAAGATCCACGCGACGACGAGCACCGGCACGAGCGCCCACGTGCGCAGCTGGAGCCCGACGGCGGTGAGCAGCATGAGCGACCCGAGCACCTGCGGCTTCGTGGCCGCGTGCATGCGGGTGAGGAGGTCGGGGAAGCGCAGGATGCCGAAGGCGGCCCCGAGCGAGAGCGCGGAGCCCACGACCATGAGCACACCGGCGGCCCAGGTGAGGGCGGCGTCGAGTTCGGGGGTCATGGCCGCCTCCGGTCCTGGACGAAGCGCGCGACGGTCACGGACCCGATGAAGCCGATCAGCGTGATGGCCACGATGAGCGCGAGGTGGTCGGTGTGCCGGTTCGCCGCCATGTCGATGGCCAGGGCCGAGGCCAGGACGACCAGCAGGACGTCCGCGGCGAGCACCCGGTCCAGGAGCGCCGGTCCCTTGATCATGCGGACGATGGCCCCGAAGGCGGCGAGGGACAGCAGGACGCTGCAGACCACGAGGACCACGGGCATGACCGCTGAGGCGGCCCCGCTCATCGGACTCCTCCCTGGCCGGGCTCTGCGGAGGCCATCCGCTCCAGATGCTGTTCTTCCCGCAGCAGCTCCAGTTCCTCCCTGGTCCCCATGATCCGGATGAGCTCGGCCTCCGCGGCCAGGACGTCGCGGCGGACGCGCTCGGCGCCCGCGGCGTCCTCCACGTTGATGTAGTGGACGTAGAGGGTCGCGTTGGCGCGGTCGACGTCGACCACCAGGGAGCCCGGGACGAGCGAGATGACGTGCCCGGTCGCGGTGACCATCAGGTCGGCGTGGCTGCGCAGCGGCACGGCGACGACGGCGCTGCGCACGTTCGGCCCCTTGGTGACCGCGAGCCAGATCAGCTGCGCGCTCGCCACCATCACCTGCCACACGAACACGAAGGCATAGCGGAGCGCGTGCAGCACGTTGAACCGGCCGCTGAGCTCGACCGGGGGCAGGTAGAACAGCCGGGTCACGACGAGCGCGATGAGCGCACCGAACACGAGATTGCCCGCCGAGAAGTCCTGCCACAGCCCGCCCCACACGACGACGAGCCAGGCGAGGAGCGGGAGCTCCTTCTTCAGCGAGATGCGGCTCCGGCTCACGGTGCGCCCCCTGTCCCGCCCGGGGCGGCTGCTTCGGCACCGGACTGCAGGTTCGCGGCCGCGCGCGCGGCGGCATCGGGGCCCAGCACGGCGGTGATGTAGCCCGTGCGGTCGAGCATCTCCTGGGCCGACTGCTCGCTGAGCCGGAACAGCGGCCCCGCGAACACGGTCAGGGCCAGGCCCACGACGACGAGCCCCGCCGTCGCGCCGACCATCGACCGGGGCAGGGTGCGGGCCGCCGCGGGGGCGAGCAGCGCCGGGTCCGGGTTCTCGGCGTCCTCGGGCCGCCGCCAGAACACGCGGCTCCACACCCGGGCCATCGCGAGCAGCGTCAGCAGGCTCACGACGACGCCCGCGGCGACAAGGACGAGCGCGAGCGGCGTCCCGAGCTGCACTCCGGCCTGGAGGAGCCCGAGCTTGCCGAGGAACCCCGAGAGCGGCGGGATGCCGGAGAGGTTCATCGCGGGGAGGAAGTACAGCAGCGCCAGCAGCGGCGAGAGCTTCGCGAGCCCGGCAAGGCGGTCAGTGTTGGAGGACCCGCCGCGGCGTTCGATCAGGCCCGCGACGAGGAACAGCGACGTCTGGACGGTGATGTGGTGCGCCACGTAGTACACCGCCGCGGCGAGCCCGAGCACCGAGCTCAGGGCCACGCCGAAGACCATGTACCCCATGTGGCTCACGAGGGTGAAGGACAGGAGCCGCTTGATGTCCGTCTGCGCGAGGGCGCCCAGGATCCCCACGACCATGGTCGCGAGCGCGACGACCATGAGCGGGACGTTCAGCGTCTCGCCGGGGAACAGGAGAGTCTCGGTGCGCACGATCGCGTACACGCCCACCTTGGTCAGCAGGCCGGCGAACACGGCGGTGACCGGCGCGGGCGCGGTCGGGTAGGAGTCGGGGAGCCAGAAGGAGAGCGGGAACACGGCGGCCTTGATCCCGAACCCGACCAGGAGCATGGAGTGCAGGAGCGTCTGCATGCCCGGGTCGAGGTCGCCCAGCTTCACCGCGAGGTCGGCCATGTTGACCGTGCCCGTGGCGGAGTAGACCATCGCGATCGCGACGAGGAACAGCAGCGAGGAGACCACGCTCACGACGACGTAGGTCACCCCCGCGCGGATGCGCGGCCCGGTGCCGCCCATCGTCATGAGCACGTAGCTCGCGGTCAGGAGGATCTCGAACCCGACGTACAGGTTGAACAGGTCCCCGGCGAGGAAGGCGTTCGAGACGCCCGCGACGAGGATCATGTAGCTCGGGTGGAACACCGAGATCGGCCCGTCCTTGTCCCCGTCGGCCATGCCCTGGCCCGTGGCGTAGACGAGGACGGCCAGGCTCACCGTGGTCGAGACCACGAGCATGAGCGAGGAGAACTGGTCCACGACCATCGTGATGCCGAACGGCGGCGCCCATCCGCCGATCATCACCGCCGCCGTGCCGCCCTCCCACACCGACACCAGGAGCAGCGCCTCGAGCGCGAGCGTCAGGCTCAGCACCGAGATCGTGACGATCCGCTGGGCGCGCTCCTGCCGCAGCAGGAGGAAGGCCAGAGCGGCCCCGAAGATCGGGAGGGCGACGGCGAGCGGCGCGAAGCTTGCGATGGTCACTCGCGCTCCCCCTCCTTGCGCATGGCCGAGTGGACCTGGGCGGGCTCGGAGTGGTCGCCGTGGCGGCGGGGGTCCGGCGTCGCGAGCGCCACCTGGTCCGCGGCCGCGGCCTCCTCGGGGCTCACGAACTCGGACAGGTCCTCGGGGACGTCCGCGTCGTCCTCGGCGTCCCAGCTGGACTGGGCGGCCACGCGGCGGTCCTCGATGTCGTCGGGGACCACGTCGAGCCGGCCCAGCTGCCACGTGCGGTAGATGAGGGCGAGCATGAAGGCCGTGACCGCGAAGGAGATGACGATCGAGGTCAGGATGAGTGCCTGCGGGAGCGGGTCGTTGTATTCGGCGGGGTCGGTCCCCTTGGAGAAGAACGGCGCGAGGCCGGCACTGCCGCCTGAGGCGAGCAGGAGCACGTTCGCTCCGTTGGTCAGGAGCATGAGGCCGAGGAGCACCCTCGTGAGGGAGCGCTCGAGGAGGAGGTAGATCCCGGTGGCGAAGAGCAGCCCGGCCAGGATCAGGAGGGTCAGGTTGGCCGTCATCACTGGTCCGTTCCGTTCTGCTCGGGGCCTTCAGGTGCGCCGGGGCGGCGGGGCCCGAACGGGGCCGCCATGAGCGGTGCCTCGCGCTCGGCACGCTTCGCGGCGGCCTTGGACTCGCGGCGCTGGTCCTCGTCGATCTGCTCGTCCACCCTGCCGCCGAGCGACCGCAGGACGTCCACGACGAGGCCCACGACGACGAGGTAGACGCCGATGTCGAAGATCGTGGACGTCACGAACTTCACGTCCCCGAACACGGGGAGCCACAGCTCGATGATGGCGCTCTGGAAGACCTGGCCGCCGAAGGCCAGCGGCACAGCGCCGGAGAGCGCGGCGGTTGCGAGGCCCGTGCCCAGGATCGCACCGGGGCTCGCCGAGGCGGCCTCGCGCAGCTCGAACCGGCCGCCCGCGAGGTAGCGGACGGTGAGAGCGAGGCCCGCGAGCAGGCCGCCCGCGAAGCCGCCGCCCGGGAAGTTGTGGCCCGCGAGCAGCAGGTACACGGACACGATGACCATGCTGTGGAACACGAGCCGGGTGACGACCTCGAAGATGATGGAGCGGCGCTCGGGCGCGAGCGTGCGCCCCGCCACGAGCCAGGCATCCCGGGCCAGGGTCGCGAACGTGCGCGCGACGGAGAGCTCGGCGGCGTCGCGCGAGAGGGCCTCGACGCCCCGAACCCGGCCCACGCTGCCGGTCTCGACGGAATCGACCGACCCGAGGTCGCGGTGCCGCAGCCGGACGAAGATGAGGCTCGCGATGCCGGTCGCCGCGAGCGCGAGGACGGAGATCTCGCCGAACGTGTCCCACGCGCGGATGTCCACGAGCGTCACGTTGACGACATTCAGGCCGCCGCCGCCCGAGTACGCCAGCTCGGGGAATCCGAGCGAGACAGGCGTGGCCGTCCGCGCGGCCATCGCCGCGAGCCCCGCGAGGACCGCCGCGCTGCCGAACGCGAGGGCAACGACGATCCGCACCGCCCGGTAGCGCCCGCCCGTGCGGTCACGCAGCTGCGGCGGGAGCCGGCGCATGCCGAGGATGAACGCGACGAGCACGATCGTCTCGACGAGCATCTGGGTCAGGGCGAGGTCCGGGGCGCCCTGGAGCGCGAACAGCAGTGCGATCCCGTATCCGGTGATGGAGACCATGAGGACGGCGAGGAAGCGCTTGTTTGCCCGGACGGCCGCGAGCGCGCCCACCGCGACGGCGAGGGCGATCACGGGCTGGAGCGGGGACTTCGGGTCCAGCAGGACCATCTGCCCCTGACCGGGCATCCTCACGGTGCCGGTGAGCAGCACCGCGAACGGCACGGCTGCGGCGACGGCGAGGATGACGGCGAGGTAGAAGTACAGCGAACCGCGCTGCGTGCGGCCGGTCACCCAGATCGCGGCGTCGTCCAGGGCCCCGATGATGGAGCGGTAGGACCGCTCCGCGTCGACGGGCGGGCCGAGCAACTCCTGCGCCCGGGCCACGGCCGACCGGGCGGCGAACAGGACCGCGCCCACGAGCCAGGACACCGCGGAGAGCGCGAGGGGAAGCCCGAGTCCGTGGAAAACCGCGAGGTGCGGGACGGCACCCGCCGAAGCGCCGCCGTCGTGCGCGCCCGCGCCGAGGGCGACCTGCTCCGCGTAGGGGCCCGCCCACGCGTCCACGGGCGCGGGCCACACGCCGTAGGCGAGCCCGGCCACCGCGAGCACCGCCGGCGAGGCGACGAAGAGCGGGGTGATCGGCGTGAAGGGGATGTCCTCGACCCCGGGCTTGCGCGCGAAGGCCCCCCACACGAACCGCGCGCTGTAGGCGACCGTGAGCGCCGAGCCGGCCACGGCGCCCGCGAGCACGACGCCGGCCCAGGCGCCTCCCACGGGGGCGTGCGCGAACGCCTCGAGCACCGCCTCCTTGGCGACGAAGCCGCCGAACAGGGGCAGCCCCGCCATGGAGGCGGCGGCGAGGGCGGCCGTCCAGCCCAGCGCGCGCGAGCGCCGGAAGACGCCGGAGAGGCGCCGGAGGTCGCGGGTCCCGGTCTGGTGGTCGATGATGCCGACCACGAGGAACAGGGCGGCCTTGAAGAGGGCGTGCGCGACGACCATCGCGAGGCCCGCGAGCGCCGACTCGGGGGTGCCGAGGCCCACGACGGCCACGAGGAACCCCAACTGGCTCACGGTGCCGAACGCGAGGATGAGCTTGATGTCGGTCTGGCGCAGGGCGCGGTAGCCGCCCAGGACCATCGTCGCGATGCCGAATCCGAGGACCACCGGGAGCCAGAAGTCTGTGCCGGCGAGCCCCGGCGCGAAGCGCGCCACGAGGTAGACGCCGGCCTTGACCATCGCGGCGGCATGCAGGTACGCCGAGACGGGGGTCGGGGCCGCCATCGCGGCGGGCAGCCAGAAGTGGAACGGGATGAGGGCCGACTTGCTCAAGGCCCCGACAAGGGCCAGCAGCGCGCCGACCGCTACCGGGGCCGCCGTCACAGGCTGGGCGGCGAGCTCCGGAGCGCGCTCGAGGATCGTGGAGATGCGGTACGTCCCGGCGCTCTCGCCCAGCAGGATGAAGCCGACGAGCATCGCGAGGCCGCCGGCCGTCGTGACTATGAGTGCCTGCAGGGCCGATCGGCGCGCTGCGAGGCGGGTGCTCGCGTACCCGATGAGCAGGTACGACAGGACGGTCGTCAGCTCCCAGAAGACGAAGAGGGCGATGAGGTCGTCCGCGGTGACCAGCCCGAACATCGCGCCCGCGAACGCGAGCATCTGGCCGCCGAAGCCGCCCAGGCCGGCGTCGCCCGGCTTGAAGTAGCGGGAGCAGTAGAGGAGTACCAGCGCGCCGACGCCGAGGATGAGCAGGGACATCGTCCACGCGAGCGGGTCCAGCCGGAGGGCTATCTCGACGCCGAGCTCGGGGATGAACGGCCACGTCTCGCTGATGCCCGAGGAGTACGCCGCCGGGTACTGGAAGGCGAGCCACACGAGCGACCCGGCCGGCACCGCGGCCAGTGCGAAGAACGAGCCGCGGCCCCACCGCCGGAAGATCCACGGCGCGCCGATCGCCACCGCGAAATGCAGGGCGAGGACTGGCAGCACGGGTCGACTCCGCTCACTAGAAGTTCAGTTGTCTCAGCTTTGGGTGCGGCGGCACATCAGTTGGGGGCACATCAGTTGGGTTCAGTCCCAGCAGTCTATCAACCGCTAGAGTGCGGTGTATGACGTCCGGGGTCTCCGAACTCTCCCGCCATACCGCTCCCCTGCGGCGCCGCCAGGTCGTGGCATGGGCGGCCTGGGACTGGGGCTCGGCAGCCTTCAACGCGGTGATGACCACGTTCGTGTTCACCGTCTACCTGACCTCGAAGGCGTTCGGCTCCGAGGACCACGCCTCCTCGGTCCTGGGCGCGGCGCTCGGGATCGCAGGGCTCGCGATCGCGCTGCTCGCGCCCGTCACAGGGCAGAGGTCGGACTCGGGGGGCCGGCGCAGGCTCTGGCTCGGGGTCAACACCGGAGTCGTGGCCGTCCTCACCGGGGCCTGCTTCTTCGTCTACCCGCGCCCGGAGCTGCTCGTCCTCGGCGCGTCCTTCATCGCCGCGGGGCACGTATTCAGCGAGTTCGCGGGGGTGAACTACAACGCGATGCTCGACCAGATCGCGACACCCAGGACCATCGGCAAGGTTTCCGGCTTCGGATGGGCCGCCGGGTACCTCGGCGGCATCGTGGCCCTGCTGCTCGTGCTCGTCCTCTTCGTCCAGCCCGCGTTCGCCTGGTTCGGCGCGTCGACCGAGGAGTCCCTGAACATCCGCCTCGTCGCGGTGTTCTCGATGCTGTGGATCATCGTGTTCTCGCTGCCGGTGCTGTTCGCCGTGCCCGAGGTGGCGCGCCGGCGCCAGGCGCGGCTCGGGTTCTTCGCCTCCTATGCGCTCCTGTGGAGGCGCATCCGGGCCATCTGGGCCACGAGCCCGCACACCATCTACTTCCTCCTCGCCTCCGCCGTGTTCCGGGACGGGCTCGCGGCGGTGTTCACCTTCGGCGGGGTCATCGCGGCCGGTACCTTCGGGTTCTCGCTGAGCCAGGTGATCTTCTTCGCGATCTTCGGCAACGTGGTCGCGGCGGCGGGCGCCGTCCTGGGCGGGGTGCTCGACGACGTGGTCGGCCCCAAGCGCGTCATCGTGGGCTCACTCGTGGGGCTGCTCGTCGCCGCCGGGGCCATCCTGTCCCTGGGGAACGAGACCCATTCCCTGGGAGGCATGGAGTGGAACGGGGCCCTCACCTTCTGGGTCTTCGGACTGCTCCTGTGCCTCTTCGTGGGACCGGCCCAGTCCTCGGCCCGCGCCTACCTGGCCCGGCTGGCGCCGGACGGCGAGGCCGGGGAACTGTTCGGCCTCTATGCCACGACCGGCCGGGCCGTCAGCTTCCTCGCCCCCTCCCTCTTCAGCCTCAGCATCGCGATCGCGGCGCCGCTCGTCGCCCCCGGCCAGGCGCAGCGCTGGGGGATCGTGGGGATCATGGCCGTGCTGCTCGCGGGCCTCCTGGTCCTGCTGCCAGTCAAGCCCCCGGCAAAGGTCGCGACGGCCGTCGTCCCCGCCGCCTGATCCGTCTCGGGTACACCAAAACACCCCCACCCCCATCTCAGGTACACCAAAGGCCCTCCACCTCCATCTCGGGTACGCACGACGCCGCGCGGGTCGGCGGCGCGCGCCGCTCACCCGGCGTCGTGCGTACCCGAAACCGGCAGGGCTTGAATTTGGCGTACCCGAAACCGCCTGGGCTTGAATCTGGCGTACCCGAAATGGTGTGGGGGCGGGAGGCGGCGGACCCGGCTCGCGCAGCCCGTGGCCGCAGCCCAACAGACTAGAGTTGTCCCATGAACGTTGACGAGACCGACCTCCCGGGGTTCGGGGTCCGCAAGGACTTCATGACCCAGTCTGGTCGGCGGATCGGGGTCGTGACGCACCGCGACGGCGAGACCGAGCTCATCATCTCCGACTGGGACGACCCTGACACCTGCCAGGCCTCGATCCCCCTCACCGGCGACGAGGCGACGACGCTCGGCAACCTGCTCGGCGGCCAGCGCATCGTCATGCAGCTGACCGAGGAGCACCGCGAGGTGCCCGGCATCACGACCCGCCAGTTCCACATCTCCGCCGACTCGCCCTTCCGGGACCAGCCCATGGGCAAGGCCGCGATCCGCACCCGGACGAGCGTCTCGATCGTGGCGATCATGCGCGAAGGAGAGGTGCTCGCCTCGCCGGCGCCCGACGTCGTCCTCCGCACCGGCGATCTCATCGTGGCCGTGGGCACGCAGGAGGGACTCGACCAGACGGCCAAGATCCTCCGCAACGGCTGACCCGCGATGGACCGCCTCGCGCTGACCCTCATCGAGCTGGGGGCGGTGGTGTTCGCCCTCGGGCTCCTGGCCCGTCTGGCCGGGAGGATCGGCATGTCCCCGATCCCGCTCTACCTCGTGGGCGGGCTGCTGTTCGGCGCGGGCGGTGTCGTGGACCTGGGAGGCGTGCGGGACTTCGCGCACCTTTCCGGCGAGATCGGTGTCATCCTCCTCCTGCTTATGCTCGGACTGGAATACACGGCGCAGGAGCTCGTGACCGGGCTGCGGCGGTCGTGGCAGGCCGGCGTCATGGACCTCGTCCTGAACTTCCTCCCGGGAGTGGGGGTGGCGCTCCTGCTCGGCTGGGGTGGGGTCGGGGCGCTCGTCATGGGAGGTGTGACGTATATATCGTCCTCGGGAATCGTCGCCAAGGTCATCACGGATCTGGGGCGGCTCGGCAACCGCGAGACCCCGACCATCCTCGCGATCCTCGTGTTCGAGGACCTCGCGATGGCCCTCTACCTGCCGATCCTCACCGCCGTGCTCGCGGGGGTCAGCTTCCTCGGGGGGCTGCAGACCGTGGGCATCTCGCTCGTGGTCGTGACCCTCGTGCTGCTGATCGCGCTCCGGCACGGGCACCACGTTTCCAAGGCCGTGCACAGCGAGAACTCGGAGGTGTTCCTCCTGAACGTGCTCGGCCTTGCGCTCCTCGTGGCCGGGGTCGCCTCGGCGCTGCAGGTCTCGGCAGCGGTGGGGGCGTTCATGCTCGGCATCGCCATCTCGGGCACGACGGCGCACAACGCCTCCCGCGTCCTCGAACCGCTGCGGGACCTCTTCGCGGCGATCTTCTTCGTCGCGTTCGGCCTGAACACAGACCCCGCGACCATCTCGCCAGTCCTCGGCTGGGCGCTCATCCTCGCGGTGGTGACCGCGGTGACCAAGGTGGCCACCGGCTGGTGGGCCGCCGCCCGCGCCGGAGTGGCCGTGCCCGGCCGCGCGCGCGCCGGCGCTGCCCTCATCGCACGCGGGGAGTTCTCAATCGTCATCGCCGGTCTCGCCGTCGCCTCGGGAGCAGTCAACGACGAGCTCGCCGCCCTGGCCACTGCCTATGTCCTGCTGATGGCCGTCATGGGCCCGCTCGCAGCGCGGTTCGTCGAGCCGATGGTGCGGGCTTTCCGCAGCCCGCGCGGCCGCAGGCCTGCCCAGGCGAAGGTCCCCTTCTGAGGCGAGCACGCGGCGTCGAGCTTAAACGGCCCGGCAACCCGGGCGAAACAGGCCTCAGCTTGGATGGGTGCCATGAGCACCTTCACGCACACTCCCCCGCCATCGGAGCTGGCCTGCGAGGTCTGCGGCCGCTTCCCCGAGCCGACCAAGCTGCGGCTCACCCTCGCCAATGTCGCCGCGATGCTGCCGATCGAGCTCGCGGTGCACGCCGCGGTCGTGGGGACGGGGTGGCCGCTCCTGCTCAAGGTCGCACTGCTCGCTGTGACTGCGACGGCGCTCGTCATCTGGGTCGCCGAGCCCGGCGCGCGCCGGCTGTTCCGCTCGTGGCTGCACGCACCGGCCTTGCGGAGACGCCGGCAGCTGGACCTCGCGCCCGCCCTGTGGCGGGCCCGCACCACCCTGCCTGATACCCCGGGCGCGCTCGAGCACCTCACGCACGAGCTCGCCCGGCTCGGGGTGAACATCCTCGGGATCCAGGCGCAGCCGGTGCGCAGCGGCGTGGTGGACGAGCTGGTGCTCTCCGCGCCCGGCGGCCTCAGCGATCAGGACCTCCTGCACGCGATCGGCGATGGCGGCGGGGCGGCCGCCCGAGTCTGGCCGACGACGCCGCTGGCCCTCGCCGACGGGCCGACCCGCGCGCTCGCCCTCGCGGCGAGAGTCGCTGCGGCCCCGGCCGAGCTGCCGTACGCGGCGGCCGAGCTGCTGTCCGCGCGGCGTGTGCCGGCCGACCGGGCGGTACCGGACGAGTGGCACGCCACGGGCACCGTCCTGAAGATCCCGACGCCGTGGGACGCGCCGCTCGTGCTGATCCGGCCCGGCATGCCGTTCACCCCTGCAGAGGCCGCGCGGGCGAGCCGCCTCGCGGAGCTCGCCGAGGTCGTGGAACGCCAGCGGGCCACGTGAGCCCCGAGGTCACCCCCTCTGCCGCCGAGGTCACCCCCAATGGCGCCGAGATCACCCCGTCTGCCGCCGAAGTCGTCCCCTGGCCATGCTCAGTCGCGCTGCGTCTGTCGGGCAACCGGCCTCAGGATAGGGACCTTCCTCAGCACCTCAGCGGACGATGATGACGTCCAGCGTCCTCGGCCCGTGGACGCCTTCGACGCGCTCGAGCTCGATGTCGCTGGTCGCCGACGGGCCAGAGATGAACGTGAGCGGACGCGTGATGTCGAGGCGCGCAAAGCCCTCGGGCACAATGCCCACGATGGTCTCCACCGGCACCACGCACACGTGGTGGTCCGGCACGAGCGAGATCGCCCGCCGCCCCTGGTCAGGGGATCCGTCCAGCACAATGGTCCCCGTCTCGGCGACGCTGACCGCCGAACTGGTCACCACGGCGTCGAGCTCGTCGAGACGCACGACGGCGAGCGGCGCCTCGTGCGAGTCGGTCACCCTCCGCTCGGTGAGCCCCGGGTGGAGCCAGTGGGCGGGAAGGCCGTCGGGTGCGACGAAGGCCTTGCCCTCGAGCCGTGCGCGGATGGCCTCGGCGAGGCCTTCCGCGGCGACAACCTCCACGCGGGCCTTGTAGTCCTCGAGTCGGTCCACCAGCAGGGCGACGAGCTCGTCTTCGGTGAGGCCCGACGTCGTGCGGTACAACGGGGTGACCCCGGCACCACGAGGGGTGACCTCGGCACCACCCGGGGTGACCTCGGCCCCACCCGGGGTGACCTCGGCCCCACCAGAGGTGACCTCGGCCCCACCAGAGGTGACCTCGGCGCCACCCGGGGTGACCTCGGCCCCACCAGGGGTGACGTCGGCCCCACCCGGGGTGACCTCGGCGGGGGCGGGGGTGGTGCCGAGGGCCGCGTGGACCCTGGCCAGGATGTCGTCGCGGGCGCTCACTTCGCCTCACCTTCCTCGGACGTGTTCAGCTTCTCCCGCTTGGCCCACTGGTGCCGGAACGACTCCGCGGGCGGCGCCGGGATGTCCCGGCTCTGGGTCCAGCCGGCGCCGAGGCCCGGGAGCTTCCCGATCACCCGGTCCCGCCCCGCCGCAAGCCGCCCCAGCGGGAGCCCGCGTTCGAGCACACCCATGCGCGCGCCGTCGGACATGGCCCAGGACGCCCCCGCCATGGCGAGGTCGAACTGCGAGGGCAGGTGCCGCGCCCCCGGCTTCGAGCGCCGGGCCTCGACGTCCTCGCCGCGCAGGTGCACGAGGATCTCGGGGATGTTGATCTTCACCGGGCACGCGTCGAAGCAGGCCCCGCACAGCGAGGACGCGTACGGCAGCGACTTGTTCTCCTCCGCCTCGACCCCGGTGAGCAGCGGCGAGAGGATCGCGCCGATCGGCCCCGGATACGTGGAACCGTAGGCGTGGCCGCCCGTCCGCTCGTACACGGGGCACACATTCATGCACGCCGAGCAGCGGATGCAGTGCAGGGCCGAGCGGCCGTGCCTGTCCGCGAGCGCCCGGGTGCGCCCGTTGTCGAGCAGCACGACGTGGACGTCGGAGGGCCCGTCCCCCGGCGTCGCGCCGGTCCACAGCGACGTGTAGGGGTTCATCCGCTCCCCGGTCGAGGAACGCGGGAGCAGCTGCATGAACACTCCGAGGTCCTCCGCGCGCGGCAGGACCTTCTCGATGCCCATGACCGTGATGAGCGTTTCCGGCAGCGTCACGCACATGCGCCCGTTGCCCTCGGACTCGACGACGCCGAGCGTGCCGGTCTCGGCGATGCCGAAGTTCGCTCCCGAGATCGCCACGCGGGCGGAGAGGAACTTGGCCCGCAGGTGCGCGCGGGCGGCCATCGCCAGGCGGCGCGGCTCGTCGCTGAGGTCGGGGTCCACGTCCGGCATCTCGGCGAGGAAGATGTCGCGGATCTCGGTGCGGTTCTTGTGGATCGCGGGGACGAGGATGTGGGACGGCTTGTCGTGCCCCAGCTGGACGATCAGCTCGGCGAGGTCCGTCTCATAGGCGGCGATGCCGCGCTCCTCGAGGTACTCGTTGAGCCCGATCTCCTGGGTGGCCATGGACTTGACCTTGACCACTTCGGTCGCGTTTCGCTCCCGGACGAGGCCCTCCACGATCCGGTTCGCCTCCGCTGCGTCGCGGGCCCAGTGCACCGTGCCGCCGCGGGCCGTGAACTGCTCCTCGAACTGCGCCAGCAGCTCCGGCAGACGTTCCATGGCCTCGGCCTTGATCGCCGAACCGGCCTCGCGCAGATCCTCCCAGTCCGGCAGCTCGGAGACGACGCGGAGTCGCTTGTCGCGGATCGTGTGGGTCGCGTGGCCGAGGTTGGCGCGCAGCTGGGCGTTGCCCAGCTCGCGGTGGGCGGCCTTCGGGAAGGATTCGAGGGCGGAGATGTTGCCGAAGCCGCGCGGCGGGACGGCAGGCATGCCGAGGGAAACGGTCGTCATCGCGCACCCCCCTTCGCGCCAGCCGGCTGGCCGGCGAGCGCGAGCTCGCCGTCGACCCTGAGCGGGTTCTCCCTCGTCGAGGCAAGCACCTCCGCAAGGTGCACGGTCCGCACAGGCCGGCCCTGCGCCGTCGTGCGCTTCTCCCGGGAGAGGCCGCCGCCGATGTGCATGAGGCAGGACGCGTCCCCGCCGGCGCACGCCTCGGCGCCGGTGCCGCAGATGTTGGCGACCTTGTCGGCGAGCATCGCGGAGGAGACGTCCGCGTTCTTCACCGAGAACGTGCCGCCGAAGCCGCAGCACTGCTCGGCGTCGGGGAGGTCGACGACGTTCAGCGCCTCGACCGTGGAGAGCAGGGCGCGCTGCCGGTCGCCGAGGCGGAGCAGTCGCATGCCGTGGCACGACGGGTGGTACGTGATGGTGCCAGGGAGGTAGGAGCCGAGCTGCGCGGCGGCGTCGGTGACGCCGAGGACGTCGGTGAGGAGCTGCGCGAGCTCGTAGGTGCGTGCGCCGACGGCGTCGGCGCGCCCGGCGAGCGTGCTGTCGGCGCCCTTGACCCCGTGCTCCACCGCCCAACGGGCCACCATGGCGTGCTGGTGCTTCACCGAGGCGACGCACGAGCCGGAGGGGGCGACGGCGACGTCGTACTCCCCCGCCTCGAAGCCGGACTCGAAGGTGCGGACGTGGTTCGCGACGACGGGGAGCGCCTCGGGGAAGTAGCCCGAGTTGACGTGCATCTGGCCGCAGCAGGCCTGACCAGACGGGAACACGACCTCGTGCCCCAGCCGCTCCAGGATCTCCACCGTGGCCTGCGCGACGCGGGGGTACATCGCGTCCACGATGCAGGTCGCGAAGAGCGCGATTCTCATGGTGTCCTCTCTCAGCCCAGGATGACCCCGGACCATGTGGTCTGACCATAACATAGCGATGTGTGGGCAATCACACCACACCGTCCGGCCGGACGGTGTGGTGTGAGGGGTGCGTCAGAAGCGCGTCGCCGCCGCCAGCAGCTCGAGGATGTGGCGGTAGGGGCGCTCGGTGGCGCGGGTGAGCCCGATCTCGCACGTGCGGTTGCTCGAGGCGTACTCGGCGAAGCGGCCCCCGCGCGCCCGCTCGGCCTCCTCGATCCCGGCCGCCTCCGGCGCGGTGGCCGAGGCGGTCAGCTCGGGGTGCAGGAGCCCGCGGTCGCCCGCGAAGCCGCAGCATCCGGCCGCGAGGGGCGTGAAGACCTCGTCCGCGATGTGCGCGGCGATCGCGGCGAGCGACGGCGTCGTCCCGGCGATCGTGCCCGAGCAGGTCGGGTGCAGGGCCATCGAGGGGATGCGGGAGCGCACCTCGAGCCGGGGCAGGAGGCCGGCGGCGAACTCGATCGCGTCGACCACGCGCAGGGCCGCGGCCGCCGGCAGGGCCTCCGCGGCAGAGCGCAGCATGACCGCGAGCCCCTCCGCACAGGAGGAGGCGTCGACGACGACGGGGAGCCGCCCGCCGTCGCTCGCCTCGACGAGGGCGGGCACGACGACCGAGCGCATGTGCTCCCAGCCCGAGGTCATGCCCTTGGACTTCCACGGGGTGCCGCAGCACATCGAGCCGAGGCCCTCAGGGGTGCGCAGGCGGACGCCGGCGCCGTCGCAGACGTCCAGGAACGCCCCCGACGCCCCGCCGGGGTGGCCGCCGTCCTCGGGCCCGAACATCGTGCCGATGCACGCCGCGAAAAGGACCGCCTCCACGGCGTCGTCCCGCCGCCGGGGACGCGGGGAGCCGCCGCCCGGCAGGGCGCCGTCGTACATCGGGATCCCATCGCCCAGGAGCTTCCGCGCCAGGCGGGTCGCACCCTCGATCGGCGCGGCCGGCAGGGCGGCGGCCGCGCTCAGCGCCGCCCCGCCCACGCGGGAGGCCGCGCCCCAGGCATGCGCCGCGCCGTTCCAGGCGGCGGATTCGACCCGGCCGGCGGCGTCGGCGCGGAGCCGGCGCACGAGGTCGCCGGTGTTGATGCCCACGGGGCAGGCCGTGCCGCACATGCCGTCGACGGCGCAGGTCGAGACGCCGTCGTAGTCGTAGCCGTCCATGATGGCGCGCGCAAGCTCCTCGTTGCCCTTGGCGCGGGCCTGCTCGGCGTCGCGGCGGAGGGTGATCCGCTGGCGCGGGGTCAGGGTCAGGGAACGGGACGGGCAGACCGGCTCGCAGTACCCGCACTCCACGCAGCGGTCCACCTCCTCCTCGACGGTCGGGGTGACCTTGAGGTCGGCCAGGTACGAGCGGGGGTCGTCGGAGAGGACGGCGCCGGGGTTGAGGATGCCGCGCGGGTCGGCGAGGCGCTTGACCTCCTTCATGACCTCGTAGAGCTCGTCGCCGAACTGGCGGCGTACGTAGGGGGCCATGATGCGCCCGGTGCCGTGCTCTGCCTTGAGCGTGCCGCCCACGCCGAGCACGAGGCTGACCATCTCCTCGGTGAAGTCCTCGTACCGGCGCGTGTCCGCCGTGGAGAAGTCCTCGTTGATCATGAAGTGGAGGTTGCCGTCCTTGGCGTGGCCGAAGATGACGGGGTCCGCGTAGCCGTGCTCGGCCAGGAGCGCGGCGAGGTCATGGGACGTCTGGGCGAGGGCCGGGACGGGGACCGCGATGTCCTCGAGCAGCTGGCTCGTGCCCGAGGGGCGGGCGCTCGCCACGGTCGAGTACAGGCCCTTGCGGACCTTCCACAGCGCCGCCCGCTCCGCGGCGTCCCTGGTCATCGCCACGGGCAGGGCGAGGCCGAGCCCCGCGAAGAGCGCGTCCGCGGAGGCGGCGCGGTCGGCGAGCTCCTCGGCGCTGCCGGCCGTGAACTCGACGAGCAGCGCGGCCGGGTCGGCGAGGTCCAGGGCGCGGATCTGCTCGGGGCAGTCGGGCAGGCGCGCGGAGACGCGCAGGGACACCGCATCCATGAGCTCGGCTGTGTCCGCACCCGCGGCCACGAGCGCGGGGACCGCGGCGGCGGCCGCCCGCACGCCCGGGAAGACGAGCAGGCCCGCCGCGACGTGCGGCTTGACCTCCACCGTGTCGAATACCGCCTCCGCGACGAACGCGAGCGTCCCCTCGGACCCGACGATGAGGTGGACGAAGATGTCCAGCGGGTCCTCGAAGTCCAGAAACGCGTTGAGGCCGTACCCCATGGTGTTCTTCATCGAGAACTGGTGCCGGATCCGCGCCACCGAGTCCGGGGAGGCGAGGATGCGCCGCCGCAGCCGCGCGAGCCCCTCGTGGAGCTCGGGCTCGCGCGCGGCGAACACGGACGACGCCGCCGGGTCGCCCGAGTCGATGACCGTCCCCGAGGGCAGGACGAACCTCAGCGACGCCAGCGTCCGGTATGTGTTGGCCTCTGTGCCGCAGTGCATGCCCGAGGAGTTGTTCGCCACGACACCGCCCACCGTGCAGGCGATCTCGCTGGCGGGGTCCGGCCCGAGTGCGCGGCCATGGCGGGCCAGACGGGCATTGACGGCGCGCACCGTCGCGCCGGGCTCCACCCGCACGCGCTTCCCGCCGTCGAGCACCTCGATGCGGCCGAAGTTGCGGCGGGTGTCCGCGAGGATGCCGTCGGTGATCGCCTGGCCCGAGAGGCTCGTGCCGCCGGAGCGGAACGTCACGGGGGTATCGTGGCGTGCGGCGGCCGCGAGCAGGCGCGCCACGTCCTGGTCCGTGCGGGGGGCCGCGACGACGCTGGGCACTAGCAGGTAGTGCGAGGCGTCGTGCGCCTTGGCGTGGAGGTCCAGGGGCCGGGTCGTCACGGCATCGGCTCCGAGCGCGGCGGCGAGGTCGTCGGCGAGCAGGTTCCGGGGTGCGGCCGCGGGGGAGGCGGCCGCGGGGCGCGAGTCTGCGAGGCGGGCGCTCGTCGTCGTGCGCATGGTCATGGAGGTCCTCCCGGACGGGCGGCGGGGCATGTGGTCAGACCATGCAACCACACCCGTGCCCCTTGTCACAAGGGCGGGAATGTGTGCTAGGTTACGTGGTCGGACCACGAAGGTCCGACCACATCGGCGCCAGCGTCGCCGTCGCCCCGGTTACCACTCCGCAGGAGCCCGCATGACCTTCACCCCCGTGACCGATCCGGTAGCCGGCAGTGTTGCCGTCTCCGCGCTGATCGGCCTCATCCCCCTCCTCACGTTCTTCGTGCTGCTCGCCATCGTGCGCACCTCCGCCCATGTGGCCGGGGCGTTCGCCCTGCTCGCGGCGCTCGTCGTCGCCGTAGTGGCCTACCGGATGCCTGCCCCGCTCGCCGGACTCGCCGCCACCCAGGGCGCGGTCTTCGGCGCGTTCCCGGTCTTCTGGATCGTCCTCATGGCCGTCTGGCTCTACCAGGTGACGGTCCGCAGCGGGCGGTTCGAGGACCTGCGCCGCATCTTCGACCGGATCGGCAACGGGGACCTGCGCATCCAGGCGATCCTCATCGCCTTCTGCTTCGGCGGCCTCCTCGAAGCCCTCGCCGGGTTCGGCGCGCCCGTGGCGATCACCGCGACCATGCTCATGGCCATCGGCCTCAAGCCGCTGCGCGCCGCCGCCACCGTGCTCGTCGCCAACACCGCGCCGGTCGCGTTCGGCGCCATCGCGATCCCGATCACCACCGCCGGCGCCCTCACGGGCATCCCCGCGGACCACATCGGCGCCGTCGTGGGACGCCAGACCCCGCTCCTCGCCTTCGTCGGTCGACGGCGTGCGGGGCCTCCGCGACGCCTGGGCCCCCGCGCTCGTGACCGGCATCGCCTTCGGCATCGCCCAGTTCCTCTGCTCGAACTACTTCTCCTACGAGCTCACGGACGTCGTCGCCTCCCTCGTCGGCCTCGGCGCGGCGATCGCGTTCCTGCGCGTCTGGCGGCCCCGCGGGGCCGCGGAGGCCCGCGCGCGCCTGGGCGTCCCCGCCGCCGTCCCCGCCGGACCCGGCGCGGCAGACGCCACGCTCACGCGCGCCCGCACGTGGATGGCGCTGTTCCCCTACCTCCTCGTCATCGTCGTGTTCTCCGTCTCGAAGCTGTGGCGATCCGGCGTCGACATCCCGGCGGCCCTCGCCACGACCGACGTCAAGGTCAACTGGCCCATCCTCCACGACGCCGTCCTCGGCACCGACGGGAAGCCCCTCACCTCGACCGTGTACGCGTTCCAGTGGCTCTCGGGCCCCGGCACGATGCTCTTCATCTCGGGGCTCATCATCGCGCTCGTGTACTCGCTCAACGACGGCCGCGGCCGGTTCCGCCTCAAGGTCTCCGACGCCCTTGCCGAGCTGTGGCGCACGGCCGTCAAGATGCGCTTCGCGGCCCTCACGATCGTCCTGGTCCTCGCCCTCGCGTACGTCATGAACCTCTCGGGCCAGACCGTCGCGATCGGCACGTGGCTCGCCGGCGCGGGCGGGGCGTTCGCGTTCCTCTCGCCGATCCTCGGCTGGATCGGCACCGCCGTGACCGGCTCCGACACGTCCGCGAACGCGCTGTTCGCCAAGCTCCAGCAGACCGCGGGCCAGCACGCGGGCATCGACCCCGCGCTGCTCGTCGCGGCGAACACCTCCGGCGGCGTCGTCGGCAAGCTCATCAGCCCGCAGAACCTCGCGATCGCCGCGACGTCCGTGGGCATGGACGGGCAGGAGTCCACCATCCTGCGGAAGGTCGTGTGGTGGAGCCTGGGCATGCTCCTGGTCCTGTGCACGCTCGTGTTCCTCCAGTCCACCCCGGTCCTCGGATGGATGCTGCCGTAGCCCGTCCGGCGTCCTCCCCGCACGACGGCGAGCCCCCGCCCCCGGTGCCCAACGCGCCGGAGGCGGGGGCCGGCGTCGTCCGTTCCCGGGCCCGGGTACGGAACAATGGACTCCATGTCTGAAACCGCCACCGGCCGCGCCCACGACGTGGTGCTGCGCCACATCGAGAACAGCCTCCGCTCGGGCGAGCTCAAGCTCGGCGACCGGCTGCCGGGCGAGCGCGCCCTCGCGGAGCAGTTCGGGATCTCGCGGGCCTCGGTGCGGGACGCGATCCGCTCGCTGGAGGTCCTGGGCGTCCTTCGCTCGGCCACGGGGTCGGGGCCGAACTCGGGCACGATCGTCGTCTCGGACCCCTCCTCGGCGCTCGGCGTCGCGCTGCGGATGCACGTCGCGAGCCACCATCTGCCGGTCAACGACGTGGTCGAGGCCCGCATCATGATGGAGACGTGGTCCCTCGAGCACGCCGCCGCGGCGCCCTGGACCCCTGACCAGCTCGACGACGCGCGCCGCCTCCTCGACGCGATGGACGACGACGCCCTGCCGTCGCAGATCTTCACCCTCCTCGACGCCCAGTTCCACGTGGCCCTGAGCGCTCTCGCCGGCAACGTCGTGGTGAGCACCATGATGGAGTCGCTGCGCGAGGCCATCCGGGGCTACATCGACGACGCCGTCACGCGTCGTGGCGGCTGGGACGCCGCCGTGCACGTGCTCCGCGAGCACCACCGGGGCATCTTCGAGGCCGTCGAGGCCCGCGACGGCGAGCGCTCCGCACGCCTGGTCCGCGAGCACATCGAGTGGTTCTACCGCCAGGCCCTCTGACGCAGGCTCGGGGCCGCCCGAGCGCCGGCGCGCCGCCCCCGGCCTCCGCCCCCACCTCCCGCAAATTGTCGACTCCGCGCGGGTCACCAGCCGTCGCACCCGCGTCAAGCCGACAATTCGCGGGATGGGCATTGTCATTGGTCCTCCACACTGTGGATAAGTCGGCCCCATGGACCCGCGGAAGTCCCGGCCGGGCGAGGATGCTCGCATGACAACGCGACTCACACTGCCCGAGCCGCTGAGGGGCCGGTCCTTCTCGCTCGAGGAAGCCCGTGCGCTCGGCGCGTCCGGCAGCCGCCTCCGCGCCTCCGACCTCGTCATCCCCACACGGGGAGTCCGCGTTCCTTGGGACGCCGCCCCCTCGCCCGAGGCCACCGTGCGGCCGCTCCTGGATGTCATTGCAGGAGGCGTCGCCAGCTTCACGACCGCAGCGCGCATCTGGCGCTTCCCCCTGCCGCTGGCCTTCCAGGACGACTTCGCCGTCCACGTGACGCGGCTCCCGGGGCGGTCCCGCACCGAACGACCCGGGGTCGTGTGCCATCGGATGAAGCTCGGCCCGGAGGACGTAGTGGACTTCCATGGCCTGGCCGTGACGTCTCCCCTGCGAACATGGCTCGACCTGTCCGGAGTCCTCTTCCGCGATGACCTCGTGGCGATCGGCGACCACCTCGTCTGCGCCCATCCACTGGACTTCCCGCGGCCCCGCGAGCCCCTCTTCTCCATCGAGGACATCACGGAGTTCCTTGACCGCAAGCACCGGGTCCGCGGGCTCCCGGCAGCGAGGGAAGCGCTGGCGCTGGTGAGGGTCGGCGCTGACTCTGTCCCCGAGACGAAGCTTCGCCTCGCCGTCATCGACGCCGGCCTGCCCGAGCCCTCTCTGAACCACGTGATCCGCAGACCCGACGGCCGCGCCGTCGCGTGGCCGGACCAGGCGTTCGTCGAGGAACGGGTCGCCCTCCAGTACGACGGCGGCCATCACCGGAGTGCCGACCAGCAGGCGAGCGACAACTGGCGCAACCGCGCCGTCACGGATGAGGACTGGGACAACGTCGTCGTCTCTGCCCGAGACGTGACGCAGCGCGGGTGGGACGGAGTGGCCCGGTTCATCGGGGAGCGCCTCCGCCTGGCCTCGACGAGGGCCCGGCGGAGCGGGGCGGCTCGGCCGAGGGCCGGAACTGCCCCGCAATTGTCGGCTTGACGTGGTTGGGCCGCCCTCGCACCCGCTGCAACCCGACAATTGCGGGGGTGATCCGCCGGGGGACGGGGCCGCCCCGGCGGCCTAGATGCTCGTGCGGTGGAAGTTGAGGTGGCTCCGGGACGCCGTCGGGCCGCGCTGGCCCTGGTACCGGTTGCCGTACTCGCCGGAGCCGTAGGGGTGCTCGGCGGCGGAGGAGAGCCGGAAGAAGCACAGCTGGCCGATCTTCATGCCCGGCCACAGCTTGATGGGCAGCGTCGCGACGTTGGAGAGCTCGAGGGTCACGTGGCCCGAGAAGCCCGGGTCGATGAAGCCGGCGGTGGAGTGGGTCAGCAGCCCGAGCCGGCCGAGGGAGGACTTCCCCTCGAGCCGCGCCGCGACGTCGTCGGGGAGGGTCACCGTCTCGTACGTCGAGCCGAGCACGAACTCGCCGGGGTGCAGGATGAACGGCTCGTCGCCCTCGACCTCGACGAGCCGGGTGAGCTCCGGCTGCTCCTGGGAAGGGTCGATGTGGGCGTACTTGTGGTTGTCGAAGAGCCGGAAGAACCGGTCGATCCGCACGTCCACGCTGGACGGCTGCACCATGGCGGGTTCGTACGGCGCGAGCTGGATTCGCTGGGCGTCGATTTCCGCGCGGATGTCGCGATCTGAAAGGAGCACGCCTCCCAAAGTACCGCAGGCCGGGGGTCTCCCCACTCGCCTAGCACAGCTGTGACAGGAGCGCGAGGATTGCCGCCTGCGACACGCGGGACTAGTGTTTCAATCGTGACGCAGGTGATCGGCCTCCCGGTCGGTCCGGGGAAAGGACGCTTGCGAATGCCACGATTCCTGACAGCCGTCACCGTGCTGGCCGCCGCGGCCCTCGCCGCCGCAGCGCCGGCCGCGTCCCCGCCGTCGTCCGTCGCCACAGCGCCGGCGGTCGCCGCCCAGCCTGCCGCCGCGCACGACGCCGCCGCCTCGCCGCCCGGGGCAGCGGACGCGGGCGGCGGGTCGAGAGCGGTGCAGCTGGCCGCCGCCGAGCAGGCCCCGCAGGCCGCTCCCCAGACGGCGCCGACGCCCCCGCCCGTGAAGTCGGTCGACGCCGCGCGAGGCCCGGCTGCCATGGACGCAGGGGTCACTGCCGTCTCCCCGTTGTCTGCGCCCATGGGTGACACGAGCAACCTGGTCCGGGACGACAACTCCGCCCAGGTCCGGGCGGTCTTCGACGCGATCAACGCCTACCGCGCGCAGAAGGGCCTGAATCCGGTCAAGTACCACCTCTCGGTGCAGGACCTCGCGCAGGAGTGGTCGGACAGCATCGCGAGCCGGGAGGTCATCGAGCACCGGGCGTCGTTCTGGACGGACCCGCGGGCGATGAACCCGAACAACGGCGCGGGCGAGGTCATCGCCGTGCGGTGGGACCGGGATGCGGCGCAGCTCGTCGAGTGGTGGAAGACGTCCCCCTCGCACAACGCGATCCTGACCGACCCGCGCCTGAACGTGATCGGCATCGGCATCACGTTCACGAACGGGACCTATCCCGCCACCCCCAACCGGTACGCGATGTGGGGCGTGGTGGACTTCTTCGGGTACACCTCGTTCCCCTCGGGAACGCTGAACGCGCCGAACGGCTCGAGTACCCCGGCGCCCGCGCCCTCGCCGAGCCCCAGTCCGACGCTCTCGGCAGGGGGCGTCGCGGTGGCCCAGGCGGACAAGGCCCTCTGCACGCCGCCGGCGCGCTTCATGCCGACCGCCCAGGACATGTCGAAGGCCGCGCTGACGAGCACCGAGGACCTCGTCGCAGTCACCTCGGACGGCACCCTGCGCGCCTACCCCGCGCGCAGCGGCGGCTACGGGGCGCCCACGGACCTCGGCACCGGCTATGCGAACGCGATCACGGTCAACGTCACGGACTGGGACCGCGACGGGCTCCTGGACCTGCTCGTGCAGTGGAAGGACGGCAGGCTCACGCTCCTGCGCGGCCTGGCCGGCGGCGGCTTCGCGGCGCCGGTGACGCTCGGTTCGTCCGGCTGGGAGACCATGACGATCAGCCTCGGCGAGTGGTGCGCGGACAACCGGCTCCCGCAAATCCTCGCGGCCGACGGCGCCGGGAACCTGTGGCTGTACCCGAACCGCGGGCTCGGCGACCTCGTGGACCGCGGCCGCCTCGCCACCTCGATGCCCGCCGGGCAGGGGAATGTCGTGGACTTCAGCGGCGACGGGTTCGAGGACCTCGTGGTGCGGCGTTCGGACGGCGCGCTTCTCCTGCACCGCTCGCTCGGGCAGCAGGGCCTCGTCGACGAGGCACGGGCCACGATCGGGACTGGGTGGTCCTCGATGGGCCCGATCCGGGTGCTGCGCGGGCTCGACGGGCTCAACACGGTCGGCGTCGCCTCGGTCCGCCCGGATGGCGCGCTCGTCTACTGGCCGGTGGCCGGCGGCGCCTTCGGGGCCTCGCGCGTGATCGGCGGCGGCTGGGCCGGGATCCGGCTCGCCCAGTAGCGGGCGTCGGGGCACGCCCGCTGCTCACAGCCGGCGCGTGCCGGCCTGCTTCAGCCGGCCGGCGCTCCCTCGAGGACGGCCTTGAGGCTGTCGAGCTCGTTGACCTCGGACTGCATGGTCTTGTGGATGAGGCCGCCCATGAGCTTCATGACTCCGGTGGGCTCGAAGGTGAGGCCGAAGCTCACGGTCGTGGCGCCGTCGTCCGCGGGGACCAGGAGGAAGACCCCCTGCGGGCGGGCTGGGCCGGCAACGACCCGGAACCGCAGCACCTCCCCCGGGCGGGCCTCGGTGATCTCGTAGTCGCCGTCGATCTCGCGGCCGCCGGGCCCCGCGAGGCGCTGCGCGTACACCGCACCCACCGTCCCCGGGTCCCCGGAGGTGTGGGAGACCGAGCGGACGCTGCGGCGCCAGCGGGCGTTGTTGAGCCCGTCCGCAAGGAAGGCGTAGACGTCTGCTGGGGACCGGCGGATCGTGACTGTGTGCTCGGCGGCGACCATGCGTGAACCCTAGGCGCCCCAGAGACCCCCGGCAAGGCCGACCGCCGAGGTCACCCCCACTGTCCTCGACGTCACCCCTACTGACGCCGACGTCACCCCCACCGACCCCGAGGTCACCCCTACCGACCCCGACATCACCCCGGGCGGCCAGCGGTCCGCCGCCGTCGGGCGTGCCGGAACGCGGCGGCCGCCGCGAGGGCCGCCGGCCAGGCGAGGTACCACCCGCACGAGGCGGCGAGCCCGGCGACGGCGACGAACCCGAGCCCCGCCATGACGCGCTCCCCTCGCGCCGGGAGGATGCGCGCCGCGGCCGCGAGACCGGCCGCGTAGACCGCGACGATTGCCGCCGTGACGAGCCGGACGAGTACCTCGGTCGTGTCCGGCCCCAGAGCCAGCACCCCCAGCCCGAGCGCGCTCAGTGCGGTCACGGCCGCGAGCGAGTGGCGCCCCCGGCCGAACCACCCCGGCAGCGACCCCGCCTCCCCCAGGGACCGCCCCAGCTCGGCCGCGCCAGTCGCGTAGCTCGTGAGCACGCCGAGCGTGAGCACGACGGCGAGCGCGGCCGTGAGTGCGGGGGCGACAGGGCCGAGCGCGAACGCGAGGAGCGACGCAAGGGGCGCGTCGCCGCCGGCCCCGTCGCCGAGCGCGAGGACGGAGACCACCGCGAGGGCAAGGTAGAGGCCGCCCACGAGCACGAGCGCCGACGCGGTCACCACCCCGAGGTCCCGCCGCGGGTCGCGGAACTGCGCCCCGAGGTAGCTCATCGCCTCCCAGCCCGCGAACGCCCACACGATCAGTGCGAGCGACTGGCCCACGCCGCCCCAGCCGACCGACGCCGCCGACGCCAGCCGGGACACGTCCGCGTGCGGCACGCCCGACCCGACAGCGACGAGGAGGACCGCGAGGATCGTGCCAGCAACGATGAGCTGCAGCGTCGATGAGCTCCTGACGCCCGCCCACACCCCTCCGAAGACGACGCCGGCAATCCCGGCCGCGACTGCCACAGCCACCCAGTGGGCAGCGCCGAGCGCATGCGCGGCGTACTGTCCCGCGAAGAGCGCCGAAGCCGGGATGCCCAGCGGGATCGTGAGGTAGAACCACCATCCGGATGCGGTCGCCCAGTACTCGCCGAACGCCCGGCGGACGTAGGTCGAGACGCCGCCGGCGTCGGGCAGCAGACGTCCCAGTGAGGCGAAGGTCCAGGCAATGGGGACCGACGCCGCGACGAGGGCTGCCCACGCAGCCAGGCTCGCCGGCCCCGCAGCGCGGTATGCCAGGGCCGGGAGCGCGATGACGCCCGTGCCGAGGACGGCCCCGAGGTAGTAGGCGAGCCCTCGGACTCGCCCGAGGGTTCCCGCGGCGCCTGCGCCTGCCCGGACTTCCACGTCTGAACTCATGCCCCCAACACTAGGAACCTGCCCCCGAACCGACGAGTGCGTTCCGTGCCGATGAGCGCTAGATTTGTGCCATGGATGCGACGAATGACGCTCCGGCCGCCCTCCCGGTCCCCCACCGCGTGGGACTGGTCCTCACGGACAACCTCCCCGTCTTCGAGCTCGCGATTCCGTGCGAGGTCTTCGGGATCTCCCGTCCCGACCTGCACGATCCGTGGTACGAGCTCACGATGGTGCGGGGCGAGGCAGGCGAGATCACGGCGGCGGGCGGCCTCACGCCGTCGTCCGCCGCGCCGCTCGCAGCGCTGCGCGAGATGGACACGATCATCGTCCCCGCGTGCGAGCGGAGCCTGCAGCTGGACCATGCCGCGCACGAGCCGCTCCTGGCGGAGCTGCGGGCCGCCGCGGCGAGGGGCACGCGGATCGCGTCGCTGTGCTCCGGTGCATACCTGCTCGCACAGGCAGGGCTGCTGGACGGCCGCGACGCCACGACACACTGGATGAACTGGGAGGACTTCGAGGCCTCTTTCCCGGCGGTCCGGTTGCGCAGGGACGTCCTGTTCACTTCCGGCCCCGGGGTCTACACGAGCGCCGGCACCGCTGCCGGGGTGGAGCTGTGCCTCGAGCTCGTGCGCGAGGACTTCGGCGAGGCGGTCGCAGCGAGCGTCGCGCGGCGGATGGTGGTGGCGGAGCGGCGCGGGGCGGCCCAGTCGGAGTACCTGGAATCGGTCGGGCAGCCGCTCCCGCCCGATCCGCTGCGGCACGCGATGGACTGGGCGCTGAAGAACCTCCGCGCCCCCATCGGCCCCGACGCGATGGCCCGCCGGGCCCGCATGAGCCGCCGCACCCTGTACCGGCGCTTCGAGGCCGTGGCCGGGACCTCGCCGACGCAGTGGCTGCTCGAGCGCCGGCTCGACGCCGCCCGCCGCCTCCTCGAGTCCACGGAGCTCCCCGTGGAGCGGATCGCCGAGCGCACCGGCATCGGCTCGGCGGCGAACCTGCGGTCCCACTTCGCGCAGGCGGTGGGCATGTCGCCGTCGGCCTACCGCAGCGCACGACGGCGCACGGCCATCTGAGCGCGCCGCTTCCCCGCGCGGTTCACGCGGACCGCGGTCGTCGCGCCGGTTGCGCAGACCACCCCCGGCGGTGTTGTAAGCTGGGGGAAGCCTCAGGGCAACGCGGCCGTAGCTCAATGGCAGAGCGCTCGCTTCCCAAGCCAGATACGCGGGTTCGATTCCCGTCGGCCGCTCCACGAACCCCCGGTCCCCGGACCGGGGGTTTTCTCGCCCCGCGCGCCCGCCCGGCTCGCCGGGCCAGCAGGCCGCCGCGCTAGACCCGGCGCCTGGCTGCGCTCCACAGGACCAGCCCGAGCACCCCCGCGGCGACGGCTGGCACACCTCCGGAGACGAGCATCGCGGCATGGGGGCCGACGTGCTCGGCGAGCCAGCCCAGGAGCGGGCCCCCGAGCGCCTGTCCACCGATGAGCACCATCGTGTACAGGCTCATGACCCGGCCACGGATCCCCACGTTGGAGCTGGTCTGGACGAGCTGGTTCGCGCTCGTGAGGAACAGGAGGGCGCAGAAGCCGGTGACGGCGACGAGCGCGCAGAAGACCGGGAGCGAGGGCGCCAGCGCGGCGAGCGCCAGCATCGACCCGTGCAGGCCCGCGCCGAGGACCACCGTGCGCAGGCTCAGCCGAACCCTCCGCGCCGAGGCGATCGCCCCGCTGAGCGCCCCGACGGCGACCATGGTGTTGAGGAGCCCGTACCCTGCCGCGCCCACGCCGAAGACGTGCTCGGCGTAGGCGGCGAGGAGCACCGGCAGGCTCATCGCGAACACGGCCACGACGCCCGCCAGGGCCCAGGGCCAGCGGATCGTCGGCTTGCGCCACGCGTAGGCGAACGCCTCCCGCAGCATGCCGGGCGACTTGGGCGTGGGCGGGGCGACGGTGAGCTCGTCGCGCCGGAGGGCACCGAGCGCGCACGCCGTGACGAGGCACGCGACGGCGTTCATCGCAAACGCCCACCCGCCGCCGACGGCGGTGAGGAGCCAGCCGGCCACCGCGGGTCCGATGAGGGCGCCGAGCTGGAAGGTCGTGGAGTTCACGCTGATCGCGTTGCGCAGGTAGGCGGGCCCGACGAGCTCGTTGACGAAGACCTGCCGCGCCGGCTGGTCCAGCACGGTGACCATCCCGAGCAGGAGCGCGATGCCGTACACGTGCCAGACGGCGAGCGCGCCGGTGAGCGCCAGGGCCGCGAGGGCAGCGGCGCACAGCGCGGAGGCCACGGCGCAGCCCTGGAGGAGGCGGCGCTTGGAGAAGCGGTCCGCCATGAGGCCGCCCCAGGGCCCGAGCAGGAGCACGGGCAGGAACTGGAGCGCAACGGTGACGCCGACGGCCGTCACCGACCCGGAGAGCTCGAGCACGATCCAGTCCTGGGCGATGCGCTGCATCCACAGCGCGACCACCGCGACGAAGTGCGCGGCGGCGAAGAGGCGGAAGTTCCGCACGGAGAGCGAGATGAAGGTGTGCCGCCATGGGAGCCGCTCGGGCACGACGGCGATCGGTCCGGTCGGCGGGACCGCGGCGGGGCGGCGGTGGGGCGTGGAGGCGGTGCAGTGGTTGTCCGACGTAGTTGAGGGCAGGGCTGAGCTGGGCGAGGTCACGGAGGAGTCCTGGTGTCGTTCGGGAGCGTAAGGCCTGGAAAGTCGACTGCCTCCACGCTAGGCAGGGCCCATTCAATTGCGGAAGATTATTCCTCCTCTAACTGCTATTGCGGTCCGCAATGCTTTCGGGGAGCATTCCCACCATGTTCGACCCGACCCAACTGCGCAGCTTCCTTGCCGTCGCGGAGAATCTGAGCTTCACGCTCGCGGCCGAGCGGCTGCGCCTGGCCCAGCCCACCGTGAGCCAGCATGTCGCCAAGCTCGAGAAGGCCGCCGGGCGCCTCCTCCTCGTCCGGGACACCCACGGGGTGCGGCTGACGGACAACGGCGACGCGATGGCCGGCTTCGCCCGGACGATCCTGGCCGCGCACGACGACGCCGTGCGCTACTTCCGCGGCGAGGCCATGCGCGGGCGCCTGCGCTTCGGCACGGCGGACGACCTGGCGATCACCGGCCTGCCCCGGATCCTGCGCGAGTTCCGGCGCGCTTACCCCCAGCTGAACCTCGAGCTGACGGTGAGCCAGAGCGACGACCTCCACCGCCGGCTCAAGGCTGGCCAGCTGGACCTCGTGTTCATCAAGTGGGTGGCCGGGGCCCAGGAGGGCACGGTGGTGCGGCAGGACACCTTCTCCTGGGTCGGGGTGGAGGAGACCGCGTTGGACCCGGGCGACCCGGTGCCGCTCGTCGCCTATCCCGCGCCGAGCCTGTCCCGCACGCTGGCGATCCAGGCGCTCGAGGCGAGCGGGCGGCGGTGGAAGGTCACCTGCAGCACCAAGCAGATCGCGGGCGTCCTCGCGGCGATCCGCGCAGGCCTGGGCGTGGCCGTCATGCCCACGACGCTCGTGCCGACGGACCTGAAGATCATCACCCACCGCTTCGACCTGCCCCCGGTGGGGGACGTCGACTTCACGCTCATCCGCAACCCCCTGGCGAACTCGGCGGCGGTGGATGCCCTCACGGAGGCGATCCTCGGACGCACGCTGGGGCGCACGTGAGGCGCACGCCACAGAGCCGGCGCGGCGGCCGGAGTAGAATTGGGCGCGATGAACCGCACAATGTTCAAGTCCAAGATCCACCGCGCCACGGTCACGCACGCTGACCTCCACTACGTCGGCTCGGTGACGATCGACCTTGACCTGCTCGAGGCCGCCGACATCCTGCCCGGCGAACTCGTCTCGATCGTCGACATCACCAACGGCGCCCGCCTCGAGACCTACACGATCGCGGGCGAGCGCGGCTCCGGCGTCATCGGCATCAACGGCGCCGCGGCCCACCTCATCCACGAGGGGGACCTGGTCATCCTCATCACGTACGCCTCGATGTCCGACGCCGAGGCGCGCGAGTTCGTCCCGACAGTGGTCCACGTCGACGCCGAGAACAAGATCGTCCAGCTCGGCACCGACCCGGCCGAGGGGAACGGGGCCGGCATGCTCCGTCCGCCCTTCGCCATCCAGGCGCACCTGAACTAGTCCCCGGCCGGGCACCGCGGGCAGGCGCTAGGCTGGGGTCATGCCCCCGAGAAACCGCTTCCCGTCCACGCGCGCACGGGGCCGCCGATGCTAGGCGTCCTCGAGGGCTTCGCCGTCGTCTGGGCCATCATCGGCGTGGGATGGTTCTGCGCCCGCCAAGGAATCCTGGGCGACGGCGCGCAGGCAGTGCTCAGCCGGCTCTCCTTCTTCGTGGCCAGCCCGGCGCTCCTGCTGGAGACCCTCGCGCGCTCCGACCTGCGGGCCGTCTTCTCCACCCACCTGCTCGTGATCGCTGTCAGCTCCACCGCAATCGGCCTCGTCTCGTTCGTGGTGTTCCGCTGGCTTCGCGGGCGCGGCACCCCCGAGGCCCTCATTGCCTCCATGAGCGCCTCCGTCGCGAACTCGGGGAACCTGGGCATCCCCATCTCGGTGTTCGTGCTCGGGGACGCGAGCTTCGTCGCGCCGCTGCTGATCTTCCAGCTGGCCCTCTTCACGCCGTCGTACCTGCTCCTCCTCGACGGCACGACGGCGACCGCGAAGCCGGGGCTGGCCCGCGCGGCGCAGTTCGTGCTCCCCATCGTGACGAACCCGAACATCATCGGCTCGCTGATCGGCCTCGTGCTCGCCGGAACGCGGTGGACGCCGCCGGAGCTCATCATGCAGCCGATCCACCTCATCGGCGGCGCGGCGATCCCGGCGATGCTCATGGCGTTCGGCATCTCCCTGCACGGCTCGCGGCCGCTGCGCGCGGACGACGGGCGGCGCCTCGACACGGCCCTCGCCTCGACGCTGAAGGTCGTGGTGCACCCGCTCATCGCCTTCGTGTTCGCCCGGTTCGCGCTGGGGCTCGGCGGGCACGAGCTCTTCGCCGCGGTCGTCACGGCCGCCCTGCCCACCGCGCAGAACGTCTATATCGCCGCCCAGCGCTACCGCCACGGGATCGTGGTCGCGAAGGACACGGTGCTGATCACGACCGTCGTCGCCGTCCCGGCGATGGCCGGCATGGCGGCGCTCCTCTCCTGACGAGGGTCATGTCCCTGCGTTGAGGAGTCATGTCCCAAGCAGGTTGGCCTCGAGGGTTCGTGCGATGAACTGCCCGAAGCGCTCCGGCGGCCACCCCCGCTTGAGGACAAGGGATTCGTAGAGTTCCGCAGTCGTGGACGCGAAGAACACATCTGCGACATCCGTCTCCGAGAGTCCGGGCCTGAGGAACCCACGCGCGAGGACCTGCCGGGCGTTGTGCAGCATGCGCCGGTACCGGGCGTCGTCGACGTCACCCAGCAGCGCCGCCATCTCGTCGTCCCCGCTCGCGGCTGCGTCGCGGATGAGAAGCTGGACCGGGGACCCGATGGGACTGATCTCGGCGACGAACCGCCCGAACTGCTCCATCAGTGCGTGCGGATCCGTCGCCTCCGCCTGGGCCGTGTCGGAGCGCTGTTCGGCGGGCACATCGCCGGAACCGAGGAGGCTCTGATCCCAGATTGCCCGGACCAGGCCCGGCTTCCCGCCGAAGTTCTTGTACACGAACTCCGCCGAGACGCCCGCTGCCCGCGCGATCTGCGCCACCGTCGTCGCGCCGAACCCCTGGGACAGCAGCAGCTCACGCGCCTGCGCGAGCACCTCGCGCCGCGACGCCTCCGCGCGCTGCCGTCGCCGGGACGCATCGTAGCCGCGGGGGCGGCCAGAGCCGTTGACCGCCTGTGGCATCGGACCTATACTCCAATCAATACAGTTGACTGTATTGAAATTGAGCGTACCAGCCTCCACTTCCCCAGCACCACAGGAGCACCTCATGGACGCCTCAGGAATCGACCTCCTCCCCGCCGGGCCCGTCCGCCGGGTCTTCGAGGCCATCAGCCGCCACGACCTCGACGGCATGGTCTCCTGCTTCGCCGAGGACTACCTCAACGAGACCCCGATCCACCCAGACCGCGGCTTCACCGGTCGCGACCAGGTCCGGAAGAATTGGTCCTCCATCCTCGCGGCCATCCCAGACGTCCAGCCCTTCGTCGTCCGCGCGACAACGGCGTCCGACGGCATGGTGTGGGTCGAGTGGGGGCAGCGCGGCACCCGACGGGACGGTGTGCCCGTCGATCTCGTCGGCGTCTCGGTCTTCACCCTCGAGAACGACCTCATCTCGGCCGTCCGCTTCTACCTCGAACCTGTCGAGCACGCATCGGGCGACGTCGACGCCGCCGTCCGCGACGCCACCGGCGTGGGGACGGGAGGCCGGCCATGATCCTCGTCGTCGGCGGCACCGGCCGCCTCGGCCGCGAACTCGTCGCCCAGCTGCTCCGCAGGGGCGAGCGCGTGCGCGTCATGGCGCGCGGCGCCTCCCAGCCGTTCCCAGCCCCCTCCCCCGGCACTCCGGCAGGACGCCGGGCGGACGACGGCGCCGAGTACGTCCGCGGGGACCTCGCCTCCGAATCCGACTGCCGCCGTGCGGTCGACGGATGCAGCCAAGTCGTCTTTGCCGCCTCGGGCTTCGGCATCCCCAAGGGCGCCGACGAGCGCAGCGTCGACCGCGACGGCGCGATCCGGCTTGTGCGCGCGGCGGCACAGGCCGGCGTCGGCCACCTCGTGATGATGTCGATGCACGGCGCTGCCGCGGATGCCCCCATCGAGTACCTGCGCTGCAAGGCGGCAGCCGAGGAGGCCACCCGCACCTCGGGCATGGCGTGGACCATCGTGCGCCTCGGAGCCATCCTCGAACAGCGCCTCGACATCATGCGCGAGGGTCTGGCGTCCAAGGGCAAGGTGCCCGTCTTCGGCTCGGGTGAGGCCCCGGTGACCTTCACGTCCGCGCACGACGCCGCGGCCGTCGTCATGCGCGCCCTGACCGACCCCGCCCTGAGGAACCGCGTGATCGAGTGGGGCTCCGCGACGCACACCGCCAACGAAGTTGCAGGGGCGATGATCGCGAAGGCGGCCCGGGGGTCGGTGCAGCGCGTGCCGACGCCGGTGCTCCGCGTCATGGCCGTGGCCGCGAAGCCGTTCTCGCCGTTCCTGGCCCGGGTGGCTGGGGCGGGCGTGTGGGAGGACTCGGGCGACGAGTCCTTCGATCCCGCCCCCGGCCGCGCCGAGTTCCCGGACCTTCCGCTCACCAGTCTGGAGGAGGCTCTCGCGGACATGATGCCCGCCGAGCAGCATGACGCGGGTCACTCGCCGCTAAGCTGAGCCGCATGGCTGAATCGAGCGCGGCGAAGACCAGCACGGCGAAGACGACCGACGAGAAGCTGTCCACCATCCAGAAGGGCTACGTCTTCGAGGGCGCGACGGTGGCCCTCGGCGCTGCGATCGTGGACGGCGAGGTCCGCCCGGAAGCGCAGGTGGGCCTTCCTCTGGCCATGATGAACCGGCACGGGCTCGTGGCCGGCGCGACCGGCACCGGCAAGACCGTCACCCTGCACATGATCGCCGAGCAGCTCTCCACGGCCGGCGTCCCGGTGTTCCTGGCGGACATGAAGGGCGACCTCACCGGCCTCGCGACCGGCGGGGAGGGCAGCGAGAAGCTCCTGGCCCGTGCCAAGGGACTCGGGCAGGACTGGAAGTCCTCGACGTTCCCCGTCGAGTTCCTCGCGCTCGGCGGCGAAGGCACCGGGGTGCCCGTGCGGGCGAGCATCACCTCGTTCGGGCCGATCCTGCTCTCGCGCGTCATGGAACTGAACGAGACGCAGGAATCCAGTCTGCAGCTCATCTTCCACTTCGCCGACAAGAACCAGCTCGAGCTGACGGACCTCAAGGACCTGAGGGCCGTCATCCAGTTCCTCACCTCGGCCGAGGGCAAGGACGAGCTCGAGAACCTCGGCGGGCTCTCCAAGGCCACGGCCGGGGTGATCCTCCGAGAGCTCGTCGGGCTCGAGGCCGCCGGGATGGAGAAGTTCTTCGGCGAGCCCGAGTTCGACACCTCGGAGCTCCTCCGGACCGCCCCCGACGGGCGCGGGGTCATCACCTGCCTCGAGCTCCCGGGGGTGGCCAGCAAGCCGCTCCTGTTCTCGACCTTCCTGATGTGGCTGCTCGCGGACCTCTTCGAGGACCTGCCCGAGGTGGGCGACGCAGACAAGCCCAAGCTCGTCTTCTTCCTCGACGAGGCGCACCTGCTGTTCAACAACGCGTCCAAGGCGTTCCTCGAGGCGATCACCCAGACGGTCCGGCTCATCCGCTCCAAGGGCGTGGGCATCTTCTTCGTGACCCAGACCCCCAAGGACGTCCCGGCCGACGTGCTCGGGCAGCTCGCGAACCGGGTCCAGCACGCCCTGCGCGCCTTCACGCCCGAGGACGCGAAGGCGCTCAAGGCCACCGTCTCCACGTTCCCGGTGAGCGACTACGACCTCGGGGAGGTCCTCACCTCCGCGGGGATCGGCGAGGCCGTCATCACCGTGATGAACGAGAAGGGCGCCCCGACCCCGGTGGCCCTCACGCGCCTGCGCGCCCCCGAGTCGAAGATGGGCCCCTCGGACCCCGCGCTCGTGGCGAGCACCGTCCAGGCCTCGCCGCTCCTCGCGCGGTACGGGACCGCCGTCGACAACGTGACCGCCTACGAGAAGCTCCAGCAGGCCGCGGAGCAGAAGCAGGCGGCTGAGCCGGCCGCGCAGACCGGCGCGCCCCTGCCGCCCCCGCCACCGCTCCCCTCGCCGAACCTCGAGCCCCCCGCCCCGCGGGACACGGACCGACGGTACGGCGAGGGGCACGACGGCGAGAGGCACGACGACGGCGGCGTCCTCGGCGACGTCGTGGGCAGCCTGGGCGGTGCGCTGGGCGGCGGGCTGAAGTCGATGGCCCGCTCCTTCGGGACCCAGCTGGGCCGCGAGCTCATGCGCGGGATGTTCGGCACGTCCTCCCGCCGGCGGCGCAGCTAGCCGTCCCCGCCCTGGGTGTGGGGCCGCCCTGGGCGCGGCCCCGCCCCCGCGTTCGTCGGCCCCGCCCGCGTTGGTAGGCTGGGGCGAGTGCAGAAGAGTCCCGCCCTCCTCAGGGTCGCCGCCGCATGGCTGCTGGCCCTCGTGGTGGCGATTGTGGGCTCGGTCGTCGCCGTGCGGACGGTGAAGTCCACGGTCTCCGGGCCCGAGCAGCCCGTGCGCAGCTACATCGCCGCCCTCCAGGCCGGCGACGGCGCCCGCGCCCTGGGCGTCCTCCGCGCCCAGGTCCCGCCCGGCAGCCCGGCCCTCCTCGACGGGACGCCGCTGCGCGACTCGATGAGCCGGGTGCAGGACCTCGCGTTCGAGACCACCGAGTCCGACGACGACCACGCCTCCGTGACCGTCCACTACACCGTGGACGGCGGCCGGCACGACAGCACTTTCCGCCTCGAGCGGACGGGCACCGACTGGCTGTTCTTCCCCCGCTGGCAGATGGTCCGCGGCACGCTCCCCACGCTCCAGGCGACCGTGGTGAACTCCGCGCGGGCCACCGTGAACGGCGTGGCCGTGAACATGCCCGGCGGAGCCAACGCGTTTCCCGTCTTCTACCCCGGCTCGTACGTGGGCTCGCTCCAGGGCGAGCAGTTCGCCGCCGAGCCGAGCGCCGTCGTCGTGAGCGGCACGAGCGGGACGCCGGCCATGAGCCTCGCGACCAAGGCGACGCCGCAGCTCGTCGAGTCAATCGAGACCAAGGTGCGCGGCTACCTGGACGAGTGCGCCCGGACGGCCACGCAGCAGCAGCGGCTCCAGCCGGACTGCCCCTTCGCCCTGGCCACGAACAGCCGCATCCAGGACGGAACCATCCAGTGGAGCGTCGAGACGTACCCGAAGGTGTCCGTCGAGCCGTTCGAGGGCCACTGGGTCGTGGCCCCTCTGACCGGCACGGCGCGGCTCAAGGCCACCCAGATCAACCTCTTCACGGGCGCGCGCCAGCCCCTCGACGAGGAGCTCGGCTACGAGTTCTCGGCCCGCCTCGACGTCACCGACACGGCCATCACGGTCACGCCCCAGTTCAAGTAGGCCAATCACGCAGCCGCCCCTCCGGGGGTCACCTCCTGAGAGTCACCTCCTAGAGGTCACCTCCTGAGAGTCACCTCCCGGAGGTCACCTCCCGCGTCAGTCCATGCCGCGGAGGTCCAGCGTGAGCGCCGAGTCCGCCCCGTCCCGGAGCACCACCGGGATGCCCCAGTCCTGCTGGTACAGGTGGCAGGCGGCGTGGTCAGGGATCTCCTCGCCGGGCGCGCCGTCGCAGGCAGCGGCACGGGCGGTGATGTGCAGGACGCCCTCGGCGATCCCGGGGTTGAGCTCAAGCGTGCGCGCGAGGCCCTGCGACGTCCCCGTGCCGCCGAGCAGCAGCTCGGGCGGGGTCGAGGACACCTTCAGCTGGGTCGGGTCGCCCCACCGGTCGTCGAGCTTCTGCCCGGTCGGAGCGGCGAAACGCACCTTCAGGTCGAGTGGGCCGGCGGCGACGGCGGTGCGGGGACGCTGCGTCTGGCGTTCGCCCTCGTCGACCTGCTGCGCTTCCTTCGGAAGCGGCACGAGGACCAGCTCGTGCCGGTTCGTCTCGGTCACCAGCAGCAGCGGCTCGCCCTCCTCGGGCACGACGACGACCACGTCCGCGGGCTCCGCGAGTCCCCTCGCGAGCGTGGAGACGGCGCCGGTCGCGGGCTCGTACCGGCGCACGGCGCCGTTGTACGTGTCCGCGATGGCGACCGAGCCGTCGGGAAGGACCGTCACGCCGAGCGGGTGCTGGAGGCGGGCGGTGTCCGAGTCGCCGTCGCGGAAGCCGAAGTCGAAGAGCCCCTTGCCCACGGCCGTCTCGACGACGACGTCCCCGTTCCGCCCGGAATCGCCGAGGCGCAGGCGACGCAGGGCGGACGTCTCGGAGTCGGCGACCCAGAGGTCCCCGGAAGGGTCGACGGCGAGCCCGGACGGCTGCGCGAACCAGGACTGCGGCCCGGACCCGTCGAGGAGTCCTTCGAGGCCCGAGCCGGCGAGAATCGTGACCTCGTTGGTGAGGGGGTCGAACGTGAAGATCTGGTGCGTGCCGGCCATCGCCACGACCGCCTTGCCGAGCTTCTCGCTCCACACGACGTCCCAGGGCGAGGAGAGCGAGACACCGGTGCCGTGCCCGAGGTAGCCGATGTCCTCGGCGTCGCCGGCGTACACGTCGTGGGGTGCCCCGGAACCGTCCGACGGCGAGCCGGCCGCGGCGGTGGCGGCAGCGCCGGCGTCGTCCTTCCCGGCCTTGGCCCACGTGCCCGCGCCGTCGCCGTCCACCCGGGCAGGGCCCGCGTCGAGGAGCCGCTGGACGCCGTTCCCAGCGAGGGTCTGCACGTAGCCGGAGCTGAGGGTGACGCCGCGGAGACGGTGGTTGACCGTGTCCGCGACGATGGCCTCGTAGCCGGTCTGCCACGCGACCGATGCCGGCAGGACGGCGATGCCCTGCGGCTCGTTGAACTGGGCGACCTCGGCCTGGCCGTCGAGGTGCCCCTTCGTGCCGGAGCCGATGACCCGCTCGACCGTGGTGAGGTCCGGGCGCAGCTCGACGAGGCGGTGGTGGCCGGTGTCGGCGACGAGGTAGTTGCCGTTGGGCAGCGGCACTGCCTGCCCGGGGAAGCGGAGGGTGCCCGCGGTGGGCTCGGGCGCGACGTACGGGCCGTCGCCGCGGTGGAGCGTGCCCTTGGCCGCGTGCTCGGCCACGAGCTCCTCTACCAGCACGCCGAGGCCGCCGCCGTGGCCCTCCCCGGACAGGTGCGCGACGATGTAGCCTTCGGGGTCGACGACGACGAGGGTCGGCCACGCGCGCGCCGTGTATGCCTGCCAGGTGAGCAGCTCAGGGTCGTCGAGGACCGGGTGGTGGATCTCGTAGCGCTCCACCGCGGCCGCGAGCGCCGCCGGGTCCGCTTCGTGCTCGAACTTGGGCGAGTGCACGCCGACGGTGACCAGGACGTCGCTGTACTTCTCCTCGAGCGGGCGCAGCTCGTCGAGGACGTGGAGGCAGTTGATGCAGCAGAAGGTCCAGAAGTCGAGGAGGACGATCTTGCCCCGCAGCGCCGCGAGGTCCAGCTCCTTGCCGCCCGTGTTGAGCCAGGCCCGGCCGCCGAGCTCGCTCGCGCGGACGCGACGGGCGGTGCGCACGGAGTCAGCGCGCAGGGCTCCGGCGCTGCGCTGGTCCTCAGTGGATTCTGCGGTCACGGGCACTCCTCATGCATGGTCGAGCGGGGCTTTAAGGGGCAACCCCATTATCCCGGGCTTTCTTCCCCACGTTACGCCGCGCGTCGCCGCACCCACACGCCGAGGTCACCCCGTGTGCGCGCGATGTCACCCCACCGACGCCGAGGTCACCCCGTGTGCGCGCGAAGTCACCCCCACCGACGCCGATCCGGCACCGCACCGGTGACCTCGGCACCACACGGGGTGACCTCGGCACCACACGGGGTGACCTCGGCGGGGAGGGCGCCTACTGCCCCCGGGAGCGGTCGCGCTCGTTGAGGCGAGAGAACATCGCGTTGTACGCCTCGAGCTCGGCCTCGTGGTCGCGGTCCGCGGCGCGGTCCCGGCGTCGCGTCTCCCGGGCGTCCGAGGTGGACCACATGACCGCCACCCCGATGGCCACGAAGAGAGTCGGGATCTCGCCGATGCCCCAGGCCACGGCGCCGCCGGCCTGCTGGTCGGCGATCGCGGAGGGCCCCCACGTCCGCCCCAGATTGCCGAAGTACCCGGGCTCGAGCAGGATGTCGGAGCCCATGATGGCCACGCCGAAGAAGGCGTGGAACGCCATGGTCGCAAACAGGAGCAGAAGCCGCAGCGGGTACGGGGCACGGCGCGGGAGCGGATCAGAGCCGATCATCGTCAGCACGAAGATGTACCCCGTGAGCGTGAAGTGCAGGTTCATGAGCTCGTGGCCCACGTGGTCGCGCATGGCGTACCCGAAGATGTCCGAGTAGTAGAACAGGATGATCGACCCGGCGAAGTTCGCGGCGGCGAAGAGCGGGTGCGTCACGAGCTGCGACCACTTGGAGTGCACGAACACGAGGATCCACTCGCGCAGCCCCCGGCTGCCGTCGCCGCGGGGCGTGAGCGCCTTGAGGGCGAGCGTGATCGGGGACCCGAGCACGAGGAAGATCGGTGCGACCATCGTGAGCATCATGTGGTCCACCATGTGCGCGGAGAACAGGACGCGCCCGTACACGGCCGGCGGCCCGCTCGTGATGTAGGTGAGCGCGGCAAGTCCCACGAACCACGTCAGCGCCCTCGCCCAAGGCCACGAGTCGCCGCGCCGCACCACCTTGACGATCCCGAGCGCGTACGTGACGGCGCCGAACAGTGCCACGGCGACCCAGAGCCAGTCGGCGCGCCACTCGGTCAGCCAGCGTGCAGGGGTGAGCTCGGGCGGGAGCTCGTAGCCGGTGAGGATGAAGGCCGGCGAGGCGTCCGGGGCGTAGGTCGTCGGTTCGGGCGGCGCGGAGCGCGACAGTGCGACCGCGACCCCGGACACCGCGCCCATCACGACGAGCTCGACGCCGATGAGCTGCCACAGCACCCGGCGCGCCGACGCCCCGCGGCCCAGCTGCGGGATGACCCACTGGCGGTGCATGAAGCCGATCCCGCCGAGCACGAGGGCGAGGGCCGTCTTGACGAGGATCAGCTGCCCGTACGCGGACCCGACGAGGTCGCCGAGGTTCGGGAGCCGGATCAGGGCGTTGATGACGCCGGACGCCACGACGAGCAGGAATGCGAACAGCGCGAGCGCGGAGAACCGCCGCAGCGCGGCCTCGGTCGCGTCGGCAGCACGCACGACGGCGCGTCCCCCACTCCCGTCGGCCGCGGAACCCGGGCGGTCCGCACCGCCGGCGAGGGTCCGTCCGAGCAGGGCCAGGACGCCGACGCCGCCGAGCCAGAGCGAGGCTCCGACGAGGTGCAGGCCGAGGGAGTTGATGGCACCCTCGTGGTCGCCGGCGCTGGCGGAGTGCCCGATCAGCGCGAGCGGGACGAGGCCCCCGAGAGCGAGGAGCCCGGTGAGGGCAAGGCCCGTGAGCGATCGGACCGCGAACAGGAGGGTCGCCACGACTGCCGCGATGATCACCATGCTGAGCCAGGCGCGCCCGACGTCCAGGTCGGTCATGAAGAAGACCAGCTGCTTGGTGTAGTCCGCGCTGCCGGAGAGGGGCTGCCCCACGAGGTCCGAGTGGGTCAGGACGAGGACGGCGATCGCGCTGATCGTCCACGCGATGGCGCCCGCGGTGGCAATGCGCAGGGACCGCGTGAAGGCGGGGTGCTCATCGGCGTCGTCGTGCCCGTGGTCGGTACGCCGTCGCGAGGGGTACCGGGGCAGGACGCCCACGGCGAAGGTGATCCCTCCGATCACCAGCGCGAGGGAGACGTTGAGCACCGCCTTCGCGACAGGGAGGCCCCACCGGACGAGGGCACCCGGGTCGAGCACCTGCCGCGGGCCGGCCGCCCCGGAGAACAGGAGCCCTGCAGCGAGCGCCGCCAGCACCGCGACGCCTGCTCCGATCGCCCAGCCGCGCACGGGTCCGCCCGTGGCGGTGTCGTGGGCGGGCGGACGGACGGGAAGAGCAGAACGAGGCACCTGTCCATTCTCCCCCACCGGCCCGGGACGGATCTCCACCACCGGGTGGGGGCCTTAACGCCCTCAGGGGGCAGCGGTGCCTCCCGCCGCCCCCTGAGAAGGGAAAAGCCTTACTTGCCGGACGCTGCGGCCTTGAGCTTCGAGCCCGCGGTGAGCTTGACGCTGTAGCCGGCCGGGATCTCGATGGCGGCGCCGGTCTGGGGGTTGCGGCCGGTGCGGGCGGCACGCTCGGTGCGCTCGACGGCGAGCCAGCCCGGGATGCTGACCTTCTCACCGTTCGCGACGGAGGTCTCGAAGACCTCGAACAGTGCGTCGAGCACACCATTGACGGCGGTCTGGCTCAGGCTGGTCTTGCCGGCAACCTCTGCAACCAGCTCGCTGCGGTTCTTAGCCATGTGTCCTCCTGGACGTGTGGATTGTTCATGCCAGTCCCCGCGCGGCTTTCGCCCGGGGCCTGCTGTTACCGCAACTTACCAGTTGGGAGGCGCGACGCCAGCAGAAACCCGCGTGTTTCCGCGGTTTTCCGGGCTTTTTCCCTTCTGAAGGCAGCCCAGCGCCCCTTAACCGAGTGCCGAAGTCCCATATCCGGACCAGGTCGGCGGGGGAAAGTACCGTGGGAGGGTGACCGATTCCACGCCGCTGAACGCCGGGCAGATCGCCCTACTCGAGGCGTGGTTCGGGGCCTGGGAGGTGCTCGAGGACCTCTCGTGGGGGGTCCAGGGCATCCACGTCCTGCGGGTGCGGACGGCGCGCGGGACCGCCGTCGTGAAGGCGTCCGAGACGGGCCACCACATCCAGCGTGAGGTGCGGGCCCATCGCCGGATGACGGTGCCGCTCGCCTCGCTCGACCCGCCGCGGGCGTCCCGGCTCCTCCACGCCGACACCCGCGCGGGCGTCCTCGTCACGACGTGGCTGCCCGGCCGCCTCCTCGAAGGGAGCGCCCACGAGCGGTCCGAGGAGGCGTTCCGCCAGGCCGGCCAGCTCCTCTCGCTCGTCCACGTGCCCGGTGAGAAGACGGCCAGCTATGACCCCGCGGCGCTGAACAAGGTCGGCGACTTCCTCGGCCGCGCCAGGGGCCTGGCCCCCGCAGCCCACCTGCGCGCCGTCGAGCGCGCGGCACAGGCGCACAGGCCGGAGCCGCGGCTCCTGTATGCGACCCACGGCGACTACACACCGCGCAACTGGCTCGTCGACGGCGATCCGTCCGCCGGCGGGAGCGTGTCCGTCATCGACTGGGGCCGCGCCGGGTACCGGCCGTGGGTCACCGACCTCGTCCGGCTCGAACACCAGTGGTTCGAGCCGGACCGGCGGGGGACGCCCGACGCCGCACGGCTGCGGGCGGCGTTCTACGCCGGCTACGGCCGCGACCCGGCCCGGGAGGCGGGCTCATGGCGCCTCGACAACATCCTGCAGTCTCTGGGGACGATCGTGTGGGCCCACGACGTCGGCGACCCCGCGTTCGAGGAGGAGGGCCGGCGCATGCTGGCCCGTGTGGTGGACTGGCTCGCCTGAGCCTGCTGTCCCGGGTCCAGCGCACCGGCCCTCGCCCCACGGGCGTCACCTCGCGTCGGGACGGTGCCCCTGCTTCGCCAGCTGGATCTGCTCGTAGACGTGGTGCCGGAGCTCGGTGAAGCGCGGCAGGGCACGGGTCTCGAGCTGGTCTCGCTCGGCGGGCAGGTCGATCACGAGGTCCTCCTGCACCACCGTCGGCGAGGACGAGAGGATGATCACGCGCTGGCCCAGGTACACCGACTCGTCGATGTCGTGCGTGACGAACAGGACGGTGACGCCGAGGTCCTTCCAGATCCGCCGGATGAGGTCCTCGAGGTCGGCACGGGTCTGGGCGTCGACTGCTGCGAAGGGCTCGTCCATGAGGAGCACCTCGGGCTGGTACGCGACCGCACGCGCGATGGCCACGCGCTGCTGCATGCCGCCCGAGAGCTGCCAGGGGTACGACCGCGGGACGTGCGCGAGGCCCACGGCCTCGAGGGCCTGGCTGACGAGCTTCTCCCGCTCGGCCTTCGGGACGCCCGCGTTCTTGAGCGGGAGCTCCACGTTGTCCTTGACGCGCAGCCACGGGAACAGGGACCGGCCGTACTCCTGGAACACGACAGCCATCTTCTTGGGCGGCCCCGTGACCTTCTTCCCGTCCAGGACCACCTCTCCCTCGGTCGTGGAGAGCAGGCCGGCGATGCATTTGAGCAGGGTGGTCTTGCCCGAGCCCGACGGCCCGACGATGCACGCGAGCTCGTTGTGGCCGAGGTCGAACGTGAGGTCCCGGACTGCCTCGACGGGGCCGGCGTCCGTGCGGTAGACCTTCTTCACGCCGCGCACGGAGAGGAGGGCCTCGCCCTCGGGGAGGGTGCGCCCGCGGGGGACGGTCTGGGTCTGGTCAGGCTGCATTCTCTACCTCTTTAAGGCCGTTGTACCAGCGGAGGACGATCCGCTGGATCCACTGGAAGATGAGCGACATGGCCACGCCGATGAGGCCCAGGACGACGATCCCGGACCACATCTCGGGGATCGCGAACGAGCGCTGGAACTGCACGATGGTGAACCCGAGGCCGGACGAGGATGCGAACATCTCCGAGATCACCATGAGGATCAGGCCGATCGAGAGGCTCTGGCGCACACCGGCGAAGATCTGCGGCGCGGCCGAGGGCAGGATCTGGTACCGGACCCTGCTGAAGCCCGTGATCCCATAGGAGCGGGTGGTCTCGTTCTGCACCGGGTCAATGGCGCGGACGCCCTCGATGGTGTTCAGCAGCACGGGCCACACGCAGCCCGACACGATCACGGCGACCTTCATCGAGTCGTTGATGCCGACGATGAGCATGAGCACCGGAACGAGCACGGGCGGCGGGATGGCGCGGAAGAACTCGAAGACCGGTTCGGTGAGCGCCCGCAGCACGGGGCTCAGGCCCACGAGCAGGCCGAGCACGATGCCCAGGACGATCGCCACGGCGAGTCCCGCCAGGAGCCTCAGGATGCTGGGGAGCATGTCCGTGAGGAGCCGGTCCCCGAACCAGGTGGCCGGGAACTTCTCGGCGAGCGCGCCCGGGGTGGGCACGAAGAAGTTCGGAGCGCCCGAGGTTGCCGCCCACCACAGCGCGATGAGCAGGACCGGGAGCCCGATCCCGTAGAGGAAAGCCTTGAGGATCTTCATGCCGCGACCTCCCCGCGGATCGACGGATGCCAGGCCAGGACGCGCCTCTCGACCCACCGTGCGGCGAGGTTGACGAGGACGCCGAGCAGGCCGGTGGCGAGGATGAGGGCATACATACCGGAGATGGCGCCGCCGGACTGTGCGAGGGCGATCTCGCGGCCGAGGCCGGGGGAACCGATGACGAGCTCGGCCGTGATCGCCAGGATCAGCGCGACCGAGGCGGCCAGCCGCACGCCCGTCATGAGGTACGGGAGGACGGTGGGGAACACGACGTCGCGCACGCGCTGCCACCACGAGAAGCCGTAGCTCCTCGCGGTGTTCATCGCCACTGTGTCGACGTCCGCGACCCCGTACAGGACCTGGATGAGCACCTGCCAGAAGCTCGCGTACACGACGAGCATGAGCGTGGACTCGATCTTGATGCCGAACAGCAGCACCGCGAGCGGGATGAGCGCGACCGACGGGATCGGGCGCAGGAACTCGATGGTCGAGTTCGTGGCCCGCCGCAGGAACGGGAACATCCCGATCACGAGGCCCAGCACGGTGGCGAGCACCACGGCGATCGCGAGGCCGACGGCCCAGGCCGACATCGTGTCCGCCACGGCCTTCCAGAACAGCGCGAGGCCGAAGTCGTTCGCGAGCGCGGCCAGCACCTCCGAGGCCGGGGGGAGGTACTTCGCCTGGATGATCCCGCTCGCCGGCGCCAGCTCCCATAGGGCGAGGAAGGCGAGGATGCCCACGACGCCGAGCACCGGCGTCTTCCACCCGCGCCGCCCTCCGCCGGCCCGCGGCTTCGAGCGCCGCGTGGCCGGCACGGACGCCGCGGGGCGCCCGCTGGCCTGAGTTGCCTCGGTGCTCATCGCGGCAGGAGGTCGTCGAGGTTCACGGGCTTGCTGAGGGTGCCGTACTTCTGCGCGGCGTCGCCCAGCTTCTGCACGGCCGCCCGGTCGAACGCGCTGCGGTACAGGGGCAGGTTCATCTTCGCGCGCGTCGCGGCGTCGATCTTGGTGTACGTGCCCACGATGTCCCGGACCTCCTGGGGGTGCTCCTGCGCGTACTCGAGGGACTTGTTCATCGCACGCGTGAACTTGCCGACGAGCTCGGGCTTGTTCTTCACAGTGTCCCCGCTCGTGAAGTACCCGGCGATGTCGAGCTTCGGGTCGAACTCGACGAAGTTGTTGCTGATCACCCGGTCGCCTGCCTCGACGCCTGCGGTGCGGAACGGGTCCAGGATCCACGCGGCGTCGACCACGCCCTTCTCGAGCGCTGCCTGGGCGTCGGGGAAGGCGACCTCGACAAACTGGACAGTGGACGGGTCCCCGCCCGCCTTCTCCACGACCGACTTGATGGTCGTGTCGCCGATGTTGGCCAGGTTGTTGACGGAGACCTTCTTGCCGGCGAGGTCCTTCGCGGTCTTGATCGGCGAGTCAGCCTTGACGAGCACCGCGCCGAACTCCTTGGCGGGGTCGCCCGTGGAGGACGCGCCGTCGGCCACGAACCGCATGTCGAGGCCCTTGTCGCGAGCGACCATGACGGAGATGAGGTTGGAGAACGCGAAGTCGTAGCTGCCGGACTGCACCCCGGGCACGATCGCCGAACCGCCGGTGGCGGTCTGGATGTCGAGGTCGAGGCCCTCCTCGGTGAAGAAGCCCTTGGACTTGCCGAGCCAGATCGGCGCGGTGTCCACGATCGGGATCACTCCGACCGTGATCTTCTGCGCCTGGCCGCCTCCGCCTCCGGCGGCGGTCTGCGACCCGCCGCTGGGCGAGCCCGAGCCGCAGGCGGCGAGGGAGAGGATGGTGAGCGCTGCGGCTGCTGCCGTCGCGATGCGCTTCATCATGGGTGCGTTCCTTTCAGGTCCCCGGGTGCGGGCGGGGCTACTTGACGAGGAGGGAGTCGACTGAGGGCTGCTTGGAGACGAACTTGTACTTCTGCATGAGGCTGCCGAGATCGGTGAGCTGCTTCTCGCGCAGTTCCGCGGACATCTCCTCCATGTTCAGCTTCTGCGCGGCAGCTGCGTCCATCTTGAGGAAGGTGCCGGCCGAGGCCTTGAAGCCCTGCTGGTCCTTCTGCACGGCGTCAAGCGTGGTCTGCATGGCCTTCTTGAACTTCTGCACGGTGTCCGCGTTGGACTTGGCGAAGTTGCCGGAGGTGAATGAGACCATCGTGGGCAGCCCCGGGATGACCTCCTGGTAGGGGTAGCCGAGGAGCCGGTAGTTCGGGTCGCTGAGCATCTTGCTCATGAACGGCTCGGGGACCCACGCCGCGTCGATGTTGCCCCGGTCGAGCTGCGCCTGGGCGTCGGGGAACGCGACCTCGCTGAACTTGATGGCCTTGGGGTCTGCGCCCTCCTTGGCGGCAGACTCCATGATGGTCAGGTCGCCCTGCGTGTTGACGGCGTTGACGGAGACCGTCTTGCCCGCCAGGTCCTTCCAGGACTGGATCGGCGAGTCCTTCTTGACGATGACCGCCTCGATGTCGTTGCCGCTGGCGATCGAGTTCGAGAAGCCCGTGACGATCTTCATGTCGAGCCCCTTGTCGGCGGCGACGAGCACGGAGAGCGGGTTGCCCACGGCGAAGTCCATGCTGCCCGACGAGACGGCCGGCAGCATGGCAGCGCCGCCCTGACCGGTCTGGAACTGGACGTCGAGGCCCTCTTGGGAGAAGTAGCCCTTCTCGACGCCGTACTGGACTGCGGCCGAAGGCGCGATGCTCAGCAGGCCGACGGTGACCTTCGTGAGCGAACCCGAGCCGCCCTGCTGGCTGGCTCCGCCGCTCCCCGACGGCGATCCTGAACCGCACCCTGTGAGGGCGACGGCGACGACGGCGGCTCCGGCGAGCGCCTTGGCAACAGTCTTCAACATGTCTCAGCTCCCTGTCGGGGGTGCCGGGTCACCGTTGGCCCTATGTGATCCACCCCACGTCAAGTGCACACTATCTTCAATCATTGAGAACATCAACTATTGATCATTCCGGCTTCCTATGCTCTTCCAGGCCGTGTGGCCCTAGACCGCCACGTCGCGGCGCCGGAACGCGACCACCGCGAGCACCACGAGCACCACGGCCGTCCCGAGGGCGATCCAGGCACTCGGCCAGTCCACACCGTTCACGAGCGGATCATGCCCCGAGTACTGGTAGAGGGGCGAGTACTTCTGGACCGGCTTCAGCCAGTCGACGACGCCGCCGAGCCCGTTCACGACGTACGCGAGCACGGCCAGCGCGGCGGGGAGCCCCTTGCTCAGGCCGGCTCGTCCCGTGGCCGCGGAGAGGGCCAGGCCGAGCCCGCCGAACACGAGCCCGAGGAGAGCGAGGTGGCCCATTGCCGCGAAGACCTTGTCGGCAGGAAGGTCCATCCCGGTCCACGAGCCTTCGACCAGGAGAGATGCTCCCATGATCGCCGCGAGGAAGATGGTGCCCACGCTCATGGCCGCGGCCTTCTCCAGCACGATCCGGGCCCGGCTGAGGGGTGTGGAGAGCAGGAGTTCGAGGGTGTGGTGGTCCTCCTCGCCCGCGACGGCGGCGACGCCCGTGCCGATCGCGTACAGGAGGACCACGATCGGCCCCATGAAGGAGAGGAGCTCGATCTTGATGTAGCCGGTCGGGGTCGACATGTCTGCGCCCGACATCGCGAACAGGCTGCGGAACGCCTCAGGCATCTGCTCGAGGAAGGCATTCATCGATGGCTGGTCGCGGATGCTGGGCCATATGGCCGCGTACATCGCCACGAGGACGGCGATTGCAGCTGCCCAGCCGGCGAGTGCCCGCAGCTGGTCACGAAGCGTCTTGAGGAACACGCTGGTCAGCATGGTCCGCCCCTTCTCCGTAGTAGGTCAGGAACATCTCGTCGAGCTCGGCCTCCGCGCACTCGAAGTCGATCACGGGGTGGGCGCTGACCCTCTTCAGGAGGGCATCGAGGGCTGACTGGGGAGCGCTGCAGGTCATGGAGTGGGTATCGACGGCGAGGTCCCGTACGTCGGGAACGCCCGCGAAGTCGTCCGGCCTGACCTCTGCGCTGAACGATGCCCTCACGTGATGCAGCGACTTCTGGCTCAGGTCCGCGAGCCTCTCCACCGCGACGAGCCGCCCTTCCCGCACGACGCCGATCCGGTCGGCGACGCGCTGGACCTCCCCGAGGATGTGGGAGGACAGGAGGATGCTGCCGCCGCCGGCGGTGTGCTCGCGCAGCACGGCATGGAATTCCCTCTGCACGAGCGGGTCAAGGCCGCTGGTCGGCTCGTCCAGGATGAGCAGCCGCGGCTGCGACATAAGGGCAAGCACGATGGCGAGCTTCTGCCGGTTGCCTCGCGAGAGCGTGCGGCTGCGCTTGGCGAGGTCCAGGCCCAGCCTCTCGGCCAGCGCGCGGGCCAGCGCATGGTCCTTGCGGCCGCGCAGGTGGCTCAGGTACTCGATGTGCTCGTGGCCGGTGAGCCGGGGGTAGAGCGACGGCTCCCCCGGGACGTATCCGACGAGGCGGTGCACCTCCACGGCCCGGTCCCACACGTCGAGGCCGAAGATGGCCGCCGTGCCCGCTGTCGGGCGGATCATCCCGAGCAGCAGCCGGATGGTCGTGGTCTTCCCCGCCCCGTTGGGGCCCAGATACCCGAACACCTCGCCCGGCCCTATCGAGAAGCCCACCCGGTCGAGGGCCACGGCGCGCCCGAACCGCTTGGTCAGAGCGTCAATCACGACGGGCTGGTCTGCACGCATGCGGCCAGTATCGGCGGCCGCAGCAGGGCCAACCAGAGGCCAAAGGACCGTCTGCCAGCGGCCGAAACTGAGCGTTAAATGCAGGGAGCCCCCCGGCGGGTGCTGGGGGGCTCGACCTGGTGGTGTTGTCCGGCGGTGTCCTACTCTCCCACACCCTCGCGGGTGCAGTACCATCGGCGCTGTGGGTCTTAGCTTCCGGGTTCGGGATGGGACCGGGCGTTTCCCCCACGCTGTGACCGCCGTAACCCTGTGTCCCGTCC
>NZ_CP022463.1:3124576-3212335 GCF_002224485.1 Sinomonas sp. R1AF57
CGGGAAAACACCCACACCGGCCAGCACAATCCAAAACTGGCATAAAAACCCGGCCACGCACACGGGGGTGCACGCAACCAGGCAATCAACACCATCAAAAAAATGGCATCAACGAACTTGGCACACTATTGAGTTCTCAAACAACAGGCCCCTCCGGTAAGCGCGGCACCCTCTCGGCGCCCGCCCCGTCCCGAAGCAACTTCTCAAACCTACCAGATCATCGTCCCGGCCGCAAACTCCGCATTCGGAGCGCATTTCGCTGAAATGATCCTTCCCGGCTGTTCTGGCCGCGCCTGAGCGCTGCTGATTTCAGCTGGTTTGAAGGGTTCTTTTCGTCTTCCTCCTCGGCGCTGTGAGCGCCTCAGTCCCTGACGACTCGGAATACATTACCCGCCGCCCGGGTGCCTCGCAAATCGACTGGGACGCCCGGGCGTGTCGCGTGCTGCCGGCCTCGCCGGCGCGGTCCATCGAGCTGTCATCCCGGAGACGCCGAAGGGGCGGCACCCGTGATGGGTGCCGCCCCTTGGGACGGGTCTGGAGACTCTCGCGAGCCGTGCCGAGTCCTACCAGGAGGACTTGGTGACGCCCGGAAGCTCGCCCTTGTGCGCCATGTCGCGGAAGCGGACGCGGGAGATGCCGAACTTCTGGAACGTGCCGCGGGGGCGGCCGTCGATCTGGTCCCGGTTGCGGAGGCGGACCGGGGAAGCGTTGCGCGGAAGCTTCTGGAGGCCGAGGCGGGCCGCCTCGCGGGCCTCGTCAGTCGCGTTCTCGTCGACGAGGGTCTTCTTCAGCTCGGCGCGCTTCGCGGCGTAGCGCTCAACGATGGCCTTGCGCTGCTCGTTGCGGGCAATCTTGGACTTCTTGGCCATGTCTTAGCGCTCCTCTCGGAAGTCGACGTGCTTGCGGACGACCGGGTCGTACTTCTTCATGACCAGACGGTCGGGGTCGTTACGGCGGTTCTTGCGGGTGACGTAGGTGTACCCGGTACCGGCCGTCGACTTGAGCTTGATGATGGGACGCGCGTCCTTGTCCTTCTTCGCCATCAGAGCTTCACACCCTTCGCAAGCAGCTCGGCGACGACCGAGTCAATGCCACGGACGTCGATGGTCTTGATCCCGCGGGCCGACACCGTCAGGGTGACGTTGCGGCGCAGGGACGGGACCCAGTAGCGCTTCTTCTGGATGTTCGGGTCGAACCGACGCTTGGTGCGGCGGTGCGAGTGGGAAATGCTGTGACCGAACGCGGGCGATGCCCCGGTCACCTGGCAATGCGCTGCCATGTTTCGCTCCTCCAAGGTGTAGTCAAACAGTTGCAGTAAAAATGGCGGTCCGCAGATGCGTCCCGCCACCTCGATGCACCGTTCGTTCTGCAGCTTTCCGGAGGGTGACCAGGCGGGGTGAGAACCAGCCGAAGTATCCTCGCCGCGGTTAGACGGTGACTTCAGTGCCGAGAAGTGGACTCCACTGCATACGACAGCCTTAAATACTAGGCGCCGCGCCCCGAGGCCGCAAATCAGCGCCGCAGCGCGGACCGCGCCTGCTGGAACGCCTTCCCGGGCAGCTGCGACCACGCCCCGCGCGCCTGGCGCTCCTCGTCGAGGGCCGCCCTGAGCGCCCGCACTTCCTCGAGCAGCGCCTCCTGGCCGCGCTGGAGCTCATCGATGCGCGCGTGGAAGCGGCCGACCTCGGCGGCCATCAGCTCCCGCTGGTAGACGAGCGGACCCAGCCCGTACGCCGCCGCGTGCTCGCGGACGAGCCGATCCCGCACCTTGAGCGAGTAGACATGGTGGTCGAGATCGCCGGCGATCACGCTGTTCGCGTCGGCGTCGGTCGCGCCGCGCCGCTGGTTCCAGAACGCGAGCGGACGGCCCTTGATGTACCCGATGTGGTGCCGGACCAGGAACCGGAGGTGGAACTCCCAGTCGCCCACCACGGCGAGGGACTCGTCGAAGCCGCCCAGCTCGTCGTACACGGAGCGGCGGAAGAGGAACGAGATGGGCACGAAGCGGTTGTAGTGCAGCTGGTCCACCAGCGTGATGGCGTGCAGCTGGGGCTCGAAGATCACCCGCTCCTCAACCTCGCGGCCGGTGGCGGTGAGCTTCTCGAACACGATCTCCGTCTCGACGGTCACGCCGCCGTCGTCCGGGTGGGAGTCCAGATGCGCGACCGTCGTGGCGAGGAACTCGGGCGCCCACTCGTCGTCGTCGTCGTGGACGGCGATGTACTCGCTGTCCGCAGCGGCGATGCCGCGGTTCGAGGCGGCCTCCATGCCCAGGCTCTCGGCGTGGTGCAGGACTAGGAGGCGCCCGGCGAGCTGCTCCTGGAAGTCGGCCAGGACCGCGTCCACCTCCGCGCTTTCCCCGCCGTCGTTGACCACGACGAGGGTCCAGTCCTCGAAGGTCTGCTGGAGGATGTCCTCGATGGCGCGGCGCAGCAGGCGCGGCCGGTTCTTGGTCCGGGTGACGATGACAACGCGGGCAGACGGTCGGCTCACGGTACTCATTTCAGGCGGGGCGGGCGATTCGAGGCAATGCTACGGCACCGCTCCCTCCCCGGCGCGCCGCCGCGCCTGCGCGCCGCGCGGCCAAGGCGCCCTGAGAATGAGCGCAAGCGCGGCAGCTGCCGCGTGCCTGCCAGAGGGGGACTCATGACTCAGCGCTCGACCCTGCCCGCCGCCTGCGCACTGCTCGCCATGGCCCTCGCACTCGCGGGCTGCTCCGGGACGGGCGCGCCGCCGGGAGCCTCCCCCGCCACGGGCTCAGGCGGCGGCACTGCGGGAAGCACGACGCCGAGTGACTCCACCGGGGCCGGCTCGCCGATCGCTGCACCCACTCCCTCGGACCCCCTGGGTGTCCCGTCGTCCGCGCAGAGCATCATCGCGCAGGACGCCCTCGTGTCGCAGACGTGCACAGCAGACGCGGCCGGGGCGTGGAGCTTCAGCGGAACCGTGCGCAACGACAGCCAGGAGCGGCGCACCTACACCGTGGCCATCGCCGTGACCGACGGGCCGAGGGTGGCGGGCCACTCGCTCCAGACCGTGACCGTCAGTCCGGGAGGCACCGCGGAGGTGCGTGCGGAAGCCTTTGCGGTCACGAACGGCCAGGGGGCGTCCGGTCCCGCGCAGCTGCGCTGTGACGCCGTCGTCTCCCAGGAGGTGGCCAAGTGACGCGCCGCCGGCGGCTCCTCCCCGCGCTCCGTTTCGCAGCGATCGCCGCCGTCGTGAGCCTCGCCTCGGCCTTGGCCGCCATGCCCGCCGAGGCGACCACCGCGCCGTCGCCCGTGCCGGTCGCGACGGCAACCACGACGGCAACCACGGCGACCGGCACCCCCGCCCCCAGCACCACCATGTCCAGCACCACGCCGTCCAGCACCGCCGACCCTTCGCCAACGCCTCCGACGAGCTCCCCGGGCGCCCCGGCGACGGCGCCTTCCACCGCGCCCGCCAGCCCGTCTGCCAGCCCGTCTGCCGCGCCGTCGGGGACGGCAGACACCTCGCCGACGGCGGCTCCGGCGGCGACAGCCGCTGCACTCCCCTACCCGGTGGGCGGCGCGATCGGAGCGGTCTGGACCGCGGCTGGGGGCGAGTCCTCCTTCCTCGGCCTGCCGGTGGGGCCGGAGACCTGCGGCCAGCCCGACGGCGGCTGCTTCCAGGCCTTCCAGCACGGCTACATCTTCTGGTCGCCCACCACCGGGGCGTGGGCCGTCAACGGGGCGATCCTGGGGACCTACGCCGCGCTGGGCCACAACCGCGGCTGGCTCGGCTACCCCACCGGACCCGAGACCTGCGGCCAGCCCGACGGCGGCTGCTTCCAGGCCTTCCAGCACGGCTACATCTTCTGGTCCCCCGCCATCGGCGCCTGGGCCGTCGGCGGGGCGATCCTCGGAACCTACGCCGCGCTGGGCCACAACCGCGGCTGGCTCGGCTACCCCACCGGACCCGAAACCTGCGGCCAGCCCAGCGGTGGCTGCTTCCAGGCCTTCCAGCACGGCTACATCTTCTGGTCCCCCACCACCGGCGCGTGGGCTGTGGGAGGGGCGATCCTGTCCCGCTACGCGAGCTACGGGCACAACCGCGGCATCCTCGGGTACCCCGTGGGCCCCGAGGTGTGCGCCGGCGGCGAGTGCATCCAGACGTTCCAGGGCGGGCTGATCGGCTGGTCGTCGGCGCAGGGCACCACCGTGTACGCGATGAGCGAGTGCAACGCCCTCAACAACGGCTTCAGCGTCTACGGCGCGAACGGCTCGGCGAGGGTGACCTTCGCGATCGCCGAGGCCTACGGCGTGACGGGCGTGACCGCGGTGAACTGCTTCAAGGTCGCAGGGCTGTTCGTGCCGCAGTGGATCACCGACGGCCAGGCCGGCAAGGCAGGATTCAAGGCCCCGGGCGTCCCCTCGGGCCCCACCCGCTACGACTACTCCCCGAGCGGGTCGTACACGGTCACGGAGGCGTTCGGCGTCGGGAACCCGGGCACCGCATTGCAGTACACGACCCTCAATCCCAACTCCCGCTGGGGCGGGAACCCCTGGACCCCGACGTACAACACGTACTTCGAGTCGAGCTCATGGGTCGGGTACGACGAGAACATGTGGTACTTCGCCACCCGCTCCACGCACGACTACCGGCAGGGTGCGGTCATCAACTACAACCGCCCGCCGGACAGCGAGATCGTCCAGGATGCCGGCTTCGCCATCTTCCTGCACGAGAACAAGTCGCCCACGGCGGGGTGCCTCGCGCTCGACGACTGGGCGGTCGTCGACTTCCTCCAGCGGTCCCGCCCCGGCGACCGGATCATCATGGGCGTGCGCGGAGACCTGTTCCGGTGAGCCGGTGACCCGTGGGCCGGGAATGAATGCGCAGCGCTTTGAGTTGTAGCTTCAAGTAAGGCCCGGACGGCCAACCCAGCGACGAAAGCCCGCCACCGAGCTTCCGCCCTCTACGGAAAGAAGACCAGGATGACTGACATCACCATCATCGGCACCGGCAACATGGCCCGCGGACTCGCATCCCGCGCGATCGCGGCCGGCAGGAGCGTCCAGCTCCTCGCGCACGAGGACAAGGCCAAGGCAGAATCGCTGGCCAGCCAGCTCGGGAGCGGCGTCACCACCGGCGTCCTCGGCGATTCCGTCGAGGGGCAGATCGTGATCCCCGCCGTCTACTTCGACGCCTCGAAGGCCATCGTGTCCCAGTACGGCGAGGCCCTCTCCGGCAAGGTGTACGTGGACATCACCAACCCCGTCGACTTCTCCACCTTCGACAGCCTCGCGGTGGCCGCAGGGTCCTCCGCCGCGGAGGAGCTCCAGAAGCTCACGCCCGCCACCGTGGTCAAGGCCTTCAACACGACCTTCGCCGGCACGCTCGTCTCGGGCGAGGTCTCCGGGCAGCAGCTGGACGTCCTCATCGCAGGCGACGACGAGTCCGCCGTCAAGGCCGTCTCCGACTTCGCCTCCGCGGCGGGGCTCAACGCGATCACCGTCGGCCCGCTGCGCCGCGCCCAGCAGCTCGAGCAGACCGGCTTCCTGAACATCCTCCTCTCCGCCAACGACGACCTGCCCGAGTACCAGTGGAACTCCGCCCTCAAGTTCCTCCCGGCGGTCTGATCCCCGAACCCCCATGCGCACGACGGCGGCGCCGCACCCACCCGGGTGCGGCGCCGCCATCGTTCCCCAGGCCATCGAGGTGGGTCGAGGTGGGCTTGGACCGACTGGACCCACAGCGTGGCTAGGGTGGGCGCATGAGCAGCGCCCGGACTCCCTTCGTCCTCCTGCACGGCTGGGCGTGCCCGCCGGCGAACTGGGACGCGGTCGCGCGGCTCGTCACGGCCGCGGGGCACCTCGCGGTGACGCCCCACCTGCTCGGGTACGGGCCCGAAGCCGGGAGCACCGGCCCCGATGAGGACGCGTGGACGCTCGAGGCGGCCGTGGACGACGTCGTGCGCCTCCTCGAGCGGCTCGGCTCGCCTGCCGTCGTGGCGGGGCACTCCCTGGGCGGCTCGGTCGCAGCGACGCTCGCGGCCCGCCGGCCTGACCTCGTGAGGGGGCTCGCGTTCGTGGGCATGGTCCCCGTGGCGCCCAGCCCAGCGACAGCCGAGCGGCTCACGAGGCTGTTCCTCAGGCCGAACGCCCCCGCCATCCCCGACGCCGCCGCCATCGAATCCGTTCTCGCCGCCTGGTACGGCGCCGCCCCGACCGATCCCGTCCTGCGGGTCGAGCTCGAGGCGCCGTTCCGCGTGCCCTCCGACGTCCTGCGTGGCTCCCTCCGGGCAGCCCTCGGCGGCGTCGCGCCCGAGGTGCCCGAGAAGATCGAGGCGCCGGTCGCCGTCGTGCTCGGAGGCGGAGACCAGACGCGGCCGGCGGGGCCCATCGAGGCGCTCCTCGCCGCGCACCCGGGCTGGACTCTCACGAGCGTGCCTGACGCCGGCCACATGGTGCATGTGGAGGCGCCGCAGCAGTGCGCCGACGCCCTGCTCGCGCTCGCGGCGTCGGTCCCGCCGGCACCGGTCGTCCCGCGGCACCCGCGGCAGCCAGAGGCCCCTACCCGCGAGTAGGGACGCGGCGTACCATGGTCTGACAGCTTGGGGTCACCGGCCCGCGGCGCCCCTTTGGACGACAGGGGGCAGCCATGAGCACCGAGACCGACCCGACAACCGCTGCTGCACCCCCAGCTGCACCCCCAGCAGCCGCGACCGGCGCCGCCCCGGGCGAGCCGATCACCGCGCCGGAGTCACGCAAGGAGGCGGCCTGGGCCGAGTCGCGCGCCGTGGCGGAGGCCAGTCGCCAGACGGAGTGGGAGCGCCCGAGCTTCGGCAAGGCCCTCTACCTCGGCGACTTCCAGTGGGACCTCATCCACCCCGTTCCCGAGCCTGCGGCCGAGGATGTGGAGCGCGGCGAGGCGTTCCTCGCGCGGCTGCGCGAGCTCGCCGCCACGATGGACGGCCGCCGCATCGAGGCCGAGGACCGGATCCCAGACGAGTACCTCCGTGCCCTCGCCCGGGTCGGCGCCTTCGGGATGAAGATCCCCACCGAATACGGAGGCCTGGGGCTCACGCTCGCCTACTACGGGCGCGCGCTCATGCTCCTGGGCTCGGTGCACCCCTCGATCGGCGCGCTGCTCTCGGCTCACCAGTCGATCGGGGTGCCGGAGCCCGTGAAGATGTTCGGCTCCGCGGAGCAGAAGAAGGCCTTCCTCCCCCGCTGCGCCGCGGGCGCCGTGACGGCGTTCCTCCTCACCGAGCCCGACGTCGGCTCCGACCCCGCCCGTCTCACGACCACAGCCCGCCTCGCCGACGACGGCGAGAGCTACGTCCTGGACGGGTCGAAGCTGTGGACCACGAACGGGGTCATCGCAGAACTCGTGGTCATCATGGCCAAGGTCCTCCCGCATGAGGCCGCCGGCGACGTGCCCGCGGGCAAGGGCGGGATCACGGCGTTCGTGGTCGACATGGCCAGTCCGGGCATCACCGTGGAGAACCGCAACTCGTTCATGGGCCTCAAGGGCCTCGAGAACGGCGTGACGCGGTTCGACGGCGTGCGGGTGCCCGCCGCGAACCGCGTGGGACGGGAGGGGCTCGGGCTCAAGATCGCCCTGACGACCCTCAACACGGGGCGCCTCTCGATCCCTGCCCTGTGTGCGGGCGGCGCGAAGTGGGCGCTCAAGATCGCCCGCGAGTGGTCGGCGGCGCGGGTGCAGTGGGGCCGCCCGATCGGCGAGCACGAGGCGGTGGCGGGCAAGATCGCCTTCATCGCCGCCACGGCCTTCGCCCTCGAGTCAGTCTTCGAGGTGTACGCGGCCGTCGCTGACGCCGGCATGAAGGACGTCCGGATCGAGGCTGCCCTGTCCAAGCTGTGGACCTCCGAGATGTCCTACACGGTCGCGGACGAGCTCCTCCAGATCCGGGGCGGCCGCGGCTACGAGACCGCCGAGTCGCTGCGGGCCAGGGGCGAGCGTGCCGTCCCCGTGGAGCAGCTCGTGCGGGACCTGCGGATCAACCGGATCTTCGAAGGGTCTACCGAGATCATGCGGCTGCTCATTGCCCGCGAAGCGGTGGACGCCCACCTCGCCGCGGCCGGAGACCTAGCCCGTGCCGACGCGACCTTCGCGGAGAAAGCCCGCGCGGCGCGGGACGCCTCGGGCTTCTACGCGAAGTGGCTGCCCAAGCTGCTCGCGGGCGAGGGCAACGACCCCCGCGCCTACCGCGAACACGGGCCCCTCGGGCGGCACCTGCGCTACATCGAGCGGGCATCGCGGCGCCTGGCCCGCCACACCTTCGCGGGGATGGGCCGGTGGCAGGCCGGGCTCGAGCGCCGGCAGGTGTTCCTGGGGCGGGTCGTGGACATCGGCGCCGAACTCTTCGCCATGGCCGCCACGTGCAGCCGGGCCGAGCAGCTCCGCTCCGCCGGGGCTCCGGGCGCCGAGAGCGCGCGGGACCTCGCCGAGGCGTTCTGCGGGCAGTCCCGCCGGCGGATCGAGACGCTGTTCTCCTCGCTCTGGGACAACACGGACGACGCCGACCGCCACCTCGCCCGCCGCGTCCTCGCAGGTGACTTCGCCTGGCTCGAGGAGGGCGTGCTCGACCCGTCCGAGGGCACCGGGCCGTGGATCGCGCCGCCGGCCGCCGGGGCGAGCACCGCCGCGGACGCGCACCGAAGCGTGCGGTGACACCGCTTCCGGGACCCGGGGTTGCCCCGGCTCAGCGGTCGAGGGTGACGGTGCGCAGGTCGAGGCGGCGCAGCACGCGGTCGACGAGCTCCGGGTCGTTGCCCGGTTCGTTGCGGGCGGCGAGCATCTCGCGGCGTGCGGCGTCGAGGGCGTCGCGCTGGGCGCGGTCCATCACGGCGAGCACGGCCTGGAGCCTGCGCATCTTCTCGGGGTCCTCGGCGTAGTCCGACTCGAGGATGCTGTGGAGGGAGGACATCCGCCGAGCGAGCGCCTTGCGCCGTCCTTCGGGGAGCTTCAGTGCGGCCGGGGAGCTGTGCAGGGCCTCGAGCGCCACCCGCTCGGCCCGGCGTGCGAGGCCCCGCTGCGCCTGTTCCTCCGCTGCCCGGTCATAGGGCAGGCGGAGCACCCGCATGAGCCAAGGCAGTGTCAGGCCGGGCAGGACCAAGGTGGCCACCAGGACGGACACCGCCACCGCGACCACGAAGTTGCGCCCGGGAGTGGGCGACCCGTCGGCCAGTGTGGAGGGGAGCGCGAGGGCCAGTGCAAGCGTGGCGAGGCCGCGCATGCCGCACCACGTCAGCACCACGACTTCCTTGAGGGTGCCCGGCGTCCTCTCGCGCCGCTCCGCTCCCCCGATCCGGTACATTCCGTACATCCACACGAACCGCACCAGGATGACAGTCACGCAGATGGCCGCGATGCCGGGAATGAATGTCACGAGGTTGGGACCCTCCGCCACGACGACCGCGCGCATCTCGATCCCCACGAGGCCGAAGGCGATCCCCGTGGTCAGGAGCTCGAGCACTTCCCAGAAGGCCGAGCGAGTCAGCCGCTCCTCGGAGTCCTGGGGCCGGGCCCTCCGGCCCAGCTCCACCGCGGTGACCACCACCGCGACCACTCCCGAGCAGTGCACCACCTCGGCCAGGAGGTAGACGGCGTAGGGTGCCACGAGGGTGGCCGCGCTGCGGGCCACGAGGTTGGGCACGAACCGGGTGAGCGCGCCGACGACCCACGCCATCGCGAGCCCCAGCAGCACCGCCCCGGCCGCCCCGACGAGGAACCGCGGCACGACGTCCCAGCCGACCCGCTCATGGTTCACCGTCGCTGACACGGCGGCCTGGAAGATCACGATGGCCATGGCATCGTTGAACAGGCCCTCGGTCTGGAGCACCGTCAGCAGCCTCCGGCGCATGCTGACCTTGCCCGCGACCGCCTCCACGGCCACCGGATCGGGCGGGGCGACGACCGCTCCGAGCGCGATCGCGAGCGGCACCCCGACGGCGGGGACCAGCCAGGACGTCACCGCCGCCACGGCCGCCACCGTCGCGACAACCAGCAGCACGGCCAGGAGCACGAGTGAGCGCCAGCGGAGCCGGAACACCGACCAGCTCGTGCGCTGGGCGGCAGCGAACAGGAGCGGCGGAAGGAAGAGCGGAAGGATCAGCTCCGGCTCGATGTGGGTGTCCGGGACGAAGGGCAGCGACGCGGCGAGCGCCGAGAACACCAGCATGAGGATGGGGTACGGCAGGCGGATCCGCTCGCCGATCCCCACGATGACCACCGTCCCGAACAGCAGGCCGACCACAAGCAGCAGAAATTCCATGCGCGCCCCTTCGCCTCAGGAGCATCTTTCCACGCGGCCGGGCCGCCGCCTCAGGTGGCCGGGCGCACGACGGCGAGCGGTCGCCGTCGTGCGCCGGCGGGAATCAGCGTGCCGGCTCGGGGATGACCCATTCGAAGGCGCGGGCCCGGGATCGGGCGCCCTGGGCCGCGCGCGAGCGGTTGGGCTCGTCGAGGTCGGCCAGGAGGGTCTCGGAGATGCGCACGAGCTCGGCGAGGGCCCCCGGGGTGAACCAGTCGGGGCGGGTCGCGAACAGGATGTCCTCGCTCGAGGTGTTGCCGCTCGCGCCCGGGGCGAAGGGGCAGCCGCCCAGGCCGCCGAGGGCGCCGTCGACCATCGACGCGCCCGCCTGGACCGCGGCGAGCGTGTTCGCGACGCCGAGACCCCACGTGTCGTGGCCGTGGTAGACGATCTCCCGCTCCGGTGTCTCCTCGCGGACGCGCGCGATGAGGTCCGCGACCTGGGCCGGGACGGCCTGGCCCAGGGTGTCGCAGATGACGACTCCCTGGGCGCCCTCGGCGCGTGGATCGTTGGCGATCGCGATGACCCGGTCCGGGTCCACCGGGCCGTCGAACGGGCAGGTGAACGAGGTCGCGATGCACAGCTCGACGGCGGCGCCCGCCTCGCGGGCCATGTCCAGGGCGGCGGGCATGGCCGCCAGGCTGGCCTCCGTGGTGCGCCCGATGTTCGCGAGGTTGTGCGCGTCCGTGGCAGAGAAGCAGTACTGGAGGTTCCTGGCACCCGCCTCGAGCGCGAGCTCGACGTGCCTGGGGGTCGCGACCCACAGCCAGCAGGAGGCGAGCTCCTCGGGCGTGAGGGAGCGCACGACGTCGAGCGTGTTCGCCATCGGCGGGACCTTGTCCGGCCGCGCCATCGAGCCGATCTCGAGGGCCGGGACGCCGAGGGCCAGCAGCCTCCGGACGATCTCGACCTTCCGCTGGATGGGCAGCACCTTGCCCGTGAGCTGGAGCCCGTCGCGGAGGGTGACGTCGCGGAGCCGGGCCGCGGGCGCGAAGGCGAAGCTCATACCGCCACCCCCTCGGCCGCGCGCAGGATGGCCCGGATCTCGTCCTCGGACTTCTTCAGCAGGTCGCGGCAGATCTCCTCCGTGTGCTCGCCGAGCTCAGGCCCGAGCGAGCGGATGGGAAGCGACTCGCCCCCGAGCACGGGGACGATTCCGGGGAAGCCGACGTCGGGGATGGTGCGCTCCCCGGTGGAGACGTCGAACCGCTGGATCATGTTCCTTGCCGCGTACTGCGGGTCGCCGCAGATGTCCTCGGCCGTATAGATCGGCCCGGAGGGCACGCCGGCGGCATCGAGCACCGCGAGGGCCTCCTTCGGCTCGAGGGTGGCCGTCCAGGCGCCGATGGCGGCGTCGAGCTCGTCGCGGCGCGCCCACCGGCCGGCGTTGCTGGCGAGCGAGGGGTCCGCGGCGAGGTCGGGGCGGCCGATGATCTCCATGAGCCGGCCGAAGATGGAGTCCCCGTTCCCGGCGATCACGATGCTGCCGCCGCCGGCGCACACGTAGGCGTTGCTCGGCGCGATGCCTTCCATCCGCCCGCCGGTGCGCTCGCGGCGCACCCCATAGGCCTCGAAGTCCGGGACCAGCGACTCCATCATCGAGAACATCGCCTCGTTGAGCGCGACGTCGACCATCCGCTCCCCGAGCGGGAGGCTCCGCTGGGCGCCCTTGGCCCGCTCGCGCTCGAACAGGAGCATGACCGAGCCGAAGGCCGCGTAGAGCCCGGCGATGGAGTCCCCGATCGAGATGCCCACGCGCACCGGGGGCCGGTCGGGGTCGCCCACGAGCTCGCGGAACCCGCCGACTGCCTCGGCGACGGCGGCGAACCCGGGCCGCGCCGACAGGGGGCCAGTCTGCCCGTACGCGGACAGGCGGGTGACGATCAGGTCCGGGTTGGCCTCGCTCAGCACGTCGGGGCCGAGGCCCCACCGCTCGAGGGTGCCGGGGCGGAAGTTCTCGAGGAGGACGTCGCAGTGCCGCACGAGGTCCAGCACGAGCGCCCGCCCGGCATCGGAGCGGAGGTCGAGGGCGATGGACTTCTTGTTGCGGTTGATGGTCCGGAAGAGCATCGAGGTGCTGCCCTCGTAGAGCCGCCAGTTCCGCAGCTCGTCCCCCGTGCCCGGCCGCTCGACCTTGATGACCTCGGCCCCGAAGTCCGCGAGCATCCGCCCCGCGGTGGGCGCGGCGATGTAGTTGCCCAGCTCGAGCACCCGGATCCCGGCCAGGGGCGCCGGCCGGGATCCGTCCTCCGCGGGCCGCGGGTGGGGCTCAGGCCGAGACGTAGTCATTGGTGTACGTCTTGCTCAGGTCGATGTCCTTGTTCCCCACCTCGGGGTTGGCCACGCGCTGCGTCTTCAGGACCGCCTCAGTGCCGTCCTGGGTGAACTTGCCGTCCTTGCTCAGCGTCTTCTTGAGGTCGTCGATGACCTTGGCGTACTGGGCCTTGTCGCCCCCGGAGAACTTCTCCGGCATCTTGTCCGCGATCTCCTGGCCGGAGTGCTGGCTGATGTAGTCGAGGGTGCGCTTGATGGCCCGGGCGAGCTTCTTCCCCGTGTCCTCGTTCTGCTGGAGCCAGTCGGTCTTCGCGTACAGGCAGGCGGACGGCCACGAGTCGGTCCCGAACACCTCCTTGAGCCCCTCGACGGACCGGACGTCCTCGAGGATGACGGGCTGCTTGCCGAGCTGCTTCGCCAGCACGGAGATGTCGGGCTCGAGCATGACGGCGGCGTCGACCTGGTTGTTCTGCACGGCGGCGACGGCGCTCGAGCCGGCGCCGATGGCGGAGACCGCGGCGTCCGTGGGCTGGAACCCGTTCTTGGAGAGGAGGTACTTGACGAACATGTCAGTCGAGGAGCCGGGAGCCGTGACGCCGACGTTCTTGCCCTTGAGGTCACCGATGGACTTGATGCTGCCCTCGTTCTTGGGGGCCACGATGAGGGCGAGGCCGGAGGACAGGCCCATGTCGACGAAGGCCTTGATGCTCTGGTTCTTCGCCTGCATCTGGATGGTGTGCTCGTAGTACCCGCACGTGACCTGGGTGCTGCCGCCGAGCATGGCGGTGAGCGCCTTCGACCCGCCCTGGAGGTCCTGGAGCTCGACGTCCACGCCCTCCTCCTTGTAGTAGCCGAGCTGCTCGGCGAGCGTCGCCGCCAGGTAGGTGAGGAGAGTCTGGCCGCCGACGCCGATGACCACCTTGGATCCGGATCCGCCGCCGGCCGCCCCAGAGGCTCCCGAGGGCGCGTTCTGCCCGGGCGGCGCCGAGGACGGGGCCCCGCAGGCCGCGAGCGCGAGCGCCGCTGCGGCACCTCCGGCAACCGAGAGGACCCGGCGGCGGCTCCAGCCGGCCGTGACCGCGGGAGCCTGCTGTGATGGGCGAGACGACGTCATAGGGAATGGTCCTTCCTGGGACAGGTAGCGGGATTCTTAGGCGGACTGGGCGGGACGCCAGCGCAGCAGGTGGCGCTCGATCCGGTTGACGATGAGGTCGATGATGAGCACGACGATCATGAGGATGAACATCCCGGCGAACACCCCCTTGGTGTCGAAGACGCCCTGGGCCTGTGCGATGGCGTAGCCCACGCCACCGGAGGCGCCGAGGTACTCGCCGACGACCGCGCCGGTGATCGCGAACCCCACGCTGATGTGCAGGCTCGAGAAGATCCAGGTCAGGGCGCTGGGGATGAAGACGTGGCGCAGCAGCTGCTTCTCGCTCGCGCCGAGCATGCGGGCATTGTCGATGAGCACCCGGTCCACGCTCTTGACGCCTTCGAGGGTGTTGAAGAAGACGATGAAGAAGACGAGCGTGAAGCCGAAGGCAACCTTGGACCAGATGCCCAGGCCGAACCAGAGCAGGAAGATCGGGGCCAGGACGACGCGCGGGAGGGCGTTGAACATCTGCAGGAACGGCTGGAAGAGCCGCTCGAGGAAGGCGACGCGCGCGAGGACGAATCCGAGGGCGAGGCCGGCCGCCGCGCCGACCGCGAAGGCCAGCAGGGCCTCCTGCATCGTGATCCACAGATGCGGGAAGACGTAGCCCGAGGAGATCCACAGCCAGACGGTCTGGAAGATGTCCGAGGGCAGCGGGAAGAAGAACGGGTCGATCACGCGGGCGCGCACCAGCAGTTCCCACGCCACGAGCACGACGACGGCGAGGCCGAGCTGGAGGAGGCGCATCCCTGCGGTCTGGGCTGCACGCGTCCGGGGCCCCTTGCCCCGCGAGCCAGGGCTGCCCGCCACCGACCGTCCCATCGGCTTTGCTCCCTGTCGGTTGACGTTGGCGACGGTCATTCCGCCCCACCTCCCGCGGCCGCCGAGGACTGATAGGTCTTGGAGACTTCGACGCGAAGGCGTCCCCAGATCTCGCGGTGCAGCTCGACGAACTGCGGGTCGTCGCGGATCTCGAGGAGGTCGCGCGGCCTGGGGAGGGTGATGTCGTACGAGGCCACCACGGTGCTGCCCGGGCCGGCGCCGAGGATGACGACCTCGTCGGAGAGGGCGATGGCCTCGTCGAGGTCGTGCGTGATGAAGATGACCGCCTTGCCGGACTCCTGCCAGAGGGCCAGGAGCTCGTTCTCCATGATCTGGCGGGTCTGGATGTCCAGCGCCGAGAACGGTTCGTCCATGAGCAGGATGTCCGGGTTGACGATCCACGCCTGGGCGACTGCGGTGCGCTTGCGCATACCGCCGCTGAGCTGGTGGGGGTAGCGGTCCGAGAAGTCCTTCAGGCCCACCTTCTCGAGCCACCTCTGCGCCTCGGCCCGGGCATCCGCCTTGCCCACGCCGGCCATGGTGAGGCCGAGGCTGACGTTGTCGATCACGGTCTTCCACGGGAGCAGCCCGTCCTGCTGGAACATGTAGGACGCGCGCCGGTTGACGCCCTTGACCTGCTGCCCGAAGCTGCGGGCGGTCCCCTCGGTCGGGGACAGGAGGCCAGCCGCCATGTTCAGGATCGTGGACTTGCCGGAGCCCGTGGGGCCGACGACCGAGACGAACCGGCCGGGCCTGACCTTGAGGTTGATGTCGCGCACCGCGACATAGGTGTCACCGCTGGGCGTCGTGAATTGCTTCGTGCAGCCCTCGAGGTCCACCGCGTACTCGTCGACAGCCGTGTGCCGGACCATCCCCACTCCCCTAACCTCACCACATCGTGGGTTCAAGTTCAGAATATGGGTCGAGCGTAGCAGTGACCCCCGTCACCCTCAACCCCCGGAGGCGGGTTCGACGGCGCGACCGCCCCCTCCTACACTCAGTCCATGACAGAGCGGGACTCGGCGGCCGCACCGCTGCTCGTGCTGAAGAAGATCACCGCGATCCTGAGCGCCTTCTCGCTGGCCCGCCCGGAGCTCGGCCTCGCGGACATCCGGGCATCCACCGGCATCCCGCACTCGACCGTGCAGCGGCTCGTGGCGAACATGGTCCAGGAGGGCCTCCTGGACCGGCACGGCGACAGGTACCGGGTGGGGCTCAAGGTCGCGCACTGGGCCGCGCCGGCGACGCAGGGCATCGACTACCTCGAGCTCATCACCCCGGTGCTGCGCCGGCTGCGGGACCAGCTCACCGAGACGGTCTGCCTCTTCAGGGCTTCGGAGGGCCGGCGCGTGTGTGTCGCCGTAGCCCAGACGCAGCACCTGCTCCGCCGCGCCGTCGAGGTGGGGAGCATCATGCCGCTCCACGTCGGCTCTGCCGGGCGCGTCATCCTGGCCTGGTCCCCCGAGGTCGCGCAGGAGGTCTACTCCGCCGGCCTGGATGCCATCACCGACCAGACGATCACGAGCCCGGACGCCCTCCGGCAGGCCGTCGCCCAGACCCGCGCGGACGGCTACGCCATCACGACCGGCGAGCGCGTCACGAGCGCGAGCGGCCTGTCCGCGCCCGTCTTCGGCCCTCAGGCCGAGCTCTTCGGCGCCCTGTCCGTCATGGGCCCGACGGTCCGGATGCCGCGAGAGGTGTGCGAGTCGTGGGTCGAGCCCCTCCTCGCCGCGGCCGAGGAGGCGACCCGCCTCCTCGGCGGACGGATCCCGGCGGCGGCCTGACCGGCGCAAGCGCGAGAACGCGCCATGGCCCGCACTCAGGGTGGGGCCATGGCGCAAGAGCGGGACGCCGCTGCGGGAAGGGCGGGAGCCTACGCCTCGGGTGAGCCGGCCGCCGACGGCGAGCGTGCGCCGTCGTGCGCGGAAGAGGTTCCGAGCGCGCGCTGGGCGGCGCGGCGCCGCACGAACGGGTAGACGACGAGGAGCAGCCCGAGCGCCCCGAGGCTGAGCCACACCTGAGGGGCGGCGTCCGGGTCGAGCGCCATGAGCACGACGATGAGCCCAACGGCGGCGAGGACTACCGCGTTCAGCCATGGGTGCAGCCACATCTTCAGGGTCAGCCCAGCCTTCTCCCGGGCGTTCATGCGATTGCGCAGGCGCCACTGCGTGAGCGCGACGAACGCATAGACGAAGAGGGCCACGCAGCCCGCGGAGTTCATGATGAAGTCGAAGACGTCCTTGGGCGCCACGTAGTTCGCCGCGATCGCCACGTAGCCCACGACGGTCGAGAGCAGGATCGCCTTCCAGGGCACGCCCGCGCGGTTGCGGTCCTCCACCCACCGCGGCGCATAGCCGTGCTTCGACAGCGCGAACAGCATGCGGGAGCCCGAGTAGAGGCCCGAGTTGAGCACGGACAGCGCGGCGGTGAGCACGACGGCGTTCATCACCTGCTCGGCGCCGGGCAGCCCGAAGCGGCCGAAGGCGAAGGCGAAGGGGCTCACCTTGGCGGGCAGCTCGTCCCAGGGGACGACCATGAGAAGGATCGCGACGGAGCCGACGTAGAACAGCAGGATGCGCCACACGACGGTGTTGGTGGCCTTCGCGACACCCTTGGCGGGCTGGTCCGACTCGGCCGCAGCCATGGTGACGATCTCGGTGCCGAAGTAGCTGAAGATCACGACGGCGACGCCGTTGAACACGGCGGCCCAGCCGTGGGGCATGAAGCGGTGGTCGGTGATGTTGGCGACCGAGCCAGTGGAGCCGGGGATGATGCCCAGGACGTAGAGGGTGCCGACGCCGAGGAACACCACGATGGTGGTCACCTTGATCGACGCGAGCCAGAACTCCGTCTCACCGAAGGACCGAAGGGACATGAGGTTCGTGAAGGTGAACACGAGCATTCCCGCGAGCGCGAACGTCCAGTCCGGGACGCTCGGGAACCACTCGTGGAAGATCCGTCCGACGACGACGGCCTCGAAGGCCACGACGCCGACCCAGAAGTACCAGTAGAGCCACCCGATGGTGAACCCCGCCCAGTTGCCCAGGCCGTCGCGGGCGTACTCCATGAAGGAGCCGACAACGGGCCGGTTCGTGGACATCTCACCCAGCATCCGCATCACGAGGACGACGAGGGCGCCGCCGATCGCGTACGAGAGCAGGGCCGCGGGTCCCACGGTGCGGATCACCGAGCCGGAGCCGACGAAGAGGCTCGCTCCGATGATGCCGCCGAGGGCGATCATGGTCAGGTGCCGCGGCCGCAGCCGGGTACGGGGGTCGGACTCCGTCGTCCGGACCGCGCCGCTGCCGGGGGCCGCGCGGGCCGCTGGGTCTTCTCGGGTGGGCGCAGCGAGGTTGTCAGGTGCCTGCATGCGGATCTCCGTTCCATCCGGGGCGATCGGCGTGGTGCCGATCACAGTGCCCCGTCAGGATGCGCGATCCTGGTCACATGGCGCGATGGAGGAACCGCACTCCGCAAGCCCGAACGGCTGGATGCTTCGTCCTTGCCGTCAGTCCTTCCCGAGCCATGCCGAGGCGGCGACGACGAGGGCGGCCGTTCCCGTGGTGAGCGTGGGCTCGAGGACGGGGGCGAACTTCGGGGAGTGGTTCGCGGGGATGGAGCTCACCTCGCCCGCGGCCTCAGCGGCCCGGTAGACCTCCGGATCGACCATGCCGACGCCCCAGTAGGTGTAGGGCACTCCGAAGGCCCTGGGCACGTCGCTGAAGTCCTCGCTGGCGGTCTGGCGCCCGTAGTCGCCGATGGCCTCGGCGGGGAAGTAGGCCGCGAACGCGTCGGCGACCCTGGCGGTGACATCCGGGTCGTTGTCGGTGAGGGGGTAGCTGTTGTAGACCTCGATCTCTGGGTCCCGGGGCGAGCCCGATGCCGCGGACTCAGCCTTCGCGATCCGCTCGATGGCCGCGAGGAGCTGGTCGCGGATCCCCTGGCTGTAGGTGCGGATGTTGAGCTCGAGGACGGCGTGGTCGTCGATGATGTTGCTCTTGGCGCCGACCGCAATCCTGCCGACCGTGAGCACGGCGAACTCGCCCGGGGGAACCTCGCGCGCCACGACCGCCTGCAGCCGCACCACGACCATCGAGGCGAGAACGGCCGGGTCGATCGACAGGTGCGGCATGGATCCGTGGCTCCCGCGCCCGTAGAGCGTGATGCGGACGCTGTCCGCCATCGAGAGGAAGGCGCCTGCGTAGGTGCTCACGGTTCCGGCGGGGTGCACGAGGATGTGCTGGGCGAGGGCGACGTCGGGCTTCGGCACTGTGGTGACCAGGCCGCCGTCGACCATGCTCTGCGCACCGTCGCCGAGCTCCTCCGCGGGCTGGAACAGCGCGATGAGGGTCCCGGACCAGGAGTCGCGGCCCTGGGCGAAGAGCTTGGCGGCACCGAGCAGGCAGGCCACGTGCGCGTCATGCCCGCACGCGTGCATGACGGGGGTCTGCTTGCCCGTCTCGTCCGTCGCCGTCGCCTGGCTCGCGTAGTCCAGGCCCGTGGCCTCGGCGACGGGCAGGGCGTCCATGTCCGCGCGCAGGAGGACCGTGGGGCCCTCGCCGTTGCTGAGGACCCCCACGAGCCCCGTGCCGCCGATCCCCTGGTGGACCTCGTAGCCGGACTCGCCGAGCTGCTCGGCGACGATCCCGGACGTGCGGACCTCCTGGTGGCTCAGCTCGGGATTGAGGTGGAAGTCCTTGTAGAGGGACTCCTGCCAGTCGGCGATCGCCGCCTGGCCGGAAAGGATGGTGCGTGCGGATTCAGCGGATGCCATGGCCTTCTCCTTGCTGCAGGCGTTGTCGCCCTGAGACTACTCCTGTGGTCACTTCGCCGGCTCTGCCTGTTCCTTGCCCTTCGGGACGGTGACCATGATCGAGACGATCGCGATGACGACCATGACGAGGTTGAAGGCGAGCGCGACGACGGCGGCCTGGCGCAGCGCCGTGTTGTCGGTGCGGCCCTGGTTGATGAGCACGTCGCCCACGAACTGCGCCGCGCCCCCGGTCCCGAAGGCCGTGAAGAGCGCCAGCGAGATTGCGGCGCCGATGGCGCTGCCCAGCGACGAGGCCATCTTGTAGATGCCGGCGCCCGCGCCGGCCTGGTTGGCCGGGAGGTTCGCGAGGGCGGCGTCGGTGGACGGGGTCGCGTAGAACGCGAGGCCGAGGCCGAACAGCGCGTAGGCGGCGACGGCGAGCCACGAGTACGTGCCCAGCAGAAGGTTGGTGGGCATGAGCAGCAGGACCGCGAGCATGACGATGAGTGAGCCCCAGATCATCGGCTGCCGGGGCCCGAAGCGCTGGAGGAGCTTCTCGCCGAGGCGGATGAACGCGATGATCGTAACCGCGTAGCCGAGGGTCAGCAGGCCAGCGTCCGAGGCCTTCATCCCGCCGGCGAGCTGGAGCAGCTGCTGGGTGACGATGAGCAGGCCGATCGTGCCGTTGAGCAGGAAGTTCGAGATCGTCGCGCCGGTGAACGTCCGGTTCGCGAAGAGGGCGAAATCGATGAACGGCTTGGCGGCGCGGCGCTCGATCCTCACGAGGAAGGCCAGGCCCACGACGGCGACAACCGCGAGTCCCAGCGTGACCGGGGAGGCCCAGCCGATCTTCGCCCCGAAGATCAGCACGATCATGAGCGCGAGCATCGAGACCATGAACACCAGCACGCCCGGGAGGTCGAACCTGAAGGCCTCGCCGGTCTGGGCGACCTTGCTCTCGGGCGTGCCGCGCAGGAGCAGGATGGAGATGACGGAGATGACGATCGAGGCGATGAAGATCCAGCGCCAGTTCACGAGGGTCGAGACGTAGCCGCCGAAGATGGCGGCGAGCCCGGACCCGCCCCATGAGCCGATCGACCACATGGACACCGCGCGCTGGCGCCCGGGCCCGTCCCAGTAGGTCTTCACGAGGGCCATCGTCGCGGGCATGATGCATGCCGCGGAAAGGCCCTGGACGGCGCGGCCGCCGAGCATGAGCGGCAGCGCGAGCGGCCCCGTGGCGAGGACGATCATGAGCGAGCCGAGGATCCCGAGCCCGTTGCCGATGAGGCTGATGCGCACGCGGCCCACACGGTCCGCGAGCCCGCCGGCGACCACGATGAACATGCCCGAGAAGAGCGCGGTGATGGACACCGCGAGGTTCATCGCGTCCACGCCGACGAACGGGCTGGTCCAGGTCTTCGCAGCCGGGTCCGAGTAGGGGCCGTTGACGTCGGTGAGGATGTTCGGGGCGACGGTTCCCATCGTGCCGGCGAACAGCCAGAAGGTGATGACGCCGAGCACAATTCCCAAGAGCAACTTGTCGTTGCCCTGGTAGGTGGTCCGGGCTGGGGCTGGGGTGGTGCTTGCCATGACAACTCCTCGCTGGAGCGGCTACCGCCTTAGATGGTTGATTCTTCAACTATGCGCCGGTGAGGCGTGCTTCCGGCACCGTTTGCCATCCTGTGCCAAGTGTCGTCCGTCACGCGTAGGCGGACAACGGGCCGTTGGTCCCTCTGCGGGCCCCGTCGCCCCCAGCCCTTCAGCGGAGGGCCAGCCAGAGGTGCGCTGCGACGTCGGGGTCGTCCAGGTCGACGCCGAGCAGCTCACCCGCCCGGGCGATCCGGTTGCGGACGGAGTTGCGGTGCACCCCGAGGTCCCGGGCCGTCCCCTCCCACTGGCCCCGGTTCTTCAGGTACGCCCGCACGGTCGGCAGCAGCTCGCCGCCCGCGTCGGCCAGCGCCTTGGCCCACTCGTCCGCGGGGAGCTCGAGGCCGTGCCCCACCCGCACCATGGTGCCGGCGGGGGCCTGCCCGGCGGCATCCGCCACCTGCCCGACGATCTCCCGCACGCGGCGGAGCGGCACCGGCCCGCCCCAGGCACCGCGGGACCCGGGTGCGAGCCGCGGCCGCGAGGTGTCCGCGGGTAGGAGGACATACAGGAGGCCGCCGAGCTCGAACGCGAGCGCCTCGCCGGGCAGGCTGGGACCGCCGCGCCGGGGTGCGGCGTCAAGCACTGCAAGGTACGCCGACTCCGGCAGCGCGGTGCCCATCTGGTCGGCGAGGAGGCGCGCGGCGTCGTCGTGCCCCCCGAGGACGAGGGCGACGAGCATGCCGTCGCTGCGCGTGCGCTCCTCCTCGGCCCGGCGCAGGCCGGCAGCCCGGTGGGCGAGGAGGGTCGAAGCCGTGAGGAACAGGTGCCGCTCCGCGGGGGCCAGCTGGCCGCCGCGGCCCAGCGCGAGGTAGGCGCCGCCGGAACGGCCGTCGGAGAGCGGGTACAGCGCAGCCGGTCCGGAGGAGAGCTCGAGCGTGGCAGTCGCGCCGCGGCCGGCTGCGCGGAGGGCAGCGGCCTCCCGGGCGAGTTCGGCCAGCAGGCCCGCTGGAGCGTCGTCCGGCCCCCCGGGCCCCGAGCACGACGGCGCCTTCTCGCCGTCCGGCAGGTAGGCCACCCAGGTGCCGAGCGCGTGGGCGAGCTCGCGCACGATGGCGGGCTCGGCGTCGCCCTTCGACGCTGCACGGGTGAGCGCGACCTGGAGGCCGAGCAGGGCGGTGAGCTCCGCCTCTCCCCCGCGGCGGACCAGCTCCCAGTACGCGCGCGACACCGCAAGGAACGGCGACTCCCGCGGCACCGTCAGCAGCGGCAGGCCGGCCTCGACGCACGCCGCCCGGAGTTCGTCGGGCACCATGCTGTGGCCGGACCCGAGGCCCAGGCCGAGTGCGGCGACGCGCCCCTCGACGAGGCGCCGCACGTAGGCGGTGGCGGCCTCGGCGCGCTCGGCCCCGTCGCGCCCGGCCAGCTGCATCCCGACGGTGAGGAGCAGCTCGCCTCCGTCGAGGAACACGGTCGGGTCCTCGAGCTCCGAGACGTGGACTCCCGTCAGCTCCACGCGCGGCAGCGGGACAGGCCAGTACGGGACGAGGTCCCCGCGGGCGGCGTCCGCGAGCTGAGCGAGGGTGATCATCGCCGCGTCCGGTTCTGCTCAGTTCGGAGGACGAGCGCCGGCGTGTCGCGGCGGGACACGCCGGTGTGCGCGGGTCGCGGGGCGGCAAACCGAGCAGGAGCGGACGCGCGCACCCGGCCCCCGCCGCACTGCGCCGCCGCGTGCGCACCTCGCACACCTTGGGGTTGTGCAGTAAGTCTCATGAGACCCCAGTATGGGTCATAACATCCAAAGACGCGGCCCTGAGCGGTCCCTAGTGTGGTCTCAACCACACAGCCTTCCATCACCGGGAGAGACCAATGACTGACACCGCCCTCGCCCCATCCTCCGCAGCCGCCGTCGCCCAGCGCGCCCGGCACCTCGCCACGGAACTGCCCGGTCCGCGCTCCCGCGAGCTCGAGGCCGAGCGCCGCCGCCACGTCACCGACGGGTTCGGCGTGACGCTGCCGGTGTTCATCGACCGGGCGGAGGGATCGCTGCTCGTCGACGTGGACGGGAACCGGATCATCGACTTCGCCGCGGGCATCGCCGTGACGAGCGTCGGGGCCGCAAACCCCCGCGTGGCCGAGCGGGCGGCCGCGCAGCTGTCCCGCTTCACGCACACGTGCTTCATGGTCACGGAGTACTCCTCGTTCGTGGAGGTCTGCCGCTGGCTCAACGAGCACACCCCGGGCGCCTTCGAGAAGCGCACCGCGCTCTTCTCGACCGGGGCGGAGGCCGTGGAGAACGCCATCAAGATCGCCCGCTCGGCAACCCGCCGGCCCAACGTCCTCGTGTTCGACGAGGCCTACCACGGCCGCACCCAGCTCACCATGGCCATGACCGCCAAGGAGAACCCGTACCGCATCACCTTCGGCCCGCTCCCGGGCTCGGTCTTCCGGGGCCCGACGGCGCCCGCGCACCTCGCGCCGTCCGGTGCCGGGGAGGCGGACCGGACAGCCGCCGTCGTCGCCCAGGCGCTGGCCGGCGTCGAGGAGGTCCTCGCCTCGGCGGGCCCGGAGACCTTCGCCGCCATGGTGATCGAGCCGATCCAGGGCGAGGGCGGCTTCGTGGTCCACGCCCCCGGCTTCCTCGCCGGGCTGCGGGAGCTCGCGACGCGCCACGGGATCGTCCTCGTGATCGACGAGATCCAGACCGGCATGGGCCGCACGGGCACGCTGTTCGCCTCCGAGCACGACGGCGTCGCCGGCGACATCACCCTCTCCGCCAAGGCCCTCGGCGCGGGGCTCCCGCTCTCCGCCGTAACCGGGCGCGCAGAGCTCATGAACGCCGTCCACGCGGGCGGCCTCGGGGGGACCTATGCGGGCAACCCTGTCGCGTGCGAGGCGGCCCTCGCCGTGTTCGAGCTCCTCGAGGACGGCGCGCTCCTCGCCGGGGCCCGCGCCGTCGAGAAGGCGGTGCGGGCGCGGTTCGAGCCGCTCCTTGCGCTGGAGGGCATCGTATCCGTGCGCGGGCGCGGCGCCATGATGGCGATCGAGTTCGGCGACGACTCCGGCCCCCGCGCCGACCTCGCAAAGGCCGCGGCCGCCGCCGCCAACGCCGCCGGCGTCCTGACGCTCACCTGCGGCACGCACGGGAACGTCATCCGGCTCCTGCCACCGCTCGGCATCGAGCCCGACGTCCTCGACGAGGGCCTGGCGGTGCTCGAGGCCGCGGTGCGGCAGGCGCTGTCATGACCGCGGCACCGGGCAGCGCTGCCCGTGCGGTGCCGGGCCGTGCCGGCGGTGAGGTGCCGGCGGGAGGCGGCCCCGCGGCGTCGTGCATCACCGAGCCGGCCGACGGCACCCCTTCCTTCGGACAGGACCACGCGCCACAGCGCGGGGTTCCGTCCCAAACGGGGGGCCGCGCTCCGGGCACAGCTCCCCTCGAGGGGATTCTCGTTGCCGACTTCTCGCGGGTGCTCGCCGGGCCGCTGGCGACGATGACGCTCGCGGATCTGGGGGCGCGGGTCGTGAAGGTCGAACGGCCTGGCAGCGGGGACGACACCCGGCACTGGGGGCCGCCGTTCTCCGCGACGGGGTCGACGTACTTCGAGAGCGTGAACCGGAACAAGGAGTCGGTCGAGTTGGACCTGGCCGACCCGGAGGACCGCGCCCTGGCGCGGGAGCTCGCGCTGCGCGCCGACGTGCTCGTGGAGAACTTCAAGCCCGGCGGCCTCGAGAAGCTCGGGCTCGGGTACGAATCATTGGCGACGGAGAATCCGGGGCTCGTCTACGCCTCGATCTCCGGGTTCGGATCCGCCGGGGGGCGGGACCTGCCGGGGTACGACTTCATCGTCCAGGCCCTCGGCGGGCTCATGTCCATCACGGGCGCCGCCGACGGGGAGCCGGGTGCGGGACCGACCAAGGTGGGGGTCGCCGTCGTGGATGTTCTCACGGCCAAGGACGCCACGATCGGGATCCTCGCGGCCCTCGCGGAGCGGGCCCGGACGGGGCGGGGGCGGCGGGTCGAGGTGAACCTGCTCTCTTCCCTCCAGGGCGCGCTCGCGAACCAGGGGCAGGCGTACCTGGGCGCCGGAGCCGCCCCGCGGCGGATGGGCAACGACCACCCCTCGATCGTGCCGTACCAGCTGCTCGCGACCGCCGACGCGCCGCTTGCCGTCGCCGCCGGGAACGACGGGCAGTTCGCGCGGCTGTGCGAGGCGATCGGTTCCCCCGACCTCGCCGCGGACCCGCGATTCGCGACCAACGCCGCGCGGGTGGCCCACCGGTCCGAGCTCGTCCCGCTGCTCGAGGCCGGGCTCTCGACGGCCTCGGCCGAGGTGTGGCAGGACAAGCTCGCCGGCCTCGGCGTCCCGTGCGGACGCGTCGCCGGAATCGGGGAGGGGCTCGACTACGCCGAGTCGCTCGGGCTCTCCCCCACGGTCGAGGTCCGCGACCGCTCCGGGGCTGCGGTGGGCCGGCAGATCCGCCACCCCATCACCTGGACCCCACCCCTGCCCCACCGCACCCAGGCGCCGCCCGCGCTGGGAGCCGACACGGCCGACGTCGTGCGCTGGCTCAGAGCCTGACTCCCCACCCCGCAAACTCTTGAAAGGAACCCCACGCATGACTGCCACCGCTAGCCTGACGGGCATGGACACCGCCCCGGGCACCAACAGCACCGACGCCGGCGACGCCGACCGGCTCCCCGACACCGCCGACCTGATCTCCTTCGACTCCCTCCTGACACCAGGGGAGCTCGCGCTGCGCGACACCGTCCGGGCGTTCGTGAAGGAGCAGATCAAGCCGAACATCGCCCGCTGGTACGAGGACGCACGCTTCCCGCTCGAGATCGTCCCGGAGATGGCCAGGCTCGGCCTGCTGGGCATGCACCTGCACGGCTACGGCTGCGCCGGCCGCTCCGCCGTGGAGTACGGCCTGGCCGGGGCGGAGCTCGAGGCCGGCGACTCCGGCCTGCGCACCTTCGTCTCCGTCCAGGGCTCCCTCGCGATGTCCGCGATCCACAAGCACGGCTCCGAGGAGCAGAAGGCCCAGTGGCTGCCGCGGATGGCCGCCGGCGAGGCGATCGGCTGCTTCGGCCTCACTGAGCCCACCGCCGGCTCCGACCCCGGCTCCATGACCACCCGCGCCCGCCGCGACGGCTCCGGGGACACCGCGGACTGGATCCTCACCGGCAAGAAGCGCTGGATCGGCCTCGCGAACGTCGCCCAGGTCGCGGTGATCTGGGCCCAGACCGGCGAACACGGAGACCCCCGCGGGGTGCGCGGCTTCGTCGTCCCCACAGACACCCCCGGCTACACGGCCACCCCGATCGAGCCCAAGCTCTCCATGCGCGCCTCGATCCAGTGCGAGATCGAGCTGGACGAGGTCCGCCTCCCCCACGACGCCGTCCTGCCGGACGTCGCCGGGCTCAAGGGCCCGTTCTCGTGCCTGAACGAGGCCCGCTACGGCATCATCTGGGGCGCCATGGGTGCCGCCCGCGACGCCTTCGAGGACGCCCTCGCCTATTCCAAGGAGCGCCTCCAGTTCGGCAGGCCGCTCGCCGGGTACCAGCTCACCCAGGCCAAGCTCGTGGACATGGCCCTGGAGATCAACAAGGGCTTCCTCCTGGCCCTGCACCTGGGCCGGCTCAAGGACGCCGGGAAGCTCGCGCACCACCAGATCTCCGTCGGCAAGCTCAACAACTGCCGCGAGGCCATCGAGATCTGCCGCGAGGCCCGCACCATCCTCGGCGGCAACGGCATCACGCTCGAGCACTCGCCGCTGCGCCACGCGAACAACCTCGAGTCCGTTCGCACCTACGAGGGCACCGACGAGGTCCACACCCTCATCCTGGGCCAGCAGCTCACCGGAGAGGCGGCGTTCCGGTGAGCGCGGGCACGGACACGGCGCGGGTTTCGACTCCGCTTCGCTCGGCTCAACCACCGCAGCTGCGCCTCCTCATCGGCGGCGAGTGGGTAGCCGGCGACGGCGCCCCGCTCGCCTCGGTCAACCCGGCCCACCCCGAGCAGGTGGTGGCGGAGGGCACCCAGGCCGTCCCGGCCGACGTCGACCGCGCCGTGCGCGCGGCCCGCGCCGCCCAGGGTGGGTGGGCCCGCACGCCGATCCACGAGCGCGGCGCCGTGCTGGCCCGCGCCGCCGCGGAGCTCGAGGAGCGCGCGGAGGAGCTCGGCCTCGAGCTCACCCAGGAGGAGGGCAAGACGCTCGCGGAGGGGCGGGGCGAGGTGCTGCGCGCCGCGCAGGTCCTGCGCTACTACGCCGGCGAGGGCGACCGCGCGGCCGGCGAGCACTTCGCATCCCCGCGCCGCGGCGAGCGGATCCTCGTCACGCGCAAGCCGCTCGGCGTCGTGGGGATCGTGACGCCGTTCAACTTCCCGATCGCGATCCCGGCGTGGAAGATCGCGCCCGCTCTCGTGCACGGGAACGCGGTGGTGTGGAAGCCGGCCTCGACCGTGCCGCTGCTCGCGATGCGGCTCGCCGAGGCGCTCGTCGAGGCCGGGCTGCCGGGCGGCGTGCTCAACCTCCTCATCGGGCCGGGGGCGCTCGGCACCGAGCTCGTGCGGCACCCGGAGCTGGACGGGCTCTCCTTCACCGGGTCCACGGGCGTGGGCCGCATGCTCGCGGGCGAGGCTGCCTCGCGCGGCGTGCCGTTCCAGGGCGAGATGGGCGGGAAGAACGCCGCGATAGTGCTCGCGGACGCGGACCTGGACCTCGCCGCCGAGCAGGTGCTCTTCGGCGCCTTCCGCTCGAGCGGGCAGAAGTGCACGGCGACATCGCGGCTCGTCGTCGCGGAGCAGGTCGCGGACGAGTTCCTCGCGAAGCTCGCGGCGCGGCTGGACGCGTGGCGCGTGGGCGACCCCAGCGACCCGACCGTGCACATGGGGCCGCTCGTCACGGCGGACGCCGCGCGCTCCGTCCGGGGCGCCGTCGCCGCCGCAGAGGCCGACGGCGCACGGCTCGCCTACCGCGGGCAGGTGTCTCACGCCGGCGTCTCACCCTCCGCCTTCGTCCCCGCGACGGTCCTCGAGGTCGACGCCGAGAGCCTCTTGTGGCGCGAGGAGCTGTTCGGGCCCGTGCTCGCGGTGCGCCGAGCGGCGTCGGCCGAGGAGGCGTTCGCGCTCGCCGAGGACTCCGAGTTCGGGCTCTCCGCGGCACTGTTCACGCGGGACATCGCCACCGCGCTCGACGCGGTGGACGCCCTCGACGTCGGCATCCTGCACGTGAACTCCGAATCCGCCGGCGCCGACCCCCACGTGCCCTTCGGCGGCGCGAAGAAATCCGGCTACGGGCCCAAGGAACAGGGCGGGGCGGCGAAGGAGTTCTTCACCCACACCACGACGGTGTACCTGCGGGGGTAGCCCTTCCCCCCTGGATCGACTGCTGCGCAAGTGTCGTTTTGAAGCTCTATAGCGACACTTGCGCAGCAGTCGATGGGGGGCGGAGCGCGGGGCTCGGCCTAGACGGTAGACGATGGCTGGGCTACCTGCTACCGGGGAGGGTGTTCGGGAGGTACCTCCGTGCCGCGAGGTCGAACTGGAAGTAGTCGTGCAGCTGGTTGCCCTTCTGGTACGGGTCCTGGGGCCGGGGCACCTTGTAGTACCGCCCGCTCAGGATTGAGCCCGCGAGGTCGACGCGCAGGAATCCATGGTGGTCGTCGCAGTAGGAGTTCAGGGTGACATCGTCGCCCTCGGAGTCCGTCAGCACGACCGGCGGGATCATCTTCTCCCCGTCGACCGTCTGGACGGCATGGAGGTTGTGGTAGCCGCCCGCGCCGGTCACGAGGTAGAGCGAACTCGCCTCGGCGTCGATCTCGTGCGTGAAGCGCTGATAGTTGTGGACGTGCCCGGCCACGACGACTTCAGGTCGCCGTCCTGCCTGCTCCGCGGCATTGTTGATGACGTCCTTCATCGCGACGCTGCCGGAATGGTGGTCGTCGGCCGAGAAGGGCGGGTGGTGCAGGACGACGAAGATCGGCACATCCTTCGGCAGCTCCGAGAGCTCCTGCGCGAGCCATTCGGTCTGCGGCTCGCGGATCTCGCCGCCCTCGGGGACGTTGCTGTAGAGGCCCACGATGTTGACCAGGGGCGTCAGCAGGGTCCAGTAGACGTTGGGCTGGACCATCGCGGTGCGGGGGGCGTCGCCGGACTCGGGGGTCTTGGTGGGCTCCGTCGCGCAGAAGTTCCTCAGGAAGCCGTCGAGCGAGGTGTCGTCCTCGAGGTTCTCGCCGTCGTGGTTCCCCGGAACAGCGAAGATCGGCACGCCATAGTACTCGTACGGCGCGTAGAACTGCTCGTAGTAGTTCTCGACCTGCCCGTTGAAGTACACGCAGTCACCGGCAAGATAGAGGAACGCCGGCGTCGACCCCGAGGAACCCTGCTGTGCGAGGTCGGATTCAAGCCCCGCGGCAACCAGTTGCTGGGGAACCGCGTTGCCGATTCCGCCGACGTCCCCATCCAGATGGAAGCTCATGGTGTTCGTCGCGACGATCTTCCCGTACTGCTCGCTGGAGATGATGTCCTTGAGGTCCAGGCGGAAGGGACTCGCCCCGGTGGGAGGCGGGAGCTCGCGGTACGACGTATTTCGCGGCTGGCGGCTGTTCACCGCGAAGGCCGCCGTCATCGACGGCCGCTGCATCGCGAAGACATGGCCCGGCTGGCCCATCAGAGGAACCCGTTCCATTTCACCCTCCATCCAGGACGACGCCGCCGCGCAGACGGCACCTGAATGCTAGGGCCCGCGGGGACTCCCGGGAAGCTACTGGTCAGTCCTCCCCGAAGGCCGCCCGCACCTCGGCCGGGTCGACGTCCTCGATCCTGGACGGACGCCACCGCGGCGCGCCGTCCTTGTCGACGAGCAAGGCACGGATCCCCTCGCGCATGTCGTGCCTCCCGATGAGGCTCGCCCCCAACCGGAGGTCCTGGGCGAGCACGTCGACAAGCTCCATGACCGCCGCCCGGCGCAGGGCAGCCAGCGTCACCACCACGGAGAACGGGCACACCGACCGCATCGCCTCCTCGGCCGCCCGCGCACCCCCGTGGCCCTCGGCCGCGAGCTCGACAAGGCGCTCGAGGATCGTCTGGGCGTCGTCGCCCGCATAGGCCTCGTCGATCCACTCGCGCTCGCGAGCGAGCGGGGCGACCAGCCGCGGGTCGGAGGCCTCGAGCGCGAGCCCGCGCACGACGTCGTGCGCCGCCGCGAGCGCCGAGTCCTCCCCCACGCCCGGCTCGGCCAGACGCGCGGCGAGCGCCTCGATCAGCGTCTCGGCGCGCTCCCCCAGCCGCTCGGACGGGACGAGGTGGTCGGCCCAGCCGAGGTGCACGGCGTCGGCGCCGGTCAGGGTCGACGACGTGAGCGCGAGGTGCGTGCCGAGCTCGCCCGGGGCGGCGGCCAGGAGCGTGGCCATGCCCACGTCCGGCGTGAAGCCGATCCTGGCCTCCGGCATGGCTGCCTGGGTCCGCTCGGTCACGATGCGGACCGAGCCGTGCGCGGAGATCCCGAGGCCGCCGCCCATCGTGACGCCGTCCATGACCGCGACGTACGGCTTCGGGTACGCGGCGATGAGAGCGTTGAGGCGGTACTCGTCGGCCCAGAAGGCGACCGCGTCATCGTCCGGCCCGAGACGCAGGGCCCGGACGTCGCCGCCCGCGCACAGCCCGCGCCCCTCACCGCGCACGACGACGCCACGCACGTCCGACGCGTCGGCCCACTCCTCGAGGAGGTCCTCGAGCGCAGCGATCATGGCGTGGTCGAGCGAATTGAGGGCCCGGGGCCTGTCGAGGGTGACGATCCCGAGCGGGCCGCGGATCTCGGCGCGGACGTGCTGGCTCATGCTGACGATCTCCTCAAGGGTTCAGGCGGCCGGTGACCCCTCGGCGGGCGGGACCAGACCGCTCGACGGGGGGCGCACTCGCGGGGCCGTGCGGCACGCGTCCACGAAGGCGCCCAGGATCGCGCCGAGCTGGCCGGGGTCGTTGGCGCCGTCGGGGGCAGCCGTCTGCGGGTCCTCGGGGTGCCACTGGACGGCGACGAGCCACACGCCTGGGTCGGCGGACTCGACGGCCTCGACCACACCGTCGGGGGCCATCGCGGAGATGCGCAGGCCCTCGCCGAGGCGCCCCACGCCCTGGTGGTGGCCGGAGACGACGCGCGCGGCGGGCCCGAGCATCTCGAACAGCCGCGTGCCCGGCTCGATGGCGGCGTTGTGCAGAACCATCGGGCCCGACGGGTCGGCGTGGTTGCTGTGCATGCCGCGGGACCCGAGGTCCTCCTCCAGTGTGCCGCCGAAGACCACGTTGATGAGCTGGAGCCCCCGGCAGATGCCGAGGACGGGGCGGCCCGCGGAGAGGGCATCGCGCACGAGGGCCCCCTCGGCGTCGTCCGCCGTCCGGTCCACGTCCGCGATGGCCGGGTGCGCGGAGTCGCCCCCGTACAGCGCGGGGTCCACGTCGCCGCCGCCCATGACCAGCACGCCGTCGAACTCCTCCACGGGCGGGAGCGGGCCGGCCGCGGCGTCGAGCACGACGGCGTCAGCCCCCGCTGCGGCGAGGGCCGCCGCCGCGCTGTGGGTGAGGGAGGCGAGCTCGGCGTGGAACCAGGCTTCGTGGGACGGCGCGCTGGCCGCCCACGTCACGGCGATGCGGGGCACACGGGTGGCGGTCATGCGTAGAGGGGGTTGTGGCCGGCGGCGACGCGCTCGTTCGGTCGGACGAGGCTGGGCGGCGTCCCGTCACCGAAGGGCCTGCCGCCGAGCTCCTCGCGGCCGTGGGGCGTGAGCCAGCCTGAGAGGTCGGGGCCGGCGGGCACGATCTGGGTGGGATTGATGTCCTCGTGGACGATGTAGTAGTGCCGCTTGATCTGCACGAAGTCGATGGTGTCGCCGAAGCCCGGGGTCTGGAACAGGTCCCGCGCGTAGCCCCAGAGAGCAGGCATCTCGGTGAGCTTGCTGCGGTTGCACTTGAAGTGGCCATGGTAGACGGGGTCGAAGCGGGCGAGCGTCGTGAAGAGCCGCACGTCGGCCTCGGTGATCGTGTCGCCGACGAGGTAGCGCTGGCGCGTGAGTCGCTCCTCGAGCCAGTCCATTGCGTCCCAGAGGCGGGCGTAGGCACGGTCGTACGACTCCTGCGAGCCCGCGAACCCGCACCGGTACACGCCGTTGTTGACGTCTTTGAAGACGCGGGCGTTCACCTCGTCGATCTCGTCCCGGAGGCGCTCCGGGTAGAGGTCCGGTGCGCCGTCGCGGTGGAAGGCGGTCCATTCGAGTTCGAAGTCGAGGGTGATCTGGGGGTAGTTGTTGGTCACGACGGCGCCGCTCGGCACGTCCACGATCGCGGGCACCGTGATGCCCCGGGGGTAGTCGGGGAAGCGCCGGAAGTAGGCCTCCTGGAGACGCTCGATCCCAAGGACAGGGTCCCGGCCGTCCGGGTCGAGGTCGAAGGTCCAGGAGCGCGCATCGTGGGTGGGGCCGGGGAGCCCAAGGGAGATGGCGTCCTCGAGCCCGAGCAGGCGCCGTACAATGATCGTCCGGTTCGCCCACGGGCAGGCCCGGGCCGCGACGAGCCGGTAGCGGCCTGCCTCCACCGGCCACGCCTTGGCTCCCTCGGGGGCGGGCGTGCCCGGCGGGAAGGTGCCGTCGCGGGTGATGCGGTCCTCGATGTAGTTCGTGTCACGGGTGAACTCCTCGCCCGTGTGGACGTAGGCGCCCTTGGTGCTGAACTCTCCGATGCTGGCCATGGAGCCAGCCTAGTGCCGGGGCTAGATTGGAGCGATGGAACGGCCCGCACCCTCCCCATCCCCCTCGGACACGCCGCCCCCCGCCCCCGCAGACGCGACACCATCAGACAGGACGCCCTCAGACAGGACGATGGACTGGATCGCCCGTCTCATCGCCATCGACACCACGAGCCGCGACTCGAACCTGCCGCTCATCGGCCTCATCGCCGCCGAGGTGCGGGAGCACGGCGTCGAGCCTGTCCTCGTGCCCAACGAGGATGGCAGCAAGGCCAATCTCATCGCGACCTTCCCGGCGGCGGACGGTTCGGTCTCCGGCGGCATCGTCCTCTCCGGCCACAGCGATGTGGTGCCCGTGGACGGACAGGACTGGTCGAGCGACCCCTTCTCCCCCGAGGTGCGGGACGGACGCCTCTACGGCCGCGGCGCGTGCGACATGAAGGCCTTCGTCGGCGCCGTCGTGGCACGGATCCCGGACCTCGCCGCCGCGCCCCTGCGCGAGCCGGTGCACCTCGCCTTCTCCTACGACGAGGAGATCGGATGCCTGGGGGCGGAGGACCTCGTCAAGGACATGGTGGGACGGGACCTCCGCCCGCGCGCGTGCATCGTGGGCGAGCCCACGAGCATGCGGGTGGTCCACGGGCACAAGTCCATCAACCTCTTCCGGGTCGACTTCCACGGCGTCGCGGCGCACTCGTCGCTCACCCCGAACGGCGTCAACGCGATCGAGCACGCGGCCGCGTTCGCGCGCTTCGTCCGCTCCGTCGCCGACGAGTTCCGCGCGCAGGGGCCGTTCGACGACGCCTTCGACGTCCCCTACACGACCTGCACCGTGAACCTCATCGAGGGCGGGATCGCCGTCAACACCGTCCCCGCCGACTGCACGCTGCACTTCGAGTTCCGCTCGATCGGCGCCGTCGACTCGCGCGCCCTGGTCGAGCGCTTCCGCTCCGAGCTGCGCAGGATCGAGGGCGAGATGCAGGCCGAGAATCCTGCTGCACACATCGAACTGAGAGTCGTCGCCGCGGCTCCGGGGCTCGAGACCCCGCCCGACGCCGAGGTTGTCCGCCTCGCCACCCAATGGGGCGGGCTACCCTCGGATGAGAAGGTCGCATACGGCACCGAGGCGGGCCTCTTCGACCAGGGCGGGATCCCCACCGTGGTGTGCGGCCCCGGCGACATCGCCCAGGCGCACTCCCCCGACGAGTTCGTCGACCTCGCGCAGATCGCCCTGTGCGAGGCCTTCCTCGACCGGGTAATTGCCTCTGTGCAAGAACGATCCGCCCGCACCCCCTGAGGAGCCTCGCATGCCCGCCACTTCCGCCACCTCGGCGGCCACCCCGGAGCGGCTCGCCGCCGCGCGGAAGGCCGTTGTCAGCAGTTCGATCGGTGCCGCGCTCGAATGGTTCGACATCATCGTCTACGCCTCGTTCGCGATCGTCATCGCCGAGAACTTCTTCCCCGAGGGCGACAGCACCCTCGGGCTCATCCTGACGTTCGCCACCTTCGCGATCTCCTACCTCATCCGGCCGCTCGGGGGCATGTTCCTCGGCTCGTACGCGGACCGGCACGGCCGCAAGGGCGCGCTGACGCTGACGCTCACGCTCATGATGGTCGGGACCCTCATCATGGCCATTGCCCCGACACACGCCCTCGTCGGCGCCTGGGCGGGGATCATCATCCTCATCTCGCGGCTGATCCAGGGCTTCTCGGCCGGCGGCGAGTTCGGGACGGCCACGACCTTCCTTGTCGAGACGGCCCCGCACCGGAAGGCGTACTACGCGTCCTGGCAGGTCGCGGCCCAGGGCATCTCGATGTTCCTCGCCTCGGCCTTCGGCTTCGCCCTGTTCAACTGGCTCTCCAAGGACGACCTCTACGCCTGGGGCTGGCGGATCCCGTTCATCATCGGCATCTTCATCGGTCCCGTGGGCCTCTACATCCGGGCGCGGCTGACCGAACCGGACGAATTCCTGACCAGCGAGAAGCACGCGGGGCCCGTCCGTGCGATCTTCACGCACTTCCTCGGCCGGCTCCTCACGGCGTCGGCGTGCATCGGCGTCGCCACGATCTCGATCTACCTCATCCTCTACATGCCGACCTTCGCCGTGAAGAGCCTGCACGTCACGGCGAGCGCGGCGTACCTCGGCGGAGTCGTCGCCGGGCTCGTGATCCTCATCGGGACGCCGTTCGTCGGGATGCTCGCAGACAGGGTCGGCCCTGCCCGGCTCATGCTGTGGTCCGCCGTCGCCGCGTTCGTGCTCGCCTGGCCGCTGTTCCAGCTCATCATCAGCACACCCACGCTGCCGGTGTTCCTCCTCGTGGTCGGCCTCCTCGGCGTCCTGTGTGCCCTCTACTTCGGCCCGCTTCCGACGCTCCTCACCGAGATCTTCCCCGTGAACGTGCGCACCACCGGGGTGGGGGTGGCCTACAACGTCGGCGTCACCGTCCTGGGCGGGCTCGCACCGCTCGTCCTGACGTGGCTTCTGGACCTCGCCGGCGCCCTGAGCGCGCCGAGCTTCTACTACATGGCCGTCGCCGTCATCTCCCTCGTGGGACTCGGCGTCGCGCGGACGCGGTACAACGCCCGGTAGGGGCTGCGCTCGCGGGCGCTGAGCAGCATCGACCCTCGCCCTGCCCGGCGCCGGCTCAGAATGGTGGCGGCCGGTCGGGCGGAGGTTTGCGCGGCGGGCTCGGGGGCTGGCCGGTCGACCGGGGATTGGAGTCGCAGGCCCGCGTGACGTGCCGTCGGCTGAGGGGCGACGTCCAGACGATGGTGCCGTCCCGCTCGTTCTGTTCAGCCGTCCAGTGCCCGAGCGTCTTGATCCTGTGGTGCTCGGGGCACAGCAGGCCCAGGTTCTCCGCGTCCGTGGACCCGCCCGTCGACCATTCGTGGGTGTGGTCCGCTTCGGTGTGGGGGGTGTGGTCGGTCGCAGGCGGGAAAACGGCAGCCCTGGTCGCGGAGCGCGAGGAACCGACGAAGGGCTGCGGGTGGCGTGTATCGCATGCGCCCCAGTGCGAGCGGGGCACCGGTCTGGCGATCCGTCAGGAGGCGGAGCCACGTGGCCGACTGGGCCGCCAGCGACCTCGCAGCCTCGGCGGGGATGAGGCCAAAGCCGAGGACTTCGGCAGGCTCGTCGCCGAACGCCATCCCCGCCGCCACCAGTTCGGCTGCGGGGCGGGCCGGGTGCTGGGGCTGCGCCGGGTGCCGAGGCTGCGCCGAGCGCTGGGGCCGGGCCGGGTGCTGGGGCTGGGACGAGCCAGGACCGCCGCCTGCGGTTGGTAGGACGGTGGTGTGCGGGACCTTGATCACGACCTCAGCGCGCACTGCTCCGGCGCCCGCAGGAGCACACGCGGGGGCGAGCAGGAGGTCGGTGAAGGCGTCGAGCCGGCGCTGGGCCACGGTGCGCGGGTCATCAGGAGAAGCCTGGCTGCGGGCAATGGCCTGCAGCCGGGCGTCGATCATGGCACCGGCTTCGAGGGGCAGATGGGCGTGGAGGTGGCACATGCCGTCGTCGCCCGGCTCGATGTCCACCCTGCGCCGCTCCCGCGCCTGCTTGGCACGGGCAGCGAGCGTGAGGGCGCTGTGCTCCTCGGCCATGCGCCGCAGCGAACGCCTGAGCGCCGGCAGAGAGAGCCTCGGCGGGGCGGGGGCGTCCGCAGGCTGGCCCTGTCCGGCGTCCCCGGGAACCGCGAGCGCAACGGCCCGTTCCAGGAATTCCGGGGCGGACGCGGCCGGGACGGAAGCGGCAGCATGCAGGATCGTCTGGGCGCGAGCACGGTCCAGCCGACCGTCCTGCAGGGCCGCCAAGACGGGCACAGCCTCCGGCTCCGTCACGGCCAGCGCCTCGGCAACCAGCGCCCGGGCGGTCCGCGGGGGCAGCGAGAGCTCAGCGGCGATCTCGGCGGCGGTCAGGGAAGGGGCGTCGAGCCGGTCGAACGGGCTGGCGGAATCGGCACCGAGCAGGTTCGCGATCCCCCGCACCATGAGCACCCGCATCGCGTGCAGCTTCGCCTCAGCTGCCTCGACCGCGGAGAGAGACGACAGGAGTGCGTCAACCGCTCGTTCGTGGTTGCGGGCCGCCACCGCCAGAGGGTGGAGGAGGACCACTTCGCCCATGCCGTTCTCATCGACCGCCGCCCAGTCCCGCTGCTCCGACAGTTCGCGGTCCGGGTCTGCGGCAGGGTCGTCCAGGTACGCCGGATAGTCGGCCGCCTCCGACAGCTCCGCCGCCAAGGACGGGTCCGACCAGTCGTCGGCGTCCGCCCATCCGGACAGCCGCGGGGACTCGCCCTCGGGCCGCAATGGCTCCTCAAAGGACGCCCCGGAGCGCGAGGCGAGCCGCTCGCCGTCGTGCGCGGCCCCTTCAGAGATTCCCCTGAACCCGTCCATGGAAAGATCCCACCACAGGGGTCCGACAGTTCTCGTGGCGGGGTTCCCGCACCGTCGTATCGACGCGGGGTGAGACTCAGTTTCACGGTGTCGGTCCCACCGGCTAGCGTGGGCCTCGGAACACACCATCGACGGCGAGGACGTGACCATGGACTCCAGCACCTTTGACCCGGGCAGCTACACCACCCTCAAGCTCGACCTCGACGAGGGCATCCTGACCCTCACCGTGGACCGGCCGGATGCCCTCAATGCGCTCTCCCAGCAGGTCGTCTCGGAACTCTGGAAGGCCTTCACCGCCATCCAGGACTCCTGCACGCACGACGCCGGGTGGCCGGTCCGCGGCGTCATCGTCACCGGGGGCGGGGGGAAGGCGTTCGTCGCTGGCGCGGACATCCGCGAGATGGCGTCCATGGACCCCGACTCTGCGGCCGAGTACGCGCGGTCGATGCAGGGCGTGACGCTCCTCATCGAGAAGCTCCCTGTGCCGGTCATCGCCGCCGTGGACGGCTTCGCGCTCGGGGGCGGCTGCGAGCTGGCCCTCGCCTGCGACTTCATCTACGCCTCCGAGTCGGCCCAGTTCGGCCAGCCGGAGGTCAATCTGGGCCTCGTGCCCGGGTTCGGCGGATCCGTGCGGCTCCCCCAGCGCGTGGGACTGGGTCCCGCCCGCGAGCTCATCTACACGGCCCGGAGGATCGACGCCGCCGAGGCGCTCCGCCTGGGCCTCGCCAACCGGGTCCTTCCCTCGCGCGAGGAGCTCCTGGGGGCCGCCCGGGACACCCTCCAGGAGATCGCCGGGAAGGCGCCCGCCGCTGTCGGACTCGCGAAGCAGTCCATTGCAGGCGCCACGGGCCGACCCACCATCCAGGGCCTCGAAACCGAGGCGGAGGCGTTCCGGGAGGCCTTCACCACCGACGACATGCGCGAGGGCACCACCGCCTTCCTCGAGAAGCGGAAGGCCGCGTTCACCGGGAAGTAGGGAACGGGGTCAGCGCGGGGGACCCGCCCCCCAGTCCCCTGACAGTCACAGCTGGAGCTCCGGCGCCGTCACAGCGGAATGAAAGGGTTGGGCGGAAATGTAGGTGGCATGACGGCGACACTCCCCTCCCACGACAAGGCCCCCCACAGGACACCGCCCACCACCCGCTCCCGGCTGACCCCCCGCGGCGTCCTCGCCCGCGAGCTGACGGCGCGCGGCCGGCGTCGTCTGCTCTCCGCGGACGCGCTCACCGTCGCGGCCTGGGGATCGGCGGCCGCCGCCGTCGCGCTGTACCTCGCCGAAGGTGCCGCCGGACAGTTCGGCTCGATCGCCTCCGCGCTCACCGCGGTCGGAATCGTCGCGGGCCTGATCGGCACCGATCTCGTGCTCGTGATGCTGCTGCTCGCGGCACGGCTGCCCTGGATCGACCGGGCCATCGGCCACGACAAGGCCATGGCCGTCCACGGCAGGCTTGGGAAGCCTGCGCTGTACCTGCTCCTGGCCCACATGGTCTTCCTCCTGCTCGGCTACGGGGCGGCCGAGGGCCTCGACCCCGTGTCGGAGGCCGTGGCCCTGTGGAACCTCGTGCCGGACATGTGGCTCGCCTTCGTCTCGATGGCGCTGTTCGTCGCGGTGGTCGTGACCTCGCTCGTCGTGGTGCGCCGGAAGATGCCGTACGAGTTCTGGCATGGGATCCACCTCCTCTCCTACGCCGCCGTGCTCACGGGCCTTCCCCACCAGTTCAGCGTCGGCGGGGTCTTCGCCGAGGGCCAGTGGCAGCGCGTCTACTGGGAGGCCTTCTACTGGGGCGTCGTCGGGGCGCTCGTCGCGTTCCGGGTCGTCGCGCCGGTCGCCCGCACGTGGCGGCACCAGCTCACCGTGAGCCGCGTGGTCCAGGAGGCGGACGACGTCGTGAGCATCGAGATGACCGGCCTGCGCCTGCACGAGCTCACGGGCGACGGCGGCCGGTTCTTCATCTGGCGCTTCCTCGCCCCGGGCCTGTGGTGGCACGCGCACCCGTTCAGCCTCTCCGCCGAACCGCACCGTGGCGCCTACGGGGACACAATCCGGATCACCGTCCGCAGCCTTGGCCGCGGAAGCGCGGCCCTCCTGGGGCTGCGGCCCGGGACGAAGGTCGCGCTCGGGGGCCCCTACGGCAACTTCGCCCACGCCTCCCGCACCCGCCCCGGCCTCGTGCTGGCCGGCTCCGGAATCGGCATCACGCCGATCCGAGCCCTCCTCGAGCGGGCCGAGTTCGCACCCGGCGACGCCACCGTGATCCTCCGCGCCGGCACCGACGAGCACATGTACCTGCGCGACGAGATCCGCGCCCTCTGCGCGGATCGCGGCGCCGTCCTGTACGAGCTCGTGGGCCACCGGTCCGCCCGCTCGGGCTGGCTCCCGGCACACCAGGCGGGCCTGACCCTGACCGACTACCTCCACCCCGGCGCCCCCGCCCTCGCCGACTCGGACGTCTACGTCTGCGGCCCGAGGGAATGGTCCGACGCCATCCTCGCGGACGCGAGGACGGCCGGCGCCGCCGACGATCAGCTCCATCGCGAAAGGTTCGACTGGTGAGAACACGAGCAGCCATCTCCGCATCCCTCGCCTCCGTCGGCATCCTCGCCGCGGGCTGGCAGGCCGGCGCCCAGGCGCTCGACGCCGCTCAGGCGACCGCCGCCGGCACCGGCACGGGCACCACCACCGGCACCGCCACATCCGGCACGGGAAGCACGACGGCGGGCGGCACCTCGGGCGCGACGGGCGGGTCGACGTCGTCCGGGGCGAGCAGCTCCGGCAGCACGTCCGGGCAGGCGACCACCGGGGCGCAGGCGAAGGCGCAGGCCACCTACGCCGGCAAGGTCGTCTCGACCCGGTTCGGCACCGTGCAGGTGCAGATCACGGTGCAGAACGGGAAGATCACCGACGTCACGGCGCTCAAGCTGACCGACGCCGAGCGGAAGTCCCAGATGATCAGCTCCCAGGCGGCCCCGATCCTGCGCTCGGAGGTGCTCCGGGCGCAGTCGGCTGACGTGCAGACCGTCAGCGGCGCGACGGTCACCTCCGACGCCTACCTCACCTCCCTCCAGGCGGCCCTCGATGCAGCCCATCTCTGACCCCACGTCCTCGGCTGGCGACTCGGCAGGCCATTCCGGAGGGTCGCCCACCCCGTCCCTCCGCGCCCGCACGTTCGTGTGCATGGGAACGGTCGTGAGCCTCACCGTTCCCGCGCAGCCCGGGAGCCCCAGCGATGCCGACGCCGACCGGATTGAGGCGGCCACCGCCGTCGTCGAGGACCAGTTCGAGGACCTGGATGCTCGCTTCAGCCTGTTCAAGCCGAACTCGGAGGCGAGCCGCGTCTCCCGCGGGGAGCTGTCCCTGATGGAGGCCAGCCCGCTCATGCGCGGCCTCTACGCCGACGCCGTGCGCTGGCGCCGCCGCACCGACGGCGCATTCACGCCCGAGCGGCCTGACGGGCTTTTGGACCTCAGCGGGCTCGTCAAGGGGTACGCCATCGCGGAAGCGGGGCGATCACTCGTGGCGCTCGGCCTGCACGACTGGTGCCTCAACGCGGGCGGGGACGTGCTCGTCTCGGGCTCGCCCGCGCCGTCGGCTGCTGGCGGGAAGCCGTGGCTCGCCGGCATCGTCGACCCCGCCGACCGGCGCACGCTCCTCGGCGCCTACCCCCTCGGAGCCCAGGCCGTCGGCGCCCAGGCCCACGGAGCCCCGCCACCCGCCTCGCGTGAGCCGGCACGGTCGGGGGCCCGGCGGCTGGCCCTCGCGACCTCCGGCTCCGCAGAGCGCGGCGACCACATCTGGACGGCGGGTCTACGGGGTCCGAGCTCGCGCAGTCCGGGCTTGCAGGGTCCTGCGGGGGCCCGGCGTCCGCAGTTCGCGCAGGTGAGCGTCGCGGCGTCGGACATCGTCACCGCAGACGTCCTCGCCACCGCCGTCGTGGCCGGCGGCCGCGGCACTCTGGACGCGGTGACGGCGCGCTGGGACGTGGACGTTCTCGCGGTGACGCACGACGGCGCGCTGCTCGCCACGCCGGGGTTCCGCGCCCCGAGCGCGGCGTAGCCTCAGAGGCGGGTGAGCTCCGGGTACTTGGGGCTCAGTCCGTCGCCGGAGGAGCGGCCGGTGAGCCGGCGCATGACCCACGGCCCCGCGTGCTCGCGGGCCCAGACGGCGTTGGCCCGCAGCTGCTGCACACGGCTCAGCACCGGCAGCGGAGGGACGTCCGGTACCTCTACGAGCCCCTCGTGCTCGAGGATCTCCAGCACCCGGTTCGCCATTGTCGCGTGCCCGAGCGCGGACATGTGCATGCGGTCCACGTCCCACATCCGCCAGTCCTGGAACTCGTGGAAGCGCCAGTAGTCCACGATCCTGGCCCCATGCCGGTCCGCGATCCACCGGACCTGCTCGTTGTAGATCGCTGTGCGCCCCCGCATCGAGCCGAACACCTTGGAGGATCCCGCGTCGAAGCCCGTGAACAGCAGCACCGTGGCGCCAGACTCGACCAGCCGCTCCACGGCGACGTCGTACTCGACGAGCAGCGCGTCGATGTCCACCTTCGGGCGGAGGATGTCGTTCGCCCCCGCGTACAGGGTCACGAGGGTGGGGTAGAGCGCGAGGGCGGGCTGGAGCTGCTCGCGGACGATCTGCTGCAGCTTGCGCCCGCGGATCGCGAGGTTCGCGTAGCCGAGTCCGGGGTCGGCCGCCTGGAGCTGTTCAGCCACCCGGTCGGCCCAGCCCCGGACCCCGTTGGGACGGGCCGGATCAGGATCTCCGACACCTTCAGTGAAGGAGTCCCCGAGCGCCACGAAGCGCGTGGTGAAGTCGCCGCTCACGGTGCCACCCCGGCGTCGTGCGCCCCGGCGCCCGCGACCCCGGCGCCCTCGGCGACCGCCGCCGCACGCGCGGGGTCGCGGAAGATCCAGCTGTCTGACTCGAGACGGGACACGATCTTCTCTCCGATCTCGGCCAGGCGCTGGACGTCGTCGCCGTCGAGCGCGTCGAAGATGAGCTGCCGCACGCGCTCCACGTGGTCCGGCGCGAGCTCGACGATCGTCTCCCATCCCGCGTCGGTGAGGTGGGCGGTGGTGACGCGGGCGTCGTCGGGCGAGGGCTGCCGGTCGATCCAGCCCCGCGCCTGCAGCTTGGTCACCACGTGCGAGAGGCGAGACAGCGATGCCGACGTGCGCGCGGCGAGCTCCTTCATGGGCAGCATGCGGCCCTCGGCCTCGGAGAGCATCGCGAGGACGTCGTAGTCGAAGAGGGAGAGCCTGTTCAGGCTCGTCAGGTGGGCGTCGAGCGCGGCAGGCAGAAGGGTGTTCACGCTCAGCAGCGCCAGCCAGGCCCGACGCTCCTGAGCGGTCAGCCAGCGGGGTTCGGTCACGGAAACCAAGCATAGAGCGTTGGGACTGCGGTCTGGTCCGCAGAGAGGCTGCGAACTTATTAAATCCAACGTCTTGACTTACTTGGACCGCGCGCCTACCTTAGTGATATCGGCCTCTCAGGTCGAGACTCACGGGCAGGCCGCAAGGCCGGCGCCCAGGCCGGACCGCTGGGGGAACGGCTGCTTCGCGGGACCACGGCTCGCCCCGTTCGGGGAGGCGAGACGGACCCGCCGAAGCCACAACAGCTCCACGCACCCTTCAAGAACCGCGCGTTCTGCAGGACCGCCTGCTCAGAACCGCACCGTAGGGGCGCACGGTTGTGCGCCCAGAGGAAAGAGCCCCCACGATGACCACCCTGCACTCCTCCCTCAGGCATGCCGTCCTCGCGGCCTTCGCCGCTCTCGCCGCCCTGAGCCTTGCCCTCTTCGGCCCCAGCGCCCAGTCCCCCGCCCGAGCGGCCTCTGCTTCCGATGCGGAGAAGTCGGTCGTGTACCTCTACGTCCAGTTCGACGGCGAGGTGAAGGTCCCCTTCAACTCCGGCACCGAGACGTACACCTCGAGCATCCCCGCCGGCTGCACCGGCTGGTTCGCCAGCTCGCAGGCCCACATCGTCACCGCCGCGCACTGCGTCGAGAAGAGCGACGACATCAAGCTCGCCATCCTCAAGAACGTCATGCAGCAGCTCGGGATCAGCGAGTACCTGCAGCGGGCACGGGACGAGAACTGGGCGACCGTGACCAACGTGACCGTGCGCGCCTACCAGCCGCAGGGCGTCGACGGCGCCGTCCCCGCGCTCCAGAACACCGGCCTCACCGCCCAGCTCATCGACGCGCAGACCTTCGCGAACGGCGACCTCGCCCTCCTCAAGATCGCCGACCTCGCCGGGACCACCCCGCTGACCATGGCCCAGAAGTCGCCGGGCACCGGCGAGCGCGTGACAGCGGTCGGCTTCGCCGGCTCGGTCACCGACGTCAGTGACGCCTCGCGCCAGCGCGCCTCGTTCAAGACCGGCACCGTGTCCTCCCGCCAGGTCACCACGACGGGCGTCCCCGTCACCGAGATCGACGCCGCGGTCACCAACGGCATGTCGGGCGGCCCCACGATCGACAACGACGGCAACGCCATCGGCGTCAACAGCTTCAAGCCGCGCGGCGAGTCCCAGGCCTTCAACTTCGTCACCGACACCGAGGCCCTGAAGACGTTCCTGACCCGCAACGGCGTGACCCCGGTCGTGCAGACCCCTTCGGCCACCGCCGCTCCGAGCACGGCAAGCACGACGGCGCCCGCATCCTCGGGCGACAGCCTGCCTCTCTACCTCACGATCGGCGGCGCGGCGATCGTGATCCTGGGCCTCGGCGCCACGCTGTTCATCGTGATGGGCAAGCGCCGCCGGGCCTCGGGCCCCTCCGCCCAGACGGCCGTCGCGGGACCTGTGGGCCAGTTCCCCGGGGCGCAGGCTCCGCAGTACGCCGCCGGCCCCGCCCAGCCCGGGACGCAGCAGTTCGCGGGGACGCAGCAGCAGGCCTCCGGGACGCAGCAGTTCGCCGGGACGCAGCAGCAGGCCTCCGAGCAGTACGGCGCCCCGCAGTACTCCGAGCAGCAGTACGGCGCCCCGCAGCACCCGGAGCAGCAGCCCGCCGCACCCGCGACGACGGTCCCGACGGGCTTCCAGCCCAGCCAGGGCCAGCACCCGCAGGCGCAGTACCAGTCGGCCCAGCACCCGCAGGCGCAGCAGTACCAGGCGCAGTACCAGCCCAACCAGTACCCCCAGCCGCAGTACCAGTACCCCGAGGTCCAGCAGCCCGGGCCCTACCAGACGGGCCAGGACCAGCGGCCCCAGGCCCCGACAGCCTGAGCCGTCGCAACATGACCCGCAGCAACACTGACCCGCCGCAACACTGACCCCAGCGGCCAGAACCCGAGCGGCCGGCACCTCACCCGAGGCGCCGGCCGCTCGCCGTCGTGCGCGGGAATACCCGCCGGATAATTGAATGTTCAAGCAATCATGGACTTTGGCATCTTCACGTTCGGCGAGCTCACCCGCGACACCTCGGCCAGCCCCGGCGCCCTCACCCGCTCGGCGCGGCAGCGCACCGAGGAGACCATCCAGCTGGCCAAGCTCGCGGACCAGGCGGGGCTCGACGTCGTCGGGATCGGCGAGCACCACCGGCACGACTTCGCGTTCTCCGCCCCCGAGGTCGTGCTCGCGGCGATCGCGCGCGAGACCGAGCGTATCCGGCTCACGACGGCGGTCACGGTCCTCTCCACCGCGGACCCGGCGCGCGTCTTCGAGCAGTTCGCGACACTGGACATCGTCTCCGGCGGCCGCGCCGAGATCCTCGCCGGCCGCGGAGTGTTCCCTGAGTCCTTCCCGCTCTTCGGCTACGACCCCGCCAACTACGACGCCCTCTTCGAGGACAAGCTCGAGCTCCTGCTCGAGATGCGCGAGCACGCCACCGTGACCTGGCCGCCCGCGGACGACGGCGAGTACCCCTCCCGCCCGCGCGCGCACCACGCCCTGCGCGACGCGGCCCTCTCCCCCCGACCCGTCCAGGAGCGGATGCCGATCTGGCGCGGGGTGGGCGGGACGCCGTCGAGCTTCGTGCGGGCGGGGCAGGCAGGGGTGCCGCTCTTCCTCGCGCTGCTCTCCGGGCACCAGCACTTCGTGCGGCTCGTCGAGCTGTACCGCACCGCCGGGGCGCAGGCCGGCCACGCGCTGTCGTCCCTCAGGGTGGGGACGGGGAGCCACTTCTTCGCCGCGCGCACCTCCCAGGAGGCCCGCGACACCTTCTACCCGCACTACGCGAGGTACATCGAGCAGAACATGCCGCGGCCCGCCGGCGAGTTCCCACGCGAGCACTTCGACGCGTGGGCCGGTCCCGGCGGCGGCCTGCTCGTGGGAAGCCCCGCCCAGATCACGGAGCGGATCCTCGCCACGCACGAGGCCCTCGGCACGGACCGGTTCATGGCCCAGGTCGGACTGGGGACGCTGCCGTTCGCCGAGACGGCATCCTCGATCGAGCTGCTCGCAACCGAGATCGTCCCGGCGGTGAAGAAGGCGATCGCCGAATAGGGACGGTGGAGGCGGCCGCTAGCCTTGACGGCATGACTCCACGCGGCGCAGGCCGGTTCGCCCCGAGCCCCTCCGGGGAGCTCCATGTCGGCAACCTCCGCACGGCGCTGCTCGCGTGGCTGTTCGCCCGGTCCACAGGCCGCCGCTTCCTGATGCGCATCGAGGACCTCGACCGGGCCCGGGCGGGCGCCGAGGAGGTCCAGCTGAGGGACCTCGCCGCCGTCGGGCTCGACTGGGACGGCGAGGTGGTGCGCCAGACGGAGCGCGGCGCGCTGTACGACGACGCGATCGCCCGCCTCACCGACGCGGGCCTCACCTACGAGTGCTACTGCACGCGCCGGGAGATCCAGGAAGCCCCGAGCGCTCCGCACGCGCCGCAGGGCGCGTACCCGGGCACGTGCCGCGACCTCACCGAGGGCCAGCGCGCACGACGCCGCGCGGAGCGTCCCGCCGCCGTCCGGCTTCGCGCGGGGGTCACAGAATGGGCCGTGACGGACGCGCTGCATGGGCGGTACGCGGGGCTCGTGGACGACTTCGTGCTGCGGCGCAACGACGGTGTGGTCGCGTACAACCTCGCGGTCGTCGTGGACGACGCCGCGCAGGGAATCGACCAGGTGGTCCGCGGCGACGACCTCCTCTCCTCGGCGCCGCGGCAGGCCTATCTCGCCGGGCTCCTCGGGGCGCACGTGCCCGAGTATGCGCATGTGCCGCTCGTCCTCAACCCCGCCGGACGCCGCCTCGCCAAGCGCGACGGCGCCGTGACGCTGGGTGCGCTCGCGGCCGCCGGGGTGTCCGCGGAGCGCGTGACGGGGCTCCTGCTCGCCTCGGTTGGCCTGCCCGCCTCGCTCCCGGAAGCCCTCGCGGCCTTCACGACCGACGCGCTGCCCCGGGACCCCTGGGTCCTCGACCCCGGGGAGCTGACCTCCAGGAGGTGACCCCCAGAAGGTGACCCCCAGATTCCGTCTGAGAGTCACCACCTGAGAGTCATTGCCTGCGGGTCAGGCCTGCATCGTGAAGCGGGCCGCGGTGAGGTTCCTGGCCAGGGGCGCGCGGTAGAGCGCACGGAAGGCCGCATTCCGGGCCGCCATTAGCGGCGGCGGGAGGGGGCGGCCGAGCGCCATGTTGAGCCTGGCCTGCCGGGCCGCCGCCGCGGCCGCGGCCAGCCTCCCGCGCTCGGCCGCCGCCCAGAGCTCGGGCCAGCCGTCCGCCTGCCCGGGGTCCCGGCGGCGCTCCCGCACGTCCGCTGCAACAAGGGGCGCGAAGGCCTCGGCATCGAGCCATCCGAGGGTCATTCCCTGCCCTCCGATCGGGCTGACCTCGTGCGCGGCGTCCCCGACGAGCAGCACGGGCCCTTGGCGCATCCTCGCGGCGAGCCGCTCCGCCACCGTGAAGGCGCTCAGCATGGTGCACGACGCCGTGACCACCGTCTCCCCCGTGCGCTCCCCGATGACCTGCGCGAGCCGCTCGGGGCTCGGAGCCTCCTCGGGCGCGTCGAGGTGCGCGACCCATCGCCGCACTCCACCGGGCAGCGGGAAGGATTCCACGATCCCCTCCGGTTCGAGGTGCAGCACGGCCCGTGTCCCGTCGCCGGTCGTATCGGCGAAGTCGCCCATGAGGTACGCATCCGGGAGCGCCCGCTCGCGCACCGGGATGGCGAGCGCCGTCCGCAGCGGCGACCGCGCGCCGTCGGCCGCGATCACCCAGGCGCCGTGGAACGCCTCCCCGGTCGCGGTGCGCACGACGGCGCCGCCTTCCGCGCGTTCGACTGCAGCCGCGCGCACGCCTCGCCGGAGCGCTCCCGGGACGACCGCGGCAAGCCGGGCCTCGAGCGCCTCCTCGGTGCGCCACTGCGGGACGGCGAGGACCCCGGGGTTGAAGCCCACGCGTGCCACGTCGCGCCCTCCGGAGCGCGCCACACCCTCGCCGATCAGCACCCCGGCGGCCGCGAGCCCCTCCGCGATGCCGGCCCTGCCGAGCACGCGCAGTCCAGGCGGGTGGATGCCGATGGCGCGCGAGTGCCGGCCGGGCTCGTGGCGCGCCTCGAGCACCACGACGTCGACCCCCGCCTGCGCGAGGAGCACGCCGAAGCAGAGCCCGACGGCGCCGCCGCCGACGATGACGGCCTCGTGCGACTCGTGCCCCACCGCCGGCCCGGCGCCTAAGGGAGGACGCGGGTCAACAGTGCGGTCTCGACCGTGAGGCCCGGCCCGAACGCCATCGCACAGATCCGCTCGGCGCCGGCCCGCTCGGCGTTGGCGCCCTGCCCCGGGCCCGGTGGCAGGTTCAGGATGCGGTCGAAGACGAACATGACCGTGGCGCTGGACATGTTCCCGTACTCCCGCAGGGTGTCCCGCGCGGGCGCGGCCTGCTCCTCGGACAGCCCCAGCCGGGTGACCACCTTGTCCACGATGCTGCGGCCGCCCGGGTGGATCGCCCAGTGCTCGATCTCGGCGTGCGGCCGCCCGGCCAGGGCCGCGTCGCTGGCCAGGAGGGGTTCAAGGGCTCCGGTGATGTGGTCGTCAATGATGTGCGGGACATAGCTGCCGAGGACCATCTCGAAGCCCTGGTCGCCGATGTTCCACGCCATCGTCTCCTCGCCGACGGGCGTGAGCGTGGTCTCGAACGCGTCCAGGCTCAGGGCGGGCCGCGTGAGCGGGAGGTCCCGCGCGGTCACGACGGCGGCTGCGGCACCGTCCGCGAAGAGCGACGCGCCGAGGATCGTGTCCGGGTCATTGGAGCTGCGCACGTGCAGCGAGCACAGCTCCACGATGGCCACGAGCACGACGGCGTGGGGCTCGGCCTCGCAGAACGCCTTGGCCATGCGCAGGGCCGGGAACGCGGCGTAGCAGCCCATGAAGCCGAGGTGGAAGCGGCGCACGGACGGGCTCAGGCCGAGGTCGCGGACGATCCGGTAGTCCGGGCCGGGGTTGAAGAAGCCCGTGCAGGAGACCGTGACGACATGCGTGACGTCCTCGGGCCCGATGCCGTCCGCGGCGTCGAGGGCCCGCCGGGCCGTCTCGGTGAACAGCGGGGTGGCCTCGCGGACGAAGAGGTCGTTGCGGGTCTTGGTGCTCGGGTTGAGGATGGCGCCGGTGCCCGGGTCGAAGAAGTCCGGCTCGTGGTCCGGCTGGTCCCACGAGAACTCGCTGACCGCCGAGTGGCGCGTGTCGATCGCGGAGGCATCGAAGCACGCGGTCACGAGCCGCTGTCCGAGCCGGGTCAGGCCCTCCTGCGCGGCGAAGACGTCGCGCGCCTCGGGCTGCTTGAGGACGGTGGACGGGACGGAGGTCTCAAGGGACCTCATCAGGACGGCCATGCGTCATCCTCTCTAGGGCAGGGGCGCCGGGGCAAGGGGTGGGTGCGTCTCACGTGACGAGGATCTGGGTGGCACTCTCCTTCAGCTTGCCGTTGGCCCACCGCATCTGCCGCAGCGTCTCCGGGTGGCACCGCTCGGCAAGCCCGAGCAGGTCCCGGTGCTTGATGCCCTGGGCGGCCTGCGCGAGCAGTTCCCAGTCCACGGAAACGCCGGCGGCCTTGATGTAGACCTCCCGCAGGTCCCGCAGGAGCAGGAGCGCCGGCGAACCCATGCGCCCGATGAGCTCGCTGCCCTTCTCCCTGACGGCGTCGACGGGGCCGTGCTTGGTCCCCGCCTCCGGGTCCAGGCCGTCCTGGCCGTAGTCCTTGGCGATCTCGGCGATGTCGCGGACGTGCTGCTGGGACCACCGGGCGAGGTCCAGGCCGAGGTGGTAGATCTCGTGGTCCACCTTGTGGCGCTCCGAGACCTTCAGCAGCTCCCGCGCCAGCTCCGCTTCCGAGCGGTGCAGCTCCTCCAGGGCGAGTCCGATCTTCATCGCGTCGCTCCGATCCTCGGTGCCGGTGAGGGGCCGTCGGCGTCGGCGACCTTTGCGATCCGGGCCGCGGCGGTCTTGAAGATGGGCTGCTTGGAGCACGCGTCCCAGTCGGTGATCGTCAGCTCGTTCGCGGCGCGGCCCACGTCGTCCGGGGCGTGGCCGCCCTCCGTGTCCCAGTAGCCGTAGTGGAAGGGCACGAACACCACCCCGGACCGGATCGCCGTGATCCTGGCCTTGGCGCGCAGCGATCCCCGCGGGCTGCTGACCTCCAGGAGGTCACCTTCCGCCAGACCCAGCGCCGCGGCGTCGTGCTCGCTGACCTCCACCCACACGTCCGGGGCCGCCGCCTGCAGCTCGGGGGCGCGGCCGGTCTTCGTGCGGGTGTGGAAGTGGTAGAGCGTGCGCCCCGTAATGAGGATGAAGGGGAAGTCCTCGCTCGGGATCTCGTGGGGCGGCATGTAGCCCGCGGCCTTGATGACGGCCTTGCCCGTCGGGTTCAGGGCCCTGTACTCGGTGGGCTCCACGGGGGCGCCGGTGATGAGGTCGCGGCCGTAGCTCTCGCAGTACTCCGGCGCGCTGAAGAACTTTCCGTCCTCGTAGAGGCGCTCCGTGCCCTCGGGATGCTCGTCGTTGCAGGGCCACTGGATGCCGGAGCCGCCGCGCAGCTTCTCGTAGGTCATGCCCGTGTAGTCGCAGGGCCGGCCACGGGTGCACTCCTTCCAGGCCTCGAACGCCGACTCGGCGTCGTGCCACTTCACGAGTGGCGCGCCGTCCTTGTCCTTCAGGCCCAGCCGGTGCGCGTAGTCGATGAAGATCTCCAGGTCCGCCTTCGCCTCGCCCGGCGGGTCGACGGCCTTCTCGGACAGATGGACCGTGCGGTCCACATTGGTGAAGGTGCCCGTCTTCTCGCCCCACGTCGCGGCGGGGAGCACGACGTCGGCGAGCTGCGCGGTCTCGGAGAGGAAGATGTCCTGGACCACCACGAAGAGCCGCTCCTGGGCCAGGATCGAGCGGACGCGGGGGAGCTCCGGCAGCGAGACGGCCGGGTTGGTGCCGCTGATCCAGAGGAGCTTGATCGAGCCGTCCTCGGCGTAGCGCATCATCTGCATGACGTGCGTCGGCGGGGAGTAGTGCGGGATCTCCATCGGGTCCACGTTCCACACCCGGGCGAGGTCCTTGATGTGCTCGTCGTTGGACCAGTTGCGGAAGGCCGGGAGGTCGCCGTCGCCCCCGCACTCCCGGGTGTTCTGCGCGGTGGGCTGGCCGTTCATCTGGAGGATCCCGCAGCCCGGCTTCCCGAGCATGCCGCGCACGATGTGGATGTTGTTGACCTGGACCGAGGCGGCCGTGGCCTGGTTCGACTGGTAGAAGCCCTGGAGCACCGTGGACAGGAGCCGCTCGGCCTGGCCGATGATGGCCGCCGCCTCGCGGATCTGCTCGGCGGGGACGTCGCAGATGTGGGCCGCGACCTCGGGAGGGTAGTCCTTCACCCGCGCGGCAAGCTCGTCGAAGCCGACGGCATGGGCCTCGAGGTAGGCATGGTCCACCCAGTCGTTCGCGAGGATCTCGTGCAGGAGGCCGTTCATGAGGGCGACGTTCGTCCCCGGCAGCGGGGCCAGGTGCACCGTGGCGTGGCGTGCGACCTCGGTCGGCCGCGGGTCGACGCAGACCAGCTTGGGCGGGTTCGGCCCTTCGAGCCGGTCGAGCATGCGCATCCACAGCACGCTCTGGGTCTCGGCGACGTTGTGCCCGTACAGGCAGATCGCATCGGCGTGGTCGATGTCCGTATAGGAGCCGGGCTGGCCGTCGCTCGCGAACGACTCCTTGAGCGCCTCCGCCGCCGTCGCGGTGCACAGGCGCGTGTTGCCGTCCACGTGGTTGGTGCCGATGCCGCCGTGCGCGACGATCCCGAGCGTGTAGTACTCCTCGGCGAAGAGCTGGCCGGTCGTGTAGAAGCCGACGGCACTGGGCCCCTGGTCGGCGAGGAGCTGCTGCGTGCGCTCCACGATCCGCCCCATGGCGGTGTCCCAGTCCGTCTCGACCAGCCGGCCGCCCTCGCGGATGAGGGGACGGGTCAGCCGGTCCGGCGAGGCATTGGCCTGCCATCCGTACAGGTCCTTCACCCCGAGGCGGCCGTGGTTCACGCGGTCGGCCCCCCGGCCCCGGACGCCCACGATGCGGTCGTCCTTGACGGCGATGTCCATCGCGTCGCCGTTCGAGTGGAGGATCGAGGCGCTCTGCACCCAGCGGTCCACGTCCTCCGGGCTCAGGCCGTCGGCGAGATGCATGTCAGTCCGTTGCGGCCACTGCTCCCCCGGCCCATAGGGGGTGCGGGCCCCCCACGGTTCAGCGATGCGCTCCTTCGCGGTCATTCGGACTCCCTCCGGCTGAACACGGCGGGCGCGCCCCGCGGCGCAGGGCAGAGGTCGGCTCGCCGTCTCAGTCCTTCCCGCAGTCCGGCGGTTCAACCTTTCCCGTGCACAGGGGCGAGCCGGAAGGATGGAGGGCGCGCTAGAGGACGCCGGCGGCCTCGAGCTGCTCCGCGAGCCCTGCGCCGTCGGGGGCCGAGGCCCAGGTGACGTCCGGGCGCGCGGCGACCCCGCCGCCGTCGTGCGTCGTGCCGCCGGAGAAGACCGCCTGGCCCGGGGAGAGCTGCCGGATCGCGACCGCTGCCACCGAGTCCGGGTGCTCGGCCGCGAACTCGGCGTAGATGGCCTCGTCGTGCTGCCCGTTGTCTCCCACGAGGAGCCAGCGGATGCCGGGGAACTCGGCGGCGAGCCGCTCGAGGTTCTCGCGCTTGTGCTCGCGGCCCGAGCGGAACCAGCGGTCCGGGGTCATGCCCCAGTCGGTGAGCAGGAGCGGGCCCGCCGGGTAGAGGTTGCGGCCCAGGAAGCGCTGCAGCGTGGGCGCGGCATTCCACGGGCCGGTCGAGAGGTAGATGACGGGGGCGGCGGGCTGCTCGGTCGCGAGCCGATCGAGGAGCACCGCCATCCCGGCGGTCGGGGTGCGGGCCCGCTCGCTCAGCACGAACGTGTTCCACAGGGCGAGGAAGGGGCGCGGGAGGGCCGTGACCATGACCGTGTCGTCGATGTCCGAGACGATCCCGAACCGCGTGTCCGGCGCCACGACCCGCACCTGCGCGACCGACGCCTCCGCGCCGTCGGCGCTCATCCGCACGTCGTGCCAGCCCGGCTCGAGCTCGACGTCCACCATCGCATCCACCACGCCGCCGGAGTCGGCACGCACGACGGCGCGCGTCGCCCCGATCTCGACCGTCACGTCCGCGTCCTGGATCGGCACCGACGTGAACGACACCCAGCCGCGGAAGTTGTTGAACGTGTCCTGCGTCCCGTGCAGCCCGGGACGGGCGTACATGACCCGGCCGAGGACGCGCACGCGCTCGGTCGTCCCGTAGCCGCGGTAGGCCACGACCTGCGCCACATAGTCGCCGTTCCTCGCCTGGCGCGTGCGGAGGCCGTTCCATGCCTGGCCCAGCCTCTGCGCGAGACGGAAGAGGGGCTTGAGGCGGGGGGTCCCGGCGCGGTCCGCGGCGGCGTCGGCATCGGCGTCCCGGGCGACGGCGTGGGTGTGCTGCGCTGTCATGGTTCCACTCTCCCACGCAGGAAGGGCCCAGCTCACCTTCAGCACCTCCCGAGGCCCATCGGGTACAGGCCCCTCAGGCCCGTGCGAGCTCGTCGATGTCCTCCAGGAACGCGGCCGCGACCTCCTCGCTCACGGTCGTCTTCGTCTCCCCGATGGCGTCGACGTAGTCCTGCGTGGTGGGGCCCCGCCTGGCCGGCACCCCCGCGCCCTCCGCGAGGGGGCCGGCGTCGTGCGCGGTCGGCTCGGTGCCGGCACCGGCGGTGGCGCTGGCGCCGCCAGCACCGGCGGCGACGGGCACGGGCTCGGACTCCCCCGCATACACGGCCTTCTCGAGGGCGCGCTGGGACGCCGACCGCGCGGCGAACTCGATGTCCGCGGGCGAGAAGCCCTCGGTCAGCCCGACGAGCCGCTCGACGTCCACCTCGGCTACGACGGCCTCGGGGATGAACCGCTCCCACATGCTGCGCCGCGCCTCGGCGTCCGGCAGGCCGATCGGGATGACGTAGTCGAAGCGGCCGTGGCGCAGGAACGCGGAGTCGAGGGCGCGGATGAAGTTGGTCGCGCACACGAGGAGGCGGCCGGGCTGCTCGCGGAAGGCCGGGATGATCTTGAGCAGCTCGTTCGTGACGCCCTGGTTGGGGCTCGGAGGGTCGCCGGCGCGGTGGGAGGCGATCTCCTCGACCTCGTCCAGGAACACGACCGCGTGCTCGAGCTCGGCGATCTCCGTGAACGTGCGCCGCAGCGCGCCCGCGAGGCCCTCCGCGTCGCCGGCCAGGCGGGACGGGAACACCTCCACGAACGGCCACTCGAGGCGGGAGGCGATGGCCTTCGCGAACGTCGTCTTGCCGGTCCCGGGCGGGCCGAAGAGCACGACGGCGCGCGGCGGCACCACGCCGAACTCGTCGGCCAGCTCGGCCTCGGCCAGGGGAAGGACGAGCCGGCGCTCGAGGAGCTGCTTCTCCCGCTTCATGCCCGCGACCCTGTCCCACAGGTCCCGTGGTAGGACCCGGCCGCCGAGCTGGGCGAGGGGCTCGAGCTCGGTGCGCGCCACCGGGATCTGGCGCTCGAAGAAGCGCAGGTTCTGCACGTCCTTGAACCCGCGCGAGAGGAACGCCTCGAGGCGCGTCTCGGTGTCCGGCATGAGTGCCGAGAGCTTCGTGAGGCCCAGCGGGGCCATCCGGTTCTCGAGGGCGGCGAGGAGTGCCGTGCCGATGCCGCGGGAGCGCCACTCGGGCAGGGTCGCGAGGAACACGATCCAGCCCTGCTCGTGCGCGGCACGGCCGACCGCGGCGCCCACCACATCGTCGCCGTGGAGGGCCACGACCGCGACGTCCTTCTGGCAGCTCGCGAGGACCTCCGAGAGCGAGTAGACCGGCTCGATGCCCGACGCCGTCATGGCGCTCCACAGGTGGAGGATGCCGTCGAGGTCCGAGGGGTGGAAGTCCCTGATCCGCCACGTGGTCATGGGCGTGCTCCTTTGCGCTGTCCGTGTGCCCTGTGGGCGCTGCAGCGAGTCTATCGGCGGGCCGCCTGCGGGCAGGTCGCGGGGACGTTGCGTGACGGCCCGCTCCGGTTCTGCCCAGGCCGCGCTACCGGAGCCAGACGCCGCCGGCCGCGGCCCCGAGCATCGTCAGGACGGCGCCGGCGGCCCATGTGAGCCGGCGCAGCTGCGCGCCCATCACCTCGGAGTGAAGGGCGCCGAAGGACATCCGCGTCGCCGAGGGGTCGTCCGCGGGGGCCTGCCGGTGACCCCACGTCGCGGGCTCCGCGGCAGCGGCGGCCAGCCGCGCGGCGTCGTCCGCGGCGAGGGCCTCCGCCTGCCGGGTGAGCCAGCGGCGCAGCTGCGAGTCCGTCACGACCGCGGCGCCCTCGGGGAAGCGGCGGATCGTGAGCCGGCGGGGCGCCACGAGCACGACGGCGGCGCGCACCGGCACCTCTCGGCCCACCGCGGCGGTGAGGGCGGCGGCGACGCGCTTCGCCTCGTGCGCGGAGTTGCGCAGGTACCGCTCGTGCTGGCCGTTGACCAGGAGCACGCTCCCGGCAACCCACACGTCCTTGCCGGCGTGGTTCTTCGTGTTGAGCGTGATGACGCCGCCGGGGCCGATGACGAGGTGGTCGATGTCCGCCCCGCGCGACCCGACCGGGAGCGAGTGCAGGACGTGCCACTCGGGGCCGAGCTTCGCGAGGGCCTTCGCGACGCGCATCTCCCCCACCGCGCCCGCGTACCAGCTGCGCGCCTCGGGGGCGAGTGGGTTCGCGCCGAACAGCCGCGCGAGCGGCCTGCGCCGGGGCGTCCCCGCCTGCAGCCGGAGAGTCTCTGCCATGACGGCCTGTCCTGCGACGCGCGCCCTGAGCGGGCCGGTCATGAAGTCCACGGTGGTCCCCCTTCGCCGTGCCGGGCAGCGCCCCCATGACACGCCCTGGGGATCAGGGTAGCGGGAGGCCCGGGCGGGCGGGAGGGGCCGGGCGGGCGGGAGGCCCGAGCGGGCGGGGAGGGCGCCGGGGGATGACGCCACGAGGGGTGAGACGCCTTGCCGCGACGAGGGTCGCCTGTAGGCGTCTCACCCGTATTGTGGCGTCTCGCGTGCCGCCGGCCCCGCTCTCACCCGCCACAGGCCGTCTCGCAAGAGAAACGGACACAGAGGAAACGGACAGAGTCACCTGCGAGGATCGGAGCCATGAGCATCGTGAAGATCAACGCCATCACCGTCCCCGCCGACTCCGGCGACGAGCTTGCCCGCCGCTTCGCCGCCCGCGCCGGCGCCGTGGACGGCGTCCCCGGATTCGAGGGCTTCGAGCTGCTGCAGCCCACGGACGGGCGCAACGTCTGGCTCGTCGTGACCCGGTGGGCCGACGAGGAGAGCTTCGAGGCGTGGAAGAACTCCGCGTCGTTCGGGCACGGGCACGGGCGGCCGGTGGGGACCGAAGGCGCGGCCCAGACCGGGGGCGGCCCCGAGGCCCGAGACGCAGAGGCCGGAGCCGGAGCCGCGGGGACCGGAGGGGCCGGGGACGCGGGGCGGCAGCGCCCCGTCGGCGTTTCGGCCGAGCTGTGGAGCTTCGAGCCCGCTGACCTCGGGAAGTAGTCCACGCCGTCGCCCCAGCTTCCGGACATCGCCCTCCGCCGCGGCGCGTGGTGATGTCCGGAACCTGAGGTGCGGCCACCCGGGGGCGGCCGGTCGGCGCGGCTGAGACTGCCCGCGCCCGTCAGATGTCCGTGAGCCTCTGCAGCACCTCGAGGTCCCGCACCAGTCGGTCGTAGCGCGAGGCCCCCAGCTCCCGGCGCCATTCGGCCTCGATCCGCCCGATCTCCGCGCTCGCGGCCGCCGTCGCCGCCGCCCCACGCGATGCCACCCGGACGAGCGAAGCCCGCGCGTCAGTGGGATCGGGCACGCGCTCCACGTACCCGGCATCCTCGAGGGCCTGGACGAGCGCGCTCGCCGTCTGCTTCGTGACCTTGGCCCGGTCGGCGAGCTCTGTCACCCGCGAGCCGTGCTGGGATATCCGCTGGAACACGCGGGACTGCGCCATCGTGATGTCGGTGAACCCGGCGGCCGTGACCGCCTCGAAGACCCGGTCCTCGAGGGCGCGGTACGGGATGTAGAGGAGCAGTCCGATGTTCAACGCCACCCCTTGATTATAGTCAGTCTCCCTGACCATAATTGATCAGGAACTCGTACTTCTTCTGCTGCAGATCCCTGCAAGGAGTGCCCGATGCGCGGTGACGAACTCTGGGCCCATGTCCACGCCGAGCGCGGCGCGCTCGCAAGCCTCCTCTCGGGCCTCACGCCCGAGCAGTGGGACTCCCCGAGCCTCTGCCCAGGCTGGCGCGTGCGCGATGTCGCCGCGCATGTCATCTCGGCAGCGCAGACCGGTGTCCTGGGCGAGGCGGCGGCGTTCGCGCGCGCCCGCGGCGGCTTCGACCGGATGAACCTCCTCGAAGGCCAGCGGCGCGGCTCCGCCCCGGTGACCGAGATCCTCGGCGACTACCGGCGGCTGGCGGCCTCGCGCCGTCGTGCGCCGGGAACCGGAGGCGTCACCCCGCTGCTCGACGTCCTCGTCCACACCCAGGACATCGCGATCCCCCTCGGCCTCGCGCACCGCATGCCCGTCGACGCGGCGGCCGCGTGCACGGAGCAGGTGTGGCGGGTCGCCTTCCCCTTCAACGCACGACGCCGGCTGGCTGGCTTCGGCCTCCGTGCCACCGACGCGGACTGGCAGGCCGGCGACGGCCCCGCCGTCGAGGGTCCCATCGAGGCCCTCCTGACGCTGCTCACGGGCCGACGGGCGTGGCTGCACCGCCTCGCCGGTCCCGGAGTGGCACGTCTGTAGTTCCCACGCAGGACCAGGCCCGAGGAGGCCGCCATGAACCTCGTCACCCAGATCGCCGCGGGGCTGTCCGCCCTCATCCTCGTGGTCGTCGGGATCCTCGAAATCCGCTTCTACGGAGACCAGCGCTTCCGGCCCATCTTCTACGTGGACCCGGGAACCGAGGGTGCCGTGCGCATGTGGGCCCAGAACATCGGCGCGGTCAACATCGTCACGGCCGCCGGCATCGCGTCCGGCCTGTGGATGGCCAACGCGGGAACCGGCCTCGTGCACGGCATGGGCGTCGGGATCGTCGTGTACACGCTCGCGGCCAACCTGCTCCTCGGCCCGTGGCTTGGCGTCACCGAGCGGAGGCTGTGGGGCAGCGCGATCGGCCAGGCCTCCTTGCCGCTCGTGGGGCTCGTGGCGTTCGCCGTCGCGGGGTGACCCGCGCGTTACCGCTTGGACGGCGCTGCCGCGCGCGGCGGCGGCGGGTCGGGGCCGCCGGAAGCGCAGGCCCCAGTCAGTCCCGGTGCCTGCGCAGGACGGCGACCAGCACCGCCGCCGCGGCGGCTGCGGCCGTCATGACGAGGGCCATCGGCACTGCGGAGTCCTCGCCCGCGAGGCCGGGCAGCGGGGACACCACGGCGCCGAACACGAACTGCGAGGCGCCGAGGAGGGCGGAGCCGCTGCCGGAGACGTGCCGCACCTCCCCGAGCGCGAGGGCCGAGGAGTTGCCCATGACGAACCCGACGCTCGTCACCGCGACCCAGACCGGGATCGCGAGGATCCATCGTGGCCCGGGAAGGAGCGCCACGGCAAGGATCGCGATGCTGGCCGCGAGGAGGACCGGGACGGCCACGCCGATCATCGCCTGGGCGCCCAGCCGCCGCACGAGCCGGGACGAGACGTAGCCGGAGGTGATGAGGCCCACGGCGTTCGCGCCGAACAGGACGCCGTACGCGACCGCGGAGAAGCCCATCACGTTCTGGTAGACGAAGGAGCTCGCGGAGATGTAGGCCATCATCACCGCGAACGTCGTGGCGAACAGCGCCGCGAAGCCGAGGTACCGGGGGACGCGGAACAGCTGGGCGAACCCGCCTGCGAGGCTGTGCTTCCCGCGCGCCTCGCGCGGGAGGGTCTCGCGGAAGACCGTCGAGACGCTCAGCATCATGAGGGCGAACACGAGCCCGAGGACCCACATGATGCCGCGCCACCCGATCGGCCCCTCGAGGAGCGCGCCGATCGACGGCGCGAGGACCGGGGCGACGCCTCCCACGGTCATCATGAGGCTCATGGTCCGGGCCGTCTCGTGGCCCTTCGTGAGGTCCACGATGATGGCCCGCGCGATCACGATCCCCGCCGCGCCGCACAGGCCCTGGAAGAGCCGGCCCACGACGAGCACCTCGAGGCTCGGCGCGATCGCCGCGACCACGCTCGACGCGATCGCACCGACGTTCCCCACCAGCAGCGGGCGCAGCCGGCCGAACCGGTCCGAGAGCGAGCCGAACACGAGCTGGCCCGCCGCCATCCCGAGCAGGAACCCGGTCAGCGTCAGCTGCACGCCCGACGCCGTGGCAGCGAACTCCTGCTGCACGCGCGGGAACCCGGGCAGGTACAGGTCGGTCGAAAGCGGCGCGGCCGTCGCGAGGAAGGCGAGGACCAGGAGCCAGCCCGCGCTGATGCCGCCGCTGCGGTTCAGCGCGTGCGCGGGCATCGCTGTAGGAAGGTGGTTGAGACGTCAGGCACCCGACAAGCCTAGGCGGTCTGCCCGTTCGTGACGCTCCAGGCTCTGCTACCCACACCTAGGAAAGCCAGCCCGGGGTCCGGGCGAGGACCTCGGGGTGCTCCTCGACGTACCGTCGCAGCCCGCCCGTGCGGGGAACCTTGACGGGCTCGGGCCAGCGGGGCTCGAGGTAGTCGCCGAGGGTCACGCCGCGCAGCTTGCGCCCGATGAGGGGGACGACCCAGTCCTGCAGCCACGTGCGCTGCTGCGACACCCACTCGCGGGCCGTGCGGCGCGCGGGCTCCTCCCATTCCTTGGGCTCCATGCGGTGCGGGACCCCGAGGTGGTCCAGGACCTGGCGGGCGAGGAACTTGTGGCCCGCCTTGGACATGTGGAGGCGGTCGGAGTCCCACATGCGCCGATCGGCGTACTCGTCGAAGCACCAGTAGTCCACGAGCACGGCGTCGAGTTCGCGCGCCAGCGCGCGCACATGGGCGTTGTACTGCCAGTTGCGGCGCTTGAGGGGCTCGAGGAGAGGGTTGACCTTGACGTCGTAGCCGGTGAAGAGCACCAGCGTGGCGCCCGTCTCGGCGAGGGCCCGGGCGAGTCCGCTGTACTCGGCGAGCAGGTCGTCCATGTCGGTGCCGAGGTCGAGGATGTCGTTCCCGCCGGCGTAGAGCGTGACGAGGGTCGGCTCCATCGCGAGGGCCGGCTCGAGCTGGTCCGCGATGATCTGCCGCAGCCGCTTCGAGCGCACCGCGAGGTTTGCGTACTCCCAGCCCTTCTCGGCTTTGGCGAGCTTCTCGGCGACGCGGTCGGCCCAGCCGCGGACTCCGTTGGGCAGGAGGGGGTTCCAGTCCCCCACGCCCTCGGTGAAGGAGTCGCCCAGGGCGACGAACCTCCTCCGGCTCCCGGACACGCGCTCAGCCACGCCGGGAGTCTAGGCGCGGCAGGCCACGCGCAGCCGACGCCCGGGTTAACGCGAGACGACATGCGGCGCGGGTGAACACTCGTTTACCCTTGGAGGTAAACGCACGTTCACCCTTCCCAGCTCCGAAGGATCCATGAGCACCTCCCCGCACGCCGCCCCCACTCCCGCCGCACCCGGACGCCGCGACAGCAGCACGCCGGCCGGGCGCCGTCGTGCGCCCTGGCTCCTCACGCTGGTGCTGTCCCTCTCGGGGACGCTGGTCGCGCTGCAGCAGACGCTCGTCGTCCCGCTCCTGCCGGACTTCCCGAAGATCCTCGGCGTCTCCCCGGAGGACGCCTCGTGGCTCGTGACCGCGACCCTCCTGACCGCGGCCGTCGCGACCCCCATCGTGTCCAAGCTCGCGGACATGTTCGGGAAGAAGCTCATGATGCTCGTGTGCCTCGGGGTCATGATCGCAGGCTCCGTGGTCGCCGCCGTGGGGCTCGGGTTCGCCTGGGTCATCGTCGGACGGGCGCTGCAGGGCTTCTCGGCCTCGCTCATCCCCGTGGGGATCAGCATCATGCGGGACGAGCTCCCGCCGAAGAGGGTGGGCGGCGCGGTCGCCCTCATGTCCGCGACGCTCGGGATCGGCGGGGCGCTGGGCCTGCCGCTGGCCGGCGTCATCTACGACAACCTCGGCTGGCACAGCCTCTTCTGGGTCACCGGCGCCGCGGGCGTAGCGATGTTCGCCGCGATCCTCGGCAGCATCCCCGAGTCGCGGGTCAAGACGCCAGGCCGCTTCGACCTCCCCGGCGCGCTCCTGCTCTCCGCCGCCCTCGTCGCGCTGCTGCTCGCGGTGACGAAGGGCGGAACGTGGGGCTGGGGCAGCCCGGCGGTCCTCGGCCTGTTCCTCGCCGCCGCGGCGCTGCTCGCGGTGTGGTTCCCCTACGAGCTGCGGGTCGGCGCCCCGATGGTGGACCTGCGCACGTCCGCCCGCCGGCCGGTGCTGCTGACGAACATCGCCTCGGTCCTCGTGGGCTTCTCGATGTTCGCGAACCTCCTCCTTGCCTCGCAGCAGCTCCAGTTCCCCACCGCGACCGGCTACGGGTTCGGCCTCACCGTGCTCGAGGCCGGCCTGGTCATGGTCCCGTCCGGCCTGGTCATGGCGGTCTTCGCGCCGGTCTCGGGAGCGATGATCAATCGGCTCGGCGGCCGCCTCACGCTCATCATCGGCGCCGCGGTCCTCGCCGTGAGCTACGTGTTCCGCGTCTTCTTCTCCGGCTCCGTGCTCGAGGTCGCGATCGGCGCGACCCTCGTCAGCATCGGCACCGCGATCGCGTATGCGCCCATGCCGACCCTCATCATGGGCTCCGTGCCCGTCACCGAGACGGCGAGCGCGAACGGGCTCAACGCGCTCCTGCGGGCGGTCGGGACCTCGGCCTCGAGCGCCGCGGTGGCCGCGTTCCTCTCCACCGTGGTCGTGCACCGCGGGGACGCCACCTTCCCCTCCGCCGATGCCTTCCACGACGTGTACTGGATGGCCGCCGTGGCCGCGCTCGGCGCCATCGCCGTCGTCTGGTTCGTCCCCAAGCCGACCCCCACGACGGTGCACGCGGCGCGGGAAGGCGGCGACGTCGTCGTGCGCGGGATCCTCCGCACGGGGGCCGGGACGCCGGCCACGCGCGGGCTGGTCACCGTGCTCACGCTCGACGGCACGCCCATGGACTGGGCGCGGATCGACACCGAGGGCCGGTTCTCGGTTGCGGTCCCCGAGGCCGGGCAGTACCTCGCGGTCGCGACGGCGCCGGGCTGGGCGCCGTCGGCCCGGGTCGTGCGGCTCGAGCCGGAGACGCCGCACGAGCTGCTGCTCGGCGAGGAGCAGGCACTGCACGGGATGGTGCACGACGCCGCCGGCGCACCGGTGCGCGGGGCGGTCCTCTCCGTCGTGGGCTGGGAAGGCGCGTTCGAGGGCACGGCCCGCACGGACGACGACGGCCGCTACCGCCTCCTGCTGCCCCCGGCCGGACGCTACGTCGTGAGCCTGCTCGACCCGGCGACCGAGCACGCCCAGGCCCGCAAGGTGCACATCGAGACTCGCTCGCAGCAGCTCGACTGGGTCACGCCGTGAGTGCGCGCGACGCGATCCTGGCCGCCGCGCACGGGCTGTTCGGGGCGCGCGGCTACCGGGCCGTCACGGTGCGGGAGATCGCGGCGGCGGCCGGCTGCTCGCCCGCGCTCGTGATCAAGCACTTCGGGTCCAAGGAGCAGCTCTTCGCCCAGACCCGCCCCGACGACGCCCTCACCCACGCCATCACCGCGCCGCGCTCCGAGCTCGGGGAGGCCCTCGTGTTCCGCGTGCTCATGCGCCGCGAGCGGGATCTGCCGGAGCCGTGGATCACGATGTCCCGCAACGTCCGGGAGCTGCCCGACTCGGAGGCGGCCCGGGACGCGACCCGCGAGCAGCTCCTGGCCTGGATGGCCGACCTCATGGGCGACACGTCGCCGGGGCGGCGGCACGCCGAGGTGGTGTGCTCGCTCATGCTCGGGCTCGCGGAGGGCACCCGCACGCTCGGGCTGCTCGCGGCGCCCGGGTGGGAGTTCGACGACGCCGTGCGGCACTACGGCGCGATCATCCAGGCGGAGATCGACCGGGTCCCGTGAGCCGGGCGGGGCAGGGCGGCGGGCGGGGCGGCGGGCGGGGCGCCGGTCGTCCGGCCGGGCGTCAGCGCTCGATCGGTGCCACACCGCATGACCGGTGCTGCCCGGCACCGATCATGCGGGCAAGGGCCGACCGTGGGACGCACCCCGTCGGAGCCGGACGGCGAACCCGGCGTCAGCGCAGCACGATGTCGACCGGATTCGCCTGGGACGCCGGACCGCCCGGGACTGCAGGCCCCTCGATGAGGCCCGACCTGTTGGTGCGCTTGTCCCGGAGGATCTCCGTGACCGAGCCCAGGTACCGCGAGAGGTCGATGACGTTCTCCGGCGCGGCGAGCAGGAGCTGGAACCCGAACTCGTGCAGGGCCGAGATGCCTGCCCCGGCGAACTCCTCGGACGCGAGCACGAAGGCCTCGTCCATCATGACCGTCCCGTAGCTCGTGAACCCCTGCTCTGCGATGCCCAGTTGGTAGCTCAGGGCGGCGGCCATGATGAACGCGGTGAAGCGCTGCCGCTCGCCGCCGGACATCGAGCCGGTGTCGGCGTGCACGAACACCTCATCCCGCGGCTCCCCTGTCGCCGCGTCCCGGGACACCCGGTGCTCCTTGCACGAGATGAACACGTGGGCCCTCGTGTCCAGGACCTCCGCGCGCCACCGGCGGTCCTCGGGCGTCTGGGACGCGAGCCGCTTCACGAGGCCCTCGAGGGTCTTGTAGCGGATGGTGAGCTGGTCCTCGCCGGGCGAGCCCGCGCCGTCGTGCGTGCCCGGGGCCGACGCTGGCACCGACGCCGCCGAGACGGCCGACGGCGCGTGGCGCGCCTTGAGCGCCGAGACGATCGCATCCTTGAACTGCTTCGCGGACGCGGGCACGGTCTGGCGGATGTCCAGCTCGAGATAGGAGCCCTCGTGGAAGTCCACTCCGGCGAGGATCGAGTTCAGCGGCAGGATGCGCGCGGCGATCCCGCGGCGCTCCTCGTCCAGGAGGTGGAGCAGGGTCGAGAAGGACTCGTGCGTGCGCTGCGCGAAGAACTCCCGGAACTGGGACTCCTGGGCGGGCAGGCCCTCGGTCACGATCTGGTGGTAGCGGTCCTCGAAGGCGTCTGCCGCCGCGACAGAGGTGCCGTGGTCCGCCGAGACGACCGATCCCCAGTCCCGCTGGAACTGCTCGAAGATGCGCGTGAGCCGCTCGGCGGCGGCCTGCGCGCGGCTCTCGGCGGCGTGGATCCTGGCGGCGAGCTGGGCCTGGACCTCCGCGGCGATGCGTTCGAGGTCGTGCTGGTCGCCGGGCTCGCCGAACTCGGCGAAGAGCGGCGCGAGCATTCCCGTCGCCGCGTCCGACGGCGGTGCTGCCGCCAGCCGCGAGCGCGCGGCGTCGAGGACGCGGTCGGCGGACGAGAGCTGGCTGTCGAGCTGGCAGTACTCGCTGCCGAGGACGGCTGCGGCCTCGGTGGATGCCTGGTGCTCGGCGCGGGCCGCCTCGACCTTGGCCCGCAGCGGCTCGAGGTCGCTCTGGGCGGCGAGGGCGTCCCTGAGGCGGTCCTCGATCCGCGCCAGCTCGTCTTCGGCGACGGCGGAGGAGAGCTCCTCCCACGGCCGGTCGTCCTGCGCGACGCGCCGGAGCGCCTCGATCCGGCGCGCGACGCCCTGGTGCGAATCCTCGCTCGCCTGCGCCGCCTCGGCCGCGCGGGCGAGCGCACTCTCGAGCTCGAGGACCCGCGAGGCCAGGAGCTCGACCTTGGCCCCGTTGTCGAATCCGAGCACGAAGTCCGCGCGGGCGGCGAACCGGTCGTCCTTCTCGACCGTGCCTCGGCCGCGCTTGACCACCCCGCCGAGGCTCAGGCCCCGCTCGAGGCCGGCGAGCTCGTCGGGGTTCTCGACGCACGGGAACGCGAAGTCCGCGGCAATGCGCTCGCGGACGTACTGGGCCGGGTCGTCGGCGGGATCGGCCGGGGTTCCCGAGGACGCGGGGGACGCGGGGGACGCGGAGGACGCGGCAGCGTCCCGGAACTGCAGCTTGGTGAGGAGGTCGCCGTCGCGCACCTGGGCCAGTGCGAGCTCGGCGCCCGGGACGCGGGCCGAGAGGTCGACGGCGCGCAGCGCCCCGCGCACCGGGTTCGCGTCGAGCCAGCGCGTCACTGCGGCGAAGTGCCGCCCGGGGACGAGGAGCGTCGTCGCGAGCGAGCGCAGCGCCCGCTCCGCAGCGGGCCGCCAGCGCTCCTCGCCGTCGGCCAGGTCCACGAGCTCGCCGCCGAACGGCATCTCCTCCTCGGCCAGGCCCAGGGCCTGCGCAATGCGGGCGCGATTCTCCACGGCCGAGGGGGGCAGGAGGCTCTTGCTCGAGGACATCGCCGCGAGTTCGGCCCGGGCCTCGGCGAGCGCGCGCTTCGCGGTGGCCTGGGCCTCGAACGCCTCGAAGCGGGCCTCCTTGAGCGCCGCACTGTCGCCCTCGAGGGCGTCCAGGGCCTCGGCCGCCTGCTGGTGGGCGGCCGCCCAGCCCTCGGCTGAGAACGGGAGGTCGAGGCCGGCGTCGCGCATCCCCGCCCGGGCTGCCTCCTCGACCTCGCGCCGCAGGCGCAGGCCCACTGCAGCGTTGTCGCGGGCCTGCTCGAGCGTGGCGATCTGGTTGCCGCCGGCGTTGTTGTACTCGGCTTCGAGGGAGCGCAGGTCCGCCGCGAGGGCATCCCGGCGCTGCCGCTCCGCAGCGAGCTCCGCGGCCTTGGCCTGGGCGCTGGCCTTGATCCCGGCGAGGAGGCGCTCCTGGACCGTGACGGCGTGGGCCTGCCGGACGGCGTCGAACGGCTCAGCGGCGAGTTCGCGCAGCCCCGCGGCCTCCTCGAGCGCTGCCGCATGCTCGCTGTTGAGCGCCGGGACGGGGGCAAGCTGGTCGCGCTGGAGGCGCACGTCCTCGAGCCGTGCGCGGATGGACATGAGGTTGCTGAACTCCTCGACCACCTCGTCGGCGGCGGCGAGGGTGGCAGGAGGGTCGAGGACCTGGTCGCGGAAGAAGCTGTTCACGCTGCCGCCCAGGCCCTTGCCCGCCTGGATGACGCGCAGGAGCGGGAGCGCCTGGTCGCTTGAGATGCCGAGGAGGCGGCGGAAGCGCTCGGCAAACGTCTTGTGGACGTCGAAGACCTGCGCGTCGGGGAAGAGCGCCTCGAGGGCGGACTTCGTGAAGCGGCGCCCCTGGCCCTCGCCCGCGAGGCCCTCCACGGCTTGGACGTCCAAGGGAGCCGAGTCGATGAGGTAGAAGCGGCCGAGGCTGGACTCAGTGCCGTTCTTTGGCAGGTCGAACAGGGCAGTGAGCGTGTGGCGGGTGCCGGCGGCGTTGTCGAACGTGAGGGCGACGGCGCTCCAGGTCGCCCCGGGCCGCTGGAACGCGCTCGTCTGGCCCTCGCCGACGGCCACGTCGCCGACCTTGCCCCGCATGTACGTGTAGGTGGTGCGGCGGTCCTCACTATGGCCCGTGCGGGCGGCAGCGGCCTCGTTCGAGCGCGGGCGCGCGTCGAAGACACGGGCGATCGCGTCGAACAGGGTCGACTTGCCCACGCCCGAGTTACCGGTGAGCATCGTGCCGCCCCGGTCGACGTGCATCGTGTGGGCCCCGTGGAAGGTGCCCCAGTTGACGACCTGGACGAGGGCGAGGCGGTACTGGCCCGGGTTGACCTCGGTGCCGAGCGGGAGCATGGCCGCGATGCTCACAGGAAGGCCTCCTGCCCCTCGACGCCGAGGTCACCCCCAGTGGGCCCGAGGTCACCCCCAGTGGGCCCGAGGTCACCCCCAGTGGGCCCGAGGTCACCCCCAGTGACGCCGAGGTCACCTTCTTCCTCCGCCGAGGGTGCGGCGCCGTCGACGCCCAAGGCGAGCTGGCCGGCGTCGTGCGCGGGCACCGCATTCCGGACGGGCCCCGCGGCGGCGACCGCCTCGAGGTGGCGGGTCACGTCGCCGATGTTGTCGAACGGCAGCGCGAGCGGGAGGGCATTGGAGATGAGGTACGCGTCGTCGAGGGCGGTCGGGATGAGGAGCCGGCGCGCCTGCAGCTTGGCGACGGCGCGGGCCAAGGTGTCTGCATCGCGGAGGGCGTCCTGCTCCTCCGGGGGCTGGTAGTGGGCAACGACGTCGGCGAGCTCCTCCAGCGTGACCGTCGGCTCGGTCTGGGCGGTGGCGTGCCGGTCGAGGAGCAGGCGGAGCCGCAGCACCAGGATTGTCTCGACGCGGCTCAGGGCCCGCTGCTGGCGCAGGACCGTCGCGCGCGACGCCGTCCCGAGCAGCTCGGGGTCGACGGGCCGGAGGACCGCGACCTTCCGCTCGTGGTCGATCTGCAGACGGAGGAAGAGCTCCGACAGCCGCGACCGGAGGATCTCCTGGTGGTCCAGGAGCGTCGTCCAGGCCTTCTCGTCGCGGCCGCCGTCGAGGTAGGGGCCCTTGAGGAGCCTGACCAGGACGTGGCGGACCCGGAGCGGGAGGGCTCCGGTGTCGCCGTCGTAGAGGGCCGATCCCGTGGAGTACGCGTGCTCTGGGGTGACCTCGGCGTCATACGGGGTGACCTCGGGCTCAGAAAGCGTGACCTCGGCGTCAGAGGCGGTGACCTCGGCGGTCGTGTCCATCTAGTTCTCCTCCTCGCGCGAAGGGCGGGTGATCGTCGCGTCCGGGACGTACGCGGAGCGCCGGGTTCCATCGACCTGGCCGAAGTCGAGCGCCACCCAGCCGGAACGGTCGAGGCGCACGCCCTCGTGGAGCAGGTGGCCGAGCAGGGCGCGGATCGAGTTGATGTGCTGTTCCTCGGGCGGGATCTGCTCCCACACCTCGGAGAGCCGGGCCTGTCCGCCGCCCGCTTCAAGCGCGACGGCGACCGCCTGCCTCAGCGTCGCCGCCCGCGCCTTCGCGGTGCGGGCCGACCGCGCCCGCTCCTGGCCGCCGAAGCTGATCGGCTCGGCGAGACGGGGCGGCGGGGCGAGCTCGTCGGGATCGAAGAGCTTGACCATGGACAGCGACTCGAACTCCGCGCCGAACAGCTCCGGCCCCGGCGCGAAACCGGACTCCTCCCGGGCATAGGGGAGCCGCCGGATCGCCTGCTCCGCACGCCGGATCGCATCACGGAGGCGGACGGACTGGCGGTAGTCGTCGCTCTGGACGTACGTGTTGAGGCTTTCGGAGAGCTTGCCGTAGATGCTCTGGATCTGCGAATGCGACTCCCGCAGCTCGATGACGAGGTGGCGGAGCGTCTCGCGCTCCTCGTGGCCGAGGCGGTCGGCGAAGTCGCGTGAGAGCACCTCGGCGATAGCGGAGCGGAACCGCAGCTGCTGTTCTGGGTCCTCGAGGAACGCAGTGAAGGACCGGAAGGTACGTCCCTCAGTCGAGGCGCGCAGCCGGCGGTCGGCCTCGAGGACCTGCGCCATCGTGGCGCCCTTCGTGAGGGACTCCTCGATGATCTGGTTGCGCAGCTGGCCTACGGAGTCCTCAAGCGTGGCGCGCATGCGCTTGAAGTCGGCAGGGAGGCCGGCTGCGAGGTCGAGGATGTTCTCGGCGGCCTCTAGCGCGGTGTCGCTGTCGAGGCCGCCGGTCTGCTCGCCCGCGCGCAGCTGGCGGACGAGTTCCCTCCGTTCCTCGATCTCCGCCTCGAGCGCCTCGATCCGCGCCGAGGTGTCCGGGTTGGTCTCCCGTGCGAGCTTCTCGACGTCGCCCAGGAGCGTCCCGAGGCGCGAGCCCGTGAGCGTGGAGCGGTCGGAGGAGAGGGACTCGAGGAACGCGAGAACGCGGGCCGTGGCCTCGGTGAGCTCGTACACGATCCGGCCACCCTGCGCCCGCCGCGTGAGGAAGCGCCGGCGGGTCCAGTCGTCGGCGACAGCGCGGGCAGTCGCGGCACCGGCCGTGGGCGCCTGGCCGGCCGCGGCGTCGCGGGACCGCAGGTCCTCGAGGAACGCCCCGAGCTCGTCGTGGAACGCCTCGAGCTCCACCTGCGGCCGGTTGCGCGAGAAGGCAGTGTGCAGCGCGGCGATGGTCCACGGGGCCGAGCGCGTGAGCGCCCATGCCGGGCCGTGGTGGAGCGCCTCGAGTTCCGCGAGCCGCGCCAGCATGGACGACGGCGCCGCCCCACCCCTGGCGGCCGCCGCACCTCGGGCCCGTGGGGCTGGCGCGCCGGCCCGGGCTGCTGGAGCGGCGGCCCGGGCTGCTGGAGCGGCGTCCGGCCCGATCACGCGCTCGGGCACGCTTGCGCGAAGCGTCGACGGAGGCGTGGATTCGGGCACGGCAGACCAGTCTAGCGACACCGGTCCGGCCGTCCTGCGCCGGCAGCCCACTGCGGGAACCCCGGGCCGCCCTTCCCCGTTGAACCGGCAGAAGCTGCCCGGACCCCGGCGGGGTTCGAGAACTGTCGGCGCCCCGCGACATAATGGCCGTGGCTGGTTGGGGGAACCGCCCCTGGCCCGTCGGCAGCGCCAACGCTGGATGCCGCCCGGCACCCCGGGCCTTGAACAAGGAGCTCTGTACCCAAGCGGTGTTTCTGAGAACCTTCGGGTGGTCGTTCGGCGTGAGCCTCGTCGCCCTGGCCGTCGCATTCCTCTATGGCGGGCCCCAAGCGCTGTTCCTCGCGCTCGTGCTCGGCATCCTCGAGGTGAGCCTGAGCTTCGACAACGCGGTGGTCAACGCCCGCATCCTCGAGCGCATGAACCCGTTCTGGCAGAAGATGTTCCTCACCGTGGGCATCGTCATCGCCGTGTTCGGCATGCGCGTGCTCTTCCCGCTGCTCATCGTGGGCCTCACGGCCCAGCTCAACCCCGTGGAGGCTGTCCAGCTCGCGCTGGCCAAGGGCCCGATCGAGGAGCCCGGCACCTACGCGTACATCCTCCACCACGCCCACCCGCAGATCGCGGCGTTCGGCGGCCTCTTCCTGCTCATGATCTTCCTCGACTTCTTCTTCGAGGAACGGGACATCAAGTGGCTGCACTGGCTCGAGATGCCCCTCGCCAAGGTAGGCCGGATGAACGGCGCGTCCCTCGTCGTGGGCCTCATCGCCCTCGCGGTGATCGGTCAGCTCTCCGGTCCCGGACTGCAGGGCGCGGTCCTCATGTCGGGCATCTTCGGCATGGTCGCCTACTTCCTGGTCAAGGGCCTCGGCGAGCTCTTCGACGTCGACGACAGCGGCGAGATCGATGCGGCGGACATCCCAGCAGTCGCCGGCGGCACCCATGCGAGAGTCCCCAACCGGGTCGTCCAGGTCTCGGGCAAGGCCGCGTTCATGCTTTTCCTGTACCTCGAGATGATCGACGCGTCGTTCTCGTTCGACGGCGTCATCGGCGCCTTCGCCATCACCTCCGACCCGATCATCATCGCCCTCGGCCTCGGCCTCATCGGCGCCATGTTCGTCCGCTCGCTCACGGTCTACCTCGTCCGTCAGGGCACCCTCGACGAGTACGAGTACCTCGACCACGGGGCGCACTGGGCGATCGGCGCCCTCGCGATCATCCTCCTGATCACGATCGGCATCGAGGTCAACGAGGTCGTCACCGGCCTCGTTGGCGTCTTCTTCATCGCGGCAGCGTTCATCGCCTCCGTCCGCCGGAACCGCCGCAGGGCCCGCGAGCCGGAACCCGCGGCCACAGCCTGAGACACCAACCACTACCGAGAAGAACGACGACAAGGAGCGCATTGTGGGACTGAGCCTGCAGAAGGGCCAAGGGCTCTCGCTGACCAAGCAGGACGGCTCGAGCATGACCCAGGTCCGCATGGGCCTCGGGTGGGACGCCGTCCAGCAGCCCAAGAAGGGCGGCCTGTTCGGGAGCCTGTTCGGGGGCGGGGAAGCCGAGATCGACCTCGATGCCTCGGCCATCCTGTACAACGCCGGGCGTCAGGCCCTCGACACGGTGTTCTTCAACCAGCTCGCCAGCAAGGACGGCTCGATCCGCCACACGGGCGACAACCTCACGGGCGCCGGCGAGGGCGACGACGAGACGATCATGGTCAACCTGCCCAGCGTCAACGGCGTGGTGGAGCACATCGTCTTCGTCATCACCAGCTACTCGCAGCAGACCTTCGACCGCGTCCAGAACGCGTTCTGCCGGGTGGTCGACGACTCGGTGCCCGGCAGCCCCGAGGTCGCACGGTACACGCTCACCGAACAGGGCCCGTCGACGGGGATGATCATGGCCAAGCTGTCCCGTGAGGGTGCAGGCTGGAAGTTCACGGCGATCGGCCAGCCGGCGAACGGCCGCACAGTCGGCGACCTCGTCGGCCCCGCGGCCGCCGTCCTCTGACCGCCACCACAGTCCGCGAAGGAGCATCATGGCAAGCCTGTCCCTGAGCAAGGGAAGCAACCTGTCCCTCACCAAGGCGGACCCCGGCCTGACCCGCGCCATGGTGGGTCTCGGCTGGGACCCCCGCACGACGGCGGGCGAGGCCTTCGACCTCGACGCCTCGGCCCTGCTCGTCACGGCCAGGGGCAAGGTGCGCAGCAACGACGACTTCATCTTCTACAACCAGCTCACCGCCGCCGACGGCTCGGTGGTCCACCAGGGCGACAACCGCACGGGCGTGGGCGAGGGAGATGACGAGCAGATCCTCATCGACCTCTCCAAGGTCGCAGCGGACATCGAGAAGGTGGTCATCGTCGTCTCCATCGACCAGGCCGAAGCCCGCCGGCAGAACTTCGGCATGGTCCGCGGCGCCTTCTGCCGCGTGGTGAACGACGAGACCGGCGACGAGGTGGTCCGCTACGACCTCACGGAAGACGCTGCCTCGGAGACCTGCATGATCTTCTCGGAGATCTACCGGCACGGCAGTGAATGGAAGTTCCGGGCGGTCGGCCAGGGCTACGCCACCGGCCTGCGCGGCGTCGCGACCGACTTCGGCATCGTCCTCGACTGACCCGCGCCGAGAGCGCGGCCCAAGACCAACAGCAAAGGAGCACCGACATGGCCGGACTGACCCTCTCCAAGGGCGGCAACCTCTCCCTCACCAAGACCGACCCGGGCCTGACGAACGCGATCGTCGGCCTCGGCTGGGACCCGCGCACGACCACTGGCGACGCCTTCGACCTCGACGCCTCCGCGCTGATGCTGGGGGCCAACGGAAAGGTCCGGTCGGACGCCGACTTCATCTTCTACAACCAGAAGGACTCGGCCGACGGATCGGTCTCACACCTCGGGGACAACCGCACGGGCGAGGGCGGCGGAGACGACGAGCAGATCAAGGTCCACCTCGCGAACGTCCCTGCCGACGTCGAGCGGATCGTCGTCGTCGTGAGCATCGACCAGGCCGAGTCGCGCCGGCAGAACTTCGGCATGGTCCGGGGCGCGTACTGCCGGATCGTCAACGCCGGCACGGACACCGAGGTGGTCCGCTACGACCTCTCCGAGGATGCGGCAGCCGAGACCTGCATGATCTTCGCCGAGCTGTACCGCCACTCGGGCGAGTGGAAGTTCAAGGCCGTCGGCCAGGGCTACGCGAGCGGTCTCGCCGGCGTGGCGACCGACTTCGGCGTCAACCTCGGCTGACGCGGGCACCGGCCGCACGAGCACCGCAGACCACTACGAAGGAGCACGCGATGTCCATCTCCCTGACCCCTCCGGATCCCACCGAGACGCAGGCCGCCCTCGTCCTGCAGGCACCCGAGCCGGCGCCTGTCATCAAGGAGGAGGAAGCTCCCGGCATGGTGCCGGTTCCGACCGAGCGCCAGACCGAGATCGCCTCGCAGGCGAAGGCGTTCGTGGCCGAGATCGCGGCGATGGACTCGCGGAGCCCTGACTTCCAGCAGAAGGTCGAGGGCCTCAACAGGTTCGCGGGCCGCGAGATGGTCGCGTCGTCGGACGCCTCGAACCGCCTCCTCGAGCGCTCGACCACGTCCATGGCGAGCGCGAAGAAGACCGGCAACAGCGCCCAGATGTATGTCGCGTCGACGCTCGGGGAGCTCCGCTCCACGGTCGAGGACCTCACCCCGAACCAGTCGGACCTCAGCGTCGGCCGGAAGATCCTCGGCGTGATCCCCGGCGGGAACAAGCTGGCCAAGTACTTCCAGCGCTACGAGTCCGCGCAGACCCAGCTGGACAAGATCATCAAGTCGCTCATGGCGGGCCAGGACGAGCTCATGAAGGACAACGCGTCCTTGGCGCAGGAGAAGACGCGGCTGTGGGAGACCATGCAGCAGCTCTCCGAGTACGCCGTCTTCGCCCAGGAGCTCGACAAGGCCACCGTCGAGAAGATCGACGAGGTGCGCCGCGGCGGGCAGGCGGAGCACGCCCAGCAGCTCGAGTCGGACGTCCTGTTCCCGGTGCGCCAGCGTCGCCAGGACATCCTGACCCAGCTCGCGGTGTCCGTGCAGGGCTACCTCGCAATCGACATGATCCGGAAGAACAACAACGAGCTCATCAAGGGCGTCGACCGCGCACGCACGACGACGATCAGCGCCCTCCGCACGGCAGTGATCGTCGCGCAGGCGCTGGCCAACCAGAAGCTCGTGCTCGACCAGATCGATGCGATCAACACGACGACGAACAACATGATCCTGCGCACCTCCGAGATGCTGAAGGACCAGACCGGGCGCATCCACCAGCAGGCGGCCAGCTCCGGCGTCTCCGTCCAGACCCTCGAGAAGGCCTTCGCGAACATCTACGAGACGATGGACGCCATCGACACCTTCCGGTCGCAGGCCGCGAAGAGCATGGAGGGCACGGTGCACGCCCTCGAGGAAGGTCTGGAGAGGTCCCGCCCGTACATCGAGAGGGTGCGCCGGCAGGAGGGCAACGCGAGCTGACGCCGCGCTCGCGACGGTTTCCCCCTCGCTGCTGACTTCCCCGGCGGGCGTCGCCGGCTCCGCCGGGAAGGTCAGGTCTCGTCGAGCTCCCGCGCTTCGAAGTCCTCGTCCACGAGTCCGAGCTCCTCTTCGGTCATGAGGGCGTCGTAGACGGCGTCGAGGGCTGCGACCGGAACCGCGACCATGCCGTCCGAGGTGTCGAGGAGCCCGAGCGCTTCGAGTTCGCGGATCTCGGAGAGAAGGGCTTCACCGAGGCCCTTGAGCCGTTCGGCAGCGTCCGGGCCCAGCTCCTCCTCGACGTCGAGGTCGTCCCCGGACTCCGTGCCGAGCGAGGCGACGTCCTCAAGGGGGAACGGCTCCTGGTGGAGGCCCGCGTTGAGGATCGTCGCGAGCACGGCCCCGGTCTCCCCTTCGAGGGTCCCGGGCGCCCCGTCGGAGCAGGCGGCGGCGACAATCTCCGTGGCGAGGAACTGCGCCTCGAGGTGCCCCATCGCGTCGTCGCCTCCGAGGTCCGCGGCGCCCTCGCCGGGGCGGGCCGACCCCTCGTCGAGCTCCACGAGCTCCGCGGCGAGCATGGCCTGCCACACACGGAGCGCGCGCTCCTCCGACCCGATCGGGCCGGCCACCTCCGTGAGCGCAGCCGTGGGAAGCGAGCCATCGGCGTCGACCTCGCGGCCCTCCCCGAGCCACTCGAGGAGCTGGCGCGCGTGGCGCACGAACGGCGAATCGGTCGCGAAGGCTCTGGACTCCTCATCGGTGGCCTCGGGAAGGCCGGCCAGCGGACTGGCGTCGACAATCCCGCCAAGCCGCTCGGCCTGGGCGTCGAGCTGCTCGGCGACGTCCTCGAGCTCCTCCGCGGTGCCCACCCACCGGCCTGTCTCCTCGAGGAAGCTCAGCCAGTCGACGAGGGTCCCCACCACATAGCGCTGGTCCTCGATGGCCTCGTCCTCATCGGCCCCCTCGGCCTCGGCCAAGGTCGCGGCGTCCTCGATGTACGGCTCGAGGTAGGTCTCCAAGCTCCGGGGATCCATGCGGAACGAGGTCGGCGTCGCGAGATCGGCGTGGATGATGGTCAGGAATCCCTTGACCACGTTGAGCTGCTGGGCCGCGAAGGCTGCCATGTCGGGCTCGCCCCCGGTGGCCCAGGCAATGTACTCGGGCGTGACGGAGTCCACGAGCAGTGCGACGTTCCGGGCCCGCCGCTGGACCACATTGGGCGCGACCGCCTGCTTTGGGCGGGTGTTCTTCGGCTTGCGGGTGCGGCTCTTCGGCATGACACGAGCGTACGTCCCGACCGCGCCGCAACACAGTGCCGCGCCCTACGGGCACCCCCCCGGGCGGAGGCTGGGAGCGGGCTGCAAGGCTGTCGGCGCCAGACGCTACGCTGATCCCATGGTGGCGAAGTTCTTCGGTTCGCTGTTCGGCGGTGCCGAACGCGAGCCCCGGCGCGCGCTCGACGAGCAACTGCCGCTGACCCAGGAGCAGGAGCTCGAGCAGACGAGGGTGGCCCTCGCGGAGCTGCGCAGCGCGGTCCGACGCGCGGGCGCCGTCCTGCCGGTCCTCGCGTCGTCGCGGCTCCGCCAGACGGACGACCTCCTCGCCGCCCTCATCGGATACATCGCGGAGCACGGCGCCTCGACCGAGCAGCGGGTGCTGCTCAACGCCATGGTCACCGACTACCTCCCCACCTCCCTGCGCGTGTACCGGGCCCTGCCGGCCTCGACGCATACGGAGGACAGCCCCGAGGCGGAGAAGCTGCTCGAGCAGCTCGACATCCTCCACTCGACGGCCCTCGACCTCGACAACCAGGTCCGGACCGGCGCCATCGCGGAGCTGAGCGTGCACGGCCGCTTCCTCCAGGACAAGTTCGACGTCGGGGGGATCCGCCTCACGCCCGGCCCCGGCCCGCACCCCCACGAAGGAGACAGCCACTGATGGCCTCGATGGTCGCGGGCAGCAACGCCCCGCTCACGGCAGAGAACCCCGGTCTGCCCGGGGTCATCATCGCGATGGGCTGGACCGCTGTGCCCAGCAATGGGCCCCAGTCGGAGCTCACTTCGATGGCGATCGTCTGCGGCGCCGACGGCCGCGCCCTCTCCCCAGAGCACCTCGTGTTCTTCAACCAGCTCACGACGGCGGGCGGCGGCGTCCGCTTCGCCGGCGGCGAGGCGAGGGACGCCGAGCAGGTCGATGTCGAGTTCGCGCGCGTGCCTGCGGACGTCGCCAAAATTTCCTTCCTCGCCTATGTCGACCCCGAGCTCCGGGGCCCCGGGACGTTCGCCGCTGTGCGCAGCGCCTACGTCCGGGTCGCGCGCCCGGACGGGTCGGAGCTGCTGCGCTTCGACATTCCCGAGATGCATGGGGACCGGATCAAGGCCATGATGTTCGGCGAGCTGTACCGCCATCGGGACGACTGGAAGTTCCGAGCCCTCGGGCAGGGCTACGAGAACGGCCTCGTGGGCGTGGCCCAGGACTTCGGGCTGGACCTGTGACGCGGGGCCTGCGGGGCTCGGACGTGCCGTTCCTGACCCGGCGCGTGAAGGAGCCGGCGACACCGGCGCCCAACCCGGCGGTGCCCAACCCGGCAGCGGCCAGCCCGGTGTCGGCGCCCAGCCCGACGCGCGCGGCCAGCCCGAACCGAGACCCCCTCGACCTCTCGGCGCCGTCGGCACACAGCCCATCGTCCGCGGCGGCCCCGAACCGCAACCCCCTCGACCTCTCGCATCACGCGTCCCCCCGGCCGTCGGCGCCCGGGCCGTCGGTGGCTCGGCCGGAGGTGCCGCGCTCCCCCGAGTCCCGCCTCTACCCGGCCCCGGCGTTCGGCGAGCTGCGGCAGCTCACGGCGAGCGACGCCGTCGTGCGTCTCAACCCGCGCCAGTCTGGGATCGGCTCGCTCATCGTGACGGGCACGCGCGGTGTCGCGTGGGAGGGCGAGGACCGCACGACCGGCGCGCAGAGCGTGCACCACGAGGAGATCGGCACCCCGATTCCCACCGCAGGGAACCGCCCGCTCGTGGGCTACCACGGACGGGATGCCCTCATCGTGCTGCGCCACGTCCGGCTGCTCCGCCGTGCCCTGTTCATCGCCGCGGGACCCCCGATGACCGTCCAGACGTTCGACGGCTCCGGCGTCGCCGTGCAGGGAACCCTCGCACCCGGGCAGCGCACCGTGCTGACGGTCGCCCGGATCGGGTCGATGCTCGAGGTGCGCGCCGAGTCCGTGCCCGAGGAGTGGGACGACGGGCAGATCTGGCGCGAGTTCGCGTTCACCATGACGGTGGGACTGGGAGGCCCACGCCGCTAGACCCCGGCCGCGGCACCCGCCGCCCCGGAGCCAACCGCACACTGCAGCCGACACTTTGGGGGAACCATGCTGCACTATTCCTTCCTCAACGACAGCACACGCGATCGACTCTTCCACCGGCCGCCGCAGGAGCTCGGAGCGGATTCCGACCCGGCAACCCTGGCCACCGGGCTGGGCGCGACCCTCTACACGCCCGGGACGCGGGCGGCCCTCGGCGAGGGGATCCTCAAGCGCGCCCGCGCGGGCTGCACGAGCACCGTCCTGTGCCTTGAGGACTCGGTGGCCGATTCCGCTGTGGAGAGTGCCGAGGACAACGTGGTGGCCGCCCTCCACGAGCTCGCCAGGCGGCGCGCCACCGGGGTCGACGGCGCGGCCCCGGCCCACGCGGGCAACGCGGCCGCGGGTGTGTGGACGGACGACGGCGGGCGCCCGGAACGCCTCCCGCTCCTGTTCATCAGACCCCGCTCGCCGGAACAGCTCCTGTCGGTGGGCCGCCGGCTGGGCGACGCGTCGGAGCTGCTCACCGGTTTCGTGCTCCCCAAGTTCGAGAACTCGACCGGTCGCGGCGAGCGGTACCTCCGCGCGCTCGAGCGGCTCAACGCCGAGCTGTCCCTGCGCGTGCCGCTGCGCGCGATGCCGATCATCGAGCACCCGCTCACGACGCACCGCGAAACCCGGCACGAGGCGCTCCTTGCCGTTCGGGACCTCCTCAGGGCCCACCGCGGCCAGGTCCTGTCGGTGCGGCTCGGGGGGACCGACATCGCCTCGGAGTACGGCCTGCGCCGCACGCGCGACCTGACCATCTACCACGTGGGAGTCGTGGCCGAGGTGATCGCCGACGTCGTGGGCATCCTCGGGCGCGCCGACGACGGGTGGGTCATCTCCGGCACCGTCTGGGAGCACTACAGCAACACCGAGCGCATCCTGCGGCCCCTCCTGCGCGCCACTCCGTTCGAGGTGGCGAACTCCGCCATGCTGCGGCAGCACCTGCTGGGCGCGAACCTGGACGGGCTCATCCGCGAGATCGAGCTCGACCAGGCCAATGGGCTCATCGGCAAGACGGTCATCCACCCCACGCATGTCCCAGTGGTGCACGCGCTGCACGTGGTGAGCCACGAGGAGTATGTGGACGCGCTGGACATCGTCGGGTCCGAGGGCGGGGGCGCCACCGCTTCCCGGTCCGGCACCCGCATGAACGAGTCGAAGCCCCACCGTGCCTGGGCCCTGCGCACTCTGCGCCGTGCTGAGGCTTACGGGGTGGCGCGTCCCAAGGTCACCTTCGTCGACTTCCTGGAAGTGAGCATCAAGTGACCCACCTCGCCGAAGTCACCCCCTCTGGCGCCGAAGTCACCCCCTCTGGCGCCGAGGTCACCCCCTCTGGCGCCGAGGTCACCCCTTCCCGGCGTGAACAGCGCTGGCCGGGGGCCGTCGTGAGCGAGCGGCTCGGCATCCGGCTCACGACGGCGCCCGGGAGCCTGCTGCCCATCGACGCCCTCGTGGGACTGGCGGTGCGCCGCAATCCCAAGCGCGCCCAGCTGCTCGTCTCGCGGGTCCTCGCGAAGCACGCCCCCACGCCTCCGGGCCTCGCGATCGGCGCAGGCCGGCTCTTGGGGGCCGCAGTGGCGCACGCGCACGGGCTGTTCTCGCCGGATCCCAAGGCCCCCGCCGAGGCGCTGCGCCGCTGGCTGGAGGGGACGCCGCCGTCGTGCGCGGAGATCGTCGCACTGCCCGACAGCCCGCCCGCGGCCGGTCGCTCCATCGGCACGCTCGGGTACGCGGAGACCGCGACCGGGCTGGGCCACCTCGTCGCAGAGTTCCTCGGCTCGTACTACGTGCACTCGACCCGGATCGCCACTGCCGTGCGGCCGTTCGGCGGATTCGAAGAGGAGCATTCGCACGCGACGAGCCACACGCTTGTCCCCACAGATCCCGACCGGCTCGCGCGCGCGGCCACCGTGGTGCTCGTCGACGACGAGCTCTCGACCGGCCGAACCGTCCTCAACACCATCCGCGAGCTCCACACCGCGTGGCGCCCGGCTGCGTCAACCGGCACGCACGACGGCGACGCGCCCGGCGGCGAGAAGGGCGGGCGGCGGTATGTGGTCGCCGCACTCGTGGACCTGCGTTCGCGCGAGGACAGGTCCCGTTTCCAGGCGGTGGCCGACGAGCTGGGATGCCGGCTGGATGTCGTGGCACTCGGCTCAGGATCGGTCGAGCTCCCCGATGATGTGCTGGACCGCGCCTCGGAGTGGCTGGCAATGCCCGCACCGGGTGACCTCGCCCCCACGCGCGGTGACCTCGGCGGCACACCGGGTGACCTCGGCGCCACACGGGGTGACCTCGCCCCCACACCGGGTGACCTCGGCGCCACACGGGGTGACCTCGCCCCCACACCGGGTGACCTCGAGCCCACACGGGGCGACCTCGGCGGGGTGCGGAGCGCGCGATTCGGCATCGACACCTCCGGCCCGCACGGGACACGCCTCTCCGAGCTCGCCGTCCCCGCGGCCCGGGAAGCCGCGGAGGCGCTGGCCGCGGCCGGAGTCGTGCGGACGGCCCGGGTCCTCGTCCTCGGATCGGAGGAGCACCTCGCCCTGCCGCTCGCGATCGCGGACGCGCTGACGGCCGCGTTCCCGGACACCAGCTTCTCCTCCACCACCCGTTCACCGGTCCATGTCCACGACGAGCCGGGCTACGCGATCCGCTCGGCCCTGCAGTTCGCGTCCCACGACCACGCAGTGGACGGGGGGCCCGGCAGCGGCCCGCGCTTCGCATACAACCTCACCACAGGCGGCAAGCGCTTCGACGCGATCGTCTACGTCCCCGAGCCCGGCACCGCCCCCGGAGACCTCGAGGCCGGCGACGGCAGCGTGTCCGCCGCCCTGAAGCGCGCGGCGGACACCGTCGTCGTGCTCCACCTCGCCGCCGCGCCGCCGTACCCCGAACCGCTCCGCGGGCCGGGCTTCGGCTCCTACCCTGCCGAGGATGTCGGCTGGCTGCTGAAAGACCTCTTCCACGCGCGCCTCGAGGCGCCGACCCACGAGCGGGAGGCGGCGATCCAGTCGGGCCGGGCAAGCTACGCAGAGTCCCTCCCCCAGGAGTACGAGCCCAGCCCCGAGTACCAGGCCCTCTTCCACCAGGCCCTCGAGGAGTCCAAGCACCGGATCGCCCAGGCGGTCGCGGACGTCACCGAGCAGGTCCTGGCGCTGCGCGGCAACGAGCCGGTCCTCGTCTCGCTCGCCCGTGCCGGGACTCCGGTCGGCGTGCTCATGCGCCGCTGGGCGCGGCACGCCCATGGGCTCGACGTGCCGCACTACACGATGAGCATCGTGCGCGGGCTCGGGATCGACAGGAACGCCCTGCGCTGGCTCCTCACCCGCCACCGCCCCGAGCAGCTCATGTTCGTGGACGGGTGGACGGGCAAGGGCGCGATCACCCGTGAGCTGGCCGCCGCGGTGGCGGCGTTCGCCGCGGACGGGTCCGGCGGCGCAGGCCTCCAGCCATCCGGTGGGCGCCTCTCCCCCGAGCTCGCCGTCCTCGCGGACCCCGGGCACTGCGTCCGGGTGTTCGGCACCCGGGACGACTTCCTCATCCCGTCCGCATGCCTCAACTCGACCGTCTCGGGTCTCGCGTCCCGCACCGTGTTCAACCGGGAGCTCATCGGGCCGCATGACTTCCACGGCGCCAAGTTCTACCGCGAGCTCGCCGGGCGCGACGTCTCGAACGAGTTCGTGGACGCGGTCGCGGCCTGCTTCCCGGCCATCCGCCCGGCAGCCCAGCCGCCGCTGGCGGACCCCAGTTGGGCGGGCTGGGCCGCCGTGGAGAAGATCGCCGCGGAGCACGGCCTCGGCCCGGTCCGCAGCGCGGTGAACCTCGTCAAGCCCGGCGTCGGGGAGACCACCCGCGTCCTCCTGCGCCGCGTGCCGTGGAAGGTCCTGGCCCGCCCCGAGCTCCTCGAGACGGACGACGCCGGGCGCCTCCTGCGCGGCGAACTCGCCCACGTGCTGCTGCTCGCCGAGCAGCGGGGCGTCCCGGTCGAACCGGTCGAGGGACTGCCCTACAGCTGCGTGGGGCTCATCCATCCACAGCTCACCCCGGGCGCGACCGGGGCCGATGGGAAGACGGTGCTCGATGTCTGAGACAGGAACGCTCTCGCTCGTCCCGGACACCCCGCCGGACACAGCGCCCGACGCACCCCGAGACGCCCTGCCGGCACACCTCACCGGGCTGCCCGTGGTCGCGTGCGACCTGGACCGCACCCTCATCTACTCGGCGAAGGCCCTCTACCTCGACGGCCCCGACCACGAGGCTCCCCGGCTCGTGGTCAGCGAGCTGCACGAGCGCCTCCCGCTGAGCTACATGACGCGCGACGCCGAGGACCTCCTCCTCGAGCTCCTCGACCACGCCTTCCTCGTCCCGGTCACGACGCGCACGCGTGCCCAGTTCCGTCGCGTCCAGCTCCCGGCCACGCGGTACGCCGTGACGACCAACGGCGGAGTCCTCCTGGCCCACGGCGAGCCCGACGGCGACTGGGCCGCCCAGGTGCGCGGCGCCGTCGACCGCGGGTCTGCCCCGCTCGCGGAGGTCCTAGCGCACCTGTCGGAGAAACCCGCGCCGGGGGTGCAGCGGATCCGGACCGCGGAGGACCTGTTCGCGTACGCGATCGTGGAGCGGGCCGAGCTGCCGGACGGATACGTCGGCCAGCTCACCGCGTGGTGCGCCGAGCGCGGCTGGGTCGTCTCGCTGCAGGGCCGCAAGCTGTACTGCGTCCCGGCTCCGGTGACGAAGGAGGCGGCCATCGGGGAGGTCATGGAACGCGTGGGCGCGACGACGCTCGTCGCCGCGGGGGACTCGCTCCTTGACCGTGGGCTGCTCGAGATCGCGGACGTCGCCCTGCGCCCCTGCCATGGCGAGCTCGACGCCGCGGGCTACACGCGGCCGGGGCTCCGGGTCACGGAGACTCCCGGTGTCCGTGCCGGCGAGGAGATCCTCCGCGCGGCGCTCGAGGCCGTGCGACGGCCCTCGCCGCTGGCCTTGCGATTGTCGGGTTGACGCCGGTTCCGGGCGCGCGCACCCACGGCCAGCCGACAATTGCGGCTCACTCCGCGGGTTCACCCCCGCGGACTCACCCCGGACGCTCAGCCCCGGAGCGCAGAGGATGCCGACGCGTCCCGGGCCCACTCCTCGGCCATGAGGCGGAAGGAGCGCTCGCGCATCGCGGGGTCGTGCGCGTAGCCGGTGAGGATGATCTCGTCGATCCCGTAAGAGCCCGCGAAGGTCCGCAGGAACTCGGCGGCCTCCGTCGGCGTCCCGACGGCGGAGACGCGCAGCGCCGAGGTCGCCATCTGCTCCTCGTGGGGCGCCCAGTCCATCTCAGGCACGGGCGGCCGCAGCGGCCCGCGCGTGCCACGGCGGATCGCAACGAACATCTGCTGATGTGTGGTGAAGAGGAACTCCGCCTCCTGGCGCGTCGGGGCGACCATGAGATTTGCCCCGGCCATGACGTAGGGCTCTGCGATCTGGGCTGTCGGGGCCGAGGGGTTGAACATCTGCCGGTAGGTCCAGATGGCCTCGGAGAGCTGGAACGGGGCGAAGTGGCTCGCGGCCGCGTAGGGCAGGCCGAGCTGGCCCGCGATGGCCGCACCCGCCGTCGAGCTCCCGAGGATCCAGAGGGGCACGTTCGTCCCCCGGGCCACGCCGGCGTGGACGCCGTGCGAGAGTTGCACCGACTCCGCGTCATCGACCTGGTCCCCGAAGTACCACGCGAGGAGGCGGATGTTCGCGGCGAAGGCGGCCTCGCCGTCGTCGTGCGAGCCGCGGCGCAGGAGGGCCGCCGTGCGCGGGTCGGTGCCCGGGGCGCGGCCGAGGCCCAGGTCGATGCGGTTCCCGTAGAGGTGCGCGAGGGTGCCGAAGGCCTCGGCGACGGCGAGCGGGGCGTGGTTCGGCAGCATGATGCCACCGGAGCCGACCCGCAGCGTCGAGGTGTTCGCGGCCGCGTTCGCGATGAGCAGCGCGGTGGCACTCGAGGCGAGGGCGTCGGTGTTGTGGTGCTCCGCGTACCACAGCCGCCGGTAGCCTGCCTCCTCGGCGAGCTTGGCGAGGCGGGTCGCGGACGCGAGGGCGTCGGCGACGGTGGCGCCCTCCACGACGGGGGCAAGGTCCAGGATCGAAAGAGCGGTCACATGCTTGGGCAACCTGAGCGCGAGCCGAGATGTTCCCGAGACGGATGTGGGAAGAATGTCACAGCGGATAACAGGTGCATTGCTTTTCAGCAACTAAGCCGCTTCCGGCTTGTGGGAGCAGCCGCTTCTCTGGAAAGAATGGATGGTCGTGGCCGGCGCGAGGGCCAGCCAACCGACCCCGTGGGGAGGAGCTTCTGTGGACGACGCCTTGCTGGTTGCCAACCTGGTCTACATCGGGACACTCATTCTGGGCGGTGTCCTGTTCGCCTTCCTCGCCGCAGCCTTCGGCATCACCCTCCTGATCGCGGGTGCCGGGCAAGGGATCGCCTCCATCATCGGCCTGCTCCTGCGCCCCTTCCGCCGCACCGGCGGCCAGGCCGTAGCCGAGCGCACGACGGCGGACGCGGCCGACGCGGACCACATCCGCACGGCTGTGATCGCCAAGGCGGACGCGATCCTCGCCTCCCAGCGCGCGGCAGCGGTCGCCTCCAGCGAGGCGGCCTCGTCCGCCCGCGATCCGAAGCGGGATGCCACCGGCGCCACCCAGGCTGAAGACGAGGACGTCGCGGTCCCGGCCGCCGCACCCGCAGCCTCCACCGCCGCCGTCGAAACCACCGTGACCCTCGTCAGGCCAGCAGCGAGCCGCCCCATCCATACGGGGACCCAGCCCGTTCTGGCAGTCGGCCGGGCCAGCTGACCGGAGCCCCAGCACCTGCCCGCCCGACCACCGAGGGCCCCGATGCGCCGCGCGACGGCGGTCCGGGGCCCTCGGGCGCGTGTGGAGTTCTCCCCATCGCAGCCCTTGGCCCGGCCCGGTAGCGTGGGGCCCAGAGTCCACGGGGGAAGCTCGGGGAACGGACGAAGGGAAGAGATCATGGCGATTCAGCAGGGTGCCAACGTTGCCGAGCTGCGCGGCGTCGCGAAGCAGTTTGACTCCAAGGCCGCCGAGGTCGAGAGCATCAAGAACAACCTCAACGCCCTCATCAACAACAACATCCCCGCCAACTGGGCCGGCCGCGACGCCGACCAGTTCAAGAACGAGTGGCAGGCCAGCGGCATGAAGTCGCTCGCGAAGCTCATCGAGCAGCTGCGCGAGGCGTCCCGGACGATGAAGACCAACGCCGCCGCCCAGGAGCAGACCTCCAGCACCCTCAGCTGACCCGGAGCGCAGCTGCAGCACTGAAGGGCCCCGAGGCAGACGCCTCTGGGCCCTTCAGTGCATCTCAAGTGCATCCTGTGCTGGCGTGCGGCAGGGCTGGCGCGCCCTCTCGGGTCCCGGGCGCTGGGTGGTGCGCCGCGGGCCGTCTCCGCGCCGGGCCGACCTGTGGGCCGGTCCGGCTGATTGCCACCATCGGACCACTGGATGCCCGTCAGTGACAACAGGCGTGGAGTAGAGTGGTCAATCTGATCAATAGTCCGCCCGATTTTCCGCGAGGAGTGGTCACTTCGCAGCAGCTTGACTCCACCGACCGCCGGATCCTGCTCGCCTTGGACGAGGACCCGCGGGCGCCCATCATGGTCCTCGCCCAGCGGCTCGGCCTGGCCCGGGGGACCGTCCAGTCGCGCATCGAGCGCATGACGGCTTCCGGGGTCCTGCGTGAGCACTCGACGCGGGTCCGCCCGGAGGGCCTCGGCCGGGGCGTCATGGCGGAGGTCAGCGCAGAGCTCGACCAGAGCCGGATCAACGACGCCGTCGCCGCGCTCCGCGGGATCCCCGAGGTCCTCGAGTGCCTCGCCCCCGCCGGGGACACCGACCTCCTGATCCGGGTCGTCGCCACCAGCCCCGACGACCTCTACCGCGTCTCGGAGGAGATCCGCCTCTGCCCGGGCATTCGCCGCACCTCGACGCGGATGATCCTGCGCACCGTCATCCCCTACCGCACGACGGCGCTGCTCGCCTGAGCGCCCCACCGCCCCATCTCGGGTACAGTTCGCGCGCCCCGTGGGCGTTTCGGGTACGGGGGCGTGTACCCGAAAGGGCGTTCTGGCGTCCCGATCTGTACCCGAGACGGGAAGGGAGAGGGGACGGAGAGGGGACGGGAAGGGAGGGGGACGGGAAGGGAGGGTCGGGTCAGGCCGTGACGAGCGACAGCCCGGCGTGGGCCGCCCGCGAGAGGCGGTCGTCGATGAGCACCACTGCCCGGCCTGCCCGGTCGAGCAGACTCGCCGCGACGCTCGCCCGGTAGCCCGACGAGCAGTACACCCACACCCGACCAGCCGGGACGTCGTCGAGCCTCGCGAGCAGCTCGTGCAGCGGGACGTTGACCGCCCCGGGGAGGTGGCCGGCGTCGTGCTCCTCGCGGCGGCGCACGTCCAGGACCGTGTCCTCGGGCGGGAGCTGCGCCGCCACGTGCGCCCAGCCGAGCCGGGGGTAGGAGGAGGCCGGGGCGCCGGGCGCAAGCTGGGCCGGATCCTCGCCGAGGGCGGCGTCGGGACGCTCGATCCCGATGCGGGCGAGGTCGCGGACGGCGCGCTCGACGTCGTCGCGCGCGCCGACGAGGGTCAGGGTGCGGCCGTAGGGGAAGAGCCAGCCGAGGTAGTTCGTGAAGTTGGTGCCGTATTCGAAGCTCGCGGTGCCGCGGAGGTGGTCCGAGGCGAAGGCGACCCGACTGCGGAGGTCCACCACCCACTCCCCCGCCTCGAGCCGGTGCTGCAGCATGTGGGGGTCGAGGGGCTCGGGGACGGAGAGGTCGGGCTCGCCGGGGCCCTCGGCGTTGAGCGGGGCCATGTGGGCGTAGAAGCTCGGGTAGGCGGTGAGGTTGGCGATGAGCTCGGCGACGAAGTGCCCCTCGTCCGGGTCGGTGTAGACGTGGTTGGACTCCAGCTGCTCCCCGAGCGTCGACTCGGTCGCATCCGACGCGGGGCCCGAGGAGCAGAAGGAACCGAAGCCGTGCGTCGGGTACAGGGCCGCGTCCGGGCGGGCCTCCCCCGCGAGCCGCCGGGCGGAGGCGTACTGGTCGTGGGACAGGCCCACGGTGTCCCGGGCGCCGAGGAGGTCCGTGCGCCCCACCGACCCGTACAGGACGCTCCCGCCGGAGAACACAGCCTGCCGGCCCTCGTGCTCCACCACATAGGAGAGGTGGTGGTGCGTGTGGCCTGGTGTGGCAACCGCGGTGACGGTCAGCGCGCCGACGCTGAACCGCTGCCCGTCCGCGACGGGGGTGCGCTCGAAGGAGACGTCGTCCAGCGCGCTCACGAGGTACTGCGCCCCGTGCTTGCGGGCGTATGCGTAGCCGCCGGTGAGGTAGTCGTTGTGGAGGTGGGTCTCGAGGACGTGGGTCACCTCCACGCCTGCCTCGGCGGCCGCCCGCTCGAGCCGGTCGATGTCCCGCTGGGGGTCCACGAGGAGGCCGTGTGCGCCGTCGTGGACGAGGTAGCTCCTGTCCCCGAGCGGCGGCGTCTCGATGACCACGACTTCCATGGCGTCCTCCTCGTCGTGCGGCCTGGCGTGAGCCCACCGTACGTCGGGGCAGCCTGCCACGACAGGGCTAGAGCCGCGGGCCGCCGTCGAGCCGCTCGAACTCCCGCAGCCACAGCTCCCGGGCCTCGGCCTCGCGCGCGCGGCGCGCCTTCGTCGCGGCCCGCAGCTCCTCGAAGGCCGCCGACGGCGCCGACTCCGCCGCCCCGCTCCGGCTCCTCCGCCCGACACCGAGCATGAGCAGCGCGCGCTCGGTCGCCGCAGCGTTCTTCACAGCGAACGACGTGCGACGGCGCCGCATCGCCTCCCGCACGGCGGCCTGGGCGGCGGGGCGCTGCCCGAGCTCGCGCAGCGCGCGGGCACGGATCACGAGGAGGGCGGCGGCGACGTCGTTCGCGTTCGTGAGGCCCTCGGTCCGGGAGACGACGTCCCGGGGGCGGCCGAGCACCTCGTAGAGGCGGCAGGTGGCGAGCGCGGCGGGAAGGGACGGCGGCAGCGGATCCATGACGGCAAGCGCCTCCTCGGGCCTGCCGATCTCCCTCAGGCTGTGGGCGAGCGCGAGGCATACGGCCTCCTCGCTGAAGGCGACTTCCACCTCGACGCCCTCGGAGAGCTCGATCCAGTGGCGCAGGCCCCCGAGGTACGTGGCGGCGAAGGCTGCGGCCGGCGGCCCGCTCGCTCCGGCGAGGCCGCGCGAGAGCAGCTCCGCGGCCTGGGCGTGCTGGTGCGCGCGGTAGGCGTGGAGGCCGGCCGCAACGTAGCAGAGGCCGGACCAGCCGGGATGCGCCCGTGCGAGCAGAACGAGCCGCTCGGGGTCGCTGCCGAGGAAGATCGCCGCATGGACCTGCTTCTCGACCTTCGACGCGAACGTGCGGAGCTTGGGGGCGCGCACCCGCCCGGTGACGCGGCGGGCAATCCTGCGGCCCAATCCGCGCACGGGCGCATAGACCTGCACGCCCCGGAACGGGGTGAGGTCGCGCAGGTCGTGGAACGAGGGCTGGCGGTCCAGCTTGCCGGAAGCCATGCCCACCATGCTAGCGAGGGCCGCCGGCCGTGGTGCGGGTACGGCTCTGCCCGCCCGGGGCTTTCGGGCACGCGGGTGCCCCCAGGAACGCCTTGGTGCACCTGAGACGCCGCGCGGCGCTGCCGGGACGTCCTGGTGCGGGGAGGGCGCCTTCGGGGCGTCTCCTCCGCCACAGGGCGTCTCGTACAAGCGCGTCCCGCACAAGGGCGCCGGCCGCGCGTGGGGCTCACGCGCCGTCGTGCGTACCCGGAATGGCGTGGGCGGGATGTGAAGTCTCGGGACTGAATGGACACTTCTGTCTCAGGAGATCGTGGACGGTGTGTCTCACGAGTGTGTGGACACTTCACCGCTCAGATCACGGCATGAGCATCCATGAGCCTGATCTGAAGGTCCGTATGCGTGTGGCCCAGTGGCCCGATGACGCCCCGCGCGGAGCGGTGGCGCAGTTCTGCCGCAGGCACGGTGTCTCACGGGCCTGGTTCTACAAGGTCCTCGCCAAGGCCCGGGCCGAGGGGACGTGGGCCGCCACCGAAGTCGGGTCGAACCGTCCGCTGACCAGCCCGTGCCGG
>NZ_CP022463.1:3212435-3293715 GCF_002224485.1 Sinomonas sp. R1AF57
AGCCCACCGCCGACGCCCTGAACGGGCGCGAGGCCACCATCCGCACCGGCAGCCGCCCCAAGGGCGTCGTCACGGTCTTCAACTGCCACTTCCTCCTCGGCGCCGCGTGGGCCGGCAAGGAAGTCCGTGTTCTGCACGACCACCGCACCATCGCCTTCTACGACGAGGAAGGCACCGAGATCCTCTCCCACCCACGACCGCCCCGAGGCACCAGATTCGTCCCGCGCAGCGGCCTCAAGCGTCCTGCACCGGACCAACCGTCCACGGACTCCTGAGACACGAAAAGTCCACACTCACCTGAGACATGAACCGTCCACGAACTCACGAGACATCACATGGCGTGGGCGGGATTCTGGCGTACCCGGAACGGTGGTGTCAGCGGGTCGCGAAGTGGACCCACATGCCGATGACCCAGACGGTCGCGGCGGCGCAGGCGAAGCCGAACTCGACGAGGATCCCGAGGCCGGTCGCCTTCAGCGCCGCCCACGACGACGACGCGGCGCCCTGGAAGTGCCGGGTGCGGGCCCATTCGCTCAGCAGGAGCCCCAGGGCGAAGCCGACGAAGAGCCCCACGACCGGGATGACGAACATGCCGACGACGGCGAGCACCGCACCCGCGACGACCGACCGGTTGGGGATCTGCCGCTCGCGCAGGCGGCGGCCGGCGAGGACCGCCGAGGCGGCCATGCCGCAGGCGAAGAGCACGCCGCCGATCGCGAAAACGAGCCACCCGCCCCACCCGGCGCCCCCGAAGATGGCCCACGCGAGCAGGGCGACGAGGCCGAGGATGCTGCCCGGCAGGATGGGGATGATGACCCCGGCGACCGAGACCGCAAGGGCGAGGCCGACCAGGACGGCGGTCAGAATGCTCGTGTCCACCCGGCCATCCTCGCAGACCGCGGATCCCAGGCCCCGGATCCCAGACCCCGAATCGCAGGCCCCGAATCGCAGGCCCCGAATCGACTGCTCCGGAAGTGTCCTTCTGACGCGTGAGAACGACACTTCCGGAGCAGTCGATGGAGGTGGGGGGCTACTCTCCGGAGCTGGTGGCGGCGCGAATGACGGCCTCGGTGACGGCGGGGGCGACGCGCGGGTCGAGGGGGCTGGGGACGATGTAGTCGGCGGAGAGCTTGTCCTGGGCCAGCTCGGCGATGGCGCGGGCGGCCGCGAGCTTCATCGCCGGGGTGATCCGGCGCGCCCCCGCGTCCAGGGCGCCGCGGAAGATCCCCGGGAACGCCAGGACGTTGTTGATCTGGTTCGGGAAGTCGCTGCGTCCGGTGGCCACGACGGCGGCGTGCCGGCGTGCGACCTCGGGGGCCACCTCCGGGTCCGGATTGGACAGGGCGAACACGATCGCGCCCTCCGCCATGGCCGCGACGGCCTCCTCGGGGACCTTCGAGGAGGACACACCGATGAACACGTCGGCGCCCTCGAGCGCGTGCGCGACGCCGCCGGCGACCCCACGGGGGTTGGTGCGGCCCGCGTACTCGGCCTTCATCGCGTTCCTGGGCTCGGCCAGGTCGGGCCGGCCGGCGTGGATGGCGCCCTTGGAGTCCAGCAGGACCACGTCGGTGACGCCCGTGGCCAGGAGGATCTCGGCGATCGCGATACCGGCCGCGCCTGCCCCGGCGATCACGACGCGCAGGTCCGGGAGCTCCTTGCCCACCACGGCCGCGGCGTTGGTCAGGGCCGCGAGGGCCACGACGGCCGTGCCGTGCTGGTCGTCGTGCATCACCGGCATGTCCAGGGCCTCGATGAGGCGCGCCTCGAGCTCGAAGCAGCGTGGAGCGGCCACGTCCTCGAGGTTCACCGCGCCGAAGCTGGGCGCGATCCGCACGATCGTCTCGACGATCTCGTCCACGTCCGTCGTGTCCAAGACGATCGGGATCGAGTCCAGCCCGCCGAAGGTCTTGAACAGGGCGCTCTTGCCCTCCATCACCGGCAGCGACGCCGCCGCGCCGATGTTCCCCAGGCCCAGCACCGCAGTGCCGTCGGAGACGACCGCGACCAGCCGCGAGGCCCACGTGTGCGTCCGGGCCAGGGCCGGGTCCGCGGCGATCGCGCGGGACACCTGCGCCACGCCGGGCGTGTACGCGATCGAGAGGTCCCGCTTCGTCGCGAGCGGGCGGTCCACCCCGATCGAGAGCTTCCCGCCCTCGTGGGCGGCGAAGATCTCCTCATCCGTGATGGGCTGCTGCTTCGCCTCGGGCTGGCTGTCCTGGGCCTGCTGGCTGTTCTGGTTCTGCTGGCTGTTCTGGGCCTGAATGGTGGGAATGGACACGGCACTGTCTCCTGGGTCGGTGCCGCCGGGCCGCAGGGCGCACGACGGCGTGGCTGGCCGTGCGCTGGAACGTGCACCGTGCGCTTCGTCGGGCAGGGCGCGTTCCATGGCACAGCCATGAGGGGGATCCGGGGTTCCTGCCGGGTTCGGCGCTTCCGGGGGCCTGCGGGGTGTGCGGGGATGTCCGCGGGTCGCTGGCCTCGGGGAATGAGATACCGACCATCATAGGCGAACGGGACGTGGCTTCCGCAAGGCGGAAGTCCTCACACCTCGATGACGCTCCTCGTGTGACGCGCCTCCTCGGCCGCGAAGACCACCTCGTGGCTCAGGAGCGACTCCGCCAGGTCCGAGGAGATCGCACCGCCCCGGCCCTCCGCGAGCGAGCCCACCCACGCCTCGATGAGGCCGCGGTCGCCGCCGCCGTGCCCCCCGGACGCGTCCCCGGACACGGGGACGGTGCGCGTCGTGTCGGTGAGGAAGTCGCGGACGGTGACCCGCCCGTCGTCGACCGCCAGCTCGCCGCGGGTGCCGAAGATCCTCGTCCGCCGCGCGGTCGCCTCCGTGAAGGCGGTGACGGTGAGCGTGGCCGTCGCGGCGTTCTCGTACTCGATGGCGACCACCTGGTGGTCCACGGCGTCGTTGTCGCAGCGGTAGACGCAGCGGCCGTAGGGTCCGCTCTCGAGCGCCTGGCGGAGCGACTCCGGCGTGCCCCCGGGGTCGACGATGTCGGTGTAGTAGGCGCGCCGGCTGTCGGGGGCCCCGGCCTCGGGCCGCCCGGCACGGTAGATCCGCAGGGCCGAGTAGGGGCACGAGGGCTCAACCGCGCAGTCCGTGCACCGCTCCCCTGCGCCGTCGGGGGCCTCGTCGGGCCGGAAGTGGGTCAGGGCGCCGAAGGAGCTCACCCGCACGGGCCTGCTGCCCACCACGTAGGTGAGCCAGTCGACGTCGTGCGTGCACTTCGCCAGCAGGAAGGGGCTGGAGAGGTCCTCCCGCCGCCAGCTGCCCCGGACGTACGAGTGCGCGAAGTGCCAGTAGCCCACCGGTTCGAGGTGCTGCACCGAGACGACCCGCCCGATCTCCCCCGCGTCCAGGGCCCTCTTCACCGCCGCGGTGACGGGCGTGTAGCGCAGTACGTGGCAGACCGCCGCCGTGAGGCCGTGCGCGCGGGCCGCGGACGCCAGCTCGCGGCATCCCCTGCGGGTGACCGCGATCGGCTTCTCGAGCAGGATGGCGTAGCCGCGGCGGGCGGCGAGGACGAAGGGCTCGTAGTGGTCGCGGTCCTGGGTGGCGATGACGACGGCGTCGGCGAACTGCTCGCGCCTGAGCATCTCCCGCCAGTCGGGGAACCTGGCTGCCGGCGGCACGCCGAGCTCGTCGCCGAGCCCCTCCCGCCTGTCCTCGACGGGCTCGGCGAGGCCGACGACGACGGCGCGCCCGGTCGCCGTGGCGAGCCTCGCGTACGCGGCGCCGCGGGCGCCTGCCCCGGCCACGAGGATCCGGACCGGCAGGTCCGGCGGCGTCATCCCCCGGGCTCCGCGTCGTCCAGCCATTCGAGGGCGACCGCTGCGGTCCAGGACTGGTTCCAGCTGCCGAGGGGCTCGCCGGTGAAGGGCTCGTAGTACTCGCCGAAGTGGCCCTCCATGAGCTGGTCGAGCGAGGCCTGCCGCCAGGCTGCGTACCGGCCCTCGTCCCCGTGGCGCCGCAGAGCCGTGGCGAGGTACCAGTTCATGACCGGCCACACCGGTCCCCGCCAGTACTGCCGCGGGCGCAGCCCTCCCCCGCCGTGTCCGCGCCTCCCAGCAACGGCAGGACATCGAAGCGAAACTTCTGTACGATTGTCGATCGTAAGTGTGTGATCGGCATCACGTCAACAGAGGACGATGGAAGTGCACCCCGGCATGCCCGTCGAACGGCCGGCTGCGGCCCCCGGCCTCGCGGCCAGTCCCGGCCAGCTGCTCGCGCTCATCCGCAGCTCACCGGAGGGGATCAGCAGGGCATCCCTCCTGGAGCTGACCGGCATGGCCCGCTCCACCCTGTACGAACGCCTCGACGCGCTCTTCGCCGCCAGACTCGCCTACGAGGCCGAGCCCCTGCGCTCCACCGGCGGCCGCCGCGCACGCAGGATCCGGTTCGACGACCGGGAGAAGGTGCTGGTCGCGATCGACGCAGGCCAGACCCACGCCGCCGTCCACCTCCTCACCCCGGCTCACGCGGTCCTCGCCTCGACCGTCTTCCGGTGGGACGCCGCTGGGCCCTCTGACGCGGCGATGGACCTGTTCGCCTCCGCAGCCCGGGAGCTCCTCGCCGGCCGGACGCCCGTGGGAACCGGTCTGGGCCTCCCCGCCCCGGTCGAGGCCTCCGGCGCCGCAGGACTCGGCCGTTCGGTCCTCGGGCACTGGGACCTGCCCGGCGCGCTCGCGCGGCTCGAGGAGGCCCTGGGATGCCCCGTCGTGCTCGAGAACGATGCCCGGGCCATGGCCGTCGGAGACGCCGGCGCCGCCGACGAGGGGCTCGTGGCCGTGAAGGTCAGCACCGGGATCGGGTGCGGGATCGTCGTCGACGGAGCCCTGGTGCGTGGCGCCCACGGCGCGGCGGGCGACATCGGACACGTCCGGATCCCCGAGGCGGCGGGTCGGACCTGCCGGTGCGGACGCGCCGGCTGCCTCGCGGCGGCGGCGTCGGGGCGGGCCCTGCTGGCCGAGCCGGGACTCCAGCACTGCCGCTCGCTCGCGGACCTCGCCCGTGCGCACGACGCCGGCGACCCGGCGGTGCTCGCGGCCGTCGCCGAGGCGGGGCGCCTGACGGGGTCCGTGCTCGCCGCGGTGGTCGCGACGGTGAATCCCGCGCGGGTGGCGCTCGGCGGCGTCGTGGGCCTGCTCGACACCTTCGTGCAGGCCGTGCGCGAGGAGATCGCCGGGCGGGTCTTCGAGGACGCCCTCGCGGGGCTCGAGATCGGGCCGTCCCGTGCCTCGCACCCCATTCCGATAGGCCTCTCCCGCCTCGTGATGCAGGCCCTCTACGCCCCCGCGAGGATCGACGCCCTGCTCGCGCAGGCTGCCCGCCCGGCGGCACTCCGAGGGACCGGGGCTTCGTAGCGCCGCACCCTCCGTGGCGTATAGTTGGACAGTCCCTCCGCACGACCCCAGCCGCGGCGTGCCATGGGATGCAGAAGCGTCGGGAAAAGAGGTTGCTGCGCTGTGCTCGAACTGCCCCAGGATCTGGTCACCCCAGCCCCTCCTCCGGCCACGCCCCGCCTCGCTGCCCGGTACGCGCAGCTCCTGGACGCCGCAGCACGGTTTGCCACCCTCGAATACCCGGACATCGACATCACCGCTGTCGCCGAGGAGGCCGGTGTCGCCTTCGGCACCGCGCACCGGTATTTCCCCTCGGCCGCCCACCTCCTCCTGGCCCTGCACCGGCGCCAGCTCCTCGAGCTCCGCGCCCGCGTGGAGGACCGCGCGAGCGGGTCACGGACCGAGGCCCAGCGCGCGCGGCTCCTGGCCGGTGCCGCCGTCGAGCTCTTCCACATGCGCCTCGCCCAGCCCGCGGTGAACTCGTGCCTCGACGAGCTCATCGTCCCGGCGGACCACGAGCTGACGGGACTCGTCGGCGAGGTCGACGAGCTCTCCTGGTCGGTGCTCGGGCGCCTCGCGGGAGGTGCCGAACGCGGCCGGAGCATCGTCCATGTCATCTCGGGGCTCGTCTCCGCCGTGCGGACGGGCAGGCTCATCCCGCTCGAGGCCGAGAAGCAGCTCAAGGCTGCCTGCGAGATCGTCGCCCGCCGCCGCACCAGCCGCGCCGGCTGATCCCGGGGAGAGCACGACGCCGGCCGGGCGCCGGCGCGCGCGGCCCCTCGCGCCGTCGTGCGCGGCTCAGGCGACCGAGCGGATCCGGGTGACGAAGACGGCCCCGAAGAGCCCGATGACGGCCGCGCCGATGTAGAGGGACACGTACCCGCCGAGGAAGGCCAGGAACGGGTAGGCGATGGCCGGTGCGATGACCTGCGGCAGCGAGTTGGCGATGTTGATGACGCCGAGGTCCTTGCCGCGGTGGGCGGCGTGGGGCAGGACCTGGGTGACGAGCGCGAAGTCCACCGCCATGTAGGCGCCGAAGCCGATGCCCAGCACGATGGCCCCGACGAGGGCGCCGGCCCAGGTCGGAGCGAGCGCGAGGATGAGCGAGGCGACGGCCATGACGGCGGACGAGCCGATGACGAGGGGCTTGCGCCTGCCGATGCGGTCGCTGACCTTGCCTCCCAGGATGCTCGTCGCGATGACCATCGCCGAGTACAGGCCGGTGAGGATGAGCGTCCCGGTGGCCGGGGGGATGCCGGTGGTCTGCTCGATCCGCACGGCGTCCGTGAGGAAGTAGATCAGGTAGAGCAGCACCACGTGGTTGCCCACGTTGACCAGGAGCTTGGTGAACCAGGCCCAGGCGAAGTCGGGGTGGCGGCGGGGGCTGATCCAGAAGGCCGCCACGAACCTCCCGAGCGAGAACCGCCCCAGCGCCGCGCGGGGCAGGGGCTCGTCCTTCGCGCCGAGCAGGAAGTGGACCACGCTCACCGCGAGCAGCGCCCCACAGACGAGGTAGCCGAGGGAGAAGTTCCCCGCGACCGCCGCCCCCACCGCGGTGCCGAGGAGGATCCCGGTCGTGATGCCCATGGCGGCCAGGCCCCCCACCGATCCGCGCTGCGTGACCGGCACGCGGTCCGGCACGGCGGCCGTGATGGCGGCGTAGGCGCTGTTGGCGCCGAGCTGGACGAGGCACCACAGCGCCGCCATCGCGGCGACGCTCGGCGCGCCGGACAGCCCGACGAGGGCGAGCGTTCCCGTGAGCGCGCCGAAGAAGACCCAGGGGCGGCGCCGGCCGAACCGGCCGGACGTGCGGTCGGAGAGGGCCCCCGCGAGGGGGTTGCAGACCACCGAGACGGCCGCTCCCGCGCTCGTCACGAGCGCCAGGACGGCTTCCTTCTGGCCGGGCGCGAAGGCCGCGGCCTGCTGGGCCAGGAGCACCTGGAGGGGACCGAAGAAGGCAACGTTGATGCCGATGTTGACGAGGACGACGCCGAGGATCCAGCGCGGCCGCGCAGGGGCGGTCGGCTCGGCGAAGGCCGCCTCGGTCGCCGGGGCGCGCCCGGTCGGGCTTCGCTCCGCGGGGCTCTGTTCGGCGGGGCTGTGGGGCACGGCCACGGGGCCTCCGGTGGGTGCGGGCGGTACAGGTCGTCTCAGATTACCGCCGAAAAGGGCGTCCCGGACCGGATACCCTTCGACAGTGGACAACGTGACAGCGGTGGCGCCGGACGAGGCGATGGCAGGCAAGGTCTACCAGCAGATCCTCGACGCGATCATCTCCGGCCGGGCCGCGCCCGGACAGCGGCTGCGCGAGCGGGAACTGTCGGACCAGTACGGGGTCTCCCGTATCCCCGTGCGGGAGGCGATCCACCGCCTCGAGCAGGACGGCTTCCTCGTGACCGCCCCGCGCCGGGGCGCGGTGGTGCGGAAGCTGACGCTCAAGGACGTCGAGGAGCTGTTCGACCTCCGCGTGCTCCTCGAGTCCTTCGCCGCCAGGCGGGCCGCCGAACGCGTGGCGGCCGGGGAGGACGCCGGCGGGCTCCTCGAGACCCTGCGCCAGGCGAAGGAAGCGCTCGAGGCGGGCGACACGGACCTGACCTCCGACCTCAACACGCGCTTCCACGACCAGATCATCGCCCTCGCCGGCAGCGGCCTCCTGGAACGCTCGATGCGCCCGCTCCATGGGCTCAACCGCTGGATCTTCGGCCTGGCCGTCAACCGTTCCCTCGAGGTCAACGCGCTCGAGCACGACGAACTCGCCGAGGCGATCATGACCGGCCAGCCCCAGCTCGCCGAGGCAGTCGCCGCCGCCCACATCGAGGCGGGCCGCAGGCCCGTGATGGACGGGCTCGCGGGCCTGCTGAAGGGGTAGGGCGCCCGCAGGACGGTAGGCTCGTCCCATGGCGCTGGTTCCCTGGAGCGGTCACGCCAGGCGGTACCGCGAGATCGCGGACATCCTCGCCCGGCACGGCCTCGGCCATGTCCTGACCGTGGCCGGCCTCTCGCGCTGGCTTCCGGGCCCGAGGCGAGGGCAGGAGGGCCAGGGCGCCCCCGCCGGCGCCCCCGTGCACGTCCGCCGGGCCCTCGAGGAGCTGGGCCCGACCTTCATGAAGCTCGGGCAGATACTCTCGACCCGGCCCGACCTCGTCCCCGAGCCGTACCAGGCCGAGCTCGCCAAGCTGCAGGACGCCGCGCCGCCCGTGCCCGCCGAGGCGATCCACGCCGTCGTGCGCGAGGAGCTCGGCATGGACGCGGACACCGCCTTCGCCGCGTTCGACGACGCGCCCCTCGCGAGCGCCTCGATCGGCCAGGTCCACGAGGCACGGCTTGCGGACGGCACGAGGGTGGTGGTCAAGGTCCGCAAGCCCGGCGCGGTGGAGCGCATCCGCGAGGACCTCGAGATCCTGCGCAACGTCACCGCGACCGCAACCCGGGCGTGGCCGGTCCTGGCCAACTACGACGTGGAAGGCCTCGTCGAGGAGTTCTCCAAGACCCTCACGACCGAGCTCGACTACCTCGAGGAGGCCCGCAGCGCGGAGCGGTTCGCCACGAACTTCGCCGGCGACGAGCGGTTCCGGTTCCCGAAGGTCTACTGGGACACCACGACTTCCCGCATCCTCACGCTCGAGTTCATGGAAGGCCTCAAGATCAACGACGTCGCGGCGCTCGACGCCGCGGGGCTCGACCGGCGCGCCCTCGCAGACCATTCGGCGGCCGCACTCGCCCAGATGATCTTCGAGGACGGCTTCTTCCACGCCGACCCGCACCCGGGGAACATGTTCGTGGAGCCCGGCGGCCGCATCGCGATCATCGACTTCGGCATGGTCGGGGAGATCAGCGACCAGCTCCGCCACGATCTGGGGCGGCTCCTCATCGCGCTCGCCCGCAAGGACCCGCGGAGGCTCGCCCGAGTCCTCGAGGCGATGTCGCGCTCGGGGGCGGTGGAGGACCGCAAGCGGCTCGCCGCCGACGTCGCGGTGTTCATCTCCCTGTACGACGGCGTGGACCTCGCCGACGTGAACCTGGCGAGGCTCGCGCAGAAGCTCCTCGCGGTGATCCGCCACCACCACCTCGTGATGCCCGCCGAGGCGGCGGTGGTGATCAAGATGCTCGTGATGGCGGAGGGGCTCGGCCGGGTACTCGACCCCCAGTTCCGCCTCTCCCGCGTGCTCGAGCCGCACGTGCGCCGGCTCCTGCTCGAGCAGTACTCCCCCGCCGCGATCACCCGCAGCCTCAAGGCGGCCGGGCTCACGGCGATGGACCTCGCCGGGGACCTGCCGGACCTCATCGACAGCGCCAGCCGGGTCCTCGATGCCGGCGGGTTCGAGGTGCACCTCCGGGCGGCCGAACTCGAGCCGATCGTGGCCCGCGCCGAGCGGATCGGCAACAAGGTGCTGGCCGCCGTCATCGCGGCGGCGTTCATCCGCGGCGTCGGAGAAGTCGTCACGAACGACACGCGCTGGCGCGGCTGGCGCGCCCCCCTGCTGCGGACCGGGATCGGGGCGGCGGGCGGCCTCGGGGCGTATCTGGCCGCCAGCGCGCTGCGGCGCCGGCGCAGCTGACGGCGCCGAACCGCCCTGCTGCCCTACCGTCCTACTGCCCCGAGACCGCGGCAAGCGCGGCGCGCAGGCGCGTGCCGGCGTCGTCCGCGACCTCCTTGACCTGCCCGCTCGCACTGAGCTGCACCATGGTCTGGGGGTCGATCGCCTCGACGGTCGTCACCTCGGCGCCGGCGGCGCGGCGCACCACGACGTTGCACGGCAGGAGCGCCCCCATCTCGGGTTCGGCGCCCAGGGCGCGGCTGGCGAGGTCCGGGTTGCACGCGCCGAGGATCACGTAGTCCCCCACGGAGTCTCCCGCCTCATTGCCCAGCTTGGCGGTGAACGTCTTGCGGATGTCGATCTCCGTCAGGACCCCGAAGCCCTCGTCGGCGAGGGCCGCCTTGACGGCGTCGACCGCCTCGGCGTAGGGCAGCGGGACGTGCGTGGTGAGGGTGTAGGCCATGGGGCCCACGCTTCCAGAGGAGGCCGGGCCGGGCAAGGGGCCGAAGTCCCAGCCCGGCTCTGGCTCTGGCTCGGCTCTGGCCCTTACCGCATGTAGCTCAGGACCCCCATCATGCCGCGCGCCGCGTGGTAGGCGTTGTGGCAGTGGTAGAGCCACTGCCCCGGATTGTCGGCGTCGAAGAGGACGCTGACTGTCTGCCCCGGCCGCACGATCACCGTGTCCTTCCGCGCTCCGGCGTCCCCGACCTGGAAGGTGTGGCCGTGCAGGTGCATGGGGTGCCACATCATCGACTCGTTGACGAAGTCGATCCGCACGCGCTCCCCCTGCCGCACCTCGAGGGCGCCGTCGTACGGGTTGGCCATGTCGAAGCGGCGCCCATTCAGGCCCCAGTCGAAGGCCATCATGGAGCCGGTGAGCCGGACCGTGTGGGTGCGGTCGGCGGCCCGCTGTGCGAGGCGGACGCCCGGCGCGGCGGCGAGCTGGCCGCCGTCGACCACCGTGCCCGTCAGCCGCGACGGCAGGGCCGCCGGGACCGGCTCCTTCCCCGTCCCGGTGCTGATCCGCCCGAGCGCGAGCCCCGTCTTGCCCTCCGGCCGCGCCATGAGCGGCGTCCACCCCTCGGGCACGGTGAGGAGGGCGTCGATCCGCTCGCCCATGCCGAGCACGACGGCGTCCGCCTCCGTCCGCTCGACCGGGTACCCGTCCGTGTGGGTCACCGTGAGCTTCACCCCGGGCGCGCCGACGCGGTAGGCCGTGTCCCCGGCCGCGTTGATGATCCTGAGCCGGACGCGGTCCCCGGCCTTGGCCCGCAGCGTGTCCGGCTCCGAGGGGGTGCGGCCGTTGAACAGGTGCAGGGGGTAGCGGACGTCCCCGGCGTCGCCGCCGAGGTAGTCGCTCACGGAGCCCATGCCCATGTACGGGCCGCCGCCCTGCCCGCCGGGCCGGCCGCCCATCATGCCGCCCATGCCTTGGGACAGCTCGTTGAGGACGTCCTCCGGGCTGCCGGTGACGCCGTCCATCCAGTCGTCGAGGAGGATGACCCACTCGTGGTCCGAGTCCTTGGCCTCGGACGGGTCGTCGACGACGAGCGGCCCGTAGAGGCCGCGCTCGCGCTGGAGCTCCATGTGGGAGTGGTACCAGTACGTGCCGGGGTGGGCGAGCCTGAAGCCGTAGCCGAAGGTTCCGCCCGCGGCGATCTCCTTCTGCGTGAGCATCTCGACGCCGTCCTGGTCGTTGGCGAGGGCGAGTCCATGCCAGTGGACCACCGTGGGCTCCGGCAGTCCGTTGGCCAGTGCGACCTCGAGCCGGTCGCCCACCGAGCCGCGCAGGAGCGGGCCATTGACCGCCCCGTTGTACCCCCACGTGGGGACCGGCTTCCCGTCCAGGGTGGCGGTGAGCGGCGCTGGGTCCAGCCGGGCGGAGACAGTCCGGCCCGACGACGGGCGCGCGGCCTCGGCGGCCCGCACCGCGTCGTCGGAGGACAGGACGCGGGTGGCGCCCGAGGGCGACGGCGAGGTGCACGCGGCGAGCAGGGCCGCCGAGGCGGCCGCAAGCGAGAGCCCGAGGAAGCCGCGACGGGAGGAGACCGGCCCGACCAGCCAGCGCGGGCCCTGCGGGTGCCGGCCCTCGGGGTGCGGTCCGTTCATCACGGCCTCGCCGGCTCGTAGGCGGCGAAGGTGGCACCGCCGTCGCGGGACTCCAGCAGCCCGGAATCCGTCGCCGCGAGGACCCGCACGGGCTGGCCGGGAGCCGCGACGGCAGTGACCGCCTCGACCGCCTCCCCCGCGTCGCCGAGCCGGGTCCACGAGACGCCCGCGTCCGCGCTCGAGTAGACCGCGCCGTCGGGCGCCACTCCGACCACCCGGCGGGCGTCCGCGAACGCCGCGAACTGGATGAGCGGGGCGCTGGGCACGGCCAGCCACGTCGTCCCGCCGTCGAGGGAGGCGAACAGGCCCTTCTCGGTCGTGGCGAGGACGGTGTCCGTGGAAGGGTGCCCCGCGAGCACGGCCGGGTGGATGGAGGCCGGGACTGCGGTCCAGGCCTCGCCGGTCGGGGTGCGCTTGAGCCCGCCGTCGAACCCCACGAGGCCCGACTTCGTGACGGTGAGAGCGTGGAAGTCGGAGACACCCTCGTTGGAGACGGCGGTCCAGGTCCGGCCGCCGTCGGTCGAGCGGAGCAGGCCCAGCGGGTTGGGCCCGGACGAGCCGGGCCCGGGGTGGCCCGAGGCCCAGAGCGTCCCGGCGGGATCGCCGACGAAGCCCATGAAGTCGTCCGCGGCGCTGATGCGCTCGGGCTCAGCGCCGCTGAGGTCGTAGACGCCCTGGTGGGTCCCGATCAGGACGGTCGAGCCGTCGCCGGTCGCCGCGATGCCATGGACGTGGCCGCCCGGCAGGGAGGATCCCGTCGCGCCCGAGGCGGCGGGCGCCGTCGTGCCCGCTGCGGGTGCGGCGCACCCCGCCAGCGCGAGCGCGCCGGCGAGCGCGGCGGCGACGGCCAGGCCGGTCCGGGTCATGCGGGCGTTCACAGCTGTCCCAGGAGGGACTTCATCTGGTCGATCTCCGTGGTCTGGGAGTCGACGATCGACTGCGCCATCGCCACCGCCTCCGGGTGGGCACCCGTGCTGAGCTCCGACTTCGCCATCGTCACGGCCCCCTCGTGGTGGGCGATCATCTGGGTGAGGAAGAGCTTGGCCCCGTCGCCGGCGTCGGCGGCCTTGAGCGCGGCGAGGTCCTCGTCGCTCACCATGCCCTCCATGCCGTGGCCTGCGTCGGCGGCCATGCGAGTGGGCTGGTTCCATGCGGCGAGCCAGCCGCGCTGGGTCGCGATCTCCGGGGCCTGGGCGGCCTTGATCCGCTCTGCGAGCTGGGCGACCCGGGGGTCGAGGCCGGGCTTGGCCAGGACGATGCCGCTCATCTCGACGGCCTGCTCGTGGTGCGGGATCATCATCTGCGCGAACATGGCGTCCGCGGCGTTGAACGCGCCCTGGGATGACGGGCTGGTGGGCGTCCCCATGGGCATCGAGTGCCCGCTGTGGTCCATCGGGGAAGCGCCCGACGTCGCGCCGGGAGCCGCCTGGGAGGCGCCGCATCCGGAGAGGGCGACGGTGGCGGCGAGCAGGGCAGCAGGGAGCGCAGAGTTCTTGGCGTTCATCGGTCTTCTTTCAGTCGTGGAGAGGTGTGCGGGCAGGCGGAGGCCTGCTCACGTGCGACTGATCGAGAGCTGGGTGAGGTCTGGCGCCGGGGCGCGCGGGAGGATCGAACGTGGGAGGGAGGCCGCCGGCGGCTGCGGGAGCGCGTCTGAACGCTCCAGCACTACGACGGCGGGCGGCACCGGGGGCACCCCACCGGGCGCCGGAATGCAGTGGGCCGCGTGGACCGGCACGTCGCCGCTGCCCCGCGTGCACTCGTCCGGGCCCCAGCCGGCCAATCGCTTGTCGGAGGCCAGCAGGATGTCTGGGCTCGTCGCGTGGCCGGTTCCCGGGATCGATCCGTGGGCATGGTGGGCTGGGGCCGCATGCGCCATAGCAGGCGTCGTGGTGTGCGTCGTGGACGCCCCCGGTGCCGTGTGCATGCCGAGCACGCCGAGGGCGAGGGCCAGGACGAGGAGCCACCGGACATATCGACACCACGCATCGCGCGGAACGGGCACAAGTGCCCGATGTCCGGCGCGAGTTGTGTCGATATGCACGCTCATCATGGTCCTATCGGACGTGGCCCGGGTCCAAGTCGAGCCGCCGCAGCAGCTGCGCGTTGAGCGCCACGACAATCGTGGACAGGGACATGAGGACTGCGCCTGCAGCCGGGGAGAGCATGACCCCCGCGAACGCCAGCACTCCGGCCGCGAGCGGCACGGCGATGACGTTGTAGCCCGTGGCCCACACGAGGTTCTGCCACATCTTGCGGTAGCTCGCGCGGGACAGCTCGACGACCGAGACCACCGAGCGCGGGTCGTTGCCGGCGAGCACCACGCCCGCGGACTCGATGGCGACATCCGTGCCGGCGCCGATCGCGATGCCGACGTCGGCCCGGGCCAGGGCGGGCGCGTCGTTCACGCCGTCCCCGACCATCGCGACGCTGAGGCCGCGCTTCTGGAGTTCGGCAACCTTCTGGTCCTTGTCCTGCGGCAGCACCTGGGCGAACACCTCGTCGATGCCGAGGTCCCGGGCCACCGCGTCGGCCACCTGCTGGGCGTCGCCCGTGATCATCGCGACGCGGATCCCTCGCTGCTGGAGCGCAGCAACGGCAGTCCGGGACTCCTCTCGGACGGAGTCCTCGAGCGCGAGCGCCCCCGCGATCCCGCCGTCGCGGATCACGTGGAGCACCGAGGCGCCGCGGGCCTTCCAGCGGTCGACTGCGTCGGCCAGTTCCGCCGGGGTGTCGAGTCCCAGCTCGGCCAGCATCGCCGGGCCGCCGACCTGGACGAGCTCGCCGCCGTTCTCGCCGCCGACGCGCGCCTGGATGCCCCGGCCCGAGCTGGCCTGGAACCCGGTGGCCGCGGGAACGCGGAGGCCACGGTCGCGGGCCGCGCGGAGGATCGCCCGGGCCACGGGGTGCTCGCTGTCCGACTCGGCGGCCGCGGCAAGCGCCAGGAGCGCGTCCTCGCAGGCCGGGCCGTCCGGGGCAGCCGCCGGCACGCCGGCGTGGTGCGCACCGCCGTCGCGCGCCGCACGGGCATCACGGGCAAGGACGCTCGCGACGGCCGCGACGCCGACGACCTCCGGCTCGCCCTTGGTGAGGGTGCCGGTCTTGTCGAAGAGGACGGCCTTGACGGTGCGCATGCGCTCGAGGGCGAGGCGGTCCTTGACGAGGACTCCGCCCTTGGCCGCGCGCTCCGTCGAGATGGCGATGACGAGCGGGATGGCGAGGCCGAGCGCGTGGGGGCAGGCGATCACGAGGACGGTGACGGTGGCCGTCACCGCCGTGGGGAGGTCGCCGAGGAGGGACCATGCGATGAACGTGAGGACGCCGGCGCCTGTCGCGAAGTAGAAGAGGAACGCGGCGGCCCGGTCGGCGAGCGCCTGGGCGCGCGAGGAGGAGGCCTGGGCGTCGGCGACCATGCGCTGGATGCCGGCGAGCGCCGTCGACTCCCCCACGGCCTCGACCCGAACGCGGAGGCTCGTGTCGGTCGCGACGGTGCCGGCGACGACCGTGTCCCCGGGGCCGCGGGCGACCGTCTTGGACTCGCCGGTGATCATCGACTCGTCCAGCTCGGCGGTTCCCTCTTCGATGCGCCCGTCCGCGGGGAGCCGGCCACCGGCGCGCACGAGGACAAGGTCGCCCACCGACAGCTCGGACGCGGGGACGGTCTCGGTCTCGCCCGTGTCGCTGACGCGCTCGGCCTCGTCGGGCAGGAGTGCGGCGAGGGCCTCGAGCGCCCCGCGGGAGGCGCCGAGGGCGCGCATCTCGAGCCAGTGGCCCAGGAGCATGATCGTGACGAGGAGGGCGAGCTCCCACCAGAAGTCGAGGTCGAACCCGCCGATCCCCAGGCTCGTCGCCCACGAGGCGGCGAACGCGACCGTGATGGCCATCGCGATGAGCAGCATCATGCCCGGCTTGCGGGTCCTCGCCTCGCTGAGGCCGCCCTTGAGGAACGGCAGGCCGCCATAGAAGAAGATCACGGTCCCCAGGACGGGGCCAATCCACTCGCTCCCGGGGAACATCGGCGGAGTCGCGCCGAAGAGGCGCCAGAACATCCCGCTGAAGTACACGACGACGAGCGACAGCCCGAGCGTAAGCCAGAACCGGTCGCGGAACATCGCGACCGAGTGGCCTGCGTGCTCGCCGTGGGTGTGGACCGCGTGCGGGTCGCCGTGGCCGGCGTGGAGCTGGGCGGTCATGTCGTGCCCGGCGTGATCGTGCATGGTGTGGTCTGTCATGGTCAGCGCCGTCCTCCTGGGGTGCAGATGGTTCGTCGCTGGGGGCGATCGGCGGTAACGGGGAGGACCGCGTCCATCGCTGGCAGCATCATCAATATACCCCTAGGGGGTATGTTTGGCAACCGCCCTACCGCGTGGCACCCGGCATCGCGTGAAACTGCGCAGCTCGGGGCACGCTGAACCCACTACGGGGCCCGGGAGGCCGCGGATTGTGCAGTTTTCGACGGCTCAAGCGCGACGGCCACACCCACAGGGTGTGGGAGCCTGCACGGCCCGCCTCGGAGTACTGTCCTAGCCATGACCCAGGAACCCCAGGCACCGGAACCGCAGGCGCCAGCCCTCCAGTACGCAGGGACCCTCTCGGTCTTCATCGCCGAGCCGATCGACGTCGGGCCGACACCCGAGGGGCACCGCCGGATCATCCCGATCACGGGCGGGACGGTCTGCGGGCCGCGACTGAGCGGGCGGGTCCTGCCGGGCGGCGCGGACTTCCAGATCCTGCACACCCCGGAGCTGTCCCAGCTCGACGCCCGCTACGCCCTCGAGCTCGACGACGGCGCGATCGTCTCGGTGGACAACGCCGCCATCCGGGCAGGCTCCGCCGACGCCCTGGGCCGGATCGCCCGCGGCGAGGCGGTAGACCCGCAGGAGATCTATTTCCGCTGCACGCCGCGGCTGCGGACCTCCGCACCCGAGTGGGACTGGGTGAACCGCACGATGTTCGTCGGTACGGGCGAACGCTACCCGGACCGGGTTGTCGTGCACGTCTTCGCCGTGGGGTGACGCGCGGCCCGCGCGCAGGGCTCGGGTGCGGATCGCCGGGCCATGGCGGTTGACCAGCCCCCCGTCCCGCATAGGGTGGAGCCATGGCGGATGCAGAGGGGCTCCTGCGCGAGCTGGCCGGACGGCACAGGGTGGCGACATCGTTCTGGGGATGGGACGGGGCCGAGCATCCTGTCTCCGACGCGACCCTCCGGGCGGTTCTGGGCGCTTTGGGAGTGCCGGTCGGCTCCACTGACGAAATGCTCGCGGCGCTGGACGATGTCGACCTCGAGCCGTGGCGCCGGCTCCTCCCCCCGGTGGTGGTCACCCGTCAGGGCCACGAGGCCCCCGTCCAGGTCCACGTGCCGCACGGCAGCTCCGTGTCGGTCTGGGTAACCGCTGAGGACGGCACCTCGTACACCGTGCGGCAGGTCGACGACTGGGAGGAGCCGCGCGCGGTCGACGGCGTGCTGACCGGCCGCGCCGTCTTCCTCCTGCCGTCCGACCTCCCCCTGGGCTGGCACACCCTCCACGCGGACACGGACGGGCGGACCGCGTCGTCGGCCCTCGTGGTCACGCCGAGGCAGCTCTCGACCACCCAGCAGCTGGCCGAGGGACGCCGCTGGGGCCTCATGGCGCAGCTGTACTCTGTTAGGTCGCGCCGCTCGTGGGGCATCGGCGACTTCGGGGACCTCGCCGACCTCGCCGCGGTCGCAGGCGCGGAGGGGGCAGGCTTCGTCCTCGTGAACCCGCTCCACGCCGCGGAGCCGGTGCCCCCAATCCAGGATTCCCCCTACCTCCCGACGACCCGCCGCTTCGTCAACCCGCTCTACCTCCGGATCGAGGACATCCCCGAGTACGGCTACCTCAATCCGGAGGACCGGGCCCACGTCGAAGAGCTCGCGCGCGAGCGCGCGGCGGCCAATTCCTCCTCGGGGCTCCTCGACCGAGACGCCACCTTCGCGGCGAAGCTGGCGGCGCTCGAGCTCGTGTGGCATGTTCCGCGCAGCCCTGCCCGCGAGCAGGCCTACCGGCGGTTCCGCGACGGCGCGGGCCCGGGCCTGGACGACTTCGCGCTCTGGAGCGCCCTCGCTGCCGCGCCCCAGGCGCACGACGCCGCGCCGAGCTGGCCGGCGCCCGGGAGCGCCGAGGCCGACCGCCTCAGGGAGCAGCTTGCGGACCGGGTGGACTTCTACCGCTGGCTCCAGTGGCTCTGCGACGAGCAGCTCGAGGCAGCCCAGCGGACGGCGCAGGACTGCGGCATGGACCTCGGACTGATCCACGACCTCGCCGTGGGCGTGCGCCCGGACGGCGCCGACGCCTGGACCCTGTCCGGGACGCTCGCAGAGGGCGTCTCGGTGGGGGCGCCGCCGGACGTGTTCAACCAGCAGGGCCAGGACTGGAGTCAGCCCCCGTGGCACCCGGGGCGCCTCGCAGAGTCGGGCTACGCGCCGTACCGCGACATGCTGCGCACGATCCTCCGCCATGCGGGCGGGGTCCGCGTGGACCACATCCTCGGGCTCTTCCGCCTGTGGTGGATCCCCGGGGGCGGCTCCCCCGGTGACGGCACGTACGTCTACTACGACCATGAGGCCCTCGTGGGCATCCTCGCACTCGAAGCCCAGCGGGCGGGCGCCGTCGTGATCGGCGAGGACCTGGGCGTCTTCGAGCCGTGGGTGCGCGACTACCTCGCCGAGCGGGGCATCTTCGGCACCTCGATCCTGTGGTTCGAGAACGACGCCGAGGGACGCCCCCTCGAGCCCGAGCGGTACCGGCAGCAGTGCCTGACCAGCGTCAACACCCACGACCTCCCGCCCACGGCCGGCTACCTCGCGGGCGAGCATGTGCGGCTGCGCGAGTCGCTCGGCCTGCTCGAGCGGCCCCTGGAGGACGAGCTCGCGGCAGCGGCCGGCGAGCTCGAGGGCATGATGGCGCTCCTGCGCGAGCGGGGCCTCCTGCCGGAGGCCGGCAGCAGCGCGGACGAGCAGCGGACCATCGAGGCGCTCTACACGCTCACCACCCTGACGCCGTCGGCCCTCCTCGGCGTAGCACTCGTGGACGCCGTCGGCGACCGGCGCACCCAGAACCAGCCCGGCACCCACCTCGAGCACCCGAACTGGCGGGTCCCCCTCACAGGCCACGACGGCGAAGCCATCCTCATCGAGGACCTCGCCGCGAACCCGCGCTTCGCGTCCCTCGTGTCGACGATCCGGGGAGCCCTCGGCGCCTGACCCTGCACGCGCCAGCGAGGTGGAGGCCCGCGCCGCTGGCGTGGGATAATCTGCGCATGAATGCAGATAAGAAGATGTGCGGATTGGACGTGGACAGCGGCTACGTCGAGCTTGCCGTCGAGGTCTTCTCGATGCTCGCTGACGCGACGCGCATCCGCATCATCCTCGCCCTGCGCGAGGGCGAGCACAGCGTCAACGATCTCGCCGAGGCCGTCGGCAAGTCCCCCGCCGCCGTCTCACAGCACCTCGCCAAGATGCGCCTCGCCCGGATCGTCGCCACGCGCCAGATGGGTACCCGCGTCTTCTACCGCCTCGAGAACGAGCACGCGAGCAAGCTCGTCACCGACGCGATCTTCCAGGCCGAGCACGCCCTCGAGGCCAACCCCCGCCACCACCACGGAGAGAAGGCCGGCGCATGAGCGCGCAGCACGAGCACACCCACGCCCACACGCACGACGGCGGCCATCACCACGCGCACGACGGCCACCACCATGAGGACCACCACCACGGGCACGCGGGGCACGATCATGACCACGGCCACGGCGTCCTGGGTGCGCTCAAGGAGTTCTTCGTCCCGCACACCCACGACTCGTCCGATTCGATCGACGACGCGCTCGAGGCCAGCACCGAGGGCGTGCGGGCGCTCAAGATCAGCCTCGTCGCGCTCCTGGCCACGACCGTGCTGCAGTTCGCGGTCGTCCTCGTCAGCGGGTCCGTGGCCCTGCTCGCGGACACGGTCCACAACTTCTCGGACGCACTGACGGCGCTGCCCCTCTGGGTGGCGTTCCTCCTGGCCCGCCGTCCCGCGACCAGCAGGTACACCTACGGCCTCGGCAAGGCCGAGGACCTCGCCGGCCTGTTCATCATCGTCGTCGTCGCGCTGTCCGCAATCGTGGCGGCATGGCAGTCGATCGACCGCCTCCTCCACCCCCAGCCGCTGGCGAACCTGTGGTGGGTCATGGCCGCCGGAGTGATCGGCTTCGCGGGCAACGAGGCGGTGGCCATGTACCGGATCAGCGTGGGGCGTCGCATCGGCTCGGCGGCCCTCGTGGCGGACGGCGTGCACGCCCGCACGGACGGGTTCACCTCGCTCGCCGTCGTGCTCGGCGCGGCAGGCGTCATGCTGGGCTTCCCGCTCGCCGACCCGATCGTGGGCCTGGCCATCAGCGCCGCGATCTTCGTGCTGCTGTGGGGCACCGTCAAGAGCCTCGGGCGGCGGCTGCTCGACGGCGTCGAGCCCGCTCTGGTGCACCGCGCCGAGCACGCGCTCGGGCACACGCCCGGCGTCCTCGCCGTCGACCGCGTGCAGCTGCGGTGGATCGGCCATCGGCTCCACGGCTCGGCCCAGGTCCGGGTGGCCGCGGCGACCACGGTGGCGAGTGCCGACGTCGTGCGCCGCGATGCTGCGGAGCGCCTGGGCCGGGCGCTGCCGAACGTCGAGGAGATCACGGTGACCACCACGGCGCGCTGAGGGCAGTGACTCGGGGGTGCGGCGCGGATACGCTGGTGGTCTCCAGATCCTTTCGGGAGGCCCAGTGTCCTCTAGCCCACCCCCTCCCGAGGCCCCTTCAGTGTCGCCGGGCCAGGTGCGCGGTGTCATGACGGGCCTCATGCTCGGCATGTTCCTCGCCTCGCTCGACCAGACGATCGTGGCGACCTCGATCTACACCGTGGCCAACGACCTCGACGGGCTGAGCCTGCAGGCGTGGGCCACCACCGCGTACCTCATCACCTCGACGGTGAGCACCCCGCTGTACGGCAAGCTCTCGGACATCTTCGGACGGCGGCCGCTCTACCTGGTCGCCATCGCGGTCTTCCTGGCCGGCTCCCTGTACGCCGGCTCGGTGCACTCGATGGCGGAGCTCGCCGTCGCCCGCGGAATCCAGGGCCTCGGCGCGGGCGGCCTCATGGCCTTGGCGCTGGCAATCATCGGGGACATCGTCCCGCTGGCTGACCGCGCGAAGTTCCAGGGCTACTTCATGTCGGTATTCGGGGTCTCCTCCGTGCTCGGCCCCGTGATCGGCGGAGCCTTCGCAGGGGCGGACCAGATCCTCTGGATCACCGGCTGGCGGTGGGTGTTCTTCGTGAACGTCCCGGTGGGCCTCGCCGCCCTCGTCACCGTCTTCCTCTTCCTCCACCTGCCTGCCCGCTCCGAGCGCCAGCGCATCGACTACCTCGGGGCCGCGACGATCACCGCGGGCCTCGTGCCCCTGCTCCTCGTCGCCGAGCAGGGCAGGGGCTGGGGGTGGACGTCCGCCTCATCGATCACCTGCTACGGCATCGGCGCCGCGGGGCTCGCCCTGTTCGTCCTCGTCGAGAGGCGCGCGGGCGATTACGCCCTCATCCCGCTGCGCCTGTTCTCGAGCCGCCAGTTCACGCTATCGGCGCTGCTGAACTTCCTCATCGGCGTCGGCATGTTCGGCGCCATCGCAATGCTGCCGATGTACCTCCAGCTGGTCCAGGGCCTCACGCCCACACAGGCCGGGCTGCTCATGATCACGTTCACGCTCGGGATCATGTCGGCCTCGATCATCGCCGGACGGACGATCTCCGCCACGGGCATCTTCAAGGTCTTCCCCATGGTCGGCACCCTCCTGCTCACGGGCGCCTCCGCGACCATGGGCATCGTGCTCACCGTCGACTCCCCGCTGTGGGTGCCGGCTGTCGTCGCGGTGTTCTTCGGCATGGGCCTGGGCTGCTGCATGCAGCCCCTCGTGCTCGCCATGCAGACCGCTGTGCCCCTGAAGGACATGGGCGTGGGAACTTCGACGGCGGCCTTCTTCCGCTCGATGGGCGGCGCCGTGGGGACGGCCGTCTTCATCTCGATGCTCTTCAGCCTCGCCGCGGACAAGGTCGGCGACGCGCTCAAGGCCGCAGCCTCCCGCCCCGAGTTCAGCCAAGCGCTCCGGGACCCGTCGGTGCGGACGGACCCGGCCAACCGCCAGCTCTTCGACCTCTTCCAGGGAGCCTCCGGCGGCCTGAGCACCGACAGCCTCAATGACACGAGCTGGCTCCGGAACGCGGACGCCGTGCTCACCCACCCGATCAAGGACGGATTCTCCCAGGCGGTCGACGGCGTGATGCTCACCGCCGGCGCGCTCATGGTCGTCGCGTTCCTGGTCACCCTCGCACTGCCGAATGTGAGGTTGCAGGATCCGAAGGCCGCCATGAGGCGGGCGCCTGCGGAATAGGGAACGCCGTCAGGCCAGTCGCTGCTGCGTGACGCCGAAGGGGACGCTCTCGTCGAGCGCGACGGTGAACTCCCCGGCGGCCTCGCGCGTGACGAGGATGCCGCAGCACGGGTTCGCCGCGGCGCGCTCCTGGAGCGTTCCGATCGCACTGCCCAGCGCCGAGTCGAGCTCGTGCGCCGAGTCGACGACGACCCTGAGCGCGTGGTGCTGGTGGCTTGCGTAGGACATGGTGACTCCTCAGTACTTCCGTATCTGCCCGAAAACGGTACCGGGCAAGGATTTGTCAGACAAATGCACGAAAGATGCGGCGCGCCGAGTAATGCGACATTTGTCGCAGGTTAGGTGTGACGATCAAGACACTCTGTATGGTCAAGAGCACACTGGGATGGCTGTACGCTGGAATGGCCCTGTTAGGGGCATCACATTGATGGCAAACACTGCGAAGGTCTGCGCACTATGACTACGCCTAACGTCCCGGGGGCCCCGACCGGCTCAACGTCGAGCCACGCCGACGAGCCCCACCTCTCACGCGGACTGTCCAACCGCCACATCCAGCTGCTCGCAATCGGCGGTGCCATCGGCACCGGCCTGTTCATGGGTTCCGGCAAGACCATCTCGGTGGCCGGCCCCTCGGTGATCTTCGTCTACATGATCATCGGCTTCATGCTCTTCTTCGTCATGAGGGCCATGGGCGAGCTCCTCCTGAGCAACCTCAACTACAAGTCGTTCTCCGACTTCGCGGGCGACCTGCTGGGCCCCTGGGCCAGCTTCTTCACCGGCTGGACCTATTGGTTCTGCTGGGTGGTCACGGGTGTCGCCGACGTCGTCGCGATCGCCGGCTACGCGAACGAGCTGTGGCCGGGCATCCCGCTGTGGATCCCCGGCATCGCCACGATCCTCATCCTGCTGGCCCTCAACCTCCCCACCGTCAAGGCGTTCGGCGAGGTTGAGTTCTGGTTCGCCCTGATCAAGATCGTCGCGATCATCGCGCTCATCGTCACGGGCCTCTACATGATCTTCACGGGCTTCTCCTCGAGCGCCGGCACGGCCTCGTTCACGAACCTGTGGCAGCACGGCGGCTTCTTCCCCAAGGAGTTCATGGGCTTCGTCGCGGGCTTCCAGATCGCCGTCTTCGCCTTCGTCGGCATCGAGCTCGTCGGCACCGCCGCCGCAGAGACCAAGAACCCGGAGCGCAACCTCCCCCGCGCCATCAACGCGATCCCCGTCCGCGTGGGCCTCTTCTACGTCGGCGCGCTCGTGATCCTCATGTCGGTCACCCCCTGGATGGAGTTCAAGGCCGGCCACTCGCCGTTCATCGGGATGTTCTCCCTCGCGGGCCTCGGTGCCGCGGCGACCCTCGTCAACCTCGTGGTCCTCACCTCGGCCATGTCCAGCGCCAACTCCGGCATCTACTCGACCTCGCGCATGGTGTTCGGCCTCGCGATGGAGGGCGACGCGCCGTCGGTCTTCGGCAAGCTCTCCTCCCGCAAGGTGCCCCAGAACGCGCTGTTCCTCTCGTGCGTGCTGCTGCTCTCCGGCGTCGTGCTCCTCTACGCGGGCAAGAGCATCGGCGAGGCGTTCGACATGGTGACCACGGTCTCGGCGGTCTGCTTCATGTTCGTGTGGTCGATGATCCTCGTGAGCTACCTCGTCTTCCTCAAGCGCCGCCCCGAGCTCCACGCGGCATCGAAGTACAAGATGCCCGGCGGCCGCGTCATGGTCTGGGCTGTGTTCGCCTTCTTCGCCTTCCTCGTCTGGGCCCTAACCACCCAGCCGGACACGCTCACCGCGCTGCTCGTGACTCCGGTCTGGTTCATCGTCCTCGGCATCGCGTGGCAGTTCGTGAAGAAGTCCCCGGTCCACCAGGCACGCATCGCGAACCACGCGGAGACCCTGCACGAGGAGGCCAAGGTCAACGCCTGACCTTCCTTCCTCACGGACCCACGACGGCGGGTGCGCGGCTCACACGGGCCGCGCACCCGCCGTCGTACGTCTGCGTGGCGCACGGCCCGCCGCTACGCTTGGGCGCATGAGCCGATTCGCCCCGCGCACCACACCGGCCCTCGAGCCCGACGACGCAGCCCGCCTGGCGGAGGCGCTCGAGGCGAAGGACGTGGCGGTGTTCGTGGACGGGACCGCGCACCGGCTGACGGGCGCCGCCGACGAGGCCGTCCGCGACCTCCTGGCCCGGCTCGCCCGCGGGGAGGCCGTGACCGTCACCAGCGCCGACGACGTCCTGACAGTGGCGCAGGCGGCCGAGCTGGCCGGGATCAGCCACTCGTACGTGCGCAAGCTGACGACCAACGGCACCTGGCCGGTCGAGTACCGCGGCACCCACCGGCGGATCAAGCGCGAGGACGTGCTCGCGTGGGTGGCGGCCCAGAAGACGTCGGAGGGACGTGACTCCTCGGCAGCAGGGACGTGACTCCTCGCGGGCGCGGGACGGTCAGAGGCGGGGGCGGGCGGCCCAGCGGCGGGCCTTGAGCGCGAGGTGCAGCTCCTGGCGGACCCTGCCGGAGAGCGGCTCCGCCCGGATGATCTTCCGCACCCGCGCGAGCCGGTGGTACACCGTGGAGCGGTGGACGTGCAGCTTGTCCGCGACCGCCTGCACGGCGCCGTCGCTGTCGTAGAGCATCTCGAGCACGGGCAGGAGCTCGTCGTTGCGGTCCTCGGCCTCGAGGAGCGAGAAGTAGATGCTCGTCGGCTCCGCCGCGAGGGCCCCCATGAGCTGGTAGGCCCCCACGCTGCGCGCATCCACGAGCTCGCCCAGCACCGGGTCCACGGCCGCGGCCTGGACGGCCGTCTTGGCCTGGGCGTAGGCCTCCCCGAGCTCGCGCAGGGACGAGAACGGCTCGCTGATCCCCACGAGCACGCGGCCCGCGGGGCGGCCCGAGCGCTTGGCAAGCTCGCGCTCGTAGTGGGTGAGGACGGCGGCGTGGCTCGCCCGCGCGGTGGTGGCCGCGAAGAGCACGACGGCGTGCGTCTCGGTCCCAACGCTGAACAGGGCCGGATCGATTCCCGCGGTCGCCTGCAGGGCCGCGGTGCTCGTGGCGACCACGGCGGCCTGCGGGTCCGACGGCGTGACGCCCTCGGGGTCGACCAGCACCACGACCTGCCAGGGCGCATGGCCGTGGACCTCCCGCCACCCGGAAATGGCGGCGAGCGCGGACTTGTCCCCGGCAGCCGCGGCGAGGAACTCGGTCTCGCGTCGGCGCCGGTGCTCCGACTCCGCCGTGTTCGACTCGAGGAGCAGGCCGGCGATGAGCTCGATCTCGAGCCGCACCGCGGGCAGTGCCGCGAGGATCCCGCCGGAGCCTTCCTCCCCCGCGTTCTGCTGCACCCAGAGGTATCCCACCCTGAACCCGCGCACGAGCAGCGGGACGCACACGCGCCCGAACATGCCGAGGTCCGGGTTCGCGGGAACGGTGACGGGCCGGACTGCGGTCGCGACGCCGTGGGACAGCTGCCACGCCTGCACGTCGGCCGGCAGGCGCTTGGAGAGGAGGAAGTTCACGCGCGCCGGGTCGGCCTGGGACTGGTTGGACGAGTAGGCGATGAGCAGACCGTCGAGGTCCTCGACGCTCAGCCCCCGCCCGAGCTTGGCCGCCGCCGCTTCCACCAGATCCTCGACGCCATGACGCATGGACTCCAGCATATCCTCCCTGCGACCACATGCGGGGACAGTTGCCGCCCTGAGACACGACAAATGTCGGACCGCAATTCACAAAAAGCCCGGAATTCCGGGGGCTGCGGACGGACCCCTGGTGGTATACCTGTTAGCTGTCTCACAAACAGGCCTACGCTGGAAGCACCGAAGAACGGCCCCGGACGGGCTTACCGGCCCCCTCGAACACAGCCGGCCCCCCTCGAACACAGACGGAGACACAAGTGATCATCGGAGTCCCCAAGGAGATCAAGAACAACGAGTTCCGCGTGGCCATCACGGCCGCGGGAGTGCACGAGTTCGTGTCCCACGGACACACGGTCCTCGTCGAACGCGGCGCCGGCGTCGGCTCCGGCATCACCGATGACGAGTACATGGTGGCCGGCGCCGAGCTCGTCACCGACGCCGCCGACGTGTGGGCGCGGGCTGGCATGGTGATGAAGGTCAAGGAGCCGATCGCCTCCGAGTACCGCTACTTCCGCAAGGGCCTGATCCTCTTCACCTACCTCCACCTCGCCGCCGAGCCGGAGCTCACCCGTGCCCTGCTCGAATCCGGCGTCACCGCGATCGCCTACGAGACGGTCCAGGACGGCCGGAAGCTCCCGCTCCTCGCGCCGATGTCCGAGGTCGCCGGGCGCCTCTCGGTCCAGGTCGGCGCGCAGGCCCTCCTCGCACCGAACGGCGGCAAGGGCGTGCTCCTCGGCGGCGTCCCCGGTGTCCGCCCGGCCAAGGTCGTGGTGCTCGGCGCCGGCATGGCAGGGACCAACGCCGCCGTCGTCGCCATGGGCCTCGGTGCGGACGTCACGATCCTCGACATCAACATCGGCCGCCTCACCGAGCTGGACGCCCTCTACGGCGGCCGCCTCAAGACCGTCGCGTCGAACAAGTACGAGATCGAGAAGTCGCTCGTCGAGGCGGATCTCGTGATCGGCTCGGTCCTGATCCCCGGCGCGAAGGCGCCGAAGCTGGTGACCAACGAGCTGGTGGCCCGGATGAAGCCCGGCAGCGTGCTCGTGGACATCGCGATCGACCAGGGCGGCTGCTTCGAGGACTCCCACCCGACCACCCACCAGGACCCGACGTTCCAGGTCCACAACACGACGTTCTACTGCGTCGCCAACATGCCCGGCGCGGTTCCGAACACCTCCACCTACGCCCTCACGAACGTGACCCTGCGCTACGGCGTCCTGCTCGCGGACCTCGGCGTCAAGGGAGCCTTCGAGAAGGATGCGGCGCTCGCCTCCGGCCTCAACGTTGCCGCCGGCCAGGTCACGCACCGCTCGGTCTCCGAGGCCCACGGCCTCCCGCTCGCGCAGGACTGGCACGCTCTCGTGGCCGCCTAGACCTGGCAGCTGCAGGGACATGACCCCTCATCCCCTATCGATGAGGGGTCATGCGTTGAGGGGTCATGTCCCTGCGCCATCCACCGTGTGACGAAGGGCACTCCTCGATCCGGAACAGCGCACCCGCCTCATTGGTTGACGCATCACAGAAGTCCCCGCAGGTCGCGGTGACACCGTCAACCAGAGGAGAAACCTTGGCCGAGAACACGATCCTGACCCTCGTCGGCAGCCTGCGCGCTGAGTCCGTCAACAGCAAGTTCGCCGAGGTGGCCACCGCGGCCGCTCCCGAGGGCACCGAGGTCACCACCTTCGCCGGCCTCGAGGAGATCCCGTTCTACAACGAGGACCTCGACGTGGAGGGCAAGGTCCCGGCCAAGGCCGCCGAGCTGCGCGCCGCCGTCGCGGCCGCGGACGGCCTCCTGTTCGTCACCCCCGAGTACAACGGCACCATGCCGGCGGTCCTGAACAACGCGATCGACTGGATCTCCCGTCCGTTCGGCGCCTCCTCCGCGACCGGCACCAAGGCCGCGGTCATCGGCACCTCCGCCGGCCAGTACGGCGGCGTGTGGGCGCACGACGACGTCCGCAAGTCCCTCAAGATCGCCGGCGCCGAGGTCCTCGAGGACGCCACGCTGGCCGTCGGCGCCTCCTACTCGCGCTTCGCCGAGGTGGAGCCGAAGGACGACGCCGAGGTCGTCGAGGGCATCAAGAACGTCCTCGCCTCCCTCGCGGCCCCCGCCGCCGTGCTCGAGGCAGCCTCCGCCAACTGACTCTGAAGGTCACCTCCTGAAGGTCAGGTCCTGAAGGTCACCTCACGTGACCCCCAGGACCTGACCTTCAGGCGTCGGCGGGGGCGGTGGGGCGGCGTCGGGGCCGAAAGGCCGTGGCCGCCCGCGCTCCCCTCGCCCTACGCTGGGCGCCATGACGCACGACGGCGGCGCTCGCCTGAGCTTCTGGGGAGCCACGGACACGGTCACCGGGTCCCGGTACCTCCTCGAGCACGGCGGCCAGAGGATCCTCGTGGACTGCGGCCTCTTCCAGGGCTACAAGAAGCTCCGCGAGCGCAACCGCGCCCCGCTGCCGCTCGCGCCGTCGTCGATCGACGCCGTCGTGCTCACCCACGCGCACCTCGACCACAGCGGCTATGTGCCGGCTCTCGTGCGGGACGGCTTCCGCGGGCCGGTCTACGCGACGCCGGGCACCGCGGAGCTGTGCACGCTCCTCCTCCCGGACAGCGGGCACCTGCTGGAGGAGGAGGCGGAGACGGCGCGCCTGCGCGGGTCCTCGCGGCACCATCCCCCGCGCCCGCTCTACACGGCCACCGACGCCGTCGAGGCCCTGCGCAGCTTCAGGCCGCACCCGTTCCGCGAGCCGCTCGAGATCGGCGACGGGATCAGCGTGCGCTTCGTCCCCGCGGGGCACATCCTCGGCGCCTCGCAGGTCCGCGTCGCCCTCGGCGCCGGCGGAAGCGAGCTCACCGTGCACTTCACAGGGGACCTCGGCCGCCGCGACGATCCGCTCATGAATCCGCCGGAGCAGCTCGAGCCCGCGCAGGTCCTCGTCGCGGAATCGACGTACGGCGACCGGGCGCACCCCGCCGAGAGCGCGGAGGACGCGCTCGGCGACGTGGTGCGGCGGGTCGCGAAGCTGGGCGGCGTCGTCGTGATCGCGGCATTCGCCGTGGGGCGGGCCGAGACGCTCATGCTCCACCTCGCCCGGCTGCGCCGGAAGGGGAAGATCCCGGACATCCCCGTCTACCTCAACAGCCCCATGGCCGTGGACGCGAGCGAGATGTACCGGGACCACCGCGACGAGCACCGGATCGACGAGCGCGAGTTCCGCGAGATGTACAACCTGCCGACCATGGTCCGCGAGCCGGACGACTCGAAGCTCCTCAACCTCCGGGGAGGTCCCATGGTGATCATCTCGGCGTCGGGCATGCTCACGGGCGGCCGCGTCCTGCACCACGTGGAGGCGTACGGCGGCGAGGCGAAGAATGCCATCGTGCTCAGCGGGTACCAGGCCGGCGGCACGCGGGGCGCCTCCCTCCTGGACGGCGCCGGCTCGCTGCGGATCTACGGCCGGGACGTGCCGATCCGCGCGGAGGTGGTGAGCCTCGAGAACCTCTCGGCGCATGCCGACGCGGACGAGATCCTGCGCTGGATGGGCGCCTGTTCCACGGCACCCCGGATGGTGTACGTGACGCATGGGGAGCCGGAGGCCTCGGACGCGCTGCGCCGCCGGATCCAGCACGAGCTGGGCTGGCGCGCCCGGGTGCCGGAGCACCTCGAGCAGGTCGACCTCGCCGATCCGCGGTGAGCCGAACGCCAGGGTGAGCCCGCCGACCCGGTAGACCGTCTGCTCGGTGAACTCCTCTGCCCGCCACAACAGGCCTATCCCGGGCGTCGTGCCACAGCCCTGACACCTCCGGCCCGACGCCCGTGCGTCCGTTGCCGCCCCGTGCCCCAACCGCTGCCGAAGCGTGAGCCGCCAGGCATTCATCTGCCCCGGTCCGCGGGCCTACGGTGGTCTCACCCGGCGGCGGGTGCCCTCCCCCGCCGGGGCCAGCCCGTGACGAAGGGGACTCCCATGGGGAACCGGCGGCCCGCGCTCGCCCTTCTCAGCCTGCTCGCCGCGCTCCCGCTCTCCGGCTGCTTCCCGCAGGCAGGCCCGGCGCCGTCGGCGCCCCCGCCCTCCTCCCTGTCGGCGTCCCCGGCATCCTCCGCGCCTGCGCAGTCCTCGCCGAGTCCCTCCCGCGCACCCGGTTCCCCGACATCCGCCGCGGGCCCGACGCCGGCCAGCGCGCCGCCGTCGTCCTCGCCAGGCACGCCGTCGCCGACCGCCGCGGGCGCGACGCCGGCCCCCGCCCCTCCCGCCGGCACCGCACCGGCCGCCGAGCTGCCCGAGAGGGTCGCGGCCCTGACCATCTACTACGTCGCGGTGGGCGACGGCGGGGTGGCAGGCCCCGCGATCGGGTGCGGCGACAGCCTGGTCGCCACCTCCACCGCCCCCGAGCGCTTCCGCGACCAGGTCGCGCCGAGCATGCGGAGGCTCCTGGCCGACCACCGGGCGATGCTGGGGCAGTTGGGGCTGTACAACGCGCTGTACCAGTCGGACCTGACGTACGACGGCGCCGCATACGACGGCCGCACGATCACGGTCTACCTTTCCGGCACGTTCACCCTCGCTGGCGTCTGCGACATCCCGCGCGTCACGGCGCAGCTCGAGCGCACCGCCATCACGGCAGCGGGGGCGGCCCAGGCGAACATCCTCGTCAACGGCAGCCCGCTCGCCGCGGTCCTGAGCCTCAAGTAGGCCCCGCGGCCCGCGCCGTAGCCGACCGCAGCACGCGGGTCTAGGCTGGGAGGAGGACCGGCACCCCATCGCGCGCTGGGCGCGGTCCCGGTCCCGCGGACATGAACGAGGCGATGACCGATGTCAGGATTCGAGCCCGACAACGACGACCGTGTGCACACCGAGGCACCCGCCGAGGGCGATCCCGAGCTCGACGCGACCGAGATCCGGGCCCATTCCGAGGATCCGGCGGAGGGACCCGACGACGACTAGGCGCTGGCGGCAGGAACGCCCCGTGATCGGCTGAGCGTCCCACCCGCCCGGGACCGGCGCCACGCCCGCTCCACGGCGGCCATCGCCCGCGAGGCGACGGCCCAGTAGGCCGCGCCCGCGACGAGCGAGACGCCGACCGCCGCCCCGGCCAAGGCACTGCCCTCGCCTCCGGCGAGGCCGAGCCGCCCACCCGCCTCGACCACGAGCGGGTACACGAGCCAGTGCGAGAGGTACACGTACAGGGACGCCGAGGCGAGGACCGCCACGAGGCGGTGCAGCCCGCGCGGGACTGGCAGGGTGGGCAGCCAGAGGAGGATCAGCACCCCGGCCAGGATCGTCGCGTTGCGGTACTCGTTGTGGAAGAAGCCCGGCACGGTGACGAGCGCGAGGAACGTGACCAGCGAACGCTGCCAGAGCGTGCGCGCGGCGGCGGTGGCCCAGCCGAGGGCGAAGAGCCACAGGACCGGGCCCTGGTGCGCGACCGAGGGAATGAGGTGGAACCGCTCGGCGAGCGCGACGCCGAACAGCGCGAGGGGGAAGCCGAGCGGCCACCGCCGCTGGGCCCTGCCCGCCGAGGGGAGCGCGAGGAGTGCCATGACGGCGAGCAGGACGTACACGAGCTCCTCGACGAACCAGAACCGCGAGGTCGTATTCCACCCCTCGGGGCCGAGCAGCGAGTTGAGCAGCAGGATGTTCTGCACCGTGTAGTCGCCCGTGACGGCGAACGCGAACGCGATGAACGCGACGCTCGGCACCAGGATCCGCGCCAGCGACCGCGCCTGGCTCCGCAGGCGCTCCCGACGGCTGCCCGTGAGCTGGAAGCGGGCGAAGTTGAATCCGGCGAGTGCGAACAGCACATGGGCGGTTCCCGGCCAGATGAACCACTCGATATGCGTCGCGAGGATGACGACGATCGCCAGCGCACGCAGCACGATCCCGGTCTCCATGGGAGCGATGGCCCGGCTGAGCAGGCGCCGCGCACGACGCCGGCCCGCGCCCAGGTGCCGCACCCCGCCGGGGACCGGGGCGCGGTGGGAGGCGGGGGTGTCCGAGTGCAGGGCCCCGTCGGCGGACAGGTCCGGATCCGGGGCGAGGGCGGCGAGCTCGCCGACCGGCATGAGGTGCCATCCGAGGGGCAGGGTCCCGAGTGCGGACTCGAGCCGCACGGACGCGGCCACATAGGAGAGCGAGTCGCCGCCGAGCGAGACGAACGTGTCCTCCCCGCCCACGTGCTCGATCTCGAGGGCCTCGGCGAAGATGCGCGCGATGTCGGCCGTGCTGGGCCCTGCCGACCGGTCCGGGCGGAGGCCGTCCCACTCGGCGGTCCCAGGGCCGCCGCCCGTCGCGGTGAGGGCGAGGACGCCCTGGTAGTCCACCTTCCCGTTGGGCAGCCGCGGGATTGACTCCACGGGATGCACGACGACGGCGGCCCGCGGGAGCCCGAGCCGCGCCGCGAGGTCCTTGGCGGCCAGCTTCGCGCCGGCGACGGGCCCGGGGAAGGCGACCGGCCCGCCGTCGTGCGCCGTCTCCACGGCAAGCACAAGGCGGGTGTCGTCGCCGGCGGCGGCCGCGGCGACGCCGTCGTGCGCGAGCATCCGCTCGACCTGACCCAGGTCCACGCGCAGCCCGGCGATCTTCACGAACCGTGAGCGGCGGCCCACGATCTCGTAGAGGCCGGGGCCGGTGCGGCGGGCGAGGTCCCCGGTTCGCAGCTCGGTGACGGTCCGGCCGAGGGACAGGTCAGCAGGTTCCTCGGCATAGCCGAGCATGACGTTGGGGCCCGAGTAGACGAGCTCGTGCACGGGCTCGCCGTCTGGGCCGTCGAGGCCGTCCACGGGGTCGAGGCGGAACGAGCCGCCCGGAATGGGCACGCCGATCGCGTGGGGGTGCTCGGCAGCGAGGTCGGGCGGGAGGTAGGCCATCCGCGCGGTGGCCTCCGTGGCCCCGTACATGACGAAGAGGTCCCAGCCGCGGCGGCGGCCCTGCTCGGCGTAGCGGCGGACCCGTTCGGGCTCGAGCTTGCCCCCGGCCTGGGTGACGTAGCGAAGGTGCGGAAGGTCCATGTCCGCGAAGCCCACTCGGTCGAGGAGGTCGAACGTGTAGGGCACCGCCGCGAACGAGGTCACGCGTTCCGTCCGCGCCAGGTCCCAGAAGCACGGGTCGACCACGGAGAGGTCGGTCAGGACCACCGCCGCGCCGACCTCGAGGTGGGAGTTGATGACCGAGAGTCCGTAGCAGTAGGACATCGGCAGCGTGGTGGCCGCGCGGTCCGCGTCCCGGAGGTGGAGGTACTGCGCGATGGCGGAGGCGTTGGCCTCGACCCCCTCGGCGGAGAGCCGCACGAGCTTGGGGGACCCGGTCGACCCGGAGGTGCTGATCAGGAGGGCCAGATCGGGATGGAGCTCGTGCCGGGTGCCGCCGCGGCGCTCGTGGATGGCCGGGGCCGGTTCGGCGCCGCCCGCAGTGCCGGAGCTGGGAGTGCCGGGGCCGGGGGTGCCGGGGCCGGGGGTGCGCACGACGACGTCGGGGTCGTAGGCGGCGATGATCGCCTCGGCGGCATCCGGCTTTCCGCTCGGGAGGACGAGCAGGGGGTGCCCGGCCGCGAGTGCCGCAAGGTATGCGGTCAGCGAGGGCAGGTCGTTGGCGGGCTCAAGGGCCACGAGCCGGCGGGTCGGGCCGAGGAGCCGGACCACCTCGTCGACGCGCCGCGCGAGGTCGCGGTAGGTGAGTGTGCTGCTGCCGGCGGCCCCCGGCACCACGACGGCGGGGCGGTCTCCGTGCCGTTCGAGTGCTGCGGCGAAGGACACCCCGGCGAGGTCTGGCTGGGCGGCGGCTGGCTGGGCGGTCATCGCCACCCACCCTAAGAGGTAAGGCTAACCTCACACAAATATCAGCATGTTTGTGTTTCGTATTGTGCCGCGGGAGCCGGGGCGGGGCGTAGCGTGGGGGAATGGAGTTCAGGTACGACATCGAGGTCCTGCACCTGCTCGTCTCCCCCGCCCACGCCTACTTCGGCCGGGCGCGCGACGGCGCGGCGGACGTCCCGTCCGAGGACGCGGCGAGCGTGGAGGTCGTGGCCGGGAAGGGCATCGTGGGCGACCGCTTCTTCGGCAAGGCCGCCCACATGGACGCCGCGGTGACCCTCTTCGCCGTTGAGGCGCTCGAGGCGATCGGAAAGGAGCTGGGCCGAGGGGCGGAGGAGGAGCCCCTCGACCCGCTCCTCACGAGGCGCAACGTCATCGTGCGGGGCGCGCAGCTCGGCCCGCTCGTCGGGCAGGACTTCGCGCTCGAGTCGGGTGGCGGCGTCGTGCGCCTCCACGGCGGGAGGCCGGCGCATCCGTGCGCCTGGATGGACCGGGTGCTCGCGCCCGGGGCGCATGCGGCGATGCGGGGACGAGGTGGAATCCGCTGCCGCCCGCTCGCGTCGGGAACGCTCCGCCGGGGGCCGGCCGTGCTCGTCAGCCCCGTGCCCCTGGACCCCGCGAGCGCGGGCGAGGCGGCGGCGCTCCGCCCCTCGCGCCTGCCGTAGGACCGCGCCTGCCTTCGGCGCCTGGCTTTAGGGCGCGCCCAGCAGGGCGGCCCGTCAGCTCCGCTCGGAGACGCGCTGGGCCAGCCGCGCGAGGCCCTTCTCGAAGTCCCTGCCGACCATCTTGTCCATGTCCACGAACCTCGAGAACAGGGCCGCGACGCCCTTGTTCTCGCCCTTCATCGACCAGGTGACGCGGGTGCCGCCGCGGTCCGGCTCGAAGGTGAAGCCCGTCGGGTTCACGGCCCTGAAGGGCTTGACGAACACCAGCCGGATCCGGATGCTGGCGGGCGCGTGGGAGTCGAGGATCTGCATGCTCCCGGCACCGGCCTTGCGGTTCCCCTTCCAGGAGTAGGCCGCCCCCACGCCGGATTCGGGCCCCGAGTACGTGCGCTGGAGCGCGGGGTCGAGGTCCTCCCACGGCGACCAGGAAGCCCATTCGTGGAAGCTGTTCACGAGGGGGAAGACGGCCTCCGGCGGCGCTGGGATGAAGGCACTCCGCGTGATCGTAAACTCAGCCATGGCCCCATGCTAGGCGCGCGCATGCCCGCCTCGGCAGAGGCGGGCATGGGCACCGGCGCGCGCCGGCTGGGAAAGGGTGTGCCGCGGTCAGGTGCGGGCGCGTCCGAGGACCCAGCCGATGAGGGAGAGGACCAGGAGGATGATGCCGACCCAGAGGAGGAAGCTCAGCGCCTGGTTGAACCCTCCGACGAGCAGCAGGATGATCGCGATGACGCCGGCGATGATGAGCAGTGTGTTCATGGTCACATTTCTTCCCGAATGGGGACGAACGAAACAGAGTGTGCTATGGAACTAGGAGCGGAGACTGGCTTCGTAGGCGGTGTACCCCTTCCGGAGCCGCACCGACTCCGGACCGAGGCTCGCGAGATCGTCCCACAGGACGAGGAACGAGCCGCGGTGCCGCCAGCTCAGGATCTGGGCGATGGGCCACGGCTGGTTGATTCCCTGGCGCTCGTAGCCCATGAACGAGCTCGCCGTCCGCCGGCTCACGAGGACGCCGACCAGCCGGGGCGCCGCGAGCAGGGCGTCGGGCCCACCCTGCAGCACGAAGCGCAGGTCGGACACGACGCCGAGCCGCTTCCCCTCCGCATCCAGCACCGCCGCCCCGAGCACGTCACTGAGGATCATGCCGGCCCCCCGGGATCCGAGCGATGATGTGGTCCCGCACCCACCGCTCCGTCCAGGTGGCATCGAGCGACTTGGCTCGGACGCCGAGACTGACGACGGTCCCGACCTTGGACACCGCCGACCAGGGCACGCGCAGCAGGCGACTTGCCGGCGCGCGCCCGCCGAAGATCCGCGTCGCGAGGACGGGGCCGGTGACGAGGGCGGCGATCCACGGGGCCGGGGCGCCCGGTTCGATTGGCTGGTCGGGGTCGTGGCCGTCGAGCTCGAGGTCGTCCACGGTCGTGACCGGGACGCCGTCCGCGTCGAGGATCTGCCGGTCGAGGAGATGCAGCTGCGCGTCGAGGACTCGGCCTGCCAAGGGGGGTGCCTTCTCGAGGCGGTCTGGGGTGGTGGTCACTGTCCGGCTCCCGTGATGATCATGAGAGGGATCGCCGCCACGGAGGCGACGAGGATGATGACGAGGAAGACCGTGGCGAGGACGTTCACGGCCCGCCCGTTGACCCGCTCTCCCATATAGCCGGGGTCGTTGGCGACGATCAGGATCGGCAGGTAGGTCAGCGGCAGCGCAATCGCGGAGAAGACCACCGAGTACTCGGTCACGAGCACGGGGTCGACCCCTGTCGCGAGGACCGCCCCGGCGACCACGAGGCACACGATCATCGCCAGGTGGAAGCGCGCCGCCTCGGCAGGCCGGCGGAACTTGCCCCACGACCAGCCGAAGTACTGGGCCAGGGTGTACCCGCTCGAGAGGGTGGTCTCGAGCGCCGCCCCGAACGTCGCCGCGACCATGCCGACGATGAGGACGGCCACGGCGATCTGGCCGCCCCCCTGCGCGACGGGGAGGGCCACCTGGGAGAGCGAGACGACCTCGATCCCGGCTGGCAGGAGCACGACGGCGGCGCACACGGCGATCGTGAGCGAGAGGAACCCCCCGAGGGGGAAGCCGATGAAGACGTTGATGCGGGACTGCGCGATGTCCTTGGGCCCCCAGCGCTCCTCGACTGCGCCCGAGGAGAAGAAGAACACCTCGTACGGGGTCATGGCAGCGCCGAACAGGGCAATGGCGTAGTACCAGTAGGTTCCGGCCGACTCACCGGCAGGGACGGCTGGTGTGAGCGCGTCCTTGAGGAGGTCGCCCCACTGCGGGCCCAGAAGCGCGAGGGCCACGGCGAAGACCACGAGGCACAGGCCCAGGAGCCCGGTCACGTTCTCCATGATCGAGAACCGCACCCGCCAGATCACGAGCCACACGGCGACGATCGCGAGCGGGATCCACAGCTCGTACTGGACCCCCATCGCGAGCTGGAGCGCGAGGGCGATGCCGCCGACCTCCGCCGTCACCGTCATGAGGTTGATGAGGAACGACGCCGCGAGGTTGGCAAGCCCCGCCCGGGCGCCGAGCCGCTCGCGGATCGCCTCGAAGGTGGCGCGCCCGGACACGGCGGCCACGCGGCCCGACATGTTCGCGAAGAGGCAGATCCCCACGACACCGAGAACTACGACCCACGCGAGCGAGACCCCGAACCGGGAGCCCACGACGGCGTTTGTGACGAGGTCGCCGATGTCGACAAACCCGCCGATCGCCGTCAGGATGCCGAGTGCGACGCCGAGGAGCCGCTTCACGGGACATCAGCCCCGACGCCACCGGCGGCGTCCTGGATGCCCGCCTCGGCGGCCCGCACTTCGGCGAGGAGGCCTGCGGGAGGCGAGGCGGTGCCGTCGTGCGCGAGGCCGTCCCGCACGTGGGCGAGCGTCCCGGCGAGCCGGTCGACGGCGGAGGCTGCGGCATCGCGCTGCCCGGCCTGCTCGGGAGTCCGCGCCTCGAGCGCCCTGACGTCCTTGAGGGCGGACTCGGCCTCGCGGACCATGTCGCCGACCACCGTCTCGGCGGCGGCGTGTGTGGTGCGGCCGTCGATCATCAGGGTGAGCGCGAGGGCGGTGGAGTGCGCGGCACTCGACGCCGTGGTGAGCGGCTGCTTGAGGGACTCGGCAGACGGCGCGGCGCCGCAGCCGCCCAGGGCCGCCACGATGGCGGATGACAGGGCCACTGCAGCGCCGCGCTCCCGCCACGCGCCAGGCCGCCTCGCGCGGCCCGGGCGCCGGGCGGCGTCAGGCGGAGATGCCTTCGACCAGTTCGCCAACCCTCTCCTCGGCGTAGTGGCGGGCGATGTCCGCCTGGCAGATGATGCCGACGAGCCTGTGGTCGTGGATGACCGGCAGGCGTCGGACCTGGTGTTCGCTCATGACGGCGATCGCGTCCTCGATCGTCGCCTCCGAGTCGACCCAGTACAGGCGCCCCTGCGCGAGGTCGCCGGCGAGGACGATGTCCGGGTCGCCGCCCTCCGCGAGGCATCTGACCACGATGTCGCGGTCGGTGAGCATCCCGATGATCTTGCGGTTCTCGCCGCAGATGGGCAGGGAGCCGACGTCGAGGCTGCGCATCCGCTCGGCGGCGAGGCGCAGGGTGTCCTTCTCGCCGATGCATTCGGCGTTCGGGGTCATGAGGTCCTTGACCATGGGCATGGCATCCTCCCTCTCGTCCCGGCGCACCGGCACGGCCCCGTGTGACCGACCTGACGAGCGCGCCGTTCACTCCCTTCCACCGTGCTACCCGCTCAGGGAGAGGTCAAGCGCACGACGCCGCGCGGCTAGCCGCCGCCGTCGGCCGGCCGCTCCGCCGGGACGCGGCCGGACTTCACGGCCTTGGCGAGCGCCGCGAGGTCCGCCTCGGTCTGATCGGCATACGCGCGCGCCCAGCGGGCCATCGCAGCGTCCGCGGCAGGCGACCGGCCGAGGTAGCCAGCGATCGCGCCGCTCCCGGGACTCTGCGCGTGGGCACGGGCCAGGAGCCGTCCGCACAGCTTCGCGTACCGGAGCGAATGGTCCGAGCTCAGGCGCGTGAGGTTGACGGTGCCCTTCATGTCCCGGAACTGTCGGAGGTAGTAGTCCCGGGGCGCGTCTCCCTCGCTGCGCGTGTCCCGGATCCACCCCAAGAACGTGTCCGACTGGGCCTGCAGGACCCGCTGCGACCCGACCACCCGATAGCCCTGGCCGTGGAGGGCCAGGTCCGCGGCGACGAAGCCGGGCGGCACGGTGAGCCCCCCGTGCGTCTGCAGCACCGAGGGCCGTGCCTCCTTGGCCTGCAGCACGAACGGGTCTCCCGTAGGCCCCTCGAGGAGGACGATCCAGGACCTCAGGCCGATGCTGCCGACGCCGACGACGCGCAGCGCGTAGTCCGCGAGGCGGTACTGGCTCAGCAGGAGGGATGCGTCCGGACGCAGCGTGCGGCGGTAGGACGCATAGAGCTCCTCGAGGTAGTCGATCGCGAGCACGTCAGGGTGCCGCATGATCGGCGGCTGATCGACGATCCGCAGGGAGCCGTCCTCCGCGCGGGTCCCGATCTGGGACAGCACCTGCTCCGAATCCCTGCGCCGTGCCTTCCGGGCGTCACCGCTGAGGAACCCCGACCGGCGGGCCGAGGCGAGCAGGTCCGTCTCGACCTGGAAGTAGAACCGCTCCACGGCGGTCTTCAGGTGCAGCTCGCGGATGGTCTCCCGGTACTCCCGGGCTGCGCCCTCCGCCGCCTCGCGGCACCGCGCCTCCGAGTACCCGTTCGTGCGGCCCATGACCCATGCGCTTGCGGCAAGCCGCTTCAGGTCCCATTCCCACGGCGCTGGGAACGCCTCATCGAAGTCGTTCAGGTCGAACAGGAGGCGCCTCTCAGGGCTCGCGAAGAAGCCGAAGTTGGCAAGGTGCGCATCGCCGCAGGCGAGGACCCGCGGGCCCGAGACGGGGGCACCCGCGAGGTCTGCTGCCATGACCGCGGCGGCGCCGCGGAGGAAGGCGAAGGGGCTCTCGAGCATCCGCCCCACCCTCAGCGGCACGAGGTCCTCGAGGCGGCCTTCGTGCTGTCCGGACAGGATCGCGACGGCGTCCCGGCCACGTGCCGCGTACACGCCCTGGTCCCTGCGCGGCAGAGCCTTGCGCAGGGACCGTCCCGCCTTTGCCTGTTCGGCGCGGGTCCGTTCGGCGTGCGTCTGTTCGGCGTGCGTCGCTGCCACACGGTCAGACTAGGCCGCGCCGCCGGCGGGCGGAACCGCCGGAGAACCCGGTCCGATGCTTCAGTGTGCCGTGGCGTAGAGCCAGGGAAGGTGCCGCCCCGCTGATCCAGGGCCCGGCGCCTCCCGCCGCGTTTGACCTCCCGCGGCGCTGAGTCGGGCGAGGACGTCCGTCGTGAGGGTGTGGCGTCGCCTGCTCAGGCGGCGATCTTGCGGCGCATGCGGTCCAGGAGGCGGCGCAGCAGGCGCGAGACCTGCATCTGGCTCACCCCGAGCTCGGCCGCGATCTCGCTCTGGCTCATCTCCTGCACAAAGCGCATCCGGATCAGCCGCATGTCCTCCTCGCTCGCACCCTCCAGCGCCGCAGCGAGCATCTGACGCTCCTCCACCCGCTCGAACCCCGGATCCGTGAACGAGACGACACACGAGGACGGGCCCCCCGCCTCCGGCTCCGACACCCCGTCCAGAGGCTCGATCGCCACCCCGACCATCGCCGAGTCCGCACCCCGGGCCTCGGCCACCTTCCCCGCCGCAGCACCCGTGGCCTCGCTCAGCTCCGCCGTGGTCGGCTCACGCCCCAGATCCTGCTCCAGCCGCTCCCGCGCAGCCCGCACCCCCAGGCGCAGCTCCTGCACCGACCGCGGCGGGCGCACCACCCACGACTGGTCCCGCAGATGACGCTTGATCGTGCCCGTGATCGTGGGCACCGCGAACGGCACGAACCCGTGCCCGGACCCCTCCCGGTACCGCTGCGCCGCCATCACCAGGCCCAGCCGCGCCACCTGGCGCAGGTCCTCCGGATCATGCCCCGGCACCCGGTACCGGCGCGCCAGCGCATCGGCCACCCCCAGATGCTCCGCCACCAGAACAGCGGCCTCCGCACCCAGCGGCCCGCGCACCGCCCCCCGCGGGGCCTCCTGCGGGGCCTCCTGCGGGGCCTCCTGGGCCGCCCCGGCCCCGCGCGGGGCATCCCCGCGGCCGCCGGCCAACACCTTCAGACGAGCCTTCGACTCACTCACAGCGCCATCCTCCTCGCCGCCGCACACGCGGCGTCCCGGTCCTTCCGGCCGGCCGGGCCCCCTGCCCGTTCCCGGGCCCCGGGGTCCTGGCCGGTTCTGTCCAGTTCCGTCCAAACGAGACAGACCTGTCTGTCCCGCTAGGAAGAGTTATACAAGTAGACAGACCTGTCTGTCTAGAGCGCGAGCCAGATAGACAGACCGGTCTGTCTGGAGTGCTACGATGGTCGCCATGGACGGCCGAGACCTTGGCCGGGCCCTTGGGGCCGCGGCGCGTAGACCTGCCCGGGAGCGGATCCTGGAAACCGCGTACGGGCTTTTTGCCAGACGCGGCGTGCGAGACGTCGGAATCGACGAGATCATCACCCACTCCGGGGTTGCCAAGGCCACGTTCTACCGGCACTTTCCCTCGAAGGAAGCGCTCGTCCTCGCCTACATGGACCGCTGGTACCAGGTGCGCCACGACGCCATCGAAGAGGCGATCGCACACGCGCACAACCCCGACGACGCCCTCCTGGCAGCCTTCAACGTCCTGGACGACTGGTTCAGCCGCGGCGCCGCGGAGGTCAACACGTTCCTCCACGTCGTGATCGAATTCGGCCCCGCCCACCCGCTGGGCCGGGCAGCGATGGCACACCTCGCTGCGATCCGGGGACGGCTCGCCGCTCTGGCGAAGGCCGCCGGGCTCGACGACCCCGAGGGATTCGCCTGGTCGTTCCACATCCTGACCAAGGGCGCCATGGTCGCCTCCATCGAGGGCGACCACCGGGCCGCCATCCGTGCGCGCAACCTCGCCCGGGCCCTGATCGACCTGCACCGGCCGGACACGCCGGGGAGCCCCACCGCGGACCGGGACGAGGAGCGCGAAGCCGCGATCCTCCGCGGGCTCGACTCGGCCAAGCGGTAGGAGCCGGCAGCGCAGACCATGTCGCCGCCGCGCGCTGAGAGTTCCTAGAGCTCCGGGCGGAGCACTCCGTCGGGAAGCGCTCCGGCGGGAGCGGGCGCGACGCCCCCTGCCGCGGCATCCTCGGTCGCCGCCCAGCTCCCGAGGAGACGCAGCGACTCCTCGGACGGGGAGCCCGGGACGGCCGGGTAGACCGTGAAGGTCAGGCCCGGGTCCTCGGCGAGCGAGAGCGCCTCGAACAGCAGCTCGATCTCCCCGACCACCGGATGCCGGAAAACCTTGTTGCCTGAGTAGTGCCGGCGCACATTGTGCCGCGCCCACAGCGCGGTAAACTCCTCGCTGCGCGTCGAGAGCTCGCCCACGAGGTCCGCGAGTCCTTTGTCGTACGGATTGCGGCCAGACTCCGTGCGCAGGGTCGCGACATTGTTGTTGGCGGCAACGTTCCAGTCCGGGTAGAAGTCCCGGGCCCGTGGATCCAGAAAGATGAAGCGCGAGGAATTCGCGGGGCGGCCGGTGCCGTCGGCCGCGAGGCGTGGCGCGCCGTCGTACATGTGGCAGTAGAGGGCGCGGCCGAGCCGATTCGTTGCCAAGATGTCCATCCTCGCGTTGCGGACGAAGGCGGGCGCGCCCGTCATGGCGTCGAGCATGAACTGGACGCTGGGACGGACGGCCTGACGGGAGACGCGCTGGCGGGCCCGCGGGGAGGCGTTGGCAGTCCGGGCGAGGTCGAGGAGGTGGTCCCTCTCGGCGTCGTCGAGCTGGAGCGCACGGGCGAGCGCCTCGAGGACCCCGTCCGAGGCGCCAGCGAGGTTTCCGCGCTCGAGCCGCGTGTAGTAGTCCACGCTCACGCCCGCGAGCAGCGCCACCTCCTCGCGCCGCAGCCCCGGCACCCTGCGGTTGCCGCCGTAGACGGTGAGGCCGGCTTGCTCGGGACTGATCCGCGCTCGCCGGCTGGCCAGGAAGTCGCGGACCTCGGCGCGGTGGTCTGTTGCCATGTGGGCCACGCTACGCCCGTCGCGTGGAAGCCGAGAGGCTCTGCCAGTACCCGTCCCGCGGACCACGGCCCCCTGGCGATCGTCTGGAGAGGCCAATGAATTCATCCGCACAATGCGCAATATAAAAAACGGTCAGTCTACAACTCCGCTTGTTTGCACTAAACGGCGTGGGGAAGAAATGGAGGACATCATCAGCGCGACTCCGGAAACTGGAGGCTCTGCCATGTTCGATTCCTTGACCGCTGGACTCGCCGAGGTCGCTCGGTTTGTCCCCCAGTTCCTCTTGTTCCTCGTCATCCTCATCGTCGGCCTCCTTGTCGCGCGATTCATTGCCAATGCCCTCTCCCGCCTGCTCACCAAGGTCGGCTTCCACCGCTGGGTCGAGCGGGGCGGAGTCAAGCGGGCGCTCCAGGGTTCGAATCTCGATGCGAGCACGATCGTTTCGAAGATCATCTACTACGCACTCGTGCTTTTCGTCCTGCAGTTCGCATTCGGCGTCTTCGGCCCGAACCCGGTCAGCACCCTCCTCGCGGCCATCATCGCGTTCCTGCCGAAGATCGTCGTCGCCATCATCATCGTCATTGTCAGCGCCGCCATTGCCGCGGCCGTGAAGACCCTCATCCAAGGCTCGCTGGGCGGCCTGTCCTATGGCCGCACGCTGGCGAACATCGCGAGCATCTTCATCATCGGCATCGGCATCATCGCCGCGCTGAACCAGGTCGACATCGCTGTCACGGTCACCACCCCGATCCTCATCGCGGTCCTGGCTTCGATCACCGGAGTCGTGGTCGTCGGGGTCGGCGGCGGCCTGATCAAGCCGATGTCCGAGCGTTGGGAGCGCTACCTCTCCCGCGCTGAGGAGGAGGCCCCGCGCGTGAAGGCCAAGGCCGAGTCCGCGCCGCCGGCCGGGGAGCAGATCAAGGACGCGGCACGCCAGTACATGCCGGCCGACCAGGACGGCGGCTCCCACCGTTCGTGAGGCGCCCAGCCATCGTCGACACGCTGTCAACGCCCAGGAGGAACCGTGATGGTCAGCAGTGAGAACGGGGGGCGGAGCCGGGAGCCCCGCACCACGAGGGCGGCCATGACGTGGACCGCGGTCGTCGCGGCCCTCGTGGTCTTCATCCTGCTCATCGTGTTCTTCATCCAGAACCAGGACACCGTGGAGGTCCATTTCCTCGGGCTCACCGGACCGGTCCCCCTCGGCGTGGCCCTGTTCATTGCGGCGGTCGCCGGTGGGGTGCTCGTCGCCGTGGCGGGGGCGGTGCGGATCATTCAGCTCCGTGCCGTCGCCCGGCGGGCCACGCGGACGCCGCCTTCGGGGCACGCGCCCCGGTCCGGGCCGGCGTCATCTTCCGGACCCACACCGTCCGGCCCCGCGTCTCCCCCAGGGCCTGCAGGCCCCTCCGGGCCCGCGTCGCCCGCGGGCCGCACTCCCCCACAGGACCGCTGACCGCCCGGGCCGCCATCCCCCGGTCAGCGACGGGGCGCCTCCGTCTTCGCCCGTCACGGGCGAGGCGGAGGCGCTTTCACGTCCGGACCCCGCGGGCTCTAGAACCCCGACGGCAGCCGCGGCGTGTACGGCTCCTCGAGGGCCTGCACCTCCTCGTCGGTCAGCTCGAGCTCGAGGGCCGCGGCCGCGTCCGGGAGGTGGTGGGACTTCGTGGCGCCGACGATGGGCGCGGTGACCACAGGATTGCGGAGCACCCACGCGAGCGCGACCTGGGCCATCGGCACCCCGCGCGTCTCCGCGACACGCTGGACGGCGTCCACGATCGGCTCGTTCGCCTCCCCCGAGTAGCGGCTCTGCAGGGGATCGGTCGTGGCGCGCTGGGTCTGCTGCTCCGACCAGGGGCGCGTGAGGCGGCCCTTCGCGAGCGGGCTCCAAGGGATGCTGCCCACGCCCTGGTCCGCCAGGAGCGGCATCATCTCGCGCTCCTCCTCGCGCATCACCAGGCTGTACTGGTCCTGCATCGACACGAACCGCGTCCACCCGTTCGCCTCGGCCGCGTGCTGCATCTTCTGGAACTGCCAGGCCCACATCGAGGACGCGCCGATGTAGCGGGCCTTGCCGGCCTTCACCACGTCGTGCAGGGCCTCCATCGTCTCCTCCACCGGCGTCTGGGGATCGAAGCGGTGGATCTGGTAGAGGTCCACGTAGTCGGTCCCGAGGCGGGCGAGGGAGGCGTCGATCTGCTCCATGACGGCGCGGCGGGACAGCCCGCGGCCGCCAGGGCCCTCATGCATGGGGAAGAAGACCTTGGTGGCCAGCACGACGTCCTCGCGCCGCGTGTCCTTCTGGATCGCGCGCCCGACGATCTCCTCCGAGGACCCGTAGCCGTAGACGTTCGCGGTGTCCCAGAAGGTGATGCCTAGCTCGACGGCCTGCCGGAACAGCGGCTCGGCAGCCGCGTCGTCGAGCGCCCATTCGCTGAACCCGCGGGACGGGTCGCCGAAGCTCATGCAGCCCAGGGCGATCCGGCTCACGCGCAGTCCCGAGGTTCCGAGACGGGTGTACTGCATGAGGTAGTCCTTTCGTCAGCGGTAGTCTCCCCGACGCTACGCCGCGCCTCCCGACCGAGGGAGGTTCTGCCAGTACCGGGATGGACCGGGACTCCCGGACGCCGGCAATGCGCGGTGGACTGGACCCACAGAAGACAGAAAGGACGCCCATGCCTGGCCTGGCCCGCCTCCTCACCCCCGCTGCCGCGCTGCTGTGGGGACTCCAGTTCGCGTTCCTCACCCCGGCACTCGCGCTCGTGCTCTCGGGCCAGTTCGGCGCCAGCGACGCCGAGGTGGGACTCGCTCTCGCGGTGTACAACGCGAGCGGCTTCGTCGCCGCCCTCGTCCTGCCGGCGCACGCGGACCGACGGCGGGACTACCTGACCCCCATGCTCTGGTGCAGCGCGCTCACCTTCGTCCTCGCCGCCGTCCTGGCCTTCGCGACCTCGCTGCCGCTCGCCGTCGTCGCCCTCGCCGTCGTCGGCGGCCCGGCCGGCGTGGGAGTGTCCCTCCTGTTCGCCCACCTGCGGGCCCACGGGGCCGCAACGGCGGAGGTCATGAACACCCGCGCGCTGGTCTCCTTCGCGTGGGTCGCCGGACCGCCCCTCGCGATGCTCCTCATCGGGTGGTTCGGGCTCCAGGCAGTCGTCGCCGCGGTGGGCGTCGTCGCCGTCGCCGGCGGGCTCACGACGGCGGCGTTGCGGCGCCGCGGGAACAGCCGCCCGAGCGCCGGCACGGCCAGTCCGAGGACAGGCAGCGCGGGATCGGCCAGCCCGCAGACGCCGAGTTCGGGATCGGCAAGCCGGACAACCGTGGTCCTCGTCGTCGTGGCCTTCGTCGCCCTGCAGGCCACGAACGCGGCGGCCGTCGCCGTCATGGCCCTGTTCACCGCCGGGACGCTCGGGCTGGACGTGCTGTGGGCTGGGATCGCCCTCGGCGTGTCCGCTGGCCTCGAGGTGCCGGCGCTCGTGCTGCTGGGCCGGCTCTCCCGGCGCTTCTCGAGCCTGCCGCTCATCGCCTCCGGATGCATCGCCGGCGCGGCGTACTACCTGGCAGTGCCCTTCGTGGGCGGCCCGGTGCTCCTCATCGCGGCCCAGGTGCTCAACGCGTGGTTCTTCGCGGTCGTCGCCGGGGTCGGGCTCACGTACTTCCAGGAGGTCATCCCGCGCCCCGGCATCGCCTCGGGCCTGTTCACGAACACGCGGCGGGTCGGGGCCATCATCTCCGGCGGGATCATCGCGGCCGGCTCGGCGCTGGCCCCCGGATACGGCGGCGTGTTCGGCGTGTGCGCCGCCCTGACGGCCGCGGCGCTCGTGGCAGTCCTCGCGGCGGCCGTCGCGGGCCGCCGGCGTCGTGCCGTCCCCGACCCGACCGGCGGGCTCCCCGCCTCGGCGAGCCGCCGACGCGGCGTCGTGCGCGGGAGGCTCAGGCGGGCTCCCAACGGAACCAGCGAATGCCGATCCCGGCGAAGACCGCGGCGTAGCCCACCAGAGCGACCGCCTGCCACGTGTTCTGCGCCGACCAGACGGCGAGGTTCCCCACGGTGCCGAACAGGTCCATGAGCGCACCCACCGGGGTCCATGCCGCGACGTTCCTGAAGTCGTCGCCGAGGAGCCCGGTCGCGCCGAGGATGCCCGTCAGGAAGAGCACGATGTACAGGACCCGCGCCACCGCGTTGACCACACCGGCGGAGCGCACGAGCGCCACGAGGGCCTGGCCGATCGCAAGGAACACCGCCGCGCCGAGGAGCGCGATCGCGAGGATCAGCGCGTACTCGCCCGCGGAGAAGACCGTCTGGTGCTGGATGCTGCCCACGATCAGCACGACCACGCCCATCACGAGGTCCGCCGCGAACTGGACCGCGAGGCGGCTGCCCATGATCGCCCAGGTGGGCGCGGGGGTGACCCGCAGCCGCTGGAAGACCCCCGCCTCCCGGTCCCGCGAGAGCGTGGTGGGGTAGGCGATGATGCCCGATGACAGCAGCCCGTACGTGAGGGCCATGCCGATGAGGAAGCCCGCGTCCGTGCTGAGCCTGCCCCGGTTCGTGAGGAAGAGGATCGCGATGGGCACGACCAGGTTCAGCAGCAGCACCTGGCGGCTGCGGACCAGCACGGTCGCGTCCGCGGTCAGGAGTGCGCGGACGGCGAGGGCGGTCGACGGCGCGTGGCCGGCCTCGTGCGCGCGGCCGGCCGAGGGGGCGCCGGGAGGGAGGGGGATGTCAGTCACGGATGGTCCTCCCGGTCAGTCCGATGAACACGTCCTCGAGCGTCACGTCCCCACGGGCCACGGCGAGCACGCGCGGGTCCCCGCGGTGCTCCGCCACGAGGCTGCCCGGCGAGCCGAGGGCGAGGAGCCGGCCGTGGTCCATGATGGCCACCCGGTCGCACACGGCCTGGGCCTCCTCCATGGAGTGGGTCGTCAGCAGGACACTCCCTCCGGCCCCGCGCGACTCCTCGATGCGGTCCCACAGCTGGCGCCGGGACTGGGGGTCGAGGCCGGTAGTCGGCTCGTCCAGCAGGAGGATGCTCGGGTTGTGGAGCATGGCCACCATGAGCGAGAAGCGCTGCTGCTGGCCGCCCGAGAGCTTCTTGAACGGCTTGCCGTGCTCCTGCGCGAGCCCCGCCTCGCGGAGCCTCTCGTCGATCTGCCGGCGCGTGATCGGCACGCCGTAGAGTCCCGCGTAGAGGCGCGTGATGTCCTCGATCCGAAGCTCGGCCTGGAAGCTCGAGGCCTGCAGCTGCACGCCGAGCCTGGCCTTGAGCGCGGAGGTCGCGTGGCCGGCGTCGTGCCCGTCCACGGTGACGCGCCCGGCGTCGGGCGCGCGGAGACCCTCGATCACGCTCAGCGTCGACGTCTTGCCCGCGCCGTTCGGGCCGAGGAGGCCGAAGATCTCGCCGCGCCGCACCGAGAAGCTCAGGCCGTCGACGGCGGTCTGGGCCCCGTAGCGCACCACGAGGCCCTGCACGTCGAGAACCGGGTCCTCAGCCATGCCTCGATGGTACGGCCCGTTGCCTGAGGAAATGATGTGGACTGGCTGGGTGTGGCCCGGTCCGATTGGCACGCGCGCCGGCGGGGGAGGATCTGCCTGAGGAGGAGCATCCATGACCGAGACCGTCTACCGCGTGCGCATCCGCTGCACGGCCGAGGCCGTGTGGTCCGCGCTGACCGAGACCGACTCCCCGCGCCCGTGGATGCGGGGCTGGACCGTGCACAGCAGCTGGGAGCGCAACGCCGCCTACACGATGCATGGCGAAGGCGGCGAGGCCGCCGCGGGCCACGTCATCGCGGCCGACCCGCCGCACCGCCTCAAGCTGACCTTCGACCCGACGTGGGACGCCGGCGTCGCAAAGGAGCCGCCGGGCACGCTCGAGTACCGGATCCATCCCTCGGGCGGGGGCGAGTGCGAGCTCACGGTGACCATCGCCGGGCTGGGCGGCAGGTCGGCGTCGTCCGTCGCCTCGGACACCCCCGCGACCTACGAGGCCCTCAAGCAGTGGCTGGAGGATCACTCCGTCTCCCGCTGATGGCCGAGCCGGACCTCCTCCGCGTCGAGCTCGTTCTGGATGGTGCGCAGCACGGTGTCGTCGATGGTCTTCTCGTCGCGGAGCCGCACCACCGTGGCCCGCTTGCGGGCGATGAGCTCGAGCCGGAGCTGGGTGTACTGGCGGGTCCGCACGACGGCGGGATGCTCGTGGTCGTCGAAGCCGGCGGTGAGGGCCTCGAGCCGCTCGTCGTACTCGCTGCGGATGCGCTCGAGGACCTCGTCGTCGGCCCCGATCTCCCGCGCGAGCCGGGGCAGCGCCTCGCACGCCTCCTCGATGGCGGTGCGCTTGGCGATCGCGAGCTCCTCGACGATCTTCGTGTCCTCGGGGATGCGCGCCCACCGGATCACCTTGGGCAGCGCCATGCCCTGCAGGACCAGGGACGCGACCACCACGAACGCCGTGACGAACACGATCGCGTTGCGCTCAGGGTACTGGCCGCCGTCCGGGATCGAGAGGGCGACTGCGAGCGAGACGGCGCCGCGGAAGCCCGCCGTCGTGCTCATCACCCGGGCGCGGTTCGTGGTGCGCAGCTGGCGCTGGTAGGGGCGGCGGTCGACGGCGCGGATCACGTACGCCGAGACGACCAGCACCACCAGGCGCGTGACGAGGATGGCCACGTAGACCGCGACGCTGATGAGCACGACCTGGCCCAGCGCCTGCCCGTTGGCCCGGCCCGCGGTGGTCCAGAGGCCCCCGACCGCCGACGGGAGCTCGAGGCCCACGAGGACGAAGAGGGCGCCGTTGAGCATGAAGCTCGCAAGCGACCAGACGGCGACGGTCTGCTGGCGCGTGTAGGCCGAGATGGCCAGCGGTGCGGTCCGCGAGAGGTAGAGGCCGCAGGCCACGACGGCCAGGACGGCCGAGGCGTGGATGAGTTCGGCGCCGAGGAACGCGATGAACGGGGTCAGGACCGTGGCGGCGTTGCCCGCCATGGCGTTCTCGATCCTGCGGCGGGCCTCGAGCATGACCCATCCGACCGCGAGGCCCACGGCGGCGCCGCCGAGGAACGAGTACACGAACTCGCCCGCGACGAGCGGGAGGCTAATCTCGCCCTCCCCCGCCGCGAAGCCCAGCGCGACGCCGTAGACCACGAGGGCCGTGCCGTCGTTGACGAGGCTCTCGGCCCGCAGGACAGTCATCTGCCGGCGCGGGAGCGCCTTGCCGAGGGACGCGACGGCGGTGGCGTCCGTGGGTGCGACCGCCGCGCCCAGGATCCACGCCGAGCCCCAGTCCAGGCCGAGCGCGTGGGCGACCGCGGCCACCGCCCCCGCCGTGACCACGACCAGGAGGGTGCTCGAGAGCATGATGCCGCGGATGAACCGGCGGATCTCGCGCAGCGAGGTCGTGAGGCTCTCCCAGTACAGGAGCGCCGGGAGGAACAGGAGCAGCACCGTCTCCGGCGGGAGCCCGACGCCCCGGAACACCGGGACGAGGGTCAGGAGCAGCCCGAACGCCAGGAGGACCACCGGCGGGGTGACCCGCAGTCTGGGCGCGAGCAGGCTCCCCACCACAACGGCGGCGCCGAGCGCGACGATGAGTTCCAGAGCGAGCATGGGGCGCTCCTGACGGGGACGAGGTTCCGCGACTGAATGTACGCCGCGCCTCCCCCTGATGGGGAGGCTCTCCCGCTACCCGGATCGGCGGCCGCTCACGCGTGGGTCCGTCCCGGGCTCCATCCGGGACCCTCCGTCCGTTCCTGCTCGGTTTGGCCACCCGGAGGGGCAGGATCCCGGCGTGTCCCGCGTTCTGGTTCCCGTGGCGGAGCCCTAGGCGAGCAGGAACGGACGCCCGGTTGTGGCCGTGGGGCTCCCTTGACCGATCTGCCGGACAGTGCTGTCCTGAAAGGTACGGCGTGAAGCAGCTCGGGCCGTCCAGCATTGCCACCGCGAAGGAGTGCCATGGTCAACGACGACCGCAGCGACGCCAGCTACGTCCCCAGCACTGAGGACCTCTCCCAGGACTTCGATTTCGGCCCGGAGGAGACGGCCTGGGACGACGAGGACGGGCTCTTCGACAGCGAAGAGATCGTCGTCGGCTGACGTTTGGAGCCCTCGGGCGCGAAGGTGCGGGGCGCCGTCACATGTGTGGCGGCGCCCCGTCGCGTCTGGCCTCGGGGATACAGGCATTAGGAGCAGTGAGCGAACGCGGTGCGGATGGCCGCGCCCAGGGCCTCGTCCCCCGGCCGCTCGATCACTGCGACCGGCTCCGCGCTCCCCACGAGGCCCTCCCGGGAGCCCCCATTGCGGCTGGCCGTCACCCGGACCACGTCGTCCTCGCGTTCAACGTGCACGTGCAGGAGGCCCCGCGCGTAGGCCGACCATGTCCGCAGCCCGAGGGTCTCCAGGACCGGAGCGAACGGCGATGGCCCGTGGCGCAGATTCGGCGTCCGCACTCCCGTCCGCGAGGCGTCCAGCATCCGGAGCACCGCCGCTCCCAGTTCCCGGTCGGAAGCTCCGGACGCCAGCACCTCGAACGCTCCGTTGCTGATCCAGAAGCCGTCCTTGGTCTGGGAGCTCGAGGAGGCCACGAGGGCATCCCCGCGGAGGTCCGCCGCAGCAACACTGATCGAGCCCGTCCTGCGACGGCGTCGCCCCCACATCCTGCCCTCCCGTCCACGCGCCACGTGTCCGATCACAACCTACGCCCGGCAAAGCCTCGGCCGCGTCCGTTCCTGCTCACATTGGGAGCGCCCGGGCCCGGAACTCCGGCGTGTCGGGGTTCCGGGCCCCGTGTCGGGACCCCTTACCGAGCAGGAACGGACGGCGCGGCAGTAACGGACGGCGCGGGAGGAACGGACGGCTCAGCCGGCAGCGTCCCGTCGTCCTCGTATGCCCCCGCCGCAGCCCCGGCGAGCTCCCGCCCGGCCACGTACCCGAATGTGAGCGCGGGCCCGAGGTTGATCCCGCCGGCCGGGTAGAAGCCCCCCATGACGCTGGCCTGGTCGTTGCCCGCCACGTACAGCCCCTCGATCGCGGACCCGTCCGCCCGCAGCACGCGCGCGCGTCCGTCCGCGGCGAGCCCGGCGAACGTCCCGAAGGACCCCGGGACCACCTTGACCGCGTAGAACGGGCCCTTCTCGATCGGCGCGAGCGAGGGGTTCGGCCCCACCTTGGCATCCCCGCCGTACCGGTTGAACTCGGTCTCGCCGCGCTCGAACTCGGGGTCCACGCCGGCCCGCGCGCCCTCGTTGAACCGCTCCACCGTCTCGCGCAGCCCGGCCGGGTCGATCCCGCACTTGGCGGCGAGCTCCTCGAGCGTCCGGCCCTTCTTCAGGTACCCGTTGCGCAGGTACGGGAACAGCGGCACAGGCAGCGGCTTGGCCATGCCTAGCGGGTACTTCCGCACGAACCGCGAGTCGGCGATCTGCCAGGACTCGACCGGCTCCCCCTCGGGCGTCGCGGCCACGAGCGCGGAGACGTAGTCGTAGTAGCCGTTGGCCTCGTTCACGAACCGCTTCCCGTCGCGCCGCACCCCGATCGACCCCGGCTTGGCCCGGTCCATGATGTGCGGGAACACGCCGTTCCGCCCGAACGCGGGCGCCTTCCCGACCGTGTACGGCACGAGCGAGACGGGACACCACGCCGCCGCGGACTCGACGTCCGTCTCGAACCGCGCGCCGACGGACTCGCCGAGCGTGATCCCGTCCCCGGTCGTCTCCTTCGGCGCGAGGGTCCAGTGCTCGCGCCCCGTGGGCGTCTTGGGGAACAGCGCGCGCCGCCGATCGACGTCGTTCGGGAACCCGCCCGCCGCCAGCACGACGCCGCGCGCCGCCCGGATCTCGTACTCGCCCTGCGTGCCGTCCGGCAGGGTGCCGCGCACGACGGCGCCGCCCACCCGGGCGGGCGAGTCGCCGCCGTCGTGGGTCAGCAGGCGCACGGCGGGGGTGGAGACGCGGATGTCCACGCCGAGGTCCTCGGCGCTCTGCAGCAGCCGCCCCACGAGGGCGGTCCCGTTGACGAGCTGCATCCCGCGGCGGTGCACGGCCAGGTCCAGGACGTGCCGGCCCACGCGCCAGGTCGCGTACGCGAGGCCCTTGAGGCTGCCCTGGGAGGCGGAAAGGAAGGTGGCGAGGTCCGGCCCGGCCATGATGCCCATCCCGAGGAACGACGTCTCGTACAGCTGTCCCCGCAGCAGCTTCCGGACGCGCGGGGAGAGTCGGCGGGCATTCACGGGGGCCGGCCCGACGGAGCGGTGCCCGGTCCCGGCGCCGGGGGTCTTGCCGTAGATGTCCTTGATCTTCGCCCCCGGCGCGAACTGCAGTCGGGTGTGGTCCTCGAAGAAGCCGACCATGTGCGGGACGGCTTCGAGGAACGCGTCGATGCGCGCGGCGTCGTACCGCGCGCCGAGCCGGTGGCGGAGGTAGGTGCGGAACCGCTCGGGGTCCTCGTCCACCCCGTCCGCCTTGGCGAGCGGGTTCCCGGGCGTCCAGGCCCAGCCGCCGGACCACGCGGTCGCGCCGCCGCAGACCTCGGCCTTCTCCACGACGACCACGCGCAGGCCGTGGTACGCGGCCGTCACCGCGGCGGAGAGGCCGCCGGCCCCGGAGCCGATCACGAGGACGTCGGTGTCGATGGACTTCATGCGGGGGCTCCATTCGGGACAGCATTCGCTACAGGGACGGCGAGGCCGGCGGCCTCGGCCAGGACATGCTGGGCGGTCTGGCGCAGGTGGCGGGCCCAGCCGAGCTCGCCGAGGCGCACGACGTCGGCGGGAGACGGTGCCTCGACGCTCACCGGGGTGCCCCACGGCAAGGCGGCGACGATCTCGGCCAGGCCGAGGCCGCCTTCCCCGGGGGCGAGGCGCGCGGCGCGTGACTCGTGGATGAGGCCCTCGCGGTCCGCCGGGCGATCGGCGGGCGCGTCGCAGAGCTGGAGCAGGGGGACGAGGTCCGCGATCCCGGCGAGTTCGGCGAGGGTGCCGCCGAAGCGGCGGAAGTGCAGCGTGTCGACGACCACCTGCGCACCCGCGGCCCGGGCCGCGGCCGCGGCGGAGCCGAGCGAGTTGATGCGCTGGTACGAGATCGGTTCGAGGGTGGGCGTGATGCCGAACCCGCGCCCGTCCTCGGCCAGCTGCGCGAGGTTGTCGGCGAAGCGCGCCGGCTCGGGGTCGGCGCCGGCCACGGTCATGGTCTCCGCGCCGAGGGCCTGGCCGGCCTCGAGCATGCGGAGCCATGCCTCGCGTTGGCCCGTTCCGTCCTCGCCGCGGCCGTCCATGAGCAGGAACTCGATGTCCAGGACGCGGACGCCCGTGGAGCGGACGTTGCGCAGCGTCGCGGCGAGCATGGGCGAGCCGGGCTGGAGGTCGTAGGGCCGCTCCGTCGGGGTCACGGGGCGGACCCGCGCGCCGACGAAGTCGAACTCCGCCTCGGCCGCGATCAGCACGAGGTCCGGCGGGGCGGTGTCGAGCAGGGACAGCTGCGCGAGGCCGACGGCCCGGGTGCGCTGCTGGTCGGACTGGGTCGGGCGGGGGCTCATGGGTGGGCTCCTTCGAGGACACGGCTGCTGGCCGGAGCGGCGGCGGGGGCGGCTGGCCCAGGCTCCGGTGCGAGGGCGGCGGCGAGGCGCTGCGCGGCGTCGTACCCGTGCTTGATGGCGTTCGACGCCGTGGGCGGCAGGGGGTCCACGACGGTCCCCGCGAGCACTACCGGGACGCCGGCGCCGAGGGTCAGCGCCGCCTCGCGGCCGGGGAGGTCCACGGTCGCACCGAGCGGCACGACGCCGCGCGAGACCAGGAGCGGCCCGGGCGCGTCGAGCCACTGCTCGCCCTCGGGCCCGACAACGCGCACGCGGCCGGCGTCGGTTCCGGGCGACTCGGCCTCGACGATGCGGGAGTCGAGGACTATGCGCACGTCCGGGTTCGCCTCGAGCCGTGGGACGGCGAGGATCTTGGCGCGGCGCCCGGACTCGGGGGCGATGGCCGGCTCGGGCCCGACGAGCAGGACCCGTGTGCCGCGCGCCGCGAGCGTGTCGGCGACGGACATCGCGACGGAGTCGGCACCCCAGACCGTCACGGCCTCGGGCCAGTCCTCCGTTGTCGCCTCTGTTGTCGCCTCGGCCCCCTCGAGGAGGCCGGGTCGGGCGGCGAGCCAGTCGCGGACGTCGAGGACGGCGTCGTGCGCGGTGCCCGGCCCGGTGACGCGGAAGCCGGGCTGGGGGCGGCCGCCGCCGGTCGCGACGACGATCCCGTCCGCTTCCCATTCCCGTGCGAGGGCGGCGAGGTCCGCGGGGCCTGCCGCGGCAGCCCGCACGCCGAGACGCACCTCGACGCCGAGGCGCCCGAGCGCGGCGCGGTTCCAGTCGAGGTAGCGGTGGAAGTCCGGCGTGGGGCGCATGCGGGCGGCGAGCGCGAACTGGCCGCCGAGCCGCTCCCCCGCCTCGAGCACGGTGACGCGCGCGCCGGCCTCGGCGAGCTCGCGGGCGGCGGTCAGGCCCGCGGGCCCCGCGCCGAGGACGACGACGTGGGGCCCGACGGCGTGTGGCGCTGCGTCGTCGGCAGCCCGCACCCGCGGCGTCGGGACGGGCACCCGCGAGCGCCCGACCGCGGGGTTGACGGTGCACGTGACCTGGCCGAGGCCGAGGTTGTCGATGCAGACGTTGCACGCGATGCAGGGACGGTACGCCGCCTCGCCGGGGACGCTGTGCCCGAGGACGGCGGGGACGAACGCCGGGTCCGCGTGGACGGCGCGGCCGAGGGAGACGAAGTCGCAGACGCCGTCGGCGAGCACGGCCTCGATCGCCGCGGGTGAGTTGAGCCGCCCGGCCAGGCCGAGCGGGATCCCGAACCCGCGGTAGACGCGGGCGTAGTCGGCGAGGACGCCGGGCTTCCACTCTCCCGACTGCACGATCCACTCGCCGGCCTCGTAGGACCCGGCGGAGAGGTCGAGGAAGTCGAGCGCGTCCAGGTCGAGGCGGGCGACGACGTCGAGCGTCTGCTCCGGCGTGAGCCCGCCGTCGACGCCTTCGAGCATCGAGACGCGCATCCCGACGATCGCGTCGGGCGCGGCTGCGCGGACGGCGGCGATCACGAGGTTCGGGAAGCGCTCGGGTGCGCCGAACTCGTCCGGGCGGCCGTTGGTGCGCGCGGACATGAACTGGTGGATGAGGTAGCCGTGGCCGCCGTGGATGCTGATGGCGTCGAACCCGGCCTCGACGGCGCGCCGCGCCGCGTCCCCGTACGCATCGACGAGGTCGTGGCACTCCTGGGTGGTGAGGGCGCGGGGCATCTCGCCGCCGGCGACCTCGCACGGCACCGGTGTCGGGGCGACGCACGGGAACCCGGTCACCACGGACTGCGCGGTGCGGCCGCCGTGGTTGATCTCGACGGCGGCGAGGGCGCCCTCGGCGTGGATCGCGTCGGTGAGCGCGCGGAACCCGGGGAGGACGGCGTCGTCGTGCAGGCCGAGCTGGTGGGTGCGGCCCTTGCCGTCAGCGCGGACGTAGGTGGCCTCGGTGGTCACGACGGCGAGGCCGGCCCGGGCGCGGGTGACCAGGTAGTCGGCGTACTGCTCGGTGACGCGGCCGTCGGTGGTGCCGTAGTTGCGCTCCATGGGCGAGGTCCACAGCCGGTTGCGGAGGGTGCGCTGCGGCCGGCCGTTGCGGCCGAGGATGAGCGGGGTGGCGGCATGGTGCGTCATGAGAGGGCTCCTTCGCGTGCGAGGACAACGGGGCGGCCCGTGCGGGACGACTCGTAGACGGCGAGCAGGATCCGGAGGGCCGAGGTGGCATCGCGTCCTGTCACGGCGGGTTCGCGGCCCTCGTCGCCATTGGCGCCGAGCGCGTCCACGAAGTCGCGGATCTGGGCCGTGTGGTGGGGGATGAGCTGGCCGTTGATCGTGGACAGTTCCACGTTGGGATCGGTGCCGGCCGGATGGGCGGGCTCGGTCTCGATGGTCCCGCCGCGCGCGAAGAGGGTCACGCGCCCGTCGGTGCCCTCGGGGAACTCCGTGAGCTCGGCGGTCGCGCCGGTCTCGCCCGTGATGCGGATGCCCACCCCGAGGCTCGGGGTCGCGGCGGTCGACGCCGACAGGGTCGCCATCGCGCCGGAGGCGAACCTCAGGACCGCGGCGGCGGTGTCCTCGACCTCGATGTCGTGCCGGAACGTGGCGATGTGCCCGTGGACCTCGGTGACCTCGCCCATGAGCCACTGCAGGAGGTCGATGTAGTGGATGGCCTGGGTCATGAGGACCCCGCCGCCGTCCGTGGCCCACGTGCCGCGCCAGGGGGTGGCACCGTAGTACGCCGGCTCGCGGTGGAGCAGCACGGAGGCGTGGCCGAGGATCGGGCGCCCCAGCGTGCCCTCGTCGACGGCGGCGCGGAGACGCTGCGCGGCCGGCCAGAAGCGGCGCTGGAAGAGGACCCCGAGACGCACGCCCGCGGCGTCGCACGCGGCGACCATGCGCTCAGCGGAGGCGAGGTCGATCGCGATCGGCTTCTCGCACAGCACGTGGACGCCCGCCGCGGCGGCGGCGAGGACCACGGCCTCGTGGGTGGGGTGCGGGGTGCAGACCGAGACGATGTCGACGCCGGCAGCGAGCAGCTCCTCGACCGAGCCGAACGCCTGAGGGATCCCCCAGCGCGCAGCGGTCTCGCGGGCGCGGTCGGGGTCGACGTCGCACACCGCGACGACAGCGGCCTCGGGAATCGCGGCGAAGGCCTCGAGGTGGTTGCGGCTGATCGCGCCGCAGCCGACGATCCCGACTCTGTACGGGGCAGTCATGGGTGGTCCTTTCGGGCGGTCAGTCGGTCTCGGCGACGAGGTCGAGGAAGTGGGCGCGCATCCGGGCGCGGTCGGCGGCCAGGCCGGTGAAGAGCTCGAACGAGTCCGCGGCCTGCGCCACAGCCATCCACCCGCCGTCGAGCACGCGGCACCCGGCGGCGAGCGCGGCCTTGACGAGCTGGGTGGCGAGCGGACGGTAGACGACGTCCGCGACCCAGTGACGCCGCGTGAGCGCCGAGGTGTCGAACGGGGTGCCTGGGTGCCCGACCATGCCGATCGGCGTGGCATTCACGACGCCGTCGGCTTCGCCCAGGCGCGCGAAAACCTCCTCATGGGCGACGGCGGTGACGCGGCTCCCGCTCCCCGCCTCCCCCAGTCGCGCGGCGAGGGCAGCAGCGCGGGCGGGATCGACGTCGGCCACGAGCAGCTCCCGGACGCCCGAGTCGAGGAGCGCGCGGGCGACGGCGGAGCCGGCACCGCCCGCGCCGACGAGCACCACCGTTCCGAGCGGCACGCCCGGGAGGCCCTCGGCGAGCGCGGCACGGAAGCCGGAGTGGTCCGTGTTGCGGCCGGTGAGGCGCGGGCCGGTGAGGCGCGCGCCCGGGGGGGTGCCGGCGTCGTGCGCGGCCTTGCCTGCAGGGTCGGCGGGGTGGGCGTCCACGGTGACCGTGTTGACCGCCCCCAGCGCCCGCGCGTCGTCGGAGAGCGCGTCGAGGCCCGTGATCACGGTCTGCTTGCACGGGTGCGTCACGTTCAGGCCGGTGTAGCCGAGGCGGGCGGCGTCCCGGGCGAGCTGCCCCGCATCCTCGGGAGCGAGGCCGAGCTCGTCGAGGTCCAGGGGGCGGTACGCGTAGCGGAGGCCCTGGGCGGCGGCCTCGCGCTCGTGCAGGAGCGGCGAGAGCGATGCGGCGACGTTGGCACCGATCAGGCCGATGAGCTGCGGCCGGGGCGGGCGTGGGCTGGGAGCGGTGGTCATCAGGCTGCGGTCTCCTGGGCGGTCTCCGCGGGGGCCGGGGCGGAACCGCGGCGTGCGGGCTTGAGGCCGAGCTGGGCCTTGGGTGTGCGGAACGTCTCGCGGGCGGTGAGGGCGGCGACGGCGGCGACGGCGCAGAAGCCGACCGTCATCCACGCCACGGGGCCCCAGTTGGCCGGGTCACCGGCGGTGAGGGCCGTGCCGATCGCGGGGGTGAAGCCGGCCACGAGGAGGCCGAGCATGAGGCTCACGGCCATGCCGGTGTAGCGGGTGCGGGCCGGGAAGAGCTCGGGGAAGTACGCGGGGTAGACGCCGTTGGGCATCGCGTAGAACACGCCGGTGAGGGCGATGGCGGTGGCGAAGATGAGCGCCCAGTTGCCGGTGCCCAGCACCGTGAAGAACGCGAAGACGAGCACCGCGCTGCCGATGGTGCCGGTGATGAACACGGGCTTGCGGCCGATCCTGTCCGAGAGCAGCGCCCACATCGGCTGGGTGAACACGGTGACGAGGTTCGCGACCGCGATGACGGTCAGCATCATAGGCTTGTCGAGGCCCACGACCTGGGTGGCGTACGTGAGGGCGAAGACCGTGAAGACGGTGTTGACCATGGTCACGAGGGAGCTGAGGGTCACGCGGACCACGTTCGCGAAATCGTGGCGGAAGAGCGCCACGAGCGGGATGGCTTCGGTTGCGGCGTCCTCCTTGATCTCGGCGAAGACCTCGGGCTCCTCGAGCCTGCGGCGCAGGTAGAAGGCCACGGCTGTCACGACGGCGCTCGCGAGGAACGGAATGCGCCAGCCCCAGCTCATCAGCTGGTCCTGCGGGAGCATCGTGATCGGGATGAACACGACCGAGGAGATGACGATGCCGAACTGGATGCCGCTCATCGTGAAGCTCGTGAAGAACGCGCGGCGGCCCTCCGGGGAGTGCTCGAGCGTCAGGGAGCTCGAGCCGGGCGACTCCCCGCCGGCGGAGATTCCCTGCACGAGGCGGAGGGCGACGAGCGCGATCGGCGCCATCGGGCCTACCACCGAGTAGGTGGGGAGGCAGCCGATGAGGAACGTCGAGATGCCCATGAGCACGAGGGTCAGGACCAGGACGTTCTTGCGCCCCAGGCGGTCGCCGAAGTGGCCCCACAGGACGGCGCCGAGCGGACGCGCCACATAGGCAACGCCGAGCGTGGCGAAGGAGAGCAGCGAGCCCGCCGCGCCCGCATCGGGGAAGAACAGCTTCCCGAAGAAGAGGGCCGCCGCCGAGCCGAAGATGAAGAAGTCGTAGTACTCGAGCGTGCTGCCCAGGAAGCCGGAGAAGGCCGCGGTCTTCGCGGCGTGGGACTTGGGTGCCGCGGATGTCGACGCTGACATGGTGCTCCGTTCAGATGCCTTTCGTGCCAGGCGCGGGATGCGCTGGCTCCTCCAGCATCGCCACGGAATTGTGGCGCGTCCAACACTTAGTTGGTCTCGCTCTATGTGCGATTAGCGCTTAATCGAGCCGGAGTGCCTTCTCTGCGCTGGGCGCGGGGCGCAAGGGCTGCCCTCCCCCGCTTCTCCTGTGTGAATTGACCAAGGAGAAGCGGCGATGGGCAGCACATGCGGGCAGCAGTGAACGGAGCCTGCTACCGCGTTTCCCCCGCCTGTTCCTCGGCGGGCGGCGCTGGGGAGGCGGGGCGCGCCGTCGACCGCGGCCGGCGGACGGTGAGCAGGAAGGCGATAGCGCCCGCGAGGAACAGCAGGCCCGAAACCCACGTGTTGACGCGGAGGCCCAGGATCAGGTTGGCGTAGTCGGAGCGCATGAGCTCGAACGCGAAGCGCCCCGCCGTGTAGGCCGCGATGTAGAGGGCGAACACGCTCCCGGCGCCGAGCCTGAACCGCCGGTCCAGCCACATGATCACGGCGGCTGTGACGAGGCACCAGACCGACTCGTACAGGAAGGTGGGCTGGAAGTAGCCCAGAACCACGGGATTCCCCGCGGCGTCGATGACGGCCCGGGCGGCCTGGGGGTCCATCTGGTGGATCTCGAGCGCCCAGGGAAGGCCGGTCGGGTCACCGTAGAGCTCGTTGTTGAACCAGTTGCCCCAGCGGCCGATCCCCTGCGCGATGAGGACGCCGGGCGAGATCGCGTCGGCGAACGCGATGAACGAGGCCCCGGCGCGCCGGCACCCGATCCACGCACCGAGCGCGCCCAGCGCCACCGCGCCCCAGATCCCGAGTCCGCCGTCCCAGATCGCGAACGCGTTCCACGGGTTCTTCCCGGGCACGAAGTACAGCTCGGGGTCGGTGATGACGTGGTAGATCCGGCCGCCGATGATCCCGAACGGGACGGCCCAGAGGCTGATGTCCAAGGCCTCGCCCGGCAGGCCGCCGCGGGCCTGCCATCGGCGGGTGCCGATCCACATCGCCACCGCGATCCCAGCGATGATGCACAGGGCGTAGAAGTGGATCGTCAACGGCCCGATCTGGATTCCGCTCACGGTCGGGGAAGGCAGGGAGGCCGTCACTGCAAGGCTCGCGCTCACCGCGGGATCGTACCAATCCCAGATGACCCCGCGCTGGACACCGGACGACATCAGGCGGCAGCCCGCTCATGTGACGGTGGGCAGCACGCGCTCGGCGACCTCGAGCGCATGCGGGAGCACCCGGGACGGGTTCGACGGCGCCCACGCGAGCCCGTGCTGGAGGTACGGCTGCGCCGCACCCGAAAGCGGCACGTACACGGCACCGTGCGGGAGGATGTCGCTCATCCCCTCGCTCACGAGGCTCACCCCCATGCCCGCGGCCACGAACGTCAGGATCATGAACGGGTCCCCGATCGTCTGGACAACGCGGGGGCGGAACCCGGCGGCGACGCACGCCGCCGTCGCCGTCCGTTCGAGGTCGGAGCCGCCGCCGGAGGGCATCATTATGAAGTCCTCGTCGCGCAGCTCGGCCAGGTCGAGCGTGGCCCGCTGGGCGAGCGGGTGGTCCACGGGCACGACGGCGCCGAGCGCCTCGCGCGCGATCAGCCGGGATGCGAGCGGGGACGGGTCGAGCGGGAGCCCCACGAAGGCCAGGTCGAGCGTGCCCTGCTGGAGCTGTGCGACGGCGTCGCCCGTCACCACCCGGCCCTGGAGTGAGAGGACCACGTCCGGGTACTGGCGCCGCAGCGCGCGGGTGAGCCGCGGCAGGGTGCGATGGTTGATGGCGCCGGTGAAGCTCACGGTGAGATGCCCGTACACCGTGCCGACCGAGGCGTGCGCAGCCTGGCGCGCCACCTCGAGCTCCTCGAGCGCGCGGTACGCGTGCGGGAGCAGCGAACGCCCCGACGCGGTGAGCGAGACACTGCGCGTGCTGCGGTCGAACAGGGGGACGCCGATGTCCTTCTCGAGCTTGCGGATGGTTTGGCTCAGCGGCGACTGCGCCATGTGCAGCCGGGACGCGGCGCGCCCGAAGTGCAGCTCCTCCGCGACGGCGACGAACGCCTCGAGCCACCTGATCTCCACGCCCCCATTCAAGCATCGGGGCCGGCGCAGCGATGGGTAGGCTGGAGGGCGTGACCGCCACCAGGGACTCCGCCCAGAAGGCACGCACCGACGGAGTCCCGGACCGGGTCCTCATGGGGATCGGCTTCCTGTCCTTCTTCGACCGGTTCGCCACACCCCCGATGCTCCTCGTCCTGGCCGACCGCACGGGCCTGTCCCTGGGCGAGGCCGTGGGCCTCGTGGGCGCCTACTCGCTCTTCTACGCCCTCGGCCAGCCGCTGTGGGGCTTCGTGAGCGACCGGTTCGGCCGCGTCAGCGTGCTGCGCACGGCGCTGACGGGTCTGCTCATCGCCGCCGCGGCGAGCACGATCCTGAGCTCGTACGTCCCGCTGCTCGTCGCGCGCTCGGCCGCGGGCCTCATGGCGGGCTGCCTCTATCCGACGCTCCTGACGATCATCGGCGACACCCGGACCGGCATCGAGAAGGCCCGCGGCCTCTCAGACCTGCAGGTCTACTCGTCGCTGGGGACCACCGTGGCGACCCTCGCCGCGGGCTCCCTCGCGGCCTTCACGGACTGGCGGCTCGTCTTCGGGCTGCCGGCCCTGGGCTGCCTCGCGCTCCTGTTCTCCCTGCGCCACACGCACGACGCCGCCACCCACCTGCGCGGGCCCGCGGACTTCCGCCGGGCCTTCTCGGGCGCGGCCCTCGGCGTGTACGGGATCGCGGTGCTTGAGGGCGCGGTGCTCATGGGCGTCCTGACGTACATCGTGCCGGCGCTCCAGGACGCGGGCGTCCCGATCGCGCTGGCCGGGGTGCTCGCGGCGGGGTACGGGGTGGGCGTGATCGTGGGCGCGCGCATCATGCGGCGGCTCGTACGCCGGTTCTCCCGCACCCAGCTGATGGGGATCGGCGGAGGCGTCATCATCGCGGCCTACGCGGTGTCCACGCTCTCCCAGAGCCCGGCGGCCCTCACCGTGACCTCGCTGCTGATCGGCGCGACGAACGCCGTGCTGCACTCGTCGCTGCAGGGCTGGGCCACCGAGGTCGCCCCCGATGCACGCGCGACGACCGTGGCCCTGTTCGCCGGATCCCTGTTCCTCGGCAGCTCGCTCGGCACATTCCTGACGGCCGGATTCGCCGACGAGCGGCAGTACGGGGTGATCTTCCTGTTCGGACTCGCGGCCGCCGTCGTGCTCACCGCCGTGGTGACGATCGCGCACGGGGCGTGGGAGCGGCGTCGGGCGTAGCACAACGCAGTTGGCGATGCCGGGCGCCTGAGGGGCCGCGTCAGAGGCCGGCCCGGTCGATCCGCCGGTGGTACCGCATGCCCGCCGCTCCCCCGAGAACCGCGCCGGCGAGGGTGATGAGCGCCGTGACGACAAGGACGATGATGCCGCCCGTGGTCAGCGTGCCCTCGTCCACGGGAATCCTGGGGAAGCTGTTCAGGGTGGAGAGGACGTTGAACTGGCTCCCGGCCACCACGACCAGGACCGCGAAGAGGATGGCGATGACCACGGCCCACAGCCACACGGCAACGCCCTGCCGGGCACCGTCGAACCGCGCCATCCGGCCCGCGACGTAGCCGCCGCAGTAGTAGGAGACGAAGAGGATCAGGGCCACCACCACGGCGCCGACGATGCCCACCGTCTGCCCCGCCTGGTTGGCCAGCTTGGCCGGATCGGTCTGGGTGCCGACGCCGACGCCGGCCCCGGCCGCGGTGAGCACGGCGGTCAGGAGCACGGACATCCCGGTCGCGGTGAGCCACCCGAAGAAGGCCGAGCCGGCCTTCATGCCGCCGAAGCGCCTCCGCTGCTCGGCGGGGGTCAGCGCCTCGTCCTCGCGGTGCTCGCGGTCGTCCCGGTAGTCCCGGTCGTCGCGTTCCTCGCGGTACTCCCGGTCGTCGCGGCGTTCCCTGTCCCAGTCGGGGTCCTGGCCAGCGGGCTCGCGGTATTCGTGGCTCATGGTCCTGCCCTCTTCCCGTAGCGGATGCTTCACTTCGGTGCTACCGCCACACTTCCCCGCCGCGGACCGACCCAACCATCGCGGCTCCTTCCGGTCCGGTGCGGCGAGGCCTACCCTGAAACCGTCCCGATGACTCGTCCCGCTGGGAAGCTGGAGGCTCGGTGAGGCGGCCCGAACCAGAGGAGCCTGCCATGTCCACCCACGCCGTCAACGCCGTCACCACCCTGAACGTGAAGTCCCACGACAACCCCGACGAGAAGCGCCGCCCTGACAAGTCCGAAATCGACCTCGTCACGGTGGGCGACTACACGATCGGCCGGTTCACCTTCTCCCCCGGATGGAGCTGGTCGGGCTGCATCAAGCCTGTGGTGGGCACGGACAGCTGCCAGAACAACCACGTCGGCTACTGCGTGGCCGGCACCCTCGAGGTCCAGCTGACCTCCGGGGAGACCGCCACGATCACGCCCGGGAGCTCGTACACGATCCCTCCCGGGCATGATGCGCGGGTGGTCGGCGACGAGACCTTCGTGGGGCTCGAGTTCGTCAGCGCGGCGACCTTCGCGAAGCCCGAATGACAGTCACCATTTGACGGCGGGGGGTGGGAGCGCAAACGTAGGCGGCATGGCTGCCGAGAAGCTCTTCACCCCCGTCGAGATCCGGGGCGTCCAGTTCAGGAACCGTCTCTGGGTCTCCCCGATGTGCCAGTACTCCGTGGAGCAGTGGGACGGAGTGCCCACCGCGTGGCACCTCGCCCACCTCGGCTCGTTCGCGAGGGGCGGGGCAGGGGTTGTCATGACCGAGGCGACGGCGGTCAGCCCCGAGGGGCGGATCACCAACTGGGACACGGGCATCTGGAACGATACCCAGGCCCAGGCGTGGAGGGACATCGTCGCGTTCGTCCACGCCCAGGGCGCTCCAGCAGCGATGCAGCTTTCCCACGCGGGCCGCAAGGCGTCCACCTACCGTGAGTGGAGCGGGAAGGGTACCCAGGCCGTCGAGGACGGCGGCTGGGAGACGGTTGCGCCGTCGGCCGTCGCGTTCGACGGCTACGCCGCCCCGCGCGAGCTGACGGGAGACGAGATCCGGGGCATCGTCGCGGACTTCGCCGCCGCCGCGCGCCGGGCCATCGACGCCGGATTCGACGCCCTCGAGATCCATGGCGCCCACGGCTACCTCGTCCACCAGTTCCTCTCCCCGCTCTCGAACCTCCGCGCAGACGAGTACGGCGGAAGTCTGGAGAACCGCGCCCGGTTCCTGCTCGAGGTCGTCCGCGCGGTCCGGGCCGAGGCGGGCGACGGCGTGCCCCTCCTCGTGCGGCTCTCCGCCACCGACTGGGTCGAGGGCGGCTGGAACCTCGAGGACACGGTCACGGTCGCGGGCTGGGCCGCGGCCGAGGGCGCGGACTGGTTCGACATCTCCTCCGGCGGCCTCGTCCCCGCCGCGACCATCCCCGTCAAGCCCCTGTACCAAGTCGCGTTCGCCACCGCCGTCCGCAGCGGAGCCGGGGTGCCGGTCAACGCCGTCGGCCTCATCACCCGGCCAGAGGAGGCGGCAGAGATCGTGGACACTGAGGCGGCGGACGCCGTGATGGTGGCGCGCGAGTTCCTCCGCGACCCGCACTTCGCGCTCCGCGCCGCGCACGAGCTCGACGTCGAGCTGGACTACTGGCCGCCGCAGTACACGCGGGCGAGGTGGCGCCGCGAAGGCTGAACGGCAGAGCCGAATCGGCGTCCCACTGAATGGGACACCTCCTCCGGGGGTGCTGCCGGTCACAGCAGACTGGGCTGGACCGACCGACCGCCCTCGACGAGGAGAACGCCCATGGCACTGTTCGCCGTCACGTACCAGTACACCGACAACCCAGCCGGCAGGGACCTCCACCGCCCCGAGCACGTCGCCTTCCTGGCGTCCCAGCACGAGGCCGGGCGCCTGCGCGTCTCGGGACCGACCGACGGGGGCACCGGCGCGCTCCTGGTCCTCGCCGGGGACACCGCGCACGACGTCGAGGCCCTCCTCAACGGCGACCCCTTCCGCCGCGAGGGGCTCATCGCCCGCCGCACCGTCGCGGCTTGGAAGCCGTTTTTCGGCGCCGACCGGCTCGAGCTGAGCGGGGCGGCCCGATGAGGGTCGCACGCACGGTCGCGGCCGAGACGGTCCGCTACGAGGAGGTGCCGGTCCCGCGCCCGAGCCGGGGACACGCCGTCGTGCGCGTGCGCAGCGTGACGCTGTGCGGGACGGACGTGCACATCTGGGAGGACGACTACGCCACCGAGCTCCCCATGGTCCAGGGCCACGAGTTCTCTGCGACCATCGCGGCCCTGCACCCCGAGGACGAGGGCGGCGCGTTCGCGGTGGGGGACGACGTCGCAGTCTCCCCCTTCGCCGCCTGCGGCACCTGCTACGCGTGCTCCGTCGGGCGGCCGAACGCCTGCGGGGCCATGAGCATCTACGGCTGCTATGAGGACGACGGCGCCCTCGCCGAGTACCTCCTCGTGCCGCTGGACCGCACCCGGAAGCTGCCCGAGGGGCTGCCGGTGGACCTCGCGCCGCTGTGGGAGCCGGTCTCGATCTCGCTGCAGGCCGTGCGCCGCGGGCGCGCCGAGGCCGGCGAACGTGTCCTCGTGGCCGGCGCGGGGCCGATCGGCCTGTTCGGGCTGATCGCACTGCGCGAGGTGGGCTGCAGCGTCGTCGTGCTCGACACCGACCGCGAGCGCCTCGCGATCGCGGCCGAGCTGGGCGCGGAGGCCGTCCTGGCCGTCGGTCCCGGCTTCCCCGACGAGGACCAGCGCCGCCGCCTCGACGAGTGGACCGACGGGCAGGGGCCCTCGCTCGTGATCGACGCGACCGGTTCGCCGGCGTCGCTCGCCACGGCCGTGGACCTCGTGGCGCCGGCAGGCCGAGTGGTGGCCGTGGGGATCAGCGACCGCGAGCTGACGCTGTCGATGCGGTCGCTGCCGATCAAGGAGATCGACCTCCTCGGCTCGCGCAACTCCCTGCACATGGAGGACGCTCTCGACCTCCTCGCCCGTCACCAGGACGAGTGCCGGTCCCTCATCACGCACCGCTTCGGCTTCGACGAGCTCGACGCCGCGTTCCGCCTCCTGCGGGACCGCAGCGTGAAGGTCGGCAAGATCGCGATCGACCTCCCGGAGCCCTCCGGCAATGAGCCGTCTGACGAGGAGCCGGCGCTCGCCGCTGCTTCCCGGAGGGAGCGCGCATGAGCTTCCTGACGCCTGTCCCACAGCTCGCTCCGCGCTACGACCTCGCCGTCATGGGCTCCGGCGCCGCCGGTCTCGTCGCCGCGTGCCGGGCAGCGGCGGCGGGCCTCGCCGTCGTCGTGCTCGAGAAGGCCACGCGCCTCGGCGGGACGACCGCAGCGGGCGGCGGCGTGATCTGGGCGCCCGACAACCCGCTCATGCCCGCCGGCAGCGATTCGCCCGAGGCCGCGGCGGAGTACCTGCGCGCGGCGACCGGCGGCGCGATGGCCGACGAGGAGATTGCCTGGTACCTGCGGACAGCGCGGGAGGCGGTGGAGTTCCTCGACCGGGAGACCCACGTGGAGCTCACGCCGCTCGACCGCCCGGACTACCACATGGAGTGGCCGGGCGCGGTGGCCGGGGGCCGCAGCCTCGACAACGGCCCGTTCGACCCGGCCCGCTTCCCCGGCGTGCCCGGCCTCGCCGAGGCGATCCGGCCCCCCACCTACCTGCCGCTCCTCTCGATGAACGAGCGCGACCGCCTCCACGGCGCAGCCCCCGACCCGGCACTGCTGGCCGGGCGGGCGGCCGCGGGGGTGCGCACGATGGGCGGTGCCCTCGTCGGCGCCCTGGTCGCGACCGCCGTCGAGCGCGGGGTCCACCTCGCCGTCTCGGCGCCGGTGACGGGGCTCGAGCCCCTCGAGGGCGGCGCGGGCGGGGCGCACGACGCCGGCGGCTGGCTCGTGCGGGTGGGCGACGGGGCCGCCGGACCCGCCACCGCAGTGGCCGCGGGCGCGGTGCTCATCGCGTCCGGCGGGTTCGAGCGGAACCGCGAGCTCGCGGCGTCGCTCCTGAGGTTCGACACCACGGCGATCGGGGCGCCGTCGAACACCGGCGACGGGCTCCTGCTCGGGCTCAGGGCCGGGGCGATGCTCGGCCAGACGGGCGCGATCTGGGGCGTCCCCGTGATCGCTCCCGAGGGGTGGGAGTACGACGGCGCGCCGACCGGACGGATGGGCAACGTCGAGATGACCCTGCCCGGCTCGATCACCGTCAACGCGGCCGGGCGGCGGTTCGTCAACGAGGCGATGAACTACCACGACCTCTCGCGCGTGTTCGCGAACGTGGACCCGGCGACGTCGCGGCCGGCGAACGATCCGGCGTGGCTCGTGTTCGACGCGGGCTACCGCGGGCGGTACCCGGTGGCCGGCAGCCCGGCCCGCACGGAGCCGGACTGGATGCACCGCTCCGAGACGCTGGGCGGGCTGGCCGAGGCGATCGGGGTCGACGCCGGCGCGCTCGCCGCGACGGTGCGGAAGTTCAACGCGGACGCGCGGACAGGGACCGACAGCGAGTTCGGGCGAGGCTCCACCGAACAGGACCGCCACCTCGGGGATCCCGCAGTGGGCCCGAACCCGTGCCTCGCCCCGCTCGAGCGCGCCCCGTTCTACGCGGTGCGGATCCGGCCCGGGGCCCTCGGAACCGCAGGCGGCCTCGTCACGGACCTCGACGGGCGCGTGCTCGCCCCGTCCGCGCAGCCGATCGCGGGCCTCTACGCGGCGGGGAACTGCTCGGCCACCGTCTTCAAGGACGCCTATCCCGGCGGCGGCGCAACCCTGGGCTCGGCGGTGACGAAGGCCTACGCGGCCGCGGGGCACGTGGCCGCGAGGCACGCAGCCGCGGGGCACGCAGCAGACGCCCGCTCACCCCTTTCCGTCTGAAGGTCACATCCTGAAGGTCACGTCCTGAGGGTCACGTCCCGTGCGTCGCGGACGATCTGACCCCCAGGACGTGACCCCCAGACGGAGGTGGGGACACCCGGGCGCTATCCTCGCCGGAGGGAACGAACCCCACCTCCGTCAGAAGGACGCCCATGCCCCTCGCCCAACTCGCCGCGGTCATCGAGAACCTCCGGTCCGCCCTGCCCGGCAGGGTCGAAACAGACCCCGAGAGCCTCGCACCGTACACCTCAGACCGGTCCGGCCACCGCTCGGCGGGCGCACCGCTCGCGGCGGTGTACCCGCGCAGTGTGGAGGACGTCCAGACGGTGTGCCGGATCGCCTCGGCGGCGCAGGTGCCGATCGTGAGCCGCGGGGCGGGAACGGGCCTCGCCGGCGGGGCGGTCGCCGGACCGGCCGAGATCGTGCTCTCGTTCCGCGACATGGACCAGATCCTCGAGATCTCCGAAGCCAACCGACTCGCCGTCGTCGAGCCCGGGATCTTCAACGGCGACCTGAACCGCGTTCTCGCAGAGCACGGGCTGTGGTGGCCGCCGGACCCCGCGAGCAAGGACATCTCCACGGTCGGAGGCAACATCGCCATGAACGCGGGCGGGCTCCTGTGCGCGAAGTACGGCGTCACGCGGGAGGCGGTACTCGCGCTCAAGGTCGTCCTCGCGGACGGCACCCTCATGTCCATGGGCCACCGCACGGTCAAGGGCGTCACCGGCTACGACCTCTGCGCGCTCATGATCGGTTCCGAGGGCACGCTCGGGGTCATCGTCGAGTGCACCCTCAAGCTGCAGCCGCTCGTCACCGGCGAGGTTGCGACACTCGGGGCGTTCTTCACCACGGTCGACGACGCCGTCGCCGCCGTCACCGAGGCGACACGGCGCGGCCACGTGGCGGCGATCATGGAGCTCATGGACGGGCACACCCTGGAGGTCGTGAGCCGGCACACCGGCCACAGCGCGGCTCCCGGCGCCGGTGCCTACCTCCTCGCGCAGTGCGACGGCGCGGACGCCCTCGCCACGGCCGAGCGGCTGGCGGCGATCGTCCGCGACGCCGGCGGCACCGTCGAGACCACCACGGACCCTGAGGAGTCACGGCGCCTCCTCGACTTCCGCCGGAGCGCGTTCCCGGCGCTCGAGGCGCAGGGGACCCTGCTCGTGGAGGACATCGCCGTCCCCCGCGACCGGATGGCCGAGGCCTTCGCGGCCATCCGCCGCATCGAGGAGACGTACGGCGTCGCTGTCCCGACGACCTGCCACGCCGGGGACGGCAATCTGCACCCGACCTTCGTCTTCACCGGAGAGGAGGTGCCGGAGCACGTGTGGCAGGCCGCCGGCGAGATCTTCTCCACCGCGCTGGAGCTAGGCGGGACACTGACGGGCGAGCACGGCATCGGCCTGCTCAAGCGCCGCTGGCTCCAGGACGAACTCGGCGAGGAGCAGTACGACCTCCAGCGGCGGATCAAGCAGGTCTTCGACCCGCAGGGCATCCTCAATCCGGGGAAGGTCTTCCCTGCTGCAGACTGAGGATGGCGTGGAGACTGAGGATGGCGCGGGTCACAATTGACCCGCGTTCTTCCGCCGAATTACCGTGTGGACCACCCATTTCCACGATCCTGGCTCCTTGTCAGCGGGGTGCTAGCCGGACGAAGCGAGGAAGTTCTGGAACAGCGCCATTCCTCTTCAGGCAGCGCCGGGGTGGACGGCCAGCCGGCCCTGACCATCGACCAGTTGCTCATCCAGAGCCGTCTGGGACTCGAGCGGGTTCTGCCGGAGGACTTGGACCGTGAGGTATCCGCGGGTGCCTTGGTCGTCGATACGCGGCCGATCGATCAGCGCGACCGTGACGGCGACCTTCCGGGGGCGATTGTCATTGACCGCAACGTCCTCGAATGGCGTCTCGACCCGTCGAGCCCCTCCCGGCTGCCCATCGCCGACGACTACAGTCGCCGGATCGTGATTGTCTGCAACGAAGGCTACAGCTCAAGCCTTGCCGCCTACACCCTTCAGCAGCTCGGGCTGACCAGAGCGACCGATCTCGTCGGCGGCTTCCAGGCCTGGCTGGCGCTTCAGAACCGCGCCATCTGAAAACGGAGCCAGAACCGGGCGCCCGGGCAAGCTGTTGGCCAGGCGAGCCCGGGTCCGGCTCCGTCTGCGGTCACGCAAGCGCGTTCTCCAACGCACCGAGTCCCTCAATCTCAATCCGGATCTGATCCCCGGCAACGAGCCATTCCTGTTCTTCTTCCGGGTAGCCGAGGATGACGCCCTCGGGCGTCCCTGTGAAGATGATGTCGCCGGGCTCCAAGGTCATGTACTTGGAGATGTAGCTGATCAGGTAGGCGCAGTTGAAGATCATGTCCTTCGTATTCGAGGACTGGCGGAGGTGTCCGTTGACCCTGCATTCGACCGCGAGGTTCGCGGGGTTGATGTCATCGGCGGTGACCAGATATGGACCCACCGGGGCGAATCCGTCCGAGGTCTTGCCCAGCATCCACTGCCCGGTCCGGAATTGGAGGTCTCGGGCCGAGAGATCATTTCCGATGGTGTATCCGAAGACGTAGTCCAGAGCCTCGTCCTCGGAGACATCGCGGGCCTGCTTCCCGATCACGGCCACGAGTTCAGCCTCATAGTCGAACTGGTGGGCGTCTTCAGGCAGGTGTACAGGGTTCCCATGACCGGTGAGGGCGTTGTTGTACTTGTTGAAGAGGATCGGGGATTTGGGGATCTCCATCTTCGACTCTTCTGCGTGGCTGATGTAGTTCAGCCCCACGCAGACAATCTTCTGCGGGCGCAGGACGGACGGCGCGAAACGGACCTCCTCCTCTGAGGTATAGAGCTCGTCCAGATCACCGGCGCCCGCGAGGAGAGCCCTGATGCGGTCGAGCCCGGCTTCGCCGTCCGCGATGATCTCGTGCACATCCGCTGGAATCGGTTCATCGAGCTTCATGGCGGCCCGGTGAAGGTTGAAGATTCCTCGGGCGGTCTTCAGCCCGAGAGCAGGTCCGTGGCCGTCCTCAGAGAAGTGGAGCAGGTGCATGGGGGTCCTTTCGTTGGAAGGGCTGGCAGCAGTCAGAGGCTGGCGAGGAGTTCCTGGGGGACGCCAGCGGAGCGGGCCAGCGAGGCGAGACCTTGGGCTACCGCGGGCGGCAGATCAATGCCGTTCTCCGCGTGTCGGTCCCTGGCCCTGAGCTCGATTTCTCCGGGCATGTAGATGGCGTCGCTCCCCGGGGCGAGAGGCGAGCTCTTGATCTGATCGATGTAGCGGTCCACTGAGGCCTTGAAGATCTCTGGATCGAGGAAGGCTGAGATCTTGAGGGCCATGAAGAAGTGGCTGATCTGGTTGGGGCTGTCCAGCTCCTGGTACATGGAGTGGATGTCGGTGCCGAACTCTCCACCGCTCAGGAGTGCGGAGAGGACTTCGACGATGATCGCCAGGCCGTAGCCCTTGGGACCGCCGACGGGGAAGAGCGAGCCTCCGTTGATCACCTCGTCGGGAACGGTCGTGGCCCTTCCGCTGCTGTCCAGCCCCCAACCCTCCGGGATGGCTTCGCCCCTGCTCTTGGCATTGAGGATCTTCCCGAGGGGAACCACGCTTGTTGCCATGTCCACGACGATGGGCCGGTGGGTGCGGGCCGGCACGACGACGGAGAGGGGGTTGTTGCCGATCCTCGCCTCTGATCCTCCTGGGGGCGGCATCAGGGGTTCGACGTTGCTCACCGCGATCCCGATCAGGTCCTGCTCGGCAAGTTGGGCTGCCCAGTAGGCGGCCGCACCGAAGTGGTTGCTGTTGCGGACGCTCACCGCCGCGATCGGCGACTCCTTGGTCTTGGCCAGCAGGATGTCGACGGCCTGCTGGGACACGACCTGTCCGAAACCGTTGTCGCCGTCGAGCACGGCGGTGGCGGCCGTCTCGCTGAGCGTCTTCACTTCCGGCGTGGGATTCATGACCCTGTTGCCCAGGCGCTCGAGATACGTTTCCATGCGCAGGACGCCGTGGCTGCTGACGCCCCGCAGGTCTGCATCGACGAGGGAATGGGCGACCGTGTGGGCGTCTCGCTCGGGCAGCCCGCTGTTGCGGAGGATGGCGGTGCAGAGTTCGAGCAGTGCTGGAGCGTGGACAGTGTGGGGCTGGGTCATGTGAGCGATCCTTCGGTGGCGGACGTCCGCGACGGCGCGGGGGTGAACTCGTTGCGTTCTTTGAGGAAGACCAAGTAGATGAGGGCTGCGCCTCCGCCGATCAGACCGGCGATGACCAGAGCGGAGACGAAGGTGCCGGTGACTGTGGCGATGAAGCCGGTCAGGATGGGGGCGATCCAGCCAGCGATGTTGCCGACGAAGTTCTGCATGCCGGCCAGGGTTCCGGAGGCGCCGGCAGGTGCGATTTCGGACACGATGGCCCACGAGGCGCCGTTGGCGAACATCATGCCTGCCAGGGATGCCGCGATCAGGAGGACTGCCGAGAGCTCGTCGGTCACGAAGGCCGCAGGGATGACGGCGAGCGAAATGACCATTCCCACGGCCATGACAGCGCGCCGGGCGCGGACCGCCGGGGTCCCGTTCTTGATCATGCGGTCGGAGAGGTACCCGCCGAGCAGCGCGCCTGCGGATGCCGCCACCCAGGGAAGGATGGAGTAGAACCCTGCGGTGATGAGGGTCATCTTCCTCTCGGTCACGAGGTAGACGGGCAGCCAGGTCATCATGAGGTAGAGAAGGTAATCCTGCGCGAAGAGCCCGTAGAGGATGGCCCAGACGTTCTTCGAGCGGAGCATCTGGCCCCAGCGGACCTTGACTGCCGGGCCTGCGGGGGTTGCCGGCTCTTCGGAGGTGATGTGGGCGAGCTCCGCCGGGTTGACCTTCCTGTTGTCCTTCGGCTTGTTGGTGAAGTGGAAGAGCCAGAGGCCCGCCCAGATCAGGCCGATGAGGCCGGTGACGAGGAATGCGGTCTGCCACCCGAAGCTGGTGACGGCCCAGGCGACAGCTGGGGTGGTCAGACCGGCGCCGACAGCGATTCCCATCGTGAAGAGCCCGTTGGCGATGCCGCGCTCACGGGAGGGCAGCCAGTCGGAGATGACGCGGACATTCGTGGGGAAGGCGGGCGATTCCCCGATGCCCATGAGGGCCCGTACGCCGATGAGGAGGCCGAAGGAGCGCACCACCCCGGTGAGGGTGGAGCAGATCGACCACCAGACGATGGCCACGGCGTAGATGGCGCGGGGACCGATCTTGTCCACGAGCACGCCGACCGGGATCTGCATCAGGGCATAGGTCCAGAAGAAGGCCGAGCCGAGGACTCCGAATTCGATCTTGCTCAGATTCAGGTCCTTCATCATGGACGGGCCCGCGACACCGAGCACGGAGCGGTCCAGATAGTTGATGGAGGTCGCCAGGAATATCAGGACGACGATGGTCCATCTCTTGTTCGTTCTGGTCACAACCAATCTCCTTTGATTCAGTCGTCTAACAGTCAGGGGCCCTTCTCGAGGGCCGGTGAGCTCACCACTTGGTGGCGATGTACTTGGTCTCCATGAACTCGAGCATCCCGTCATGGGACCCTTCGCGGCCCAGGCCGCTCTGCTTGACCCCGCCGAAAGGCGCTGCTGGGTCTGACAGCAGCCCCTGGTTGATGGCGATCATCCCGGACTCGAGCTTCTCCGCTATCGCGAGCCCCCGCCGCAGGTCTTCTGTGTAGATGTACGCGGACAGGCCCAAAACCGTGTCGTTGGCAGCGTCTATGGCCTCGGTTTCGGTGTCGAACGCGATGATGCTGGCGACCGGCCCGAAGATCTCCTCGCGGACGATGCGTGACCTGCTGGGTACGTCTGCCAGGACAGTAGGCGGGTAGAAGCAGCCCTTTCCTGCCGGAGCGACGGCGCCGAGCAGGACGCGGGCACCGTCACCGACGGCTTCGGTCACGAGCTCATTGACCTTGTCCACAGCTGCCTGGTTGATGAGGGGTCCGCAACCGGAGGAAGGGTCAGCCCCTGGGCCGGTGGCCAACGCGCCCATCCTCTCGGCGAGCCGACGCCCGAGCTCGTCCGCAATGGAGCGGTGGGCGTAGATGCGGTTCGCCGCCGTGCAGGCCTGTCCGCCGTTGCGCATCTTCGCGATCATGAGCCCGTCGACTGCGGAGTCGAGGTCGGCGTCGTCGAACACGAGGAAGGGGGCGTTGCCGCCCAGCTCCATCGAGGTCTTCAGGACGGTGTCGGCCGCCTCGTGGAGGAGGGTCCGCCCAACTTCAGTGGAGCCGGTGAAGGACAGGGCACGGACGCGGTCGTCGTGCAGCATGGCTGAGACGACCGGCCCGGACTGCTTGGTGGTCAGGACGTTCACGACTCCCTCGGGAACTCCCGCGTCCCGGCAGCATTCTGCGATGAGGTAGGCGGTCAGGGGGGTTTCGGTGGCGGGTTTGAGCACCACCGTGCAGCCCGCGGCGAGCGCCGGAGCGATCTTCCTGGTTGCCATCGCGGCCGGGAAGTTCCAGGGAGTGACGAGGACGGCCACACCGATCGGCGCGTAGTGGGCCAGGATGCGGTTGGACCCGCTCGGCGAAACGCTGAGCTGGCCTATGGCTCTGACCGCCTCCTCCGAGTACCAGCGGAAGAATTCGGCCGCATACGTCGTCTCGCTGCGCGCGTCCGCCAGGGTCTTCCCGTTCTCGGTGGCGATCAGTTCGGCGATCTCGTCCGCCCGCCGGGTCATCTCCTCGAAGCAGCGGCGCAGCACTTCTGCCCTCTCCCGCGGCGGGGTTGCCTTCCAGGAGGAAAGTGCGTTGGCGGCCGCGTCCACTGCACGCAGCCCTTGCTGCACGTCGGCGTTTGCGACGTGGGTGATGACCTCGTCGGTCGAGGGGTTGTAGACGGGGATGGGCTCAAGGGCGCCGGGAACCGGCTCCCCGCCGATCCAGAGCCGGACGCTGTCAGGGGAAGGGGCAATGGTGGTGGTCATGGGTGCGTGGTCTTTCGTGAAGTCTCTCAGTGGGCGTGGGCTGGGGTGGCTGACCGAAGGGAGGCGCGGTCTCCGCGGTAGGCCGCGGCCGCGATGGCTTCGAGTGCATCGGCGTCCAGTTCGCGTGGGTTGTTCTCGACGAGGCGTGTTGCCTTGATCGCCTGGGTCGCGAGCCAGCGCTCCTTCCCGGACGGCATCCCCAAGTCGGCGAGGGTGGCAGGGATCCCGATGTCGCTCAGCAGCAGTGCGACGTGCTCGATCACCGCGTGGGAGAGGTCTTCATCGTCTCCCTGCCTCTCGTCGGCGCCCAAGGCGCGTGCCAGGGCCGCGAACTCTGGGACGCGGGCCGGGCGGTTGAACTCCATCACGTACGGGAGGAGTGCGCCGACGCCCACCCCGTGGGGAGTGTGGGTCGCCGCCCCGACGGGGTACTGCAGGGCGTGGGCTGCTGCTGTTCCACCGGTCCCGAGCGCGAGCCCTCCGGCGGTCGCCGCGAACACCATGTCGTCGCGGGCGGCGGCGAGCCTGTTTGGGTCCGAGTTGCCGTGGACCGCCGTCTTCAGGCTCCTGCCCACGGCGGCAGCCGCGGCCAAGGCGTACTGGTCGGCAAGCAGAGACTTGCCGACGAACACCCTCTCCGAGGCCAAGCCGGGCTTCGGGGTTCGCCGGATCGCAGTGAACGACTCGATCGCGTGCGAGAGCGCGTCGGTGCCGACGGCAGCCGTCAGGGCCGGTGGGGCACCGTCTGTCAGCTCGGGGTCGCAAATGGCGGTGACGGGCACGATGTAGGGGCTGGAGATGCCGATCTTCATCTCCCTGTCGGGGTCGCTGACCACTGCCACAGGGGTCGCTTCCGACCCCGTCCCTGCCGTGGTGGGGATCGCGATGACCGGCACGGCCGGTCCCGGGACCGCGTTCTCGCCGTAGTAGTCCTGCGGACTACCACCGTGGGCAAGCAGGACGGCGATGACTTTGGCGAAGTCCATGCACGTTCCGCCGCCGATCCCGATGACGACGTCCACCCGCTCGTGCGCAAGCCTCTTCTGGGCATCCACGATGTCGGCCACGGGAAGCTCGGACTGGACATCGGCCACGAGGCTGTGCCTGACTCCGGCCTCCTCCACTTGCTGCATCATCGCAGCGAAGGCGGGCTCTCGAGACATCCGCGCGTCGGTGACCACGAGAGCGTGCTGCGCGCCGGGGGGCAGGTGCAGCGCGAGGGCGTGACGCTGTCCTCGCCCCATGAGGATCGTGCCGGGCGGCCTGAGCAGCCCGAGGGTGGGCGGGTGCATGGATTCCTCTTCCGAGTTCTTGGGTCCGGGCACGCCCGGTGAAGATGGTGAGATGCAGGGATGCGAGGCGCTGGTCGTGCTGGTAGCCGGCCATCAAGCCCTTGCAGAATCAGATCCGATACGATCCAATGGATCCCATGATTGAGGAAGGGATGAGCCGTGTCAACCCACAAAAGTGATCCGAGTCACCGGGAAGCAGGCGAGGCGCTCAGCGGGCGGAGGCCGTCCAAGCGTCTTGGGGACGGCGTGTACAACACACTGCTGAACGAACTGCTCTCCGGCGCCATCGAACCCGGTTCCCGGATCATGATCGACAGGCTCTCCCGCACCCTCGGCGTGTCCCAGTCCCCCATTCGGGAAGCACTGCTGCGCCTGGAAGCACAGGGCCTGGTGACCAAGACCCATCTTGTCGGCTACCGCGCCGCCGAGCGCATGAGCCGACGCCAGTTCGAAGAGCTCTACGAGATGCGCCTCCTGCTCGAGCCCTTCGCGGCCAACCGATGTGCCCAACTGGCCGCTGACTCGCAACTGGAGGAGCTCGAGCGCATGACCGAGGACATGAAGCGGGAATCGGGCCACGACTCCTACGCCTCGTTCGCGCGGCAGGACGCGGCATTCCACGAGTTCATCGCCGCCTGTGGGGGAAACTCCCTGGTGCAGGACAGCCTCTCAGCCCTGCACGGCCATCTCCACCTCTTCCGACTCCGCTTCAACACCCAAGGCACCAACGAGGCCTTGCGCGAGCACGAGCAGATCCTCGCAGCACTCAAGGCCCGGAACCACGAGCGGGCGGAGTCGCTGATGAAGAGCCACATCAGCAACTCCCGGGAACGGCTGCTGGATGCCTTCGAGGACGGCCAGTCCTCTGCGGCGCCGGGGCCGCGAGACGAAGGGGCGGGAAGGCCATGAGACGCTCAGTGCACCACCCGGCGTCGTGCGCTGGCCCCTCCTCCTAGACCCCCCCCGCGCATCTGCCCCCGCCGGCTACGCCGCCCGGAGGTGCTCGTGGTTCCGGACGAGCTCGAGCAGAGCGGACTCCCCCACCAGCGTCCTGGCGAGGCGCTGGTGTTCCGTGGGGACCGCGATCCAGTACGTGCGCTCGATCTTCGTCCCCTCGACGATCCTCATCAGCCGTTCGTCTCCTGCGGCCACGAAGTCCGGGAGGATGGCGATTCCCAGGCCGGCGACGGCCGCCATCCACTGGCCTGTGACGTTGTTGGTCTGGATTGCCGGACGGACGCCGGGCAGCGCGCTGTCGAGGAACCGGAGGGCCGGGATGTCGAGCAGGGCGTCGACGTAGCCGATGAGCGGATGACGGCTCACCTCGGCGAGGTCGAGGGGCCGTTCATGGCGCGAGAGGTACTCGCGGCTCGCGTAGAAGCTCAACCCGTACGTCGCCAGCCGCCGCGAACGCACCCCCCGCGTCGTCGGCTCCTCGAGCGAGATGCCGATGTCGAACTCGCGCGTGGCCAGCAGGTTCAGTCGGGTCTCCGTCACGATCTCGACAGTGAGTTCGGGGTGATCCGACCGCAACCCTCCGAGCCCCGGCGAGAGCACGAAGGCACCGAAGCCGTCGGGGGCCGCGATGCGCAGCGTTCCCGACAGACGCCCGCGGGCGGAGCCGAGCTCCTCGGCCGCCGCGAGCAGTGATGATTCGACCGCCTCGGCGTGGACCAGCAGTCCCCGCCCGGCCTCGGTGAGCTCCCATCCCTGGGGCGTGCGGTCGAAGAGCCGCGTCCCTGCGGCCCTTTCCAGCTGGGTCACCCTCCGGCCCACGGTCGTGTGCTCGACGCCCAGGCCTCTGGCTGCCGCGACGAGCCGCCGTGTTCGGGCGACCTCGAGGAAGAACCGCAGGTCGTCTGCTTGAATCACAGCCTCACTCTACGAGTGCTGTGCAATCGTGCACAGGGCAGTACCGGATTGCCGCTTGTGCGTGGCGTCAGCCGCACAGAGACTGGAGAACGTGCCAGGCACCAGGTGTGCCCGGCCTCGACGACGAGCGGGAGGCACGCGATGACCTTTCAGATTTCCCTGCCCCGACTGATGAATGTGGGCGCCGGAGCGGTCCGGGAGCTGGGCACAACCGTGCGCGACCTCGGGGCGCAGCGGCCCCTCGTGGTGACGGACGCCTTCATGAAGGAGTCGGGAACGGTCGACGCCGCTCTGGCCTCCCTCCGCGATGCCGGTCTGGAAACCGGCCTGTACGCCGAGTGCATCCCTGATCCCACCACGGACTCCCTGCAGGCCGGCCTCGCCGCCGTAGAGGAGCACCGTGCGGACCTTCTGGTCGGCTTCGGCGGCGGCAGCTCGATCGACACGGCCAAGGCGCTCGGCTTCCTGTCCCAGAACTCCGGGCCCATGCGGGACTACAAGGCGCCGCGGGTCAACGCCGGCCCCGCCCTGCCGGTGGTCGCGGTCCCCACCACGGCGGGCACCGGCTCCGAGGCCACGCAGTTCACCATCATCAGCGACTCTGAGACCGACGAGAAGATGCTCTGCACTGGCCCCTCGTTCCTGCCGGTCGCCGCGGTCGTGGACTACGAGCTGACCCTCTCCATGCCCGCCCGGCTCAGCGCGGACAGCGGCGTGGACGCCCTCACCCACGCCATCGAGGCCTACGTGAGCCGCCGGGCCAACCCGTTCTCGGACGGGTTCGCCCTCGCGGCCATGAGCACCCTCGGGAAGAACCTCCGCGCGGTCTACGCCGACGGCTCGGACCGGGCCGCGCGGGAGGCGATGATGCTCGCGGCGACCCAGGCGGGCATCGCGTTCTCCAATTCGAGCGTGGCGCTCGTGCACGGGATGAGCCGGCCCATCGGAGGCCACTTCCACGTCGCCCACGGCCTGGCCAACGCGATGCTGTTCCCGGCGGTCACCGAGTTCTCCGTCCGCGGCGCGCAGGCGCGCTATGCCGACTGCGCACGCGCACTAGGCGTTGCGGACGCGGAGGACGACGACGCCGCGGCCGCCCAGGCGCTCGTCGACGAGCTCAAGGCCCTCGCCCGCGACCTCGCCGTCCCGACCCCCGAGTCCCGCGGCATCAGCCGCGCCGACTGGGAGCGGGCCGTCCCGGTCATGGCCGAGCAGGCCCTCGCCTCCGGCTCCCCCGGCAACAACCCCGTCGTCCCGACCTCGGCAGAGATCGAGGAGCTCTACCTCAAGATCTACAGCTGACCCCCACATCCCAAGCCTTCCAGCAAACCAGGAGTACGAAGCACATGAGCATCAAGACCATTCCGCATTTCCTCAATGGCGAGGAGTCCAACGGCGTCGGGGAGCGGACGCAGCCGGTGTTCAACCCGGCCACGGGCGTCCAGACCGGGGAGCTGCGCCTGGCCGACCGGCAGGATCTGGAGGCCGCGGTCGCGAACGCGCGCAAGGCCGCGGAGGTCTGGGGTGAGACCTCCCTGGCCAAGCGCACCGCGGTGCTGTTCCGGTTCCGCGAGCTCGTCGCCGCCCATGTGGACGACCTCGCACAGCTGGTCACGGCCGAGCACGGCAAGGTCATCTCGGACGCGAAGGGCGAGATCGGGCGGGGCCTGGAGGTCATCGAGTTCGCCTGCGGGATCCCGCAGCTGCTCAAGGGCGCCTACTCGGACCAGGCCTCCACCGGCATCGACGTGTTCTCCTACCGCCAGCCCGTCGGCGTGGTCGCGGGGATCACGCCGTTCAACTTCCCCGTCATGGTCCCGCTGTGGATGGCCCCGGTCGCGATCGCGACCGGGAACGCGTTCATCCTCAAGCCCTCCGAGCGGGACCCCTCGGCCTCGATGCTGCTGGCCCGGCTGTGGGCCGAGGCCGGCCTGCCGGAGGGCGTGTTCCAGGTCCTGCACGGGGGCAAGGAGACCGTGGACGGGCTCCTGAGGCACCCGGACGTGGACGCGGTCTCGTTCGTGGGCTCGACCCCGATCGCCAAGTACGTCCACGAGACCGCGACCGCGCACGGCAAGCGCGTCCAGGCCCTGGGCGGGGCGAAGAACCACGCGATCATCCTCCCGGACGCGGACATGGACAACGCCGCGGACCACCTCGCCGCGGCCGCGTTCGGCTCCGCCGGGGAGCGCTGCATGGCCATCAGCGTCGCGGTCGCGGTCGGGGAGGCCGCCGACGCGATCGTGGGCAAGGTCAAGGACCGGGCCGAGGCGGTCAAGGTCGCCGAGGGCACCGACCCGGGCGCGGAGATGGGCCCGATCATCACCGCCGCGTCCAGGGACCGGATGAAGGGCATCGTCACCGCCGCGGCCGAGGCCGGGGCCCAGCTGGTCGTGGACGGGCGGGAGTTCACCGTGGCGGGCAAGGAGGGCGGGAACTGGTTCGGGCCCACCG
>NZ_CP022463.1:3293815-3529774 GCF_002224485.1 Sinomonas sp. R1AF57
CGCGGGGCCTCCTGCGGGGCCTCCTGCGGGGCCTCCTGGGCCGCCCCGGCCCCGCGCGGGGCATCCCCGCGGCCGCCGGCCAACACCTTCAGACGAGCCTTCGACTCACTCACAGCGCCATCCTCCTTGCCGCCGCACACGCGGCGTCCCGGTCCTTCCGGCCGGCCCGGCCCCCTGCCCGTTCCCGGGCCCCGGGGTCCTGGCCGGTTCTGTCCAGTTCCGTCCAAACGAGACAGACCTGTCTGTCCCGCTAGGAAGAGTTATACAAGTAGACAGACCTGTCTGTCTAGAGTGCTACTATGGATCGCATGGACGGTCGAGATCACGGCCGGGCACAAGTGGCTCAGCGCCCCGCGGCTCGCGAACGGATCCTGGAGACGTCCTACGAGCTCTTCGCCAGGCGGGGCGTGAGGGACGTGGGTGTCGACGAGATCATCGCGCGCTCGGGCGTGGCGAAAGCTACTTTCTACCGGCATTTTCCATCGAAAGAAGCCTTGGTCCTCGCCTACATGGACCGCTGGTACCGAACCCGGCACGACGCGATCGAAGACGCGATCGCACGCAGCCACACACCTGATGACGCGCTGCTGGCGGCCTTCAACGTCCTGGACGACTGGTTCAGCCGCGGCGCCGCGGAGGTCAACACGTTCCTCCACGTCATGATCGAGATGGGACCCGAGCACCCACTGGGCCGGGCCGCGATGGGACACCTCGCAGCCATCCGCAGGCGGCTTGCCGCCCTCGCGGAGGCCGCCGGGCTCGACGACCCCGAGGGATTCGCCTGGTCATTCCACATCCTGACCAAGGGCGCCATGGTCGCTGCCATCGAAGGCGACCGGCTGGCGGCGACCCGGGCACGAGGACTGGCGCGTATCCTCATCGATCTCCATCGGCCCGACTGGGCCGAACGGGTCTCTCGGGACCAGGCGCAGATGCACGACGTCGGGCGGTAGCTGGAGGCTCCACCGGCGTCGTGCTTCTCTGGCCGAGCAGTCGTGCTTCTCTGGCCGAGCAGGGGTCCAGGAGGGGTCCGCGCCAGAAACCGAGGAAGGGGCCGGAGCCGGTTCGCCGGTCCCAGCCCCTTCCTCGCCCTTGGGCAATTCGCGCTCAGGAGCCTGGGGAATCGCCTCAGGGCTTCTCGCCGTCAGGATGCAGCGGATCCTTCGAGTCGGGCGGGAGCGCCACCGGGGCATAGGGGTCCTCGGGCGCGCCAGGCTGGGGCGAGTCAGGGTCCCGCGGCGGCCCGTCGGGGGCGTCGGGCTCCCCGCCGCCCGGAACAGCCGGACGTTCGATCGGGTCGCGGTCCGGATCCCTCTCCGGTCCGCGGTCCCTGTCGCTGGGCTGATCGGCCGGCGGCCCGCTCAGCCGGCCGGATCCAGTCTGCGTGCCGAAGGGGTCGAGGCCCGGCTCGCGGCCCGGGGGCTGTGGAGCGCCTGGCGGCTGCCCCGGCACGGGACCCCCGGGTGAGGGCTGGCCCGGCTGCGGGATGGGCTCCGCGTCGGGATCGATGGGCGGGAAGGTGCTCGGCCCGGGCTCGGGACCTCCAGGCTCAGGCCCGGGCTCGGGAGGCTGGCTGGGCGGCTGCGGCTCCGGCGGGATGGAGGCCGCGTTCCCGGCCGCCGCCGTGCTGACCGTGACCGTGCTGTCGGCCTCGGGGCTGACTGAGACGGCAGCTGCCGTCGTATCCATCGTGAGAGGCTTCATGCCTCCTTCTTTCCCCGTGGGGGATCCACCACACACTGGGCCGCCATCCTGCAGCTCATCCTGCAACAACGTTTGTTTGGCTCAGCCAGCGTTCGGGAAACACAGGTCTGAGCGCCGGGGTGCTCCAGAAACCTCGGGCTGCACAACCCAAGGAGGGGCAGATTGCCCCTCGTTCAGGGAGGAGAAACGGCTATGGGTCTGGGAGACAAGTTCGAGAACAAGGCCGAAGAGCTCAAGGGCAAGGCCAAGGAAGGCGTCGGAGACGCCACCGACAACAGGGATCTTGAGGCCGAGGGCAAGGCTGACCAGGGCAAGGCCGGGGTCAAGCAGGCCGGCGAGCACATCAAGGACGCTGCGAAGGACGTGACAGGCCACTGATCTGTCGCTTCACTGACGTCAGGACTTCACGAGAAGGAGCAACACCTTGGGCATTCTCGCATTCCTCATCCTCGGGCTGATCGCCGGAGCCATCGCGAAGGCCATCATGCCGGGCCGGCAGGGCGGCGGCATCCTCATCACGATGCTTCTCGGTGTCGTCGGCGCCATCTTGGGCGGCTGGATTGGAAGCGCGGTCTTCGGGATCGGCCTCCAGGAGTTCTGGAGCATCCAGACGTGGCTGGTGGCGATCGTCGGCTCGATCATCGTCCTGGCAATCTACGGGATGGTCACGCGTCGTCGTCATCACGCCTGACCGCAACAAGACCGCGACTGGCCTGATCGCCGCTGGGCTCGACCAGGAAAGCGCGAATGACTACGGCGGCGCACCCTCCCCCCGGGTGTGCCGCCGTTGTCGTATCGCCGTCGTCGCACCGTGAGTGGGAAGCTCAGATCAGAGGGAAAGGAGAAGCCATGGGCCTCGGAGACAAGATCCAGAACAAGGCCACCGAAGTCACCGGCAAGGTCAAGGAGAACGTCGGCAGGACAACCGACAATCCGGACCTGGAAGCCGAGGGACAGGCGGAACAGGCCAAGGCCGGGCTCAAGCAGGCTGGCGAGCACATCAAGGACGCTGCGCGGGACATCACCGGACGCCACTGACGCTGACGCCAGCCACCCACCGCGGCGACGCCCCACGCTCGGGTGCGTCGCCGCCGTCGTGCGCGCGTGAAAAAGCTCAACTAGACAACAAGAGGTGCATATTCGACAACATGCGGGCTAGGATGTGTGTGTGACTTCACAGGACATCGCCGCCTCGCGGCCTGCGGAGCTCGGGGACGAGCTGACCGCCGAGACCCAGACAGCCCTTGAACGTGCGCAGGCGAGCCACCGGCACGAGGCCCTCTTCTCGGAGCGCGCCTACAACATCAAGCAGTCCGCCGTGCGGGACGTCTTCGACATCTCGATCCAGCCCGGGCTCGTCTCGCTGGCCGGCGGTTCCCCGAGCCTTTCGAAGCTGCCGCTCGAGCTCGTCGCGGAGACGGCCTCGCGAGTAATCGTGGAGCACGGCGTGGAGGCGCTGCACTACGGCGGCGGAAAGGGGACCTTGGCGCTGCGCGAGCTCATCTGCGAGATCATGGCCGAGGAGGGGATCGTGGGCGCTTCGGCGGAGGACGTCGTCGTGACCACGGGATCCCAGTCCGCGCAGGACATCGCGGCGAAGGTCTTCTGCAACCCGGGCGATGTGGTGCTCGTCGAGGACCCCACCTATGTCGGCGCGCTCAACACGTTCGAGGCCTACCAGGTGCAGGTCGAGCCGGTCTTCATGGACGACGACGGGCTCATCCCCGAGCACCTCGAATCGCGCATCGCCGAGCTCGAGGCGGAGGGCAAGCGCGTCAAGCTCCTCTACACGATACCGAGCTTCAACAACCCGTCCGGGATCACGCTTGCGGCAGAGCGGCGGCAGCGGATCGTGGACATCTGCAGCGCTCACAACATCCTGGTCCTCGAGGACAACCCCTACGGCATGCTGCGGTTCGACGGGCACCCTCTCCCGCCGCTGCGCGCCGACAACCCGGACGACGTCATCTACTGCGGCTCGTTCTCGAAGATCTTCTCCCCAGGAGTGCGGCTCGGCTGGGCGCTCGTGCCCCGGCACCTGTACCGCCGCTTCTACCTCGCCGCCGAGGCCGTGGTCCTGTGCCCGTCCACGCTCAACCAGCTCATCGTGACCGAGTTCTTCAGGACCTTCGACTGGCGAGGCTACCTCGCGGAATCCCGGGCCACCTACGCCGAGCGGTGCTCGGCTATGCTCGGGGCGCTGGCCGAGCATTTCCCCGCCGAGGCGACCTGGACGACGCCGGACGGCGGCTTCTTCGTGTGGGTCACCCTGCCCGAGGGGATCGACACGTATCCGCTGCTGTACCAGGCGATCGAGGCTGGGGTCGTGTTCATCCCGGGCGCCGCGTTCACGCCGTCGGACGGCACCAGCAGCAAGCTCCGGCTCGCCTTCTCCGGGGTGACGCCAGAGCAGATCCGCGAGGGAGTTTCGCGGCTGGCGCCGGTCATCCGGGCGGCCGTGGAGGCCCGCCGCGGCTGACCCGCCCCATCGACTGCTCCGTAAGTGTCGTTCCGGGCCCCCAAAAGGACACGTACGGAGCAGTCGTTTGGTGGGGCTAGCCGCCGATCGCGGCCAGGGCGTTCACCTGGCCCTTGCCATAGAAGGAGTTGTTGCCGGTCCCGCCGGTGCAGGTCTGCGGCTGCTCACTGTTGTTCCCGGGCACGCCGGCATAGAGGGACATGTCGGTTGGGCACGCGGTGGCATCCGCGGTGTTGGCGATCCGGGCCGCGACCGCGCCGGGGCTCGTGACCCCCGAGCTCACGATGAGAGCGGCGAGGCCGGCCACATGCGGCGAAGCCATGGACGTGCCCTGGAGGTAGCAGTAAGTCGCGCCCGACGCATCGACAACCTTGCGCAGGCACGCGTTCATGAGCGCGGAGGGGTAGGTCGAGAGGACACGGCCATTCACTGCCGACGCCGTGACCTGCCGCGAGTCGCCACCCGGCGCCGCCACGTCGACGACTCCGAGGCCGTAGCTCGAGTAGAACGACTTCAGACCCTTGTTGCCTGTCGCCGAGACCGCCACGACTCCAGGGATCTCCGTTGGCACGACCGCGCACGCATTGGTGATGTCACGGGTGACCGGGGTGGTGTTGTCAGGGCTCGTCTGGTCGTAGACGGGATGGGAGAGGTCGTCCGACTCGTTCCCTGCGGCAGCCACGACGGTGGTCCCCTTGGACTGCGCATACCTGATGGCGCGCCGCTCGGCCTCCCAGATCGCCCGCTGGTCGGGATCGTTCTTGCAGTTGTAGAGCCACGGGTCCACGAAGTAGCTGTTGTTCGTCACCTGGATGCCGTTCTCGGCGGCCCACATGAAGGAGCACACCACGGCCTCGGGGAAGAAGAAGCCCTCCGCGTTCCCGGCCTTGATCCCGGCAAGCTTGACGTTCGGGGCCACCCCGACGATCCCGACGCCGTTCTTCGCGGCCGCGATCGTCCCGGCCGTGTGGGTGCCATGGCCGTTGTCGTCCATCCAGGCCGAGGGGTCGGTGTTCTGGATCCCGTCGACGCACGAGACGCTCTTGGAGAAGTCCACGTTGGGTGCGAGGTCCGGGTGGCTCCAGTCGAGGCCCGTGTCGATGTCGCCGACCACCACGGACGTGCTGCCGCCGCTGATGGCCCGCGCCTCCGGCGCCTTCATCTGGTCCATGTCCCACTGGAGCCCGGAGAGGGTGTCTGCTCCGGGCGCCGGCGTCGGCGGCTTGATGGGGTCGGCGGCGGCCGCGGAGTCGGCGTCGCCCTTGAGCGCCACGCCGAACGACGCGGTCGAGGACGCCGCGTCGACGCTCGGATCCGCAGCTCGGAGCTTGGACGAGAAGTCCGACGCCGCCGAGCGCACCACAGCGACGCCGATGGCGCTGTAGTCCTGCACGAGCGTTCCCCCGGCCTTGGCGATGGCGGCAAGGGACTTGCCAGCGGCCCTGCCGCCGGACTTGTAGAGCACAAGGTAGTTCTGGCTCCCGGCCTGGGCCGCACTGGGCAGAGCGGTCGGCGACGTCCCCGCCGTCGTGCCCGAGGGCGCTGCGATGGCCGGGAGGGTGCCGGCGAGCGCGATGCCCGCGGCCAGGCCCGCGCACAGCGCGGACCTGCGGATGGATCGGTGCATGATCTGCCTTTCGTCCCGCCGGAAGCGCGGGTGCGCGACGCTTCCGGCCCTACCTCCGCCCCGGTGGCGCCGGGACACGAAATGAGACTAGTGGCGCAGGTCATACTTGAAAAGAGTCATTCACACTTTACTGCGTTCGTAACGCCAGGGCAGGACGTCGATCCACAGCCGGTGACGGGCCTCCCCTACCGCCGAGGCGTCCTCGTACTGGGCGTCGCCGGACCACATGACCGCGCGCACGCCGTCGTCCCCGCGCAGGGGATGGCTGAAGTACCGTTCGAAGCCGTCGCCGCCGGCCCGCGCCAGCGCCTCGTCGACGCCTCGAGCCCCGAGGAGCCTGTGCAGCGTCAGCCAGGTGGGCGGGACGAGCACGACACCGCCGGCGCCGTGCCGCTCGAGCGCCGCCTCCGGCGTCATCCACTCGCACCCCACGTGCTCGCCGGGGTTGAGCACCACGTCCCCACCCGGATGGCCCGCGAGGAAGAACCAGGTGCGCAGCCGCTTCGGCGCCCCGATCGGCGGAATCCAGTGGGAGAGCGGGACGAGCCCAGTCGGCTCGAGCACGAGCCCGGTCTCCTCGAGGGTCTCGCGCACGGCCGCCCGGCGCAGCCCGGCCTCGCCGTCGCCGTCCTCGGGGTCCACCTTCCCGCCCGGGAAGACCCAGGCACCCGCGAACGAGCCGGAATGGGGCCGCTCGAGGAGCAGGACCTCGACTCCCGCCGTACCGTCGCGGAGCACGACGACGGTCGCGGCCTCCCCGACGATGGGCGACTCGGGGGTCTCGTCCAGATCAGATGCCATAAGGCCCAATGTAGCCGTCCGCTCACGCGGCCTACCCTAGAAGGCGTGCCCCTTTCCCGCCGCCACTTCCTGCGCGCCTCCGCGGCCGCAGTCGTGCTCGCTCCCCTCGCCCCGTCCCTGGCAGCCTGCGCCGCCCCAGAGGACGTCCCGAAGGTCGAGTTCGGCGCGAAGCTGCCGGTCCCGCCGCTCGACGCCGGCACGGTCGACTCTGCGGGTGGGTCCCCCGTGAGGACGTTCCATCTGGCGCCACAGGCGGGCACCCACGAGTTCGTCGCCGGCAAGGCGGCCGACACCATGGGCTACAACGGCGCCTACCTCGGCCCCACGCTGCGGGCGTCACGGGGCGAGAAGGTCCGCGTCGTCGTCGAGAACCGGCTCACCGAGGAGACCACGGTCCACTTCCACGGCGTCCAGCTGCCGGCCGCGGCCGACGGCGGACCGCACGCCATGATCGCCGCAGGTGCCACGGCGTCCCCCGAGTGGACGTTCGACCAGCCCGCCGCGACGCTCTGGTACCACCCGCACCCGCACGGGAACACCGAGAAGCAGGTGGGCCTCGGGCTCGCGGGGCTCTTCCTCGTCGACGAGGCGGCGCCGCCCTCGTGGGGCGCAGCGACCCTCCCCCACGAGTACGGGGTGGACGACATCCCGCTCATCGTCCAGGACCGCCGCCTCGACTCGAGCGGCAGGATCACCTTCGACCCGTCCGGCAACTCGATCGGCACCCTGGGCAACTCGATCGCCGCCAACGGGGTCCTCGGCGCCGTCCTGCCCGTCACCACCCAGCGCGTGCGGCTGCGCATCCTCAACGCGAGCGCGGGCCGCTGGTTCCGGTTCGGCTTCGCGGACCACCGCCGGTTCCACATGGTCGCGTCCGACGGCGGCCTGCTCGCCGCGCCGCTCGAGCTCGACGCCGTGCAGCTCTCCCCCGCGGAGCGGGCCGAGATCGTCGTCGAGATGGCGCCCGGCGAGTCCGTCATGCTGAAGTCGTTCGCGCCGGACCTGGGGCGGGTGAACCCCGCGGACGCGTTCGGCGGCGGGCGCGAGTTCGACGTCGTGCGCCTGGACGCCGCGACAACCCTGACGCCGTCGGCCGCGCTGCCCGCGGCGCTCGCCGAGCTGGCCGCGCCGCCGGACACCCGCGTCGCGACGTCCCGGTCCTTCACGTTCAGCGGCCGTCAGATCAACGGCAAGACCATGGACATGAACAGGATCGACTTCACCGCCGCGCCCGGCGGCGCCGAGGTCTGGTACGTGGACAACGTCAACGCGTTCCAGCACAACCTGCACATCCATGGGGTGCAGTTCCGGCTGCTGGACATCGACGGCGCGGCGCCGCCCCCCGAGCGCGCGGGCTGGAAGGACACCATCCCGCTGATGCCGCGCGAGCGGAACCGGCTCGCGTTCCGCATGCCGAGGTATGCCGACTCCCAGTACCCCTACATGTTCCACTGCCACCTGCTCACGCACGAGGACCAGGGGATGATGGGGCAGTTCGTCGTGGCCGACGGGAGCGCGCCCGCCGCAGCCGCGGGTGCGGCTGGGTCAGCAGGCGCTGGGACGGGCTCCCAGCACGCCCACTAGGTCCACGCTGTCACAATCTGCACAACTCACGGCGCAACGGGCCCGTTTCGAGCCGAATGGGCGCGCGAATGATGTAGATCTGCACGCCCAGGCGCGTCACCGGCCCCACTGGGTCGGAGGGCCGAGGAACAGCAGCACCGCCACGATCGCCGCGACCGCCACAGCCAGCCCTGCCGCGAGCGCGACCGGGTGGGCGAGCAGGGCACGCAGGACGCCGCTGGCCCACGAGCTGTCGCGGGGGTCATCCGTGCGCTCGCGGCGCCACCCACCCTCGAGGTGGCCACGGCGTTCGAGCCAGCGGTCGAACGGGTATGTCGCATACGGCACGACCGCGGTCGCGACCGCGCCGACGATCCGGCCCAGGGGCCAGTGCTGGTTCACGCCGACGAGGGCCGCCGTCACCGCATAGGAGACGAAGACAACCCCATGGACCATCCCTGCGACCTGGACCGGCCAGTCCCCCACCTTCAGCGCGTACTTCAGGACCATGCCGAGGATGAGCAGGGTCCAGGTCGCCATCTCGGCGAGGGCCAGGGCGCGGTAGAGGGATCGAGGCGTAGCGGCGATGCCGGCGCCGGTGGCCCGGTCCGTATTCAGGGAAGTCACCCTTCCATCCTCGCAGGCGACCCACGACGCCGGCCTCCACCTTTCGGCTGATCCTCGCCGGCCGCGGCCGGTGCGGCGCGGGCGTCAGTACCCCGCGGCGGCGTCCACAAGCCCCTCCAGCTCCCGGCCCTCGGCGAACCGGCGGACGTTCTCGGCGACGCGCTCCCCGAGGAGCGGCCGGATCATCTCGATGGTGTCCGCGGCGTGCGGGGTGATGATGGCGTGCGGCTCGTCCCAGAGCGGGTGGCCGTCCGGGAGCGGCTCGGGGTCTGTGACGTCCAGGGCCGCCCCCGCGATCGTGCCGGCGCGCAGGGCCTCGACGACGGCGTCGGTGTCCACGAGCCCTCCGCGGGCGATGTTCACCAGGATCGCGGTCGGCTTCATGCCGGCCAGCTCGTCCGCGCCGATGAGCTTCGACGTCCCGGACGTGAGCGCGGCGGCGACCACCACGACGTCGGCCTCGGGCAGGAGGTCGGCGAGGCGGTCCGCTGTGGTCGTGCTCCTGGCGCCGGGCACGGGGGCCGCGGTGCGCCGCACGACGTCGACCTCGACGTCGAAGGCCCGGAAGAGCCGCAGGATCTCCAGGCCCACCCCGCCGGCGCCGATCACGACGGCGCGGAGCCCGTGCAGCGACGTGCCGGTCGCGGGCGCCCAGGAGCGGGCGCGGATGCGCGCGGGCAGCTCGCGCAGGAGAGCGAGGGTGAGCGCGAGGGCGTGCTCGGCGACAGGCTTGGCGTAGGCGCCCTTCGCGCTCGTCCACACCTTCTCGGGGTGCGCGGTGAGGGCGTCCGCGTAGGCCTCGATCCCGGCGGAGGGAAGCTGGACCCAGCGTACGGACGGGGTCGCGTCGAGGACCGCCTTGAGCTCGTGCTTGGGGTTGCCGTGGTCCAGGACGAGGACCTCGGGATCCCCGTCGAGCCCGACGACGGCGCCTCCGCCCGCCTCGATCGCACGGGTGAGGAAGGGAAGCGGCTCGCCGTGGACGGCGACCCGCACCGGAGCGGAGGGAGTCTGTGTGGTCATAGGGCCAGACTAGAGGCGCCTACGATCGATGCGTGCACCGCTTCGCGATCGTCCTGCCCCTGACGCCCATGGCCGTCGGCGAGCGCTACGCGGTGCGCGACTGGCCGCTGCACATCACGGTCATGCCGGTCTTCTCGACCTGGGCGGCCGCGGCGCAGCTCGCGGACAGCATGGCCGCCGTCGCGGCGCGCACCGCGCCGATCGAGGCGTCCGCGGGAGCGCCGGAGCTCTTCGGCCCGAAGCACGACACCCCGGTTGCCCTCGTCGACTCGCCCGCGCTCCGGGCCCTGCACAGCGTCTTCATCGACGAGCTCGACATCCACGTCCCGACCTTCCGCAGGCCGGACTACGCGGGCAACGGCTTCCGGCCGCACATCACGGCCACCAGGCGCGGGGCCGCGTCCGAGGGTGATCCGCTGCGCCTGACCCAGCTCGCGCTCGTCGACATGGAGCCCGAGCCCGGCCAGGGCCGGCCGATGGTGGTCGCCGTCGCCGGCCTCGCGGGGTAGCGTGTGGCCGTGGAGATGCGACTCGAAGTAGTGCAGGTGCCCGTGGCGGACGTCGAGGCGTCGAAGTCCTTCTACATGGAGACGCTGGGCTTCATCGTGGACCACGACGTGGAGCACATTCCGGGCATGCGGGTCGTGCAGCTGACGCCGCCGGGCTCGCCCACGTCGATCGTCATCGGCACAGGGATGACCAGCATGGCCCCCGGCAGCCTCGAAGGCCTCCAGCTCGTGGTGCCGGACCTCGCCACAGTTCGCGCGGAGCTCCGCGGGCGCGGTGCGGAGATCAGCGAAATCCAGAACCTTGGCGGCGTCCAGTTCGCCTACTTTGCTGATCCCGACGGAAACCGCTGGGTCCTCCAGGAAGCGGTCCCGCCCGAGTTCCGCGCAGCCCATGTGGAGGACTGACTAGGCGCTGTCGTCCCGTTCAGGGCGGGTCGATTCGAGCGCCCGCGCGATCCGCGGCTCAAGCCAGAAGACCACAGCCGTGACCGGCAGCCAGGCCCAGCTGACCCACTCCGTCACGGCGTCGGCCGCCGCGTGCGCCTCGTTGGCCATGCCGGCCTTCTCGGCCGCGAGCTGAAGCGGGAGTCCCGCGATGATGCAGAGCGAGAGTGCCACCGTCCCGGCGAATGCTGCGCGCACGAAGACGCCTTGGACAGTCCCGGCGTCCCGCTGGGGCCGGTGGTAGGCCAGGAGGATCAGCAGGAAGGCGGCCCCGAGGACCACCGAGAGGAACGTCCAGTCCCCGGGCTGGGCGAAGAACGAGGCTCCGGCGGCGACGATGGCTGTGGTCAGCGCGCCCGTGTCCACTGTCGCCGGCGCAGTCACCGGACGGGGTGCGTCACCGGCCTCCGAAGTCGTCATCCTGCCATTGTGCGCGGCCCCGTCCGCAGCAGTGAAGGGCTACACCGCTGCCCGGGCGGTGGCACCGGCGGCCGCACGGCCGAGCGCCTCACCCAGCCCGGCGGCGTCGTGCGCGCCGGCGAAGATCTCGGTGCCCGGCTCGAAGGCGCGCCCGGCGGCGAGGGGGCCGGCGTCGACGGCGTCGTACCCGAGCGCCTCGACGAACCCGAGGACGACGGCGCGCGCGGACTCGTCGTCACCGGCGACGGCGAGCGCCCTGCGATCCGGGGCGCCGGCGGGGCGGCCGTCCGACTCGAGGTCGTGGTAGCCGATGTGGTTGAGGGTCTTGACCACCGACGAGCCGGCGAGGAAGTCCTGGACCACCTCGGACGTGCCGCGCCCCGCGTGCATCTCGGGCATGGCGCCGTCGGTGGGCTCCCAGTAGTTCATCGCGTCCACGACGACCCGGCCCGCGAGCGCGGCGGAGTCGAGCGTCCGGTACCTGTGCAGGGGCAGGGCGAGGACCACGAGGTCGGACGCCGCGGCATCGGCGGCAGTCACGGCGAGGGCGCCCGGCGTGATGACCTGGACGATGAGCTCGATCTCCTCGACCGGCTTGGCGGTAGCGATCCGAACCTCGTACCCGGCCTTGAGGGCTTCCCGCGCCAGGGCCGTCCCCACGCGCCCGGCCCCCAGGATGCCGATGGTCCTGATGCGCTGCCCCATGCTGATGCCGCCTCCGATGTACGTTGAACTGCAGATGATCTTTTCAACAGAAGATCTAGGCCGCAACATTCCTGCCGGTATGATGGATCACATGCGCGCCACCGCCCCCGACCTGTCCACGGTTCCCGGCGAGCTCGGGTGGAACCTCGCGATGGTCCTGCGCGGGTACCAGGCGCGCTTCGAGTCGGCGATCGGCGATGCGCCGGGCGGCGTGCGCGGGTTCCAGATCCTCTCGGCCGTGGTCCACCACGACCTGCCGAACCAGCAGGCCCTCGGCGCCCACCTCGCGATCGACCGGACCGTCCTCACCTACCTGCTCGACGGGCTGGCCGACGCCGGCCTCATCGAGCGGATCCCCGCGGCCGGTGACCGCCGCGCCCGCAAGGTCGTGGCCACCGGCGAGGGCCGGGCACAGCTCGCGCGGCTCGAGGAGCGGGTCGCGGCTGCCGAGGCGGCGCTCCTGGCGGGTTTCCCCGCGGACGACGGCGCCGCCCTCCGCGCGCTGCTGGCCCGCCTCGCGCGGGCGGTCCACGCCGCCGACCCGGGCGCCGACCCCTGCGAGGCCGTCGCCTCCTGCTGACAGCCCCCCGGGCTCCACCGGGACGACGGCCGAACGCGAGCCGTTCGGCCCTGTTGGGCAGCGCGGCCCGGTGCAACCCTGATCCCATGGCGCGCATCCGAGTCCACACCCGTGAAGACGTCCCCTCCGAGGCCCGCGAAGCGGTCGCCCAGATCGCCGGCAGCGTGGGCCGCCTGAGCCACATGCTCGGGGAACTGGCCCACAACCAGGCCGTCTTCGGCATCTACCTCGGCAAGAACCAGGCTCTCAAGGACCACGGCACGTTCGACGCGAAGACCCGCGAGGCGATCGCCCTCGCGATGGCCAACCAGAACGGCTGCGAGTACTGCGAGGCGTCCCACACCAGATCGGGCCGGCGGGCGGGGTGGACGGACGAGGAGATGATCGCGATCCGGGCCGGGAAGGTCACGTGGGACCCGAAGCTCTCGGCGATGACCGAGCTCGTCCGCGACGCATCGGCCAACACCGGTGACGTCTCCGACGGGGTCTGGCAGGCGGCCCTGGACGCCGGCTGGACCGAGGACGACCTCGCCGAGGCCTTCGCCCACATCATGGGCAACCTGTTCAACAACTACTTCAACCGCTACGCGCGCACCGAGTTCGACTTCCCGGCCGCGCCCGCACTGCCCGAGTAGGAGGCGCCAGCGTGTCCGCATGGCAGGAAGTCGTCACCCCGGGCCGCTTCCACGGCCAGACGGTCATCGTCACCGGCGCGGGCTCGGGCATCGGGCGCGCGACGGCGCTGAGGGTCGCCAGAGAGGGCGGGCGTGTCATCGCAAGCGACGTGCGCCGGGAGCGCCTCGGGGAGCTGGTCGCCGAGAACCCTGGCCTCGGCCTGGTCCCGGTCGCCGGGGACATCAGCACGGAGGACGCCGTGCAGGCGGTCGTCGCCGCGGCCGGCGGCAGGGTCGACGGGCTCGCCAACGTCGCGGGGATCATGGACCACTTCCACGGGCTGCACGAGCTCCCGGACGAGATCTGGGAGCGGGTCATGGCGGTCAACGTCACCTCGGTCGTGCGCCTCTCGCGTGCCGTGCTGCCCCTCATGCTCGAGGCCGGGTACGGCTCCATCGTCAACGTGTCGTCCGAGGCGGGGCTGCGCGGCTCGGCGGCAGGTGCGGCCTACACTGCGTCGAAGCACGCGGTGAACGGCCTGACGAAGAGCGCAGCGTTCATGTACGGGCGCAAGGGCATCCGGGTCAATGCAGTCGCCCCCGGTGCCACGATCACCCACATCGAGGCGCCGATGGACTCGGAGCTCGCGAAGGAGACCATCGCGCCGCTCTTCGGTGTGGTGCTCCCGCCGGCGGCCCAGGCCGACGAACTCGCAGCGAGCATCACGTTCCTGCTGAGCGGGGACGCGACGAACATCAATGGGGGTCGTCCTGGCCTCGGACAACGGGTGGAACGCGATCTAGCGTGATTGAGCGCCGGCCCAGCGGGAAACAGTATTCAACACCGCCCCGAGGGGCACGACAGGAAGGATGAGGACAGTGAAGCGGCGCGCCGTCGTCCACGAACACCTGCTTGCGTGGTTGCGCGAGCAGCAGGACGAAGAGGCAGGTTCCGACGGTTCGAACGGCTCCGGCAAGACGGACGACAGGGAGTCGTCCCAGCACCGGCGGGCAGCATGAGCTGACCCGCGCGGAGCCGGCCGCCGGACGCCCGGCGAGGGCTAAGATCCCGCCATGGAATCCGTTGTGCTGTACAGGGTCCGCGAAGGAGTCGACCGGGCCCGCATCCTCGAGGTGTACCCGCGGCACCAGGCGTACTACCAGTCCTTCAGTGCCGACGGCGGTGGGCTCGTGGCGCTCGGGCCCTTCCTGACCCCGGACCCGACGGCCTCATCGATGGGCCTCTTCACCTCCCGGCAGGACGCCGAGCGGTTCGTCGCCGGGGACCCCTTCGTCACCGAAGGCCTCGCCGAGCCGCACGTCCTGGACTGGGACCCGGTGCGGTTCGAGCCGTAGCCCGGCGCAGTCGCGGCCGGTTCAGGGCCGGCTCACGTCAGCACCGCGGAACAGGCCCAGCGCGGCAAGCGCAACGTCCACCGCCTTCCGCGCGGCCACGACGTCGAGCTGTCCCGTGAGCCAGCGCCCCGAGAGGCCCTCGACGAGCGCGGTCAGCACGAGCGCGGCCTCGTCTGGCGACCCGGGCGCGACGGACACGTCCTGCGCGCGAGGCGGCTGCCCGGCGTCGTGAGCGTCGCGCGCCTCGGCCACGAGCAGGGCGACCGACTCCTGCCATGACCGTGTCGAGGCGGTGATGGCCTCGGCCTGAGCGGAGTCGAAGACCGCGCTCGCCCGCAGCTCATTCCATGCCGTGGAGCCTTCGCGCACACCGTCCTCGTCGCCGAACTCCGAGTGCAGGAGCGCGCGGAGCCGGGCCTGTGGGGAGCGGATCGAAGCATCCTCGGCCCGCGCGGCGGCGCTCGCGTTGACGAAGTCGAGGGCCGCGCGGAGCAGCCCGTCGCGGTCCCCGAAATGGTAGTACAGCAGGCCGGTCGAGACGCCGGCTTCCTTCGCGACTTCCTGGATGCGCAGCCCGCGCACGCCGGTGCGCGCGATGCACCGGCTGCAGGCAGCGAGGATCCTCTCCCTCGCGTCCTCCGACTTCTCCCGGACCATCCCAACCACCTCCGTCGGCTCTAGCTTAACTGAAAATTCAGTCAGTACACTGTTCGCAGTCCCAGGTTCTGCGAAGGAGCACCCATGACTGCCACCGACGGCCCGTTCCGCCTCCTCGAGGCCTCCATCGACGCCGTCCTCGAAGCCCTCGCGGCCGGGCGCACCACGAGCGTCGAGCTGACAGCCCGCTGCCTCTCCCGCATCGGCGCCCTCGACCGCTCAGGCCCGCGCCTCAACGCCGTCCCCGTGCTCAACCCGGGCGCACTCGAGGAAGCCGCCGCGTCGGACAGACGGCGGCGCGAGGGGTCGGCGGGGCCCCTCGAGGGGGTCCCTTTCACCGTCAAGGACTCCTATATGGTCGAGGGCCTCACGGTGGCCTCCGGGTCCCCGGCGTTCGCGAAGCTCGTTGCGCGGCGAGACGCCTTCACCGTCCAGCGCCTGCGTGCGGCCGGAGCCGTCCTCGTGGGCAGGACCACCATGCCGCCCATGGCTGACGGCGGGATGCAGCGCGGGCTGTACGGGCGGGCCGAGAGCCCCTACAACCCCGAGTACCTCGCCGCGGCCTACGCCTCGGGCTCCTCGAACGGCTCGGGAGTGGCGACGGCGGCGAACCTCGCCGTGTTCGGGATGGGCGAGGAGACCGTGTCCTCCGGCCGGAGCCCCGCGTCGAACAACGCCCTCTGCGCGTACACGCCCTCGCGCGGGATCATCTCGATCCGCGGGAACTGGCCGCTGTTCCCCACGCGGGACGTCGTGGTGCCGCACACGCGCACGATGGCCGACCTGCTCGCGGTCCTCGACGTCATCGTCGCCGATGACCCCGAGGCCCGCGGCGACTTCTGGCGGGAGCAGAGCGTCATCCGGCTCCCGGCGCCCAGCGAGCACCGGCCCGAGGACTACCGCGCCCTGGCTGACCCGGACGCCCTGCGCGGGAAGCGCCTCGGCATCCCGCGCATGTATCTGGGCCGGGATCCGGAGTTCCTGATCCAGGTGCGGCCCTCGGTGCTTGCGCTCTGGGAGGCGGCCCGCGAGCGCCTCGCCGCGCTGGGCGCGGAGGTGGTCGAGGTCGACTTCCCTCTCATCGAGCAGTACGAGGGACGAACGCCCGGCGGCGAGGAACTCGCCCGTCTGGGCGTGCTCCCCGAGGCCTGGATGGAGCGCGAGTTCAACGAGATCCTCGCCTACGGCTGGGACGACTTCCTCCGCGCCAACGGCGACCCGAACTGCTCCTCGCTGGCCGAGGTGGACCCGGACCTCATCTTCCCGATACCGCCGGGGTCGCTGCCGGACCGGTACGAGGAGGTCGCGGACTACGCGGACAGGTACCGCTCGGTGGTCGCGCTGGCGCGGGCGGGCCTGAGCCGGCCGGCGGAGCTGCCGGGCTTCGCAGACGCGCTCCGGGCGCTCGAGCGGCTGCGCAAGGAGCTCTTCGAGGACTGGCTTGTGGCCTGCGGCCTCGACGCCGTCGTGTTCCCGGCGGCGGCGGACGTCGCCCCCGCGTCCGCGGACCTCGAGCCTGCTGCGGCCGACCGCGCCTGGGCGAACGGGGTGTTCTTCTCCAACGGCAACTACGCGCTGCGGCACCTCGGCATCCCGTCGGTCACGGTGCCGATGGGTGTCATGGCAGACATCGGCATGCCGGTGGGCCTGACCTTCGCCGGCGCCGCCTACGGCGATGCCGAGCTTCTGGCCTACGGCGCCGCCTTCGAGGCCGCCTCGCCCGCCCGGCCCGTCCCGGCCCACGCCCCCGCGCTGGCCGCCGACGCCATCCCCCGGCGCCGGCCCGCGTCGGGCGCCCCGCCCGCCGTCACGCTCGAGGCGCATCTGGGCAGCCCCGCGCACGACGGCGCGCGGCGGCTCACCCTGTCCGGAGCGGTCGAGGGGGCGGAAGAGCTGGCCGTGACGGTCGACGGCGCGCCGGTCGCCGTTAGCCGGGACGGCGGCTCGTGGTCGGCCTCAGTCGTCGTTCCGGCAGCAGAGGTGCCGCCGGCCGTCGGAGGGAACCCGGTGGCGTCGGAAGCGCTCGTCGTGGTGCTCGCGACCGGCCGGGGAGGCGCAGCGGGCGCCTTCGCCGAGCTCTGACGCCGAAGTCATCCCCTGTGCCGCCGAAGTCACCCCCTGTGCCGCCGAAGTCACCCCATGCACTCCGCCCTGCCGAAGCGGCCGGACCAGCCTCAGCCGCCCATCGTCGCGGCCCACGCGTCGACGCGGGCCTTGACCTCCTCGTCGGAGAGGTCCTCGACGCGGGTCATCACGGACCAGCGGATGCCGAAGGGGTCGCGGATGCTCGCGAAGCGGTCCCCCGAGACGAAGACGGCCGCGGGCTCGCGAACGGTGGCCCCGGCGACCACGGCGCGCTCCACGGCGGCGTCCACGTCGGGGACGTAGACCGCGAGGGAGAAGCAGTCGTCGTCGCCGGCGGGCGGGGGCACGAGGTGGTACTCCGGGTTCGGGTCGCCGAGCTCGAGGCGGCCGTTGCCGAAGTCGAGGACGGCGTGCGCGACGATCGTCGTCCCGTCCGGACCGGGGAACTCGGTCCGGGAGAGGGCCTTCGCGCGGAAGACCGTCTCGTAGAACTCGATCGCGGCGGCGGCTCCGTCAACCACGATGAACGGCGTCAGGGAGGTTGAACCGTGGGGCGTCCCGTTCGTGGTGTGCCTGCCGTTGGCTGGCTCGGTCAGGTCTGCAGGCTGATCGCTCATGGGGCCACGCTAGCGTCACCGGGCCTGTGCGGCGAGGGGTGCGGCACTGACGCCTGTCAGCACGCCGTGCGACAATCAGCGAGGAGGCGCCATGGCAATCCGGACAGCTCAGGTCCTGCTCCCGGCCGCTCCCCTGCGCCTGACCACGGAGGAGGTCCGGCTCCTGTGGTCGTTCGTGCACGGCGCCATCCAGATCCCGTCGATGCGGGCCTGGATGCGCGAGTCGCTGGGCTTCTGCCCCCGCCACACGTGGGGCTATGCCGTGGTCGAGATCGAGCTGTGGGAGGCAGGCGTGGGCGACCGCGCGGGCCATGTCCCCTTCGATGTGAGCGTGCTCTACGAGGACTTGGCGCGTGGGCTGGGCCGTCGGCTCGCCCAGCCGCGCGGCTGGGGGCGCCGACCGGACGCGGTCCTGGTTCCGGCCCGCCGCTGCCTGATCTGCACCCAGCTCGACTCCCCGCCCAAGGAGGGGTTCGCCATCGGCTACGCGAACTCCAACAGCGCTGCCCTCGCAGCCGAGGCCAACCCGCTCCGCCACAGCCGGCGCTGGTGTTCCCTCACCGCGGACGCCTGGGCCGAGCTCGCGTGCTCGGCGTGCCTCGGCGACGGGCCTTCTTCGCCGGCGCACGACGCCGCCGCCCCCTGCCGCCTGCATCTCGCCGAAGCGGTGCGCGCAGGCCGGGCGGGCGACGGCGACCTGGCCGCCGCGGCCTTGCGGCTCACCGGGGTCGCGGACCGGCTCGCCGTGTTCGTCGAATCGGTCACGATGTTCGGCCCGTCGGCGGGCCCGGCGGACGAGGCCTCGTGGATCGAGGCGCTCGGGTTCTTCGCCGGGTGGCGGTTCCCGGCGTTCCTCGCCGGGCTCGTCGCGCCGGAGAACTGAGGGCCGGCCTCAAGGCCGCCGTCCCTTCAGTCGCCGGGCTCTTCCACGGTTTCGTCGACAAGCCCGCGCTGGGCCCGGTCCGCGGCCTCGGACGATCCCTCGGGCAGCGGGTCGGTTGCGGGCGGCACCTGGCTCGGGGCATAGTCGGCGAGCCCGGCGGCCACGCGTTCCTCCTCGGTGGCCGCGGCCAGGGCATCGTCGTCGAGCTTGTCCGGCATGCCTGCGTGGCCTTTGTAGATCCGGCGCGGCAGGGCGTCCTCTTCGGGGGTGATGACGTCGTCGAGGTTGGGGGCGTCGTCGTTCGGAGTGGCCATGGAATCTCTCCCTGTTCTGAGCCGTGTCCCCGCCGCAGCGATCGGGATCCGCGCGGGATCCCTCGCCCGACGGGGCTGACGCATAGTGCCCTACCCCGCGTGCCGGCGCCTACGCGCCCGCAGCCGTGAGCTTCTCGCCCAGAGACCGCATGGCCTCGCGCAGCTCCGGCGGCTCGATCACGCTCACGGGCCAGCCGAGCCGCACCACGTGGTACGCCACATAGTCGAGGTCGTCGGCGCCTGCGGTGAGGATGGCGTGGTCGCCGTCCGGCTCGACCACCGCGATCGTCGAGGGCACGCGTTCGGCGACCTCATGGGCGGGCGCGTGGATGCGCACCTTGGCCACGTACTGGTAGGGCGCCTGGGTGATCGAGGCCTGGACGTACTCGACGGCGTCGGGCGCCTCCCGCGGCGTGAACCGCCAGCCGGTGCCGCGGGCGGCGGCCATGCGGTCGAGGCGGAAGGTGCGCCAGTCCCCCCGGTCGAGGTCCCAGGCCATGAGGTACCAGCGGCGCGCGGCCGCGACGAGGCGGTACGGCTCGACGCGTCGCTCGGAGCGTTCACCGGACGCCTTCGTGTAGTCGAACGTCGCCCGCTCGGGGGTGCGGATGGCGCGGGCCAGCGCGACGAGGACATCGGCGTCGACCGCCGTGACGGGGCTGTCGAGGCTCACGGTCGCCTCGATCACGCCCTTGACCTCGGCCCGCAGCCGCGCCGGCAGCACCTGGTCGAGCTTCGCGAGCGAGCGGACGGCCGCCTCGCCGAGGCCCGTGACCGTCCCGCCCGCCGCCAGCCGCAGGCTCACGGCGACCGCGACGGCCTCCTCGTCGTCGAGCAGCAGCGGCGGCAGCGCCTTGCCCGCGCCGAGCTGGTAGCCGCCGCCCGTGCCGTGCTCGGCGCGGACCGGGTAGCCGAGCTCGCGGAGGCGCTCGACGTCCCGGCGGATGCTCCGCGTCGTCACGCCGAGCCGCTCGGCGAGCTCCGTCCCGGTCCACACGGGACGCGACTGGAGCAGGTTGAGCAGGCTCAGCACGCGCTGGGTCGTGTCGTTCATGGCTCCATCATGGCGCGGGATACGGACAGGGGCTGTCCTACTCGCTTCCCTAGAACACGGAGGTGAACCCGCTCCAGCCGGTGCCCACGACGGCGCTGCCGCGCCACCCGCCGCGGCCGTTGCCGAAGTAGACGAGGAGCCTGCCGCCGCCGTCGACCGCCCACACGTCCTGGGTGCCGTCGCCGTCGAAGTCTCCCGCACCTCCGATCCGGGCCATGCCGCCCCAGCCCCAGCCGACGACGGTCGCACGGTCGCTGAGCCAGCCGCCCTTCCCGTCGCCGCGGAACAGCAGGAGCTGCCCGCCGGCGTCGCGCGCGAGGACATCGTTCCTGCCGTCGCCGTCGAAGTCCCCGGGGGAGAAGACGTGGCTCAGGCTGTTCCAGCCCTCCCCGATGAGGGGGTTGCTCCAGCCGGGCATGGCGGCGGTGCGGAGCCGGTTGGGCATGTAGGAGCTGACGGGGCGGAAGGTGCCGTCGCCCTGGCCGGGGAAGAAGACGAGCCTGCCGTCGGTGGTGCGGCACAGGAGGTCGTTGATTCCGTCGGCGTCGAAGTCTCCGACCGGGATGATGGCCCCGCACTCGTTCCAGCCCCAGCCGATCTGCCGGCGCGGCAGCCAGTCGCCCCGCCCGTCGCCCGGGTAGAGGAACAGGCCGCCGGCGGCGTCGCGGCCGATCACGTCGCCGTTGCCGTCGCCGTCGAAGTCGCCCACGTTGAGGATGAGATCGAACACGTCCCACCCGACGCCGACCGTCCTGGCCGGGAGCCAGCGGCCCACCCCGTCCGTCGGGTACAGCAGCAGCCTGCCCCCCGCGTCGCGGGCGAACATGTCGGGCGTGAAGCCGGCGTCGAACCCCTCGCCTGCCACCTTGTAGCGGACGATGCCGGGCGTGGTCGCCGAGAAGGGCCGCTGGGCGCTCGGCGTCCCCGTCGCCATCACCATCGCCTCGAACCGGTACTTCCTGCCGGCGTCCCGGGCCACGAGCGTGTGGGCGAACTGGTCGGGCGTCGCCGGCTGGTAGTTGAGCTTGTACGAGACGGTGAACGGCTGCGGTGGGGTCACGGCGACGCTCGACTCGTCGAAGGCTGCCGTCACCTTCTGGCCGACCACGGCACGCCCGGTGAGCCGAGCCGGGGACGCCGTGATGGGCGAGCTGATCGTGACCGGCGCTGAGGTCGCGCCCGCGGGACGGTAGCCCTCGGCGAACGACTCGAGATGCACGCTCAGGTCATGGCCGATGTCCTCCTCGACGACCCAGTCCGGGTGGTCAACCTCAACCCCGTCACGCAGGTATGTCTTGCGTCCGCTCTTGCCGGCCGCCCACGTGGCGTCGACGAGGCCGATGGTCTCACCGTAGCCAGGAGTGCCCACGATCGCCGGGGGCGTCAGGTTCGCATTGTCGCTGAGGCGGTAGGCCGGCGCGTCGACTGACACGGTCAGCCTTCCGTAGGCGTATCCCGGCAGGCAGTATCCGCCCTCGTTGTAGTGGCACGTCCCGTCGGCCGCGTAGTCGGCGATCCGGTAGAAGTAGGCGTTCGGATCGTACTGGCTCCAGAGGTACTCCCTGTCGTACCCCACGCTGACCCCACCGACCACATAGGTGTCGGACCATGTGAGCTGGCCCTGGTCAGGTCCCACTACGAGGGTCGCCCTTCCCGTCGACGGGCTCGACCCCGAGGTCGGGCCCGACTTCGCGGTGAGGTACTCCGGGCCTTCGACGCCGTTGACAGTGAACGTGACGTAGTCCGCCGGGCGGCTCAGCGTGAAGTCGATGGTGAGGGAATCGCCCGGGTGCAGCACCGCCGGGGAGGTGATGCTCATCCCCAAGAGCTTCGGCGGCGGAGCGACGGAGACGGCCGCCGCCGGCGAGATGCCGACCCCGGTGATGAGCAGCAGGACGGCAGCGACCGTCACGCCGACGACGCGCAGCTTGCGGCGCGCGGACGAGAGGCGAGCGGACAAGAAGTGAGCAGCCGCGAAGCTGCCGGGCCGGAATCGGGCGCGGTGGTGCTCGGACGCTAGTGGCACGGTTCCCCCAAGGATTCATCTCGCGCCCAGCACGCGGGATGGCGCTGAGCCTAACGCGGTCCGGGGGCACCGCGGAAGACGTCAGGAGACGAACCGTCAGGCGCGGGTGAGGAGGAGGCTCACGTTGTGGCCGCCGAAGCCGAAGGAATTGCTGACGGCGGCCTCTACCCGGGCTGTGCGGGGCGCGCCCGCCACGACGTCGAGCCCGATGGCCGGGTCGAGGTCGTCGAGGTTCCGCGTGGCCGGGATGACGCCTTCCTCGATCGTCTTGGCCGTGATGATCGCCTCCACGGCGCCGGCGGCGCCGACCAGGTGGCCGAGCGCCCCCTTGGGGGCGGTGACGGCGGCGCCGTCGCCGAGGGCCTCGCGTACGGCGATCGCCTCGCTCACGTCGCCGACCTGGGTGCCGGTCGCGTGGGCATTGACGTGCTGGACGTCCGACGGCGCCATGCCGGCCTTGGCGAGGGCCTTCCGGATCGCCTTGACCTGGCCCAGGCCCGCGGGGTCGGTGCCCGTGATGTGGAAGGCGTCCGCCGTGATGCCGTAGCCGGCGAGCACGGCGCGGGCCCTGGCCCCCCTGGCCCGGGCGTGGTCCGCCCGTTCGAGGATCACGACGCCGGCGCCCTCGCCGAGCACGAAGCCCGTGCGGTTCGCGTCGAACGGGCGCGAGGCCGCCTCGGGGTCCCCCGCGGCCTTGGAGAGGGCACCGATCTGCGCGAAGCCCGCGATGGTCAGGGGCGTGATGGCCGCCTCCGCCCCGCCGGCGATCACGACGTCCGCCTCGTCGCACTCGATGAGGCGCGCGGCCTGGACGATCGCCTCCGCGCCCGAAGCGCAGGCCGAGGCCGGGGCGGAGGCGCCGGCGCGGGCCCCGAACTGGATCGACAGCTGCGCGGCGGCGGCGTTGGCCATGAGCATCGGGACGGTGCGCGGAGAGACGCGCCGGGCACCGGAGGCCTCGAGGACGTCGTCCTGGGCCAGGAGCGTGGTGACCCCGCCGATCCCGGTGCCGATCACGACGGCGAGCCGGTCGCCGTCGACCGCCGGCGCGCCCGCGTCTGCCCACGCCTCGCGTGCAGCGATGAGGGCGGCCTGCTGGCTGCGGTCGAGGCGCCTGGCCTCGACCGGCGGCATCGCGGCCTCGGGCTCGACGGCGAGGGATGCCGCGATGCGGACCGGGAGGCTGTCGTCGAAGCCGGCGAGGCTGCGGACGCCCGAGCGCAGGGCGAGCATGCCGCCCCAGAGCTCCGAGACGGTGCCGCCCAGCGGGGTGGTCGCCCCCATACCCGTGATGACGATCTCAGTCATTGGCACGCCCTCCCCATCCCGCCGACGACGCTCGCACACCCTTGTATGCGATACAAAACCGTTGGCGTTGTACAGCATACAATTCCAGCATGGGTTCGGTCGAAGTCTCGTCACATCGCTACGCGCCCGCGCCCCCACGGGGCCGCGGGGCCAGGACGCGCCGGCGCATCATCGAGGCGGCCGCAGGACTCTTCGCCGCGCGCCCGGCCGATGCCGTCACGGTGAGCGAGATCGCCGGCGCGGCGGGGGTGTACCCGAACCAGATCACCTACCACTTCGGCTCCAAGGACTCCCTGTTCATCCACGCCGCGTTCGCGCTCATGCTCCGCGACGCCGGGCGGATCGAGGGCGCCGGCTCGCGCATGACGACGGCGGCCGCCTTCCGCCGGGCGATCGCGCGGACGGTGCTCGTCACGCCGTCCCTGCCCGTGGTGATCAACGCCCTCGCCGTGGCGCGCGCGAAGCCCCAGCTCGGCGCCGTCGTCAAGGGGCACCTGAGCCTCCTGTTCCGGATGTCCGAGCGCTACCTCGAGCGCAGCCTGGACCTGCGCGGATGGCGGATCGAACGGTCCTCACGGCAGGAGGTGCGCACGTTCTGGGCTGCCGCGTTCGGCGCGATCCTCATCGCCCAGTCCGGCTATCCCGGCACCCAGGCGGACCTCGACCTCGCGGGGACGCTCACCATCCGGGAGCGGGAGTGACTCGAAGACACGCTCCTGACCCACAGAAGGTGACCCCCTGAAGGTGACCCCCAGAAGGTGACCCCCAAGAGCCCGTCTGGGGGTCACGTCCTGAAGGTCACCTCCTGGGGGTCACGTCCTGAAGGTCACGTCCTGAAGGTCACCTCCTGAAGGTCACGTCCCGCCGGTCAGCGCCGGTTCAGGAAGATGCTCACGTCGTCGTTGTTGATGAGGTCTGGCACGGTCCAGCCGTCGAGGTCGTACTCGGCGAGGCACTGGTCCGCGAACCCCTTCATCGAGGCGACCGTGCCGTTGCCCTCGGCGACCATGAGTGTCTCGAGCTTGACGCCCTCGTGGTTGCCCGCGTAGTTGCGCTCGTAGAGCTCGTGGCGGCCGCCGAACTCGGTGCCGATCGCGTCCCAGAGCAGCTTCATGAGCTTGACCCGGTCCACGGCTGCCACACCCTCGGAGCCGCGGATGTACTTGTCGAGGTACGGGCGGATCTCGGGGGTCTTGAAGTCCAGCGCAGACGAGTTGAGGTAGATGAGGCCCGAGGCGACGTCCTGCTCGATGATCTCCTTGATGCGCGGGTACCCGGTCGACATGAACACCCGGTACGCCATGGCGTAGTCGACCTTGGGCAGAACCGTCCCATTGGGGCCCGGATCCGGGTTGAGCGCCATGCCGTCCGCGAGCGCGTAGAACATGTTCCGCCACGCGATGACCTCGCCGGCGCGGGTCTGCACCCCCCGGAAGTCCTTGGTTCCCGTGATCTCGAGGGCCTTCAGCAGCAGGCCGGCTATGAAGTCCAGCTTCACGGCCAGGCGGATCACGCCCTGGAACGAGAAGCGGTTGAGGAAGCCGGTGGCGGGGGTGAAGTTGTTCATCTTGTCGATGTCGCCGTAGGAGAACACGTTCTCCCAGGGGACGAGGACGTTGTCGAAGACGAACACGGCGTCGTTCTCGTCCAGGCGCGACGAGAGCGGGTAGTCGAACGGCGTTCCCATCACGGCGGCCTGGTGCGAGTAGGAGGCCCGCGAGATGAGCTTCACCCCCGGCGAGTCCATGGGCACGGTGCAGATCAGAGCGAACTCCTTCCGCTTGATCGGCAGGCCGTAGTGGGCGATGAAGTTGTACTGCGTGATCGCCGAGCCCGTGGCCACGACCTTCGCACCCGAGACGACGAGCCCGGCGTCGGTCTCCTTCTGGACCTTCATGAACACGTCCCCGGCCTGCTCCGGCGGCAGGTGCCGGTCCACGGGCGGGTTCACGATCGCGTGGTTCCAGTAGAGGACCTTCTCCTGCGACTCCCTGTACCAGCGGTCCGCGTTGTCCTGGTAGGGCTCGTAGTACTCAGGCATGCCGCCGAGGGTGCCGAGGAAGGAGCCCTTGTAGTCGGGAGAGCGGCCGAGCCACCCGTAGGACATCCGCGCCCACGTCTCGATCGCGGTGCGGGAGGCCTTCAGGTCGTCGATGCTGCGGGCGGCCTTGAAGAAGGGGTGTGTGAGGCCCCCCGAGCCGGTGTCCGTGGGCACGAGCAGCTTGCTCGCCGTGGCCTCGTCGTGGAAGCCGTCGTACAGGCGGGCGACCATCCGCACCGAGTTGCGGAAGGCCGGGTGGGTCGTGACGTCCTTGACCCGCTCGCCGTAGATCCAAACCTCGCGCCCGTCGCGGAGGGACTCGATGTACTCGTCTCCGGTCTGCGGCTTGAGGGGGTTGGCGGGCGTCGTGCGCTCGCTCATGTCGGGAACGGCGTGCGGGGCGGCGGTGGGCGTGTCGAGGATCTCGGTCATGGCTGGTTCCTTTCGATGGCCGACGGCGGCGCTGCCGCGGCGTGGGTGGGCGGGTGCGGTGTCGTGGGGCTACTGGCCTCTGCGAGGGAGGTGGAGCGGGAGGCGCCTACAGAACGGCGAGCGCGGGGACGAACGAGGACTGGGCAGCGTGGCCGTCGCCGCAGTAGTCCCAGGGCGCGCCGCCGACGAGGCCACCGAGGTGGTGGAACTTGCCGCCGAAGAACAGGAGCGGCGCGGCGGGGGTGATCTCGAGCGCGACGACCTCGCCGACGACGATGAGGTGGTCGCCGCCGTCGTATACGGCCCACGGGCGGCACTCCAGGGTCGCGGCGTTGCCGGCGAGGACCGGGACTCCGGTGGAGCTCTGCCCCCAGGCGGGGCCGTCCCTCATCGGCCTGCCCGCGAAGTGCAGGCACGTGTCCTGCTGGGCGGCGCCCATGATGTTGATCGCGAACGGCCGCTGGGCCACGAACCCGGACAGCTTGGACTCGCGCATGAGCGTGACCTGGGCCAGCGGCGGGTCGAGGGAGACTGCGGTGAAGGCGCTCACGGTCGCACCGTGGGCCTCGCCGACGTCATTGCGGGTCGTGACGACTGTGACGCCTGTGCCGAAGCGCCCGAAGGCGTGCCGCAGGTCGCGCGGGTCGATGGGTGGGGTGGTCATAGGGTGGTCTCCTCGTGTGTGGGCCGGCAGCGTCGCCGGCACGTCCTTTCCCCGGTGACGACGAGTGTTCCAGCTCACATCCGCTCTGCGAGGTCCTGCACTGGAGGATGTCCGGGGAGTGCAAGAACGTGTCCGAGGACTGCAAATCGCGCGGCTGGCCGACTCGGGCGGGCGCGACCCGCGGCGGCCGGCCCGTCAGTCGGACAGGATCAGGGTGTCGGCACCGCCGCGCCGGGCGGCCAGCGGCGTCACGCCGAAGCGTGCCTTGAAGACGCGGGCGAAGTAGGCCTGCGAGGAGAAGCCGCATCTGGCGGCGACGGCCGCGATCGGCGTCGTCCGCTCGCCCTCGTCGGCGAGGAGGGACCGTGCCCGCTCGAGGCGCCGGCGCAGGACGTACGCGCCCGGCGGTTCCCCCTCTTCGGCGAACACGCGGGTGAGGTGCCGTTCGCTGATGCCCACGGCGTCAGCGACCCGCGCCGGGCACAGGTCAGCGTCCGCGAGTTGCTCCTCGATGAAGCAGCGGGCCGAGGCGAGGTAGCCCAGGGCCGTCCCGGCGCCCTTGCCCGCGACGAGGAGGCGCAGCAGTTCGATCGACGATGCCTCGACTCCCCGGGCGTCCAGCGGCGCGGCGGCCGGTGCACCGCCGGCTGTGCCCGTGGCGAGGGCCTCGCGGACGAGCCTCGCGAGCGCGAGCATGTGGCGGTTGGAGGAACCGGCGTCGTGGAAGTCGACGACAACCGGCTTGGTGAGCGGCCTCCCGCCGGACAGGGCGAGGTACTCCTCGCGCGGGATCGTCAGGACCATCTCCTCGACGCCCCGGTGGAAGCCGCGCATGAAGGGCCGGTCGGCGTCGTAGATGACGGCCTGGCCCGGCCTCAGCGTCTCGAAGCCGCCCGGGTAGTAGAAGAACGCCTCGCCGGCGAGCGCGAAGAACACGCCGATGACGTCCATCGGATGCCGGCGGATGAACCGCTCATTCCGCTCGATGACCTGGGCGCTCCCCCGCACCTGGGCGAGCTTGATCGAGGGGAAGTGCAGGTTGATCTCCGCCGCCGCGAGCGGCGAGTCGTCCATCGTCCGGATGTCGAGAGCGATGAGCGCCTTCGCATTGTGGATCGACCAGAGCTCCACCCGGTTCGCCGTGGGGATGCCCTCGGTCGAGAACGCGAGCGTGCGCGCCGGGCCCGGGCCCCCGGTTGCGGCCGTGGAAGTCATCGTCGGTCATCAGCTCCTCGGCGTCGTGCATGCACCCTGCGGATTGCTGTGAGCGGCGTCACTGCCGCTGGAATGGACCGACTGTACGGGAGAGCGCCTTGGCGGCCGCGGCCCTGCTTCCGCTGAGTTGAAACGGCCTGGTTCAGGCGCCGCAGTCCGGGCACCACCAACCCGCCCAGGCGGCGGACTCCAGCCCGTGCTCGTGGGGACGCACGACGCCGGCGCTCGGCGTGCCGCTGCCGTCGCGCCCTCCGCTGGGGGCGCCGGGCACCGGCGAGGAGGCGGGGCGGGCAAGGGTCAGGAGGGTGAAGAGCATGGCTGGTCCTTTCGGCAGGAGACGACCTCACCGACCGCGATCACGTGGTCGCCGCCGTCGTAGACGTTCCAGGGGCTGCAGGTCAGGGTCATCTCGGTCCCGGACGCATCTGGGACGTCGACGGTGAAGGGCGCGTCGCCCACACACTGGGCGGCGGCGGAGCTGCGGGGCAGCGTGACGAGAGCCAGGGGCGGGTCGAGTGAGACGAGCGTGAAGGCTCCAGCCCCGCATCGGTGCGCGGCGCCGTCGTACGCTTCCGCGGTGACGATGGCCCCAGAGGAGGGCCGCGGGAGCGCCATGGCGCCGAGGCCGGGGCCCTGCGGTCCGGAACTTGTCTCGGTGCTCATGGCGACTCCTTCGTCCTTCCCTGTGATCCATCTCACCGGGTGATGCTTCCACCGTAGGACGGGGTATTGAGCTGAGGGAAATACTGATTTCGGCGCCATTGAGACCCCTCGGATCTCATCGGTACGGTCTGAACCAGCGCTGGGAGACCAGCGGTACGCTGGGCTGGCTCGCCGACGACTTGGAATGAGGGCACCATGTCCGAACCGCCCGCCACTCCCCCGCGCAGGCAGGTCGCTGACCTCTGGTCCGACGGCCTCGGCCGCGCAGGGATTCGCTCGGTGCAGGCCCTCGCGGTCGGCGCCCTCATATGGGCGGTGCTCTGGGTCCTGCTGCGCATCCCGCTCGTGGTCATCCCCGTGGTCGTCGCCGCGATCCTCGCGTGCGCGATCGCCCCGCTCGTGCGCTGGCTGCACGGCCACGGGTGGCCGCGGGCCCTGGCAGTGCTGGCCTCCTTCGTGGCGATCCTGGCGGTCTTCGGCGGGATCATCACCGGCATCGTGTTCCTCGTCCGCGCGCAGGCCCACGAGCTGGCGGAACGGTTCACGGCCGGCCTCGAGCAGCTCCACAGCTTCCTCAACAACGGGCCCGCGCGCATCAGCGACGAGCAGATCGCCCAGGCGCGCGACTCCATCCAGCACTTCTTCACGTCCGGGAGCGTCGGGGCCGAGGCCCTCACCGGGGCCCGCGCGGCCGGCGAGATCGTCACCTCGCTCATCCTGATGGCCGTGATCCTGTTCTTCTTCCTCAAGGACGGCCGCCAGATCCTCGAATTCCTCCTGTGGTTCATGCCGCCCTCGCACCGGGAGAGGGCCCGGCTCGCCGCGGACCGGAGCGCGATCGTGCTCGGCGGCTACGTCCGCGGCACGGTGATGGTCGCCGCCGCGGACGCGGTCATCGTCGGGATCGGGCTGCAGGTCCTGGGGGTGCCGCTGGCGCTGCCCCTGGCCGTGTTCGTGTTCATCGGAGGGTTCATCCCGATCCTGGGCGCGACCCTCGCGGGGTTCCTCGCCGTGGGCATCGCCCTGATCTCGAACGGGCCGGTGGTGGCGCTCGTCGCGCTGATCGTGGTCCTGGCCGCGAACCAGATCGAGCACCACCTCCTCCAGCCGCTCCTCATGGGCCGGGTGCTCTCGATCCACGGCCTCGCGATCCTCCTCGCACTCGCGTCCGGGACGGTCCTCGCCGGGATCATCGGGGCACTGCTGGCGGTTCCTGTCACGGCCGTCGCGTGGACGGTCATCAAGACCTGGACGGGCCGCGGCGAGAGCCCTGAGGGCCCTCCGCTCAGCGGATCGAGTTGGGATGCTTCGCCAGCGGAGTGACCTTGATCTTCATGTACGGGTACATGGGGAAGCCGCTCAGGATCGTGTGGAGCTCGTCGTTGGACTCGACGTCGAACAGCGAGTGGTTGGCGTACTCCCCCACGATCCGCCAGATGCCGGCCATCTTCCCCGAACGCTGGAGGCCTGCCGAGTACTCCTTCTCTCGGGCCTGGAAGTCCGCAACCTGCTCGGGGGTCAGATGGGGCGGGAACGTCACGTCCATGCGTGCCATGAACAGCATGTGGTCCTCCTCAGGAATCCTGGCGGTAGCGGGCGAGCTTGCCCTCGTCGATCTCGGCGCCCACGCCGGGCACCTCGCGGACGCGGATGACCCCGTCGCGGATCTCGAGCGGTTCGGCGAGGAGGTCGTCGGACATGTCCAGGAAGTTGGACAGCTCCCCCGCACGGCGCTGGCTGGCCTCGTGCGCCGCGCCGAACGTGACGGTGGCGAGGGACCCGATCTGCGTGTCGATCTGGTTGCCCATCGTCACGTCCACGCCGAGGCCGGTGCACAGCCCGAGGATCTCGCCGGCCTTCGTGAACCCGCTGCGGGCCGTCTTGATGCAGATGGCGTTGCACCCGCCGGAGAGGAGCTCGCGCGAGACGTCCCCGGGGGTCGGCACCGACTCGTCGCCCACGATCGGGATCTGCGAGTGCTGCACGAGGCGGCGGCGGCTCAGCGCCTCTGACGCGTCGCACGGCTCCTCGAGCGCGGTCAGCCCCATGCCCTCGGTGCGGCGCAGCACCTCCATCGCCTCGTTGGCGGTCCAGCCGCGGTTCGCGTCGAGGTAGATCTCGACGTCGTCGCCGAGGCCCTCGCGCAGCACGCGGACGGCCTCCACATCGAGGCCGAGCGGGCGGCGGCCGGTCTTGAGCTTGAAGGTCGTCACGCCGTACTGCTCGCGGAACCGCTGGGCCTCCTCGAGCAGCTCGTGGGCCGGGCGGAAGCCGAGCATGTGGGAGACGCGCATGCCGTCCGCGTAGCCGCCGAGGAGCTTGTGGACCGGGACGCCGAGGGACTTGCCGATGAGGTCCCACAGCGCGATGTCCACGGCGCCCTTGGCGGTGTCGTTGTGGACCGTACGGCCCATGATGCGCTGGGCCTTCTCGCGGTCGAGCGGGTCCAGCCCCGTCAGCTGCGGCGAGAAGAGGTCCCGGACCACCGCGACGATCGAGGCCTGCGTCTCGCCGTAGGTGTAGGGCCGCGGCGGGGTGTCGGCGATGCCCACGAGCCCGTCGTCGGTGTGGATCCGCAGGAGCACGTGCTCGGCGTCGTGGACCTCCCCGCTCGCGAACTTCAGCGGGTGGGTGTAGGGGATCGAGTACGGGATCGCTTCGATGCGCTCAATCTTCACGGGTGGGCTCCTTCACGGGCTGGGTGCGCACGACGGCGGGTGGCTGGGCCGCGCGGGGTGCGGCGGCGCCGTCGTGCGCGGGTGCGGACACGGTGTCGAAGAGGGCGAGGAAGCGGCGGACGAGCGGCGTCTGGGCGCCGCGCCGCCACGCGACCGCCAGGTCCACCGGCGGGGCGTTGCGCACGGGCCGGAAGACGATGCCCTGGAACGCGAACCGGCGGGTCGTCATGGGCACGAGCGCGAGGCCCATCCCGGCGGCGACGAGCGCGAGGAGGGTCGAGGTCTCGGCGGCCTCCTGGACGACGCGGGGCGTGAAGCCCTCGCGGTGGCACGCTTCGCGGAAGATCCGGGTCACGACGGACTGGGCGGGGTACCCGACGAACGATTCGCCCGCGAGATCGGCGAGGTCGAGCTGGGAACGCTCCGCCCACGGGGAGTCGGCAGGGAGCGCGGCGACGAGTCGGTCCTGGTCGAGGAAGGCCAGGTCGACCTCCGGCGAGTCGACCGGCGGGCGGAGGACGGCGACGTCGAGCCTGCCCTCCTCGAGGTCGGCCACCATCTGCGGCGTGAGCATCTCGCCGTGGACGCTGAGCTTGAGGCCGGGCAGCTCGCGGCGGGCCTTCTGCACGAGCGGCGGGAGCAGCCGGTAGGTGGCCGAGCCGGAGAAGCCGACGCGGAGCACGCCCGCCGCACCGGCTCCCACCTGCGCGACGTCCGACTCGAGCTCCTCGAGGTCCTGCAGGATGCGGCGGCCGCGCTCGAGGAGCAGCTCGCCGGCGGGGGTCAGCTCGACCTTGCGGGTGGTGCGCTCGAACAGGGGCGTGCCGAGCTGCTCCTCGAGCTGCTTGATCTGCTGGGACAGCGGCGGCTGGGCCATGTGCAGGCGCTGGGCCGCGCGGCCGAAGTGCCGCTCCTCGGCGACCGCGACGAAGTACCTCAGGTGTCGCGTCTCCATGGCCCCCTCGCCTGCTCTCGTCACGGGTGTCCGGTCCGGCAGAGGCCGGTGCCTTCCAGCGTAGGACCACCGATTAGGTTGCGGAAATATCTATTCCGCCTTCATTGAGAGTTTCTCCGTATCAGAAGCACGATGAAGCATGTTCGCGTGGCGGTCAGCCCGCGCCGAGGAGGAGCCACCACAGCCCGACGATCACCACCGGACCCACGAGGGCGCCCGCGACGACCTGCCCGAGAGTGTGGGCCCCGAGGGCCACGCGGGACCACCCGACCAGGGGCACGAGCAAGAAGAGCGGCCACCAGTCCGGGCCGAGCAGCAGCACCGCCGCCGTGGTCGAGGACGCGATCGCGGACGCGTGGCCGCTCACCTTCCACCACAGGCTCACGACAGCGAGGAAGGCGATCCCGGCGACGATCGCCACGGTCATCGCCATGACTGACGCCGGGGCGCCGAGGACCGCGAGGACAGCCAGGCCCGCGAGCACGCATCCGACCGCCATCGCGAGGACCGGCGCGCGCTGGGTGCGCTGGCTGACGTGGTGGTCGGTGACGCGTCCGGCCTTGACCAGGGCCAGGAGGATGCCGAACGGGAGCACGCAGGTGAAGAGGGCCGCGAAGGCCCCGTACCACCACGTCTCGGGCCAGCCCGGGCTCGCGGCGGGGCTCACGATGAGCTGGACCGCGATCGTGAACGGCGGCTGGAACACCTCGCTGAGCACGCGCGCGACGGCGGTGCGCGGCGTCTGGGGCGGTGGCGCCGCCTGCGCGGGCCGGGACCTGCTCAGCATCCTCCCAGTCTTCCACGCGGAGCCCCCCGAGCACGACGGCGGCGACGCGCCCGCGCGGGGTGCGTCGCCGCCGTCGGGCGTCGTGGGCGTGTCAGTGCGCGGCGACCGCCTCCGGCTCCGCCGGCTCCCCTGCCGCGCGGCCTGCGCTGGCGTCGCGGGGCAGGAAGTACACCGCGACGGCGCCGATCAGGATCACGGCGCCGACCGCGAGGTAGAGCCCGTTCGGGGTCCACCCGGTGTCCAGCAGCGCCCCGGTCACCAGCGGGGCGATGATCGCGCCGATGCGCCCGATGCCGATCGCCCAGCCGACCCCCGTGCTGCGCAGGCTCGCGGCGTAGGCCGAGGGCGTGATGACGTACAGGCCGGCGATGCAGCCGTTGATGAGGGCGCCGAGCAGGACGCCGACCACGAAGGCGAGGGCCAGGACGCCCGCCGTCGAGATGAAGACGCCTGTCGCGACCGCGGCGAGCACCGTGAACCACAGCATGACGGTGCGGCGGTGCCACTTCGCGGCGAACGCGCCGTAGGCGATCGAGCCGACCGTTCCGCCGAGCGTGAGCATGAGCCCGCCCACCACGCCCTGGCTCTCGGTCATCCCCGCGGTCACCAGGAGCTTGGGAGTCCAGCTGTTCACGAAGTAGAACCCGAACATCACCACGAAGAACGCGCCCCAGACCAGCAGGGTCGTGCGGAGGTTGGGGCGGGCGAAGAGCTGGCCCACGGTCGTGCCGGACGGATCCGGCCGCGTGGCGTCCGCGACGGGCACCGCGAGGACGTCCGCGGTCTCGGCACCGCCGAGGCGCAGGCGGCGGGCGAGGCGCGCGAGCCGGGCCTCGTACCCGCGCGGGCGGCGCGTGGCGAGGAAGTCGATGCTCTCGGGAGCGACGAGGAGGACGGCCACGAGCAGGACGGCAGTCGCGGCGGCGCCGCCGACGAACACGGCGTGCCAGCCGAACGTCGCCTGCAGCCACACGGCCGCGCTGCCGCCGACCGTGGCACCGACGCCGTATCCGGCCGTGTAGATGCTGATCGCGAGGCCGCGGAGCTTCTTCGAGGAGAACTCGCTCACGAGCACGTTGGTGCAGGCGAGGATGCCGCCGACCCCGAGGCCGGTCACGACCCGCCAGAGCCCCAGCTGCCAGGCACCGCCCGCCGTGGCGGACAGGAGCATGCCGACGGCGGAGAGGGAGACCGAGAGGATCAGGACGGGCCGGCGCCCGATCCGGTCCGCGATCGGCCCGAGCACGAGCGAGCCGATGGCCATGCCCACCAGGCCGGCACTGAGGAGCATCCCCAGTTCGCCGCCGGTCAGGCCGAAGTCCTTGGAGACGCGGGCCGACGTGAACGCCATGGCGAGCACGTCGAAGCCGTCGAGCGCGTTGAGCGCCGTGGCGAGCGCGACGACGAGCCACTGGGCCGTGCGCATGGGGGCCGCCTCGATGCGGGCCCGGAGGTCAGGTGTCATTCTCAGCTCACTTCGATGGTCACGACGGCGGGGCCACTCCCCGCGGTCACGGATTCCCTGCTGGTGATGGCGCGCGAGACGCAGCAGCACATCTTCTCGGAGGCGTGCTGCTGGCGGTCGCTGTAGAACACGTCCCGGTGGTCGAGGCGGCCCTCGAGGCCGAGGACCCGCACCTCGCAGAGGCCGCACTCCCCCTTGCGGCAGTCGGACATCATGTCCGCCCCCGCGTCCTCGAGCGCCTCGAGCATGGACCGGCCCTTGGGCACGACTGCCTGGATGCCGAGGCGCGGAATCCGCACCACGAACTCCTCGGGGTCGAACCAGCCGCTGTTGCCGAACGTCTCGTAGCGCAGGTTCGGCAGGGACAGCTCGAGGTCCTGCCACGTGCGCCGCACCGCGTCCATGAGGCGGATCGGGCCGCACATGTACAGCTCGGTGTCGAGGTCCACGTCCGCCAGGAGCGTCGGGACGTCCAGGCTCGAGCCCTCGTCGTCGACGTGGACCTCGAGCCGGTCGCCGTGCTCGGCGACGAGGTCGTCGAGGTAGGCCATGGCCGCGCGGCTGCGTCCCGCGTACACGAACCGGTAGTCCGCGCCGGTGCGGGCCAGGATGCGCGCCATCCCGAGGACCGCGGTCACGCCGATGCCGCCGGCGAGGACCACGTAGCGCCGGGCGCCCACGCGCAGCGGAAAGTTCTGCATCGGCTGGGTCAGCTCGACCTCCGCGCCGGGCTCGAGCGCGTGCATGTACACGCTCCCGCCGCGCGAGGCGGGCGTGCGGTACACGGACAGCGCGAGGCGCGCGCCGTCGTCGTCCGCCTCGACGATCGAGTAGGAGCGCACATCGGGCTGGCCGTCGATCACGACGGCGACGTCCACGTGGGTGCCCGCGGCCGCCCTGACCGGCTTCTCGGGGGCGATGACGATCCGCCGGATGCCCCGCGCGACGTCACGCGCCTCGACGACCCGCCCGCGCTGCCAGATGGCTGAGGACTGCGCCGCCACGGTCAGGCACCGACCTGCGCGGGCTGGGGCATGGGCTGGGCGACGGGGGCGGGAGCCGCGGCGCCGGGGAGTCGGCCCTCGGACTCGAGCATGCGCTCGATGAGGCGCCGGACCCACATGCCGCCCTTGTCGATGTTGAGGCTGTAGAACTCGTAGTCCGGGTTCGCGTCGATCGCGGCCTGCTGGGCCTTGAGCATCTCCTCGTCCTCGCCGAACACGCCGTGCACGCCGTCGCGGAGCTGGGTGGTGATGAGCTGGCTCTCGAGGCGGTAGTTGCGCATGAACGCCCAGAGGTAGTGGCACGTCCTGTCCGTCTCGGGCGAGATCGTGTTCATCACGAAGCCGTTGACGCCCTGGCTGCGGTCGCCCTCGGGGGCGCCCGTGCCGGCCTTCGCGACGCCGACGTCGATGGTGATGGTCGAGGGCGCCTGGAAGGTGATGATCTGCCACCGGTCGACCCGGCCCTCGAAGCCGGGGAACTTGTCCCGCATGTTCTTGAGCCAGAAGGGCGGCGGCTCGATGTCCTTCATCCACCGGGAGACGGTGACGGTGCGGTCGTCGTGCGTGACCTCGAAGTCGGACTCGGAGAGCTCGTCCTGGCCGATCGAGGACGAGTGGACGAACTCCTCGTGCGTGAGGTCCATGAGGTTGTCGAGCACGAGCTGGTAGTTGCACGGCGCGTAGATGGTCTCGCCGTCCCCGGCCCACTCGGGCGAGGTCATCTGGCGCATGTCCGGGATGAGCTCGGGGTCCGCCAGCTCCGGGTCGCCGAGCCACACCCACACGTACCGGTAGCGGTCCACGACTGGGAACGAGGGGACCACGGCGGAGGGGTTGATGGTCTCCTGCGCGGGCATGGAGGTGCAGCGTCCTGCGGAGTTGTACCGGAGCCCGTGGTAGGGGCACTGGATCTCGTCGCGGCCCACGGTCTTGCCCATCGAGAGAGGGGCGAGGCGGTGCCAGCACGCGTCGGCAAGGGCGACCGCCCGGCCGTCCTCAGTGCGGAAGAGCGCGAGCGGGCGGTTCGCGATGGTGCGGGCCATCGGCTTGCGCGTGACCTCGTGGTCCCAGGCGGCGGCGTACCAGGCATTGAGCGGGTGGCCCAGGGTCTTGTTGGTGGTCGAGGCGGGGTGGGTGCCAGACATCGGTGTCCTTCCGTGGCGGTCGTCGCTGACCGGGACTATCTATCGATGTAGATAGTTGGTGATTCGAGACACAGACTACCTATGTTCATAGTTAGTTGGCAAGGGCTGGGTAGGCTGGCTACTGACACGAAACGAGGTGGCCCGTGAGCCTGAGGTTCGCCCTCCTGGCGATGCTGACGTCGCAGCCGATGACCGGCTACGACGTCTACAAGAACTTCGAGACGTCCGTGGGCTACGTGTGGCACGCGCCGGACTCGCAGATATACCCGGAGTTGCGGCGCATGGAACAGGACGGCCTCATCCGCGGCGAGACGGTCCCATGGGGCAGGAAGGGCACCAAGAAGCGCTACGAGATCACGGTCGACGGCGTGGCTGCCTTCCGCGCGTGGCTCAACGAGCCGCCGCAGTACACGCGCGAGCGGGACCCGCTGCGGCTGCGGGCCGCGTACCTCGAGTGGGCCGAGCCGGACGCCGGGCGGCAGTTCTTCCGCGACCACATCGACTACCACGGCGGCCGGATCCGCGACTGGGAGGACATGATCCGGACCCTCCGCGACCACACCAACCCGACCCTCGCGCGGCGCCTCGAAGGCCAGCCCGAGGACGAGTGGCAGCGCATCGTCGAGTACAAGGTGTTCGCGTACGAGGGGCTGATCGAGCGGGCGCGGGCCGAGGTGGCCTGGGCCGAACGCGGGCTCGCCCTCGTGGACCGCCTCGAGGGGGCGGAGCGGCCCGCGTCCAGCTGAGCCGAGCACGGCTAGGGCGAGATGTGGTCCAGGTGCCTGTTGCGCGTGTGCGGGGTGAACTGGACCAGGACGGCCGCGATCACGAGGAACACCGAGATGAGCAGGAGCGCCCACAGGACCGACAGGTGCGGCAGGAACGGGGCGATCACCATGACCCCGATGCCGCCGCCGATGTGCCCGGCCCCGTCGACGATCGCGAACCCCGTGGTGCGGGCCCGGGTGGGGAACGACTCGGCCGTGAGCGCGTAGGTCGGCGAGACCCACAGGTTGAAGCCCGCGAAGATGAGGATCGCGCCGAGGAACGAGAGCCAGATGTTGGTTCCCGCCGCGGCGACGACCAGCGAGCCGATGATCGTCACGGCCGCGCCGATCGGCAGCCAGTAGCGCCTCTCGAGCTTCTCCACGATGGCACTCATGATCGCGGCCTCCGCCACGAAGCCCAGCGTCCCGACCGCGGCGATCACGCCCGCCTCGGGCGGCGGGTACTGCAGGGCCGACAGGACCGCCGTGAACCCGGACGCGAACGAGTACACCGTGATGTACCCGATGAACCAGATGCAGAACAGGAGGACCATCCGGCGCACGTACAGCGGGCTCGTGAACAGGTCCCGGTACGGGATCGGGGAGGGCGGAGTGATGGCGCCCTGGACGTCGGACGCCACCGGCTCGGCCAGCGGCCCGTGCTTGGCCGCCCTGGACTCCATGTCGCGCACCACGCGGTCCGCGTCGCCGAGGCGGCCCTGGCCGATCAGCCAGCGGGGCGACTCGGGCAGCTCGATCCTCAGCAGCACCGCGATGACGGCCAGGAGCGCGCCGATGCCGTACATCCACCGCCAGCCGGTTTCGAAGCTCGGGCCGGCCACGGCGAAGGGCAGGCCGAGCGGCCACGGGGTGGGCGGCGTCGTGAGGAAGAGCCCCAGCCAGATCCCGAAGAACGCCCCGAGCGCGGACATGATGAAGATGATGGTCGTGAACTTCGCGCGTGCCGGCCGGGGAGCCACCTCGTTGATGTAGGTGTTCACGATCGCGAGGTCCGCGCCGATCCCGATACCGGTGACGATGCGGGCGATGTTGAAGTTCACGTAGTCGCCCACCAGCGCGTTGTAGAGCGAGCCCAGGCCCGTGACCAGCATCGTGATCATGAGCATGTTGCGCCGGCCGATCCGGTCCGCGATCGGGCTCAGGACCAGGGTGCCGAGCACGTAGCCGGCGAGGTTCAGCAGCACCGGGAGGGGAAGCGCCTCGAGCGCGGTCTCCGGGGTGCAGCCCTTGTTGAGCTCGATGCACGTCTGGATGAACGAGACGTTGATGTCGAAGATGTCGTAGAACGTGAACAGGAATCCGAGCCCGATGATCCCGATGAAGAGGTAGGAGAGACTCCACACCTCGAGCCGTTCGAGCCGGGCGATGATCTGCGGTCCGGTCGGGCTGGCGCTCACCGCCCCGGTGCCCATGGATGCCGCCATGTGAATCAGCCTCCCGCAGCGGGGGGCGGCGCCGGTCGGCGTCGGGACCAGCCCCAGCTGCCGGCGCCATTGTCCGCCCGGCACGGGCTCGCGGCAAGGCCGGGTCGCTTGCGCCCGCGGGGTCAGCTGGGCCGGCGGGGTCAGTTGGGCCGGCGGGGTCAGTCGAGCAGGAGCGCGGGCTCCTCCATGATCGCCGCGACGTCGGCCATGAAGCGGGCCGAGAGGTCGCCGTCGACCACGCGGTGGTCGAAGGAGCCGCCGAGGGTCGTGATCCAGCGTGGGATCACCTCGCCCGAGACGACCCACGGCTTCTGCTTGATCGTGCCGAATGCCACGATGGCGACCTCGCCCGGGTTGATGATCGGGGTGCCGATGTCGATACCGAGGGCGCCGATGTTCGTGATAGTCATGGTGCCGCCGGTCATGTCCGCGGGCTTGGTCTTGCCGGCGCGCGCTGTGGTCGCAAGGTCGTTGAGCGCGACCGCGAGCTCCTTGAGGGAAAGGTCCTGGGCGTCCTTGATGTTCGGCACGAGCAGTCCGCGCGGCGTCGCAGCGGCGATGCCGAGGTTCATGTAGTGCTTGACGTGGATCTCGTCGCCCTGGTCCGAGGTCGCCCATTCAGAGTTGACGCTGGGGTTGCGCGCTGCGGCCCAGATGACCGCCTTCGCGAGGATCAGCAGGGGCGAGACCTTGATGCCCTCGAAGTCGCGGGACTTCTTGAGCCGCTGGACGAACTCCATGGTCCGGGAGGCGTCGACGTCGACGAAGATGCTCACGTGCGGGGCGCTGAACGCCGAGTCGACCATGGCCTTGGCGGTCGCCTTGCGGACGCCGCGCACGGGGATGACCTCGATGCGCCGCTCGCGGGACTGGTTCGGGTGGTCCCAGAACTTCGGCGCCTCATCCAGCTCGCGCTCGCGCTGGGCCTGGTAGGACTCGAGGTCCGCGCGCGTCACCTCGCCCCGCGCGCCCGTGGCCGGGACGTCGGCGAGGTTGATGCCGAGCTCCTTCGCGATGCGCCGCACCGGCGGCTTCGCGAGGACCCGGGAGAGGAGCCCGACGACGCCGTTCCCCACCTCCCGCGGGGCGGCCGCGGCCTGCGGCGACGACACCGTGGCGGGCACGGGCTTCGCCTCACGCGCAGACGGCGCGGCCGCGGGTGCAGGCGTGGGCGCAGACTTCCGCGGCCGGCGCTTCGCGGCGTCGGCCTTCGGGCCCGACCCGACGAGCGGCCCGCTCTCCACTCCCGGCTCCTGCATCACCGGCACGGCCGACTCGGCAGCCGCGGCGGCGCCCGGAACAGAAGGCGAGGCACCCGCAGAGGCGCTGGAGGCAGCGGTGCCTTCGCCGATCGCGATGATGGCCGTCCCCACCTCGATGGTCTCGTGCTCGGGCGCGAGCAGCTCGAGGACGGTCCCCGCGTACGGGCTGGGGAGCTCGACAAGGCTCTTGGCGGTCTCGATCTCGCAGATGATGTCGTTGATCGCGACCGTGTCCCCGGCCTTGACCTTCCAAGCGACGATCTCGGCCTCGGTGAGCCCTTCGCCGACGTCGGGGAGGGTGAAGATCTGCTGCGTCACGGGCTGTGCTCCTAGTAGGCGAAGGCGCGGTCGAGGGCTTCGAGGATGCGGTCGATGTCCGGGAGGTAGTGCTCCTCGACCTTCGCGACGGGATAGGGCATGTGGAAGCCCCCGACGCGGATCACGGGAGCCTCGAGGGACAGGAACGCCCGCTCGGAGACCCGCGAGGCGATCTCCCCGCCGATGCCGCCGAAGGTGGGCGCCTCGTGCGCGACGACGAGCCGGCCCGTCTTCTGGACGGAGGCGACGACGGCGTCGAAGTCGATCGGCGAGATGGAGCGGAGGTCGATGACCTCGACGCTGCGGCCGTCCTCTGCGGAGGCCTCGGCTGCTGCGAGCGCCACCGGGACGAGCGGCCCGTACGCCACGACCGTCGCGTCGGCGCCTTCGTGCACGACGTGCGCACGGAACGGGTCCGCGCTCGCCCCCGGGTTCTCGGTGTCGACCTCGCCCTTGAGCCAGTAGCGCCGCTTGGGCTCGAACACGATGACCGGGTCCTCGCAGGCGATGGCCTGCTGGGTCATCCAGTAGGCGTCGTGGGGGTTGGAGGGCGTGAGGATCCTCAGGCCCGCGGTGTGGGCGAAGAGCGCCTCCGGAGACTCGGAGTGGTGCTCGACCGAGCCGATCCCGCCGCCATAGGGGATGCGGATGGTCACGGGCACGGTGATCTGGCCGCGGCTGCGCGCGTGCATCTTGGCCAGCTGGGTGGTGATCTGGTTGAAGCCGGGGAACACGAACCCGTCGAACTGGATCTCGGCGACGGGGCGGTAGCCGCGCATGGACAGCCCGATGCTCGTGCCGATGATTCCCGACTCGGCCAGGGGGCTGTCGACCACGCGGTCGCCCCCGAACTCTGACTTGAGTCCCTCGGTCACGCGGTAGACGCCGCCGAGGGTGCCGATGTCCTCACCCATGAGCAGGACGGTCTCGTCCTGGTCGAGGGCGGCGCGGAGGCCGGCGTTGATGGCCTTGGCGATCGTCATCGTGGGCATCAGCGGCCGCCTTCCGTGGTGTGCTCGGCGACGGCTGCGCCGTCGGGGTCCGCGAAGCCCGCCTCGTAGTCGCGGTGCCACGCGAGTTCCTCGGCCACGAGGGGGTGGGCCTCGGCGTACACGTGGGAGAAGGCGTCCTCCATGGTGGGCGGGGCGAAGCTGAGGACATCGGCCCGGGCCTTGGCGGCGAGGGCGTCGCCCTCGGCGGCAACGTCGGCGAAGAACGCGTCATCGGCGATCCCCTGGTCGCGCAGGTACTTCTCGAAGCGTGCCAGCGGGTCTTTGGCGACCCACGACTTCTCCTCGTCGGTGAGCCGGTACTTGCTGGGGTCGTCGGCGGTCGTGTGTGCGCCCAGGCGGTAGGTGAACGCCTCGATGAGCACGGGGCCCTTGCCGCTTCTGGCGCGCTCGAGGGCCCACTGGGTCACCGCGTAGACGGCGAGGACGTCGTTGCCGTCCACGCGCACGCCCGGGAAGCCGTACCCCTTGGCCCGGTTGAAGAGCGGCACGCGGGACTGGACCTCGGCCGGGACCGAGATGGCCCACTGGTTGTTCTGGCAGAAGAACACGACCGGCGCCTTGAAACTCGCGGCGAAGACCATCGACTCGTGGACGTCGCCCTCGGAGCTCGCGCCATCGCCGAAGTAGGCGACCACGGCGCCACGCTCGGAGTCCGCCGGGGCGGAGCCGGCCGCCTGGGCACGCGCGGCGTCGCGCTGCATGCCCATGGCATATCCCACCGCGTGGGGGACCTGGGCGGCGAGCACGAGCGTGTACAGGTGGAAGCCGGTCTGCCGGGGGTCCCATCCGCCGTTGGAGATGCCGCGGAAGAGGCGGAGGAGCTCGCCGAGCTCGACACCGCGGGTCAGCGCCACGCCGTGTTCGCGGTAGGTGGGGAAGAGGTAGTCCTGGGACTGGGTGGCCCGGCCGGATCCGATCTGGGCGGCCTCCTGGCCGCGCACGGGGACCCAGAGCGAGAGCTGCCCCTGCCGCTGCAGCGCCGTGGCTTCAAGGTCGAAGCGGCGCACCGCGGCCATGTCCCGGTACATGCCTCGAAGGGAATCTGCACTCAGGCCCCGAATAGTCGACGCCAGCTTCGAGTCCCCGCGGAAGCGGCCCTCCTCGTCGAGGAGCTGGACCATGGCGTGATGGCCCTCAGCGCCGTCGTGCGCATGGGCTTCCAGCTCGAGCCAGAGCTCGTCCGGGATGTCGCTGAATTCGGTAGTGGGCAGTTCCACTCCCATACCGCCTCCTCGCTGCCGTCGGGTCACCGTCCCGGGGGCCCGGGCGCGGGGTTCCGCCTGCATATATTCCCAATCAGGAATTCATTCCACGGGCGGAATACAGCGACGGCCCCGCTGCAACTCTACAGAGTGCGGCCGGGCCGCCGCGCATGTCGATTACCTCAGGAAGTCCTCGGGCACCTTTGTGAAGGACCTACAGAGCTCGAGGAACCGGGTGTTCGCCTCGACTTCGCCGATGCTCACGCGCGCACCCTCGACCCCGAACGCCCTCACGGACAGGGCCAGTTCCCCGGCGCGGGCCGCGAACTCGGGGGTTGCCTCGCCGAGCGGCAGCCACACGAAGTTGCCCTGCGCGTCCGGGACCTCCCAGCCCAGCTCGCGCAGACCGGCGACGACGCGGTCCCGCTCATCCACGAGGCTTTGTACCCTTCCTACAACGTCCTCGTAGTTGCGGAGCGAGGCGATCGCGGCGCTCTCGGCGATGGACGACACGGCGAAGGGGGGAGCCGCCACGCGCAGGTACTGCGTGATCTCCGGGCGCGAGACCGAGTAGCCGACCCGAAGGCCTGCGAGGCCGTGGGCCTTCGAGAAGGTCCTGAGGACGACCACGTTGGCGTACGTCCGGTAGAGCTCGATCCCGTCCACGGCCTCCGGGTCACGGACGAACTCCTGGTACGCCTCGTCGACGACCACCAGGACGCTGCTCGGGACCGACTCGATGAACCGGACCGTCTCCGCGCGCCGCAGGGCAGGCCCCGTGGGGTTGTTGGGGGTGCACAGCAGCACGACCTTCGTCCGCTCGTTGACCGCGGCGGCCATCGCCTCGAGGTCGTGCCGCCCGTCCGCTGTGACGGGAACCTGCACGCTCTTGGCTCCGGCGAGCCCGACCGAGATGGGGTACGCCTCGAACGAGCGCCATGCGTACACGACCTCGTCCTGGGTGCCGTCGTCCTGCTGGCCTGCGAAGGCCGCGAGGAGCTGGTTGAGGGCGCCGAGGCTGCCCCCGCCCGTGACGATGTCCTCCGCCGGGACGTCGAGGAATCCTGCGAGGGCGGTGCGCAGGCGCGAGGACACGGGGTCCGGATAGCGGTTGATCGCGCTCTCGTGCGCGATCGCCTCGAGGACGGCAGGGAGCGGCGGGAGCGGGTTCTCGTTGGAGGAGAGCTTGTAGCTCTCGAGCCCCGGGACGGGAGCCGGGGGTTTGCCCGCGGCGTACTTTGGGAGCCGGTCGACGACTGGGCGAGGGATCACGCCCGCGACCCCGGCTGCGACGGCGGCGGCTTCGGCTCCGTCGGTCTGGTTCAGCGGTGAAGTCATACCGTCTAGGGTAGTCGTGGCCCAGGGCACAGTTTGCTGTGCGAGCATGGGCCCATGATGCAGTTCCTGCTCCGGGTCGTCGTCAATGCCGTTGCCCTGTGCGTCGCCGCATGGCTCCTGCCGGGCATGGACATCACCTCCTCCGCCACGGCGGAGGCCGCAGCCGGGGCGGGGGCAGGAACTGCGAGCGATACGGTGGGCATCGTCCTCGCCTACCTGTTCATCGGCCTGATCTTCGGCCTCGTCAACGCCCTCGTCCGGCCCATCGTGAGCTTCCTGTCGCTGCCGGTCACGTGCCTGACCCTGGGCCTGTTCGCCCTCGTCATCAACGCCGCGATGCTCGCCCTCACGGCGTGGCTGTCGAGCTACACGCCGGTCCACCTGACCATCGACTCGTTCTTCTGGACCGCCGTCCTGGGCGCGATCATCGTCTCCCTCGTCTCGGCGGTAGTGAGCTGGGTCGTCGGGGCAGACAGGAAGTAGCCGCGGCCTCACCGTGACTCACCCGGTGTCTGCCGCCCGGACGCTGCAGGCGGCGCGGCCGCCGAGGCCGGCGCGGCGCCCGGGGCCGGCGTGGCAGGCGTCCTCGTGTCGGTGCCGGTGTAGATGAAGCGCTCGCGCTGGCCTGCCGGGCCGCCCGTCTGCGCGTCCCCTCGGACGGCGGGCGCCGCCGAGGCAGCCGCGCCTCCCCCGAGGGCGGCGCCCAGGACGGCGGCATAGCCGACCACCGAGGGATCGGTCGACCGGTCGAGCGCCTGGGCGTCGATCGCGTACCTGTCGAGCGAATGGGCGGCGCCTACGAGGCCGAGGACATCCTCCGCGAGCGGCCGGTCCCGATGCGCCGGGGTCCGGACGTCGACCACGTTCGGCGAAGGGACCGGCGCGGATCCCGACAGTGCGGGAACGACGTCGTCCTCCTGCCGCACGCTCAGCACCGCCACGTCGTCTGGGATCGCGAAGGCCGTGGGGATGCCGCCGAGGACGGTGACGGCAGCCACCGGGTAGCGCCGCCGGAAGTCCTCGTCCTCGAGGAGGCCGAAGACGTGCAGGGACCCTTGGCTGTGGGCGTTGAAGACGACGACGTCACCGTCCTTGAGGTCCTGGTCGGCGAGGGCCCGCTCGATGAGCTGCCGGGCATGGCTGTCCCGTGAGGCGAGGCCGTGGAGGTTGCCCTCCGCGTCGAAGACGCCTCCGGCAGGATCGTCCGGATTCCAGGTCTGAGTCCCCGGGACAGTGACCATGAGCGCCGTCGTGCCGTCACCGCGCGGCACGCGCTCGACCAGAATCGACGACGGCGGGACCGGGCTTCCGTCCTCGAGGGTCGCCGCTCCCTGGGCCTGTCGCAGGCTCTGGGCGGCGTAGGCGAAGGAGGCGGGACTGCCCTCCCCGCTGACGGCCTGCGACCTCGCAACACCGATGCGGTCCGAGGGGCCGCCCGCGGGCAGCCAAGGGGCAAGAAGCGGGCCCAGCCCGCCGAGGGCCCCGGAGGCAGCGGCCGCGGATCCCACCGCCGCGGCCCCGTTCAGACCCCCCGCGAGGAAGCGTCCGGGCGCGAACCGGACATGGTTCCATGGGATTCCGGGCGCGGCCGCCCCCACGAGGAACCGCGCGAGGCCCTGCAGCCCCTCGGCGCCGGAGGCCCGCCCCGCCTCGGCGTCGGCATAGGCGCGGGCCGAAGCATCCACGGCCTGCCGAGTCGCCGCGAGGTCCAGCCGCAGAATGCCGGCAGCCCGGACAAGCGCGGACGCGTCGTCGTCGAACCGCGCCGCCGCGGACCCAGCGCACGCGCCCCGCCACACGGCGGCGCGCGCCGACTCGATGCCGGCACCGATGCGCCCCGCGGCGTCAGCGGCCGAGGCGAGGGCGGACGCCGCCTCGGCCAGGGCGGCGGTGTCGACGCGGAATGCGGCGCCGCCCGTGACCGTGAAGGTCGTGGGATCACGCTCACGGTGCCAGTCCGCGTCCTTCTCGTCGATGCTCATCGGCACTGTGCCCCTGGCGTCTGGGCGAGGAAGACCGGCTGGGAAGGCGCCGGGTCGGGGAGCAGGGGGCTCGGCGCCGGCTGCGGCACGATCGGCGGCACCGGGCCAGCGAACACCGGACCTCGCGCGGCCCCCGGCGGTGACATGGCGGCCAGAGCGCCCGGACCGCCGGTGCCCTGGCCGCCAGCCCCCGGGCACGAGGCCGCGTCCGCCTGCAGCGCGACCAGGACCGCGGCCAGCCCCGCGAGCCCTGTGGCCACGGCGGCGATCTGGAGGCGGAGGGCCTCGGCCTTCATCCTGAACGCTGCCGCGGCAGGACCGGACCACTCCGCCGACCGAGCCCTCGCGGCAGCGGCCTCGGCGGTCTGTGCCTCCTCCTGCGCGGCCGCCAGATGTCTGGACGCGGCTTGGAGGTCCGCCTCGCTGTGCCCGCGGCACGCCCCGGCAATGCGGGAAGCCGAGCCCGCTCCCGAGAAGCCGTCGTCTCCGAAGCCGCCCATTCCTGGACCCATGCCCGCCATGTCCGCTCCCCCGCTCCGCCGCGCACCCTCAGCCCGGCCTGCCCACGACGCTAGGCGCGGCCGCCGGGCAACGGCGGGGCCACGGCGTCGTATGTGGACGACACGCCCAGCCGGCCACCTGTGGAGGAGCAGTCGCCCGCCGTCCTTGCCCTCAGCGGCCGCGCGGCGACCGCAGGAGCTCCGTGGAAGAATGGAGGCCATGGCTGACTCCCCTTCGCGCATTCCGTCCGGACGACTCTCCCTGGCCGCCGCCGGTGAGACTGCGGGCGGGCCCGCACAGAACAGGATCGCCCTCGGGCCGCTCGACGGCCGCTACCGCCCAGCCGCCGCGCCGCTCGTCGACTACCTGTCCGAGGCCGCGCTGAACCGGGACCGCGTGGCAGTGGAGGTCGAGTGGCTCATCCACCTGACCCGCAACAGCGTCCTGCCCGGCGCCGGCCCCCTGAGCCCCGAGCAGGAGGAGGGCCTGCGGAAGATCGTGACCGAATTCGACGCTGCCTCGGTCGCCGAGCTCGCGGAGATCGAGGCCGTCACGGTGCACGACGTCAAGGCCGTCGAGTACTACATCGGCCGCCGCCTCGAGTCCCTCGGCATCAAGAACCTCACCCCGATGGTGCACTTCGGCTGCACCTCGGAGGACGTCAACAACCTCTCCTACGCCCTCGGCATCAAGGGCGCGGTCGAGGACGTGTGGCTGCCCGCTGCCCGCGCGCTCGTGGGGCAGGTCGCCGAGATGGCGCGGGCCAACCGGGACGTCGCCATGCTCTCGCGCACCCACGGCCAGCCGGCGACCCCCACCTCGCTGGGCAAGGAGCTCGCCGTCATCGCCCACCGGCTGGGCCGCCAGCTCGACCGGATCGGGCGCACCGAGTACCTCGGCAAGATCAACGGTGCCACCGGCACCTACGCCGCGCACTACGCCTCCGTCCCGACGGCAGACTGGCAGGAGGTCTCGAAGTCCTTCGTCGAGGGCCTGGGGCTGACGTGGAACCCGCTCACCACCCAGATCGAGTCCCACGACTGGCAGGCCGAGCTGTACGCGGACATGGCCCGCTTCAACCGGATCCTGCACAACGTCTGCACGGACATCTGGAGCTACATCTCGATCGGCTACTTCGCTCAGATCCCGGTCGCGGGCGCCACGGGCTCCTCGACCATGCCGCACAAGGTCAACCCGATCCGGTTCGAGAACGCCGAGGCGAACCTTGAGATCTCCTCGGCCCTGCTCGACACGCTCGGCGCGACGCTCGTCACCTCGCGCTGGCAGCGCGACCTCACGGACTCGTCGAGCCAGCGCAACATCGGCGTCGCGTTCGGCCACTCGCTCCTGGCGATCTCCAATGTCGCGAAGGGCCTCGAGCGCCTCGACGTCGCCGAGGATGTGCTCGCCGCGGACCTCGACACCAACTGGGAGGTCCTCGCCGAGGCGATCCAGATGGTCATGCGGGCCGAGGCGATCGCTGGCGTCGAGGGCATGGACAACCCCTACGAGAGGCTCAAGGACCTCACGCGCGGCCACCGCGTGGACGCGGCCCGCATGAAGGAGTTCGTCTCCGGGCTCGGCCTCTCCGCCGACGCGGAGGCCCGTCTCCTGGCCCTGACCCCCGCGACCTACAACGGCATCGCGGCCGACCTCGTCGAGCACCTCGGCTGACCCTGCCGCACTGCCGGCACGACTGCACCATTTGGGCTCGTTTGATGTCGATTGGCGCCCTCATCCGCGGACGTGTATAGTTGGTTGAGCGCCGCGGGGTGGAGCAGTTCGGTAGCTCGCTGGGCTCATAACCCAGAGGTCGCAGGTTCAAATCCTGTCCCCGCAACCACTCTCGAAGAGGCCCCCGATCCAGCTGGATCGGGGGCCTCTTCCCATGTCCGGGCCAGGCAACGCGGCCGCTGCGTGCCGAGGCGCATGACAGCCGTTATGAATCCGTAAAGACGTCCTGTATCGGCACGAAGCGTCGCCTAGGATCGTTACCGCCGGGTATCCCCCCAAAGCCCGGCACCACGGGCGCGCCGCCAGCCAACCCCCAAGGCCTGCCGGCGCGCCCGTTCCTCTGCGCCGGTCAGCCCGCGGCCGCGGCCCGGCCGGCCACGCGTCCGGAGAACAGGCATCCGCCCAAGAACGTCCCCTCGAGCGCGTTGTAGCCCATCATGCCGCCGCCGCCGAACCCAGCGGCCTCCCCGGCGGCGAAGAGCCCCGGCACCGCATGGCCTGCCGGCGACAGGCAGCGCGCCGACAGGTCGGTCTCGAGGCCCCCGAGCGCCTTGCGCGTGAGCACGTTGAGCCGCACCGCGACCAGCGGGCCGTGCCTGGGGTCAAGGATGCGGTGCGGCGCGGCCACGCGGATGAGCCGGTCGCCGACATAGCGGCGGTGCGAGCGCAGGAACGTCACCTGGGCGTCCTTCCCGAAGGCGTTCGCGATCTCGGCGTCCCGCGCCTCCAGGACGGTCCGCACCGCGGCCTCCGTCAGCAGCCCCGGCTCGCCCACCCGGTTCATCCCCTCGACCAGCTTGCCGAGCGAATCGGCCACGACGAAGTCCTCCCCGTGCTCCATGAACGCCTTCACGGGCCCCGGCGCTCCCGGCCGCACCCTGGAGGCCAGCAGCCGGAGGTTCCTGCCCGTCAGGTCGGGGTTCTGCTCGGACCCGGAGAGGGCGAACTCCTTCTCGATGATCGACTGCGTGAGCACGAACCACGAGTAGTCGTAGCCGGTCCCCCTCAGGTGCCTCAGGGTGCCCAGCGTGTCGAAGCCGGGGAACAGCGGCGCCGGGAGGCGCCGTCCGAGGGCATCGAGCCACACGGACGAGGGCCCCGGGAGGATCCGCACGCCGTGGTTCTCCCACACGGGATCCCAGTTCCGCAGCCCCTCGGTGTAGTGCCACATCCGGTCGGCGTTGATCAGCCGCGCACCCGCAGCCTCCGCGATGCCCAGCATCCGCCCGTCCACGTGCGCGGGCACACCGGCCACCATCGACGCCGGCGGGGTCCCCATGCGCTGCGGCCACAGCCTGCGCACCATCTCGAGGTTCCCGCCCATCCCGCCGGATGCGACGACGACGGCGCCCGCCTCCACCTCGAACTCCCCCACGACGTCGCGCCCGCTCGCCTTCCCACGCTCTGCCGACGACGGCGCGAGGCGGGCCCCGCGCACGCCGGTGGCCGCGGCGTCGTGCGTCACGACCTCGTCGACGCGGTGCCGGAACAGGAAGCGGATGCGCGCGGCGTCCGCATGCGCGCGGGCGCGGCGGATGAACGGTGCCAGGACGCCGGGGCCGGTCCCCCAGACGATGTGGAAGCGCGGCACGGAGTTGCCGTGCCCCTCGGCGCGACCGTCACCGCGCTCGGCCCAGCCCACGACGGGGAAGAACCGCACGCCGAGGGAGTGCAGCCAGGCGCGCTGCTCACCCGCCGCGGATTCGAGGTAGGCCTCGGCCCAGGCGCGGGGCCAGTAGTCCTCGGGACGGTCGAACTGGGCGGACCCCAGCCAGTCCTGCCGGGCGAGCGCGAGCGAGTCGCGCACCCCCATCCGCCGCTGCTCGGGCGAGCCGACCAGGAACAGCCCGCCGAACGACCAGTGCGCCTGGCCGCCCAGCGACTGCGGCGGCTCCTGGTCGAGCACCACGACGTCTCGGCCCGCGTCGGCGGCCTCGACGGTGGCGACGAGCCCCGCGAGCCCGGCCCCCACCACCGCCACGTCGGCGTGGATCACTTCCCGTGAGTCGACCATGCCCTCAGCCTCCCGAGGCATGGACCCTGCGTCAACGCCCGGGACCGACGGCATACTGGTTCCATGTCCGGCTGCTGCGGTCCAACGAATCCCGCCCGCGATCCCGAGCCCGACGGCGGGTACAGCCGGATCTTCAGCCCCCGCTTCTCCCGCAGCGTCGCCCGGCGGTACGAGCGCCGCGGCCTCACCGGCACCGAGAGGAGGATGGTCGGCTTCCTCGAGGCGTCCCTCCCCCGCGGCCTCGGGCAGGCAACCGTCCTTGAGGTCGGCGGCGGTGCGGGCGAGATCCAGCTCGAACTGCTCAAGCGCGGTGCCGCCAGCACCACCAACCTCGAGCTCTCGGGCGCCTACGAGGCCGATGCCGCGCGGCTCATCGCGCGGGCGGGCGTCGGGGCACGCGTGCGCCGCAGCGTGGGAGTCGACCTCGCCGAGACGCCCGACGCCGTGGAGCCCGCGGACGTCGTCGTCCTCCACCGCGTGGTGTGCTGCTACCCCGACTACGAGCGGCTCCTCGGGGCGGCGGCGGACCACACCCGCCGCGCGCTCGTCTTCAGCTACCCGCCGCGGAACCCTCTCACCCGCTGGTGGGTCGCGATGGGGAACGCCCTCCTCGCCCTCGGAGCCGGCAGCTTCCGGGCCTTCGTCCACCCGCCCGAGGCGATGCTCGACGTCGTGCGCCGGCACGGGCTCCAGCCCGTCTACAGGCGTCGGGGCGGCGCGTGGTGCATCGCGGGGGCCGTGCGGCCGTCCTGAGCCGCCATTTCTCCCGATGTCCCGGCGTGTTCTGGCCTGTCATCTGCCGGTGGAGGCTGCGGAGCGGTACCGTGACGGCCACGGGCCCGCCCCGGCCCGCGACCGCGATCAAAGGAGCTCCACATGGCTGTTGACTGGGCAGAGCAGATCAAGAAGTTCGCGCCGGACGCCGACGATGAGGCGGCAGCGGGAATCATCCGGCACTGCGGGATCTCGCTCCAGAAGGCTGACACCTCTCTCGTCTCGTTCGGCGACAAGTCCGAGACGGTTCGGATCCGCGACGGCTTCCTGAAGAAGAAGCTGGGCCGCACGGAGGACGATGAGACCCTAGACGCCGCCATCCGGGATGTGGGCGACAAGATGAAGGGCACCTCGCGCCGTCAGCGCCCCACCGTCTACTACCTCCTCGCGGACCACTTCGGGCAGCTCGACCTCTTCAAGAAGGCCAAGTAGCCCGCCCCCCGCCGTGTGGGGGTCAGGTTCTGGGGGTCACATCAGACGCGACCCCCAGCACCTGACCCTCAGGACGTGACCTTCAGACGGCGGGGGCGGGGCTCAGGGCCCCGACGACCTCTACCGCCGCCCGGCGTCCCATGCGCAGCGCACCGTCGACGTGCTGGTAGCCCTCGGCCGCGAGATCGGAGCAGGCCCAGTGGATCGGGCCGACGGGCGTCCGCTGGTCGGCCCCGTAGCGGGACAGCCCGCCCAGGTCGTAGCTGGCCGCGTAGGCGCCGCGGGTCCATTCCTCCGAGCCCCAGTCGGACTCGTAGTAGACCTCGGGCGTCAGGGCCTCCTCGCCGAGGTAGTCCGAGATGGAGGCGAGGATCGCGGCCTTGCGCGCCTCGGGCGAGAGCAGGAACATCGCGTCCGCCTTCTCGTCGGAGACGAAGCCGACAAGCGTCCCGCGGTCGTCCCCGTGGTTCGTGTTGTCGTAGACCTCCTGGACGAGCTGGTCCGCCCCGAAGCAGGTGCCGGAGAGGTTGGCCTCGCGCCAGAAGGGGCGCGAATAGACGGCGTGGACCTTGATGACCAGGCCCATCGAGAGGTGCTGGTGCAGCTGGTGCTGGCGCCGCGGGAGCGCCGGGATGTAGGAGATGCGGGAGTACAGGGTGGGCGGGACGGCGAGGATCGCCCGGCGCGCGGTGACGGCGACGCGGCCGGAGGCCCCGCCGTCGGCCGTCGCGACCACTCCGTCGTCGCCCCACTCGAGCGTGCGGACGGGCGCGCCGAGGACCACTGCGTCGCCGAGCTCGGCGGCCATCGCCTCGCTCACGGACTGCATGCCGCCCACCACGCGGCGGTCGAGGATGAAGTCCTCGTCGAGGAGGTTGCTGAACGAGCCGGCCGAAGCGGCCATGAGCACCGCCTGGAGCGCGGAGAAGGCGTGCGCCGGCTTGGTGAGCATACCGCCGGCGATGAAGAGGCCGATGAGGTTGCAGGCCTCCTCGTCCGCCGACTGGGCGCGCAGCCACTGCTGGAAGCTCACCGTATCGAGCTCGCGGGCCTTCGGGTGCGCCCATGGCTCCTCGGGGCCGAGCTCGGCGGCGAGCCCGTCCAGGATTGCGGTGAGGCGCTCGACCTCGGCGAGCGTGCCGGGCGAGACTGGGAAGTCGGACCCGGAGTAGACGGTGCGCGTCCCGTCGGGGGCCACGTAGACGCTCTGCCCCTCGCGGTAGCGCTGGAATGTCTCCTTGCCGAGCTCGTCCACGAGCCCAAGCAGCTCGGTCTGGTCCGGGCTGATCCACTGGCCGCCGATCTCGAGGAATGCCCCCTCGACCGTGTCGCTCCAGGTGCGTCCGCCCACCCGGTCGCGGGCCTCGAGCACGACGACGCGCTGGCCCTCCTTCACGAGGGTCCGTGCCGCCATGAGCCCGGCGGGGCCTGCGCCGACGACGACGACATCGGCTTCACGGGTCTGCGTTGCGGGGGTCTGCTGGGACATGGCGCTTCCTTCGACGGTGGAGGGGGTGTGGGAGGGATCTCAAAATGAATGTAGTTCATTAATTTGAGTCCCACAACCCCTGTCGCGCGGCCCGTCGAGGAGTCACTTCTTCGGGCGTGAGGAGTCAGCCACGGGTGGCACGCACCGCCGCGAGCGTGCCGCGCAGCCCCGCGACCAGGGCGTTGAGGCCGAGTCCGAACGCGTCGTCGGCAGCCGCCGCTCCCCGGCGGGGCCGGGCGGCGACAGCGTCGGCGAAGGTCGGCGCGAGGTCCCGCCGGTCTCCGACGTCGAAGATCCACTCAGGGGCCGAGACGTCCATCGCAGACCCCAGGACGAACGACTCGACAGCGACGATCACGTCCACCACCTGGTCCTCGGGCCACCCCCCTGCGCGGAGCCCGCCGGCGACGCGTTCGTACATGGCCAGGGTGTTGGGCGCCCCGGTGATCGGCAGGACAGCGATCACGGGGATCAGCGGCGAGTGCCGGGCGAACGCGTCGCGGTAGGAGTGGGCCCACCGCGTGAGCGCCAAGTCCCAGGGGCCGTCCTCGAAGCCGGACGTGTCGATCGTCTCGTTGACGTCGTCCTGGACCCAGTTGAGGACCTCGTCCTTGGACTTCACGTGGTTGTAGAGGGCCGACGGCGCGGTCCGCAGCTCGCGCGCGAGGGCCGCCATGGTGAGCCCCTCGTAACCGGCCCGGCGGATGACGGCGAGCGCGGCCGTCGTGATCTTCTCGCGCGAGAGGACAGGCCGCGGGGGGCGCCCGCGTCGGCGCGGCTCGGCGGCCTCGGGCCCATCATCGGCAGGGATCTCCATGCCTCGGAGTCTAGGGGGACTGCGCGCGAAGGGCGGCGGCGCGGTGCCGGACCGGGGGTTGACCGTGGCCTGCGTCACTGCTCTAATAAACGAACCCCATTCATTTATTGCCCTTACCCCGGGCCCCTCACTCTTCTCGAAAGGGACTCCCCCATGAGCTGGCTCATGCCCGCGGAGACCGATCCGCACGAACGCCTCTGGATGGCCTGGCCGTCCAGAGGCTACACCCTCGGCGAGACCGACGAGTCCGCACACGAGGCGCGCGAGGCGTGGGCCGCCGTCGCCCGCGCCGCCCGCCGCTTCGAACCGGTCACGATGGTCGTCCGCCCCGAGGACCGCGCCATCGCCGAGGCGTATCTCGGCCGCACCGTCCACCTGCTCGAGGCCGAGCTCGACGATGCCTGGATGCGCGACATCGGCCCGAGCTTCGTCCTTGGCACCGGCGAGGACGGCGCGCACGACGGCGGCCCCCGCCTGGGCGCCGTCGACTGGACCTTCAACGGCTGGGGCGCCCAGGACTGGGCCAGCTGGGGGCACGACGCCGCGATCGGCCGCGCCGTCGGCGAGGCCGCCGGCGCCGAGGTCATCCCGAGCGCGCTCGTCAACGAGGGCGGCGGAATCCAGGTGGACGGGCGTGGCACCGTCCTGGTCACCGAGACCGTCCAGCTCGACCCGGGCCGCAACCCCGGCGCCACCAGGGCAAGCGTCGAGGCGGAACTCGAGCGCACCATCGGTGCCCGGCACGCGGTCTGGCTCCCCCGCGGCCTCGCGCGGGACTCGGAGCGCTTCGGCACGCGCGGCCACGTGGACCTCGTCGCGGCGGTTCCCAGCCCGGGGACGCTGCTGGTCCACGTCCAGTACAACCCCGAGCACCCGGACTACGAGGTCTCCGGCGAGGTCCTCGAGGCCCTCCGGGCCTCGCGCACCGTGGACGGGAGTCCGTGGGACATCATCGAGGTCCCCGCCCCGGCACAGCTGCACGACGACGAGGGCTGGGTCGACTGGAGCTACATCAACCACGTCGCCCTCAACGGCGGGCTCCTGGCCTGCTCGTTCAACGATCCGCACGACGAGAAGTCGCTCCGCATCCTCGCCGACGCCTACCGCGGGAGGCACGTCGCCGCCGTCGACGCCCGCGCCATCTTCTCCCGCGGGGGCGGGATCCACTGCATCACCCAGCAGCAGCCGCGGGCCACCGGCCCACGGCCCAGCACGAGCGGAAGGATCTGACATGGCCCTGAATACCATGGAGAACATGCCGGGCACGGGCGAGGTCGGGAAGAAGGGCCTCAAGGCCGGGCAGGTCGGCCTGCTCGCGATCATCGTCCTCGGCATCGTCACGGTCGCCCCGGCGTACACGATCGCCCCGAGCATCGGCCCCATCGCGGCCCAGGTCGGCCCGCAGATGCCCATCGTCCTGCTCATCGGCTTCATCCCGATGTTCATGGTGGCCCTGGCCTACAAGGAGCTCAACGCAGCGCTCCCGGACTCCGGCACCACGTTCACCTGGGCGTCCAAGGCGTTCGGGCCCTGGGTCGGCTGGATGGGCGGGTGGGGCTTCCTCGCCGCCAACATCGTCGTCCTGTCGAACCTGGCCGGGGTCGCCGTCGACTTCTTCTACCGGTTCGTCGCCGACCTCACGGGCAACGAGGCCATCGCCGAGCTCGCGCAGGACAAGCTCGTCAACGTCGTCACGTGCCTCGTGTTCATGGCGGTGGCCGTGTGGGTCAGCATCCGCGGGCTCGAGACGACGCGCAACGTCCAGGTGGTCCTCGTCGTGTTCCAGGTCGGCGTCATGCTCCTGTACTCCGCGATGGCGCTGCAGAAGGCCATCGAGGGCGCCTCGGAAACCTCCGTCCCGTTCGACTGGAGCTGGTTCGACCCGTCCCAGATCCCCAGCGGCGGCGCCCTCGCGGCGGCCCTGAGCCTGTCCATCTTCCTGTACTGGGGCTGGGACATGTGCCTGTCCATGGCCGAGGAGACCAAGGGCGGCCACCACACCGCGGGCGTCGGTGCAACAGTCACCGCCGCCGTCATCCTCGCGATCTACCTCGCCACGACCATCGCCTCCCTCATGTTCGCCGGCCCCGGCGAGGAAGGCCTGGGCCTGTCCAACCCGGACAACTCGGAGAACATGCTGACGGCGCTCGCGGGTCCAGTCATGGGCCCGCTCGCGATCCTGCTCTCGCTCACCGTCCTGACGTCCTCGGCATCGTCGCTGCAGTCCACGATGGTCGGGCCGGCCCGCGCGCTCCAGGCGATGGCGTTCTACGATGCGCTGCCGGCCCGGCTCCGCGCCGTGGACAGCAAGGGCGTCCCGCGGGTCGCGGTCCTGCTCGCCGGCGGCATCTCTGCCGTGTTCTACGTGGCCATGCGCCTGCTCAGCGACAACGTCCTCAACGACACGATCATGGCCCTCGGCATGATGGTCTGCTTCTACTACGCCGTCACCGCGTTCGCGTGCGTCTGGTACTTCCGCCGGACGTGGTTCGGCTCGGCCCGCCACGCCGTGATGCGGCTCGCGCTGCCGCTGCTGGGCGGGATCGGCCTGACCGCCGTGTTCGTGCAGACCGCCGTGGACTCGATCGACCCCGCGTTCGGCTCCGGCTCCGAGATCGGCGGCGTGGGGCTCGTGTTCATCGTTGGCGTGGGCATCCTGGCCCTCGGCGTCCTCGTGATGCTGGCTGTCCGGGGCCGGCACCCCGAGTTCTTCCGCGGCCTCACCGTCCCGCTGGAGGCGGCCGCCGAGTAGGCTCCCCCGGTTTGAGGGTCACCTCCTGAGGGTCACCTCCCGGGAGCCACATGCTCAGGGCGGTGAGGAACGACGGCGGCGGGCCGGGCTCCGTACCCGGCCCGCCGCCGTCGTGCGTCAGGGACATGACCCCTCAATGCAGGGTCCCCAACGCTGCGGCGTCAGAGGCCCGTCAGGTCCGTCCCGGTCGGGTCAAGGCCCGTCAGGTCCGTCGCCGCCAGGCCCGGTACGCCGAGGTCGAGGGTGTGCGCGGTGTGGTCGCGCTTCGCCTCGAGGTAGCGGACGTTGTTGGCGGAGAGGTGCACGCCGGTCGGGACGCGCTCGGACACCCCGATCCCGAACGACTCGAGCTGCGCGGCCTTGTCGGGGTTGTTGGAGAGGAGCCGGATCCGTTCCACGCCGACGGCGCCGAGCATCTGGGCGGCCACGAGGTAGTCGCGCTCGTCCTCGCCGCGGCCGAGGGCGCGGTTCGCGGCATACGTGTCGAGGCCCTGGTCCTGGAGGGCATAGGCGTCGAGCTTCGCGTACAGTCCGATCCCGCGGCCCTCCTGCCGCAGGTAGAGGAGGAACCCGCCCTCACCGGAGATCCGCTCGACGGCCTCGCGGAGCTGGGGCCCGCAGTCGCAGCGCAGGGACCCGAGGACATCGCCCGTGAGGCACTCGCTGTGTGGCCGCACGAGGGGGGCAGCGCCGCCGTCGGCCGCCTGCGCGAGGGCGCCTTCCCAGTCGCCGAGCCCGAGCAGGAGGTGCTCGAGGGGGTCGGCGAGGTGCCGGAACGTGAACACGTCCGCGGTCGTTGTGAAACCGTCGGGCAGCGCGAGCGGGACTCGGACGTGGGTGCGGACTTCGGGGCCCGGCGCCTCCGGGCTGTGGTGTGCTGGCATTGGCCCCTTCTCTCCACGCTCGCCGTCGATCTAAAATAGCCTAACCCGATTTTACACAGGCGCGGTTCCGGGAGGCAGTCGTGGCGGACGCAGCGCAGTCAAAGGTCATCTCCCTCTGGATCGCCACCGCGCAGGAGACGGACTACCCGCGGCTGGACGGTGACCTGGACGTGGACGTCGCCGTGATCGGCGGAGGCATCGCCGGGCTCGCGGCCGCGCTGGAGCTCAAGCGCCGAGGCCTCACGGTGGGCGTGATCGAGGGCTCCCGGATCGGCACCGGTGTCACCGGGAACACGACCGGCAAGGTCACCTCGCTGCACCGCCTCGCCTACAGCACGCTTGCCGCGGACCACGGCGAGGACGCAGCCCGGGCCTACGGGCAGGCCAACGAGGCCGCCCTCGAGCACATCGCCAAGACCGTCGCGGCCGAGGACATCGACTGCGGCTTCCGCCGCGTCGCCAACTACACCTACGCCGCATCCGCCGAGCACCTCCCGGCGATCCGTGCCGAAGCCGAGCTCGCCGCCCGGCTCGGCCTCCCGGCGTCGTACACCGCGGACGTCCCCCTCCCCTTCCCCACCGCGGGGGCCGTCCGCTTCGACCACCAGGCCCAGCTCCACGCCGTGAAGTACCTCCGCGGACTCGCGCGCGCCGTGGACGGCGGCGGCAGCGTCGTCGTCGAACGCACCATGGTGACCGAGCTGCGCGACGGCAGCCCGGCCGAGGCCGTCACCGAGCGGGGCACGGTGCGGGCGCGGGACATCGTGGTTGCGACCAACGTCCCGATGGCCGACGGCGGCCGGTACCGCGAGCGGCTCACGCTGCACCGCTCGTACATCGTCGCGAGCCCCGTCCCGGGCGGGAGCCTGCCGGAGGACGCGACGTTCATCAGCGCCGACGAGCCCATGCGCTCGATCCTGTCCACCCGGGAGGGCGGGACCGACTACGTGCTCGTGGGCGGCGAAGGCCATCCGGTGGGCGCCGAAGGGGGCGGGGCACCCGGGGCCGGCTCCGCGGAGCGCTTCGACCGGCTTGCCGAGTTCTCCCGCGAGCGCCTCGGCAGCGGCGCGCCCGCCTACCGCTGGTCCACCCAGGACACGCTCCCCGCGGACGGGCTGCCGTTCGCCGGCCCCCTCGCCCCGGACGCGCGCCACGTGTACGTCATCACGGGCCTGCGGAAGTGGGGCCTCACGAACGGCACCGCCGCGGCGCTGGCCGTCGCGGACGCGATCACGGGCGGCGCGAGCCCGTGGGCGGGGCTGTTCGACAGCACGCGCGGGGTCGCCCCCGCACGGCAAGCCGAAAGCACGACGGCGGAGCCTCGCCTCCCGCCGTGGCGCGGGCTTCCCCGGCTGGCACCGCGGGAGGGCGCGGTGTTCGACGTGGACGGGAAGGCCACCGCCGTCTACGCCGACGACTCCGGCGCGCCCCACGCGCTCTCCGCCCGGTGCACCCACCTGCGCTGCGTCGTCGAGTTCAGCCGGGGCGCCGACGGCGAGGCACCCACGTGGGACTGCCCCTGCCACGGGTCGCGGTTCGCTCTGGACGGCACCGTCATCCAGGGGCCGGCCGAGAAGGACCTCGCCCGGCGCGACCTCCCCCGATGACCCCAGGCCCGCGCCCCATTCCCCCAGGCCCGCGCCCCCCTTTCATCGACTGCTCCGTAAGTGTCGTTTTGGGGCCCTATAACGACACTTATGGAGCAGTCGATGCGTGGGGGTGAGCGAGGCTGGAGGGGAGTGAGCTAGGCCCGCTTCAGGAACGACTCGACCTTGGACGGGTCGCGCTCGACGACGTCCCCGAGGACCTCGTCCGCCTTCGCGAGGAGAGCCGGGTCGAGGGTGACCCCGGAGGCCGTGACATTGTCCTTGATCTGCTCGGGCTTGGACGCGCCGATGATCGCCGCCGAGACGTTCTTGTTCTGCAGCACCCAGGCCACCGCGAATGCCGCCATGGACAGCCCGGCCTCCTCGGCGAGCGGCCGCAGCGCCTGGACCCGCTCGAGCACGGTGTCCTGGAGGTACCGGTGGTCCGCCTTGACAGTGCCCTCGGCCGTCGAGAAGCGGGATTCCGCCGGTGCGGTCTGGGCGCCGGGCTGGTACTTGCCCGTCAGCACCCCCTGCGCGATCGGAGACCAGACGATCTGCCCGAGCCCGAGTTCCTCGGACAGCGGCACGACCTCCGCCTCGATCACGCGCCAGAGCATGTTGTACTGCGGCTGGTTCGAGACGAGCCGGATCTTCAGCTCGGTGGCGAGCTCGTGGCCGGCGCGGATCTCGTCCGGGGTCCACTCGGAGACTCCGATGTAATGAGCCTTGCCCGCGTGGACGATGTCCGCGAAGGCCTGCATGGTCTCCTCGAGCGGGGTCTCGTAGTCATAGCGGTGGGCCTGGTAGAGGTCCACGTAGTCGGTGCGGAGACGGCGGAGGGAGCCGTTGATGGACTCCATGATGTGCTTGCGGGAGAGGCCGCGGTCGTTCTTGCCCTCGCCCGTGGGGAAGTAGACCTTGGTGAAGATCTCGAGGCCCTCGCGGCGTACCCCCGCCAGTGCCTCCCCGAGCGCGGACTCGGCGCGGGTGCCGGCGTAGGCATCGGCGGTGTCGAAGGTCGTGATGCCGAGGTCGAGCGCCGTCCGCACGCAGGCGGTCGCGGTCTCCTGGTCGATCTGGTCGCCGTGCGTGACCCAGTTGCCGTAGGCGATCTCCGAGACGTACATGCCCGAGGTGCCGAGCTTGCGGTATTCCATGGGGTTCCTTCCGACGGTGGGCTCGCCGCAGTGAGCGTAGCCACATGTTCGCCAGAAATCACGTCTGCGTCACGGCCCCGAAACACGCGCTCACTACCGTTTCACGCATACAACGCGGCACCTCAAGTCAGGAGAGCGTCATGCAGACCCACCCCAAGCTCATCATCCGGCGCGTTCCGTGGAGCAACCCCGTGGGCCGCGACCTCCGCGCCGCGCAGCAGGCCGAGCTCGACTCGCGCTGGGGTCATGCAGACCACGAGGCCGGGGACGCGCCGTCGGCCGCGGACGTCGCGATCTTCCTCATCGCCTACGAGCGCGCCACCGGGCAGCCGCTCGGCTGCGGCGGCCTGCGCTGGGTCGAGCGCACGACGGCGGAGGTCAAGCGCGTCTATGTCCTCCCCTACGCGCGCGGGGCCGGTATCGCGACCTCGATCCTCACCGCGCTCGAAGCGGAGGCCCACGGCGCCGGCGTGACGCTCATGCTCGCCGAGGCTGGGTCAGCCCAGCCGGACGGGAAGATGTTCTACGAGGCGGCCGGCTATCGGCGCATCCCCAACTTCGGCCCGTACCAGGAGCTCGACGACTCCATCTGCTACGGCAAGCCCGTCATGAACCCCGTGCGCATCCACGCTGTCGGCTGAGGGGAGGGCCTACCAGTCGAAACGCGCTACCACTCCAGCTGCTCCGCCCGCGAGCGCCACCGGATCCAGCGCCGCCAGACGCTCGGGGCCAAAACCACGAAGACGCCCACGATCGCGCCGATCACGGTGTCGATGAAGCGGTCGTGCAGCAGGTCCAGCGGGTTGACGTGGGCCACGAGCAGCGTGGACATGAGGGCGAGCGGCGTCACGAAGACCTGGGCGAGGAAGTACTGACGCGCAATCAGCATCTCCGCGCCGAACTGGCACGCCGCAATGAACACGACCATGAGCCACGCCGGCGGCCGGATCGCCACGATCCCCGCGAGGACCGCGAGTCCCACCACGGTGCCGAGGATACGCTGGACGCCCCGGTCCACGCGGTGCCGGGTCGAGTGGCCCACGAGCGGGACCACCGCGGCGACCATCGCCCAGTAATTGTGGCCGAACCCGAGGGTCTGGCCGACGATCGTCGCGAGCGTCCCGGCGATCCCGGCGGCGATGAGGTAGCCGAGGGATTCGAGCCACAGCACCTTCCGCTCCTCGGCGCCGAGCCGGATGCGCCACGCCGCGCGGACGGCGTCCCAGGTGAACGGGGTCCGGCGCGATGGGTGGACGCGCGATGCCACGCCGATGGCCAGGCTCAGGGCCGCCGATCCCGCCGCGGCGAGCATGGCCTCCCCGAGCGGCGGCTGGTGTGGCATCGATGCAACGGCCGCGAACGCGAAGATCTGGAAGAGCGAGCCCGAGGGCCGCAGCCGCCACAGCCCGACGACGACGGAGCACGCCCACGCGACCAGCGTCGTCGCCCCGACGATCGCCCACGGGTCCATCGCCCCGCCGGGGCTCAGCCGGGCCCCGACCGTTGCGGCGAACAGGACGCCGACCATGAGCAGCCCCGCCCGCACCTGCGTCACGATCCGCTGGCGATGGGGCTCATTGCGGCCGTAGATGCCTGTGAACGCCCCGAAGCTCGCGAAGATGGCCAGATCGAGCCGGTTGACCGCAACGAGCGTCATGAGCGGCACGAACACGCCCACCGCGCAGCGCACGGCGACCTGGTGGTCGTTCCTGAGCGGGCCCATGCTGAACAGCAGCTCGCGCACGAACCTGCGAAGCCTGGAGAGCACGACGGCGCGCCGCCCACCCGGGCGCGCGGCGCCGTCGTGCGTCCTCTCGGAAGCGCTCACTCCGCTGCGGCGAGCTGGCCGCAGGCGCCGTCGATCTCCTTGCCGCGCGTGTCGCGCAGGGTCGTGGGGATGCCGGCCGCGCGCAGGGTCTCGATGAACTCCTGCTGCACGGGCCGCTCCGAGGAGGTCCAGATCGAGCCCGGGGTCGGGTTGAGCGGGATCGGGTTCACGTGCACCCAGCCGCGGCCGCGCTGGTTGAGCTTCTTGGCGAGGAGGGCAGCGCGCCACGCGTGGTCGTTCATGTCCTTGATGAGCGCGTACTCGATGGACACTCGACGGCCGGTCTTCTTGTAGTAGTCGTGCGCGGCGTCGAGGGCCTCGTCGACCTTCCAGCGGTTGTTGACGGGGATGAGCTCGTCGCGGAGCTCGTCGTCGGGCGCGTGGAGGGAGAGCGCGAACGTGACCGGCAGGTCCTCGTCGGCGAGCTTGCGGATCGCGGGGACGAGGCCCACCGTCGAGACTGTGATGTTGCGGGCGCTCATGCCCAGGCCCATCGGGACCGGGTCCACGAAGCGGTGCACCGCGTTCATGACGCGCTTGTAGTTGGCCAGCGGCTCGCCCATGCCCATGAACACGATGTTGGTGACGCGCTCGTCGGGGTGCTCGGCCTGTCCCAGCTCGCCCGCGGCGATGAGCCGGTTCGCGGCGACGACCTGGTCCACGATCTCGGCGGTGGACATGTTGCGGGTCAGACCGGCCTGGCCCGTGGCGCAGAACGGGCAGTTCATGCCGCAGCCGGCCTGGCTGGACACGCAGAGGGTGATGCGGCCGGGGTAGCGCATGAGCACGGACTCGACGAGCGCGCCGTCGAAGAGGCGCCAGAGGAACTTGATGGTGTTGCCGTCGTCCGTCTTGAGGCGGCGGACCTCGGTCAGCAGCGGCGGGAAGAGCTCGGAGGCGAGGTCCTCGCGGCCGGCCTTGGGGAGGTCGCTCATCGCGGCCGGGTCCGTGGTCCAGTGCTGGAAGTAGTGGGTGCTCAGCTGCTTGGCGCGGAACGCCGGGAGGCCGAGCTCCTTGAGCTTGGCCTGGCGCTCCTCGAGGGAGAGGTCCGCGAGGTGCTGCGGGGGCTGCTTGACCCTCGGGGACGCGAACTGGAGCAGCGGCCGGCCCTCGGGGGTGCGCTGCTGCTCCCAGCCCTCTGCCGTGGGCAGGACCTGGGGACGGGTGTCGGGAGAGGCAGGGCGAGAAGTCATCCTTCCCATCATCCCACGCCCGTTTGTTGAAGTGACAATCCGGGGACTATGATTCCGCTCTCGCGCGGGTTGGGCGGGGCCGGCGAGGCGGGGCGGCGCAGCTGGGCGGGCGGGGTCGTTTCGGGTACAGATGTTTCGGCCTCAGGGCCTTTCGGGTACAGATCTTTCGGCCTCAGGGCCTCTCGGGCACGCACGACGGCGTGTGGCCGACGCACGCAGGTGCGCCGCGCCGTCGTGCGTGCGTTCCCGTCCGATGCCGGGAGGCGGCTTGTTGCTGTTGAGTCAGGACATGACCCGCGCTGCGACGGCTTCTTGCGTGTGAGTCGCCCTCAGGCGATCTCCCTCGCCCCAAGCCGTCTCACCCCATCGCTATGCTCACAGGGTGTCGCCCTGACGAATTTGGCGTACCCGAGACGCCGGGCCACCCGAATTCGCGTACCCGAGACGCCGGGCCACCCGAATTCGCGTACCCGAAACGCCGGGCGGCGAGGCGCGGGGGACCCGCCCGCCGTCAGGCCTGCCGGGCCGGCGACGGCGCCGCGGCCTGCTCGGCGTACAGCCCCGCGTAGGTCCCCCCGGCCGCGAGGAGCTCGGCGTGCGTTCCGCGCTCGACGATCCGGCCGCCGTCGACCACATAGATCACGTCCGCGCCGACAACGGTCGAGAGCCGGTGCGCGATCGCGATCGTGGTCCGGCCGTGGGCGGCGGCGTCGAGGGCGCGCTGGACGAGGCGTTCGGAGACGGTGTCGAGGGCGCTCGTCGCCTCGTCGAGAATGAGGACCTCGGGGTCCTTGAGCAGCACGCGCGCGATCGCAATCCGCTGCTTCTCCCCGCCGGAGAGCCGGTAGCCCCGCTCCCCCACCACCGTGTCGTAGCCGTCCGGGAAGGACTGGATCGTGGCATGGATGTTCGCCGCGCGGCAGGCGGCCTCGAGCTCCTCGAGCGTCGCATCGGGCTTTGCGTACCGCAGGTTCTCGGCGATCGAGGCGTGGAACAGGTACGTCTCCTGGCTCACGACGCCGATATGGCTCACCAGCGACTCGCGCTCGATATCGCGCACGTCCCGGCCCGCGAAGCGTACCGACCCCGAGGTCGCCTCATAGAAGCGCGGGATGAGGTACGAGACCGTCGTCTTGCCCGCGCCGCTGGGCCCGACGAAGGCGACGTACTGCCCCGGCTCGATCGCGAACGACACGTCCTCCAAAGTGGCCCGCTCCTCGCCGCGCGCGTCCGGGTAGCGGAACGTCACGCCGTCGAACGCCACCTCGCCCAGTCGCGGCGCGCCGTCGGGGAGGGGGGCGGCGTCGGGCGCGTCGGTGATCGCGGGCTTGAGGTCGAGGTACTCGAAGATGCGCGCGAACAGGGCGCCGGAGGTCTGCAGGTCGAGGGCCACGCGCATGAGGGCGATGAGCGGGAAGAGCAGGCGCGCCTGGACGTTGGTGAACGCGACGATCGTGCCGGCGGTGATCGCGGCCGGGGCGCCGGCCCCCACGCTCCCGGTCAGCAGCCACCCCGCCACGAGGTACACGATCGCCGGGATCGAGGACATGAAGATCGTCACGAGGGCGAAGAAGTACTGGCCGCTCATGGCCTGGCGGATCTGCAGCCGGACCAGGTTCCGGTTCTCCTTCGAGTACCGGCCGATCTCGTCCGGCTGGCGGTTGAAGCTCTTCGACAGCAGGATCCCCGAGACGCTCAGCGACTCCTGCGTGATGGCGGTCATGTCGGAGAGGGACTCCTGGGTCTTCGTCGCGATCCGGGCGCGGACCTGCCCGACCCGCCGCTGCGCGACGACGAGGAACGGCATGAGCACGACGGCGATGAGGGTCAGCTGCCAGTTCAGCGCCACCATGGCCACGAAGGCCGCGATGACCGTCACGACGTTGCCGACCACCCCCGAGACCGTGTTCGACAGCACCCCGGCGACCCCGCCGACGTCGTTCTGCAGCCGCGACTGGATCACGCCCGTCTTGGTGCGGGTGAAGAAGCTCAGTTCCATGGACTGCAGGTGCGTGAACAGGCGCACGCGCAGCGAGCCCATGACCTCGTTGCCCACCGTCGAGGTCAGGTACGTCTGCCACACACCCAGCAGGGCCGAGAGCACGTACGCGCCGACCATGAGACCCACGAGCTGGACCAGCATGGGGACGTCGGGGCGGCCCGTGGGCGGGAAGAGCCCCTGGTCGAAGATGCGCTGGGTCAGCAGCGGAGGGGCGACCGAGAGCGCCGCCGCCGCCAGGACCAGCACCACCGTGAGCGCGAGCGCCCCGCGGTGCGGGCGGAACAGCTCGGCGATCCGCGCGAGCAGGTGCGGGATCTTGGGCGCCTCGGCGTTGAGCTTCTTCTGCAGCGCCACATCGCCGGTTCCAATGCGCCCGCCGCGCACGACGGCGCCGGGTCGCCCGGGTGGGTGCATTGACATGGCTTCTCCTGACTCGTGCTGTCCGGCTGGCTATTCCGCGAGGATCAGGTACAGGGCCTTGCGGGCCTCGTCGATCTTCGCGGCGGCCTGGGTGCGCTGCTCGTCCGTCGCGGCAGCACGGAACTGGTGCAGCACCCCCATGAACTTGCCGACGCTCTCCATGAACGCCTCGGTCGCCTCGCTCGTTCCGGGCGCGGCGTCCCAGGCCTTGGTGAGCTCTTCGGCATGGTCCGCGGCGTAGGCGCGGCCGGCGTCCGTGAGCGTGTACTCGGTGCGCTTGCCCTCTCCGGCCTGCTCGACGAGCTCCTCGTCGACGAGCTGGGCGAGTGTCGGGTACACGGAGCCGGGGCTCGGCTTCCACATGCCGTTGGTCTTGGCGCTGGCGGCCTGGATGATCCCGTAGCCGGTGAGCGGCTGCTCCGTGAGGAGTGAGAGCACCATGGCCCTCACGTCCCCGCGGCTAGCACGGCGTCCTCCGCGGGGCCCGAAGCCCGGGGGGAAGCCGTGGCCGGGGTGGTGGCCGTGGCCGCCCGGGCTGAAGCCATGGCCGGGGAACCCGGGGAAGCCGGGGGCTCCTGGGGCGAAGCCCGGGAAGCCCGAGCCGGGACGGTGGGGTCCGTCGTGGTGGTGCATTTCTTCATGGTGGCGGTGTCGTGGCATTTCGCACATGGTGTTCTCCCGAAGCGGATAGATCTGCGCCGGCCCCGGGCGGAGTCGGAACTTAACGATATATCGCTGAACATCGGAGAACAACCCCTCTCTTTGCCGAGGTCACCTCCCCTGACGCCGAGGTCATCCCCTCTGACGCCGAGGTCACCTCTCCGACCGCGCCAGCGGGACATCAGCTGCCCACAGCCGCTTCTGCTGCGTGAATTGGCTCAGGAAATGCGGCTTAGGGCAGCACATGCGGGACCGCCAACCGGCATTCCCCGGCGGGGTGACCTCCGCGCCACACGGGATGACCTCCGCGCCACACGGGGTGACCTCGCCGCCACACGCGGTGACCTCGGCACCGCACGCGGTGACCTCGGCACCACACGCGGTGACCTCGGCGCCACACGGGGCGACCTCGGCACCACACGCGGTGACCTCGGCGCTAGGGGCCGACCTTGTGGCGGCTCACGATCGAGACGCGGTTGAACGCGTTCATCGAGATGGCGGCCCAGCACAGCGCCGAGTACCGGGCATCCCCCAGCTCCGCCCGGGCCCGCGCGAGTGCGGAGATGCGCTCCTCGTCGTCGGGCAGGTGCGTGACGGCCTCGGCGATATCCAGGGCGGCCCGCTCGAGCACCGTGAAGAGCCCAGCCTCGCGCCAAGCCGGCAGGACGTGCAGCTTCCGCTCGGGCACGCCGGCCTCGACCGCAAGCCGGCCATGGAGGTCCAGGCAGAACGCGCACCCGTTGATCTGCGAGATCCGCACCGAGGCGAGCTCGACGACGGCGCGCGGCAGGCCGGCGTCGTCCGTCACCTTCCGCACCTGGAGGGTGAAGGCATTGAGGGCCTTCCAGACCGCGGGGTCGGACTTGTCGAGGTAGAAGGCGGGCTCGTCGTCGGGTTCGGGGGCGGGGCTCTGGGTCATGGACCCATCATGGCCGGAAGACGCCGAACGGCCCCCGGAACCTGGAGGTACCGGGGGCCGTGGCGCGGGCGCAGGAGGCTACTTCGTCTGCCACCCCGTGTAGCACTCGGCGATGTAGGCGCGGCCGTGCTCGGAATCGAGCAGCGAGCGGAGCTCGCCGAGCTGGCGGGCGCGGAAGAACGCGTGGTTCTCCTCCTGCGGGACGGTGTGCAGGAGCGTCGTCATCCAGTACGAGAAGTTCTGTGCCTTCCACACCCGGTCCAGCGCGCGCTCCGAGTAGGCGTCGAGGATCGCGGACGAGCCGGACTTGAAGAACGAGTCGAGGCCCTCGAACAGGAGGCGGACGTCGTGCAGCGCAAGGTTGAGGCCCTTGGCGCCGGTGGGCGGCACGGTGTGCGCGGCGTCGCCGGCGAGGAACAGGTTCCCGTACCGCATCGGCTCGGCGACGAACGAGCGGAACGGCAGCACGACCTTGCTCGTGACCGGACCCTCCTTGAGCTCGAAGCCGTTGCCGTTCACCCGCAGGCGCAGCTGCTCCCAGATCTGCTCGTCAGTCCACTCGTCCGGGTTGGTGCCCGGGTCGCACTGGAAGTACATGCGCTGCACGGTGTCGGTGCGCTGGGAGATGAGCGCGAAGCCGTGCTCGGAGTTGGCGTAGATGAGCTCGGGCGAGCTGCGCGGGGCCTCGGTGAGGATGCCGAACCAGGCGAAGGGGTACTCGTTGAAGTACCAGCGTCGCTCGGACTCGGGGATCGCGGAACGGCAGTGGCTGCGGGAGCCGTCGGCGCCGACGAGGATCTGGGCGCGGAGCTCGAAGTCCTTGCCGTCCTCGTCCGTGAAGAAGACCTTGGGCTGGCCGGTGAGGTCCGCGGTGTCGACGTTGCTGCACGAGTAGCGGACGTCGCCGCCGTCAGCCTCGCGCCGGGCGGCGAGGTCGTCGAACACGTCGTTCTGCGGGTACAGCCACACCGACTGGCCGACGAGGCCCTTGAAGTCGATGCGGTGGCTCACGCCGTTGACGCGGAACTCCGTGCCCTCGTGCTCGTGGCCGTTGCGCAGCACGTTGTCCACACCGGAGTCGACGAGCAGGTTGACGCTGCCGGCCTCGAGGATGCCGGCGCGGATCGTGTTGGAGATCGCCTCGCGGCTGCGGATCTCCACGACGGTGCTGTCGATGCCGGCCTGCGCGAGCAGGTGGGAGAGCATGAGGCCCGCGGGCCCTGCGCCCATGATGGCCACCTGCGTGGTGATGACGGTGCGATCGCCCATGATCGTTCCTTTCGGGGGTGGGGCCGGCTCGCGGGATCCGCGGCGGCGAAGCGTCTGGAATGAGTGTGACGCGCATCGCCTGCGCGGCGTACCCGAATTCCATTGATCGGAAGGCACCGACGAAAACGAGAGGTGCGCTCCCGCCGTCGTGCGCCGTTCGGCCCGCACGACGGCGCACGCCCGCCGCGCGCGGCCGGCCCGCCTACTGCGCGCGCTCGCCGAGCTGCCTGCCGATGCCCCGGGCCGCCGTCATGAGCGCTGGGACGAGCTGCTGGATCCGCACCTCGGCGAGCGGGACCACAACGCCGATGGCCGCGACGGGCCGACGCTGGCGGTCGTGGATGGGCACGGCGATGCCCCATGTGTCGGGGTCGACCACGCCTGCGAGTTCCGCGAAGCCCTGGGTCGCGGCCGCGGCGAGGATCTGACGGACATGCTCGGCGGTCGTCCTCCCCGTGGGGTCGCGGAAGCGCGCGAGGTAGGCCGCCTGGACGTGCGGCGGCTGCGCAGACATGATCGCCACGCCGGCGGAGGAGATGTGCACGGGCATGCGGCCCGCGACCTTGGCACGGTTGGCCACAGAACCCCTGCGGGAGAGCCGCTCGACGAAGAGGACGTCGTCCCCCTGGAGCACCGCGAGGTTCACGTTCTGGTTGAGGACCTGGTGGATGTCGTCCATGAAGGGCAGCGCCGCCTGGCGCAGGACGAGCGTGGGCGAGTTCCGGTTCACGAGCTCCCAGAGCCGCAGGCCGAGCTGCACCTTGCCGCCCGGGGCCTGCTCGAGGAGTCGGTGCTCGGCGAGTTGCTTGACGAGCCGGTGCGCGCTCGTGAGCGGAAGGCCCGCGCGGGCCGCGAGCTCGCCGAGCGGGAGCGAGCTGACGCCCTCGGGGAAGGCCTCGAGGACGCGGACCACGCGGTCCACCACCGAGTCCCCGGTCGTCGAATTCGCCATCTCGGCCTCTCCTGTCGCACCCGCACCGGTCCAACCCGATTCCATTGAATGGATCCCAGTGTCGCACACGACACGGCTCGGTGATACACCTCTCAGGTGCGGAACGATGCAATGATGCCCCAGACCCCCGTGTCCTCGAAGAAGTCCCAGTGGCCGGTGTGGCTCTGCTGGCTCGCCATGGTCCTCGATGGCTTCGACCTCGTGGTCCTCGGCGCCGTCATCCCCACGCTGCTCAAGACCAAGGAACTCGGCTTCGACCCGGTCGGCGCCACGTTCGCTGCGACCATCTCCCTCGTCGGCGTGGGCCTCGGCGCCCTGTTCATCGCGCCGCTCTCCGACAGGTTCGGCCGCCGGCGCCTCCTGATCGCGTGCGTCGCGTGGTTCTCGGTGTTCACCCTCGCGGTGGTCATCGCGCCGAACGTCGCACTCTTCGGCCTGTTCCGGCTCCTCGCGGGCCTGGGCCTGGGCGCCTGCCTGCCGGCTGCGCTGGCCTACATCAACGACTACGCTCCGGCCGGCTCCGGCGCCTCGAACACGACCCGCACGATGACCGGGTACCACGTGGGCGCCGTCGCGACCGCGTTCCTCGCGCTCATGGTCATCCCGGACTGGCGCGTGATGTTCATCGCGGGCGGCCTCGCGGGCCTCGCGCTCGTGCCGTTCCTGTGGTTCAAGCTCCCCGAATCGCTGCCGTCGAAGGCCGCCCCCGAGGGCACACTCGAGCCTGCCGAGGTCGCCGAGGAGTCCCAGCCGGTCGGCTTCAAGAGCCTCCTGCAGAAGCCGTACCCGCTCGTGGCACTCGGGATCGCCGTCGCCTCCTTCATGGGCCTCCTGCTCGTCTACGGCCTCAACACGTGGCTGCCCACCCTCATGGCCGAGGCCGGGTACTCGCTCAGCTCGTCGCTCACGCTCCTGCTCGTGCTCAACATCGGCGCCGTGGCGGGCCTCGTGCTCGCAGGCTGGCTCGCAGACAAGCACGGGGCCAAGCGGATCGTGCTGATGTGGTTCGGGGTCTCCGCGGTACTGCTGGCGTTCCTGAGCATCAAGATGCAGAACGAGCTCCTGCTCAACGCGGCCGTCTTCGTCACCGGGGTGTTCGTGTTCAGCGCCCAGGTGCTCGTCTACGCCTGGGTCTCGCAGATCTTCCCGGCGCACCTCCGCGGCACAGCCCTCGGCTTCTCCGCCGGGGTGGGGCGCATCGGTGCGATCCTCGGGCCGGCCGTGACGGGCACCCTCGTGACGCTGGGCATCGCGTACCCGTGGGGCTTCTACGTCTTCGCCGCGGCCGCCGTGCTGGCCGTGCTCGCGCTGGTGGCCGTCCCGCACGTCGTCCCGGGCCGCAACGACCTCTGACCCCTTCCCTCTGGGGGTCACCTCCTGAGAGTCACCTCATGTGACCCCCAGAAGGTGACCCCCAGAAGGTGATCCTCAGACGGCGGAGGGGCGCGGGCGCACCAGGGTGGCCCACAGGTGCCAGAGCATCCCGGCGAACGCGGCGAGGAACGCCGCAAGCGCCACCCACAGCTCCGCGCGCCCGATGAACGCCACAATCGGCAGGTGGTCCGCCCGGCCGAGGTAGATCCCGGCGACGGCGTACATGCCGAGCGGGAAGATGACGCTCCACAGGCCCGGCTCGTACCCGAGCGGCACGCGGTGGACGAAGTGCCGCCACCATCCGGCCGCGAGGAGCACGGGGAACAGCCACGAGGCGAAGGACCAGAACACCACCGAGGAGCCGGCCACGAGTCCCCGCGTCGCGTCCACCATCGGCGCACCGGCCATCTCCACGATCCGGGCCCCGGCAAGGACGCTGATCGCCATTGCGCCCATCGCCACGAAGTACTGCGGGCGCAGGTCCTCGGGCCGGATCGGGTACGTCATGAGCCGCAGGGACACGAAGATCCCCACCGCCGCGTACAGGATGAGGCCCACGGACCAGGCGACCACGGCGGTCAGCGCCAGGGCCGAGCGCCACTCGTCGCCCACCCCGGGCTCGAGCGACGCCGCCGCGACCGCCACGGACTGGCTCGCCACCACCCAGATGAACCACGTCCCGTTGGCGTCCCTGACCACCGGCCGCTCGTCGCGGCCGAGCACCGCGGTCCACGGCACCACATAGCCCAGGACCACCCAGGCGAGCACCGCCACGGCGAGCAGCACCGCCGTCGCCCCTGACAAGCCGGCCATTCCGAGCCGCACGCCGAGGACATCGGTGCCCGCGATGAACGTGAAGAACCCGAACGCGCGGCCCGGATCCATGAAGTCCCGCGCCATGGCGTCCCGGAAGCGGGTCAGCCGGATGAGGGTAAGGACGAGGATCACGGCGTAGGCGACGGCGCAGATCCACAGCAGGACGGCGGAGAGCACGCCGAACCCCTCGAGCTCGAGGCCCACGGAGATGATCCCGCTGGCCATCACGAGCGCGAAGTACCCCGGCGTGAGCGTCTGGACCGCCTCCGCATAGCGGGACCGGACGGGCTCACGGGGAGGGGCGGCGCTCATGCCCGCAGTCTAGTCAGGGCACCAGGACCACCTTGCCGGTGTTGTGCCGCCCCTCGAGGTAGGCGTGGGCCGCTCCGGCGTCAGCGAGCGGGAAGGTGCGGTCCACGTGCGGGCGCACCCACCCGTCGTCGACGCCCTCGAGGATGGCTGTCGCCCAGCCGCGGACCTTGTCGCCTTCGGTGAACAAGTGCCCGAGGTTCACTCCGAACACGCCGAGGTTCCGGTTCATGAGCGGGATCGGGTTGAACAGCGGCTGGCGTGCCACGAGCCCCAGGAGCTTGAGCTTCCCGGGGAGCCTCGACGAGACCGAGCCGGCCACGCTGAACATCCCCAGCCGCCCGGACGCCCGCAGCACCCTGTAGCTCTGCTTCCAGTGGCGCCCGCCGAAGGGGTCCAGGACGAGTTCGACGCCGCGGCCTCCCGTGAGCCGCATGACCTCCTCGGGCCAGTCCCGGGTGGTGTAGTCGATGGCCTCGTGGAGGCCCCGCTCGGCCAGGAAGGCGTGCTTGCGGGCACTCGCGGTGCCGATCATCCGCGCGCCGACATGCCGCCCGATGTCCACGGCGGCCAGCCCCACTCCCCCGCCGGCGTTGTGGATCAGGACGGTCTCATCGGCGGAAAGCGAGCCCATGACCACCATGAGCTGCCACGCGGCGAGGTACGTGACCGGGATGGCCGCGGCCTCGGCGTGCGACAGCCGGGACGGCTTCTCGAACACCTGCTCCTGCGGGACGCAGACCATGTCCGCGTACCCGCCGAAGTGGGTGAGGGCGACGACGTCGTGCCCCTCCCACTGCGGGTCTGCCTCCGGCCCCACAGCGTCCACCACGCCGGAGATCTCGTAGCCCACGACCGCCGGGAACCGTGACACGTCCGGGTATAGGCCCTTCCGGGCGAGGATGTCCGCGAAGTTGACCCCCGAGGCCCGCACCTGGATCCGGACCTCGCGTCCCCGCGGCGCCGGATCCGGGCCTTCGCGCAGGGCCATCCGCTCTGGACCGCCCACCCCGGTGATCACTGCCTGCCTCACGCCTCACCCCTGTCCTTGTCAAACCCCGGCCCTGGTCGCCGACGGGGCGATCATAGCCCCGCCCGGGAAACGGCCGGGGCGTCTTCCCTCGGCCCCGTAGCCTTGGAGCACCGACGGAAGGACGCCCATGCCCGCGCACATCATCCGCTTCGCCGACCTCCGCCCGGAGAAGTGGCGCAACGGCGGCGGAACCACGGTCGAGATCGCGAGCGGGCCCGAGCGTACCCCCGCCTCAGGGGAGGACTGGGGCTGGCGGCTGAGCATCGCGGACGTCGAGCGCGCCGGCGACTTCTCCGCCTTCGCCGGCATGGAGCGCGTGCTCACGGTGGTGGAGGGCGAGCTGCTGGTCCTGACCGTGGACGGCCGCGAGCACGGCCTCGAGCGCTTCCGCCCGTTCCGTTTCGACGGCGGTGCGCCCGCCAGCGCGATCCTGCCCACCGGCTCGATCCGCGACCTCAACCTCATCACCCGCCGCGGCGTGTTCACCGGCTACGTGACGATCCTCGAGCTCTCCAAGAAGCGCTCCCTGCCCCTCTCGGCCGGCCAGCTCGGCGTCCTCCTCCAAGGCGACGCCGTCGCCTCGGGCGCGGGTCCGGCGGACGACGGCGGCACTCGCCTCGGGCGGTACGACACCGTGGTCGCCGGTGCCGTCGAGGAGGGCGAACCGCCGGTCGAGGTGTCCGGCCGGGGCTTCTTCGCGGTGGTCTCCCTCGAAGCCGACTCGCCCGCGGCCGACACCCGCGGAGGAGGCGCGCATGCCTGACCGCTTCCGTCCAGTGGAAGCCGCGGGTGGCGGTGAGTACGCGCGGCGCGGTCCACTGGCACCATGGCACTGAAGCGCACGGCGGCCGTGAACCACGTCGGCCGGGAGGTCGCGTCGTCGATTCCCGCGGAAGCAGACGGGGTGTTCGGCCTCGCTGAGACCGGCGACCACGGACTCGACGGCGAGCTGTCGCGGATCTGGCCGCGCGCCGTCGTGCATCTGGGGGTGCGCAGCAACGACGCCCACACGCTGTACGCGGTGGCGATCGCGCGCTCGCTGCTGGCAGCACACCCGGGGGCGGAGGCCGGCGTCGTGCTTCCGGCGATCATGCTGCACGACATCGGCTGGTCGCGGGTGCCGGCCGCCGAGGTGCTCGAGGCGATCGCGCCCGGCGGCGGGCGGCCGGACCTCGTGCTGCTGCACGAGAAGGAGGGCGCCCGGCTCGCGGAGGGCATCCTCGCCGAGTCAGGCGTGCCCCCGGAGCGCGCGGCGCGGATCGTCGAGATCATCGACGGCCACGACTCGCGGCGCGAGGCGATCTCTGTCGAGGACGCCATCGTGAAGGACGCGGACAAGGTCTGGCGGCTGAGCCCGCACGGCATCGACACGGTCATGGACTGGTTCGGGCTGGACCGCGGGCAGGCGCTGCGACTGTGCAGCTCGCGCGTGCACGCGCACCTGTTCACGGACGCCGCGAAGGCGCTCGCGCGGGGCCTCGCGGCGATCGAGTCCGCGAACCTGTGGCCGGAGCGGGCGGCGCTAGAGTTGCCCTAGCCGCGGCGGGCGCGCCAGCGCCGGGCTCAGGACGCCGAGCGGCGGCACAGCGGCAGGGGCGAGGAGGCGTGATGGCGGGCGGCAGCAACGAGCCGGGCCGCACGGTCACGTCCAAGTCGCTGGCGATCCTGTTCGCGTTCGAATCCGGGCGCCGTTCCCTGAGCCTCTCGGAGCTCGCCGAGGCAGCCCACCTGCCGCTCAGCACCACCCACCGGCTGGTCGCGGAGCTGGTCGAGTGGGGTGCCCTGGCACGGGACCCGCAGGGCCGCATCCAGCTCGGGCTTCGGCTGTGGGAGCTGGGCCAGAACGCCGGGCGGGCGCTGCGCGACACGGCGCATCCGTTCATCCAGGACCTCTTCTCGCTCACCGGCGAGACGGCGCACCTCGCGATCCGGGAGGGCCACGAGGTCCTCTACATCGACCGCATCTACGGGACCAAGCGCGTGCCGCGCGCCTCTCGCGTGGGCGGCCGCCTGCCCATGCACGCGACCGCTGTCGGCAAGGTGATCCTCGCCTACGAGGAGGACTGGGTCCGCGACGCCTACTTCCACCGGCACCTCGAGCAGCCCACGGCGTACACGCACGTCAACCCGGCGCGCCTCGCCGAGGAGCTCGTCCAGATCCGCGAACAGGGCTACGCGACGACGGCCGAGGAGATGCGGCTCGGGTCCGCATCGATCGCCGTGCCCGTGTTCCACACGGGACGGATCGGGGCCGGGCTGGGGATCGTGGTGCTGTCCTCCCAGGCCGGCACGATGCTCCGGCACCTGCCCACCCTGCGCGGCATCTCGGCGCAGATCGAGCGGGCGACGGCGCACATCCCCCTGGAGACCCTCCGCGCGAGCGCGAAGATCGGCGGCTGAGGCGGCGTGCAGGGGAAACGGTCGGACCTACGGGCGGCCGTCGAGGCGGCCCTCGGGTGCGAGGCCGAGGGCCTGGAGGACGTGCGCTCCGAGGCGCTGGACTACGACGCGTTCCTCGCGCACCGGACGGTCCGCCGCATCCACGGGCGCGCCCGCGTTGATGGCGGGTGCCGCCCGTGGTCCCTGATCGAGAAGACCACCGAGGGGCCCGAGCTCGCCGAGCGGTACCTGCTGGACAACGGGGCGCGGGAGTTCGCCGCCTATTCGAGCGGCCTGCTGGATGGCCTCGCCCCGTCGGTCCGCGCGCCGCGCCTCTACGGCTCCCGCGCCGGCGACGGCGGGCGGCTGGTCCTCTGGCTGGAGGAGGTCGCGCACGACGGCGCGCGGCCGCTTGACGCCGTCTCCCTCCTGGCCGCCGCACGGGACCTCGGCGCCATGGCCGGCAGCTGGCACCGTCGCGTGCCCGCGGAGCGGTGGCTGTTCGGCGGCTGGATCGACCGCCACAGCCAGCCGGAAGCGGTCCCCGCCGGGCTCGCCGCGCTCAGCACGGTGAACCGAGAGGTCGTTGCCCTGCTCGGGACCCGCCTCGCGGCCGGGCGGGCCCTGGTCGCCGCGCAGCCGCGCGTGCGTGCCATCCTCGAGTCGCTGCCCCAGACGCTGTGCCACCATGACGCGGTCGGCGCCAACGTGTTCGTGTCCTCGGGGACCACGGTGCTCATCGACTGGGAATCGGTGGGACCTGGCGCTGTGGGCGCGGACCTGGCCTCGCTGCTGTTCTCATCGGTCCGCCGCGGCGACGCCATGGCCTCCGTGGTGGCCTCGGTCCTCGACAGCGCCGTCTCGGCGTACACGGAGAGCGTGCGCGAGCAGGACCCCTCGGTCTCCGCGAAGGACGTCCGGCGCGGGTTCGACGCCGCGGTCGCCCTGCGCTGGAAGCTCATCGCCGACCTTGCAGACGCGGCGGAGCGGCAGCGTCCGATCCGGCGCGGCAGCCGGCCGGACGAGCCGGCTCGGGAATCGCTCGGCGAACTCGTCGCCCTCGCCGATCTCCTGCTCGATGCCGCCCACCGTGCCCTCGATCACTGACAGACTGGGGGTGGTTCAACCAGCGAGCAGCGAGAGGTGATCCTGTGGCCCTTCAGCGGATGGACAATGTCGCCATCGTCGTCGACGACCTGGACGCGGCTGTCGCGTTCTTCACCGAGCTCGGGATGGAGGTGGACGGCCGGGCCTCGATCGAGGGGCTCTTCGCCGACCAGACCGTCGGGCTCGACGGCGTGCGCAGCGACATCGCCATGATGGCGGCCCCGGACGGCCACGGCAGGCTGGAGCTGACGAAGTACCACCACCCCGTCGCCGTGGCCGCGCAGCCTCCGGCCCCGCCGCCCAACACGCTGGGCCTCCACCGCGTGATGTTCGCCGTGGACGACATCGACGACACCCTCGCCCGCCTGCGCGCCCACGGCGCCGAACTCCTCGGGGAGGTGGCGGAGTACGAGGGCATCTACCGGCTCTGCTACCTTCGCGGGCCGGCAGGCATCATCGTCGCCCTGGCCGAGCAGATCGGCTGAGTCCGGGTGAGGCGACCCCGGACCGACGCGGCACGCCGCCCCCGGTGGCTCACGCGCAACGTCGCGACGCTCTCCGGAGTGAGCTTCCTCCAGGACGCCGCGAGCGAGCTCCTATACCCGATCCTGCCCATCTTCCTCACGACCGTCCTCGGCGCCCCCGCCGCGGTAGTCGGCGCCGTCGAGGGCGCCGCGGAGGGCGCCGCGTCCCTCACGAAGATCTGGGCCGGCCGGCTCGCGGACCGCTCCTCGAAGCGCCCCCTCATCGCCGCCGGCTACGGTCTCGCGGCAGTGGGGAAGCTCATGATCGCCCTCGCGACGACCTGGCCCCTGGTGCTCGCAGCTCGCTGCGTCGACCGGCTCGGCAAGGGCATCCGCGGCGCCCCCCGCGACGCGCTCCTCATGGACGGAGCCGATCCGGCGAACCGCGGCCGGATCTTCGGCTTCCACCGCACGGCAGACACGCTCGGCGCCGTCGTCGGACCGTCCCTGGGGCTGATCCTCTACGAGCTGTTCAACCGGCAGATCCCGCCCCTGCTGTGGATCGCTGTCGTCCCCGCGGTCCTCTCGGTGCTGCTCGTCGCCGCGGTGAGGGAGAAGCGGACGGCACCTGCCGACGTCGTGCGCGGGGCGGGTCAACGCACGACGGCGGCGCCGCGCCCGGGTGCCGCGGGCCGGCTGCCGGCGCGGCTGCGCCTGCTGATCGCCGGGCTGACGCTGTTCTCGCTCGTGAACTTCCCGGATGCGCTCCTGCTGCTGCGTGCGCACGACCTCGGGCTCTCCACCGAGGGAGTGATCGGGGCGTACATCCTGTACAACGTGGCGTACGCGGCGCTGTCCTACCCGGCCGGGGCGCTTTCCGACCGCGTCCCGCGGCACCTCGTGTTCGCGGCCGGGCTGGGGCTCTTCGCGGTCGGGTACCTCGGGCTCGGCCTCATCAACGACCCCGCGCTCGTGTTCCCGATCCTCATCGCCTACGGCGGGTTCACGGCGGCGACCGACGGCGTGGGGAAGGCGTGGGTCGCGAGCCTGGCCCCCGCAGAGCTGCAGGGCAGGGCGCAGGGCCTCTTCCAGGGGCTCACCGGCGGCGGCATCCTCATTGCGGGGATCTGGGCGGGGCTCGCGTGGGGCGACGCCGGGCGGGTGCCGCTGCTGGTGAGCGGCGCGGCGGGGCTGGTGCTCGCCGTCGTGCTCGTGGTGGCAGGGCGCCGGCTCTCCACGCGGCGCTTGCGGTGAGCTCCGACGTCTCACGGCTGTCCGGCGCCGGCCGCAGGTGTCTCGCCAGGCCACATCCGCGCGGAACTGCGGCAGTCTGGTAGGGGGCCGACAGGAGGAGGAATCGACATGATGCCGATCGTCTTGATTATCGACATCGAACGTCCGATCGAGGGCGGCTGGCGCTGTGGCGCGCCCACCCGGCGTCGTGCGCTCCTGCCCATTTCACCCGTGGCGGCTACCCAGAGGCGACGGCGAAAAGCCCCGCGACGCCGAGCAGGTAGAGGACCAGCACGATGAACGAGTCCGCGCCCATGCCGGCGACCCGCCGCTTGGGCCTGAAGATCAGGCTCATGACGTAGACGAGGGTCAGCAGGATCGCGAGCGCTGTCAGGTAGATGTCCGTGTTGTGCGCCTGCGGCAGGACCGGTGTGCCCGAGATGAGCACCGCAACCAGGAACAGCACGGGGAGGAAGGCATTGCCGCCGAAGATGTCGCTGACCGCCAGCTTGTAGTCGCCCTGCTTCACGGAGGCCAGGCCGGTCGAGATCTCGGGCAGGGACGTTGCCAGGGCAAGGATGGTCGCGCCGAAGAGGACCCCGGAGAGGCCGATGTGGCCGGCAATCTCGTCGCCGCTGCGCTCCAGAGCCACGCCTGCGACCAGGGTCGCCACGGCCGCTACCGAGAAGATGAGTATCGCCCGGCCCGTGCTGGTCTTCGTTCCCCGACTGCCGTCGGCGGGATCCTTGCTGTGCCCCCGCGGCTTGTCCTGCGCACCGGGGGCGTTGCCCTGCTCGTGCCACGGCAGGCCCTTCTGTGCCCGCCGCACGGCGAGGAGCCCCACGACCCATACCGCCGTGATCAGGACGGCCGCTGGCGTCAGGCGGAAGGCCACGAGGCCGGCGGGCATCTGGCTCCCGGCGATGACGACCCCGAGGACGCCCACCACGGTAACCGCCTCGATGACGAGGGTGAGGGAGGACGCTCGGTACATCAAGGGGTCGCCCCGTCTGGTCCCGAAGGCGTCAAGAGCCACGAGGACGACGGTCTGGATCGCGATGCCGCCGAGGATGTTGCCCACCGCGACCCCGACGTTGCCGGACACGGCCGCGCTGACGGTGATGGCGATCTCAGGGAGATTGGTTGCGACGGCCAGGAGGATCAAACCTCCGAGGGCGGATCCGAGGTGGAGCCTCACATCGAGGATGTCGGTCTGCTTGGAGAGCTGGATGCCTGCCAGCCAGATCACGGCGGCGGCAGCGACGAAGAGCAGCAGCAACGCCCAGAGGGGCCAGGACGACATGGGCGAATCTCCTTTCTTGAGAGGATGGGACGATCACACCGACCCAGAAGCTTCCGCAAACTTTGCGGAATCGCAACGGGTCAACGGATACTGGGAGCATGGACAAGACCGGGGGCGTGGGGAGAGCCGAGCAGGTGGACGCTGTCCTGCGCGCAGCGGATGTCCTGCTGAGGGTGGTTGCGGCATCCGTGGCTGAGGTCGAGGATGTGGTCACCACCCCGCAGCTGCGGGTCCTCGTGCTCCTCGCCCTCCATGGGCCCCAGAATCTGGGCGCGGTGGCCCGGGAACTCGGAGTGCATGCGTCCAACGCGACGCGCACCTGTGACCGACTCGTCGTCGCCGGCCTGGTGAGCCGGCGGGACGATCCCTCTGACAGGCGCTTCCTCCAGCTGGACCTCACCCCCGAGGGGAAGGAACTTGTCGAGACGGTGTTCGAGCACCGCCGCCAGGCCATCGCCGAGGTTATCGGGCGGATGCCCAAGGATTCGCGGAACGAGGTCGCGGCGGCGATGGCGTCGTTCGCCGACGCCGCAGGCGGGTCCGGCACCGAGGACGGACGCTTCACGCTCGGCCTCAGCGGCTGACCGGCCGCGCGGGGTGTCCGCGGTCATCGCCTCCCACCCGAGGGCCGCGGCTCGATGCCCCAGACGGCGGTGTGCGACTCCCCCGGCCCGAGCTCGATGAGGCCCTCGCCCGAATTGAAGGCGTCGGGCGCGCAGGTCATCGGCTCCACGCCGAGCCCTGTGCGCCTGCGGTCCTCCTGGGGCAGGGTGTCCCCGGTGAAGATCTCGAAGTAGGGGTAGGCCTCGTCGGCCCACAGCGCCGCGGCCCGGGTTCCGTCGCGGCCCTCGAGGTGGACCCGGGCGCGGCCGTCGTCGTCCCGGGCCAGCTCGGTGTAGGTGACGTCGATCCGGCGGTCGCCGAGCACCGTCATCTCGCGCAGGTCGTAGGCGGTGCCGTCCACGCGGCGTCGTCCGGTGGGGATCCCCTGGTCGTCGACGGGCAGGTAGACGCCGCCGGGGACCTGCACCCGCGCCGGGTCGATGGACGGCGTGCCCGCGGTAAGGTACGGATGCGCGCCGGTCCCGTACGGGCAGGGGTCCGCGCTCCGGTTCACCGCCGTGGTCCTCACCGAGAGGCCGGAATCATCGAGCTGGTACTCGATCCGGCACTCGAGCACCCACGGCCACCCCTGGCAGGCGTGCTGCGTGTGGACGAAGCTGGCAGCGCTCGCGCTGAGCTGCTCGAGCCGCCAGTTCGCCCAGCGGGTCAGGCCGTGGATCGCCCCGCCCTTCTCCGGCTCGGTCAGCGCGAGCTGCTCGGTGCGCCCGCCCCAGCTGTACCGCCCCTGACGGATGCGATTGGGCCAAGGGATGAGCGACTGGCCGCGGGCCCCGGTGCACACCTCATCCTCGGTGTAGCCGTCCAGGACGTCTCGGCCCTCGCACTCGAAGCGGCGGAGCGAGGCCCCCACTTCGGTGATGGCTGCAGAGCAGCCGGCGTGCGCAAGGGTGACCTGACGGCCCGACGGCAGGTGGCGCTCGTCAGCCCTTCCGGGAGTCAAATCCATCGCGTGTCCCTTTCCTCGCATGCATGCAAAAATCGCAATGGTTGCATACCCGCAAAAGACGTGGGAAAACAATCAGTGAGGGGCTGCCAGCGAAGGGAGAATCCGATGAGGACCACACGCGCACAGCGACTCTGGAGGGGCCTTCTGGTCGCCACGGCGTCCGCCGCGCTCGCTGCGTGCACGGCGTCGGGCGGCACGGCGCCGGGCGGCACGGCGGGGGCGAGCGGCGCTCCCGCGACCGGGCCGGCCGGGGCGCCGTCGTCGGCCGGGCCGTCCGGTGCCACCGGCGGCGGGGGCCTCGCCGCGGTGCCCGGCGTCGTGAAGGAGATCGAGCCCTCGGTGGTCACCGTGAAGACCCCGCTCGGGCTCGGCAGCGGCGTCGTCTACCACAGCGACGGCGCGCTCGTGACCGATGCACACGTGGTCGAAGACCAGCAGAAACGCCCCTACAAGACCGTGCAGGTCCAGTTCGCCGATGGGTCGCAGGCGCCTGCCGACGTGGCCGGCGTGGACGACGTCACCGACGTCGCCGTGCTCAAAGTCAGCCGCGATGGGCTCCCCGCTCCCAGGTACGCCACGGGGGCGCCGGACGTCGGCTCGCTCACCGTCGTGATCGGCAGTCCGCTCGGCCTCGACGAGACCGTCACCGCGGGCATCGTCTCGGCGCTCCACCGGAACATGCCGCCTTCCACGGAATCACCCCATGGGGCGATCGACCTCCTCCAGACCGACGCGCCCATCTCCCCCGGCAACTCGGGCGGCGCGGTCGCGGACGCGAACGGCCAGATCATCGGGCTCTCCGAGGCCTACCTGCCGCCGAGCTCGGGCGCGGTCGCCATCGGCTTCGTCACCCCTGCCAGCACCGTGACCTCCGTGGCCGACCAGCTGCTGGCCAACGGCACGGTCAAGCACGCGGCCCTCGGCATCGTTCCCGCCGACATCACCGCCCAGACCGCGCAGCGGTTCGGACTGGCCACCACCGAGGGCGCCCTCGTCATCGACGTGAACGCGCAGGGGCCGGCCGACAAGGCCGGGATGAAGCCGGGGGACATCATCACCGACTTCGCCGGCGCCAAGGTCAAGGACGTCACCGACCTCCTGGCAGCCCTGCGGAAGCAGGACCCCGGCCAGACCGTGACCGCCACCGTCCGGCGCGGCGACAGCACCCAAAACCTGAAGGTCACCCTTGGCGACCTCGGGCAGCAGAAGTGAGCGGAGCGGGTAGGCTCGCGTGCGACCAACGCATGCGCAGCGCGCATATCAGTGAGGGTGAGGAGTCCCGTGGACCTGCTGGCCGGACTGAGCCGCGACGATCTGCGCACCTGGTGTTGGCTCCTGCCCATCGCCTTCGCGCTGGCGGCAGGCTTCTGGCGCCCGCGCCGGTTCCATTGGACGGCACTGGGGGCCGTCCTGCTCTTCGCCGCCCTCAGCGCCGGCACCGGGGTCTACGTCCTGAACCACTTCAGCGACCCACGCTGGGCCACCGGGGGTGAGCAGCCGCTGACGGCGCCGTCGTTCTCCGGGACGCCCATCGCGGGGCAGTTCCTGGGCCCTCTGGACTCTGCGCTGAACGGCGTGGTCGGCGGCGTGAACGAGTTCCTGGCGCTCAGGCAGGCCCTTCCCGTGGCCATGGACTTCTTCACCGCGTCTGGCTGGGCCCTGCTGGCGTCGTTCCCGCTCGCGATTCTCGCCGCGAGCGTGACGTACGGTCAGGCGCGGCGCCGGAGGGCTGAGTTCGAGGAATACCGCGCGACGGTGGACCAGCTCAACGACGAGCTTGCGCAGGTCAAGCGGCAGCTTCCGCCAGCCGGGCCACCGCAGCCACACGACGCCTCATCGTGAGGCATCCGCCCTTGATCGGGCAGGATGTGGCCATGGACAGCGAGACGACACACCGCCAGGACTTCTTCACACGGTTCGCGACCCGGACCTCCAAGGTGCTCGGGCATCCCTGGGTCTTCTCGGCCGCGATCGCCATCCTCGTCCTCTGGGGCTTCTCGGGGCCGTTCCTCGGCTTCTCCGACACCTGGCAGCTGGTCATCAACACCGGCACGACGATCGTGACGTTCCTGATGGTGTTCATCATCCAGAACACCCAGAACCGGGATTCCGCGGCGCTGCACATCAAGCTCGATGCGGTGATGCGGGAACTGCAGATCACCAACTCGAGGCTCTACGAGGCCGAGGAGGAGGGCGAGAAGGAACTCGAGCGGGAGCGCCACCGCCTCGAGCACGAGGCCGGCGACACGGGCGGCTCGTAGCAGCCGCGCGGGGAAGCGGAGGATGTCGTGGACAAGGGCGTGCTCGTGGACCCGCAGGGGCTCGAGGCGACCGTCGCGGCGATCCGAACGGCACTCGGCGCAGAGTAGCAGGGCGGGCGGTACGGCCGGGCCGACAGGTACCGGGGCGTCAGCCCTGGAGGCCGACGGCGAGCCTCGCCTCGATCGCGGCGGCGGTGTCCCGCAGCGCGTTGACGATGTCCGGCATCGCCGGGCGCTTGAAGCGCGAGGCGGGGATCGCCGTCGTGATCGCCGCGACGGGCTCCCCGGCGGGGTCGTGGATGGCGACGCCGAGGCCGACCACCCCCGACTCGGTCTCCTCGAAGTTGGTGCCGAAGCCGGCCCGGCGCACGTCCGCCATGGACTTCTTGAGCCGACCGATGGTGGCGATGGGGCTCGTGGGCCAGGGCGGCAGGCCGTTGCGGTAGATCTCCTCGAGCTCCGGGTTGCTCAGCTCGGCGAGGATCGCCTTCCCTCCCGCGGAGGCGAAGGCCGGCATCTGGTCGCCCCGCCGGGCGGTGACGCGCAGGACGGCGTCGGCCTCCACGCCGTCGACGAACATGATGTTCCCGCCGCGGCGGACCATGAGCTGGACCGTCTCGCCCAGCCGTTCGGCGAGTTCGTTCAGCGGGCCCTCGGCGGCGCGGCGCAGCTGGGCCAGTGAGGCGCCGTGGGCCCGGTCGGGGACGAGCGCGGGGCCGACCCGGTAGCGGCGGTCGCCCGTGCGGGCGGCGAAGTTCCGCAGGACGAAGGTGGCGAGCATCCGGTGCGCCGTCGAGGGAGCGATCCCGAGCGCCTCCGAGGTCTCCTTGACCGACAGCGACCCGTGCTCGCGCAGCAGCTCCACCAGCCGGAGCGTGCGGTCCACGGATTCGATCGGGCTCGCTTCTCCCCCGCTGCCCTCAGCCATCCTCACCCCGTCCCGCGCCCGCACTGTGCGGCCGCTCCGGTCCATTCTCGCAAGGGTGTTGAGCCGGACGCCGCATCCGGGACACGATGGCCTCACGGGGGTGAGGACGAGCCTCCGTGCCGCGACGAAGGAGTGCGACACGAATGACGAAGTACCTGATCTCGTTTCCGAGCGCTGCCATGGTCGTTCCTGCCGGCGAGCTCGAGTCCGTGGCGGCGGCGGCCCACGCCGTGGTCCAGGAGGCGAAGGACGCCGGCGTCTGGGTGTTCGGCGGCGGCATCGACGAGAGCGTCCCGCCGGTCATGGTCGACGCCGACGGTGCTGTGCGCGAGGGCACCTACCCGCAGACGGCGCAGCTCGAGGGCGGCTACTCGGTGCTGGAGCTGCCCTCACACGATGCGGCCCGGGAGTGGGCCGCGAAGATTGCCGCCGCCTGCCGCTGCGCCCAGGAGGTGCGCGCCTTCCAGTACGACCCGGCCAGCTGACTCCGGACCCGCTGACGCCGCAGGCGAGCAGCAGCCCGACCGCAGTACGGGGGTGCTGCTCGCCTGAGCGCTAGAAGCCGGCAGGGGCGAAGCTGTGCTCCGCCACGATCGGTGCCGCTTCCTCCGAGGTGAAGAACCGAAGTACCTCGAGCGCTGCAGCGCGGTCGTCCGCCGCGGCCGCGACCGCTCCGGCGAAGACGGTGTCGATCGCGCAGTCCGGTGGCAGGACGCCGAGGATCCGGATGCCCGGCTGCCCCACGAGCTCGCTGAGCTGCTGGAAGCCCAGGTCGACCTCGCCCTCGGCGAGCGAGCGCGCCACCGGAATGCCCGGGCGCGCCTGGACCATCCGCTGGCCCAGCTCGTCGCCGAGCCCCCAGCCGTCGATCATCTTCACGAGCGCGACGCCGCTGGGCCCGGTCGAGTAGCCGATGCGGCCGGCCTCCTGCAGGGCGGCCCGGAGGCCCGCGGCGTCCGGGAACGCGTGGCCGCCGTCGTGGGCGGCAGGCTCCTCGGACTCGGAGGGAACGGCGACCGCGACCTGCGACAGCATGAGCGGCGTGACCGAATCCGCCACGACGTGGCCGTCGTCGGCGAGCCGGCGCAGCGCGCCCTCGGCGAGGAACACCAGGTCAAGCTTCTCGCCGTCTGCGACGCGCTTCGCCGCGTCGACGCCGCCGACCGACTCGAGCTCCACCTCGGGCAGGCCGGCCCTGACGGCGGCTGCCGCCAGGTCGGTGAGGACGTGGCGGGTCGCCATCGAGGAGATCCCCCTCATGCGGCGTCCTCGAAGGACTCGGCGTCGACCTCGCGCGACGCGGCGGGCGCATAGCGCGGGCCGGACACGGTGGAGGTTCCGATGAGCTCGCCCGCGCGGGCGAGCAGCCCGGCGTCGACCGTGAGGTCCACGGCCGCCTGGTTCTCGCGGAGGTGGTCCAGCCGGGTCGTCCCCGGGATCGGGACCACGTGGTCTCCGCGGGAGAGCACCCACGCGAGCGCGAGCTGGCCCGGGGTGCAGCCTGCCTCCTGCGCCAGCGCCCGCCACTGGGGCAGCAGCGACGCGTTGGCGGCCCAGTGCTCCGGCTGGAAGCGGGGCATGTTCCGGCGGATGTCCTTCGGCGCGAACTCCGCCGGGTCGTCGAAGCCGTCGCTGAGGAAGCCGCGCGCGAGCGGCGAGAAGGCCACGAGTGCGACCCCGCTCTCGCGGGTCGCCTCGAGCATGCCGAGCTCGGGGTTGCGGCTCCACAGCGAGTACTCGTTCTGCACCGCCGCGATCGGAGCGACGGCCTGCGCCTCGCGCAGGCGCGGCACCGACACCTCGGAGAGCCCGATGGCGCCGATCTTGCCGGCTGCCACCATCTCGGCCAGCGCACCGACGCTCTCGCCGATCGGCACCTGCTTGTCCCACCGGTGCAGGTAGTACAGGTCGATGTGCTCGACACCGAGGCGCCCGAGCGATGCGTCGACCTGCGCACGCAGCGTCTCGGGGCGCCCGTCGATGACCTTGACGCCGTCGACCATCGCCATGCCGCACTTGCTGGCCAGCACGACCTCGTCGCGGCGCCCGGCGATCGCCTGCCCGACCAGTTCCTCGTTGCGGCCGCCGCCATAGAGCGTGGCGGTGTCGAGCATCCGCACGCCCTCATCGAGCGCTGAGCGCAGGAACGCCAGACCGTCCTCGACCGACGGCGGAACCCCGTAGGCGTGGCTCAGCGACATGCAGCCGAGGCCGATCTTCGGCAGGATCACGCCAGCTGCTCCTCGAGCTGGCCGAGCACGCGGTAGCAGTCGATGACCTGGCGGATCGAGGAGTTCGGCTCGCGGCCCTCGCGGATCGCGCTGACGAACTCACGGTCCTGCAGCTCGATGCCGTTCATGCTGACGGCGACCTTGGACACGTCGATCTGCTCGTCCTTGCCGGTGTACAGGTCGTCGTAGCGCGCGATGTAGGTCGCGGTGTCGCCGATGTAGCGGAAGAACGTGCCGAACGGGCCGTCGTTGTTGAACGACAGGGACAGCGTGCAGATCGCCCCGGTCTCGCTCTTGAGCTGGATCGACATGTCCATCGCGATGCCGAGCTCGGGGTGGATCGGGCCCTGGATGGCGTTCGCCTGCACGATCTTGCCCGCCTGGTAGGCGAACAGGTCGACCGTGTGGGCGGCGTGGTGCCACAGCAGGTGGTCGGTCCAGGAGCGGGGCTCACCCTTGGCGTTCGTGTTGGTGCGGCGGAAGAAGTACGTCTGGACGTCCATCTGCTGCACGTTGAACTCGCCCGCAGCGATGCGGTTGTGCACGAGCTGGTGCGAGGGGTTGAAGCGGCGCGTGTGGCCGACCATCGCGACACGGCCGGACGCGTCTGCGGCCTCGGCGGCGGCGAGGGTCGCCTCGGCGTCGGCCAGAGAGTCCGCGAGCGGGATCTCGACCTGCACGTGCTTGCCCGCCTTGAGGACCTCCTGCGTCTGCGAGGCGTGCAGGCCCGTGGGGGTGGCGAGGATGACGGCGTCGACGTCGTCGCGCTCGAGCACGGCGTCGAGCCCGACGACGGCGTTGGCGATGCCGTACTTCCCGGCGACACCATCGGCCTTCTCCTGCGAGGTGGCGCTGACGACGGTGACCTCGGCGTCCTCGATGTTCTTCAGGCCGTCGAGGTGCTTCATGCCGAAGGCGCCGTTGGCGCCGACGACGGCGACGCGGATCTTGTCGGTCATTCGTTACTCCTTTTCGCGAATCCGGATGAGAGTGTCAGGCGTTCGGAACTGCCGCGGTCTCCGCGGGCTCGGGGGCCGGCACCTGATCCGCGGACTCGGCCGCGACCGCGTCGTCGGCGGAGCCGGTCGTCGGCGCCACCGGGTTCGAGATCACGAGGTGCCCGACCGCGGTGTTGGAGGCAGGCACGTGGTAGAACCGGTGGTCGACTCGGGGCGCCTCGCCGCCGAACTGGTCGTCCATCGCACCTCGGGCAATCAGCCAGTCGACGAGCTCGATGCCCTCGGAGCCAGCCTCGTCGACGTACTCCATGTGGTCCCACTCGGTGAGGCCCAGCGGGTCGGCGATCAGGTGGTCGAGGAACGCGTTGTCCCACTCCTCGTTGATGAGGCCGGCGCGGGGGCCCTGGAGCTGGTGGCTCATGCCGCCTGTGCCCCAGATCTGCACGTTGAGCTCGGGGCCGTCCCACTTGTCGAGGGCGCGGCGCAGGGCCTTGCCGAGCTCATAGCAGCGGCGGCCGGAAGGCACGGGGTACTGGACCACGTTGACGGCCAGCGGGATGACCTTGCACGGCCACTCCTTGACGTCGCCGAAGACGAGCGAGAGCGGCACGGTGAGGCCGTGGTCCACGACCATCTCGTTGACGAGGGTGAGGTCGAAGTCGTCCTGGATGACGGACTGCGCGATGTGCGCGGCGAACTCCGGGTAGCCCTTCACGTCCGGCACCGGGCGGGGGCCGTAGCCCTCGTCGGCGACGGGGTACTCGACGCCCGTGCCGAGCACGAAGGTCGGGATGATGGAGGAGTCGAACGCGGTGGCGTGGTCGTTGTAGACGAGGATGACGACGTCGGGCGTGTTCTCCTTGGCCCACTTGCGGGTCCACTCGTAGCCGTCGAAGACCTTCTTCCAGTACGGCTCCTCGGTCTTGCCGAGGTCCATCGCGGCACCGATCGCCGGCACGTGCGAGGTGAACAGCGCCGACGTGTACTTCGCCGGGGCGTTCTCGCGCATGGTCTCGGACTTCTCGTGCGGCGCGGGCGGGACCCAGCCGTCGAGGTCCTTGGCACGGTTGCCCTCGGGGCGCCGGCCGCCGCCGATCATCATGTCGCGGTAGGCGGCCTCGGACATGCCCGTCATGGAGCCGGCCATCTGCTGGAAGCTCAGGCCGTGGGTGGCGCCGATCTTGCTCAGGAAGTAGATGTTGCCGCCCTCGGCCATCATGGCGTTGAGGTCCATGTCGAGCACGGCCTGGCGCTGCTTCGGGGAGAGGGGCCACTCGTCGAGGTACGCCTCGCGGTCGGCCAGGTAGCGCTCCCGGTTCTCGGGCTTCATCAGGGACATCGAGAACTGGTTCAGGTGGTATCCCTTACGGGCCATCTCGGCGTCGAAGATGATCGTGCCGGGAACCTGCTTGTACGGCTTGTCGAGTGCCATGTCATGCTCCTTCGGGCCAGTAGAGGCGATGGGGGTTGTCCACGAGGAGGCGCTGCTGGAGCTCCGCCGTCGTCGCGATCTGGGGGATGTAGTCGACCAGGAGCCCGTCGTCGGGCATGTGGTCCTTGAGGTTGGGGTGGGGCCAGTCCGTACCCCACAGGACGCGGTCGGGGAACTCCTCGACCACGCGACGGGCGAACGGCACCACGTCGGTGTAGGCGTGCTGCTCGCCGTCCAGGGCGCGCGGCCCGGTGACGGAGAGGCGCTCCGGGCAGGAGACCTTGGTCCAGACGTTCGGGTTCTCGCGCATGAAGCGCAGGAACAGCTCGAACTCCGGGCCGTCCGGGTCCTTCGTCACGTCGGGTCGGCCCATGTGGTCCACCACGACGTCGGTCTTGATGCTGGAGAAGAAGTCGTAGAGGTCGGGCAGGTCCGCCGCCTCGAAGTAGATCACCACATGCCAGCCGAGCGGCGCGATCTTCTCGACGATCTCCTCGAGGGAATCGGTGGGGACCCGGTCGACGAGGCGCTTGACGAAGTTGAACCGCACGCCGCGGACACCCGCCTCGTGCAGCTCGGCGAGCTGCTCCTCGGTCACGTCCCGGCGGACGGTCGCGACACCGCGGGCCCGGCCCTCGCTGCGGCGCAGCGCGTCGACCAGTGCACGGTTGTCGGCGCCGTGGCAGGTCGCCTGGACGATCACGTTGCGGTCGAAGCCGAGGTGGTCGCGCAGGGCGAAGAGCTCCTCGGCGGAGGCGTCGCAGGGCGTGTACTTCCGCTCGGGGGCGTAGGGGAACTCGGCACCGGGGCCGAACACGTGGCAGTGGGCGTCGACCGCGCCGGCGGGCAGGCGGAAGGTGGGCTTGGAGGGGCCCTCGTACCAGTCGAGCCAGCCGGGGGTCTTCTCGAAGTCGCCCGTCGTCTTTCCGTGCGCCATGGTCAGTTCTCCACGTACTCGAGGCCGGCGGCGGCAAGCGGCTCGCGCATGCCGTAGAGGTCGAGGCCGAGGACGCCCTCGCGGAACTTCTGGCGCTTGCTCTCCTCGTTGTCCTCGCGCTTCTGGCTCGCCTCGGCGACGGCGCCGACGAGCTCGCGCGGCACGACGACGACGCCGTCGACGTCCGCGACGACCACATCGCCCGGGTTGACGAGCGCGTTGGCCACGACGACCGGGACGTTCACGGAGCCGAGCGTGGCCTTGACCGTGCCCTTGGCGTTGATGGCGCGGGAGAACACCGGGAAGTCCATCTTCTCGAGGTCGGCGACGTCGCGCACTCCGCCGTCGATGACCAGGCCCTTGCAGCCGCGCGCGCTCAGCGACGTGGCGAGCAGCTCGCCGAAGAAGCCGTCCTCGCTCTCGGTGGTGCAGCCGGCGACGATGACGTCGCCCTCCTGCACCTGCTCGGCGGCGGCGTGGAACATCCAGTTGTCGCCGGGCTGGAGCAGCACGGTGACGGCCGGGCCGCAGAGCTTGGCGCCGTTGTAGACGGGGCGGATGTAGGGGCGCAGGAGGCCCACACGGCCCATCGCCTCGTGGATCGTCGCGACGCCGAACTTCGAGAGGCGTGCCACGTCCTCGGGGTCGGGACGCTCGATGTTGGTGTGGATGAGTCCGAGGTTGTTCAGTCGCAAGGTGGTTCCTCCTCTTTAGAGCCCGCGGGCGGTCAGGGCGCGGTCAAGGCGCGGGTACACGCGGCGGGCGTTGGCTTCGAAGACCTGCGCGCGCTGCGCGTCGGTCAGGCTCTCGGTGGCGTCGACGTACCGCTTCGTGTCGTCGAAGTAGTGGCCGGTGCGCGGGTCGATGTCGCGGACGGCGCCGATCATCTCGCTGGCGAAGAGGATGTTGTCCGTCGGGATGACCTTCGTGAGCAGGTCGATGCCGGGCTGGTGGTAGACGCAGGTGTCGAAGAAGACGTTGTTGAGCAGGTGCTCCTCGAGCTCCGGCTTGCCCAGTGCCATGGCGAGGCCGCGGAACCGGCCCCAGTGGTACGGCACCGCGCCGCCGCCGTGCGGGATGACGAGCTTGAGTTCGGGGAAGTCCTTGAACAGGTCGCCCTTGAGCAGCTGCATGAAGGCGGTCGTGTCCGCGTTGAGGTAGTGATCGCCCGTGGTGTGGAAGACCGGCTTGCAGGAGGTGCTGACGTGCACCATTGCGGGGATCTCGTACTCGACGAGCTTCTCGTAGATCGGGTACCAGGACCGGTCGGTCAGCGCCGGGGCGGTCCACTTGCCGCCGGAGGGATCCGGGTTGAGGTTGACCGTGACGGCGCCGAGCTCCTCGACGGCCCGGGTCAGCTCGGCGACCGTGGTGGCCGGGTCCTCTCCGGGCGACTGCGGGAGCATGGCGCCCATGAGGAACCGGTCCGGGAAGAGCTCGCTGACCCGCGCGCAGAGGTCGTTGCAGATGCGGGCCCAGGTCTTGCTGACCTCGAGGTCGCCGATGTGGTGGGCCATGAACGAGGCGCGCGGGCTGAAGACCGTGATGTCGCTGCCGCGGTCGTTCATGAGCCGCAGCTGGTTCGCCTCGATGGTCTCGCGGATGTCATCGTCGGAGATCTTCAGCGTCGCCGGGTCCGGAGCCTCGCCCCGCCCTTCCGTGAAGGCGATCTGCTGGTCGCGCCAGGCGCCGAGCTGGGCCGGGGCCGTCGTGTAGTGGCCATGGATGTCGATGATCAACGAGTGTCGTCCTTGTCACTTGGAGGCTTGTCTCCAACCATGCTAGGCAGGGCGCTCGGATGCAGTCGAATAGATATTCATTGCCGCCTGCATAGATATCATCAATGGATGGCGCTGACCGACCTCAACCAGCTGCGCACGTTCGTGGTGCTCTACGAACTGCGCAGCGTCACCGCCGTCGCCGAGCGCCTGCACGTCACCCAGCCGACGGTCAGCTACACGCTCCGGCGGCTCCGGGCGCGGTTCGACGACGAGCTGTTCCGCCGCGAGGGGCATGACATGGTGCCGACCGCGAAGGCCACCCAGCTGTTCGGCCCGCTGCACGATGCGCTCGCGCAGATCGACGCGACCGTGAACGAGACGGAGGCCTTCGAGCCCGCCGGCTTCAACGGCCAGCTCACGCTCGGGCTCACCTCGATCGGCGAGCAGACGTTCCTCCCGCCGATCATGACGGCGCTGACGCGCGAGGCCTCCCGGCCGCACCTGCAGGTGGAGCGGCTGGACTCGGACCTGGTCGAGGACGGGCTCACCCGCGGAACGGTGGACCTGGCGATGACGGTGTCGATGATCGGCAGCCCGCGGCTGTGGCGCTCGCACGTGCGCGCCGTCGAGTACGTCGCGCTCGTCTCGGGCGAGCACCCGCTGCCGCCCACCGGGCCCGACATGTTCGCGGGCCGCCACTTCCTGCGCGTCTCGGCGCGCGGCGGCCACATCTTCCCGCTGCAGGCGCTCACCGAGCACGGGCTGATGCAGCAGATCGTCCTCACCGTGGAGGAGTACGCGACCGTCCCCGCGGTCCTGGAGGCCACCGACCTCGTCGTGCTGCTGCCGCGCCACGTCGCCGAGGTGTTCACCGGCTGGTTCCCGGGCCTGCTGATCGCGGACCTCCCGTGGCCGGGGCAGAGCACCCCGGTGTCGCTGTACACGCGGCGGGAGGCGAGCCTGACGCCGGCCCAGCGGTGGTTCCGCTCGCTGGTCCTGGCCGCGGTCCGCGAATAGGGCGGACGACGGCGGTCAGCTGCGCTTGCGGTTCCAGCTCGCCTTCGCCGGGGCAAAGGGGCTGCGCACGTGGATCGACCACGAGGAGTGCGGGTGGATCGAGAGGATGCACCGCTCGTACCAGGCGCGCGCCTCGTCCGAGAGCCTGGGCAGCACCGCGTCCTTGTCGACGTCGTCCTCCGGGCGCGGCCGCAGCGCCTTCCAGACCAGCTGCACCTCGGGCGCACCGGTGGGTATGCCGCCGACGTCGAGCACCGCGCGGTCCCACGGCAGCTGGAGCCGCGGGTCCCGCTTGTACACCCAGGCCCGCGGCGCGCCGTCTTCCAGGTTGACCTTCAGTACCCACGCGTCCTTCCCGACGTCGCGGATGAGCACGGGCTGCACCTCGTCGCCGGCCTGGACCTCCGCGAACGGCACGAGGTCGTCCTCATCGCGCACTGCCCACGCGTCGTAGCCGGCCGGAAGGCTCGCGACGAGCTGCGGAAGGTCGCCGAACACCACGCTCACGTCCGTGTTGGACCGCTTGCGGATGGGCTCGCCCAGCCAGCGGTCGAGGGCGACGCCGCCCGAGAGCCACCAGCGGACGGGCGACGACGCGAGCAGGTCTGCGGCGGCCTGCGCGCTGAGGGGCTCCCACCTCGAGTCGGGAGTGGGTGCGGAAGAGGCCATGGCTCAAGGTTACCCACGCGATGGCCGCCGAATACCCGCCCGTACACTGAGTCCGAGCGACGGCGACAGTGAGAAGGAGCGGCACTTGGATCAGGAGACGTATGTGCTCGTCCACGGGGCGTGGCACGGGGCGTGGTGCTGGAGACCCGTGGAGCGACTCCTCGAGGCCGCCGGTGCCCGGGTCTTCACGCCGACTCTGACGGGGTTGGGCGACCGAGCGCACCTGCTGACCCCCGACGTCGGCCTGGACACCCACATCGCCGACGTGCGGGCCGCGATCGAGACCGAGGAGCTGCGCGACGTCGTCCTGGTCGGCCACAGCTACGCGGGGATGGTCGTGACCGGGGTCGCGGCCGAGATCCCCGACCGGATCAAGCGCCTCGTCATCATCGACGGCTTCCTGCCCGAGGCCGGCGAAGCCGCCATCCGGCTCCTCCCCGAGCACGCGGCCGCCCACTACCTCGAATCAGCGGAGGCCAATGACGGGCTCGTGATCGACCCGCGGCCTGTTGCCAACCTCGGCGTCACGGACCAGCAGGTCATCGACGAGCTCACGCCGCGGCTCACGCCGCAGCCTGCCAAGACCTACATGGACTCGATCGGGCGCGGGCTCGGAGAGCTCCCGTTCACCGGCGACTACCTCCTGTGCTCCGGCTGGCGCACGCCGTTCGCCCGGTTCGCGGACCGGGCGGCCTCCGCCGGCTGGAACGTCACCGAGCTCGACGCCGACCACGAGGTCCTCGTGACCAACCCCGAGCTGCTCGCGCAGCACCTCCTCCAGTCCGGCGCCACGGCGTCGGCCGACTAGAGAGCGAGACGACCATGGAATTCCTGGTGAGGCAGGAGAACCGGATGCCGGTCATGCCGGCGGAGGAGGCTGCGCGGATCAAGGCCGCCGAACGGGAGTATGCCCAGCAGCTGCGGGACCGCGGGATCCTCCGGCGCCTCTGGCGCGTCCCGGGCACGCGCACGGCGATCGGCTGGTACGAGGCCGACGACGCGACAGAGCTCCACGACGTGCTGTCGGGGCTGCCGACGTTCCCGTGGCAGACGATCACCGTCGAGGCGCTGGCCACCCACCCGCAGGAGCAGCCGCTCCGGCGAGAGTGAGGCGGCGCCGTCGGGCACGCCGTGGCACGCCGCGCCGTGCCGGTACCCTGCGCGGCGCCGGTACCCTGACGGAGGAGGCGAGGCAATGAGGATACTGATCGCGGGCGCTGGGGCTACGGGTGGCTACTTCGGGGCGCGACTGGCCCAGGCCGACCGGGACGTCACTTTCCTGGTCCGGGCAGGCCGGGCGGAACAGCTCGGGAAGGGTCTGCGGCTGATCGGCCCGGACACAGACGAGACGGTGCAGGTGCACGCTCTGACCGCCGAGCAGCTCGACGAGCGGCCATACGATCTCGTGATCCTGGCGCTCAAGGCGAGCGCCCTCGAGAGCGTGCTCGACCAGCTCGGGCCGGCGATCGGCCCCGAGACGCTGGTCCTCCCGTTCCTCAACGGCATGCGGCACCTCCGGCTCCTCAACGACCGCTTCGGCACCGATAGGGTGCTCGGCGGATCCGTGCGCGTGGTCACCCACGTCACCCCGGAGGGGGCGATCCGCCAGGTCCTCCCGCTGGCCGAGATCGTCCTCGGCGCCCAGCCGGGCGGTCCCGCCGCCCGGGCCGAAGAGGTCGGCCGCGAGCTCTCCGTGCCCGGCTTCAGGCTGCGCGTCACCCAGGACATCCTGACGACGATGTGGCACAAGTGGGCCTTCATCGTGGCCTCTGGAGTCGGATCGATCCTCATGCGCGCCGCCTTCGGAAAGATCTCCGCGGTGCCGGAGGGCCAGGACTTCATCCGGGCTGTGGTCGCCGAGACCGAAAGCGTCCTGGACGCTGCCGGCTATCCGGCGTCCGAGTCCTCGCACCGGTCGTCGCTGGAGATGCTGACCCAGCCGGGCTCGCCCTTCGTCCCCTCCCTGTACCGCGACTTCACCGAGGGCCGGGAGCACGAGGGCGAGCACCTCATCGGCGACTTCGCCGCCACCGCGCGTGAGCTGGGGGTCCACACGCCGCTGACGGACCTGGCCCTCCTGCAGATCCGCGTCCACGACCGGGCGAAGGCTCTCGCGTCCGATCGCGTCTGACACACAGGCGCCAACGGGCCAACCGCCTGCACCACCGCAGCCCCGACTCGCTCCTGTTGACCCCGGAACCGCCACCGCGCACTGTGGAACCGTGCACTGGGCACTGGCCGTCCTCACCGTCATCGCGTTCGTGACCCTGCCGCTCGGGTCCGCGAGCTTCGAGCAGCAGCCGCTGATGACCCTGCTCGTCGGGCTGGCGTTCTCCCTGCTGGCAGTCTTCGGCTTCCGCTTCGTGCAGGGGAGCTCCTTCTGGCGGAGGGCGCCCTTCATCGGCGTGCTGCTGGTGCTCGGCTTCTGGGAGTTCTCGCTCTCGGGGGCAGCAGTCGGCTCTGTCCTGTTCCTCGTCGTGCTCGTGTCGGAGAGCGTGCTGCTCCTGCCGCTGCCTGCCGCGGCCGCGGTCGCCGCCGTCATCCCGCTCATCCACCTCGGGATGGACTGGCGCGACGGCCTGCGCGAGGGGCTCGGCACCCTGGCCGCCACGGTCTTCACGCTCATCGTCACCGAACTGCTCGTGCGGGAGCAGAAGGCCCGGGCGGAGCTCGCCACCGCCAATGAGCGGCTGCGCGGCTACGCCGCCCAGGCCGAGCAGCTCGCCACCATCCAGGAGCGCAACCGGCTCGCGCGGGACATCCACGACGGCGTGGGCCACCACCTCACGGTCGTGCAGATGCAGCTCGAGGCGGCGCGCGCCGTCCTCCGCACCGCGGGGCCTGAGCGACTCGACGCCATGCTGGCCACCGCGCAGGAGCAGTCGCGGCAGGCCCTCGCCGAGGTGCGGCGGTCGGTGGCTGCCCTGCGGGAGCAGCGCCCCTCCCTCGAGGAGGCACTTCGGGTCCTCACCGCGGAGGCGACCCAGACCGGCGTGCCGGCCGAGGTCGAGGTCCGCGGCACGGCCCGGCCCCTCCGGGCCGAGGTGGAGGAGTCCCTCTTCCGGGCCGCCCAGGAGGGCCTCACGAATGCCCGCAAGCACGCCCAGGCGAGCCGCATCGCCGTCGTCCTCGACTACCGCGGTGCGGACCGCGTGCGGCTCGAGGTGCACGACGACGGTCGGGGCCTCGGCGAGCAGCCCGGCGCCGGATTCGGGCTGACCGGGCTGCGCGAGCGGATGGCGGGTCTCGGCGGGCGCCTGTCCCTCGATCCGGCCGACCCCACCGGGCTCACCCTCACCGTGGAAGTGCCGGCGTGACGATCCGGGTGCTCGTCGCCGACGACCAGGCGCTGTTCCGCGAGGCGCTCGTGACACTGCTCGAGGTGCAGGCCGGGGTCGAGGTGGTCGGCGAGGCCGCCAACGGCGACGAGGCCGTGCGCCGGAGCCGCGAACTGCACCCCGACGTGGTGCTCATGGACCTGCGGATGCCGGTGCTGGACGGCATCGCCGCGACCGCGCGGCTGCATGCCGAGCAGCCCGGCGTGCGGGTCCTGGCGCTGACGACGTTCGACGACGACGAGAACGTCTTCGCCGCGCTGCGCGCTGGCGCCGTCGGGTATCTGCTCAAGGACGTGACCTCGGCGCGGCTCGTCGAGGCGCTCGAGGCGGCGGCCCGGGGCGGATCCGTGCTCGAGCCGTCCGTCGCGGCGAAGGTCGTGGCCCGAGTCGCGAGCCTCCCCGCGGAAGCGCCGGCGCCGGAGCATCCGCTGTCCGGGCGGGAGGTCGAGGTCGTGCGGATGCTCGCCCAGGGGCGCAGCAACCGCGAGATCGCCGCCGTGCTCTTCCTCGCCGAGGGCACGGTGAAGAACCTCGTCACGAGCGTGCTGTCGAAGCTGGACGTGCGCGACCGCACCCAGGCGGCCCTCAAGGCCCGGGACCTCGGGCTCCTCTGAACCGCCTCTCGTCTGACCTGCCTCTCACGCGACCCCGGGTCACCCCGCGAAGGTGACCCCGGCCATGACCTCCGGCACCTGACCCGGCCTCTGCCCCGGGACGACGATTCCTATGTCCGCAAGGAATCAACAGGAGCAGAGATGAACCACCAAGAGAAGACCTCGCACCGTCCCTCCGCACGCCGCTTCGCGCTGCACGGCCTGGAGATGGTGATCGCCATGCTGGTCGGCATGGTGGTGCTGGGGACCGTCTGGTCGTGGCTGGGGCTGAGCCACGACACCGCCGTGGAGTCGCTCGTCATGGCCACGGACATGGCGATCGCCATGGCGGTCTGGATGCGCTTCCGCGGCCACGGGCTGCCGGCCATCGTCGAGATGTCCGCGGCGATGTACGTGCCGTTCCTGACGCTGCTGCCGTTCTACTGGACCGGCGCGCTCTCCGCCATGGACTTCATGAGTGCCGGCCACGTGCTCATGCTCCCGGCCATGCTGGCCTCGATGCTGCGCCGGCGGCACGAATACGGGTGGTAACGATGCGCGCCCTCCTGAAGGCCGTCGCGAAGGTCCTCGTGGTCGTGGTCGCCGCCTTGGCACTCCCTGCCGCGCCAGGCGCCGCCGCCGTCAACGACCTGGTCTCCACCCTCAATGCACCCCGGACCGACGGCGTCACGGCGCGGCCCGCACCCGCGGCCTACGACCCGGCGAAGCCTACCGCCGTCGTCGTGGTCGGCGACAAGGGCGCGGTGGTGTCCGACGCCCTCGCCCCCTACGAGATCCTTGCCAGCACGGGTGCGTTCAACGTCTACACCGTGGCCCCCGAGGCGCACCCGGTTCCCCTGACCGGCGGGCTCGACCTGGTCCCGGACTTCACCTTCGCACAGCTCGAGCGCCTGATCGGAAAGGCGAGCGACGTCGTCGTCGTGCCCGCCATGCCCGACGTCGCCAATCCCTCCGCGGATCCGGTGGCCGGCTGGCTCGCGCGGCAGGCCTCCGCGGGCTCGCTGGTGCTGACCGTCTGCAACGGCGGCGCGATCGCCGCGTCGGCCGGGGTCCTCGACGGGCACCGGGCCACCGCGCACTGGCTGCGGCTGGACGAGTGGGCGCGCACGTACCCGCGCGTCGACTGGGTGCGCGGCACAAGGTATGTCGACGACGGCGTGGTGGTCAGCACGGCCGGCATCCTGTCCGGCGTGGACGGCACGCTGCGCGTCGTCGAGCGGCTCGTCGGGGCGAAGGCCGCCGCCGATGCCGCCGCGGCGATCGGCTGGCCGCACTACCACCCGGGCGGTCCCGCGCCGATGCAGCAGGCCCGGCTCGAGCCGCGCGACGCCGTCGCGGCGTTGAACACCGCGTTCCGCTGGGACCGGCAGAAGGTCGGAGTGCTGCTCGAGGACGGAGTGGGCGAGATCGAGCTCGCCTCGGTGTTCGACACGTTCGGGCAGTCCCTGGCGGTCCGCACGGTCGCCGTGGGAGCCGGCCCGGTACACACCCGTCACGGGCTCACGTTCGTGCCGCGGGCCGGGACGGCGGCGGGGCTTGACCGGCTGGTGGTGCCCGGCTCCGGGAGCGGCGGGGCGGTCGCCGGGGCCGCGGCCGGGGCGGCTGCCGAGTACCCGCACCGGGACGGGGGCTTCCCGTACGACGGCGTGCTGCGCTACCTCGCGCGCACCACGGACGTCGCGACGGCGGACTGGACGGCGAAGGTCCTCGAGTACCCGGTCGACGGCCTGGGCCTCGCGGGGCAGCCGTGGCCATGGGACGAGACGCTGCGCCCCGTCGCCCTCGCGCTCGTCGGCGTGCTTGCGGCGCTCGGAGCGTTCGCGCTCGTCCGCGCGCGCCGGCGGCCGACGCCGGGCCCCGCCGTGAGGGAGCGGGAGCCGGAAGGGGCCGGGACACGGTAGCTCCGCTGTGGGCGGGGGCGCTCCCGCAGAGCTGTCAGCGCACGACGGCGGGTGGGCACCCGCCGTCGTGCGCGTCCGCGGGAGGCTGCGATCCGACCAGTCGGGTCCCCCGCTCTTACGCTGGCGACCGGCCGGTGGAAGGCTGGCGCCATGCGGAAACTGATCTACGGCATGAACGTGACCCTGGACGGCTACATCGCGGCGGTCGGCGACGATATCGGCTGGAGCGAGCCCAGCGAGGAACTGTTCGCGTGGTGGCTCGACCAGGAGCAGGCGAGCGGCCTGACGCTGTACGGACGCAAGCTGTGGGAGACCATGAGTGTCTACTGGCCGACCGCGGACCAGCAGCCCGACGCCAACCCGTTGGAGATCGAGTTCGCGCGGAACTGGCGCGACTCGCCCAAGGTCGTGTTCTCCTCGACGCTGGACGGGGACCTCGGCTGGAACACCCGCCTCGTCGCCGGGGACCCGGTCGCCGAGATCTCCCGGCTCAAGGACGAGGACGGCGCCCCCATGACCATCGGCGGCGCAACGCTCGCAGCAGCAGCCATGCAGGCAGGGCTGATCGACGAGTACGTGCTGGCCACCCATCCCGTCCTGGTCGGCGGCGGCACCCCGTTCTTCACCGCAATGGACAGCTGGGTGAACCTTGACCTAGTGGAGACGCGGGCGTTCCCCGGCGGCGTCGTGATGACGCGGTACGAGGCGAGGCGCTGAGCCGGCGGAGCCGGGTGCCCCACCGCCGTCGTCAGCTCTCCGCCGACGGCCTCGCAGCCTGGTCAGGCGCCACGTCCTGGATGACCTCGTTTCGGCGGAGGAACCAGGGCTTGAACGGTGGGTCGAATCGGGCGAAGCGGGGAGCACCTGACGGTTTCAGGCCAGCCGCGGTCAGGGCTTCCTGGAGTTCGCGGTTGCGCTTGGCGAAGTCAGCTTCGGTCCCGCGGCCCGTGAAGCGGACAACTGCCGCCGTGGAGCCCGGCACGGCCCGGATCGTCACGCGCGGGTCCGCCGGCACCGGGGCCGCTTCCTCCGTCATTCCGGTCGGGAGCACGAACGACACGACGTACGCGCCACCGTCCGGCTCCCCGCCGCCGGCAGGGCCTCCGCCCAAGGGACCCTGCTGGAGCACCGGCGCCGTCATCTGCACCTTCTGGGACGGAGGCTCGCGGCTCGGCGCAGCGCCTTGGAGGACGGGCGCGGTCATCGGCACCGACTGGCGGGCCATGTTGTTGCCGCTGATGTAGTTGAACAGGTGGCGGAAGGCGGCATTGCCGGCGCGGTCGAAGGTCGCGTCGACCTCTACTTCCGCGACGGTGTGCTCCGGATACCGCCGCAGCTCGAAGTCCGCGTAGCGCTGCAGAAGCTCGTAGGGCTGCTGTTCAGTCATCCTCCCTCAGACGCTACGCCCCGGGTGGCGCTGAGAACAGGGGCGTATGCCTCAGCGCGTCGGGCAGGCCTCGTCGATGAGCCGCCGGGCCAGACCGAGCGCGCGGTTGCCGTAGGTGCGCCCATCGAGGACCGCCGCGGTGGCGTAGGCGCCGTTCAGCACGATCAGCAGTTCCTCGGCCAGGCGGCCGGGATCTTCGGCGCCGGCCTGCTCGGCAAGCGAGTGGAGCCAGTCGCGCACCTTCTGCTTGTGGTCGACGGCGACACGGTGCGCCGGGTGGTCCCCCTCGGGGAATTCGGTATTCGTGTTCAGCATGGGGCAGCCTCGGTACCCTGTTCCCGCGGTGTCCTCCGCGAGGACCTCGAATACTGCGCTGAGCTTCTGCCGAGGCTCCACGTGCTCGGCCGCGGCGTGCTCCATGCGCTCGAACCACGCGTCGGCACGGCCTCGGACATAGGCGGTGGCCAAAGCGTCCTTGGTGGGGAACTGCCGGTAGACCGTGGCGTTCCCTACGCCGCACTCCTTCACGACAGCGTCCATGCCCACCGCGCGGATCCCCTGCTGGTAGTAGAGGCGCGTGGCCACTTCCAGGATGTTGCGCCTGTTCTCTTCAGCCGTCCGCCGCGTCACCGCGATCTTCCTCCTCGTGCCGTCCGTGCCCTTCCAGCTTGACAGACGGACCGATCCGTCACAAATATTGGACGGAACGATCCGTCACATCGGACGGATGGCGACTCGAAGGAGCCCCCATGAAGATCGCAGTACTCGGGACCGGCATGGTCGGGCGCGCCCTCGCGGCCCGCCTCGCCGAGCTCGGCCACGCCGTCACCATCGGCACCCGCAACCCGGAGGAGACCCTCGCCCGCACCGGCGACGACGCGTTCGCCGCCTGGGCCGCGGCGAATCCGGCCGTCGGGCTCGCCGCGTTCCCCGACGCCGCCTCGGACGCCGAGGTGGCGATCAACGCCACCAACGGTGGAGCGGCGCTCGAGGTCCTCTCACTGGCAGGTCAGGAGAACCTCGCGGGCAAGGTCCTCGTCGACATCGCGAACCCCCTGGACTTCAGTGCCGGCATGCCGCCGACCCTGTTCGTGAAGGACACCGACTCGCTCGGCGAGCAGATCCAGCGCGCCCACCCCGACGCGCTCGTGGTCAAGACCCTCAATACGCTCAACGCGTCCCTCATGGCGGACCCCGGCAAGCTGGGCGAGCCCAGCACGGTGTTCGTCTCCGGGAACGACGCCGCGGCGAAGGCCACCGCGTCCGGGCTCCTGGCAGAGATGGGTCATCAGGACATCATCGACCTCGGCGACATCACGACGGCCCGCGGCACCGAGATGCTCCTTCCCGTCTGGCTGCGCCTGTGGGGCGCTCTGGGGACACCGGAGTTCAACTTCAAGATCGTCCGCTGACTGGGCGCCTCCTCGCCCAGCGGAAGCCCGAGCGGCACAATGGCTCTGGATGGCGAGGCTCCCGGACTGCGGTGGGGCCGCGCTGCCGCGCTGCGTCCACTCCCCCACCCCGAAGGAGCCACCCATGGCAGTTCGCGTCGACCTCAACATCTCCCTCGACGGCTACGCGTCCACAGCCGACCAGACGCCGGAGAACCCGATGGGCGAGGACTGGCCGCGCCTCGTCGCGGCCTACACCGGCACAAGGACCTTCCGTGAACGGGTGCTCGGCGACCGCTCCGGCGAGGGGACTACAGGCGTCGACGATCGCTACGGGGCGGCCTACTTCGAGGGCATCGGCGCCGAGATCATGGGCGCGGGCATGTTCGGCCTGCACACCTTCCCGGACGATCCGGACTGGCGCGGGTGGTGGGGCGACGAGCCGCCGTTCCACGCGCCGGTCTTCGTCCTGACGCACCACGCCGACCGCGCGCCCATCGAGTTCGACAACGGCACGGTGTTCCACTTCCTTTCGGCCACGCCGGAGGAGGCCCTGGCCAAGGCGACCGAGGCCGCAGGCGGGGCCCACGTGCGGATCGGCGGCGGGGTGGACATCGTTCGGGCGTTTCTGAAGGCTGGGCTCGTCGACCGGCTGCACGTGGCGATATCGCCCATCCTGCTCGGCCGTGGGAAGAGCCTGTGGGAGGACCTGCGCGGGCTCGAGGCCGGCTACACCGTCAGCAGCGAGGTTGCCGAGAGCGGCGTCGTGCACATGACCTTCGCGCGGGACTGACGCCGCGGCGCGCTTAGGGCCGCCGGCGGGCCGGCCCCGCATTCTCTGATGCCGCGGCGATCAGCGGGCCTGCTGGGCGAGCCTCTTGACCGATTCGGGCGCTTCCTGACCGGCCTTCTCCAGAGCAGCCACGTAGACTTTGGCAGCTGCGGCGCGGTTGGCAGCCTTCTTGGACACGAACCGGCTGCCGGACGTGGTCTTACGCACAGTGCCAGTGACGTTGCGCTTGGTGCCTTCGGCCATCACGATTCCTCCGTCTGCTGGTCCTCTGATTGTGCCCCGGCTTGCTGCAAACCGTCTACGAGCTCGATCTCGTCACCCGGGAAGACGATCGGGTCGAGCGCAGTAGCTGCCATCGCGCCTCCCGGGCGCGCCGCTCCTCGCTGCGTCGGTTCAGGCGGGTTCCCCAGAAGGCCAAGGACGCCGCCAGCACGGCAGCTGCCCCGCCGAATCCCGGGGACATCAGCCATGCGCCGCAGTTCCATTCCAATGCCCCAGCCCCCTTCGCTGAACTACCCCTTCTACATCGTGAGGCTAGGGCCGTCCACCGACAGAAGCGGCTCGGAGGGTGAGTGCACATACTCGGCTTTCTCCCCAGCGCGCGCGTGACCCCCGGACCGTCGCGATGCATGCATTGCTGAGGCAGACCGGCTGCCGGCATGGCGTTTGTGCTCGGTCCCCGGCGCTCAGGAAGTTCCGTCGCACGCACGACGGCGCTTCCCCGGCTCGGGTGCGCGGCGTCACCGGAGCGTCCGCCTTAGGGCCGCCCCTCCTCGACCACCCGCTTGATGTCCGCCAGGACGGGCGCCCACGCGTTGGCGACCATGGTGTCGGCGTCGGCCTGGGTCGGACTGTTGCCGTGGGTCAGGGTCAACGTGGTGGCGCCGTCGTGCTCCGTCAGCTCGTAGGTGACGTGGTGGTAGTTCTCGGGCGAGTCGTCGGTGCCCGCCAACGGGCTCCAGTGGGTCGTGCTGACGACCCTGGGCGGCTCGTAGCGCAGGACCGTGCCCTTGTCGGTGTAGCGCTGCCCCTTCCATTCCCCGCTCCAGGTCACGGAGCCGCCTACGCGCCAGTCAGCCTCGAGCGTCGTCCCGTGGAGGTACAGCGAGACGGTCTCGGGGTCGACGAGCGCGTCCCACACGCGCTCGATCGGGGCGTTGATCGTGATCGACGTCTGGGCCGAATAGGTATCCGCCATGGCGCGATCGTAACGCCGTCCACGGGATGGGACGAGGGCTGGCGTGTGCATTGGAACTGGCCTCCGTGACTCGGCCTACACGTGCGGCCCCGCCGTCTTCAGGAAGGCGGCAATGTCTTCGAGGGTGCTCAGGGCACCGGGCAGCAGGTTCACGTTGGCGAGGAAGCCATGCATCTGGCCCTCGATGAGGCGGGTACTGACCGGAACTCCGGCGGCAGCCAAGCGGTCAGCATAGGCCTGCCCCTCGTCTCGCAGGACGTCGTATTCGGCCAGGACCACCATGGCCGGCGGAGCGCCGGCCAGACCTGTCGTGCGAAGCGGCGAGGCGCTCGGTTCGGTTCGGCGAGCGACCTCGGGGACGTACTGGTCCCAGAAGTAGCCCATCGTCTCCCGAGTCAGCGAGAGCTGATTGTCCTGGTGTGCGTACGACGGGTAGTCCATCGTGCAGTCGGTTACCGGACAGCACAGGATCTGGCACGCCAACACTTCGGCTCGGCGGAGAGCCACGGCTGCCGCGAGGTTGCCACCAGCGCTCTCCCCGAGGACCATCACGGGTGCCGCTGAGGAACCGGTGAGGGCGCCGGCGTGAGCCGCTGCCCAGTCCACGGCTCTCACCGCATCGTCGAAGGCCGCCGGGTAGCGGTGCTCAGGAGCCTTGCGGTACTCGACCGCCACCACCGTCATGCCGGCAAGCTGCGCGAGGTGGCGGCTCATCGGGGTGACGGCATCGACGTTGCCCAGTACCCACCCTCCTCCGTGGAATACGAGGACCACCCCGAGAGTGTGGCGGGAGCGCTTGAAGATCCGGGCCGAGAGGGGCCTGTCCGCATCGATGAGGACGTCTTCCTCATGGCTCATCGTCGGGCCGTTTCCGAGTGCCGGGAGGTTGCGCAGGGCTCGTTTGCGGGCTTCGGCCAGTGGGATTTCGTGCAGGGGAAGGCCGCCGGCCGCACGCATCGTTTCGAGCATCTTCTGGCTGGCCGCGTCAAGTGGCACGGTGTCTCCCGTTGTCCTAGGCAGGTCGCGTCGATCAGTGGCGAACCGTGAAATCGCGGTCGAAATCGACCTCGTGGGTCAGTCGCCAGTACTCGAGATGGCTGAAAGGCCAGATCTGGGACACCCGGCCGTGGCGGTTCTTGTACCAGCTGCGTACCTGCGGCTGCCCCCAGGCGCGGGTGGCGTTCGCGGCGTCGACCTTCCCCGTGATGTCCTCGAGGGCAGACTGCTTCACATCGAAGCCCTTCACGCCCCGCAGCAGGGTCTGGTGGATGGCCTCGACGGCGAATTCGACGCCGCACTCCATCATGAAGTGCTGGCTGCCGTGCACGACGTAGTTCGTGTTCGGACCCATGACGATGAACAGGTTCGGGTAGCCCGGGACCGAGATACCGCCCCATGCACGCGCGTCGCCCTGCCAGTGCTCCTTGAGCGTCTGGCCCGTCGCACCGCGGACCTCGATCGGGTCGAGGAAGTCAGAGGCGAGGAACCCTGTCGCATAGATGACGGCGTCGAACTCGTGGAAGTCGCCGTCTGCCGTCGTGATTCCGTCCTCGGTGAAGTGGTCGATGCCGCTTGTGACAATCCGGGCGTGGGGGCGCTGTAGCGCCTCGGCCCACACGCCGTTGTCGCGCAGCATGCGTTTGGCACCCGGGGGGTAGTTCGGCACCACCGTGGCGAGCAGCTCTGGATGGTCCTTCCACTGCTCGCTGATGACGTCGGTGAGGATCTGGCGCACCTTGAGGTTGACGGGAGACACAGAGTCCTCGCGGTCCCAGCCGGCGGCGGCGACCACGGTGTGGGCTCGGCCGGTGGCGGACTGGAAGAAGCCGGAGAGGCGGAACCACTGCCCGTAGTAGGGGACGTGCTCGCACAGCCAGCTCAGCGCCGAGGGAGTCGCATCGTGGTAGTTCGGCGCCGGGACCATCCACGGGCCGGATCGCTGGAAGACGGTCAGCTGCGCGACGCGGTCCACGATGGCCGGGACGATCTGATAGGCGCTGGCACCGGTGCCGATGACGGCGACCCGCTTGCCGGCCAGATCCACCCCGTGGTCCCAGCGCGCGGAGTGCATCTGCGCGCCGCGGAAGTCGCCGCGCCCCGGGTATTCGGGGATGTTCGGCCGCTCGAGCTGGCCGACTGCCGAGATGACGGCGTTGAAGCGCTGGACGGTGTCTGTTCCCCCCGACCGCGTCACGACCTCCCAGTCCCCGCGCTCCTCGTCCCACGTGAGAGCCGTGACCTCGGTGCCGAACACGACGTGCTTGCGCAGGCCCGCTCGTTCAACGATCTCGAGCGCGTACTCCTCGATCTCCTCTCCCCTGGCGTAGGCGCTGGGCCAGTCGGCGCGTTGGGCGAAGGAGTAGCTGTAGGCGAAGGTCGGGGTGTCAAGGCGCACGCCGGGATAGGTGTTGGCCCACCACACCCCGCCGACGTCGGGGTTCTTCTCGAACGCCGTGAACGGTACGCCCGCCTGGCTCAGCCGGTACATGGCGGCGATGCCGGACATGCCCGTGCCGATCACCGCCACCTTGAACTCGCGGCCCTGGGAGACCTCTTCGAACGTCCAGTCAGGGGCACCGAGCTTCTTCGGCGCGAGGTCCAGCTCGTGGGTCAGCAGCTCGGTGTCCGCATCGCTCGCCCCGTTGGTGAGGAAGTCGAGCAGGATGCGCGTCTCCGCCGCATCGAGGCGGCGCGGCGTGGTCAGGCGATCGTCGCGCACCCGCTTGAGGGCGGTGAGGGCCACGTCGCGTGCCTCTGCCTGCGCTTCGACACTCAGGCCGCCGTGCGGGGCCGGAACCACGTCCGCTGGCGGGAATGACGGCCGAAGCCCGGGCCGCAGCATCTGGAAGTCTCCTGTGACGGCGGCGAGCGCGACGAGCAGCGACGGCAGGTCAGCCTCGTTGACGATGCGCTGCAGGAACGCGTCGCCCTCAGTGATCGGATGGTACTCGTCGCGCCAGTACACGTCGTCGACGGCGCCTGTGAGCGTGCCGATCGCCTCGGGAATCGTCATTGAAGCCTCCTCATCCGGCATCACTCGTGTAGATAATGCACGTTCGTCTTGAAATGTGAGTAAATAGTGATCGTCATAGATCGCCTTGTCAAGGAACTCGAGGAGCGTCGATACGCTGTGAGCATGTCCGAGACTCCCCCCTCAGCTCCGCAGGGGTCGCAGACGCTGGCGCGCGGAATTCAGGCGCTCAAGACCGTGGCGATGTCGCGGACGGGGCTCTCGATCCAGGAAGTGGCGGCTGGATTGGGTGTCCACCGCAGCGTGGCCTCGCGGTTGCTGCAAACCCTTTCGGAGGGCGGCCTGATCACGCGCGGAGGCGACGGACGGTATCGCGCCGGCGCGGGCCTGATCCCGTTGGCACGCAACGGCGTCGCCGTCTTCCGTGAGGAGGCGCTGCCCGAGGTGAGGCGCCTTTGCGACAGGCTGGGCGCGACGATCGCCCTGTTCGTCGAGCAGGCAGGCGCAGCCTACGCACTGCTGGTGGAGGCCCCGCGATCGGCGGGCTTCCATCTCTCCCTCAGCGAGGGTGCCAGCTACCCCTTCGACCACGGCGCAGCCACGTGGGCGCTGCGTTCCCTCCATCCCGCGCGCCCAGACGACCCCGCCGTCTTGGCCGAGGCACGCTCGCGAGGCTGGGTGCGCACTGCCGGTGAGGTTGAACCGGGCGCGTATGCGTTGGCAGTCCCGATCGGCTCAGATGGCCTGCGTCCGAACTCCTGCCTGGCCGTCATCACGCTGCGGGAGGAGCTGCTCGACGGCGCACTCGAGCCGCTGCTCGAGTCTGCGCGCCGGATTGCCGCATGACCCTACGGCGGACCGGTCAGACTGCTCGGGAGCTGCCACCGTCGACGCGGATGTTCTGCCCGGTGATGTAGCTCGACTCGTCACTGGCGAGGAACCGGACGACACGCGCGACCTCCGCCGTGCTGGCAGCACGGCGGAGAGGGATGCGCGAGGTCCACTCGGCCGGGACGGTGCTGGGGTCCGGCTTGGTGAAGCCGGGCAGGACGTTGTTCATGCGGATGCCCTGCGGGCCGTACTCGTCCGCGTAGAGCTTGGCGAACGAAGCAAGGCCGGCGCGGATGGTTGCCGAGACCGGGTAGGCAGGGTTCGGCTCGAAGGGTGAGCTCGTCGAGATGTTCACGATCGACCCGCCCCCGCCCTCCAGCATGAGGGGCGTGACAATGCGCGCCATGCGGACCACGTTCAGCAGACAGAGCTCCAGTCCGTCGAGCCAGTCCTGATCGCTCAGCTCGAGCACCTTGCCCTTCGCCGGGTGGCCGGTGCAGTTGACGACAGCATCGACACGGCCGTAGGCCGACACCGCCAGGTCGACAACCTCGCGGAGGTCGTCGACCGAACGGTTCGAACCGTCGACGCCGACGCCACCGAGGTCGCGCGCAAGGGCGGCGGCCCGGCCTGAGGGCGACAGCGCCGCGATGCGGTAGCCGGACGAGGCGAGCTCGGCGATGCTCGCCGCACCGATGCCGGATCCGCCGCCGACGACGATCGCGACCTTCCCCGGATCGGCCATCAGGAGTCCCCCTCCTTCGACTTCGCCTCGGCGCCGCGCTTCGCATAGTGTTCGGTCAGCAGGTCGACCGCCAGAGTCGACAGCTCGGCGAGCTCCTTGAAGTCGACGTCATCGCCGGCCGAGGCCGATACGTAGAACCCCTCCGTCAGCGCGCGGCCGAAGGCCACGATCTTCCGCGCGAATTCCGGGTCCGCCCCGAGGGCCTCCGCCGGGAACTGTCCGCCCACCTGACCCAAGGCGGTTTCGAACATGTCCGCGCGGATCTGAAGGTACTTCTGGCGCGCCTCGTTGTCCTCCAGACGCTTCTCGAGTGCGAAGACCAGGCCGATGACCCAGAACGCGTGCTTCGCGTTGGCGGGGTTCGAGCGAGGGGCCGCCGCGCCCGCGATCGAGCTGCCCAGCAACTCGCGCTGGCTGCGTCCCCCGACCGAATCACGCCAGAGACCGAAGCAGTAGTCCAAGAGCGCGACGAACAGCTTCTCCTTGTTCTCGAAGTGCCAGTACACCGAGCCGATAGGGAGCCCGGAGACGCGCGCGACCTCCGACATCGTCGTCCCCTCGTACCCCGCCTCAACCGCCAGGCCGAGGACCGCGTCCAGGATCGCCTTCTCGTTCTCCGGCGTCGTGTGGTGCACACTCCTGCGCTTGGCCATGCTCCCTGCCTCCCTGGACCCGCAGCGCCTCGAAACCCTTGACGCCTGTGTGACCCACGATATACCGTCACATCAATCCAGAATGCCCATTCTATAATTCAGGGAAGCAGCACGTGCGACCTGGACAATGGCTCCGCCTAGCGAGCCCAGAGCGTTCCGGCCGTCCCTGCGCAGCGCTTGCTCAGGGCACTGTCGCGGCCGGCGAATAGGGCCGCAGGACAGGAGACAGGGAAGCCGGCCGCTCGTTCTCCGCGCCTCACTTCACCCCGCAGACCGCGACAGCTATTCGGCCCGCTGCGAAAGCCATCCCCGCGGTCCGCTGCGATGCGCTTTGTGGATGCACTACCGCAGTAGTTTGTTAGAGTTGCAGAGTTACGAAAGAGGCGTCATGGCGGCTGTTGTGAAATCAAGGATCGTGGACGGCGTAGGCGTGTTAACACTTGCCGACACTTCACGGGAAAATGTCCTATCGGAGGAACTCGTCGGGCAAGCGCGGGATGTGCACCACTTGTTCCTCGAGAGTGATGTTCGCGTGGCGATCCTTGCCGCCGAGGGTTCCTCCTTCTGCTCCGGCCGTGATCCGCTTGCAGTGCGGGTGCCGGGGACGCAGCCCGCCGGAGCCATCCTCATCGACGAGATCGAGCGCTCGCCCCTGGCCTGGGTTGCGGCCGTTGACGGCCGTGCGATCGGCGCGGGCGTCCATCTCGTGACCGCCTGCATGCATGTCGTGGCCGGGCCAAACGCCCGTTTCCTCGTGCCCGAGCTGCTTCGCGGGACCTACCCGCGGCCAGTGGCGGCCGAACTCGCACGGATCATCGGACCGCGGCGCACGATGGCGCTCATGCTTACGGGCGAGTCGTTCAACGCCACCTCGGCGGTGACGCTCGGGCTGGCGAGCGAGGCCGTGGGAGCCGGCGAGGTGGGAGGGCGCGCGCTAGCGCGCGCCCTCGCGCTCGCAGCGCTCGATCCGGCACTTCTGCAGTCCGCTCGCGTTGACTGGAGCACCCGCTTCACGACTTCGCAGACCACGGCCTGAGCGCACTCGAAGGCCCAGGCTTCGGCCCGCTCAGTGCGGCACTCGCGCATCTCGCAAGCGCGAATACGGGGTCAGTGGCCTCGGGAATGCCGTGAAGCGCGGCCGCGTCATAGCCGAAGCCCGCGCTCGGGCGCGGTTCGGCCTCGAGGGGCTCGGCGTGCGGCCCTTGTTCCTGGAGGTCCACACATGTCATCTTCGGCATTCCGAGGTTGACCGACCTCTCCGACGGCTTCGATCGGCTGCATCGCGGCGAGCTGGCGCGCGATGACCACCGACTTCAGCGCCGCCTGAGTGCGGGGAACGCACGCAAATAGTGCATCTCTGCGCTAGCAGGTCTAAGCTAGCAGAATGTGGAGGGAGGGTGTCATGTGCGCACGCACGGTGGAACCGAATCATGCTGCCCGCACAACGGCGAACAGCGATGGCGCAGCGGCGACGACGTCGCTGACACCGCTACTGTTGCAGCGGTGGAGCCCGCGGTCGTTCGATCGTCTGGACGAGGTGTCCACGGCCGAGACCGACGCGCTCCTCGAGGCCGCCCGGTGGGCTCCGTCCTCGCGCAATGGCCAGTCGCGCCGCTTCGTCGTCGGACGTCGCGGCTGTGCGCTGTTCGAGCGGATCGCCGCGACGCTGAGCGGCCGGAACGCCGTGTGGGCACCGAACGCCGCGCTCCTCGTCGTCGGCGTCCTCATGCGCACTGACGAACAGGGACGCGCGCTCCGGTTCGCCGAGTACGATCTCGGGCAGGCCGTCGGCCACATGGCTGTGCAGGCGGAGGCGCTCGGCCTGCGGATGCGCCAGATGGGTGGCTTCGATCGCAACGCCCTCGCCGCGAGCCTCGCCCTCGATGCGGTGCACGAACCGTTCGTCGTTGCCGCCGTCGGGCGGCAGGCGCCGGCAGGCTGGCTCGACGCAGAGCTGGCCGAGCGGGAAGGGGCGGCGCGCGAGCGCCTGCCGCTGGCGGACCTCGTCCTCGCGAGGGACTAGACGTCAGCGCCGGATCCGTCAACCACGGCGATCCGGGCACAATGCGATAATCGTCCAAATCAGAGAAAAGATCGGTGGCTCCCCTTTGACTACTACAGTCGAAGAAGTGAACAAGGCTCAGCGTTCGGCGGATGACGCGCCCAGTATCCTGGGCTTCGCGATCCTGCAACTCCTCTCCCGCATGCCGGCGAGTGGCTACGATCTGAAGGATCGCTTCCAGTCCTCGCTCGGCCGCGGCTGGCACGCGTACGACACGCAGATCTACCGTGAGCTCAAGCGGCTGGAGGCCGCGGGCTTCACGGCGGGCGAGATCGTGAAGGGCCGGTCGGGCCCTCAGCGCCGTCTCTACACGATCACCGACCGGGGCCTCGACGCGCTGCGTGAGTGGCTGTGCTCCCCGATCGACTTCTCGAAGACGAAGGAGGAGTTCCTCCTCCGTATCTGGACGCTTGAGCTGTTCCCTCCAGGGGAGGCGGAGGAGTTCCTCGTCCGCGCCCGCCACGAGTGGCACAGCCAGCTCCAGCATCAGCAGGCGTCACTGCGCACGCTGAACGACTCCTACGGGGATGTCGACGAGGGTTCGTCAGACGTGTTCGCGCGGCAGCTGGGCATCGAGCTCACCATCGCGCTGACGAAGGCGCGGCTGAAGTGGATCGAGCGAGCGCTCAAGGTGCTCGCCGCCCGGGCTGCCGCCTCCGGGCCTGAATCGCACTAATGCTCCCATAGAAAGAGTCCACATCCCTCCCGTCGATGGCCGCCGCACCCGGCGGGCTGAGGACGGCCTGTCTCACCGATGACCGACATCCCGCGACATTTCGCTGTCGAGCTGCTCCCGCGCGCCTGCGGACCAGTGCCGACGCGTGATCGACAGCGAACGGATTCACGCTCATGGCTACTAGCAAGATGCGCTAGCTTCGCCCTATGCTTGAACTTGGGTCTGCGACTCGTCGGCGCGAGACAGTGCGGCCTCGCGCATCTCAAAGGAGAGGACGCACATGAGTGTGGGTTACATCGGACTGGGCAGGATGGGCGGAAACATGGCCCTGCGGCTGCTCGAGTGTGGCGTCGATCTCGTCGTCACGGACGTCAGCAAGGACCAGGCGGGTGCTGTTCTGGAAGCAGGGGCCCGCTGGGTCGACACCGCCGCGGAGGTGGCCGCCGAGGCGGATGTCATCTTGACATCGCTCCCCGGGCCGCCGCAGGTGGAACAGGTCGCGGCCGGCCCGGGCGGGCTCCTCGAGGGCATGCGCCCGGGGTCCGCGTGGGTCGACATGAGCACCAGCTCCCCCGTCCTCATCCGCGCACTCGCCCAGCGCTTCGCCGAGAAGGGCGTGGACGTCATCGACGCTCCCGTCAGCGGTGGACCGCAGCACTGCCGAGCGGGCGAGCTGGTGATCTTCGTGGGTGCGGAGGACGAACAGCTGGCGCGTGTGGAACCTGTCCTCCAGCACCTCGCGACGGAGATCCTGCACATCGGCGCCCTCGGCGCGGGTGCGGTCGCGAAGCTCGTCAACAACGCGACAGCGCTCGGCACGTGGAGCCTGCTCTCTGAGGTTTTCAGCCTTGGCGTGAAGGCAGGCGTCGACCACCAGACGCTGCACGGCATGCTGTCGAAGGGTGCGTACGGGCGCGGCCTCATCCTGTCGCAGATGCTCCCAGGCGTCGCCTTCAAGCACAACTTCGACCCCGCGGGCTTCGCGCTCAACCTTGGGCGAAAGGATATCGCCCTCGCGAACGCGCTAGGACGTGACCTCAACGTGCCGCTGCCCGTCCTGAACCTCGTCGAGCAGTCCGCCGTTGAGATGGTCGGCCGTGGCCACGGCGATAAGGACACCGCCGTCGTGTTCAGCCTCCAGGAGGAGCGCGCCGGCGTGGTCATGCACGACGGCGACGCGAAGGAGTTCACCCTGTGAGCGAGCTGGTCGTGGTTCCGCTGCACATCGGCGGTGAGGACGTCGCCGCTGGCGGGGGGACATACGTCGTCGTCAACCCGTCCACGGAGAAACCCTTCGGCGAGGCCCCGGAGGCGACGATTGCCGATGTCCAGGCCGCGGTCGACGCCGCGAACGCGGCCGCGCCTGCCTGGGCTGCCACGCCGCGGCGGGAGCGCGCGCGACTGCTCCACGCGCTGGCCGACCGGCTCGACCAGGAGCGAGGACGCCTCGTGCCGTGGCTGGGTGCCGAGATGGGAGGGGTCCAGAACGGCTCGGCAGGACGCACGCTCGACGTCGCGATCGAGGCATTCCGCGCATTCGGCGAACGAGCCAACCTCGACCTCTCCGAGAACTACGCGCCGCGCGTGTCGATGGGTGAGGTCGTATCCGGTGTCGCGCGGCGCAGGCCGGTCGGCGTCGTCGCCGTCATCGCCGCGTACAACGCCCCGCTCGTGAACACCTCCACGATGGCGGGCCCGGCACTCGCCGCCGGCAACACCGTCATCATCAAGCCAGCCCCGCAGGACCCCCTGACGACCCTGGAACTCGCCCGGATCGCGACCGAGGTCGGCTTCCCACCCGGCGTCGTGAACACGGTCAACGCCGTCGATCCGGAGATCGGGCGCGAGCTCGTACGCAATGCCGGCGTGCACGGCGTCGGATTCACGGGCAGCCCGACGGTGGGTGTGGAGATCGCCCAGGCCGCGGCCGCGCAGCTGAAGCCGGTGCTCCTCGAACTCGGCGGCAAGGGCGCGTGCATCGTGCTCGACGACGCCGACCTCGACATCGCCGTGAACGTCCTGTCGCTCACGTGGCGGATGCACTCGGGCCAGATCTGCGGCGCGCCGACCCGCGCGATCGTGCACGAGTCCGTCCGGGACGAGCTTGTCCGTCGGCTCGCCGCCGTCGCGGAGACGCTCGTCGTCGGCCCCGGCGACCACCCGCAGACGACCGTCGGCCCCGTGATCAACGGCGGTCACCGCGACCGCATCGAGGGCTACATCGCCTCGGCGCGCGAAGCGGGGGCGACGACGGCCGTCGGCGGTAGCAGACCAGACGTCTCACCGGGGTTCTACGCCGCACCGACGCTGCTCGTCGACTGCACGCCGGACATGGCGGCCGTCCGTGAGGAGATCTTCGGTCCGGTCATCTCGATGATCACGATCACCGAGGACGACGAGGCGGTCGCGATCGCGAACGACAGCGACTACGGCCTGGTGAACTACGTCGTCTCCGGGAACAGCGCACGCGCGCTCTCGATCGCGGAGCGGCTGGAGTCCGGCGTCGTCAGCATCAACACGCCGCAGAGCGCCGGCAACGGCATCGAGGAGATGCCGTTCGGCGGTCGCAAGCTCAGTGGCTTCGGCCGCAAGGGCGGTATCCACGCGATGCTCGCCTTCACCGAGCCGGCGGGCATCGTGCTCCGGAGTTGATGAACTCGACATATAGCGCACTATTGTGTTAGCTAGCTAGAGCCGATACCTTCGTATTCATCGCCCCAAGTCTTCTCCCGGGCACCAAACGACGCCCAAGTCGTCCCCGCGGAGTCGTATGAGAGTCACAAACAATTGCATGATCTGACAAGGAAGTCACCATGAACAAGATCCTGTCCGCCATCGGCGTCGGCGTGGTCGCGCTGCTCGCCCTCACGGCTTGCGGCACTGCCGCGGCAGAGACGCCCGCGAGCACCGCGGCCGCCGTCGAGGCCGGAAACCTGGACGCGCTCGTCGCGGCCGCCAAGAAGGAAGGCACGTTGCGCATCTACGGGCAGATCCCGGAGGCGTCAATGACGGCCCTCTCCAATGACTTCCAGAAGAAGTACGGCATCACGGTCGAGGCCCTGCGCCTCGGCGGCAACACCCTCGCGCAGCGGTTCGACACCGAGACCCAGGCCCACACCCCGAGCGCAGACATGATCGTCGTGGTCGACGTGCAGTACCTCGCGACCGCCGCGAAGGCCGGCTCGGTGGTCGCGTACTCGAAGTCGGGCGTGGCCGACCTTCTCGACCTCCCCAAGGAAGCCGTCTTCAGCGACTACGACGCGCCGAGCGTGCAGGTACTCGACACGGGCTTCATCTACAACACGGACAAGGTGAGGAAGAGCGAGATTCCGACGACATGGTCGGCGCTGGAAGACCCTAGCTGGAAGGGCCGGTACTGCGCCGTCGACCCGGGCACGTCCGTGAACGTCGCCCACTCCTTCTGGTCCGTCGGCCAGAAGGAAGGGGCCGACGCCCTGAAGAAGCTCGGCGAGAACATCGGTCGGTGGTACCCGAACGTCATCGCAATGAACGAGGCCGTCGCGGTGGGCGAATGCCAGCTGGGCCTGTTCAGCGCGAAGTTCTTCGTCGCAGGCATGCAGGGCAACGGGGCGAAGGTCGAGTTCGCCACGGCACCCTCCAGCGTCCCGCCGCTCGTCTCCGCGGCCGTCGCGGCGAAGGCGGAGCACCCGAATGCCGCACGCCTGTTCATGGAATACCTCCTCAGCAAGGAGGGAAACGCGGTCCTGAACAACCCGGACACCGGTTCGATCGGACCCTGGGACATGGCCCGCCTGCCAGCCGGGTTCTCGGCTCCGACGCCGGACGACTTCCAGCGCGTGCATGAGGCTACGCCGGACGTCATCAAGGCTCTCGGTCTCTGATCCGAGACTCGGCGTGACGACCCTCGCGGGCACGGTCCAGCTGTCGCCACGATCGTGCCCGCGCGGCGCGCCCCAGAGGCCGTCCGCGCCGGTCTCATTCCGTTGTAAGAAGAGATAAAGTGCGTTAGCTTGACCTCAGTTCCCGTGATCGACGACGCCTGCGGAGGCACACATGATGGACCAAGAGACAATTTCGCCCGAATCCGACTTCGACCCGATGGCCGACGAGTTCACGGCGGACCAGCACAGGGAGCTCAAGCGGCTGCGCGAAGAATCGCCCGTCGCGTACTCCTCGCAGTTCGGGGGATTCTGGGCGCTCACGCGCCGTGCCGACCTCGTCAATGCGGCGCGCAACCATGAGCAGCTGATCAACTCGATCCTGCATACCGTGCCGCACGGGCTTGCCGGCAACACCCGCCCGCTCATGCACTCGGACCAACCAGAGCACACGATCTACAAGGACGTCATCCAGAAGGTCCTCGGAAGTGACGAACTCCGTGACCGGGTGGTGTCCGAGGTGCGTCAGCGCGCCAAGGAGCTCGTCGCGAAGATCGCTTCGGAAGGCACGGGTGACCTCGCCACCGAGTACGCAGATCCGCTGATGGGCTTCGCAATCACATCGATCTTCAACATCGAAGAGGTCACGGGCGACGAGATGGACCGGACCATCCGCGACTACGTCATCGGAGGCCAGGTGCGTGCGGCGCAGCTCGCCCAGGACGCGAGCGCCAGGATGTTCAGCATCACGAAGAACCTCCTCGACGACCGCAGGGAGAACCCGCGAGACCCGTCGACCGACCTCGCCACGGCGCTCGTCCAAGCGCAGGAGGCCGGCATCCTCGTCGACGAGGAGAAGGTTCTCGGCGCGCAGCGGCAGCCCCTCGTCATCGTGTGGCTGGCCACCGCGCACACGCTGACGAACATCTTCCGGCGACTCCTCACCGACCACGGGCTCACAGCGAAGCTGCGGGCCGAGCCAGAGCTCATCGCCGACTCGGTCGACGAGTTCCTCCGCATGGACCAGCCGCAGATCGGCTTCGCCCGCTCCAGCACCGTCGACCTCGAGTTCGGCGGACGCCGCATCCCGGCCGGCTCCGCGATCGCGCTCGTCTTCCCGGCGGGCAACCGCGACCCCGAGGCATTCGAGGACCCGGAGACGTTCATGATCGGCCGCACTCCGAACCCGCACCTCGCGTTCGGCCACGGCATCCACAGCTGCCCGGGCAGGAGCATCGCACGGGGATTGGTGCAGACCGCAATCGAGGAACTCCTTGCGGGCACCGCGGACTTCGAGCTCTCGATCCCGGTCTCCGAGGTTCCGAACGAGCACTGGCCCTTCCGAGCGTCGCTGTCCCTTCCCGCGACGGTCCAGGCGCGGTAGACCGTGGCCTGCCTCGCGACGCTGGCGCATCCCGCCGTCGCGCGGTGAACTCGCGCCAGGCACACGGGGGGCACGGGCTGGGCGTCGGGGGGTTCATTCTCCTCGCCGCCCTGTCGGGGCTCTCGCCCCTCACCAGCGTGTTCATCCTCCCGGCCCTTCCAGAACTAGCGGACGATCTACACACCAGCCTGTCCGGTGCGCAGTTCGCCCTCTCCGCGGGGTTCGCGGGACTCGCGGTCGGTCTTCTCATGGTTGGTCCACTCAGCGACCGGCACGGTCGCCGCGCGCCGCTCATTCTCGGCCTCGTGGCCTACATCGCGACGACGGTGCTGTGCTCCTTCGCACCCGACATCGCGACGCTCATTGTCTTCCGGGCGCTGCAGGGGGTCTGCGGCGGGGCGGTGTGGGTGATCACCCGGGCCGTCGTGCGGGACTCTTACGCGGGGCAGGCGACGGCCCGCGTGCTCTCGCAGATGTCGATGGTGACCGCACTCGCTCCCGTGGTCGCGCCATCCCTCGCCGGACAGCTCCTCCTGTTCACGGACTGGCGCGGCCTGTTCCTCGCCCTGGCGGCGTTCGGCGCCGTCGTAATGTCCATGGGCGTGCTGTTCATGCGGGAGACTCTGCTCGTCGAGCGTCGGCAGAACAATGATCTGCGCGCTCAGCTCGCCGTGATCCATGGATTCTTCCGCGCGCCCTACTACTTCCTGTCGTTCGCCGCCCTGGGCGTCGTGCAGTCGGCGATGTACTTCACGTTCGTCATCATGAGCCCGTTCGTCTTCGTCGACGACTTCGGGATGACCGCCCAGCAGTTCGGCATGCTGTTCGGCGTCGCCGCGCTCATGATGGCGCTCGGGAACCAGTCGAACGTGCTGCTGCTACGCAGATGGAGGCCGGAGACCGTGCTGCGCTTCCTGCTCACGATCGCATTCGTCGGATCGGTCGCATACCTCGTGGCGGTCGTGCTGCATGCGCCACTGTCACTCGTGATCGTCGCCGTGCTTCTCGTCCCGCTGGCCGCGGGCGCCTCGAACGCCGACATCACCGCGTTGACGCTCGCACCGTTCCCACACGCCGCGGGTTCGGCGGCCGCGCTGCTGGGAGCATGCCAGTTCGGCGTGGCGGCCCTCGTGCCGCCGCTCGTGTCGCTTGCCGGCGTCAGCGCGCTCTCGATGGCCCTCACCATGCTCGTGACAGCGGTCGGGGCGTGGTGGATCGGCATAGCGATGCGGGCCAGGCGGGGCTTGCCAGCCGACCCGGACCCGGTCGCAGCCTGAGCCCGGCGCATTCCGCCTAACGCAGATTTCTAGTACACACTCGCGGCTGTCATCAGAGCTTTCAACCGAAATATCGCCTATTAAGATGACATCCCGGTCCTTATCAGTAGCGCATTAGTTCTTTTCATGCCAAGATGTCTGTGGGACGTGCGGAACCTCCAACCGGACCCAACGCATCTATCTCGACAACGGAGTGACATGGAAGCGAAGCACATGCTTTCCGGCACGCTCGGACGCACGCTCTACGTCGTACACAGCGAGCCCGCCGAGGGTGTCGACCCTGCGGCTGGCGTCGCATACCTCGAGGAGCACCTCCGCCGCCTCACCGAATGGGAGCGCAACGGCGTCCTTTTCGCGGCGGGACCCTACAAGCGCGAGGGCAAACCCACCCCACGCGCGCTGTACATCCTCCGGGCGGCCAGCCTCGCCGAGGCCACCAGGCTGGCGGCCGAAGAGCCGCTCCACAAGCACGGCGTACGCGTCTTCACGATCGACGAATGGGCCCTCAACCAGGGACGCATCAACGTCTCCCTCGACTTCTCAACTCAGCGCGGCGGGCTGGACGGCGCGCCGCAGTACCCCGCACACCTCAACGACTAGGCGGCAAGGAGCATCATGACCACTGCAAGCGCACAGCGGGACGTCACAGCCGAGGCGGTCATCGACCGCGTCAAGGCACTGATCCCCACGATCGCGGAGCGGGCCGCCGAAGGCGACCGCGACCGCAGCGTCCCGGCCGAGATCGTGGCCGCCCTCGTTGAGGCCGGCGTCGCAAGGGTCCTCGTTCCTGCCGCCTTCGGCGGCGCGGAGCTGGGCCTCGAAACCTGGTTCGAGATCGTCCACGAGATCGCCAAGTCGGACATGTCCACCGCGTGGATCGCCAGCCTCGCGATGCACCACCCCCACTACATCGCGCAGTTCCCGCTCGCGGCGCAGGAGGAGGTGTGGAGGGACGGACCCGATGTCGTCATCGCAGCCTCCATCGCGCCCGTCTGCAAGATCGAGCCGGTCGAGGGCGGCTACCGCGTGACCGGCCGTTCGCCGTTCACGAGCGGGATCAACAACAGCACGTGGGCCATGGTGAGCGGCTTCGTGCCGGGGTCCGGTCCCGGTCCGGACTGGCGCTTCTTCCTCATGCCGGTGAGCGACTACGAGGTGCTCGACACCTGGGACGTCGTCGGCATGCGGGGCACCGGCAGCAACACGATCGTGACGGAGGGCGTCTTCGTCCCCGAGCACCGCGTGCTCGCCTATGCGGACCTCAACGAGGGCGTATCCCCCGGCTCAAAGGTGCACGACAACCCGATGTACGCGCTGCCGTTCAAGTCGTACTCGTCGCTGACGTTCTCCGTGCCGATCCTCGGCGCCGCGCGCGGGGTGTACGAGAAGTTCGTCGCCTGGACTGCCAGCCGCGTCGCGGCCGGCGGTGCGGCGGTCCGCGACTTCACGAGCGTGCGCGTCAAGCTGTCGCGCGCCGCCGCCAGCATCGATGCGGCGGAGCTGATGCTGCGCCGCATCCTCGACACAGCGATCGGACCGGTCCGACCGACCGAGGACGACCGCGCGCGTGCGATGCGTGACTACTCCCGGGCCGTGGAGCTCGCGGTCGAGGCGATCGACGCGCTCGTCGCCATCGGCGGCTCGGCCGTGTTCGGAGCCTCGCATCCGATCCAGCGCGCATGGCGTGACGTGCACTTCGCGAGCACGCACATCTCGCTCAATCCAGAGACCAACTACGACCACTACGGCCGGCTCGCTCTGGGCATGGGCCGTGCCCCGCAGAACCTCAGCTACTGAGGCCTGCGGAAGAAGACAGGGGTGAGGGCATGACGGCAGATACGGAGACCCGACGTCGCTTCCGCGACGTCATGGGTCGCTTCGCGACCGGGGTGACCGTGATCACTACACAGTCCGAGGGTCAAACGCACGGCATGACGGCCAACGGCTTCATGTCGGTGTCCCTGGAGCCGCCGCTCGTGGTCATCTCGGTGCGCTGCGAATCCAAGATGATCGGCTCGATCGACGCGGCAGGCGCCTATGGCGTGAGCGTGCTCGGCTTCGAGCAGGCGTTCCTCAGCAGGCACTTTGCGGGTCGCCCTGCGGAGGGCCTCGAGGAGCCGTTCGTCGAGATCGACGGCATCCCGCTCATCCGGGGCGCCATCGCCCACATTGCGGCGAAAGTGGTGGACCGACACGTGGTCGGCGACCATGTCCTGTTCGTGGGCGAGGTCACGACGGCGGAGCACGTCTCGGGCGATCCGCTCATCTTCCATGGCGGCAGCTACCACGCGCTGTCTGACATGGGCGAGTGGACGGCACGTTGGAACGTGGCCGGCGGGTGGTGGTGACCGCTCGGCTACCGCATCCAGAGGTTCTAGTAAATAGGCAACTATTGCGCTAGATAACTGCGGTAGATACCCTAAACGCCGGGAGAACAGCCGTGGTGCCACCTAGGCATCACTAGCTGAGAATTTCTTTCACAACGACAAAGAGGTCACTGATGAAGACGCTCCTTTCCCAAACCGGCACGAGCACTCACGCGGCAGGTGCTGATGATTGACACGTCGACGGTGGCCGGCGCCGGGATCCGCTCCGTGCGGCCCAGGCGCTTCCGCGCCCCATCCCCCTTCGCCGCGATGTCCCTGACCCTCGCACTCGTCATGATCGCGATCACTGTGGCGTCCGTCGGAACAGTGATCGTGAGCATGTTCGTTGCCCAAGGGTCGCCCGCGGTCTCCGTTCTCACCGATCCGCGCACGTGGCAGCTCGTCGGCGCGACTGCGATCATCACGAGCGCCAGCACGATTATTGCCTCCCTGATCGGCGGCGGCCTTGCGTGGCTCAATGAGCGGACGAACGCCCGGATGGGAATCTTCTCCGACATCCTGCCGCTGATGAGCTTCCTGCTCCCGCCCGTGGCAGGATCGCTCGGCTACATCCTGCTGTTCGCGCCCAAGGCCGGGTACGTGAACCAGGCATGGCGCGGGTTCCTCTCGCTCTTCGGCGTCATCGACGCCGCACCGCTACTGGACATCTACAGCTGGGCCGGTCTCATCATCGTCTTCTCCGTCTACGGCGTGCCGTTCACGTACATGATGATCGCGCCCGCGCTCCGAATGATGGACTCGGGGTTGGAGGAGGCAGCGCGCATGTTCGGCGCCGGTCCGATCCGGACGATGTTCCGGGTCACGCTCCCCGCGGTCCTCCCAGCAATGGGGGCCGGCGCGTTCCTCTGGATCTGGGTCTCCTTCTCGATGGTCGACATCCCGTTGATGATCGGCACGGGGGCGCGGATCGAGGTCCTCGCCTCGCGGATCGTCCAGCTCCTCGCGTTCTCATATCCCGCAAACCGGCCAGGTGCGGTCGGCCTCAGCCTCATCATCACGGCCGTCGTGCTCATCGCGTGGTTCATCCAGTCCCGCATCCTCCGTGCGAGCAAGCACGCGACGGTCGGAAGCAAGGGTGCCAAGACTGCTCCGGTGGACCTCGGAAGGTGGCGTACGCCGGCGCGCATGTTGGTTATCGTGTACTCCGCCGTCACGATCCTGCTGCCGGCACTCGCACTGATCTACGTCTCCCTCGCAGGCACGTGGCGCAGCGGGATCTCGCTTGAGGGACTGACCTTCAATGAGTTCGCGAAGATCTTCTCGAACCCGTACACACTCGCGGGTCTGCGGAACAGCTTCGGCCTCGGCCTGCTCACGTCGACGATCGTGGTGCTCATCGCGGCGATCATCGCCCTCTACGTCGCGCGGGCCGGTTCCTTCACGGGCCGACTTGTTGACGCGGGCATCAAGCTGCCCGCGACGCTCGGAACCGTTGTGCTCGTGGTCGGCATGGTGCTGCTGTTCACGGGCGCCCCGTTCCACCTTGGCGGAACGCTTACCATCCTCTTGATCGCCTACACAACGCTGAGCCTGCCGAACGCCTCGGTGTCGGCGGATGCCGCCGTTGCCGGCGTGGGCAACTCACTCACGGAGGCCGCACGGATGTCCGGGGCGAGCGAGAGCCGCACGTTCTTCCGCGTCATCTTCCCACTCCTCATCCCCGGCCTCGTCGGGGCCTGGGCCGCCGTGTTCGTCCGCTCGGTGGGCGACCTCACGGCGTCGTCGATGCTCTCCGGCGCCAACAACCCGGTGATCGGCTTCCAGATCCTGGAACAGAGCAGGTACGGATCATACGCAACTACCTCGGCCCTGTCCTTCACGCTCGCCGTCGTCTCCTCCATCACCGTGCTCGGCGCGGTCTGGATCGGCCGCCGGAGCAGCCGGTGGACCCAGGCCTCCACCACCCGTTCTCGAAAGCGTTAGTCAAAGGATCCGTGCTGCCATGACCACTGAACCGATCACCAAGACGCCGATGACGACCACGACCGCCGGCTGGTCCGCCGCCGCCCCTGACCAGCCCCTGCTGGCCATCCAGGGCCTGCGCAAGCAGTTCACCCGTGCGAACGGCCAGATCGTCACTGCCGTCGACGACATCTCGTTGTCGATCGCGCCCGGCGAGTTCATCGTCCTGCTGGGTCCGTCCGGCTGCGGCAAGACGACGCTGCTGCGCTGCATCGGCGGCCTCGAGAGCGCCAGCGAGGGCACCATCGAGATCAACGGCCAGCCCATGTTCAGCGCCGAACTGGGCATCGACATTCCGACGCGTCGCCGCGGCATCAGCATGGTGTTCCAGTCGTACGCGCTGTGGCCGAACATGACCGTGTTCGACAACATCGCCTTCCCGCTGAAGAGCCGGCGCCGTGGCATGTCCAAGGCGGAGACGGCGACCGCGGTCGACGAGATCGCGCGAGTCGTCGGCATCGCTGACCTGCTCACGCAGTACCCGCACCACATCAGCGGTGGCCAGCAGCAGCGCGTCGCACTCGCCCGCGCGCTCGTCGACGGCAACGCCCTCGTGCTGTTCGACGAACCGCTCTCGAACGTCGACGCGAAGGTCCGCAAAGATCTGCGCGTCGAACTCGCGAGCCTCCAGGGCAAATACGGTTTCGCCGCGGTCTACGTGACGCATGACCAGGAGGACGCGATGGAGCTCGCGGACCGCATCGTTGTGCTCGACGGCGGACGCATCGCGCAAGTCGGCGCCCCTCAGGACATCTACCAGAACCCCTCGAGCAGCTACGTGGCGGCCTTCGTGGGATCGAGCAACTCGCTCCCGGGCACCGTGACGTCGGCCACGCCAACCGCGGTGACCTTGGAGAGCGCGTTCGGCACCGTGAGCGCACGACCGTCGGATGACGTCGAGCCCGGACAGGCGGTCGACGTCATGTTCCGTCCGCAGCACGTGCGCATCCACACCGAGCGTCCGGTCGGCGAGAACACGTGGCGGATGTGCCTGCGCAAGATCATGCACGCCGGCACGCACGCCGAGGCGGTGCTGACGCACGACCACAATATCTACCAAGCCCGCGTGGAGGTCGACTTCGACGCCCCGCTGGACACGGATGTCTGGGTTCAGGTAGCCCCGCGCCACGTGTTCGCCTTCCCGCAGGGCTGACTCCCCGCGCGACGGCCTCCGAGGGCGGGCGGTGGGCGGCCTCCAGGCCCCGCTGACCGCCGTCCACGGGAAGAAAGGCGGTGTTCCGGCGCTCGTGCCGGGACACCGCCGACGCGTCGTCGCGGCATCCACGCTGATCGCGGTGCCGCTCGTGCTGATATCGCGCGGCGGCCGAGGCCATCCAGCAGATGACCAGTCCCCGAGCAGCGCCTGAACTGGCGCGGAACCGCTGACGAGACGCTAGCGGCAGCCCCACCCCGGGGCAGCGCCCGCGGCGTCGTGAGGAGGAAGAACTGTGACTATGACGCAGCTCCGCGATCTCGCGGAATGGGCGGCGACGCTCACCATCGACGATATCCCGGACGAAGTCCTCACGCAGGCCGCGTGGTGTGTCCTCGACCTGCTGGGCGTCACCGTCGCGGCGTCGCGCGACGACGCCGTCACCCGTCTCATCGCGGCGGAGCGGACGATGGACGACTCCCGCCAGGCGCGCGTGCTGGTGCGCGGCGATCGCTTCTCCGTCCCCGCGGCGGCACGGATCAATGCGTTCACCTCGAGCCTCACCGAACTTGCCGACAACGTGTCCGTGCACGCGAACGAGGCCAATATCCCACTGGCCCTTGCCTACGGCGAGCACCACGGGGTGAACGGTGCCGATGTGCTCGTCGCCGTCGTCGTCGGCGCCGAGACAGCCCGCCGTCTGCACGACGTGTACTACGACGCGAAGAGGCCGGCCAGCGAGTTCCCGGTGGGGATGACGTCGCCACTCAACACGTTCGGCAGCGCGTTCACGGCCGCGCGTCTCATGGGCGCGGACCCGCAGACGATGCTCGACACCGCAAACGTGTCCTTCAACCTCATCGCCTCCGCTCTGGACGTGACGGTGATGCGCGGCAGCGAGCTCAAGCCCATGCTGTTCAGCGGTTGGCCCAGCGCTTGCGGCTACACCGCGGCGACGTACGCGGCGCACGGTCTCACCGCGGCGCCCGATTCGTTCTTCAGCCCACGGGGCGGTTGGCTCCCGGGCGCGGCGGAGGTGTGGAATGCGGATGAGTTCACCCGCGACCTCGGCACGCGGTGGGAGCTGCAGCGGCCTGATCGCAAGCGCCACGCGGCCTGTGGGTTCTCCCACTCCGCGCTCGACAGCGTGCTGGACCTGACGCGGGACGTGACGGACATGGACCGCATCGAGCGGATTGACGTGGGACTGTTCCCGTTCGGCGCGCAGACCGTCGGCGGGCCGGCAGACGGGATCACGACGAGCACGGCAGCGAAGTTCAACCTGCGCTACCTCATCGCGAGCGCCCTGCGCTGCGGCAGCGTCGTCGCGATCGGGGACACCGCCGAAGGCACGATCCCTGACCGCCTCGCGGACCCGGAGTTCGTCAAGGTCATGGACAAGGTCACTGTGACGGCGAACGAGGAGTACGGTTTCGCGCGGCGGTTCACGTCCGACGTCCGTGTCCGACTGGCCGGCGGAGAAGAGCGAACCGCGGTGCTCGACCACGCCCGCGGCCGCGGCGACAACCAGCTGACCAAGACCGAGCTGGACGAGAAGTACACGACGCTTGCTGCGCCCGTGCTCGGCGACGAGCGAGCCGAGCAGGTGCGTCGCGTGGTAGACGAACTCGTGGGGGTTGCCGATGTGACGACGCTCGTCGACCTGCTCGTCGACTGACCCGACAACGACGAAGGCCGTGCCCTGGTTCAGGGCACGGCCTTCGTCGGTCCGGCTCAGAGGCCGAGCAGCTTCATGATGTCCGCGGACTCCCCCAGCGCTGCCTTCTGGTCGGCGGGGCTGAGCACCGAGAACCCGGCGGGGTACTTCTCGGCGTCCATCGCCCCATACGATCCGATCGACACGTCGTTGACCGTGGCGCCACCCTCGGACGAAAGGCTGTAGAGCATGAAGAGGCGCGCGGCGTTCGGGTGCTGCGCCGCGCCGGCGACCGCGACGCCGACGACCGGGTAGACGGCGGTTGGGGCCGCGGCGAACTCGACCGCCGCGCCCTTGGCCTTCATCGCGTGGGCGAAGAACTCCGCGCTGTTGAGGCCGAGAGCGCACTCCCCGGAGGCGACCGCCTCGTTCATGGGGATGACGCTGGGGTACCACCGCGCGATCTTCGAGCCGAGCTTGGACAGCACGCCGTCCCCTCCGGCGTTCCGCAGCGACGCCATGAAGACCATCAGGGACTCGGACGTGTCCGGGGACACGGCGCAGGTCTTGCCCGCGAGCGGGGAGGCGACGAGGTCCTGCCAGGAGGTCGGGATGTCGGCCGGCGACACCATGCCGGTGTTGTAGATGAACCCCGTCGAGAGCACCTGGAACATAGGGATGCCGGCGTACTGGTTGAGCTCGGCGGTTGGGGGGAGGCCGTTCAGCATCGCGGGGACGCCGCTGTCCGTGAAGGGGACGAGCGCACCCTCGTCGGTCGCCTTGAGGAGGAAGTCGAGCGTGGTGGAGAGCAGGACGTCACCCGACGGACTTCCCGCCGCCGTCTCCGACTCGAACCGGGTCGGCAGGGTCGTCCCGCCGAGACGCAGGGATTCGACCGAAATGCCGTACTTCTCCTGGAATCCTGCGGCGAGCTTCTTCTGGTCGCCTTCCGACAGCGCGGAGTAGACCCGGACGGAGCCCTCCTTCTGCGCTGCGGCAACGAGGTCTTCGAGCGTGGCGGCGGCCGTATGAGCGGCCGTGGGGGCGGCAGGCGACGCCGAACAGCCGGTGACGGCCAATGCGACCGCGAGCAGCATGATGGATGCCGAGCGTGCGTACTTCATGAGACCTCTTCGTCTGGGTGAAGGCAGGGTCGACGTCTACCCTGCATGGACAGGATTTCGGGCGCGCTCGGATGCCCGCGGACGGACAGGCCGTGGCGGGGCGAGCGCGGCGGACGGCGGCGTTGGCGGCAGAGTGCCGCAGACGCCCGCTAGGGCGCGCCGACCCCGGTGGGCAGAGCCAGCGGAGCGTGGAACGGCCAGTGCTCGAGCGGAAGGTCCGCGCGGTCCACGCTCAGGTCGAGGTCGCCCGTGCCGGTGATGAGCTCGGTGAGCGCCACCTCCACGATCGCCTTGGCGATCTTGTGGCCCGGGCAGGAGTGGATCCCTACGCCGAAGGCCAGGTGGGGATTCGGCGAGCGACCGATGCGGAAGGTGTGCGGGTCGTCGAAGTACTTCGGGTCGCGGTTGGCCGCGGGGAAGACAAGGGCGACCGGAGCGCCGGCCTCTATCGTGCGGCCGCCGATCTCGATCTCCTCGCTCGCAGTCCGCGCGAAGCCCAGCTGAGGCTGGTCCATGCGCAGAAACTCGTCGACCGACGCGGCGATCAGATCAGGCTCCTCCCGCAGGCGACGCTGGAGGCCCCGGTCGGTGAGGAGCCGGAGGAACATGTTGGCGAGCGCGTGCGAGGTCGCGAGCCACACGATGACGAACGGCTGGCGCAGCGCACCGATGAGCTTCGCCTCGTCCGGCGCGCGTCCGTCCGCCTCCAGTGCCACGAGGGCGGTCGCCAGATCGGTCGCCGGGTCACGGGGCGCGAGCCGGCGATCGTCGAGGAGTCGCTGTGCGACATCCTCCATCCAGCGGTTGTAGGCGAACATCTTGTCGCGGTCCTCGTCACGGCCGACGACGGCGGCGCTCTGGCCCGACGTCGTGTACTCGTGGACGACGTCGTCGAACTCGTCCCCCGTCACGTCCTCGATGTGGAAGACGGATACGATGGCCTGCCCCATCAGGGGCTGGGCGTAGCCACGGCAGAGGTCGCCCGAGCCGTTCGCGACCAGTTCCGCGACGAGGGTGCGGGCGCGGGCCCGGACGACATCGACGACCTCCGCGCGGAGTGCTTCCGAGTTGAGCACCTCCTGGATGGGCGTGCGATAGACCGTGTGCTCCGGTTGGTCGACGTGCATGAGGGGGCGGGTGTTGCTCGTCAGGTTGCCCGGGACGACGTGCCGCGGGAAGTTGCGGAACTGGCCGTGGTTCCGGCCCGCGGCGACCACGTCGTCGCGATTCAGCAGCGCCCAGAATCCACCCCAGTTGGTCGAGTGGGCGACCGGGCGGGTTGCGCGGAGATCGTCGAGCGCTTCGACGGGACGCGAGATGAATTCCGGCGTCATCGGATCGAAGTCGGATTCATCCACGGTGGTCAGTCGGCTCGTGTAGTCGTGTGCTGTCAACGTGCAGTCTTCCTTCCCGGCCGCCCCGCCGTCACCTGGTGTCGGCGAGGCGGTTCTCGGCTATCACATCATTGTGAAATTTAACTAGCGCATCTATGCGTTGCTTTCCGGAATATAGCACCGCGAGTTGCCAATGGGAAAGGTTCGATTTCGGATAATGCCGCAGCGGGGCACAACGTCACTGACGGCCCACCTGTCCGCTGGCGTGTGCCGTAAATGAATCCCGCGCTCTGGCACGGTTTTCGGGACCACGCGGCAGATCATGGCGGCGCACCTCTCCGCCCTGGTGCGCGCGCAGCCGGACTTGACGAGTGACGCCGACGGCGTGCGCAGCGAGCACTGGCGCAAACACAAGAGACTCGCTACGGTACGTGTAAGAAGCGAACAAGTTCCCTTGAAGTCGCTGACTCATCGCCCAATGAGGCGTGGCGGTCCGGCCGCATCAGCATGCCCGCCGGCGCTCCGGTCGATCGGCGTGCGGTGGATCCCGCCGTGCTCGTCGGCGGGTTCGATCGACCGGAAGGATCCCGATGGGCAACGAAGTGCGGACCAATGAGGCGGCAGGTGCGGTGAGTCGGCGGATCGCGGAGTTCGTTGTCGGGTTGCGGGATCAGCCGCCGCCCGCCGCGGTCCTGGCCCGCATGCGGCTGCACGTTCTGGACACGCTCGGGTGTCAGCTCGCCTTCGCCACTCTCCCGTGGTCCCGGGACATCTGGGCGTATGTGCGCGCGCGGGACACGGCGGGCCCCTCGACGGTGGCGTTCTACGGCGCGAAGGTCGCACCGGAGCTGGCCGCCTTCGCGAACGCGGCGTTCACGCACGGCTTCGAGATGGACGACACGGACATGGCGTCCACGAGCCACCCCGGCACCGTCGTCGTCTCGTCGGCACTGGCGCTCGGACAGCAGCTCTCGGCATCAGGTCGGGAGTTCCTGACGGCGGTCGCCGCGGGGTACGAGATCATGATCCGCGTGGCGCTCGGCGGCGTGGGGATGACCGACCGCGGCTACCACTCGACCTCGGTCACCGGACCGTTCGGTGCGGCCGCGGCCGCGGCGGTGTTGGAGGGGCTCGACGTCGACGTCACGACGCATGCCCTCGCGATCTGCGCGAGTCGCGCCGGCGGCGTCTCTGAATTCGCTGTCTCCGGGGGCACGGAGAAGCGCCTCCACGGAGCGTACGGCGCGCAGATGGGTCTCGAATCCGTAGGGCTCGCGCGTGCCGGAGTGACGGCGCCCGTCCGGGCGATCGAGGGCGAGCGCGGACTCCTTCGAGCCGTGACCGACACCCCGGCGCCGGATCTCATCACTGCCGGTCTCGGCCAGGACTTCCTGGGCACGAGCACGGGGATTAAGCTCCACTGCTGCTGCGGTGGACAACACTCCGTGCTCGACGCCGTCTCGGACCTCGTCTCGGCGAACGACATCCGGCCCGAGCAGATCGCCCGGATCGCGGTCCGCCAGAATCCGCGGGAGTTCGACGCGGTCGGCCTCATCCGACGGCCGCAGGACGTCATCTCGTCGCAGTTCAGCGTGGCGTTCGGCATCGGGCTCCGGCTCGTGGCGGGGGCGAACGGCTTCCGCGACTACATCGAGGCGCGCCTCGATGACCCGCGCATCCTGGAGGTCGCCGACAAGGTGGTCTGCGAGCGACTGGCCCCGGAGGCGCGCCTCGACGGTGACGGCCCATGCGAGGTGGACATCGCCCTCGTGAACGGGGACGTGCACACCGCGTACGTCAGCCATCCGCGCGGCTCGTCGCGCTTCCCCGTGGACGAGGACCACGTCGTCCAGAAGTTCCGCGCCCTGGCCGGCGACGTCCTGGGAGAGGCGCGCGCCGACCGCATCATCGAGATGGTAGCGAACCTCGACGCACTGCCGGGCGTCGGTCTTCTCGCCGAGCAGCTCGTGCCGCGGGACGACTATCGCCCCGCGGATCACTCGCGGCTTTTCTCGGGCACGCGATGACTCTCGCCGTCGCTTGAGCCGACAGACGACGAAGGCCGTGCCCCCGTTCGGGGCACGGCCTTCGTGGTTACTGTTCAGCCCTGCGGTTCGAGGGCGAGTGCGCTGCGGGCGGCGTTGGCGCCGGAGATCATGAACTCCGTCACGTCGCCCATCGAGTTGTAGTACGGACCCCACATCGAGCCGCACTCACCGATCGCGTAGAGCCGCCCGATGGGCTGCTCGTTCGTGTCCAGCACGCGCTGCTCGGCGTCGTGCTTCGGGCCGCCGTGCGTGTTGATGAACGTCGGGACCATCGGACCGACCGCGTAGAAGGGACCGGAGTCCAGCGGCGTGAGGAAGTCCTTCCGGCCGAACTCCTCATCGAGGCCCGCCGCGCATGCCGCGTTGTAGTCGCGGATCGTCTGCGCCAAGGTCTCGGGGTCGATGTGACCGCCGCGGTAGGCGCCGGGGTCCGCCGCGAAGGTGCACTTCTCGGCGAGTTCCTCGATGGTGTCGGCTTTGATGATCCAGCCGTTCTCGAGCTCGGCGATGTTGTCGGCGCTCCACAGCGGCGTACGCGAGTTGAGCGTCGTCATCGCGGGACCGGCACGAAAGACCTTCTCGTCGAAGATCTGGAACGCCGGGATGTGTGTGAACTCCGCCGTGTCCGGGTCGATCTGGAACCACTCCTCACGGTTCGCGTAGCCGTGCCGGAGCGTGCCGATCTCGACCGTCTCGTTGTGGAACCTCTTGCCGTTCTTGTTCACCCAGATCAGGCTTCCGGCCTCCGTGAAGACGGGGGAGGAATAGCCGAAGCGTGCGGCGCGCATGAACTCGTAGGTCACGTAGACGCGACCGGCCTCGACCTCGACGCCCCAGTAGAGAGGGCCCGAGACAGAGCTCATGTGCCACAGCTTCGCGCCGGCGCGCTGCGCCATGGCAATCCCGTCGCCTGTGAGCAGGGGCGAACCGAGGAACTTCACGGGAGCGTGGCTAAGGTACTGCCGCCGCATCTCGTCGTTGAACTCGAAGCCTCCCGTAGCGAGCACCGTCGCCTTGCGGCCGCGCACGGCGATGCGACGGCCGTCCGCCGTCCGGGCGATCGCGCCGAGGATCTCCCCGGTGTCGGGATCCTGGACGAGCCGCTCGGCCGGCGTCTCCAGCCGCACCCGAGCGCCGCGGTTCTCCGCGAGCCGGGAGATCGCAGTCCACAGGGCGTCGCCGCCCGGGGCCGTGATCACGCTGTGGCCGAGGATGCCGCCGGCGCCAGGGGCGCCCGGCCACTCCGGGTAGAACCCGTCGGCGCGGTACGGCTTCGGGTCCTCCTTCATCGGGAAGCCGAGGTGCGACTGGAACTCAGGGATGCCGGCGAGGCCGTCGATGAAGGCCTGCAGCACCTCCGCCTCCGTCTGTCCGCCGCACAGCCAGTCGAGGTACTCCAGTGCGCGCTCGTCGTCGTCCGAGTGCAGGATGAGCGAGCCAGCGATGCAGGCGGAGTTGCCGCCGCCGATCGCGCCCTTCTCCAGCACGAGCACGTCCGCTCCGGTCTCCGCTGCGACAGCCGCGCAGGACGCGCCCGCACCGCCGTAGCCGAGGATCAGGAGGTCGGCCTCGTCGTCCCAGCGCCCGGGGACTCCGTGCAGCGGGGGCTCCCGCCGGGCGGCCCGGTCATCCGTCATCGCCCGCTCCTCGGCAGACGCGTGTAGAGGCGTCGTGCGGTCCCCTCCAGGATCAGCGTGCGGTCTGCCTCGTCGAGCCAGTCGTAGCTCTGGATCGATCGCGTGATGTCGTCGTACTGGTAGCCCGTCAGCGGGTCGATGGGCGAGCCGCTACCCGGCACCTCGGTGCCGAGCATGACGCGGTCGGCGCCAACGGTCTGCACGAGCAGCGCGAGGGCTTTGCGGTCGTGCACGAGCGAGTCGAAGTACAGGCGGCGCAGGCTGTCGTCGAACGACTCGATTTCGGGGGGTGCCTCGCCGTCCTTGTTGTCGTACGCCTCGACCTGCGTGTACTCCAGATACCGGGCGGCGCGCCAGCGGCCGACCTGGTATGGGACCGACCCGCCGCCGTGCGAGACGATGAGCGACAGGTTCGGGAAGTGCTCGAACACCCGCGAGTTCGCGAGCGAGATGGCCGTGCGGCTCGCCTCGGTGATCATGTGCTCGCTGTAGTTCTCGCGATCCGACCGGCAGCCGGCCGCGTGGATGAGCGCGGGCACGCCCAGCTCCTCGAGCTTGGCGAACAGCGGGTACCACCACTCGTGGCCGACACGCGGGATGCCGAGCTCCTGGCCTTCCGCCGGGTCCGGGTTGATCAGTACGCCGATGAAGCCGAGCTCGAGGACGGCGCGCTCCAGCTCGTCGAGCCATGCCTCCGGCTCGGTGCCCACGGCCTGTGGCAGCGCCGCGACGCCGCGAAACCGCTCCGGGAACGCCTCCACCTGGGCGGCGACTGCGTCGTTGGTGGCGCGGGTCCACCAGTCCACGATCTTGGCTGGGCTCTCTGCGTGCATGAGCTGGAACGGACGCGGCGAGATGAACTGGACGTCGGTGCCGACGCGGTCAAGCAGCCCGACGTGGCGCTCGGCGGCGCGCAGCACGGCCTCCGTCTTGAGCTTGATGCCTTCTCGCCCGTGCGCTCCACGGCCGGCGGTGAGGATCGATCGGTACGCGTACAGCTCGGCGGGCGAGCTGACGTGGCCGTGGATGTCGATGATCACAGGGATGTCTCCATAGGTGGGTGTCAGAGGTCGAGGACGAGGCGTGGCGACTTCGCGCGGGATACGCAAATGAACATCGTCTCGTTGGCGTCCTGCTCGGCCTGGGTGAGGATCTGGTCGCGGTGCTCGGCCTGTCCGGCGAGGATGCGGACCTCGCAGGTGCCGCAGAAGCCCTCCTCGCACGAAGCGGGGACCCCGGGGACGATCGAGCGGACGCACTCGAGGATGCTCTCGTCGGGACCGACGGACACGGTGGTGCCCGTCGTGGACAGCTCGACCTCGAACGTGGTGTTCTCCGCCGAGGCGACCGACTCGTCGACGGGCGCGGCGCCAAAGCGCTCGACATGCAGGCCGGGAAGGCCCAGCTCCTCGCAGAGCTTCTCAACGGCGGTGATGAGTCCGCCCGGACCACAGCAGTAGATCGCGGTCTCCCCGTCCGCGGCGGACAGGATGCCCCGTAGATCGAGGATGCCATCGCTGTCCTCGGCCACGAAGTTCACCATGCCTCCACGGCCCGACTGGGCGAGGCGCTCGAGGACGCCGGTGAAGGCCATCGACCGACGGGACCGGCCGCCGTAGTGGAACGACCACTCCGGGTTGGCGTCGCTGCGCGCGACCCGCGACAGCATCGGCACGAGCGGCGTGACACCGATGCCGCCGGCGATGAAGATGTACCGCGGGGCGTCGACCAGCTCGAACCGGTTGCGCGGGCCGTTGACGGTCAAGGTGCGGCCGACGAGTCCGGTGTCGTGGATCTCCTTGGAACCGCCGCGTCCGCGGTCTTCGCGCAGCACGCCCACGCGGTAGTGCTGCGGGTCATCCGGATTGCTCCACAGTGAGTACTGGCGGACCAGTCCCGATGGGAGCGTGATCTCCAGGTGGGCGCCAGCCTTCCACTTGGGCAGGTCGGCGCCGGTGGGGTCGACGAAGCAGACCGACACGACGCCGTCGGCTTCGTAACGGGTCTCGCGGACGAGCAGGGAAAGGGGTGTGGTGTTGTCCACTGTCATCTCCTGGTCTGGAGCTGGTGGTAACCGGCGCGGGCGCGCGCGTCGCGCAGCGAGGAGCCTGCGAGGATGTCGGCGCGAATCTCATCCTCCACGTCGCGGATCATTTCGGAGGTCTCTATGACCTCCTCCGCGCGGTCGGCCGGGATCACGACAACTCCGTTGATGTCGCCGAGCAGCAGATCGCCCGGGTTGACGCAGATGCCGCCGATCGTGACAGGCACCTCGAGCGCGTCGAGGCGGACGCGGTCCTTGCCCGTGCGCATCCAATGCGCGCGGGTGAACAGCGGGTAGTCCATCTCCAGTGCGCGATCGAGGTCACGGCAGACGCCGTCGATGACCGTGCCGCCGAGGCCGCGCTGGGACGCGATCGTCGTCATCAGATCGCCCCAGACGGTGGCATCCAGACGGCCGAGGTTGTCGATTACGGCGACCGCGCCGGTCGGGATGTCGTCGATGAAGTCGCCGACGCTGCGACCGCGCTCGTCTGCGTAGACGTACCTGACGGTGAAGGCGGGGCCGACGAGACGGAAGTTGTTGTCGAGGGGCATGACGCCCGCGCACTGGCCGTCGATGCCGAGGCGGTCGAGGGCGTCGCTGACGCAAGGCGTCTCCAGCGCACCAAGGCGCTCGATGAGGGTGGTGGTCACGAGTGGGCCACCCTTCCGGCGAGCTCCTCGTAGGACGCCCCCATGACGGCTGTGATGACCTCGCCCTGGTCGAGAGCGGCCGACATGGCCGACTCGCGCGCGGCGAACTGGCGGGCCCGCTCGATGACCTCGGCGGCGCGATCGAAGGGGATAAAGACGATGCCGCTGCCGTCGGCGCGGACAAGGTCGCCCGTGGCCACCCGCACGCCGGCGAACGTGATGGTCTCGCTCCAGCTGTCTTCGACGAGGCGACCGCGGGCGGTCACTGGCGTCGCGCTGCGGCCGAGGATCGAGTAGCCGAGCGCACGGCTTTCGTCGACGTCGCGTACGGGGCCGTCGACGAGCGTGCCGGCAATGCCGCGCAGCGAGGCTGCCTTCGTGAGCAGACCGCCCCAGCCGGCGCATGGAAGGCCGGGGTGCGCGACGACGATGACCTCCTCTGGTCCGGACGTCGCGACCGCCGCGGTCGCGAGATGCCGTGTGCTCGGGGCCGCTGGGCCCTGCTCTGCACTGACGAGGTCGACCGTGACGGCGCGCCCGACGACGGGGGCGTCACCGCTCAGTCGAATGAGGTCGGACACCGCGCCCGGCAGGCCCAGAGCGTCCAGCGCATCCGACACGACACAGGTATCTAGCTCACGCAGTTGTGCAATCCATTCATGTGATTCATCAACCATCACACCGCTCCTTTGACGTGTGAAAACAAGGGCAAACCTCGCCGCATTTCGCTGCGAGCAGCGATACACAGAGATGAATTTATGCGCTACTGTAGCCGAGTCTTCAGAGAGTTTGCAAGGAGGCGGGGCCGGGAGTCCGCGCCGGAAGGATCAGTGGCCATGAGCATCGACAATTCCGCAGGGCACGCAGGACGAACGGCGCGGGCGGGCATCCTTGGGGCGGCGACGCTGCATGAGGCGGCCGGACGGATCGGATCGCTGCCCTCGGGCATCCAGGCGATGTCCCCGACCCTCCCGGTAGCGGGCCGGGCGTTCCCCGTTGCCGTGCCGCCAGGCGACAACCTGTGGCTGCACCACGCCATCGTCGCGGCCGCCCCCGGCGACGTCCTCGTGGTGTCCACGGGCGGCGCGCGCGAATTCGGCTACTTCGGCGAGGTCATGGCGGTCGCCGCCGTGGCGCGCGGCCTCGGCGGCCTCGTCATCGACGGCGGTGTGCGGGACGCGCAGCAGATGATCACCCTCGGCTTCCCGGTGTTCGCGGACCGTCGCTGCATCCGCGGCACGATCAAGGATCCGCGCAAGGCCGGCTCCCTCGGGGTCCCGATCACGATCGGCGACGTGCAGATCGAGCCCGGCGACCTTGTGGTCGGGGACGCGGACGGTGTCGTTGTCATCCCAGACGCGCAGGCGGACGACGTCGTCGCGCTCGGGGAGAAGCGCGAGGCAGCGGAAGCAGAGTACTTCGCGCGGCTGCGGGCCGGTGAGACGACGCTCGGGATCTACCACCTCCCGACCCCCGCTCAGGTACTCGCGACGCAGGCGGCGACGTTGACAAAAATTGATTGAGAAGTGGTGAAGTTATGCGCTACTATCGGTCGCATGAGACAGCGCTGCTCACAACTCGTGCTTCCGCGCATGAGGCCGATGGGAATGGGCGGATGCTGGGAATCTTTCAAGAGAGTTGGTGCGTGGCATGAAGTATGACGTCGGGGGTGTACTCCTGGATCGGCCGTTTCGGATCCGCCGTCTAGGTCACTTCGGAGTGAACTGTTACAACATTGAAGAAGCGTATAACTTCTATACTCGACTACTCGGCTTCAAGCTCTCCGACGAGCTTCCGTTCGCGAAGATCCTGCCGCCCGAGAAGAAGCACATTGCCGAGGGTCCGGGAGGAACGGGCTACTTCCTCCGCTACGGCAGCGACCACCACTCGCTCGTCATCTTCCCGAAGCGCGTGCGCGACCAGATGGGCGGCAGCGCTGCCACTCCTGCTGGCATCACGACCAACCAGATCACCTGGCAGGTCGGCAGCCTCCAGGAGGTCGTCGACGGTCACACCTGGTTCAAGGAGAACAAGCAGGAGATCATCCGAGCCGGCCGTGACATGCCGGGGTCGAACTGGCACGTCTACCTGTTCGACAGCGACTGGCACGTCAACGAGCTCTACTACGGCATCGAGCAGGTCGGCTGGAGCGGTCAGTCAAAGCCGGGACCGATGCGCGAGCGCGGCTTCCACGTCGTCCCCGAGCTGCCGCAGAAGTCGGAGCAGCAGGAGGTCGACGACGCGATCGCCGCGGGCATCGACATCAGCGCCGGCCACCGCTCGATCGACGCGTACGACGAGACGTTCGTCGTCGACGGCGTCTACCTGCAGCGTCCGTTCCGAGTCACCGGGATCGGGCCTGTCCGCCTGTTCACGCCGGACGTCGCCGCGATGGTCGCGTATTACCGCGACGTCATGGGCATGACGGTCACCGAGGAGATCGACTACCGGGGCCACCGCGCCGTGTTCCTCCGCGTCAACGCCGAGCACCACAGCATGGCGGTGTACGACATCGGCCTTCGCGAGGTGCTCGGGCTGCGCGAGGACACCACCCTGATGAGCTTCGGCATGAAGGTCGCCAGCTACCGTCAGCTCCGCGACGCCGTCGACTGGCTCAAGGCCAAGGGCATCGAATTGGTCGAGCTGCCCGGCGAGCTGTTCCCCGGGGTCGCCTACGCGGCGCACATCAAGGACCCGGACGGTCACCTCATCCAGCTGTACTTCGGCATGGAGCAGGTCGGATGGGCCGGTGAGCGCAGCGCCGGACGTGCCGCCGCGATCACGAGCGACCCGGCAACCTGGCCCGAGACGATCGAGGACAGCGGCACACTGTTCGACGGCGAGGTCTTCATGGGGCCGTGGTCATGACCGGCAACGTGGAGAATGCCGTAGCCTGGCGACTGCTCAACTACTCCATTGACGGCGGGGCCCCCAGGCCCGGACTCCTCGTCGGCGACCGCGTCATCGACATCGGACACGGAACCGAGATTGACGCGGCATCCCCCATGGACGTGATCGACGACTGGGATGCCATGCGGGCGCGGCTCGATGCCATGGCGGATGCCGTCCCGGGGGATGCGCTGGCCCTCGACGCCGTGAGGCTGCACGCGCCGGTCCCGCGGCCGGGAGCGATCTTCTGCGCCACGTCGAACTATGCCGACCACGTCGCCGAGATGAGTGCGAAGAGGATCGTCCCCAAGGAGTCGACCTTCGGTCCGTACATGTTCCTCAAAGCCCCTCAGTCGGTGGCCGACCCCGACACCGACGTGTTCCCGCCCGTGTTGTCCGACGCGCTCGACTGGGAGATCGAGCTGGGGGTGGTGATCGGCAAGGCCGGTTCCGCCATCGCCCCGGACGACGTGGAGAGCCACATCGCCGGGTACGTCGTGCTCAACGAGCTGTCGGCGCGCGACCTGGCCCGCATGGATGTGTTCAAGCCCTTCGGAGCGGACACTCTCACATCCAAGAGCTTCGACACCGGGCTCCCGATGGGTCCGTGGCTGACTCCGGCGGATGCCGTCGCTGACCCGATGGACCTCCGACTGAAGCTCTGGGTCGGTGACGAGCTGATGCAGGACTCGTCGACGAAGTGGATGTACTACGACATCGCCGAGCAGATTTCCTACCTCTCGCGTTCGATGACGCTCCGCCCCGGCGACCTCATCGCCACCGGCACCCCGTCCGGTGTCGGCAACCCCAAGGGGCGCTTCCTCCAGGACGGCGAAGTCATCGTCGCGGAGATCGAGGGGCTCGGGCGTATCCGCAACACCGTCCGCCACCGCCACGATGAATCGCTTGATGGTGTCGCCTCCGCCCACGGAGGCGCGCAGCAGAAGGGAATGAAGCCATGATGACCAAAGACGACACCGAGTTTCTCGCGCAGACCGGCCCGGGAACCCCGATGGGCAACCTGTTCCGGCGCTACTGGCAGCCTGCCCTGCTGTCGAAGGAGATCCCGGCTCCCGACTCGGCACCCGTGCGCGTGAAGCTCCTCGGCGAAAACCTCGTCGCGGTGCGCGCAACCGACGGCACCCCTGCCCTCATCCAGGAGCGATGCCCCCACCGCGGTGCGAGCCTCTTCTTCGGCCGCAACGAGGAGCAGGGCATCCGCTGCATCTACCACGGCTGGAAGTTCGACCTCACAGGCCAGTGCGTCGACATGCCGAACGAGCCGGCGTCCAGCGACTTCCACACGAAGGTCAAGACGGTCGTCTACCCGACCGAGGAGATGGGCGGCATCATCTGGGCATACCTCGGCGATCCGGAGCAGATGCCCGAGCTGCCGAAGTTCGAGTGGGCGCAGGTCCCGGAGAGCCACCGCCACATCACCAAGGTGACGCTGGAGACCAACTACCTCCAGTCCGTCGAGGGCGACATCGACTCGAGCCACACCGCGTTCCTGCACGGCCAGGTCGGCAAGACCGACCTCGAGGTGTCGAGCAAGTTCTTCGACTCGAACAAGGCGTTGCGCTACCTGTGGGCGCGTGACAAGGCGCCGAAGTTCTTCGTCATCGAGGCGCCGCACGGGCTCACCATCGGTGCTCGTCGAGACGGCGGCCGAGACCACTACTACTGGCGTATCACGCAGTGGATCGTCCCGTCCGTCTCGATGATCCCAGGGGAGGTCGGCGGCACGCAGCGGTGCAACTTCCGTGTCCCCATGGGCGACACGGACCACCAGTTCTACCGCATCGACTACATCCCGCAACGTCCGCTGACTGAGGGTGAGAAGTACGACTTCGAGACCGGGACCATCCATCCGGAGCTCATCAAGGGGACGTCGAAGCCCGTGCGGAACATGGAGAACGACTTCCTCATCGACCGTCAGCTGCAGCGCTCGGGCACGTACTCCGGCATCCGCGGAATCGTGGAGCAGGACTACGCGGTCGCCGCAAGCATGGGGGCCATCTCCGACCGCAGCACCGAGCAGCTCGGCACGAGCGACATGGGAATCATTCGCGCACGCCGTGTGATGATGCGTCTCGCGAAGCACCTCGAGGACGGCGGCGAGGTCGACGCGCACATGGACGGCGACATCTTCTACATGCGATCTCCCGCGCTGCTCGTGGAGAAGGACGTCCCGTTCGACGTCGGCGCGCGCCGCGCGATGGACGCGGAAGAGGAGTGGTCGCGCGAGGTCGAGTGGGCGTCGGTCATGCCTGTGCTCGAAGACGAGGATGTTCCCGGTGTCAAGGCCTGAGGCAGTCTCCAACGAGATCACGCTGCGGCAGCTCATCACCACGCCGTACATCACATACGTCGAGGCGCTGCCGGACTCGGAGGGAATCTGGGTCCGCAGGGCCAGCTGCCCCGAGCTGGACGGCTGTTCCGTGACCGCCCCGAAGGCGTGGGACGCGATCGTCGAGCTCGAGCGCTACCTGACGGAGTACCTGGTCGACCGGGTCGCCGCCGGTAAGCCGGTGCCGCGCCCGCGTCACCGCGACGTTGTGCACGACCTCAGCGCGGAGGAGCTGCTGGAGCGCGCCAAGCGCACCGAGTGGATCCCCAGGCTGGATGAGCCGATCGCTGCCGTCGACGGAGCGGGGCTGGGTTGCTGATGGGCGAGACCGACCGCATCACCTTCTCCGACATCCCCGGGACCTACGTGTTCGACGGGCGGCGCTCCCGGCAGGGGCTCGCACTGAACCTGATGTCGGCGGCCCTCAACGACGAAGCGGAGCGTGCGGCGTTCCGCGCCGACGAGGAGGCTTTCATGGAGCGCTTCCGGCTCACCGAAGCACAGCGCGATGCCGTGCGGCGTCGCGACTGGGCTCGCATGGTCGAGCTCGGCGGCAACATCTATTTCGTCGTGAAGATCGCCATCGGGGACGGGAAGCACGTGCCCGAGGTGGTCGCCGCCATGACCGGCCAGACCGTGGAGGAGTACACAACCATGATGAAGGAAGGCGGGAGGAATCCCCGTGGCTGACATCGTCGCCGGGATCGGCATCTCTCATGTCCCGGCCCTCGCCCCATTCCTCGCCGCGCAGAAGCCGCGGACGCCGGCGGAGCGGGGACCGGGCGTCCAGGCGTTCTTCGACGCGGGCGACTGGATGCGCGAGCAGCAGGCCGACGTCGCCGTCCTGATCTACAACGATCACGGCGCGGAGATGTCCCTGGGCCTCGTGCCGGCCTTCGTCGTCGGAGCGGCCGAGGAGTATCCACCGGCCGACGAGGGCAACGGCGTGGACGCATCGCTGCCGCCGTTCCCCGGCGACGCGGACCTGTCGTGGCACATCATCGACTCGGTCGTACCTGAGGGCTTCGACCTCGCCGTCGCGCAGCAGATGGCGGTCGACCACGGGTTCCGGATTCCGATGGGCGTGCTGTTCGGTGCCGAGGCCTCTGCCGTAAAAGTCGTCCCCATCGCGGTCAACGTGGTGCAGCAGCCAACCCCGTCCGCCCGCCGCTGCTTCCAGCTCGGCCAGGCCATCGGACGCGCGCTGCGCAGCTACCTGGAGGACGTGCGGATTGCCGTCATCGGCACGGGCGGCATGTCGCACCAGCTCCAGGGCGCGCGCGCAGGTCACATCAACGAGGAATTCGACCGGAGCTTCCTTGACAGGATCGTGACCGCCCCCGAGGAGCTCGCCGACCTGTCCAACGCCGACTACATCAGCCTCGCCGGCTCCGAAGGGGCGGAGCTCGTGATGTGGCTTGTCATGCGCGGGATCATGAACACCGACGTCGACGCGGTGCTCAGCGGTTACCACGTGCCGGTCTCCAGCACGGGAGCGGGAGTGGTGGCGATGACGAACCGGTGAACGGCATCCCACGCTCGCATCCGAGCGCCCCGACGACACCTGTACACCCGCGCGGCGGCCGATCCGCCGGCGCCGTGGCCCCACTCACCGGTGCGGGCCAGCACACTCGATGAGGAGAGACGCTGATCATGAGCGGCAACATTGACACGGTCGACGCCGCCGTCGACGAGGCGGCCCCGCCGATCCTGGCCAGTCGCGAAGAGGCCCTGGCGGCCGTGGAGAGGCTGCGCGAGGGCATCGCCGCGCGGGCCGAGCAAACCGAACGCGACCGCATGGTCCCTGAGGAGACGATCCGGGAGCTGACCGACGCCGGTCTGTTCGGCATAGTCACCCCGCGCCTCTGGGGCGGATCGGAGCTCGGCTTCGCGACGCTCCTCGAGGTGCAGACGGCAATCGCGAGCGCGTGCGCCTCGACCGGCTGGGTCTACGGCGTGCTCGCCGGACACACCTGGCTCGTCGCCCTGTTCTCGGAGGAGGCGCAGGCCGAGGTGTTTGCCGACGCGCGGGCTCGCATCGCGTCGCTCATCCGATTCGGTGGCCAGCCGCCGGAGCGCGTCGAGGGCGGCTTCCGCTGGCGCGGCGGCAGCGGACGCTTCTGCAGCGGCATCGACCACTCGCAGTGGGTCCTGCTCGGCGGCACCGTCACCGAGGATGACGGAACAAGTGAGCAGTGGTACATGCTCGTCCCGGCCTCCGAGCTGGAGATCATCGACGACTGGCACTCGGTCGGCCTGAAGGGCACCGGCAGCAAGTCGATCGTCATCAAGGACGCCTTCATCCCGGAACATCGTGCCGTCCGCTTCGCCGACCTCGGCAGCGGCCGCGCGCCGGGCTCGGAGCTGCACCCCGGCGGACTGTACCGCCTGGCCTACGACTCCGTCTGGCCCCTCTCGCTTGTCGGCGCCGTCGTGGGCGCAGCCCGCGGTGCACTGGCGGAGTTCATCGCAGCAACGTCGCGACGTCTCGCTTCGCTCTCTTCACTCCAGCAGGCATCGAACGGTCCGGCGCTGGTGCGTCTGGCGAAGGCCGCGGCACAGCTCGATGCGATGACCGGCTTGCTGTTGAACGATGCCCGGGTCGCGGACAGCGCACCCGAGGGGACCGTATTCAGCCCGCTCGACCGGGCGCAGCGCAGCAGGAATCTGGCGTTCGCGGCGCAGCAGCTGCGCGCGGCGGTCAACGAGCTCTATGAGTCGGCCGGGGGCAGCGGCGTGTACCTTTCCGCACCGCTGCAGCGATGGTGGCGTGATGTCAACACTGCCGCATCACACGTGGCGTTCACCTGGGACCTTGCATCGGTTGCCTATGGGCGCGCCGTGACAGGGGTCAACGCCGTGGCAGGCACCGGGACGGGACCCGCCGTCCGTGCCTGAGGGACAACATCTTCCTGCCTTCAACGCCGCGCAGGTGAGCGACCGGGGAGAGAACGGGGAGCCGCTCGATCATCGTGCAGCTTCCCCCGAGGCTCCGGTCGGCCTCATCTGGGGCGTGCGGGCCAGCTTCGTCACGTACATCCGCTCGCTCTCCGACGGGTCTATCGACCTGACGGAAGGCGCTGTCATGAGCCCGGAAGGCCTCATCCGCTTTCGATTCCTCGGCACGTACGAGGGCAACGGCGGGCAATGGCTGTGCTTCGGCGGTGGGGCCAGGTTCCTCGGACATGGCGGACTGCTGGAGGTGCCGCTGCGCAACCTCCGCGTACATGTTGTGGGCGATGGCGCCACGCTGTACACCGAGCAGTCTGACGGGTCCTTGTTCCCGCTCGGCGCCGTGGCACTGCCCGAGCCGAGCCTCACTGAAGGCACTCTCGTCTGGGATGCGGCGCCCGTCGCGCTTGACGAGGCCGGTGCCCGGTTCTTCGGGTCGCACTACCGACCCGGTACAGGAATGGATCCGCTATGGCTGAGACTTCCAATCGGGCGCTGATCCGGTAGCCGGAAGGGGCGAGCTGCGATGCTCGCCGCACCGATCCCGGATCCGCCCCCGCATCGCAGCGTCTCGAGACCCTTGACGTCCATGTGACCCACGTTATACCGTCAGATCAATCCAGAATGCTGATTCTAGAACGAACGTAGCAGTCTGGCCATCAATAACACCGCAGTCCCAGAACCAATCGCTCCGAGACGCCGCATTAGCGTATGGCTGTAGCGCAGCCGCGAAGAGGCGGCACTGAGCACGCCGCGTCGAACGAGCGGGCTTGTGCAGAGAGGCACCCATGAAGGTCACTGAATTGATTGCCGGTTCAAAGATGAGCCGGTTCCAGATCCTCGCCGTCGTCACCGCCATCGTGCTGACGGTCCTCGAGGGTTACGACGCGGCCATGATGGCCTTCGTCGCCCCCTACGTCACCAAGGAGTTCACTTCCTCGGCCAGCATGATCGGCGTGGTGCTCTCGGGCGCTCTCATCGGCATGGTCGTCGGCTCGGTCATCGTCGCACCCATTGCCGACAAGGTCGGCCGGCGGCGCATCGCGATCGTGGGGACCGTCATCGTCGCCGTCGGGATGCTCGCCTCGCCTTTCGCGACCGATATGGCAGGCATGATGTGGGCGCGGATCGTGACCGGCCTCGGCGTCGGCGCACTCATCTCAGTCGTCGGCGTCATCGCCGCCGAGTACTCGAACCGGCGCGTGTACCCAGTGGTCATGGCGGTCTACTCCGCCGCCATCAACATCGGAGCCGTGCTGGGCGCCGTCATCATCGGACCGCTGCTGCCGGTCCAGGGCTGGCGGTTCGCGTTCTGGGTCGGCGTCGCGCTGTCCGTCATCGCCATCGTGCTCGCCGTCGCGCTCTTCCCCGAGTCGATCGCCTGGCTCGCCGCGCGGCGGAAGCCGGGCTCGCTCGAGCGCCTCAACAGCACACTCGCCCGAATGGGCCACGATCCCCTGCCCGGGCTGCCCGAGAGCCAGCTGCCGGCACGCGAGGGCAGCAACGCGCTGCGCACCGTCTTCTCGAAGCAGCTGGTCGGCCAGACGCTGCTCATGATCATCGGCTACATTTCCTTCCTCCTCGTGTTCTACTTTGCCAACAGCTGGGCTCCGAACACCCTCGCCGCTGCGACGAAGAACCCGGCGCTCGCGGCTCCGACCACACTGTCGCTGGGCCTCGGCGGAATCATCGGGGCCTTGGTCTTCGGCTTCATCTCCACCCGGGTGAACCCCCGCGTCCTCACCCCCGCTTTCCTCATCGTCGGCGCCGTCGGCCTCGCGCTGTTCGGCTTCATCGAGACCAACCTGCCGGCTTCGCTGATCGAGCTCTTCGCGGCCTCCTTCTTCTTCAGCGCGGGGGTGACGGGCTTCTACCAGATCATCCCCAAGCTGTACCCGACTCTGGCCAGGGCCACCGGCTATGGCATCGTCGCCGGAGCTGGCCGCGCCGGCGGCATCGCCTCGCCGATCCTCGCCGGCGCCGCGTTCGACGCCCACATGCCGGTGCCGACCGTGTTCGTGATCTTCGCGCTGCCGCTGGTCGTCTCGGCCCTCTCCATCGTCGGCCTCAGCGCCCTCGAGTCCGCGCAGCGAAAGCGGCTGACGGCGTCGGAGGGCGCCGGCGCGGCAAGCGAGCCACTCACTTCACCGGCCAAGTGACCCTTCCCTTCCGGGCGTCCTGCTCCAGGGGCGCCCGGAAGGGAAGGCGATTCACTACTAGAATGAAGATTCTAGAAAAGCAGTTCTTGAAAGGAAATGCCATGACATTAGCGGTGGCAGCACTGTCCCACGCTCCGTCCTTCGGAAACGTCGACCCCGGTGGCGGCACCTTCGCCGAGATCGAGTCTGCAATCGACGAGGTCAGGGCCTTCGTGAAGGACTACGATCCCGAGGTCGTCGTCGTCTTCGGCCCAGACCACTTCAATGGCCAGCTCTACTCGCTCATCACGCCGTGGGCGGTGGGGGCCCAAGCTGAAGGCGTCGGCGACTACAACACCACCGAGGGCCCACTCCCGGTGGACAGCGCCGCTGCCCGCGCCCTGCACGCCCACGTGCTCGAGCAAGGGATCGAGATCGGCCGCTCGGAGCGCATGAAGGTCGACCACGGGGTCGTCCAGCCGCTCGACTTCGTGTTCGGCAAGGACTTCGCGCAGCCGATCGTCCCGGTGTTCGTGAACTCGCTCGGCATGCCGCTGACCCCGATGCGCCGCGTCCGTGAGATGGGCGAGGCCTTCGGCAAGGCCGCTCAGGCGCTCGACAAGCGAGTGCTCTTCGTCGCCTCCGGGGGCATTTCGCACAACCCGCCGATCCCACGATGGGAGGGGGCCCCCGGGACCATGCAGGAGCGTCTCATTGCCTACGCCCCCACCCGCCAGGAGCGCCTGGAACGCGAGCGGAAGATCGTTCAAGGGATCCAGGCGATCGCCGACGGCAATGCCCCGAGCGATCCCCTGAACGAGGAGTGGGACCAGCTGCTCCTGGACACGTTCCGCTCCGGGGACCTGAGCGAAGTGGACGGCTGGGCGAACGACTGGTTCCTGGCCGAGGGCGGATCGGCCGCGCATGAGATGCGGAGCTGGATCGCAGCCTATGCCGCGCTCTCCACCGCCGGGACGTACCGGGTCGCCGTCGACCACTACTGGCCGGTGAAGACCTGGGGAGCCGGCTTCGGCATCCAGGCCGCGATCACGGTGGCTCCATGAGCGCCCCCGCCTACGCCCCCGTCCCAGACCGGAGCCCTGAACAGGTCACCTTCTGGGAGGCCGTGGCGGATCTTCCCCACCGGCTGGAATACGTCCAGGTCGGAGCGTGGCGCACCCGCGTGCTGCACGTGGGCCACGGCGAGCAGACGATCGTTCTGCTCAATGGCACCAGCGGACACATCGAAGCCTTCACACAGAACATCCGCGCCCTCGCGGGCCGCTACCACGTCATCGGCTACGACTACCCAGGGCACGGCTTCACGACCCTGAGCGACCACGATCTCGAGATCCCCGAGTACGAGGCACACCTGCTCGCACTGCTCGACGCCCTCGGCCTCGACCAGGTCCACCTCATCGGTGAATCCCTCGGCGGCTGGATCGCGATCAAGTTCGCCGCCCACCACCCCGAGCGCCTGCGCACCGTCGTGCTGAGCGCTCCCGGAGGCAGGGTCGTGGGCGAGCAACGGGTCGACCGGGCCCAGTCGGTGAGCGCACAGGCAGTCGCCGACCCCAGCTACGAGAACGTCAAGAAACGACTCCAGGTTGTCATCCACGACCCGGAGAAGATCACCGACGAGCTGGTCAAGGTCCGCCAGTCCATCTACTCGCGGCCCGGGTTCGAGGAATCCATGCGCCACATTTCCGTGCTGCGCCAGCCCGAAACGCGCTGGCGCAACCGGGTCACCGTCGAGGACTACGCGGCGATTCCGGTGCCCGCGCTGCTGGTCTGGACGGACCACGAGCCGACCGGCGGTCCGGAGGTCGGCGAGCAGCTGGCGGCGGCCATCCCGGACGGCGAGTACCTGCTCGTGACCGACGCCGCGCACTGGCCGCAGTGGGAGGGCTCCGAGGCCTTCAACGAGCACACGCTCGACTTCCTGAGGAGGAAAGGGTGACCAGCACAGCAAGCGAGCAGACCATCGAGGAGATCGCGAACGAGATCTACCTTGCGCGCCGCGGGACGTACACGATCGACTACGTCAGCCCCCGCCTGCCCGACCACGACCTCGAGTCTGCCTACCGGATCTCCGAGATCGTCGCCGGCCGTCGAGAGGCCGAGCTCGGCGTGAAGCGCGCAGGCCGCAAGGTCGGGCTCACCAACCCGCTCGTCCAGCAGCGCGTTGGCGTCTTCGAGCCGGACTACGGGATCATCCACGACGACATGGTGTTCCCCTCCGGCACCAGGCTCGCCCAGTCGCGCTTCAACTTCCTGCGCATCGAGGCGGAAGTCGCTTTCGCCTTGAAGGAGGACATCCTCGACACCCGGCTCGAGGCCATCAGGGAGTCGATCGACTACATCACCCCGGCGTTCGAAATCGTCGACTTCCGCTTCCCCGGCAACGTCGGCGCGATCGTCGACACCATCGCCGACAACGCCGGGTGCGGGGGGCTGGTGCTCGGCGAGGAGAGACACGCCTACGGTGAGGTGGACCTGACGGCCGCGGAGATGGTCATCACGACCGCCGAGGGCCTCGAAATCACCCGCGGCATCGGCAGCAACGTGCTCGGCGACCCGATCAACGCGGTCCAGTGGCTCGCCGAGACCGCGATGCGCATCGGCCAGCCTCTGCGCGCCGGCGAGCTGCTGCTCTCCGGCTCGATCGGCTACATCGAGCCCTGGCCAGCCGACGTCGAGTGCATCGCCACCATCACAGGACTGGGCCGCGTGACTGCGACCCTCGACTCGAACAGCTAAGGACAGAGGGATGACCGAGAGAACATACGGCGTCGACATCGAGACCCGAATCGAGATCGAGCAGCTCATCTCCGAACTGCTCTACCGCCTCGACCACAACCAGGCTGACACCACCTGGGAGCTCTACACCGAGGACGCCGTCACCGTAGGACCGCTCGGCACCATGACGGGCCGCGACGCGATCAGGGCCTGGGGAGCGAGGCGCGCCCAGCAGACCGACGTCGTCGGACGGCATGTGATCGGTGGGATCCGCCTCGCGTGGGAGGGTGACATCCTGGCCGGCACGGTCACGTACCTGACCTTCCGTGATGCCGCCGAGGACGTGCTGAAGCCCGCGAGTGTCGGCGAGTTCCGCGAGCAGTACCGCAAGGTCGACGGCGCGTGGTGCTTCGCGCGTCGCGAGATCGTCCCAGTCTTCGGGGGCGCGAACGCGGCAGCGCACGCGAAGCGCCTCGCCGAGGCTGCACACGCGGGGCCACGGTGAAGCAGGCTGCCCTGGCATCGGGGTCGCACGCCCCTGCGCTGCTGCATCAGGCGCTCGCCTCGCAGGCCGTCGCCGAATTCGTGCTGGCATCCGGCTATGACGGCGTGATCGTGGACCTGCAGCACGGCGAGATCGGACTCGACGACGCGTGCCGGATGCTTCGCGCGCTTCCCCGCGAGAAGAGCGAGTACGCCTACGCCCGTGTCGGCTCCATTGATGCGGCGGTGATCCTGCGGCTCCTCGACTCCGGTGCACGCGGCATCATCGCACCCACGGTCGAGACGGCGGAACAGGCTTCCCGGCTCGTCGCTGCCACCAAGTACCCGCCGCTGGGCAGCCGCAGCCTCGGACCCTCCCGCCCCGCCCTCTACCCGGGTCAGAACTACACCGCAGCCGGCAACAGCGCCGTCTCGACGGTGGTCCAGATCGAGACATGTGCCGGCCTGGAGAACGCCGACGCGATCTTCGCCGTCGAGGGAATCGACTCCGTGTACATCGGGCCGGCAGACCTCGCCGTGAGCTACGGGCTTCCCGGCCGCGGCGACTGGGACGACGGACCCGTTCGCGACGCGGTCGTCGAGCTGTCCGCGAAGGCGCGCACGGCCGGCCTCACCCTCGGGATCTACTGCGCCTCCGCAGAGTATGCGAGGGGGCTCCTCGACGACGGGCTGGTCGACTACGTCGGCCTCGGCATCGACCTCGTATTTCTGAACACCATGGCACGGTCTGCCATCAAGGCGCTAAGGAGCGAACAATGGGCTACGACACCGACGTCGTGATCATCGGGGCGGGCCCTGTCGGCCTGACTCTGGCCAACCTGCTCGGCCTGCGGGGAATCGACGTCGTCCTGCTCGAGGCGGGCCACGAGTTGATCGACTACCCGCGGGCGGTCGGCATCGACGACGAGGCCATGCGGGTCATGCAGGGCATCGGCCTGGTCGAGGAGGTGCTGCCGCACACGGTGCCCGACCAGCAGATCCGGATGGTCAACGGGCGGGGCAAGGTCATCGGCGTCATCGACCCGACAACCCGAGTGTTCGGCTGGCCCAGACGCAACGGCTTCGTCCAGCCCCTCGTCGACCGGGTGCTGCTCGACGGCTTGGACCGCTTCGCCAACGTCAGGGTCCAGTTCGACACCCGGATGACGCAGCTGAGGCAGGACGGCGAAGGCGTGACCGTGCAGTACTCCGCGCCCGGCGGCCAGGAGCGCGCGGTGCGCGCGAAGTGGGTGGTGGCGGCCGACGGCGGGAGCTCAGGCACGCGAAAGGCGCTCGGCATCAGCTTCGAGGGAGAGACCCGCAAGACCCCCGGCCTGGTCATCGACGTCGCGAACGATCCGATCGGGACACCCCACGCCGTCTTCGGCGGCGACCCGAAGCGCGGCTGGGCCACGCTTTCGCTTCCGCACGGCATCCGCCGCTGGGAGTTCAATGTCCTCCCCGGCGAGGAAGACCGCGCGGAGACCGATGCCTTCGTCCACGAGATGCTGGCTGACCACGTCCCCGATCCGAGCGCGCTGAACATCATCCGGCGGAGGGTCTACACCTTCAACGCCCGCATCGCCGGAACCTTCCGGAAGGGCCGGGTGCTGCTGGCCGGCGACGCCGCGCACGTCATGCCCGTGGTCGCAGGCCAGGGCTGGAACTCCGGCATCCGGGACGCGGTCAACCTCGGCTGGAAGCTCGCCGCCGTCGTCGACGGCCGTGCGGACGCCGGGCTTCTCGACACCTATGACCAGGAGCGCCGGGACCACGTTGCGGCCATGATCGGCCTGTCCCTGAACATGTCCCGGCTGATGACGAACCGGAGCCGCCTGGCCTCGGCCGCGCGGGACCTGAGCGCCGCAGTGATCTCCAAGCTGCCGAAGCTCAAGGCACAGGTCTCGTCGCAGGGCTTCAAGCCGATGCCGCAGTACGAACGCGGCGTCGTCGTGCCGTCGTCGCTCCCCCGCTCGAAGTCGGTGCCGATCTCCGCCGACTCTCCCCTCTCGGTCGGCACACTGTTCCCACAGCCGCGGGTGCGCACGGCGGACGGAGCCGAGAAGCTGCTCGACGACGCGACCGGCACCGACTGGCGCGTCATTGTGTGGAACAACGACCCAGCCGCGCTGCTCCGCCCCTCCACCGCCGAGCTGCTGCCCGTCCTCGGCGCCACGCTCGTGCACATCGTGCCCGCTGCGCAGCTCCCGTGGGCGAGCGCGCAGGCGGCCGCCGGTGTCACTGTCGTCGGTGACCCTGCAGGGGAGGTGAAGCGCTGGTTCGATGTTCGGCCGTTCTCCGCGCTGGTGGTCAGACCCGACCATGTGATCGCGGCGGAGTGCCTGGCCCAAGAGCTCGATGAGACCCTGCAGAAGGTCCTCACCGCCGCCCGCGTCATTCGGCCGGCGGCAGCCGACCTCGGCCCCGCCGCGGATGCAGCTCGTCTCGTCGAGCTGGCCCCTGACACCCCCGAGGCCGCGCCTGTCGGATGAGCGTCCACCGGGCACGCTGAAGCTATAACTGTGCATGGGACGTCCCGGCGGGCACACACTCGTCGGGGCCTCCATCTCAGCTAGACGTGGGTGACGAGCGGGTCCGGCGCCTCCTGCGTGACGTGGTTCGCCCGTTCGACGGCGAACCCGTTCCGCACCCAGTACTCGTACCCGCCGATCATCTCGCGGACGTCGAAGCCCTCGAGCAGCAGCCGTTGCGCGGTGAAGGTCGCACCATTGCACCCCGGCCCCCACCCGTAGACGATGAGCGTCCGGTCATCAGGCAGCCACCCCAACGGCGCGTCCAGGGCGTCCTTGGGAAGGTGGAGGGCACCCTCAACGTGGCCCTGATCCCACGACGACTGCCGCCGGGTGTCGACGATGACAGCCGTGCCGTGGGCCTGAGCTTCAGCGGCCGCGACGACAAAAAAAAAAGCACGTCGCCCCGGGAGGCCATGGCTACCGCCCCGCCGAGACAGCCCGATCGGCTGTCCCGAGGAGCGCCGCGAGCGCGGGCAGCTGGGACGGGTCCTCGAGGGCGGATCCGACGGCGACGACACGTGCGCCGGCGCGCAGGAAGTCACCGGCATTCGAAGCGCTCATACCGCCCGTCGTGACGAACGACTTTGGCCAGGAGCGTCCCGGGGCCCGGCAGCAGGACCCGCACATCGTCGGGCGTCGCGCAGCCCCACAGCGCCTGCGCCTCGTCGAGCCACACGAAGACGAGGTCCGCCCGGTTCGCGAGTTCCACCGTAGCGCCCGTTTGACTTTCCATGGCCGCCGGCTGATCGCCCAGCGGCATCAGGCCGGCTGGAAGCAGGCCCACATCGTCCTGGTCGGGCGACGGGCGTTCTGCCCGGAACATCAGGTCCCCGATCAAGGGTTCCCTTAACGAGGCACTGTCCCCAGGTGGTCCATTGGCCTGAGCAGCGGACGAGCGTCGTCGCCCGAAGCCCCCATGGTTGGAAGGCCGGCGTTCGGGTACCGGGCCACCAGCGAGAAGGTCGTGCTGCTCGAACGGCACCTCCGTCCTCGGTCAGGGATGGGGTCATCGTGGGAAGCACAGGCGAGCGGGCACGGAAGGTGGGTGTCAGGTAAGGCGGCGTTTCCGCAAGGCCTTGAGCGCGGCGGCGGCGAGTCCGCCGGCCGCCAGCGCCCACGGGCCGGCAACGATGATGGGATCGATCCACTGGTGGGACAGGTCGGCACGCTTCTTGCCCAGCCTCGAAGAGAGCCCGTGGCGGGAGAACTCGCTGCGCACGCCCGTTTCCGTCAGGGGGTTGTCTGGGTGGAGCGTCAGGAAGGACCTCGCATGGCTCCCCCACGCGTCAACGCGGTCTGCCGCCATCAGGACCAGCCAGTGGGCCGCACGGCCCTCGCTGTACTTGGCGTAGGCGAACTTGCGCATCACCCCGGACAATCCCTTCGGCGGGCAGGAAGTGCCGAATGCCGGGGTGAGGAACTTGTGTTCGATGGACCGCTCGCGCGGCCATTTCTCCTCTTGGCGCTCGGGGAAGTCCCAGTGCGCGCCGGAGGCGCCCGGATCGAAGCGTTCCCGGGGCAGCTAACCATTCCAGTGGCGCAGGAGGAAGACCGGCTGGAGGTGGACAGGCGGGCGGATGCGGTGTCTCGACGTCGAGTTCGATCATGTTCCGCCGTCTAACGATCTTCGGCTGGCTCAGACCGCTCCACGGCCGACATCCAGCCAGACGTCTGCCTTTCCTGTACCGCTTCGGTGGAATGACAAGTGCCAGCAGCCGGGCTGGTCGGCCACCATGCCGGTGCCGTATTCGTCGCCCGGTCGGTCGTAGTTGCTGGAGCTGTGGTGTTCAGGACCCCAGGCCAGCGACGTGGTGGTTCCGTCCGGCTTGGAAACGGTGACGGTGAGGTCCCCCGAACCTCCGATGCGCCACACGAACTTCTTTATGTCTGTCGAGCCCACCAGCGGGTACGGTTCCGTCTGAACCAACCCATGCAAGGTCGTCCCGTCCACGGAGGCAGCCGCGACTTCCAAGCCATTGCTAGTCTCGCCGACCTTGGACGCCGACACGCATTCCGCGCCGGAACCTGTTGGTTTCGACGGATTCACGCTTGAGCGGGTGTCCGTACATGCGGTGAGCAACGCCGCCAGCAGAGTGAGGACAGTGCCGACAGTAGGAAGCCTCTCCGAAAGACGATGGTCCTCCGCCATCGAGGCCCCTTCCTTGCCGGGGCCAACGGCACACTGCGACAGTCAACGGCCCCAAACGCTCTGCTTGCGGATGAGCCTATAAGCACACGCCGACTCCAGAAAGGGATCCCTCAGCGGGCCAGCGGACGTTGGACACAGAGCTCGATTCCCGGACCGAACCTGCCTGGCTGCGACACACTTGGTCGAATGGCAGACAGGTACGGGGCATGAGGCACCCTGCACAGGCTTCCGACCGGGAGCACACCTTCAGATCCCTGTATGAGGTGGTCTATCCGGACCTCGTCAGATTCGTTCAACGCCGCGCACACCCCGACCATGCTGAAGACGTAGTTGCCGATGCTTTCCTTGTCGTGTGGCGCCGCCTCGATGAGCTGCCGAGGCGCCATGAGGACGCGCGGGCATGGACTTTCGGCATCGCGCGGAACCTTCTTCTGAACGCTCACCGGGGAGAGCAGCGTCGTGTGGCACTCGGTGTGCGACTCGCAGACGCCGCCGCTCTGGTGCCCCTGGGCGACGACGCCGACGCGATCGTGAGCCGGGTGGATTTGGCCAGGGCCTGGCGCATGCTCTCTGAAGTCCATCAGGAGGCGCTGGGCCTGGCTGTGTTCGAAGACCTCGATGCCCCGCGGGCGGCAGCCGTTCTTGGAATCTCACCGGTCGCCTTCCGCCTGCGCCTGAGCCGTGCCCGCCGGGCACTTCGCACCCTCCTCGAACACCTGCCTCGGCCCTCCCGAACACACGCTGCTCCCCTTGGAAGGACAACCGCGCCATGACCAGTAATCACGAGATCGACTCCCTGCTCCTATCGCTGGACGCCGCTGACCGCCGCAGCGACGCCAGGACTCCACGCGCACGCGCCGACCTGGCCCGCATCCTGTCCACCGACCCAGCGCCGGCTCCAGCACAGCGCGCCATCGTGAACCCGGCCACTGGGAAGGTGCGGAGCCCCGGCCGGAAGGGCCGCCGGGCCGTGCTCGTCGGGGGACTCGTGGCGGCGCTCACGGCCGGGCTGGTTGTCATTCCGTCCCTGTCCGGTGGGGACCCGGCATTTGCCAGCTGGACCCCCATTCCCACCGGCATGAGCCAGGCGGACAGTGACAGCGCCGCAGCTGAATGCCGTGCGTCGAAGAAGGGTGTCGGTGACGGAATGTACGCCGACGACATCAACTCCTCCGAGGTAGCGATCGCTGAGCGGCGCGGAGTGTGGACCACGGTCGTGCTCACGGGCGCGGGAGGGTTCACCGCACTGTGCATCACCGATGACGCCGCCACCTGGTTCAACAAGGGCATGATCGGTTCGGTGGGCAAAGCCGCCGGAAACAGCCGCCCCGGACCGCGCGGGCTGACCGCCTCGGCTTTGGGAACCGGCAGCATGAGCGCCGGCGACATTTCCATCGCGGCCGGTGCCACGGGCTCCGACGTCCTCGGAGTCGTCTACAGGAGCCGGAACCACCAAGACGTGACGGCGACGGTCGCCAGAGGACAGTTCGCCCTGTGGCTGCCAGGCGACGAGCTGCGGAACGCGTCAGGCAAAGGCATCGAAGTCGAGGTGACCTACACCGACGGCAGCACCGGCAAGATCCGGCTCACCCTCTGAAGCAACCCCCGCGGTGAATCGGAGCACGCCAACGACCAACCAGGCTGAGCCTCCAACCAGAAACACGGTGGGACGTTCTGCTCCATCACGTCTCCAACAACACATGCCATGTATCGCTTCTTAGCTCCCAGATCACCGGCACACTGCGCTAAAACCCACACTCGTACCTCGAGAATCGCCAACCGCCGGCGGACGGTAGAAGCGCAACGCCCGCCAGCCGATCGACTCACGGGTACCTCCCGCCGCGTCGGCACTGACTGGTAACGGTTTGGCTCCGCCGCTCTCCGGCACGTGCCGTAAGGCTTAGAGTCTGAGGATCGAGAATTGGGGGATTCATCGTGAACAAAGTGGCCAGCCAGGACAGAATGAGCACAGCATCCGGTCCTCGATGGGCGTCATCCATCCTCATTGCTGTTGCAGGGCCCATAGTGGTCGTCCTTTTGGCCGGCTACATCACCATGCAGTTGCAACTGGCGGAGGCCCACGGCTACTTGGGTTTCAACGACCGGATCGTCGGCGTCGAAGGTGACTGGCCGCGGTACGTGTGGCCGGCGCTTCTCATCGCTCTCGCTGCAGCAGCAGTTCTGGTTTACCGGGTGGCAGTGCACGGCACCGCGGCCCGTCTCATTACACTTGGGATATTGGTGTTGGTGGCCCTGCTCGCTATCCCGATGGCATCCGGGCCGCGGCTCAACCCGGATGAGCATTATCCTTTGATGATTTATATTGCGGTCGAGGGTGCGAAGTCGCCCCTGGTTTTAGCCCTGATTGGTGCGCTTGTTGTTGATTTCATTGCTAGCCGCCGGAGGCTTTCCGGGCGGACCCGGGTCTAAGTACAGTCCTGAACTTTGGCATCGGCGGCGACGTTCGAGCCATTCGCAGGCGGAACGGCCGTTGAGGGAGGCTTCCCGGTCGCGGAGCTCTGTCAGACACCACATGCCTTGGCGGCAGCTGCCTGTGTGGGCTCGGCGTTAGCGGATGGTCCGGAGCACACGGCCTTCACCTGCATTCGCACCAGCACAGACGGAAAGAATCTCCTCGGCGGGAGTGTTTCGATGGTCTTCCTCGGCGACCCTGCTGTGCAGGCGGTGGTTGGCACGAACGAAACTGGCTTCGTGCCCCAGGCCGAGACCGGTGCACGAAGGATTACTGCGGAGGCGCGCCGACGCACGCCGTGAAGTCGTACGGCTTCGCCAAGACTTAGCAATCCCTGACATACCGCGGGGCGTCAGCCCGAAGGAGATTGAGGCAGACAATGGGATTCCTGCGCAAGCTCTTCAAGAGCAGAGTGAGGCCCATCGACATCGGAGTACCACCAAACATCGTGGTCAGTGCAGAGGAATCACATGCCGCGCCCTCGGCCTCTTCGCAGCCCCATGCATCTAACCCAGACATCCTTGGCCTGCCAGGACTGCTTCCGCAACCGTGTCCCCACTGCGGCGCGCAGCCCAAGCTGGTCCCGACCGGGGGCCACGCGACTTTCCAGATCCATCACCAGCCGAACTGTCCCCAAGCCCTCGACTAGACAGTACGGAGGTGACGGGATGAAGCGCCCTGGGTCTGATGGAGACTCGCGCTATTTGATTCCGGCCAGCTGTTCGCGGCCGGTTTGGACAGCATAGAACGCGTTCTCGAACTCGGCGGGCGGGATGTCGCCGAGATAGCCGTGGAGCCGCTGGGTGTTGTGCCAGTGGACCCATCCGAGCGTCGCGAGCTCGAGGTCCTCGACCGTTTTCCACGGCCCGGATCGGGCAGGCCCGCGGACAAGCTCGGCCTTGTAGTACCCGTTCACCGTCTCGGCCAGGGCATTGTCATACGAGTCCCCGACGGTCCCGACCGACGGGGTCGCGCCGATCTCCGCGAGCCGTTCGCCGTAGCGAATCGATGTGAACTGGGATCCTGCGTCGGAGTGGCACCGCAGGTCGTCGTGGTGATGGCCACGGGACCAGCGCGCCATCTCGATCGCGTCGAGGACCATCTCGGTGCGCATGTGCGACGCGACCCGCCACCCCACGATCATGCGGGAGAACGCGTCGATGACGAAGCACACGTAGGCCACGCCGGCCCACGTCGCCACGAACGTCAGGTCGGTCACCCACAGCCGGTTCGGCGCGGCCGCGGTGAACTGCCGCCGCACCAGGTCCGGGTGCCTCGCCGATGCTGGGTCCGGCCTCGTGGTCTTCACCCGCTTCGAACGTCTCGCACCCTCGATCCCCGCGACGCGCATCAGCCTCGCGGTCTGGTCCCGCCCGATCGCGATCCCGGCGCGGCGGGCCGCCTTCCACAGCTTGCGGACCCCGTAGACGCGGTAGTTGGCCTCCCAGAGTTCGACCAGCTGCGGGACCAGTTCCCCGTCCCGGACCGCACGCGCTGACGGGGTGCGGGCCTTGGCGGCATAGTAGGTGCTCGGAGCCACCTGCAGCAGCCTGCAGATGAGCTCGACTCCGAGCCGGCGCCCGTCCACGACGTCGTCCTTGTTCGCGTCGATGAACGCGACTACTTCCGGTAGTGGCGGTCGAGCTCCGCCCCGAAGAAAGACGCGGCCCGCTTGAGCACCTCGTTGGCGCGTCGAAGCTCCCGGTTCTCCTGCTCCAGCTCCCGGATCCGCTGTGCCTCGCTGCTGCTCACGCCCGGGGCGAGACCGTCATCGATGTCGGCCTGCTTCACCCACATCCGCACCGACTCGACCCCGTAGCCGAGCTGCGTCGCCACGCGCTGCACCGTCCCCTGCGTGACACCGAGCTCGGCGCGCAGCGTCCTCACCATCCGCACCGCGGCCGCCTTCTCCTCATCCGAGTAGCGACGCGTCGTCGGCTTCCCCGACGCCAGTTCCTTCGGCATAACTCCATCCTCGTTTCCAAGGCCAGGAGCCTCCAAGAAACTCAGGGCGCTTCACTCCGCCCTCCTCGACAAGATCTCTTGGGGAATGGGGCAGGCGCCGACCGTCACCGGCTCGCCCCAGCGACTGGCCGCCGGCGGGGGCTTTGTGGTTCGATCTTCGTTGAACCTGTCGATCCCGAGACGGAGCTCGCCGGCGCCGTCGCCGCTGCCCGCGCCGTGTCCCACGCCAGCCACCCGTCGATGTCCGAAACTGCCGAAGTCGTGGGCCCGCGAAGTCGTCGCTGCCGTCCCTTCCTCCTACGACGGGTCGAGGTGCCGCTGAGGGTCACCCCGCTCGCAGTGATCGGCGGCCTCGCACCAGGTGGGGGCCGCAGCCATGGTTGACCGTAGACGCTAGTGAGTCGTTTTTCGGAACTAACTCCGGTGTAACGACGCGGAAACGGCCGGCCAATCCGGCGACCCCCGGTCACCCCACTATTCAGACCTCCTATCCCTGTGGGGAGCCGGGGACTCGTTCCCACTGCTCTACAGCCGCGCTGCGGTCGAGTCCGCGACTGGGCAGCGGATGATCCTCCGCGCATCTGTCCAAACGAGGGAATGAGCTGTGCCGAATCCACGCCACCACATCGGCGTTCATCCCCGGCCACGGTATCGGGCAGGAGGTCATACCACCCGCAATTGTCGGCACCGGACATCGCAGGGAAGGGCATCGCCAACCCGATCGGTGCGATGTGGTCCACGTCCATGATGCTCGACCACCTCGAACACTCCGAAGCAGGAGCTGACATTCTCTCCCGGCAAATCCGGAGTGTGCTCGCTGAAGGGCAAGTTAGGACCCGCGACATGGGCTGGCTCTGCTGGTACCAGAATTAACCCGAGCCGTCCTCGACAGGATTTCGTGAGAGCTGATCTGGGATATCGATGCGTCTGTTTCGAGTCGCCCACACGAGTGCGGGGATTCTCGGTGCCGCGGCGAACATCCCAAGGTAGTCCTCGCCAAGTTCAAGATCTCGGCCGGAGAAGCCGAGAAGACTTGAGCAACTGATGGCTTCTCCATAACCCGTCCGGGTTGGGGGTATGTGAGAAGAGGGGGCGGGACGTAACACGCCAGAAGCCGAGGCTGCTCGTGCAGGCCTGCAGTTCGGCGATTTGGGAAGCGCTGCTGAACCGAAGGTGCCCGAGCTGGGGCTTCTGGCCCCCGATGCGGCCACGGGCCCTGGCCGGGGCGAAGCCGCCACTGGTCCGCTCCGACGTCAGGGAGTGCTCGAACTCGCCGATGGTTCGGCGGCGGCTGGGCATCCTCTCAATCGCTGCTCATCCGGGCCACGGCCTCCCTCCCGGGCGGTTGAGTCCCTCGAAGTCCGAGGGCGTCAACCGGCTGGCAGGCTGCTGTCGTCGAGATCGCTGGGCAGGACTCCGCCGACAACGACGGAGCGGTGGAGCGAGCGCCCGTCCGCGTCGAGCAGTACGCCCATCCGCTTGGCGATACGGAGCATCACGAGGCTCTCGATGAGCTCGATGCCTGGAATCTTCTCCTGCAGTGCCAGTTCGGCGTTCATGACCTCCGCGACTGACCGGAGCCACATCGTGACGATGAAGTTGGCCTGTCCGGTGACCGAGGCGGCCAGCCGGACCGAGCGGAGCGAGCGGACCGCCACCGCGGCGGCGGCGTGCTTTCCGGGCGGGACTTTGGCGTACCAGGTGCAGGTGACGGGGAAGCCGACCAGGCCGTGGGCGACGTCGCACCTGAAGGACATCAGGCCCGAGCCGAGCACGCGTGCGAGCTGGCGCTGGACGGTCGAGGCGTTCCGGTCGAGGATCTTGGCCATCTGCGCAGCTGTGGCCCGCCCGTCCCGCATGAGCAGCGGCAGCAGGTCCTGGCACGCTTCGGGGAGCGGTCCGGGGGCGGGCCGGGGGGCGGGAAGCGCGGCGAATGCCGCTGCCTTGGCCGGGTCGAGGGCAGACAGGCGCCACGAGTGCCCCGCGAGGTGCAGGCGGCTGCCCAGGGAGGTCTGGGTGCGTTCGACCCCCGGCACCCGGAGGATCGCCGGGCCGGTAGTGCGGGCGTAGTCGGTCACGGTGGGCGTGAACACGGTCAGCAGGAGGTCGTGGTGTCCGGCCGGAAGCTCGACGGACTGCACTTCGGGGATCTCGCAGAGGGCGTCGGCGACCTCGCCCACGCGGCCCGGCTCGCAGTCCACGTCGACGAACGCGAGGTTCATGGCGGTGGGGTCGCCGATGCTGTACCCGGTGATCCACGCGACGCCGCTGCGCCGGATCCGCTCCCACCGCACGGCGAGCGTCGCCGGCCGCACGCCGAGGATGCGGCCGGCGTCCTGCCACGTCGCGCGGGGCGCGATCTGGAGGGCATTGATGAGCTCGAGGTCGGCCTCCGTGAGGACGTGTTCCAGACCACTCGATGCATGATCACTACCAATACCGGCATCCGTTTGCATGATAATGACGAGTTTACGCTCAGAGGCCACCGCTGCCTGACACTTGAAGGCGACCAGCAGATAATAGCCACCCCATAGGAAGGCAGCCGTGACGCTTCTCCAGGATGCCCGCGACCTCCAGGGCGAGATCGCCGCCCTCCGGCACGACCTCCACCGCGAGCCGGAGATCGGCCTCGACCTGCCCCGCACCCAGGAGAGGGTCCTCGCCGCGCTCGACGGCCTCGGCTTCGAGGTCACGACCGGCACCGAGACGACCTCCGTCACCGCGGTCCTCCGCGGAGGGGCGCTCCCCCGCGAGGCGACGCGGCCCGTCGTGCTGCTGCGCGCCGACATGGACGGCCTCCCCGTCCAGGAGCGCTCGGGCGTGGACTACACCTCGCGGATCGACGGCGCGATGCACGCCTGCGGCCACGACCTGCACACCGCGATGCTCGTGGGCGCCGCGACCCTCCTGGCCGACCGCCGGCACACCCTCGCCGGCGACGTGGTCCTCATGTTCCAGCCCGGCGAGGAGGGCTTCGACGGGGCCGCGCACATGGTCCGCGAGGGCGTCCTCGACGCCGCCGGGCGCCGGGCCGACGCCGCCTACGCCCTCCATGTCTTCTCGTCGCTGGCCCCGCACGGCCAGTTCGTGACCCGTCCCGGCGTGATGATGAGCGCCTCGGACGGCCTCTTCGTCACCGTCCACGGCGCCGGAGGCCACGGGTCCGCACCGCACCTGGCCAAGGACCCCGTGACCGTCGCCGCGGAGATGGTCCTCGCCCTGCAGACCATGCTCACGCGCCAGTTCGACATGTTCGACCCGACCGTCATCACGGTGGGCAGGCTCGCGGCCGGCGCCAAGCGCAACGTCATCCCCGACACCGCGGAGTTCGACGCGACGATCCGCACGTTCTCGGACGCGCACCGGGCGCGCATGCAGCAGGCCGTCCCCCGGCTGCTGGAGGGCATCGCCTACGCGCACGGGCTCGAGGCCGAGGTCCGCTACGAGGCCGAATACCCGCTCACCGTCACCGACCTGGCGGAGACCGACTTCGCCGAGGGCTCCATCGCGGAACTGTTCGACGGCCGCCACGCCCGTCTCGCCCAGCCGCTGAGCGGGTCGGAGGACTTCTCGCGCATCCTCGCGGAGGTCCCCGGAAGCTTCATCGGCCTCAGCGCCGTCCCGCCCGGGACGGATCCGGCGACCACCGCGTTCAACCACTCCCCGTTCGCGACCTTCGACGACAGCGTGCTCGCCGACGGCGCCGCGCTCTACGCCCACCTCGCGCTCACCCGCTCAGCCGAACTCGCCCCACGCCTGTGAACCCCGTCCCCGACCCCACGCCCCGACCCCACCGACGCCCCCGGAGAACACCATGACCACCTCCACCCCCGGATCGACCACCGCGAAAGGCGCCCCGTCGACGCAGCGCACCCTCATCGGCACCGGCATCGGCAACGCCGTCGAATGGTACGACTGGGCCATCTACGCGACCTTCGCCCCGTACTTCGCGGCCCAGCTCTTCAGCAACACCGACCCGACCTCGGCGATCCTGAGCACGCTGGCGATCTTCGCCGTCGGCTTCGTGGCCCGCCCGTTCGGCGGCTTCATCTTCGGCTGGATCGGCGACCGGATCGGCCGCAAGTCCTCCATGACGCTCGCGGTCGGCCTCGCAGCCCTGGGCAGCCTGCTGATCGGCATCTCCCCGACCTTCGGCGCCGTGGGCGCCTGGGCGTCCCTGCTGCTGCTCGTGGCCCGCCTCATCCAGGGCCTGGCGCACGGCGGCGAGCTGCCCTCGTCGCAGACATACCTCTCCGAGATGGCCCCCCGCGAGAAGCGTGGCCTGTGGTCCACGCTCATCTACACCTCCGGGACCGTCGGCATCCTCGGCGGGACGCTGCTCGGCGCGGTCCTCTCGGGCGTCCTGAGCAAGGCGGACATGGCCGCGTGGGGCTGGCGCATCCCGTTCCTCATCGGTGCCGCCTTCGGCCTGTACGCGCTCATCATGCGCGCCCGCCTCAAGGAGACCGACGCATTCGAGCACGAGACCGTCCAGGAGCGCCACGAGCCGATGTGGCCGCAGATCGTGCGCCACCGCAGGCAGGCACTCCAGGTCATCGGGCTGACCGTCGGCCTCACCGTCTCCTACTACATCTGGGGCGTCGTCGCCCCCACCTATGCCTCCACCACCCTCGGCATGGACCGCGGCGAGGCCCTCTGGGCATCCAGCATCGCCCTCGTCGTCTTCATCGCCGTCCTGCCCCTGTGGGGCAGGGCAGCAGACCGGTTCGGCCGCAAGCCCATCATGTGGGCCTCCGCACTCGGCGCCGCCGCCATGCACTACCCCATGATCTGGCTGCTCAGGGACTCGCCCTGGCAGCTCACCGTCTCGATGTCCGTCATGCTGTTCTTCATCGCCGGCTCGGCCGCGATCGTCCCCGCCGTGTACGCCGAGCTCTTCCCGACCAAGATCCGCACCGTCGGAGTCGGCGTGCCCTACTCGATCTGCGTTGCAGTGTTCGGCGGCACCGCGCCCTACCTCCAGCAGTGGCTCACGGGGATCGGCTCCGCCGGCCTTTTCAACCTCTACTCAGTCGCCCTGCTCGTCGTCAGCGCCGTCGTCGTGCTCTCTGTCCCCGAGACCAAGGGCAAGGACCTCAGCCACTGAGACCCGGCACCCACCCCCCACCCCGCAGTCCGTCGCCCCCCGGCCGTTTCCCGCCGGGAACGCGGGGTGGGGCCCGGGCGCAGGCAGGTGTCCTGCGCGTCCATCCCAGCGAGGGAACCGGCGCCGCAGGCAGAGACGGTTCGCCTGCCTTCAGTCCCGTACTGGCCGAGGCCCGCTGCGAGGGGACCGCCCGGACAGGAACCGCGGGTGGGATGCCCATCGCCTCCCGCTCGGCCCGACGCGCGCCCAGCCCGGGCCTGCCATTCCCCTAGCCTGTCACCATGGAACTGCGCTGGCTCGCCTCGTTCGTTGCGGTCGCCCATGAGCTCAACTACAGCCGGGCCGCCGAGTCGCTCCACCTGAGCCACCCTGCGGTGAGCCAGCACATCCGCCAGCTCGAGGCCAGCGTGCGGGTCAAGCTGGTGGAGCGGAGCACCCGCGCCGTGGCCCTGACCCGGGCAGGACTGGCGTTCCTGCCCCTCGCCCAGGATGTCCTCGCCCGGACAGACCAGGCAATGCGCGCCGCACGGAACTCAGAGCGCAACAGCCACGGGATCGTGCGCATCGGGTTCGCCGGAGGCATGGACGCCCCGGCCGTCGCGGACATCTCCCGGCTCGTCCGCCGCCGGCATCCCGGGATCGAGCTGCGCTTCACGGCCCACCTCGGCAGCGCCCAGGTGATGGACCTGCTCACAACCGACGCGCTCGACATCGGCTTCACCGCAGGCCAGCGCACAGTGCACGGGCTCCGCGCGCGGGTCGTCGCTGACGACGCACTGGGCATCGCCGTCGCCACAGACCACCCGCTCACCGCGGCCCCGTCCGTGGAGCTCGCCTCGCTCGCGGACGAGCCGTTCGTGCTCGTCGACGCAGCCAGCGGGCTCCGCCTGCGGGAGGAAGCGATCGAGGCGTGCATCGACGTCGGCTTCCCGTCCGCGCATCGCCCAGGAGGCGCGGGACACCGCTACCGCGTTCGCCCTCGCCGCCGCCGGGGTCGGGGTCGGGATCACCATCGCGACCCGCCTCTTCGCCCAGTCCTTCCCCGGCACGGCATTCGTCCCGCTGACCGACGTCAGGCGGCGCCTGCGCACCTCGGTGGTCTGGCGGGACGACCCCGGCTTCGGCGCCCTGCGGCTCGTCGTCGCCGCGGCCGACGAGGCGATCGCCGCCTACCTCGCCCTCGCCCTGGTCGGCCTGGGCAGCCATGATGACTTCCTCGTGCGCGCCGCCGACGCCGGGCTGGAGCCGGTCGGCTGGTTCGTCATCCTCCCGCTGCGCCTGGCCTCCCTCGCGACCGGGCTCGTGTCCTCCCTCGGCAGCCCTTGGGGCCTGTTCCGGCACTGGTGGGTCGTGATCAAGCTCGTCATCAATGTCCTGTGCACCCTGGCGCTCCTGATGCACCTCGGGGCGACCAGCCGGCTCTCCACGGAAGCTTTGGCCCCGACCTGGTGCCGGTACGTTCGCCGGGCTCAGAGGCGACCTCGCCCTGAAGGCCGCAGCCGCCATCGCCGTGCTGCTCGTCGCAACCGTGCTCGCTGTGTACAAGCCGCGCGGCCTCACACCCTACGGGCAGCGCCGACAGGCCATCCCGAAGCAACCGAAGGCCGCCACGCCAGGCACCCCCGTCCACAAAGCGTCCACCCGCGCCAGGACAGCGCAACCTCCGAGCACCCCCTGACCGCGGAGCCGTCGACCTCTGCAGGATCCCGTCCTCAACCTCTCCGCCCCCGGCCGTCCGGAAGGAGCCGCCAGGACCCGCTTCCGCCGAAGGCCCCCTCGGCAGACGCACCAGAAGACCGGCCGCCCGCCCTCTTGCCGGCTTGACATTCCCCATTGAGATTCCTTACCCGGGGCCACAGCCCGAACGCAGCGAGGACCACATGCCAGGACGCAGCCCTGGCATGTGGCCGCCCCTCTGTCGCTCAGATGATGTCTAACGAAGCTCTCTGCGGCCGCATGCTCCGCAAGGCGAGGGTCCAGAGCCACGGCGGCAGGAGCGCTTGCGGCGCGAGGGTAGTTGGGAAATTCCCAAGCCGATCAAGTAGACTTGAAGCATGGAGAGCATAGGTGCCCGCGTTGCTTCTCTGTTGCCGGAAGGCCGAACGCACAAGACGATCGCATCTGAAGTCGGAATGACTCCGGATGCCTTTTCGCGAGCTCTGCGGGGTGAGCGCGGATTCGCGGCCATCGAACTTGCCCGCCTCGCGGACCTACTAGGCGCCGACCTCCACTTCCTGATCACGGGTGAACCCGACCCTGCCCGGCTGGTGATTGCAGCGCGCCACGAATACGATCCAGCGACAGGGCGGCGCCATGTACCCGGGGCTGATGACGACAGCCAAGGGCTGGCTGACGTCGAGTTGGCCTATCGACAGGCCGAGCTCTCGCATCTAGCCAAGTCGCAGCTTCCTACCTCAACCGAGCAAGCTCGTGAGCTACTCGGAACGGACTTCATTCGACCGTTCGTAGACCGGCTGGAGTCGCTTGGGATCGATGTCGTGCGACTGCCAGGACTCTCTACCGCATATTCGTTCACGGTGGCGGGGAGGGCCGTCATAGTAGTTCCCGGGAGTGGGAACTGGTTCAGGGAGAACTGGAGTCTCGCCCACGAACTCGGGCATCTTGTCTTAGATCATACTGATCCGAACTCCATGAGAGCAGCCCGAGACCGTCATGAACGGGCAGCGAACGCGTTCGCCGCCGATCTCCTCCTCCCCGAGGACATCGTTCGTGGCTTCGATTGGACAGGTCTCACTCCATCGGATTTAGCCAGCCGAGTCTGGGACCTTGGCATCTCGACCGATGCACTGGCTAACCGCCTTGCGAGTCTGCGCATCCCAACGTCACCGATTGTTGGCGAGTGGGCCGGGAGCCCGACGCAACGTCTCCTCCGGCGGCATTGGATTCCTACCGAGGACGGAGACCCGATCACCAAGCGGATGGATGCGGCATCAACGCGCCGGTTCCCCCTTGCTCTTCAAGATGCCCACCTGGCGCTTATCGCAGAAGGGGTTCTACAGAAGGACACTCTCGCTTGGATGCTCGGCGTAGAACCGGAAAGCCTCGAGGTGGATGAGCCGACACCGGCATCATCATTGCCCCCAGCGGACTTGGCCGCCGTCCTCGGCATCTGAGGCCTGTACGTGGCACTGCTTCTCTTCCCGGACAACACGGTGTTGATCAATTTTGCATACTTGCATCGCATGGACCTCTTGCAGAAGCTCGCGCGCAATCCGGTCTGGTGCGGCACCGTGGCATCTGAATGTGCCCGTTCCTCTATGGAGCCTGATCTTGAAGATCTGACTCTTGCCGACGGCATCTTCGGCGAGCCGCTACGACCTGCCAATCCTGCGGAGCATCTCGCTGTGGCCACCTACAAGACCAGACTCGACAAGCCAGGCGACGGACGATACAAGAACCTCGGCGAGGCTGAAACTTTGGCCCTCATCGACTGCCGGTCCTTGCAGGCGCTCTTTGTGACGGATGACCAAGGCGTAGCCCAAGTGGTCAGCCAACAGGGGAGCGCAGCTCCACAAGTTACTGTCGTGACCACATGGGAACTACTGCGCGTCGCAGCACGCTCGGCATTCGTGGACCACGACACCCTTTGGTCCTACGTGCACGTCCTAAGAAACAAGAAGCGGCACCAGCCACCGTGCCGGTATGAGCGCGAGGCCTTCGAAGCTTGGCTCGGTCAATAGCATCCCTAGGCTAGGCCGACTAGTCGATTTGGCGACTGCCCATTCACGTTGGCTCGTAAGATGTCGTCTCAGCAAACGTTCCTTTGAACGGGACAGGGGCACGACAGCTCCAAACCCTCTGCGGGCGCTGGGCGCTCCCGTGGAAACTCAGCAAAGTCCTACAGCTTCGTCTGTCCCAGCAATGTGTCCCACTCGCGTTTTGTGACTCGTGGAGAAGAGGGACCTTTGCTGGGACCGGAGGCGCGCTCCGGTCTGTCATGCCTCATCGGCGGTTGCGGTGAGGTGTGGGCGGAGTCTGGCGCGCAGCGCCCGTGAGTCGGTGAGGAAGCGGTGGTTCGTGCGCCAGAGCTTGTCGCCGATCTCAGCCCGGGGCTCGGTGTCCCAGGCTGTCGCTGTCCGCTCGAGGTCGGCGAGGAGTTGGTCCGCGCTGCCGAGCTTCTCGGGGGTCCAGGCGGCCAGGTCCTCGTCGGTGGCCTCACCGACCGCGGCCATGGCCGCAGCGGTCTCCTCGATCCTGGACGGCTCGGGAAGGCGGCGGGGCCGGGCGGTGCCTTCAGGAGTGTGCATGGTGCCTTTCTTGGTCCTTGTCGTTGATGTGGGGCGATGGGAGCAAGAGCGGGATGGCAGGGGTTTACACAGACCGCACGGCCCTCCCGGCCTCCGTCTTCCCGAACCCAGGGAAACCCTCGGGGGCGTGCGTCCGTATCGCTGGCGGTGCCCTGGTGGCGAGCCTAGCGGTGCCGGGTGCCGCGCCGGAGGGGCGGAAGGCGCTATGTGGGGTGACACGCCGACGGCCAGCAGGCAGCGCACGGGTAGCGCGCTGTCCGCCGGCCGGAGCTCTGCGGAGGCCGGCCGCGCCGCCAACCCAAGGGAGGCGCTGGCGCGGCGGGCAGGTGCTCTAGTCGAGAAACCCCTGTGAAGGGCCCGGGGCCGTCCCGGAGGACGGCCCCCACCTTGGCTACCGGTGCCGCGCCCGCTCCCATTCCTTGGCCTCCTGCACCGCGAGCCACAGCCCGAAGGCTCCGCCCCAGCACGCGGGGTCATTGGCGTAGCGCTCCCACTTGGCCTTCTTCTTGCCCCTGCGCTCCTTCAGGCGGGCGATGGCGGCGGCCTCGGCGCTGGCGATCGCGCGCAGCTTCGCGCTCACGGTCCGCCCGATCGGCTCCCCGTGGGAGTCCCGAGGGGGCAGGAACTTCTCCCGGTTCCGGTTGGCCTTCTTCAGCGCCTCGCTGTACTCCTGCAGCTCCGCGGCGAGCTTCTCGCGCCCGCCCCTGTACACATAGCCCATACCGGTCTCCTGTTCGGTGGGCCGGGAGGCCGCGGTGACCAGCCGGGCCTCCCCTCCCCCGTTCGTTTTTCGGCTGGCGAACTTGTTCGCCGGCACCTGGCCGGGACCGGCTACCCGAAGGGCGGCACCGACGGGAAATCTGCGCAGGAAACAAGCGAGCGAAGCGAAGCGCCGGAGCAGAATTCTCGGCGCGTGGCGGCCCCGACGAAGGAGGGGCTAGCCGGTTCCGGGCGGGTGCGTACAATCCGCAGGACAGCCGAAAGACGATCAAAGGCCCCGGGGCATCGACGGGGCCGGAGCGAAGCGCAGGCAACGGCCAGGACCCGGGGCCACAGCCCGAGCGCAGCGAGGACCGGATGTGCCCGCAGGGCAGCGGAGGGCACCAGCCGGCGCGGGCCGGCGATCACGGCGGGGCGGAGGCCGGGGCCTCGCAGGGCCCTGCCCCGGACGCCGCCCTTGCAAGAGGTCCCTGGCGAAGCCCCGCCGGGTCACCGTCGCCCGCTCTCCCTGTCTAAGATGTCCAGACAGGTTGAGTGAAGAGTGAGGGGGCCCGCGAGATGGCACTGAGGTACAGGACGATTGCCGCAGATCTTGCGGGGAGGATCCAGCACGGGCAATGGGAGATCGGAGCCTTCCTCCCATCCGAGCCGGACCTCGCCGCCGAGTACGGGTGCTCGCGCGAGACGGTGCGTGCCGCGCTGAAGCGCCTCGAGGACCTCGGCCTGATCTCCCGGAGGAAGGGCCAGGGCACCAAAGTCATCCGCACCGTCCCGGCCGAGCAGTTCCATTCCCGGCTGGGCTCCATCGAGGAGCTGACCCAGTACGGGCAGAGCGCCAGCAGGAGCATCCAGGCTGTCGAGCGCGTCCGGGCCCACGGCGCGGTCGCTGCCCTCTTCGGGAAGGACGAGGGCACCGAACTGGTGCGGCTGACCACTCTCCGCCGCAACCCCGAGGCGGAATCGAGCCCCGTGGCGCGGTCCGAGGTGTTCCTCTCACCCGAGGACTTCCAGCTCGTGGAGGGCGAGCTGGAGGACAGCCAGCGCCTGGTCGCAGACCTGGTCGCCGAACGCAGCGGCCGCCGCCTCGTCCGGGTCCTCCAGAGCATCCAGGCCGTCCCGCTGGACGAGGAGACCGCGCCGGCCCTGAACCGCGCCGCCGGAGACATCGGCCTGCGGCTGAGCAGACGGTACATCGACGAGGAAGGCAAGGTGTTCGCCCTGGTCATCAGCACCCACCCCGGGGACGCCTTCGTCTACGAATCAGTGCTCGAGCGGGGCACCCTGCCCGCCGAAGCCGGCGCATAGGAGGGCGTGAACGCCTCTGCCGGAGGACCGAGTGCCGGCAGGGTTGACACCGGGGGTGCCATGCCTCACATTTGTCTAGACAGAAAATGTGTCTAGACAGGTTGGAGTGCGTCGATGAAGTCGCAAGAGCAGCTGCTGGCCTCGGCCAGCGCCAAGAAGGGCAGGAAGGCCTGGCACCGGGGCCTGGGTGCGCAGGTGATGGTCGCGATGGCCCTGGGCATCGTCGTCGGGTTCGCGTTCCCGGAGTTCTCTGCGCAGCTGAAGGTCGTCGGCGACCTCTTCCTGGCCCTGATCAAGACCGGCATCGCCCCGCTCGTGTTCCTCACCGTCGTCACGGGCATCCTCTCCGCGGGCAACCTCAAGCGCGCCAGCCGCATCGGCTTCGCGGCGCTGGTCTACTTCGAGGTCGTCTCCACGATCGCCCTCGCTGTCGGGCTCCTCGCCGGGAACCTGCTCGGCGTCGGCCAGGGCGCGGGTGCCCTCACGTCGTCAGCGGGCAAGCCTCCTGCGACGGACGGAGACCACACGGTCGCCGGGTTCCTGACCCAGATCTTCCCCAGCAGCTTCGTCGGCGCCTTCACGTCCACCCAGCTCCTGCAGGTCGTGATCCTCGCCGTCGTCTTCGGCGCCGGCCTCCTGACCCTCAGGCCCTCGATCCTGGCCAGGATCAGCTCCGGCCTGGACACGGTCTCCGAGGCGTTCTTCGGCTTCGTCAACGTGGTCATGAAGCTCGCCCCGATCGGCGCCTTCGGCGCCATCGCCTACTCCGTGGGCACCAACGGCTCGAAGATGCTCGTGGCCCTGGCAACGCTCGTGGTCGAGTACTGGGCCGTCGTGGCGCTGTTCATCACCGTGATCATGGGCCTCATCGGCCTGATCGCCGGGTTCAACATCTTCCGCCTCCTGAACGTGGTGCGCGACGAGATGTCCATGGTCCTGGGCACGGCCTCATCGGAGTCGGCCCTGCCCGGCCTGCTGCGCAAGCTGCCGGCGATGGGCATCTCCCAGCAGAGCGTGGGCCTGGTCGTGCCGACCGGGTACGCGTTCAACCTGGACGGCACGAGCCTCTACATGGCGATCTGCACGCTCTTCCTCGCCAACGCCTACGGGATCCACATGGGCCTGCCCGAGCAGATCGGGCTCCTGCTTATCATGCTCCTGACCTCCAAGGGCGCCGCGACCGTCTCCGGCGGGACCTACGTCGTCTTCGCCTCCACCGTGGCCGCGACCGGCTACCTCCCCGTGGAGGGCGTGGCCATCCTGTTCGGCGTCTACCGCTTCATGTCCATGGCCACCGCATTCTGCAACACCTTCGGCAACGTCGTCGCGACCCTCGTCGTCTCGCGCTTCACCAAGGAGATGGACGTGCCCCGCGTCCGCTGGGCCCTCGCGCAGCCGAAGGAGTTCCAGGCCGAGCTCGCCGCCGCCCAGGCCGAAGGCGAGGCCAGGGACGTCGCCCCCCACGGCGATGCGCCCGTCGCCGCCGGGCAGCTCGCCACCAGCAAGTGACCGTCCCACAGGCCACCCCACGATCCACCAGAAGAAGGCACCCATGAGCAGCACCGTGTACGACTCCCTCCTGTTCCGCGACATGTTCGGCACGCCTCAGATGCGCGAGGTCTTCAGCGACCGCGCCTATGTCAGCCGCATCATCGACACCGAGACGGCCCTCGCCCGGGCCGAGGCCGCCGTCGGGCTCGTGCCCGCCGACGCCGCGCAGCGGATCACGTCTGCCGCGGGCTTCGACGCCCTGGACCAGGAGCGCCTGCGCCGCGAGACCGACATCGTCGGCTACCCCATCCTGCCGATCGTCGAGCAGCTCGCGGAGCAGTGCGGGGACGACGGCGGGTACATCCACTGGGGCGCGACCACCCAGGACATCATGGACACCGCCACGATGCTCCAGTGCAAGGCCGGTGTCGACCTCGTCCGCGACCAGCTGGACGGGGTGCGCAGGGCCCTGGCGGCCCTGTCCGAGGCGCACCTGAACACCATCACGGCAGGGCGGACACACCTCCAGCACGCCCTGCCCGTGACCTTCGGGTTCCGCGCCGCGGTGTGGCTCTCGGCGCTGGACAGGCACGCCGAGCGGCTCGACCAGGCCGCACAGCGCGCGCTCATGGTCCAGTTCGGCGGCGCCGCCGGGACGCTCGCCTCGCTCGGCCACGGCCCCGAGGGCCTGCAGGTCCGGGCCGCCCTCGCCGCCGAGCTCGGGCTGCGCGACCCCGAGATCACCTGGCACGTCGCCCGGGACGGCCTCGCCGAGCTCGTCTCCCTGCTCGCCGCGATCGGCGCGTCGCTGGGGAAGATCGCACTGGACGTGATGCTCATGTGCTCCTCCGAGTTCGGCGAGGTCGCGGAGCCGTTCGTGATGGGCCGAGGCGCCAGCTCGACCATGCCCCAGAAGCGCAACCCGATCTCGTGCGAGCTCATGCTCGCAGCGGCCAAGATGCTCCGCGACAAGTCCTCCACGATGCTGGACGCGATGGTCCAGGACTTCGAGCGCGCCACCGGCCCGTGGCACCTCGAGTGGGCCACCGTGCCGGAGGCGTTCCTCCTCGCCTCGAGCTCGCTGCACCAGGCGGAGTTCATGCTCTCCGGACTCGAGGTCAACGTGGACCGGATGCGGGCGAACACCAACCTGACCGGCGGGCTCATCGTGGCCGAGGCCGTCATGATGGCCGTCGCGCCCAAGCTCGGCAGGCAGCGCGCCCACACCATGGTCTATGGCGCATGCAAGGCAGCAATCGAGACCGGCTCGACCCTCGAGGACGAACTCCTGCACCACGACGACCTCGTCGAGCAGCTCGGCACCGCCCGCATCCACGAACTCTGCGACCCCTCCGGCTACCTCGGCAGCGCAGGAGAGATGACCAAGCAAGTCCTCGCCCAGCACCCACGCTGACCGCACAAGGGCGCAGCGTCCCACGCTCCGTGGAACGCTGCGCCCTTCAGCGGCACAGCCATGTCGGCCGCCTGGTGCTTACTTGCCGCTGTACACCGGGAAGGCCGAGTCCTTGCCGTAGTCGCGGATCTGCAGGCCGAGGAGTTCCTGCATGTCGTTGTCCGCGATGGTGAAGTCGAGCTCGGCGTTGCTGCGCATGTGGTCCGGGTTGGCGGTCTTGGGCAGCGGCACCGTTCCGAGCTGGAGCGCATAGCGGAGGCTGAGCTGCGGGACGGTCACCCCGTACCGCTCCGCCATCGCCTGGAGGTCCTGGTCCTTCAGGATGGCTCCGTGCCCGATGGGCGAGTAGGCCTGCACGAGGATGTCCCTGCTCTCGCAGTAGGCGAGCAGCCCGCGGGGGGTGTTGCCCACGTGCACCAGCAGCTGGTTCACCCGGGGGGCGACCGTGGCGGTCCGCAGGATGTTCTCGACGTCCTCCTGCTCGAAGTTGCTGACGCCGATGGCGCGCAGCCTCCCGGCCCTGTAGGCGTCCTCGAGTGCGCGCCAGGCCTCGCGGTTGCCCTCGGCGTAGTCGCCGCCGCGGAAGTCGTCCCACGGCTGGGGGCTGTGGATCAGCATCAGATCGATGTACTCCAGCCCCAACGCCGCGAGCGAGCCGTCGATTGCAACGGCGGCGCCGTCGTAGTCCTTGATCTCGGCGGCAAGCTTGGTGGAGACGAAGACCTCCTCGCGCGGGACGCCGCTGGCGCGGATTCCTTCGCCGACGCCGCACTCGTTGCCGTAGGCCTGGGCGGTGTCGATGTTGCGGTAGCCGAGGGCGAGGGCGTCCTTGACGGCCTGGGCGGCCTTGTCGTCGTCGATGAACCAGGTCCCCAGGCCCAGCTTCGGGGTCTTCACCCCGTTGGACAGCGTGTACGTCTCGTCCAGGATCATGGTTCAGTTCTCCTTCTGGTCGTCGGGTGCGAAGAGGGTCTTCGCGATGGTCATGGACGACATGGCCTTGGGCCATCCGGCGTAGAAGGCCAGGTGGGTGATCGCCTCGACGAGCTCCTCCTCGGTGGCGCCGTTCTGCTTCGCGAAGGCCAGGTGGAAGTTCAGCTGCTCGGCGCTGCCCCCCGCCAGGAGCGCTGCGACGGTGACCAGGCTGCGGTCGCGTTTGGACAGCTGCGGCCGTTCCCACACCTGGTCGAAGAGGACCCGGTCGGTGTAGTGGACCAGGCCGAGGGCGAAGTCCCCGAAGGCCCGCTGTCCGCCGGTCCAGCCAGTGGTCTCGTTCGTCATGCCGCGTTCCTTTCAGCGGGGGCCGACGCGCACGGTTGCGGCGCGGACCCGGTCGGTGAGCATCGGTGCCAGGTACGGGCTGCCGGCGTACTTGCTCCGGTATGCGGCGTCGATCAGGGCGTCGAGCCGTTCATCCCGGACCGGGGTGAAGGCGACGTCCTTCCCGATGCCGCCGGCGGTGATCCGGCCGGCGCGCTGGGCGGCGGCCGAGCCGTACCAGCGCGAGGCGGTGCCGTTGTAGGCGCGCACGTACACGGCGCCCTCCACGACCACGGACCAGATCCAGGTCGGGGTGCCCAGGGCCACGCCGTCGGCGCGGAACGGGGAGATGTGGAAGTCGTCGGCTGAGGCGATGGCCGCCAGCTCGTAGGGTGTCCAATCGTTCATGCCTTCCAGTCAACGCCGCACCCGTCCACGGGTGGGAGGCCCTGCTGATAGGGGTACTGGCAGAGACTCCCGGCGGCCCGGATCCCGGACGTAGCGTGAAAGGCATGGACAACCGCAGCGAGATCCGCGAGTTCCTCGCCACCCGGCGGGCGAAGCTCACTCCCGAGCAGGCCGGGCTGCCGGCCTTCGGCGGCAACCGCCGCGTGCCCGGGCTTCGCCGGGAAGAGGTCGCGCTGCTTGCTGGCGTCTCGGCCGAGTACTACACCAAGCTCGAACGCGGCGCCCTCGCAGGCGTCTCCGAGAGCGTCCTCGAGGCCCTCACCCGGGCCCTTCAACTCACCGACGCCGAGACCGCGCACCTCTACGACCTGGCCCGCGCCGCCTCCCGGTCGTCCCGGCCCCGCCGCAGGCCGGCTCCCGCGGTCACACCGAGCATCCAGCGCCTCCTGGACTCGATGGACGGAGTGCCCGCGTTCGTCCGCAACGGCCGCCTCGACATCCTCGCCATCAACGACCTCGGCCGCGCCCTCTACTCCGAGGCGTACGCCAGCGGGTCCAGGCCGGTGAACCTGGCGCGGTTCCAGTTCCTCGACCCGCGCTCCCACAACCTCTACCCCGACTGGGAGAAGGCCGCCGACACCGCGGTCGCGATCCTGCGCACCGAAGCCGGCCGCGACCCCTACGACAAGTCCCTGACCGACCTGGTCGGCGAACTCTCCACCCGCTCGGACGAGTTCCGCACCCGCTGGGCAATGCACGACGTCCGCCTCCACCGGGGCGGCTACAAGGACTTCCGCCACCCCGCCGTCGGGGACCTGCACTTGGCATTCGACGCCCTCGACATCCCCAACGCCCCCGGCCTGACCCTCACCGCCTACACCGCCGACCCCGGCACCCCGTCGGAGGACGGGCTGCGCCTGCTCGCATCCTGGGCGGCCACCGAGACCGCAACCACCAAGGAGAACGCATGAACATCGAGCCCACCCGCGAGACGACCCTCAACCCCGAAGCGCAGTTCCCCGGCGGGGTGTACCTCGACCTCATCGCCGTCCCCCACGGCCCCGAGCAGCGCACCACCGTCGCGAAGGTCCGCTTCCTGCCCGGCGCACGCACCGCCTGGCACTCCCACGCCCGCGGCCAGTACCTCCACGTCACCGACGGCGTCGCCCGCTTCGGGGACCGTGCCGGCAACATCATCGAAGTCCACGCCGGCCAGACCCTCTACACCCCGCCCGGCGAGGAGCACTGGCACGCCGCCGCACCCGGCTGCATGATGGAGCACCTCGCGATCCTCGAAGCCGACGACGGAGCCGACATCGCCTCCTGGTGGGGCGAGCAGATCACCGACGACGAGTACAACGGCACCGCACGGAACTGACCCCCTCCTCCGCCGGACACGAGCCCCGCAACCCGCCAGGTTCCGGGGCTCACGACACCCAGGACGCCCATGACTGCCACCACCGGCCACGCGCCCGCGCGGGCCCGGGAGACATCCCGCGGCTTCATCACCGCCGCCGCCTCGTTCGTCGCGGTCTTCGCTGCCGGCGCGACCCCCTTACCGCTCTACGACACCTACGCCCGCGCAGACGGCCTGACCAGCGACCAGTTCTCGCTCGTCGCGGTCGCCTACTTCGCCTGCGCCGTCTTCGCACTCCTCGTGCTCGGCAGGCTCTCCGACCACCGCGGACGGCGCCCGGTGTCGATCGCCGCACTGCTCATCGCGGCCACGGGATGCGTCACGCTGCTATTCGTGGACGGCTTCCCCACGCTGCTGCTCGGCCGCGCCCTCCAGGGCCTCGCCGCGGGCCTCGCATCGAGCGCCATCGGCGCCTATGCCGTCGACACCGCCGGCCGGCGCCCCCGCTGGGTCGTCGCGATGGTGACGACCGCCGCGTCCACCGTCGGCCTCGCGATCGGCGTGTTCGTCTCCGGCGCCCTCGTCGAGTCGGGCCCCGCACCGCGGCAGCTCGCCTACCTCGTCTTCGCGCTCCTCCTGGCCGGATGCGCCGCCGCGCTCGCCACCCGTCCCGAGACGGTCGACCGCACCCCGGGCGCCTGGTCGTCCCTGATCCCCCAGTTCAGCGTCCCGGCTGCCACGCGCCCTCGTCTGCCGGTGGCGGCTGCGGTCTTCGTCGCCACCTGGGCCTTCGGCGGCTACTTCAACTCCTTCGGCCCCACCATCGCCTCCCAAGACCTGGGATCGCACAGCCCGCTGGTGGCCGCCGCCGTGTTCGCCTCGTACATGGCCCCCAGCGTCCTCGGGGGCTTCGCCGCCGGCCGATTCCAGCCGGCGACAGCCCAGCGCATCGGAATGACCCTGGTCGCCGCCGCCGGCCTCGGCCTGGCGCTCGCGAGTTCGGCAGGGGTACTGGCGCTCTTCATCCTCGCCGGCGTCATGGGCGGCATCGGAATGGGCATCGCCACCTCAGGCAGCATGAATGCGCTGCTGCCGCGGGCGGAACCCGCCGAGCGCGCGGGACTGCTCGCCGTGGTCTATGCGATCTCCTACGCCGGATCCGCCGTCCCGAGCCTCGTCGCCGGACAGCTCAGCCGTGTCATCGCCCTCCCAGCGATCACCGTCGGCTACGCCGGCCTCGCAGCACTCGTCTGGGTCATCACGCTCGTGGCAGCCCGAAACCCCAGATGATCCAAGGCCCTCCACCCGCCCCGCACCCCAGGCTTCCCCGGAGCAACCCGCTGTGCCAGGACGACTCCTTGACGATGCTGTGGAGAAGGCCAGAGGTGGGTGATCGCTGCGATGGGCTTCGTCAATGCGATGACGCGATTCGGTGATGATGCGCGTGCATCCAAGCCACTGTGCTGGTGGCGGTTGACGCGTCCTCCTTTCGGGGAACTCGCGCGGGTGCCAACCAGTGGGGATCCCTCTGATCGACAGGTCTCCTACCGCATACTGTGGTCGCGGCGGTGGGAGTCGTCCTCGCCGTCTTGTGGTCCCTGGAATCACTACGCCAGCCTCCGCGCACCGTCGGATGGGTTGACGGTGAAGAGGCGTGGTGCCTTGAAGCCGCGCCGGGCGAAGGCGTTCAGCACGGCTTCCCGGACCCTTTCCTGGTGGTGGATGGGGACGAGTGCGATGGCCGAGCCGCCGAAGCCTCCTCCGGTCATGCGCGCGCCGATGGCTCCGGCACCCCGGCTGGCCTCGACGGCGGTATCGAGCTCTTCGCAGGAGATCTCGAAGTCGTCCCGCATCGAGGCGTGGCTCGCGTCGAGGAAGGGGGCGACGGCGGCGGCACCGGAGGCAGCCAGCGCTTCGGCGCTGTCGAGCACGCGCTGGTTCTCGGTCACGACGTGCCGCACTCGGCGGAACGTGACTTCGTCGAGGACCTGGTGCGCCTTGTCGAGGTCGGCCACGGAGACATCCCGGAGGGCCGCGACGCCGAGCTTCTGGGCGCCCAGCTCGCACGCCTGTCGTCGGTCTGCGTAGCCGCCGTCGGCGTGGGAGTGGGCTACGCGGGTGTCCACGACGAGGGTCACGAGCCCCGCGGCCGCGGCGTCGAACGGGACGAGCACGGTGCTCTGGTCCCGGCAGTCGAGGAAGAGCGCGTGTCCCGAGCGGCCGCGGAGCGAGGCGGACTGGTCCATGATGCCCGTCGGCGCGCCGACGAACGCGTTCTCGGCCCGCTGGGTGATGAGTACGAGTTCCTCTGCGCTGAAGCCCGCGCCGGTGAGCTCGTTGAGGGCCGTCGCCACGGCGCACTCGATGGCGTGCGAGGAGGAAAGCCCCGCCCCGAGGGGCACATCCGAGTCGAGGGCGAGGTCGAGGCCGGGGACCTCGATCCCTCGTTCCTGGAAGGCCCAGACGACCCCGGCCGGGTACACGCTCCACCCGGGCGCGTGCCCGGGCTTCAGCGTGTGCGTCGAGAGCTCGACGACGCGGCCCTCGCCCAGGGTGGAGAGCAGGCGGAGGGCGCCGTCGTCGCGCGTCCGGATTGCGGCGCGGGCGGCGAGGTCGATCGCGAAGGGCAGGACGAAGCCCTCGTTGTAGTCGGTGTGCTCACCGATGAGGTTCGCCCTGCCCGGTGCGGTCCACACACCGTTCGCCCTTGAGCCGAAGGCCTCGTCGAAGGCTGCGGTGACCCGTTCCAGGCCGGGGTCGGTGTCCATCGTCTTCGCGCTCATCGGGCCGCCGTCCTCATCACCTCGCGCAGGCTGGCTGCGACGTCCTCCGCCCGTGTGTCGTTGATGAATGCGCCCATGGCGGCCTCTGACCCTGCGAGGTACTTGAGCTTGTCGGCCGCGCGGCGTGGCGAGGTGAGCTGGAGGTGGAAGCGCGCGGCCGGCCGGAGCACGGGATCAAGGGGTGCCTGGAACCAGGCCGCGATGTACGGGGTGGGCGTGTCGTAGAGCGCGTCGAGGCAGCGGAGCAGGCGGGGGTAGGCCTCTGCGAGCTCGTCCTTCTCCTGCCCGGTCAGGCCAGCGAAGTCGGCGACCTGCCGGTGCGGGACGAGGTGGACCTCGATCGGCCAGCGTGCGGCGAAGGGCACGTAGGCGCTGAAGTGCTCGCCCTCGAGGACCATGCGGGCCCCGTCGGCGCGCTCGCGCTCGAGGAGGGCGCCGAGCAGGGCCTGCGCGCCTCCGGTGGCGTCGAAGTGCCGCCGTGCGGCCTCTGCGAGCTGTGCCGCGCGCGGGGTCAGGTAGGGGTAGGCGTAGATCTGTCCGTGTGGGTGGTGCAGGGTCACGCCGATCTGGGCGCCGCGGTTCTCGAACGGGAAGACCTGGCGGATCCCGGGGAGCGCGCTCAGCTCCGCCGTCCGGTGTGCCCATGCCTCGATCACGGTCCGTGCCCTCTGGTATGGGAGCGCGGCGAAGGAGCCGGCGTGCTCGGAGGTGAAGGAGACGACCTCGCAGCGGCCTGCGGCGGGCACGGTCTCGCCCCAGGCCAGCGAGTCGGGCAGCTGCGCGAGCACCGGGCCGAGGGACGGGAACCGGTTCTCGAACACCACAGCGTCGTAGTCCGGGTCCGGGATCTCGGAGGCGAACGACGGCGAGCTCGGACACAGCGGGCATGCGTCCGCGGGCGGGAGGTGGGTGCGCGACTGGCGGTGGGCGGCGACGGCGATCCAGTCGCCGGTGAGCTCGTCGTAGCGAAGCTCGCCCGGCTCCGGCCGGGCGGCAAGGTCGCGGGTGTCGGGCACCGGAATCCTCTGGGCGGCGCCGGCGTCGTCGAAGTAGAGGAGCTCGCGGCCGTCCGCGAGGATGCTCCGGGTGACAGCGGACAGGTGGTGTGCGGTGACCATGGGGACTCCTCCGTTGGCTCTTGGGTGGCGCATCATCGTCCCTGGACGCTCTCGTCGCGTTCGAGGGTGGTTCCGAAGGGGACGATCCGGCTCAGTTCCACTGTGTAGGTGCACGGACTGCGGCGGGTGACCAGGACTCCCCGGGTCCCTTCCATGAGCGCCTGGGCGATCGCGGCTTCCACTGCCCGGTTCAGCGCCTGCTCGAGCGAGGGCGGATCCCCTGCCGTCACGTCGATGCGATAGGGGGCGGGATGGGGGCTCATGGACGGCCTCGCCTGGGGCTCCTCCCCTGCTTCGAGGGAGAGGGCGTAGCCCATGGGGTTGTTCTTCTGCCAGCGCCAGTGGTCCTCGCACATGGCCTCGACAGTCCTGGTGGTGGACCAGCCGAGGTCGGCGAGGGCGGCCGAGGGGTCGGCCCAGAAGGCGGGGAGGTCGCCGGCGCGGCGGGGGGCGATCTCGTAGGGGATGGGGGAGCCGACGGCCTTTTCGAAGGCGGCGTGCATCTGGAGCACGCTGGTGCCGTGTCCGGAGCCGAGGTTCCAGCGGTGGACACCGTCGTGGCCCTGGAGGTAGTGCAGGGCGGCGGCGTGGCCTTCGGCGAGGTCCATGACGTGGATGTAGTCGCGCAGGCAGGTCCCGTCGGGGGTGTCGTAGTCGCCGCCGAAGACCATGAGCTTCTCGCGCCGACCCACGGCGACCTGGGCGATGAAGGGCACGAGGTTGTTGGGGATGCCCTGCGGGTCCTCGCCGATGCGGCCGGAAGGGTGCGCGCCGACGGGGTTGAAGTAGCGCAGCAGTGCTATGCGCCAGGCGGGGTCCGAGGCGCCGAGGTCGGTGAGGATGTCCTCGATCTGCTCCTTGGTGCGCCCGTAGGGGTTCATCGCCCCGATCTCCATCTTCTCCACGTAGGGGGTGGGGTTGTGCTCGCCGTAGACGGTGGCGGAGGAGGAGAAGACGATGGTGCGCACGGCGTGGCGTTCCATGGTGCGCAGGAGGGCGATGGTGCCGGCGACGTTGTTGAAGTAGTAGTCCAGCGGGATCGTCACGGACTCGCCGACGGCCTTGAGGCCGGCGAAGTGGATGACCGCCTCGGGGGCGTGCTCGGCGAAGGCGGCGTCGAGGGCGGCCTCGTCGGTGATGTCGGCCCGGACGAACGCGGCCTCGCGGCCGGCGAGCTCGCCGACGCGGCGCAGCGCCTCCTCGCTGGAGTTGGACAGGTTGTCCACCACGACGACGTCGTGGCCTGCCTCGAGGAGGGTCAGGACCGTGTGTGAGCCGATGTAGCCGGTGCCACCGGTGACGAGGATGCGCATGGGTGCCTTCCATTCGGGACAGTCTTGGTGCCGCTGCCCCGCGTACCGGGACGGGGGGCCAGGGCCCGGGCCGTTCCGGCGCCTTTCGCGTCGGGTCTTCCGGGCAGGCGGTGCGCGTGTGGGCAGGTTGCGACGCCTCTGCCGGGAGCGACAAGCGCCGGTCCGATTCTACTCGTGTAACTATATGCCTGTACAGACCCCTATATTGCCGGGTGGGTCTTGGTTACCCGAGTCGAATGGTGAGCGAGAACGGGTTGTTGTGCCGCCGGTTCTTGGCGGTGAGCTTCGGTCTTCTCAGCAGCCGCAGGAGGTGCGGCGGATGAGGGCTGGCGGGAAGGTGCGGTTGCGCCGGTGCCCCCCGTCGCCCACGAGGGCCTCGACAGCGGCGCGGGCCATCTCCTCGACGGGCTGGGCCACCGTGCTCAGCGGCGGCCAGCTGTACTCGGCTTCGGGGGAGCCGTCGAACGAGACGATCGCGAGGTCTTCCGGCACGCGGACCCCGGCTTGGTGGCAGGCCAGCAGCAGGCCGACGGCCTGCAGGTCCGAGCTTGCGAAGACGGCGGTGGGCCGGTCGGCTTCGTTGAGGAGCCACCTGCCGGCCTGGTAGCCGCCCTCGCGGCTGAACGGTCCCCGCATCACCGGGCCGGCCTGGAGGCCGGCCGCCTCGATCGCCTCGCGCCATCCGACCTCCCGGGCGTCCAGGTCTCCTCCGGTGTTGGTGCCCATGATGAGCCCGATCTTGCGGTGGCCGTGTTCCACGAGATGCTCGACGGCGAGCTTGGCTCCGCCTCGGAGGTCGACGCCGACGGAGTCGAAGCCCGGGCTCTCGGTGCTGTGGTTGAGGAGCACGGCCGGGATCTCGGCGGCCTCGAGGTCCCTGAGGTCGGGCTCGAACAGCACGCTCGAGAGGAAGACCCCGTCCAGGCGCCGGCCGGCGAAGTTCCCGAGATGGCGGCGCTCGGTGGCGAGAGAGCCCGCGGAGTTCGCGATGAGCAGGGCATAGCCCCGCTCGGCGGCGACGACCTCGACCGCGTGGGAGAGGGCCGCGAAGAAGGGGTTGGTGGCATCGGGGACGATCATGCCGAGCATTTCGCTCGAGCCGAGCTTGAGGGCGCGCGCGGCAGCGTTGGGGCGGTAGCCGAGCACGGCGATCGCGTCGCGCACTTTCGCGGCGGTCGCCGGCGAGACGTTCTTGGAGCCGTTGACGACATAGCTCACGACGGCGGTGCTCACCCCGGCGAGCCGCGCCACGTCCTTGCGGGTGGCGGTCGGCTTGGGGGCGGAGGGGTGCGGCATGGCCATCATGCTATCGGCGCCCGTCGGCGGCTGCCGCCGAGGGCTGGCCCGGCGGGGGCGCGGCCGGGTCCGGGGCATCGCCGAAGTCGGGCACGGGCAGGCGTTCGCCGCCGCGCAGCGCTGACTGGTGGGCGACGATGCCGGGAAGGGTGTAGCGGGCGGCCTCCCAGGCGTTCACGGGCGGCTGTGTTCCGTCGGCCACGGCGCGGGCGAAGTCGTCGACGAGGAACTGGTGGCTTCCTTCGTGGCCCGTCGGGAGGTGGAGCAGCTCCCGGGGCAGTCGTGAGGCGTCCTGCACGGGGGCGAGGCCGGAGACGAAGGCGTCCCGGAGGGCGGGGGCGACGTCGGCGAGGGAGGGGTCGTCGGCGTCCAGCGTCGCGGTCGTGCGCAGCAGAGCCGAGACGTCGGTGACGCTCTCCTTGTCCTGCCACACGGCGGCGTCGACGAGCTGCTCGAAGCTGCCCTCGGTCCCGAAGTACCGGAAGCGGCTCTCGCGCAGGTGTGAGGGGTACCCGACGCGGCGGAACTCGTTGATCCGCATGGATCCGCCGCCCGCGAGCTCGAAGAGCGCTGTGGCGTTGGAGAAGTCGTTGGCGAACATGCTGACCTCGCGGTCGAAGACGCCGTCCCCGCGCTCGTCGCGGACCCCGATGCAGCTCACGCTCACAGCATGTCCGCCGATGGCGCCGAGCACCCCGCCGACCGAATGCGTCGGGTAGAGCATCGGCGGGTAGCTTGCCGTCCTCTTCCAGTCGGCACCGCCGCTGTACTGGTAGGCCTCGTAGAAGCCAAGGTCCATGTCGTGCACGTAGTCGCCCTCGGCGTAGAAGATCCGGCCGAAGGCCCCCTCGGCACGGCGCTGGCGCCCATACACGGTGGCGGGGTTGTAGTAGCTCGTCTCGCCCATCATGTAGGTCAGCCCGGTCTCGCGAACGGCCTCGATGATTGCCTCGATCTCCGCGACGCTGATGGCCATCGGCACCGCCGAGTAGACGTGCTTGCCGGCCCGGAGCGCCTGGACGACGAGGGGGCCGTGGGTCCAGCGCTGGGTGAAGACCGCGACCGCGTCGACGTCGCTCTCGAGCAGGGCCTCGAAGCTCGGGACCGTCCCTGTCAGGCCCAGCCGCCCGACGAGGGCCTCGGCCCGCTCGGGAAGTACGTCGGCCACGCGGACCGACGACACCCTGGGGTGGGCGTCGAAGAGCTTGGCGAACTGTCCGGAGAACTGTCCCGCGCCGACGATGCCGAGGGAGAAGGATGGGAGTGTCACGCAGGACAGTGTCGCACCGCTAGTTACCCGAGTCAATCGATCCCACTGATCTCTCCGTTCAAAGCGGCGGTGGCGGAAGAGACCTCTTGCCAACGTCTAGTTACTCGCGTAGATTCATTTCCCAGTTGTTAGACACGTCACAATGGAGGATTCAATGGCGACCACCTCACTGGGGGAACGCAGGCCCTCGCGTCGCTCCGGCGAAGCAGGCTCGGTCGGGGGCAGGCGTGAGCGCCGGTGGCGGGGGCGGAGCGACCTGCGGGTCGCGCTGGTCTTCGTCGCGCCGGCCCTCTTGGGCTTCGTGCTCTTCTACCTCGTCCCGACGGTCCGCGGCGTGTACCTGAGCTTCACGAAGTACAACATCCTCGGGAACCCGGTCTGGATCGGGATCGACAACTACACCAAGATCTTCCAGGACAAGCTGTTCTGGAACGCGATGGGCGTCACGGCGGAGTACGTCGTGCTCAACATCGCCTTCCAGACCGTGATCGCGCTCGGGCTCGCGCTCCTGATGTACCACGTGGCCAAGTCCACCGTGATCCGCGGGATCCTGCTCATGCCGTACCTCGTGGCGAACGTGATCGTCGCGCTGCTGTGGTTCTGGATGCTCGACTACCAGATCGGGATCGTCAACCAGATCCTGCAGTGGATGGGCGTCCCCAGGGTGGCGTTCTTCGGCAACGAGTTCTGGGCCGTCCCCACCATCGCCTTCGTGAACGTCTGGCGCCATATGGGCTACACCGCCCTGCTGATCTTCGCCGGGCTCCAGGCGATCCCCGGCCACCTGTACGAGGTGGCGAACCTGGACGGGGCGAACCGCTGGCAGACCTTCTGGAGAGTCACCATGCCGCTCCTGCGCCCGGTGCTGCTCTTGGTCATGGTCGTCACGGTCACCGGCTCGTTCCAGATCTTCGACACCGTCGCCGTCACCACCCAGGGCGGCCCGGTCAACGCCTCGCGCGTCATCCAGTACTACATCTACCAGCGCGCCTTCAGCCAGCAGGACTTCGGCTACGGCTCCGCCCTGAGCGTGATCCTGTTCATCATCCTGGCGGTCATCGCCTTCCTGCAGATGAAGTTCCTGCGCGGCAACGAGAACGACCTGACCTGAGAGGAATCGCCATGACCACCCTCACCTCTTCCCCCCGCACTGCTGCGCGCAGGATCGACTGGGGCAAGATCGCAGGCCGGGCTGCCCTCGCCCTCGCCGTCATCGTCACGATCGGCCCGTTCCTCTGGATGCTCCGGACGGCCCTGTCGAACAACCACGCCCTCGCCTCCCACTCCAGCGACCTGCTGCCTGCCGACTTCACCTGGGGCGGCTTCGCCCGGGTGCTCGGCCTCCAGTCCACGGCCGACGCGCAGGCCGAAGGCGGATCGGGCGCCGCCATCAGCTTCTGGCAGTACCTTCTCAACTCGCTCATCGTCTCGACGATGATCACCGTCTCCCAGGTGTTCTTCAGCGCCCTCGCCGCGTACGCGTTCGCACGGCTGCAGTGGCGGGGCCGGGACAAGGTCTTCGCCCTGTTCCTCGCAACGCTCCTGGTCCCCGGGATCTTCACCGCGCTGCCGAACTTCCTCCTGGTCAAGAACCTCGGCCTCCTGAACACCTATCTGGGCATCGCCCTGCCAACTATGCTCATGACCCCGTTCGCGGTGTTCTTCCTGCGCCAGTTCTTCCTCGGCATGTCCCGCGAGGTCGAGGAGGCAGCGATGCTCGACGGGGCCAGGCACGGGCGGATCTTCTTCCAGATCGTGCTGCCCAACGCTGTGGGGCCGCTCGCCACCCTGTGCCTGCTGACCTTCATCGCCGCATGGAACGACTACTTCTGGCCGCTCCTGGTCGGCAACGACCCCGCCGTGCGCGTCCTCACCGTGGGCCTCGGCGTCTTCAAGTCGCAGTCGCCCCAGGGCGCCCCGGACTGGTCCGGCCTCATGGCCGCCACGCTCGTCTCGGCCCTGCCGATCCTGCTGCTGTTCATCGCCTTCGGGAAGAAGATCGTGAACTCGATCGGCTTCTCAGGCATCAAGTAGCCCACCCGCCCCCCGGAAGGGCAACACCACCCCACCAGGCACCCGGCATCGGCCGGAGGCCATCGCACCCCTGTCCCGAAAGGACCCCCGATGAAGAAAGCACTCGGCGCCGTCGCCGTCGCGGCCGCCGCGGCGATCGCCCTCTCCGCCTGCACGAGCGGCGGAAACCAGTCCGCCTTGAGCACCGGCAGCGCGAGCGGGACCATCAGCTACTGGCTCTGGGACGCCAACCAGCTCCCCGCCTACAAGCAGTGCGCCGACGACTTCCACAAGGCGAACCCGGACATCACGGTCAACGTCACCCAGACCGGCTGGGACGACTACTGGACCAACATCACCAACGGCTTCGTCGCCGGCAACGGCCCGGACGTGTTCACCGACCACCTCTCCAAGTACGGCGACTTCGTCAAGAACAGCCAGCTCCTCTCCCTCGACGACGCGGTCAAGAACGACAACATCGACCTCAACCAGTACCAGAAGGGCCTCGCCGACCTCTGGGTGGGCCAGGACGGCAAGCGCTACGGCCTGCCGAAGGACTGGGACACCATCTCCCTGTTCTACAACAAGGACATGCTCGCCAAGGCCGGCCTCACCGTCGACCAGATGGGCACCCTGAACTGGGACCCCCAGAGTGGTGGCAGCTTCGAGAAGACGATCGCGCACCTGACCGTGGACAAGAACGGCAAGCGGGGCGACGAAGCCGGCTTCGACAAGAACAACGTCGCCGTGTACGGCCTCGGACTCGCCGGCTCGGGCGCCTCCGAAGGACAGACCGAGTGGAGCTGGCTGACCGAGACCACGGGCTGGAACCACACCGACAAGAACCCCTGGGGCACCCACTACAACTTCGACGACAAGAAGTTCCAGGACACGATCACCTGGTTCCACTCGATGATCGACAAGGGGTACCTGCCCAAGCTCGAGACGACCGTCGGAGCCTCCATGCCCGACGCGTTCGGCGCCGGGAAGGCCGCGATCAACGCCAACGGCTCGTGGATGATCGGCCAGTACTACGGCTACAAGGGCATCAACGTCGGCATCGCCCCGACCCCCACCGGCCCGGACGGCAAGCGCGCCTCGATGTTCAACGGCCTGGCCGACTCGATCAACGCGGCAACCAAGAACCCGGCCGCTGCCACCAAGTGGGTGGAGTACCTCGCCTCCCCCGCATGCCAGGACGTCGTGGCGTCCAAGGCCGTCGTCTTCCCGGCCATCTCCGAGGCCACCGACAAGGCCGCCGAGGCGTTCAAGGCCAAGGGCATCGACGTGGCTCCCTTCACCCAGCAGGTCAAGGACAACACCGCGTTCCTGTTCCCGATCACGGAGAACGCTGCCAAGGTCGACGGCATCATGAAGCCCGCGATGGACGCCGTCTTCTCCGGCCAGGCACCCGCCAGCTCCCTGACCGACGCCAACAGCCAGGTCAACGCCCTCTTCCAGTAGGCCGCCCAGCCTGACCCCCGCAGGGCCCGGCCTCGCCGGGCCCTGCGGACCCGTCCCGCCCCTCCGCTGCACATCCCGTCACGAAAGCGTGTCTCCATGGATCCCCTGCATCTCCGCTCCGCCGGCACCAGCCTGCTCGTCGCCTTCGACTCCGGCGAGGCCGAGATCGTTCACTGGGGCGCCGACCTCGGCGACTCCCTCCCCGACCTCGGCCTGCTCCGGCCCCCCGTCCCGCACTCCGCGCTGGACGTGCCCGTCGTCGCCGGCCTGCTGCCCCAGACGTCGTCGGGCTGGCTCGGCCGGCCGGGCCTCCGGGGGCACAGGGCAGCCGCGGACGGCGTCCCCGGCTTCGCGTTCTCGCCCGCCCTCCGCATCGTCTCGGCCGAGGCGACGACGGACGGCCGGGGGGCGCGCATCGTCCAGGCCGACCCAGAGGCGGGAGTGAGCATCGCCTCCGAACTGGTCCTGCACGAGGGAGGGCTCCTCGCGCTCTCCCACGAGCTGACCAACACCGGGGCCACCCCCTACTTCCTCGACGAGCTCGGCGCCGTGCTCCCGGTGCCGGGCGACGCCGTCGAGCTCCTGGACCTCACCGGCCGCTGGTGCCGGGAGAACCACCCGCAGCGGCGCCGGATCGTCCAGGGCACCTGGGTCCGCTCGGGCCGGCACGGGCGCACGGGCCACGACTCCTCGCTCCTCGTCGCCGCCGGCACCGGAGGGTTCTCGAACCGCTCGGGCCGTGTCTGGGCAGCGCATTTCGGCTGGTCCGGCAACCACGAGCAGTACCTCGACTCGCTCGCGGACGGCCGGCGCATGCTCGGAGCCGCTGAGCTCCTGGGCCCCGGCGAGGTCGTCCTGGGCCCGGGCGAGAGCTACCGGACCCCTGCCCTCTACGCGGCCTTCTCGGACCGGGGCCTCGACGGGGTCACGGAGGCGTTCTACCGCTGGTTCCGCCGACGGCCACAGCACGTCACGTCCACGGCGAAGCCCGGCTACCGCCCGCGCCCCGTCGTGCTCAACACCTGGGAGGCGGTCTACTTCGACCACCGGCTCGAGCCCCTGATCGAACTCGCGGAGTCAGCAGCCGAGCTCGGCGTGGAGCGCTTCGTGCTCGACGACGGCTGGTTCCGCGGCCGACGGGACGACCACGCCGGTCTCGGAGACTGGTACGTGGACGAGGCCCTGTGGCCGGAAGGACTGACGCCGCTGATCGAGAAGGTCAACGGCCTCGGCATGGAGTTCGGGCTCTGGGTCGAGCCCGAGATGGTCAACCTCGACTCCGACATCGCCCGGGCGCACCCCGACTGGATCGTCCGGGCCTCCGCCGCCTCGCACAAGGACGGCGGCCGCCTCCCCCTCGAATGGCGCCACCAGCACATCCTCGACCTCGCGAACCCCGAGGCCTGGCAGTACATCTACGACCGCATCGACGCGCTCCTGAGCGAGAACGACATCGCCTACCTCAAGTGGGACCAGAACCGCGACCTCACCGAGCACGGCCACGCGGGCCGGCCCTCGGTGCACGAGCAGACCGTGGCCGCGTACCGGCTCTTCGACGAGCTCAAGGCGGCCCATCCGGGCGTCGAGATCGAATCCTGCTCCTCCGGCGGGGCCCGCGTGGACCTGGGAATCCTGGCACGCACGGACCGCGTGTGGGCCTCGGACTGCAACGACGCCCTCGAACGCCAGACCATCCAGCGCTGGACCGAGGCCGTCCTGCCCCCCGAACTCGTCGGCGCGCACGTAGGCCCGACCCACTCGCACACCACAGGCCGCGTCCACGACATCTCGTTCCGCGCCATCACCGCCCTCTTCGGCCACTTCGGCATGGAATGGGACATCCGCCAGGCCACCCCTGCCGAACGTGGGACCCTCCGGAAGGCGATAGGCCTCTACAAGCAGCACCGCGGGCTGATCCACTCTGGCGCACGGGTGAATGCGGACCTCGGAGAACCGAACCTGACGCTGCACGGCGTCGTGGCGCATGACGGCACCGAAGGCCTCTTCGCAGCCGTCGCACTGGGCACTCTGGCGGCAGAGATGCCCGGCCGGGCAGGCCTCCCCGGCCTCGACCCAGAGCAGACCTACCGAGTCGAGGTCGTCCTCCCGACCCCAGAGGACGCCGACTGGAACGACAGCTTCGTCCAGACGTCCCCTCCCGCCTGGCTCTCCGAGGGCGCGACGGCAACCGGACGGTTCCTCGCCGAAGTGGGCCTGCCGCTGCCCATCCTCCGCCCCGAACACGCGATCCTGCTGCACGCCACGGCAGTGGCCTGAGGAACAGCCGGCCCCCACGGCCGACAACACATATCGCCGTCCCGCCCTTGCACTGCGCACACAGCCGAGGCCGACTGACGACGACCGCCGGCCGGAAGCACCGGAAGCCACCCGCATCCGGGCCCCTGACCAAGGGCTTCGGGGGATGCCCCATCCCCCGAAGCCCGCGGGTTCCCCCCGGTCCACTTGGCGCTCGAATCCGAGGAGGAATCGCCATGAACGAGGCGCTCCCAGCCGTCCGAGACCGCAACGCCCCAAGCCCAGGCGCCAGCAGCGGACCGCTCTACCTGCTGATCGCCAGCGAGGCTTCCGCATGCTACGAACTCGACACCATAGCGAAGCTGGTCGAAAGCATCGCGAAGCTCGCGCACGCCGGGGAGCACCGGGAAGACAGGCGCCACCGCCCGAGGCCAAGGCTCCAGGCAGAGGAAGAAGACGTCTTCGAATGAGTGCTGCACGACCTGCGATTCCCCTCGGCACCCGGACACTCGGCGAGGCGCTCACGGGGAGCGGGAATTCGCTCAATGCCCTCCGGCTCGCCTTCGCCGCGTGCGTCATCATCTCGCACGCCTGGTGGCTCGGCGGCTACGGCCCCGAACCCGCACTGTTCGGGATCAAGCTCGGAACGGCCGGCGTCATGGGCTTCTTCGCGATCTCCGGCTACCTCATCACCGTCAGCGCCGGGCACTCCACTGCATTCGAGTACGCAACCGCGCGCTTCAGCCGCATCTACCCCGGGCTTGTGGTCTCTGCGGTCCTCGTGGCCTTCGTCGCAGCGCCGTTGGGGGCGCTCATCAGCCGAGGACGCTACAGCCTCTCAGGCGCCGTGGCCTTCCTGGAATCCGCCCTCGGCCTGCTGATCGGCACCGCGGACACCCCGCCGATCGGGACTTCGCTCCTCGGCAACAACGACCGCCTCGACTGGAACGGCCCCCTGTGGACGCTGACCTGGGAAGTGCTCTGCTACGTCCTTGTCGGGCTCGCCGTCTTCCTCGCCAAGCGGTTCTCACCCGGCGGACGAAGCGCCCCACTCGTCGTCCTGTGGCTCTTCGCCGCGGCCTCGGGCGCCGTGGCGGGCAAGATCCTCGGCGGCGGGTTCGGCCCGAACCGCCTGGAGTTCGTCCTGCCCTTCGTCGCGATCTTCATGGCCAGCTCCCTCCTGGCCACCATCCGTCACCGCGTCCGCGTCGGCCCCCTGCCCGGATTCGCGGCGATCGTCGCGGTCTGGGCGGCCTATTCAACCGGCTACGGCACAGCCCTGGCCCCCCTGCCGTTCGCCTATGCCGTCCTCTCGATCGGCTCCCTACCCCAGGCGTCCCGGATCGGCTCGCGCCACGACATCTCGTACGGCGTCTACATCTACGGATGGCCTGTACAGCAGCTCCTCGCCGCCGCCCGCATCCCACTACAGGTTCCGGTGCTCGTCTACGCCGCCCTCGCCCTGGTCCTGGTGGCACCGATCGGCTTCCTCAGCTGCCTCCTCGTGGAGAAGCCGGCACAGCGAGTCCTCAGGGCCCTCCCCGCACGCTGTCGAAAGGCTGCCCCGGAACCGTCCCGATACGAGCCGCTAGGGCACAAGAGACCATAGGCACCGAGAGTGCCGAGTCGACGCGCAGATCTGGCTCTGGCGATCACAGGAGGGCCGCCTATTTCGCCTGCCCGTCCGGTCAAAGGAAGCGAAACCATCAGAGACTGCTTCACCATGTCCAGAGGCCAGCCAGCGGTAGCAGGAACTCCGAGGCGACCCGGTCGATTGCTCAATTAGAGGACTCCAATTTCCCGAGCCTTTCTGCTCCGCGGGGGCGGGTGGGTCGCCGCCGCCCCGTGCCAGCAAGTCAAGGGACGAAAGCCCCCTCTGGTCACCTTGAGAGTGCCGCTACGGTGGGAACCGGTCAGGAAGCAGGCCAGCGGACGCGTCCGTGGCGCAGAAGGACCACCATGGGAACGCCACGGGCCCGTCCACCTCACCCAGAACGCTTGGATCAACCACGGCCACACTGCAGGCGACCGGTTGGCAAAGGGGCAAGTCATGTCAGCACGATTCGAAGTCCTCAAGGACGAGGCTCGGCTCTACCGCCTCCAGCTCCGCTCCGCCGAAGGGCTAGTCATCGCCGTCGCCCAGGGCCTGCGGTCCCTCGACGCCGTCAAGCAAGCCATCGACTCCGTCCGCGAGAGCGCTGCGACGGGACTCGTCGTCGTCCTGACCTGAACGCTGCCCACGACCAGGGGAAGCGAGAACGCAGCAGACATCCCAGAGGACGGAGGGCCGTTTTGGACCAGCACATGAGGCACGAGCTGGCATGGCAGATCGACCCGCACCTCAAAGTCATCCGGACCGTACCCTTCGAGCCCCCACAGGATGACCGAACAGACTGCGCCCTGCCAGGGCCGGCACACCCAGCTCCCTGGCGGAACATGGCCGCACAAAAGAACCTCAGCCGTAACCGCAGCCTGTCCTCGGACCTCGAACGAACACCTGACGCTGACTCGGCCGGCTCCCAGACCGAAGACACCAAAGACCACTGATACACCTGCACAGGCCTGGCTCGGGCATCCAGACATCCAGTGCGCTGGGTAGGCTTCATTGCCATCTGGACTCGCGGCCAGCCGAAATGCGCCACCAGCCTTGGGGTGACCAGAGGATTGCGGCGGCCTCCGCCGGCGCGCCTACTCCGGCAAGGAGGTTCAATGGTTAGCCGACGATCACCACAGGTCGACTTGCCTGTCGTGCGGCAGGCGTGCAAGCTGAGGCCAAGAGCAACGGCCTATCAATAAACACCCGGTTGCCGATAGCGATAGCTACCCGCGCAGTCCCCTGTCAAGGTTGCCTTGGGGCTTGAGTAGATGATGGGTTCTCAATAACCCCTCCCGTGCGGCGGCGCGTGGCCGAGAGGATGCTCGCCTCGATCTCGCCCGGAGCAGAAACAGTGGGGGTGAGCTGAAGGTCGACGGCTTGAACGGTGAGATCCGGGCGAAGGACGCCGTCAAGCCAGCGCCCGTCGGCACGAGACCGGAGGCTCGCGGTTGAGGTTGTGGCGCAGCTCCCACGCGGAGACGGTGGCCCCACAGCCTCCACACTCCAGCTGCGCAATGCACAATCTTCGCGCGTCTCATGCAACTGCCTTCGGATTGGAGTTGAGCCGGCTGTCTGCGTCCGGGTGAGCCATTCGGGGATGCGCGACGGTCGAGGCGGCACGGTGAGTCAGCATTGCGAGGGCCTGGAAAAGCACCCGCCCGTGGGGCCTCGGGCGGGTGCTGGTGTCTCCGGTGTCAGGTGTGGCTGGGCTGGAGGAGGCTTGTTCCGATGTCCTTGCCGATCTCTCTCAGCAGTGAGGCGGAGAGCTCGGGGTCTTTGGATGAGTCCCTGTCGGTGTACTCGGCCAGAGTGAAGACGCGGGTCAGGTCCATGTCGGACCACCGTTCCTTGGGGAGCAGGGAGCGGCCGGCAACGGCGATGATGGGGCGGTTTCCTGAGCGGCGGGCCACCGCTGCGGGCAGCTTCCCGGCGAGGGTCTGTTCGTCGATGCTGCCTTCACCGGTGATGACTACGTCGCAGCCGTCCTTGCGGGCGTCGAAGTCCAGCAGGTCCAGGAAGTAGTCGGCCCCGGAGACCTGCTTCGCTCCCAGCAGCAGGCAGGCATAGCCGATCCCGCCGGCGCTTCCCGCTCCTGAATGCGCTGCCAGCGCCTCGGCGCCGGGAAGCCCCGCTTCTGCCATCTTGTCCACGAAGTGGCCCAAGCCCTCGTCCAGGAACGAGACCTGCTCTGCTGTGGCGCCCTTCTGGGGACCGAACACCGCCGGTGCCCCCTGGGGACCACGGAGCGGGTTGTGCACGTCACTGGCCATGACGAGCTCTGTTCCGGCGAGTTGCGGCAATGCGCTTCGCCAGACGGATTCTGTCCGTCCGAGTGCTGTTCCGCTTCCGTGGAGCTGGTTCCCGCCTGCGTCGTAGAAGGTGTGGCCGAGTGCGGTGAGCATCCCCATGCCGCCGTCGGTGCTGGCGCTGCCACCGAGCGCCAGGACGATCCTGGCCGGGTTGAGGGTGAGTGCGAACAGGATCGCATCACCGAATCCGCGGCTGGAGGCTCCTAGCGCCTCCAGTCTGCCGTCGGGCAACGGGGCCAGGCCGCAGGTGTTGGCGACTTCGACCACGGCCGTGGTGCCGTCGAAGGCGATGCTGGTCTGGACGGGTTCCCCCGTCGGGCCGGCGACGGTGCAGCTGTGGCGGGCGAAGCCCGCGGCAACGGCGGCGTCGACGCTGCCGTCGCCGCCGTCGGCCAGGGGCAGCAGTTCGCACTGGACCGTCCCGGATGCGCCGGCTTCGTCAGCGGCGGCATGGAGGCCTGCTGCCAGGGCCTGTGCGACCTCGTTGGCGGTGCGGCTGCCCTTGAACTTGTCCGGGGCGATGAGGGTCCGCAGAGTCTTTGGGGCGGCAGTGCTGGTGCTGGTCATGTCACACGTTTTCGAGTAGGCGGGGCTGCGGTCAGCGGGACTGTGCAAGGTCGGCGTCGGCGGAATGCTTGGGTGCCGCGTCCGCCGCTGAGCTGGGGTGCTTGGGCGAGTGGCGGCCGTATTCGACAAGGTCGTCATCGATGTCCATGGCGTCATCGACGTGGACGGGGTCCTGGCCGGGCACCGGTTCGACAGCTTCGCCGGCGAAGACGCGGCGGACGCGCTCGGCGTCGAGGGTGCGGTCCCACCAGGCGATGAAGAGGGTGGCCACGGCGTTGCCGGTGAAATTGACCAGGGCCCGGCATTCGGACATGAACTTGTCGATGCCGAAGATCAGCATGATGCCCGCGGCGGGGATGGTGCCGATGGTCGCCAGGGTGGCGGTCAGGGCGATGAAGCCGCCGCCTGCCACGCCTGCAGCGCCCTTGGAGGTCAGGAGCATGACCGCGAGCAGGCCCAGCTGCTGGCCGATGCTCAGGTGCGTATTCGTGGCCTGGGCGATGTAGAGGGCGGCCAGTGACAGGTAGATGGCGGCGCCGTCCAGGTTGAAGCTGTAGCCGGTGGGGACGACCAGGCCCACGGTCTCCTTCTTGACCCCGGCGTGCTCGAGCTTGCGCATGAGGCCGGGCAGGGCCGGCTCAGCGGTGGAGGTGCCCAGGATGAGCATGTACTCCTCTTTGAAGTGCCGGATCATGCTGAAGATGTTCAGCCTCAGGAACGCCATCACCGATCCGAGGACCACCACGACGAACACGATGGACGTGGCGTAGAACAGCGCGATCAGCCCGCCCATGCTGGTCAGCGAGGAGACACCGTACTTGCCCACAGCGAAGGCCATGGCGCCGAACGCGCCCAGGGGCGCGGCCTTCATGATGAAACCCAGGATCTTGAACATCACCCCGGTGAGGCGCTGCACACCGTCCAGGACCGGGGCGCCCACCTTGCCCATGGCGTTCAGGGCGATGCCGAAGACCACCGCGATGAAGATGATCTGCAGGATGTCGCCCACCACGAAGGGCTGGACGATGCTCGTGGGGATGATGTTGGTGATGAACTGCCACCATTCCTGGTGCTGCCCCGCATCGATCAGCTTCGCGGCCGAGTCGGACGTCTTGATGCTGCCCGGGTCCGCGTTGACGCCTTCACCAAGGCGGAAGACGTTGATGGCCACCAGCCCGATCGCCAGGGCGCAGATGGTGCCGATCTGGAAGTACGTCAGCGCCTTCAGGCCCGTCATGCCGACCTTCTTCAGGTCCGCGACGCTGGCAATGCCGCCCACGATGGTGAGGAACACGATGGGACCGATGAGCATCTTCATCGCGTTCACGAAGGTGGTGCCGATCGGCTCCATCGCGATGCCGGTTGCCGGGGCGAGCCAACCGACGAGGACGCCGATGACGATCGCTGTCAGTACCCAGAAGTAGAGCTGGCGGTACCAGCGGGGCTTGTTGGCAGGCGTCGCCCTGCCGGCTGTCGTGACGTGGTCCATGATTCCTACCTCATTGTGGAATGTCGCTGGAGGATGTTCTTCAGGAAGACTCGGTGCGGGGCGGGCAGCGGTACTGCTTCACTGCCCGCCCCGTGCCTGGCACCGGCAACCGCGACGGCGGCGCCGGGGGGACTGGTTGCTAGACGGCTGCCGGAGCGAGCGTGAGGGCCTTGATGATGGCCTCGGTGACGTCCTCGGTGTCGGACTCGCCTCCCACATCGCGGGTGAGGTGGCCTGCGCCGGTGGCGGCCTCGATGGCGGCCTCGACCCGGCGTGCTTCCTCGTGCAGACCGAAGTGGTCCAGCATCAGGGCCGCGCTGGCGATCGCGCCGATCGGGTTGCTGATGCCCTTCCCGGCAATGTCCGGGGCAGAGCCGTGGACCGGTTCGAACATGGACGGGAAGCGGCGCTCCGGGTTCAGGTTGGCGCTTGCAGCCAGGCCCAGGCTGCCAGCCAGGGCCGAGCCGAGGTCGGAGAGGATGTCAGCGTTGAGGTTGGAGGCCACGACGACGGAAAGCTCCTCGGGCTTGAGGATGAACTTGGCGCTCATCGCGTCCACCAGCACGCTCTCGGTCTGCACGTCCGGGTAGTCCAGGGCAACGCGGTTGAAGACCTCGTCCCACAGGACCATGCCGTACTGCTGGGCGTTGGACTTGGTCACCGAGGAGACCTTCTTCACCGTGCGGGTGCGGGCCAGGTCGAAGGCGAAGCGCATGATCCGCTCGCAGCCCTTCTCCGTGAACAGTGCCGTCTGCAGGGCGACCTCGTTGCCCGGGCCGCGGCCGGAAAGGTTGCGCCCGCCGAGGCCGGCGTACTCGCCCTCGCTGTTCTCGCGGACCACAACCCAGTCCAGCTCAGTGCTGTCGGCCTTGCGCAGCGGGGACTGCACGCCCGGAAGGAACTTCACCGGGCGGATGTTGGCCCACTGGTCGAAGTTCTGGGTGATGTTCAGGCGCAGGCCCCACAGGCTGACGTGGTCCGGGACGTTCTCCCATCCGACGGCGCCGAAGTAGATGGCGTCGAAGTCCTTCAGGGCGTCCAGGCCCTTGGGATCCATCATCTTCCCGGTCTGGGCGTAGTACTCCGAGCCCCAAGGGAACTCGGTCCAGTCGAAGGCGAACCTGCGGTTCGAGTTCTCCGCCAGGGCGTCCAGGACGCGCCGTCCTGCTGCGACGACTTCCTTGCCCACCCCGTCTGCCGGGATGGAAGCGATGCTGAACTTCTGGGTGGTGCTCATGGTGATGTGTCTCCTCGTCGAGTGGGGGTGCTTCCCTGTTAGCGGGGTCACACCGTCCTTCCTCTTCAAGTAGACGGGGCGCAGCCAGACGGGGTCCAAGACCAAGATTCAATGCGCTAAATAGGCTCTGCCTATGTCTGCTGATGGGGCGGCTCTTCTGCCCAGTTCGCATGGAGTTCGGCGACCTGCAGGAAGGCCCTTGCGGCCGGGGTGAGGTCCTGCTTGCGGCTCAGGATTGCCACGTACAGGTCGGACACCGGCTCGATGAGAAGGGTGCGGAGCCCGGACTTGTGCGCCAGCGGGGACCAGGACGACGGCATGACGGCGTGCCCGACGCCGGCCAGTACCAGCGGCAGGATGGAGGTGCGGTGTGCCACCTCGACCACGATCTCCAGGTTGACACCGCGGGCCAGGGCATCATCGACAAGCCAGCGCATCAGCGATCCGCGCTGGCTCGCGATGAAGCGGTGGCCCGCCAGATCCTCGCGCTGGATCGCGGTCCCCGGGCGGAAGGTATCGGTGTGGGGATTCACGATCAGGATCAGTGGCTGGCGCTCCAGCTCGAGCACCTGGACGCCGGGGACCCGTATGGGATTGGGTGATCCGGCCAGCCCAATCTCCGTACTGCCACTGCGCACGGATTCGATGACCTCCTCCGGGGTGAAGGCAGCTTGAACATTCAGCCGCACCGATGGGTGCGATCGGGTGAACCCCGCAATCATGGAAGTCAACGGCTCGACCCCCGGGGACGGCATCGTGATGATGTCCAGCCGGCCGCTGCGGACTCCCCGAAGAGCCTGGACGGCAGACTGGGCCGCATCAAGGTCCCGCATGACCAGCCGGGCAGGGCCAACCAGCTCCTGACCGGCCTCACTGAGGACAGCGCGCCGGCCGATCCTGTGGAACAACGGCACGCCCAGATCCTTCTCAAGACTGGCAATGGTTTGGGACAACGAAGGCTGCGCTATCAGCAGATGCTCTGCAGCCCGATTGAAGCCGTCGTGGTCCACGACGGCCAGAAAATACTTCAGCTTTCGGGTATCCACGGGGCTTTCCTTAGAGGATGGAATTGCGGGCCGGGTCAGGGACAGCAAGAACCCTGACAGTCCGCGCCTATCACCCATATTGACACCAGGCCTTGGGCGCACCCCCAAGGCCACGGTTCCGATCGGGAACGATGGAGTGCCAGTCGAAGAGCCATTCCGGCTGAAGACCTCGAGCCGGCCCGTCGACCGGTAGGTGGCCAGTGCCCTCGCGGCTTCCTGAGCGCCGCCGACCGCACACCCCTGCCAAGGAGCGAGGCGCCAGCTCGCCCTTTAGAGCTCCAGCAGGCCGAAGTCCTCTAGGTCACCCAATGGCCTTGTCCTACCTTCGAACTGTGCTGGCCTGCCGCCTTCGGGATGGGAAGCCGGCATACGGCGCCCCGTCCCGGTGTCCCCCCAACGCCGGGCGGGGTGACCGCTCCAAGCGGGGGGAGAGAGTCATCACTCTGTTCCGTTCCCGGTTCAGCGCTCGTGCTGTTTAGCGAGGTGCCTGTAGATGGTGGGCCGCGTGACACCGAACTCAGCGGCGATCTCCTCAACCGTGTAAGCGCGCTTCCCGTCCGGGCCGGTCTCCTCGTACATCTGGCGGGCCAGGCGCACCTGCCGGGGCCCAAGCTTGGGCTTCTGCCCACCCGTCCGCCCTCGCGCCCTGGCCGCGGCCAGGCCATCGCGGGTGCGCTCGGACATCAGGGCATGCTCGAACTCCGCGATCGCGCCGAGGATGTGGAAGAACATCTTCCCCACTGGGGTCGAGGTGTCGATGCCCTGATCCAGCACCACGAGATCGACGCCCTTGTCCTCGAGCTGCTTGGAGACTTCGATCAGGTTCTCCAGCGATCGGCCTAGGCGATCCAGCTTCGTCACCACCAGCTGGTCCCCCGCCCGGTTCGCCGACAGCAGCGCCTTCTCCAGCCCCGGCCGTGAAGCGAGCTTGCCCGAGGCCGAGTCCACGAAGACCTGATCGCAGCAGCCAGCAGCGGAAAGGGCGTCCCGCTGGGCATCGACATGCTGGTCCCTGGTCGAGACCCTTCCGTATCCGACACGCATGCTCGAATGTATCAATAACATGGGAAGGCAGAACATAGGAGCGTACACGGCAAGCATTACAGCAACACGCCCTGAAACTCGTTAGCAATCGGCGGCTCAGCGCGCTGTATCAGAAACGATCATATTCAAGACGAAATGGGCCGCAGGCTGAGGTGCCTCCGTAGTAGTTGGTGGGGGTGAGCGACCGGATAGGTGCCGAAGCTAACGCATCCACGAACCTGCTCCGCCTAGATCCTTTGGAATAGCCGCGCAATCCAAATGCTCGTGTTCGTCTCGAGGTGCAGAAGCACGAAGCCTGGGAGGTCGGCCCCAAGGCCTTTGCCCCAAGAACACGCGAGGCGAGAATGTCCCTGCATGGCGCCGCCTGAACCGCCAGGGCCCATCAATCGACTTCCGCTCAGTGGAAGGTGACTCGCCGCACTCCCCGGTGATCAGGACCACACTTGATCCAGACGCACAGGCCCGGCCCCCAGCCGGGCCGAAGGCCACCAGATCAAGGAGTGCTGATGTCACTGGAGACTCAGGGAACGCGCTGTCCCTTCGGATTCGGCGCCGAGGCCGGGACGGACACGGGCTCTCCCGCCGCCGCCTCAACCAATGCCGCCACCGCCCCCGCGGCAACCCACAACGCCACCCACCACGGCTACGAGCCGTTCCAGATGAAGAACCCCTTCCCGGCCTACGCGGCCCTCCGCACCGAGGAGCCGGTGATGTACGACGAGCGGATCGACATGTTCGTCGTCACCCGCTACGACGACATCAAGGCCGTCTTCGAGGACTGGGAGACCTTCTCCTCCGAGAACGCCCAGGCGCCGGTGCGCAAGCGCGGCCCGCAGGCCACCCAAATCATGAACGAAGGCGGCTTCACCGCCTACTCAGGCCTCTCTGCCCGCATCCCCCCGGAGCACACCCGCATCCGCGGCATCGTCCAGAAGGCCTTCACCCCCCGCCGGTTCAAGGTCCTCGAGCCGTTCATCCGCCAGAACGTCGCCGACCGCCTCGACGCCATGATCGCCCGCGGCCAGGACGCCGGCACCCACCACGGCGAGATCGTCAAGGACCTCGCCTACGAGGTCCCCACCATCACGATCCTCACCCTCCTCGGCGAGGACCTGGCCAAGCTCGACGACTACAAGCGCTGGTCCGACTCCCGCGCCGCGATGACCTGGGGCGACCTCTCCGACGAGGAGCAGATCCCCCACGCGCACAATTTGGTCGAGTACTGGCAGGCGTGCCTCGCCCTCGTCGCCAAGGCCCACGCCGAGGGCGGCGACAACCTCATCGCAGACCTCGTCACCGCCCAGAAGGACGGCGCCGAGATCTCCGACCACGAGATCGCCTCGGTGGCCTACAGCCTCCTCTTCGCCGGCCACGAGACGACCACCACGCTCATCTCCAACGCCCTCCGCCTCCTCGCCGCGGACCCCGCCGTCTGGGCCCAGCTCGTCGAGGACCCCAAGAAGATCCCCGGCGCGATCGACGAGGTCCTGCGCTACTCCGGCTCGATCGTCGCCTGGCGCCGCAAGGCAACGAAGGACGCCGAGATCGGCGGCGTGAAGATCCCCGAGGGCTCCGGCGTCCTGCTCGTCATGGGCTCCGCCAACCGCGACGAGTCCAAGTTCGAGGACCCCGAGACCTTCGACATCACCCGGCCCAACGCCCGCGAGCACCTCTCCTTCGGCTTCGGCATCCACTACTGCCTCGGCAACATGCTCGCCAAGCTCCAGGCCAAGATCGCCCTCGAGGAAGCCACGGCCAAGCTCCCGCACCTCCACGTCGATGACCCGGAGAGCATCGACTTCCGCGAGAACCTCTCGTTCCGCGTCCCCGTGTCCGTTCCCGTCTCGTGGGAGGCCTGAGACCCATGACCCAGCAGTTCACAGACACCCAGTACATCCAGTTCTTCGACGGCGGCACCGAGCCGACCCTCGCGAACCTCGGCGGCAAGGGCGCCTCCCTCGTCACGATGACCTCGGCCGGCATGCCGGTCCCGCCCGGCTTCGTCGTCACCACCGCCCAGTTCGACGCGTTCATGCACGAGGCCGGCATCACCGACCACATCCACGCGCTCCTGGCCGGGCTCAACCCGGACGACGTCGCCGAGGTCGACGCCGTCTCCGCCGCCATCCGCGCGGACATCGAGTCCCGCGCGGTCCCCGCCGAGGCCCGGGCCCAGACCGTCGCCGCCTACGACGCCCTCATGTCCCGCTTCGACGCTCCCGTCCCGGTCGCGGTCCGCTCGAGCGCGACGGCGGAAGACCTCCCCGACGCCTCGTTCGCTGGCCAGCAGGACACCTACCTCTGGCTCGAGGGCTTCGGCGCCGTCAGCGAGCACATCCGCAAGTGCTGGGCCTCCCTCTACACCTCCCGCGCCATCATCTACCGCCTCAAGAACAACATCCCCAACGAGGGCCTCTCCATGGCGGTCGTGGTGCAGAAGATGGTCAACGCCAAGGCCTCGGGCGTCGCCATGACCCTCGACCCCACCAACGGCGACCGCTCCAAGATCACCATCGACGCCTCCTACGGCGTCGGCGAGATGGTCGTCTCCGGCCAGGTCACCCCGGACAACATCGTCCTGGACAAGGTCACGCTCACCCTCATCAACGAGCACCTCGGCGACAAGCACGCCGAGCTCATCCCGGACCTGGCCGCCCGCCGCCTCGTGGAGCGCGAGGTCGACGCCGAGCGCCGCGCCCGCCGCTGCCTCACCGACGCCCAGCTCACCGCGGTCGCGACCCTCGCCAAGCGCGCGGAGAAGCACTACAAGACCCCGCAGGACATCGAGTGGGCCCTCGACGCCGACCTCCCCGACGGCGAGAACCTCCTCCTCCTGCAGGCCCGCCCCGAGACAGTCCACTCGTCCAAGGCCCACACCCAGCCGACCCCCATGGTGAGCGCACCAACCCAAGCCGGCCAAGCGCCGTCGTCCGGCGGCTTCAGCTGGGGCTCCATCAAGCTCACCGCCTAACCCACCCCGTTCCACCCGAACAGAGCAGAGGACACACCAATGTCGATGAAGTCCTTCCCGAAGCCGTCCGAGCTGCCGGTCCCCGCCGGAGCCGAGGGCTGGGAGAAGCTGTACCCCTACTACCTCGTGTTCCAGGACAAGCTCAAGGAGCAGGAGGACGCCAAGTTCTGGTTCTGCGACTCCCAGCACTGGCCCACGGTGTTCAAGCCGTTCGAGACGATCGGCGGCGAGTTCGCGGTCAAGTGCCTGGGCCAGTACAACGCCCGCCACCTCATGATCCCCAACGCCAACGGGATCGAGTTCCGCATCCACCTCGGCTACCTCTACATGAGCCCCATCCCGGTGCCGGAGGACCAGATCGCCGCGCGCGTGCCGGACTTCGAGGAGCGCGTGGGCTACTACTTCCAGAACTGGCCGCGCCTGCTCGAGCAGTGGCACACCAAGGTCAAGGGCACCATCGACGAGATGGAGAAGATCACCTTCGCCAAGCCTCCGGCCATCGTCCCGATCGAGGACATCCACTCCGGCAAGGCCATGGACGGCTCCGAGGTCCTCATGGACAACTACGACCGCCTCATCCAGCTTGCCTACCAGAACTGGCAGTACCACTTCGAGTTCCTGAACCTCGGGTACATCGCCTACCTGGACTTCTTCAACTTCTGCAAGCAGGTCTTCCCGAACATCCCGGACCAGTCGATCGCGACGATGGTCCAGGGCGTCGACATGGAGCTGTTCCGCCCCGACGACGAGCTCAAGGGCCTCGCCGCCCTCGCCGTCGAGCTCGGGATCCAGTCCGCCTTCGAGAACGCGGACGACGCCGACGCCACCCTGGGCGCGATCCGCGCCTCCGAGGGGGGCCAGCACTGGATCCAGCGGTGGGAGGAGGCCCACGACCCGTGGTTCAACTTCACCGTGGGCAACGGCTTCTACGGCCACGACAAGTACTGGAACGAGCACCCCGAGATCCCGCTCAACTACATCAAGGACTACATCGCCCGCCTGGACGCCGGGCAGGAGATCCTCCGCCCGGTCGAGGCGCTCGTCGCCGAGAAGGAGCGGATCGTCGAGGAGTACCGCGAACTGCTCGACGGCGACAACCTCGCCGCCTTCGACGCCAAGCGCGGCCTGGCCGCCCAGTGCTACCCGTACGTGGAGAACCACAACTTCTACATCGAGCACTGGACCATGGGCGTGTTCTGGCGCAAGATCCGCGAGCTCTCGCGCCTCTTCCACGCCGAGGGCTTCTGGACCCAGCCGGACGACCTGCTCTACCTGGGCCGCAACGAGGTCCGCGACGCGATCTTCGACCTAGTGACCTGGTGGGGCGTGGGCGCCGCGCAGCCGATCGGCCCGAGCTACTGGCCCGAGGAGATCGAGCGCCGCCGCGCCATCGTCGACGCCCTCAAGACCGCCCGCCCGGCCCCCGCGCTCAACACCCCGCCGGCCTCCATCACCGAGCCCTTCACCCGCATGCTCTGGGGCATCACCACCGAGCAGGTGCAGCAGTGGCTGGGCGAAGGCGAAGCGGTCGACGGCGGCGGCCTCCGCGGCATGGCGGCCTCGCCCGGCGTCGTGGAAGGGCCGGCGCGCGTCATCATGGACGCCGACCACCTCTCCGAGGTCCAGCAGGGCGACATCCTGGTCGCTCCCGTCACCGCGCCGTCCTGGGGCCCGATCTTCGGCAAGATCGCCGCGACCGTCACGGACATCGGCGGCATGATGAGCCACGCGGCGATCGTGTGCCGCGAGTACGGACTCCCCGCCGTCACCGGCACGGGCTCGGCCTCGACCACGATCGTCACCGGGCAGCGGCTCCGCGTCGACGGGACGAAGGGCATCGTGGAGATCCTGGACGCGCCCGAGGTGTCCGGCCCCGGTGCCCACAGCCACTCGCACGACGAGCACGGCCACGGCGAGGCCGCGCAGGAGCCGGCGCATGTCTGAGCAGCACCCGGCTCCCTCCTCCGGCGGCACCCAGTCCCCTCGGCTCGCGCTCATCACGGGCGCGGCCGGGGGCCTGGGCCGGGCCTTCGCCCTCGGCTTCGCGTCCCGCGGCTACCGCGTCGCGGTGGCGGACGTGAACGCGGCCGGTGCCGAGGAGACGGCGCAGCTCGTCCGCGAGGCCGGCGCCCAGGCTCTCGGGCTGAAGGTCGACGTCACCGACGTCGCGTCCACCGAGGCGATGGCCGCGGAAGCCGCCGAGTTCGGCGGAGGCCGCATCGACGTCGTCGTGAATAACGCTGCCATCTACGCGACGGTGACCCGCAGCCCGTTCGAGGAGATCGACCCGGCCGAGTGGGACCTCGTGATGGGCGTGAACCTCAAGGGCCCGTGGCTCGTGACCCGCGCGGCCAGCCCGTACCTGGGCGAGGGCGGGCGCGTCATCAACCTCTCGAGCGCCACGATCTACTCGGGCTCCGAGCAGTGGGCGCACTACGTCACCTCGAAGGGCGGGGTCGTGGCCCTGACCCGGGTCCTGGCCAAGGAGCTCGGCAAGCGCGGGGTGACGGTCAACGCGATCGCCCCCGGGTTCACCCTCACCGAGGCCAGCTACGGGCTCATGGAGAACGCGGCCACGTACGGCGTGGACCGCGGCGCCATCAAGCGGGCCAGCCAGCCCGAGGACATCGTGGGCGCCGCGCTCTTCCTCGCGAGCCCCGACTCCTCCTACATGACCGGCCAGACCCTCGTGGTCGACGGCGGCCGGCAGTTCATCTGACCGCGCAGGACATGACCTCAGGGACATGACCCCTCAACCTCGTCAACACCACCTGACATCAACTTTCAGGAGAGCATCCCAATGACCACCACCGTCCACTACACCGACGCGGAGGGCACCGTCCGGGACATCGAGGGACGCCCCGGCGACTCCGTCATGGAGACCGCCGTGCGCAACGGCGTGCCGGGGATCGTCGCCGAGTGCGGCGGCTCGCTCTCCTGCGCCACCTGCCACGTGTTCGTCCGCGAGGACTGCCTCTCCGAGCTCCCGCCCATGGAGCCCATGGAGGACGAGATGCTCTACGGCACCGCCGTGGACCGCGAGGAGAACTCGCGCCTGTCCTGCCAGCTCAAGCTCACCGAGGGGATGGACCTGTACGTGACCACCCCGGAAACGCAGGTGTGAGATGGCTGCCGACACGCCCGGCCAGGAGCCCACGGGCCTGCTGATCATCGGCGCGAGCCAGTCCGGCGTCCAGCTGGCCATCTCGCTCCGCGCCCTCGGCTTCGAGGAGCCCATCACGCTCCTCGGCGAGGAGAACCACCGCCCCTACCAGCGCCCGGCCCTCTCGAAGGAGTGGCTCCAGGGCGAGGTGGGCAACGAGTCGCTCATCTTCCGCTCGGCCGAGTACTGGGACGAGCACAACGTCACGCTGGTCAAGGACCAGCGGATCGTCCGGATTGAGAAGAACCCTGACGGATCCGGCGTCGCGGTCGCGGAGTCCGGGGCGGAGTTCCCGTTCAAGCGCCTCGCCCTGACCGTGGGCGCCCGGGCGCGGAAGATCGCCGTCGACGGCGCCGACCTCACCGGCGTCGTGTACCTCCGCAACGCCGACGACGCCCTGGCGCTGAAGGCCATGGTTGGCGACGCGACCGACGTCGTGGTGGTGGGCGGCGGGTTCATCGGCCTCGAGGCCGCCTCGAGCCTGAAGAAGATGGGCAAGAACGTGGTGCTGCTCGAGCACGGGCCGCGGCTCGTGGGCCGCGCCGTCGGCGAGGAGACCGCCCAGTTCTTCCTCGACGCGCACCGCTCCCGCGGGCTGGACATCCGCCTCGACGCGCGCATCTCCCGCTTCGTGCCGGGTGCGACGGGCGACGGCGGGAAGGCCGTCGCCGGCGTCGAGCTCGAAGGTGCCGGGGGTGCTGGCGAGGTGATCCCGGCGCAGATCGTGCTGGTGGGGATCGGCGTCATCCCGAACACGGAGCTGGCCGAGCAGATGGGCCTGGCCGTGGACAACGGGATCGTCGTGGACGAGCACGCGCTCGCCTCCGACGGCACGACCGTGGCCGTGGGCGACTGCGCGAACATGCCCAACCCGGTCCCGGGCTCCCCCGCCGGCGAGCGCATCCGGCTCGAGAGCGTCAACAACGCGATCGAGCACGCGAAGGTCGCGGCGTACTCGCTCATGGGCCGCCGCGAGGACTACGCGGGCATCCCGTGGTTCTGGTCGAACCAGGCGGACCTCAAGCTGCAGATCGCCGGACTCTCGATGGGCTACGACCAGACCGTGGTCCGGCGCGACGACGAGCGCGGCAAGTTCTCCGTCCTGTACTACCGCGCCGGCCGGATCATCGCCGCCGACTGCGTCAACGCCCCGCTGGACTTCATGGCCGTCAAGAACGCCCTCGCCAAGGGCCAGAACATCCCGGCCGACGCCGTCGCTGCCGCCGGCGCCGCGCCGGACATGACCGTCCAGCTTAAAACCCTGGCCGCGTAGGCCGTCTGGCCGGCCACGCTCGCATGATCGGCTCGCAGCCGCACGATCGGTGCGGACCAGCACCGATCGTGCGGGCGGGCACCGATCGTACGGGCCGGCCCCCGTCGCGCACCCGGCAGAGTCCCTGCTGACGCGGCACGGCGACCCGCCCCACCGGCCCCCTCGTCCCTTTCCTTGCACCGGAGGATCCCATGACTGACCACCCCAGCCTCGCCGCACCGCAGGCGAGCGCGACCGCGAGCGCCGAGCCGCCGCCGTCGTCCGCCGCCGAGCAGCACGCCGGCCAGCCCGCCGTGGACACGGCCCGTGCGGACGCGTTCGCCGCAGCCCACCCCGTCCGGCCGATCCCCGCCGAGGGGCCCGTGGACACCCGGTCCATCTGCGACACGCCCAGCACCGCGGGCCCGGGCGGCCGCCTCGACGCGCTCTGGAAGGCCGTGGTGCCGTACACCAGGACGCGCGGGAACGACATCCACCTGCCCATCTCGGTCGCCTACGCCGAGCGGCTGTGCGACGCCTACCCGAGCGCGGACCGCGAGCTCGTGCTCGTCGCGACCCTCCTGCACGACACCGGCTGGGCCCGCGTCGACGAGTCCCGGATCCTCTCCGAGGGCTTCACCGGCGACTGGCGCAAGGCCCAGATCCGCTACGAGCATGAGCACCAGGGCTGCCTCGTGGCCCAGGAGGTGCTCCCGGGTCTCGGGTACGCGGACGAGTTCGTGGAGCGGGTGACGGCGATCATCGACGGCCACGACACGCGGCACGTCGCCTACTCGCTCGAGGACGCGCTCGTGCGCGACGCCGACCGTGCCTGGCGCTTCGACCGGGCGGGGATCGCGCTGGCCTCCTCGTGGTTCGGCATGGACCCGGCCACGTACACGGACCGGCTCGCCGCCGAGATCGTGCCCGAGCTCATCACCGCCGCCGCCGTCGAGATGGCCAGGGCGGACCTCGCGCGTTCGAACGCGCTGCTCAAGACGGGAGTTCTCCGATGACCACCGTGCCCACAGCCCAGGATGCGCACACCCAGGATGCCCGCGCCCGGCGCGCGACGCTCAACCTCCCCTACACGCGCGTCGACGACATGTTCATCGACGGCGCGTACGTCCCCGCCCGCGGTACCGGACGGAACCCCGTGACGGACCCCGCGACGGGCGAGGTGTGGGGCGAGGTGCCGGACGGCTCGGCGGAGGACGTCGACGCCGCGGTGGCCGCCGCGCGCCGGGCGTTCGACGCCGGCCCCTGGCCCCGCCTCTCCCCCTCCGAGCGCGCCGCCTACCTGACGCGGATCGCGGACGAGATCGAGGCCCGTGCCGAGACCCTTGCCCTGACGAACACGCGCGAGAACGGCTCGCCCATCACGGAGACGCGGGGGGCGGCGGCGAACGCGGCGGGGATCTTCCGCTACTTTGCGACCCTCGCCGAGTACCTCGAGCGCGAGGACGTGCGCCCATTCCCGTTCGCTCCGGGCCAGGAGTCCGTGGTGCGGCGCGAACCGGTGGGGGTGTGCGCGCTGATCGCGCCGTGGAACTTCCCGATCAACCTCGTGGTCATCAAGCTCGCCCCCGCGCTGCTGGCAGGGTGCACCGTGGTGATCAAGCCGGCCTCGCCCACGCCGCTGTCGATCCGGTTCATCGTCGACGCCGTCGCGGCCGCGGGCGTGCCGGCCGGCGTCGTGAACCTCGTGACCGGCTCGGGCCGGATGGGCGACCTGCTCGTGAAGCACCCGGGTGTGGACAAGGTCGCGTTCACGGGCTCGACGCCGGTGGGGCGGCGCATCGCGGCGGCGTGCGGGGAGCTGCTGCGGCCGGTCACCCTGGAACTGGGCGGCAAGTCCAGCGCGATCGTGCTCCCGGACGCGGATCTGGACGCGATGGCCAAGGTGCTGATCCGCTCCTCGATGCGCAACACGGGACAGACCTGCTACATCTCCACGCGCATCCTTGCCCCGGCCTCGCGGTACGAGGAGGTGGTGGAGATGGCCCGGTCCGTCATCGCCGCGGCGCCGCAGGGCGACCCGCTCGACCCGTCCACGGTCTTCGGGCCCAGCGCCACCAAGGCCCAGTTCGGGACGGTCATGGGCTACGTCGAGTCAGGGCTCGCGGAAGGCGCGCGGGCGACGGCGGGCGGCAGGGCGGCGTCGTTCGCTCCGGAGACCGGCCTCGAGGGTGGGTTCTTCGTGGAGCCGACCGTGTTCGCGGACGTCACCCCGTCCATGCGGGTGGCGCGGGAGGAGATCTTCGGACCGGTCCTGACGATCCTGAAGTACGACGACTCGGCCCCCGGTGGCGGGGTCGACGAGGCCGTGGCGCTGGCCAACAACACCGAGTTCGGCCTCGGCGGCCTCGTGTTCTCGTCCGACCCGGAGGCGGCCCTGGCCGTCGCTGACAGAGTGGACACGGGGTCTATCGGCATCAACTTCTTCGCCTCGAACCACTCCGCGCCGTTCGGCGGCCGGCACGATTCCGGGCTCGGGACGGAGTACGGAATCGAGGGCCTCGGGGCCTACCTGACCTACAAGTCGATCCACCGGAAGGCGGGGTAGCGGGCAGGCCCGCACGGCGTACGCTGGGAATCACGCTGGTCCCGCGAGGGCCATCTGAGGGAGGCAGGGGTGATCATGGACGAGACCGCGAGTGGTGCCGACCGCCGAAGCGAACCGGACGTGGGGGTGGCCGCGCCTCCGCAGGAGGCTAGCGCCCCCTCGAACGGGTCTGCGACCGCGCCGACGCCTCCGGAGAACGGCGCCGTGGTCGACGGGCGCTCGGCCATGGCGCGGGCCCGGGAGGACGAGCTCCTCGACCTCCTGCTCGACGGCCCGGACCTCTCGACCTTCCTGACGCGGATTTCCCAGCTCGCAGCGAAGGTCCTCTCGGGCATCGGCGAGGTCTCCTGCAGCGTCACGGTGGACCGCGACGGCCGTCGGAGCACTATGGCGAGCAGCGATGCGATGGCCGAGGCCATGGACGAGGTCCAGTACGCGAGCGGCGAGGGCCCCTGCCAGGAGTCCGTGAGCACCGAGCGCACCGTCTACGTCCCCGACCTCCGCACCACGAAGCGCTACCCCCGCTACCGCCAGGCCGTCGACGGCGCTCCCCTCCGCTCGGTGTTCGCGACCCCGATCCCGCTGCCCACCTCGGCCAAGGCCACCGCCGCGCTCAACAGCTACAGCACCGAGCCCGAGGGCTTCTCGGCCGATCTCCGCGCCGAGGCCGAGGAACTCGCGGCCCTCGCGTCCCGTTCGGTCCAGCTGGCCATCCGCTTCGCCCAGGAGAGCGAGAGGTCCGCGGACCTCGCCGCGGCCCTCGAGTCCCGCACCACGATCAACCTCGCGGCTGGGGTCATCATGGCCCAGTCGAACTGCACCCCGGCGCAGGCCATCGAGGTCCTCAAGAGCGCCTCGATGCACCGCAACATGAAACTGCGCGAAGTCGCCTCTACGGTGCTTGCCCGCTTCGGCGACGCGAATCCCGAGACGCACTTCAGCTGAGGCACGGCGCCCACGCGGCGGCGGCGCACGGAGGCCGCGGTCAGTGGCGCTCGAGGATTGCCTTCATCTGGTCGATCTCCTTCTGCTGCGAGGAGACGATCTCGTCGCAGAGGTCCTTGATCTCCGGGTCGGTGATGCTGGCTTCCTGACACATCAGGATCGCCCGTGAGTGGTGGGGGATCATCGACTCCAGGAACTGGCGGTCGCCGATGAAGGTCTCGAACCTGCCGAAGGCGAACACGACGGCGAAGAGCACGGCAAGGACGGCCATCAGGATGATGTTGAGCCGCTTGTCCTTGAACATGCCCCACATGACGGCGAGCATCAGGATCCCCATCGGGGCCACCATCATCAGGGCCATGTAGGCGTTGGCCAGATTCAGGTAGAAGTGGTCCCACGTGCGGATCATCGAGTAGGTCAGCAGCAACATGATCACGAAGCTCACTGCGAGGGTCAGTGCCAACTTCCAGTAGTTGGACTTCATGGTGGCTCCTTCGTTCAAGGCAGCCCCGGGGTGCCCGCACGGCTCCCGCCGTGCCGGCACCCTCGTGGACCAGTTCTGGGAGGCGCTCAGCCCAGAGCGGCCAGGAGGTCGGCGCAGGCCTGCTCGCAGCGGCGGCAGGCTTCGGCGCAGACACGGCAGTGCTCGTGCATCTCAGCGTGCTGCCCGCATTCGTCGCCGCAGGATGCGCAGACCGTGCGGCAGGCTTCCAGCAGCGCCCGGGTGATGTTCGCGTCGTAGCCGGTATGGCGGGAAAGCGCCCTGCCGGTGGTGACGCAGATGTCTGCGCAGTCCAGATTGGTGCGGATGCACTTGGTGAGGTCGGCGACCATGTCCTCGCTGAGGCATGCGTCGGCGCACGCAGTGCAGGTCTGGGCGCACTCGAAGCACGCCTCGATGCACTCGGCCAGCTTCTCGCGGTCGATCCCGCCGAGGTCCTTGGGGTAGGTCTCCAGCATGCTCTGGATGTGATGGGTCATGGCTCTCGTCTCCTTGGAAGTAGGTCAGTCGAATCGGCAGATGGCCGGAGCGGTCGGGCGGCCGCGGCAGCGGTGCCACGTGTCTTGGCCCCTCTGGCCAGGGTCCTACGTCCGACTGATCGACAGTCCCTCCAGGGACGGCGGTCGCGGTGGGCTGGAGTCGGGTGGGGCAGGGCGCGCCAGAGCGTCCCTGTCCCAAAGCGCGTGCGCGGCTGGAGCGTCGGCGTGCACGGGGGTTGAGGTAGCAGCGTCCGGCTGTAGCGAGACCCTTCCCGACTGGAGGGCCGAGACGCAGCACGGGTGCGGCTTGGCCGGGAGCGGGTCATCCTCGACCCGCTCCGGGGCCGCGCGCCGTTCTGGCAGGGTCGGCGGCTCAGCTGGCAGGTTCGAGGCCTCGGCGCGCGCGGACAGCTGGCTGCCGTGCGCGGTCCCGGCGGGGCCCGGTGCGTGCCCTCCGGGAAGACTGCAGCCGACGAGGAAGGCTGCGGAGAGCAGCAGGAGCGCGGCGGCCACAGCCGCACCCTGCAGGGCAGCGAGCCGAGAAAGCGGCCCCCGTGCCCATCCCGCACGCCTCATCGCCGCTCCTCTCCGTCCAGCTTCTCTCCCACCGGTCCCCCACTACCCCGGCGCCCAAACTCATCAGTCTGGGCCCGCCCTCCTCGCGTGGTCCCCCGGAGGAGGGGAGCCGCGTGCACTGCCCCGGACCTTGACCGGCAAGGACCGCAGAATGACACTGGCCCTGCCTGATTGGCCCGTGGGAAGGACGGAAGCATGGATTCTGGCGGTGGATTCCTAGTGGTGGTCGGGGTCGACGGGTCCGAGCATTCGGCGGCCGCGCTTCAGTGGGCCGTGGACGAGGCGCGGCTCCGGCGCGGACGCGTCCGCGTGGTCACGGCGTGGCACTACGTCCCGGTGCCCTCAACCGTCGAGGATGCCGGGATCAACGACGCCCTCAATGCTGCCCAACGAGTCCAGGCCAAAGCCTTGGAGGCCGTCTCCGCCGATGGGGTGGAGATTGAGCGGTCGCTCGTGAGGAACCTGCCCGCCGCCGGGCTGCTGGATGCCTCCAAGGACGCGGACCTTCTCGTCGTCGGGTCCCGCGGCCACGGCGGGTTCACCGGGCTCCTGCTCGGATCGGTCTCGACCCAGATCGCGCACCACGCCTCGTGCCCCGTCCTGATCATCCGCCCGAAGGCGGCCGTCTGAGCGTTCCGGTCGGTCGGCCGAGGCCGCGCAGGCAACGGAGGGAGCAGGAAAGGGTCCACCTCCGCACAGTTCCCTCACACCGACGCCCCAACCAGCGCAGCCTGCGACGGCATCGGATTGCCGCTCCGCCACACGGGTAAGGCACAGACGCCCGTTCGCCCACGCGACGGGAATCTGCCGGAGACAGCGCCCTGCGGGAGGAACGAACACTGCTGCTGGAATGAAGACTGCCGCTGGCACGAACGGGGAGGCACGCCGTGGACGAACCGCACGACGGCGCGGACAGCTATGTGATCCGCGGCGGCAGGGTCACCGCCCAGACCATCCACTACTCGGTGGTCGAAAGACCCGGAAGGAGGAAGCCGTGGCTGCTGGCGGCGGCACCAAGGCTGTGCTCGCGGCACTGGCCGCGAATCTCGGCATCGCTGTGCTGAAGTTCATTGCGTTCCTGCTCACCCGGTCGTCGTCGATGCTGGCCGAGTCCATTCACTCGGTGGCCGACTCTGGGAACCAGATCCTGCTGCTGATCGGGAGGAAGGCCTCGAAGCGGGAGCCCGACGAGCAGCATCCCTTCGGCCACGGGCGCAGCCGGTACATCTACGCCTTCGTCGTCTCGATCGTGCTGTTCAGCCTGGGCGGCCTGTTCGCCCTCTACGAGGCGTACCACAAATGGCAGGACCCGCACCCGATCGAAGGCAGCTGGTGGTGGGTCCCCCTCGTCGTCCTCGTCGGCGCCATCGCCATGGAGGGGCGGTCGTTCTTCGTCGCGTTCTCGGAGTCAAAGCCGCTGCGCGCGGGCCAGTCCTGGCGCCGGTTCATCACGACGGCGAAGGCGCCCGAGCTGCCAGTGATCCTCATGGAAGACTCGGCCGCCGTCGTCGGACTCCTGTTCGCCCTCCTCGGGGTCGGGCTGACCCTGCTGACGGGCAACGGGCTGTGGGACGCCGCCGGCACTGCGTTCATCGGCATCCTCCTGATCCTCGTCGCCGCCGTGCTCGCGGTGGAGATGACCTCGCTGCTCCTCGGCGAATCCGCCGGCAAGCCCCAGCTCCGCGCGATCCGCGAGGCGCTGGAGGGCCAGGGGCAGAACCGGCTCATCCACCTCAAGACCATGCATCTGGGGCCCGAGGAAATCCTCGTGACGGCAAAGATCGCCGTGCTCGAGTGCGTCACCGCCAAGGACCTCGTGGACCGGCTCAAGGACGCCGAGCACCGGATCCGGCGTGCTGTGCCGGCCGCCAGCCTCATCTACATCGAACCCGAACTCGAGACAGCCGCCGAGGCGGACCGGCCAGCGTGAACACGGAGGAAAGCATGCCGAATCCCGTCAGCCGCAGGACCGTCGAGGTCGACGGCGACGAGCTGTCCTACCTCACCGCGGGGGAACCGGGCCTGCCCCCGCTCCTCCTCCTGCACGGGACGTTCTGGAGCCGGGTCTGGGCATCAGTCCTGCCGGAGCTGGGACGGGCCGCGCGCTGCATCGCCCTGGACCTGCCCGGGTTCGGCGCGAGCACGGGTGAGCTCACGCCCGAGCAGGCCACCGTGCCCGCCCTGGCGCAGACCGTGGGCCGGGCCGCCGACGCCCTCGGCCTGGACAGCTTCGACGTGGCCGGCCACGACATCGGCGGCGGCATCGCCCAGCATCTGGCTGCCACAACCGGGCGCGTGCGGAAGATGGTGCTGATGAACGCGGTGATGTTCGACTCCTGGCCGGTGCCCGCCGTCGAACGCTTCCGCGACCGTGCCGTCCGCGACTCCACCGGCACCACGGACCTGCTGAAGGCCCGCGAGACCTCGACCCGCGGCAGCACCAACCGCATGCTGAGCGAGGAGGAGCTCGCGGACTACCTCAGCCCGTGGCACGAGCCGGCACGCGTGCGGTCCTGGATGGCGATGGCGGCGGCCGCCGACTCCCGGTACACCCTTGCACTGGTCCCGGCGCTGAAGGAGGCCGCCATCCCCACGCGGCTGGTGTGGGGACGCGACGACGACTTCCAGAAGGTCGAGTTCGCCCGCCGGTACGTCGAGGAGATCCCGAATGCGGACCTCGTGGTGGTCGAGGGCAAGCACATCCCCACCGAGGACTCGCCCCGCGAGGTGGCGCGGGCCATCGTGGAGCACCTCGGCGCGGCCTCCTAGTCGGCCGCGTCCGCCGCGGACGCCTGCCGCACGAGCTCGGCCATGCGCTCCCGCGTGTCCGACCCCGGCGCGGGGAGGTACGCGACGATGTGCAGGGTCGGGGCGTCGGACGGGACGAGCTGGTGCTGCTCGAAGTCCAGGCGCCCGGCCACCGGGTGCAGGAAGGTCCGGGCGCGTGAGGCGAAGCGGCGCACCTCGTGGTCGTCCCAGGCGCGGGCGAAGTCCTCCGAGTCCTGCCGCAGCCGGGAGACCAGCTCCACGTGCGCGGCGCGGTCCGCGTGCGAGCCGGCCTCCGCGCGGTAGTCGGCCAGGAAGCTGCGCACCGTGACCTCCCAGTCGGGCAGCATGCCGCGCACGTAGGGATCCGTGAAGGTGAGCCGCAGGAGGTTCCGGTCCGGAGCCGGGACCGAGGCGATGCCCGGGAACAGCGCCTCGTACCCGTGGTTCCAGGCCCCGATGTCCCACGTGGACGTGACGGCGAAGGCCGGCGCCGGGTCGAGGGCCTCGAGGAGATGCTGGACATGCTCGGGAACCGGCTCGGGAGCGGCCGGCGCCTCCCGCGGGGCCGGGGCGAAGCCGCTCAGGCCCAGGATGTAGTCGTGCTCCGGCGCGGTGAGGCGCAGGTTGACCGCGACGGCGTCGAGCACCTGGCGCGAAGGGTTGATGTCCCGGCCCTGTTCGAGCCAGGTGTACCAGGTGACCGAGACGCCGGAGAGGAACGCGATCTCCTCGCGGCGCAGCCCCACCAGGCGGCCACGCCCGACGGGCGGGAGTCCGTACTCGGCCCGGACGGCGCGCTCGCGCTTCTTGCGCAGGAAGGCGCCCAGTTCCTTGCGCCGGGCATCGGCGGGCGCTGCAGGCTCCACCCCGACCTCCTCGAACGCTAGTAGTTTCACTACTAGTATCACTGCAGTCTGGCGGGGGCCCGCGCGCGCGTGATGGTGTGGTCCCATGCCAGCTCTTCGCTCCCGTACTGTCACCCATGGCCGCAACATGGCCGGCGCCCGCGCACTGATGCGCGCCTCCGGCGTCGCCAACGCGGACATCGGCAAGCCGATCATCGCTGTCGCCAACTCGTTCACCGAGTTCGTCCCCGGGCACACCCACCTTGCCCCGGTGGGCCGCATCGTCTCCGACGCCATCCTCGCCGCCGGCGCCGTCCCGCGCGAGTTCAACACCATCGCGGTCGACGACGGCATCGCCATGGGCCACGGCGGCATGCTGTACTCCCTCCCGTCGCGCGACCTCATCGCGGACTCGGTCGAGTACATGGTCAACGCGCACTGCGCCGACGCCCTGGTGTGCATCTCCAACTGCGACAAGATCACCCCGGGCATGCTCATGGCCGCGCTGCGCCTGAACATCCCCACGGTCTTCGTCTCGGGCGGCCCGATGGAGGCCGGCCGCGTGACGCTCACGGACGGCTCGGTCCGCTCCCTCGACCTGGTCAACGCGATCGCCGACGCCGTCGACGAGTCGATCTCCGATGCCGACATCGACCTCATCGAGCAGAACGCCTGCCCCACCTGCGGCTCCTGCTCGGGCATGTTCACCGCCAACTCGATGAACTGCCTCACCGAGGCCATCGGCCTCTCCCTGCCCGGCAATGGCTCGGTCCTCGCGACCCACACCGCGCGCAAGGCTCTCTACGAGCGGGCGGGCGCCACCGTCGTCGACCTCGCCAAGCGCTACTACGAGGACGACGACGACTCCGTCCTCCCGCGCTCGATCGCCACGGCGCAGGCGTTCGACAATGCCATGGCCCTGGACATCGCGATGGGCGGCTCGACCAACACGATCCTGCACCTGCTCGCGGCGGCGCAGGAGGCAGGCGTCGAGTACGGCCTCGCGGAGATCGACGCGAAGTCTCGCAAGGTCCCGTGCCTCGCCAAGGTGGCGCCGAACGTGGCCAAGGACAAGACGTACTACATGGAGGACGTGCACCGCGCCGGCGGCATCCCCGCGCTGCTCGGCGAGCTCAACCGCGGCGGCCTCCTCCACACCGACGTGCACTCGGTCCACTCCCCCGACCTCGCCTCATGGCTGGACGCGTGGGACATCCGCGGCGGCAAGGCCACCGAGGAGGCCCAGCAGCTCTGGCACGCCGCGCCAGGCGGGCAGCGCTCCTCGACCGCGTTCTCGCAGTCGAACGAGTGGACCTCCCTCGACACCGACGCCGAGGGCGGCTGCATCCGCAGTGTCGAGCACGCGTACTCGAAGGACGGCGGCCTGGCGGTGCTGCGAGGCAACGTCGCCGTGGACGGCGCGGTCGTGAAGACCGCGGGCGTGGACGAGTCGATCTGGACGTTCGAGGGCCCGGCGGTCGTGTGCGAGTCGCAGGACGAGGCTGTCGAGAAGATCCTGAACAAGACGGTCAAGGAGGGCGACGTCGTCGTCATCCGCTACGAGGGGCCCAAGGGCGGGCCGGGCATGCAGGAGATGCTGTACCCGACCTCGTTCCTCAAGGGCCGCGGCCTGGGCAAGAAGTGCGCGCTCATCACGGACGGGCGCTTCTCGGGCGGCACGTCGGGCCTCTCGATCGGGCACATCTCGCCCGAGGCGGCCTCCGGCGGCACGATTGCGCTCGTCGAGGACGGCGACCTCATCCGCATCGACATCCCGAACCGTTCCATGGAGCTCGTGGTGGACCAGGCCGAACTGGACGCGCGCCGCGAGCGCCTCGAAGCCACCACCGGCTACCACCCGGCCAACCGCGCGCGCCCGGTCTCCGCGGCGCTGCGCGCCTACGCCGCCATGGCGACCTCCGCCGACAAGGGCGCGGTGCGCGACGTCGACTCCCTCACCCGGCTCACGTCGCCGCAGGCCCCGCAGCCGGTCGCCTGAGGCCAGGCTGGACCGACTGGACCCACGCCTCTGGCGCAATTGTCGAGTTGAGGCGGGTGCGATGCCCTGCAACCCGCCTCAACCCGACAATTGCGGCCGCGGGCTAACCCTGACCCTCATGGAATGAGTGCAGACCTGAAGACCGCGCCGCGCATGGCCGCCCTGGGCGGCGTCCTCTCCCTCCTGGGAGCGACGCTGTTCTGGGCGGGCAACTACGTGGTGGGCGCGGCCGCCGTCGGATCGGTCGACCCGGTCAGCCTCGTGCTGCTGCGGTGGCTGCTCGCCTGTGTGCCGCTGGTGGTCATCGCGCAGCTCGTGGAGAGGCCGCGGTGGCGCGAGGTGCTGCGCGGCTGGCCGTGGCTCCTCGCGCTCGGCGCGACCGGCATGCTGGGGTACACGCTCCTGCTCTACGGGTCGCTCGAGTTCACCGACGCGTTCAGCGCCTCGCTCATCAACGCGTTCAACCCCGCGCTCATCGCCCTCGCGGCCGCCGTCTTCCTCAGGCAGCGGCTCACCCCGACGAGCATCCTCGGCGTGCTCCTCGCGCTCGTCGGGGTCCTCGTGGTGCTCTCCAAGGGCGACCCGGCCCGGCTGCTGACCGGCGGCTTCGGGCGGGGCGGGTTCGGGCAGGGCGAGCTGCTCATGCTCGCGGCCATCGTCGTGTGGACGGCCTACACGATCCTCGGCCGCGTTGCCCCACCGGTCCCGCCCATCGCGTCGACGGCCGCGCAGGCGGTGGCCGCCGTCGTCCTCCTCGCGCCGGTGAGCCTCGCGCTCGGCGGGCCGACCCTGCCTGCGACGCCCGACGCCGTGTGGTCCGTCGCGTATATCGCCGTCTGCCCGTCGGTGCTCTCCTACCTCCTGTGGAACCGGGCGCTGAGGGTCATACCGCCGGCCCGTGCCGGGGTGTTCCTGAACCTCATCACCGTGTTCACGGCGATCCTGACGGTGCTCCTCGGGCAGGCGATCACGCTGCCCCAGGTCATCGGCGGGTGCATCGTGCTGGGCGGCGTCGTGATCGCCAACGCGAAGGCGTTCGCCCGGGCCCGGGCCTGATCAGGCGCGGGCGTCCTCGAGTTCGGGCGACAGCTCGGCGTCCTTCGCGGACTCGGGGGACTCCGTGACCTCCGCCTTCTCGGCCGAGCGCTCGGCGGGTGCCGGGCCCCGGAGCAGCGGGTTCACGGAGGTGACCGTCGAGAGGTCGGGCATGATCGGGCGTCCGGAGCCGAGCCCAGATTTGGCATTCGGACGTGCGGCCGAAGCGCCCTTCGGCGCGGGAGCCCCGGCCGTGCTGGAATCCCCAGCTCCAGACTCCGCGGAAGCCGGCTCCCCAGCTCCCGACTCCCCGGCAGCCGCTGACTCCACCTTCCGGACAGAACCGGTCGCCGCGGCGGGGCGCGACGTCGCAGAGGCGGCCGCCTTGCGGGGCTTCCGCTTCGGGGCGGCCTTGGGCGCCTCCTCGGTCCCCCCTGCCGGAGTCGCTGCCGAGGACACCTGCGAGGTCTGCGGCTTGCGTGCCGGACGCGCGGGCTTCGGTGCGGACGCCGCGTCACCCTCGGGCCCGTCGCCGGCCAGCGCCGCCTCGAGGGCGTCGACGTCGAGCCCGGCCATCGCGGCGTCGACCTCGGCGCCGAGCTCGGCCAGGCCAGCCGCCTCCTCGGCCGCGCGGACGGACGTCTCGGCTGCGGATCGGGCGTACTGCACGAGGAGCACCGTGAGGTGGGTGATGGCCAGGAGGACGACGGGTGGCATCGCGGCGACGAGTGCCGAGACGACGACGGGAACGTTGCCGTTCTCGGCCCGGACGGCGAGGACCGCGTGGATCGAGTTCGCGGCGGTCGAGACGATCGCGCCGAAGAACAGCAGGATCCACGGGTAGAGCTGTTCCCTCCCCTGGCGGCCCGCGAGGGCCACGATGGCCACGGTTGCGGCGACGATCATGCCGTCCACGATGAGCGGCCACATCCAGGCGATCGTGGGGTTGATGCCGGCACGCACGGCCAGGTCGGTCAGGGCGGAGAAGCTGAGGACGAAGGCCCCCGCGCCGATGACGATGGTCGCGGCGATACCGGTCCCGACGATGCGGCGGGAGATGGGTTTGGGCGTCTTCACAGATGGGGTGTTCACAGGGTTCGGGGGGTTCACCCTAGTTTTCTACCACGGAGCGAAGAACCCCCGGTGACCAGTCCTTCACCCTCTGCGGCGGCGGTAGTAGTCCCGCCAGATGAGCCGGTGGACCGGGATGATCCGCGGCAGCGAGCGCACCCCGGGGATGAACGGGACGAGCATGAGGGCAATCGTCAGGAGGGCCATGATGAGCGTGATCACGAGGTCCGCGTTCGCGAGCCCCGTGAAGGGCGGGATCTGGTACCAGAACGAGAAGAGCCACAGCCACGACTGGCCCGGGTAGTTGCCGGTCTCGTTCATCATGCCCCACTGGTCGCCGGTGAGGTGCTGGTCCTCGGCGAGCCCCTGGAAGTACTGCCCGTCGCCGAGGAACAGCACCTCTCGTGTGCGGTCGAGCCCGGGCGACGCGCCGCCGTCGAGCGCTGCGTCCAGCGAACCGCTCCGCGCCATCGCGAGCAGCGCGCCGTCGAGCGCGGGGACGGGCCCGTAGTCGCCGGAAGGCACCTGGGAGGGGTCGCCGTCGGGCGCCTTGGAGAGCGCGTCGGCGTATGCGGCCGTCCAGTCGCTGCGCTGCTGGTCCGTCGCGCCGGTCCACGCGGCCACCTCCGCGGGAGGCTGCGGGAGCGTCTCGAGCGGGCCGAGGACCAGGTCCTGGGCGGTGTCGACCGGCAGCCGGACGCCGGAGAGGCTCTGCAGGTCGATCGGGCCGAGGGTCTGGCTCGCGCCCTGCGTCCCGTTGTACGGCGGCCCGTATCCGGCGGTCTCGCTCGTCCCGCCGAGCTCGGCCGTCGCGGTGGCCACGAAGTCCGACGGCGCGGCGGTCGCCCACTGCTTGAGCGTCACCGGCGCCTCGTCGGGGGATCCGAAGACCGCTGCGAGCCCGACCGTGAGGACCCCGACGACCACGAGCGCGTAGACGAGCTCCTTGACCAGATCGTACTCGCGCACGGCTCCGCGCCAGGGCTGGCGGTCGAGATCGGCGCCCCGGCTCACGACGGCTCACCCGCCCCGGCTCCGGGCCGCAGCTGAGCGTCGTGCTCCGACGCCTCGAGCGGCGGGACGACCCCGTGGACGCGCACGAGGAGCACGTGGAGCACGACGACGGCGCCAACCGCGAGCGGCAGGAGAACGATGTGCCACATGAGGACCTGGCCGAGGTTGGCGGCGTTGAACCACGCGCCGACCCCGACGGCGTTGAGCGCGTCCTTGGCCTCGAACGCGATCCACTGGGAGTCGAAGTTGGTCTGGAGGAGATAGCCGGTGAACGCGGTGACGATCGAGACGACGAACGCGATGACCCCGGTGATCCATGTCAGGGCCCGGCCGCCGCGCCACGACGCCATCCAGAACTTCCCCCACAGGTGGATGACCATGAGCATGAAGAACAGCTCCACACTCCACAGGTGGGTGCTGTTGATGAAGTGCCCGAGCGCCGAGACGTGGTACCAGGCGGGACCGTTGAGGGCCAGGACGACTCCGGACGCGATGACATACAGAAGCGCCGCGATGGCGCCCATACCGAACACGTAGATCCATGAGGCGACGTAGCTCGGCTGTGTCTCGGGCAGCAGCCTGTCCGGGGGGAGCGTGCGGACGCCCCGCTCGCGGAGCCTTCCGGTCCAGTTCGCGATATGCCCTCCGGGGGCAGCCTCCCGGCGAGCGGGGTGGGCGCTGGTCATCGCCGGCCCCGTCCTCCCGGGAAGGGCAGGAGGAGCGCGGCGATGAACAGCACGATCATCGCGACGATGACGATCAGGTTCCCCAGCTGGACCGTGAAGGAACCCCATCCGAGATAGATGCCGTCGGCCTCGAAGCGGGCCGCGGACGCGAAGGCCGTCAGTGGTGTGTCCACGCCTTCACGGTGCGCCGCGCCGGCGCAGCGAGATAGGGACTTAGTGCCCAGCGGGCCCAAGTCCCAGCATTCCCACAGGAACGGCGGTCCCAGCGGGATCCCGGCTCAGAACGGATAGATGGCGATGTCAGGGCGCATCGTGAGCCACTGGACCTCGGTGAAGGCCTCCATGTTGGCGGTGGCCCCGCCGAACCGCGACCCCGTGCCGGAGGCGCCGACCCCGCCGAAGGGCGCGTTGGCCTCGTCGGAGACCGTCTGCTCGTTGATGTGGACCTTGCCCGAGTGGACGCGGTCTGCGATCTTCATGGCCGTCCCGACATCGCCGAGGATGCCGACGGACAGGCCGTACTCGTTGGCGTTGACGAGCTCCACGACCTCCTCCACGCTCGAGAACCTCGTCACCGGAGCGACCGGGCCGAAGATCTCGTCTGCGAAGGCGGGGTTCTCAAGGTCGAGGTCCGCGAGGACGGTCGGCTTGTAGAAGAGCCCCTCGAAGGTCCCGCCCGCGGCGAGGCGGCCGCCCTTGGCGACGGAGGCTTCGACAATGCCGTGGATGCGGTCGCGCTGGCGCTCGTCGATGATCGGCCCGAGCGCCACCTGACTCGTCGCGGGGTCGCCCACGGGCAGGTTCTCTGCCTTCTCGGACAGCGCGGCGACGTAGTCGTCGTACACCGAGTCGTGGACGAAGTGCCGCCCGGTCGTCATGCAGATCTGGCCCTGGTGCATGAAGGAGCCGAACGCGCCAGCCGAGGCGGCCTTGGGGATCTCCGCCCCCGGCAGCACGATGAGGGCGTTGTTGCCGCCGAGCTCGAGGTGGGCGCGCTTGAGCAGCCGGGCCGCGGCCTCACCCACCCGGCGGCCGGCCGCCGTCGAGCCCGTGAAGGAGACCACCCGCACCTCGGGCGCCTCGACCACGGCCGTCCCGGTCTCCGCGCCGCCCGGCAGCAGGGACAGCACGCCCTCGGGCAGCCCGGCCTCCTCGAAGACGCGCATGAGCGTGACGCCCCCGCAGACGGCCGTGCGCGGGTCCGGCTTGAGCAGCACCGCGTTGCCGAGCGCGAGCGCCGGCGCGACCGAGCGGATCGAGAGGATGAGTGGGAAGTTGAACGGCGCGATCACACTCACGACGCCGGCGGGTCGCCTCCGCGCGAACGACCAGCGGTCCTCGTCCGAGGTCAGGACCTCGCCGTGCGGGTGCGACGGCAGGGCCGCCGCCTCGTAGCATTCGTTGGCCGCGGTGTGCGTCTCGAGCTGGGCCTTGGGCGGGATGCTCCCGGCCTCCCGGACGATCCAGCCCTGGATCTCCTCGGCGTGCTCCTCCCACAGCTGCCCCGCACGGCGCAGGACGGCGGCGCGCTCCTCGGGCTTCTTCGCCGCCCATTCGGGCTGGGCCTTCGCCGCGAGCTGCGCCGCCCTGTAGACGTCCTCGCGCGAGGCGGACCCGACCGAGCCGAGGGTGGCCCCGGTAGCCGGCTCGACGACGTCGTACGCGCCGCCCTCAGCCTCGGTCCACCCGCCGATGTTGACCTTGCCGCCCCACAGTGCGGCGTCGAGAAGTGCCATTGCCGTGTCCTCCTGTCACCCTTTCCCACGAGTCTGCCCCCGAACGGCCGCCGACGCCACGGCGGCCTGTCAGGCGGCCCCCACGGCGCGGGCGGCCTCGGAGATCGACGCCGCCGCCGCGTGCAGCTGGGCCACGAGCCGGGCCACCTCGGCGTCGCGGTCGGTGCCGTCGTTGATCCGGGCGGAGAGGGCGATGTTGATCGCCGCCGCGGTGCGCCCGTCCGCCCCGCGCACCGGGACGGCGACGGAACGCAGGCCCACCTCGAGCTCCTGGTCGACGACGGCGTACCCCGCCTCGCGTATCCGGGCGAGCTCCGCCTCGATCGCCTCGCGCGAGGTGAGCGTGCGTGGCGTGAGCGGAGTGAGGTCGGCGCGGGCGAAGTACTCGTCGAGGTCCGCCGGCGGGAGGTCGGCGAGCAGGACACGGCCCATCGACGTGGCGTGCGCGGGGAACCGGGTCCCGGGCGAGATGCCCACGGTCATGATGCGCCGGGTGTGGATGCGCGTCAGATAGACGATGTCGGTCCCGTCGAGGATCGCGAGCGACGTCGACTCGCCGTTGCGGTGGGAGAGCTCCTCGAGGATCGGCTGGGCCAGCTCGGGGAGGCGCTGCCCCGACAGGTACGCGTAGCCGAGCTGGAGCACGAGCGGGGTCAGGGCGAAGACGCGACCGTCCGTTCGCACGTACCCCAGCTCGACGAGCGTGTGGAGGAACCGCCGCGCGGTGGCCCGGGTGAGGGCGGTCCGCGCGGCGACCTCGGAGAGCGTCATCTCCTGGTGGTCGGCGTCGAACGCGCGCACGACGTCGAGGCCGCGCGCGAGCGACTGCACGAACTGGTCGCTCGGTTTCGACTCCGCTGCGCTCCGCTCAACCACCGTTGCGCTGGGTTTCGACTCCGCTTCGCTCCGCTCAACCACCGTTGCGCTGGGTTTCGACTCCGCTTCGCTCCGCTCAACCACCGTTGCGCTGGGTTTCGACTCCGCTTCGCTCCGCTCAACCACCGTTGCGCCCGCTTCGCTCCGCTCAACCACCGTTGCGCCCGCTTCGCTCCGCTCAACCACCGTTGCGTCACGCCCCCGGGAGCAGCGGCACCCCGACGATGCCCTGGAGCTCCTCGAAGGTGATCCCGAACGTCTCGCGGACGCGGACGCCGTCAGGCGTGATGAGGAAGACGGCCTTGTCCGTGTACACGCGGGTCACGCAGCCCACGCCGGTCACGGGGTAGGACAGCTCGGGGACGAGCTTCGACGTCCCGTCCTTGGTCGTCAGCGTCATCATGACGTAGACGTCCTTCGCCCCGGTCGCGAGGTCCATCGCGCCGCCAACCGCGGGGATGGCGTCCGGCGCGCCGGTGTGCCAGTTCGCGAGGTCGCCGGTGGCGGAGACCTGGAACGCGCCCAGCACGCACACGTCGAGGTGGCCGCCGCGCATGATCGCGAACGAGTCGCCGTGGTGGAAGTAGCTCGCGCCCGGTAGCTCCGTGACGGGAATCTTGCCGGCGTTGATCAGGTCCTGGTCGATCTGGTCCCCGGTGGCGACCGGGCCCATGCCGAGCATGCCGTTCTCCGTGTGGAGGGTGATGTCCTGCTCGTCCGTCAGGTAGTTCGACACCAGGGTCGGCTGGCCGATCCCGAGGTTCACGAACGAGCCGGGCTCGATGTCCTTCGCGACGAGCTTGGCGAGGTCGTCGCGGCCGAGGGGCGAGTCGGAGGCCTGCGGGACGGCCTGGGTGATGTTCGACGTCGTCTGCTGGCTCATGCTCTCAGCCCACCTTCACGATCGTGTTGACGTAGATGCCGGGGGTGATGACGTTCTCGGGGTCGAGGCCGCCGGTCGGCACGATCTCGGAGACCTGCGCGATGGTCTGCTTGGCGGCGGCCGCCATGATCGGGCCGAAGTTCCGCGCCGTCTTGCGGTAGACGAGGTTGCCCTTGCCGTCGGCCTTGAGGGCCTTGATGAGCGCGACGTCGGCGTGGATGGGGGTCTCGAAGACCTGCCACTTGCCGTCGAGGAAGCGGGTCTCCTTGCCCTCGGCGAGCATGGTCCCATACCCGGTCGGGGTGAAGAAGCCGCCGATCCCGGCGCCGGCGGCGCGGATGCGCTCGGCGAGGTTGCCCTGGGGGACGAGCTCGAGCTCGATCTCCCCCGCACGGTACTTCGCGTCGAAGTGCCACGAGTCGCTCTGGCGCGGGAACGAGCAGATCATCTTCCGGACGCGGCCCTCCTTGATGAGCAGTGCGAGGCCCTCGTCGGCCTGGCCGGCGTTGTTGTTGACGACCGTGAGCTCCTTCGCGCCGCACTCCAGGAGCGCGTCGATGAGCTCGAAGGGCTGGCCGGCATTGCCGAAGCCGCCGATCATGACGGTCGAGCCGTCCCCGATCCCCGCCACCGCATCCGCGACGGAGTCCTTGAATTCCAGTGTGTGTGCCACTGCCTGTCTCTCTCCTTCGATGTGCGGGCTACTGCGCGGACACGTTCTCGAGCACCACCGCGAGGCCCTGGCCCACGCCGATGCAGATCGCGGCGACGCCCCAGCGTCCGCCGCTGCGCTGCAGCGAGCGTGCGAGGGTGCCGAGGATGCGGCCGCCCGAGGCGCCGAGGGGGTGGCCCATCGCGATGGCGCCACCGTGCTGGTTCACGATCGCAGGATCGATCTTCCACGCGTCCACGCACGCGAGCGACTGGGCGGCGAAGGCCTCGTTGAGCTCGACGGCGGCCACGTCGTCCCACGTGATGCCCGCCTTGGCGAGGGCGCGGTTGGCGGCCTCGACGGGCGCGAACCCGAAGAACTGCGGCTCATTCGCGGCGGCCCCGCGGCCGGCGATCCGTGCGATCGGGTCGAGGCCGAGCGTGCCGGCGGCGGCCTCGGAGCCCAGCAGGACGGCGGAGGCGCCGTCGGACAGCGGCGAGGCGTTGCCCGCGGTGACGGTGCCGCCCGCCGTCGTGCCCGAGGAGTCGCCGTTGTCCTTGCGGAACACGGTCTTGAGCCCCGCGAGCTTCTCGGCGGAGGAGCCGGGGCGGATGCCCTCGTCGCGGGTGAGGTCGGTGCCCGGGACGGGGACCACGAGGTCGTCGTAGAAGCCCGCGTTCCACGCCGCGTCGGCGAGGTTGTGGGAGCTGGCGGCGAACTCGTCCTGGCGGTCACGGCCGATCGCGTGCCGCTCCCGCAGCTGCTCCGTCGCCTCGCCGAGGGAGACGGTCCACTCCTTGGGCATGTTCCTGTTCACGAGGCGCCATCCGAGCGTGGTCGAGGCCAGCGTCATGTCCCCGGCGGGGTACGGCTTCTCGGTCTTGGGCAGGACCCACGGGGCGCGCGACATCGACTCGACGCCGCCCACGAGCATGACGTCGGCGTCGTCTGCCTGGATCTGGCGGGAGGCGATGATCGCGGCGTCGAGCGAGGACCCGCACAGGCGGTTCACGGTGGTGCCGGGGATCGAGACCGGGAGCCCGGCCAGGAGGGTGGCCATGCGGGCCACGTTGCGGTTCTCCTCGCCCGCGCCGTTGGCGTTGCCGAAGACGACCTCGTCCACCGCACCGCCCTCCAATACCTCCGCAGTGAGGCCGGGGGCGCGGTCCACGATCGAGCGGACCATGTGGGCGGCGAGGTCGTCCGGACGGACGCCGGCGAGGGCGCCGCCGAACTTGCCGAACGGCGTGCGGATCGCGTCGTAGACGAAGGCGTCGGTCATGAGTTGCTCTCCTTGGAACTCGGGGTGGCGGCCGAGACGGCGGCGCGGAAGTGGTAGTGCAGGAGGTCGGCGACGGCGGCGGGGTCCTCGGTCGGGGCGATGTGGGCGACGCCCGGGACCTCGACGGCGGTCCCGTTCTGGGCGTGCTCGGCCATCCACTGCGCCTCGGAGAGGGGGCAGACGGAGTCGTGCTCGCCCGCGATGGCGAGGAAAGGGGCCGCGATCTCGGGGAACCGGTCGCGGACGTCGTAGGCGGCGATGGCCCGGCAGACGGCGGCGTAGCCGAAGCGGTCGGCATCCCGGAGCGTGTCCAGCAGGCGCGAGGACACCGCCGGGTGCTCTCCCAGGAAGCCGGGCGCGAACCAGATCTGGGCAGAGGCCTCGAGGCGGATCGCCGTGCCCTGCTCCGCCACGGCGTCGGCACGCTCGGCGTAGGCCTCGGCACCGTTGAAACGGGGCGACGAGCAGACCATGGCGAGGCTCAGGAGCCGGTCGGGGTGGCGGAGCGCGATCTCGGCACCCGTGGCGCCGCCCACCGAGTCGCCGGCGTAGTGGAAGCAGGCGCCCGGCTGGATGGAGTCGACCACGGCCACCACGGCGTCCGCGAGGTCGCCCACGCTGAGCTCGGCGTCGGGCGCGAGTGACGGCGAGGCGCCGTGGCCGGGGAGGTCCCAGCCGAGGATGTCGTAGTCGTCGCCGAGGAGCCGCGCGGCCTCGTCCCACATGGTGGTCGACGTTCCGAGCGACGGCCCGAGCACCACGAGTTCCTTCTCCCCCAGCTGCTCGCGCGGGCTCAGCCGCACTGCCTTGATGGTCGGCACGCCCACGTGCTCCTCGCTTCCCTCGTCGACGTCCGGAGAGTTCGCTGCCTCTCCGGATTCCCTCATTCAGGATGCCATGCGTTCGCATGATGCACAACTGTTCGCGATGCGAACATAGAACTCGCATTGTTTGCCCTGAAGGCGACGAGGGTAAGCTCCGCGGATGCTGTCCCTCGAAGCAGCGCGCATCGCAGGAGCCAGCCTCTCGGTGGGAGCGGCGAGGGTCTTCTCCTCCACCCACTGGCTCGGGATTCCTATCGCGCTCGTGGGGGCGGTGTTCCTCGCGCTCGGAACCATCTGCCAAGGGCGCGGGGTGGGAGCGCACGGCGGCCGGCAGACCTCGCTGCGCGTCCTCGTGCGCCGGCCGGTCTGGCTCGTGGGAACCGCGATGCTGGGCGCGGCGATCCTCCTGCAGCTCGCGGCACCCCGGTTCTCGCCGCTCATGGTGGTCCAGCCGATCGGCGCCGCGGCCCTTGTCGTGACGGCTCTGGCCACTGCCCGCAGCTCCCGCCAGCTCCCCGGCCGGCGGCGGACGGCGGGCATCCTCCTCAGCGTCCTCGGGATCGCGGCCTTCGTCGCGGTGGCCGCAGTGTCGGCCCAGGACGTGCAGATCGACGACCGCCATCTCCGCACCACGCTGATCCTCCTGGCGCTCGCCCTCGCCGCCACGCTCCTGGTGTCCGCCCGCAGCCGCACCCGCCCGAGCGCCATCGTCTCCACGGCCGCCGCAGGAGTCCTCTACGGGTTCGTGGCGACGCTCGCCAAGGCGGTCCTCGGACGCATCGACCAGGGAAACTTCGCCTGGCTCTCCGTCGCCGGCCTGGCAGGTCTGGCGGCGGCCCTCGTGATCGGGGCCCGGTTCGTCCAGAAGGCCCACGCGGGCGGCAGCGACGAACTCGTCGTCGCCGGGCTCACCGTCGTCGACCCGATGACGGCGGTGACGCTCGGCATCGTCGTCCTCGGGGAGGCGGACGCCGCGCCTCCCGAAGCGTTCGCGGCCTTCCTCCTCGCGGGAGCCGCCGCAATCGCCGGAGTGTGGCTCGTGGCCCGGTCACACCCCGCGGGGCACGGCTGAGGACCGAGGATGGAGTTCCCCGTCAGGACCCCGTCCCCGTGAGCGTGGTCCACACGCCGACGACGCCGGCCGCCGCCATGAGTGCCGCCGTGGCCCAGCCGATGGTGGCCGCGACCTTGCCGTTGACGTACGCCCCCATGATCTTCCGGTCCCCCGAGACCAGCATCGTGACGATGAGGAAGGGTGCCGCGGCGATGCCGTTGATGATGGCCACGAAGACGAGGAGCCCCATCGGATCGTCGAGTGTGACGGCGAGGATGACCCCGCCGATGATGCCGACCCCGAGCAGCCCGTAGAAGACCCTGGCCTTGCGCGGCCTCCGGTCGAAGCCCCACCGGGTCCCAAGCAGCCCCGAGAGGCCCACGGACGCGGAGCCGGCCAGGACCGGGATGGCCAGGACGCCGGCGCCGATGAGGCCGATCGCGAAGAGCGCCTGCGCCGCCGGCCCGGCGACGGGTTCGAGGGCCTTGGCGGCGTCCGCGGCGGAGGCGATCGTGACCCCGCCGGCCTTGCCGAGGGTGGCGGCGCTCGCGGCCATGATCGCGAACATCACGAGCACCGAGAAGACCATCCCTGTGAACACGTCGGCGCGCGCTGCCCGGAGCTTCTGCCGGGCGGCGGGACCGTCCCGGTCGGACAGGGCGATCGGCCACCGTCCGCCCAGCTCCTCGGCGCGCATCTCCTCCACCCGGTGGGCCGACTGCCAGAAGAAGAGGTACGGGGAGATGGTGGTTCCCAGGACCCCGACGAGCAGCTCGAGGTAGTCCCAGCTCCACTGGAACTGCGTCAGCACCAGGCCCGCCAGGACGTCCGACCAGTCGACGTCCGCGGCGAACAGGACCGCCACGTAGGCCAGCAACGACAGGCAGAGCCACTTGAAGGCCCGCGCGATCAGACCGAAGGATCCGCTCATCAGCGCGACCGCGATCCCCACTCCGGCGATGGCGGCCCACAGCTGGTCAGGCCCGGCGCCCAGGAGCTGCATGCCCTGGCCGACGGCCATGAGGTCGGCGGCGATGTTGAGGGTGTTGGCGACGAGGAGCGCGACGATGAGGATCCCGATCACGATCCGTGGCTTGCGGGAGAACTTCCTGCGGATGAGGGTCCCGAGGCTCTCCCCCGTGGCGAGCGCCGTCCTGTCGGAGATCTCCTGGACGGCGAGCATCATCGGCAGCGTCACCGGTGCCGCCCAGAGCATCGCGTTCGAGAAGCTCGCACCGGCTTGGGCATAGGTCGCCACGCCGGACGCGTCGTCATCGGCGGCGCCCGACACCAGCCCGGGCCCTAGCAGGCCGAGATAGCGCCGGACACGGCTTTCCTTCGTTCGCGCTTCGGCGAGTGCTTCCTGAGGCACAGATCCTCCTCTGAGGTCAGACCTCCGCCCGCTACCCGACCGGCGGCGAGGGCAAACCCTGGGAGCCAGCCGCCACTACCCCACCTGGAACGCGAGCGGCAGCGCAAACCGCTGGGCGTGCAGCCTGTACCGCGGGAGCTCACCGGGCCCGCAGGCGGCCGTCCCGATGCCGTGGTGCTCGGCGTCGAGGTTCACCCAGACCCAGTCCCGGTCCGGGACGAGGTCGGGGGGGTGGGCGGCGGCCTCGAGCGCCTCGGTGGTCCAGGGCCGCGCCGTGAACATGAAGGGCCCGCCCGTGACCGTCAGCCGGCGCCCCGCTCCCCGGTGTCTCCCCGAGAACTCTGCCCGGCGGACGCTGCGCCGTGCGCCGTTCTCCTGTGGGCGCAGGTACGGGGTCTGGAGCCCGTCCACGGTGGACTCCCAGCGGCCCTCGCGCACTCCCGCGGCGCAGTCCGGGTAGGCCTCCCCCGGGCCGAGGCCGAGCCACCGGACGCGGTCGAGCCCCGCGGGCACCGCGAGTCGCACCCCGAGGCGCGGCACCGGCACGGACCACGTCCCCACCGGCGACCCGACGACGTCGACGTGCACCGTAGCGCCCTCGGCCCGCCACCGGTACTCGACCTCGTAGCCCACGTCCGTCGCGGCCGGCATGACGTGCGCGACCACGCTCAGCGCCCCGTCCTCGGCCGTCACCGACAGGACGCGGTGGCGGAGCCGGTCCAGGCCCAGCGCCCGCCACGCCTGCCCGGGCGGGTCAACCTCTGCGCGCTCGTCGTTGTCCGTCGGCGCGCGCCACAGGTCGAGCCGCGGCCCGCGCATGGGCAGGTCGCCGAGCCGCACGAGGGTTCCGAACGGGTCGAACGCGGCGGGGCCCAGCTCCCAGCCCTCCGCGGTCTCGACCGGCGCGGCGTCCCCCGCCGGGCGGGAGGGGCCGTGCCTGACCGCCGCGCCGTCCCCGGCCCCGAACCGCGCCTGCCCCCAGGCGACCTCGTGCCCGGCCGGCGCCCACGCGGCGTCGTGCGCCAGGTGCGCGCCCACCGTCAGGACGCGCACGACGCCGCCGCGCGGCTCCGGCGCGGCCGTCACCTCGGCGGGCAGGGGCACGTCAGCGGACTCGCCGGGGCCGAGGACGGGAACGGCCAGCGCGCCCGAGGCGACAGGCTCGCCGTCGTCCGCGAGGTGCCAGCGGAAGGCGAGGTGCCCGGTGGTGGTGTGGGCGAGCCGCGAGCGCACTGTGACGCACTCGCCGGAGGGCTCGAGGCGGACGGGCTCGTAGGCCTTGGCGAGCTCGGCCAAGCCCGGCGAGGGGGTGCGGTCGGGGAAGAGGAGCCCGTCCGCGAGGTAGTTCGCGTCGTGGAGCGCCTCGCCGAAGTCGCCCCCGTAGGCGTAGAACTCGGCCCCGGCGTGCGGGCCCGCGGCGGTGCGCTGGAGGATGCCGTGGTCGATCCACTCCCACACGAACCCGCCCGCGAGGCGGGGGTAGTTCTCGAACAGGTCCTCGTACTCGGCCAGGCCGCCAGGGCCGGGGCCCATCGCGTGAGCGTACTCGCACAGGAGGAACGGGAGGGCGCGGCGGTGGTAGTCGTTGGAGCGATCCTGGGCCGGGGCCTCCTCGTCGCGGCCGATGAGCTCCGTCTCGGCGTGCCCGGTGTACATGCGGGAGTAGACGTCCACGTAGGAGCTGTCGGGGTCACCCTCGTAGTGGATGAAGCGGTCCTCGTCCCGCTCGCGCGCCCAGTCCGCCATGGCGGCGAGATTGCTCCCGCGCCCGGACTCGTTGCCGACCGACCAGCCGATCACGCACGGGTTGTTCTTGTCCCGCTCGACGGTCCGCTGGATCCGGTCGAGGAGCGCGTCGCGCCACTCCGGCTCGTCCGCGGGGTTGCCGCGCCAGCCGACGCGCTCGAAGCCGTGCGTCTCGAGGTCGCACTCGTCGAGGACCCAGAGCCCGTACTCGTCGCAGAGCGCGAGGAAGCGCGCGTCCGGCGGGTAGTGGCTCGTGCGGACCGCGTTGATGCCATGGCGCTTCATGAGCTCGACGTCCGCCCGCATCGTGGCCTCGTCGAGGGTGCGGCCCGTGACGGGGTGCCACTCGTGGCGGTTCACGCCGCGGAGCCTGAGCGGGGCCCCGTTGGCGAGGAGGGTCGCGTCCTGGATCGCGATCGTGCGGAAGCCAACGGCGATCCGCACCGTCTCGACCGGATCCGACGCCGGGCCGGCGGAGACGGTGCCGCGGTAGAGCCGGGGTGACTCGGCGCTCCACGGCTCCACGGCAGGCACCGCGATGGGCTGGTTCGCGGGCGCCTCGATGCCGAGCTCGGGGATGCGCACGACGGCGCCCGGCTGGGCTCCGGCGGCGGCGTCGCCGCCCTCGGGCCCCGCGCCGGGAACCTCCACGAGGAGCTCGCCCGATCCGGTCTCGGCGTCGTAGGAGGCGTGGACGAAGACATCCTCGATCCCGCCGTCCGGGCGGTGCAGCAGGGTCACCGGGCGGAAGATCCCCGAGAGCCACCACATGTCCTGGTCCTCGAGGTAGGAGCCGGACGACCACTGGTGCACGCGCACGGCGAGGGTGTTCTCCCCTGCGGCGCCGGCAGGTGCGAGGTGCCCGGTCGCATCGAACTCGTGGGTCAGGCGGGACCCCTTCGCCTCGCCGAGGCGGTGGCCGTTGAGGAAGACCTCGAAGGCCGAGTCGACGCCCTCGAACCTCAGGAGCCACCGGCCGCCCGCCGGCGCCTCGGGGGTCGCGAAGGTGCGGCGGTACTCGCCGGTGGGGTTCTCGTCCGGGACCTCGGGCGGGTCGATGGGGAACGGGTAGCGCACGTTCGTGTAGGCCGGCGCGGAATAGCGCGGCTCGCCGGGAATTCCCTCGAGCTGCCAGCAGTGCGGCACCCGGAGGCGGTCCCAGCCGGCGTCGTCGAGTCCGGGATCGGCGAATCCGGGCTCCGCTGCCCCACCGGAATGCGCCCCGCCCGCGGTGGGCCAGAAGCGGAAGGCCCACTCGCCGTCGAGCGTCAGGCTCACGGCGTCCGTGTCGAGGTGGGCGCGCGGCGGGAGGGCTCCGCGGTGGGGAGTGATGTCCGTGATCCAGGGGGCTGCCGGCATGGGGGCCTTCCGTGTGGGGGCGAGGTCTGGGGCGACGGGCTGGGACCCGCCCCACGCTACCGAGGATGGGAGGCGAGCGGGAGGGCCATGGCGCATGCGCGGCGGCAGTATCCCGGCGCAGTAGAGTCGCGGGTGTGATCCCCGTCCGCATCCCCTACGGCCCCCACCCCGACCAGTGGGCCGACCTGTACCTGCCCGCGTCCGGGACCTCTCGGGCGCCCGACGGCGGGTGGCGCGGCGTCGTCGTGGTGGTCCACGGGGGCTACTGGCGGGACAGGTACACGGCCGAGCTCGGCGCGCCCGTCGCCGCGGACCTCGCCGCGCAGGGATTCGCGGCCTGGAACCTCGAGTACCGGCGCGCCGGGACCGACCTCGACGACGGGACGCGGTCCGCGGGCGACGGCGGGTGGCCGGCGACGTTCCTCGACGTCGCCGCCGGGATCGACCGCCTCGCCGATGTGCCGGGTCTCGGCGTGCTCGCGGACGACGACGCCGGGCGGCTCTCGCGGGCCCTCGGCGCCGGGCGCGTGGTCGGCTTGGGCCATTCGGCCGGGGGGCACCTCGCCGCGTGGGCCGCGGGCCGGCACCGGCTCCCGGAAGGCGCCCCTGGTGCGGGACCGCGTGTGGTGCTCGCCGGCGTCGTGAGCCAGGCGGGGGTGCTGAGCCTCGCCGCGGCGGAAGAGCTCGGGCTCAGCAACGGCGCCGCGCGGAACCTCATGGGCGGCGCCTCGGCGGACTCGCCCGAGACGGCCCTTGCCTTCGGGCTCGCCGACCCGATGCGCGCGCTGCCGATCGGCGTGCCCGTCCACGCGGTCCACTCGCGCGCGGACGAGGCGGTGCCGTTCGCCCTCTCGGCCGACTACGTCACGGCGGCGCAGGCGGCCGGGGACCCCGCCGTCCTGCACGAGACGACCGGCGACCACTTCGCCGTCATCGATCCCCGGCACGAGGCCTACGCCCTGTGCCGCCGGCTGGTCGGGGACCTGCTCGCCTGAGCCTGGCCCGGGAGTGCCCGCCGCGCCCCGCTGGCATCATGGGCGCGTGAGCATCCTCAAGGCCGTCATCCTGTTCGCCCTGGCCGCAGTCGCCGAGATCGGCGGGGCCTGGCTCGTGTGGCAGTCCGTCCGCGACGGGAAGCCGTGGTGGTGGGCCGGCCTCGGGGTGGTCGCGCTGGGGATGTACGGGTTCATCGCCACCTTCCAGCCGGATGCGAACTTCGGGCGGGTGCTCGCGGCCTACGGCGGGGTGTTCGTGGCAGGGTCGCTGGCCTGGGGCATGGTGATGGACGGCTTCCGGCCCGACCGCTGGGACGTCATCGGGACGGGCGTGTGCCTGGCGGGCGTTGCGGTCATCATGTTCGCCCCGCGCACCGGCGCCTGACCTGCGAACGCATGCCTGGGACGTTCAGGTCCCGATCTCGGTGCGGACGGCGTAGAGCTCGGGGAAGAACGTCAGGTCCAGCGCGCGCCGGAGGAACCCGACCCCCGACGAGCCGCCCGTGCCCCGCTTGAAGCCGATCGTCCGCTGGACGGTGCGCAGGTGGCGGAAGCGCCAGAACTGGAAGTTGTCCTCGACGTCCACGAGCGCCTCGCACGCCTCGTAGAGCCCCCACGGGGTGTCGTCGGATTCGTAGATCCGCCGGAAGACCGGCACGAGGGCGGGCTGCATGCTCCAGTGCTCGCTCACATCCCGCGCCAGGACCTCCCCCGGCACGGGGTAGCCGGCGCGGGCGACGGCGCGAAGGAACTCGTCGTACACCGTCGGCTCGGCGAGGACCGCCTCGACGAGGTCGAGGTACCTGCCGTACGTCATGGCACCGTGGAAGTCGGTGCGGATGGTGGGCTCGAAGTCGCGCACGCCGTCGGCCACGGGATCACCCTGCCTCTCGTGAGGGCGTTGGCGGGCCCCGGTGGCCCGGTCCAGCCGATCGTAGCCGCGGTGCTGGCGCGCCGTCAGAATTCCACGCCCCGCGCCAGTCCGATGAGCTGGTCCTTGACCTGGTCCAGCGTCGGCCCGGTCGGTGAGATGAGGACCTGGACGCTGAAGGCGCCGACGTCCTTGCCCCGCACCACGATGAGGTCGATCGTGGTGACGGGTTCGTCGCCGGCGGGCCGATCCGTCTTGGCGCGCGGGAACGTGCCGGTCGTGACCGCCGCCCGGTCGCCGACCCCGGAGACCTTCTCGCCCTGTAGCGCGGCGAAGGCGGGCGACGACGCCGCGCCCTTCTCCAGCTGCAGGGAGAAGACGATCGAGTCCGGTCCGGGGGTCCCGGGCTGCCCGAAGGTGTACCGGCAGCTTGTCTCACCCGGCAGCAGCTGCGCATCGGTCGTCGCACCGAACGCCTGCTTGACCTTGTCGGCGCCCACGAGGGCGCAGACGGGATTGTCGGTGGTGGCGGGAGGCCCGACCGGCGGCGCGGACGGGACGCTGAGCGCCGTCCCGTTCCCCCACCCGGCGTCGACCGTCGCGTGGGCGAGCGCTCGCGCACTGGCGCTGCCGTCCGGCGGCGGTGCCGTCGTGGTGGCTCCCGGCGGGGCTGGCGGCGGGGACAGGTAGCGGAGGTCGAGGACCTCCTTGCCGCGCACGGCGACAAGGATCGTGTTGGCGGAGGCGCCGTTGCCCTCTCCCCGGAAGTAGCCGGACCACTGGAAGCACGCGAAGTCGCCGATCCCGGCGACGGGAGAGCAGTCGCTGGACCGCTTGGCCGTCTCGATGTCCGCGGCCGACGCGGGTGTGTTCAGCGACACGGACAGGTAGTTCGGTCCGCCGTCCTTCATGCTCGAGTAGCTGCAGGTGTAGTCCTTGGGCCCGAAGGGCCGGGGGCTGTCCTGCCCGTACTGGCTCAGGGTTGGGTCGATCGTCGAGGCGCGTTCCGGGGTGATGAGGCTGCACGCCGGGTTTGCTCCCGCAGCGGACGAGGAGGAGGACGGCGTCTCGCCGCCCTGGGAGCATGAGCCCAGAGCGAGGACGAGCACCGCGGCGCCCGCGGACGCGCCTCGTGGCCGCAGGATCCGCCGAACGCCCATGTCCTTCACCAAGCCCTCCGGAAGCTGCCCCTCGCGCAAACCGTAGCCTTCGGACGTCCGGGGCCAGTAGAGGCCATGGGCCCGGGAACCGAGACCTCGGTCCACTGCTCGACGCCTTGCCTTAATCCACATGCTGGTGAAATGGTGACCCTCATTGTGTTCCCAGCGCTGCCTTCCCATGGCAAACCCCTTGCCCAGCCCCCGGAAGCAGGAGTAGGCATGTGGGAAAGCGATTACTGAGAAGGAGCACCCATGCGCTACCGCACGCTCGGCAGTTCTGACCTCGAGGTCTCGGAGATCTCCCTCGGCTCGTGGCTGACCTACTCAGGCGGCATCGAGGCGGACCAGACGCGCGCCTGCACCGAGGCCGCGTTCGACGCCGGGATCAACTTCTTCGACACGGCCAACGTCTACGGCCGGGGCGCCGCGGAGACGGCCTGGGGCGAGATCCTCTCGAAGCACCCGCGCGACTCCTACATCCTGGCCACGAAGGTCTTCGGGCAGATGTCCGACGATCCAGCCGAGCAGGGGCTCTCTCGCGAGCAGATCGCCAAGCAGATCGACGCCTCGCTCAGCCGCCTGCAGACCGACCACGTGGACCTCTACCAGGCGCACCGGTTCGACGCGAGCGTGCCGATCGAGGACACCGTCGAGGCGCTGCAGAAGGTCGTCGAGCAGGGGAAGGCCCGCTACCTCGGCTTCAGCGAGTGGAGGCCCGAGCAGATCCAGGCCGCAATCGACATCGCCGGGCCGGACCTGTTCGTCTCGTCCCAGCCGCAGTACTCCATGCTCTGGCAGGCCCCCGAGGAGGAGGTCTTCCCCCTCTGCATGGCCAACGGGATCTCGCAGATCGTGTGGTCGCCCCTCGCCCAGGGCGTCCTCACGGGCAAGTACAAGCCGGGTCAGGCCCTGCCCGAGGACAGCCGCTTCGCCAACGAAGCCATGAACGCCTTCAAAGACCGCGTCCTCCAGGACCCGATCCTCGAGGCCGTCCAGCGGCTCGTCCCGGTCGCCGAGGGAGCCGGTCTCGATCTCCCCACAATGGCGCTGGCCTGGGTGCTGCGCCGCACCGAGCTGGCGTCGGCCATCACCGGCGCCTCGCGGCCCGGGCAGGTTCACGCCAACGCGGCGGCCTCCGGCGTCGAGCTCAGCGACGACGTGCTCGCGGCGATAGACGACGCCCTCGGCGACGTCCCGGTCAAGGGCCAGACGCCGGCGCCCAACGCCCAGGAGGGCGTCCTGCACCGCGCCTGACCGCTAGGGCTGCGGCCCCGCATCCCTCTCGTCCATCAGGCTCGGCAGCGCCGACGCCATCCGCTTGGCGTGGGCAGCCGCCTGCGCGTCGCCTTCCACGGCGGCGACGACCGCACCGCAGAGCAGGGCCTGGAGAGTGCAGGCCACCCCCTCGGGGTCCTCGAGCCCTGCCTCGGCGGCGATCTCCTCGATCTGCGCCAGGGTGGAGTCGAGCTGCCGCGCGGCTTCCTGGGCAAAGGGGTGCTCGGGGCCCATCTCGATGATCACCTGCTCAAGGACGCCCGGCGCCTTCCCCTGCCGGAACAGCCCGTCCAGGACGTCGAACAGGGCGAGGAGGGCTTCCCTGCCGCTCTTGCCCGAGGCCCGGGCCGCCTCCGCCATCGCAGCCCGCGCCCGCCCCCATCCCTGGAGGCACGCGAGGATCAGCATGTCCTTGCTGCGGAAATGCCTGTAGAAGGTGGCCTTGGCCACCCCGGAGCGCGTGATCAGCTCGTCGATGCCGACCCCTCTGATGCCCCGGGTCGCGAAGAGGTCCTGGGCAGCCGCGATGATGCGGGCCCTCGTTCCCCGGCGGCCCCGCAGCGAGGCAGCCGGGCTGGCTGACAATGCCGCCAACAGCACCTGCATCCCTGCCCCCTCTCTCCAGCCCCCACTCATGGTGGAGAGCCAAGCGATCCGGCATCGATGAGATGCTTCCCAGCGCTTCTCTGCATGAAACGGCGGCTGCCCCGCTGCGTGGGGTCCAGCCTCGTCGCAGGGCAGCGTGCGCGTTCCGGGACGTCGGGGCGGGGTTCAGCTCAGGCGGCGATCTTGCGGCGCATGCGGTCCAGGAGGCGGCGCAGCAGGCGCGAGACCTGCATCTGGCTCACCCCGAGCTCGGCCGCGATCTCGCTCTGGCTCATCTCCTGCACGAAGCGCATCCGGATCAGCCGCATGTCCTCCTCGCTCGCACCCTCCAGCGCCGCAGCGAGCATCTGACGCTCCTCCACCCGCTCGAACCCCGGATCCGTGAACGCGACAACACACGAGGACGGGCCCCCCGCCTCCGGCTCCGACACCCCGTCCAGAGGCTCGATCGCCACCCCGACCATCGCCGAGTCCGCACCCCGGGCCTCGGCCACCTTCCCCGCCGCAGCACCCGTGGCCTCGCTCAGCTCCGCCGTGGTCGGCTCACGCCCCAGATCCTGCTCCAGCCGCTCCCGCGCAGCCCGCACCCCCAGGCGCAGCTCCTGCACCG
>NZ_CP022463.1:3529874-3531382 GCF_002224485.1 Sinomonas sp. R1AF57
GGGTTCCGGAAGCCCCGTCCGGTTCGTTTGATGTTCTTGATCGCGGTGTTGTTCGCCTCGACCTTGGCCGTGGTCGCGCCGGTGGTGATGAGGACTTCGATCTCGTTCCACCAGCGCTTCACGGTGCGCAGGAGCCGTTTCGTCTCCACGGTCGGGGCCGCCTCGACGAGGCCCTCGAGGATCCGCAGGTGGTCCCGCGCCTCCTCGAGCGCCCCGGACGCGAGCAGGGTGCGGAGCTGCTCCTTGGCCTCCCAGGCGGCCTGCAGCTGCCCGGTCGGGTCGTCGGATTCGAAGACCTCCCGCAGGCGGGCCCTGCCGCGGCCGGAGAGGGTCTCGGCGCCGCGCAGGAGCAGGCGCCGGTTCGCCCACCCCGGGTCCACCGCCCTGCCGCGCCGGCCCTTGATCTCCTGGCTCAGCCGCTGCCTGGCCTCGGTGACGGCCTGGTTCGCCAGCTGGACGAGGTGGAACGCGTCGACCGACACCGCGGTGCGCGGAAGCCACATCCGCAGGGCCTTGCGGAACGCCGCAGACGGGTCGATCGCCACGACCTCCACCCCGAGGCGCCACGCCAGCGGCCGGGCGAACAGCCAGTCCCCGACACCGGTGCTGTCGCGGCCGTCCACGATGCCCAGGACCTGCCCGGTGTCCAGGTCCACGATCGTGGTCATCCACGGCTCGACCCACACCCACGGCGATGCCTCGTCGGCCCGGTACCAGCGCACGGACCGGTACCTGTGCTCGTCGATCCCGAGCCTCTTCGGCGCGAGCAGGTCGACGTCCGGCAGCGTCGCAGCGGCGGCGTCCAGGGCGGTCTGGGCCAGCCACCACGAGACCCCGTGGGCCCGGGCAGCCTCGAGTGCGGCACGGCCCGAGCGGATCACGGCATCCACAAGCGCATGCAGGAGCCGGCGCGTGGACCGGGCCCGCCTGGGCACCTCGTCCGTGGCCTCGGTGAACGACCCACGCGGGCACGCCGGCTCGTCGCAGAACCAGCGCCGCTTGCGCCACAGCACCACGACAGCGCCGGCGACCGGGACGTCCCGCAGCCGCTGGAGCCGCCGGTCCTTCACGCGGGCCGAGACGACCCCGCAGGCAGGACAGCCCGGCACCCCGGTGGACTCCACAGTGATCCGGCGGACGCCGAAGGCGGTGAGCGCGGCGGAGAGTACGCGGTAGTCGGGCAGGTTGAAGATCACGGTGGCAGCACAGGGCTGCCCCGACGTAGGCTCGATCAAGGCTCGTGGATCCTGTTCCGGACGAATGACTAGACACCACTCATCCAACAGGGCCACGAGCCCCTTCACGCCCTACGGCACGAGCCCGATTCCCGACGAAACGCGAAGAGCCGGGTTGTCCGCGATGAGGCGGCGCACGTCCTCCTTGGGCACGCCCGCGTCCGGCAGGCCGCGGACCATGCGCGCGTAGGCGTCCACCGGCAGCGGGTTGTTTGCCTGGAAGGAGATCGCGGACGCTGGTCAGGTCTTCTTCTCTACCGGCGATCCGTGGAA
>NZ_CP022463.1:3531482-3626707 GCF_002224485.1 Sinomonas sp. R1AF57
AAGTTCCACCGCGGGGTGCACGTGGGCATGATCGGGGTCAACGTCCCGATCCCCGTCCCGGTCGCGTACCACTCCTTCGGCGGGTGGAAGAACTCCCTCTTCGGCGACAAGCACATCTACGGCGAGGAAGGCGTGGCCTTCTACACCCGCGCCAAGGTCATCACCCAGCGCTGGCCCGAACCCACCCACGCCTCCGGCGCCACCTACAGCTTCCCCTCCAACTAGCCACGCTGGTTCAGCGGAGCCCGGCGGAGTCGGAACCCGCAAGTGGTTCCGACTCCGCCCAACCACCGCCTCGGCCCGACCGCGCCGCTGGTTGAGCGGAGCGCAGCGGAGTCGAAACCCGTAAGTGGTTTCGACTCCGCTCAACCACCGGCTCGGCCCGACCACGCGCGCTCCTTTTGGATGCCTCCCCACGGGGTAGTGCCTGCTCGACACCAACCTTCGACGGGAGGACCGGGTCCATGGCGCCCTCAGCAACTCCACGGCTCCCCGACAGCACGCTCGCCTTCCGCAGGGAGGGCTACACGTTCATCTCCACCCGCTGCGACCGGCTCGGAACGGACCTCTTCGCCACGCGGCTCCTGCTGCGCCCGGTCGTGTGTCTGCGCGGGGCCGAGGCGGCGGCCACGTTCTACGACCCGCTCAACTTCACCCGCGAGAACGCGGTCCCCCGCAGTGCACAGCACCTCCTCCAGGACGAGGGCAGCGTCCAGACCCTCACGGGCCTGGCCCACCACCGCCGCAAGCGCCTCTTCCTCGACCAGCTCACGGACCGCTCCGAGGAGCGCCTGGCCGAGAGGTTCGCGGCTGCCTTCGACGCAGCCCTCAGCAGGCCCGACTGCCGGCGCTTCGTGCTCGACACCGAGGTGCGGGCCGTCCTGACGGAGGCGGCCCTCCGCTGGGCAGGCCTCGAGGCCGCGCCCGCGGTCGTGCAGCAGCGCTCGGAGGAATTCGGGCTCATGGTGGACAAGGCGGGATCGCTGGGTCCACCGAACTGGAAGGCACGACGCCGGCGGGTCACCACCGAGCGCTGGGCCGCCGAGCAGATCGCCGGGCTCCGCGAGGACGGTGCCGGGGAGGACAGCGCAAGCCCAGCCGGCGCCGTCGCTCTCCACCGCGACGACCACGGCCAGCTCCTGCCGGAACCGGTCGCGGCGGTCGAGCTGCTCAACCTGCTCCGGCCCGTGGTCGCCGTCGGGCGCTTCATGGCGTTCGCCGTCGTGGCCCTCATCCAGCGCCCGCTCTGGCGGGCTCGGCTGGCGGAAGGCTCCGCCGAGGACGAGCTGCTCTTCTCGCAGGAGGTGCGGCGCTACTTCCCCTTCTTCCCCCTCGTGGGCGGGACGGCCTTGCGCCGGTTCACCTGGCGCGGCCACGAGTTCGACGCCGGGGACATGGCCCTCCTGGACCTGTACGGGACCAACCACGACTCCCGGGTGTGGCACGACCCGGAGAGCTTCGACCCCGACCGCTTCCGCGGGTGGAATCCCGACCCGAACACCCTCATCCCCCAGGGAGGGGGCGACGTGGTCACGGGCCACCGCTGCCCCGGCGAGGGCGCCACCTTGAGCCTGATCAGCTCCGCGGCGCGCGTGGTCGGCGAGCACCCCGAGTTCGAGGCTCGCATCCAGGACCTCACGATCGACCTGCGGCACATGCCCGCGGCGCCGAGGAGCGGCGTCGTGCTCACCCGCAGGCAGCCACCCACCCGGACGAAGGGACATTGATGGGTCAGGAGAAGATGGACCAGACGAAGGCTCCGGTGCTCGAGGCCCTCGAGGAGTACCACCGGCTGGACCGGTACGGCTTCACGCCCCCGGGCCACCGACAGGGGCGCGGCGCGGACCCCCGCACGGTCGAGGCCCTCGGCCGGGACACGTTCCGCTCGGACGTCCTCGCCACGGCCGGGCTCGACGACCGGAAGGCTTCCGGGGGCGTCCTCAGCGACGCCGAGAAGCTCATGGCCGAGGCCGTCGGCGCAGAGCAGGCCTTCTTCTCCACGTGCGGCAGCTCCCTCTCGGTCAAGGCCGCCATGCTGGCCGTCACCCAGGGCGACGGGGAGATCCTCATCAGCCGCGACGCCCACAAGTCCGTCACCGCGGGGCTCCTCTTCTCGGGGCTGCGCCCGCAGTGGATCCCCGTGCGCTACGACGAGGACCTGCACCTCGCCCACCCTCCCGCGCCCGAGGCCGTCGAGAAGATGTGGGAGCGGCACCCCGACGCCGCCGCCGCGCTCATCGTCAGCCCCACCCCCTACGGGACGTGCGCCGACCTCGAGACCATCACCGAAATCTGCCATTCCCGCGGGAAACCGCTCATCGTGGACGAAGCCTGGGGCGCCCACCTGCCGTTCCACGACGGCCTGCCCACCTGGGCGATGTCCGCGGGCGCCGACATCTGCGTCGTGAGCGTGCACAAGATGGGCATGGGGTTCGAGCAGGGCTCCGTCTACCACCTGCAGGGATCGCTCGTGGACCCGGTCCGGCTCCAGCAGTGCGCCGACCTCCTCGCGAGCACCAGCTCGAACGTCATGCTCTACGCGGGGATCGACGGGTGGCGCCGGCAGATGGCGCTCCACGGGACCGAGCTCCTGGACCGCGCCATCCAGCTCGCCCAGCGCCTGCGCACGGACATCGAGGCCCTCCCGGGCCTGCACGTGCCCCACGACGAGCTGCTCGAGGCCGAGGCCTCCCACGACCTGGACCCGCTGCACATCCTCATCGACGTGACCGGTCTGGGGATCAGCGGCTACCAGGCCTCGGACTGGCTCCGCGCCGAGCAGCGCATCGACATGAGCCTCGTGGACCACCGCCGCGTCGAGGCGGTGATCACGACCGCCGACGACGACGCGAGCGCCGAGCGTCTCCTCGCGGCCCTCGAGCAGCTCCTCCGTGCAGCGCCTTCGATGCCCACGCCGCCGAAGATCAGGCTGCCGCACGGGCCCGACTTCGAGCCGGAGATGGCACAGCAGCCGCGCGCGGCCTTCTTCGGCCCGGTGGAGGTGGTCCCCGTGGGCGAGGCCGCGGGCCGGATCGCCGCCGAGCAGATCACCCCGTACCCGCCCGGGGTGCCGGCGATCCTGCCGGGTGAGCGCATCAGCCAGACCATCCTGGACTACCTGCTCAGCGGCCTCGAGGCCGGGCTGTACCTGCCGGACCCCGCGGACCCGAAGCTCCAGACCGTCCGCGTCGTCCCCGAGTGACCCCTACTGCCCGTCTCCGCGCGGGCGCAGCCACGCCCTCTCGCCGTACGGGCGCCGCTCGGCACCCATCGCCCGCGAGAGCCCCCGGCCCGCGGAGACCAGGACCGGGAGGACGAGCTCGGCCCGCTCGTCCTCCAGCGGCATGACCACGGCGATCGCGCCCACGACGGCGTTCCCCTCGCCGAAGACGGGCACGGCGTAGCCGACGTTCTCCTCGACGAGGACGCCCGCCAGCCGGCAGTACCCGGTGCGCCGCACCTCGGCGAGGGCCGCGCGGAGGCCGGGCGCGGCGTCGTGCGCGGACCCGCCCGAGTCCGCCGGGGCCGCGGGGGCGAGCGCCCGCTCGCGCACGTTGGGCGGGGAGAAGGCGAGGATCGCGAGGCCGGGCGAGGTCTCTGTCAGCGAGAGGCGCGCGGCGACCTCCCCGAGGTTCTTCACGGCATTGCCGTGCTGGTCGAGCCGCTCGACGTACAGGACCGTGCCGGTGTCCAGATCCGGCACGGCGAGGGAGACGTGCTGCCGCACGGCCGCGTGGACGCCCTCGAGGAAGGGCAGGCCCCGGCGGCGGAACTCCTCGAGCGGGGTGGAGCGCGCCGCCAGCTCCCACAGCCGGGCGCCGACGGCGAAGCGGCCGTCGGGAGTCCGGGCCAGGAGGCCCTCGGCGGCGAGGTCGGTGGCGAGGCGATGGGCGGTCGACGTCGAGAGGCCGGCTGCGCGGGCGAGCTCGGCCGGGGTGAGGGCCGGCTGGTCGCGGGTGAAGGCGTCCATGATCCGCACGACCCGGCGGATCACCGACTCGCCCGTGGAGCTGTTGGCCATCTCAGCGGTCGTCGCGGCGGTAGACGCAGAGAACGATCCCGGACGGCAGGGCGCGGGACTCGGCCAGGGCGAACCGGGAGGCGGGGAACCCCTCGGCGAAGAGCCTCTTGCCGGTGCCCAGCACGAGCGGGTAGACGAGGAGCCGGTACTCGTCGACCAGGTCGTGCTCGGCCAGGGTCCTGACCAGCTGCGTGCTCCCCCAGACGCGGATCTCGCCGCCGGGCTGCGCCCGGAGCCTGCGCACCGCCTCCGGCACGTCGGGGCCGAGGAGCTGTGTGTTCTTCCAGGCGGCGTCCGCCAGCGTGCGGGAGGCGACGTACTTGGGGATGCGGTTGTACCGGCGGGTGAGCTCCCCCTGCAGGCCGGGTGCGTCCTCGTCCCACACGCCCCACGAGCCGGCGAAGATCTCGTATGTCACGCGCCCGAGCAGCAGCGCCTCGGTTTTGCTCTCCCACTCCCGGACGATCTCGGTGCCGAGCTCGTCGTCGTAGTCGTTCTGCCAGCCGCCGTAGGGGAAGCCCTCGTCACGGTCCTCGTCCCGGCCGCCGGCCGACTGGACGACGCCGTCGAGCGTCATGAACGCCTGGACCACGATCGAGCTCATGCGGACATCCTAGGAGGGGCGCCCGTGGTGGGCGCGCCCCAGATGCTCGGCACGCCGCCCCAGCGCCACCCGGAGGTTCCCGGCGAGGTGCACGAGCACGGCGACGACGAGGAAGCCGAGCAGCACCTGGCCGGTCGAGACGAACACGGCCGCCCACCCGCCGTCGAGCGTCGGGTCGAGGAAGTCGTAGACGTACCACCCGTCGATGGCGCCGCGGATCCACGAGAAGGCCAGGAACGCGGCCGGGTAGACCATCCATGCGAACGGGCGCCACCAGCGGCCGCGGACGGTCCGGTTGACGACGAGCCAGTCGAGCAGCGCGAACAGCGGGGCGATGCGGTGATGGAGCATCTGCGGCCAGTAGAGGTCCAGCGTCCACCACGGCTCATCGGGGGGCGCGACGAGCACGACGTACACGATGCCCGTCATGACGAGGTAGAACACGAGCGCCCCGAAGAGGTGGTCCCACCACGCCGGCAGCGCCGCCCGCGGGAACGCGGCCGAGGCGATGAGCACGACGCCGAGCGCCAGGTTGGACTGGATGGTGAACTCGGAGTAGAGCTGGGGGATGTCGACATCGTTGGTCGGAAGCGTGGCGTCCAGCGTCTTCTGGACGAGGGCCACGAGGAGGGCGAGTCCGACCAGCGCGCGCAGCAGTCGGATCCACATCCGGTCCGGGTCCAGTGCGCCGATGAGGCTGTGGTTCCGCTCGACCGGGGGGTTCAGCGTCGATGGGCCGCTCATGCAGCCAGTGTCCGCCACCGCGCCCGGCCGCCCCAGAGGCGAAGGTCCGGGCGTCAGGCCGTTCTGCTGGCCGCCCTGCTCCCGCCGTGCATGCGACCGAACGGGCCCCAGCGGTGCGGGCGGCCCACCGCGAGCGCGGCCCTGGCGTTCCCCGCAGCGTGCACGACGACGCCGACCACGAGGAAGGCGGCCAGCACCTCGGCGGCAGCCACCAGCACGGCCGACCAGCCGCCGTCGAGCGTCGGGTTGAGGAAGTCGTACGGGTACCAGCCGTCGAGGGCGCCGCGGATCCACGAGAACGTGAGGAAGGCCGCGGGGTAGCCCATCCAGACGAGCGGCCGCCACCACGGCCCGCGGGTGGTGCGCGTGACGAGGAGCCAGTCGAGGCCGGCGACCGCCGGCGCGATCTTATGGGTGACCATCCACGGCCAGTAGAGGTTGAGCGTCCACCACGGCTCGCCCGGAGGGGCGACCAGCACGGCGTACACGATGCCCGTCATCACGAGGTAGAACGCGAGCGCCCCGGACACGTGGTCCCACCAGCGCGGCAGCGCCTCGCCCCGCCGCGTCGCCGCGACGAGGAACATGATCCCGAGGACGAGGTTCGAGTGGAAGGTGAACTGGGAGAAGAGCTGCGGGATGTCCACCGAGTTGCCCGGCTGGGTCGCGTCGTAGGTCTCCTGTGCGAGCGAGGCGAGCATCGCGAGCCCGGTCGCTGCGCGGACCAGGCGGATCCACGGCCGGTCGGGGTGCAGCGCGTGGTTGAAGCCGAGGTCGCGCTCGAGGGGAGGGTTAGCCGTCGCTGGGCCGCTCATGGGGCCCAGTCTGGTCCACGGCCGGCACTCTTTCCAGAGCCGAAGGTCCGCCTCGACAGCTTGAGCCGCTCGAGCGCCGAGCGTCGTTGCAGTGCTTCCCCAGCAGACTCTCACGCCCGGCATAACCCCTCGAAAGGTGAATGACAGGTTCGCCGGGCATCGTGGAGTGGACATCGCGGCAGACCACGCCGCGTGTGACCACAGGAGGCACACCATGAAGATCACCCAGCGCATCGGCTACGCCGCGGCGTCGGCCGTCGCCGTCGCCGGGCTCATCGGGGGTGGGGCCGCGGTCGCGAACGCGGCGTCCACGCCCAGCCCGTCGCCGTCGTCGAGCGGCACCGCCGGCTCCGGAACGGCTCAGGGCCGTGGAGGGCACCAGCACACCGACGCGTCGGCCGACGAGACCGCCAGGGTCACAGCAGCCGTCCAGGCGAAGGACGCGAACGCCCAGGTCTCCAAGGTGATGAAGGACGAGGACGGGTCGTTCGACGCGATGGCGACGTCCAACGGCACCACCGTCCGCTACGAGGTCAGCGCGGACTACGCGACCGTCACGGCAGACGACCACGCCGGCCGGGGCATGGGCGGTCAGGAGGCCGCCCTCACCGACGACGAACTCGCCAAAGTCACGGCGGCCGTCAAGGCCAAGGACGCCGGCGCGACGATCGAGAGGTCGTGGAAGGACTCCGACGGCTCGTTCGACGTTGTCGCGACCTCCAACGGCACCAGGGTGAAGTACGAGGTCAGCGCCGACTACGCGACCGTCACCACGGACACCGGGTTCGGCCAGGGCCACATGAACGACGGCGGCGGGTCGGATTCGTCGTCGAACGGCTCGAGCAGCCCGAGCGCCTCCAGCGGCACGACCCAGGGCTGAACCATAACGGAGCCGCCCGCCCGACGGGACTCGTCGGGCGGCCGGTTTGCGTCCCGCCCCTACCCCGGCAGCGGCACGTCGGGAGCGTCGTCCTCGTCGCCGTAGGCCTTCTCCTCAAGGTCCCTGGCCTTTGCGTCGTTCTCGTCCGAGGCGATGCCGGTGTCGTGCTGGAACCCGTCCAGCCGTTCGACGTCGGGCTGCTCCTCGTCGGGGTGAAGACCCTTAGGCTGCTCTTCGCTCATCCCGGTTCTCCTTTCCGCTGGGGGCGTCTGTCCTCCGGAAGCTACCCGTCACCGCGCGGGTCAACCCTGAACCGGGGGTGCGCTGCCCCGGAACGGTCCCTACCGCCCGCCCTCGATCTTGCGGCTGCGCTGCTCGATGGCCCGGCCGCCGTACGGGTAGATGTCGAGCTCGGGCTCGCTGACCTTCGTGAGCTCGGCGGACTGCTCCTCGGTGAGCGTGAGGTCGGCGGCCTTGAGGTTGTCCGCGAGCTGCTCCCGCGTGCGGGCGCCGAGGATCACCGACGTCACTGCGGGCTGGTCCGCCACCCACCGCAGCGCGACCTGAGCCGAGGAGACGCCGTGCTCCCCCGCCACGGACGCGACCGCCTCGATGACCTCCCACGTCTTCTCCCGCGCGTTCCGCGGACCCCACGCCTCCATGCCGCGCTGCGGGTTCTCGCCCAGCCGCGTCGCGCCCGTTGGCTGGGTGTCGCGCTGGTACTTCCCGCTCAGCCAGCCCCCGCCGAGGGGAGACCAGGGCAGGAGGCCGAGGCCGGCGTCGAGCGCGGCGGGCACGATCTCGGATTCGATGCCGCGCACGAGCAGGCTGTACTGCGGCTGGAGCGTCACGGGAGCGGCCCAGCCGTGGGCCTTGGCCTCGTAGGCGGCCTTGGTGATCTGCCAGCCGAGGTAGTTGGAGAAGCCGTAGTAGCCGATCTTCCCCGCCGAGACGGCGTCGTCGAGGAAGCGGAGCGTCTCCTCGATGGGCGTGTGCGGGTCCCACGCGTGCATCTGGTACAGGTCCACGTGGTCGACGCCGAGCCGCCGCAGCGAGGCGTCGAGCGCGGTGCGGAGGTGGCGGCGGGACGTCCCGAGGTCGTTGGGCCCCTCCCCCATGGGGAACCGCCCCTTGGTCGCGATGACCATCTGGTCCCGCCGGTCGGGATTGGCCGCGAGCCAGCGCCCGATGATCTCCTCCGAGGTGCCCCGGCTGTAGACGTCGGCCGTGTCGAGGAAGTTCCCCCCGGCGGCGGCGTAGTCGTCGAGCAGGGCGTGCGACGTCGGCTCGTCGGCTTCCGCGCCGAACGTCATGGTCCCGAGGGCGAAGGCGGAGACGGCGGCGCCGCTGCGCCCCAGTGTGCGGTACTCCATGCGCGCGCCCTTCCTAGTCCTCGTACTCGTCGTTGCCCGCAGGCGGGTAGTCGTCGTCATCATCAGGCAAGGGCTCGGCCTGTTCCAGCAGGTCGGCCTCGTTCGCCTCCGGATCCGTGCTGGCAGCGGGCGCGCCCCCGCCGGGCAGTGCGGAGGTGCGCTGCTCGAGGTAGTCGGCCTCGGAGGCCTCCAGCGGGGTGCCGGCGGCGGGTTCGTCGGGCGTGACGGGACCTGCGGGAATGCTCTGCTCCACTGCGTCTGCCTCAGGCACTTCGTCAGTCATGTCCTGCCTCCTTAGGATCCTCATCGGCATACTCCAATGAGTCGGCGTACCCCCATGGGTCGGATCCTAAACGCCGGACCCCCCGACCTGACAGAGCCGGGAGACGGTGGAGCGCAGCTGCGCGGGAGTCGCCCGGCCCGTCCCCGCGGAGTAGGCGGCGTCGGCGTGCAGCATGAGCGCCGCGAAGACGAGCGCGACGGCGAGGCGCGCCGTCTCTGACGTCGCGCGCTGCTCGGCGAGGCGGATCACTCCCTTGCGCGCCCCCGAGGACCATTGGTGGAGGGCGGCGAGGAGGTCCGGCTCGAAGCCCATGAGCTCCTTGATGCGCGGGATGTCGCCCTCCGGGCCGCCGGCGATCCCGGCCACGAGCTCGCAGAGGTCGTCCACGAGGGTGCCGTGCGCCTCGAGGAACCGGCGTTCCTGCTCCTCGGACAGCGCCGTGGCGGGGAGTCCCAGGGTCGCGGCCGCCTTCGAGGGGAAGTAGTTGAAGAACGTCCGCTCGGAGATGCCCGCCTCCGCGCAGACGTCCGCGACCGTGACCTGCGCGAGGCCGCGCTCGGCGGCGAGGGCGAACGCGGCGTCGTGGATCGCCCGCCGCGTCCGCTCCTTCTTGCGCTCCCGCAGGGTTCCCGGCGCGTCGTCGTGCGCCGTGCCGCCCTCCATCCCGCTCACCCCCGGTGGACCCGGATCACGCCGGTGTCGGGGCCGGTCGGCGAGCCGGTCTCGGCGGCGGCCAGGGCGGCGTCGGACTCGAGGTCCTCTGCGGTGCTGCGGGCGTCGGCCTGCTCCTGGAGCGCCGAGCGCTGGCGGAGCGGCGGGACCTTGAAGAACCACGAGAGCACGAACGCGAGGACCGTGATCCCGAACCCGACCCAGTAGATGCTCACCGCGGAGTCGTTGAAGCCCACCATGAACGGCCGGGTGAGGCGTGCGTCGGCGCCCTTGAGGAAGGAGGTGTCCGAGGTGGTGGAGGACGAGGACCCCTCGGACGAGGACCCGTCCTTGAGCTTGTCGACCATCGTCGGCACGAGCCTGTCCACGATCGCGGACCGCTGCGCCTGGTCGGAGTAGTCCACCACGAGGCGGCCGTTCTCGACGGCGGCGCCCGCCTTCTGCGCCGCGGCCTCGAGGGCCTGCTGCTCGGCGGCCGGCTTCGCAGCGGCGACCTGGCTGTCGATGACACCCTGGGCGGCGGACTCCGGGAGCACCCCGGCGGCCACCTGCTTCTGGACGGCGGCGGTCACCTGCTGCGTCACCGCTTGATCAGCGGCCTGCTTGGCAGCCGTGGCGCCCTGGTCGAGCCCGGACTGCACCTGCTCCTTCACCGGGCCCACGATGGGGTTCCAGATCTTCTCCATGACGCCGCTGTTCGCGGGATTGGACGCGACCGAGGGCGTGAGGGCGGCGTCGAGGGCGCTCGTGAGGTCGTCCTTGTTCTGCATCGCGGAGCTGATGTTGGTCGACATCGTCGCGAAGAGGACGGAGAGCAGCACGGCCGTGCCGAGCGTCCCGCCGATCTGCCGGAAGAAGGTGGCAGAGCTCGTGGCGACGCCCATGTCCCGCGGAGTGACGGAGTTCTGGGAGGCCAGGATGAGCGACTGCATGAGCTGGCCCATGCCGAGCCCGATGAGGAACATCGCGATCATGAGGTACCAGAGCGGCTTGTCGACCGTCATGGACGTCAGGACGAGGTAGCCGATCGCGACGAGGAGTGTCCCCGTGACCGGGAAGATGCGGTACTTCCCGGTGCGGGAGACGATCTGGCCGGAGGCGATCGAGGCGATCATGAGGCCGCCGATCATGGGCAGCGTCGCGAAGCCGGACTCGGTGGGCGTGAGGCCCGTGACGAGCTGGAGGTACAGCGGGAGCGTGAGCATGGCCCCGAACATCGCGAAGCCCACGAGGAAGCCGAGGACGGTGGCCATCGAGAACGTGCGCGAGCGGAAGAGCCGCAGGGGGATGATCGCATCCGTGCCCATGGCTCGCTCGATAGCGATGAACGCGACGAGCCCGACGCCGCCGATCACGTAGCAGGCGATCGACGCCGCGGAGTCCCAGCCCCACTCGCGCCCCTGCTCCGCCACGAGCAGCAGCGGGACGAGCGTGACGACGACGGCGGTGGCCCCCCACCAGTCGATCCGCGGGGCCTCGTGCTTGTGGAACTTCGGCAGGTGCAGGAACGCGAGGACCATGAGCAGCGCGAGGATGCCGATGGGCACGTTGATCAGGAACACCCAGCGCCAGCCGGAGATCCACATGATCTGGTTCGCGTCGGCGAAGACGCCGCCGATCAGCGGGCCCACCACCGAGGAGACGCCGAAGACTGCGAGGAAGAAGCCCTGGTACTTGGCTCGCTCGCGCGGGGCGAGGATGTCGCCCATGATCGCGAGCGGCAGCGACATGAGCGCACCGGCGCCGATGCCCTGGAACGCCCGGAACCCGGCGAGCATGATCATCGAGGTCGAGAACGAGGACAGGAACGAGCCCAGGATGAACACCGCGAGGCCGAAGATGTACAGCGGGCGGCGGCCGAAGATGTCCGAGAGCTTGCCGTAGATCGGCGTCGTGATCGTCGAGGTGATGAGGTATGCGGTGGTGACCCAGGCCTGCTGGTCGAGGCCGTGGAGGTCGTCCCCGATGGTGCGGATCGCGGTGCCGACCACGGTCTGGTCGAGGGACGAGAGGAACATCCCCGCCATGAGGGCGTAGATGACCAGCATGATCTGCCGCTGGGTCATGACGGCGTCCGACGGCGCAGCTGTCGCCGGGGAGCCTGCCGATGCGTGAGACATGGAGGTGTCCGAATCTGTCAGAGGGGTTCAGGAGTCAGAGGGCCTGGGAGCGCAGTCGTTCGCCGAGGCAACTTTGCAGACTCTGCAAGTTTACACACTCTGCAAGAATCCGTCACCACGCGCTGGCGCTACCCCTCGTCGATCCGCTTGAGCAGGTCGCCGAGGGCCTCGCGGATCTCGTCGTGGCCGTACTGCGAGGCGCGGCTCTCCCCCGAGATCACGGCGCACCGGTGCACCTTCGCGAGGTCGCTGAAGGGGAACTTGTAGCGTCCCTTCGTCCCGCCCTCGTCGTCGTCCACGCCGAGGAACCACTTCGCGTACTCGTCCTCGCCGTGCTTGTCGAGGTACGCACTGAGCTCCTTGGCCGACGGCGCATGCTCGCTCCAGTCGTCCCGCGAGTCCCGCACCACCTTGCCCTCGCGCACGAGCGCCTTCGCGTTCTCGTACGCCTTCCTGTTCAGCTTCACCGCAGTTCCTCCTTCCGAACGCACGACGCCGGGACGCGCCGTCCGCGGGAGGCTTACCCGGCGTCGGGGTGCTGAACCGGCCGCGACAGGTCCTGCCGGCTACGGCCCTGGGCGCGCCGCGCAGTCGAGCGGAAGACCACGGCGGCCTGCTGCCCTGCGGGGCTGAGGCGGCGGTTGGCGAGGTGGGCCAGGAGGATCCGGCGGTTGGGGGAACGCTCGATGGGGACGGAGACGATGTCCGGGCGCAGGGCGGAGAGCGCAAGCTGGGGAGCGAGGGCTATCCCGATGCCCGCCGCCACCATGCCCTGCGTCTCCTGGTAGTCGTTGGCCGCGAAGGCGATGCGCGGTTCGAAGCCGGCGTCGCGGCAGACCCGGCTGAGGACGTCGGCCACCGGGTGCTCGTCGCGGACGACCCACTCCTGGTCCCGCAGGTCTGCCACGCGCACGGGCCCGGCGTCGGCGAGCGGGTGCTCGCGGGGCACGAGGAGCACGGTGGGGTCGCTCATGAGGGGCGTGACCGTGAGCTCGTCGTCTTCAATCCGCTCCCACGGATAGTCCCACAGGAGCGTCAGCTCGATGTCACGCCTCTTCAGCCGCTCGATGAGGCCGCCGCGGCGCGCGCTGACGACCGTGACGGCCACGTCAGGGTGGCGCGCGCGGAACGCGAGCACGACGTCGGGCATGAGGGAGGCGCCCACCGTGGGGAAAGTGCCCATCCGGAGCTGTCCGCGCCGCAGTCCCGCGAACTCGTCCATCTCCGCCCGCGCGGCGTCGATCGTCCTGTCGATGTCGTCGGCGTAGCGCAGCAGTGCCGTGCCGGCCTCCGTCAGGGCCACCCCCCGGGGGCGCCTCTCGAGCAGGGCCACGCCCATCTCCTGCTCGAGCTTGGCGATCTGCTGGGAGACCGCCGACGTCGTGAAGGAGAGCGCCGCCGCGGCGGAGGTCAGGGAGCCGAGGCGTGCCACCTCGCGCAGCAGGTGGAGACGGCGCAGATCGAGGTCAGCCATATCGAGACTTTAGCAGGAATAGACAGTGGTCGAATTCTTCGTGATTGTGCTGAAGGCTCGCCGCCCCGATCGTAGAAGGAGCAGGCGCTGTGAGGCGCAACACCCCACGACACGAAGGAGACGGCCGTGCAACTACGCGGTCACTGGTACCGGGGCGGCACGAGCAAGTGCTGGCTCTTCGACGCACAGGACATGGCCCAGCACGCGGACACCCGCGAGGAGATGGTCGGGCTGCTGGCCGACGCGTTCGGTGCGGCGGACGCCCGCCAGCTCGACGGCGTCGGCGGAGGCACCTCGACGACCTCCAAGGCCGCGATCATCACCGCCACCCCGGACGGCCCTGCCGATCTCGACTACCTGTTCGCGCAGGTGGGGATCGGGGAGCCGACCGTCGAGCTCGGGTCCAACTGCGGCAACTGCGCGACCGCGATCGCCCTGTACGCGGTCCAGGCCGGCGTTGTCGCCCCCGCGGAGGGCAGCACCCGCGTCCGGATGCGCAACCTCAACACCGGCGCGGTCCTGACCGGGACGATCGCGACCCCCGGCCGTCGGATCCCGACCTCCGGGCGGGCCACGGTGCCGGGCAGCGACGCTCCCGGCGTGCCGGTCAGCCTGTCCTTCCACGCTCCGTGGGGGCAGACGACGGGAGCGGTGCTTCCCACCGGCAGCCCGGCTGACCGGCTCGCCGTCGGCCACACGGTACTCACCGCCTCCATGGTCGACGCCGGGGCTCCCGCCGTCTTCCTCCGCGCGGACGAGGCCGGGATCGACCTGTCCAGGATGGATTCCGGCCTGGCCGACCACCTGCCCCAGCTCCTCGCCGCCCGGGCCGCCGCCGGCGTCGCCATGGGGCTGCGGAGGCCGGAGGATCCGCCGCAGAACGCGATCCCGAAGGTCGGGGTCGTCGCCCCTGCCGCGGACTACACCGCGGCGGACGGCACCAGGATCGCGGCGGACAGCCACGACGTGCGGGTGCGGATGCTCTCGATGCTCGCACCCCACCCCGCGATCGGCCTGACCTCGGCTGTCGCGGTCTCCCTTGCGGGGGCGGTGGCCGGATCGGTGGTTGCCGACGCCCTGTCCCCGGTGGACACCGGAAGCAGCACGAGGCTCCTGCGCATCGGCACGCCGGCCGGGGTCATCACCACCGAAGCCATCACCGACGGCTCCGGAGCCGTCACTGAAGTCGCCCTCCACCGGGCGGCCCGCCAGCTCGCCGTCGCCGACATCGACGTCGCACGGCCGCTCGCCCAGACGGCGTAGCACCCATCACCAGCCCCCTGTCATCATGGACAGGGCAGAACTCCAGGAAGTTGTTCAATGAAGATCAAAGCCATCCTCGGGCACCTCTACGTCCAGGTCCTCATCGGCGTCGGGCTGGGCATCCTCGTCGGCGCACTCTGGCCCGACCTCGGCGCAGACCTGAAGCCGCTCGGCGACGGGTTCGTGAAGCTGGTGAAGTTCATGATCGCCCCGATCGTGTTCTGCACCATCGTCAGCGGCATCACCTCCCTGACCGACACCAAGAAGATCGGCCCCACGCTGCTGCGCTCGCTCGGGCTCTTCTACGCCCTCACCGCGCTGGCGCTCGCCCTCGGCCTCGCCTCGGTCATGCTGTTCCAGCCGGGCGCGGGCATGCACGTCGACCCGGCCCACCTGGACGCCGGCGTCGCGGCGAAGTACACGAGCCAGATCCACAACAACACCCCGGTGGACTTCCTCCTGAGCCTGATCCCGACCACCTTCGTGGGCGCCTTCGCCGACGGCGAGGTCCTGCCCGTGCTCCTGATCGCTCTCCTCTGCGGCTTCGCGTTCACCCGGCTCGGCTCAGCCGGCAAGCTCGCCCTGGATGTGGTCAACAGCTTCAACAAGCTCCTGTTCGTCATCTTCGGCTACCTCATGAAGGTCGCCCCCATCGGGGCCTTCGGCGCCATGGCCTTCACCGTCGGCAAGTACGGCGCGCACTCCATCGGCAACCTCGGCCTGCTCATCCTGGCCTTCTACGCCGCCTGCATCGCCTTCGTCGTGATCGGGCTGGGCATCCTCGCCAAGATGAACGGCGTCAGCCTCTGGCAGGTCCTGCGCTACTTCAAGGACGAGATCTTCATCGTCCTGGCCACCTCGTCCAGCGAGCCCGTGCTCCCGCGGCTGCTCTCGAAGCTCGAGCGCATCGGCTGCAACCGCGGCGTCGTAGGCCTCGTGGTCCCGACCGGCTACTCCTTCAACCTCACTGGCACCGCCGTGTACCTCACGCTCGCCTCGATGTTCATCGCCCAGGCCTGCGACATCCACCTCAGCTGGGACCAGATCCTGCTCATGCTCGGCATGATGCTCCTGACCTCCAAGGGCGCCGCGGGCGTCACCGGAAGCGGCTTCGTCGCCCTCGTGGCCACCCTCGCCGTCATGCCGACCCTGCCGGTCGCGGGCGTCGCACTCATCGTCGGCATCGACCGCTTCATGAGCGAGGCCCGCGCCCTGACCAGCACCATCTGCAACATCGTCTCCTGCATCGCCGTGGCGCGGTGGGAGAAGGCCCTGGACACCGAGGTCCTGCGGGCCGAGCTCAGCTCGGGCTTCGTGCCGACGGAGGCTGAGACGGAGTCAGCGACCGAGCCGCAATCACAGACGGAGGCGGAGAAGCAGGGCGCCGCAGTCCCCGTGGCCGCGCACTGACGCCCAGCAACCCACCGACGCCCAGCACCGAGTGCTCCGGGGCCCCCCAAGGGCTCCGGAGCACTCCCGCGTTCGCCGCTCTAGGCGGAGGCCGCCGCGGCGAGTCGGAGGCGCCGCTCCGCGAGGGTCGCGAGGAAGAGGGCGTGGTCCGGAAGGACGCTGTCCTCGAAGACCGCCCGTGCGGAGTGGATCGGCGCCCAGTCCGCGGGGTCCATGTCCCGTGAACCGGCTCCGAGGTGCCCGTAGGAGCCTGGGACCTCCTGGAGGACCCTCGAGAAGTCCTCGGATCCCGCTTTGGGGTTGAGCAGGGTCTCGAAGCGGCTCCCGCCGAACAGGTCCTGCGCGGTGGATGCCCAGAACTCGGCGTGCTCCGCGTCGTTGATGGTGGCGGGGAGGGTGCGCCGGAACTCGGCCTCCGCGGTGAGCCCGTGGGCTTGGGCGATCCCGGTGACCAGCTCGGGGAGCTCGCGCTCCAGACGGTCTTCGACCTCAGGGGTGAAGCAGCGGATGCCGGCCCTGAAGTAGGCGCTGTCCGGGATGACGTTGGGCGCGGTCCCGCCGTGGAATTCGCCCACGGTGAGGATGACCGGGTCGAAGACGTCGAACCGCCGCGTGATGTAGGTCTGGAGGGCCCCGATGATCTCGGCGCCGGCCTGGATCGGGTCGAGCGCCTGGAAGGGGCGCGCGCCGTGGCCGCCTCGCCCGTTGATGACGACGTCGAGCCGGTCGAAGGCCGCCATGTAGGGACCGGGGCGGTTGGTGAACACCCCGGCCACGGAGTCGGAGACGACGTGGAGGCCGTAGGCGCCGGACGGCCGGGGGCCGGCGGCGTCGAGGACGCCTTCCTCGATCATGACCTGAGCGCCGTTGAACCCTTCTTCTCCCGGCTGGAACATGAAGATGACGTCCCCCTGCAGCTGGGCGCGCCGGGCATGCAGGAGCCGGGCGGCACCGACCAGCCCGGCCATGTGCAGGTCGTGCCCGCAGGCGTGCATCGAGCCATTGCGCGAGGCGAACGACAGCCCGGTGCTCTCGGACAGCGGCAGGGCATCCATGTCCCCGCGCAGCAAGACGCAGGCCGGGGCGTCACCTGGGTTTTCGCCGCGCAGGACGGCTGTGACCGACGTCGTGCGCGTTCCCGTCGTGACGTCGAGGTCGAGGCCGCGGAGCGCCTCGAGGATGAGGCCCTGGGTCTTGGGCAGGTCGAGGCCGGTTTCCGGGACCTGGTGGAGTTCACGGCGCAGGGCCACCAGGTCGGCACCGTCTTCTTCGGACACAGCCGCTCCCCTCGTGTGGGTTCTCGTGCTGCCCATCATGCACCCGGCAGCCTCCCCGCGCGCCGCACCCGTCCGCTGCCGCCCCAGGGACCTTCAGCCCGCGGGGCCCCGGACCTCCGCGATGGGGATGTCGAGGTCGCGGCCGAGCCGCACCCAATGCGCGGACGTCTCCCCCGCGAACCGCCGGACGAGGTCCTCACGCGTGAGGCCCACGTGGGCCGCGAGCCGCTCAGCGAAGGGCCGCTCGAGGGCGGCGACGGCGACGAAGCCGTCGCGGGTGGCGTAGACGCCGTAGCCGGCCAGGCCACCGGCGAGCACGCCGCCGGGGGCAGTGAGGCCGTGCCGTACCGCGGCGGCCGCGTCCCGGCCGGCGTCGTCGAGAACCACCCGGACGTGGCTGCCGTCCCCGCCCCGCTCCCGTTCGAGCAGGGCCAGCAGCGCCGCGGACACGGCGCGCTCGGCTCCGAGCAGGTCCGCCACCGGGACACGCGGCATCGACGGCGGGCTCAGCAGCCCGTGGAGGGCCTGGTAGGTGAGGTCGTGGCCGGGGCGCTCGGCGTCGTCGCCCTCGAAGCCCACGATCTCCACGTGGCCGAGCCGGAGGCGCCGCACCGCCTCCGGGATCCCGAGGCGGGCCAGGGCCGAGGGCCGCATCGCCGTGAGCAGAAGCCCGGCGCCGGCGAGGATCTCCGCGAACCGGTCGCGGCCGGCGTCGTGCCGGAGGTCCAGTGCCACGACGTCCTGGCCGGCCACCAGCTCCCGGTACCAGTCCGGTGCGGCGGTCGCGAGGGGGTCTCCCTCCGGCGGTTCGACCTTGACGACGCGCGCGCCGAGAGCGGCCAGCCGCGCCGCGGCGAGCGGGCCGGGGAGGTTCACCGCCAGGCACACCACCGTGGTGCCCGCGAGCGGCTCCACGTCTACGCCTTCGCCGCCGGCGGGACCGTCAGGCTCCCGTAGCGCTCCATGCGGTGCCAGCGCAGGTGGACACCGGCGAGGGCGGTGACGACGGACTGGATGACGACGAGGTACATGAGCTGACGGTAGACGGACTGCTGGAGCGGCAGCGTCCACAGCGGACCGAGCCGCTCCCGGTCGAGCCGGAACGCGTACGCGGCCATGAGCAGCTGGACCAGCAGGAAGACGAGCCACAGCGCCGCGATGCGGAAGGGGTCCAGGAAGATTAGACCGTAGACGGCGAACACGTCGACGATGGGTGCGAAGAGCGGCAGCAGGACCTGCAGCATGAGCAGGTATCCGAGCCCCCGCCGGCCGAGCTTCCCGGCCGCCCCGCGCTGGACGACGGCGCCGCGGTGCTTCCACATGGCCTGCAGCGTGCCGTAGCACCAGCGGTAGCGCTGCTTCCACAGCGCGCCGAGCGTCGCGGGGGCCTCGGTCCAGGCCCGCGCGCTCTCCTCGTACACCACCCGCCAGCCGTGGCGGCACAGCGCCATGGTCAGGTCGGTGTCCTCCGCGAGCGTGTCGTCGCTGACGCCGCCGACGGCGAGGAGCGCGTCGCGCCGGAACGCACCGATCGCCCCGGGCACGGTCGGCATGCACTCGGCGAGGTCGAAGAGCCGGCGGTCCAGATTGAAGCCGACGACGTACTCGATGTGCTGCCACGCCCCGAGGATGCCGCCGCGGTTGGCCACCTTCGTATTGCCGGAGATGGCACCGATGCGCGGGTCCGCGAACGGCTGGATGAGCGCGTGGACGGTGTCCGGCTCGAAGACGGTGTCGCCGTCCACCATCACCACGATCTCGTGGCTCGCGGCGAGCAGGCCCTCGTTCAGCGCCGAGGGCTTCCCGCCGTTCTCCTTCCGGATCACGACGACGCCGGGCAGCCCGAGCGCGTCGACGAGGTCCGCGGTGCCGTCGGTCGACCCGTCGTCGACCACGATGATCTCGACCGGGTGCGTGGAGGCGGCGATCGAGCGGACGGCGGCCTCAATGCCGGCCGACTCGTTGTAGGCCAGGACGATCACGGTGACCGGTTCGGTAACCTCGGGGCGGCTCAGGACCCCGACCGTGCGCCGGCCCCGCCCAGCCCGCCGCCTCCGCCGGGCCTCGCGGCTGTGGCGGGCGGCGAAGCCGATCACGAGCACGGCCCGGGCGAACGTCACGGCGCCGGCGGCCACAAGGGCCCAGGAGATGGCGGTGACCACGCAGTCGCTCAGCCGCACGCCCCACACGAAGGCCGTGCCGCTCACCTCCTGGGCCAGGCTCGTCGGGCGGGTGCTCTCGACGCCGACGGCGTCGCCCGCCGTCGTCGCCCGGTACCCCCGGGCGGCGGCGTCCGTGAGGAAGGAATCGAGGGCGGCGACGGTCTGCGCACGGTCCCCGCCGCCGTCGTGCATGAGGACCACCTGGCCCGGGCGCTGCCGCGCGTCCGGACCGGGCAGGGCGAGGTTCTGCAGGATCGCCTGCTCGCCGGGACGCTGCCAGTCCTTGCTGTCGAGGGTGCTGAGGACGGTGAGGTAGCCCTGGTCGGCGGCGGAGCGGATGGCGGACCACGTGCCGTCACTGACCGACTCGTTGTCCGAGCTGTACGGGGGGCGCAGGAGCGAGGGGGACAGCCCCGTCACGCCGGCGATGGCCTGCTGGGCGCCCTCGATCTCGAGGTCTCGGCGCCAGGCGGGGGCGTTGCCGAGGTCCACGTGGGTGAGGGTATGGACGGCGACCTCGTGCCCCTCGTCCGTGATGCGGCGCATGAGGTCCGGGTGGTCGATCGCGGCCGAGCCGACCACGAAGAACGTCGCATGGACGTGGTGCTTGGCGAGGACGTCGAGGACCTGCGGCGTCCACACGGGGTCCGGGCCGTCGTCGAACGTGAGCGCGAGCGTGCCGTCGGCGGGGCCGGCCGTCTGGACCGCGCCGCCGCGCGCGTCGATCACCGGGCCGCCGTGCGAGACGGCGGTGGGCACGCTGGCGGCTCCGGCGTCGGCGCCGGTCGACTGGTCCGCATAGGTGGCCGAGCGCCCCACATACCCCTGGACCGTGAGAGCGAGGCCCAGGGCGAGCATCGTGATGGCGAGGACGAGCCAGTGCGCGCGGACTCGGGCCGGCTGCGCGCCCCGGCTGCCCCGCGCACGACGCCGCGTGGCCGGGTCGAGTGCCGGGGCCGTCACGGGTGCGCGGGGGCGGTCGGGCGGGTGCTCTGGCCCGGAGCCGTGTCGCTCTTGCCGTTGACGGCCGACGCCGCGGCGGAGGGGGCCGGAGCCGCCGCGGCTGCCTGCACAGGGGGCGCCGGAGCCGCCGTGGTCGCGGGAGCGGGCGCCGCTGTCGCCGGCGCCTGGACCGCACCGGGCTGCGGAACCGCCGCCGGCTCGTTGCCCGCGGGATGGGCGGCCGCCTGCGCCCGGGCCACGGAAGGGGGCTCCGGCGCGTCCGCGGTCGCCGCCGAGGAGGGAGCCGGGGACGGCGGGGCGGAGGGCGCGGGGGCGCCCACGGCCTGGCGGGGAAGGTAGGGGGCGGCGACGTTCGGGCCGCCGAGCAGCGCCACGGCAAGGAGCAGGGCATAGGCGGCCACGATGGCGAGGGCGAGGATCCAGATGGCCCGCACCCGACGCAGCCTGCGTCCGGTGGAGTCGACGAAGATGGGTCCGGCCAGAGGGTCGGGCCCGGGGTCGGGAGTCTGCAGAACGGGCAGGGGGCTGGTCTGGGGTCCAGGGGATGCCGTCATCGGGCACCCATTCTAGGCGACGGCCCGCGGCGGACGCTCACCGCGGGGTCTCCGAAGACGGGACGAACGCTCGGACCACCGCCTCAAGAGGCGCGCGGACGTCCGCGTCCGGGTCCACCGCGATCCGCTGGAAGGTCATGCCCTCGCCGATCGCCGTGATCGCGGTGGCCGCCGCCACCGGATCGGGAGCTCCGAGGCGCGCCATGGCATTCTCGACGAAGGCCCGGAAGTAGACCCGGCCTGCGAGCAGGGGGCGCCGGACGTCCTCGTTGTGCGTGCCCTCGAGGAAGAGCACGTAGCGCGCGATGGTCCGGGTCCGGGACGCGGTGGTGATCGTCTCCACAGCCTGGGCCAGGAGATCGACGAAGGCGGCGACATCGGCTGGCGGGCTCGGCGGCGTCCCGAGCTCGGCCAGATCCTGCTCCGCGAGCCACTGCACCACGCCGGTCAGGAGCGAGGAGCGAGTGCGGAAGTAGTTGGACGTGGAACCCCTCGGCATCCCGGCCGCCTCATCGACGCGGGTGTGCGTGAGAGCTCTCAGTCCCTGTGTGCCGAGCAGTTCGGCAGCGGACTCCAGGACGCGTTCTCGCATCGACATGGTGACCACTATAGATGCAGTGATTTTCCACTAAAGAAGTAGTACCCTGTTTCCACCACCGGTGCAGCAGCTGGTCAGCCTCAAAGGGAGGATGCGATGTCTGCAGTAGAAGAAAGCGTGGTCGTTGCCCGACCCCAGCAGGAGGTCTTCGACTTCCTGGCAGAGTTCGGAAACCTCTCGCTCTACGACGCCTTCGTGACTGCGTCCAGCCGGATCGGCGACGGCCCGCCGGGGCTCGGGACCCGCGGCCGGGGAACTACGCGGTTCATGGGCCGCGAGTTCGACTGGATCGTGGAGTTCACGGAGTTCGAGCCGCCCCGGCGGATGGTGTCGCGCACGGTCGGAGGAGAGAGGGACCTGACCGCGGCCTTCACCATCGAACCCTCCGACGGCGGCACCCGCGTCACCGAGCGGCTCGAAAGTGAGATGGGCGGCCTCGTGGGCAGACTGCCCGCCCCGCTGCTGAACCGGCTCCTGAGCCGTTCCCTCCGCGCGAACCTCAGGACCCTGTCCCGGGTGCTGGGCGAACGCCGCACCTCCATGGCTCCGCGCAGAGCGGCCATGCCCCGGCTCGACGGTGTCACACACCGGTGGGTCGACGTGGGCGGGCTCAGCATGCACCTCGCCGAGGCAGGCGAAGGCGAGCCGCTCATCCTCCTGCACGGCTTCCCCCAGAACTGGTGGGAATGGCACGGCCTGATCCCCCGCCTGGCCGAGAACTTCCACGTGATCGCCGTCGACCAGCGCGGCTTCGGCTGGACCGACGCCTCGGCGCGGGTACAACACCGCCACGCTCGTCGGGGACGTCATCCGGCTCATGGAACACCTGGAGGTCCCTCGGGCACGGTTCCTCACCCACGACTGGGGCGGCCTCGTCGCCCAGCTCCTCGCCATGGAACGGCCCGATCTCGTCGAGGCGCTCGTGGTCACAGGCTCTCCCGACCTGCACATCAGGCCGAACGCCCGGCTGCTCCCCCTCTTCCCCAAGCTCTGGCACGTCTTCGCCCTCGCGCTCCCGGCGGCTGGCCCACGCTTCCAGCGGAGCCGGAAGCTCGTGCGGCACCTCCTCACCGCCTTCGAACCGCCGGGGGGAGTCGCCGAGGAGGACATCGAGCTCTACCGCACCGGCATGGCGCAGCCGGACAGGGCCTACGCAGGCTCTGCCCTCTACCGCAGGACCATCCTCCCGGCCTTCATGGGCATCATCGTCGGCACGCACGCCAGACGGGAATTCACCACCCCGACCCTCGTCCTCGTCGGCGCGATGGAACCCTCTGGCACACTGCAGGAGATGGGCCACCGCCGCAGGCGCGGGAGCAATGTCACCGCCGAGATCCTGCCCGGCGAAGGCCACTTCCTCCCCGACCATTGCCCTGAGGCCGTGGCAGACCGAGCGCTGCGGTTCTTCGGGAAGGCCGCCTGAGACGGTTGTGGGCGGTCAGCGCTGCCGTGCATGCTGGACGGCATGCTGGACCGCGTGCCGCACGGGCGCATTCGGGGCGCCGAAGCCGTCGTACCCGTCGATCCGCTGGACGACCTCGAAGAACACGCTGCCCACCGTGGCCGTGTAGAAGTGCAGGAACTCGCCCTTCTCGTCGCGGTCGTAGAGGAGGTCGAACTCGCGCAGCGCCGCGAGCTTGCCCGGCGGCAGCTCGAAGCGTGCGTCGAGGTCCTCGTAGTAGTTGTCGGGGATGGGCAGGAACGGCAGGCCGCGGCGGCGGCAGGCCTGGGCGTGGGCGATCAGGTCCGGGACCTCGATCGCGATGTGCTCGGCGAACGTGTCGAACACGGTCCCGCGCACCGAGTCCGCCCGGACCCATGGGGCCAGGTTCAGCGCGAGGCGCACCGCCCGGCCCCCGTCCGCGAGCGGGGTCTGCATGACCTGCGAGCGCACGAGGCCGCTCGGGCTCGACACGTCCTGCGAGGGCTGCGGCGTCAGGGCGAGCGTCGAGGAGTAGAAAAGGACGGCCTCGTCGTAGTGCTGCCACGGCTGGGCGAGGTTGATGTGGTCGATCCTCGCCCGGCCACCGCGCGCGCCGGAGCCGACGGACGACGGCGAGCGGTCGCCGTCGTGCGCCGCCTCGCCCTCCCCGCCGCCGAACTCCCGGATCCAGCGGGCGTCCTGGCACAGGAACACCTCGGTGCCGTCGGGAGCGCGGACGGCCTGGAGGATCTCCTCGCCGGCCTGGGAGGCGCGCGCGACGGGGACGGCCTTGAGCTGGGCGGCGCGCGCGACGGCCTTGACGGCGTCGTCCACGTCGAAGGCCAGCGCAGAGATCCCCGGAGCGACGCCGCGGGCCCCCTGGCGGTTCAGGACGATCCGCGCATCCCCGAGCGTCCAGAGCGAGACGGGCTTGGTGCGGTGCTCGCCCTGGGAGGCGAACCCGAGCTGGGCGAGAAGCCGCTCGAGCGGGTGCGTGTCCTCGGCGGTGACCTCGGCGAAGTTCATGCCCGACGGCGGCGCGACCTCGGGGAGCGTGCGCAGGGGCATCGCGGGCTTCGCCGCAGGGGCGGCCAGGGCGGCGTCGTGCTCCGCGGCAACGCGTTGGGCCGCCACGTGCTGGGCCGTGCGCTCCTCGAGCCAGATGAGCGAGCGCATCGCGTCCACGGCGGTGCGCTCCACGTCGGCCTGCCGGAACGTGTCGTTGAAGACCTCGAGCGAGACCGGGCCGTTGTAGCCCGTGTGTGCCACATGGCCGAGGAACTTGGGCAGGTCGAACTGGCCCTCGCCCGGGAAGACGCGGTAGTGGCGGCTCCAGTTGAGGACGTCCATGGAGAGCTTGGGGGCGTCGGCGACCTGGACGAAGAAGATCTTCTCCCCGGGGATCTTCTCGATGGGCTCGGTGTCCCAGCCGCGCGAGAGGATGTGGAACGTGTCCAGGCACGTCCCGAGGCTGGGGTGGTCGGCATCGGCGACGAGGCGCCACGCATGCTCGTAGTCGTTGACGTAGGTGCCCCACGCGAGGGCCTCGTAGGCGACCTTGGCGCCGTGGTCCGCGGCGAGCTCGGCGAGGCCGTGGAGCTGCTCGGTGCGCAGGGCATCGTCGTCGATGCTCGCGGTGCCCACGTTCGAGCACACGAGGATCGTGTCGATGCCGAGGCGGCCCATGAGCCGGAACTTCGCCTCGGCGCGGCGCAGGTTCGCCCGGTACAGGTCCTCGGGCACGGAGTCGAGGTCGCGGAACGGCTGGTAGAGGTCGAGGCCGAGGCCCAGGTCCTCCGCGAGCAGCCGCACGTCCTCGGGGCTCAGGGACGAGGTCACGAGGTCCGTCTCGAAGATCTCGACCCCGCCGAAGCCGGCCTTCGCCGCTGCGCGCAGCTTCTCCTCGAGGGTCCCGGACAGGCAGACGGTGGCGATCCCAGTGCGCATCAGCGGGCCCCCGCCGTCGTCGCGCCGGCCGTCTCGGCCTCGGCGCGCTGCTCCGCCGCGATCAGCTCGAGGAAGTGCGCGCGCATGCGCTCGGCGTCGGGCTCGAGGCCCGTGAAGATGCGGAACGCGTCGACGGCCTGGCCCACGGCCATGCGGCCGCCGTCCAGCACGCGGCAGCCGGCGGCGCGCGCGTCGCGGACGAGCTGCGTCTCGATCGGCCGGTAGACGATGTCCGCGACCCAGTGGCGCGGCGTCAGCAGCGACGTATCGAAGGGGGTCCCCGGGTGCGCCGCCATCCCCACCGGCGTGCAGTGCACGACGCCGTCCGCGGCCTCCAGCAGCGAGGCGAGCTCCGCCGTCGTGCGCGCCTCGACCGACGCGGCCGGGAAGAGCCCGGCGAGCTCGGCGGCGCGGCCCTCGGCGCGGGAGCGGTCGACGTCGACGATCACCAGGTGCCCGACCCCGGCGGTGAGCAGCGCGTAGGCGACCGCGGAGCCGGCCCCGCCCGCGCCGAGCTGGACGACCCTGCCGAGCGCCGCGTCGGGCAGCCCGGCACGGAAGGCGGCGAGGAAGCCGGACATGTCGGTGTTGTGGCCCACGGTCCGGCCGTCGGCGCCGATGACGACGGTGTTGACCGCGCCGAGGCGGCCCGCGTCGGGATCGACCTCGTCGAGGTGCTCGATCACGAGCTGCTTGCACGGGTGCGTGATGTTGAGCCCGTTGAAGCCGAGGTTCCGGGCGGCGCGCACGAGCTCCCCCACGGACTCGGGGGCGAGGCCGAGGGCGGCGATGTCGATGGGCCGGTAGAGGTAGAGGAGGCCGTGCTCGGCGCCCTCGCGCTCGTGGAGCGAGGGGGTGAGGGACGGCGTGACACCGTCCCCGATGAGGCCGATCAGGTACGACTCCGTGGTGAGGCTCATGGTTTCCTTTCGGGCGATTGCCCGTCGTGGGGTCTAGTGGCGGGGCAGGCGCGCCGCGAGTTCCTCGGCGGCCTCGTGGAGTGCGGGCAGCTGGTCGACGAGATCATCGGTGCCCATGCGGACGGTCGGGGCGGAGCAGGCGATGGCTGCGAAGGCGCGGCCGGCCTCGTCCAGGACGGGGACCGCGACGGCGCGCATGCCCACCTCGTTCTCCTCGTCCATGAGCGCGTAGCCCAGGCTGCGGATGCGGTCGATCTCGGCGCGGAACGCGCCCCGGTCGGTGATGGACTTGGGCGCGACCGGCGCGAGCTCGAGGCTCTCGACGAGGTGCTCGCGGTCCTCGGGAGCGGCGAACGCGACGAGGGCCTTGCCGACGGCGGAGCAGTGCAGATGGCCGCGGTAGCCGGGGTCGCTCGTGACGCGGAAGGCCTTGGGGCCGTCCACCTTCGCGACGGTGAGGAACCTGTCCTCGTCGCGGACGGCGAGGATGCTCGCCTCCTGGGTCTTCTCGGTGAGGCGGGTCAGCACGGGATTCGCCGTGCCCGCGAAGCCGAGGCTGTTGGCGACGTAGAGGCCGAGCTGGAACACGCGCAGGCCGAGGCTGTACTTCTTCCCCTCCGGCTCGAAGTCCACGAAGCCCGCGCGCTGGAGCGACTGCAGCAGCCGGTAGGCGGTGCTGAAGGGCAGGTCCGCGCGGCGGGAGAGGTCCGCTGCGGTCGTCGCGCCTGGGGCGTCTCCGAGCATGACGAGGAGGCTCAGCGCCTTGCCGACCATGTCGGTCTTGCCCGGCTTCGGCGCCGGCTCGTCGGGGGTGAGCGGGGTCATGTTTCGATGGTGCCACAGTTCTCACGATGTGGCAACGGTCACCGAGATGTGGGAATAGGCCTGGCCTTCGGCACTGCCCTGGCCGCTTGGCCCGGCCGCACGTCACGCTCTCCGGGTGAAGGGCTGCCCGGCTAGCGCGGCGCGGATGGCGTCGGTGAGCTGCCCGCCATCCGGCAGCGGGGCGGGTCCGCGCGGCGTCTGGAAGACCCGACAGGCCAGCCGTCCCGTCCGGACCCCAGGGAAGGGGTCCCTGCCCCCGACCAGGATGGTGGGCGACCCGGCGAAGCCCAGACGGAGCGCCTGCTGCCGGCTGCGGACCTCGATGGCGAACACGTCCACCTCCGCCGCCCCTGCCATGCGGGCGGCGGACCGGGCGAGATGAAGGGCGGCCTGCCACTGCGGGCAGTCCTCGATGTAGAGGACCTCGATCCTCGGCGGAAACATCATCTCGACCCCTCCTCCTGCCAGGCCCGCGGAGCTGCCACTCTAAAATCCTGTTTCTCAATTTTAGACGTTGCCCATGCCGGGATCAATCGGAGCGCAATTGTCGGCTTGGCGCGGGCGACAAGGCCCCGCACCCGCTCCAACCCGACAATTGCGCGGTTGAGGGCGCGGGGGCTTTTGGGGCGCCGGGGGGTGAAGGCGGGGTTGGGGGGCGGGGAGAGGCAGGGCCTAGGCCTTCCGGCGGCGCAGGAACGCGGCGAGCCGGCCGGGGAACTCCTGGGGATCCGCCGCGGGCCGCGGAGGCTCGCGGCGGACTGGGGCCACGAGCGGGTCCAGCCCGCGGTCGACGGCGGCCTTCGCCGCCCGCAGCGACGCCGGCGAGAGCGGCCGCCACCTCGCGAGGAGCCCCTCCAGCTCGTCGTCGAGGGCGCCCTCGTGGGCCACCGTGGTGACGAGGCCGATCCGCTGCGCCTCCTCGGCGGAGAGCATGCGTCCTCCGTAGAGGAGGTCCTTGGTCCGCGAGGGCCCGATGCGCAGCGACATGCGGGTCGCGAACGATGCCGGCACGAGGATCCCGAGCCGCGAGATCGGCATGCCGAGGTGGGCGGTGGCGTCGGCGAGCTGGACGTCGCAGGCCAGGGCGAGCTGGCAGCCCCCACCCCCGCCACCCCCTCGACGACCGCGAGCGTGGGCATCGGCAGGTCCTCGATGGCCCGCAGCGCCGCCTCGAGGCGCCAGAAGCTGCGGTCGACCTCCGCGGAGCCGGCCCCATCCCACTCGCGCAGGTCCGATCCGGAGCTGAAGACGCCGCCGCGCCCGCGGAAGACGACCGCGCGCAGCGTGCTGCGCCCGGCGAGCGCGGTCGCGGCCTCCCCGAGCTCGTCCCACTGCCCGGACCGGAGCGCGTTGAGCCGCTCCCCGGTGCCGAAGCTGACGACGGCGACCGAGCCGTCGTCGTCGACCCTCACCCCGCCCGCGGCCTCCACGGCAGGTCCCGTCACCCCACCGCCCCGGCGGCGCGGAGCCGCTCGATGTCCGAGCGGCTGTAGCCGGCGGCGGCGAGGACCGCGTCGCTGTGCTCGCCCAGGCCGGGCGGCGGGGTGCGCACGGTGGCCGGCGTGCGCGTGAGCCGGATGGGGCAGGCCAGCGTCCGGAGGGGGCCGGCAGGATGGTCGAGCTCGGCGACCATGCCGCGGGCCAGGACCTGCGGGTCGGAGAGCGCCTCCGGCACCGTCTGGATCGGCCCGGCGGGCACCCCCGCGGCGTCGAGCCGCGCGACCCACGCACCGGTGGTCTCGGCGGCGAGGATCTCCTCGAGGAGCGGGATGAGCTCGCCGCGGTGCTCCACGCGCAGCGGGTTCGTGGCGAAGCGGGGGTCCCCGGCGAGGTCCGGCCGGCCCACCGCCTCGGCGAAGCGCCGCCACAGCCCGTCGTTGCCCACGGCGAGCATGAGGTGGCCGTCCGCCGTCGGGAACGCCTGGTACGGGGCGATCGTCGGGTGGGCCGAGCCGTAGCGCCGGGGCGTCTCGCCGCTCGCGAAGTACCCGCTGGCCACGTAGGTGAGCCACGCGACCGAGCCGTCGAGCAGGCTGATGTCCACCCACTGGCCGTGCCCGGTGCGCTCCTTCTCGTGCAGGGCGGCGAGGATCCCGATCACGGCCCACGTCCCGGCGATGAGGTCGGCGCTGCTGATCCCCACCCGCACGGGCGGACCGTCCGGCTCCCCCGTGACGCTCATGATCCCGCTGCGGGCCTGGGCGATCGCGTCGTAGCCGGCCCGGCCGGCGTCGGGCCCCGTCTGTCCGTACCCGCTGATCGAGGCGTACACGAGGCCGGGGTTCCCGGCAGCGAGCTCCTCGTAGCCGAGCCCGAGCCGGGCGGCGGTGCCCGGGCGGAAGTTCTCGACGACGACGTCGGCCTCCCGCGCGAGCCGTCGCACGGCGTCGAGCCCCTCGGGCGACTTCAGGTCCACCGCGAGGCTCCTCTTGTTCCTGTTCACCGACAGGTAGTACGCCGCCTGCCCGCCTTGGAACGGCGGCCCCCACTGCCGTGTGTCGTCACCCTGCCCGGGCTGCTCGACCTTGATCACGTCCGCGCCGAGGTCGGCGAGGGTCATCGTGGCGAACGGTCCGGAGAGGATGCGGCTCAGGTCGAGGACCACGAGGTCCCTCAGGGGGCCGGCCGCCACGACGCCGCCCCCAGAAGCGGCGTCGGGGCGGACGTCGGTGCCGCGCAGGGTCATGCGTGGCGCACCCGGCCGCGGTGGCTCCGGCGCTCGCCCGGTTCGGCGGCCGCCGTGCTCCTCTTGGGAAGCAGCAGGAGCGCGCCCATGCTCACGGCAGCGCAGATGATGATGTAGATGGAGATGGCCGTGGACCCGCCGGTCCCCTGCAGCAGGGCGGCAGCGATGAGCGGCGCGGGGCCGCCCGCGATCACGCTGGCGAGCTGGTAGCCCATGCCGGCGCCGGTGTACCGGATGTCCGGGTCGAAGCTCTCCGCGATGAGCGCGGCCTGGGGCCCGTACTGGATGTCATGGAAGATGAGGCTCACGACCACCGCGACGCCGATGAGCAGGGCGTCGCCCGTGTTGAGCAGGCCGAAGTACGGGAAGGCGTACAGCGCCGTCAGGACGACGCCGATGCCGTAGACGAGCTTCCGTCCGAACCGGTCCGACAGGATGCCGAAGACGGGAATGCTGATGAGCCCCAGCGACGCGGCGATGAGCGTGTCGACGAGGATCGCGTCGCTGCTGAACTTGAGCTGCCTGGTCGCATAGGTGATGACGAACGTGATGAACAGGTAGAACGGCGCCTGCTCGGAGGTCCGCACGAGGGCGGAGAGGAGGATCTCCTTGGGCTGGCGGCGGATGGCCTCGATCAGCGGGACCTTGACGACCTTGTCGGCCTTCTGCACGGCTTCGAACTCGGGGCTCTCGACCACGCGCAGGCGGACGAAGAGGCCAACGCCCACGAGCACGATGCTCAGCAGGAACGGGATGCGCCAGCCGTAGGTGATGAAGTCGGCCCCGGTGGCGCCGGACGTGATGCGCACCAGGCCAGTCGAGAGGATCAGGCCGAGCGGCACGCCCATCTGGGGCCAGCTGGCAGAGAGGCCGCGGCGGTGCTGCTGGCCCCATTCCATGGCGATGAGCACCGAGCCGCCCCATTCTCCGCCGACGCCGATGCCCTGGATGATGCGCAGCAGCGTGAGGAGGATGGGAGCCCAGACGCCGATGTTCTGGTACGTCGGAAGGAGGCCGATCAGGACCGTGCCGAAGGCCATGAGGAACAGGGTGACCATGAGCGTCGTCTTGCGCCCGATCCTGTCGCCGTAGTGCCCGAAGATGGCCGCGCCGACGGGCCGGGCCACGAAGCCGACGAACTGGGTGCCGAAGGCGGCGATGACGCCGGCGAAGCTGTCCTGCCCGGGGAAGAACAGCTGCGGGAAGACCAGGGCGGCCGCGGTGCCGTAGAGGAAGAAGTCGTACCACTCGATCGTGGTGCCGACGACGCTCGCGTAGGTGGCGCGCCGTACGGCCTGTTCCCGGGTTACTGCTGGTGCACTCATCACTACCTCCAGTGGCATGATGCGGGGCCTGCCGGGCCCTGAAATGTGGGTGCTCGATGCGGATAGAAGGCCGCTGCTCGTCGCAGGGTCGAAGGTGGCGGTTGCCGTCGGCAGCCCCCCACGTCGTCGTGGTAGCGCAAACCCGTATGCTGATTCCGGTACCCATAATCCGGATTTGGAAAACCAGCTGTCAACGGTTTTTCGCAAGGAGGATCCAGCCGATGGCCAAGGAACCGGGGGCAGCGGCGGCGCCGCTCCTCGTGCTCGTCAAGGTCGCCGCGATCCTCAAGTGCTTCTCCCTCGAGGACCCGGAGCCGACGCTCCAGCAGATCATCCGCAGGACCGGCCTGCCGGCGAGCACGTGCCAGCGGCTCGTCCAGAACATGGTGCGCGAGGGCTTCCTGGACCGGGACGGGGACCGGTACCGGATCGGGATCCGCTTCGTGCAGTGGTCGGCGCCCGGGACCATCGGGCTGGACATCGTGCGGGCCATCCGGCCGGTCCTCCATGCGCTCCGGGACGAGACCGGGGAGACGGCATGCCTCTACGTCCGCGACGGCGCTCACCGCACGGTCGTCGCCGTCGCCGAGACCCGGCACGTCGTCATCCGCCCGTTCTACGTGGGCCAGGTGATGCCGATCCATGCCGGCGCGCCGGGGAAGATCTTCCTCGCCTTCGACCCGGAGGCGCGGGCGGCCATCGAGGCGAGCGAGCTGACCCGGTTCACCGAGAACACCCCCGGCACGTGGGCGGAGCTGGACGCGCAGGTCGAGCTGGCCCGCTCGCAGGGCTTCTTCGCCGCGTTCGGCGAGCGCAACAGCGACGTCGGCTCGATCAGCGCCCCCGTCTACGACCACCTCGGCGATCTGGCCGCGGTGCTCGGCGTCGGCTTCCCGCTCCAGCGGATCGGCCCGCACGACGTCGAGTGGCTGGGCCCCGCGGTGGCCCGCGCCGCCCTCGCGGCGAGCGCGGCGATCGGCTACCGCTCCCCAGAGATGCATTGATGCAATGTGTTTCTGCAACACGTTGACGCGTTGCAGAAATGATGTCACTCTTAGGAGGTCGCTGTGACAGCGACCACAGCTGAACGTGACCGAACGAGGAGGTTCGCATGGCGACGATCGCCGACATCGCGCAGGCCGCCGGCGTCTCCAAGTCCACCGTGTCCCGCTCGTTCACGCGCCCCGACTCGGTCAACGCCGAGACCCGCGAGCGCATCCTGGCCGTGGCGGCGGATCTGGGCTACCGGCCCGCCCCCGCCAAGGCCGAGACCACCGGAACCATCGCGCTGTTCATCCCGGACATCGCGAACCCCTACTACCCCCCGCTCGTGAAGTCCATCCAGGCTGCGTGCCAGCGGCAGGCGCTCTCGCTGATCGTCGTCGACGGCGAGGACGACCCCGAGGCAGACGCCGAGGAGCTCGAGCGGGTCATCGGGCGCGTCGACGGGGCCATCGTCTTCGCCCCGAGGCTCGACGCCGGGCGCCTCCGCGCGCTCGACGCCGTCGCGCCCGTCGTGCTCATCAACCACGTCACCGAGGGCCTCCCCTCGGTGATCCTCTCGGCGCCCGAGGGTGCGCGGCAGGCGATCGAACACCTCGCGGCCCTCGGCCACCGGGCGATCGCCTACCTCGCGAGCCGGGAGGACAACTACTCGTCCCGCGTCCGCCTGGCGGCCGCGGAGGAAGCGGCCGACCACCTCGGCGTCACGCTCCGCGTGCTCACCCACGCAGAGCCGACCTACGCTGCCGGCGTCCGGGGCGCGGACCTCGTCCTCGCAGAACCGGTCACGGCAGTGATCGCGCACAACGACCTCATGGCCTTCGGGTGCATGAACCGGCTCATCGACCGCGGCGTCGAGGTCGGCAAGGAAGTCAGCGTCGTCGGCTTCGACGACATCTGGCTGGCCTCGGCCTCCCGGCCAACCCTCACCACGGTGACCACGCCGTACGAGCGGGGCGGCGCCGTCGCCCTCCGCATGCTCACCGAGCGGATCGGCGACCCCGACCGCCCGGCAAGCACCGTCCACCTGTCCGGGGACCTCGTGGTCCGCGGCAGCACTGGCCCCGCGCCGGCCCAGCTCGACTGACCGGCCACCCCCCTTCCGTTCCACACTTCCGTCCCGCCCCGCATGAAAGGCGAGCACATGAGCAACCTGCCAGGCAACCTGTCCGGCATCGTCGACCCGGACGTCAAGACCCCCGAGGAGCAGGAGCGCCGGCTCCGCCGCGCCAAGAAGGCCGCGCTCGCGGCGTTCCTCGGCGGCGCCCTCGAGTACTACGACTTCTTCGTCTACGCGACAGCGGCGTCGCTCATCTTCTCCAAGATCTTCTTCCCGGCCGGAGACCCGGTCGTGGCGCAGATCTCGGCGTTCGCAACCTTCGGCCTCGCCTACGTGGCCCGCCCGTTCGGCGCGATCGTGTTCGGCCACCTCGGCGACCGGATCGGGCGCAAGAACACGCTCGTCATGACCCTGGTCCTCATGGGGGCCGCGACCTTCCTCATCGGCGTCCTGCCGGACTTCCACGCCGCCGGGTACCTCGCCCCGGTCCTCCTCGTCGCGCTGCGCCTCCTGCAGGGCCTCTCCGCCGGCGCCGAGACCGCAGGTGCCTCCGCGCTGACCATGGAGGAGTCCCCGATCGGGCGCCGCGCGTTCTTCCCGTCCTTCGCGATGAGCGGCATCTCGACCGGCATCGTCCTGGCCTCCCTCGTGTTCCTCCCGGTCGCCGCGATGAGCGAGGCCGACCGGCTCGCATGGGGCTGGCGCATCCCGTTCTGGTCCTCGCTCGTGGTCCTCATCGTCGCGTACCTCGTGCGCCGCTCGCTCGAGGAGCCCGAGGTCTTCGAGGAGAAGGCCCAGCACAAGGACCTCGTGAAGCTGCCCTTCATGGACATGCTCAAGACGCACCCGGCCCAGTTCTTCCAGGTCGCGCTGATGTCCTTCGAGACCGTCACGAACACGTTCATGCAGTCCTTCGGCCTCGCCTACGCCGTCTCCGTGGGCATCAACGCCCAGACCATGCTGTGGGTGAGCATCCTCGGGAACGTCATCGCGATCGCCACCCAGCCGCTGTCCGCCTACTTCGCGGACAAGTTCGGCCGCCGGCCGATCTTCATCGCAGGCATCATCGGCTCCGGCGCGCTGATCTTCGTCTACTTCTGGGCGATCTCGACGGCGAACATCCCCCTCGTGTTCGTGGTCTCCACGCTCATCACCGCCGGCACCTACGCGATGTCCAATGCGATCTACCCGGCCTGGTTCGCCGAGCTGTTCAACGTCCGCGTCCGCTACTCGGGCATGGCGATCGGCCTGCAGATCGGCATCCTCTGCGCCGGCTTCACGCCGCTCCTCGGCACCGCGCTCGTCGGTGGCACTGCCGCCAACTGGGGGCCCGCCGCCTGGATCGTCGCCGGCTCGACCGTCCTGGCCCTCATCGGCGCCCTCTGGGCGCGGGAGACCTACCGGACCCCGATCCACGAGCTGGGCAACCGGGTCCGCGGCTCGAAGTAGGGACCTGACCCCGCAACAGCAGGGACGCGACTCCGCAAGGGCAGGGAAATGACCCCTCAACGCAACAACGTTGAGGGGTCATTTCCCTGCGTTGGGGGGTCAGGCCTGTTGCTGCCCGTGGTTCTTCCTCACGGGCGCGTCGCTGTCGCGGGCGTCGCCCTGGTGCAGCTGGAGGGCCGTGGTGATGAGGGCGAAGTGGCTGAAGGCCTGCGGGGTGTTCCCCAGCTGGCGGGACGCCTGGGGGTCCCACTCCTCGCTGAAGAGTCCCACGTCGTTGCGCAGGCTCAGGAGGCGTTCGAAGAGCTCGCCGGCCTCGTCGCGCCGCCCCGCGCCGATCAGCGCCTCGACGAGCCAGAACGAGCACGCCACGAACACGCCCTCGCGGCCGGGGAGGCCGTCGTCGCTGGCCTCGGGCCGGTAGCGCAGCACGAACCCGTCCTCGGTGAGCTCCCGCTGGACCGCCTCGATGGTGCCGACAACCCTCGGGTCGTCCTTCGGCAGGAAGCCCACGCGCGGGATCAGGAGCAGGCTCGCGTCGAGCTCGTCGCTGCCGTACGACTGGACGAACGTGTTGCGCTTCTCGTCGAACCCGTGGCGCATGACGTCGTCGTGGATCCGGTCGCGCAGCTCGGCCCACCGGTCCGCGGGACCGGGCAGGCCGGACTTCCGGATCCCCTTCACCATGCGGTCCGCGCCCGCCCACGCCATCACCTTCGAATGGGTGAAGTGCCGCCGCGGTCCGCGCATCTCCCACAGGCCGTTGTCCGGCTGGTCCCAGATCTTCTCGAGGTGCTCCATGATCGCGGTCTGCAGGTCCCACGACTCGTCGTGGTCAGCCACGAGCGTGTTGCGGGTCAGGGCGAGGCCGTCCAGGACCTCGCCCCAGACGTCGAGCTGGAACTGGCCGGCGGCGGCGTTGCCCGTGCGGACGGGCTTCGACCCCTCGTAGCCCGAGAGCCAGCCGAGCTCCGCCTCCGGCAGCCGGCGCGCCCCGTGGAGCGAGTACATGATCTGGAGGTCCGCGGGATCACCGGCGACGGCGCGGAGCAGCCAGTTCCGCCACGCCACCGCCTCGTCGGTGTAGCCGCCGGCCATGAGGGACTGCAGGGTCCACGTCGCGTCCCGCAGCCAGCAGTACCGGTAGTCCCAGTTCCTCGGGCCGCCGATCTGCTCCGGCAGCGAGGTCGTCGCCGCCGCGACGATGCCGCCCGTGGGCATGTAGGTGAGCGCCTTGAGGGTGATGAGGGAGCGCTGGACGGCATCGCGGTGCGGTCCCCCCGCCTTGCTCTTCGACGACCACCCCGTCCAGTAGTCGGTGGTCCCCTTCAGGACCTTGTCCGGATCCACCGTCCGGGGCTGCTGCGCGTGGCTGGGCCCCCACGTGAGCACGAACGACGCCCGCTCCCCCTCGCCCACGGTGAACTCGCCGACGGTCCGCATGTGCTCGCCGTGGACCGGGACGTCGCTCGCCAGATAGACCGAGTCCGGGCCCGCGACCGCGTGCAGGCCCCTGTCGCTGCGGCGGACCCACGGCACGATGTGCCCGTAGTCGAACCGCAGGACGAGCTCGAGGGCCATCGTCACCGAGCCGCGGATGCCCTCGACGATCCTCACGAGGTCGGCCACCCCGTCCCTCGGTGGCATGAAGTCCAGGACCCGCACCGCGCCGTCGTCCGTCTCCCACTCGGTCTCCAGCACGAGGGTGCTGTCCCGGTACTGCCGGCGCGCGCACGTCGTGGCGCCCTTCGGGGCGAGCAGCCAGCGGCCGGCCTCGGGGTCCGCGAGCAGCGCGGCGAAGCAGGCCGGGGAGTCGAAGTTGGGCAGGCAGAGCCAGTCGATGGATCCGTCCCTCCCCACGAGGGCCGCCGTGTGGAGGTCGCCGATGATCGCGTAGTCCTCGATCCGGCTCATCTCAGGCCGCCTTGAGGTCCAGGACCACCTTGACGTCATGCTCCTGGTGGTCGAAGGCCTGCGCGAAGTCGACGAGCGGCACCCGCCGCGTGATCAGGCGAGCCAGCCAGTCGGCGTCGGCCTTCGCCAGGGCCGCGGCGGCGGCCTCGTAGTGGCTGCGGTTCGCGTTGACCGAGCCGAAGACGACGTCGTTGCCCAGGACGGCCTCCCGGTTGGCCGCCCCTACGTCCACGGGCAGCGTCTTCCCGATCGAGGAGACGCCGGTGAGGCACGTGATGGCGTCGAGCGCGTGCTCCGTGATCGTCTCCATCACCACGGAGGGGACGCCGGTGCACTCGATGAGCACGTCCGCGCGGACGCCCGAATCCGTGAGCGAGTCCGTGTGGTAGGTCGCGCCGAGGTCCCGGACGAGGTCCGGCTTGGGGCCGTCGGTCACCCGGTCGTAGACGTGGACCTCGAGCCCACGCTGTGTGGCGAGCAGCGCGGCCAGCAGCCCAACCGGCCCGGCGCCGGTCACCACGGCGACCTTCGGATCGTAGAACGCGCGCTTGCCGATGGCCTCGGCGTGCTGCCACGCCTTGGCGACGATGGTCGTGGGCTCGAGGAGGACGCCGATCTGCTCGAGGCCCCGGTCCAGCTTCACGAGCGCATCGGCGTCGGCCCGGTAGCGTTCGCGCGCGAACCCATTCAGCCCCTTGATGCCATGCTCGGTGTACTTGCCGTTGCGGCACATGTCCCACTGCCCCGCGGCGCAGGCCTCGCACGGCACCGGGTCGGGGCGCCGCACGATCCCGACGACGAGGTCTCCCTCGGCCAGGCCCGAGCCTTCGGGGGACGAGACGACCCGGCCGAGGTTCTCGTGGCCGAGGACCAGGTGTTTGGCCCCCGGGGGGGCCTCGCCGTACTGGGCGGAGACGATCTCCTTGTCCGTCCCGCAGAGGCCGACCGCGAGGGTCTCGACCAGGACCTCCCCTTCCGACTCCGCAGGCTCGTCCATCTCGAGCAGTTCCAGGGAGTCCTTCACGCCCGGCGTCACACCCAATGCCTTCACCAGATTCACCTCGCACACGATCGCGCTCGCACCTCTTGCGGACGCTCACGCCTTCCCCTGCGTGGGGTGCGGTGAAACGCATTCCCAGCCTCCGCGCAGGCGGCGCGGCCGAGTCAGGCCGAAGCGGGGTGCAGGATGCCCTCGAGCCAGCGCGCGTTGACCTGGCGCGCCTCGGCCTCGAGCAGGCCGCCCTCGACGCCGATCCCGGCGGCGCGGAGCGTCTGGGCACCGCCCCGGGCGAGCGGGTTCGGGTCGGAGAGCGCGTACACCACGCGGTCCACGCCCGCCGCGATGAGCGCCTGGGCGCAGGGTCCCGTGCGTCCGGTGTGGTTGCACGGTTCGAGCGTGACGAGTGCGATCGTGCCGCGGGCCGCCTCGCCGGCCCGTGCGAGCGCGTCCGCCTCGGCGTGGGCCGTCCCGGCGCCGCGGTGGAAGCCCTCGGCGACCAGCTCGCCGTCGTGCGTCAGCAGCACGCAGCCCACGCGCGGGTTCGGGCCGAGCGGGACGCCCGGGGTCGCGGCGAGCTGCAGCGCGCGCCGCATCGCCTCCTCCTCGCTGTAGCGCACGACGCCGGCCGCGGCCTCGGGCGGGGACAGGACCTCGGTCACGCGGTCACCCCCAGGGAGAAGGCTGCGTCGAGGTCGATGCTGTGGGAAGTGTGGTCCCGCTTCGCGGCGAGGTAGCGGACGTTGGATGCCGAGACGTGGACGCCCGTGGGGACACGCTCCGCGACCGCGACGCCCAGCCGCTCGAGCTGGTCAGCCTTGTCCGGATTGTTGGAGAGCAGGCGGATCTGCCCGACTCCCACCGCGGCGAGCATCTGGGCGGCGGCCGTGTAGTCGCGCTCGTCCTCGCCGTGGCCGAGCGCAGTGTTGGCCTCGTAGGTGTCGAGGCCGGCGTCCTGGAGCGCATAGGCGTCGAGCTTGGAGTACAGCCCGATCCCCCGGCCCTCCTGGCGGAGGTAGAGGAGGAAGCCGCCGGCCTCGGTGATGCGCTCGGCGGCCTCGCGGAGCTGGGGCCCGCAGTCGCAGCGCTGGGAGCCGAACACGTCCCCGGTGAGGCACTCGCTGTGGGGGCGGACGAGCGGGACGGGGGCCGCGGCGTCATGCGCCTCCCAGCCGCCGAGGCCGAGGAGCAGGTGCTCCTTGCCGTCGGCAAGGCCGTGGAACGTGAAGACGTCGGCAGTGGTCTGGTAGCCGTCGGGGAAGCGCAGTGGGACGCGGACGCGGGTGCGGACGGCGGCGGCGGAACCGTGCGGGGCGGCGGGCTGGGACATGGACTCTCCAATGCTTGAATCTTCAATCAATCCTACGGCGGATTGGTTGAGGCATCAAGCATTGGCGTTGTTCGTGACGTCGACGTCTCAGAACTCGCCCGAGCCCACCCTCTTGTCCGCGGCGACCACGACGCCCGTCGCCACTGCGGCCGCGAGGATTGCGAGCCAGGCCTGCCAGCCGATCGGCGCGGTCTGGAAGAGCGTGTTCATCGCCGGCACGTACGTCAGCGCGAGCTGCGCGACGGCCTGCACCGCGGCCCCGAGGATGAGCCACCGGTTGCTGAACGGCCCGCCCGGCTGCCCGAACCGGCGCAGCGACCGGCAGCCGAAGAGGTAGACCGCCTCGACCGCGACGAACAGGTTCACCGCGAGGGTGCGGGCCTCGGCGTCGGAGGCGCCCTGCCCCAGCGCCCAGTGGAACCCGGCCCACGCTCCGGCGAGGAGGAGCGCCGAGACGAGGCCGGTGCGCCGCAGGAGCGGCCACGTCAGCAGCGGACGGTCCGGCTCGCGCGGCTGCCGCGTCATGATGCCGGGCTCCTTGGGCTCGAACGCGAGCATGAGCCCCAGGGCCACGGCCGTGGTCATGTTGATCCACAGGATCTGGGTCGGGAGGATCGGCAGCGTGGTCCCGAGCAGGATGGCCACGAGGATCACGAGGCCCTCCGCCATGTTGGTCGGGAGGGTCCACACGATGAACTTCGTGAGGTTGTCGAAGACCCCGCGGCCCTCCTCGACCGCGGCCTCGATCGTGGAGAAGTCGTCGTCGGTCAGCACCATGTCGGCGGCCTCCTTGGCCACCTCGGTCCCGCCGCGTCCCATGGCGATCCCGATGTCGGCCTGCCGCAGCGCGGGGGCGTCGTTGACGCCGTCGCCCGTCATCGCCACGACGTTCCCCTGGGACTGCATCGAGGCGATGAGCCTGAGCTTCTGCTCGGGGGACACCCGGGCGAAGACCCTGGCACGCTCGACGGCGCGGTCGTAGTCCGCGCCCTCGAGCGCCTCGAGCGCGGGGCCGTTGAGGACAAGGCCCTGCCCGGCGGCATGGCCGGGCTCGCCGTCGAGCAGGCCCACCCGGTGGGCGATGGCGGCCGCGGTCGCCGCGTGGTCACCGGTGATCATCTTGACCGTGATCCCGGCCTCCCGGCACGCGCGCACGGCCGGGGCGACGGCGGTGCGGGGCGGGTCCTGCATGGCCACCATGCCGGTCAGGAGCATGGATTCGGGCAGGAAGGCCTCATCGAGCACGGCGTCGCCCTGCCGTCGCACCGCGGTCGCGAGGACGCGCAGCCCCTCGCCTGCTCGCCCGGCGGCGACGGCGTGCACTGCCTCCGGGTCCAGCGGCTGGACGGCGCCGTCCGCCCCGAGCCGGCCCGAGCACAGGCGCAGGATGCTCTCCACGGAGCCCTTCGCGAACACGATGCCGCCGCCCCCGGCCGGGTCGTGGTGGGCGGTGGCCATGAACTGCCGCTCTGAGCTGAACGGCACCGACGCAGCGCGCGGGTGGGTTCCCTCGAACTCCTCGCGCGTGACACCCGCCTTCGCCGCCGCGACCACCATCGCGATCTCGGTCGGGTCGCCCGAGGCGCGCCAGCCGCCGTCGTGCAGGGCCAGCGTCGCGTCGCCGCACACCGCCCCGGCGACGAGTGCGGCGCGGAGCGGGCCGCCGGCGTCGTGCGCTGCGAGGTCCACGGGCCGCCCGGACGCGTCGAGGAGCTGGCCCTCGGGGGTGTAGCCCGTCCCGGTGGCGGCGTAGGAGCCGCTGGGCGTCCAGACGTGGAGCACGGTCATCTGGTTCTCGGTGAAGGTGCCGGTCTTGTCGGAGCAGATCACGGTGGTGCTGCCGAGCGTCTCGACGACCGGCAGTCGGCGCACCACTGCGCGGCGGCGGGCCATCCGGCTCACGCCGATCGCGAGCGTGACCGTGACCGCGGCCTGCAGGCCCTCGGGGATGGCGCCCACGGCGAGCGCGACCGCAGCCGTGAACATGTCCGCGGGATGCTCGCCGCGCACCACTCCGACCACGAACGTCAGCGCCGCGAGCGCCAGGATCGCGACGGTCAGGAACGCGCTGAAGCGGGCGAGCTTCTGCGTCAGCGGGGTCTCGACGCCGCGGACCGAGCCGACGAGCCGGTGGATCTGGCCGATCTCCGTCTCGGCGCCCGTCTTGACCGTGACCGCTGCACCCGTGCCCGCGGTGACGAGGGTGCCGCTGTAGACCATGTTGCTGCGGTCGGCCACCGGGGTGGGGATGGGCAGGACGGTCTCGTTCTTGGTGACGGGCTCGGACTCGCCCGTCAGCGCCGACTCGTCGACGCGCAGCTCGGCGTGGGCCACGAGGCGCGCGTCCGCGGGCACGCGGTCCCCCGCCTCGAGCAGGAGGAGGTCGCCCGGCACGAGGTCCTCGGAGGGCACGGTCTGCCGCCGGCCCGCGCGCACCACGGTCGCGGGGGTCGTCACCATGGTGCGGAGGGCGTCGAGCGCGGACTCGGCGCGGGACTCCTGGATGAATCCCACCACCATGTTCACGAGCACGACGCCGAAGATCACCGTCGCGTCCACGGCCTCGCCGAGGTACGTGGTCACCGCCCCGGCGGCCAGGAGCACGTAGATCAGCGGGTTGTTGACCTGGCCCCACACCCGCCGCAGGGTCCCGTTGCCCCGGGCCCCGGGGAGGCGGTTCTCGCCGAACTGCCCGCGGCGGCGGGCGACCTCGGAATCGTCGAGGCCATCGCGCGGGTCGGTCTCGAGGAGCAGGACCACCTCATGCACGCTCAGGCCGTGATGGTTCTCGCTCACGCGGCCAGCTTCGCCCGGCCCGCGAGGGGTGTCAAAGGAGGGCGCGTGCGATCCTGCCCACACTGGCCGGGGGCTGGCACGGCCAGGCGGCGTGTCGTGTACGACACGCCGCCTGGTGGGAGTCAATGCGAGCAGGAAGGAACGCGCCTACGGCACGTCCAGGATCTCGCTGCGGATCAGGAAGCGCTTCCCCTCGGGTGCCTCGAGGGAGAAGCCGCTCCCCCGCCCCGTCACCACGTCCACCGTGAGGTGCGTGTGGGACCAGTACGAGAACTGCTCCTTCGACATCCAGAACCCGAGCTCGCCCCGCCCAGGGAGGTCGAAGAGCCCGAGGAGCTCGTCGGCGTCGCCCGTGAGGAAGTCACCGGCGGGGTAGCACATGGGCGCGGACCCGTCGCAGCACCCGCCGGACTGGTGGAACATGAGCGGCCCGTGCCGCTCCCAGAGCGTCTCCAGCAGGTTCAGGGCCGGCTCGGTCAGTGCGACCCGGGAGAAGTCCTCCCCCGGGCGCACCGGCCGGGCCTGCAGCGCGTGGCCCATGGAACCGGTCATCAGTACTTGATGACCACGCGGCCGTCGATCTTGGCGTGGTGCATCTCGTCGAAGACCTGGTTGATCTCCTCCAGCTCCCGCGTGTGGAACGTGGGGTGGATGAGGCCGCGGGCGTAGAAGTCGAGCGCCTCCTCGAGGTCCTGCCGCGTGCCCACGATCGAGCCGCGGATCGTGAGGCCCTTGAGCACGATGTCGAAGATCGGGGCCGGGAAGTCGCCCGGGGGCAGGCCGTTGAAGACGATGGTTCCGCCGCGGCGGGTCATGCCGATGGCCTGGCCGAACGCGGCCGGGTGCACGGCGGTGACGAGGACGCCGTGGGCGCCGCCGGTGGCCTTCTGGATGGCCTCGGCCGGGTCCTCGGCGAACGCGTTGACGGTGACCTCGGCGCCGTGCTTCTTCGCGAGCGCGAGCTTCTCGTCCGCGACGTCCACGGCCGCGACGCGCATGCCCATCGCGACGGCGTACTGCACCGCGATGTGCCCGAGGCCGCCGATGCCGGAGATGACGACCCACTCGCCCGGGCGGACCTCGGTCTGCTTGAGACCCTTGTACACGGTGACGCCGGCGCACAGGACCGGGGCGACCTCGTACGGGTCCGAGCCCTCGGGGATGCGGGCGGCGAACTTCGTGTCCACCAGCATGTACTCGCCGAACGAGCCGTCCACGCCGTAGCCGCCGTTCTGCTGCGACTCGCACAGCGTCTCCCAGCCGGTGCGGCAGTACTCGCAGGTGCCGCAGGCGCTCCACAGCCACGCGTTGCCGATGAGGTCGCCCTCCTTCACGTCCGTGACGCCCTCGCCGACGGAGACGACCGTGCCGACGCCCTCGTGGCCCGGGACGAGCGGCAGCTTGGGCTTGACGGGCCAGTCGCCCTGGGCCGCGTGGAGGTCGGTGTGGCAGACGCCGCTCGAGATGAGCTTCACGAGCGCCTGGCCGGGGCCGGGGGTGGGGATCTGCAGCTCGTCGACAGTGAGCTCGTCGCCGAACGTGTGGACGACGGCGGCCTTGAAGGTGCTGGTCGTGGTCATGGTCATGCTCCCTTGCATGTTGCGGTGGTTGAGCGGAGTCGAAACCCCGGTGATTGAGCGGAGTCGAAACCCCGGTGGTTGAGCGGAGCCGGCGGTTGAGCGGAACCGGCGGTTGAGCGGAGCCGGTGGTTGAGCGGAGCCGGTGGTTGAGCGGAGTCGAAACCCCGGAGGATTGGGCTCCGCTCAACCGCCGTGCGCTCTAGAAGAAGCCGAGCTTGGACTCCGCGTAGGAGACGAGCAGGTTCTTGGTCTGCTGGTAGTGCTCGAGCATCATGAGGTGGGTCTCGCGGCCGATGCCGGAGGACTTGTACCCGCCGAACGCGGCGTGCGCGGGGTACGCGTGGTAGTTGTTCACCCACACGCGCCCGGCCTGGATGTCGCGGCCGGCACGGTAGGCGGTGTTGCCGTCGCGGGACCAGACGCCGGCGCCGAGGCCGTAGAGGGTGTCGTTGGCGATCTCGAGGGCCTCCTCGTAGTCCGAGAAGCTCGTGACCGAGACGACCGGGCCGAAGATCTCCTCCTGGAAGATGCGCATCCTGTTGTTGCCCTCGAACACCGTGGGCTCGACGTAGTAGCCGCCCGCGAGCTCGCCGGGCAGCTCGGCGCGCTTGCCGCCGGTGAGGACCTTGGCACCCTCGGCCTTGCCGATCTCGATGTAGCTCAGGATCTTCTCGAGCTGGTCGTTGGAGGCCTGCGCGCCGATCATCGTCTCGGTGTCGAGCGGGTTGCCCTGCTTGATCTTCTTGGTGCGTTCGACGACGTCGCCCAGGAATCGCTCGTAGATGCCCTCCTGGACCAGGGCGCGGGACGGGCAGGTGCAGACCTCGCCCTGGTTGAGCGCGAAGAGGGTGAAGCCTTCCTGCGCCTTGTCGTAGAACGCGTCATCCTTGGCGGCGATGTCGTCGAAGAAGATGTTCGGGCTCTTCCCGCCGAGCTCGAGCGTGACGGGGATGAGGTTCTGGGACGCGTACTGCATGATGAGCCGGCCCGTGGTGGTCTCGCCGGTGAAGGCGATCTTGCGGATGCGCGGGGAGGAGGCGAGCGGCTTGCCGGCCTCGACGCCGAAGCCGTTGACGATGTTCAGCACTCCGGCCGGGAGGAGGTCGCCGATGATCTCGGCCAGGACCAGGACGCTCGCCGGCGTCTGCTCGGCGGGCTTGAGCACGACGGCGTTGCCCGCGGCGAGCGCGGGGGCCAGCTTCCACGTGGCCATCAGGAGCGGGAAGTTCCACGGGATGATCTGCCCGACCACGCCGAGCGGCTCGTGGAAGTGGTACGCGGTGGTGTTCTCGTCGATCTGGGAGAGCGAGCCCTCCTGGGCGCGGATCGCGCCGGCGTAGTAGCGGAAGTGGTCCACGGCGAGCGGCAGGTCCGCGGCCAGGGTCTCGCGGACGGGCTTGCCGTTGTCCCAGGTCTCGGCGACGGCGAGGGTCTCGAGGTTCTCCTCGATGCGGTCCGCGATGCGGTGCAGGATGAGCGCGCGCTCAGCGACGCTGGTCTTGCCCCAGCCCGGGGCGGCCTTGTGGGCGGCGTCGAGGGCGAGCTCGATGTCCGCCGCCTGCGAGCGCGCGACCTCGCAGAACACCTTGCCGGTGACCGGGGTGACGTTCTCGAAGTACTCGCCGCCCACCGGAGCGACCCATTCGCCGCCGATGTAGTTCTCGTAGCGGTCCTTGAAGGTGACCTTGCTGCCTTCCGTGCCCGGGAATGCGTAGACGGTCATGGCGAAACTCCCTTGTCTCTGTGCCTGTGGCCGGTGGTGCCGGCCGAGGTGGCCGGTGGACCGGCGTTGCACTGAGCGTAGGAGCGGGGAGGTTGCGGACTGGTTGCACGGGTGTGGCGGGCGTCACAGCGGGCGTTGCGCGGGCCGGGCGCGGGAATGCCGCGCCGGCGGCCTCACTTGCACTTTCCGGGATTCGCCGTGCACCACTGCTGGTACTGCTCCACGTAGGTCTGGTGCTCCGCGTACGTCTTCGCGAACTTCGTCTCGCCGGTGTCGAGGTTGACGGTCACCCAGAACAGGTAGTCGTTCGCCGTCGGGTGTGCTGCCGCGGCCACCGCCTTCGATCCCGGCGAGCCGATGGGGCCCGGCGGGAGCCCGCCGTGGACGTAGGTGTTGTACGGGTTGTTCGCGTCCGCCTTCTGTTCCTCGGTGAGCTGGACGGTCTTCGTGCCGAGACCGTACGTCACCGTGGCGTCGGACTGGATGAGGCCCTTGGTCTCATCGTTCGGCTTGAGGCGGTTCTCAATGGCTCCGGCAACATTCCCGTAGTCGGCCCGGCCGCCCTCGGCCTGGACGATGCTCGCGACCGTCAGCACCTCGTACTGCTTCGCCGGGTCGGTGACGCCGGCCTGCTTGAGCTCGTCGAGGGTCGCCGAGACGAGCGAGGCGAGGATGTCCTTCGCCGGCGTCCCCACTGGGAAGCGGTACTCACCCGGTGCCAGATAGCCCTCGAGGGTCTTGGCCTGTGACGGGAGCCCGAACTGGGAAGGCTGGCTGTTCAGCGAGTCGAGCTCCTTCCTGTCGACGCCCGCAGACCTGGCGATCGCGTCGAGCGACTCGTTGATGCGCAGTCCGGCGCTCAGCGCGAAGTACATGACCTTAGCGCCGTCGCCTGCGAGGACCTGCGCGGCGTCCGACGCCTTCATCTCCTTCTTGAAGGTGAAGTCGCCGGGGTGGACCTTTCCGCCGGTGTCTCCGAATGCGCGGACGAAGGTGTCGGCGTCCGCGACCACGCCCTGCTCCTGCAGTTCCTTGGCGACCGTGGCGAGGGCATCGCCCTGTTGGACCGTGACCGTGACCGGGTCGGTTCCGGGGCCCGGGTAGTCGGCGACCTTGTCCATCCCAAGGGCGGAGCGCAGGACCAGCGCAACGAGAACTGAGCCGGCTACCACGAGCGCTATGACGACGCCCATGGCGATGGCTGCGGTCCGGAGCGGACGACGGCGCCGCGGGCCTCCCCGGCCTCCCCCGCCGGCGACCGGATGGGCGCCAGGCTCTGGCGTCTCCTCCTGCGCGGCCAGGAGTCCGCCGATGCCCACTGCCGTCGGCGCGTGGGCCGAAGACTGCTGGTCTTGACCCCCTGAGGTGATCACGGTGTCCGAGCTCCTGTCCCTGATGCGGCGCGGCGGGCATGGCCCCGCCACACGGTCTCTGGGAAAGTACCCTTTCGTTCGCTCGGTGAAACGAAAGGGAGCGCGGTCAGCGGCGGATCCGGTGGGGGCCCTCGAGCTGGTCGGGCGGGATCGGCAGGCCCCTCCAGGGAAGCTCGGTTCCCGGCACGAAGACATGCTCGGCACGGAAGCCGCGCTGGCGGCGTCGGCCAGACGCGACCTCCCAGACAACGTAGACGCGGCCGCCGCCGGACGCTACGGCATACCCGTGGATCTCATTGCCGCGCTCCCTGACGATGACCATCTGCACGTCGGATCGGCTCATGCGTGTTCCACGCCTTGGGCGTGGAACGGCAGGCCGTGTTCGTGCAGCGCCTGGACGATGGCCTGTTCCTGCGCGGCGAGGGCCGCCGCTGCCCCGTTCGGAGCGTCGCTGCCCGTGTGGCGCATGGCGTCTTCGACCTGGGCAAGCTGGACGATGAGCTCCCGCACAGTGGCGCGCTCGGATTTCGCTGATGTCGAGGACATGCCTTGAGCCTACGGGTGGGTAGACAGCCCTGTCTTCACCCGGAGGGGTGAGGCGGCGGGTTCTACAGTAGACCTGTGGGTGCTCTGCGCGTTGCTCTCGTCAACGACTACGAGGTTGTCGTCCAGGGGTTGGCTGCCATGCTCCGGTCCTATCGCGACTCGCTGCATGTCGTCGAGCTGGATCTCAACAGGGACGTGGGCCAGCCGGTCGACATCACGCTCTACGACACCTTCGCGGCGCCCCAGGGCGATGCCGAGGATGTGCGGCGGCTTGCAGCGAATCCGCTGGCAGGCAAAGTGGTGGTCTACTCGTGGAACCTCGACTCCGATCTGGTCTCCGCCGCACTCGCCAACGGCGCCAGCGCCTACCTGTCCAAGGGCCTGACCGCGAAGGAGCTCACGACCGCCCTGCACGCCGTGCACCGCGGAGAGCTCGGGGCGGTCGCCGCGGCCCATGGGTCGGCGAAGGTGGTGGGCGGGGACTGGCCCGGCCGGGAGGAAGGGCTCACCCAGCGCGAGGCCGAGATCCTCGCGCTCATCACGCAGGGGCTCAGCAACCTCGAGATCGCGGACCTCACCCATCTATCGATCAACTCGGTCAAGACGTTCATCCGCAGCTGCTACCGCCGGATCGGAGCGGCGAACCGGCCACAGGCCATCCTGTGGGGCGTCGAGCACGGCTTCCGGCCGGATCGTGCGCGGATCCGGCTGAGCGAGCCGGAAGACGCCTCGCGCTAATCCGCTTGCCCGCCCAGCACGCGGTCGATCCGGGACAGGACGCCCGGCCAGCCGTTGCCCATGCCTTCGATCGCACGGGCGCCCAGAGGGGTGTCGAGGCGGAACCCGGCGTGTTCGAGCGTGAGGAGGGTGCCGCCGTCGACCGCTTCGAGGCTCCACGTGATGATCGTGTCCAGCATGCCTTCGGCGAAGGTGAAGCGGATGGACACGCCGGGCTCGACGGCGAGGACCTCGCACTTCTGCTGGCCCCATTCGGCCATGTCCATGGTGAAGCGGTGGCCGACGACGGGGGCGATGTCTCCCGGCGCCCACCAGCGCGCGAGGAGTTCCGGCGTCGTGAGCGCAGCCCACACGGCGGCCGGCGGGTGGTCGAACCGCCGCTCGAGGCGGATCGCGTTCTCGGCGGGAGCGGTCTCGGCGGGAGCGGTCTCGGTCATGGGGTTCTCTCCTCTTCCAGAAGGTCGGCCAGCGCGTCGAGGCGCTCGCCCCAGTAGTGCTCGAAATGCTCCACCCAGTCCCGCACCTCGAGGAGGCCCGCAGCCTGGAGGTGGTAGACGCGATTGCGCCCGCGACGCTCCTCTCGGACCAGCCCGGCGTCGCGGAGGACCGCGAGGTGCTCTGAGGCGGCGGAGCGGCTGAGGTCGAGCAGCCCGGTGAGCTCTCCCGCCGTCCTCGGCCCGGCGCGGAGCGCGTCGAGGACGGTGCGCCGCGCGGAGTTCGCGAGGGCACCGAAGACGTCGGTGAGCATGGGCCCACAATACGTCGGAAACATCCGACAGATCAAGCCGGTGACAGCGTTCGGGCGACCGCCGACACTGGTGCCATGTCGATCCTGCCGCAGATCAGCCTCCGCACTCCCCTCCCCTTCGACATCCTGGGCGCCCAAGTGGTCGTGGCGGGCCTGGGCTCCGCCTTCGAGGGGGTCTATGGCTCGGTGATCGTGCGCGACGCCGGCGGTCACGTCGTCGCCGAATCGCACCTTTTGGGCGGAGGCAACGGCTTCTCGCTTTTCCACGCCGCGTTCGGGCTCGGCACGCCCACGACGCCGGAGGGCACCGTGACGGTCCAGGGGGCCAACCCGAGCGGCCTGGCCGAGAACGACGCGTCCGTCACGGTGCCGGTGACCTTCGGGCGGCAGCTCATGGGCGGCACCTACTCCGGGTTCTCGCTGCACACTGTCGCCGACGGTGACACCCTCTCCGGGATCGCGCAGCAGTACTACGGCGACGGGGGCAAGTACGGGCTCATCTTCACCGCGAACCGGGACATCCTCTTCGACCCGGACGTGATCTATCCGGGCCTGGCGCTGCGGGTCCCGCTGGCGTGACGGGGCGGGTCGGACCGCGGGGACGCTCCTGCGCGACCCGCTCCCCTCGCCAACCCCTCCCCTCACAGCGCCTCCTCCTCCGCCGCTCCCCCGCGGTACACGGCCGCGAGCTCCGACCGTGAGCCAATCCCGAGCTTCGCGTAGATCCGGGTGAGGTGGTACTGCACAGTCTTGACGGACACGAACAGCTCGCGTGCCGCCTCCCGGTTGCTGCGACCGCCTGCCACGAGCCGGGCGACGGCCTCCTCCTGGGCGGTGAATGCCGCGGGCGCCGGAACCGGTGCATGCACCCGCGTCTCCTCGGAGTCGGCACGGGAACCGGCACGGGACCGGAACACTCCGGTCCCGGCAGCCTGCAGCTCGCGCTCGCACCGTGCCACGTAGACGCTCGCGCCCAGGACGGCGAACGCGTCCCTGGCCGCGGCGAGGACGCCGCTCGCGTCACGGCGCCGCCCGGCCCGGCGCAGCGTCTGCCCGTAGGCGAACCGCACCCTTGCGGCGCCCCAGGGCAGCGGCAGCCCCTCGATCGCGGCCAGCGACTCCTCGAACACCGCCACGGCCTCGTCCAGCCGGCCCTGCGCCCCGAGCAGCCGCCCGCGGACGGAGCCGAGCCGCGCCGTCGTGCTGCGGTGCCCGGCGCCGCGCGCGGCCTCCTCGAGCGGCGCCAGGAAGGCGTCGGCGCGGTCGAGCTCGCCGGCCATCACGAGCGCGTTGGCGTAGACGTCCTGCCAGGGCCAGAATCCGGGCTCGTCGACCCACGGCGTACGGTCCATGTGCACGATGGGGTCGAAGGCGCGCAGCACTGCGGCGTAGTCTCCGGCGCTCTCGGCCACGGCCGCGGCCGCCATCGCGCCGCTGAGCCGCATGACGGGGTAGGCCTCGGGTCCCGCCTGGGCGTGCTGGCTGTGTTCCGCGGCCTCGGCGGCCTGGCCCCTCAGGGCGCAGACCTGGGCGGCGGTCAGGCGCAGCACGGGCTCGACGAGGCTGATCCCCACGGGGTCGTTGAGCGCGAGCCCGGCACGCGCCGTCGCGAGCGCGTCGTCCCAGCGGCCCACGGCGAACTCGGCGCGGGCGAGCCACGCGTGCGCCCAGAGCGCGATGCGCAGCGAGCCGGGGCGCCGTGCCGGCGGGATCGCGGCGCGGAGCTCGAGCCGCGCCGTGTCCATGTCGTCGACGGCGAGCGCGACCCATCCCCGGCCGAGGCGGAGCCGCTGGTCGCGTCCCCCAAGGTGCGCGGAGGACGAGAGCTCGTCGTACGCCCGCCGCGCCTCCTCGTGGCGCCCCATGAGGCCGAGGGCGAGCCCGAGCATCGCGCGGGCCTCGATCCCGGCGGTGCTGTCGGGGCCGGCAATCCGCACGGCGGTCTCCGTCCAGGCCAGCATGGCCTCCCCGTCCCAGTTCCCGAGGGCGTCAAGGACCCGGTACTGCGCGATGCGTGCGGACAGGTCGGCGGGGGCCGTGGGCGGCCGCGTCTCCCAGGCCCGCGCGAGGAGGGCACCGGCCCGGCGCGCCTGCCCGGTGTGGATGGCGTGGTAGGCGAGCGCGGCGTCGCGCTCGGCGCCCTGCGGCAGCGACTCGATCTGCCGGGCGAGCGGCGCGGCCCGGGTCAGGTCTCCGGCCCCGATCATCGCCTCCGCCGCCCGCACAAGACGGTCCTCGCGCAGCGCCGGGTCGACGTGGAGCCGTGCGGCAGCGACGAGTGCATCCGCCGCGGCCCCCCAGTCGCCCTTGGCCGCCTCCGCCTCGGCGAGGGCGTCCACGGCGGCGGCGAGGTCGCCGTCGGGCATCGCCGCAGCGGCGACAAGGTGGCGGACCCTGTCCCGGGTCGATTCGGAGAGCTCGGCGGCGCGCGCGTGGAGCGTCGACCGCCGCAGCGGGCCGAGGCCGGCGTGCACCGCGTCGCGGACCAGCGGGTCGCGGATCGTGACCTGGAGGCTTCCGGCGACGGTGCGGCACTCGAGCAGCCCGGCCGCCCACGCGGCGTCGGCGGCGGCGAGCAGGGCCTCCGCATCGCCTTCGGGGAGCCGCGCGAGCTGCGCGGCCGCAGCGGCGCTCGGGGTGCCCCCGAGCACGCTCACCGCCTCGACCAGGGCGCGCGACGGCGCGGGGAGCCCCGCGAGCGCGGCCTCCGCACGCTCGGCAACAGAGCGCACGACGGCGCGCGGCCCCTCTGCTGCGAGCGTCTCCGCCCCGAGGGCCTCCGCTCCGTCCGCGAGCGCCTCGAGGGCGAGCCCCGGGTTCCCGCCCGTCGCGCGCCATAGCGCCTGGACGGCATCCGGTCCCAGGTCCACGCCGGCGCGCGCGAGCGCGAGTTCGCGCAGGGCCTCGTGCGTGAGGGGGCCGAGCCGGAGGCGCCGGGCCCGGACGGCGCCGGCGAACTGGGCGGCGGGGCTGGCCGGGCGTGTCCCGGCTGGCCCGCATGCGGCGAGGACCAGGACGGGGCCGCGGAGCCGGCGGAGGGCGAAGGCGAGGGCTTCGAGGGAGAGCTCGTCGGCGTCCTCGAGGCCGTCGAGCACGATGAGGGCGGGGCCGCCTTCCGCCGGAGCGCCGTCCCCCGTCAGCCCCGCGAGCCACTCCCCCGCGGCGCGGCCGGCGGGCAGCCACGCGGGCTGGTCGCCGTCGGGCCCCCACGCCTCGGCCCCGGAGCCCTCCTCATCCAGCCGGCCGGAGCCCGGCGGCGACGCGACCCCGAGCTGGGCAAGGATGCCGCCTCGCAGCCCCCGCTCCCACGGCGTGCCCTCCGCGCGGCGCACCGGGAGGTCGGGGTGGAGCGCGGCGAACGCCTCGCACAGGGCGGTCTTGCCGATGCCGGACGGTCCCTCGACGATGACGCACTGCGGGCCCGCGGACGCGGCAGCGCCCAGGAGCGCATCCAGTTCGGACAGCTCCTGGGCGCGCGCGACCACGCCGTCGTGGGGATTCAGCATGCCTCGACCGTATCCCCCGCCGACGTGACGCGCATCATTGCCCCGCCTTCGGCGAGCTCACTGCAGCGCCGGCTCCGCCTCGCCGTCGTGCGCCGGGGCCGCGCCGAGCGCCTCCTCGTGCGCCGCCGGCCGCGGGACGAGGGCGGTGACCACCGCGCCGAGCAGCGCGACGACCGCGAAGATCCAGAATGCGGCCTGGCCGGTCACGCCCGCCGAGAGCAGAAGCCCCCCGGCCAGCGGGCCGAGGATGCCGCCGAGCCGCCCGAACCCGGCGCACCACGCGACTCCGGCCGCGCGGGTCTGCGTCGTGTAGAAGTTCGAGACGAACCCGTACACGAGCACCTGCGTGCCGATCGTGCCGACCCCGGCCACACCGACGGCCGTCAGGAGCACCGCGAACGGCATGTGGAACGTCAGCAGCACGAGGGCGAGGGCGGCGAGCGCGAACGTGCCGGCGATGATCCGCTTGGGCCCGGTGCGGTCCACGGTCGCCGCGGCGACGAGCCCGCCCACGATCGCGGCCGCGTTGAGCACGAGCAGGAACGTCAGCGAGTACGCCTTCCCGAACCCGTACTGGCCCATGATCTCGGGCAGCCACGTGTTGAGCCCGTACGTCAGCAGGAGCCCGGCGAAGCTCATGAGCCCGAGCAGCGCCGTCGGGAGGGCGAAGCGGCGCGTGGCCAGCCCGGCGAACCCGGCGCGCTCGCGCGGGGCGCCGGCGGCGGCGGCCGGCGGCCGGCTCGTCTCGGGGAGCACGACGCCGGTCCGGCGGCTGAGCTCCTCGGCCTCCTCGCGCCGGCCCCGCGAGAGCAGCCACATGGGCGACTCGGGCAGCTTGGCGAGCGCGAGCGGGAGGATCGTGACGAGCGGGACGGCCCCGATCCAGAACAGGGGGCGCCAGTCGAGCCCGTTGCCGAACCCGAGTGCGAGGAGTGAGGCGAGCACGCCGCCGGCGGGGACGCCGGAGTAGACGATGGCGTTGCAGAGGTTGCGCCGGTTCTTGGGCGCGAATTCGGCGACGATGGCGCCGGCAGTGGCCACGAGGGCCCCCACGCCGATGCCGGTGAAGAACCGGAACGCGCCGAACAGGGTGACGCTCGTGGTCAGGGCGGTCGCGGCCATGCCGACCGAGAACCAGGCGAGGGCCAGGAGCATGACCTTGCGGCGGCCCACGAAGTCGCCGATCGCTCCGCTCGCGAGCGCGCCGACCATGACGCCGATGAGCGCGTAGCTGCCGAGGGCGCCGGCGGTGGCGGGATCGAGCTGGCCGATCTGGCTCGGGTCGCGGAGGAGGCCCGAGACGACCGTGCCGTACACGACGAGGTCATAGCCGTCGAAGGTGAGGGCCGCCGCACCGAGGGCGACGACCCACACCAGGGTGGTGCGCTGTCGCTGCGAGGGCGCAGCCAATGCTGAAGATGACATGCAAGACTCCGATGTCTGTGCTGGGATCTGGAGCTGGACAACTGCTGGTGGTGGTGCTGGGTGACGCTGATCACACAGGGGTGATCCGAAACCGCCCCCGGGCCTGGCAGGCCCGGGGGCGGCAACGCGAGGGGGGAGGAGCCTCAGCCGAGGTCGCCTCCGGCCACAGGCAGGATGGTGCCCGTGATGTAGGACGCCTCGTCCGAGGCGAGGAAGCAGATCGCGGCGGCCTGCTCGTCGAGGGTGCCGTAGCGCTTCAGGAGCGAGGACTCCACGGTCTGGTCCACGATCTGCTGGTACCAGGCCTTCTCCTGCTCGGTGGCGGGGAGCGGCCCGCGCTGGACGGCGCGCGGCGGCGCCTCGGTCCCGCCGGGCGCGGTCGCGACGACGCGCACGCCGTGCGGGGCGGCCTCGAGCGCGAGCGCGGTGGTGATGGCGCGGACGCCGCCCTTCGACGCAGCGTACGGGACGCGGTTGACGCCGCGGGTCGCGACCGAGGAGACGTTCACGATCGTCCCGGACTGCTGGGCGATGAGGTGCGGCAGCGCGGCCCGGCACATCCACAGCGTCGGGAACAGGGAGCGGCGCACCTCCTTCTCGATCTCCTCGGGCGTGTAGTGCTCGTACGGCTTGGCCCAGATGGTCCCGCCCACGTTGTTCACGACGACGTCGATGCGCCCCGCCGCGGCGAGCGCGCCGTCGGTGGCGGCCAGGGCGCCGTCGTACGTCTCGAGATCTGCGGTAACGCTGTGCGCCTTGCCGCCGGCCTCGCGGAGCGCGCTGGCGACCTCGTGCACGAGCTCGGCCCGGTCGGCGAGGACCACCTCGCCGCCCTCCGCCGCGATGCGCTCGGCGACGGCGCGGCCGATCCCCTGGGCGGCGCCGGTGACGATCACAGCCTTGCCCGCGAAGCGGGCGGCGAACGTCGCCGGGCGCTGTGCTGTCTCGGTCTCGGCCTGCGCCGGGCTCATGCGGCCTGCCCGGGGTGCACGGCGTGCTCGTGAGGCACACCGACGGCGAACCGCTCGTAGTAGAAGTTCGTCGGCGTGATGCCCTCGGCCGCGAAGTACTTCCGAACAGCGTCCACCATCGCCGGCGGACCGCACAGGTAGACGTCCACGTCGCCGTCGTTGAGGTGCTCTGCCAGGAGGTGCTGCGTGACGTAGCCCTTCTTGGGGTGCTCGGACTCGGCGTCGGCCACGATCGTGTCGAACGTGAACCCCTCGATCGAGGCGGCATAGCGCTCGAGGGCCTCGACCTCGACGAGGTCCTTGTCCCACGTGGCGCCGTACGCGAGATGGATCGGGAACGCGGGCGCCTCGCCCGAGGCCGAGAGCTTCTCGAGCATCGCCAGCTGCGGGGCGATCCCGGTGCCGCCGGCCAGCATGAGGACCGGGCGCTTGACATCGCGCAGGAAGAAGCTGCCGATCGGCCCCTCGAGCACGAGGCGGTCTCCCTCTGCGGCGCGCTCCTTGAGGTACGTGGTCATGACGCCGTCGGGCGCGGTGCGGACCAGGAAGGTGAGCTTCTCCGCGCCGGGGCCGCTCGAGAACGAGTAGCTGCGCTCCTCGTCCGTGCCGGGCACCTTGACGTTCATGTACTGGCCCGGCAGGTAGTGCAGCTTCTCGCGGTCGTCGACGGCGAGCGTGAGGCCGGCCGTGTTGTCGGCGTACCAGTGCAGCTTCTCGAGTGTGGCCGTGAACTGGCCGATGCTGCTCTTCGCCATGTCCGCCGTGCCCGAGATCCGAAGCACGAGGTCGCTCTCGGGCTGCATCTGGCACGGCAGGCAGAAGCCTGCGTCGGCCTCCTCCTCGGTCAGCGCCTCATCGATGTAGTCGCCGCCGTCATACGTGCCCGACTCACAGAAGGCCTTGCAGGTCCCGCACGCGCCGTCGCGGCAGTCCAGAGGGATGTTGATCCGGGCCCGGTAGGACGCATCGGCGACGGTCTGCCCCGGGGGAACGGTGATGAACTGCGTGACGCCGTCTTCGAAGGCGAGGGCAACCTTGTGTCCGGTCGCGGTGGTCATAGGAATCTCCTCAGATGTGGTAGATGTCCACCACATGGTGGATGTAGTCGTTCTTGAGGACGACCTTCTTCTTGGTGATCACCGGCTGCGTGCCGGAGAAGTCGATCGTGTAGAAGGAGTCGCCGAAGTACGTGTCGACCGTGTTGTAGCGGTAGTAGAGGGTGAACCAGTTGAAACGGACGTCCACGACGTCGCCGTTCTGGGCCACGATCTCGACGTTGGTGATGTTGTGGCCCGTGCGCGGGTCGGGCAGGCTCGTCGCACCCGAGCGCTCCGTCTTGATGCGGAAGACGCGGTCCTCGAGGCCACCTCGGTTGGGGTAGTAGATGAGCGAGATCTCGCGCTGGGGGTCCTCGGTGAGGCTGTGGTCGTCGGCCCAGGCCGGCATCCAGAACTCGGCTTCGGGGTGGTAGCAGTCCACCCAGCGGTCGAACTCGCGGTCATCAAGGAAGCGGGCCTCGCGGTAGAGGAATTGGCGCACGTCCTCGAGCCCGATGGTCCCGGGCACGATGGTGGTCATGAGGGTCATGGGATTCTCTCCTTGAAGGAACTGGCGAAGGATCCGTGCCTGGATCAGTTGGACTCGGCGTGGTGCGAACACGCGGACTGCAGGTGCCCGTCCGGGTGTGCGGCACCGTCGGGCGCGGCACCCTCGAGTCGCTCCTCGGAAGCGACCGCTGCGCGCATCGCCTCGCGCCAGTAGCCGTGCTGGATCGGGTACAGGCCCTCGTCCTCGGTCTTGACCCCGCTCGAGATCGGGTTGAGGCCCAGGCCCTTGGCAGTCTCGTCCGGACCCGTGATCTGGTGGGTCTGGCCGCGGCTCATGTCGTTCCACGGGGCGGCGGAGGCGAGGTACGTCTTCTGGCAGGAGCGGAACTCCTCGAGGTCGTCCGGGGTGGCCATGCCGGTGGCATTGAAGAAGTCCTCGTACTGGCGGATGCGGTTGGCGCGGGCCTCGGCGGACTCGCCCTTGGGGGCGATGCAGTAGATCGTGACCTCGGTCTTGTCCACGGAGATCGGCCGGAAGTGGCGGATCTGCGAGCTGAACTGGTCCATGAGGTAGACGTTCGGGTAGAGGCACAGGTTGCGGGAGGCGCCGATCATGAACTCCGCGCGCTCGGCGCCGAACTTCTCGGTCCACTCGTCCTTCATGTCGAAGTTGGGGCGGTCCTGCGGGTTGCCCCACCACATCCACAGCAGGAGGTGGCCGTGCTCGAACGAGTAGTAGCCGCCGCCCTGCTTGCCCCACGTGCCGGCGTCCATGGCCTTGGTCTCGTTGGCCGACTCGCCGGTGCCGCGGCGGGCGGTGGTGGCGGCGTAGTTCCAGTGGGTCGCCGAGACGTGGTAGCCGTCGGCGCCGTTCTCGGCCTGGACCTTCCAGTTGCCGTCGTACGTGTAGGTCGAGGAGCCGCGGAGCACCTCGAGGCCCTCGGGCGACTGGTCCACGATCATGTCGATGATCTTGGTGGACTCCCCGAGGTGCTCCGTCAGCGGCTTGACGTCGGGGTTGATGCTGCCGAACAGGAAGCCCCGGTAGCTCTCGAAGCGGGCCACCTTCGTGAGGTCGTGCGAGCCCTCCTTGTTGAACTGCTCGGGGTAGCCGGCGCCCTTCGGGTCCTTGACCTTGAGCAGCTTGCCGTTGTTCGAGAAGGTCCAGCCGTGGAATGGGCAGGTGAAGGTGGTGCGGTTGTCCGTCTTGCGGCGGCAGAGCATCGCACCGCGGTGGCTGCAGGCGTTGATGTGGGCGTGGAGCTGCTCGTCCTTGCCGCGCGAGATGACGATCGGCTGGCGGCCGATGTAGGTGGTGAAGTAGTCCCCGACGTTGGGGATCTGGCTCTCGTGGGCCAGGTAGACCCAGTTGCCCTCGAAGATGTACTTCATCTCGAGCTCGAACAGCTCCTCATCGGTGAAGATGCTGCGCTTGGCTCGGTAGGTCCCGGTCGACGCGTCTTCGATCAGTGCGTCGGAGAGCTGGGCGCGGACGTGGTCCAGGGTTTCCGTCATTGGTTGTCTCCCTTTGCCTGTGGCTTTCCACGACGTCGTCGTCGCGGGCTGTGAAAGATCCTGTCAAGCCGTGAGGCCGATCACACTGGGCTTTTGCCTAGGGTCGGCCAAGGGTGCTTTTCAAACGCACTGAATATCAATGAGATGTAACTAGGTATTTGTGCGCACGCAATACCGAGGCCTAGCGTGAAGGGCAACGCGACCGACTGTGCCGCCCATCACGCCGACGGCTGATCAGCCAGCCCCCACCCGGCCCATCATCGAGGAGGATGACCATGAGCCAGACCACCACGGAATTCGACGCCAAGGCTGCCGAGTCCGGCAACAAGGCCACCGAGCGCTTCAAGTCCAGCGGCAAGCGCGCCGCCCTCGACGTTCCGAAGGAACGCGTCTCGCTGCTTGCCCGCGAGGTGCTCGAGGCCGTCTACGCCACCATCCGCAAGCACAAGGTCACGTACGCCGAGTACAACGCCCTCAAGGACTGGCTGATCAGCGTCGGCGAGGACGGCGAGTGGCCGCTCTTCCTCGACGTGTGGGTCGAGCACGTCGTTGAGGAGGTCGCGACGGAGAACCGCAAGGGCTCCAAGGGCACCATCGAGGGCCCGTACTACGTGCCGGACTCCCCCGCCCAGAAGACCCCGGCCCGCCTGCCGCGCCGCGACGACGAGCCCGGCACCGAGCTGACCTGGAAGGGCCAGATCCGCGACCTCGACGGCAACGGCCTCCCCGGCAAGGTGGAGATCTGGCACGCCGACGCCGCGGGCTTCTACTCGCAGTACGCCCCGGGCCTGCCCGAGTGGAACCTCCGCGGCACCGTCCTCGCCGACGAGAACGGCAACTTCGAGATCCAGACGATGCGCCCGGCCCCGTACCAGATCCCGACCGACGGCGCCTGCGGCAAGCTGATCGCCGCCGCCGGCTGGCACGCGTGGCGCCCGGCGCACATCCACGTCAAGGTCTCGGCTCCGGGCCACGAGCTCATCACCGCGCAGCTCTACTTCCCGGGCGACGCCCACAACGACGACGACATCGCCTCGGCCGTCAAGCCCGAGCTCATCCTCGACCCGAAGCCCGCTGCGGACGGCAAGGGCGAGGAGATGGTGTACGACTTCGTCCTCGACCCCGCCGAGGGCTGAATCGCGGCCTGATCCGACCAGCCACCGTGCTGCAGGAGGGCCTCACCCGTTCAGGGTGAGGCCCTCCTGCGCGCCCCCGCACCCCCGGCGTCCCGCCGCCGAGTGCGGCGTTTCAGCCCTGCGTGCCCCGGGCAACGTCCCAGCGGACGACGGCGACGAGGAGACGCGCGTGGACTACCGGGCAGTGATCGAGGCAATTGGCCAATACGTGGACGTCGCCGGGGTGACCGTGATGGTCATCGGGGCGCTGGTGTCGATTCCCCTGGCCCTCCGGAAGCCAGGTCCGGCCGGCAAGAGCGTGTACCGCTCCTACCGGCAGCTGCTGGGCAGGTCGATCCTCCTCGGGCTCGAGCTCCTGGTCGCGGCGGACATCATCCGCACGGTGGCCGTGACCCCGACCCTCCAGAGCGTTGCGGTGCTCGCCGTGATCGTCCTCATCCGGACGTTCCTGAGCTTCTCCCTCGAGCTGGAGATCACCGGCCGCTGGCCGTGGCAGAAGGAGACACCCAGCGCCCCTCAGCCGATCCGCCAGGCGTAGGCGTACGGCTGCGGGAACCGCGTGATGCGGAACGCGCGGACCACCACCGTGGCCTTCCCCGGCGGCATGTTCTGCCAGAGCACCTGCTCGACGTTGTTGCGGCGGTCGAAGCCGTCGGAGGTGCCCATGTTGCCGTGCCGCTCCGTGCCGTCCGCAGCCCGCACGATGAGGTCGAGGTCGTTCTGGAGGGCCGCCCCGGGCGGGTCGGACCAGACGAGGGTGACCTTGAACGTCGCCGAACCGGCAGCGGCAGGCGAGGCGCCGGCGTCGCCCTTTCCCGGGATGTCGACCGTGAAGCTCTCCTCCTCGCCCTGCTTGAGCGGGCCGCCCTCGCCGAAGCCGCCGTCCGAGCTCGGGCCCGGGATGATGACGGACCCGGCGAGGTCCACCCTGCCCCAGCCGGAGCTGCCGTTGGGCGAGGCGCCCGCCTCGGTGGGGACATACTGCCCGGCGAGCTCGACCGCGCCGTTGATGAGCAGTGCCTTCACCAGGGCGGCGCTGGGCGTCGCCGTGCCGTTCTTCACGAGCGTCTCCCGGAGGACGGCAACGCACCCCGCCACGAGCGGCGTGGCCATGCTGGTGCCGCTGTCGAAGAACCACAGCGGGTCCGTGGAGGTCCCGAAGTCGGTCGATGGCGACGCGACCTGCCGCGACAGCGTGGAGAGGATGCAGGTCCCGGGGGCGACGACGTCGGGCTTGATGCGCTGCTCCTTGGTCGGGCCCCGGCTGCTGAAGGCGACCATGCCGTCGGTGCGGTTGGCCTGCCGGTCGCTGCGCACGGGGTTGCTGGGGAAGTCCGCCGGCCAGTACTGGCCGTAGGTGGGGGCGAACGCCGGCCGGTCCCCCTCGCTCGCCCCGACCGTGATGCAGTTCTTCGCCGCGGACTGGGACCCGATCGAGCCGCCGTCCACGAGTCCGTCCCGGTCCTTGTCGGCTCCGTCGTTGCCGGCGGCGAACGTGATGACCATGTCCTGGTGGGTCCAGACGAAGTCGTCGATCTCCTGGGAGCTCGAATCGTACGGTAGTCCCGGCGTCGTCGAGCCCCACGAGTTGGTGTGCACCCGGGCGCCGTCGGTGTCATAGGGCGGCCGGAACAGGTCGTGGAGGTCCGCAGGGAGGCCGCCGAGCTGCCCTGCGGAGTCCAGCGTCGACTGCAGGACGAGCCTCGCGGCCGGCGCCGTCCCCTGGATCGCGCCGCCCATCGTGGCGGAGGTGCCGTCCCCGAGGACGGAGCCGGCCACGTGGGTCCCGTGGCCGTGCGGGTCGTCCGCGTTGGCCGGGTTCGGCCGGCCGAGCGCGTACAGCTTCTCGACCCGCCCCGTGAACGCCGGGTGGACGTCCGTCGTCGAGCCCTTGTCGAAGCCGGTGTCCGCGACCGCCACGACCTCGCCGTCGCCCTTGTACTCGGTCCCATTGACGAGCACGTCGGCGTGCAGGATCACCCGCGAGTGGTTGTTGAACAGCTGGCGCTGCGGGACCTCCTCGATGTGCCGCACCTTGTCCACGGCGGCGATGCGGTCGAGCACGCCCTGCTCGACCGTGATGCGGACCTTGTGCCGCCCAGGCTCGAGCGAGCTCGGGTCCAGTTTGGCCGCGGCCGCGATCTGCTCGAGCACCCCCGCCGAGGCGGGGTCGACGTCGTCGTGCAGCACGACGTCGACCGTCCGCGGCTTGCGCGAGGGCCGCGGTCCGACCTCCCGCGGCACGATCTCGCGTGCCACGGCGGGCGGCTCGTCGCGGAGCGCGGGATTGACCTTGAAGCCGCGCAGGTAGACGCCTGCCCACGTGACGAACGGGAGCGCCCGCACCGGCCCGAGGTCCTTGGGCTCGAAGCCGCACAGGTACGTGTCGTCGGGGACGTACTCGTGCACGACGGCGCCGGTCGCCTCGAGCTGGGCGCGCTGGTCCTCGGTGAGCGGTTCGGCCGTCTGGACGAGGATGTAGTCCGACGACGCCGCATCGGTCACCTCGCGCGCGTGCGCCGCGGGGGCCGCCGCCTCGGCGGCCGGGTCGAGGGACACGCCATTGATCGTGATCTGCGTCATCGCTGGCTCCGTTCGTCAGATGCCTCACTCGCTGGACACGGCAAGATTGCGCGTCCTGTCACGAAGGTTCAAGGGTCCGTGACGGCGTGACAGGAACCGAAGAGTTGCCAACACCGGACCACGGGGTTGCGTTCCGCGGCGCGGGGCTTCCCCGAGGTCAGCGCCAGAACGCCGCGAGCCGGCCGGCCAGGGCCGTGCCTTGGCTGTGGCCGGCACGCGCGGCCATCGGGCGCAGGGTGTGGTCCATGGCGTTGGCCCCGAACAGGTGCTCGGCGCTGCTGTCCGGGAAGACGGTCTCGACCCTGCTGCCGCCGGCACGGAGCTCGTCGACCTGTGCCGCGAGCTGCATGCGCCACTCCATTGGATGCCGCGTCCTGCCCCCGAACGGCGACAGCACCAGCACACGCCGGTATCCGGCTGCCAGATCGGCGTTCTCGTTCCGTCGGTATCCGCCGTCGATGTAGCGGCTGGTGCCGACGGCGTAGGCGAAGCCGCTCGAGCAGCTTGCGGCGACGGCGTCCACCAGCTCGACTCCGGCGTCGCGGTCGAACACGGCGGGCTCCCCCGTCACGGCGTCGACGGCGGTGATCAGCAGCCGCCGGTCCGGCCAGCCCTGGCTCGGGAGGCGGCCGGCGACGACGGCGCGCCACCGGGCGTGTGCCGTGCCGTCCATTCCTGCGTCCCTCTTGAGCGCGAACACGCCCATCCTGCGGCGCATGTCCTCGGGATCCTGGGCGGCGGCGATGATCTCCGCGGTCCTCTCGAGCTGGCCGGCCACCCTCCCGGTCGCGGCGCGCCCGCCCTCAGGCTGCGGCGTTGCGGGCCTTGCGTGCTCGGGGGCGGCGAGGACGGCGGCGTAGAGCTCGGCGGGGCTGGCGCCGATGATCTGGGCGGCCGCGGTTGAGCCCGCGGAGGTTCCGACGATCAGGTCGGCGTCGGTGACGTCGAGTCCGGCCTCGGACAGGCCGGCGATGACGCCGATCAGCCAGGCGTTGCCCGTCGACCCGCCGCCGCCGAGGACCAGGGCCCTCTCGGCTGGGGCATCGGGGGCGTGACGAGGTGAAGACGGTGCTGTGTTCAAAGGTGCTGTGTTCATGGGAGTCGCCTTTCGCGAACGTGCCTCTCGGGCGCTCCCGGTGGCGACTAGCTCAATCGCGCGATCGTGGACTGCGGGGGAGCACCCACTGCGGATACTGCGTTCATGGGTCTCACCTCCTGCCGATGCGTCACGATCGCCCGAAACGTAGCACGGCACCATACGGCCGCACAATGCTCCCCGCCCCCACTCCGCCGAGGTCACCCCCTGTGAGCCCGAAGTCACCCCGTGTGGGCGCGAGATCACCCCCTGTGAACGCGACGTCACCCCCTGTGGGCACGAGATCACCCCCTGTGAACGCGACGTCACCCCGTGCCTCGTCTGAACGGCGTGACCTCGGCGGCACACGGGATGACCTCGGCGGCACACGGGATGACCTCGCGCCCACACGGGATGACCTCGGCGGCACACGGGGTGACCTCGGCGGCCATGTTTTGGCCGGGGAAGCCTTGGGTACTGGTGAGTCATTCGCGCGCCGGACAGCGGCTGCCGATGATCACGGTCGGCGCGGCTGGCGCGAGAACAGCCACTTCCCTCAAGACACGGGGGTACCGGAGAAGGTATGGCACGATCCAGCAGACCAAAGGAGAAAATCACGATGGTCACACGCGAACAGTTCGACACCATTACGCCCGGCAACGGGGACGTCATCGGCCAGGACGGCGAGAAGATCGGACGGATCGGGGACCTCTACCTCGATGACGACACCAACAGCCCGAACTGGGTCACGGTCAAGACCGGGCTCTTCGGCACGCACGAGTCCTTTGTCCCCCTGCACGACGCGAGCGTGCGCGGCGAGGACATCGTGGTGCCCTACACCAAGGACCAGGTGAAGGACGCCCCCCGGGTCGATCCCGACGGGCACCTCGAGCGCACCGAGGAGGACCGGCTCTACACCCACTACGGCCGCACCGCGCCGTCCTACGGCACCGGCGAGGGCATTGGCGGCGACGGCCTCCGCGGCGACGGGCGCACCGACGCGCGGGCAGCCGGCGGCGTGGAGCCGGGCTACGACGAGGGCACCGGCACGCGCCGCGCTGACGAGGTCACCGGCACCGAGGGTCGCGACACCTCCGGCCCGACGACCGACGACGCCATGACCCGCTCGGAGGAGCGGCTCAATGTCGGCACCGAGCGGCAGGAGACGGGCCGTGCCCGCCTGCGCAAGTACGTGACGACCGAGAACGTCACCAAGACGGTCCCGGTCCAGCGCGAAGAGGTCCGCGTGGAGCGCGAGCCCATCACGGACGAGAACCGCGGCGCCGCGATGGACGGCCCGAACCTCTCCGAGGAGGAGCACGAGGTCACCCTCCACGAGGAGCGGCCCGTGGTCGACAAGGAGACTGTCCCTGTGGAGCGCGTCAAGCTCGGCACAGAGACCGTCACCGACAAGGAGACCGTGAGCGAGGACGTCGCGAAGGAGCACATCGACACCGAGGGTGTCGAAGGTGAGGGCCTGCGCCGGCGCGACCGCTAGCGGCAACGCACGGACGACGGCGGGTGGGCGGCGCAGCAGCGTCGCCCACCCGCCGTCGTGCGTGCTCAGGCCCGCGCCCGCAGCGCCTGGGCGAGGACCTGCACGAGGTGGCTGCTCTCCAGGCCGGCGAGGTCGCGGACCTGGGTGCGGCACGAGAAGCCGTCGGCGAGGATGGCCCGGTCCGGCGCGTCCGCGGCCTTCGCGAGGATCCCGCCCCGGGCGATCCGCTCGGACACCTCGTAGTGCCCCGCTTCCATGCCGAAGTTCCCCGCGAGGCCGCAGCACCCGGCCGAGACCTCCGCGTCGCATCCCATGGCCTCGAGGAGCGCGCGGTCGGCGCCGTAGCCCATCACCGAGTAGTGGTGGCAGTGCGGCTGGACGAGCAGCCTCTCCCCCACGTGCGGCGGGTCCCACCCGATGCCGGTCAGGAACTCGGCGACGGTCTTGACGGCCCCCGCGAGCTCGGCGGCGCGGGGATCGTCCGGGAGGAGCTCCGTGAGGTCGGAGCGCAGGGTCGCGGTGCAGCTCGGCTCGAGCCCGACCACCGTCCGTCCGCCCCTCACGTGCGGCACGAGCACGTCGAGGGTCCGCCTCAGGCGCGCCTTCGCTGCGGTGAGCTGCCCGGTCGAGATGTACGTGAGCCCGCAGCACGCCCCGGCGCCGGCGACCTCGACGTCGCACCCCGCGGCCCGCAGCACCTCGAGAGCGTCGCGCGGGACTGCCGGGTCGAGCGCGTCGGAGAACGAGTCCACCCACAGCAGCACGCGCGGCGCCCCCGCGGGGGAGGGCGCACGACGCCGCGCGGCCGGGTCCCAGCGGAAGGGCGCCGCGGGCAGCCGCGGGAGCGAGCGGCGGCGGTCCGCCCCCATGAGCGCGAGCGCGGCCCGCCGCAGCGGCGCGACCCGCGCGGCGGCATTGAGGAGCAGTGCGAAGGGCGCCGCGACGCGGAGCCACTGCGGCAGCCGGCCCAGGGTGTAGTGGCTGCGCGGGCGGATCCGGCCGCGGTAGGCCTCGAACAGGGTCTGGGACTTGTAGGCCGCCATGTCGATCCCTGTCGGGCAGTCCGTCGCGCAGGCCTTGCAGCTCAGGCACAGGTCGAGGGCGGCGTGCACCTCGGGCGACCGCCACCCCAGCCGGACCACGCCCCCGTTGAGCATCTCCTGGAGCGCCCGCGCCCGCCCCCGCGTCGAGTCCTTCTCCTCTCTCGTGGCGATGAAGGACGGGCACATGAAGCCGCCCTCGCCCCTCGGGTCCGCGCGGCACTTCCCCACGCCCACGCACCGGTGGACCGCCTTGGTGACGCTGCCGCCGTCGTCCGCGAAGGCGAAGCCGTCGGTGACCGTGAGCTCGGCCGCGCGCGGGCGGCGGAGGTGCGCGTCGAGGCGCGCCGGCCGGACCACGATCCCCGGGTTGAGGAAGTCCTCCGGGTCGAAGAGGGCCTTGAACTCCGCCATCGCGGCGAGGGCCTGGGCGCTGTACATCGAGGGCAGCAGCTCGGACCGTGCGCGGCCGTCGCCGTGCTCGCCGGAGAGGGATCCGCCGTGCGCGGCGACCAGCTCGGCAGCGTGCCCGAGGAACCGGCGCATGAGCGCACCGTCGCGCTCGAGCGGGAAGTCGATGCGGAGGTGCACGCACCCGTCGCCGAGGTGCCCGTACGCCATGCCGGTGAGGCCCTCGCTGTCCATGAGCGCCCTGAGGTCGCGGAGATAGTCGCCGAGCCGCTCCGGCGGGACGGCCGAGTCCTCCCAGCCGGGCCACGCCTGGTCGTCCTTCTCGGTCCGGCCCGCGAGCCCCGCGCCGTCCTCGCGGATGCGCCACAGCCGGGCGGACTCGGGGCCGCCCGGGAGCACCTGGGTCTCGTCGGTGGCTGCCGCATCCGCGAGGCGGCGGGCAGCGTCGAGGGCGTCGTCGGGCGAGTCCCCGGGGACCTCGGCGAGGAGGAGGCAGCCGCCCTCGGGCAGCCCGGGCACCGCGTCCGGGCCCTTGGAGCGACGGACCGCGTCGAGCAGGCGCGTCTCGAGGCCCTCGAGTGCGAGGGGGTGGAAGGGCAGGAGGCGGGGGACGTCGTCGGCGGCGGAAGCGAGGTCGGGGTAGCCGAGCACGGCGAGCGCGGGCGATTCGGCGCGCGGGACGAGCCGGAGGGTGGCCTCGAGGAGCACCCCGCACGTGCCCTCCGTGCCGACGAGCGCGGCGGCGACATTGCGGCCGTTCTCGGGGAGGAGGTGCTCGAGGGCGTATCCCGAGACCTGCCGGCTGAATCGGCCGAACTCCGTGCGGAGCAGCGCCAGGTGCGCGTCGGCGAGGCCGCGGAGCCCGGGAACGGCGTCGATGGCGCCGGGCCCGGAGGAGGCGGTGACCACCTCGCCGGTGCCGGTGAGCCAGGTCAGGGAGAGCACGTTGTCCGCGGTCCGGCCGTAGGACATCGCGTGTGCGCCGCAGGCGTTGTTGCCGATCATGCCGCCGAGCGTGCACCGGGATCCGCTCGCGGGATCCGGGCCGAACCGCAGCCCGTGCGGCGCGCAGGCGGCCTGGAGGTCCTTGAGCACGACGCCGGGCTGCACCACCGCGGTCCGCGCGCCGGGGTCGATGGAGACGATGCGGTTGAGGTAGCGCGAGAAGTCGAGCACGAGGCCGGGGCCGACGGCGTTGCCCGCCATCGAGGTCCCCGCGCCGCGGGCCGTGACGGGGACGCCGTGCTCGCGCGCGGCGGCCACTGCCGTGAGCACGTCCTCCCGCGAGCGCGGGAGGACGACGGCGCCCGGCACCACCCGGTAGTTCGCGGCGTCGGAGGAGTAGAGCGCCCGGGCGAGCGAGGAGTCGTCGACGTCGCCCTCGATGGCCCGGCGCAGCTCGTCCACGAGCGACTGCACCACCTTCGCCCCTGCGCGCACGGGAGTCAGCGTCATGCCTCCTTGCTACCCCGGATCCCGGCCCTGCGTCATCCGCGGGCCCGAAAAGTCGCGCGCATCGGATCGTGCCGCGTATTCCCGCGCGCTGCCCGCGGTGGTCAACTTGTGGCGTGACGGGAGACTCGAACGGGTCAGGGGGCCTGGTACCGGAACCAGCCGCCCTGGCCGGACTCACAGAAATCCGCGTGCACGGTGTGGGCGGCTTCACCCCGGAGGAGCTCCTCGGCGACCTCAAGCCCACGAGGGTCTGGGGTGACCGGATCGCCGGGTTCTACCGGACTGCCGATTCGCGCGGTCGCCACCTCGAGGCGTACGCGTGGGGCGGCCTGACCTCGCATTCGCCGGTCCGCGTGCTGTGGACGCTGCTCACTCCGGCGATGCTCGCGAACATGGCCGGCTGGATGGCACGGCGGCGCGTCATGTCCGGGTCGGAGGAGGCCGAGAGGCCGCCGACCACCCGCGCGTTCCGCTGGTGTGCCAGGCTCGCGGCCCTGGCGCTCACGGTCAGCGTGGCGGTGATGGTGACGCTGCCGAGCCTCGACACGGTGGCGTTCCAGTGCCTCGGGCAGGTCCCCTGCCGAGAGCACCTGTGGGCCACAGGCGTGCTGGACGCCCTGGCCCCGCGGGACCTCCTCGGCGTGCGCCTGGCGTGGGGCGCTCTGCCGCCTGTGGCCGTCGCAGTCCTGTTCTACCTCCTGGCCCGGGTCTCCCGGAACCGGTACGAGAACGTGGAGCCGCCCGCGGACAAGGAGTCCCAACCGGAGCCCTCAACCCGCTGCGCGGCGGCCCAGCCCGGGGGCCTGCGGAGCCCCGCCTTCTGGTCCGGGCGGCTCTGGCACTCGCACCTCTCCAACCTCCACCTTGCAGCCGGGATCGGCGTGGCCGCGGCGATGCTGGCCTGGTGCGTGGCCGCTGTCGGCGCGGGACAGGGGCAGGGCGCCGGGGCGCCGGACGGCGGGGCCGCCGTCGCAGTGCTCGCCGTCTCGGCACTGGTCCTTGCCGTGCTGGTCCTCGCGGCCGTGCTCGTGGCCCTTGCCGGGGACGAGGCGCGCGGGCCGCTGTCCTGGGTCCTCCTGGGGGCCTCGGTCGCCGCGCTCGGGGCCGCGGTCGCGGCCGCCCTCCTGCTGCCCGCCGACCCCGGGCAGCCCGACGGCGTGCTGCCCGGCATCGTCGCTGCGGTGAATACTGGCTGGGGGCTCTCGGTCATCCTCCTGCTCCCCCTCATCGTCCAGCAGATCGCGGCGTGGGCCTCCCGCCGCAGGGCCGAGCGGAGGAGGGAGACGACGGGCGACCGCGAGGCGCACACGCGGATCGGCGTCTTCCCCTGGGCGGCCCCGGTGGTGCTCAACGCGGTGGCGCTCGTGCTCGCCAACGGAGTGCTCGTGTCCGCCACGCTGCTCGTCGCCCTGGGCCTCGGCCCGGTCAGGTACGGCGTGGGCGCGGCCGACGGCTGCGACGGTTCCGTGCTCTGCGTGCCCAAGGCGGTCATCTCGGTCCAGACCATCCTGGTGTGCGCGCTCGGCGCCGTCCTGGTCGGGCTCCTGATGGTCGCCGGGGTGCGCCTGTGGGCCCGCGTCCGGAAGGATGCGGTGACGCTCACCGCGGACCTCCGCCGGGCCTACCGCCTTTCGGACGGCGTAGAGCCCGCGCTTTCGCCCCCCGCAGTCCAGGATGCCGCCGCCGCGGCCGCGGCGAAGGACCGGGAGGCCTGGATGTACTCGGCGCTCGATCCTGACCCCGGAGGGCGGGGCGAGCCGACGTCCTGGGTCCGGAGGACGGCCACGGTGCGGGTCATCGCCGAGAGGACGCCCGCCCTCGCCGCGGCCCTGGTCATCGTGGTGGCGGTCCCCAGCCTGGTCGGGGCGTTCGCCTATCCGCTCTGGGTCCTGTTCATGGCCCAGGATCCTCCGGTGATCCTCCCCGGTGCCGTGATGGGCATCGTGGGCGTCCTGCCGGTCGCCTACGGATTCGTGGTGCGGTACGCGCTCCGCGACGAGCGGAAGCGGCGGCTCCTCATGGTCCCCTTCGACGTCGGGACGTTCTTCCCCCGCGCCTTCCACCCCTTCGCCCCGCCCGCGTACGCGGAGCGGGCCGTCCCCGACCTGACGCGCCGCATCTGGTGGATCCACGACAACGGCGGCCGGGTGGTGCTCAGCGCGCATTCGCAGGGCAGCGTGATCGCCGCCGCCACCGTGGCCCGGCGCTCGGAGCGCAAGGACACGAAGGACCACGAGATCGGCCTCGTCACGTTCGGTGCCCCGCTCGCGAAGCTCTACCGGTGGGCCTTCCCGGCGCTGTTCAGCGACGGGCTCCTGAGGTGCCTCGCCGCGGGAAAGGGCGGCCTCGCCCCCGTGCGGTGGAAGAACCTGTACTACCTCACCGACTACATCGGCGGGGACGTCGAGGCGGACTGGGACGTGCCCGCCAACAGCGGCGACGAGACGGTCGCCGTCGGGAGCGTTGACGTGCTGCTCCTCGACCCACCCTCGGACAGGTACGTCTATGGGCAGGCCCTGCCGCGCATCCTCAGCCACACGGGCTACTGGTTCGACACGAACCTCTGGCTGCACGTCAACAAGATGTGCGACAGGATCTCGCCGCCGGACCCGGAGAGCCGGTCAGTCCCGCGCTTCACCTCGAACGGGCAGAGCGCGGCGGCGAAGGACGCCGTCGACGCGCTCTCCCCCGACCCCTCGGCGCCGCTGCGGTACCGGCTGTGATGCTGACTGCTCAGTGCTTCTCGCTTCGGTGGGGGAGGAACTCCTGGGCCTTCGTCTTCACCCCTTCGCGGATGACTCCCCAGGCGCTGCTGTCGCCCTTGAGCATGGCCTTGGCACTGTTGAGGGCCTGCTCGAACGTGGCGTGCGGCGGGATGGGAGGGATGTCCGGGTCGGTGCGGACGTCGAGAAGGGTCGGGCGGTCGGCCGCGAGGGCCTTCTCCCACGCGGGCCCGAGCTGGTCGGGGCTGCCCACGGCGATGCTGCCGAGGCCGAGGACGGAGGCGATGGCGGCATAGTCGACGTCGGGGAGGTCCTGGGATTCACGGAACGCCGGCGCACCGCCCATCGCGCGCATCTCCCACGTCACCTGGTTGAGGTCGTCGTTGTGCAGGACCGCGATGATGAGCCGCGGATCGTCCCATTCCCTCCAGTAGCGGGTGATCGTGATGAGCTCGTTCAGCCCGTTCATCTGCATGGCCCCGTCGCCGGCGAACGCGATCACCGGGCGTCCGGGGTGGGCGAACTTGGCCCCGATGGCGTAGGGGACGCCGGGGCCCATCGTGGCGAGGTTGCCCGAGAGTGACCCCCTCATGGTGCCGTGGAACTTCAGCTGCCGGGCATACCAGTTCGCGGACGAGCCGGAGTCGGCGCTGACGATGGCGTCGGCGGGGAGCCGGTCCGAGAGCTCGGAGAAGACGCGCATCGGGTTGACCGGGTCGGCCTCCACCATGGCCTCGGCCCGCATCGTCTCCCACCAGCGGATGACCTTGGACTCGAGGTCGTCGCGCCAGGACCGGTCCTCCTTCCGGCGCAGGTGTGGGATGAGCGCGCGCAGGGCCGCGGCGGCGTCGGACACGATGTTGTACTCGTACGGGTACCGCAGCCCGATCATGCCGGGGTCGATGTCGATCTGGACGCCCCGGGCCTGGCCCTCCTCGGGCATGAACTGCGTGTACGGGAAGCTCGAGCCCACGGTCAGGAGCGTGTCGCACTCCATCATCATCTCGTAGCTCGGGCGCGTGCCCAGGAGGCCGATCGAGCCCGTGACATAGGGCAGGTCATCGGCGAGCACGTCCTTGCCGAGGAGCGCCTTGGCCACGCCGGCGCCGAGGAGGTCGGCGACCTCGCGGACCTCGGCCGCGGCTCCTCGGGCTCCCTGGCCGATGAGCATCGCGACCTTCTCGCCCTGGTTCAGCAGGTCCGCGGCGCCGAGGATGGCCTCGTCGTCGGGCTGCGTCCGGGGCCAGCGGATCCCGAGGCTCGAGGGAACCATCTTGAAGGCGTGCGTCGGAGCGCTGTACTCGAGTTCCTGGACGTCGCTCGGGATCACGATCGCGGTGGGGGCCCGTTTGCCGAGCGCGATCCGGATGGCGCGGTCGAGCACGTTGGGAAGCTGCTCGGGAACGGTGACCATCTGGAGGTAGTCGGAGGCGACGTCCTTGAACAGGGTCAGGAGGTCGACTTCCTGCTGGTAGGCGCCGCCCATCGCGCTGCGGGCGGTCTGGCCGACGATGGCGACGACGGGCACGTGGTCCAGCTTCGCGTCGTAGAGGCCGTTGAGCAGGTGGATGGCGCCGGGGCCCGAGGTGGCCATGCAGACGCCGACCCTGCCGCTGAACTTGGCGTAGCCGACGGCCTCGAACGCGGCCATCTCCTCGTGCCGGGCCTGGATGAACTTCGGCTGGTTGTCTGCCTTGCCGAAGGCGGCGAGGACGCCGTTGATGCCGTCGCCCGGGAAGGCGAAGACCTTGTCCACGTCCCATTCCCGGAGGCGTGAGAGCAGGTAGTCGGCCACGGTCTGGGATGCCATGTCAGTTTCCTTTGCCGTTGATGAGGATCGAGGCGGTGCGGGCTGCGAGGGCCATGATGGTCAGGGCAGGGTTGGCGCTGCCCTGCGTGGGCAGGATGCTCCCGTCGGTGATGTAGAGGTTCGGGACGGCGAAGCTGCGGCCGGTGGAGTCGACGACGCCGTGCCGTTCGTCCCGGGCCATCCGCGCGCCGCCGACGAGGTGGGCGTAGCGCTTGACGGTCATCGTCTCCTCCGCGCCGGCTTCGGTCAGGATCTCCTCCATGGCGGTCTGTGCAGCCTCCATGAGCATCCGGTCGTTCTCGCACTGGCTGTAGGAGAACTTGGCGACCGGCAGCCCGTGGCGGTCCTTCTCGTCCGCGAGGGTCACCCGGTTCTCGGCCAGCGGGAGGAACTCGCACAGCGCTCCGAGGCACGACCAGTGCGGGTAGTCGCTCATGTAGCGGCGCAGGTCCTGGCCCCAATGGCCCTGCGAGGCCACGTGCTCGGCCCAGGTGATGGGCAGCGGCGAGACTGTCTGGAGGGAGAATCCGCGCTTGTACGGCTTCGAGGGGTCCGTCTCGTAGAAGTCCTCGGTGCTGACCTCCGGCGGCGGCGCCTTGTACATCCGCACCTCCGAGGCGAAGCGTCCTCCGGTCTGGGGCGCGCCCTGGACCATGAGGTAGCGGCCCACCTGGTCGAAGTCGTTGCACATGCCCTCGGGGAACCGCGGGTTGGCGGAATTCAGCAGCAGGCGCGGGGTCTCGATCGAGTACCCGGCAACGGCGACCAGACGGGCGCGCTGGAAGCGTTCGACGCCGCCGCGCACGTAGCGCACGCCGGTCGCCTGTCCGCTGTGCTCGTCGAAGCCGATGCGGGTCACCATGGAGTCGGCGCGCACCTCCGCGCCGTGCGCGAGCGCGTCGGGGATGTGGGTGATGAGCGGCGAGGCCTTGGCGTTGACCTTGCAGCCCTGGAGGCAGAAGCCGCGGTAGATGCAGTGCGGCCTGTTGCCGAACCGTCCGTTGGCGATCGCGACCGGCCCGACCTTCGCGGTGATCCCGCGGGCGAGCGCGCCGCGCAGGAACACTTCCCCGTTCCCGGACACGGGGTGGGGACGGTAGGTGTACTCGTGCGGGTCCCCCCACGGCCACGGTTCGCCTGCGACGGGCAGCTCCTCCTCGATGTCCTCGTAGAAGCCCTTGAGGTCCGAGTACTCGAGCGGCCAGTCCGCCCCGACGCCGTCGAGGCTGTAGGTGTGGAAGTCGCTCGGGTGGAACCGTGGGGTGTACCCGGCGAAGTGGACCATCGACCCGCCTACCCCGCGGCCGGAGTTGTTCGAGCCCAGCGGCACGGGATCGGTTCCGTCGATCACGCGGGGCTCGGTCCAGTAGAGGTGGTGCGAGCCGGCCTCGTCGCTGACCCAGTCCCGGTCCGGGTCCCAGAACGGCCCGGCGTCGAACGCCACGGCCTTCCACCCGGCCGTGGCCAGGCGTTGGAGCAGCGTGGACCCGCCGGCGCCGCAGCCGACGATCGCGATGTCCACCTCGTCCTGGTCACCGAAGCGGCGCATGTCCCTGCGGAGGCCGTGGTTCATCCCCGGCCGCGGCGGCAGGAGCCACGCCGAGCCGTTCCGTTCGCGGAGAGCGCTCACCGCGCGCCCCCCTTCCCCCGCTCCACCGGGTCCTCGCGGGGCCTCGCATCGCGGACCTCGAAGGGCTCCCGCCGGTCGAGTCCGAGGTTCTTGTAGCCGCGGGGGTAGGCGGGTCCGGGGAAGCCGATCTCGTCCCATGCCCAGGGATGGGAGTAGAAGGCAGTGCACGCGTACCGCGTCCACAGGCTCCAGACCCTGGCCGCGGCCATGCCGTGCCACGTCTCGGTCCCGAGCTCCTGGATCCTGCGCAGGAGCGACGCCTGATGGTCCTGTCCCACCTCGGGGAAGCCGTCCCCGAAGCGTTCCCTGGCGTCCTCGTCCAACGCCGCGAGCGTGTCCCGCCACGCCTGTCCGTCCTCGGGAAGGTCGGCATAGCGCCAGCCGTCCGTCTGCGCCTCGGCCAGCCGGGTGTCCACCATGTTCAGCACCGGGACCCGCGGGTCGGAGTGCTGCCCGAGCAGCTGGTCGAACAGGGCGCCGGCGATCGCCTCTTCGCGCACCGTGAAGAAGCGGATGTCGGCAGGGCGGCCGAGCCTGGCGAGGACCACGCCCTGGGTCACCCGGTCCCAGTGCTTCGACTGGTCGGCGCTGCTGAAGCCGGGGTAGCGGCCGCCGCCCTCCCCGGACGGGAGCGGCAGCGCGCTCACTTCTCCCTCCTGAGCACCGAGGCGAGCAGTCCCATGCCTCCGACGAGGGTCACCAGGAGCGGCGCCAGGAGCGGCGGCCCCATCTCGAGGTTGTAGCGGAGATTCGAGAACCCGCCGGGCTTCTGGGCGATGCCCCGCGCGTGGAGGTACGTTCCCTGGAGTCCGTTGGCCACGATCGCCGCGCTGGCCAGCGGCAGGGCCGTCTTGGCCATGCGCCGGCTGAAGAACCCGGCGACGCCCGCGGCTGCCCCGACAGGGCCGAGCGCGACCGGCGCCCACATCCACGGATTGCCGAAGCTGGCCTTGTCATGCTCGAAGTAGATCTCGGCGGCGGTGACGAGGGCGCCGGCGGCGGTCAGCGCCGAGAGCGACCGCTCGAACCGGCCCTTCTCGACGTTCTCGAGCAGCCGGTCGATGCCTTCCAGTGGGGTCTCATGGGCCTTTCTCATGATGCGGCTCCTGGTTCAGAAGGGACACGTGTGCTGATGCACGCTGAGCCGGTCACCGCCACTCCCCTGCGGCGAAGGCCAGTGCAACGGCGGCATTGACGACGGCGGGGCGTCGCCGTCGTCGGTCGAACGCGGCCAGGGCGACCATGGTGAGGGCGTGGACGAGGTCGACCCCGCCGCCGAGGCGATGGAGGGTGCGCCCTCCGCGGGCTGTCACGGCGGCCTGGAGCAGGTGCCGCGCACCCAGGATGCGGATGACGGCCCGGGCACGCTGGTCCGGCGCACGGCCTATGAGCAGGCCCTCGACGGTCCCGGGGGCCAGGAGTTCAGCGGTCCCGTAGGCGGCCCGCAGCAGTTCGAGGGGCTTCACCGGAGGCCCTTCCGCAGGAGGGCAGTCGCCGCGGCGGCAGCCCCGACGAGGACGGTCCCCGCCAGCGCCGCGACCGCGCCATGGTGGTGCGAGGCCGTGAGCTGGTAGCTGCGGCCGGAGGACTTGCTGTCGAAGATCCCGTGGGTTCCGAAGTCTCGCGAAAGATCGGCTGGCTTCCACAGGTTGGCGGGCTGGTCGGGGTCGCGGGGCTCCGGGGTCTGCTGGGCCTGGAATCCCGTCTTCGCGAGATAGCGGTCCAGGACGCCCGGCATGATGGCGTTCGCGATGAGGGTGGCCGCAGTGCTGCCGCCTACCCAGTACTCGCGGCGCTGCGGGTGGGCCGCCGCGTACACGACGCCGCGGGCCGCGACCTCGGGCTGGTAGATCGGCGGAACGGGCTGCGCCTGGTGGCCCAGGCGTGAGAGCACCCACGAGAACTGCGGGGTGTTGACCGCCGGCATCTGGACCATCGTGGTCCTGACGCCGCTGCCCTCGTGCAGGAGCTCGGTGCGGAGCGACTCATTGAACCCCTGGATCGCGTGCTTGGCACCGCAGTACGCGGTCTGCAGCGGGATCCCACGATAGGCAAGCGCAGAGCCGACCTGCACGATCGTCCCGCGGTCCCGCGCCTTCATGCGCTTCAGAGCGGACATCGTCCCGTAGACATACCCGAGATAGGCCACCTCAGTCACCCGCTTGTACTCCTCGGGCTCGATCTCGTCGAAGCGTGAGAAGACGGAGGTGAAAGCCACGTTGACCCACACGTCGATGGGACCCAGTTCCCGCTCCACGCGCTCGGCGGCGTCGTCCACGGCGTGGGCGTCCGCGACGTCGACGGCGATGGGGAGGGCCTTCCCGCCGGCGCCCTCGACCTCGGCGGCCGCCCCGGCGAGTCCGGCTTCGCCGCGCGCGAGCAGCGCTACCGCGTCTCCCTCCCTCCCGAAGGCGATGGCCGAGGCGCGGCCGATCCCGCCACTTGCCCCCGTGACGACGACAACCCGGCGTGCTGTTTCCATCTGGACTGCTCCTTCCAGGCCTCATTCCCCTCGGCTGTGGGTCGGTTCGCTGTCTGACGCCCCCGTCGGCGGAGGCCCGCGAGCGACCGTGCACGCACTCACGGACCTCACGCAATAAGTGCATTCCCGCAACAGATAGTCTGAAACAAAAGATATGATGTGTCCTTCTATTGCTCTCGCGCAATAGTTGCCCTAGCCTGCTGGCATGCCCGAGCAGTTTGCACCTCATGTGCTCCGGGAGTACGCGATGCTCGCCGACGGGATGCGGGCAGCCCTGATCGGCCCACGCGGGGACATCTCCTGGATGTGCGTGCCGAAGTGGCACGACGACGCGGTCTTCTCCACGCTCCTCGGCGGCCCGGGCTGCTTCGCGGTGACGCCGGCCGATCCCCGCTTCGTCTGGGGAGGGCAGTACGAGGACGGGACCCTCATCTGGGTCAGCCGCTGGATCACGAGTACCGGCATCATCGAGTGCCGCGAAGCCCTCGCATACCCCGGGGACCACCACCGCGCCATCCTGCTGCGCCGGATCCGCGCCGTGCAGGGCGCGGCGGAGGTCCGCGTCATGGTCGACGTCCGCGCGGGCTTCGGGCACCACCGGATGGGACGCCTGCACAGGGACGACGGAGTCTGGACCGCCCGCAGCGGCCCGCTGAGGATCAGGCTCACGGGCGCGTCGGGGGCGGAGGCCCAGAACGGGGCAGTCGAGTTCACGCTGAAGGTCCCCGAAGGCGAGCACTACGACCTCGTCCTCGAGGTCTCCGACACCGAGCTTCCCAGCGAGCTGATCCAGCCGGACCAGACATGGACTGCGACCGAGTACGGATGGCAGCGCGAGGTGCCGCAGTTCGGGAACACCATCGCCCCGGACGACGCGCGCCAGTCGTACGCCGTCCTGCGCGGCATGACCGGCGCTGGCGGTGCGATGGTCGCGGCAGCCACCATGGGCCTGCCCGAGCGCGCGCAGCAGAAGCGCAACTACGACTACCGCTACGCGTGGATCCGCGACCAGTGCTTTGTAGGCGTCGCCGCGGCCTCCTGCAAGGAGTTTCCGCTCATGGACGACGCGGTCGGCTTCGTCGCCGCCAGGCTTCTCGAGGACGGGCCCAACCTGCACCCCGCCTACACCGTCGACGGGGGAATGGTGCCTGACGAGCACGACGTCGGCCTGCCGGGCTACCCCGGCGGGTCCGGCCGGGCGGGCAACTGGGTCAACGGCCAGTTCCAGCTCGACGTGTTCGGCGAGGCCCTGCTCCTCTTCTCGGCCGCAGCCGAGAACGACCGGCTGGACCTCGAACAGTGGAAGGCCGCCGAGGTCGCCGCGGACGCCATCGCCCAGAGGCACACGGAACCCGACGCCGGAATGTGGGAGCTCGACAACGAGCGGTGGGCCCACTCTCGGCTCATCTGCGCCGCCGGGCTGAGGGCTATCGGCCGCCACGCCCCCGCGCCGCAGGGCGCCCTCTGGTCCTCCCAGGCGGACGGGCTCATCGCCGACGTCACGAACGACTGCCTCCACCCCAGCGGGCGCTGGCAGCGGTCCCCCACCGACAGCAGGGTCGACGCCGCGCTCCTCCGCCCCGTGATCCGCGGCGCCGTGGCACCGCAGGACCCGCGCTCGATCGCAACCCTGCGGGCCGTCCGCGAGGAGCTCGCCCGCAACGGCTACCTCTACCGCTTCCGGCAGGACCGCCGCCCCCTGGACCTGTCGGAGGGAGCATTCCTCCTCTGCGGCTTCGACCTCGCCATGGCCCTGCACCAGAGCGACCAGCCCCTCGAGGCGGCCCGATGGTTCGAACGGAATCGGGCGGCCTGCGGGACCCCGGGGCTGTTCACCGAGGAGTACGACGTCGAACAGCGCCAGCTGCGGGGCAACTTCCCGCAGGCCTTCGTCCACGCGGCCATGCTCGAAGCCTCCCGCCGGCTCGCCGACAGCCCGCCCCCCTGGGGCGGCCTCAACGCATAAGGCGAGCGAGGGGACAGACCATCCAGGAGGAGCCCATGAAGGCCGAAACACTCATATTCGCGGTGCTCTTCGTCTTCCTGCTCGTCACAGGGGCCATCTACGCGGTCCTGACGCACTTCGCCGAATTCGGAGGCGGGATCCCCCTCGCCCTCGTGGCCGGGCTGGCGCTCATGATCGCCACCTACCTCTGGCTGACTGGGCGGCGCGTGGGCAGCAGACCCGAGGATCGGCCCCATGCCCACATCTACGAGGGCGCGGGCGAACAGGGATTCTTCAGCCCCTGGAGCTGGTGGCCGGTCTTCCTCGGCGCCGCGTGCGCCGTGACCTTCCTCGGCCTGGCCATCGCCTTCTGGATCCTTCCCATCGGTGCGGCATTCGGCGCCATCGGGCTCATCGGCTGGGTCTTCGAGTACAGCCGCGGAGACTACAGCCACTGACCGAGCGCCCACAGGGCCCGGAGCCTGCCAGTCAGACGGGACGGGGGCCGGCGCCAGACTCGACCGCCATCCCCGCGAGCCTCCACTCGAGCATGCCGTCCTCGAGCCGCTGCGCGCGGCGCCCATGCGCGCGGAGGAGGTCGACGGCGTCGTACGCCATCACGCAGTACGCACCTCGGCAGTACGCCACGAAGTCGGCTCCCGGGGGGAGTTCTGCCAGCCGGGCCTCGAGCTCGTCCAGGGGCACGGACCGGGCGCCCGGCACATGGCCGGCGCGGTATTCGTCCTCCGGCCGCACGTCGAGCACCGTCACGCTTCCCTGGGCCGCACGGGCCACGAGCTCGTCGCGCGTCAGCCCCTCTTCGTGCGCGCGCGCTCCCGCGAGCCTCAGGTAGGCCACACGGCGCGGCTCGACGTCGGCCACGCGCTCCTGGGCGACGCCGCGCAGGAGCGCGTACAGGCGCAGGACGTCCGGGCCGGCGACGTCGTAGAAGATCCTGGTGCCCTCGCGGCGTGTGGCGACGAGCCCCGCCTGCCGGAGCGTCTGCAGGTGGGCCGACGCCGTGGAGAGCCCAAGACCCGCCGCGGCCGCGAGCGCCTCGACGCTCCGCTCCCCCTGGGTCAGGAGGTCCAGGAGCTCGAGCCGCTTGCCGTTCGCGAGCGCCTTCCCCACCCGCGCGAACTCCTCGAACAGCGCGGCCTTGTCGGCCCGCTTCGATGACCTCATGTCGAGCTCCGCCATCGGCACTCCCCTCATTGTCCAAAGATCTGCGTCCAAGGATCTGCGTCCAAGGATCCAAAGATCCAAAGATCCATGTAATACTGAATCCAATCCTATTCCATGTTTTCTTGGAGAACCACTCGTGAAGACCGCCAGCGCCCCGCCTGTCCTCGGACTGCGGCAGAACCTCTCCCAGTTCATGCTTCTCGTGGCCGTAAACGCACTCGTAGGGGGGACCCTCGGGCAGGAGCGCACAGTGCTGCCGCTGCTGGCTGAGAAGGAGTTCGACCTCAGCCTCTACACGAGCGCGCTGACGTACATCCTCGCGTTCGGACTCTCGAAGGCGGCGATGAACTACTTCGCCGGAACCCTCTCGGACCGTTTCGGACGCAAGCCCGTGCTCGTCGCCGGGTGGTTCGTGGCGCTGCCCGTGCCACTCCTGCTGATCTTCGGGCCCGATTGGGGCTGGATCGTCGCGGCGAACGTTCTCCTCGGCATCAGCCAAGGACTCACTTGGTCCACCGCGGTCGTGATGAAGATGGACCTCGTCGGCCCGCAGCAGCGGGGCCTCGCGATGGGGCTCAACGAGGCCGCTGGGTACCTCGGCGTCGCACTCACCGCACTCGTGACGGGCTACATCGCTGGGCACTACGGCCTGCGCCCCGGCCCCTTCCTCGTCGGCGCGGCGTACATCGCCGTGGGCCTCGGCATGTCAGCGCTGTTCGTGCGCGAGACGCACCACCACGTCAAGCTCGAGGCGGCGCAGCACGTGGACTCCCATGGCGGCGCCCACGCCGGGCTCACGAACGGGCAGGTCTTCCGGCTCACGAGCTTCACCGACCGATCCCTGTCCTCGGTCAGCCAGGCCGGCCTGGTCAACAACCTCAACGACGGCCTCGCGTGGGGCCTCTTCCCGATCCTGTTCGCCTCGGCAGGACTGAGCCTGGGCGAAATCGGCATCCTCGCCGCCGCCTACCCCGCAGTCTGGGGCGCAGGCCAGCTCGTCACGGGCGCCGCCTCCGACCGATGGGGCCGCAAGTGGCTCATCACCGCTGGGATGCTCGTGCAGGCCGTCGGCCTCGTGATGGTCGCGGCCGGGCACGGCTTCGCAGTCTGGCTCGCCGCAGCCGTCCTGCTCGGGCTCGGCACCGCGATGGTGTACCCGACGCTGCTCGCGGCGATAGGCGACGTCGCACATCCGGCCTGGCGTGCCCGCTCCGTGGGCATCTACCGCCTCTGGCGGGACGGCGGGTTCGCCGTGGGAGCGCTGGTCTCCGGCGTCCTCGCGGATCTCTACGGCCTTCCGACGGCGATCGCCGCCGTCGCCGGCCTCACGGCGCTCTCAGGCATCGTTGTCGCGGTGCGCATGCGCGGAAACGACCACGCCGTGCGGTAGACGCGAACCCGTGTGGCGCGGCCCGGGGGGAAGCGTCAGTACTCGCCCTTGATGACGAAGAAGGAGCCGCGGATCGTCCCGGCCAGCTTCGACTTCTGCCGTGCGAACTTGAACCTCGAGGCAAGCTCCTCTGGGACCTCCATCCCGTCCGAGAGCTTGAATCCGACCGCCCGCTTCCCGGCCTCGTCGAGCGTGTACATCACATTGACGGACAGCCCGCTCTCGTAGAAGACGTAGGCCATCCGGATGCCGTCCACCTCGAAGGCGGTGGCCTCGAGCGGCGGGGAGGAGATGACGATGTCCCGCTCCTCCTTGAGGATCCGGTGGACCCAGTCGATGACGTCCCGAGCTTCGCCCGCGGGCTCCACTGTGAAGGCATGGTCGTACTTGTTCTTGAAGTAGCGGGCCTCATTCGCCCTCAGGCCTGCCAGTGCGTCCGCGACCGGCGAGGACTCGAGCCCGACGGGCGAGACGGTGGTGAAATCCACGGTGTAGGACATGATGCACTCCGAGGGCGCCGAGGGTGGCTGTCATCCTGCAGGCTACCCCAGCGGCCACACGATGCGCCCGGAATGGCGTCCCCTCACTTTCAGACTATCGGCCGCACCGGGGCTTCCGGCAAGGGGCCCCGGCAGGCCGACAATGCTGGCTGTGGAGACTGCGGACAGCCATCAGGTCGTGATCGCCGGCGGGGGCCCCACGGGGATGATGCTCGCGGCGGAGCTCGCCCTCGCCGGGGCCGAGGCGGTGATCGTCGAGCGCCGCGCCACCCAGGAGGTCGAGGGCTCGCGGGCCGGCGGCCTGCACGCGCGGACCCTCGAGATCCTGGACATGCGCGGCATCGTCGAGCGGTTCCTCGATGCCGGGCAGACCGTCCAGATCACGGCATTCGCCGGGATTCCGCTGGACATGGCCGACCTTCCCACCCGCCACCGCTACAGCCTCGCGCTGAGGCAGGCGGAGATCGAACGCCTCCTGGCGGGCTGGGTCGCCGAGCTCGGCATCCCGACCCTCCGCGAGCGCGAGGTGACGGGCCTCGAGCAGGAGGAGGGCGGCGTCGTCGTCCGCCTCTCCGACGGCGGGTCGCTGCGGGCGGACTACCTCGTGGGGTGCGACGGCGGCCGCAGCCTCGTGCGCAAGGCGGCGGGGATCGCGTTCCCGGGCTGGGACCCGTCCGTCAGCTCGCTCATCGCGGAGGTGGAGGTGGAAGAGCAGCCCGAGCGGAGCATCCGCTACACGGAGGAGGGCACCCAGGCGATCGGGCCGATCGGCACCGGTCCGCGCGTGCGCGTCGTCGTCACCGAGACGTACGCGGGCCAGGGGCAGCCGACGCTCGACGACGTCCGCCGCGCACTCGTCTCCGTCTGGGGCACCGACTTCGGCGCCCGCAGCCCCACGTGGATCTCGCGGTTCACGGACGCGGCGCGGCAGGCCGAGGCCTACCGGCGGGGCCGGGTGCTGCTCGCCGGCGACGCCGCGCACGTCCACTACCCGGTGGGCGGCCAGGGCCTGGGCACCGGAGTGCAGGACGCCGTGAACCTCGGCTGGAAGCTCGCCCAGGTGGTCAGGGGCAACGCGCCAGAGGCCCTGCTGGACACCTACCACGCGGAGCGGCACCCCGTCGGCGCGCGCGTCCTGCAGGCGACCATGGCGCAGACGGCCCTCACCCGCCGCGATCCCCGCATGGACGCCCTGCGGGCCGTGGTGGCGGAGCTGCTCGCCATGGAGGAGCCGAGGCGGACGTACGCCGCCATGCAGTCGGGCCTCGACATCCGCTACGACCTGGGCGCCCCAGCCGGCGAAGGCCATCCGCTGCTCGGGCGCCGCATGCCTGACCTCGACCTCGTGACGGCCGACGGCCCTCGCCGCGTGTTCGGGCTCCTCCGCGACGCCCGGCCCGTGCTGCTGAACCTCGGCGAGCCCGGCGCCCTGCGCACCGGACGCTGGACGGATCGGGTCCGGCTCGTGGACGCCGCGCACGACGGCGCGTTGCGGCTTCCGGTGTTCGGCGAGGTCCCGGCCCCCGAGGGCGTCCTCATCCGGCCCGACGGCCACGTGGCGTGGGCCGGAGGGCACGCCGATGCGGGGCTCCCGGAAGCGCTGGCCGTTTGGTTCGGCCCCTGAGCGGCATCGCCGCACCGCCGTCGGCGCCTGGCCCGTTCGCTCCTGCTGCTCGCCGCCGCCGACGCGGGACTGGACCCGGGGCCGGCCCCGCCGCGGCTGGAGCAGGGCTGGGCGAGTAGGACCACGACGGTTGAGGACCTGCTGTTTTCGGTGTGCTGGGCCGGGTAACCGGACGGCATCGGCTTGGAAGGCATGCCGACGACGACCGACACCCGGAATCCTCACAGAGGCTCCGCGGGAGCGGGGGGTCGGGTGCGGCGTCAGCCTTCAGGAAGAACAGCACTTGGGAGGTTGCGATGACGAAGGCACGAGAGATCATGACCGGCGGCGCCGAGTGCGTCGGGGAGAACGAGACCCTCGAGGTGGCGGCCCGGAAGATGAAGGAGCTCGATGTGGGGTCCCTTCCCATCTGCGGAGAGGACAACCGCCTCAAGGGCATGGTCACCGACCGTGACATCGTGGTGAAGTGCGTGGCCGAAGGCGGGGACCCGCGCACGACCACGGCTGGCAGCCTCGCCGAGGGAAAGCCCGTCACGATCGGCGCCGACGACAGTGTCGAGGAAGCCATTGAAACCATGGAGCAGCACAAGGTCCGCCGCCTGCCCGTAATCGACGGGCACGACCTCGTCGGCATGGTGTCCCAGGCCGACATCGCCCGGAGCCTCCCCGAGGACCAGACCGGGGAGCTCGTCAGGCTGCTCTCGTACTGACACTCGAGGCCGTCTCGCCGCCCGGATCCGACACCCTCCGACACTCCGGGCAACAGCTGTTGCTCACCCGCTCGTGGCGCCCCGGCCCTCATCCCGGGCCGAAGTCCTCTAACCCACCCGGGACACGTTGCCCTACCTTCGAATTGTGCTGGCCTGCCGCCTTCGGGATGGGAAGCCCGCATGCGGCGCCCCGTCTCGGTGCCCCCCAAACCGAACGGGGTGGCCGCCCATCCAGACCACTCACCCCTTGAGCGAGCCCGCGGCGATGCCCTCGATGAAGTAGCGCTGGCCCACGGCGAAGATGACCATCATCGGCAGCGTCACCAGCAGGGACGCCACCATCACGAACTGGTAGTCGCCGTGGCCGCCCGCCGTCGGCGAGTACATCGTCATCGCATAGGCGACCCCGAGCGGCACCGTGTACCCCTTCGGGTCGCCGAAGTTGAGGTAGATGAGCGGGCCCGCGAAGTTGTTCCAGGACGCCTGGAACTCGAAGATGAACACGATGATCGCGCTCGGCAGCGCGAGCGGGAAGGCGATCCTGCGGAACAGCCCGAAGAACGAGCACCCGTCGATGCGCGCCGCCTCGAACAGGTCCCGCGGCAGGGACAGGTAGAACTGCCGCATCAGGAAGATGTAGAACGCGGAGCCGAACAGCGTCCCGCCCCACAGCGGCACGGTCGTCCCGAGCCAGCCGAGGGTCTTCCAGATGAGGTAGTTCGGGATGAGGGTGACGGCCCCCGGGAGCATCATCGTGCCCAGGAGGATGCCGAACAGGATCTTCTGCCCGGGGAAGCGGAAGTACGCGAAGCCGAAGGCGATGGCAGAGCTCGTCAGGGTCACGATGGTGGCCGAGGCCAGCGCGATGAACACCGAGTTGAAGACCCAGCTCAGCAGCGGCAGCTGGTTCCAGACCTCGGCGTAGTTCTCCGGCGTGGGCGTCAGGGGGATGAGCCGGTTGTCGAACACCTCTCCGCGCGGCTTGAGCGAGGCGGCGAGCAGCCACGCGAAGGGGTACATGAACAGCAGCGCGAAGCCGACGAGCAGCACCCAGCGGACGCCCTGGCCCACCCGCCGTGCCAGCCGACTGCGGCGCTCCCCCGCCCACTGGACGTCGGCCGGGTTCGAGGGGCGCCGCCCGGCCCTGTCGGCCACGCCCGCGCCCTCTCCCGCAAGCGGCACCGCCGGTGCCCCTGCCGGCGCGGCGGCGGGCCCCGCCGTCGTGCCCGGTTCCAGCCCGGGGTTGACACTGCTCACGGGCGATCACCTCCCTCGTAGTGCACCAGACGGTTCCCGACCCTGATCTGGATCACGGTGATGACCATGATGATCACGAACAGCAGCCATGCCATGGCCGCGGCGGGGCCGAAGTTGAAGTGCTGGAACGCCTGCTGGTACAGGTACACCCCGTAGAAGCGGGCAGCGTCGGGGACGCTGGAGTTCCCGTCGCGGTAGAACAGCAGGTACGCCTGGTCGAAGATCTGCAGGGCCGCGATCGTGTTGACGATGACCAGGAAGAACAGCGTCGGCGAGATCATCGGGATGGTGATGTAGAAGAACTGCTGCCGCCGGCTCGCACCGTCCGTCGCAGCCGCCTCGTAGAGCTCCTTCGGAACCGCCTGCAGGGCCGCGAGCAGGATGACGGTCGTGCCGCCCACGCCCCACAGGCTCATGAGCACGATCGAGGGCTTCATCCAGACGGGGTCCGAGAGCCACTGCGGTCCAGCGATCCCGAACAGCCCGAGGAAGTTGTTGATCGCGCCGCTGTTGCCGTTCAGGAGGAGCAGGAACACCGCCGCCGTCGCCACGCCCGGGGTCATCTTCGGCAGGTAGTAGACCAGCCGGAAGAACCCGGAGCCCCGCCTGACGCCGTTCAGCAGCGAGGCGAGCAGGAGCGCGAAGGCGATGTCCAGCGGTACCGCCATGAGTGCGTACACGAAGGTGTTGCCCAGCGAGCCGAGGACGTTGGGGTCCTCGGCCAGCAGGCGGTAGTTCTCGAATCCGGCCGGCGAGCTGGCTCCCGTCGCCAGATCGTAGTTCTGGAACGAGAGCACCAGGCTCCAGCCCATCGAGATCACGGTGAAGATCAGCAGTCCGGCGATCCACGGCGAGATGAAGAGGTACCCCGCGATGGACTCCCGGACGTTGTACTTCCTCGACCGGGTGCGCCGGCTCATGCGCGTGCCCACAGGGATCAGTGATTCTGCCCGGCCGAGGTCTGCTGCCAGGCGCGCATCGCGGTGTCCTGTGCGTCCTTCAGGGCGGCGGTCGGGTCCTTCTCCCCGGACAGGGCCACGGCCACGGCGTTGGCGAGCGAGTCCTTGATGGTCTGGCCGGCGGCGGAGCTGCCGAACGAGGCCGTGTTGTCGAGCGTGGAGTAGGAGGTCTTGATCAGCTGGTCGAAGTCCGCATTGCCGGACGGGGTGACGTGCGCGTCCCGGACGGCCTTGTCGGCGGCGGGCGAGCCGGTGAACAGGCCGGTGTTGATGGAGTTCTTCTTCTGGACCGTCTGGGCCCGGGCGTCGCCGGCGGCCTTCCACGCGTCCACCGAGGTGGCCTTGATGGCCCAAGCGCACGCAGCCGAGGGGTTCTTCGCCGCGGTCGGGATCGCGAGCGAGGCGCCGCCGGCGTAGCCGATCGGCTTCCCCTGGAGCGTCTTGATCGGCGCGCCGACGACGCTGACGTCGCCCTTCGTGTTGGACAGGACGTTGATGTACCACTGGGCCCACGTCTGGGCGCCCACCTGGTGCTTCACGTACTGGTTCTGGTTGCCGAACACGTCCATCGAGTCCTTGAACGACTTGATGGCCGCGTAGCCGCCCTGGGCGTCCATGAGCTGCTTCATCCAGGTGAGTGCCTTGACGTTGTCGCCGTTGTCCAGCGTCGGCTTGCCGTCGCCGTCCATCGCGTTGCCCCCGAAGACCTGGAGCCAGAGGTCGGCCGAGCCCGGGAGGTCGGGATCGAACCCGATCACGGAGGGCTTGCCGCCCGAGGCCTTGTACATCTTCTGGGCGGCCGCGATGATCTGGTCCGGCTTGGAGGTGTCGAGCTGGTCCTCGGTCACGCCGGCGGCCTGCATGACGGTCTTGTCCGCGATGAGCATGGAGGTCTGGAAGAACTGCGGAACCGCATACACCTTGTCCTTGTAGGTGACGCTCTTGATCGCGGCCGGGTAGTACTGGTCGTTGGGGGTGACTCCCCAGAGCGAGAAGCACGCGTCGAGCGGCTGGATCAGGCCCTTGTCGGCCAGGGTCGGAACCATGCTGCGGTCCACCTGGATGAGGTCGGGGACCTGGCCGGAGGCCGCCTGCGCCGCGAACTTCTGGGCGTCGAAGTTCGTCGTGTCCATGGACACCTCGGCGGGCGCGACCGCCTGGGTGGCGAGGTCCGAACGGGCCTTGCCGACCTCGTCGGAGGGGTTGTAGCCGCTCGTCTTGAGCGTTCCCGACTGGTCCTTGCTGAAGGCGCCCGAGCCGCCGGAGCTGCTCGGAGCCGCCGAGCCGCCGGAGTTCGCCGCCGGGTTGCACGCGGTGAGCGCAAGGAGTACGGAGACGGACAGCGCCGCGACGGCGGAGATCTTCCTGTGGGCCGGCATTGGCCCCCCTCTCTGGATGCCCCGGCACTCGTGCCGGGGGAGCTTCAGGCCCTTGGCTGTCCCCTCCTGCCAGAGAACGAATTGGGCCCCCCGATTACGCGAAGGGTATCCACATCAGGGCTGCTCAGCGGCGCACCTCCGGCGCGTGTCGGTTCTCGCACCGGCACGGCCGCACGGCTCGTCCCTTGCCCGAAGGGCCGCTCACGGCTATTCTGGAAATACCCCCATGGGTATCCAAGCGACAAGAAGGAGAAATCCCATGTGCAGCCCCGCGACGTGCTCGACCTGCGGCAAGGTGACTTGGGCTGGCTGCGGCCAGCACATCGACCAGGTCTTCGCGAACGTCCCCCAGGACCGCCGCTGCCCCGGCCACGACTCCGGCACCGGGTCCAACGCGAGCTTCATCAACAAGCTGCTCTCCTTCCGGTGACCGGCCGCTGGCCCGGGCGCCGCGACGTGGACGGCGGCCCGCCGGGGCATCGGCGCGGCGTTCGACGCCGCCGTCCTCCCGGGTGCCGCGTGGACCAGAGCACTCGTCCTCGCCGGCTCGGGGGTGCTCGGGCTGCTCATCGCCAGCCTCGTGAGATCCCCGATCGGCGCCGAGGCGACCTTCTGTGACCTCCGCGGCCCGCTGTTCGGTGCGATCGGGCTGCTGCTGGCTACCACGCAGAGCCGGTCGGGCCTGCTCATGCAGATGTTCGCCGGCCTGCCCCTGGACGCGATCCACTGGGGAGTCCAGCCCGCGGTGGGGGTCGCCGCCGTCGTGCTCATGGCCGCCGCACTGTCAGCGCGGCTCAAGCTCGAGCGCGACGCCCTGGCCGATCCAGCGGAAGCGAAGGCCTGCGCGACCTGCGTGCCGATCCGGCCCGGGCCGAGGTAGTCAGGGGATCTCCGGCGCCTCGGCCTTGGCCGCGAGGAGGCCCAGGAGGAGCCGGTCCCGTGCCGCGAGCGCCGCGGCCCAGTCGTGTCCCGCGAGCTCGTCCTCGACGCCCTCGGCCATGGTGCTGACGTACTCGTCGGTCTCCGGGTACTCGCCGAGGTCCCTCGCCCAGTCCCGCATGGCCGGGCCGAGGTGCTCGAGGAAGTGGGTGATCCCGCCGTCGCCGCCGCCCGCGTGCATCGTGAGGAAGGGACCCATGAGCGCCCAGCGGAGGCCGGGCCCGTAGGAGATCGCGGTGTCGATGTCCGCCACGCTCGCGACCCCGGTGCTGACGAGGTGGAACATCTCCCGCCACAGCGCGTCCTGGAGCCGGTTCGCCACGTGGCCCGGCACCTCCCGGTTGATCCGGATCGGCTTCTTCCCGATCCCGGCGTAGAAGGCGACGGCCCGCTCGACGTTCTCCGGGGAGGTCTGCTCCCCGCCGAGCACCTCCACGAGCGGGATCAGGTGCGGCGGGTTGAACGGGTGCCCGAGCACGAGCCGCTGCGGGTGGCGCATGCCCTTCTGCGCCTCGGACACGAGCAGCCCGGAGGACGATGTCGCGATCAGCACGTCCTCGCCCACGCCTTGTTCGATCTCGGCGAGGATGGAGCGCTTGATGTCGAGGCGTTCCGGGCCGTTCTCCTGCACGAAGTCAGCTCCTCGGGCCGCGTCTGCGATCGACGGCGTGAACTCCAGCCGGTCTCTGGACGCGCCCTCGTCGAGTCCGAGCGTCTCGAGCGTGGGCCAGAAGCCGTCAATCCGCTCGCGCAGCGCCTCCTCGGCGCCCCCAGCCGGATCGCTCGCGACCACCCGGAACCCGCGCGCGAGGTAGTACGCCGCCCAGCTCGCGCCGATGAGGCCGGTGCCGACCACCGCGATGGTCCTGTCCGTCATGCCAGTCCTCCCGTGACCGTCACAGCGCCTGCAATCACAGCGCCTTCACCGCCGTGAGCACCTTCGTGAGCGAATCCTTCGCGTCCCCGAAGAGCAGCGTGGTCTGCGGCTCGTACAGGAGCTCGTTCTCGATCCCGGCGAAGCCCGGCCGCATGGACCGCTTGAGGAACACGACCTGCTTCGCGTCCGCGACCTCGAGGATCGGCATGCCGTAGATCGGGGAGCCGAGGGTGGACTTCGCCGCGGGATTCACGACGTCGTTCGCGCCCACCACGAGCGCGACGTCGGCCTGCCGGAAGTCGCCGTTGACCTCCGCCATCTCCTTGAGCGACTCGTAGGGGACGTTCGCCTCGGCGAGGAGGACGTTCATGTGCCCCGGCATGCGCCCGGCGACGGGATGGATCGCGAACTCCACGTCGGTGCCGCGCGCCTCGAGGGCCTGCGCGAGCTCGGCGGCGGTGTGCTGGCCCTGTGCGACGGCGAGCCCGTACCCGGGCACGATGATGACCTTCTGCGCGTACCCGAGCAGGATCGCGACGTCTTCCGCGGTGCTCGAGCGCACCGGACGCTCGGAGACGGCGGTGGAGCCCGCCGTCGAGCCTCCCCGGAATGCGCCGAACATGATGTGGGAGACGCTGCGGCCCATCGCCGCGGCCATGAGCCGAGTCAGGATCGTGCCGGAGGCTCCCACAAGCGTGCCCGCGACGACGAGCAGCACGTTGCCGAGGACGAGGCCCGACGCCGCCACCGCCAGGCCCGTGAAGGCGTTGAGCAGCGAGATGACGATCGGCACGTCTGCCCCTCCCACGGGCAGCACCAGCAGGACGCCGGCCACGAGGCCCAGCGCGAGGAGCACGACGGCGACCACGGTGGACCCGGCGGACAGCGGCAGCACGACCACGAAGCCCGCGGCGACGACGGCGGCGAGGAGCACGGCGCCCATGAGCGTCGGAAGGCCCGGGAAAGCGATCGGCCGGGTGGTCATGAGCTCCTGGAGCTTCGCGAACGTCACGGCAGAGCCCGCGAACGAGACGGCCCCGACCAGGAGGGTGAACACGATCGCGAGGCGTACCCACGCATCGTCTGCGTGCGGGAGCTCGAGCAGCGCCACGAGCGCCGCGGCGCCGCCGCCCACACCGTTGAAGAGGGCCACAAGCTGAGGCATCTGGGTCATCTGGACCCGGCGCGCGACGGGTGCGGCGATGGCCGCGCCCACCGCGATCGCCGCGAGGATCCACGGGATGTTGCCGAGCCGGCTCGAGAGGAACACCGTCACGAGGGCCACGAGCGCGCCGAACGCCCCGACGAGGTTGCCGCGCCGCGCATGCTTCGGCGAGGACAGGCCTTTGAGGGCGAGGATGAAGCACACGGCCGCGACCAGGTACAGCAGCGCCGTCCACGTCGCGTCCAGAACGGGGGTCACCTGGCCGCCTCCCGGCTCCCCGTGCCCGGCTCCCCGGCGGCTGGCGCATTCCGTCCACGGAACATCTCGAGCATGCGGTCCGTCACGACGAACCCGCCCACGAGGTTCGCCGTGGCGAGCACGACGGCGAGCAGCGCCACCGCGAGCACCCACGCGTCGGCCGCCTGCCCGGCCACGGTGATCGCGCCCACGAGGATGATGCCGTGGATCGCGTTCGCCCCCGACATCAGGGGGGTGTGCAGGATGCTCGAGACCTTTGAGACCACCTCGAAGCCGACGAACACCGCCAGCACCGTGATCGTCAGCAGTTCGATGCCGCCCATCAGCCTGCTCCTTCCTCGGTCTCGTCGATCTCGCCCGGCGGGGCCTCGGCCGAGGCGAGCGCCGCGAGCGCCTCGGCCGTGGGCTCGTGCCGCACCTCGCCGTCGCGCGTCAGGCACGCGCCGGCGACCACCTCGTCGCTGAAGTCGGGCGCCACCGTGCCGTCCGCCCCGGGCACGAGCAGGGCGATGAAGTTCGCGACGTTCTTCGCGTACAGCCGCGAGGCGTCGGCGGCCATCGCGGAGGCCGCGTCCTTGAGCCCGACGACGGTGACTTCCCCGGCGCCGTCGGCCGTCGGGACGCGGAGGTCCTGGCCGGGAACGGAGCCCTCGACGTTGCCGCCCGACTCCGCGGCCATGTCCACGACGACGGATCCTGGGCGCATCCGGGCGACCATGTCCCGGGTGACGAGGAGCGGGGCCCGGCGGCCGGGGACGGCGGCGGTCGTGATGAGGACGTCGGCGTCGGCGACGTGGGGGGCGAGGAGCTCGCGCTGGAGCGCCCCCCTGTCGGCGGTGAGCTCGCGAGCGTACCCGCCGGCGGCCTCCCCTTCGACGTCGAGCCGAATGAAGGTGCCGCCCATGGAGGCGACCTCGTCCGCGGAAGCTGGCCGGATGTCGTTCGCGGAGACGCGCGCGCCGAGCCTCTTCGCCGTGCCGATGGCCTGCAGGCCGGCGACCCCGGCGCCCAGGACGAGGACCTTCGCCGGCGGGACGGTCCCGGCAGCCGTCATGTAGAGCGGGAAGAAGCGCGGCAGGCGGATCGCGGCCTCGAGCACGCACCGGTAGCCGGTCACGAGGGCCTGGGAGGTGAGCGCGTCCATCGACTGCGCCCGGGAGATGCGCGGGACGAGCTCGAGTGCGAACGCGGTGACCCGCGCGTCGGCGAGCGCCCGGACCGTGGGAAGGTCAGTCGAGGGCGACGCTAGCCCGACGGTCACGGCACCGGGCTTGAGCCGCGCGGCCGTGCCCGGCGCGAGGGCGCGGACGTGGGCCACAACGTCGACGGCAGCCGGGTCCAGCGAGGAGGCAACCTCCGCCCCCGCCTCGGTGTAGGAGGCGTCGGAGTGGCCGGCCGCCGTCCCCGCACCCGACTCGACGATGACCTGTAGCCCGAGGCCCACGAGCTGCCGCACGGATTCGGGCGTGGCCGCGACGCGCTGCTCCCCGGCAAGACGTTCCCTCGCAATCCCGACCTTCACGCGCGCATCCTCCGCTCCGGCGGCCCCGCTGCCGCCCGTGAGCCGAGTCTATGTGCCAGGCCCCCCTGCAGCAGGGAGCAGATTCAGGGACGACGCGCCGGGCGGCGCCCCGGCGGCCGTCAGCCCTGCGCCGCCCCTCCTTGCTGGCCCGAGTTCACGTTGATCAGCCATGCCATGCCGTATCTGTCCGTCAGCATGCCGAACACGTCGCCCCATGGCGCGCGCTCCATGGGCACGGTGACCCTGCCGCCCTCAGCCAGTCTGTCCCAGTAGCCGCGCAGCTGGGACTCGTCGTCGCCGGAGAGTGAGAGGGAGACGCTGCTGCCCTCGGTGTGGGGCATGCCTTCGGGCGTGTCCGAGCCCATGAGGACGAGTCCGTTGGGGGTGACGAGCATGCCGTGCATGACCTTGTCCGCCTCAGACGCCGGCAGGCCGGGGGCGTCCCCGCCCGCGTCCGCGGGGGGCTGGAACTCCCCGAACGTGCTGATGGTGAGGTCGCCGCCGAAGACCGACTGGTAGAACGTGAGGGCCTCGCGGGCTTCTCCCGTGAAGCTGAGGTAGGGATTGAGGAGCGTGGGCACGATGGATCCTTCCGCAGAAGTGGCGAGGGCGGACGTGGTGGCTACGAGTGACCGGTCGGCGTGTCGTCGCCCGCGATGTTCACGAGCCACGCGATGCCGAATCGGTCCGTGAGCATGCCGAAGGTGTCGCCCCAGATGGCCTTCTCGAGCGGCATCGAGACGGTGGCCCCGTCGGAGAGCCGGTCCCAGTAGCCACGGAGCTCATCCTCCGATTCGGAGTCGCCGCTGAGCGAGATCGAGAAGTTGTTCCCGGGCGCATACTCCATGCGTGCTGGCGTGTCCGAGGCCATCAGCGTGAAGCCGCTCGGCGTCGTGAGCAGGGAGTGCATCACCAGATCCGCCTCGGAGGGATCCTGGGCCGCATGGAGGTCCGCGAAGGTGGAGATGGTGAGGTCACCGCCGAGCACCGACTGGTAGAACGTCATGGCGTCGCGTGTGGTGTCCTTGAAGCTGATGTAGGGGTTCAGTGTCGCTGTCACAGTCGCTCCTTGCGTCGCAGATCCTCGCTGACGAGCGTGAGCCTACGCCCGGGGACCGACACTTTGAACCCCCGGCAGGTCGCGCCCGCCTCAGCCCGCGAGGCGCTCGAGGTGTGCGACCACCGCGGCCCGCCTGGGCGAGCGCGGAGGGAGGAGCCGGAGGGCGGTGCGCCACGCCTCGAGGTCGTCGGCGGCCTCCGGCAGGCGCAGGTAGTGCAGCACGACGTCGACCGCGGCGCTGCCGACCACTGCCTCCCGCAGCGTCGCGGACAGCTCCTCGCGGAGTTCGGTGATGGCGGGCGCCTCCGAGCGCGGCAGGAGCTGCCCGCCGTAGGACCCGAGGGCCTGGCGGTGCGACCCCCGCTCGAGCAGGGCCAGCGCATGCATCGAGTCGACCTCGAGCCCCTCCACGCGGTATGGCCGCGAGAGGAGCCGGACGCCGGTTCCCGAGGCGTCGAGCGCCTTGCGCAGCCGCACGAGCTCGGCCCGCAGCGTCACGGGCGGCACGGCCTGGGTGTAGAGGCGCTCGGCGAGCTCCTCGGCCGTGAGCCCGCGCGGATTGCCGGCGAGCAGCACGAGGATCTCGGAGTGGCGCACGCTCAGGCTCAGCTCCCGTGCGCCCGCGCGGAGGATCCCCTGGTCCCGACCGGTGACCGACAGGACGGCTGGCCCTGCCGAGGGCCCAGCGCCGGCGCGGTTGCCACCGCCCCGAGGGCCCGGCGTCGTGCGCGGTGCCGCCTTGGCGAGGCCGCGCAGCCTCTCCTCGGCCGCGGCGACGGCGGCGCGGAGCCACGGGAGCGCATGTCCGGCGGCGGCCTGCTCGCCGCCCGTGATGTCGACGACGCCGATCGGGTCCCCGGTGCGGGGATCGCGGATCGGGACCGCGGTGCACGAGAAGGCCTCCGCGAGGGGGCTGAAGTGCTCTGCTCCGCGGATCTGGACCGCACCGCCGGTGGCCAGCGCCGTGCCGGGGGCAGACGTCCCGATGCTGGACTCGGACCAGTCGGCGCCCTCGAGGAACGCCATGCCCTCGGCGCGGCGGCGCACCGAGGCGTCGCCCCCGAGCCACAGGAGCCTGCTGTCGGCGTCCCCGACCGCCACGAGGATGCCGGAGTCGCGCGCGGGCTGCACGAGGAGTTCCTCGATCACGGGCATGACCCGCGCGAGTGCGTGGCTCTCCCGGTAGGAGGCCAGCTCGTCGTCGTCGAGGACGTCTGTGACGACCGCGTCCTCGCGGCGCGGGTGCGCAGCGAGGGACCGACGCCATGAGTCAGCGACGACGGGCCGCTCCGGGGCGTCCACTGGGTCCTGTGTGCGCACGTCCACCCACCCCTTCATGTGTGCCGTGGCTCACAAGTGTATCGCGGTCGCCCCCGGATCGTCCGTGGGCGGAGGTTGCATGCACGTTGCATCGGCATGGTCCCCCGTTCCACGCCCCAGCAGGCGATCCTGACGGGCCCTCAGCCGAGGCCGGTCATGCAGTGCCTGTCAGGTCGACGACGTGGCCCTGAGCCGCCCCCTCGCGGAGGAACGCGATGGCCCTCTTGACCTCGTCGAGGCTCGGGAATCCCCCCAGATCAGCGACGACCCGACCATCACCGGTGCAGAGCTGGACCAGATAGGCGCCGGCACCCTTGCCGCCGCGACGTACTTCAAACCTTGCTGCCATGAGCAGACAACCTCCTGCATTCTCGGCCCATACGCGTGTGACGCGCATGACATCTGCGCATCCGAGACTAGCCACAGGAATGCGAAATTTCGCCTTACCACTGAGTACGTGACTTTTCTCGACGCCCCGCCGTAGCCGAGGGAACCGTGAAACGGAGCCGCCGAGATCTGCTTACGGCCCGATTACGGGCCGGAAACAGCATGGAAACCGGTCCCCGGGACACTGGTCTCACCAGCGCACATGTTCGAGAAGGGGCAGACGATGACCGCCGATACCCACAGCCGGATCCGCCGCCTCACCGACATCCGTCGGGGCGAACTCATCGAGGCCCGCAGCGGGCAGACCATCCTGCGGGGAACGGTCTACGACACGGCACCCGGGGTGGGGCTCGTCTGGATCAGGCTCGAGGTGAGCCACGCGCGCCGCGCGGTGCAGTCCGAGGACTTCACCCTGTGGCACGTGCGCGAGCAGGCTGCCTGAGCGTCCGCCGCCGTCGCACGAGGACCGAGCTGGTCATCCGCCGGCGATCGACTGGATGACCAGCACCTCCTCGCCCGCGGCCACGCGGGTCTCCAAGCCCTGGAGGGAACGGACGCTCTCCCCGCCGAGGTAGACGTTCACGTGCCGGCGCAGCGACCCCCGTTCATCCCGCAGCCTCCGGGCGAGCACCGGAAACTGGACCGCGACGGCGTCGAGGGCCGCGCGCACGGTGGTCGCCTCGGCGTCCGGAACCTCGAACTCGGTGCGGCCTCCGGCCAGGTCCGCGAGGACGGAGGGCACGACGACGGTGACCGCCACGCTCAGACGCCCTGCCCGCCGTCGAGCACGGCCGCCCGCACGCAGAGCACATCGGGGAGCCTCGAGACGACCTCACGGAAGCTCTCGCCCTCGTCGGCGCTCGCATAGACTGAGCCGCCGCGGGTGCCGAAGTAGACGCCGACCGGGTCGGCGGCGTCGACGCACGCGGCGTCGCGGAGCACGGTGTTCCAGTCGTACTCGGGCAGGCCTGCGTCCAGCCGGCGCCATGTGGAGCCGGCGTCGTCGGTGCGGTGGACTGCGAGGCGGCCCTCGGGCGCCACGCGCTCCCAGTCGGAGACCAGCGGCACGACCCACGCAGTCCCGCTGCGGCGGGGGTGCGTCAGCATGACGAAGCCGAAGTCCGCCGGGAGGCCGTCGGCAATCGAGGTCCAGGTGTCCCCCGCATCGTCGCTGCGGTACACGCCCCGGTGGTTCTGGGCGTAGAGGCGGCCGTCTGCATCCCTCGCGATCTTGTGCACGCACTGGCCGACCTCTGGCTCGGGATCGGGAAGGAAGTACGCGGAGATGCCGTGGTTCCGCGCCGACCAGCTCGCTCCGCCGTCGGTGCTCCGGTACACCCCGCCGGCGCTGATCGCGAGATGGATCCGGTCATCGTCAGCGGGATCGGGCACCACGGTGTGGACGGCAGCGCCGCCGGCCCCCGGACCCCACCTGTCCCTGTCGGGGTGCTCCCAGAGCGGGCGGTTGAGCTCGAACGTCTCGCCGCCGTCCGTCGACTTCCACACCGAGATCGGCTCGGCGCCCACCCAGACGACCCCAGGGCGGTCCTCACTGTCCGGGCGGATCTGCCAGATGCGCTCCACGGCAGCGCCCGTGTCCTCGGGGAACACGACCGACCCCGCCTCGGGCTCCGTCCACGTCGCTCCGAGGTCATCGGAATGTGCAACCGTCGGGCCGAAGTGCTCTGAACGGACGCCGACCAGCAGCCGGGTACGGCCGCCGCGCGTGTCGATCCCGACGGAGGGGATCTCCTGCATGAGGAACTGCGGTGCGCCGACGGCCCAGGTCGTCCGGTCCTGGCTCGTGGCGAGCCACAGGCCCTTTTTCGTGCCGATGGCCAGAAGGTATCGGGGAGAGTCCATGCGCCTATTCGAGCACCCGCGTACGACGCCGACAAGGACGGGCGGCGCTCTCCGCACCGGCGGCGGGTGCGCGGCACGCAGGTTGGGGCGCGCTGGGCGCACGAATGCTGGCCAAGGCCAGTTCTGCCATGTAGTGTTTTTTATGTGCCAGCGCACACTCAGTTTCCTTCGGAACCTTAGGAGTGCGAGCGGCACCAGAGAACCGCCTCGGAGCGCATACCCCCCCAATTGTGCGCTCCGGGGCCCTCTCTTCTTCTCCGGAGGTTCGCCTTTGTGGGCGGGGCTTCTGGTGGGGTGTCGTTAAATGCAGGGAGCCCCCCGGCGGGTGCTGGGGGGCTCGACCTGGTGGTGTTGTCCGGCGGTGTCCTACTCTCCCACACCCTCGCGGGTGCAGTACCATCGGCGCTGTGGGTCTTAGCTTCCGGGTTCGGGATGGGACCGGGCGTTTCCCCCACGCTGTGACCGCCGTAACCCTGTGTCCCGTCC
>NZ_CP022463.1:3626807-3939870 GCF_002224485.1 Sinomonas sp. R1AF57
GGGGTCCTATCCGGTATTAGACCCAGTTTCCCAGGCTTATCCCAGAGTCAAGGGCAGGTTGCTCACGTGTTACTCACCCGTTCGCCACTAATCCACCCCCGAAAGGGCTTCATCGTCCGACTTGCATGTGTTAAGCACGCCGCCAGCGTTCATCCTGAGCCAGGATCAAACTCTCCGTCAAAAACAGAAGAACCAGCCGGAAGGGCGGGAAAACACCCACACCGGCCAGCACAATCCAAAACTGGCATAAAAACCCGGCCACGCACACGGGGGTGCACGCAACCAGGCAATCAACACCATCAAAAAAATGGCATCAACGAACTTGGCACACTATTGAGTTCTCAAACAACAGGCCCCGCAAGTGCATCGACCGGATTTCTTCCGGTTTATCTCCTCGCGGCAACGAGATTCAATCCTACCTTCTTCGCACCCGCTCTGCAAATTCCGTTTTTCTTGGAAACTGCTTCACGACTGCGAGCGATCAGGGTTCCGGAGGCGCACTCAATCAGCGGCCATCCGGGCCATTCTCGAAGGGGATTTGCCGCTCTGGACTGCCTCGATGTTCTCTCGGCCGCCCCGGCGACTCAGAAAACATTACCGGCCACGACCGTCCTCCTCCAAATCCGCCGCCTGTGCCCTTCGTTACACACCGGCCTCCAGCCTCGACCGGATACCCCCGTGGGGTACTTGACCTATACCCCTCCCGGGTATAGGTTGGCCGGCATGGAGCACGTCGTGGACACCGAGACGCATGGAGGACCGCCGTACGGGTACTCCTCCAACAAAGAGGCCTACCTGCGGCGCCTCAAGAGGATTGAGGGCCAAGTGCGCGGAATTGCCCGGATGGTCGAGGAGGACAAGTACTGCATCGACATCCTGACCCAGATGTCGGCGGTCACGAAGGCCCTGCACGCGGTGAGCCTCGGCCTCGTCGAAGAGCACATCGGCCACTGCGTGGTGGGCGCTGCCAATGAACCGGACCCGGCCAAGCGTGCCGGCGAGATCGACTCCAAGGTGAAGGAGGCCTCCGATGCCATCGGACGACTGCTGCGGTAGCTCCGGCTGCTGCACCGGCTCAGACACGTTCATCCCCCTGTCCCGCTTCGCGGCGGGAACAGGCCAGACACCCCTTCAGCCAGACCTTTCCCAGCCAAGGAGCCTCGCGATGACCCACTTCACCACCACCGTGCACGTCGACGGCATGACCTGCGGCCACTGCGTCAGCTCGGTCACCGAGGAGCTCGAGGCGATCGACGGCGTCGAGAGCGTCTCCGTCGACCTCAAGGCGGGTGGCGTGTCCGAGGTGACGATCGACTCGACCCGCAAGATCAAGCACGAGGCCATCAGCGAGGCCGTCGCCGAGGCGGGCTACCTGGTCGTGGCCAACGACGCATAGCCGATGGGTACCTTCCTGGAATCCACACCAGAGGCCCCGCGGATCGTCGAGCTCGACATCGAGGGCATGACCTGCGCGTCATGCGTCAACCGGGTCGAGCGGAAGCTGGGCAAGATCGAGGGCGTCCACGCCTCGGTGAACCTGCCCCTCGAGTCCGCCCGGGTCGAAGTGCCCGCCGGCGTGACCGATGAGCAGCTGCTCGCCACCGTCGAGTCCGCCGGGTACACGGCCCGGCTCAAGGACGGCGGCAGCTCGGGTGCCGGGGCCACGGACGCCGGCCACACGCCGTCGTCCGTCCCGGTGCCCGCGCCCGAGGCGAGGGGCCTGGCACTGCCAGCCGACCCTGCGGGCGAGCCGACCGCGGAGGCCGCCCCCGCCTCCCCTGCCCGGAGCCGCGCCGACGTCCTGCTCCCCCGACTCGCGGTCGCGGCCGCCCTGACGATCCCGGTGTTCGTCATCTCGATGGTGCCGGGCGCGCAGTTCGCCCACTGGGGCTGGTGGGCGGCGGCGCTCGCGCTGCCCGTCGTCACGTGGTCGGCGTGGCCGTTCCACCGCGCCGCGGCCATCAACGCCCGCCATCTCGGCTCGACCATGGACACGCTCGTGTCCCTCGGCGTCGCCGCGGCCTACCTCTACTCCCTCGCCCAGCTCGTCGCCGAACCCCGGATGACCGAGCACCCCGGGATGGAGATGTCAGGGAGCGGCGGAGGGCTCTACTTCGAGACCGCAGTGGTCGTCACGACCTTCCTGCTGCTGGGCCGGTGGCTCGAGGCCCGCGCCAAGTCGCGCGCGGGGGACGCGCTGCGCGCCCTCCTGGACCGCGGGGCGAAGCGCGCCACGGTGCTGCGCGGCGGCGTCGAGACGGTGGTGGCGGCCGAGAGCCTCGTGCCCGGCGACCTCTTCGTGGTGCGGCCGGGCGAGACGATCGCGACCGACGGCACCGTCCGCGAGGGCTCCTCTGCGGTGGACACGTCCCTGATCACGGGCGAGTCCGTGCCGGTCGAGGTGAGGGCCGGCGATCCGGTCACGGGTGCGACCGTCAACACCTCCGGCCGCCTCGTGGTCGAGGCAACACGGGTCGGCTCCGAGACCACCCTTGCCGCGATGGCACGCCTCGTGTCCGAGGCCCAGACGGGCAAGGCTCCGATCGCGCGGCTTGCGGACCGTATCAGCGGCGTCTTCGTGCCGGTGGTCCTCGTCGTCGCAGCCCTGACGTTCGCGGCATGGCTCGCGTTCGGCGGATCGCTGGGCGACGCGTTCACTGCCTCGGTCGCGGTGCTCGTCATCGCCTGCCCCTGCGCTCTGGGACTCGCCACGCCGGTCGGCCTGCTCGCGGGCAGCGGGCGCGGCTCCCAGCTGGGGATCCTGATCCGCGGCGCGCACGTCCTCGAGGACACCCGCGCCGTCGACACCATCGTCCTGGACAAGACCGGCACAGTCACGACCGGCCGCCTCGCCCTCGATGCCGTTGACGCCTTCGGCTCCTGGGACGAGGCCGGGGTGCTGCGGCTGGCGGGCGCCGTCGAGGCCGGCAGCGAGCATCCGCTCGCACGCGCCGTCGTGGACGCGGCCCGAGCCCACGTGCCTGCCGCTCGGGGAACCTCCCACACAGGCGGTGCGCACGACGGCGTCGCGCACGACGCCGCGGGCCTGCCCGGCGTCGTCGGGTTCCGGTCGTCGGCGGGCGGCGGGGTCGAGGGGACGGTGGACGGGCACGAGGTGCTCGTGGGCCGCACCGACTGGATCGCGGAGCGCGCCGAAGCGCCGGGGGCCAGCCAACTGGCCCGGTTCGCCGAGCGCGAGGCGGCGGGCGCGACGGCGGTATGGGTCGTCGTCGACCGCGTGCCGGCGGCCATCCTGAGCCTCCGCGACACGGTGAAGCCCGGCTCCGCGGAGGGCATCGCACGGCTCAGGGCGCTCGGGCTGAGGCCCGTCCTGCTCACGGGCGACAATGCCGCGGTCGCCGCGAGCGTGGCCGCCGAGGTGGGGATTGCCCCCGAGGACGTCCACGCCGGGGTCCGGCCGGAGGGGAAGGTCGAGGCGGTCAAGCGGCTCCAGGCCGGGGGCGCCCGGGTCGCGATGGCCGGCGACGGCGTGAACGACGCGCCCGCATTGGCGCAGGCGGACCTCGGGATCGCGATGGGCTCCGGCACCGACGTGGCCAGGGAGGCCGCCGACTTGACGGTCATGGGCGACGACCTGGGACAGGTGGCCACGGCGATCGAGCTGTCGCGTGCCACGCTCGCGATCATCAAGGCGAACCTGTTCTGGGCGTTCTTCTACAACGCCGTTGGAATCCCCGTCGCAGCCCTCGGGCTGCTCAACCCGATGATCGCGGGTGCGGCGATGGCTGCGAGCTCGGTGCTCGTCGTAGCGAACTCGCTGCGGCTCACGCATTTCGGCCGGTAGGGCCTTCCCCTCTCGGGTACACATAAGGCGCCCCACTCCCCCTCTCGGGTACACATAAGGCGCCCCACCCACCCTCTCGGGTACAGGCGCCGCAGCATGCTCGTACCCGAGACCGTCCTGAGGGTGATTCCGCGTACCCGAAAGGGGTGGGGAGGTGATTTCGCGTACCCGAGACGGGGGGCTGGGCGGGGCGGGGTGATGGTGGGGGCGGGCCGGGCGGGGTCAGGCCGTGCCGAAGCGGACGGCGGCCCGCGCCTTCGCCTTCGCCGCCTCGTCCTCCCGGTTCCGGGGAGGGGCACTCGTCACGAGGTCATCCAGGAGGTGCGCCGTGATGTGGGCGATCTCCTCGACGGCCCTGTTGAAGGCCTCCTCGTTCGCCTTGGACGGATGGGTGCTCCCGCTCACCTTGCGCACGTACTGCAGGGCTGCGGCGTGAACTTCCTCGTTCGTCGCGTGGGGCTCGAAGTTGTGCAGGACTCTGATGTTGCGGCACATGCCGTCAATGCTAGGCGGGTCGCTCCACGATGGGCAGGGCCCCGGTCGTGAGCTCGGAGCCGAGTCCTCGCACCTCCAGATCAGCCGCCGGCAGGGCCTCCGGCGCCGTGTCGGGAACGGCCTGCTCCGCGGGGGCGCGGAGCTCGTCCATGCGGACCATGATGACGCCGGCCACGATGAGCCCGCCCCCGAGGAACTGCACCGGCCCGGGGACGTCGCCGATCATGAGCCACGACGCGACGACCGAGAACAGGACCTCGGTGAGGGAGACGAAGCTCGCCACCTTCGAGCCGAGCCTCTGCCCGGCGACGATGCCGAAGACGTACGCGGCGACGGCAGCGATGAGGGTGATGCCGAGGACCGGGACCAGCCAGCTGACCTCTTCCCCCATGAGCTCGACGCTGCCGAACGTCGCCGCGACCGGCAGCAGCCCCACCACGGTGAGGACTCCGATCGTCGCAGCGCCGAACACCATGCCGCCGGCCACGGTCACGAAGGGCGGGAGGACGCCGTCGGACTTGGCCGTCAGCACGAAGTACACGGCGAGGCAGACAGCGGCGGCGGCCCCCCAGAGGACGCCGATCGGGTCCACGGTCGCGCCCGTCAGGAGGTCGAGGACGAGCACGAGGCCGAGCATCGCCACGGCCGTTCCGGCGACCGTGAGCGCGCCGGGGCGGCGACGCGTGCGCAGCCAGAGCCATCCGACGATCATGATGGGCGCGAGGTACTCGAGCATCAGCGCCACCGGCGGGCTCATGCGGGCCACCGCGTTGAAGTAGAAGAACTGGCACAGGGCGATCGCCACCGCGCCGTAGGCGGCCATGAGCCCGACGGCGCCGCGGAGCCGGCCCCACTGCCCGCGCATCATCCACAGTGCCGGGACCACCATGACGAGGGCCGCGAGGGTGATGCGCGCTCCCACCACGGCGCCGGGAGTCCAGCCGGACTCGAGGAGGGACTTCCCGAGCGGGCCGGAGATCCCGAATGTCGCTGCGGACAGCAGGGCGAAGACGAGTCCGGACGCGGAGCGGTTCGCGGCGGATCCATTCACGGCACGCACAGAGCACCTCCCAGGGCAGAAGTCACACGTGATGTCAGGGGTCAAACATGGGTATGGTAATGACAGTAGACACCCGGGCACCGTCAGGAGTCAACATGATCTTCGCCCATGACACGGAGGTGGCGCTCAAGAGCGCCGTCAACCTCGTCAACACCCTCGACGCCGACCGCGGCGAGCTGCTCGCCACCGGCTCCGACCTGGACCGCTTCCTGGACGAGGAGGGGTTCAGCGGCTCCCGCACGCACGACGACGCGGAGCTCGCCGCCGTCCGCCTCCTGCGGTCGCGCCTGCGGCGGCTGTGGGACGTCCCGGAGGACGAGGCGGTCGAGATCGTGAACGCCCTCCTGCGCGAGGCCCGGGCGCTCCCGCAGCTCGTCAGGCATGACCACTGGGACTGGCACCTGCACGCCACCACGCCGGAGGCACCGCTCGCCGACCGCATGGGGACCGAGGCCGCGATGGCGTTCGTGGACGTGATCCGCTCGAAGGAGCTCGACCGGCTGCGCGTCTGCGCCGCCGAGGACTGCGAGGCCGTGCTGATCGACCTCTCGAAGAACCGGTCGAAGCGCTACTGCGACACCGGGAACTGCGCCAACCGTGCGCATGTGCGCGCCTATCGGGAGCGCAGGGCGGCCAGTTAGCGCGAGGAGGGCCCGCCGTCGTGCGTGTCCGTGCCCTCGGCACCGCCGTCCCCGCCCTCGGATCGAGGCTGGGTGCGGTCGGAGGAGCGAAGGTTGATGCCGGAGCCCTTGCCGAGGTGGTCGGCGTTCTCCTTGTAGCTCATCGAGAGCATGGCGGCGGCCACGAGGCAGACGATGAAGGCGATGCCGGCGCCGCTGAACGCCAGGTCGAAGCGGAGGCCCTTGTTCGTCCCCCCGGACGCGAAGAACAGCACCGCGAAGAACGTGATGACGGCGAAGAACGCGGAGAACAGGAGGGGTCCCTTGATCCCGACGCGCGGTCCGCGTGGCGATTCGGACATGGGCCCTCCTGAACTGGCCGGGGTGGGATTCGTGGTGTTCTACGAGAAGTAGAACCTTAGTGATTCTAGGCCACGACGCCGCGTGGCGAGGAATCATGCCGCAGGCTCAGGCCCGCGATGGCCAGGAGCACGCCGGTGATGATCGCTCCGCCGCCTGAGACGCCGAGGAGCGCGTGGGCTCCGAGACCGGCGAAGAACGGCAGGATCGCTCCTGCACCGAGATGCACGACGCCGGTGATCACCTCGTCGCGGGCGAGCGGGCTCCGGCCTCGGCCGGCGATGCCGCGGAAGAGGTCCGACGCGCCGGTGAGCACGAGGGCCGCGGCGCCGCCGACTGCAAGGACGATCGGCTCCGGGGCGGCGCCGAGCGCGATCGCGACCGCTGCCGCGAGCCCGTAGGCCGCCGAAGCGACGGTCCTCTGGGTGCCGCTGGGCCGCGCCTCGGGTTCAGCGGACCGGCCCTCCTCCCTGAGCTGCCACGCCTGCGCGACGGCGAGCCCCACGAAGTATGCGCCCAGCGCCCAGGCGGCTCCCGCCGTGGTGGGCTGGCCCCAGAACACCGTCACCGCGCCGAAGGCGAGGGCGACCGCGGCGCGCAGGGCGATGGGCCGCCACAGGGCCGGGCCGGGCGCTCCGGCCGACGTGGACGGGTCGGAGGGCACGCCGGGGGCGGGGGTCGAGGGGGTGTCGGGCACGGACCAAGTCTAGCGAGCCCTGTTCCGCAGGTCAGTGCGCCCCGAGGACCATCCAGGCGTTCGAGCGGGCGCGGAGGCCGAGGGTCACGGCCCGGACCAGCATGTACCCGCCGGCGAAGGCCGCCCAGAGCCACATGAGCCCGACCGGGCCTGCGACGCCGGCGGCGCCGACCCAGACCACGAGCGGCGCGTACACGACGAGGTTGAGCACGCCGGCAAGGGCGAGGTAGCGGGCGTCGCCGGCGCCGATGAGCACGCCGTCCAGCACGAAGACGTACCCCGAGACGGGCTGGCTCGCGGCCAGCACGAGCAGCGCCGGCCACAGGGCCTCGTGGACCTCGGGATCGGGCGTGAAGATCCAGCCAATCCAGGGAGCCGCCGCGGCGAGGATCGCGCCGGTGAGGAGGCCGAAGCCCAGCGACCAGCGCACCATGACGCGGGTCAGCTCGCGCGCCCGCGCGGCATTCGAGGCGCCGAGCTCCTTGCCGATGAGGGCCTGTGCGGCGATCGCGAGGGCATCCAGCGCGAAGGCGAGGAAGCTGAAGAGGGTCATGGCGAGCTGGTGGGCGGCGAGGTTGGCCGGGCCCTGCTGCGCCGCGACGACGACGGCCGCGAAGATCGCGGCCCGGAGCGTGAGGGTCCGGAGCATGAGCCACGACCCAACATGCGCGGCTGCGAGCAGCCCGCGGCGGCTCGGGAGCATGCCGACCCCCTCGTACCGCATCCTGTGCAGGACGATGCCCATGTAGACCGCGGCCATTCCGAGCTGCGCCAGGCTCGTGCCGATCGCCGAGCCCGCGATCCCCCAGCCGAGCCCGTACACGAAGGCCAGATTGAGCAGGATGTTCCCCGTGAAACCGGCGGTCGCGACGACAAGGGGCGTGCGGGTGTCCTGCAGTCCGCGCAGGGCGCCGGTCCCGGCGAAGACGAGGAGCATGCCCACGAGCCCGGGCATCGACCACACCAGGTACTCGATCGCGTAGGCCTGGACCTGTGCAGACCCGCCGAGGACGCCAATCACCGCGGGTGCCGCAACCCAGCCGAGCACCGCGAGGGCCACCCCCAGGAGCAGGGCGAGCCACGCGCCGTCGCGCGCCGCCGCCATCGCGTGGCCCGTCTTCCCGGCGCCGAGGAACCGTGCGACCGCCGGCCCGGTCCCGTAGGCGAGGAAGACCATGAGCCCGACGGCGGTCTGCAGCACCGTGGTCGCGAGGCCGAGGCCCGCGAGCTGCTCCACGCCGAGGTGGCCCACGATCGCGGAGTCCGCGAGGAGGAACAGGGGCTCGGCGATGAGCGCGAAGAACGCTGGGACGGCGAGGCGCAGGATCTCGCGGGGGGTGGAGCCCGGCTGGAGGCGGGACGAGGCGGTGGACGGGGTCACGGGACCAACCCTATGAGAGGGCGCCGACAGAAAGCCGAGAAGGGGCGGGCCTCTGTTCAGCCCGCGATATTCGAGTTAGTCTTATTGACATGAAATCCGCGGCCTCGTCCCGGACGTACGTCATGACCAAGCGGGCCGAGTCCGCAGCGGCCACGGCCGAGCGCATCCTCGATGCGGCGGCAGGGGAGTTCGAGGACGGCGCCGCGATCGCCGCCATCACGCTCGACGCCGTCGCCGCCCGCGCCGGGGTGAGCGTCCAGACCGTCCTGCGGAGGTTCGGCGACAAGGACACGCTCTTCGCCGCCACCGCCGAGCGGCAGGCCGCCCGCGTCGCGGCCGAACGGGACATCGCAGTGGCGGGCAACCTGGAGGACGCCGTCGCCAACCTCGCAGAGCACTACGAGCGCGACGGGGGCCTCTCACTGCGCCTCCTTGCCGAGGAGGCCTCATCGCCGTTCATGGCAGCCGTCACCGGCGCCGGACGCGCCTACCACCGTTCCTGGTGCGAGCGGGTCTTCGCGCCCTGCCTCGAGGGGCTGGACGACGCCGCGCGCGGGCGCCGCCTCGCCCAGTTCGTCGCCGTGTGCGACGTCTACGTCTGGAAGCTCCTCCGGCTCGATGCCGGACTGAGCCCGACGGAATACAGAGAGGCGCTCCTCGAGCTCCTCGAGCCGCTCACTCGGAGGCCATGATGCCCACCGTCCTCGCCTACACCTCCCCCTCCATCGGCGACCTCTATCCCCTGGTCCCGCTGCTCCTCGAGCTGAAGCGGCGCGGCCACCGCGTCGAGGTGCGCACCCGGGCCGACCAAGTGGACCTCCTGCTCGGTCTGGGACTCGCGACGGCGCCCACAGACGGCAGGACCGCTGCCATCGAGCACCACGACTTCGGCGCACGCAATACCCTCGAGGCCCTTTCGGCCTCCGCGGAGGTCTTCGTCCGCCGAGCACCACTCGACGGCGCCGACCTGGCCGCGGCGATCGGCGACACCAACCCGGACGCGGTCATCGTCGATCTCAACCCCTGGGGCGCACGCGCCGCGGCCCAGGCGTGGGGCGGTCCGTGGGTGACGTTTTGCCCCTACATTCCCCCGCTCAGCTCACGCGGAACGCCCCCGTTCGGCCCGGGCCTCGCGCCCCTCGCGGGGCCTCTGGGGCGGCTCCGCGACGCTCTGCTGCGGCCTCTTGTCATGGGCCAGCTCGAGAAGCGCTTCCGCCCCGGCATCAATCGAGTGCTGGCTGCGAACGGGCTCCCAGGTGTCGCGACTGTAGACGAGTTCTTCCAGTCCGCACCCCTGACCCTCGTGGCAACCGCGGAACCGTTCGACTACCCGCACCCGGACTGGGGGCCGCAGATCCGCCTCATCGGCGCCCTCCCCTGGGAGCCGCCGGGCCCGGCGCCGCGCTGGGTGGAGGACGCGGGCGACCCGTTCGTGCTCGTCACGACATCCTCCGAGTACCAGGCCGACGAGTCGCTGGCCAGGGCGGCCGTCGAGGGCCTCGGCGGGGAGCCGTACCGCGTCGTGGTGACGATGCCCGCCGGCGTCGCGGACCTCGGGCCGCTGCCGCCCAACGTCCGGGTGGAGCGGTTCGTCCCCCACGGTCCGATCCTGGAGCGTGCTGCCGTCGCCGTGACCCACGGCGGCATGGGCGCGACCCAGAAGGCCCTCGCGGCGGGGGTGCCGTGCGTCGTGGTCCCGTTCGGCCGGGACCAGCTCGAGGTCGCGGCGCGCGTGGTCCATGCGGGTGCCGGAGTCCGGATCGCCAAGGGGAAGCTGAGCCCGGAACGGCTGCGCGAGGCCGTCCACCGGGCGGTCGGAATGGCCGACGGCGCGCGGCGTGTGGCGGCGGGCTATCAGGCCGCCGGCGGGGCCGTCGCCGGGGCGGACGCGGTCGAGGCCTTGGTGGGCACGACCGCTCCCGGTGGTCAGAAACTGCACAGCTCAGGGCCGGAAGCGGCCTCGGAAGGCTCGCACCGGCCCTGAGCTGTGCAGGTTCACGCGCTCGTCGGAACGCCGAGCGCCGGGTCAGGCGCCGTGGCCGTGGGCCTCGGCGTCGACCTCGAGGACCTCTGCGGTGTCCTCGGACGGCGTGTGCTCGTGCGGGCCGACGGGGCCGCGCTGGCGCCGGTAGCGCACCGCCCCGATAGCGACCACGACCGCGGCGAGGCCGATCGAGAGCCACAGGGAGTCGCGTGTGCTGTCGAAGAAGGCCATGCCGACGATCAGCGCGGCGATGGCGATGATCGAGAACCAGGTCAGGAACGGGAAGAGCCACATGCGGATCTCGAGCTTGGTGCCGGCAGCGTCCGCGCGGCGGCGCAGGATGAGCTGGGAGATCGAGATGACGAGCCAGACGAACAGCGCGATCGCACCGGAGGTGTTCACGAGGAAGAGGAACACGGTGTCCGGCCAGAGGTAGTTCAGGCCCACCGTGATGAACCCGACCACGGTGGAGACCAGGACCGAGCGGACCGGGACCCCGCGGCTCGAGATGCGGGCCCACGAGGTGGGGGCGTCGCCGCGGGTGGAGAGGGAGAAGATCATGCGGCTGGCCGTGTACAGGCCCGAGTTGAGGCACGAGAGCACCGAGGTCAGGACGACGATGTCCATGATGGTGCCGGCACCGGGGATCCCGAAGCGCTCGATCACGGCGACATAGGGGCTCTTCGCGACGGAGGCATCGTCCCAGGGCAGGAGCGTGACGACGATGGCCATCGAGCCGATGTAGAAGACGAGGATGCGCCACACGGTCGAGTTCACGGCCTTGCGGACGGCGGTGACCGGGTCCTTCGACTCGCCGGCGGCGATGGTGGCGATCTCCGCGCCGAAGAAGGAGAACACGACGACGAGGATGCCGGCGAGCACGGCGTCGGCGCCGTTGGGCATGAAGCCGCCGTGGCCGAGGAGGTTCGAGGTGCCCGGGGCGGGGACGCCCGGGATCAGGCCGAGGATCGCGGCGACGCCGGCGACGAGGAACAGGACGATCGCGGTGACCTTGACCGAGGCGAACCAGAATTCGAACTCGCCGTAGGACTTGACGCTCCACACGTTGGTGAGCGTGAGGGCGATCATGAGCGCGAGGGCCCAGATCCACTGGTCGACGCCGGGGATCCAGCGGTGCATGATCGCGGCGCCCGCGGTCGCCTCGATGCCGAGGACGATGATCCAGAACCAGGCGTAGAGCCAGCCGATGCTGAACCCGGCCCAGCGCCCGAGCGCCTTGTCCGCGTAGGACGAGAACGAGCCGGTCTCAGGGTTCGCCGCCGCCATTTCGCCGAGCATGCGCATGACGAGGATGACGACGACGCCCGCAGCCGCGTAGGCGAGCAGGATGCCCGGCCCGGCCTGCTGGATGGCTGCGCCGGAGCCGACGAACAGGCCGGCGCCGATGACGCCGGCGATGGCGATCATCGACAGGTGCCGCGGCTTGAGGGTCTTGTGGAGTTCGGGTTGGGAAGCCATGGGGGCCAACTTCCGTGAGGGGGTGCAATGCCGGAATTAATGGTGAACCCATGCCGGGCGAGCATGCCGTGGACATTGCACAAACTTTTTGCGTTGGCGTGATGCAGACGACCAAAATGGTTTACTCGCAGACAACTGCTGTTACCCAGGAAATGCCTTGCAACCTGCGTGAAACGTAGCCTCGGCCACCCTCCCGCGTTGCACGGCTCACATCGCGAGGGCCGGACGCGCCATACTGGCGGCGTGGCCACCCAGTTCTTCACCGCGTCGAGCATCGACGGCTTCATCGCCGACCCCGAACAGTCCCTCTCCTGGCTCCTGAGCCGGGACGTCGACTCCGCAGGGCCGATGGGCTACGACGCGTTCATCGCCGGCGTGGGCGCCCTCGCGATGGGAGCCACCACGTACCGGTGGCTCCTGGACCACCCTGAGGCGGTCGGCGAGGGCTGGCCCTACGAACAGCCGACGTGGGTCTTCACGCACGGCGGCCTTGAGCCCATGGACGGGGACATCCGCTTCACCTCGGCTCCCGTGGCCGAGGTCCATGCGGAGATGACGGCCGCCGCCGATGGGCTCAATGTGTGGGTCGTGGGCGGGGGCGACCTCGCTGGCCAGTTTGCAGACGCTGGCCTCCTGGATGAGGTGTGGGTCCAGTACGCGCCGGTCGCGCTTGGGGCAGGCTTCCCGCTCCTCCCGCGGCGCCTCGAGCTCCGGCTCGAGGACGTGGCGCGCAACCGGGACTTCGCCTGCGCCCGGTACTCGGTGGTGCGCTGATGGCACCCGCCGGGACCATTGAGGTCCGGCCGGCGACGGCGGAGCGGTTCGACGACGTCGCGACGATCCTCGGCCCGAAGAACCCCGACGCGACGGTCTGCTGGTGTCTGAGCCACCGCCTCGACTCGAAGACGAACCGGTCGCTCGTGGGACGCGAGCGGCGCGAGTACGTCCGGGGGCTCTGCTCCCGTCAGGTCCCGCCGGGCGTCCTGGCGTACCTCGACGGCGAGGTGTGCGGGTGGGCCGCGGTCGCGCCGCGGGCGGCGGCCCACCCCTTCGCCCGCTCGACCAGGATCCCCCATGTCGACGACGCACCCGTGTGGAGCGTGTGGTGCTTCCGGGTCCGGCCCGGGTACCGCAGGCGGGGAGTCGCGCAGGCGCTCCTGGCCGGCGCGGTCCGGTTCGCACGGGACCACGGCGCGCCTGCCATCGAGGGCTACCCCGTGGACAACCACGGGAAGAAGGTCGACCTCACAATGGCGTATGTCGGCACGCGCTCCATGTTCGAGCAGGCGGGGTTCACCCCGGCGGCGGAGACGACGTCCGTGTCCGGGGGCTTCCCGCGGGTGCTCATGCGCCTCGATCTCGCCTGACACTCCCCATCGGCGCTGCGGACAGCCCCTGTCCGCGGCTCTCGCTACCGTGGGCTCCATGGCTATCGCACGTACACCCTCCCTCGTCATCGACTGCCGTGACCCCGCCGCCCTCGCCCGGTTCTACGGAACGCTCCTGGACTGGCGCGTCGAAGAGGAGGCCTCCGACTGGGTCGAGCTCCACGGCGAGGACGGCCGGCGCATCGACTTCCAGGGCGTGGCGGACTACCGTGCGCCGGAGTGGCCGGGGCAGGAGCACCCCCAGCAGATGCACCTCGACGTGGTCGTCGACGACCTGGACGCCGCCGAGGAGGCCGTGATCGGCCTCGGCGCGACCAAGCACGAGCACCAGCCGGGCACAACCTTCCGGGTCTTCCTCGACCCGGCCAGTCACCCCTTCTGCCTCTGCCAGCAGTGAGACGTCCTGCCGGCGGTGACGATGCCTCCTGACGTCTCAGTGGGTGTGATGGGTCTCGGCCAGCGCGTAGACCGGGGTCTCCAGCCCCTCGAACCTGGCCTTGAGCTGGAGGGCCAGGTACTTCGAGTAGTGCCGCGACTGGTGCAGGTTGCCGCCGTGGAACCAGAGGTTCTCCTGCTGGGTGGGCTTCCACATGTTGCGCAGCTCGCCCTGCCAAGGCCCCGGGTCCTTGGTGGTGTCGGAGCCCAGGCCCCAGCACTTGCCGACCTTGTCCGCGACCTCCTGGGAGATCAGCTTCGCCGCCCAGCCGTTCATCGAGCCGTACCCCGTGGCGTAGACGACCGCGTCCGCCTCGAGGCGGGTGCCGTCGTCGAGCACCACCGCGTCCTGCTCGAGGTGTGAGACCTGGCCGTTCGCGAGCCGGATCGCACCCTTGGCGATGAGCTCGGACGCGCCGATGTCGATGTAGTAGCCCGAGCCGCGACGGAGGTACTTGAGGAAGAGGCCCGAGCCGTCGTCGCCGAAGTCGAGCTGGAAGCCGGCCTGCTCGAGCCCAGCGTAGAACTCCTTGTCCCGCTCGCGGATCTCGTCGAATGCGGGCCGCTGGAAGTCCGGGAGGACCTTGTACGGAATGGAGGCGAAGATGAGGTCGGCCGTCTCGTGGTCGATCCCGTTCGCCAGGGCCTCCTCCGAGTACAGCGGGCCCAAGACCACCTCCATGAGCGAGTCCGAGCGGACGATGTGCGTGCTCGACCGCTGGAGCATGGTCGGCTCGGCACCGTTCTGCCACAGGTCGGCGCAGATGTCGTGGGCCGAGTTGTTCGATCCCACGACGACGACCTTCTTGCCGGCGTACTTCGCGCCGCCCGGATGCTGGGAGGAGTGGTGCTGGTCGCCGCGGAAAACCTCCTGGCCAGGCAGCCTGGGGACGCTCGGGATGCCGGACATGCCGGTGGCCATGACGAGGTGGGTCGGGGTCAGGGTGAGCTCACGGCCGTCGCGGACCACCCTGACGGTCCAGCGCTGCGCGTCCTCGTCGAAGGACGCGCTCGTGGCCTCGGTGCTGGGCCAGTAGTCGAGCTCCATGATCTGGGTGTAGTGCTCGAGCCAGTCGCCCATCTTGTCCTTCGGCGTGAAGACCGGCCAGTGGTCCGGGAAGGGGAGGTACGGCATGTGGTCGTACCAGACCGGATCGTGGAGGCACAGCGAGTGGTAGCGCGAGCGCCACTGGTCGCCGGGCCGCGGGTGCTTGTCGATCACGAGGGCGGGAACCCCGAGCCGCTTGAGCCGCGCCGCCAGGCCGATGCCGCCCTGCCCGCCGCCCACGACCAGCACGTAGGGCTGCTCGTCGATGCCGAAGGATTCGGCCCGCGCGTTGCGCCGGTCGAGCCAGTTCTCGGTGGAGACGTTGACGCCGTGCTCCGCCCCCCGCTCTCGTCGTCGGCCTGCAGGCTCGGGGAAGTCGTTGAGGCCCTGCGCGCTGGACAGCAGCGTCCACGCCCTGCCGTCGCGCAGCCGCACGAGTCCCTTGCCGTGGAACGCCCTGTTGCGGAAGGTGTACCAGGCTTCGGTCACGCCGTCGGCATCGGCTGCGCCCGTGACCTCGAGGTCGCGCGGCCACGCCTCCGGCCCCACGGCGGTGAGCATCGCCGCGATCTCGTCACGCCCCTCCGCCGTGTGGATGTTCCACGTGAGGCTCGCGAGGTCCCGCCAGTAGCTCTCGTCGCCGAACAGCACGGCGGCAGCCGTGACGTCGCCCGCCGCGAACGCCGCCTCGAGGTCCGCGAACCACGCCCTCGCCCCCTCCAGCGCCGCATCTGATGTGCTTGCATCACTCATTGCACTTCTCCCTTGAACGCCTGAGCTGATGCGTATGACGGTATGGCGCGCGTCACACTCACGGGAGCGTTGCAGAACGTTGCAAACCCGCGGTCCACGCTCGCCCCCCTCGCTGAGGGGTCATGTCCCTGCGGTGACGGTCAGGCGCGCACGACGGCGGCCGGTACCGTCAGGCGGTAGGGCCGGCTCTCGATGAGCCCGCCGAGGCGCTTGCGCAGGCGGGAAAGCTCGGCGCGGACCGTGACCGCAGTCTGGGCTCCGTCGAGGCACGCGAGCAGCTCGCGGGTCCCAACGCCCCGTGGGTGGGCGGCAAGCAAGCCGAGGAGTTCGAAGTGCCGTGCACTCAGGGGAATCTCCGTGGTGTGGCCGCCTGCGCGGAGCACGGCCATGGGCCGCGGACCGGGCCGGAGCTCGAGCTCGGCGGCGCCGCTGGCCGCGCGGAGGACCCAGCCGCCTTCGAGCGGCTCGGCGCGTACCTGGCCCAGGCCCGGCAGCCACGCGGTGCCGGGCGCAAGGCCCGCTGGAAGGCGCACCCGTTCGCCCACGCCGAAGCCGTCCGCCGAGGCAACCCAGCCGGCGTCGTCCACGACGAGGGCCGGGCCCGAACCGGCGGGCCAGCACCGGGCGGCCTCGAGTGCGAGGCGGCGGAGCGCGCCGTCGTGCTTCCGGCCCAGGAGGTCCGTCGCTTCCCGGGCCGCGATTGTGACGAGCGAGAGGGTGTGCGGGTGGGCGGTCCGATAGGAGCCGCTGAGCGTCACGACGCCGAGCAGCGAACCGGTGCGCGGGTCGAGGAGCGGCGCACTCGTGCAGACCCACGGATGCTGGTCCTCGTCGCCGTGCTCCGGCCCGAAGATCTGGACCGGCCGGCGCTCCTCCATGGCCGTCCCCAGGGCGTTGACGCCGACGTCCCGCTCGCGCCACCGCGCGCCTTGGACGTAGCCGAGCTCCTCGCTCTTGCGCCGGACGGGACCGGGGCCGGTCACCCAGAGCACGTAGCCCTCGTCATCGCTCACGACGAGCTCGTTGCCCGCCTCGGCCGCGAGCGGCAGGAGCCTCTCCTGGAGCAGGGGCACGACGGCGGCAAGGTCCTCCGCGCGCTCGCGACGCTCGGCGACCTGCTGGTCCCCGAGGGGACGATGCTGAGGCGGAAGGCTCCCCTGCCGCTGCCATGCCCGGGCGATCACGGGACGCAGCACGCCCGGAACCTCATGGGTGGACTGCCAGGCGCGGTGGAGGCGCAGCAGCTCGCGGGCCTTGGCGGCCGGGTCGTCGAAGACCGTGAGGGCAGCCTCGAGGCGCGGCTGCATCACGCGCACCTCCTCGGCCGGGATCCCTGCCCCAGACGGGGCGGTCCCACCAGAGTGGCACGGATCACGGCCGTTTGGACAGGGCTAGAACCCGCCCCCCTCGCCGCCCGAGTCGGCGGCCATGTTGGCGAAGCGCGAGTAGTGGCCCTGGAACGCCACGACGATGTCCTTGGTCGGACCATTGCGGTGCTTGGCCACGAGGATGTCCGCCTCCCCGGCGCGGGGCGACTCCTTGTTGTAGACGTCCTCGCGGTGGAGAAGGATGACCATATCGGCATCCTGCTCGATACTGCCCGACTCGCGGAGGTCGGACACCATGGGCCGCTTGTCCTGACGCTGCTCGGACCCGCGGTTGAGCTGCGACAGGGCGATCACGGGGACCTGCAGCTCCTTGGCGAGGAGCTTGAGCGCACGGGAGAACTCGGAGACCTCCTGCTGGCGGCTCTCGACCTTCTTCCCGGAGCTCATGAGCTGGAGGTAGTCGAGGACCACGAGCTTGAGGTCGTGCTGCTGCTTGAGGCGGCGGCACTTCGCCCGGATCTCCATGAGCGACATGTTCGGCGAGTCGTCGATGAACAGGGGCGACTCGTTCAGCGGGCCGAGCACCGAGGCGATCTTCGACCACTGCTCGTCCCGCAGCGTGCCGCGCCGCAGGTCCTGGAGCTGGATCGATGCCTCGGCGCTCATGAGTCGCATGGCGATCTCGTTCCGGCCCATCTCGAGGGAGAAGAAGACGGTGGCCATCCTGTGCTTGATGGCGGCAGAGCGCGCGAAGTCGAGCGCGAAGGTCGACTTGCCGACGGCCGGGCGCGCCGCGATGACGATCATCTGGCCCGGGTGGAGGCCGTGGGTGAGCTCGTCGAGCTCGTAGAAGCCCGTCGGGACCCCGGTAATGCCGCCGCCGCGGTGGCCCGCCGCCTCGATTTCGTCCATGGCCCCCTCCATGACCTGGGAGAGCGGGACGTAGTCCTCTGCCGTGCGGCGCTCGGCCACGGCGTACACCTCCGCCTGGGCCTGGTTCACGAGGTCCTCGACCTCACCGTCCTGCCCGTAGCCGAGCTGCACGATCTTGGTGCCTGCGCCCACGAGGCGGCGCAGGACTGCGCGCTCGGCCACGATCTCGGCGTAGTACCCCGCATTCGCGGCCGTGGGGACGGACTGGATGAGCTCGTGCAGGTAGGCGGGACCGCCTACGCGGTTGATCTCCCCGCGCTTGGTGAGCTCATCGGAGACCGTGACGGCGTCCGCGGGCTCGCCGCGGCCATAGAGGTCGATGATCGCCTCGTAGATCGCCTCATGGGCGGGCCGGTAGAAGTCGACCCCCCGGATCACCTCGACGACGTCGGCGATGGCGTCCTTGGAGAGCATCATGCCGCCGAGCACGGACTGCTCGGCGACAATGTCCTGCGGTGGGGTGCGGGCCGCGTCGGAGTCCCTGAAGGACGGCGCTGAATCGACGTGGGAAGCGGACACCGGCAACACCTCGGGCACTAGCTATCGTCCCGGAGACGGCGCCTGCGCGACGCCTCTCCGGAGGAATGAGGAAACGCTAACGGGACCCTCCGACACTCGTGAAGCCCGCTGTCCACCCCCCTTGTGGACAACCTGTGGAACTCGCCGCTGTCGTTGTTCACAGAAGCTGTGGACAACTGTGGATATCTTCGCCGGATCTCAGATAACCCTGCTCTGACCTGCGGAAACGGGATGCACAGCATGTGGACCAAAGATTTTTTTCCACAGGGGCAATCCACAGCCTGCGAATTCGTCCCGGCGCCGACTGATGTGCTTTCGCTCATGTTGGGCGATAAATGTGACATGAGCCACATATATTCCTCCCGGGGCCCTTTATGCCATGTCCGCGGCGGAATATCGCCCGTTCCGCCTCGTCGGCCCCATCGTCAGCGACTACGCTGGAAGCACCCCTTCCGCCACCCGAGAAGCCCTGATGGAAAACCTGTTGCCCCCGCTCCTCATCCTTGTTGCCGTCGCGGCCGTCGTCGTCATCCTGATCCGTCTCGGCTCGCGCAGAAGCCGGGCATCCCTCGACACCGCCATGGCCGGGGGCCCCGAGGCTGCGGCCGCCGCATCGGCCCGGCTCACCGAAGACCAGCACCAGGCGATCTACTCCCTCATCGCGAGAGGGCTCGCCGTCCAGGCCATCGCCGTCTACCGGCAGGCCACGGCCACCAGTCTGGTCGAGGCGCGCAACGCCGTCCTCCTCCTGGAGCGCTACCCGCAGCCCTTCCGCGGCAGGGCGGCCGGGGAACCAACGCAGAACGCCGAGCAGGCCGCGGAGGGCCCCGCTGCCACGGCGGAGCCCCCATCGACGCCCGAGGCGCCGGCAGTGCCCGCACCCCACCGCGAGCCCGCGGCACCCGCGGCGCCCGAGCCGCCCGACGACGTCGTGCCTTCCGCGGAGGCGACCGGCCGCGATCCCGAGGCCGAAGCCGAGGCCAGGCCTGCCTCAGCCCGGGCCGCCGCCGACGAGCCGAGGCCGCAGCGCTTCCCGTACCGCTACCGGGCGATCGTGAGCGACGGGCGCCAGACCCTCGAGGTCGCGAGCAACATGCTCAACGACGAGATCTACGGGGAGATCAAGGCCCTCGCGCAGATCGGCGACGCCGAGGACGCGGCCCAGATGCTGCGCCGGCACTCCGACATCAGCATCGATGAGGCCCGCGCGTTCGTCGCGCTGCTCTGACCTCAGGCCGAAGCGCCCTGCCCGCTTCCGGGCGGTCGAGCCCGGGACCGCCCTAGACCTCGGTCTCCTCGAGCACGCGGAGGGCGTTGCCCCAGCACAGGGCATCCACGTCCTCCCGCGACCAGCCGCGCTCCCCGAGCGCGTCCAGAAGCGGCAGGTAGCCGGCCACGCCGTCCATGCCCACCGGGAGGTCGACCGTGCCGTCGAAGTCGCCCCCGAGCCCGATGTGCCGCGGACCGACGAGCTCGCGCGCGTGCTCGAGGTGGCGCACGACGTCGTCGACCGTCGCCTCGGGCGTGGGGTTGCGCTCGAGCCACTGCGAGAACGCGGCCGCGGCCTCCGGGTCCTCGGCAGGCGCGACGTCGTGGAAGCCCACCGGGAGGCCGAGTTCGAGCCGCTTGTCCCGCAGTGCGAGCGCGTGGGCGCGGCAGGCCTCGGAGACGAACTTGGGCACGAACGTGACCATGAGGACGCCGCCGTTGGAGGGCAGCCGCTCGAGCACGGCGTCTGGTGCGTTGCGGGGGTGGCCGCAGACCGCCCGGCAGGAGGAGTGGGAGAAGAGGACCGGCCTGCTGGTGGCGTCGAGGGCGTCCTCCATGGTGCGGGGAGACACGTGGGACAGGTCCACGATCATCCCCAGCCGGTTCATCTCGGAGACGACCTCGCGGCCGAACGGGCTGAGCCCCGTGTCCTCGCCGCGGCCCATCGCCTCCCCGGTCGCGGAGCAGGCCCAGGGGGTGTCGTCGTTGTGCGTCAGCGTCATGTAGCGGACGCCGAGACGGGCGAGCATGCGCAGGACAGCGAGTGACCCCGCGATGCTGTGCCCTCCCTCGGCGCCCATGAGCGAGGCGATCCGTCCGCGCTCGGCGGCGGCGCGGACGTCCGCGGCGGTCGTGGCGAGCTCGAACGTGTCGGAGTGCGCCTCGACGATGCGGCGGACGCAGTCGATCTGCTCGAGGGTCGCCACGACGGACGCTTCCGGGCTGAGCGTCGACGGGACGAAGACGGACCAGAACTGCGCGCCCACCCCGGCCGCGCGCAGCCGCGGGATATCCGTGTGCAGGAGCGGCTGGCCGTCGGCGAGGCCAGCGGCCTGCACGTCGTAGCCGAAGTCCTGGCGCAGCGCCCACGGAAGGTCGTTGTGCCCGTCGAAGACCGGTGCGTGGGGCTCGGGTGCGTGGGGCTCGGGTGCGTGGGGCTCGGGGGCGTGGTGGCGCTGGGCGGGACCGGGGGCAGGCTGCATCACGTCATCGTACGTCTGGGGGTCACCTTCTGGGGGTCACCCGATGGGACCCCAGAGGGTGACCCCAGACGGGGTTTCTAGACCGCGCCGGTGAGGTCCGCGAGAAGCTCCTCGAAGGACTTGTCTTCGGGCCGCGTCGCGACCTTGGGGAGGCGTGCGGCGGCTGCCGGCGCGGCGTCCGCGCGGTCGGCGAGCTCCCGGACGAGCTCGACGGCGGCGCGCTCCACACGGGCCGACAGGCCCCCGTTGAGGGAGCGCTCCCCCTCGCCCTGGCCCCAGTCGGTGGGCGCCGCGAACACGCCCGTAGCCACGATGCGGGCGCGGAGGTAGCTGAAGAGCGGGCGCATGGCGAAGTCGATCACGAGGCTGTGGCGGGCGGAGCCGCCGGTGGCACCGAGCAGGACCGGGGTTCCCTCGAGCGCGCGCGGGTCCACGACGTCGAAGAATGACTTGAAGAGACCGCTGTAGCTCGAGCTGAAGACGGGCGTCACGGCGATGACGGCGTCAGCGCGCTCGACGGCGGCGATCGCCTCGGCGAGGTTGGGCGCGGCGTAGCCGGTCACGAAGTTGTTCGCGATGTCGACGGCGAGGTCGCGCAGCTCGAAGGTCGTGACGACGGGCGAGAGGCCGGCCTGGCGCGCAGCGTTCTCCGTGGCCGCGCTCAGCTGGTCGGCGAGCAGCCGGCTGGAGGACGGGACGCCGAGTCCCGCGGAGATGACGACGATGTTCGTGGTGACTGCCATGGTGCCTCGTTTCGCTCGGCGGACCCGGACGCCGGATCCATGCGTTTGCATCTACCTGCTCAACCGCGGGAGGGCGGACGCTATTCCCGGACCTGTCCCGCTGACCGGGTCAGCCGGGCCGGGACGCGCAAGGGCCCCCGTCGCACATGGCGGCGGGGGCCCTTGAAGTCCAACGTCCCGCAGTGCGGGAGCGTCGCGCGAGGACTACTTCCCGGCGACAACCTCGAGGTTGACGACAGCGGAGACCTCGTCGTGCAGGCGCACGGTGACCTCGTACTTGCCGGTGGTCTTGATGTGACCCGGCAGGAGCACGCGGCGCTTGTCGATGGCACCGAGGCCAGCAGCCTCGACGGCGCCGGCGACAGCCTCAGGGCGGACGGTCCCGAACAGGCGACCCTCCTTGCCGGCCTTCACCTCAAGACGCACGGGCGTCTGGTTCAGGGCAGCGGCCTGGGCCTGAGCAGCCTCGAGCGACTTGTGCGCACGCGCCTCGCGGGCGGCGCGGATCTGCTCGACCTGCTTCTCGCCACCCTTGGTCCAGGTGAGCGCGAAGCCGCGCGGCAGCAGGTAGTTGCGCGCGTAGCCGTTCTTGACCTCGACGACGTCACCGGCGGTGCCGAGACCCGACACCTCGTGAGTCAGAATGAGCTTTGCCATGGTTTATTGCTTCCCTTCTCAGCCGCGGCCAGCGCCGGAGTAGGGGAGCAGGGCAACCTCGCGGGCGTTCTTGATCGCCTGGGCGATCTTGCGCTGCTCCTGCACGGACACCCCGGTCACGCGGCGCGCGCGGATCTTGCCGCGGTCCGAGATGAACTTGCGCAGCAGGGCGACATCCTTGTAGTCGATGACAGTGATGTCAGCGGCCTTCAAGGGGTTGGACTTTGGTTTCGGCTTGCGGATTTCAGCCTTGGCCATCGTGGAGCTCCTTCAGTCTCTGGAGCCCGTGGACTTCGCCACGGGATGGTTGGTGTTTGTTGATGGAAGGACGGATCAGAACGGGGGCTCGGAGTCGTTGCCGTTGCCCCAGCCGCCGCCGGAGTTGCTGACGCCCGGGGTTGCCCACGGGTCGTCCTGCTGCTGGCCGCCGCCGGAGCTCCCGCCCCAGCCGCCGGAGCCGCCGCCCTGGTTCTGCGAACCCTGGCCGCCGCCCCAGTTGCCGCCGGCGTTGCCGCCGCCGAACTGGCCACCGCCGCCACCGAAGTTCCCGCCCTGGCCTCCGCCGAAGTTGCCGCCCTGGCCGCCGGAGCGCTGGGTGCGGTTGACCTTCGCGGAGGCGTAGCGCAGGCTCGGGCCGATCTCGTCGACCTCGAGCTCGATGACGGTGCGCTTCTCGCCTTCCTTGGTTTCGTACGAGCGGCTCTTCAGCCGGCCGCTCACGATCACGCGCATGCCCTTGGTGAGGGACTCTGCGACGTTCTCAGCGGCTTCGCGCCAGATCGACGCGCGGAGGAACAGGGTCTCCCCGTCCTTCCACTCGTTGGCCTGGCGGTCGAACGTGCGCGGGGTGGAGGCCACGGTGAAGTTGGCGACGGCCGAGCCGGACGGTGTGAACCGCAGCTCCGGGTCGTTCGTCAGATTGCCGATCACCGTGATGGTGGTCTCGCCTGCCATGCTTCCTCCTGGTTCCGTGCCTGCGTACTAGAGATTCGTCGTACTGGTGGGTGAGGGAATCACGCCAAGACTACTTGGCGGAGACCTTCTGGTCCTCGGGGCGGATGATCTTCGTGCGGAGGATCGTCTCGTTGAGCGACAGCTGGCGGTCCAGCTCCTGGGCCGTGGCCGGCTCAGCGGTGAAGTTGACGACGGCGTAGATCGCCTCGTTCTTCTTCTTGATGTCGTAGGCGAGGCGACGGCGGCCCCAGATGTCCACCTTGTCGACGGTTCCACCGTCGGTGGTGATCACCGAGAGGAACTTCTCCAGCGACGGCTGGACAGTGCGCTCGTCGACCTCGGGGTCGATGAGGACCATCAGTTCGTAAGGACGCATGTGTGAACCCACCTCCTTTGGGCTAAGCGGTTGCGGTCTCTCCGCAACAGGAGGTTCATGTGCGTGTGCCCGTGCCCCCGGCCGCGGACGGCCTGACACACAGACTGCACTATCTTACCGGACGCCCCACAGTCTCACGGACGCGCATGTGGACAACCGTCCATCGAGGCGACGGTCGGGTACGCAGGTCCGGGTGCGGACGGCGGTGCCGACCACGCGAATCTGCTCCGATGCGCACTCTATTCTCCGTGAACCCCTGTACCGCACACCCCTGCTTCTGAGGACCTTGAACCAGAGGCCGGAGACCGACCGGCCGGCGGTCAGGGGGGACGAATGGCGGCACGCCCAGCCTTCAGGGTCCATCGGCTCGCGGCTGCGGCCGCCGCGGGGCTGCTGGCGGTCTCGGGACTCTCCTCGGCCGTCCCGGTCTCTCCGGCGCTGCCTGCCGGCATGGCATCAGGCGGTGTCAGGCTGGACCCGCAGGAAGACCGGCGCGGCACCGGCGTCGAGTCCGTCCTCACCGCGGCAGGGAGTCCGGACCTCCGAGCGGACCAGGAGGCCGCCGCGGCACAGCACCAGGCCGCGGCGCAGCACCGGGCGGAGGCACAGGCCGAAGCTCAACGCCAGGCCGAAGCCCAGCAACAGGCCAAAGCCCAAGCCGAAGCGCAGCTACAGGCAGAAGCCCAGCAGGCCCAGCCAGCGCAGCAGGCCCAGCCCGCGCCAGCGCCGCAGCCCGCCGCGGTCTTCATCCCCGTGGTCGCGGCCGGGGGCCAGGCCGCAGTGGACGCGTGCGCGGGCCCGGTCCGCTTCACCCCGGTCACGGTGTCGGTCAGCATCGCGGAGCACGACCTCTGCGGCGGGTGGGACCGGATGGGCTGGATCCAGCCCGATACCGTCGTCTCGGTGCAGGGCTACGGCACCTTCACCGCGGTCCAGCGAATGGTCGTCCCGCGGGGGGCAAAGGAAGGCGTCCTGGGCGGCTTCGCCGGCGGGTACCCGCCGATCTTCCTCCAGACATGCATCCCGGGGACCTCGGAGATGCTGCTCATCGCGCTCCGGTAGGAATGCGGAACACGGCAGGACCGTCCATGGACCGTCCAGCAAGAGGTGCGAAGATCGGGCGCATGAGCACTGACTCCGGCCCCGAGCTGTCCCACCGCGCCCGCGTCGCCCGGCAGCGAATGTGGTGGATGGCCGGCGTCGGACTCGTGGTCCTCGTCGCCACGGGCCTGCTGACGTCCTGGTGGTACGCCCCCGCGGCCGGCTGGGGCGCCGCGGCCATCCTGTACGACGTGTGGATCTGGGTGCGCATCGCGCCGATGGATCCGGAGCAGACGCGTCACCACGCGCGCCAGGAGGATCCCCGCCGCAGCACGCGGGACTTCCTGATCCTGAGCGCCAACGTGGCGGCGATCATCGCCGTCGTGATCGTCATCGTCGCCGGGAACCAGGCCGACGGCGCAGCCAAAGCCGCGTTCGCGCTCCTCGCCCTCGTGGTCGTCGCCGCGTCCTGGCTCATGGTCCACACGCTCTTCACCCTCAGGTACACCGAGCTGTACTACGGCGCTTCCCCGGCAGGCGGGATCGACTTCAACCAGGACGACCCGCCGCAGTACACGGACATCGCGTACATGGCGTTCAGCCTCGGCATGACCTACCAGGTCTCGGACACGGCCATCAAGAGCCACGAGATCCGCGTCGAGGCGCTCAAGCACAGCATCCTCGCCTTCGTCTTCGCGACCCTCATCCTCGCGGCGACGATCAACCTCGTGATCGGGCTCGCCGGCCAGGGCTCCTGAACACCGCCGCCGGCCTCAGCCGACGAAGAACCGCTCCGCCGTCTTGGACAGCCGCCACGGGTCCTGCACACCGGCCAGTTCGCGGGCCGAGTGCATCGACAGGAGCGGGATGCCGACGTCGACCGTGCGGATCCCGAGGCGCGTGGCCGTGATCGGGCCGATCGTCGAGCCGCACGGCACGTCGTTGTTCGAGACGAACTCCTGGTACGGCACTTCCGCCTCGCCGCACAGCCGCGCCCACAGCGCAGCCCCCGGCCCGTCGGTCGCATAGCGCTGGTTCGCGTTGATCTTCAGCAGCGGGCCGCCGTTGAGGAGAGGGTGGTTGGCCGGGTCGTGCCGCTCGGCATAGTTGGGGTGGACAGCGTGGCCGGCGTCCGCGGAGAGGTGCCAGGATGCGGCGAACGCGCGACGGCGCTCGGTCGCCGACGCGCCGAGGCCGTCGCCGATGCGCCCCAGGACGTCCTCGAGGAAGGGCCCTGCTGCACCGGAGCGGGACGCTGAGCCGACCTCCTCGTGGTCGAACGCGGCGAGGACGGCGATGGGTTTCGACTCCGCTGCGCTGCGCTCAACCACCGGGTTCGCGTGCTGGGCGAGGAGGGCCGCGAGGCCGGCGTGGACGGACGAGAGGTTGTCCAGGCGGCCGGACGCGAAGAAGCCGCCGTCGGCCCCGAACACGGCGGGCTCCTGCGTGTCCGCGAGGACGATGTCGTACCCGCCCACCTCGGCCGGGTCCACGCCCGCCTGCTCGGCCAGCAGCGCGAGCAGGTCCGTCGTCGTGGGGTCCCCCAGCCCCCAGACGGGGTTCATGTGCTGCTGCTTGCCGAGCTTCAGCCCGTCGTTGACGGCCCGGTCGAGGTGGATCGCGAGCTGGGGGAAGCGCGCGAGGGGACCTGTCGCGACGAGGTGCTGCGCGCCGTCGTGCGTCACGAGGCGGCCGGCGAGGCGCAGCTCGCGGTCCAGCCACGAGTTCAGGAGCGGGCCGCCGTACACCTCGACGCCGGCCTGCAGCCAGCCGAGCCGGCCGGTGGTGGGCCTGGGCTTGAGCTTGAAGGTGGGCGAGTCGGTGTGGGCGCCCAGAATGCGGAAGGGCGTGGTGGGCCGGGCGCCGTCGGGCACGGTCCACGCGATGAGGGCGCCGTCGCGGACCACGGCGTAGGCGCCGGGGGCGCTCGGCCATTCCTCGGTCTCGGACAGGAGCTCGAAACCCGCCTCCGCGAGCCGCCGCGCGCCCTCCGCGGCGGCGTGGAAGCTCGACGGCGAGGCCATCACGAAGCGTCCGAGATCCTGGGCGTGGCGGTGCGCGGCGGTAGGCATGGCTCGAGTCTAGCCAGCGGCCAGCGGCCGGCCTCCCCTCACAGCCGCGCGTACCGCTGCACGAAGTTGCGCAGGATCTTCTGCGGCTCGCTCACGCGCGCTCCCCTGGCCCGCTCCTTGACGGCCTCCGCCTCCTCGGGCGGGAAGTACCCCGAATGCCGGTAGGCATCGATGCGGCGTTCGAGGCCGGCGAGGTCGAGTTCGGGGTGGAACTGGGTCGCGTAGAGGTTCCGGCGGAAGCGGAACATCTGCACCGGGCACGTGTCCGACCCGGCGAGCAGCGCGGCGTCGGGCGGCAGGCTCCGTACGGCCTCCTTGTGCCCCACGTAGGCGTCGAACGCGGTGTCCACGCCGGCACAGAGCGGATCGGCGAGCCCGACGGCGGACAGTCTCACCTTCACGGGTCCCACCGGTTCCCCGAAGCGGCGGTCGACGACGGCGCCGCGGTGCGTCCCGAGGAGCCCGACGCCGTAGCACGCGCCGAAGAAGGGGAAGTCCTCGGCCACGATCTGGTCCAGGAGCACCCGGATGTCCGCCTCGACGCGCTTCTGCAGCGGCGACTTCTCCCAGACCGGATCGGATGCGGTGAACGGGCTCCCGCCGAGGATCACGCCCGAGTAGTCCTCAAGGCGGATCTCCGGCAGCGGCGCGGCCTCCGCACGGACGCGGTGCAGCTGCTCCGGGGCGAGGCCGCCGTAGGCGCAGAAGGCACGGTACTCGTCGTCGGCGACCTCGTCGTGGTCGCGGGAGCCGATCAGGAGGAAGGGCCTCATGGGGGCCATTGTCGTCCCGGACGGGCACCGCGTCACGCGGCGCAGGGAAATGACCCCTCAGCGCAGGGGGCGGTTCAGTAGTCCGGGTTGCTGGGAATGATGAGCCCGGTCTCGTAGCCGTAGACGACCGCCTGCACGCGGTCCCGCAGGTGCAGCTTGGTGAGGATGCGCCGCACGTGGCTCTTCACGGTGGCTTCGGAGAGGAAGAAGCGGTGCGCGATCTCGGCGTTGCTCAGGCCCTCGCAGATGGTGCGGAGGACCTCGAGCTCCCGAGGTGTGAGGTCCTTCAGCAGCGGGTCCGGGGCGGGCTGGGCAGCCGGAGGGCCCGCGCCCTGGCCGCGCACGAAGGTCTCGAGGAGCCGCTGGGTCACGCGCGGGCTCACGACGGCGTCGCCGCTCGCCACGAGGCGCACGGCGGTCACGAGCTCGGCGGGGGCGACGTCCTTGAGCAGGAACGCCGACGCGCCGGCCTGCAGGCCGGCGAACGCGTACTCGTCGAGGTCGAACGTGGTGAGGATGATGACGCGGGCGGCGCTGTGCGCCGCGGCGATCTGCCTCGTGGCCTCGATCCCGTCCATGACCGGCATGCGCACGTCCATGAGCACGACGTCGGGCGCGAGCTCCGCGGTGAGCCGCACGGCCTCGGCGCCGTCGCCGGCCTCGCCGACCACCTCGATGCCGTCCTCGGACTCGAGGACGAGGCGGAAGCCCATCCGCAGCAGCGGCTGGTCGTCGACGAGCAGGAGCCTCAGCGTCCCGTCCCCGGCTCCGTCGCCAGCCTCCGTCATGCGTCCCCCTCGTTCCAGTGCAGCGTGGCCTCCACGACCCATCCTCCCCCGTCCCGCGGACCCGCGTGCAGCGTCCCGCCGTACAGCGCCGCGCGTTCCCGCATGCCCGCGATCCCGCCCCCGGTGCCGAGGCGGGCCGACCCGCCGTCCCGCGCTGCGCCGTCGTTCTCGACACGGATCCGCACGGTGCCCCCCTCCCGGGCCACCTCGACCCCCACCCGTCCGACGGCGCGCGCGTACCGCAGCGCGTTCGTCAGCGACTCCTGCACGATCCGGTACACCGCGAGCTGGAACGCCGGGTCGGCCGGCAACGGCGCACCGGTGAGGGTCAGGGCGGCGGGGAGGCCCGCAGTGCGGAAGCCCGCGACGAGCGACTGGAGGCTCTCCGTCCCGGGTGAGGGCGTGCGGCTCGCGTCCCCGGAGTCCTCGCGCAGGACTCCGAGGACCCGACGCATGTCCGACAGGGCGGTGCGGCCGGTGCGCGACAGCTCCCCGAGGACGTCCTGCGCCCGCACAGGGTCCTTGCCCGTCACCTTCGCCGCGCCGTCGCTCAGGGCGATCATGACCGTCAGGGAGTGCGCCACGACGTCGTGCATCTCGCGGGCGATCCGGTTGCGCTCCTGCGCCGAGGCGAGCTCGGCGTGCCGCATGGCCCAGGCGCGCACCTCGGCCTGGTGCTCGCGCGTGCCGCGGACCCAGATGCCCAATCCCGCGGCGAGCAGGTCCATGAGGAGCACGGAGACGGCCGCGACCAGGCCCACGTACCGCGCGTTGTCCGGGATCTCCGGGCCGTGGGGGGTGTAGACGAACGCGTAGTACACGGACGCGGGCACCGAGGCGAGGACCGAGGCCCCGAACGCGACCGGAGCAGGGGCCACGACGGCCACGGCATAGAGCGCGAAGAAGATCGCCGCGCTCATCACCGAACTGTTCGGCGACTGGTAGAGCAGGGCAGCGTCGATCGCGACGGTGACGACGAGGACCGCCCACGGGGAGCGGCGCCGCCCGGCGAGGGCGACCTGCTGGATCCCCAGGAGGGCGAACAGCCACCAGCGCCCGTGCACGGCGAGCTCGACGAGCAGCGGCACGGCAAGGAACACCGCGGCACCCACGACAATCCAGTCCATTGTCAGCGGGTGGTCGGCGAGGTACGCGCGGACGCGGCCCCGCCGTGGCGGGACCGCGAACGCGGTGGACGGCGCGGGTGGCGCGTGCACTTCCTCTCCTGGCTTGTCCGGGCTCGTTCCTAGACGTCCCGCTGCCGGAGCGTCGCGAACGCCGCCACGAGCAGCGCCACGACATAGGCGGCAAGGACCAGGGTGCCCTGCCACGGCTCGAGGTACGCCGTGTTGAGCGGGGCGGTCGAGCCTGCCTCCATCATGGCGTTTGCGGCATTCGTCGGGAGGTACTTGCGCGCCTCCTTGAAGAAGTCGCCGGGGATGAGCTGGAAGATGATCGGGAGGACGAACAGCGCCGCGACGAGGAGCACGATCGCGCCTGCCGAATTCCGCAGGAGCGCGCCGAGGCCGAGGCCCATGAGGGCGACCGCGGCGACATACGCGGCGCTCAGGAGCATGTGCCGCTGGATGTCCCAGCTGGCCATGTCGAGGTGCAGGTCGTAGTTGCCGAGGATGGGCTGGGCGACGAGCCCGCCGAGGTACGCGCCGACGTAGGTGACGACGAATCCGAGGACGACCGCGTAGACGGCCTTGGCGCTGAGCACGGGCCAGCGCTTGGGAACCGCGGCGAAGGTGGCGCGCGACATGCCCGACGTGAACTCAGCGCTGATCATCAGCACGGCCAGGGAGCCGATGATGAGCTGGGAGAAGGACACGCCCGCCGACGGCAGCTGCGGCACGATCGAGGCGACGTCGATCGCCTCGCGCGGCCCGGTCGCGCCGTTGCGCTGCGCGGTGAGGGCCTGCCCGACTCCCCATGCCTGGAGTGCGGAGAACCCGACCATGAGCGCGACGGCGCAGAGCAGGAGGATTCGCGTGGACAGGAGCGAGAAGAGCTTGATGCGCTCTGAGGACAGGACCCGGAAGAAGTTCGGGCCGGTGAGCGCCGGCGCGCCGGCGCGGCGGGCGGGATGGACTGCGGTGCTCATCGGTTCGCCTCCTGGTTCTGGGCACCCTGCGCAGCGGCGGGTGCGGGGGCCTGCTCTGGCGAGGGGCCGGCGTCGTGCGCGTGGCCCGTCTCTGAGCGGTATTCGACATCATCCTTCGTGAGTTCGAGGTAGGCCTCCTCGAGGCTTGCCGTCAGGGGGGTCAGCTCGTAGACGAGGACACCCGCGCCGAGTGCTGCCTGGGCGATCTCGCGCGGCTCGAGCCCGGAGACCTCGAGGAGTTCGCGCTCCTGGGCCCGGATGCTCACGCCCTCGCGGGCCAGAAGCGCGGCCAGCTGCTCGGGCCGGTCCGTGCGGACGCGCGTGCGCGTCTCTCCCCGGCCGTCGAGGATGTCCTGGATCGGCGCGTCCGCGATGATCCTGCCGCGGCCGATCACGATGAGGTGGTCCGCGGTCTGGGACATCTCGCTCATGAGGTGGCTCGAGAGGAACACCGTGCGGCCCTCCGAGGCGAGGTACTTGACGAGGTTGCGCACCCACAGGACGCCCTCGGGGTCGAGGCCGTTGACGGGCTCGTCGAGGATCACGACCTGGGGGTCGCCCAGGAGCGCCGCGGCGATGCCGAGCCGCTGGCCCATGCCGAGGGAGAACCCCTTGACCTTCTTGCGGGCGACGGCGCCGAGCCCGGTCATGTCGATGACCTCGTCGACGCGCGAGGTCGGGATGGCGTGGGTGGCGGCGAGGGCCCTCAGGTGGCTGTAGGCGCTCCGGCCGGGGTGGACGGCGCGGGCCTCGAGGAGCGCGCCGATCTCGCGCAGCGGCGCCCGGTGCTTCGCGTACGGCTCGCCGTTGACGGTCACGGTGCCGCGGGTCGGGGCGTCGAGGCCCATGATCATGCGCATCGTGGTGGACTTGCCGGCGCCGTTGGGGCCGAGGAAGCCGGTCACGCGACCGGGGTGGACGGTGAAGGTGACGCCGTCGACGGCGGTCTTCGCGCCGTAGACCTTGGCCAGGTCTCGGGCCTGGATCATGACACTCCCCTTGGGTTCGCTGTGGATCGACACCTCCACGCTAGGCCGCTCAGGGGGCCGCCGCGACGCCCGCGAGGATGAACCTTCCGGGCCGTCGCCGCCCCGTATCCTCCCCAAGGATGAATTGTGCCCTCGGGCACGCCCCATTCAGCCTTCCCCGAGTGCCTGCACAGCCCTCGCATAGCCTGACGCCCTACGGTTCTGGCGTGAACCGCCGAACCATCGTGATCAACAGCGCCCTCGGCGCGGCTGCACTGCTGCTGAGCGGGGGCATCTGGGCCACCGTCTCTGCGACCGCGCGCCCTGCCAGCGCCGTGAGCAGCAGGACGGTTGCCGTCTCGCGGGCCTCGCTCGACCAGACCGCGACCGCCTCCGGAAGCGTCTCCTCCTCGACGACCACGAGCGTGGGTGGCGGCAACTGCACGGGGGCTGTCACCGCGGTCAAGGTCGCGGTGGGCCAGAGCGTCAAGGCGGGCGACGAGCTCGTGGACCTCGACCCCACCAGTGCCCAGAACGCGGTCGACTCTGCGCGGGCGCAGCTCGACGCCGCGAACGCCCAGGCCGGGCAGCAGGCGGCGGGTGCGGCGAACGCCGTGGCCCAGGCCCAGCAGCAGGTCACGAATGCCCAGCAGACCCAGGCCCTCGACGCCCAGCAGCAGGCCGCGGCCGTCGCGGCGGCCCAGAAGCAGGTCGACGCGGACCAGGGGACGGTCGCCCAGGACCAGGCGGCCGCCTCGGCCAGCCCGAGCAGCACGGCGGCGGCCAACGCGCTGACGGCGGCGCAGACGCAGCTGACGAAGGACCAGCAGGCGCTGACGCAGGCGCAGAACCAGCAGGCCTCCTCGGCCCTCAAGGACCAGCAGCAGCTCGCGTCGGCGAACGTCTCGCTCACCTCCGCCCAGAACTCGCAGGCCAACGCGGCACCGGCGAACACGACGAGCGCCCAGATCGCGCTCACGACCGCGCAGGGCACTCTGGCCGAGTGCGTGGTGAAGGCGCCGGCCGACGGGACGGTGACCGCCGTGGGTGCGGTCGTGGGCGCCGGCGGGTCAGCCGGATCCGGCGGGTCAGGCGCGTCCGGCTCCTCGGGGGCATCGGGCGGCTCCGGCTCCTCGGGCGGCTCCGGCTCAGGCAGCACGGGCGGGGCCGCGGCGGCGACTGGCGGCTCAGGCAGCTCGGCAGGACTCGTGACGCTGAGCGACACGGCCCACCTCCAGGTGAGTGCGGCGTTCTCGGAGTCGGACGTCGCCGCGATGAAGGTCGGCCAGGCGGCCACCCTGAGCTTCCCCGCGCTCAAGGCCGACGCCGTCGCCGCACCCGTGACGGGCAAGGTCACCTCGATCGCGGCGACCTCGACCACCACGAACGGCGTCGTGACCTACGCCGTGACGGCGTCGATCGCGAACCCGCCCGCCGTCGTGCGGCTCGGCGAGAGCGCCACCGTGGCGGTCACGACGGCGTCGGCGGACAACGCGCTCGTGGTGCCGACCCTCGCGATCACCACCGCGGGCACCCGCCAGACCGTGACCGTACGGCGCGACGGCGCGGACACTCCGGTCACCGTGACGACCGGCATCACGGCCAACGGCCGCACCCAGGTGCTCACGGGGCTCGGCGAGGGCGACGAGATCGTCCTGCCCAGCGTCACCGGCACCACGGACACGCCAACCCAGAGCCCCCGCGGTCTGTTCGGCGGCGGGGCCGGTGGCAGCGGCGGGACAAACGGCAACGGCGGGACGAACGGCAACGGCGCACGAGGGGGCACGGGTGGCGGCAGCAACTCCGGCACCGGCCGCTGACGCGGCGGGCGGCGTCGCCACCGCGGCTCTGGGACCCGGTCGGCCGGGACGGCGGCCGCGACCGGTCATCGCGCTCAGGGACGTGCGGAAGGTCTACGGCCAGGGAGAGGCGGAGGTCCGGGCGCTCGACAGCGTGCGCCTCACCATCGGCCGCGGCGAGTTCGTGGCCATCGTCGGCGCCTCCGGGTCGGGGAAGTCGACCATGATGAACATCATCGGCTGCCTCGACGCCCCCACCCACGGGCAGTACCTCATGGACGGGATCGCCACGGGCGAGCTCGACGAGTTCCAGCTCGCCCAGATCCGCAACCGCAAGATCGGCTTCGTGTTCCAGAGCTTCAACCTCATCGCCCGGACGCGGGCCGTGGACAACGTGGCGATGCCCCTCGCCTACCGCGGAGTTCCCCGCCGCGAACGGCACGCCCGCGCGCTCGAGGCGCTCGACGCCGTCGGCCTCTCCCCGCGCGCCGGGCACCTTCCCTCGCAGCTCTCGGGCGGCCAGCAGCAGCGCGTCGCGATCGCCCGGGCGCTCGTGGGTGAGCCCGTCCTGCTCCTCGCGGACGAACCGACCGGTGCACTCGACTCCCGCTCCTCGCACGAGATCCTCGATCTCTTCGACGCCCTCCACGCGCGCGGCCGCACGATCGTCATGATCACGCACGAGCCCGATGTCGCGGCCCGCGCCGAGCGCGTCGTCCGGATGCAGGACGGCCGGATCATCGGGGACTCGGCAGCGTCCCCGGCAGGCAGCGGCACGCAGGGAGGCACGGCGTGATCGCCGAGGCGGTCCGGTTCGCCCTCTCCGGCATCGCGGCCAACAAGATGCGCTCGGTCCTCACCACGCTCGGCATCGTGATCGGGATCAGCGCAGTCATCACCCTCCTCGCCGTGGGCGCAGGCACCACGAACATGATCAAGGACCAGATCGGGCGGCTCGGCACCAACGTGCTCACCGTGAACCGCGCCGTCGCGACGGGCGGCCGCACCACCGGCGGAAGCGCGACGGCGGTCCGCACCCGGTCCACGTTCCTCACCACCGGGGACCAGCAGTCCCTCGACGACCCAGTCCTCGCGCCGGACATCGCCACGACAGCCCCCGTGGTCCAGGCCCAGTCCGTCACCGCCGCCCTCGGTTCGTCCACGCACTCGATCGCGTCGACGCTGGGCACCACGCCGTCGTACTTCGGAATCACGGCGTTCACGGCCGCTGCGGGCCGGGTGCTCGACGACGCGGACGCAGGCCAGCCCGTCGTCGTGCTCGGCAACAGCGTGGCGGCCGACCTCGCCCAGGACGTCTCCTCGCTCGTGGGGCAGACCGTCACGCTCAACAGCCAGAACTTCACGGTGGCAGGGGTGCTCGCCCCCAAGGGGACGAGCGGGCTCAACGATCCGGACGACGTCGCGATGGTGCCGATCCAGACGGCGCAGGGGACGTTCACGGGCTATACCCAGAGCCTGTCCTCCATCGCGGTCCAGGCCAAGAGCGCGGACGTCATGACCCAGGCGCAGAACGAGATCCAGCAGATCCTCGACGCCCGGCACCAGGTCACCTCCGACAACCGTGACTACCAGGTCCGCAACCAGGCCCAGGTCCTCTCCACGGCCACCTCGACGACCCAGACCCTTACGATCCTCCTCGGGGCGGTCGCGGGGATCAGCCTGCTCGTGGGCGGGATCGGGGTCATGAACATCATGCTCGTGACGGTGACGGAGCGGACGCGCGAGATCGGGATCCGCAAGGCCATCGGTGCGACCCGCGGGAACATCGTGCTGCAGTTCCTCGTCGAGTCACTCATCATCTCGGTGCTCGGCGGACTGGTCGGGATCCTCCTGGGCTTCGGTGCCTCGGCGTTCCAGCTCTTCGGGATCCAGCCGGAGGTGCAGTGGTGGACCGTGTGGCTCAGCGTGGCCGTATCCGCTGGGATCGGGCTGGTGTTCGGCATCTATCCCGCGAACAAGGCCGCCAAGCTCCGCCCCATCGACGCCCTCCGCTATGAATAGAGCCGCCATGACAGAGCCCTTCCCTGAGACCACTGCCCCCACGGAGCGCATCTCCCCGTTGCCCACAGCGGTCGGGGACGCCTTCGACGAGCCGGAGGACCAGGAATTCGTCCCGGCTCCGCGCTGGCGCCCCGGGAGGGCCACGAAGGTCCTCGCCGGCGTCTGCCTCGTCCTGGCTGGGGGCCTCGGCGGGGCTGGTCTGCAGAAGGCCGTGGACGCGCGCTCGGGCGCGGCTGGACGTGCGGGCCAGTTCCAGGTCGGAACGCAGAGCGGCGGCACCGGTGCGGGCGACCAGACGGGCAGCACCGATCGCCGCGGCCAGCGGTCGCAGGCTCCCTCCAGCCCCAGCCCGTCGGCGCTTCCGTCCACAGCGGCGTCCGGTTCCTGACGGCCCGCTCACGACGGCGGGCTGACGGCGCCGTCAGTCCGCGGGTTCGGCTGCCCCCCGCGGCGAGTAGACGGTCAGCGCGCCCGGCTCGACCCTGATGGTGGCGCGGCGGACGCCGGGGATGACCTCGCCGTCGACCGCCAGGATGAGCGCGCCCTTGCGGGCGGCGACGTCGAGGGTCCCGGCTTCCCACGTGTGGGTCACGGGGCTCTTCTCGGTGGTGCCCGTGGCGACCGCGCCGAGGACCCTCAGGCGGGCGAAGCGGGGGCCGGCGCCGATCGCGCGGAGGTCGAGGACGCCGTCGTCCACGATGGGGCGCTCGAGCGGCGCGAGGTCGCGCGGCCAGTAGCGGCCTCGGCCGATGAAGAGGATCCAGAGCCTGTGCCGGCCGCCGTCGACCGCAAGCCGTGTGGGGGTCGAGGCCGAGAACGTGGCGAGTGCCGCCAGCGCTGCGGCCGCCCGCTTGCCCAGGGCCGGGAAGCGGCGGAGCAGGTGGTCACGGCGGCGCACGAGGTTCGGGTACACGCCGATGCTGCCGGTGTTGAGCATGACAGTGTGGCTCACGTCCGGCTTCTCGAGGGCTCCGCGTTCCACGCGCACCCGGCCGAGGTCGCAGCGGATGGCATGGCCCGCCCCGACAGCCTCGGCGACCTCGTCGGGCTCGAGCGCGCCGACGTCCCGCGCGAAGTGGTTGAAGGTCCCGCCGGGCAGCACCACGAGGGGGAGGCGGGTCTCCGCGCAGACCCCGGCGATGGCCCCGACAGTGCCGTCGCCGCCCCATACTCCGAGGGCGTGCACCCCGGGACGGGCGGCCAGGGCGCGGGCGGCCTCGAGCGCGTCCTCGTCCTCCCGCAGCTCGTGGACCTCCGCGCGGGGGAACAGGGTAGCCAGGCTCGATCGGACGCTCTCCTCCGTGCTCCCGCTGAGCGGGTTCACCACGATCACGAGGCCCTCACCGCCCTCGAGGGCGGGTGCGGGGGCCGGCGTCGACCGCGGCTCCGGCGCGGCCTCCTGGCGCGGCCACCACGTCCGGGTCGCGAGGGCGGCCCCAGCGCCGAGCGCCGAGCCGAGGACGACGTCGCTCGGCCAGTGGGCACCCGTGTGCACGCGCGAGTACGCGACGCCGGCTGCGAGCGGGGCGAGCGCGGCGCCGAGGGCAGGGCTCACCATCCCGACGCCGGCGGCGAAGGCGACGGCCGACGCCGAGTGGCCGCTCGGGAGGGAGGAGCTGGTCGGCTGCGGGTGGAGGAACCGGTAGGCCGGGAGGCTCTCCGGGTGGGGGCGCGTGCGCGGCAGGAGACGCTTGGCGATGAGGTTCACGCCCGCGGAGGCGACTGCGACGGCGAGCAGACCGTGGGCGGCAGCACGCCGCGGGGGCCCCTTCCGGGTCGAGAGGCCCGCCGCGATGGCGATCCACAGGACGGAGCGGGTGGCAGCGCGCGTGAGCCAGGAGAATGCCCCGTCCCACGGGCCAGCGGGCAGCGCGGCAACTGCTCGGACGATCCTCCGGTCCATGCCCGCCACGACATGGAACGGTATGCCGGGCGGCCGCAGCCGGCGGACGCTCAGGCGGGAGGGGCTCATGGGGAGAACCCTACTGCGCGGTCTCCTCGGCCGTCACGGTCTCCTTGCGTGTCACGCCCGCGAGGAGGAGGGCGACCGCGATGGGCACGAGGATCGCGAGGAGTGCGGGGCGCAGGCCCACGTGGTCGCCCAGGAGGCCGAGGAAGGGGGGCCCGGCGAGGAACGCGACGTACCCGACCGTCGAGACCACCGAGACGCGGGCGGCGGCCTTGCGCGGGTCATCTGCTGCGGCAGACATGCCCATCGGGAAGGTCAGCGCGGCTCCGATCCCCCACAGGACGGCGCCGATGGCCGCAACCCAATAGGTGCCGGCAAGGGAATATGCCACAAGGCCAATGAACGCGGAGACCATGCTGATGCGCAGCGCACTCACGCGCCCGATCCGGTCGATCACCGGGCCCCCGAACCAGCGGGCGAGCGTCATGGCACCGACGAACGCTGCGAACAGCCCTGCGCCCGCGGCCTCGCTGGCCCCGAGGCCGTCCACCGCACCCTTGGAGATCCAGTCGTTGCCCGCCCCCTCGGTCAGCGTCGCCCCGAGCACGACGACGCCAATCAGCACGGTGCGCGAATCCCGCCACGCCTCGAGCGCGCCCCCCTTGCCAGAGGCGGCCACCTCCCCGGGCGCGCCGGCGGCGTCACCGGTGTGGTCGGCGTCGTGCGTGTGCGGCAGGAAGTGCCGCGGGGCCACAGCCATGACGAGCACGACCGCCAGGATGATCCCGAAGAGGTGCAGCGGCAGGTCCACGCCCGCCGCGCTGAGTCCCGCGCCGACGACGGCGCCGAGGAACGCGCCGCCGCTGAAGGCCGCGTGGAACTGCGGCATGATGGTCCGGCCGAGGCGGTGCTCGACATCGGCGCCGGCGAGATTCTGGGCCACGTCCCAGAATCCGATCCCGGCCCCGAAGACGGCCAGGCCCGCAGCCACGGCGATAGGCGAGCGGACCAGGAGGCCGACGGCGATGACGGCGCCGCCGGTGATTGCGAGGCCGCCGCCGAGGCGGACCGTGCGCTTCAGGCCGATCCGGTCGGCGACCGTGCCCGTGAGCGGAAGGGCGATGAGGGAGCCGATCGCACCGACGAAGAGCAGGAGTCCCATCTCGCCAGTCGTGATCCCGAGGGTCGAGGTGACCGAGGGGATGCGCGCTGCCCAGGACGCGAAGATGAAGCCGTTGGTCGCGAAGACCGTGAAGGTCGCGAGGGCAGCCGCGCGGAGGGCTGCGGGACTGGCGGTGCGGGAGCTCATGCGGTGAGTGCCTCGATGCCGTGGTCGGTGGGGTGTGCGGTCTCGTGGGTGTGCGCCCGTGGTCGGTCACGAGGATATCCGGCCCCACGCCCGCGGCGGTGCGCCGCCGCCGGACACGCCCGGTTTGGGCCGCAGCCGCGCTGGGCAGGGCCAGTCCATGAACGACAAGGAGACGATCGGCAGCCCGGAACCGGAGCCGCGCGGCGGTCTGGACAGGGACCCCGAAGACTGGGTGACCGGGGACGAGCCGATGACCGCCGCCCAACGCAGCTATCTCGACACCCTCGCACGCGAGGCCGGCGAGGAGCTTCCCGCCGACCTGACCAAGGCCGAGGCATCCGAGCACATCGACAGGCTGCAGAAGAAGAGCGGCCGGCTCTCCGAAGGCTGAGACGCCCTGGCTACTGCTGGCGTCCCTCGCCGAGCTCGTCGCTGTAGGGCGCCTTCCGCGGGGGCGGACGCTCATCGATGAGCTCGTTCACGGCGTGCGAGACGAGGTCCCTCTGGATCGGCGGGAGCGTCACGAGGCCGCTCAGGTACGCCTCGAGCTCGTACTCGCCCGCTGCGCCGCTGAGGCTGAAGTAGCGCAGCCACACGTCGCCTATCTTCAGACCGGCCTCGTCCATGGCCTTGCGGGTGAGCTTCCATTGCCCGTCGGCGCCGTTCGCCGCAATGTCCATCCCTATCCCTTGTGCGCGCGCCCTTGGACAATGTCCAGGGCTGTGTCGCGAACGGCCCGCTGCCTGAGCCGTGAAAGGGCGACAATTCTCGAAAGCGCCTGATCGGCGGCGAGGTCCTCGCGTTCCATCATGATCCCCACGGCCCGCTGGATCGCGTCACGGTCCGAGAGCGCCCCGGTGAGGTCGCTGCTCAGCCGCTGCGCGGCGTCGCGCGCCTGCACGTTGGCGAGCATCAGGGCCGCCGGGCGCGCCAGCAGGGTGAGGAATTCCATATCCCGCGGGGTGAAGGCATCCGGCTCGGTGGAGTAGACCTTCAGGGCTCCGATCGCGGTGTCGCCGGACATGAGCGGGGTGCTCAGCGCTGAGCGGAGCGGGAGACCGGCAACGGCCTGCGTCCACCCGGGCCAGCGCGTCTCCGCGCGCGAATCGCTCATCGTGATGCTGCGCTGCTCGGCCCACGCACTCAGGCACGGCCCTTCGCCGAGCTCGTACTGGAGGGAGTCCGCGTGGAGGACCACCGCATCCGTCGCGCCGCTGCTGGTCTTCCGCCCCCGCGGGTCGATCAGGCTTGCCCCAGCCCCCGAGGCTCCCGTGATGGCGTCCTTCGCGGCGTTCGCGAGGGACTGGACCGCTTCATCGACCGTGTCATGGGTCAGGAGGAGTTCAGCCAGATGGGCGGTGAGCGCGGCAAGCTCGCGGGCGAGCGGGAGTTCGGACGGCACGGCGGCTCCCGTATCGCGGTGTCCCTGCGGATTCATCGCATCCATGATCCCTCCCCCCGTGCGCGGACTCCGGTTCTGAGCCTAGGCACGGCGTCTGTCAGGGTGCAAGCACAGCGCCCTGTCATTCGAATCTGGTTTTCGGCCCCGAGGGGTCGTAGGCGGCGATGATCTCGAGGGCCACGTCGCGCAGCTTCTGGTTCCGGTGGTTGGAGGCCTGGATCAGGATCGCCATGGCCTCTTCCTGACTGCACTGGGACTGTCCCATGACAATCCCAGCGGCGAGGTTGATGGCCGTGCGCGAACCGAGGGCCGCGCTGAGGTCGGCGGCCAATTCGCTCTCCGCAGCGATCTTCAGGGCAATCCTGACCGAGGAGGAAACGTCAGCGGCGAGAGAGGAGGCAAGCTCGAGGTCCTGGTCACCGAAGGCGTCGGGGCGAGCGCTGTAGCAGTTCAGGGCCGCAGCCGCGTCGCCCTCCAACGAAATCGGAGCTGCGATCAGAGAGCGCGGTCCCCTCCCCTGGACATGGTCCACGTAGGAGCGCCAGCGCTTCTCGGCCCAGAGGTCGGCTGTGGCGACGATCCGACCGGTGCGCATCGCCTCGAGGCACGGTCCGTCGTCCCGCCCGTATTGGACCTCGTCCCAGAGGGCGGCCTCCGGGTCGCTGAAGGCGAAGGTGACGCCCCGGCGATGCCGGCGCAGGGTGATGCTGCAGAAGGCCGTTCCCGTTCGGGACAGACGGAGCGCTGCGAGGTCTGTCAGCTGGTTCAGGAAGGCGCGCAGATCCGGGCTGTCGAGCAGCAGGTCCTGCAGCTCGGCCAGCATCGCCTTCCGGTCCTGGACTTCCATCTCCGCTTCGTCCACGAGAAAGGTCCTACCCGCCCCAGACGTCACCTGCCATGAGGCGCGCCGCCTCGGCACGGGCCTGGTCTTCGGTCAACCCTGCCGACAGCAGCCATGCGAGCAATTCCCTGCTTCGTTCCGACGAGCGGAGCTCCGCTGACGGCCGCTGCGGGAGCGGCTCCTCCCGGAAGGCCAGGACAGGAAAACGCGAGCTGCGGCCCCACGCCTCATTCTGGGGCCGCTTCGTTTCGGGGTGCATGGTTTCGACCTGACTGACGAGGGGCCGGCCGGCGGGGAAGACTCCACAGGCCACATGGGGCTCCCTCTGCTTGGAAGCTGCCCCTACCTCTATGATCGCCCCGGCCAGCCCGGTTTGACCCGCCGGACCGGATTTTGAGCGCCATTGGGCGGCGCGCCGCCAGCACGAGCAGTCAGTGGGCGGACGCCTCGAGAGCGAGTGCCACAGCGCCCCTCACGCCGTGCATCCACGGGTCACCGTGCCCAGGGAGCACGATCGAGGCGCCAGTGTCGCCGAGCGCGGCCAGCGAGTCCAGCGCCTGCGTGCTGTCCGCAGTGGCTGCCCGGGCGACGATCTGCGGCCCCGGCCGCCCCGTGTAGGGATCGAGCGTCACGAGGGCGTCGCCGCTGACCACCGTGTCCCTCTCCCGGAACCACAGCGCCACCGAACCTGCGGTGTGGCCCGGGACCGGCACGAGGACGGGGCTGCCGGGAAGGGTGTCGAGGACCGCTTGCGTGAGCGGCTGCATGTCGGGGACGCCTGGGACCATGAGCGCGCCAGCGGCGGCCATGGCGGTCAGGACCGGGATCGCCCTCGGGTAGCGGAAGGGGTACAGCAGGGGGCTGCGCTCCCGCTTGTAGCGATAGGGGTGCGCGGCGATGTAGTGGTCCCCGGGATCGGCGTAGACCGGGATGCCGAAGCGCCGCTGGAGCTTCCTCGCGAAGCCGATGTGGTCGAAGTGCGCGTGGGTCAGGACCACCGCCCTGATGTCCTCAGGGCCGCGGCCGAGCTCGCGCACGGCGCGGGCGAGGAGCGCCTCCGTTGCGGGGAGCCCCGCGTCGACGAGGGTCAGTCCACTGCTGTCCTCGACCACGTAGAGATTGGTCCGCGCGTGCTCGAGCCGATGGATTCGGGGGGCTGCATCCCGGGTGAACATGACCGTCCGCTTACCCGTGCCGCCACCCTCCAAACGCCGGCGCCGGCGGCGTCTACCCGGCCTGTGTGAGGAACCGGTCGAGCAGCGGGCCGGAGATGGTCGCTCCAAGCCCTCCCTCCTCCACGAAGACCGCGACCGCGAGGTCGCCGTGGGTGCCGATGATCCAGGCATGGGTCTTCGGCGGCGTGTCGGTGCCGAACTCGGCCGTGCCGGTCTTGGCCCCGACGGGTCCGCCGGGCACATCCGCGAGGAAGCCGGCGTGCCCGCTCGTCACCACAGCGCGCATGAGGTCCTGGAGGACGGCCGCCTCCGCGGCGGTGACCGGGGGCCCGGCCGGCGCGGACGACGCCGCGGGGCTGGCCGAGGCACTCGGCGACCCGGCCGGCGTCGTGCTCGGGGGGGCGCTGCCAGAGGGCGTCGACCCGCCGACGACGAGCTGCGCCGAAACGGGCGCGCCCTTCACGACCGAGCCGGCCATGACCGCGGCGGCGAGCGGGGAGAACAGGATCCTGCCCTGTCCGATCATCGAGGCGGCGTGCTCGGTCCCGGCGGCGTCCCCGGGCACGGAACCGAGGAAGGCGGCGGCGCCGAGTCTGGGCGCGTCCACGGCCACGCCCAGCGACGTCGCCGCTGACTCGAGCTGCGCCTGCGAGACCTTGTCCCGCTGCGCGATGAAGGCCGTGTTGCAGGAGTGCGCGTACGCGTCCCGCAGCGTCACGTCCCCGAGGGACGAGGCCGGGTAGCCGGGGGCATTGGAGAAGGTCCGGCCGTCCACGGTAAGCGTCGGGGTGCACTGCACGCGGGTCTCGGCGGTCGCTCCCTGCCGGATGAGGGCGAGCGAGTCGACCGTCTTGAAGATCGACCCGGGCGCGTACTGGCCGAGCATCGCCGTGTTGTACCCGTTGCTGCCGGGCCCGGAGGCCGCGGCGAGGACGGCGCCGTCGGAGGGCCGCAGGGCCACGATGGCCGACGCCGGCCCGACCCCGGCCAGTGTGTCCTCGGCGAGCTGCTGGAGCCTGAGGTCCAGCGTGGTCGTGAGCGGTGTGCCCGGCACGGGCGCGGACTCGAAGAGCGTGCGGCGCGCACCCGGCGTCGTGCGGAGCTTCTCAGGGGTGAGGTCGGCGGGCTGGGCGTAGACGGCGAGGCCGTCCTTCCCGCGCAGCTGCGAGTCGTACTGCGCCTGCAGGCCGGCGACTCCGGTGGTGTCGCCGGCCTGCAGCGCACCGTTGGAGGCCTGGACCTGCTCGGCAGTGGCAGGGCCCACGGTGCCGAGGACCGGCCGGGCGAAGGTGCGCGTCGGGGCGAGCGGCATCGTGTCCTTGACGGTGATCGCCCCGGGGACGGCGGCGATCTCGAGGTCAGTGGGAGTGCGCCCCGCCTCGTCGCGGAGCACGATGGCCTCCACGAACGCCTTCTCCCCTGCGGCGGCGACCTGCTTCGCGTACTCGGCCGGATCCACCTTGAGGAGGGCGGCGAGCTTGGCTGCCGCGTCGGACTGGCCCTCGGCGGGGACCTTCGCCTTGTCGATCCCCACGCGAAGGACCGGGCGGGCCGTGACGAGGGCAGTTCCCCCAGCGCCGAGGATGTCCGCGCGCGGCGGGGCGGTCGTTGCGAGCGTGAGGACCTCGGCCTCGCCAAGCTGGGGCGCGAGCAGGTCCGGCTTCCACTGCGCCAGCCACCGGTCCCCGTCCCGGGCGAGCTGCGCCGTCGTCTGGTAGGACCACTCCTGCCCGGCAAGCTTCCACGCGTAGTCGAGCACAACGTCAGCCTTGTCGCCGTCGAGCTTCGGCTCGCCGGCGGTGACGGTCGGCTTGGCCTCGCCGAGCCCCTTCACCGTCGACTCGAGCTTCTCCTGGGCCGCCGCGGGCCCCGTCCCCTTCAGCGGCGCCTGCGAGACGTCGAGGGCGGAGAGCGCCGCGGCGAGCTCTCCCGCGGCCTGCTTGGCCGCGGTCTGGCGGCCGTCGTCGCACGAGGTGAGCGCGGCGCCCGTGAGGGCGGCGGCGAGGACGAGAGCGGCCACACGGAAATTCCCCATGGCCACAGCCTAGGGTGCTCCGCTCGGCGGCTCTGCGTCACAAACTGCACAACTCACGGCGGTATCGAGGTGGTTCACGGGCGATCCTTTCGCGAGCTGTGCAGTTTCGCACCGATCACAGCCGCAGCTCGAGCAGCACCGTGTCCCGCCAGGTGCCCGCGAGTGGGCCGTGCGCCATGAGCGCGATGCGTTCGCGGCGGCCCACCTCGCGGAACCAGAACTTGCGGTGCAGGGCCAGGCTCGGAAGGTTCTCGGGGAAAACGGTGGCCTGGACGGTCCAGATGCCGCGGTCACGCGATGCGTCGAGGAGCGCTCCCATGAGCAGGGTCCCCACGCCGCGCCGCCCTGCCGCGGGATCCACGTAGAGCGAGTGCTCGACGACGCCGCGGTACACCTCGCGCGCAGACACCCGGGCCGCGCCCGTCCAGCCGAGGACGTGCACCGTGTGGCCGTCTGCAGAGCCTTCGGCGACGAGCACGAACTCCTTGGTCGCGGCGAAGGCCTCCCACGTGGCGGGCGGGGCCGACTCGAACGTGGCGTCACCGGCTTCGATCCCGGCCGCATAGATGTCGCGGATGCGGGGCCAGTCGTCGGCGGTGGCGGGCCGGGTGCGGGCCGTCGTGGGGGGCGCGTCCATGGGCCGATCGTACGCCGCGCCTGAGCCCGCACCCGCTACATGCGGCGCGTGGTCCTGGCCGTCGCGATGGCCGTCCACGGGTCTTCGGGCCACGGGTGCTTGGGGTAGCGCCCACGCATCTCCGCCCGCACCTGCGCGTACGGCCCCGACCAGAACGATGCGAGGTCCCCGGTCACGGCGAGCGGCCGCCCGGCCGGGGAGAGCAGGTGGAACAGCACCGGCACGCGCCCGTCGACGAGCCGCGGCGTCTCGGCCCACCCGAAGCACTCCTGGAGCTTGACCGCGACGACCGGTTGGGGGCCAGAGCGGGCCGCTCCGTCGTCACCCGCGTCGGCAGCCTCCGGGTACTCGATCCGCACGCGCGAACCGCTGGGCACCTCGAGCCGCTCGGGCGCGAGCTCGTCGAGGCGCGCAGCCTCCGGCCAGGGCAGGAGCCGGCGCAGGGGCTCTGCGAGGTCGATCCCCCGCACGCTCGCCCCGCCGGCCAGCGAGTCGAGCTCCGGGGCGAGCCAGTCCTCGAGCCGGGCCAGCAGGGCGGGCTCGGACACGTCGGGCCAGGGGTCGCCGAGCTCGCGGCGCACGAGTGCGAGCCGGCGGCGCAGCGCGGCAGCACCGCCGGACCAGCCGATCGCCCCGAGCCCTTGGGCCTCCAGCGCGCGGGCGACCGCCGCGTGCCCCTCCTCGCGCCCAGGCCGCACTGGTGTGGAGGCGAGCTGGATCGCGCCGAGCCGCCGCTCGCGTCGTGCCACGACGCGGCCGTTCTCGAACCGCGCCTCGACCCTGTCGGTGAGCAGGTGCGCGGCGGCGAGCTCTGCGGCCTCCTGGGTGATCGGGGCGGCGGCACGCACGACGGCGCCCGTCCCCGCCGCGTCCCGGCCCGCCGCCCGCGCGGCGTCGGCCACGGCGAGCCATTCGTGCCCCGCGAGGGGGCTGCCGGCGGGAAGGCCTGCGCGCGTGCCGGCGGCGAGCAGGTACTGCTCGCGGTCACCCTGGACACGCCGGGCCACGAATCCCGGGAATGCCAGCGCGACGACGACGCCGGCCTTCTCGGCGTCCGTCGCCGCCGCCGCTGCCGGGCCGGCGTCGCCCCCCGGGCCCGCATCACCGCCGGTGCCGGCGAGGCGCTCGAAGCGCCGCACCTCGTGCGCCCAGGCGCGGGCCTGTGGGTCGCGGCCCGCGCGCAGCGCGCCGAGGAGCCGGCCGAGGTCGGACCCCGGCGGCCGGAGGTCGCGGGCCACCATCGCGATCACCTCTGCCGCCATCCGTGCGCCCACGAGCGGAGCCCCCTCGAGCAGTGCCCGGCCGAGGCGCGGGTCAGCCGGGATGAGCGCCAGGGTGCGTCCGAACCCCGTCGCGTGGCCGGAATCGTCCACGGCCCCGATGGCCGACAGCACCGCCACGGCGTTGGCCAGTGCCGCGCCGGGGGGCACGTCCGGGAGTGCGAGCCCCTGCCCCCCGGGCGCTCCCCAGCACGCGAGGACGAGGGCGGCCTCGGTCAGGTCTGCCGAGGCGATCTCCGGCGTCGAATGGGCCGGCGCAGCGGCGAAGGCCCGCTGGTCGTAGCAGCGCACCACCCGCCCGGGCCCTTGGCGCGCGGCACGTCCCGCCCGCTGCTCGGCCGACGCCCGCGAGCACGAGACGGTCACCAGCCCCGACATCCCGCGGGATGCGTCGCGCCGGGGCTCCCGGGCCAGTCCCGAGTCGACGACGAGCCGCACCCCCGGGACCGTGAGCGAGGACTCGGCCAATGCCGTCGAGACCACGATGCGGGGCCCGTCCCCCGGGCCTCGGCCCGATACCGCCCGGTCCTGCTCCGCCGGAGGGGCCTGCCCGTGCAGCTCGAGGACATCGGTCCCCCGCACGCGCGATCGCAGCCGTTCCGCCACATGCCGCACCTCCCGGGCGCCGGGGACGAACACGAGGGCGTCGACGTCCCGCCCTGCCGCGCGCGCCGCGGCGTGCTCTGCGCCCGCCGTGTCGGCAACGTGGTCGAGGAACGCGCGCGTCACCCCCCGCTCGTCCAGCCGCGGAGCGGTCGACGGCGCCCACCCCACCTCGAGCGGGTGCAGCGCCGAGGGGCAGTTGACGACGGGAGCCGGGTGGCCGGCGTCGTCCGCGAGGAGCGCGGCGAACCGCGGGGCGTCGACGGTCGCGGACATCGCCACGAGGGTGAGGTCGCCGCGCAGCTGACAGACCTCGGCGAGCATCCCGACGAGCAGGTCGGTCTCGAGCCCGCGCTCGTGGACCTCGTCCAGCGCAACGGCAGCCACGCCGTGGAGCCCGGGATCGGCCAGGAGCCGGCGCAGCAGGACCCCAGGCGTCACGAACTCGACCAGGGTCGAACCGCCGGCCTTCCGCTCGCCGCGCACCGTGTAGCCGGAGCGTTCCCCGATGCGGCTTCTGTCCAGCGCCGCGAGCCGGTGGGCGGCCGCCCGGACGGCGACCCGGCGCGGCTGGGTCACGACGACGCGCGGCGGCTCCCCGCCGTCGTGCGCCACGGGCGTCCGGGGCCGGTCCGCGGCCCGCAGGGCGAGGTTCGCCACGAGCGGCGGGACGAGGGTCGTCTTCCCGGTCCCCGGGGGTGCCTGGACCACGGCAGCCATGCCCGTGTCCCGTGTGAGAACGGCCTCGAGCTCCCCGAGCGAGCCGGCGAACGGCAGGCCGGCACCGATGTGCGCGAGGTCGAAGGGCTTCGGGGCCGCCGGGGAGGTCACCGCTCCATTGTGCCGCGCCCAGGGGTACGGCCCGTGGGCTCCCGGCTCAGCCCACCGGGACGCGTGCGGCGGCACCGGGATGGTCTGCGGCGAGCCGCGGGCCCTTCCCGAGGACAGCCTCGCGGAACGTCGCCCCGGGAGCGGGTTCGGCGAGGAGGCCGCGCCGGCGCAGCTCGGGTGAGACGAGGCGGGCGAACGCGAGCAGGTCCGCGGGGCGTACCGCCGAGGTCAGGTTGAACCCGTCGATGCCGCCCTCCTCGGCGAAGCGCTCGAGCTCATCCGCCACGGTCGTCGGGGAACCGACGATCACCGGCCCGCGGCCGCCGATCGAGACGAACTTCGCCACCTCGCGCAGGGTCCAGGTGCGGTCGGGGTCGAGCAGCGTGAACTGCGCGAGGGCAGACTGGTTGGCCTCGCTCCTGATGTACGTCAGGGGCGCGTCCTGGTCGAGGCCGGAGAGGTCCAGGCCGGTCCAGCCGGCGAACAGCGCCAGCGCCGCATCGGTGTCCACGTGCGCCTCGTAGTCGGCGAGCTTCGCCGCGGCGGCCTCGTCGGTCTCGGCCACGATGACGGTGGCGATGTTGAAGGCCTTGACCGACTCCGGGGCGCGGCCGGCCGCGGCCAGCTCGGCGCGGAGCCCGTCCGTGTACTTGCGTGCCTGGGCCGGGGTGGAGGCGGCGAAGAACACGGCCTCGGCGTGCCGCCCCGCGAAGGCGCGCCCGCGCGCCGACGCGCCGGCCTGGAACAGGAGCGGGGTCCGCTGCGGGGACGGCCCCACGAGCGCTGGCCCGGGCACCCGGTACACGTCGCCGTCATGCCCGATCCCCCGCACCCCGGCGGGGTCCACGAACACGTTGGCCGCGGAGTCCGCGACCACCGCCCCGTCGTCGACCGAGCCCTCCCAGAGCTTGTAGACCACGTCCATGAACTCCTCGGCGCGGTCGTAGCGCTCGTCGTGCGGGATCTGGGTGTCGAGCCCGAGGTTCCGGGCGGCCGACTCCTGGTACGAGGTCACGATGTTCCACCCGACGCGCCCGCCCGTGAGGTGGTCGAGCGTGCCGAACTTGCGGGCGAGCAGGTACGGGTGCTCGTAGGTGACCGAGGCCGTGACCCCGAAGCCGAGCCGCTCCGTTGCGGCCGCGAGGGCCGAGACGATGAGCAGCGGATCCAGCGTCGGGTACTGCACGCCCCCACGCACGGCGGCGTCGGCGGAGCCCCCGTAGACGTCGTACTGGCCGAGGATGTCGGCGAAGAAGATCCCGTGGAAGCCGCCGTCCTCGAGTGCCTTCGCGAGGTCCGTCCAGTACCCGAGCTCGGCGAACCGGTGCGCTCCCGAGTCGGGGTGGCGCCACAGCCCGGGCGACTGGTGCACGGGCACGAGCATCTCGAACGCGTTGAGGAGCAGCGGCTTGGTCATGAGGCCTCCTTGAGTGCGGTCCGGGCAGCACGTCCCCGGGCGGGGTCCTTCGCAGCAAGCGCAGCGGCTGTGGTGAGGATCGCGAGGAACACGAACCAGCCGCACACGAGCCACGGCTGGCCGCCGCCGGCCTGCAGGAGCGAGGCAGCGACGAGCGGGGTGATCGCGGCGGAGAGGACGGTGCCAACCTGGTACCCGAAGGAAACGCCCGAGTAGCGCAGCTCGGTGGGGAACTGCTCGGCGAACCACGCGGCCTGAGGGCCGTAGATGGCGTCGTGCAGGATGTTCATCCCCACGAGCAGGACGAGGGGCAGGAACGCGAGGTTCCCGTGGTCCAGGAACCAGAAGAACGGCCAAATGAGCACCGCGACGCCGATTGCGGCCCCCACGGCGATCCGCTTGCGGCCGATCCGGTCCGAGAGCCAGCCCCAGAACGGGCCCGAGAAGAGGCCGATCGCCGAGACGATGAGGATGGCGGTAAGCCCCGACGCCGTGTCCTCGCGGCGGTCCTTGAGGTAGCCGAGGATGTAGACGGTCATGAGGGTGTAGATGGCCGGCTGGACGAGGCGCAGGCCGACCGTGACGAGGATCCCGCGCGGATGCTCACGGAGCACCCGCACCACCGGCCGCGCGACGACGCGGTCCTGTTCCTGCACGGCGGTGAACTCCTCGGCGTCGGTGACCCCGAGACGGATCCACAGCCCCACCAGCACGAGGGCGCCCGAGAACAGGAAGGGGATGCGCCAGCCGAAGGCCTGGAACTGGTCGGCGGTGAGGAAGGCCTGGGCGAGCGCGTAGGCACCGGTGGCCAGCAGCATGCCGGCGGCGGAGCCGACCTGCGTGAACGAGCCGAAGAAGCCGCGCTGTCCCGCCGGGGCATGCTCCACGGAGAGGAGGGCGGAGCCGCCCCACTCCGCGCCGGCAGAGAGGCCCTGAATGAGCCGCAGCAGCACGAGCCCGGCCACGGCGAGGATGCCGATCGCGGCATAGTTCGGCAGGACGCCGATGAGGGTCGAGGCCACGCCCATGGTCAGGAGCGACCACACGAGCAGCGCCTTCCGGCCGATCCGGTCGCCGAGGTGCCCAGCGATCACCCCTCCGAGGGGCCGCGCCACGAAGCCCACGGCGTAGGTCGCGAACGAGGCGAGGATGCCGACGAGCGGCGAGGCGTCGGGGAAGAACTGCTTGTTGAACACGAGCGCCGAGGCAGTGCCGTAGAGGTAGAAGTCGTACCACTCGATGGTTGTCCCGACGAACGCCGAGGCGAGGATGCGCCGCTTGGCGCGGAGGGTCGCCCCGAGCCCTGCGCGGGCGGGCGCGGTCAGCTGTGTGGCCATGGAGGTCCTTCGTGTCACGGCGTCCAGCTCGCGGGGCGCCATACTTACGACGCCGGTCTGCCGGCGCCGTCGAATCCTCACCTGGAGCACCCCGCTACAGCAGGAGGGTTGCCGTCCGGCCAGCCAGGGCTTGCCACCGGATCTCTTGATTCTTCTTCAGGATTGTTCCGAGGCACGGCACGGGCCCGCAAAAGCGCTCGTCACAAAGCGCAAAACTGCGGGGCCGGGGTGCTGGTCAGTGGCTGTCCCCGGTGGGGGTCCCGGGCATGCTGAGGCTCACGGTGACACGCGTGCCCTCGCCCGGCGCCGAGGCGACCGCCATGGCCGCGCCGGCCTCCTCGACGCGCTCTCTCAGGACGCGCAGCCCGTTCTCGCGCGCCGCGGCAGCGTCGGCGTCCGCATCCGTGGGGTCGAAGCCTGCGCCGTCGTCGCGGACCTCGAGCGTCACCTCGTCCTCGAGGTAGGCCAGGCGCACGACGGCGGTGCTCGCCTGCGCATGCTGCCAGACGTTCGCGAGGCTCGCCTGGGCGGCCTTGAGGAACGCGTCCTCCGCGTCGCCGGGCAGGGTGCGGGAGGTCCCTTCGAGGTCGAAGCGGCAGGTGAGGCCCGTTCCCCGTGCTGACGATGCGGCGGTGGTCCGCTCGCACAGCGTCCGGAGGGACTCTGCGAGGCGGGGGCCCTGGCGCTGCGTGGCCGGTTGCCGGACTGGGGCCTCCCGCGGCGGCTTCGGTTCGGGTTCTGCCCGCCGGGCGGCGGCAGGCTGCGGCGGGAGCGGGAGCTGAAGCTGGACGAAGAACAACGGGATGGCGACCCAGACGAACTCCGCGCTGACGGCCACGAGCACGGCCCACAGGGCGCACATGCCCGCGAGCCAGTGCAGCCGGTACTGCGCCGGCTCGAAGGGAAGGCCCTTCGCGGGCCGCTTCTGGAGCACGGTCCCGGCCGCGTATGTCGCTGCGAGGAGTCCGGCGAGGGGAAGCACAATGCCTGGTGCGGCCCCGGCTGCGTCCGGGGCCGGGGCCAGGGCGCGGACGGTCCCGATCAGAAGCAGGAGCACGAAGGCCACGTGCAGTGCCGTGGGGAGCCAGCGGAGGACCCGCTCGCCCGGCGTCGCGGGAGGATTTGGGGAAGGCTGGGGAGTCTGGGCTGCCGTTGCTGGGGGGCTTGAGCGGCTGAACATGGCCCCGAGCCTACCCGCGGCGCCCGTGCGCGCTGGGGAGATCGCCCGGAGCTTCCTCAGCGACGGGCCGGCGCCTTCCGGCGCTGCTCCCACCAGCTGCGCAGGCTGTCGAGGGTGAGGACGTCGGGGGCGCCGTCGAACGCGCCGCCCTGCGGGTCGTCCTGGCGGCTGCGGCGGATCGGGTCGCCTGCGGGGTTGTAGATGTCCATGACGACCTTGACGCACAGGTACACGAGCGCGCCCATGTGCGCGAGGATCGCGCCGACATAGTAGGGCGAGTCGATGTTGTTCTGGGCAGGCCCGCCGCTGGTCCACTGCCCGAGGTACATCCAGACGGCAGCCCAGTGGACGGCCTCGACGGCCATCCAGATGAGGAAGTCGCGCCACCGGGGCCGAGCCAGCGCGAGCAGCGGGATGAGCCACACGACGAACTGCGGGGAGTACACCTTGTTCGTCAGGATGAACGCCGCCACGACGAGGAACGCGAGCTGCGCGAGCCGCGGACGCCGGGGGGCATGGAGCGCGATCACGGCGATCACCGCGCACAGGAGCACGAGCGAGACGGTGACCATCGCGTTGATGCCCGGGGCGTCGAGCATGATCCAGTGGAGCCGCTCGGCGATGAGGTTCCAGGCGAAGTAGATCGAGGAGAAACCGGCCGGGCGCTCCCTGGTGAAGTCGAGGAAGTACCCCCATCCGCGCGGGTTCATGAGGAAGATCGGCAGGTTCACCGCAGTCCATGCCCCTGCCGTGCCGGCGACTGTGAGCAGGAGCGGGCGATACTTCCCCGTACGGACGGCGAGCACGAGGATGGCGCCGAGCACGACGATCGGGTACAGCTTCGTGGCCGTCCCGAGACCGATGAACACCCCGGCCCACACCGGCCGGTCCCGGGCGAAGGCGAGGAGGCCCAGTGCGAGGAGCGCGACGGCCCACATGTCCCAGTTGATGAATCCGGAGAGGATGGCGCCGGGCGCGATCGCGAGCATTGCCGCGTCCCAGGGGCGCCGTCGGTTCGAGCGGGCTGTCGCGATGACCGCGATGAGCCACATGACGGTGATGAGGGCCGCATTGATGTCGAAGTAGGTGGTGGCCCGCGCGTCCGAGACCCCCGAGCCGGGGACGAGGAGCGCCGTCGCCCCCGCGATCAGCCCCATGATCACGGGGTACTCGAAGAGGGCGTCCTGGGTGAAGAACGGCAGGACACCCTCGGCAAGCCCACGCTCCTTGAAGAGCGTGGGCAGGTCCGAGTAGCACGTGGCGTAGAAGTGGGTGGGCGTGTTCCAGCCGTTGACCCGGCAGTATCCCTTGATGACGACGCCGATGATGGCGGCGACCGCGGTCAGGACGATGAGCACGCGCTCGGGAGTCCAGAAGCCGCTCTTGACGAGGCCGGGCGCCGCATGGTCCCCGAGAGGGCCGCCGATCGACTCGGAGAGCGTGTGGAGGAGGGGGTCGTTGCGGGTCGGCGAGATCACCGCGTAACGCTTGGGGGGCCTCTCGTCGGTTCTCGACTCCATGCCCCCGAGCCTACCGGCCGCCAGACGGCCCTCCGCCCTAGACCGCCGACGTCACGCGGGCAAGCCAGTCCTGTGCTTCGGCGATGTCGACGCGCTGGATTCCGGCCGTGTACCGGCAGTTGTTGCTGCCGAAGCTGACGATCCCGATGACTTCCCCGTTGAGGAACACGGGTCCACCCGAGTCCCCGAAGCAGATGCCGCCCGTGCCGCGTGCGTCGTTGTCATTGCCGTTGGCCTGGACGATCTGGTGCTCGATCTTCCCCTGCAGGGGCATGTCGACGTAGCGCCGCTCCATTGGGAAGGCAATCGGCGTAGGCGTCTGGGGGCCGGAATCCGGCTTCCCCATGGCGTCGCCGTAGCCCACCGCCCGCACGATCGTCTTGGGCACGTCACCGGGACGGATGGCGTCCAGAGTGCCCAAGCCCGCCAGCGGGTAGGCGGGCTGGGTGACCGGGGAGTCCAGGACGATCACACCGAGGTCGTTCCAGTTGTCCGTGTCCGTGAACTGCGAGTAGCCGGGGTGCGTCCGGGCCGTGCCGAGGGTCCGCTCCGCCGAGTCCTTGGTGATGTAGCCGTGGATGGGCTCGTCGTCCGCCGTGTAGCCGGCGGCGGGATCCGTCGCCGTTGGAAGACCCGTGGTAGGCCCATCAGAAATATCGCGTTCGAACGACACGTACGTCTTCCCGACCACGCCGTAGGTGCAGTGCCCGGCGGTCAGCAGGACCGTCGGCGAGACGAGCACGGCAGAGCAGCGGGACCGCTGCGTCCCCTGCGGCCCTTGGATATAGGACACGATCCAGGCCACCCCGGTGTGCTCCGTATCGCTTGTCCCGCCCGTGCTCGCCTGGGCAGGTGCTGCGCCCACGACGAGGGCGAATACCGAGATCAGAGCCGCAAGGGCGGCGGCGAGTTTCGTGCGCATGATTCCCCATCCCCGTGCGCCGGTGCGCACACGGGGAAAATTCTTCACGACGAGACCGGGAGCGGCCAAGTGCCGGACGTGAGATCCAGCTCACATCCGGCACTTGGACCTCACGCTCAGTGGATGGGCATCGGCATGCCGATGGCGCGCCATGCGTCCTCGCGGTGACGCTCGATGCGGCGCTCGTCGATCCGGCGGCAGAGCAGGTGGCGGAAGAGTCGGTACACGCTGTTCACCTCCTTCCGGATCAGGGGGACGGACGACGGCGCATTAGTCGCCATTGCTGCGACGGTGACCGCATGCGCGGAGTCCGTCAGGGAGGACGAGGCGATGGAGGGGGCGTGCGAGGGCATGGGGAAGCTCCTTCGAAGGGGCAGCAGGAATCAGCCCAGCAGGAATCAGCGCAGGGCAGATGAGGGCACGGAGACGGGTCGGCAATTGAACTGTGCGGCCCGCAGAGAACGCTCAGGAAAAAGGCAGAGAAGTCCCCATCAAAATGCCATACGGAATTCAAGGAAGGGTAATGCAGAGGAATTGAATTCCAAGACGGCGAGGTCCCATTGCCGTGAGGACGGCCGCGACGTCACGGGACGGAATGCGGGACTTGCCGCAGACGCATCTGGTCAGATGCCCGGCGCGCGCCAGACCCAAAAGCGGCAAGGGCTGAAGCGCCGAGAGGCTGACGCCGCCGGGTGTACGCGGAGGTCAGGCCCGTCCGCCCGTCAGAACGCGGATCGCGTCGAGGAAGAGATCAGGAAGATGCCTCGACACGGAACGGGAGGACGCCGTGGAACCGCCACGCCGCATCATTGCCGCCGTGGTTGAGAACCTTGGTGACGATCATTGGTCCACCCTCCTTCGCTGCCGTGGGAACATTCCGGGGCCGCCGAGGAACAATTCCCGGGGCACGGAAATAAAGCTAGCCCAGCCTCTGGATAAAAGGCAAGGGGGGCCGGAGAAAATACCAGAAGAATTGCGGGAGCAGGCCGCTACAGCCCCCAGGCCTCGATGGCAGGAGTCCTCTTGTCCCATCCGAGCCGGCAGGCCTTGGCCGTGCCGAGGATGAAGTGCCGCCCTTCAGTCGCGGGAAGCCCGAGCCACCGCGCGGCCAGAATGCGGCAGAAGTGGCCGTGCGCCACCACGAGCACGTTCTCGTGGCCGGATGTCCTCACCCTCTCGACAATCCGATCGGCCCGGTCCCCCACATGCGTCAGCAGCTCGCCGTTGGGCACCCCGTCGTTCCAGATGAGATAGCCCGGGTTCTGCTTGCGCACATCGGCCGAGCGCACGCCCTCGTAGTCGCCGTAGTCCCACTCCACCGCGTTCGGCTCGAGCTCGGCGTCCGGGAAGCCGGCGAGCTCCGCCGTCCTGCGTGCGCGCTGCAGGGGTGAGGTCAGCACGAGACCGAACTCGACGCCGTCGAGCGTCTTGCCCGCCTGCCGTGCCTGTTCCTCGCCCTCGGTGGTGAGCGGGAGGTCGGTGAGGCCTGTGTACTGGCCGCTGCGGGACCATTCCGTCTCGCCGTGGCGCAGGAGCCAGAGCCGTGTGAGGCCGTAGTCTTCCGCGCCCGGGAGGCCCATGCTGTGCATCTAGTGCTCCTCTTCCTCTGCCACGGCGCCGGGCGCTGCGGCTGCTTCTGGCTGCTGCGCCCACCAGTCGAGCAGTCTGGCCCGCGCCTCGTCCTCGGAAGCCGGCCCGTTCTCCATCCGCTCGTTGAGCAGGAACGCGTAGGCGCGGCCCACGAGCGGGCCCGGGCGGATTCCGAGGGCCTCCATGATCTGCTGCCCGTCCAGGTCCGGACGGATGGCCGCGAGCTCCTCCTGCTCCGCGAGCTCGGCGATCCGCCGTTCGAGGTCGTCGTAGGCGAAGGAGAGGCGGTCGGCCTTGCGCTGGTTCCGCGTCGTGACGTCGGAGCGCGTGAGCCGGTGGAGGCGCTCGAGGAGCGGCCCGGCGTCGGTCACGTACCGGCGGACGGCGGAGTCGGTCCAGCCGGACTCCCCGTATCCGTAGAAGCGCATGTGCAGCTCGACGAGGCGGGCCACGGCCTTGATCGTGTCGTTGTCGAACCGGAGGGCCTTCATGCGCTTCTTCACCAGCTTGGACCCGACCACGTCGTGGTGACGGAAGCTGACCGCGCCGCCCGGCTCGAACCGACGCGTGGCCGGCTTGCCGACGTCGTGCATGAGCGCGGCGAACCGCAGCACGAAGTCCGGGCCGGGCACCGGCCCATCCGGGCCGGTCTCGAGATCGGCAGCCTGCTCGAGGACCGTGAGGGAATGGTCGTAGACGTCCTTGTGCCGGTGGTGCTCGTCCGCCTCGAGCTGGAGCGCCGGGATCTCGGGCAGCACGATGGCGGCGAGCCCGGTGTCGACGAGGAGATCGATCCCCGCCCGCGGAGCGGTCCCGTTGACGAGCTTGACGAGCTCGTCCCGCACGCGCTCGGCCGAGATGATCTCGATCCGCTGGGCCATCTCCGTCATCGCAGCCCGAACCTCCGGCGCCACGTCGACGCCGAGCTGGGAGGCGAACCGGGCCGCGCGCATCATGCGGAGAGGATCGTCGGAGAAGGACAGCTCCGGGGTGCCGGGCGTGCGCAGGACGCCGGCGTGGAGGTCGTCGAGGCCGCCGAAGGGGTCGACGAGCTCGAGCGAGGGCAGGCGGAGCGCCATCGCGTTCATGCTGAAGTCGCGCCGCTGAAGGTCCGCCACGAGGTCGGCGCCGAAGGCGACGGCGGGCTTGCGCGAGTCCGGGTCGTAGGCCTCCGCCCGGTAGGTCGTCACCTCGATCTGATGCCCGCCCTTCCGCATGCCGATCGTGCCGAATTCCCGGCCGATGTCCCAGTGCGCATCCGCCCAGCCCCTGATGACTGCGATCGTCTGGTCCGGGCTGGCATCGGTGGTGAAGTCGAGGTCCGGAGACGTGCGGCCCAGGAAGAGGTCGCGGACCGGGCCGCCGACCAGGGAGAGCTCGAAGCCCGCCTCCGCGAAGCGCTTGCCGAGCTCGAGGACCACCGGATCGACCTCGAAGGCCGCGGCCGTCTCTGCCGCGCCCTTGGCGCCGGCGGCGATGGTGTCCTTCGGACCCCTGCTGTGGGGGCCCTTGTCCTTCAGGCCCGCCCCGTGCCTGCCCTGCGCTGTCGTCTCATCTGATGCCATAGTCCTTAAAGCTTGGCAGATCCCGGCGCGGGCGACCCTCCCGGGCCGGCCGCAATCGCGGCAGGGGCCGTGTTCGTTACAGTGGACTGCATGGTCATCCCGTTGCCGAGCGATCCTCAGAAGAGGAGGAGTGCACCCCTGCCGTCGGCAATCGGGCCGCACATCGCCCCGGCTGGGCAGGGCTATCCCTCCTCCCTCCCCACCGTCGAGGAGGTCTCGGCGGGCGGTGTGGTCGTCGAGACGAGCGATCCGAACCTGCCGGTCGCGATCATCGCCCGGCTCAACCGCGGCGGCCGGCTCGAGTGGTGCCTCCCCAAGGGCCACCCGGAGGGGCGCGAGTCCAATGAGCACGCCGCCGTCCGTGAGATCAGCGAGGAGACGGGCATCCGCGGCGAGATCCTCGCCCCGCTCGGGAGCATCGACTACTGGTTCACGGTCACGGGGCACCGCGTGCACAAGACCGTCCACCACTATCTCCTGCGCGCCGTCTCGGGGGACCTGACCATCGAGAACGACCCGGACCACGAGGCGGTAGACGTCGCGTGGGTCCCTATCTCGGAGCTTGCCCGGCGCCTGTCCTTCCCGAACGAGCGCCGCATCGCGGACCTGGCCCGCGAGGTGCTGCCCGAGCACCTGCTCTCGTGAGGTAGGCAGGCATGGCCTCTCCCAAGTCAGTCCCGGCGTCCGAGGCGCGCTCGAGCGCCATCATGGCCGCCGGCACGCTCATCTCCAGGGCGCTGGGCTTCATCCGCTCGTGGATGCTCATCCTCGCGCTCGGCCTCGGCTCCACGGTCGCGGACACCTTCGTCAACGCGAACAACCTCCCCAACCTGATCTTCCTCCTCGTGGCAGGCGGGGTGTTCAACGCGGTCCTCGTGCCGCAGATCATCAAGGCGAGCAAGGCGGAAGACGGCGGAGCTGACTACATCAGCAGGCTCCTGACACTGGGCGTCCTCGTGATGTTCACGCTCACGGCCGCCGTCACGCTCGCCGCGCCTTGGGTCATGCAGCTGACCACCTCCGGGTACAGCCCGCAGCAGCTGGCACTCGCGACAGTGTTCGCGTTCTGGTGCCTTCCGCAGATCTTCTTCTATGGCCTCTACGCCCTCCTGACCCAGGTGCTCAACGCGCACGGCGCCTTCGGGCCCGCGATGTGGGCGCCCATCGTCAACAACATCGTGGCGATCGCGGGCCTCGGGATGTTCGTGTGGATCTTCGGAGCGAACCGGACGAACCCGCACAGCCTGGACAACTGGACCGGCGCGCACACGTTCTTCATCGCCGGGCTCTCGACCATCGGCGTGCTCGTCCAGACGGCCCTGCTGCTCCTGCCGGTCATCCGGCTCCGGCTCAGGCTCCGGCCGGCCTTCGGCTGGCGCGGGGTCGGCCTCGGGACGGCGGCACGCCTCGGCGCGTGGACCCTCGCGACGACCGCCGTGGGACAGCTGACCTTCCTCTATGTCATGAAGATCGCCTCCCAGCCCGGTGCCGAGCGCGAGCGGCTCCGCGAGGCCGGCGACCCGCTGTGGCAGCAGATCCCCGGCAACACCGTGCTGGAAATCGCCTCCCAGCTGTACCTGCTGCCGCACTCGATCATCGCGCTGTCCCTGGCGACGGTCCTCTTCAACCGGATGACCGAGGCATCTCAGGCGGGCAACCGTGCGGGCGTGCGCGAGGCCCTCTCGCACGGCCTGCGCACGATGGCCGTCGCCACCGTCTTCGCGGCGCTGGCACTGTTCGCCCTCGCCGCACCGCTGGGGATGTTCTTCTCCGGCGGCAGCCCCTCGGACGGCGTCATGCTTGCGCAGACACTGAGCATCCTCGCGCTGAGCACGCCCTTCATGAGCGCGAACTTCATGATGGCCCGCGTCTTCTACGCCAAAGAGGATGCCCGCACCCCGTTCAAGATCCAGCTGTGGCTCGCGATCCTGAACGTGGTCGGCGCCTTCGCCATCCAGTACGTGCCGCCGCGGTACATCATCTTCTCCATCGCGAGCCTCTACACCGTGGGCAACATCCTGTCGGTCGTGCTCAGCAGCCACTACCTGCGCAAGCAGCTCGGCCATCTCGACGGCGCGCACGTGGCCCGCTCCTACATCCGCATGGGCTACGCGGCCACGGGTTCGGCGCTTGTGGGGGCCGTCGCCGTCGGGCTCCTGGGCGGCTACCGGCCTGAGGGCTTCATCTGGAGCTCGAACTGGGCTGCCCTGGCCGCCATCGCCATCATCGCGGTCCCGATGCTCGTCGTGTACTTCGTGCTCCTGCGGCTCTTCCGCGTCACCGAGCTGCAGGACCTCCTCCGCCCGCTGCTGGGGAGGCTGGGCGCCCGGGTCGCGGGAGCGCCGTCGCCCGCCGCCGCGCACGACGGCGCCGCTGCCGCCGCCCGCGCGCGCGCCGATGATGAGAACCCGGCCACCGCCGCACTGCAGATCATCTCCGACGACACGGGCATCATTCCCCGCATCTCGGGCCAGTTCGATCCGGTGATGTACCGGGCCCGGCCCTCGAGCGCGCGGATCGAGCGCGTGCCCGGGCGGCGCACGTTCCAGGGTCCCCCAGGGCAGAACCCGCATTTCCCGGAGGACTGAGCGTCCGGCCGCTCAGGGGCGCGCGGGCGCGGTCCGCTAGGATCACTAGCAGCACAGGGCAACGCCGACGGCCGCGCCCGCGCCAGCGACCAGGAGGTTTCCGTGTCCCAGTCCATCGACGTCGGCACAGTGCTCGGGGGGCGGTACAAGGTCACGTCCTCGATCGTGTCGTCCCAGGAGGGCGATCTCGTCCTCGACGGCGTGGACCAAGTCCTCAACCGTCCCGTGAGCATCCTCGTCTCGGGACCGTCCAACGCTGACCAGCTCGCGCAGAGCGCACGTGAGGTCGCGACAGGCGAACGCCACGGCGCCGTCCAGGTCCTCGACCTCGGCATCAGCCACGGATCCACCTACCTCATCACCAACCACACGTCGTCGGCGGACCTGCTTGACCTGATCGTCCCGCAGGACACCCCTTACGTCGAGCCGTTCTTCACGGACACCCTGGGCAGTGAGATCTTCGGGCAGCGGCGGTCCAACGAGCCCGAGACATACGACGGCTCCTATGATCCCAACCACCGCGACCAGTACATCCAGTACGACGACTACGGCCAGGACGAGTCGCAACGGAATGGTGCGGCACGAAACGGCGACGCCCCCTCGGGGACGCAGGAGCCGAGGCCGTCACGCTTCCCGGCGCCCTCGCAGGGTTCGGGTCGGGCTTCGGGGCCGGGGAGCGCCGCTTCAGCAGGTGCGGCCGGGGCAGCGGCAGCCGGAGCAGCGTCGATCCCGCCGCCCCCGCCGGCTCCGCCGCGCTCTGCGCCGGGCCAGACGGGCGGCACCCATCCCGGCGAGGAAGGAACCGCGGGCGGTGCCAAGCCCAAGGTGACTCCGTGGCCGGCCCGGCCCGGATCTCCCGAGGAGCAGTCCTCCGGCAGGGAGGCGCCCACTGCGGCGGCGCCTCAAGTCCGGCCTTCGTCTGAGCCTGCGACCCGGGCGCAGCCCTCCCGCCTGCCGTCCGGTGACGCGGGCCGTGCGGGCGCAGCCGCCGCAGGAGGAGCCGCCGCAGGCGCTGCTGCAGGTGCTGCTGCAGGCGCAGCCACCCGGGGCGGGAAGGAAGCAGGCTCGCCGGACGCCGGCCAGGGCCGTCCGCACTATCCCTCCTCACGCCCGGCTGCGTCGCTCCCTCCGCAGGCGAGGGGGACTGCGGCGTCGACCGACTACGACGACGAGGACGACGAGGAGACCCGCCCCCGTTCAGTGCCGTGGCTCGTCGGCGGGGTGCTCGCCGTGGTGCTCATCGCTGCCCTCATCTTCGCCTTCACCACCCTTGGCGGACTCTTCCAGCCGCAGCAGCCTCAGCAGACGGCTGGCGCCCAGCAGCAGCCGACGCAGAACCAGGGCGCTTCGCCAGCGCCGTCGGCTCCCTCGAATGCGCCGACCACCGCGCCGGCCGCGCCGCCGGCCATCGACAACGTCACGCGGATCAATCCGAACGACCTGCAGTTCGCCCTGAACTACGACAGCAAGCTCGCTGCGACGTTCGACGGGAACACAGCGACCTACTGGTCGGACATGGAGTTCGCGCGGGAGGACTGGGGCGGGTTCGTCCGGAGCGTCTCCCTCGCCGTCGAGCTGAAGGACAAGGTTCCGGTCAAGCAGGTCACTCTCAGCCAGTCCGGCGGCTCCGGCGGCAACCTGAGCATCTACACGAATGACCAGCCCAGCCTCTCCGGTGCCACCCTGGCAGGAACGACGTCGTTCACCGGACCACAGGTTTCAGTCCCGGTGGCGAACAATCCGAGCGCCAAGTACGTGATCATCCAGATCAATTCGCTTCCCAGGCTGTCCGCACCGAAGACGCAGTACAACTTCGGTCTGCGCCTCACTGAGATCAAGGTCGAGTAGCAGCGGCGTCCCGGAGGGCAGGTCTCCCGGGCGCATCAAGATGAGCCCGTGGGGCCCCGGACTTCTCCGGGGCCCCACTGCTTCCTTGGGTACGCTTGGACGAGAGCGCCCCGGAATATCGACGCCCGTCGATATGTTGTGGCTCGTAACGGCCCGCGCCAAGATCAACAAAGGGAGAGGCACAAACCCTGTGAGCATTGAAGAGACCGCCGCAGACATCCGCGACGTCATTGTCGTCGGTTCTGGCCCGGCCGGATACACCGCTGCCATCTACACTGCACGAGCCAACCTGAAGCCGTTGATTTTCGCGGGGTCGGTGACGGCTGGTGGCGAGCTCATGAACACCACAGAGGTGGAGAACTTCCCCGGGTTCCCCGAGGGCGTCATGGGCCCGGAACTCATGGACAAGCTTGAGCAGCAGGCCGCGAAGTTCGGCGCGCAGATCGAGTTCGAGGACGTCGAGTCGGTGGACCTCGAGGGTGAGGTCAAGTCGGTCACGCTTGCCAGCGGCGAGACGTACCGCGCGCGTTCCGTCATCATCGCCACCGGCTCGGCATATCGCGAACTCGGCCTCCCGAATGAGAAGCGGCTCTCGGGCCACGGTGTCAGCTGGTGTGCAACCTGTGACGGGTTCTTCTTCAAGGATCAGGACATTGCGGTGGTCGGCGGCGGCGACTCCGCTATGGAGGAGGCGCTCTTCCTGACCAAGTTCGCGCGCTCGGTAACGATCGTGCACCGCCGTGACAGCCTTCGCGCCTCGAAGATCATGGCAGACCGTGCCCTCGCGCACGAGAAGATCCACTTCGCTTGGAACTCCGAGGTTGCAGACGTGGTCGGTGACGACAAGGTCTCTGCACTCAGGCTGCGCAGCACCATCGACGGATCCGAGTCCGAGATCAACGTCACCGGTGTCTTCGTCGCCATCGGCAATGATCCCCGCACCGCCCTCGTGAAGGACGTCCTTGAGCTGACGGCGGAGGGCACGATCGCCGTACAGGGTCGCTCTTCCAAGACAAGCGTTCCCGGCGTCTTCGCCGCTGGCGATGTCGTCGATCCCACCTACCGTCAGGCCATCACCGCTGCCGGTTCCGGCTGCGTTGCTGCCCTCGACGTCGAGCACTACCTTGCCGACGTCGAAGCGCGCGCCCTCGCGCAGCAGGCCTGAGAAACCACAAAAGATCGGATACCAGGTATGAGCAACGCCAAGAACGTCACCGACGCTGATTTCACCGATTCGGTCCTCATGTCCGAGAAGCCCGTCATTGTGGACTTCTGGGCCGAATGGTGTGGTCCGTGCCGCAAGCTCGGGCCGATCCTCGACGACATCTCAGTCGAGTATGCGGACCAGGTCGAGGTTGTAAAGGTGGATGTCGACAACAACCCGAACATCGCCGCCGAATACGGGATCACCTCGATCCCTGCGGTCTACCTCTTCGAGAAGGGCCGGGTAACAGGCACCGTGATCGGGGCCCGACCGAAGCAGTACTTCGAGAAGGAGTGGAGCGAGGTCCTCTCCAAGTAGGACGTTCTACTGCTCCAAGGGAGGGCGCAAACCGAACGGTTCGCGCCCTCCCCGTTTATTTGTGGGGTTTGATTCGGCGCGTTTCACGTGAAACGAGGCGCAAACGTCGCTGGAAGATGAAGCTCCGTCGGCCGCCCCAGTACGGACTGCTCGGCGTCACTGCCAATCGTTTCACGTGAACCAGACCGAGATGCGTCTTGTAGCCCAGACAAAAAGCCGCATTTGAACGGGCGAACTGCCCTCTTCGCCGACTGAGCAACCGGATTTCGACTCAAAGTACCTCCCAATCCGAGCAGCGCGGCTGCAGGTCTGCGGAATTCCCAAGTCGTAGCGCGAGCGTCAGCAGAGCGCGCTCCCTTTTCTCTACGGTGCCCGACATTCTCTACTGTGTCCGACGGTGCCTAGTTGTGTATCACCACCCGGTGAACGGCAACCTTCGTGGGCGAGCGAAGATCGGACAGATCTGGCAGTTCAAACCCCACGAAAGACACCATGCGCATCGGACGTCCTGCGTGCACATACAAGGCGGGCTCAATGTCGGCCCAATAGCCGGAGTGGTGAGGTAGATGTTCGGTCCTGTTGATAGCCGGCGATGTAGCGTCGAAATAGAGGCGTTCTGGCGCTGCTGTCAGGCTGGCGCTGCTGTCAGGCGCAACGCATAGTGCATTCGGCGCGCCACGGCCCAACTATCGTGCCCCCCAGGCCTGCTAACGATGTCGCCCCTCCGATCGGCCCCCCGACCTACTGACCTTGTTTCACGTGAAACAAGACCTGGGTCCAAACCACAGCTTTGCCGTTCGCTGGGCTTCGGCCTTTTGTGCTTAGTCCAGGGAAGCAGTAAGGCTCCAGGAGGGGCACTGGCTGGCGCTGATCAGCAGTACCACTGAGCACAGATTGTCAGGCACCCGCCTCGACTCGCCTCCGTGCTCATTCGAAGGCTGCTGAGTGCTCCGCTCGTCTTCCGCCTTCTCGAGCATCCACCACGCGGCTCGCTGGGCCAGACTAGGGAGCCTAGGGAGCCCATCTTGGCTATGTATGGCACCGTCCACACCCCGCGAGGCAAGGTGCCGCGCACCCGCGGGCGTCACGTGCCGCAAAGGACGCGGGAGAAGTGAGGTACCTCTGCGCGCGGGAACAGGTACACGCTGCAAGTGCCGCTCAGGTCTCTTCGCTGCCGGATAGCACATCCACTAGCCGGCCTCCATTTGAAGAGCTTTCCACCACTCAGAAGTCAGGTGGAATCTACCAAGTACCACCCGCCAAGGATCCGACCGGTGCGCGCTCGAGCCCGGCCCTGTCTCCCGGCCGAGGCGGCCCGTAGTATCAGTTGACCGAGAAGACAAATGGTGCGGGCCCGACAGGCGAACCACGCACAATGTGGCGGCTCGCAGTAGGATGACCGCTCGAACCCCTACGGCGTCCCCCGCCCGCGCCAGCCGGGAGCCACCACAGGTGCACGGACGTCGTGACCTCATATACCGAACGCCCCGACCAAGGCCCGGCCTCCGTCGGTGACGAACCAGGACCAACATGCACGCTGCCCCGAGTGCTGGATCAAGCTGGCATTGCGGCCGAAGCCGTATTGCGCTTTGACGTCTCGGAATCGGCCTGCGGTAGCGTCCACTAATACCGTGTCCGGTGTCGTCTCTGTCCTTGTCACCCGAAACAGAACGAAGGAGCTGGCTGCCCTCGGCATCGACGTTTCACGTGAAACGACGCGAGCCGCATTGCCCCTCCGGGGGTCTGCGGCTGCCGGCGCGCACACGTCATCCACCGCGCTCTCCGCTGCCATGCGGAGCATACGGGATATGCAATCGACCCGCCGTGCGTGCGCCTGGCCCCGCCCGGTCGCCGGAAGACGCCTAAGATCCGGGCCACCGGCATGCATGGGAACGGCTGCCGACCCTGCTCGCGGCGTTCATCTGGAGAGGCGGGAGCCCCTGACCGGCCCCACTGGAAGCGCTCCGGGCCGCGCCCAGGAGCAGTCCACAGCGAGCCACCCGCCAGCCCGCGGGGGACAACTTCCTCGCTTTATCCACAGCCGAATCCACAGGCATTATCCACAGCGGGACGGGCACAATCCACACTCCCCTAGCCGGACGTACCTCACCGCCGTCCGGAGACGCGCCTCCTGGTTCACTGAGGGTGCATCTCCGCGGACCGAAACCCGGAATCACAGAGCTGGAGAACGCGGCGTCTTCTCCTCGCCGAAGCCCTTCTGCAGCGGATTCAGGTAGAAGTCGGTCGCCTCGCGCTCGCTCGCCCCGCGCATCCCCGAGCTGCCGTCTCAGCCCGACGCCTCATGACCTACGTGAAATTGAGGCGCACCACCACCGCGGAAGGCGCACGGCTGACGGGCTGACTCCCCCGGCCAATGTCCACAGCAGCTATCCACACAGTTATCCACAGGAGAGTGGAGCATCAGCCCCAAGATTCCCACACCGATATCCACAGGCTCCGCTTGCCCCGATCATCGGTGCCAGCCGGTTAATCCCCACGCTCCTCGGGCCAAACCTGAGGACGAGGAGTCCAGGCCGCACGTCCTGTGAGAGGTAACTATCCACATGTGGGCGGCTACCCCGATGAGCACGTTTGCGTCGGTAGCCCGAAGTGACCCGCGGCACCTCTTCCAACCATGCACCTCATCGTCCTACGAGGACGCCCGTGATCCTTCGGAACGCACAAGGACGACCCAGAACCTCGGGTCAGCCCGCGAACCCCTCGTCCAGAGTCGTGTCGAGTTCTGGTCCAGAGTCGGGTCGAGCCCTGGTTCAGAGTCGTGACGAGCCATCGTCCAGAGTCGGATCGAGGCGGTCCACGTTGCGGCTAGATTCGTCGGTGTCCAGCCTAGGCGACAACTCGACGTCGCACTGGTCCGTACCGCTTCCGTGAGCCCAACCCGCCGGGACGGTTAGCACGCAAGGTGCCACCGCAATCCGCTCAAGGTATGCAGGCAGTCAGCAGGTGCGCCAGCGGACGGGCTCGCGCACGGCCATTGATACGGACCGGGGCAAAGCTGCCGAGTCGCTTTTCATGCTGCTGGGCCTTGCGGGCACTTTCCCGTTGGGTTGACCTCCTCCGCCGAGCCAGCACCGGCCTCCGATACACCACGGCAAGAGCGACTCGGGTTTCACGTGAAACAGGACGGAAAAGTTGTCGTGGGTCGTCGAGGAAGAAGAGGCCGGGACGTAGTAGATCTCTCAGAGCCGGCTTGCTCGAGTCTTCCTACTCGGCGACACACGGAGGTTCGGGGCTATTATCGATCCTTCCTTCCGTGCCTTCCCCGGATCGCCGAGCTCTGCGCAGCGTTGCTAACAGCGAGGCTTCGTAGCTTCGCCATTCGGGGCAAGTCCGTGATCGCGGTGCAAACGTATGGACAGGACATTCAGCTCGGATGATTCGAGACGATGGCGGCTGAATCTATTCGTCCCCAGATCGCTCCGAGTACCGCTCGTTTCGGGTCGTCCTTTGGGGCTGAAAAGCAGGCCGAGTGTTTCACGTGAAACAGGAGAAATCTCGGTTCCGGAACTTAGCCGATCCGCTGTGCGGTCGGCCGCACTAGCTCGATCAAGGACTAGGCACGTGTCCGCCACCGTATCGCCCCGGCGGGGAAGGCAGGATCTCGCCATCGTCTATGCCTGAGCGAGCGAAGCGTCGCCACTTGAACATTGGCGAGAAGGTGGCCCGCGGCGCGAAGGCGGCTCGATCCCGCTGGCAGGCCTTCCTCGGCCCGCCCTAGAAAGCGGCATGCCGTTTCCGGTGCTGCTTTACGAGGGCGTGTGAACGTGCCTGGCATCGCTGTCCGCACTTCCCCTTCCCGTCGCCGCCCCCGGAGCGGAATTGGGCAAGTCGAATAGACGTACCGACCCACTAGATGTACGGCCATGCTGCCAGGATGACCGCGCGGGACTGGCGATCATCCTCGCCGGGTTCACGAGTGGCCTGTCTCGCCCATTGGCCGCGTCTGGATCCACCCGAGCCAGACACGCACTTGCGCCCTGGTTGGTCGTAACCAGCCCGCGCCCATTCTCGCTCAATGCCGCGCTGCATTCGGCCGCGCTGCTGCCGGGCCCGTGCGTCTATGAGCGGGGGCTCTGTCCGGAACTGTGCACAGCCGCTCACTCGCGTGAGCGTGGCGCCGTGAGAAGCCGGGTCGACGGTGCAAATCCCGGTGCTGCGCAACCGTGTGACGGCGACGGACGGCGCCATGAGGCCATGACATGACTGCTCACCACCGCACCCGTCCACATATCAGCGCGACTCGAGGGGGCATAGAACGAGGGGCGTTTCACGTGAAACGCCCCTCTTTCCCACAACGTGTTCAGATCACTCGTCTTCGGGACTGATCAGCGCCATGATGCGATTCAGATCCTCGACCGACGCAAACTCGATGCTCACTTTGCCCTTCCGGGCACCGAGCGTGATCTTCACATTCGTGTCGAGCCGATCAGCAAGATTAGAGGCCAGGAAGTCGAGGCGCTCGTGGCGCGCGTTGGGACGAGGGGCAGACCGACGGGAGTCTGCCGGCTCTTGGTAGAGCGCTACAGCTTCCTCTGTAGCACGAACAGAGAGCCCCTCCGCCACGATCTTCTGCGCCATCCGCTCGACTGCCACGTCGTCAGGAAGGGACAGCAGCGCCCGCGCGTGACCAGCGGACAGGACTCCTGCAGCCACGCGGCGTTGAACCAGAGGCGGCAGCCGGAGCAGCCGGATGGTATTTGAGACCTGGGGACGGGAGCGGCCGATCCTGTCGGCGAGCTCCTCATGCGTCGCGCCGAAGTCCTCAAGGAGCTGCTGGTAGGCGGCAGCCTCTTCAAGCGGATTCAGCTGGCTCCGGTGGAGGTTCTCGAGCAGCGCGTCGCGAAGCAGCGCATCGTCGCCCGTGTCGCGGACGATGGCGGGAATAGTCTCGAGGCCGGCCTCTTTGGAGGCGCGCCAGCGGCGCTCGCCCATGACGAGCTCGTAGGGTTCACTACCGTCTTCGGTTGACTTCCGGACGACGATCGGCTGCAGGATGCCGATCTCCCTGACGGAGTGGACGAGTTCGGCCATCTCCTCCTCGTCGAACACGGTCCGCGGCTGCTTACGGTTCGGATGGATGTCCGAGACACGAAGCTCGGCGAACTGAGCTCCCGGGACCTCGACGAGGTCCAAGTCGTCCGTCGAGGCTCCCTTCGCGGCCGACCGGCTGCCACGCCGCCCCGCGCCTGTAGACCGGCCAGTGTCAGTCTGACCTCCGGCAGATTCGGCGTCCCCAGCCCGAGAGGTCGAGGACGGCGCCGGCCCTTCGGCGGCCGTATTGTCTCCATCGTTGGACGGAGCCACGCGAGTACTTTTCTCCGCCTCGGTCACGCCACTTTCGGCGGTTGCGTCAGCGCCCGTCGTCGGGCGTGCCTGACCCTCTTCGGGACCGACGGCAGCGTCGGACCGTCGGGCACTGTCGGGGAAGAACAGGTCGACGGGGCGAGATGAAGGTGACGTCGTATTCCCCGCGGCGGGAGCCGTGCTGGGGATCAGGGCACCCAGCCCCCTGCCCAGTCCTCGGCGCTTCTCGCTCATAGCGGTAATCCTCCCTCATGCCCACCGTTTACTGGGCAAACTGGCTGTCTGAGTGCTTGCTGCGTGTCGGGGAACCCGAAGGCCCTATCGCTCGGCAATCTCGGCCGCAGCCTCGAGATAGGACAGCGCGCCTGTGGAGGAAGGGTCGTACGTCATGACGGTCTGCTGGTAGCTCGGCGCCTCGGAGATGCGCACCGACCGCGGCACCACGGCCTCGAGAACCTGCTCAGGGAAGTGCTCCCTTACCTCCGCCGCGACCTGGGCCGCAAGATTCGTGCGACCGTCGTACATCGTCAGGAGGATGGTCGACACCCTGAGGTCCGCATTGAGGTGCTTCTGGATCATCTCGATGTTCTTCAGAAGCTGGCTCAGCCCCTCCAGCGCGTAGTACTCGCACTGGATCGGGATCAGGACTTCACTCGCCGCGCAGAACGCGTTCACGGTCAGCAGGCCTAGGCTCGGGGGGCAGTCGATGAAGATGTAGTCGAGCCGGGGCTTCCCCTCGGCCTCGCGCTGCTTGGCGTAGTTCTCGATCGCCCGGCGGAGCCGCTGCTCACGGGCCACGAGCGAGACGAGTTCGATCTCCGCGCCAGCAAGATGGATCGTGGCGGGCGCGCATTCGAGGTGCTCGACGTCGGGGCACTGGGCCACGACGTCGCCGAGCGGAGCGTCGTTGATCAGGACATCGTAGATGCTCTCGACCTCCGCGTGGTGCTCGATGCCGAGCGCGGTGGAGGCGTTGCCCTGGGGGTCGATGTCGATGACCAGCACATTGAGTCCAGCCGAGGCCAGCGCGGCGGCAATGTTGACCGTCGTCGTGGTCTTGCCCACCCCGCCCTTCTGGTTGGAGACAGTGAAGACTCGGGTCTTCGCGGGACGTCGGAAAGCTCGTCCCTGGAGGCGTTCGCGCCGGCGAGCCTCATTGGCAAGCTGGCTCGCGATGGGACTGCCCTCGTCGAGGAGGTCGAGGAAGGTCGGTCCCGACGAAGAGGAGGAGGTTTCACGTGAAACGGCGGAGACAACCTCTACAGATTGAGTCGGAACCGAAGTTGGCGCCGTAGCGAGGGGGCGGGCTGAGCCGAGGGTCAGGAACGGAGGGATTCTCTGCGCTGCCGTCTCTCCACTGCTCACTGGGTACTCACTCTCACCTTGCGTCGTTTGCCTCCTTCTAGACTAGCGGCTGGAGCCGCCAGCAGAGGCAGGTCAGGGCTGTCCGACGGTGATGCGCACAATGGTCGTCGGCTCGGCGAGGAGGTCCTCCCCGACTGTGCGGACCACCGGTGAATGGCCCTTGTACTTCTTGATGGCCTTGGCAGCCTTCTCCACCTCTTCGGAGGCGCTTCGGCCCTTGATCGCGACGAGGACCCCGGAGCCGGCAAGCAGCGGAAGCGTCATGGGAACCAAGGTGGAGAGAGCGGACACAGCGCGGGCGGTGACGAACTCGGCGTCGACCTCTCCGACAGCCTGCTCTGCGCGTGCACGGAGCACCGTGACGTTCTCGAGGCCGAGATCGTCGATGACCTCCTCGAGCCACGTGACGCGGCGCTCGAGTGGTTCGATGAGCGTCAGACGCAGGTCGGGGCGGGCGATCGCGAGGCACAGACCCGGCAGGCCTGCGCCGCTGCCGACATCCGCGACCGCGGCACCGGCCGGGAACTCTGACTCGATGACGGCGCAGTTCAGCACGTGCCGGCTCCAGAGCCGCGGAACCTCCCGCGGCCCAATCAGGCCGCGCTCGAGGCCGGAGGTGGCGAGGTGCTCCACGTAGCGGCGCGCGAGCTGGAGCCGGTCACCGAAGACTTCCGTTGCAGCCTCGAGCTCGGCGCCTGCCAGCTCGGGGGCCGTTCCCACCGCGGCGTCGGCCGCCTCAGCATGATCTGCCATCAGCTCAGTCGGCCGAGACGACGATGTGCCGGCCGGCGCCCTCACCCTCGGACTCGCTGGTGAACCCGAGCTCGGCGACCGCGTCGTGCACGATCTTCCGCTCGTAGGAGCTCATGGGGTCGAGGTGCACGGTGGCCTCCCCGGCCTTGACCCGCGCCACGGCCTTCTCCGCGATCTCCTGCAGGCGGACGCCCCGCTCGCCGCGGTACCCGTTGATGTCGAGCACGAGGCGCGAACGGTTGCCGGTCGCCGAGAGGACGGAAAGCCTGGTGAGCTCCTGGAGCGCTTCGAGGACCTCGCCGTCCTGGCCGACGAGGATGTCGAGTCCCTCGGCGTCGTCGTCGCCCACCACCGAGAGGTAGGAGCGCCCGTTGCGGACCTCGATGTCGATGTCCCCGTCGATGTCTGCGATGTCGAGGAGTTCCTCGAGGTAGTCGGCGGCGACGTCGCCCTCTTCCTCGAGGCGGCTGAGCGGGGTCATGGCCGCGGTGTCGTCGGCGTCGTCGCCTTCGGGAAGGTTCACGGCAGTGCTCTCTGACGTCATGGCTTCTTCTTCCTGTTCTTCCGCACCGGCTGCTGGCGCTGGGCCTTGGGCTCCGGCGGCGGGGGCATGTCCTCGGGCTTCATGGTCTTGCCCGTGGTGACGTCGATGGGGGCGAGCCCCTTGGCGGCCCGGCGCTCATTGAGGGCCTTCGCTGCCGGAGACCCGGGGGCGGGCATGCGGCGGATGACGTAGAACTGCTGTCCCATGGTCCAGAGGTTGGAGATGGTCCAGTAGATGAGGACGCCGATCGGGAAGTTGATGCCGCCGATGCCGAAGACGAGGGGGAGGATGTAGAGCAGGATCTTCTGCTGGCGCATGAACGGGCTGGCCATGGCCGCCTCGGACATGTTCTTGGCCATGATCTGCTTCTGCGTGATGAACTGCGAGGCGGTCATCGCGACGATCATGAGGATCGAGAGGACGGCCACCGAGACCGCGTTGCCGCCGCCGCCGTGCAGGAGGGACGCCGAGAGCGGCGCGCCGAAGATCGAGCCCTGCTCGAACTGCACCACCTGGTCGTGGGTCATGGCACCGATGCCGGTGGCGCTCTTGTTCGCGTTCGAGATGCCGGAGAGCACCTGGAACAGCGCGAAGAAGAACGGCATCTGGATGAGCATGGGGAGGCAGGCCGAGAAGGGGTTCGTGCCGTGCTTCTTGTAGAGCGCCATCTGCTCCTGCGCCATGGCCTGGCGGGACAGCTGGTCGGTCTTTCCCTTGTACTTCGCCTGCAGCTTCTGCAGATCGGGCTGCAGCAGCTGCATGCCGCGCTGGGCCTTGATCTGCTTGACGAAGACGGGGATGAGGGCGGCGCGGATCACGATCACGAGGCCGATGATCGAGAACGTCCAGGTCCAGCCGGACGCCGCGGGCAGGCCGATGAACGTCAGCCCCTCGTGGAAGGCCACCATGACAAAGGAGACCAGCCACCGGAAGGGCTCCATGATTGCGCCCAAGATGTCCATCAGTTATTTCCTCGTGTCGTCATGGTCAGTCTTTCCAGTAGCGATCGGGGTGGTTGAGCACCACGATCCGGGGGACGCGATCGTCCGGCCAGTGCGTGTGGCCTTCCGGCACGTTGTCGATGCCGCCCGCGTTCCACGGGTGGCAGCGGAGCAGCCGCCGCACCGCCAAGTACGATCCTCGCACAGCGCCGTGGACCGTGACCGCTTCGAGTGCGTAGGCGGAGCAGGTCGGGAAGAACCGGCACACCTGTCCGTAGAGGGGGGAGATCACGGCCCGGTAGGCCATCAGCAACAGGATCAGGACCCGCTGCGGGAAGGTCCAGACTGCACGCACGACGGCGCGGACCCACCGTGGCAGGCCGGCTCGCCGCGGCGGTCCGTGAGTCTCAGCGGCCGCTGTCATGCCGGTTCGTCTCCTCTCCGCGTCCCTCGACGTTGGCACCGGGCCCCAGCCTTCGCAGGGCGGCACCGAGCGCGGACTCGTAGTCCTTCGTGAGCTCGGCCCAAGTGGACTGGGCTGAAGCCGGAAGGGCGCGCACGACGACATCGATGCCGGTGGGGTGGCGTCTGAGGGTCGCGGCAGCCGCCTCCCTCAGCCTCCTCTTAACGAGGTTCCGGGTGACTGCGTTCCCTACGGCCTTGGAGACGATGAATCCGAAGCGGCTCGCTTCGGTGCCCGTGCCGGCCGCATACAGCACGACGTTCCGGCGTCCTTGTCGGACGCCGGAACGTACGGTATGCGTGAAGTCGGCGCCGGTGCGCAGGCGGTGGGTCGCGGCGAGCATCGTCTCACGACCTCAGCGCGTGCCTGCTGTCCGGGCGGGCCGAGTCAGGACTCAGGCCGACAGGTCAGCGCGGCCCTTGGAACGGCGGGCCGCCAGGATGGCGCGGCCGGCGCGGGTGCGCATACGAAGACGGAAGCCGTGCTTCTTGGCACGACGGCGGTTATTCGGCTGAAAAGTCCGCTTGCTCACGGTCTCACTCCAGTGGATCCAGGGCGCCTGCAGAACGGGAATGAACTGGCGGACGCTGCGTATTGGGGGCCTGCCGCCCCGCCGCGCCTCATGCCGTCCGCCGGCCAGGAGCCTTCCCGTTCAGGGTTGGCGTCGCGGCGGCGTCCGAGGGCATGCGACAGGACAGTAGGCAGACACAAAGGACTTAACGACGTTAGGGCACGACGGCGCGCGGCGTCAATTCGGGTGCGCGCGAGCTGTGCCGCGGGACTGCCGGCGCTCTTTCCCCAGCCTGTGTCCAACGGCACTCACAGCCCTGTGGACACCGTCCTCCCGCGGGGCATGCGGCGAACTTCACCAGTGTAATTCATAGGGCCCCTGAACCCAGCTATCGTCCGGGTTGTCAGATCATCTAGGCTGTCCCAGTGCCCTCTTCCACGCCTGTGGGTATCCCTGTGGATGGAGCTGGCCGGGGGAACTGGACCGCGACCCCGCGCCGAGGGGACGCCATCGTCGGTCACATCACGTCACGCGCCGCCCTGCCGGCAGGAGTTAGAGGAGTCCATGGGACCTGAGGAAGCCAACGAGGCCAACACGCTTGGCAGTTCGTGGCGCCGTGTCGTGCGTCTCCTCGAGGAGGACGACCGGGTCTCGCCGCGCCAGCGCGGCTTCGTGTCCCTGGCCCAGGCCCAGGGCCTCATCGGTTCGACACTGCTCGTCGCCGTCCCGAACGAGCTCACACGGGAAGTGCTCCAGGGCCAGATCAAGTCCGCGCTCGACGACGCCCTCCGCTCCGTCTTCTCCGAGGACATCCGCTGCGCGATCGACGTCGACACCGACATGGTCCCGGTCCGGGAGGAGACGTTCGAGCCGGTCAAGCGGCCCGAGATCCGCGAGGACCTCCGGCCGGCGCCGACTCCGCCGACCACCTCCCAGGAGGTCAGCCGCCTCAACCCCAAGTACGTGTTCGACACGTTCGTGATCGGCGCCTCGAACCGGTTTGCCCACGCCGCTGCAGTGGCCGTGGCGGAGGCCCCCGCGAAGGCGTACAACCCGCTGTTCATCTACGGCGATTCGGGTCTGGGCAAGACCCACCTCCTGCACGCGATCGGCCACTATGCCCGCCGGCTCTACAACGGCATCCGCGTCCGGTACGTGAACTCCGAGGAGTTCACGAACGACTTCATCAACTCCATCCGCGACGACGAGGGCACGAGCTTCAAGACCACGTACCGCAACGTGGACCTGCTCCTCATCGACGACATCCAGTTCCTGGCCGGGCGCAACGCCACCCAGGAGGAGTTCTTCCACACGTTCAACGCCCTGCACAACAGCAACAAGCAGGTCGTCATCACCTCCGACCAGCCGCCGAAGATGCTGCACGGCTTCGAGGACCGCATGAAGTCCCGCTTCGAGTGGGGGCTCCTGACGGACATCCAGCCGCCCGAGCTCGAGACGCGCATCGCGATCCTCCGCAAGAAGGCGAACAACGACGGCCTCTCGGCGCCCGACGACGCGCTCGAGTACATCGCCTCGCGCATCTCAGCAAACATCCGCGAACTCGAGGGCGCGCTCATCCGCGTGACCGCGTTCGCGAGCCTCAACAAGCAGCCCGTCGATGTTGCCCTCGCGGAGATGGTGCTCAAGGACCTCATCACGGACGACTCGGCCCTGGAGATCACTGCGGAGCAGATCCTCACCGAGACCGCGGCGTACTTCAAGCTCTCGGTCGAGGAGCTGAACAGCAAGTCCCGCACCCGCACGCTGGTCACCGCGCGCCAGATCGCGATGTACCTGTGCCGGGAGCTGACCGACATGTCCCTGCCCAAGATCGGCCAGGTGCTCGGCGGGCGGGACCACACCACGGTGATCCACGCCGACCGGAAGATCCGGGAACTGATGGCGGAGCGGCGAGCGATCTACAACCAGGTCACGGAGCTGACCAACAAGATCAAGCAGGCCCAGCGCGGGCTCTAGTCCTCCACACTGCGGAGCTGAATCACAAGGATTCGTGTCATTCGCGCACCTTATTAACAAGGCGCTGTGGACAAGCCTGTGGATAGTTAAGTGCACATCCGCAGCGCATGGGCTTAAAACCCCTCCCGGACCTGTGGAAGGTACGAATGACAGGAATCGTGGCGTCCACAGCCTCCCCCGGCTGCATCCGCAGCCGATCAACATCCCGTGAACACCCCGGAACCGCGCCACTCCGCGGCCAGAAGCGGTTTTCCACAGTTTCCACAGCAGTTATTAACACCACGAATCCCAAGAATCTGAAGATCCCTGAATAACAGCAACCCGTCGCCGCGTCCCGCCGACCCCCACGCAGCGATCCCCAGTCCCACTCCCGCTTGAACGCCGCTCCAGTCATGGGGCTAAGCTGTGGTCAGCGCGCCGAGTCCGCACCTTTCGTGTCATTCGCGGCCCGCTGCCCTGAACCTGCGCCACAGCGGCCATGACGAGACAGCGACGAAAGGCGGAAGACCTCCGTGAAGTTCCGAGTCGAACGGGATGTCCTCACCGAGGCCGTGAGCTGGGCTGCCCGCTCGCTTTCGCCGCGCCCGCCGGTCCCCGTCCTTGCAGGCCTGCTCCTCAAGGCCCACGACGGCGTCGTGAGCCTGAGCAGCTTCGACTACGAGACCTCCGCCCGGCTGGAGATCCCGGCTGAGATTCGGGAGGAGGGAACGATCCTGGTCTCCGGGCGGCTCCTTGCCGACATCTGCCGGAGCCTCCCCGCCGCCCCGGTCGACGTCGAGACCGACGGGACGAAGGTCACGCTGACGTGCCGGCGCAGCTCGTTCCACCTCGCCACGATGCCCGAGGGCGAATATCCGTCCCTGCCCGCGGTGCCCGACATGCTCGGCACGGTCTCGGGCGACACGTTCGCCAAGGGCGTCTCGCAGGTCATCATCGCCGCCAGCAAGGACGACACGCTCCCGATCCTGACCGGTGTGCGGATGGAGATCGAGGGCGAGCTCATCACCCTCCTGGCCACCGACCGGTACCGCCTGGCCATGCGCGAGGTGCCGTGGCAGCCTGCCAATCCCGGCACCTCGACTTCAGCCCTGGTCAAGGCCAAGACCCTCAACGAGGTCGCCAAGACCCTCGGCGGGTCGGGCGAGCTGAATCTGGCCCTCGCCGACGACGAGTCGCGGCTCGTCGGCTTCGAGAGCGGCGGCCGCACCACGACGTCACTCCTGGTCGACGGCGACTACCCCAAGATCCGCTCGCTCTTCCCTGACTCAACCCCCATCCACGCCGTGGTCTCCACCCAGGAGCTCGTGGAGGCCGTGCGCCGCGTCTCGCTCGTCGCCGAACGCAACACCCCCGTCCGGCTCGCCTTCACCGAAGGCCTCGTCACCCTCGACGCCGGAACCGGCGAGGACGCCCAGGCGTCCGAAGAGCTTGAGGCGCAGCTGACCGGTGAGGAGATCACGGTCGCATTCAACCCGCACTACCTCATCGAGGGGCTCAGCGTCATCGAGACGCCCTTCGTCCGCTTCTCGTTCACGAGCGCACCGAAGCCTGCCATGATCACCGCCCAGCGCGAGCTCGAGGGCGAAGACGAGGACGACTACCGCTACCTCGTGATGCCCGTCCGCCTGCCCAACTGAGGGCCGGCCGCTCGCCGCCGCCCGCACCAACCAGCCCGCTCCGCTCAACGAAGGGACACCGACCATGCACATCGGACTCATCGGCCTGGGGAAGATGGGCTTCAACATGCGCGAGCGGCTGCGCCGCGGCGGGATCGAAGTCACCGGCTACGACCGCAACCCGGACGTCACCGACGTCGCCTCCGTCGACGAGCTCATTGCCAGCGTCCCCGCGCCGCGGACGATCTGGGTCATGGTGCCCGCCGGCAAGGTCACGGACGCGGTCATCGCAGAGCTCTCGGAGAAGCTAACGCCCGGGGACCTCGTGATCGACGGCGGCAACTCTCGGTTCACCGAGGACCAGCGCCATGGCGAACTCCTCACATCCAAGGGCATCCGCTTCGTCGACTGCGGCGTCTCCGGCGGGGTCTGGGGGCTCGAGAACGGCTATGGACTCATGGCCGGCGGCGCACCGGAGGACATCGAACGCGCCATGCCGCTCTTCGATGCGCTGCGGCCCGAGGGCGAGCGCGCCGACAGCTTCGTGCACGTCGGCGACGTCGGCGCGGGCCACTACGCCAAGATGGTCCACAACGGCATCGAGTACGGGCTCATGCAGTCCTACGCCGAGGGGTACCAGCTGCTCGCCTCGAAGGACATCATCACCGACCTCCCGGGCACCTTCCGCGCATGGCAGAAGGGCACCGTGGTCCGCTCCTGGCTCCTGGACCTCGTCGTCAAGGCCCTCGAGGAGGACCCCGGCCTGGTCAACATCGACGACTACGTCGAGGACTCCGGCGAGGGCCGCTGGACCGTCGAGGAGGCCATCGCCAACGCAATCCCCGCCCCGGCGATCACGGCAGCCCTGTTCGCCCGGTTCGAGTCCCGCACGGATTCCTCCCCGGCGATGAAGATGGTCTCGGCGCTGCGGCACCAGTTCGGCGGGCACGCCACGCGCCCGGCCAAGTAGAGCGGAGCCCCGCGCCCCGGTGTACGTCGAACGCCTCTCCCTGACCGACTTCCGCTCCTACACCCAGGCGGACCTCGAGCTCTCCCCCGGTGTGACCGTGCTGGTGGGCCAGAACGGGGTCGGCAAGACCAACATCGTCGAAGCCCTCGGGATGCTCTCCACCCTGGGCTCCCACCGCGTGAGCTCTGACGCCCCCCTCGTGCGCTTCGGCGCCGACCGTGCCCTCGTGCGCGCGGGCTTCGTGCGCGGGGCGCAGCGCTCCACGCTCGAGCTCGAGATCAACCCAGGACGCGCGAACCGCGGCCGCATCAACCGCGGCAGCCCCCTGCGCGCCCGCGACCTGCTGGGCATCGCCCGCACCGTCCTCTTCGCGCCCGAGGACCTCGCCCTCGTGAAGGGCGACCCATCAGCGCGCCGGAAGTTCCTCGACGAGCTCCTGACGGTGCTGCTCCCCCACCTCGCCGGCACCCGCGCCGACTACGACCGCGTCCTCAAGCAGCGCAACGCGCTGCTCAAGAGCGCCCGGGCCTCGCGGTTCTCCCGCCGGTCCTCCGGCCCCGATTCCCGGGACTCCTCGGGCGGCGCCACCGTGGAGTCCACCCTCGACGTGTGGGACGCGCACCTCGCCCAGGCCGGCGCCCGGCTGCTCGCGGCGCGACTCACGCTCGTCGACCGCCTGGGTCCCCATCTCGACGCTGCCTACGCGCAGCTCACCGACGGGTCGAAGGTCGCCCGGGCCCTGTACAGGTCAAGCATCGAGGGCGCGGTGCCCGACGACGATTCCGACGCCGGCGCGCCCGAGGAGGCGGGCGGCGTCGTGCGCGGGGACGCGGCGGCGGGCCGGGAACCTGCGGACGGCACAGCGGACGACGACGCCGGCTCGCCTCCGCGCGGCGGCCGCGGACTCGCGGGGCTCGGCGTGGCGGAGATCGGCGAGCGGTTCCTGGCCGCACTCGCCGAGGCGCGGCCGCGGGAGCTCGAGCGCGGCCTCACGCTCGTGGGCCCGCACCGCGACGACCTCGAGCTGCTGCTCGGCGACGCGCCGGCGAAGGGCTTCGCCTCGCACGGCGAGACGTGGTCGTTCGCGCTCGCACTGCGGCTTGCCTCCTACTACGTCATGCTCGACGACTCTTCCGTGGCCGGCGACGAGCCCATCCTCATCCTCGATGACGTGTTCGCCGAGCTGGATGCCACGCGCCGCGCGCGTCTCGCCGCGATCGTCGCGAAGGCGGAGCAGGTGCTCGTCACCGCCGCGGTCGACGCCGACATCCCGCCCGAGCTGGGCGGGCGCCGGGTGCGCGTGGTGCCCGGTGGCGTCGACGACGCAGAGGCCCCGGTGCCGGAGTCCGACCGTGGATGAGGGTCCGAGGGGCGAAAAGGATCCCGTCGGCCAGCCCGGGAAGGAGAATCCCGAGCGTGCCGCGGAAGGTGTCGACGCCGCGCGCGCCGCGCTCAACCGGGTCCGCAGCGCCGCGGAGGCCCGGGGGGAGGTCCGGGTCCGCGCGACCGGGCCGCTCGTGCCCGCGCCCGGCGCACCGGCCCCGAAGAAGTCCCGACAGCGCGCGCCCGAGGGCTACAGCGGGCGGGACCCGCTCGGGCTCGGCAGCGTGGTGAACCGGATGGTCGCGGAGCGCGGCTGGTCCTCGCCGGTCGCGGTCGGGTCCGTCATGTCCCGCTGGCGCGAGCTGGTCGGGCCGGAAGTCGCCGCGCACTGCACCCCCGAGACCTTCGAGGGCACGGTCCTGCAGGTGCGCTGCGATTCGACGGCGTGGGCCACGCAGCTGCGCCTGTTGAGCACGGCGCTCCTGGACCGCTTCCGGCGGGAGCTGGGCGACGGCGTCGTGACCCGGCTGCAGATCCTCGGGCCCGCCGCGCCGAGTTGGCGCAAGGGGCCGCGCCACGTGCGCGGCCGGGGCCCGCGGGACACCTACGGGTGAGCCGCGCCCGGTGACCCGCTGCGCGTGACCCTCAGGAGGTGACCCCCAGGAGGTGACCCCCAGATGGGAGGAGGGGCGATCCCGTGGACGGCGCGCAGGCCGCTCAGAAGCCCGGGACCCACACTCCCCCTTGATCGGGCCTTGTCTAGAGTCGCTTTGGACGGTTTCTGGCCCGCTGAGCGGCATCCGCGGCCGTGTTGTCCGTTCCCGCGCGCGCGAACCGGTAGAATTGACACGTTATGCCTGCCGAACTGAAGAGGGGTCGAGACCGCCTGTGGCTGACGAGAGTGCAGTGAACCCGTCCAGCGATCAGCAGGGCGCTCCCAGCGGAGACCGGAGGGACGCCAAGGAATACGGTGCCAGCAGCATCACGGTGCTCGAGGGCCTCGAAGCTGTCCGCAAACGCCCTGGCATGTACATCGGCTCCACCGGCCCGCGCGGCCTCCACCATCTGGTGTACGAGGTGGTCGACAACTCGGTCGACGAGGCGCTGGCCGGATACTGCGACCACATCCAGGTGACCCTGCAGGACGACGGCGGCGTGCGCGTCGAGGACAACGGCCGCGGCATCCCCGTGGACATCCACCCGACCGAGGGCAAGCCCACGGTCGAGGTCGTCATGACGATCCTCCACGCCGGCGGCAAGTTCGGCGGCGGCGGGTACGCGGTCTCCGGCGGCCTGCACGGCGTCGGCATCTCGGTCGTGAATGCGCTCTCGAGCCGGGTGGACACCGAGGTGCGCCGCCAGGGCCGCGTGTGGCGCATGTCCTTCCGCGACGGCGGCCACCCCGTGGGAGGCCTCGACGAGGGCGAGGCGACGGACGCCACCGGGACGATCCAGACCTTCTACCCGGACCCGACGATCTTCGAGAGCACCGAGTTCGACTTCGAGACCCTCCGCGCCCGCTTCCAGCAGATGGCCTTCCTCAACAAGGGCCTGCGCATCACCCTCACCGACGAGCGCCGCGGCGAGGAGGAGGAGAGCGAGGTCGCCGGCGAGGACGCCGACGCCACGGTGCCCGCCGAGGAGTCCGCCTCCACCCCGACGCGCCGCGTCGTCGACTACAAGTACGACGAGGGCCTGCTGGACTACGTCAAGCACCTCAACTCCTCGAAGAAGATCGAGGTGATCCACGAAGAGGTCATCGCCTTCGAGAGCACCGACCACGAGCGCAAGATGGCCCTCGAGGTCGCGATGCAGTGGACCACGGCCTACGCCGAGTCGGTCCACACCTACGCGAACACCATCAACACCCACGAGGGCGGCACCCACGAGGAGGGCTTCCGCGCCGCGCTGACCTCGCTCGTGAACCGCTACGCGCGCGAGAAGGGCATCATCAAGGACAAGGACGACAACCTCACCGGCGACGACATCCGCGAGGGCCTCACCGCCGTCGTGAGCATCAAGCTCGCCGAGCCGCAGTTCGAGGGCCAGACGAAGACCAAGCTCGGCAACTCCGAGGCCAAGGGCTTCGTCCAGCGGGTCGTCACCGACCAGCTCGGGGACTGGCTCGAGCGCAACCCGAATCCCGCGCGCGAGGTGATCCGCAAGGCGATCCAGGCCTCCCAGGCGCGCATGGCGGCCCGCAAGGCCCGGGACAACGCACGCCGCAAGAGCCCGCTCGAGTCCTTCGGCATGCCCGGCAAGCTCTCCGACTGCTCGAGCAAGGACCCCTCGCGCTGCGAGGTCTACCTCGTGGAGGGCGACTCGGCAGGCGGCTCGGCGAAGCGCGGCCGCAACCCCGAGACCCAGGCGATCCTGCCGCTGCGCGGCAAGATCCTCAACGTCGAGCGCGCCCGCCTCGACAAGGCCCTGGGCAACGCCGAGGTCCAGTCGATGATCACGGCGTTCGGCACCGGGATCGGCGAGGACTTCGAGATCTCCAAGCTGCGGTACCACAAGATCGTCCTCATGGCGGATGCCGACGTGGACGGCCAGCACATCACCACCCTGCTGCTGACCCTCCTGTTCCGGTACATGCGCCCGCTGATCGAGAACGGCTACGTGTACCTGGCCCAGCCGCCGCTGTACCGCATCAAGTGGTCGAACCACGCGCACGACTACGTGTTCAGCGACCGTGAGCGCGACGAGGCCATCCGCACCGGCCTCGCCAACGGGCAGCGGCTGCCGAAGGAGAACGGCATCCAGCGGTACAAGGGCCTCGGCGAGATGGACTACACCGAGCTGTGGGACACGACCATGGACCCCGACCGGCGCACTCTGCTGCAGGTGACCATGGAGGACGCGGCGGCCGCGGACCAGACGTTCACCGTCCTCATGGGCGACGACGTCGAGTCCCGCCGCCACTTCATCCAGCAGAACGCCAAGGACGTCCGCTTCCTGGACATCTGAGCCGTCCCGAGAGCAACTAGAGGAGAGAATCTGTGAGCGACGAGACTCCCGAGAACCCCGGCTCCGGCGACGGCACCGAGGCTGGCGGCTTCCCCGTCGAGGGCGTCCTGCTGGACCGTGTCGAGCAGGTCGACCTGCAGACCGAGATGCAGCGGTCCTATCTGGACTACGCGATGGCGGTCATCGTGGGCCGCGCCCTGCCGGACGTCCGCGACGGGCTCAAGCCCGTGCACCGCCGCGTCCTGTACGCGATGTTCGACGGCGGCTACCGCCCCGACCGCGCGTTCAACAAGTGCGCGCGCGTGGTCGGCGACGTCATGGGCACGTACCACCCCCACGGCGACATGGCGATCTACGACGCCCTCGTCCGCCTCATCCAGGACTGGGTCATGCGGTACCCGCTGGCCCTCGGCCAGGGGAACTTCGGCTCCCCCGGCAACGACGGCGCCGCCGCCCCCCGCTACACCGAGACCAAGATGGCCCCGCTGGCCATGGAGATGGTCCGGGACATCGACGAGGAGACCGTCGACTTCCAGGACAACTACGACGGCAAGAACCAGGAGCCCACGGTCCTCCCGGCCCGGTTCCCGAACCTGCTCGTCAACGGCTCCTCCGGCATCGCGGTCGGCATGGCCACCAACATCCCGCCGCACAACCTGCGCGAGGTGGCCGACGGCGTCCAGTGGTACCTCGAGAACCCCGAGGCCACCCGGGAGGAGCTCCTCGAGGCCCTCCTGGTGCGCGTCAAGGGCCCCGACTTCCCCACCGGCGCGACGATCCTGGGCCGCAGGGGCATCGAGGAGGCGTACCGCACGGGCCGCGGCTCCATCACCATGCGTGCCGTGGTCAACGTCGAGGAGATCCAGGGCCGCACGTGCCTCGTGGTCACCGAGCTGCCGTACATGGCGAACCCGGACAACCTCGCGATGAAGATCGCCGAGCTCGTCAAGGACGGCAAGATCGGCGGCATCGCCGACCTCCGCGACGAGACCTCCGGCCGGACCGGCCAGCGCCTCGTGATCGTGCTCAAGCGCGACGCCGTGGCCAAGGTCGTGCTCAACAACCTGTACAAGCACACCCAGCTTCAGGACAACTTCGCCGCGAACATGCTCGCGATCGTCGACGGCGTGCCCCGCACGCTCTCGCTCGACGCCTTCGTGCGGCACTGGGTCACCCACCAGATCGACGTGATCGTCCGGCGCACCCGGTTCCGGCTGCGCAAGGCCGAGGAGCGCATGCACATCCTGCGTGCCCTCCTGAAGGCCCTCGACATGCTCGACGAGGTCATTGCCCTCATCCGCCGATCCCCCACCGTGGACGAGGCCCGCGAGGGCCTCAAGTCGCTCCTCGAGATCGACGACATCCAGGCGCAGGCCATCCTCGACATGCAGCTGCGCCGTCTCGCGGCCCTCGAGCGGCAGAAGATCGTCGACGAGCACAACGAGCTCGAGGCCCTCATCGCGGAGTACAACGCGATCCTCGCGGACCCGGCGCGCCAGCGGCAGATCATCTCGGAGGAGCTCACCGGGATCGTCGAGAAGTACGGCGACGACCGCCGCACCCGCATCGTGGCCGGATTCGACGGGGACATGAGCGTCGAGGACCTCATCCCCGAGGAGGAGATGGTCGTCACCATCACCCGCGGCGGCTACGTCAAGCGCACCCGCAGCGACCAGTACCGCCAGCAGATCCGCGGCGGCAAGGGCGTGCGCGGCGCCCAGCTGCGCGGGGACGACGTGGTCGAGCACTTCTTCGTCACGACGACGCACCACTGGCTCCTCTTCTTCACCAACCTCGGGCGCGTGTACAGGGCCAAGGCGTACGAGCTCGCCGAGGGCGGGCGCGACGCGAAGGGCCAGCACGTGGCGAACCTGCTCGCGTTCCAGCCCGACGAGCGGATCGCCCAGGTCCTGGACCTGCGCGACTACCAGCAGGCCCCCTACCTGGTCCTGGCGACCAAGGGCGGCCTCGTGAAGAAGACCCGCCTCGAGGACTACGACACGAACCGCTCTGCCGGCGTCATCGCGATCAACCTGCGCGACGGCGACGAGGTGGTGTCCGCCCAGCTCGTGAGCGAGACGGACGACCTCATGCTCGTCTCCCGGCACGGCCAGTCCCTGCGGTTCACGGCCGACGACGACGCGCTGCGCCCCATGGGCCGTGCGACGAGCGGCGTGACCGGCATGAAGTTCCGTGACGACGATGAGCTCCTCACCGCCGACGTCGTGACCGAGGGGTCCTTCGTCTTCATCGTGACCGAGGGCGGCTACGCCAAGCGGACCTCGGTCGAGGAGTACCGGGTGCAGGGCCGCGGCGGCCTGGGCATCAAGGTCGGCAAGTACCAGGAGGAGCGCGGGCACCTCGTCGGAGCCCTCATCGTCCAGGAGGAGGACGAGGCGCTCGTGGTCATGGAGGGCGGCAAGGTGGTCCGCTCCGCCGTCACCGGCGTCCCCGCCAAGGGGCGCGACACGATGGGCGTCATCTTCGCCAAGCCGGACAAGGGCGACCGCATCATCGCCGTGGCCAGGAACAGCGAGCGGGCCCTCGGCGAGGAGCCGGGCGAGGAAGCTGCTGACGGCCAGGCCGGCGAGGGGTCCCCAGAGGCAACCGCCGAGGAGTCCAGCAGGCAGTCCGACGATGCCCCGGAGCAGGCGGATGCCGTAACGTTGGCTGGAGACCAGGACCAGAATCCGGGAGGTAACGAGTGAGCACGCCCGAGAACGCGCCGTCGTCCAGCGGCGGCTACCCGCAGGCGGCACCCCCGTCGCGCCCGCCCCAGCGGCCCTCGGCGCCGCCGTCGAACGCCCCCCAGCGTCCGGCCGAGCGGCCGCTCACGGCGACCGCCGCGCAGCAGCGTCCGGCCGCCCAGCAGCGTCCCGCGGGCCCGCGCCCGAACCAGCGCCCCGGCCAGCCCACGCTCGTCCGTCCCGCGCCCAAGGCGAAGCAGCGGCGTGCCCGGCTGATCGTGAGCAAGGTCGACACGTGGTCGGTGCTCAAGATGGCCTTCCTGCTCTCGGTCGCGCTCGGCATCGTCACCGTTGTCGCGTCGATCGTCCTGTGGACGATCCTCGACGTCACCGGGATCTTCGACAAGATCAACGGACTGCTCGGCGAGGTCGCCGGCGCGGAGAGCGGAGGGTTCGACCTCAAGAAGGTCGCCTCCCTCGGGCAGGTGGCCTCGTTCGCGACCATCATCGCCGTGGTGAACGTCGTGCTCCTCACCGCGCTCGCGATGCTGACGGCCGTTCTGTACAACATCTCGGCGACGCTCGTGGGCGGCATCGGCGTGACCCTCACCGACGACTGAGACCCGCCCGCGCCGGCAATGGCGATTTGGCCGCGGGCTGGGATGTGCTGTAGAGTCATGTCTCGGCCCGAGGGCCACAGGGGCGTATAGCTCAGGCGGTTAGAGCGCTTCGCTGATAACGAAGAGGTCCCAGGTTCAAGTCCTGGTACGCCCACGGACCCTGCTTACCGGCATCGGAGGTGCCCGTGAAGAGAATGATCGCAGTCGTGATCGCCGCTCTTGCGGGCGCTTTCCTGTATCGGAAGGCGAAGGAGTCCGAAGCCCAGAAGGACATCTGGAGCGGTTCGACCGACACGGTCGAGTAGCACCGTCCGCGGGCAGCGGGGGCATGGCGCAATTGGTAGCGCACCTGCTTTGCAAGCAGGGGGTTAGGGGTTCGAGTCCCCTTGCCTCCACCCACAGGGAAGGACCCGGCACCCACGGTGCCGGGTCCTTCCGCATCTCCGGGCGCGCGCCGCTCCCGTGGCCCATGAAGAAGGGCTCACCCGCCGAACGCGTTCGCGTACTCCTTCAGCGCCTCGTCGAGGAACTGCTGGACGACGCCGTCCCCCGTCACCGCCACCACCGTTCCCCGGTCGAGGGTCGGCTGGGCGCGCACAACGGCGGCGTCCCGCGCCGCGAGTGTGGCGGACCGGGCTGCGTCGGCAGCGCCGGCGTCGCCGTCGTGCACCGCCCCCAGCATGCGCACCGCGCTGGCGATCGCCGTCCCGTAGTGCGCCGCGGCGGCGGACCACGCCGCGACATCGGTGGCGTACCCGGGCTGGCGGAGGTGCGTCAGGAGCTGGGGCACCCGCTCGAGGAGGCGCGCGCGCTCGGCCAGCCCGGCCGGCGTCGTGCGCCCGGAGCGGTAGGCGGACCAGAACGCGTCCACATCCTGGGACAGCGCGGGCGCGGGGTGCGGGTGGTAGTCGAGCTGCCAGTTCTGGTTCAGGTCGGTGAAGGCCCGGAGGGCGGCGAGGGCGTCGGCGTCCCCGCCCGCGAGGTCGGCAAGCGCGGCGTCGAGTGAGGCGGCCGGGTCATAGGCCGGCCCGTTCCAGGTCATGTCCGCGTACGTCGCGATGCCCGGCAGGGAGGCGTACGGCTGGATCATCGGGTTCGAGACCATGCCCACGAGGCTCTTGTAGAGGTCGCCGTCCCGTTCCTCGACGGCGCTCAGGAACAGGCGGTCCTGGGCGAAGTCGTTGACGGGGAAGTTGTCCCACACCAGGATGCTGCGAGCCTTCCCGGGTGCCCCATAGGTATTTCGTGCCGCGCTGGCCGAGGCCGAGGTGATCCTGTGCGAGACGATCTCCTCGCCCGTCCACTGCACGATGATGCGAGCGTCGAGGTCCCGGCCGAGCCGCGACTTGTACCGGCTCGTCTCGGCCCCGCTGTACTCGGTCGGCACCATCTGGAGCGGGGCGAGGCCGGGCAGGTCGGCCTCGAGCCGGTCGCGCAGGCGGTTGAGGAACCAGGCCTGCGCCTGCGCGAGCCCGGCCGAGCCGCCCGCGGTGAACCGGCTGCGGTCCTCTGGGCACGTGAGGCCGCCGCCGATGTCATCCAGCGGAATCACGAACTGGCGGATCCCGAGGGCGTGGACCGACGCAATCTTGGCCGCCGCCGTGTCGAGGTCAGAGGCGCGGGAATAGCAGATGTCGAGGCCCGGGGAGAGAGCATAGGCCACGTCGATGTGGTTGCGCTGGCCGGCCGCGACGAGATCGCGGATCTCGCCGATGGCGTCGTCCGGGTACGGATCGCGCCAGCGGGCGCGCAGATACGGGTCGTCCTTGGGCGAGTAGACGAACGTGTTCATCTTCGACCGCGCCATTGCATCGAGCACGGCCGAGCGGGCCTCGCTCGACCAGGGGAAGCCGTAGAAGCCCTCGATCACCCCGCGCGTCCCCATGAGCGGCCAGTCGGCGACGCTCACCGCGGCGAGCCGCCCGCCGTCCAGGAGGCGGCGCAGCGACTGGACGGCGTAGAAGGTGCCCGGGGGGTCGGCGCCGGCCAGGACCGCCGTGGGCCGCCCCGACACCGTCCCGGTGGCGACCACATAGCCCTCCGGACGGCCCAGCGCGGCCGTGCGGCTGCCGTCGTCGGCCGCGGACCGCACCCCCCTGAGAGCATCCTCGAGCGGACCGCCGCCGCTGTGCTGGGTGCCGAGGTACACGACCGTGCCCGCCGCGGACGCGTCGCCCTGCGGCGCGGATGTCGTCGTAGCAACCTCCCGGGCGACCTCCCTCACGAGCGTGTCGAGGGCCGTTCGCGCCGCTCCGTCCGTGGTCTCGTCCATGACGAGGGTGACCTTCCCGGAGAAGTCCAGCGCCGCGCCGTCGCCCGAGATGTGCTGCGGTGCCGGGTACAGGGCCGGCCCCGCGTACGGCACCGACGATGTGCGGCCCGTGACGAGCCACCCGACAACCAGCACCGTGGCGACCAGCACCGCGGCGAGCAGGAGCGCGAGCACCGCGAGGAGCCCGAAGCGTCCGCGCCGCGTCTTCAGCCGGGAGGAACCCATGGAGCCCACCGCACCAGAGAACCACAGCCGGGGCCTGCGGCGGTACTGGCGGACGGCTCGGCGCCCGACGGCGGTACTAGAGTGGGCGGGTGATCCCCCTTGTCGTCGTGCTCGGCGTCCTGGGCGTCTCCGCGTCCGGGCCGCTCATCGCGGCGACGCTCGCCGGGACGTCCGTGACGGCCCTCGCGATCGCGTTCTGGCGCAACGCGATCGCCGCCGTTGTCATGGCGGCGCCGGTCGCCGTCCGGAACCCTCGGCAGTTCGGGCGGCTCAGGAGGCGCGAGTACTTCTGGTCGGCGATGGCCGGGGTCGCGCTCGCGTTCCACTTCGTGTGCTTCATCGGCTCCCTCACTCTCACGTCCGTCGCGGCCTCGACTGCGCTCGTGTGCCTCCAGTCCGGCTGGATCGCCGTGTTCGGGCTCCTGCGCGGCCGCCGTCTCCCCGTGCCCGTGCTCGTGGGACTCGGGCTCGCCTTCGCGGGCGTGGTCGCCATCACCGGTCTGGACCTCGGGTCCTCGCCCCAGGCGCTCCTAGGCGATGTCCTCGCCCTCGCTGGCGGAATCCTCGCCGGCCTCTACACGATGGCCGGCGGCAAGGCCCGCCAGACGATGGGCACGGGAACCTACACAGCCCTGTGCTACGGGCTCTGCGCCGCCCTCGTCGCGGTCATGGCGCTGGCCACCGGTCAGCGGCTCACGGGATTCGAGCCTGCGGGCTGGGCGGGGATCCTGGCAATCACCGTCGCTGCGCAGCTCGTAGGCCATACTGCGTTCAACTACCTCGTGGCGACGCTGAGCCCCCTCGTGGTGTCGATGTTCATCCTGCTCGAGATCCCCGGGGCTGCCCTGCTCGCCGCCGCGTTCCTCGGCGAGGTGCTCCCCGCCGGGATCTATGCCGGCCTCGGGCTCATCCTCGCCGGGCTCGCGGTCGTGGTGCTCGGGCAGCGCCGCACGCGGCGCGAGGCCCGCGCGCAGGCGGAGCTCGGCGCGGACTGAGGCGGCCGGGGTTTCGACTGCGCTCAACCGGCGTGGGTTTCGACTGCGCTCAACCGGCGTGGGTGTCTGCGGTCAGCCGGCGTGGGTTTCGACTGCGCTCAACCGGCGTGGGTGTCTGCGGTCAGCCGGCGTGGGTTTCGACTGCGCTCAACCGGCGTGGGTGTCTGCGCTCAACCGGCGTGGATGTCTGCGCTCAGCTGCCACCGGCGCCCTCCCGCTCAGCCCGGTCGGCGTAGGAGGCCGCCTTCTTCGCGTGGCTCGCGACGTGTGCTGTCGCGGCGGCATGCTCGGCTGCCCGGGCGGCGGAACGGGCGGCGGCCGACTGGGCCGCCTGGGCGGCGTCGTGCGCGGCCATGGCTGCGGCGCGCGCCTGGGCAACCTCGATCTCCCCCCTGAGCCACGCCCGGGCTGCCTCGACCGCGTGGCGCGGCCGGGCGTCGTCGTGCCTCTCCCGCTCGAACAGCGGCAGCACGCGCTCGGCACAGTCGGCGGCCCACAGCGCGAGCGCGTGGTGCTCCGCCTCGCTCTGCTGCCCGGCCGCCATCGCTGCCTCCCTGCGCCGTCCTCGGGCTAGATGCCGCCCCGCTTGACCGCAGGCTGGTTGGCCGAGTGGATCGCGCGGAGCAGTTTGGCGGGATAGTACACCGAGAAGATCACGGCCATCGGGGCCCGGAGGGCGATCTTCTTGATGTTGTGCGCCTTGTAGGTGCGGTCGAAGCGCTGGACGTAGTAGCGGTAGTCCTTGGGCGAGTCCTCGAGCCGCCTCGCGGACATGCCAGAGACCATCTCGGGCCAGTACTGGATCTTCAGGCCGTGCTCGGCCAGATGCAGGGACAGGTCGATGTCCTCGTGCATCTCGTCCTTCTCGTCGCGGCAGGTCGAGCCGCGGATGGTCTCCCACGCAGTGCGGCGGATCGCCATGTTGGAGCCGAAGAGGAAGTGGTACTCGTGGCGCGAGAGCTTGAGCAGGAGCTGGCGGACCTTGTCGTCGGCCTTGAGCCCAAAGCGGCGCATCGGCATGTCGTAGTAGATCACCGGGCCGGTCGCGGCCTGGACCTCCGGGTCCATGAAAGCCCGCTGGACCTCCTCGACCCAGTCAGGCTCGAGGAGGGAATCGGCGTCGATCCGTCCCAGGACGTCCCCGGTCGCGCTGTCGAGGCCGAAGTTCCGGGTGGGGATGAGGCCCTGTTCCCTGTCCTGCGTCAGGAGGCGGATGGGCGATTCCGGGTACTCCTGCGCGAGCTGGCGGACGATCTGCGCCGTCGTGTCCTTGGACAGGTTGTCCACGACGATGATCTCGTGCGCCGGGACCGACTGGTAAATCGCGGCCGTGACACACTGCCGGATCACGCTCTCCTCGTTGTACGCCGGGATGACGATCGACACGCTCGGCGGTGCCGGGGTCGTCGTCGGGGAGGCGGCGGGTTGGGGAGGCATCATCCACAAATCTAGCAAAGCGCCCGGGCAGTGAAGCGGGCCCCGTCAAAATGACGGGGCCCGCTTCGGGGGGTGACGGCCGCTCCCGGGAGAGCGGCGTGCCCGGGTCAGGAGGCGGAGCCGCCCTTGCCGTTCTCGCCCTTGCCGTTCTCGCGTTGGGCGGCCTCGTGGACCGAGCGCATGGCGGAGGACGGGTCCTCGGCGACGTGCTTGCCCTCGCCGAGCGAGTCCGAGCTGGTGTCCGCAGCAGCGGTCTCGGCGTCGGCCCGCTCGGAGTCGGCAGCCTGCTCCGGTGCCTCCTCGAGCACCGCGGCCTGGCCGGCGTCGAACGCTGCCTCGGCCTCGGCCTCTGCCGCCGTGGACGCGGTGGTGTCGGCGGCCTCCTGGGCAGCGACCGTCTCGGACAGCGGGGCGTTCTCGGTCAGCGACGCCTCCGAGGCGGGGATCGTCTCGGTCGGGGTGCCGGCACCGGCGACAGCCGTGGCCCCCACGGCGCCCGTGGAGGTGCCAGCGCCCGTGGAGGTGCCGCTGGCCGGGACCGGCGCGGGAGTGCTCGCCGAGGAGGTGCTCGCGGACGACGCCGCGCCCCCCGCGGGCTGGACCGGAACCGGGGTCTTCCACGGGTCCTCGACCGGCTTGGCAGCCTTCCACGCCGCGACGCCGGCGGCCACCGCGGCTGCGACGACGCCGAAGACGAGCAGGCCCCGGCCCTTCTTCTTCTTGGGCTGGACGAGCTGCTCCGACGCCCGGTGCGCGGCCTTCTGTGCGGCGACGACCGCCTCCTTCGCGGCGGCGTCCGCCTGCCGGACGACGCCGGACTCGGCGAGGCGCTGGGCAACGGCGTCGACGCGGGACGGCGCGACGGCGAGCCCTCGGTTCACCGACTCGGCGGCGTGCGCGATGCCCTCAGAGATCTTGGGCAGGTACTGGTCCGCGGCGTCCTTGATGGCGGGCGCCGCCTTGTCGACGGCGCCATGGAGGCGGGGAGCTGCGCTGTCCACCGCATCGGTGATGCGGGGGGCGAGCTGGGACAGGCCCTCCTGGATCCTCGGGGTGACGGTCGCGACCCCTTCGGCGAGGTTGTGGGCCGCCGACTTCAGGCCCTCCTGGATCTTCGGCGACGCGGAGTCAAGACCCTCCTGGATCCGGGGGACGGCCCACTGGACTGCTGCGTCGACCCGAGGCTGCGCCCAGTCCCTGGCGGTCTCGATGCCGGCGGTCACGTTCTGTTCGATGTCCCGCACAACATCGCGGGCGATCGCTTCCGTACTGTTCAGGCTCTTCTCGACTGATTTCTTCACGGCTACCTCCGGAATGTGCTGGAACCAACGCCAGCCTACGTTGACGTCAGGCGCGCGGGCTATGGTCCCGCGCCCGGCGACACCGTACAGTTACCCGATTTCACCGAGCGCGGAACCTGAGGACTCCCCGGAAACCCCCACGTGCCCCGTGGAAGAATGTGGGCCATGAGCGCTATCGCAACTGCCAAGGCAACCATCCACACGAACCACGGCGACATCGTGGTCAACCTCTTCGGCAACCACGCGCCGAAGACCGTCAAGAACTTCGTGGGCCTCGCCACCGGCGAGCAGGCGTGGACGCACCCCGAGACGGGCGAGGACAAGACCGGCACGCCCCTCTACAACGGCACGATCTTCCACCGCATCATCAGGGACTTCATGATCCAGGGCGGCGATCCCCTGGGCAAGGGCATCGGCGGCCCCGGCTACCGCTTCGACGACGAGATCCACCCCGAGCTGACCTTCAAGGAGCCCTACAAGCTCGCGATGGCCAACGCCGGCATCCAGGGCGGCAAGGGCACCAACGGCTCGCAGTTCTTCATCACCACGGTGGACACGAGCTGGCTCCACGGCAAGCACACCATCTTCGGCGAGGTCGCGGACGACGCGTCCAAGAAGGTCGTCGACGAGATCGAGGGCGTGCGCACCGGGATGCAGGACCGTCCGGTCGAGGACGTCGTCATCTCGTCGATCGACGTCGAGCAGCTCTAGGGCCGCACGGCCCCCTGCACTGACAAGCACTGGACAGACGAACTGTGAGCTATGGAAGCCCGGCCGGGCCGGAGGCCGTCCCGGTCTGCCCCCGTCACCCTGACCGCGTCTCCTATGTGAGCTGCCAGCGGTGCGGCCGGCCGGCGTGCCCAGAGTGCCAGCGTCCGGCCGCCGTGGGCTTCCAGTGCGTCGACTGCGTCCGCGAGCTCAGCGCGCAGTCCTCGACGCGGACCGTCTACGGCGGCACCGCCCGGCCGGGCGGCCGCCCGGTGGTCACGTTCGCGCTCATTGCAGCGTGCGCCCTCGTCTACGTGCTGCAGTGGGTCATCCCGAACGACGCCGTCTACCAGGACTTCGCCTACGCGACCCTGCTGACGGGGATCGAGCCCTACCGGATGCTCACGAGCGCCTTCCTGCACGCGCAGTCGTTCGTGCTCCACATCGTGGTGAACATGTACACGCTGTGGATCTTCGGGCAGGCGCTCGAGCCGGTGCTCGGGCGCGTCCGGTTCCTCGCGGTGTACCTGCTCTCGGCGGTCGGCGGCTCAGTCGGGTACTTCCTGCTCACCCCGCCGGGCCTCGGCGGGGTGGTGGGCGCCTCGGGGGCGGTGTTCGGCCTCTTCGGCGCCCTGTTCGTGGTGATGCGCCAGCGCGGAGGCGATTCGCGCCAGCTCCTCGTCCTCATCGCCATCAACGCGGTCCTGGGGTTCGTCATCCCACAGATCGCCTGGCAGGCGCACCTCGGCGGCCTCGTCACGGGGGCCCTCGCCACTGCTGCCATCGCCTATGCGCCGCGCGGCCGTCTCCGCACGCCCGTGCAGGTGGGCGGGATGGTGGCGATCGCCGTCGTGCTTGCCGTCGTCACTGTGGTGCGGGTGGCCGCCCTCGACCTCGGGCCGGGCGGTGTGGCTGCGTAGAAGTGCACAGCCTCGGAAGGGGCTGAACGAGAACCCCTGTGGACCTATCCACAGGGGTTTTCCACACTGTGCACAACTTACAGGACTGTAGTTACTGGCCCGTATCCCCGGCAGGACGGGGCTGGCGGCCGAATCCCGGGTCGTTGGGCGCCTGTCCACGGGCGGCCGTCCCCATGCTGGGGACAACTTTGCCCCCGACCCTGTGGACGGCTGTGGACCGAGCCGGGACCCGGGAATCGGGTCTGTTCAGAGGGCGCCGTCCGCCAGCAGCGCGTCGAGCTTCGCGTAGCCTTCCGTGACGCCGCCCTCCATCCCGGCGGCGAGCATCGCGTCGCGGTCCTCCACGGACTCGTAGGTCGAATGGATCTCCAGCCGGCAGCGGCCTCCCGGCAGGTCCGTGAACGTGCTCGTGTCCATCTCGACGTGTCCGGGCGCGCCCTCGAACTCGAACGTCATGACGACGCGGCTGGGTTCGACGACCTCGTGGAAGGAGCCGCGGAAGGCGTACTCCCCTCCGGACGGGTCCCGCTGGACGAAGCGGTAGGAGCCTCCGGTGCGCGCCTCCATGTGCTCGATGACCGTCTCTAGCCGGTCGGGGCCGATCCATTGGGCGAAGAGCTCCGGATCGCAGTGGGCGCGGAAGACGCGTTCCCGCGGTGCGTCGAACTCCCGGACGATGTCGATGTAGGGCGAGCCTGCGTCCGCCCGAATGTCGGTGGTGTTGGTGGTGGTGGTCATGGCTGGTTTCCTTCCTCGGCGGCCAGGAGGGCGTCGAGGCGGCGGTACTTCTCCTCGGTCCGATCCCGGTACGCCTCGATCCACAGGGCGAGGGGGCCGAATGCGCTGGGTTCCAGATGGCAGGGGCGGCGCTGCGCGTCGCGCCTGCGGGTGATGAGGCCAGCGTCCTCGAGCACCTTGAGGTGCTTGGACACGGCCTGGAGGGTCACGGTGAACGGCTCGGCCAGTTCGTTCACGGTCGCGTCGCCATGGGCGAGCCGTGCCACGAGCTTCCGCCGCAGCGGATCGGACAGCGCCGCGAAGGCGCGGTTGAGCTGGTCCTCGTCCGCGGCTGCAGTCTCCAGGTCCGCGGAAGCGGGAGTCGACGAAGCCATGGCGTTCCTCCGGTCTGCCGTCCGTCCCTTCCCCGAAAGGGGGGACGGACGATGCGGTGCAGTCAACTGCAATCAACTTATCCGTTGATCAACCTTCTGGTTGAATACTTCGACGGTACGCCTCGCATCCCCCGGCGGTCAAGCGTCAATCCACAGGACTTATCCACAGTGTGCGTAACTTACATCCCTGTAGTTCACCGGACTCCGTGCCGCGGATGGCGGGATGCTGGAGCGCACGCTGCCCACCGGCCCAGGTTTTCCCCAGCTGTGGACAACCTTGGGCATAACCCCTGTTGGAAAGTGGACAACGCTGTGGGAACAGCGGGGCATGGCTTGACGGAGGAAAGCCCGGGCACTGACCTATGATCAGCACAAAGCCGCCGCTGGGCGGCGTGGAGAAGGAGGCAGCGGTGGACGCACCGCGCGTGAGTCGGCGGGCACTCCTCGCGGGCCTGGCCGGGATGATCGGCGCTGCAGCCGCCGGCTGCGACGACATCGCCCCGGCGGCGTTGTCCGATGGAGATTCCGGGGGGAGTACTCCCTCTGCGGGAACCGCCACGCCGACCCCGTCCCCCACCCCCACGCCGTCGCCCACCTCCACGCCAACCCCCACACGGCCGCGCTTCGTCTCCGACTACACGATCCCGCCGGTCCAAGGCGGGCTCGCCCCCGTCATCACGCGAGTGGCGACGAGCCAGCCGGTCGTCTTCCTCACGATTGACGACGGCGCCGTGAAGCATCCCGAGTCCCTGGCACTGCTCACCCAGTACGACTACCCGGCGACCCTGTTCCTCGCGAAGTCGGCCATGGGCGACAACCCCGGGTTCTTCACGGATTTCCAGAAGACCGGCGACCGCATCCAGGACCACACCCTCAGCCACGACACGTCTATGAGCACCAAGGCATATGCCTACCAGCTGGGCGAGATCAAGGGGATGAAGGACTACATCGCCGCGACCTACGGCGTCGCGCCGACCCTCTTCCGGCCACCCGGCGGAGCGTACTCGAGCACGATGCGGAAGGCGGTGGCGGACGCCGGGCTCAAGGCGATCATCCACTGGGAGACGAAGGCGAACGCCGGCAAGATGGACTACCAGTACGGAAATGCGCTGCGCCCCGGGGACATCGTGCTCATGCACTTCCGCGAGGAGTTCGCCGCGGACCTGGCGGCCTTCCGCGCCGCCCATCTCGCCGCCGGACTCACCGTGGTCCGGCTCGAGGACTTCATCGGCGCCTAGGGGCAGGGGCCCTGCTCTTTGTCGGCGCCCCGGCGTAGGCTCTGGCCATGAAGGTGCGGCCATGAGCAATCTTGAACTCGATCCCCCCGAGACCCTCTGCGCCGAGTCCCCGGCGCCGCCCGGCGTCGAGGTGATCGAGCCGCGCGATGTGCCCCTCGGCGGACCGCGCGCGATGCCGGTGCGCAGGACGCTGCCGTCGAAACAGCGCTCCTTGGTAGGTGCCTGGTGCTTCCTCGACCACTACGGCCCCGACGACGTCTCGACCACGGGCGGCATGCGTGTACCGCCACACCCCCACACCGGCCTGCAGACCGTCAGCTGGCTCTTCACGGGCGAGATCGAGCACCGGGACAGCGCGGGGCACCAGGCGATGGTCAGGCCCGGCGAGCTCAATCTGATGACGGCCGGACGGGGCATCAACCACTCCGAGTACTCCACCCCATCCACCACCGTCCTGCACGGCGTGCAGCTGTGGACCGCCCTCCCCGAACCCTTCCGGAACGCTGCGCCGGGCTTCGAGCGCTACGTGCCGCGCGCCGTCGTGCTCGAGGCCGACGACGGGGCGCGGCTCGGCGAGCTGCGGGTCTTCCTCGGCGAGCTCCACGGTTCTGCCTCCCCGGTGCTGACCTACAGCGCGATCCTCGGCGCCGAGCTCGTCCTCGAACCCGGTGCCGCCGTGGACTTCGCGGTCGAGCCCGAGTTCGAGCACGCGGTCCTACCCGACGGCGGCGACGCCGAGGTGGACGGCGAGCGGATCGCGGGCGCCCACCTCGCCTACCTCTCCCCCGGGCGCGCCCGCCTCCGCCTCCGCAACCCGGGCCGGGTGCCGCTGCGCGCGGTGATCCTCGGAGGGCCTCCCTTCGGCGAGGAGATCACGATGTGGTGGAACTTCGTCGGCCGCTCGCACGAGGAGATCGTCGCGTACCGATCCGCGTGGAACGCCCAGATCGGGGTCGAGGCGGCGGCAGTCGGCGAGGACGACGCCGCCCGGTTCGCCCCGGTCGTGGGCCTCACCGGCGGCGAGGGGCCCCTCCCGGCTCCCCCACTTCCCCACGTGAGGCTGAGACCGCGTCCGAGCGCGCGCACCGGCAGCGCGCAGACAGAAAGGAATCCCATGACCGCAGTGCAGGACACGCCTGAGGAATCGACCGCCGCCCGTCATGCCGCCCACTTCGTCCACGCCGAGCAGCGTCACCGCTACGAGGTGCACGTGGGCGAGGCGACGGTCGGGTTTGCCCAGTACCGGCTCAAGGAGGAGGGCGCGGTCGTGGCGTTCGACCACACCGAGGTCAGCGACGGCTACTCGGGGCTGGGGCTCGCGAGCCGCCTCGTGACCTTCGCCCTAGACGATGTGCGGTCCAAGGGACAGCGCATCCGCCCCTACTGCCCCTATGTGCGCGCCTTCCTCAAGCGGCACCCGGAGTACCAGGACCTTGTGGTCGACGGGTTCGAGGGCTGAGCTCGCTCCCCCGGGTCCTCTGTCCACACCCTTGTCCACCGCGTGGATAACTTACAGCGGTGTTCTTCACGGTGACCAGCCGGTATCCACGGGTTTTCCCACAGTCTGTGGATAACTTTCCCCCGGAAGTGCACAGTCTGTGGAGGGTCCGGCGTCTGGCGCAGAGTGGCGCCTAGCATGGGCGGATGGCCGAGATGCAGGGCGCGATGGAGGGGACGGGCAGGCCGCTGGCGCTCGTGACGGGGGTCGGCAGGGCCGTGGGGATCGGCGCGGGCATCGCCCGCGAGCTCGCACGCCAGGGCTGGGACCTCGCCTTGTCGTACTACTCCCCCTACGACGCGCGCATGCCGTGGGGCGTCCAGACGCACGACGTCGGCCGGCTCGCCGCGGAGCTCGAGCTGCTGGGCGCTGCCGTATCAGTCGTCGAGGCGGACCTGACCGACCCCGGCGTCCCCGCCCGGCTGCTGTCAGATGCGGGGGCGGGGCGGCCGGTCCGCGCGATGGTCCTGAGCCACGCCGAGTCCGTGGACTCGGGGATCCTGACGACGAGCACGGAGTCCTTCGACAGACACGTCGCGGTCAACGCGAGGGCGTCCTGGCTCCTCGTGAAGGCCTTCGCGGAGCAGTTCCCGCCCGAGCTCGCGGGTCTGGGCCGGATCGTCGCGCTGACCTCGGACCACACGGTGCACAACCTCCCGTACGGAGCCAGCAAGGGAGCGCTCGACAGGATCGTGCTGGCCGCGGCCCGGGAACTCGCACCTCTCGGCATCGCCGCGAACGCCGTGAACCCCGGACCCGTGGACACCGGGTGGATGGACGAGGACACTCGCCGCGCGCTGACCGCGAGGCAGCCGTGGGGACGGCTCGGCACCGCGGCCGACGTGGGCGGCGTCGTGGGTTTCCTGCTGAGCGAGGCCGGCGGCTGGGTCAACGGCCAGCTCCTCCATGCGGACGGCGGCTTCTCGGCACCCTGACGTATTCCATCTATGGAATGTTCAGGTCCTGTATTCCAGAGAGCGAGTATGCCGAGACGGGAATGTCGGTTCTCAGCCCCGTGGGGTGGTTTCCGCTGGAGTCTCGGTGGTGACCTCGGCATCTGGTCCCGCTGCCGGGCTGCCGTGATCGTCCTCGAGTGACGGGCGGTTGCGCAGGAAGGCTGCGAGGACCACCGCCGCCGCACCGGCAGCGCCGGCGACGAGGAAGGCGGCACGGAAGCCGGCCATCGCCGCGTCCGCAGAAGGAAGCGTGCTCGCCGCCGAGTGCGCCGTGCTGGCCATGACTGCCACGAGGAGCGCCGTCCCCGCCGCCCCGGCCACCTGCTGGAGCGTGCTCAGGATTGCCGATCCATGGCTGTAGAGGCGGCGTGGGAGCGGGTTGAGGCCGCTCGTGAAGGTCGGGGTGAACAGGAGCGCGAGTCCCAGCGACATCACGACGTGCAGGCCGAGGACGAGCCACACTGAGGTGTCCGGGGCGAGGAAGCTGAACGCGAACAGCACCGCCGTGATGAGCGAGGTCCCCGTGAGCGTCAGCGGCAGGGGCCCGACGCGGTCGAACCACTTCCCCACCGTGGGGGCCAGGAGCCCCATCACGAGGCCGCCCGGCAGGAGCAGGAGGCCGGTGGACAGGGTGTCGAGCCCGCGCAGCTGCTGGAGGTACAGCGGCAGGAGGATCACCATGCCGAACAGCGCCATCATGCCCACCATCAGCAGTGCGGTCGCGATGGTGTACATGGGATGTGCGAAGGCCCGCAGGTCCAGCAGCGGCGAGCCGGACTTCTGCAGCGCAAGCTGCCGCAGGACGAAAGCTGCTAGGGCCACGGCCCCAACCACGAGCGGCAGCACCGGTCCCGGCCCGCCGGATCCTTCGCCGCCCAGCTGGCTGAGGCCGTACACGACTCCGCCGAACGCGGGCACGCTCAGGACCACCGAGAGGAGGTCGAGGCGTGGCTTCTCCCCCTCCGGGGCGCCCCGCAGCTTGGAGGCGCCGAACACGAGCGCCGCGACGGCGATCGGGAGGACCGTGAGGAACATGAAGCGCCAGGAGAAGAATTGGAGGATGAGGCCTGACAGGGTGGGTCCCACGGCGGGTGCCACCGAGATCACGATGCTCACGGTCCCCATGACCTGGCCCCGGCGCGCGACCGGGATGAGGGTCAGCACGCTCGTCATGAGCAGCGGCATCATGATCGCGGTGCCCGAGGCCTGCACGACGCGGGCGAGGAGCAGGACGCCGAATCCGGGGGCGAGGGCTGCGAGCAGCGTGCCCGCACTGAAGAGGCCCATCGCGAGGAGGTAGACCGTGCGGGTGGTCAGGCGCTGCAGCACGAAGCCTGTGGTGGGGATGACCACCGACATGGTCAGCATGAACGCGGTCGCGAGCCACTGGACCGTCGAGGCGTCCACGCTGAGCTCCGCCATGAGGCGCGGCAGGGCCACGTTCATGATCGTCTCGTTGAGGATGACGACGAATGCGGCGATGACGAGGACCGTGACGACGACTCGGTTCTCGCGGCTGATCTCATGCTTCGGGGGTGCGGAAGGCAAGGGTGCTCCTGGAAGGGTGGTTCAGGACGGCGTTTGAGACGTACAACTGCGCCAGATGCCGGGCGATTCCCGCGCGCAGATGATTGGAGGACCATTCTTCCAGAATCTGGGCTAATCCACACTCGGGAGCGGGGCCTGGTTCACGCACCCCTGATGTTCCGTGCCCGATACCCCGCGAAGCCCACCGCGACCAGGGCACCGGTGATGGCGAGGATCCACCACACCGGCGCCCACTCGGCGTCGGGCGCGGTGACGCGGGGGATGACGTGGAACGGGCTGGTGTTCAGCAGCCAGTCCGGCGCTTTCAGCAGCGGTCCGAACAGGGTCAGGACGAGCCAGTACACGACGAGGAGCCACGCGATCCAGCGCAGCGTGGGGAACGCACCGACGAACGCGAGCCCGACGGCGGCGGTGAGCCACAGCGCCGGCACGGCCGCAAGGGCCTGGCGGGCGACGTCGCCGACCTCGACCTGCGCGCCCGTCGACGCCGCGGTGACGGCGAGCACGACGCCGCCGGTCGACATGGTCACAGCCGGCGCCACGAGTGCCACCGCGGTCGCGGGGGCGAAGTGGCCCTGCCGGGAGAGGCCGGTCGAGAGGAGCCAGTCGGCGTGCCCCTCGTCCTCCTCGGCGGTGAAGCGGGCAGCGATCTGGATCCCGAAGGTGCCGCCGGCCAAGGCCAGCATGAGCAGCAGCATCGAGACGAAGGTGAGCGTGAGGTCGGCCTCGGTGGTGTCCCGGGCGGCGAGGAGCTGGCGGACGAAGGTGTTGCGCTCGTAGAAGTCGCGCATGGTCCCGGTCACCAGGCCGAAGACGAAGCCGAGGAACACGAAGGTCGCGAGCCAGATGAGCGTCGGGGCGCGGTTGAGCGTGGCCGTGTGGCCCCAGATCCCAGCCCTCCACCGCGCAGGCCCGGGCCGCTGCCCCACGAGGCCGCCGCCGAAGTCGCGCTGCCTCGACAGCAGGCCTCCGACCACGGCGGTCACGAGCCCGGCTGCCAGGAGGAGGACGAACGGGAGCACATTGCGCTCACTCGCGGGCCTGATGAGCTCGCCCCAGCCCATCGGGTTCGTCCACAGCATCCACTCGCTGTCCGCGAGGGTGTCCGAGACGCCGCGCAGGACATAGCTGACCACGAGGACTCCCGCCGCGAGGGTGTTGGCCGTCCGTGACCAGGAACCGATCTGCGACGTCACGGCAGCCACGCCGGCGAACGCCACTCCCATGCCGCCGATGAGGCTGCCGAGCGCGAACGCCTCGGCCGTCCGCGCGCCGGAGGCGACGAGGGTCCCCGCGACGATGAGGGCCACTGCCGCCGAGGCGAGCCAGGCCAGGAGGACCGCCGCGGCGAGCCGTGCGTGCGGGCCCACGGCCCCCGAGTCGACGAGCTCGGCCTGCCCCGAGTCCTCGGCGGCGCGGGCGTGCCGGGTCACCGCGAAGACGGCCATCAGGGCGGCGAAGAACATGGCGAAGACCTGCATGCGCCAGACCGTGAAGCCGAACGGGTCGTCGAGGTGGTGCGCGGGGCCGATGAGGAGCGTGAACGCCGGGTTGGTGCTCAGCGTCTGCTCGAGTTCCTTGGCCTCCTGCCGGGTGGCGAACACCGTGGAGTAGCTGTTGTACACGGTGGCGGGGAAGAACGCGATGATCAGGATCCACGGCGCGAGCTTGAACCGGTCGGTCCGCAGCCCGAGGAGCAGCAGCCGCCACGTTCCCGTGAAGGCCGTCATCACTCCCCCTCGTCGGGCGGGTGACCGCGGTGCCGGCCGTGCGCACGACGCCGCGCCGCGCCGTCGTGCGTCTCCTCGCCACGCGCGGGGCTCCGGCCGGCGGTGCCCTCGTCGGGCGGGATCCGCTCGCCGTAGTGCTGGAGGAAGAGGTCCTCGAGGCTGGGCGGCGTCACGGTGAGCGCCCGGACGCCGTGGGCGGCGAGGGCGTTCATGGCGGGGCCGAGGCCGTCGGAGTCGACGCTGAAGCGGACCCGGTGGTCCTCGACGTGCAGGTCCCGGAGGCCGGGGACGCGGGAGAGGGCGGCGGCGTGCGTGGACGCGTCGTCGAGGGTCGCAGCGACGTTGGTGCGGGCATGGGTCCGCATCTGCTCGAGGGTCCCCGTCTCGACGACCCTGCCCTGGCGGATGATGCTGATCCGGTCGGCGAGGGCTTCGACCTCGGAGAGGATGTGGCTCGAGAGCAGGACGCTGCGCCCGGCAGCCTTCTCGCGCCGGATCTCCTCGCGGAACAGGGCCTCCATGAGCGGGTCGAGGCCGGCAGTCGGCTCGTCCAGGATGAGCAGCTCGGCTCGGGAGGACAGCGCCGCGACGATCGCCACCTTCTGCCGGTTCCCCTTCGAGTACGTGCGGCCGCGCTTGCTCGGGTCGAGCTCGAACGTCTCGATGAGCTCGGCCCGCCGTGCCTCGTCGAGGCCGCCGCGGAGCCTTCCGAGCAGGTCGATGGCCTGGCCGCCGGTGAGGGAAGGCCAGAGGCTCACGTCGCCGGGGACGTAGGCCACGCGGCGGTGCAGCCGGACGACGTCGCGCCACGGGTCTCCGCCGAGGAGTTCGACGCGCCCCGCGTCGGCGCGGAGGAGGCCGAGGAGCACCCGGAGGGTCGTGGACTTCCCGGCGCCGTTGGGACCGAGGAAGCCGAGGACCTCGCCTTCGCGGACCTCGAGGTCCAGGCCGTCGAGGGCGCGGAAGGAGCCGAAGGCCTTGACCAGGCCGACGATCGTCACGGCGCTCATGGTGCGATCGTAGGCCTGGCGCGGGCCCGCGGGGAGGTACCGGGGGCGCGCCGGTGCCGGGCGTCCCCGCGCGTCCCACGCGACACGCCCGGGTCGTTGCGACACGCCGCATTCTGCGGGGCTCAGCCCGTCGCGAGGTGGGCCCGACGGCGCGGGTGTGGGGGCGTGCGGGGACTGCAGGGACGGGGGCTCGGCGGCGTGACGCTCGGCACGGATGAACGATGGGGGAACCGAACGGCAACGGCGGCTTGCTAAGCTCTTAAAGCTCCGCCCGCTCCAGGGCTGCGAGCCGCCCCCTGAACAGACCGGAACGGTCGCGCGCCAGCGTGCCCGCTGCCGGCCCGCGCCCGAGAAGAGGAGACCCCGCCCCTCATGACCGCACTGGCCGAGCCCGACTACTACGACGACTTCGACTCCGACTTCCGCTCCGAGCTGGATTCCAAGTACGAGGAGGGGTTCGGCTTCAGCCCGCAGCTCGATGACGAGGACGAGGACGACGGCTTCGACGACCTGTTCGAGAACATCTTCGACGACGAGGATGACGACGAGCCGGTCAAGCCCAAGGCCGCGCCGAAGAAGGCGACGGCAAAGGCGAGTGCGGTCTCGAGCGCGACGGCCGGCGCCACCGCGAAGAAGACCGTCAGCTCGAAGTCCGCGCCGAAGGCTTCCGAGGTGGTCGTGACGACGATCGCCGAGCGCCGCGCAGCCCTCGCGGCGCGGGCAGCTACGCCGGTGCGCGACGCGGAGGCGGACGACGACGACCTCGACCGGCCGCTGAGTGCTGCGCCGGCCGCTGCGGTCGCGGAAGAGGCGCTTGAGGTTGTGGAGGAGGCCCCGGCTGTTGGTGAGGCCGCGCCGGCCGAGGACCCGGTGGCTCTGCGATTGGTTCCGTCCCTGGTTCAGACCGCTGTGGCCGAGGCCCGTGCCGCTGCTGAGCAGGCCCGGGCTGCCGCCGACGCCGCTGCTGCCGCCGCGAAGAAGGCCGTGACGGAAGCTGTCGCCAAGGCCGCTGCCGCGAAGGCTGCCGCCGCGGAGGCCTCCGCGGCCGAGCACGCCGCGCAGGCTGCGCTTGCTGCGTCGGCGGACGCTGAGGAGGCCGCCGTTCGGGCCGCCGCGGAGCTTGAGCTCGCGCGCGCTTCGGCGCCGGAGGGGGTGACTTCGGCTGCGGTGGGGGTGACCTCGGCTGCGGTGGGGGTGACCTCGGCGGATCCGAACTTTGCCCCGCACATCGCGCCCGTGAACCAGCACGTCGAGTTCCTCCGCAAGCTCCGCCCGGGCCTCGAGGTCCCGTACGTCGACCCCATGCACTCCGTGGACGAGTGCCGGATCGTGAGCCTCTTCTCCAACACCGGCGAGGCGAGCCCGAACGGCTACGTCTGGGCTGGCGACGACGCCGCGGCCACCCGCCTCCTCGGCCTGCAGTACCAGCTCGGCCTGCGGCCGGAGTGGATCATGCCGTGGAACGCATACCCCTGGTTCACCCCCGGCGAGGCGAACGGCAAGCTCACCCCCGAGCAGCTGCACGCCGGCCTCAAGCCGCTGCTGACGTTCCTCAAGACGGTGCCGCGCGTGTCCGCGATCGTCGCCCACGGAACCGAGGCCAACCGCCTCGCCCAGATGCTCCTCAAGACCGACAACCCGCTCATCTGGCGGCGCGGCCTCAAGGTCTACAAGGCCCGCGCCCTGCATGGCCGCGCGTTCGCCGGGTCGAAGGAGCGCCAGACCGAGTGGCTCATCGACATGGGACGCGCGTACGCCGACGCGATGGCCCGCGCCGGCCTCAAGGCCGGGCGCTAAGCACCTCAGACACACGAAAGCGGACGACGGCGGCCTCCCGGCCGGCGTCGTCCGCTTCGGTCTGCGCGGTGCTACTTGCTGCGCGGCTTGCGCAGGTGCGACACCGGATCGGAGTCGAGGGCGACGGCCTTCTTGGCCTTCTTCGCCGCGCGCTGCTCCTTGATGGTCTTGGACGGTTTCTTGTGGGTTTCGGGCTGGTGAGGCTGCTTGTCAGGCATGTCTGAGCTCCTTTGATCATCCCCCCGATGTTCACGAAGGATACGCCGGTAAGATGCTGGGCACCATGCCCCCTTCGCCTGCTCCTGCATCGTCCAGATCCTCGCCCCCCGCAGCTGTGAGGGTCGACTCTTGGCTCTGGGCCATCCGCGCCTTCAAGACCCGCTCCGCCGCGACGGCTGCATGCCGCGCCGGACATGTACGGCTCAATGGCAACCCGGTGAAGGCCTCACAGACCGTCGTGCCGGGCGACACGATCCGCCTCCGGGAGGCGGGATTCGAGCGGATCCTCGAGGTCCACGTGCTCATCGTCAAGCGCGTCGGGGCCGAGGCAGCGTCCAAGTGCTACACCGACCACACCCCAGAGCGGCCGCCGGTGCCGTTCCTCGGCCTGCCGCAGCGCGACCGCGGCGCCGGGCGGCCCACCAAGAAGGACCGCCGCGAGATGGAGCGGCTGCGGGGGGAGAGCCGCGGGAGCTAGCGGGATCCTGCTCGGCCGTCTACGTGGCCTTCGGTTGCTTGCCCATCGAGTGGAAGAGCTGGGTGGAGGACAGGGCGTTGAAGGGCATCGGGATGTTGTGTTCAAGGCCCTTGAGGTGGGCGGCCTTGAGGTCCTTCAGGAGCACCGCCAGTGCCGTGTCCGCGGTCCATTCGGAGACGGAGTCCCAGTTCCGGGCGACCCAGCTGTCCCCGGTGCTGACCTTGAACAGGTTCAGCAGCTCGTCCTGCGGCAGGGCGTAGTGCGCTCCGAACGCGAGCCCACCCGCACGGACATGACCCCTCAACCCCGCCCGGGATGAGGGGTCATGTCCCTGCGCGTACGTTATTCTCCGGTGCCCTCTGGGTAGGCCTTTGCTGTGTTCCGGCATCCGGCAGGGCAAGGACGGGGTGGTTTCGTGAAGGAGACGTCAGCCAACAGGGACTCGACCACCGACGACGGCCTGACCGAGGCCGTCCAGGAGGCCGGGGCGGTCGAGCTGCTGCTGATCCGGCACGGCGAGAGCGAGGGCAACGTCGCGGCCACAGAAGCGCGTGAGGCCGGCGTGGAGGTCATCGACGTCCCCGCCCGCGATGCAGACGTCGACCTCTCGGGCACCGGCCGGGACCAGGCCAAGGCGCTGGGCACGGCCCTGAGCCGGATCGTCGCGGACCTCCGCCCGGACGCCGTCGTGTCCTCCCCCTACGCGCGGGCCCGCCAGACGGCCGAGATAGCGGTAGAGACAGCGGGATGGCCGCTGCAGGTGCGCACAGACGAGCGGCTGCGCGACCGCGAGCTCGGCATCCTGGACCGGCTCACCCGCTTGGGCGTGGAGAACCGCTACCCCGAGGAGTCCGAGCGGCGGGCATGGCTGGGCAAGCTCTACTATCGGCCGCCGGGAGGCGAGTCCTGGGCGGACGTGGCCCTGCGGCTGCGATCCGTGCTTGCGGAGCTGAACAATCTGGGCATGGGACACCGGGTGATGCTCGTGTGCCATGACGCCGTGATCATGCTGTTCCGCTACGTGCTGGAAGGCCTCAGCGAAAGGGAACTGCTGGACCTGGCGGCCACCGAGACCATCCTCAACGCCTCCATGACCCGGTTCGTCCGCCCCTCCGGCGTCGGGCCGTGGACGCTGGAGAGCTTCAACGTGGCCGACCACCTGACGGAGCAGGGCGTCGCCGTCACTGAGCACGGGGGAGACACCAGTGCCCGGCCGCACTGATCCCTCCGGCGCCACCCCGGTGACGCCGTCGCTCCTGCGGGAGTGGCCGCTCCCGGCCCCGGGCCATGACAAGTACTCGCGCGGGTCCGTCCTGGTGATCGGCGGAGCACGGGCCACCCCCGGCGCGGCGCTGCTTGCCGGAGTCGCAGCCCTGCGCGCAGGAGCAGGCAAGCTCACTTTGGCGGTGGCCGAATCGGTGGCCCCGCAGCTGGGGGTGGCGCTGCCCGAGTGCGGCTCGATTGGCCTGCCGGAAACCGCGGAGGGCTCGGTCAGGCCCGAGCTGGACCGGATCTCCTCCTACCTGGACGGTGCAGACACGATCCTGGTGGGTCCCGGGCTGGACGACCCCGACCTTGCCGCGCAGCTGCTCGTCGCGCTCCTCGAACGCGAGACCGATGGTGGCGACCGGCCCCGTGGAGACCGGCCCGGCGGCGACGCTGGCGGGCGGGGAGGGCCCGCCGTCGTCCTCGATGCCTACGCCCTGAGCGCCCTCGCGCCGCTCGAGGACCGCCTGGACCCCTGGCGTGGCAGGCTGATCCTCACGCCGAACACCAAGGAGGCGGCGGTCCTGCTGGGCCGCGACGTGGACCACCTGGAAAAGGACCTGGCCGAGATCTCCCGCAGATTCGACGCCGTGGTCAGCTGCCACAGTCTCATCGCCCAGCCGTCTGGGCTGGATCCAGAGGAACCGGAGCTGTGGCAGGTCACAACCGGCTACGGCGGCCTGGGCACCTCCGGCAGCGGGGACGTCCTGGCCGGCGCGATCGCCGGGCTCCGGGCGCGGGGAGCCAGCAGCGTGCAGGCGGCCTGCTGGGGCACCCACCTCCACGCCTCCGCGGGCGACCGGCTGGCCAGCAGGCTCGGTCCCCTCGGGTTCCTCGCCCGCGAACTCGCCGACGAGTTGCCGGCCCTCATGCTGGAATTCAGCGTGGGGTGACGCGCCGATCTGCAAGACTCGTGCCCATGACTGTGAACCCCCGAGTAATCGCCGGCACGTCCGTGGGGCCTGTGGGCTTCGGCTGGATGAACCTGAACCACGCGTACGGCCCGCTGCCCGCGCGCGAGGACGCCGCGAAGCTCCTCCTCCACGCACTCGACTCGGGCGTGACGCACTTCGACACCGCCACGATCTACGGCGCCACCGCGAACGAGACCCTCCTCGGCGAGACCCTGTCGGCGCGGCGGGACGAGTTCTTCCTCGCGTCGAAGGGCGGCATGCTTGCCGGGGATGGCGGCCGGGTCATCGACGGCCGCCCCGAGGCCCTCCGAGCCCACGTGGACGCGTCACTGTCCCGGCTGCGCACCGAGAAGATCGACCTCTACTACCTCCACCGCTGGGACCGTCGCGTCCCGATCGAGGAGTCCGTGGGAGCCCTCGGCGAGCTCGAGCGCGAAGGCAAGATCGGCGGCGTCGGCCTCTCCGAGATCGGCGCGGACGCCCTCCGCCGGGCCCACGCCGAGCACCCCATCGCCGCGCTGCAGAACGAATACTCCCCCTGGACCCGCAACCCCGAGCTCGGCACCCTCGAGGCCTGCCGCGAGCTCGGCATCGCGTTCGTCGCCTTCAGCCCCGTGGGCCGCGGCGCGTTCGGCGGGGTGCTCCGCGACCCGCAGTCGCTCCCGGAGTGGGACTTCCGCCGCACCGTTCCGCGGTTCGACCCCGACCACTGGCCGGCGAACCTCGCCCTCCTCGACCGCTTCGGCGCCCTCGCGCACGACGCCGGGTGCTCGCCTGCGCAGCTCGCGATCGTCTGGGTGCTCTCCCGCGGCGAGCACGTCATCGCGCTGCCCGGCACGCGCAGCGCCGCCCACCTCGACGAGGACCTCGCCGCGGGCTCGCTCGAGCTGCCCGCCGCTGTCCTCGCCAGCGTCGACGAGCTCGTGAACGAGCGCACTGTGTCCGGCGGCCGGTACTCGGTCGCGGGGCAGGCCGACGTGGACACCGAGGAGTTCCCGGCCGCATAGCCGGTGCCCGATGGTCCCGCAGGACGAACCAAAGAGGACGGGACCAAAGGGGGTAGGGGCGCACGACGCCGGCGGCTAGGCTGGCGTCGTCGGCCCACCTCTGGGCCGACGCCGAGGCGAGATTCGGGGGAATCGTGAAGAAGCTGCCGCCTGCCGTCGTCGTGCTCCTCTGGATCGGTGCCGCGGTCCTGGGGTGGCTCGGGCTCGCGGCGCCGCCCGCAGTCGCGAGCCCGCCGTCCGACGTGGTGGTAGAGGACACCGCCGGTGCCCTCTACCGTCCGCAGCTCGACCCCGCGCTCGCACAGATCTCCTTCTACGAGCCGACCAAGGTCGCCATCTTCACGCGCGCGGGCAGTCCGAGCGACAACCTCAATGAGGAGGTCCTGCGGTTCGCCCGCGAGAGGCACCCCGAGTGGATCTCCGCCGACGGGCAGAAGTGGGCCGACGGCCTCTTCGTCTTCGCCCTCGACACCACCGGGCGGCAGGTCGGGACGTACTTCGGGGAGGACCGCAAGGTCAGCCTGAACGAGCAGGCCGCCATCCAGGACGACACTCACCAGCTGTTCCGAGAGGCGCAGTGGACCGACGGCGTGATCGCTGGCGTCAAGTCCGCGGCGTCGAGGATCGCCAGGCCGTGGTACCTCTCCCCGGCGGTCCTCATCACGGCGGGGGTCACGGGGCTGGTCGGGCTCGCGGGCGCCGGGACGTGGCTCGGGATCAGGGCGTGGCGGCGGAAGAAGTTCGCCGAGGCGCTCGAAAGCGGCGACCGCTCGTACTCCTCCGTGACGATGCGGCTGGACGAGACCGAGCTCAACGCCTCGACGATCCCCGAGAAGTCGACCTACGGCGCGCTCGTGCTCGAGCGCTGGCACAGCTTCCGGCAGCAGCACCGCGAGGCGACCGAGCTCCGCGAGAGGCTCACCGCGCTGGACGCGAGGGGTCGCTCGGTGGGCAAGAACCTCGCCGATGCGCGCCGCTACGAGGAGCTGTGCCAGACCCTCGACGGGCTCGACGACGCCATCGCGGACTCGAACTCGCTTCTCAACCTCGACTCGCGCTGGCGCGAGGCCTGGCGCAATCAGGCCGGTGACCTCGTCGAGCAGCTCGACGGGGTCGAGACGATGCTCGCCGAGAAGAAGACCGCCGGCACTCCCGAGACAGCGGCGGCCCTGCGCGCCGGGGCGCAGCACGCCCGTGACGAGGTCGAGCGCCTGGCCGCGCGGCTCGAGGACCGCAGGGTCAGCCCGGACGAGGCGCTGGACCAGCTCGTGGCCGAGCGGCGGCGGGTCGGCGAGCTCCTCGACCGGCATGCCGACGCCGTGATGTACGAGTACGCGAAGAACGAGAAGGAGCGCGACCTCATGCGCGGCAAGCTCGAGAGCTCCGCGCAGGACTGGCGCCGCGGCCGGCGCACCCGCGGGAGCATCCTGGACATCGCCTACCCGACGCTCCCGATCATCAATGTCATGGCCTACAGCAACGGCATCAACGCCGGCTACAGCGCTGTGAACTCGTCCCGGTCCTCGTCGCAGAGCACCGGCTACGGCGGCAGCGGCGGCAGCTTCTCGGGGGCCGGCAGCTCGTCGCGGTTCTGAGCGGCCTAGGAGCCCTGGAACCTCAGGATGCGCTCGATCGCCTTCTCGACCGCCTCCTGGCCGGCGGCGAAGGAGAGCCGGACCGCGCGCCATCCGTGGACGGCGTCGAAGTCGGTCCCGGGCACGAGGGCCACGCCCTCGGCTTCGAGCAGGGCCCGGCAGTACTCGCGTGAGTCGCCGAACCGCTCGAGCCGGTCCCCGAGCTCGGCGTACAGGTAGAACGCGCCGTCGGCGGGTGCGGCTGGCCCCCATCCCAGCGCCGGGAGCGCCTCGAGCAGAGTCTGCCGCGTCTTGGCGTACCCGGAAACCCACGCGTCCGCCTGCGCGTACGCCTCCACCGAGAACGCCTCGACGGCAGCGAGCTGCGATGGCGCGGGCGGGCACAGCGCGACGTTCCCGGCGAGGGCGTCCACGGCCCCGACGAGTTCTTCCGGCAGCAGCATCCACCCGAGCCGCCAGCCCGTCATGCCCCAGTACTTCGAGAAGCTCGAGATGACGATGGACTCCCGGTCGATCTCCCAGGCGCACACCCCGCGCGGGCTGTGCTCGTCCGCCACCGAGCCGGGGTAGGTGATCCCGTGGTAGATCTCATCGCTCACGAGCCGCACGTCGTGCGCCGCGCACCAGTCCGCCAGCGCCGTGAGCTCCTCGCGGTCCACCATCGTCCCGGTCGGGTTCGCAGGCGAGGCGAGCACGACGCCGGCGAGCGGCCCGCGCTCGGAGGCCGCGGCGTCGAGCATCGCGGGGGTGGGCTGGTAGCGGGAGTCCGGGCCGGCGTCGACCTCCACGACCTCGCAGCCGAGGGCGGCGAGGATGTTCCGGTAGGCGGGGTACCCGGGACGGGCCAGGGCGACGCGGTCCCCGGCCTCGAAGGCGGCGAGGAAGCCCAGCATGAAGGCCCCCGAGGACCCGGTGGTGACGGCGACCTGGGCGGGGTCGACGTCGAGGCCGTACCAGCGGCGGTAGTGGCCCGCGATGGCGGTGCGGAGCTCGGCGGTCCCGAGGGCGGGCGTGTAGGACAGGGCGAGGCCCGAGCCGTGGATCTGGGCGGCCTTCGCGGAGACGAGGTCCGGCGCGCCGCCGGAGGGCTCGCCGGCGCACAGGCTCACGACATCGCGTCCGGCCGCGCGCAGCGCCTCGACCCGGGCCAGGATGTCCATGACGGCGAACGGCGGGACGTGCGAGCGGGTCGAGGCGGCGAGGCGGCGGAGGCTCATGCGCTCCAGCCTGCCACACGCCGCCCCTGGGCCCGGCGGCCTCAGGTGAGGCTGATGAACATCTTCTCCAGCTCGGCGACCTCGAGGTCGGAGTCCGGCTTGGCCATGCAGGCCTGCAGGTTGGTGGCGATGATGCTGAATCCCGCCTTGTCCACAGCGCTCGAGACGGCGGAGAGCTGCGTGATGATCGCCTTGCAGTCCTGGCCCTCCTCGAGCATGCGGACCACGGCGTTCAGCTGCCCCTGCGCGCGCTTGAGCCGGTTGATGGCCGACCTCATGCTCTCCGGTTCCACGTTCACGGTTCCTCCTTGGTTTCGCTCTTTCGAATTATACCCCTCCCCGTATTTTGACATACCCCTATGGGTATTCGCATACTCGGATCAGGGCCACTGACGGCCAGACGACCACGACAAGCCCGGAGGGAACCATGATCGAGACCACCACCGCGCAGACCGCCGAAGCAGCAGCACAGGGCGCCCAGATCATCGACGTCCGCGAGGACTTCGAGGTCGCCGACGGGATGATCCCGGGCGCTCGGCACATCCCGATGGGCCAGATGCTCTCGCGCCTGGACGAGCTCGACAAGGGCCGGCCCGTCAGCGTCGTGTGCCGCTCGGGGAACCGCAGCGGCCGCATCGCCGAGGCGCTGACCTCCCTCGGCTACGAGGCGTACAGCGTGGCCGGCGGCATGATGCAGTGGCAGGCCGAGGGCCGCCGCGTCGAGATCCCGGCGTGAGCGCGCTCTTCCTGGGACTGCTCGCCGCGCTCGGGGTGGGCGCCGTCATCGGGCTCTTCGGCTCGGGCGGCGGCATCCTGGCCGTGCCCGCGTTCGTGCTGCTCGGCCTGTCCGCGCACGACGCCGTCGCCGCCTCGCTGCTCGTCGTCACGGCGGCCGCCGTGGTCGCCCTCGCGGGTGGCGCGTGGCGCCATGTCCGCTGGGGCATCGCCGCGACCTTCGCGACGTTCGGCGCCCCGGCCGCGGCGCTCGGGGCGATGGTGGGCAAGAACATACCCGGACCGTTCCTGCTGCTCGGCGTCGCCGTCCTGGCGGTGATCGCGGCCCTCGCGGCGATGCGCCGGAAGACCGAGCACGCCGGGGAGCCCGGGTGCGCGAAGGGGTCCGTGCCCGCGCGGCTCCGCTGCTGGGCGCCGAGCGTCCTCGCTGCCGTCGTCGTCGGATTCCTCACCGGGCTGCTCGGCGTGGGCGGCGGGTTCCTCCTCGCGCCCGTGCTCCTCGTCATCCTGCGCCTGCCGCTGCGCGTGGCGGCCGCGACGTCGCTGCCCGTCATCGCGGTCAACTCCGTCTCGGGGCTCTTCCAGCACAGCGAGCAGATCCTCGGCGCCGGATCGGCCGGCGTTCCCCTCGGCTACCTGGCCGCGGCCGCGCTCGTCGGCTCGCTCATCGCGTCCCGCCTGAGCCATCGGGTGCCCCCGCACGTGCTCCAGCGCGCCTTCGCTACCCTGCTCGTCGCCGTCGGCGCGGGCACCGGCGCCGTCGGAGCGGTGCAGCTGCTCGCCTGACCCCCAGTCGCAACCCCCTCGTCCGTCACCCCGTCCCGAAAGGCCACCCCATGGGCTTCTTCAGCAAGCTGTTCGCCAAGCCGTACATGACCGTCTCCGCAGACAGGGCCGCCGAGCTGGTCCGCTCCGGCGCCCTCCTCGTCGACGTCCGCACCCCCGCCGAGTGGCGCACGGGCCACGCCCGCCGTGCCCAGCACATCCCGCTCGACTCCCTCGCCGGCCGCATCCGCGGCCTCCGCAAGGACCGCGAGGTGGTGGCCATCTGCGCCTCGGGCATGCGCTCCGCGGCCGCCGCCCGCCAGCTCGCCGCCGCAGGCCTCACGGCCTACTCCGTGCGCGGCGGGATGCACGCGTGGACGGCCGCCGGGCTCGAGTAGCCCGGGGCTTCCCCGGCTCCCGGGCTTCCCCCGGGTACGGGGGTAGCGTGGGTCCATGCAGCAGCAGGTAGCCCTCGTCACCGGCGCCTCGAGCGGGATCGGCGAGGCGACCGTCCGAGCCCTCCTCGCCGCCGGCTTCACCGTCTACGCGGCGGCCCGCCGCACCGAGCGCATGCAGGGGCTCGCGCACGACGGCGCGCGCGTCCTCGCGCTCGACCTCACCGACGACGCCTCCATCACCGGGACAGTCGCCGCGATCCTGGCCGAGGCCCGGCGCATCGACGTCCTCGTCAACAACGCCGGGTACGGCTCCTACGGCTCCCTCGAGGAGGTGCCGATCGAGGAGGGCCGCCGGCAGTTCGAGGTCAACGTGTTCGGGCTCGCGCGGCTCACGCAGCTCGTCCTGCCGGGCATGCGCGAGCGCCGCTCGGGGACGATCGTCAACGTGTCCTCGATGGGCGGGAAGTTCTACGAGCCGCTCGGCACCTGGTACCACGCAACCAAGTTCGCCGTGGAGGGACTCTCCGACTCGCTGCGGATCGAGCTGCGGCCCTTCGGCGTGCGCGTCGTCATCATCGAGCCGGGCGCGGTGCGGTCCGAATGGAGCGGCATCGCCCGGGACACCCTGCTGGCGAGGTCCGGGACCGGGCCCTACGCCAAGTACGCGCGGCGCGTCGCGGGAGTCTTCGCCCTGTCCTACCGCGGCACCCTGGCCGCGAAGCCCGAGGCCATCGGAGCCGTGATCCGGCACGCGGTCCTGACCGAACGGCCGAGGCCGCGCTACCCCGTGGCCGGCGGGGCGCCCATCGTGCTGTTCCTGCGCCGGCTCCTCCCCGACCGGGCCTTCGACCTCTTCGTCCGCGCCGTCTACCGCCACTGAACGGGCTCTGGCCCCCCTGTGCCGGGAGTCGGGGGAACCGGGGCGCCAGGGTGCGCGGGAATGGCCTCAGCCAGCGGCGTCGTACGCCTCGCGCAGCCACCCGCGGACCTCGTCGTCGACCTCGCCGGCCTCCCGGAGCTCGATGTGGTGCATCCACACGTGGGGCGCCGGGTGGGCCACCTCCTTGAACCTCCCGGAGGCCACCTCGTACGGCAGGGCGATCGAGAGCACCGCGGGGACCTCGCTCCTCACGTACTGGCCCGGCCGCCACACGAAGGCGAACCCTGTCCGCCGACGGAACGCGATCTGGCTCTTGGTCACCCTCACGCCCACCTCGCCCAGCCCCCGGACCGCCTCCGCTACGGCGCGATAGCACCCCAGCCCCACAGGGTGCCCGGCGAAGAAGTCCTCCGGTGCCTGCCCGCCCTCGCTTCCGACCACCCGGCGATCGTAGCCGCGCAGCGAGTCGGCAGCGGCCCTTGACCCGGCGCCGTCGTGCGTGCCTAGCATGCGGACCGGGGCCGCGCCGGCCCCGCGCGGCATTGGAGAGGGGAACGCATGGGCAGGCTCACGGTCCGGTCGCAGAACGGGACGGACATCCATCAGAACGTCCCGCACACCCTCCGCGCCACGCCTTGGAACGGGGTCAGCGGCGCGCTCCCGACGTTCCTGGGGGCCTGACGTGGCCGAACTCGACGAGCTCGACGGGCAGTACGCCGAGGTCGAGGGGCGCGGCGCGGTGACGTTCATCCGCTCCTACTCCCTCCCGTCCTCCGCCGTCTGGGCGGCGGTGAGCACCGAGGGCGGTCTTGCCGGCTGGTTCCCCTCCCGCGTGGCCATCACGCACGAGACCGGGAGGGTCGCCTTCAGCGGCGACCCGAACCAGCCCGCGAGCGTCGAGCGGATCGTGGACTGGGAGCCTCCCCGGCGCTGGGCCTTCGAGTGGGGAGGGGACCTCATGGAGTTCCTGGTCGAAGGGTCGGACACGGAGGCCGAGCTCACCCTGCGCAACTGGCTCGGTGACAACACGGCTGCCGCCCGCAACGCGGCGGGCTGGCATGTGTGCCTGGCCGAACTGGAGAAGAAGCTCGGAGGCGCGGTTCCCGCGGGGCCGCATGCCGAGCCAGGCCCCGGCGGGCCTCCGGACTGGGGGGCCCTCTACGACGCCTATGTCGCCGCCGGATTGCCGAGCGGTGCCCCTGTCCCGGGCCGCGAGGGCTGACGGCGCTCCCAGCGTCGCGCGGGCGGTGCGACTAGTTGGCGCCGGGGCCCTTGGCCGCCTTCGAGGCCTTCTCAGCCGCCTTGCGGGCGGCCTCGGACGCCTTCGCCGCGGCCTTGGCGGCTGCCGGGTCCGGCTGGGACGCCCCGCTCGGATCCGCGGTCGCCTCGTCGGGCGGCGCCGTCTGGGACGGCTGCCCGTCCACGGTCGCCGGGTTGGAAGCCTCCTGCGTTGCGGGGGCGGACGGTGAGGGCTGCCGCTGCGGCGAGACCATCGCTGTCAGCGCCAGGGGCACGACGACGAGCAGTGCCGCCACGAGCAGCACGCCGGCGACGAGCCACGCCAGGCCCCGGTTCCTGCGCCGCGGCCGCGGCGCTGCCGGTGCCAGCCGCTCGGCGTCGTCCTCGTCGTCCTCGTCGGCCAAAGACGCCGGGGGAGCCGGGGTGGCGTGTGCCGCGAGCGACGGCTGCTGTGCCGTGATGGGGGTCTGCCGGCCGGCGGGCATGACCCGCGTGCCGCCGTCGTGCGGGGTCCGGCTGGCCGCATGCGCGGGAAGCACCTCGGTTCCCGCGGAGGACGGGAGGACGTGGGTCGTGGCGCCGTCGGGCTGGCCGGCGTCCTGGACCTGACCGGCGGCGGGGGCTTCTCCCTTGAGGACGGCCAGGACCTCGGCCGCGTCGGGCCTGTCGGTGGCCCTGCGCGCCGTCATCCGCGGAAGGAGCGCCGCCCACGGCTCACCGAGCGCGGCGGGCACCGAGGGGTCGCGGAGCAGCCGCGCCACCGCCGCCTCCACCGCGCCCCCGGTGAACTCCATGCGCCCCGTGAGGCACTCCAGGAGCACGAGTCCGAGCGAGTACACGTCGGAGGTCGGGCTGACCTTCTCGCCGCGTGCCTGCTCGGGGCTGAGGTAGTTCGCCGTGCCGATGGTCGTGTTCGTCAGGGTCAGCCGCGAGGCATCCGTCAGGCGGGCGATCCCGAAGTCGGTGAGCTTCGCGGGCCGGCGCCTCCCGGGCCTGGCGTCTGGGACGAGGATGTTGGCCGGCTTGACGTCCCGGTGGACGATGCCGAGGTCGTGCACGTAGGCCAGGGCCGAGGCGAGGTCGATGCCGAGCTCGCGGACCTCGTCGGGGGAGAGGGGACCGGAGGCCAGGCGGCGGCGGAGGTCCGTTCCGTGCACGAATTCCATGACGAGGTAGGAGAGGTGGGAGGTCCCGTCCTCGGCAGTGTCGGTGCCGACGTCGTAGAGGCGGACCAGGCCCGGATGGCTCAGCCGCGCGAGCACTTCCATCTCCCCGCGGCGGCGCTCCTCGTGCCGGGGATCGGCCGTGCCGCTGCGGAAGGTCTTGACGGCCACGTCGCGGCCCAGGACCTCGTCGCGCGCGCGATGCACCGTGGCCATCGCACCGCTGCCGGCCACCTCGAGGAGCCTGTACCTGCCGCCGACAAGGGTAGGTTGGAGTTCCGTTTCGCTCTCGGCCACGTTCCGCCCTTCCCTGCCGTGTACCCGCCACGTCCGGGCATGGTTCCAAGCGCCAGAGACAAGCCTATCGGAGTGCCGCAGCGTTCTCGGTCTGTGACTGAACAAGGCGCGCGGCGCCGGCTGCACGCCGGGCTTCGCGGGCCCTGTTCATGCTGCTCGGATCATGAGCGTTGGGGCCGCATATTCCTTTCGCGGCACTTAGGGGCGGGCGCACGCCTCGGACGGCTGGCGCGCGTACCCGAGAGGCGTGAGGGGGGCGATTTTCTGTACCCGAGACGGTCTGGGGGGCGATTTTCTGTACCCGAGACGGCGGGGGCGTACCCTGAACGCGTGTCAGAGTTCCGCCATCTGAGCGCTGCGATCGCGCTGTCGCCGCGCGCTGTCTCGGCCTTCGCCGGCAATCCGGCGAACCTTCCCCGCTGGGCCGAGGGCCTCGCGGGAGGCATCCGCGAGGAGCACGGCCGGTGGATCGCCGAGTCGTCGATGGGGGAGGTCGAGGTGCGCTTCGTGGGGGACACCGATGCGGGGATCCTCGACCACGAGGTCAGGCTGCCGGACGGCAGCACCGTCCTGAACCAGTTCCGCATCCTCGCCGACGGCACGCACAGCCTGGCCGTGTTCCACCTCCGCCGCGCCGAGGACATGACGGATGCGGACTTCGAGGCGGACGCTGCCGCCGTGCAGAGCGACCTCGACGCCCTGCGCCGCGTCCTCGAGGGCGGCGCGTGACCGAGACGTCCCAGCGCTCGGCGGCACCCGCCGTCGTGCGCCGGGGGATCCACCGCGCATGGCTCGTGGCGGGCGTGACGCTGCTCGCGCTCGTGGCCGCGGCCGCCTTCCGTTCGACGACCGGTGCCCTGTTCGAGCCGCTCGAGGCCGAGTTCGGCTGGACCCGGGCGGAGACGTCCGGTGCGGTGACCGCGAACCTGGTCATCTACGGGCTCGTCGCCCCGTTCGCGGCGGTGCTCATGGAGCGGTTCACGCTGCGCAAGGTCGTGGCCGTGGCGCTGCTGCTCGTCGCGGCCGGCAGCGGTCTGACCACGCTGATGACGGCGGCCTGGCAGCTCTGGGTCCTGTGGGGAGCCTTCATCGGGGTCGGCACTGGGATGCTCGCGCTCGTGTTCGGCGCAGTCATCGCCAACCGCTGGTTCGCCGCCCGCCGCGGACTCGTCATGGGCTTCTTCTCCGCCGCAAATGCGTGCGGCCAGCTGGTCTTCCTGCCCGTCGTCGTGCACCTCGCGGCGCACGAGGGATGGCGGACGGCCGCACTGCTCGTCGCGGTGTTCGCCCTCGCGATCGTGCCGCTGCTCGCCTGGCCGTTCGCGAACTCCCCGGCCGAGGCGGGCACCCTTCCCTACGGCACCGCTGCGGACAGCGCGCCGCAGCGGGCGGAGGAGGGCGCCGTCGTGCGCCGGAGTGCCGCCGCGGAGGCGATCGCGATCCTGCGGGAGTCGCTGCGCTCGAGGGCGTTCTGGGTCCTGCTGTTCACCTTCTGGGTGTGCGGCTGGAGCACCAATGGCCTCATGCAGACCCACTTCATCCCCGCCGCGCACGACCACGGCATGCCCGCCACCACCGCCTCGGGGCTGCTCGCGCTCATCGGCGTCTTCGACGTGATCGGCACCGTGGCGTCTGGGTGGCTGACCGACCGGATGAGGCCGTGGCTCCTGCTCGTCGCGTACTACGCGCTGCGCGGGGCGTCGCTCCTGACGGTCAACGCACTGCTCGGGCCGGATGTCGACCCGCCGCTGTGGATCTTCATCGTGTTCTACGGCCTGGACTGGGTCGCGACCGTGCCGCCCACCGTGGCGCTGTGCCGGGAGCACTTCGGGGCGGCCAAATCCTCGGTCGTGTTCGGGTGGGTCTTCGCCTCGCACATGGTCGGCGCCGGGGTCGGGGCATTCCTGGCGGGCTGGGGACGCGAGATGTCCGGCTCGTACCTGCCGGCGTGGATGTCCGCCGCGGTGCTGTGCTTCGCGGCGGCGGCGAGCCTGTTCTTCCTTCCCTCGTCGAAGAGTCACCTTTCGCCCGTCGAGGGGTCGCCCGTCTCCCGCTGAGGAGGCGGGGATCTCCCGCCGTCGGCCCGGTCCCCTCGGCCCGCCGTGTCGGTCCTCCCCAGCTTTCGCGCCCGATCCTCCCCAGCTTTACGCTTCAACCCGCGCCGCTGCTGGGCTCGGCCGCGCGGGAGAGCTGAGACTCCGCCGAAACGTGGGGAAGAGCGCACGCCTCCGGCCACGGCCAGGTGTCCGGCGCGGCCAACCGGGTAGGACCGGATTCGACGGACCTGAACCGACCGATCCGAACCGACGGACCCGAACCACGAAAGAGGCGGACCCTTGACCGAGCAGACCCTCGTTGCCCTCGCCTGCACCGGAGCCGGCGCCGTGGACACCTTCACCCTCCATCCGGAGACCGGCCGGCTCGAGCCGGTGGCGCGCACGGCCGGACTCGACGGCGTCGCGGCCCTCGCATTCGGTCCCGCGGGCACGCTCTACGCGGCGTGCAACGGGGAGCTGCCGCGCGTCGTCGCCCTCGAGATCCCGGGAACCGGCGCGCCCATCGAGGGCGAGTCCCGCGGCCTCCCCGCCTCGACCTGCTTCGTCTCGCTCGCGCCAGGCGGCGAGGCCCTCTTCAGCGCCTCGTACGGCGACGGCCGGCTCGACCGGGTGCCCCTGCCCGAAACAGAGGGCGCACCGGGCCCGGAGGGGAAGACGCGCACCTACTCCACGGGCCGCAACACCCACTGCGCCGCCGTGAGTCCGGACGGACGGCACCTCTACGCGACCTCCCTCGGCGACGACCTCATCACGTGGTTCCCCGCCGACGGGCGGTCACCCGACGGTGCGCCGGTGACGGCCGACGGCGGCACCGCCCCGAGCGGGTACATCGCCGCAGAAGCCGGCTCGGGGCCGCGGTACATCAGGCTCAACGCGGCCGGGGACCGGGCCTACGTGGTCCACGAGCTGACCGGGGACGTCGCCGTCTACGCCCGGGACGCCGAGACCGGCCAGCTCGAGCTCCTGCAGCGGGTCTCCGCCGTCGAGGGCCTCGGCCTCGAGCCGGGCCCGGTACGCTCCGCGGAGACCCCGGACCCGGGGCCAGGCGTCGTCTGGGCCGCGGACCTCCGCCTCACCCCGGACGGCCGCTACCTGTACACGAGCGAGCGCTCCACGAGCACCGTTGCCTGCTTCGCCATCCGGGACGGGGGCGCACTCGAGTTCCTCGGCCGGACCGACACCGAGGCGCAGCCGTGCGGGATGGCGATCGACCCGTCCGGGCGGTTCCTTCTCGTGTGCGGCGAGGCCTCCTCGCAGGTCACCGCGTACCGGATCGGTGAGGACGGCTCGCTGTCCGAGGCGTCCCGGGCGGAGACCAGCACCGGGCCGCTGTGGATCGAGTGCCGGGCCTGACGCGGGGCGACGGCGCGGCGTGAGGCGAGCCGCCGCCGTCGTCAGCCCGTGTGGCGGCCGGTGAGCTTGTCCCGCAGCCGGTCGACGAGCCCGACGCCAGCGCCGACCGTCTTGTGGAAGAGCTCCGAGTGCGGCGCGCTCGGGTGCGGGCGCGTCGGTGCGACCTTCTTCGCGTTCTGCACCTTCTTCCCCAGGTCGATGAGCTGGTCCGTGGGGATGTGCGCGCGCAGCTGGGGGAACTGCTCCGACTCCTCGTCGTTGGCGTGGTGCCGCAGCTTCCCGTCGAGCTCCCGGACGATCTCGAGGAAGCGCGGCTCCTGGGCGTCGACGCCCTCGAGCCGCTTCATGATCTCGACGATCTCGGCGTGCTCGCCCTTGTCGTGCTCGACCTCCTCCTTGCCGTTGGGCACGTGCTCCTCCACCACGGGGTAGACGTACATCTCCTCCGCGACGGCGTGCCGCATCACCTCGGCGATGACGGTGTCGGCGAGGTCCCGCCGGGCGGCGGCGTCCGGCGTCCCCTCGATCCGGGAGATCAGGTCGACCATGTCCTGGTGGTCGGTCGTGAGGATGTCGACGACGTCGGGCTCGGTTCCGGCTGTCTCTGTCATGGCGTGCTCCTTCGGGTTGGGGTGGCGTGTGCCAGCCATCTACCCGCTGCGCGCGGGGGCAACCACGCGCCGTCGTGCCCCGGCGGCGGCTGGCGCCTCAGCGCACGACGGCGAGCAGCCTCGCCCGGGTGCCCGGCAGCGCCACCGCTGCCACGAGGACGCCCGCCGCGACCCCGATGACCGTGTCGAGCGCCCGGAACGCCACGAGGATGGTGGGGTCCGCGGGAGCGGCGAGCTGGGTCATCATCAGGATCAGCGGGGTGAAGAAGCCGAGCGCGAGGCCGTAGCGCCGGGCCATGAACAGCTCGGTCGGGAAGAGCAGTGCCATGACCGCGAGGGCCGCCGAGGCGGCGTCGAGGCCGGGTGCGAACAGCGCGAGCGTCACCGCGAGCCCCGCGAAGGTGCCGAGCACCCGGTGGCTGCTGCGGCGCAGGACGCTTGGCAGACCCGGGCGCAGGTGGCGTCCCGGGTCCGCCGCGGCGAGCGGGATGACGGCCGAGGCGATGGCCCAGTTGGCGTGGTCGACGCCGAGCAGCACCCCGGCGGACCCGGCGGCCGCTGTCGCGAGGGCGTAGCGGCCCGCATGGGCCGCGGTGAGCGCGAGCCGGGACTGCCCCGGCTCGGTCTCATGGCGCACCGGACCGGCCTGGGGCCGTTCGCCGAGCAGCCCGAGGGCCACCGAGAACGCCACAGTGGCGGCGCAGATCGCCAGGCCAGTGGTCGGCGAGACGCGTCCCGGCGGGACGGTGGCGAGTGCTCCGAGCGCGAAGATCCCGAAGAACGGACCCTGCGGGTTCAGGCCCAGCCCATCGGTCACGACCGCCGCCGCATACGCGAACGGCACCGCGCAGGCGACGAGGAGCCAAGGACCTGCCTGTGCGGCCGCGACGAGGATGCCGATGGATGCCCCCGCGAGCAGGACCGACCCGGCCTGGGCCTGGTGGCGGAGTCGGAGCCAGCGCGGCTCGCCGCGGCCGTACATTCCGGCGAAGGAGCCGAACACCGCGTAGATGATGAGGTCCGACCTGCCCGCCAGGACCAGCGTGAGCCCCGGGACCGCGAGGCCCAGGGCCACCCGGCACGCGTGCAGCCACGCTCCGCCGGGCGCGGCGGGCAAGCGTGGTGCGGCAGGCAGGCCGGGCGCGGCGGCCCTCTGGGGCGCGGCGGGCAGGGGGTAGTTCGGCACATCTTCTCCTGGGTGGGGACTCCTGCCACCTTGACCCACCTTCCGCGCGGTCGTCCAAGCGATTCTTCCGACCGGTCGATCGGCGCCGCCTATCGAGACGGCGCCGGCTGGCCATCCGCGTGGTCCAATGGGCGCATGCTGTTCCGCCAACTGGAATACTTCGTGGCGCTGGCCCGGGAGCGGCACTTCGGCCGCGCGGCGATTGCGTGCTTCGTCTCGCAGCCCACCCTGTCCGAGGCGATCCGCAAGCTCGAGCGCGAGCTCAGGGTGCCGCTCGTGCGGCGCGGGCACGCGTTCGAGGGCCTGACCCCGGAGGGCGAGCGGCTGGTCCACTGGGCCCGCCGCATCCTCGCCGACCACGACGCACTCCGTCAGGAGGTCACGGCCCTCCGCACCGGGCTGACGGGGGAGCTGCGTGTCGGCGTCGTGCCCGCGGCGGCGGCCACGGTGGCCGAGCTGACGGATGCGTTCTGCGCCGAGCACCCGCTGGTCGCGGTGCGGCTCGAGACGAGCCTGCGCTCGGCCGAGGTCATCGACAGGATCCGCGCCTTCGACCTCGATGCCGGCGTGATCCACCCCGGCGGGCAGGACACCGACGGCCTGTGCGTGACGCCGCTGTACGAGGAGCGGCAGGTGCTCGTCGCAGGAGCCGATCTGCTGCCCGGGGCGCCCACCCGGGTCGACTGGGCGGACGCCGCCGAGCTGCCCCTGTGCCTGCTGAGTGCCGGGATGCAGGGCCGGCAGGTGGTCGACGACGCCTTCGCCGCCCGCGGGCTCGCCGCGACGCCACGCCTCGAGGCGGACTCGATCGTCACGCTGCTCGCCCACGTCGGCGCCGGGCCGTGGGCCAGCATCCTGCCCGAATCGTGGGTGCGCACGATGGGCGCGCCTGCCGGGACCCGCGTGCTCGAGCTGGGCGGGGAGCCGACGACCGCGGCCGTCGCCCTCGTCACGCCCGCCGGCGAGCCCGGCCCGGTGCTGGCGCGCGCGTTCGCCGCTGTCGTCCCCCCGCCCGCTTCAGGGGGCCGGCAGCGGTAGCCTCGCCGCGCCGAGGGCTGGGTTTCCGAATGTGCCGCGGCGGGTATGGATCGGGGGTCACGGCTATTCGGGGCCCAGAGGCACGAGCGATCCCCTCGAGGGATGGAGGTCTGATCTTGGCTGGACTGAGGGACTTCAGCGATGCCGAGCTCGATATCCTCCTCAGCATCGCCGTCCAGGAGAAGGCGTCGGCAGACGCTGGACTGCGCAAGGCGCAGGCCAGGGCCGAGGATGCAGGGAGGGTGCTGCAGCGGCTGATGCGGGAGGCAACTGCTCGACGGAATTGAATGCGCCTTCTGGCTGCCGACAACGCAGCCGTCTGCATAAGCCGCGCCGTTCGGGGTAGTCAGCCATGCAAAGCGAGCTCTGACGAATACCGACGAAACGGAGGACGCGATGCCCAAGACGGACAAGAGCGGAAAGGCGAGGAAGGACGAACTCCCCTCGACCATTCAGCGCTCGGGAAAAAAGGCGCAGCAGACCTTCGCCAAAGCCCACGATTCAGCTGAGGAGAGCTACCACGACGAGGAGCGGGCCCACCGCGTCGCCTACTCCGCCCTGAAGCACACGCACGAGAAGGTCGGTGACCACTGGGAGCCCAAGGAAGGCAAGGGCCCGTCGGACGAGCAGGCCAAGGGCGGCAAGACCACCCGGCGCGAAACCCACGGAGGTGTCGATGCGAATGCATCGAAGCAGCACCTCTACGACCTCGCCAAGAAGCTCGACGTCCCGGGCCGTTCGCACATGACAAAGGGTGAGCTGGTCGAGGCGCTGGAGAAGGCAAACACGAAGAAGACGGCGCAGAGCCGCAAGAAATAGGGACATGCATTTCCCCGACGGAGCGAGTTTCTGTCCGAAGGCACTTCTTTACATGTAAAGTCGGCGTGCCGGGAAGGGGACAGCCCGGCGGCAGGAGACCACCTCATGAGCACCACAGCCGACTCGCCAGAACGCCACGCGCTGGCGCCGGGCGAGCGCCTCGCACTCCGTTCGGGGACAGAGACCCGAACGGGCACCATCACCGACGTGCCCTCCTCAGGCTGCGTCCGCCTCGCCGACGACGCGACGGGCCGGATCGTGCTCGTGGACCTGTCCCACTGGGACACCGTCCTGCTCGACACCTCCTGGCCCGCGCCGCGCCTGGATGCCGAGGGCCAGTGGCTGCGCGACGCGATCGCCGCCGACCCTGACATCCTCGGGCTGGGTGCCCTCCGTGCAGCCCACCGCTCCCACAGCATGGACGCCCTCATCCTCGATGACCCGGCCACCGGCACCCGCTACGCCGTCGACATCCAGCCCGGAATGGCCGATGCGGCGCAGCTGGAGCGCGCGGCGGCCGCTGCCGCCGCGGAGCAGGGACGCAGCCCGCACACTGTCGTGGTGCCCGTCGTCGTCGCCGAGCAGATCCCGGAAGCCCTGCGCCCCACGGTGGGGCTCGCGGTGCAGATGGCCGCGGCGGACACCGGCCACGGTCTCCGCCTTGAGCCCACCGTCCTCGCTGAGGAGACCGGCGCGGCGGGGAGGCTCTTCGACGCGTGCACCGGCGCCGCCTGATCCAGTGGGCCTCCGGGCGACCGTCGGCCGCCTCCACGCGGGCACGCACGACCGCGACCACCCGCCGTCGTGCGTCAGCCGCCGAAGGCGAGCATGGCCGCGAGGGTGACCATGAGCACGGCCACGAAGCCGTCGAGGACGCGCCAGGCCGAGGGGCGGGCGAAGAAGCCGCTCAGCGAGCGGGCGCCATAGCCGATGGTCGGGAACCAGAGGGCGCTCGCGGTCGCGGCACCGGCACCGAAGGCCCAGCGCCCGTCGCCCTGGGCGTTCGCGAGGGAGCCGAGGAGCACGAGCGTGTCGAGGTACACGTGGGGGTTGAGCCAGGTCAGCGCCAGGACCGTCGCGACCGCGGCCCACGCCGTCCCGTTGCCGCGCGCCTCTGAGGCGTGCAGTGCGCCGGGCCGGAGCGCCCGTTTGGCCGCGAAGAGCCCATAGGCGACCAGGAACGCCACACCGATCCAGCGGACCACCTCGAGGAGGGACGGCGCGCTCTGCACCGCCGCTCCGACCCCGGCCACTCCGGCGAAGATGAGGGCCGCGTCGCTCGCCGCGCACACGAGCACCACCGGCAGCACCCACTCGCGCTTGATGCCCTGGCGGAGCACGAAGGCGTTCTGCGCGCCGATCGCGACGATGAGGCCGAGGCTCGCGCCGAGGCCCGCGAGGTAGGAGAGGATCACATCTCGACGGTACGGAGCACGCTTCTGAAGAGCAACTAACGATATCTGCATCCGCATTAGGATCTCTTCATGGACTTGGAGCAGCTGCGGGCGCTCGCCGCCGTCGTGGACCAGGAGACCTTCGAGGCCGCGGCGGACGAGCTGCGCATCACCCCCTCCGCCGTCAGCCAGCGGATCAAGGCGCTCGAGCGCAGCGTCGACAGCGTCCTCGTGCGCCGGCTCAAGCCCGTCGTCCCCACCCCTGCGGGGGAGCGGCTGCTGCGCTCGGCCCGCCAGCTGCTCCTGCTCGCCGACGAGGCCCTGCTCGCCCTCCGCGCCTCGGGTGCCGAAACGCACGACGCCGCGGGCTGGGGTGGCGCGGGCGGGGGCGCCGGCCGGACCGAACGGCTGAGGGTGCCGATCGTGGCGAACGCGGACTCCATCGCGACGTGGCTGCCGCCGGCGATCCGCGAGGTCGCCCTGGGAGGGCGGATCGCCGTCGAGCTCCTCCGCGACGACGAGCACGCCACCGCGGAACTGCTCCGTTCCGGGGACGCGGTGGGGGCCGTGACCGCGGACCCTCGTCCCGTGCAGGGGTGCAGCGTACGGCCGCTGGGGACCATGGTCTACCGGGCGAAGGCCTCGGCCGAGTTCGTGGAGCGCTGGTTCCCGGGCGGGGCGACCGCCCAGGCTCTGGCCGCGGCACCCGTCATGCAGTACGACCGGAAGGACTCGCACCAGCTCGCACTGCTGGCCCGGGTGGCGCCGGAGGCGACCCCGCCGCAGCACTTCATCCCCGACTCGGTGCAGTACGTCGAGGCGGTCGCGGCGGGCCTTGGCTGGGGCATGGTGCCGGACCAGCAGGACCCGGACGGGCTCCTGGTGGAGCTGGACCCGTCCTGGAGCGAGGACCTCGAGCTGTTCTGGCAGTCGTGGACGCTCGACTCGCCGGGCCTCGAGGAGGTGAGCGCCGCCGTCGTGCGCGCCGCCCGCGTGCTGCGACCCTCGTTGGAGATCTAGCGCATTCCGTGTCACCCGCGACCGCCGGAGGGCCGCGCCTCCCGGCGGCCGCGGATGCCCCCAATGACGCCAATGCGAGGACCCAGCTCCTCGCATTGGACATGTAAAAGATATGAGACGGGGACTGGGTGTGGCCAGTGCCCGCGAAGATCCCTCTGCCTCGAGGGCCGTGTCCGTAGGCTGTGACGCGGAAGCACCCAATGCGAAGGGAACCACCCATGTCCTACACGGCCGCCGAGAACCGCTACGACTCCATGGAGTACCGCTCCACCGGGCGGAGCGGCCTCAAGCTCCCCGCCCTCTCCCTGGGACTGTGGCAGAACTTCGGCACCGACCGGTCCGAGGAGACGCAGCGGGCCATCCTGCGCCGAGCGTTCGACCGCGGCGTGACCCACTTCGACCTCGCCAACAACTACGGACCGCCGTACGGCCGCGCCGAGGAGAACATGGGCCGTTACCTGCGGGACGACTTCGCGCCCTACCGGGACGAGCTGATCATCTCGACCAAGGCCGGCTGGGACATGTGGCCGGGGCCGTACGGCCAGGGCGGCGGGTCCCGGAAGTACGTCCTCGCGAGCCTGGACCAGTCGCTCAAGCGGCTCGGCCTCGACTACGTGGACATCTTCTACAGCCACCGGTTCGACCCCGAGACGCCCATCGAGGAGACCATGATGGCGCTCGACACCGCGGTCCGGTCCGGGCGCGCGCTGTACGCGGGCATCTCTTCGTACTCGGCGTCGAAGACCCGCGAGGCCGCGGAGATCGCGCGTGACCTCGGCACTCCGCTGCTCATCCACCAGCCCTCGTACTCGATGCTCAACCGCTGGATCGAGGAGGACCTCCTCGACGAGCTCGCAGCCCAGGGCATGGGCTGCATTGTGTTCACCGCGCTCGCCCAGGGCCTCCTGACCGACCGCTACCTCGACGGCATCCCCGCCGACTCGCGTGCGGCCCGCGAGGGCTCGTCCATCCTGCCGGGCCATCTGGACGAGAAGGTCCTGACCCACGTGCGGCGGCTCAACGAGATCGCCGCCGGCCGCGGTCAGGAGCTGGCGCAGCTCGCGCTCCAGTGGGCTCTGCGGGACGCGCGGGTCACCTCGGCGGTCATCGGCGCCTCCTCGGTCGAGCAGCTCGACACCAACCTCGATGCGCTCGCCGGGCCCCCGCTGACCGAGGAGGAGCTCGCCGCGATCGACCAGGACGCCGTGGACTCCGGCATCAACCTCTGGGCGAAGCAGACGGCGGACTAGGAGAGCGCCTCCGCCCTCGCGGGGGTGCGGGCTGTCGGCGGCGGCCCCGACTTCCGCGCGAGGCGCGACGGCCACCAGATCGCGGGGCCCACGTCGTAGGCCAGCGCCGGCACGAGCAGTGACCGCACCACCACGGTGTCCAGCAGGACGCCGAATGCGACGATGAAGGCGATCTGCACGAGGAACAGGATCGGGATGACGCCGAGGGCGGCGAACGTTGCCGCGAGCACCACCCCGGCGGACGTGATGACGCCGCCCGTCAGGGCGAGCCCCCGGAGGATACCCGGCCGCGTCCCGTGCGCGAGCGACTCCTCCCGCACGCGGGTCATGAGGAAGATGTTGTAGTCCACGCCCAGGGCCACGAGGAAGACGAACCCGAACAGCGGAACCGCCGCGTCCGCCCCGGGGAAGCCGAAGAGGTGGTTGAACACGAGCGCGGACACCCCGAGGGCCGCCGCGTACGAGAGCACGACCGATCCGATGAGGATCAGCGGTGCCACGAGGGAGCGCAGGAGCAGGATCAGCACCACCAGGATGACGCCCAGCACCAGCGGGATGATCTTGCGCAGGTCCGTCTGGGCGGTCTGGTTCGTGTCCAGTGCGATGGCTGTGACGCCTCCGACCAGCGCTTCCGGGTCCGCGGCGTCGAGTGAGTACCGCAGCTGGGTCACCACCTGCTCGGCCTCGGCCGAATCGGGCTGGTAGGCAAGGACGGCGTTGATGAGCACGCGCCCCTCGCGCACGACGGCGCCCGGCGCCTGGGCGGTCGGGGCACCCGAACCGCTGTACACGGCTGCGGAGCTGATCCCCTGCGTGGACTGCACCTGCTTGAGCACGGCCTCGGCCCGGTCCTGCCGCGCGACCACGACGACCGGGCTCCCGGAACCGGCGTCGAAGTGCCGGGCCAGGACCTTCTGGCCCTCGACCGAGTCGGTCGCCGTCAGCACAACCTGGGTCTGCTCGACGCCGTTGGCCTTGAGCTGCGGCAGGCCCGCCACGCCTGCCGCCAGGACGACGAGCGCCACGACCCACGTCACCCGGGGCCGCCGCGCGATGAGGGAGCCGATCCGCCGCCACAGCCCGCGGACCCCCTCGAGCCCGGGCACTGAATCGGCGCTGTCCGCCGCCCATGCGCTCGGTCCGGTGTGCCGCGCGGGTGCGTGACCGGCGTCGTACTTCGGACGCAGCGGCCAGAACGCCGACCGGCCGAACAGGACGAGCAGTGCCGGGAGGAAGGTGAGTGCCGAGAGCAGGGAGAAGCCGATGCCGACGGCGGCGATCGGCCCGAGGCTGCGGTTCGAGTTGAGGTCGGAGAACAGCAGGCACAGCAGCGCCAGGATCACGGTGGCACCGGAGGCGAGGATGGGCTCGAACGCGGCGCGCCACGCCCTGACGATCGCGGACCACCGCGACTCGACCTCGTGCAGGGCCTCGCGGTAGCGGGCGACGAGCAGGAGGGCGTAGTCGGTCGCGGCACCGATCACGAGGATCGAGAGGATGCCCTGGCTCTGTCCGCTCAGGCTGATCCAGCCCGCCTTTGCGAGCCAGTAGATGGCCAGGACCGAGGCGCAGAGCGCCGCGACTGCGGCGAACAGGACCAGGAAGGGCAGCACCGCAGACCGGTACACGAGGAGCAGGATCAGGAAGACCGCCCCGACTGCGACGAGGAGCAGGATCCCGTCGACTCCTCCGAACGCGGCGACGAGGTCTGCGGTGAGCGCGGCCGGCCCGGTCACCCACGAGCGCATCCCCTCTGGCACCCCACTGGCCTTGTCGCGGAGTCCCGTGATCACGGCGCGCAGCTGGTCGGTGTCGGCGATCGGGACGACGAACTGCGCCGCCCGACCGTCCTGGGAGGGGATGGGGCCGACCACGCTGGACGGCGCGCCGGCCGGGGCTGGGGCGACGCCCTCCACGGACGCGAGCTCGGCCGCGAGGGGGGCGAGAGCGGCGAGATCGGTCCGGGAGAGCGCGCCGTCCTTCTCCACGACGACGAGGGCGGGGATCGCGTTGGACTCCGTGAACTTCTGCTGCCACGCCCTCACCTCCGTGGACTCTGCGCTGGCGGGGAGGAAGGTCGCCTGGTCGTTGCTCGAGACGGAGGAGAGCTTGCCGAAGGTCGGTCCGCCCAGACCGCTGAGCGCGAACCACACGGCGACCAGCCCGACGGGGATCAGCCAGCGGATCCAGCGCTGTCGAGCCTTCATGAGTTCGTCTCCTTCAGTGGTGTGCGGTCTGCGGGGCGTGCGGCCGACGAGGCCTCGGCCGCGGCGGCGATCCTGGAGGCCATTCCGCGGAAGATGACTCCGTGAAATGGGAGGACGGCGAGCCAGTACAGGCGCCCCGCCAGGCCGTGTGGGACGAAGACGGCGCGCTGGGAGTAGGAGCTCCCCTCGCCGCGGGGCTCGACCGTCATCTCGAGCCAGGCCCTGCCCGGCACCCGCATCTCTGCTCGCAGCCGCAGGAGCCTGCCGGGCTCGAGGGCCTCGACCCGCCACCAGTCGAGCGCCTCTCCCAGCTGGAGGCGGTGCGGGTTGCGCCGGCCCCTCCGGAGCCCCACCCCGCCGACGAGCTTGTCGATCCATCCGCGGACCGCCCAGGCGAGCGGGAACGAGTACCACCCGTTCTCGCCGCCGATCCCCTCGACCACGTCCCACAGCCGCTCGGCCGGCGCCGAGCTGGTCTCGGTGCGGAGGTCGGTGTAGACGGTGCCGCCGGACCAGTCCGGGTCGCTGGGCAGAGGGTCGCTCGGCGCGTCCAGCGCGGACGACCCTGCCCAGGTGGTCTCAACCTCGCCCTGGGCGATCTTGCCGAGGGCCAGCTCGACGGCACGCTGGTAGCCCGTCAGGCCCCCCGCGGGGCGCGGGATGTAGGCGTCGATGCTGTGCTCGCGCACGACGCAGTCGTTCTGCAGGGATTCGACGAGCGGTATCGCGAGCATGCGCGGAATCGGGGTCACGAGGTTCACCCACTGCGCTGCGAGCCACGGCGTCAGGACCGGAAGGGCCAGGATGAGTGGCTCCCGCAGACCCGCCGCGCGGGCGTACCCGCGCATCATGTCCGCATAGGTGAGAACGTCCGGGCCCCCGATGTCGAAGTCCTGGTTGACGTGGCCGGGCAGGTCGGCGGCGGCCTCGAGGTAGTGCAGGGCATCGCGGACGGCGATCGGCTGGACGCGGTTGAGCACCCAGCGGGGCGCTGGCATGACGGGCAGGACGTCCGTGAGGTGACGGACCATCTCGAAGCTGGCCGAGCCCGAGCCGATCACCAGCCCGGCCTGGAGGACGGCCGTCGGCACCCCGGACTGCTTGAGGATGCGCCCCACCTCGGTGCGCGAGGCGAGGTGACGGCTGAGTCTGGTGCCCGGGTTGAGCCCGCTCAGGTACACGATCCGGGACACGCCGGCGGCAAGCGCTGCGGCGGAGAGGGTGCGCGCACACGCTCGCTCGCGGGCGGGGAAGTCCTCTCCGGCGTGCGCCCCCATGGAGTGGACGAGGTAGTAGACGACGTCGGCGCCCTCGCACAGTTCTGCCGCTGCGCGGGCGTCGTCGAGGCTGCCGGTGACCACCTCGACGTCGTGCCCCCACGGCACGTCGCGCAGCTTCGACGCGTCGCGCGTCAGCACCCGCACGCGGTGCCCTGCGTCGAGGAGCCGCGGGACGAGCCGGCCTCCGATGTACCCCGTTGCGCCGGTGACGGCGACTGTCCGGCTCATGCGTGCGCCTCCCGCGGCGCCCGCGTGCGAAGACCCCGGGAGGGAGCGAAGCGCGCGAGTACCCCTGCGGCGAGCACGACGGCGGCCGCGGCCCCCGCCGCGATCCCCACCGCGGGCATGGCGAGCGGACCGGTCAGGCGTGCTGCCGCGATCCATGCAAGGCCCCAGGCGATCGCGACCAGGGGCGCCCAGCTGCCCCGGAGCGCGAGGCCCACCCCGACTGCGGCAGCGACCGCGAGCACGACGGCGGCAGCGACTTCGGCGGGGATGCCGCCGGGAAGCGAAGGCGCGGGATCGCCGGGCCGGATGCCGAGGGCCCACCCCAGCAGGGACGCGGTGTTGGCCACCGTTGCGACGCAGATCCACCCCAGGTACAGGCCGAAGGTGCCGTCCGAGGCGATGGCCTCGGCCCGGGATCCGGGCGGGACGGACCACTGCAGGACGGCGATGCGCACGAGGACGGCGAGCAGCGCGAGCATGACCACGAGCGTCGCGGGGAGCGACCCGAGCTGTGACGCCCACAGCCAGGCCGCGTTGAGCAGCATCGACGCCGCAGCCCACGGCCGGATGGCGCGCTGTCGCGGGCTCCGGCGCCCAGCCGGGAGGAGCTGCCACACGGCGTAGGCGAGGAGGCCGAGGTAGACCACGCTCCAGATGGAGAACGCGGTGGTGGCCGGCGCGACCGGGGTGGCCGTGCTGGAGAGGTATCCGCCGGCCGCGTCCTGCACCGGGACGCCGCCGAAGGCGCCGCTCCCCAGTGAGGCCAGCGCGAGCGCGGCCACGGCCGAGGCGGCGGTCAGCGATGCGGCCGTCCAGGACGCCGTCCGCTCCGAGTTGTTCTCAAGGTCTGTGCGCTTCATCGCTACCCTCTTAGGCTCTCGCTCAGGCTCTGGGTTTGCTATGGGGCCTTTACACCGACAAGATTCTCGTCGATCATATTTCTCGAAAACCGAGAGATCAAGAGAATGGGTCGCTGACCCCTTGGGAGGGCCTCATGAGAACCGCCACGAAGACCGATCCCATCCCCGAGCCCTCTCGGGCACGCCCGGACCAGGCGATCGCCTGGGAGGACGTCGGGCCAGCGGTGGACCGGGTGCTCGCCGACTGGGTGAACTCCTCGCGCTCCACCGCAGCCACTCCGAGCCTCGCTGTGCTGTGGGAGAGGATCGGGGAGGGACTGGAGGGCGGCAAGCGGCTGCGGCCCCTGCTCGCGTTCCACTCGTATGCGGCATTCGGCGGCAGGGACCCGGAGGGCATCGCGACGCTCGGAGCGTCGCTCGAGCTCCTGCACGGCGCGCTCCTGGTCCACGACGACGTGATCGACCGCGACTTCGTGCGCCGGGGACGCCCGAACATCGCCGGCCTCTACCGGCTCGACGCCGCGGCCCGGGGCCTGCCCGAGCCGGAGGCACGCCACCTCGGCTCGTCGGTGGCGGTCATCGCCGGTGACCTGCTGCTGGCCGGTGCCTTCCGCCTCGCGGACCACGCCTCGGAGGAGCCGGAGGTGCGGGCCCGGATCACGGACGTCATGCATGCGGCCGTCTCGGACGCCGCGGCGGGGGAGCTCGACGACGTCCTCATGGCCCACAGCTCGGGCCACACGATCGACGACGTGCTCGAGATGGAACAGCTCAAGACGGCCGCCTACTCCTTCGCGGCCCCCCTCCGGCTCGGGGCAATCCTTGCCGGCGCGCCGACAGAGCGGGCCGAGGACGTGGCCCGCGTGGGCATGCTCGTGGGGACCGCCTACCAGGTGATCGACGACGTCCTGGGCACCTTCGGGGACGAGCAGCAGACCGGCAAGCCGGTCACCTCGGACCTCAGGGAGGGAAAGCTCACGGTCCTCACCGCCTACGCGAGGAGGCACCCGGACGTTGCCCGCCACCTCGCACCCGGGGCAGCCGCCCTCGGCGACCCGGCCGGCGTCGACCGCGTCCGCGCCGCCCTTCAGGGGGCAGGTGCCGACACGTACGCGCTCACCCTCGCCCACTCGATGGTCACCGACGCCCTCGACGAGGCACGCCGGTGCGACCTCCCCTCGGCCCTGCGCTCCGAGCTGACCCGCATCTGCAACCACGTCCTCCACCGGGAGCGCTGAGATGGCCGCCCCCAGGCCCCGCGAGACGGACGAGAGCACGCAGCTGTCCCCTCTGGCCAGGTACACCGCCGCCGCCACGGCCGGTGCCGCGGTGGTGATCCGCCACTACTCGACGTCCTTCGGCCTCGCATGCCGGCTGCTCGGGCCGGGCAAGCGCGAGGAGATCGAGAACGTCTACGCGCTCGTGCGGATCGCCGACGAGGCCGTGGACGGCGCGGCAGCAGAGGCAGGCCTGTCCACCGAGGCCATCCTCGACCAGCTCGACCGGCTCCAGGAGGAGGTCTCACGCGCGATCGTCCTGGGATACAGCACCAACCCCGTGGTCCACGCCTTCGCCGGAACCGCGCGGCGGGCAGGGATCGGGGCGGAGCTGATCGAGCCGTTCTTCGCCTCAATGCGCCGCGACTGCGACCCGCACGGCCACTCGGACGCCTCCCTGGGAGCCTACATCTACGGCTCCGCGGAGGTCGTGGGGCTCATGTGCCTGCGGGTGTTCCTCGCCGGGCTCAGTGTCCTCCCCGCCGAGCGGGCCCGCCTCGAGCACTCCGCCCGTCGCCTCGGTGCGGCTTTCCAGAAGGTCAACTTCCTGCGCGACCTCGGCCAGGACGGGCAGGAGCTGGGCCGCAGCTACTTCCCCGGCGTGGACCCCCTGAACCTGACCGAGGAGCAGAAGGCAGCCCTGCTGCTGGACCTCCGCGCGGACCTGGACGCGGCCCTCGAGGGGTTGCGCAGGCTCCCGGGAACGGCGCGCCGTGCCGTCGCCCTCGCCCACTCCCTCTTCTCGGAGCTCGCCGACCGGATCGCCGCCTGCCCCGCGGAGGTCCTCGTCAGGACCCGCATCCGGGTCCCGACCCACGTGAAGCTGCGGCTCGCGGCCGCCGCGATGGCGGGCACCGGGCCGGCGTTCGCGCGCGACGGCGCCCGATCGCCCTCGCAGGGCGAGGGGAGGGCGGCGTGAACCGCCCCCAGCGCTCCAGGGCGGGCCGGACGCTCCCCGGCAGGCCCAGGCCACGCCGCACCGTCACCGTGATCGGGGGAGGGATCTCGGGCCTGGCAACGGCCGGACTCCTCGCCCGCGACGGCCACGCGGTCCAGCTCCTCGAGAAGAACGAGGTGCTGGGCGGGCGTGCCGGCAGGTGGGAAGCGGAAGGCTTCCGCTTCGACACCGGACCCTCGTGGTATCTCATGCCCGAGGTGATCGACCACTGGTTCCGCCTGATGGGATCGAGCGCCCCGGACGAACTCCGCCTCGAGCGGCTGGACCCCGGCTACCGCGTGTTCTTCGAAGCGCACGAGGATCCTGTCGACATCCCCGCGAGCCGCGAGGGGGCCGTCGCGCTCTTCGACTCCCTGGACCGGGGCTCGGGCGCCGCACTGGCCCGGTACCTCGAGGAGGCCGAGGACGCGTACGGGGTGGCCCTCGAGAGGTTCCTCTACGACGATTTCTCCTCCCTGCGCGGACTCGCCCACCCGGACGTGCTGCGGCGGGGATCCCGGCTCGCCGCACTGCTCGCGCAGTCGCTGCACACCCGGGTCTCCCGGCGCTTCGCCGACCGCCGGGAGCGGCAGATCCTCGGCTATCCGGCCGTCTTCCTCGGCACCACCCCCTACCGGGCCCCCGCCCTGTACCAGCTGATGAGCCACCTCGACCTGACGCAGGGCGTCCTGTACCCACACGGCGGTTTCGCCGCACTCGTGGACGCCATGGAGCGGCTGGCCCGCAGCGCCGGAGTGCAGATCCGCACCGGCGCCCGCGCAACCCGCATCCTCACCGGCCCGGCCCCGGGGGGCCCACGGGTCGAGGGCGTCGCGTGGACCGACGCGGAGGGCCGCGAGCACCGCACGGGTGCCTCAGTCGTAGTGGGCGCCGCGGACCTCCACCACCTCGAGACCGAGCTCCTCCCTGCGGAGCTGAGGACCCACCCCGAGCGCGCGTGGGACCGGCGCGACCCGGGCCCCGGGGCCGTCCTCGCGTGCCTGGGGGTGCGCGGGACGCTGCCCGAGCTGGCGCACCACAGCCTGTTCTTCGCGCGCGACTGGCGCGACAACTTCGCCCGGATCGGCGCCGGGGTCACCCCCGCCGAGACCACGTCGATCTACGTCTCCCGGACCAGCGCCACGGACGGCGGGGTCGCACCGGCCGGCGACGAGAGCCTGTTCGTCCTCGTGCCCTCGGCGGCTGCGCCGGACTGGGGACGCGGCGGAATCGGCGGAGCAGGCGCTGTCGCAGTCGAGGAGGTGGCCGACAGGGCGATCCAGCAGATCTCCGCCTGGGCCCGCATCCCGGACCTGGCCGAGCGCGTCGTCCTGCGCCGCACCTTCGGCCCCGCCGACTTCGAGCACGACGTGAACGCGTGGCGCGGCGGCGCGCTCGGGCTCGCGCACACGCTGCGGCAGAGCGCCTTCCTGCGCCCCGGCAACGCGAGCCGCACCGTCTCCGGCCTGCTGTACGCCGGGGCGTCCGTCCGTCCGGGCATCGGCGTCCCGATGTGCCTCATCAGCGCCGAGCTCGTGCTCAAGCGCGTGCGGGGCGAGCGCCGGCCCGGACCCGTCGGGCCACCGCTGGTCGCCCTGCGCGGGCAGGCCGCTGCCGGCACCGCGGCACGGGGAGCTGCGCTCGCGGACGCTGCACGTGCGGAGGGGGTCGCATGGCCTACCTGACCGCCATCCTCGCCTCCGCCGTCGGGGTGGCCCTGCTCGACGCGCGCTTCCGGCTCGCCTTCTGGCGCGCACCCCGCGCCACCGCCCTCACCGTTCTGGCTGGCACTGCCTTCTTCCTCGCGTGGGATCTGGCGGCGATCGCGTCTGGGATCTTCCTGCACCGGGAGTCCCCGCACATGACCGGCGTCATGCTCGGCCCGGAGCTGCCGCTCGAGGAGCCGGTGTTCCTCGCCTTCTTCTGCTACACCGCAGTGGCCCTCTACGCGGGCGCCGTCCACGTCCTCTCGCTGCGTGCGGCGCGCCAGGAAGGGAAGGCCCCGTGAGCTACCTCCTGCTGGACCTCGTGTTCCTCGTTGCGGCCGCCGGGCTCGCCGGCCTGCTCTCGGCCCGGCGTCGCGGGGCCCGCCCGGGCGCACGACGCCGCACGCTCGCCTGGGTGCCGCTGCTCATCGCGGGCGTGGCCCTCCTGGCGCTGACGGCGGTGTTCGACAATGTGATGATCGCCGTCGGGCTGTTCTCCTACGCCTCAGCGGCCCTCTCGGGGCTCGCGGTGGGCCTCGCCCCCCTCGAGGACTTCGCCTACCCGCTCGCCGCGGCTGTCCTCCTGCCCGCGCTGTGGGTCCGCCTCTCGCGCGCCGAACGGACCGGAGGTCCCGAGCCGGCGGGGCGACCAGAGCGGGCGCGGCGACGAGACCACGCCGCACGACTAGCCGAGACACCCGTGGAGGGGCACAGATGACAGCGGAACCGATCGCGTCGCGCCCGTGGCGCCTGCCCGGGGGACTGCCCAGGCTGGCTCGGTCGCTCCTGATCTCGTCCAGGCCCCTGTCGTGGGTCAACACCGCGTATCCGTTCGCGGCGGCGTACCTGCTGGCCGGGGGCGGGGCGGACTGGCGCCTCGTCCTCGGGACGGTGTTCTTCCTCGTGCCCTACAACCTCGCGATGTACGGCACCAACGACGTGTTCGACTATGCCTCCGACGTGCTCAACCCGCGCAAGGGCGGGGCCGAGGGAGCAGTCCTGCCGCCGCCGCTGCACCGGCCCGCGCTCTGGGCAGCGTGGGGCGGATGCGTGCCCTTCGTCGCAGCGCTCGTCGCGGGGGGACCTCCCGCGAGCTGGGCCGTCCTCGCGGTCTCCCTCTTCGCCGTGGCCGCGTACAGCGTTCCCGGCCTCCGCTTCAAGGAACGCCCGGTCCTGGACTCGGCCACTTCGAGCACCCACTTCGTCTCACCTGCGGCGTACGGGCTCGCGCTCGCGGGCGGCGAGGCCGGCCCGCTGGCCCTCGCGATCCTCGGGGCCTTCTTCCTGTGGGGCATGGCGAGCCACGCGTTCGGGGCGGTCCAGGACATCGGACCCGACCGGGAGGCCGGGATCGGCTCCATTGCGACCCTGTTCGGCGCCCGTCCCACCGTCCGCCTCGCGGTCCTGGCCTACCTCGCTGCCGGGGCCCTCCTCCTTCCGCTCGCGGGGGCGGCCACCGGCCCGGCCCGGTTCGCGGCGATCCTCGTCCTGCCGTACGCGGCCAACGCGGGCGCCTTCTGGACCGTGACGGATGACGACGCCGGCACCACCCGCGCGGGATGGCGCCGCTTCCTCTGGCTCAACTACGTCACCGGGTTCGTCGTCACCCTCCTGATCATCTCCGTCTGGATGCACCTATGACCGACACCGAAACCACAGCCCACGGCACGTCCCTCGTCTGGTTCCGCGACGACCTCCGGGTCCGCGACAACCCGGCCCTGCGTGCCGCCCTCGCGCACGGGCCGACCGTCGCGCTCTACGTCCTCGACGAGTCCTCGCCCGGGATCCGGCCTCTCGGCGGGGCCGCCCGCTGGTGGCTCCACCACGGCCTCGAGGACCTCGCGTCGTCCCTCGAGCACCTCGGCGTTCCCCTCGTCCTCCGGCGGGGCCCGGCGGCCGCCGTCGTGCCCGAGGTCGCCGCGCAGGCGCGTGCGGAGCTCGTCGTCTGGAACAGGCGCTATGGCGAGCCGGAGCGGCGCGCCGACACGGCGGTGAAGTCGCTCGTGCGGGCTGCGGGGCGGGAGGCCGAGAGCTTCCAGGCTTCCCTCCTGCACGAGCCGTGGGAGGTGGCCACGCAGCAGGGCAACCACTACAAGGTGTTCACGCCCTTCTGGAAGGAGGTCTCGGGCCGGGACCACCGCCACCCCCTCCCCATGCCGCGGCCGCAGCGGGAGGCGCCCAGCCGGGTGCCCCGGGGGGAGGACCTCAGCAGCTGGGCCCTCCTCCCGCGGACGCCGGACTGGTCCGGGCCACTCGCCCGGGCGTGGACCCCCGGAGAGGCGGCCGGGCTCGAGGCGCTGAAGGACTTCGTCGGGCCGGACACGGCAGACTCGGCCCTCGTCGAGTACCCCGAGGCGCGCGACCTTCCCGGCAGGCCTGCGACGAGCCGGCTCTCGCCGTACCTGCGCTGGGGCCACGTCAGCCCCTTCCAGGTGTGGCACGCCGTCGCGGACCGGCGCCGGGCCGCGCCCGAGGGCAGCGCCGTCTTCGCCTCGGAGCTCGGCTGGCGTGAGTTCGCGTGGCACACCCTGTACCACCACCCGGACCTCGCCACCGAGAACCTCCGGCCCGAGTTCGACGACTACGGCTGGTGGACGCCCGGCGACCCCTCCGGGGCCGGTCCCGCCGCCACCGGTCCGGCCGGCGGCGTCGAGCAGCTGCTGGAGGCCTGGCGGACGGGCCGCACCGGATTCCCCCTCGTGGACGCCGGCCAGCGCGAGCTGTGGGCGACCGGGTGGATGCACAACCGCGTCCGGATGGTCTCGGCGAGCTTCCTCGTGAAGAACCTCGGCGTGCACTGGCGGGTCGGGGAGGAGTGGTTCTGGGACACGCTCGTCGATGCGGACGCCGCGAGCAACCCGTTCAACTGGCAGTGGGTGGCCGGTTCGGGTGCGGACGCGGCGCCGTTCTTCCGCATCTTCAACCCGCGCACCCAGGGGAAGAAGTTCGACCACGACGGCGCCTACGCCAGGGCGTGGATCCCGGAGCTCGGCAGCGCCGACTACCCGCAGGAGAGCGTCGATCTGGCCGAGACGAGGGCCGCCGCCCTGGACGAGTACCGCTCGCTCGGCCAGTCGGAGGGAAGGAGGCGAGCCTAGAATGTCCTCCGTGCATCATGAGCCCGACCCCCACGAGACGGCACCGTCCCGCGGCACCGAGGCGGCCAGCCACCCGCGCGACGCCTTCCGCTCCGCCCCGGGGTTCGAGCTCCTGTTCCTCCTGCAGAAGTTCACCACAGAGGCGGACCGCTACGCCGAGACGGTCCGGCGCAAGCATGGGCTCGCACGCAACGACGTGCACGCGCTGAATGCCGTCATGGAGGCCGAACGGCAGGGCGAGACCACGACGCCGGGCGCCCTCCGCGAGCGGCTCGTCCTGAGCTCCGCGGCGATGACCACGGTCATCGACAGGCTGGAGGCGTCGGGCCACCTCGAACGCAGGCACTCGAGCGAGGACAGGCGCCAGATCGAGGTGACTCCGACGCCGAGCGCCCGCGAGACCGGCAGGGAGATGTTCGACCCGATGGTGCGGCACATGCTGCCTGTCCTCGCCGACTACACGCCCCAGCAGCTGGAGTTCCTGGCGGGCATCATGAACCGCCTCACCCAGGCCATCGCCGAGGCCCGCGAGGAGCTGCAGCGGAGCTAGGCCGCGGTCGCCCGCCGGGCGGGGCGCCCCGCAGCCTCCGCGCCCCGCTCGGCGGCCTTCTGCCGCAGCCGCTGTGCCGCCCACCCGAGGGTCCACCCGTACACCAGGTGAGCCGCGTAGATGCTCGCCGCCCTTCCCGGCCGGTCCTTGTGGGCGGGAGGGAAGATCCCGAGCGCCGGCAGCCATCCTTCGTAGCTGGCGAGCCAGACCAGCGCGCCGAAGGCCGTGCCGGTCCCCGGCTCCTGAAGCCGCCCCGGCACCGCACAGGCGTACAGCGCGCCGCCGGCCATCCCATAGCCGAAGTGGGAGGCGAGGGCGAGTCCCTCCTTGCCCGGCTGGGACATCCCCGGGAAGAAGGTGCGCACGATCCTCTCCGGCGGCTGCCGGTGCATCATGCCCGACGCTCCCGCGGCCCCGAAGACCGCCGTCATCGCGGCCGTTGCCGCCGCTCCCGCGGCCGCGCCGCGGACCGCCCTGCCTATGAGATGCATCCTCGGCTCCTGTTCGCGTGGGTAGGTCTGGGACAGGGCACTCTTACCCGTCAGACCCCCACCCGAACAGGGACCGGCGCCACGGCTGCTAGGGGACGAGGGTCGCGGTGTCGATGACGAAGCGGTACCGGACGTCCGAGGCGAGGACGCGCTCGTAGGCGTCGTTGATCTTCTCCGCCGGGATCACCTCGATCTCCGCTCCGATGCCGTGCTCCGCGCAGAAGTCCAGCATCTCCTGCGTCTCGCGGATGCCGCCGATCAGCGACCCCGCGAAGGAGCGCCGCCCCATGATCAGCGAGAACGCCTTGACTGACAGCGGCTCGGCGGGCGCACCGACGTTGACCATCGCGCCGTCCACCGCGAGCAGGGACAGGTAGGCGTTGAGGTCGATCTGGGCGCTGACGGTGTTGAGGATGAGGTCGAAGGAGCCGGCGAGCTGCTCGAACGTGGACGGGTCGCCCGTGGCGTAGTAGTGCGCCGCACCCAGCCGCAGGCCGTCCTCCTGCTTCTTGAGGGACTGGGAGAGGACGGTGACCTCTGCGCCCATCGCGGCGGCGATCTTCACGGCCATGTGCCCGAGGCCGCCCAGGCCCACGACGGCGACCTTCCTGCCGGCGCCGGCGCCCCAGTGGCTCAGTGGGGAGTAGGTGGTGATCCCCGCGCACAGGAGGGGTGCGGCGACGTCGAGCTCGAGGCCGCCTGGAATGCGGAGGACGAAGTCCTCCGTGACGACGACGCGGGTCGAGTAGCCGCCCTGGGTGATGGTGCCGTCGCGGTCCACTGCGCCGTAGGTTCCGGTGTTCCCCTCGAGGCAGAACTGCTCCTCGCCCTTGCGGCAGTTCACGCACCTGCCGCAGGAGTTGACCATGCAGCCGACTCCGACCCGGTCGCCGACCGCGTGCTTCGTCACCGCGGAGCCGACCTCGGCCACGACGCCGGCGATCTCGTGGCCGGGGACCAGCGGGTACGGCGCCGGACCCCACTCGGCACGGACGGTGTGGATGTCGGAGTGGCAGATGCCGGCGTACTTGATTTCGATCAGCACGTCGTGCGGGCCCAGATCCCGGCGCTCGACGGTCGTCGGAACGAGCAGGTCCGTGGCGGACGTGGCGGCATAGGCGTGTGCGGTCAGCATGCGTCTCCTCGCGGTGGTGGATGCGCCCGGATCTCGGGCGAGATGTTTTCCCCGAAGAACCCTACCCAGAGCGCGCGGCGGAACACCTGCCTGAGGGGTGCCCTGTCAGGGCCCCCCTCGCACTGGCCACCCCCATACTGGGCAGCATGCGCGAACTCGTGGTGCTCGGCACGGCCTCCCAAGTCCCCACGCGGACCCGGAACCACAATGGCTACCTCCTGCGGTGGGACGGCGAGGGCCTCCTGTTCGACCCGGGGGAGGGGACCCAGCGGCAGATGATCCACGCGGGCGTCGCCGCCGCGCAGGTGACCCGCATCTGCCTCACCCACGTCCACGGGGACCACTGCTACGGCCTGCCCGGTGTGCTCTCGCGGATGGCGCTCGACGGCGTGCAGCACCCCGTGCACCTGCACTACCCCGCGTCGGGGGAGCCGATGGTGCGGGCGCTCGTCGCAGTCGCCTCACCCGGCGTCGACCTGCGCCTCGTCCCGCACGGGGCGGCCGGGCACATCGCCGAGGACCTCGAGGTCCGGCCGCTGCGCCACAGGATCGACGCGTTCGGCTACCGGCTGACCGAGCCCGCGGGGCGGACCCTCCTGCCCGAGCGCCTCGCGGCCGCAGGGATCGCCGGCCCCGAAGTCGGGCGCCTCCAGCGCGAGGGGCGGCTCCGCGGCGTGCGGCTCGAGGACGTCAGCGTGCCCCGGGCCGGCCAGCGCTTCGCCTTCGTCATGGACACGGCACCCTGCGCGGGCGCCGAGGAGCTGGCCGAGACCGCGGACCTGCTGGTCACCGAGTGCACGTTCGCGGACGACGACGCCGCGCTCGCCGAGCAGTACCTCCACCTCACGGCTGGGCAGGCGGGCGCGATCGCGGGACGGGCGGGCGCCCGAAGCCTCGTCCTGACCCACTTCTCCTCGCGGTACACCGAAGTGGCGGAGCTGGAAGGGCAGGCGCGGCGGCGGGCGGGCGGCGCCGTCGTGCGTGCGGCGGAGGACCTGGACCGCTTCGGCTTCCCGCGGCGGCGGGCGCCCGAAATAGGGGTGCGCGAACCCGGGACTGATCGGCCTGCCCGGACGTAGCCTTCCCTCGGGGCACCCGGGCCGCGCGCGGGCGCGGCGCAAGCGGAAGGATGGGAAGGGCATGAACGACATCTCGCTCGAGCAGGCGCAGGCCGTCGTGGAGGCCAGCCTCGCGAAGTCCCGCGAGATCGGCACCGCGATGAACATCGCGGTGGTCGACGCCGGCGGCAACCTCAAGGCGTTCGGCCGGCAGGACGGCGCGTGGATCGGCAGCATCGACATCTCCCAGAAGAAGGCCCGCACCGCGCGCTTCTTCGACATGAACACCGGTGACATCGGCGCGCTGTCCCAGCCCGGCGGCCCGCTCTACAACATCGAGGTCTCCAACGGCGGGCTCATCACGTTCCCGGGCGGGATCCCGCTGAAGGTCGACGGCGCGGTGGTCGGAGCCGTGGGCGTCAGCGGCAGCACGGTCGAGAACGACCACACCGTGGCCCAGGCCGGGGCGGACGCGCTGCAGTAGCGCCCTCGCTCACGCAAGCCCGCAAACTGACTCCCGGAGAAGGCGCGCGACGCTGCCACAGGCTGGCAGGTCTCATTCGTCCGAGGAGAACAGGCCTCGGAGGTGCTCGATGCCGCGGACGCCATGGAACATGTCCCGCGCCAGCGGGGTTCCGCGGCGGAGGACGCTGATCTCCCCGGTGGGTTCGAGGATGACGCAGGCAACCTCTGACTGGCTCGGAGCTTCCCCGGATCTCCCCGGGGAAACGGATCAAGCGGGAGGGTTCACCTCACGATGAGGCGGCGACGATCCGGCGCAGGACGTGCTCGGTGCTGAGCCACCCGCGCAGGGCCCCTGTCCGTCGGTGACGGGGAGCCCGCCGGTCTGCTCTGCAGCGAGAACGGCCTCGGCCGCGGATTCGAGGGGTTCGTCCTCGCCCAGGGCTCCCGAGCCCTGGGCGAGCGCGCCGACGGTGAGGAGGTCGGCGTCGTCGTCCTCAAGCCCCTCTGCCAGGACACCGGGGGTGATCACGCCCGTGAGCTTCCCCTGGCTGTCGACGACCGGTAGGGCCCTCCCACCGGCCTCGGCCAGGAACCTGCCGGCCTCGCGCGCAGAGAGGGTGTCGACGAGCGCCTGCGGCGGGGCGCCCATGGCCTCGGCGACCGTGTGCCCGCGCAGCCCGGCCCTTCCAGGGGCGGGGGCTGAGAGGTCGACGCCGCGGCGGAGCAGCTTGCGGGTGTAGATCGTGTCGCCGCTGGCCACTGCCGAGATGGCGGTGGCGACGAGGACCGCGAGCAGCAGCGGCAGGATCAGCGTGTACTCCCCGGTGAGCTCGAAGATCACCAGCCCTGCAGTGATCGCAGCCCTCGTCGAGCCGGCGAAGACCGCGCCCATACCCACCAGGGCAAACGCCCCGGCCTGTCCGGCCAGCGAGGGGAAGACGGCGCCCGCGGCCTCGCCGAAGGCGGCGCCGACGGTCGCGCCGATCACCAGCGAGGGGGCGAACACGCCACCCGAGCCGCCGATGCCGATGGTCAGGCTCGTGGCGAGGATCTTGGCCGCCGCCAGAAGCAGCAGGAAGCCGAACGCGTAGTGGCCGAGGACGCTGTTCTCCAAGACCGGGTACCCGACCCCGTACATCTGCGGGAGGACCAGGAGCAGGGCTCCCAGCAGCAGGCCTCCGACCGCGGGCCGGAGCCATTCCGGGCCGCGCCAGAGCCAGTCGCACACGTCCTCGACCGCGTACAGCACCTTCGAGAAGAGCACTCCGACCCCGCCCGCGACCAGGCCGAGGAGGGCGAACAGGAGCATCTCGGCAGGATTGGAGACGGTGAACGTCGGGAGCTGGAGGAAGGGGTAGTTGCCCAGGAGGGAGCGACCGACGACGGACGCGGCGATCGAGGACAGCATGACGGCGGCGAACGAGCGGGCCGCGAAGTCCCGCAGGATCAGCTCGAGGGCGAAGAAGACGCCCGCGATCGGGGCGTTGAACGTCGCCGCAATGCCGCCCGCGGCGCCACAGGCAACGAGCGTGCGCAGTTGGGCCTCCGAGGAGCCGGCCAGCGTTCCCAGCCGGGAGCCGAGGGCCGAGCCGATCTGCACGATCGGGCCCTCGCGGCCCACCGAGCCGCCGGAACCGATCGTCAGCGCAGACGCGAGGGCCTTGACCACTGCAACGCGGCCCTTGATGCGGCCGCCTTTGCGGGCGACGGCGTACATCACCTCCGGGACGCCGTGGCCCCTCGCCTCGCTGGCGAAGCGCTGCACGAGAGGCCCGTAGACGAGCCCGCCGACGGCAGGCGCGAGGACGACGAATGCCGGCCCCAGCCAGGGGACCCAGTGGTTTGCGGGGTTTCCCTGCGTCGCGGCGTAGTCCGCGGTGCCGGAGAAGAGCTGGGTTGCACCCACGATGAGCCAGCGGAACGCGACAGCGGCAAGGCCGGCCCCGACGCCCACGGCCAAGGACAGGAGCACGAGGTGCAGGGACCCCACTCCTAGGCGTTCCGCCATTGTTCGGCCAAGACGTCTGACCTTGGCGCCCCGGACGGCGGCAGATTGCATCGCACTGCTCCCTTGATTGCAGAATGAGAATATATGCAGAACAGCATTTGTTTGCAGATGACACTATCAGGGAAGGACTGGCGCATGGGAGCGGAGACAGCGCAACGGCCAAGCGAGGCCGGGCATGACGACGTGGAGGCGGTGCTTCGCGCTTCGCGGGCACTTCTGGGGATCGTCGCGAGCTCGCTCTCGAACGCCCTCGAGTCGGTAAGCCTGCCGCAGTTCCGCGTCCTCGTGGTCCTGGCCAGCTGCGGACCGACACCGATCGGAGCCCTCGCCGGGAAGCTCGGGAGCGTCCCGTCGACCTTCAGTCGGTTCCTCGACCGTATGGAGGAGGCCGAGCTCGTGGAGCGGCAGCCAAGCCCCGACAGCCGTCGAGAGGTCCTCGTCGCTCTCAGGCCGAAGGGGGCCGCGATCGTGCAGGAGGCCACCGAGCGCCGCAGGGCCGCCATCGCCGAGATCCTCCAGCGCGCCGGCGCCGGGGAGCTCGCAATCATCGTCGAGGGCTTGGGTGCCTTCTCCGTCGCAGCCGGCGAACCGGCACCGGAGACGCTCATCGTCCTCGGCCTCTAAAAGGGGGAGGCACCATGCCGATGTGGCTGCAGGCACTTCTCTGGGGCACGCTAGCGGGGGCGGCGCTCCTGCTGGGCTCCGGGCTGTCGTGGAAGTGGAACATCCCGCCCAAGGTCGTCTCCTCGGTCATGTCGTTCGGGGCCGGTGTGCTGATCTCGGCCCTCGCCTTCGATCTCGTCGAGGAGGCCCAGCAGGGCGGCGGGCTCTGGCCCACCATCGCGGGGTTCCTGGCCGGTGCCCTCGTCTACGTCGGGGCCAATGCGCTTCTGGCCCGCTCCGGTGCCAAGCACCGCAAGCGTTCGAACGGCAAGCAGCCCTCAGAGCAGGAGAAGCCGGGCAGTGGCACGGCCATCGCCATCGGCGCGCTTCTGGACGGCATCCCCGAGTCCGTCGTCCTTGGCCTGGGACTGATCACCGGCGGTGCGGTCAGCCCCGCCATGCTCGCCGCGGTGTTCATCTCCAACGTCCCCGAGGGCCTCTCGAGCACAGCGGGCATGAAGCGCGCTGGCCGCAGCCCCGGCTATGTCTTCGGGGTGTGGGGAGGGATCGCCCTCATCTCCGGGATCGCGGCCCTGATCGGCTATGCCGCCATGCAGAGCGCCCCGGCAGAACTGGTCGCCTTCATCACCGCCACCGCGGCCGGGGCCATCCTGGCGATGCTCGCCGACACGATGATCCCCGAGGCCTTCGAAGAGCACCACATTCTGACCGGCCTCATTGCCGCCGTCGGCTTCCTGACGGCCTTCGCCGTCAGCCAGGCATCCGGCTGAGGAGAGCGGCACGCCGGACCCCGGCAAGGAAAGAAGGAAGAGCCCATGCAGATCCTCGATTACCTCGTGAAGGCACTGGCGGCATCCGGCGCCATGGCCTGGCAGATCCTCTGGCCGCTCGTGCTCGGGTTCACGCTCTCGGGCATCATCCAGGCGGTGGTCCGGAAGGAGCGCATCACCAGGCTCCTTTCCGGTGACTCCCCCAAGGCCCTGGCCGCAGCGAGCGGCCTCGGCGCCGCCTCGTCGTCGTGCTCCTACGCGGCGGTCGCGCTGGCCCGGTCTCTCTTCCGCAAGGGGGCGAGCATGGCCTCGGCGATGGCCTTCGAGATCGCCTCCACGAACCTCGTCCTGGAGCTCGGCATCATCCTTGCGCTGCTGATGGGCTGGCGGTTCACCCTCGCCGAATTCATCGGAGGCCCCATCATGATCGTGCTGGTCGCCCTGTTCTTCCGGCTCTGGATGCGCGGGAAGATCGTCGACGCCGCCCGCGAGCAGGCCGAGAAGGGCATCGCCGGGTCCATGGAGGGACATGCGGCCATGGACATGTCCGTCCACGGGGAGGGCGGCTTCTGGCAGAGGCTCATGTCGCGGAAGGGACTGGACGCCGTCGCCAACTACTTCGTCATGGACTGGGCAGCGGTGTGGAAGGACATAGTGGTCGGCGTGCTCATCGCCGGGGCCTTCGCGACCTGGGTGCCGAAGGAATGGCTGCGCGCCTTCTTCTTCGAGGGAAACCCCGTGCTCGCCGCCGTGTGGGGCCCCATCGTCGGGCCCCTCATCGCCGTCGTCAGCTTCGTGTGCTCGGTCGGCAACGTCCCGCTCGCCGCGGTCCTGTGGAACGGCGGGATCAGCTTCGGCGGAGTGGCCAGCTTCATCTTCGCCGACCTCATCGTCATCCCGGTGATCCTCATCTACCGCAAGTACTACGGGACCAGGGCCGCCCTGAGGATCACGGGCACCTTCTACCTCGCCATGGTCCTGGCCGGGTACGCGGTGGAGCTCCTGTTCGCCGTCACCGGCCTGACCCCCCACGGCCGCAGCGCCACGGTGCTCGAGGCCGGGGTCTCGTGGAACTACACCACCTGGCTGAACATCGCCTTCCTGGCCCTCGCGGCGTTCCTGCTGGTCCGGTTCTTCAGGAACGGCGGAGTCGAGATGCTCAAGATGATGGGCGGCAGCCCCGACGAGCAGGACCACGCGCACCACGACGCCGGGCCGAACCGGGATCACCCTCACCACCACTGAGATGGGTTGGAACGATGAAAGCGCTCGTTGTCGGGGCCGGCATCGCCGGGCTGGTCACTGCCCGGCAGCTCGGCCTGGCCGGCTGGCAGGTGGAACTCCTCGAGAGGTCTGCGGGACCCCGCCTGGACGGGTACATGATGGACTTCTTCGGGCCCGGGGTCGATGCCTCAGTGAGAATCGGCCTCTACCCGCGGCTCAAGGCCACCGCGTACCGCGTGGAAGCGGCGCAGTACGTGGACGCCGAGGGCCGGGTCAGCGCGAGCCTGGACTATGACCGGTTCGCCCGTCTGGCCGGAGGCAAGGTGCTCAGCCTGCTGCGCCCGGACATGGAGAAGGCGGCGCTCGCAGCACTCGAAGACGTCCCCGCCGGCCGCATCCGCGTGCGGTACGGCGTCGGGGTGTCCGGTGCCACGGCTGACGACGGCGCAGTGCGGGTCTCCTTCGACGGGGCGGAGGCCGCGGAGTCCGCCGGTGACGTCCTCATCGGCGCAGACGGCATCCATTCGAGCGTCAGGAGTCACGTGTTCGGCCCGGAGGAGCAGTACCTGCGCCCCCTCGGGATGCGAGCCGCCGCCTTCATCGTGGCCGACCCTGAGCTCAACGGCCGTTTCCGCAACCGCTTCACCCTCAGCGACACGATCGACCGGACGGCCGCCCTCTACAGCCTCAGGTCTGACGAGGTGGCGGCCCTCATGGTCTACCGCGACAACGGGCCCCTCACCTCGGGAGAGACGCGCCGGGACCGGCTGCGGCGGGAGTTCGCCGGCCTGGGCGACGCGGTCGACCGCCTCCTCAAGCTGTGCCCCGAGGATCCCTACGACGACGTCGTGGCCCAGATCGTGATGCCGCGCTGGCACACGGGCGGTGCGGTCCTGGTGGGCGATGCCTGCGGGGCCGTCTCCCTCCTGGCGGGCCAGGGCGGCTCCCTGGCGATCGCCGGGGCGGCCCTTCTGGGCGATCTCCTCGGCCCTGCCAATTCCCGCGCGGAGGCTGAGGACGCCCTCGCCGAGTTCGAGCGGCGGTGGAGGCCCACTGTCGAAACGGCCCAGACGTCCGGGAGGCGGGCGGCGTCGACGTTCCTCCCGGCGAACAGGGCCCAGCGCCTCCTGCGCCGGTGGGTTATCCGCGCCACCCGGCTGCCCGGCGTCGACCGTCTGGTGGCGCGCCAGATTCTGCGCACGATCGCGACGTAGGCGCGCCTACCGCATGCCCAGGACACGCGCGTCCGTCGTCAGCGGTCCGAGTCGGCGAGGGCCACCGCCGTGATCTCCTCCGCGATGCGCCTGCCGAGTGCCTCGGTGGTCCCCTGGCCTCCGAGGTCAGGGGTCAGCACGTCGGGGCCGCCGTGGGCCAGGACGTCCTCGAAGCCCCGCTGCACCGCGGCGGCTGCCGCGCCCTCACCGAGGTGGTCGAGCATCATGGCGGCGCTCCAGATCTGCCCGACTGGGTTCGCGATCCCCTTGCCGGCGATGTCCGGTGCGGAGCCGTGGACCGGTTCGAAGAGGCTCGGGAACTTCCGTTCGGGATTGATGTTCCCGCTGGGGGCCACGCCGATCGTTCCCGTGCACGCGGGGCCGAGGTCCGAAAGGATGTCGCCGAAGAGGTTGCTGGCCACGACCACGTCGAACCAGTCGGGGTGCATGACGAAGTTCGCCGCGAGGATGTCGATGTGGAACTTGTCCACCCTCACCTCGGGGAAGCCGGCGGCCATCTCCTCGACCCTCTCGTCCCAGTAGGGCATGGAGATCGAGATGCCGTTGCTCTTCGTCGCGGAGGTGAGGTGCTTCTTGGGCCGGGTCTGGGCCAGATCGAACGCGTACCTGAGGATGCGGTCCACGCCGGTCCTGGTCATCACGGTCTCCTGGAGGACCGTCTCGCGGTCGGTGCCCTCGAACATCCTCCCGCCGACGCTCGAGTACTCCCCCTCGGTGTTCTCGCGGACCACATAGAAGTCGACGTCGCCCGGCGCCCGGTTCGCGAGGGGACTCTTCACGCCCGCCAGCAGCTTCACGGGCCGCAGGTTCACATACTGGTCGAAGTGGCGGCGGAACTGGAGGAGGCTGTCCCAGAGCGAGACATGGTCCGGCACGACGTCCGGCCAGCCGACGGCGCCGAAGAAGATCGCGTCGAAGCCGCGCAGCTCCTCGAACCAGGTGTCCGGGAGCATCTTGCCGTGCTGCACGTAGTAGTCGGCACTCGCGAAGTCGTATTCGGTGGTCTCGAGGCGGAAGTCGAAGGCCTCGGCGGCCGCCCCGAGCGCCCGCAGGCCCTCCGGGACGACTTCCTTGCCGATGCCGTCTCCGGCGATGACAGCGATGCGGTGGGTTCTGGTCATGGTGGAGATCCTTCTCGCCCGCGCGCGGCCTGTCCACTCGGTGCGCCTCACCCGAACGTGAACGAGTAGAGTTCGACGCCGGCGCTCGCCTCGACCTCGAGGGTCCCCTCGCGCTGGGCCTCCCCGTCGAGGAGGACGTAGGAGCGGGGCGTGCCGCCGACGTCGAGCGTGCGCTCGCCGTCCGGCCCGCGGACCGTGAGCGTCCCGGTCCCGCCGACCACGGCCTGGACCTGGCGAGCGTGGAAGCTCAGTCGGACGCCTGAGTGGACCGGAGCGGAAGGCGAGGCGGGAGCGCCGGGCGAGGCCGCGGCGTCGTGCGCGTCCTCTGGCTCCCGTGCGACGATCCGCTGGGACTCGAGCTGCCAGTTGCCCGAGAGTGCGAACGAATCCGCGCGCTGCTGCGCCGGGTACGTGAACGTGCCGGGGCCGGAGCGGTAGGGCTCCGGCCCGGAGTAGTTGCCCTCCTTGGCGACGCCGAGGAACGTCTCCGGCGTGGTGCTGCCGGCCTGCGGCGCGGCGGCGGTCCCGTCCTCGACCGGCGCGGGGAGTGCGACGCCGGGTCTGGCCTGGGCGAGGAGCTCGCGCACGAGCGGCTCGGTGTCCGCGTACCCGCCCTCTCCCTGCTGGATGTGCCTGACGGTCCCGTTCGCGTCGATGAGGTACTGTGCGGGCCAGAACCGGTTCCGGTACGCCGTCCACGTCGCGTAGGAGTTGTCCATGGCGACGGGGTACGTGATGCCGTGCTGGCGGATGCCGTCTTCGACGTTGCGCTGCTCGCGCTCGAACGCGTACTCGGGCGTGTGGATGCCGACCACCGTCAGGCCAGCGTCGCGGTACGCCTCCTGCAGGCGGACGATGTGCGGCAGGGACCGCTGGCAGTTGATGCACGAGTAGGCCCAGAAGTCGATGAGCACGACCCGGCCGCGGAGGCCCTCGAGGGTGAGCGGGGTGGAGTTGGGCCACGCGGTGAGGCCGCGCAGCTCGGGGGCGGGCCCGCAGTCCTGGAGCGCGGTCGAGCCCTGGGTGCAGGCGCCGAGGCCGCGGTTCTCGTCGGTGACGAGGCCCCCGAGGTCCAACGGCGTGCCTGCGGAGGGGCGGAGGCTGTCCTGCAGCGATGCCGTGTAGTCGGGGATGAGTCGCTGCAGCGCCGCCGGGACGTCGAGGATGAGGCCTGCGGCGAGGGCGAGCATCAGCGCGCCGGCGGTGATGCGGATGCCGCGCTGGCGCCTGCGGAAGGACTTCAGCCGTTCGGCGAGGCGGCGGCCGGCGAGGGCGAAGACGAGCAGCGGCACCGAGACGCCGACGGCGAACGCGAGCGTGAGCGCGGCCGTCTCCGGCCCGATGCGGCCGGTGGCGCCCGAGACGGTGATCGCGGCGAGCACCGGCCCCGCACACGGCACGAACACGGCGCCGAGCGCCAGGCCGAGGCCGAATCCGCCGCGCCGCGCGTCGACCTGGCGCTGCGGGATCCACGAGAAGGGCTTCTCGAGCCACTCCTCGACCCGCGGGACCATGAGCCCGACTCCTACCGCGGCCAGGATCACGATTCCGGCCCAGCGCAGCACGTCCTGCGGGAGCCCGAGCGCCGAGAGCGCGAGCGAGCCGAGCAGCGTCACGACGCTGAAGCTCAGCACGAGCCCCGCGATCACCTGGTACGGCCGCCACCGCGACGCCTGCCGCGCGCTGTCGAGGCCGCCGGAGAAGAAGATCACCGGGAGGACTGGCAGGATGCACGGCGAGATGCCGGTGATGAGCCCGCCGAGGAAGCCGATCAGGATGTTCTCGCCCATGGCTCCAGTTCGGCGCGGTGTGGGCGGGCGGATTGGGGGCGCTGGCTCGGCGCTAGCTGCGGTCAGGCACGTAGCGGGCGATCAGCACCCCCGTGGCCGTGGGACGGGAGTCCGCGAGCCGCAGCGAGACGCGCGTTCCGGCATCGAACATCCGGTGTCCGGTGCCGAGCACGAGGGGGTGGATCATGAGCAGGTACTCGTCGATGATGCCCGCGGGCAGGAGCGAGGCGATCAGGACGCCGCTGCCCATGATCACGAGGTTGTCCTCGGACTCCCTCTTGAGCTCGGCGACGGCAGCGGGCACGTCCCCGCCGAGCAGGGTGGAGTTCGGCCAGTCCAGGCGCGCCGAGGGGTTCGCCGAGGCGACGTACTTCTGGGTCGAGTTGAGCGCGTCCTTGAACGGTCCGCCCTGGTCGTTCCAGGAGGAGAGCAGCTGCTCGTAGGTGCGGCGCCCGAAGAGGAAGGCGTGCGAGTGGCCCATGCGCTCGCCCATCGCCTCGGGGATCGACTCGTCGCTGCGGAGGACGGCCCAGCCCCCGTGCTCGAATCCGTCCCGCGTGTCCTCATCGGTCCTCCCCGGCGCCTGCATGACGCCGTCCAGCGTCACGTGGTTCATCACGATGACCTTTCCCATCTCTCCCTCTCCCTTCTGTGGGCTTCTCTTCCGTGGCTTTCAGCGGTATCTGTCCGGTCAGCGGTACCTGTCGAGCGATGCGAGGAACCGCTTGACGGAGCCGCCGAGGTTCCAGTCCGTGGCGAGACGCTCGAGCTCGAGGCGGGCGTCGCCGTCGACCGCGCCCAGCTGCGCCCCGGCCTCGGCGGGCGCGGGCACGTCCAGGTCGCGGGCGACGTTCACGACATCGGGTGCCACCTTCAGGTAGTCCGCGGCCGCCCTCAGCTTGGTGCGTGCCGCTGCGGGCATGCCACTGTCCGGGTCGTCGGCGGCCTCGAGCAGCCCCTCGAGCGTGCCGTAGCGTGCTAGCAGCGTCGCGGCGGACTTCTCGCCGATGCCGGCGACGCCGGGCAGTCCGTCCGAGGCGTCGCCGCGCAGCACCGCGTAGTCCGCGTACTGCTCGGGCAGGACCCGGTACTTGCCCACGACAACGGCGTCCGTCACCACCTCGAGGTTCTTCATGCCTCGCGCGGTATAAATGACGCGGACGCCGCGCTCGTCGTCGACCACCTGGAAGAGGTCGCGGTCGCCGGTCACCACGTCCACCGGGAACTCGGGGCGGGCGGCATAGGTGCCGATCACGTCGTCGGCCTCGTGCTCCGGCACACCCACGACGGCGATGCCCGCCACCGCGAGCACGTGGCGGATCAGCGGGACCTGCGCGACGAGCCCGGGCGGGACGGTCTCCACGTCCGGACCGCCGGGGACTTCCCGTTCGACCCGGTGCGCCTTGTACGAGGAGATGAGGTCGACCCGCCACTGGGGCCGCCAGTCGTCGTCCCAGCAGGCGATGAGGTGGGTGGCCTCGAAGTCCGCGGTGAGCCGGGCGATCATGTCCAGCAGCCCGCGCACCGCGTTGACGGGCGTGCCGTCGTCGCGCCTGATCGACTCGGGCACGCCATGGAAGGCACGGAAGTACAGCGAGGCGGTGTCCAGCAGCATCAGGCGGTCCGGCATAGCCCATCCTGACACGTCGGGCCCGCGGATAGGATGGGCTGGACCCGTCCCGAAAGCGAGCGTTGCCATGGCTTCCCCCACTCCCGCGGAGACCGGCACGGCGTCGGCAGGCCCCGACGGGAAGGGGGCCGAGGCGAAGGGGTCCGGTGGGTCCGGACGCTTCGACGGGATCGGCCTCGTGGCCGAGCCGGTCTTCCTCATGGCCCGCGCGGCGTCCCTCGGCTCCGCAGACGCCAACCGCGCGCTCGCGGGCCTGGGGCTCAAGGTCCGCGGCTACTCGGCCCTCGCCGTGGTGTGCAGCGGCCGCAAACCCACGCAGCGCGAGCTCAGCGAGTTCCTGGTCATGCTCCCGAGCAGGGTCGTCGCGATCCTCGACGAGCTCGAGCGGCGCGGGCTGGTGCAGCGGACGGCCGATCCACGCGACCGGCGGTCGAACGTCATCGTTCCCACCGAGGCGGGGCTGGAGCTCTATGCCCGCGCAAAGGAGGCTGTCGACGCTGCCACCGAGGAATCGCTCGGCGATCTCACGCCCAAGGAGCGCCAGGAGCTCGCGCGGCTCCTGACCAAGGCTGCGTTCTAGCCGCGGACCCCGCCGCGCGCCGTCGTGCCTGTGACCCTTGACACACCTTCCGCAAGCGATCAGGATCAGTTCACCAAATGAACTATTCACAAGCGGAGGTAATTTGATGGTCTCTCTTCCCCGGCTGCGCCAGCCCGTCCTCGCCTCGGCGGTGGCCCTCTGCGCCGCCTTCGCCACGGCCGCGGGCGCCGTCGCCCCGGCGTCAGCGGCCCCCGCCGCGAGCACCGTCGCCGACGCCACCCCCATCGCTGCGGCCGCCAGCACCGTGGCCACCGGCACCCTCCCCGACGGTGCCACGTGGCAGGCCGAGGTTCCGGCGAACTGGACCGGGGAGCTCGTGCTCTTCTCCCACGGCTTCCGGGGAGGGACCAGCAATCCGGCGTGGGATGCCTCATTCGACCCCACCGCCCGGCAGCTCATCGCCCGGGGCTACGCGGTGGCGTCGTCGTCCTACGCCACGACGGGCTGGGCGCTCGGCTCGGCCGTGCAGGACCAGCTCGACACCCTCGCCGCGGTCCAGGGCCAGTTCGGCAAGGCCTCCCGGGTCATCGCCGTCGGCCGCTCCATGGGCGGGCTCATCACGAGCCTCCTCGCCGAGGTCCCCGGCGCCGGCATCGACGGCGCCGTGAGCACGTGCGGGCTGGTCGGCGGCGGCGTCGCGCTGAACAACTACCAGCTCGACGCCGCGTACGCTGCGGCCCAGCTCCTGCTGCCCGGCCAGGACGTCCAGCTGACGGGGTTCACCACCCCGGAGCAGTCCCAGAAGACCATCGCCGCGCTCAAGGCCGCGCTCCAGGCGGCGACCACGACCGCCGAGGGCAGGGCGCGCATTGCCCTCGTCGCCGCGCTGCTGAACACGCCCACCCAGCTCGACGGCGTCGACCCACAGAACCGCGAGGCACTCGCCGCCGCCCAGGCGCAGCTGGTCCTCGACACGCTGCCCACGGTGATCGAGCGCCGGTACACCATCGTCGACGCCGCCAGCGGGGACAGCGGGTGGAACGCGGGCGTGGACTACGCGGCCCTGGTGCGCGCGTCACCGCAGCGCGAGCAGATCAGGTACATGTACGGGCTCGCCGGCGCCGACCTCACCGCCGACCTCGCGACGCTGACCCGCAACGCGGCCATCACGCCGAGCGAGGAGGGCCTCGCCTGGATGCTCAAGACCTCGACCCCCACCGGCAAGCTGCAGGTGCCCGTCCTGGCGACCCACACCAACGTTGATCTCCTGGCCCCGGTGGAGTACCAGGAGGAGTACGCCGAGACCGTCCGCCGGGCCGGCAACGAATCCCTGCTCCGCCAGGCGTTCGTCGACCGCACGGGCCACTGCAACTTCACCGTCGCCGAGAACATCGCCGCGATCAGTGCGATGGACCACCGCCTCGACACGGGCCACTGGGATTCGGTGGCCAAGACCTCGTCGCTGCAGGCCAGCGCCGAGTCCCTCGGCCTCGACGGCGCGGCCTTCATCGACCTCCGCCCGGGCGAGTTCGTCAACGACCGGGACCGGACGGAGGGCCGGTAGAAGGCGCACGACGGCGGCCCGTCACCTCACGGGGCGGGCCGCCAGCACGTCGGGGTTGAGGATGTTGCGCGGCGTCCTTCCCTGGCAGACGTCGATCACGTTCTCCACCGTCCGGCGCTTGAGCTCCACGCTGGACTCCTCGGTGTACCACGCCGCGTGCGGCGTGAGGAGGACACGGTCGAGGCCAAGCAGCGGGCTCGTCAGGGGGAGGGGCTCCTCCTCGAAGACGTCCAGCCCGGCAGCCCCGATCCGTCCGTCCCGGAGCGCCTCGACCAGGGCCGCGGTGTCGACGACGCCGCCGCGGCAGGTGTTCACGAGGGTCGCGCCGTGCTTGAACAGGCCGAGCGTTCCGGCGTTGATGAGGTGGTGCGTGTGCCGGTTCAGAGGGACGTGGAGGGAGATGACATCCGAGGTGGCGAGAAGCTCTTCGAAGGTCAGGACCGCGACTCCCTCGTCCGTCGTCGTGCCCGGCGCGCGGAGGGGATCGTAGCCCGCCACCGCATAGCCCAGGGCCTTGGCCTTAGCCGCGGTTGCGGCTCCGATGAGTCCCAGCCCGACCACCCCGAACCGCTGTGACGAGAATCGGTGCAGCGGTCCGACCGAGTGCAGCGCGTTGCGTCCCTCGCGCACGCCGCGGTCGAGATCGGGCAGGCCACGGCCGAGCGCAATCGCGAGTGCAATGGCATGGTCGCTGACGTCGTCGACTCCGTAGTCCGGGACATTGGAGACCGCGACGCCGTGGTCAGTGGCCGCCTCGACGTCGACAGTGTCGACGCCGACGCCGTACCGGCCGATGGCCTTGAGTCCGGGGAGGCCTTCGACGACGCGGCGGGTGATGGGCGCGTACTGGACGACGAGCCCGTCCACGCCCTCGGCCGCGCGCAGGACGTCGTCCTCGGTCCGGCACTGTGCCAGCGTCAGCTCGACGTCGTGCGCGTCGGCGATCCGCTGTTCGATCTCGGTCGACCCGAAGTCGCTGTCAGTGATGAGGATTCTGGTGCGTGTGCTCGTCATGGGTTCTCCTGGGGGCGGCGGTCGATGGTGCGGGTCGGGGCTGGCGGCGCTGCGCCGCCAGCCCCACAGTCACGCCCAGCGAAGGATCAGGGGGTCCTTGCGCTTGGCGATGTCGATCAGCTGGGCGCGGGTGTCGGGATGCAGCTCGCCGATCGGAGATCGGGTCATGTCGCTGCCGATGATGTTGCCTTCCTTCAGCAGGACCTTGGTGGCGCGCAGTCCGCACTGGCGGTTCTCGAAGTGGATGAACGGAAGGAGGTCCTCCCATGCCGCCACTGCCCTGTCCCGCTCGCCCGCGTGGAAGTCACGCACGATCTGCCCCAGCTGGTCCGGGACCATGCAGCTGCTCATGGTGCCGCGGGCGCCCGCTTCGAGGTCGGGGATCAGCGTGATCGCCTCCTCGCCGTCGAAGAGGCCCGGCAGGTCTGTTCCTGCCGTTGCAGCCAGCGACCGGAGCTTGTCGGCGGCCTGGGGCGTCTCGACCTTCACGTAGTTCACCTGCGGGACCTCGCGGGCGATCCGGGCCAGGAGGCCCACGGAAAGGGCAGTCGGACTCATCGGAGCATCCTGGATCATGATGTCGATGTCCACGCCGTCGGCCACGCGCTTGAAGTACTCCAGCACCGCCTCGTCGTCGACCTTCATGGTCGCGCCGAAGAACGGCGGCATGAGCATGACCATCTCGGCGCCGAGCTCCTGGGCGCGGAGGCTCCGTTCCCTGGCGATCCGCGCACTGAAGTGGCTGGTCGTGACACAGACCGGAAGGCGGCCTGCCGCGTGCTCGAGCGTCGTCCGGAGGACCTGCTCGCGTTCCTCGTCCGTCAGGGAGAACTGTTCGGAGTAGTTCGCGAGGACGCAGACGGCGTCGGACTGGCCGTCGACGAGGTAGTCCAGGACTCTGCGCTGGCCGTCGAGGTCCAGAGTCTCGTCGTCATTGAAGATGGTGGGTGCCACCGGCATGACTCCTGTGACGGCGCTCATGGCCTGGTTCCTTCGACAGTGGTGCTGAGAGCGCCGGCAGGGGCCTCGCTCTCGTAGTCCTCGGCGTCGATGTCGCGTCCGTGCGGGTCCCACTTGTTGACCAGGATGACCAGGATCGCGATGGCCGGCACGACGGCCAGGACCAGCAGCGCCTTCATCCCGAAGGCGGCAGTCGCCAGCGGCCAGAAGACCAGCCCCGCGATGGCCCCGAGGCGCACGCCGATCTGCGTGAAGCCCGTGCCCGCGCCGCGCAGGGAGGTCGGGTAGGACATCGTCGCCATCGTCATGCCCTGGGCACCGGGGCCTGCGGCATGGCAGAAGATGAGGAGGCCCACCACGAGGGAGCCCACGATCGACCAGGCGCCCTCGACGTTGCTGAGGCTGCCCGATATCACCATGCAGGCGAACGTGCCGCAGAAGCCGAAGAGGGAGAGCTTGCGCGGGCCGATCCGGCCTGAGAGCCGCGCGCCCAGGAAGCCGCCGGTGACGCCGAAGCACACGTTGAGGATCAGCGAGGAGACGATGTTGGTCATGACATTCTGCGTGTGCAGGAGGGCGAGCACGATCTGCCCCACGAAGAAGCCGACAGCGTAGTACTCCATGGACTGGCCCATGTTGATGACGCCGGCCAACACGGTCCGGGCCCGGTACTTCGTGCTGACGAGCTTGCCCCACGCCTGGGTGAGCGTCATCTGGAACTGCTTGCGCTCGGCCCTGGGGTCCACGGCGTCCGCCGCCACCTCGGCGTCGACGCCGTAGGTCTTCCGCAGGATCTGGGCCGCCTCGTCGAGCCCGAGATTCTGCGCGGCCCACGACGGCGACTCCGCCATGTATTTCTGGCGGAACACCATGATGATGAGCGCCGGGACTGCGCCGAATCCGACCACGACCCGCCACATGTGGTTCTCCCCCCAGTTCATGCCCTGGAACAGGAAGTACACGGGGATGAGCAGCGCGAAGGTCGAGGCGACCGCCACGTACCACATGGGCTGCCAGAGGGAGACCGTCCCGCCCTTCTTGCGCTGGGAGGCGTACTCGGCCAGGAAGCTGAAGGCCACGGGGAAGTCGACTCCGATCCCGACTCCCATGATGAAGCGCGCGATGACCAGAGTCCACGCATCGGGTGCGAGGGCACAGGCAATGGCGGCGACGACGAAGAACACCATGTCTGCCATGAAGACCTTGAAGCGGCCGAGCCGGTCGACGAAGTAGCCGCCGACGACGGATCCGACAAGGGCTCCGATCATGATCGACGCGGAGACCAAGGCAAGCATCCCGGGGTCCAACGCAAAGTCCTTCGCGATGTAGGGGATGCCGAAGGCGAGCGAGGTGAAGTCGTAGGCGTCAAGGAAGATGCCGCCGAGGGCGATCAGGGTGATCGCCAAGGACTTGCCCTTCTGCAGCTTGCCGCTGTTGACGAGTTCGGTGACGTCCTGAGCCGACCGGAGCACGACCCGAGGGGCAGCCTGCGGCGGGGGAGGAGTTGCGGACATTGAAGGTTCCTTCCGGGGACACACAGCTTTGTGCGTCCGATATTTCGAACAGTGGTCGAAGTAGCGACCAGACCCGCTGTCGGGTTAGGGTGATCGGGAACACTGGGAGTCTAGGTAGCCCGGGATCTAGAGGTCAAGAACGGCCCGTAACCCAACCCTTGCCAAAGAATCTCCCTTTCGTGGTCTCTTCGAAATACCGATGACCCGTCCGAAATATCGGACCAAGGAGAATGTCATGGACGACCGTCAATTGCCCAAGTGGTCCGAACTGCGCGAACTGCTGCAGTTCCGCCCACTGGACCTCGACCCCCTGCGGCGGAGGCTCGCCCGCTCCTTCACGATCTCGGATCTCCGGGACAGCGCCAGGAAGACGACGCCGAAGTCGGTCTTCAACTACACCGACGGGGCTGCGGAGGATGAAGTCACCTTGGCCCGGTGCCGCCAGGCCTACCGGGACGTGGAGTTCATCCCCTCGGTCCTGCGGGACGTGTCGGACCCGGATCCCAGCACGGAGCTCTTCGGCCGCAGGGTCGACTTCCCTCTCGTGCTTGCGCCCACCGGCTACAGCCGGATGATGCACAACGACGGCGAGAAGGGCGTTGCACGTGTGGCGGCCCGGCACAACCTTCCCTACACGCTCTCGACGGTGGGCACCACGACGGTCGAGGACTTGGCCCAGGCGGTGCCAGAGGGCAACAACTGGTTCCAGCTCTACATTGCCAAGGACCGGAAGAAGACCGAGGGCCTGATCCGGCGGGTGCTCGACAGCGGCTACGAAGTGCTCATGGTGACGGTGGACACCCAGGTGGGCGGCGCGCGGGTCCGCGAACTGAGGGACGGGCTCACGATCCCCCCGTCGCTGTCCGCCAAGACGTTCGCGGACATGGCCCTCCACCCTTCCTGGTGGTTCGACAAGCTGACGACTCCGCCCATCGAGTTCGCCTCCCTGCGCGGCTTCGGGGGCACGTCTGCCGACGTGGCGGACCAGATCTTCGACCCTGGTCTCACCTTCGACGACATCGCGTGGCTCCGTGAGGTGTGGCCGCACCGGCTGCTGGTGAAGGGGATCCAGAACGTTGCGGACGCGGAACGCGTCATCGGGCTCGGCTGCGACGGCGTCGTGCTCTCCAATCACGGCGGACGGCAGCTGGACCGGTCGCCCACAGTCCTGCGGATCCTGCCGGAGGTGCGCGAGAGGCTGGGAGACGGGCCGACCATCCTCATCGACAGCGGCGTCATGTCCGGAAGTGATGTGCTCGCCGCTGTGGGGCTCGGCGCCGATGCGGCAATGGTGGGGCGCGCGTACCTGTACGGCCTCATGGCGGGCGGGGAGCGCGGCGTCGAGCGTGCCGTCGAGATCCTGCGCGGCCAGTACGTGCGCTCGATGCAGCTCCTCGGGGTGAAGTCCACGGCGGGGGTGTCGCGGGATCATGTTGCGTTCACCCGGTGACAAGCCGGGGAGCGGCGCGCACCGCGTGCTCCCCGAGATCGCCTCAGCTGTAGCCGAGCTCCGAGCTGAAGCGGGCCGCGCCGTCGACCGCGAGGCCGGCCCACTCCTCGGGACTGCGGAGGTTCCACCGCATGTCGGGCACGGAGATGCTCAGGGCGGCGACCACCGAGCCCGTGTGGTCGCGCACTGGCGCCGCGACGCACGAGACGTCCGCCGTCGACTCCCCGGATTCGAATCCGATCCCGGAGGCCCGGATCTCGTCGAGCTGGTTGGCGAGCACATGGGGCTCGGTGATGCTGTTCGGGGTGAGCCTGGACAGCCCCTTGCCCACGAGCCGCTTGCGCTCGCTGTCCGGGAGGTGGGCCAGGAGCACCTTCCCGACCGCGGTGCAGGAAGCCGGCACCCGGCCTCCCATCCTCGAAACCATGCGCACCGAATGGGTGCTGTCCACCTTGCAGATGTAGACGAGGTCCGCGCCGTCGAGCATCCCGACGTGGACCGTCTCGTCGCATTCCTGCACGACGGACTCGGCCACGCGCAGTCCTACCGCGCGCAGGTCGAGGCGCTCAGCGAAGGCGTTGCCCAGCCGGAAGACGCTCAGGCCGAGATGGTAGGTGGCGCGCTCGTCCCGCCGGAGGTACCTGCGCTCGACGAGGGTCGTGAGCAGTTCGTGCACTGTCGTCCGGGGAAGGCCAGTGCGCTGCGCCACCTCCGGGGCAGTGAGGCCGTGCCTGGCCTCGAGGAAGAGCTCCAGGATATCCAGGCTCCGCACCACGGCAGGGGTCAAGCGTGCCACTCCAGCTCCTCCATAACGGCTTCAGTGTCGGCAGGCGCGGACACCGAGCACCTGTCCGAAATATCGTACATCGTTCGAACCAATCGACTTCCTTTGAGGAGGACCGCCCAATGACCACCTCGGTTCCCGAGACCCACGACCACATCCTCGCGGCCCACGCCGCCTATGAGCGCAGCCGTGAGGTCGATCCCGCCACCCGGGCCGGATGGCTTGAGGCCATCGCCACCGGCCTGGAGGAAGCCGCGGCCGAACTCGTCCCAGTGGCCCACCGCGAAACCCACCTGGACGAGGGCCGGCTCGGCGGCGAGCTCAAGCGGTCCGTCTTCCAGCTCCGCCTCTTCGTCGGCGAAATCATGGCCGGAGAGCACCTCGAGGCAACCATCGACCACGCCGATCCCGGCTGGGGGATGGGCCCACGGCCCGACCTGCGCAGGATGAACGTCCCGCTCGGAGTCGTCGGCGTCTTCGGTGCCTCCAACTTCCCCTTCGCCTTCAGCGTCATGGGCGGGGACAGTGCCTCCGCCCTGGCGGCGGGCTGCGGCGTGGTGCACAAGGCGCACGACGGCCATCTCGAGCTGGCCCTGCTGACCGGCGAGGTCGTGCGTGACGCCCTCGCGCGAGCGGGAGCGCCGGAGGGGCTCTTCTCCGTCGTGTCCGGCCGGGAGGCGGCCGAGGCCATCGTGGACCATCCCCTGGTCAAGGCCATCGGCTTCACGGGGTCGACGGCGGGCGGCCGGGCACTCTTCGACCGCGCCGCGCGGCGTCCCGTGCCGATCCCCTTCTTCGGCGAACTCGGCAGCATCAACCCCGTCTTCGTGACTGAGCAGGCCTGGGCTGCCCGCCGGGACAGCATCCTCGCCGGCTACGCCAAGTCCTTCACCCTCGGCATGGGGCAGTTCTGCACCAAGCCGGGCCTGCTGTTCGCTCCCATCGAGGACGCCGAAGAGACAGCCGCGGCCCTCGCTGCAGAGCTGCGCGACGCGACCCGCGCCCCGCTCCTGAGCCCCAGACTGCGCGAGGGATTCGACCACGCATTGAGCGAGGTCCAGTCCCACCCGGGCGTACGCGTGCTCATGGCCGGCGGAGAGTCGGAGGCGCCCCGCCCCACTGTCCTGCTCACGGACGCCCGGACCGTGCAGGACAACCCTGACCTGCTGGAGCTGGAGATGTTCGGGCCCGCAACCCTTATGGTGCGCTACGATCCCGGCACCGACCTGTCCGGTCTCGCTGCCCTGCTCGACGGCCAGCTGACAGCCACCGTGCAGGGCGAACCGTCCGAGGACGTGAGCGAACTGCTCGCGGTGCTCGGGGATCGGGCGGGCCGTCTGGTCTGGAACTCCTGGCCGACCGGGGTGAGCGTGACCTACGCGCAGCAGCACGGCGGACCGTACCCCGCGACCACGGCCTCGGGCACCACCTCCGTGGGCACCGCCGCGATACGCCGGTTCCTGCGGCCCGTCGCCTACGATTCGTTCCCCTCCGAACAGCTGCCCCCCGCCCTGCTGGACGAGAACCCGTGGGGGATCCGGCGCCGGGTCGACGGCGTCCACGAGGCGAGCACCGAGAAGGCGGGGATCCTGTGAACGCGCTGACGGATTCCGTGGTCCTTCCCTCTGACGGATCCCGCGCGCTGCTCGTCGGCCGGGTCTGGGATCCGGAGTCCGGCGGCCCCCGGGTGGTCTCGGTGAGAGGGGACGAGGTCTTCGACCACACGGACCGCGTCCGGACGGTCTCCGCCCTCCTGGACCTGGACGATCCGGGGGAGTGGGTGGCCTCGGACCAGTCTCTGGCCCGCTGGAGCCTCGCGAGCCTCGTCGAGGCCTCGCTCGAGGCCGGTGCCGAGAGGCCCCGCCTGCTCGCGCCCATCGATCTCCAGGTGGTGAAGGCGTGCGGGGTCACCTTCGTGGACAGCATGGTGGAGCGGGTCATCGAGGAACGGTGCGGCGGGGACTTCCACAGGGCCGCCGCCGTGCGCAGCTCAGTCCTGGCCGCGCTCGGGGGCAGCATCGGTTCGGTGCAGCCCGGCTCCGAGGAGGCCCGCCGGGTGAAGGCGATCCTCTCCGAGCGGGGAATGTGGTCCCAGTACCTGGAAGTAGGGCTCGGGCCCGATCCCGAAGTGTTCACCAAGGCTCCCGTGCTGGCCAGCGTTGGTTTTGGGTCCCCCATCGGCATCCCCTCCTTCTCGGAATGGAACAACCCCGAGCCCGAGCTGGTTCTGCTCGTCGACTCGCACGGCAGGGCGCGGGGAGCGACCTTGGGCAACGACGTGAACCTCCGAGACGTGGAGGGGCGGAGCGCGCTCCTGCTCGGCATGGCCAAGGACAACAACGCGTCGTGCGCGGTCGGACCCTTCATCCGCCTCTTCGGCGGCGACTTCACCCTGGAGACCCTGCGAGATGAGGAGATCACGCTGACGGTGGACGGGCAGGACGGCTTCCGACTCCGAGGGCAGAACAGCCTGAGTCGGATCAGCCGGCCCTTCGAGGACCTGATTTCCGCCGCCTTCGGCGCCCACCACCAGTACCCGGACGGGTTTGCCCTGTTCACCGGCACCCTCTTCGCGCCCACCCATGACCGGGACGCGCCGGGCCAAGGGTTCACACATCACCTCGGGGACGTCGTCACGATCGCGAGCCCGCATCTCGGATCGCTCGTCAACGTCACGGCGCGCGCCGAGGAGCTGACACCCTGGACCTTCGGCGTCCGGCGGCTCATGGAGTACCTGGCGTCGGGATCAGGCCCTCAGCCGCTTCCCGATCAGGCTCCCCTCGAAGCCGTCCAGAAGGTCTCGGGGTGAGTCGAACACCTCTGCTGCGCCGGCATCGGTCAGCTCCGCGCCACTGTACCCGCCGGAGGCCACGCCGACGGTGGTGATGCCGAGAGCGGCGGCGGCCTGCACATCCCATACCGCATCCCCCACGAAGAGGACCTCGGACGCCTCGAGGCCTGCGGCCTTGAGGGCTGCCACGAGGATGTCCGGGGCGGGCTTGGACTCCTCGGCGTCGGCGGAGCTCGTGGCCGCGTCCACGACCTCGTCGGCGCCGAGGGCGGCCCGGAGCGCGCCCAGGTCCTGTTCCCGGGCCGAGGACGCGAGGACGACCTTCAGCCCCGCGTCGCGGGAGCGGGCCAGGAGGCCGCGCGCGCCGTCGAACGCCCTCAGGTGCGGCCAGAAGGTTGAGAACACCGCGGCGTGGGTGTCCATGACCTCCTGGTCCTGGGACCTGTCCCGTTCCGGGCCCAGCAGGCTGTCGACGAGCTTGTCCCCGCCCATGCCGATGCAGCGGTGGATCGCATTCATGCGCACGTCGTGGTCGAAGCGGCGGAAGGCGTGCCACCATGCGAGCGTGTGGAAGTAGGTGGAGTCCACGAGCGTCCCGTCGACATCGAACAGGACGCCCGCCAGAGGAGCCGGCACGGCCTACTTCACCCGGTCCGCGAGGCCCTCGACCCCGCTCGCCTGCGCGCAGTGCGCGCAGCAGTACATGCCCTGGCCTGATTCGACCCCGTGGCCGAGGATCCGGCACCCGCAGTGCCCGCATGTGGGGGCAAAGGCGTGGATGGCGCACTCGAAGCTGTCGAATGTCCCCGACCTGTCGCCCTGCGTGAGGGTGAACGTCTTGTCGTACTCGTTTCCGCACATGTCGCAGGCAGCCATGGCCACTCCTCGGGGTCAGGCACCGGCCCCGGACGTCCGGCGCTCATGCCTACCTACCCGAGGGGCCCTGCCGCAAACGGTCCTGCCATCATGGGTGGGGGAGGTGAGGCACATGAGGATCCTGGTCACGGGGTCCGCCGACGGCCTGGGCAGGGCGGCGGCCGAGACGCTGCTCCGCGCGGGCCACGAGGTGGTCGTCCACGCGCGCAACCCCGAGCGGCTCTCCGCTCTCGACGAGCTGATCCGCGCGGGTGCCGGCGCCGTCGTCGGCGATCTGGCGCACCTCGGCGAGATGCGGGACGTCGCCGAGCAGGCGAACCGGCTGGGGCGCATGGACGCCGTCATCCACAACGCCGGCGTCTTGGGCAGCCGTGCCGTCCTGCCGGTCAACGTCGTCGCACCGTACCTGCTCACCGCGCTCATGCAGCGGCCGGACCGGCTCGTCTACCTGAGCAGCGGGATGCATTACAGCGGCCATGCCCGCCTCGCTGGCCTCGACTGGAGCGGCGGCCGCGCCACGGGCTCCTACTCGGACAGCAAGCTGCTCGTGACCACTTTGATGGCGGCCGTCGCGGCCCGCTGGCCGGACACCCTGAGCAACGCCGTGGATCCCGGGTGGGTGCCCACGCGGATGGGAGGGCGCGGAGCCCCCGACGACCTTCGCCTCGGGCACCTCACCCAGGAATGGCTCGCGACCAGCGAGGATCCCGACGCCCTCACGAGCGGCGGCTACTGGCACCACCAGCGGCGCCGTGAACCGCATCCGTCGGTCCACGACACGCACTTCCAGCAGGATCTGCTGGACGAACTCGCCCGCTTCACCGGCGTGGGACTCACCTGATCATGGCGTGGCACATCGGAACCTCGGGGTGGAGCTACGACCACTGGGAGCACACCCTGTACCCGCCGGGGACCCGGCCCTGGGACCGGCTGGGCCTGTACGCCCGCACCTTCTCCACCGTTGAGCTCAACGCAAGCTTCTACCGCTGGCCGCGCACGACGGCGTTCGCCTCCTGGCGCCGTCGGCTCCCCGAGGGCTTCCTCCTCTCGGTCAAGGCCCCGCGCGGCCTCACGCACGGCAAGCGGCTCTACGCGCCCGAGGCGTGGGCGGCCCGCATCGCGGCCTCGTGGCACGAGCTGGGGCCGCGCCGCGCCGTGCTCCTCGTCCAGCTCTCCCCGCACAACGCGCGCGACGACGCGCGGCTGGACTGGTTCCTCGGCAGCCTGCCGCCGTGGATCCGCGCGGCCGTCGAGTTCCGCCACCCGAGCTGGCACGATCCCGCAGTCTTCGACCTCCTGCGCCGCCACGGCGCGGCGTACTGCGTCATGAGCGGTGCCGGGCTGCCGTGCATCCTCGAGGCCACGGCCCACCACGTCTACGTCCGGCTCCACGGCCCCGACCACCAGCACCTCTACGCCGGCTCCTACTCGGATGCGGACCTCGACTGGTGGGCCGGACGCATCCGCGAGTGGGATGCCGCCGGGCACGAAGTCTTCGCGTACTTCAACAACGACGGCGGCGGGAACGCCGTCCGCAACGCCCTGACCCTGCGGGGGATGCTGGGCGGCTGAAAGACGTCCAATCCGCTGTCGCGGCCGCTCCGAAGTACAGGTGCCAGCCACCACCCCGTGACCCAGGAGTGAAGCCATGAACATCATCAAGCGCACGTCCGTCGTCGTCGGCCTCGCGGCCCTCAGCACGTTCGGCCTCGCCGCGTGCGGCGGGACGACGACGGCGAGCAGCCCCTCGTCGTCGTCCGCCATGTCCAGTTCCTCCAGCAGCATGGCGTCGAGCCCATCCGCGTCGGCGATGTCGAAGTCCGACCCGGCCGCGAACCTCGTCGGCGCCGGGTGCGCGGACTACGCGAAGGCCAACCCGTCCGGCCCCGCATCGGTGCAGGGCATGAGCACGGACCCCGTCGCTGTCGCCGCCTCCAACAACCCGCTCCTGACCACGCTGACCGCGGCGGTCTCGGGCAAGCTCAACCCCAAGGTCAATCTCGTCGACACGCTCAACGGCGGCCAGTTCACCGTCTTCGCGCCGGTGGACAGCGCGTTCGCCAAGATCGACGCGGCCACGATCGAATCCCTCAAGACCGATGACGCCACGCTGAAGAAGATCCTCACCTACCACGTGGTCCCGGGCCAGATCGAGCCGGCCTCGATCGCGGGCGACCACGCCACGGTGGAGGGCCAGAGCGTGAAGGTCACCGGCTCCGGGAACTCGCTCCAGGTCAACGGCGCCAACGTGATCTGCGGCGGCGTCAAGACGGCCAACGCCACGGTCTACCTCGTCGACACGGTCCTGCTGCCGCCGGCGAAGTAGTCCACAGCCCAGACACAAGAGCCCGACGGCGGGCCGGGCGCGAGGCGCTCGGCCCGCCGGCCGCTTTTCCCGCGGGCGCCAGGATCAGGACACCGAGACGAGGGGGAAGGCGCATGCCCGGACGTGAGACAGTGGTCTACATGCCGGACCACGACGGCGGGGCCGCTCCCGCACCGGACCTCGACGAGCTCATGGCCCGGGTCGCCCGCGGCGACCAGGCTGCCTTCGGGGACCTGTACGACGCCCTCGCGCCGCTCGTCCACGGTCTCGTGCTGCGCGTGGTCCGCGACCCGGCGCAGTCCGAGGAGGTCACCCAGGAGGTGTTCCTCGAGGTCTGGCAGCAGGCCAGGCGGTTCGACGCTGACCGGGGCCGCGCCCGGGCGTGGATCACGGTGATGGCGCACCGCCGCGCCGTCGACCGCGTCCGCGCCGCCCAGGCCGCCACCGACCGCGACCTGCGCCAGGGGATCCGCGAATACCGCGAGAGCTACGACGACGTGGAGCACCGCGTCGAGGTGGCGCTCGAGAGCGAGCGGGTGAACAAGGCCCTCGAGTCGCTGACCGAGGTGCAGAAGCAGGCGATCCGCCTCGCCTACTACGGCGGCTACACCTACGGCGAAGTCGCCGACGCCCTGGGACTGCCCCTGGGCACTGTGAAGACCAGGATCCGCGACGGAATGATCCGCCTGAGAGACGTGTTGGGAGTGAGCCATGGATGACCAGCTGCACCTGCTGACGGGCGCCTATGCTCTCAACGCGCTCGACGACGACGAGCGCCGCCGCTTCGAGGGCACCCTCGCGTTCGGGGACCCTACGGCGGAGGAGGCTCGCGAGCTCGCAGAGACGGCCGCGCTGCTCGCCGCGGGCACGACGCCGGTGGCGCCCCCGCCGGACCTCAAGGCCCGGCTCATGGCGCAGATCGCCGTCACACCCCAGCTCGACGTCCTCGACGAGGGGTCCCGTCCCGACGTTGCGGGGTCCCGTCCCGCCGCGCCGGGCCCGGCACCCGCGGGAGCTGACTCCCAGGAGGTGACCCCCAGAGGGGGAGGTGGGGCGACGGTCGCCGACCTCGGTGAGCGCCGCCGTCGTGCGTCACGGTTCCCCTCGAGCAGCAAATGGCTCGCTGCGGCGGCCGCCGTCCTGCTCGTCGCGGCCGGAGGCGCCGGGGTGTGGGGCCTGCAGGTCCAGAAGCAGCGCGACGACGCCCTCCGCCAGCTCGCGGTCGCGGCCAACGCCCCGAGCGCGGGGATGGGCCGCATCCTCGCCGCACCCGACGCGAAGGTGCAGGAGGTCACCGTGCCCGGCGGCGGGACGATGCTCATCGTGCACTCGCAGACGCAGTCGGTCGGCGGCGTCATGACGGTGGGCATGCCCGCGACCCCGCCCGGCCACGTCTACGAGCTCTGGCTCGAGGACACCTCGGGCACCATGCAGCCCGCAGGCCTCATGCCCGGGGGCGGGGGCACCACGTGGAACGAGCTCACGGGAGGGATCGGATCCTCGACGGCGATCGGCGTCACCGTGGAACCGGCCGGCGGCTCGCCCGCGCCGACCACGCCGCCGATCCTGGTCAAGCAGTTCTCCTGAAAGGTGCCGCGGCACGGCCGCGCCGGCTGGGAGGGGCGGCCGGCGCGGTCAGCTGACGTGGATGCCGGGGCGGCGCTTCGGGTCCGGCTCGTGCTCGCGGATGATCTCCCGCACGACCGGCGGAGTGTCGCCCCGGCCCAGCAGCAGGTAGCGCATGAGGTGCGCCAGCGGGTTGCCCTCCGACCATTCGAAGTGCGCCTGGGGGAGCACACCCGTCGCATCGCGGAGCGCCAGGAGGATCGCGGCGATGGCGTTGGGCGCTGCAGGGCTCTGGACGCGAAGCACCCTGAAGACCCCGACCTCGACGCCGTGGACCTCGAGGGTGCCGCTGAACTTCGACGGGTCCGTGATGTCCACCTCGAGGAAGATCACGTCCGCGGCCCCCGGGACCGGGTTGATCTCTCGCTGCGCCAGCTCCTTCTCGGCATACTCCGCCTCATCCCGTGCCTGCGGCCGGTTCGCGATGAGGTTGAGGCGCCCGTCGTACTCCAGCGACTCGACGATGAAGCGCCGCGCGGCCTCGTCGAACACGATGCGGTCCGCGCGCAGCTCCGTGGTGCGCGTGATGCGCGAGACGAGTGAGACGACGACGATGCCCGCGATGAAGAGCGCGGAGATCGCGAGGCCGTCGGGCTTCTCGACCACGTTGTCCGCCAGCGCGTAGAGCAGGATCAGGCTCAGGACCGAGAAGGCCACGGAGGCGGCCCGCTGCCGACGGCGGATGGCCGAAATGGTCACTGCGACCGCGCCGGAGACCATCATGGCCAGGACCCCCGTCGCGTACGCACCGGCCTGGGCGTTCACGTCTGCCCGGAATCCGAGCGTGATGAGGATGCTGATGGCCGTGTAGACGAGCACCACCGGCCTGATGTGCCGGGACCACTCGGGGGCCATGCCGTAGGAGGGCAGGTAGCGGGGCACGATGTTGATGAGGCCTGCCATGGCCGAGGCCCCGGCAAACCAGAGGATGAGCACGCTGCTGATGTCGTAGACGGATCCGAACACCCCGCCCAGCCGCTCGTGCGCCAGGTACGCGAGGGCCCGGCCGTTGGCCTGCCCGCCCGGCTGGAACTCCTGAGCCGGGATGAGGAGGGTCGTGACGAAGCTGCTGCCGATCAGGTAGATGCTCATGATCACGGCCGCGGAGGTCAGCAGCTTGCGGGTGTTGCGGATGCGCGAGGCCATCTTCTCCTCGACCGTCTCGCCCCGGGAGGCGACGAGGGGCATCATGCTCACCCCGGTTTCGAAGCCGGAGAGCCCCAGGACCAGGAGCGGGAAGGCCAGGATGGCAGGACCCACGATCCCGGACAGCCCGCCGCCGCCGTTCAGGGCACCCCACCAGTCCGAGACGGTGACCGGATGGGCGAGCAGGTCCGCGAAGCCCACGCCGATGACCACGGCGTTGAGGCCGAGGAACGCGGCGACGAGGGGGATGGCCACGGCCACGGCCTCGGAGAAGCCGAGCAGGAACACACCGCCCAGGATCAGGAGGAGCACAACGGTGATCAGCACCGCCTTCCCGTCCAGGAGGGCATGCGGCAGCAGGGGGTTCTCGATCAGGTGCACCGAGGCATCGGCGGCCGAGAGCGTGATGGTGATGATCCAGGACGTCGCCACGAAGCCCAGGAGCACGAGGACGAACACCTTCCCGCGCCAGAAGGGCAGCAGGTCCTCGAGCATGGCCACCGACCCCTGGCCGTGCGGGCTCTCCTTGGCCACCCGGCGGTACATGGGCAGCATGCCCAGGAGGGTCAGCGCCACGATGAGCAGGGTCGCCAGGGGGGAAAGGGCGCCTGCCGCCAGGGCTGCGATGCCGGGAAGGTAGGAGAGGGTCGAGAAGTAGTCCACCCCGGTCAGGCACATGACCTTCCACCAGCTCTGCTGCCCGTGGTCCTCGGGGACCTCGGGGCCCACGGGCTGATGGACCCGCTTCTCCAGCAGCCACCGCGTCAGGCCGCTCTGGGGCTTGGCGGGCTGAGCGGGGCCCGGCACACTTCCCGGCAATGAGTACCGAGGAGGTGCGCTCATCGTCGTGTCTCCTTTGCGTGTCCGTCTCCCGCGCTCACTACCTGGAACACCGGCTGGTACGCGAAAGCGTATATGCGGCCACCCCAATCCGCCTGTGCGCCGGCTCCGAAGTGAGGATGCGGGCCACCGCACCGGCGCTTCGAGTCAGGGCGCCGGCCGACTCGATAGGAGCCACCATGTCCACGTCAGTCCTCTCGAACCGCCGGACCGCCGTCCAGATCGCCGCGACCGCGGTGGGCGCCGTGTTCCTCCTCGTCGGGGTGCTCGGGTTCATCCCCGGCATCACCGCGGGCCCGGGGATCGGCCTTGCCGGCCACCACTCCGAGGCCTTCCTCCTGGGCCTGTTCCAGGTCTCGGTGCTCCACAACGTCGTGCACCTGCTGTTCGGCGTCGCGGGGCTCGCGCTGGGCCGCTCCGTGGCCGGTGCCAAGGGCTACCTCGCGTGGGGCGGCGCGGTGTACCTCGTCCTGTTCGTGTACGGGCTCGTGTTCGGAGGCGAGACCGCCGCGAACTTCGTGCCCCTCAACGCCGCGGACAACATCCTCCACCTCGTGCTGGGCATGGGCATGCTGGGCCTGGGCGTGGTCCTCGGCCGCACAGCTGCGGTCCGCCCGGTGCATGTCACCCACCGCTGACGCAGTCCGGGGCCGGGGTTGCGTTCCCCGCCCTCCCCGAGCGCTTGCGGCACCTACGACGGCGGCCGGCGCCTTCCCCACGGAAGGAGCCGGCCGCCGTGACATGCCGAGCGCCATGAGCGCCCAGGCGCGCATATAACCCAGAAAGAATTCCTCAGCCCCGTGCGGCCGCGATGAAGGCCCGGATGAGGGCCAGGTCCTTGACGCCGCGCATCGACTCGACGCCGCTCGAGACATCGACCCCGCCCGGGCCAAGGGCCGCGACGGCCTCGGCCACATTGGCGGGGGACAGGCCGCCGGCCAGGATCCAGAAGCCCGCGGGCGCCTCGGCGAGCTCCTCGGCGCCGATACGCGTCCCGGACCCAGGGACCGCGGCGTCGAGCAGGAGCCGGTCGGAGCTCGTCCATCCCGCGGCGACCCGCGCCCCGTACTCGCCGGCCGAGAGCGCGCGGATCACGCGGAAACCCGCGGTGCGCAGCGAGTCGGCGTCGGCCTCGGGCTCGTCGCCGTGCAGCTGCACCGCGTCGACGCCGGCCTCGCGCGCGAGCCGCTCCACCTCGTCCGCGCCCTGGTGCCGCACCACCGCGACCGTCTCCACCTCGCGCCCCGCGCGGCGGCCCGCCTCCCGGGCGACCGCCACGAGCGACGCGGCGCGCGCGGCGTCGACCGTCCGGGGGCTGCCGGCCGCGAGCACGAAGCCGAGCGCGTCCGCGCCCGCCGCGACCGCCGTCTCGACCGACTCGGGCGTGGAGAGCCCGCAGATCTTCACCCACACGCTCATGCGGCGTCACCCCCTGCCTGGTCACGGTGCTCGGCCTCGTAGCGGACCTTGATGGCGCCGCGCTTGACCTTGACCTCGAGGATGCGGACGCCGGCCAGGTCCGCGAGAGTGCGCACATGCGTCCCGCCGCACGGCTCGGCGTTGACGCCCTCGATCGTCACGGTGCGGTGGCCCGCCGCGTCCACGGACGCCGAGACGGCTCCGCCGCGGGCGAGCACCTCGTCCATCTGCGCCTGCAGCTCGGCCCGCACGGCGTCGCGGAGCTCGGGGATGGCGAGCTCGTGCTCGTGCCCGCTCGGGTCGAAGTCGAGCCGCGCCTGGCCTGGGAAGTGCGAGTGGCCCGAGTGCGTCCAGCCGCGCGCCTCGCCGAGGTGTCCCAGAACGTGGCCGGCCGTGTGCAGGGCAGCGTGCCGGCGGCGCAGCGCGGCGTCGACCCGGCATGCGACGCGGGCCCCGATGTCGGGCACGGTCGGGGCTCCGAGCAGCACGACGAGCCCGTCCTCGTCGCGCGCGGGGGTCACCGCTGCGCCGTCGAGCGTGCCCTCGTCGGACGGCTGGCCGCCGCCCTTGGGGTGGAAGATATTCGGTGAGACCGCGGCCCAGGGTCCGTCCTCGCCCGTCCCGGACGCGATCACGGTCGCGTCCGCCTCCGTGAGGTACGTGTCGTCGAAGTAGGCGTGGGTCTGACGGGCCTCGTCGGTCCGTGTGCTCGGGGCGGTGGTCACTGTTCAAGTCTAGATTGCCTGCCGTGGGCAGGGTCCCGGGGCGGCACGCCGTGCACGCCAGCGCTGGTTCGCCGCGGGCGGGCATGGGTAGGGTCGAGTCGATGGCGCAGACCGGCGGGACCGATGACCTGACAGCCACGGCCTACTGGACCACGGGTCCGTGCCGCGGCGAGCTCCGACGCGAGCAGCTCCGGCCGCCGGGGGAGGGGGAAGCACTGGTGCGCACCCTGTACTCCGGGCATTCGCGCGGCACCGAGAACCTCGTGCATACGGGCCGTGTCCCTGCCCGCGTCGCGGGGCTCATGGAGGCACCCCACCAGGAGGGCAGCTTCCCGGCGCCGGTGAAGTACGGCTACCTGTCCGTCGGCGTCGTGGAACAGGGCCCGGCCGAGCTCGAGGGCCGGACGGTCTTCTGCCTCTACCCCCATCAGGACCGCTACGTGGTCCCGGCAGCGGACCTCGTGCCTGTGCCCGACGGCGTGCCCCCGCGCCGCGCCCTCCTCGCCGGTGCTGTGGAGACCGGGATCAACGCGCTCTGGGAGGCGGGCCCGCGGATCGGCGACCGCGTCGCCGTCGTGGGGTGCGGGCTCATCGGCGCGTCGACGGCGGCCCTCCTGCGCCGCTTCCCGCTCTCCCGCCTCGAGGCCGTGGACAGCGACCCCGTGCGCGCCGGCATCGCGGAGGCCCTGCAGGTGCGCTTTGCCTTCCCCGAGGACGCCTCGGCAGACTGCGACATCGTCTTCCACGCCTCGGCCTCCCCGGCGGGCTTGGCCCGGTGCCTCGAAATCGTGGGCGACGACGGCGACGTCATAGAGCTTTCCTGGTACGGCGAGGACGCGGTGCCGGTGCCCCTGGGCGCCGACTTCCACGCGCGCCGGCTCTCACTGAAGGCCGCCCAGGTCGGCCAGGTGGCCCTCCCGCGCCGGCACCGGCGCACCTGCGGCGAGCGGCTCGCCCTCGCGCTGAGCCTCCTCGAGGATCCCGCCTTCGACGCGCTCCTCGGCGCGGTCTCCGACTTCTCCGACCTGCCGCAGACCATGGACCGCCTCGCCGAGGGGTCCCTGCCGGGGCTGTGCCACGTGATCCGCTACCCCGGGGCGCAGTGACAGCAACCACGCAAGGAGCCGCATGTTCAGCCTCACCGTCCGTGACCACGCGATGATCGCCCACAGCCTGCCGCGCCCGGCGTTCGGGCCGGCGCAGGGCCTCCACGGGGCGACGTTCGTCGTCGAGCTCACCGTCCGCGCCGACGCCCTCGATGCGAACTCGACCGTCATGGACATCGGCGAGGCGTCGCAGCTGCTCGGCGCGATCCTCGACGGGATCCGCTACCGCAACCTCGACGAGCACCCCGACTTCGCCGGCCGGCTCACCACCACCGAGGTCCTCGCACAGCACGTGGCCGTCGCCGCTGCCGAGAACCTGCGACACCTCGACCACCTCTCCGCCGTCGAGGTCACCCTGCGCGAGAACCCGGATGCGTGGGCCTCCTGCACGATGGACCTCGCCCGCGGGCGGGGTACGGGCGCCTAGCCCCGCGGGCCCCGCCGTGGACCTGCGCCTGGTGGTTCCCGGCAGCCTCGGCTACTCCTCTGGCGGGAACGTCTACAACGCGAGGCTCGCCAGCGCGCTCGCCGCGCTCGGCGTGCGGGTCGAGACGGTCGAGGTGCCGGGCGCCTGGCCGGTCGGCTCCCCCGCGGAACGGGCGTCCCTTGCCGCCGCGCTCGGCGTCCCGTCCGCCACCGCGCACGACGGCGCGTCCCCAGCCCGCGCGGCCGCGTCGCCGGACGCGGTGCTCGTCGACGGGCTCCTCGCGCTCGGAGCACCGGAGGAGGTGCGCGCCGCGGCGGCCTCAGGGCCAGCGCGCCTCGGGATCCTCGTGCACATGTCCCTCCCCGACGCCCCGGGCCTCACACCGGAGGGGAGGCGCCGCCTCGCTGCGCTCGAGCGTGCCTCCCTCGCAGCGCCCGACGCTGTCATCGTCCCGAGCAGCTTCGCGGCGCGCCGGCTCGCCGAGCGCTACGGGACCCGGGCACGCGTGGCGCGGCCCGGCGTCGTGCGTGCCCCCGTCTCACCGGGGAGCCTGGCGGCGGGGGCGCCTCCACACCTGCTGTGCCTCGCTGCGCTGCTGCCGGGGAAGCGGCAGCTGAGGATCGTGCGGGCACTGGCCGGGCTGGCCCGCCTGCCGTGGACGGCGACGCTCGCCGGGCACGACGCCGCCGACCCGGACTATGCGCGCGCTGTCCGCGATGAGGTGCGGCGCCTGGGGCTCGAAGACCGCATCGAGGTGCCAGGGGAACTGCGCGGCGCCGAGCTCGATCAGGAGTGGGCGCGTGCGGACCTGACGCTGCTCGCGTCGGAGTCCGAGACGTTCGGACTGGTCGTGGCGGAGTCGCTCGCGAGGGGAGTGCCCGCCGTCGTCCCCGCGGGAACGGGCGCGGCAGAGGCGCTCGCGCTGAGCCTCGAGGGCGGACTCGGGGCCGCCGGTACGGCGGTGCGCGAGGAAGACCCTGCGGCGGGCGGGGACCCACTGCGCTCGGAGACGGCCCAGTGGCTGGCCTCAGCCGAGGTCAGGGCCCGGTGGAGGGCAGCCGCCCTGGCCGCGCGGCCCCTGCTGCCCGGATGGGACGCGGCCGCGAGGGCCGTGCTCGGTGCGCTCAGCCCCGCCAGCGCAGGGTCATCAGGAACCCGATGATGGCGATTCCGAAGCCGATCAGGATGTTCCAGTTGCCGATCGCCGGGACGGGGAACAGGCCCTGGGTGATGTAGAAGGCGATGATCCAGAGCAGGCCCACGATCATGAGCCCGAACATCAGGTACTTGTACCACTGCGGGGTCGGGCCGGCAGGCCTGGGCGTCCGCTTCTTCTTGCGCGGCTTGGGCTTCGAGGACTTCTTCAGGACCTTGTCCGCGCTCTTCGAGGCGCGCGCCTCGGTCTCGGGCTTGTCCGGTGAATCGGGCACTGGTCCTCCTTGGCCGCCCTTCGGCTGCAGGCGGGCACGCTTGGTATCCTGCAAGCACCGCCGACGCGCCGCGGTGCTGCTGTCTGACTCGTTCTGGTAGCCAAGTCTAGCCGCCCGGGCCTGCCGGTCCCGCCCACTCCACGATTGGCCGAAACCCCCATGAGCACGCGCATTCTCGTCATCGACAACTACGATTCGTTCGTCTACACGCTGGTCGGCTACCTGCAGCAGCTCGGCGCTGAGACGACCGTGGTGCGCAACGACGATGTGTCCCTCGACGAGGCGATCGAGCTCGCCGCTGCGCGCGACGGCGTGCTCATCTCCCCGGGGCCGGGCAACCCCGCCGAGGCCGGGGTCTGCATCGAGCTCATCAGGTGGTGCGGCGAGAACAACAAGCCCATGCTCGGCGTCTGCCTCGGCCACCAGGCCCTCGCGGAGGCCTACGGCGGCACCGTGACCCATGCCCCGGAGCTCATGCACGGGAAGACATCCCTCGTGGAGCATGAAGGCAAGAGCGTCTTCGCCGGACTCAAGAGCCCCTTCACAGCCACGCGCTACCACTCCCTCGCGGCCCTCGCGGAGAGCATCCCCGATGTCCTCGAGATCACGGCCCACACGCACTCGGGGGTCGTCATGGGCCTTGCCCACAGGACGGCGCCGCTGTGCGGGGTCCAGTTCCACCCCGAGAGCGTCCTGACCGAGGGTGGCTACCAGATGCTCGGCACGTGGCTCGAGTCCCTGGGGCTCCGGGGCGCGGCAGCCCGCGCCTCCACGCTGAGCCCGCTCATCACCGCCGGCGCCTGAGGACCGACGCCGCGCCTGACGGCCGCCGGGCCGCTGGCCCGGCTCAGCCGTTGCCGTGGCCGGGGTTCTGGGTGGACTTCGGATTCGCCGGCTGCGTGCTGGTCGGCGTCGGGGTGGGCGACGGAGCCGGGGGAGGCGGAGCGGGCGGAGCCTTCGCGACCGAGAGGATCACCACGCCTCCCTGGTCCACATTCCCGTCCGGCGCCGGCGACTGGTCGGTGACCGTGCCGGGAGCCACGACTGCGTTCTCGACCTCGCGGGGATCGGCGCGGAGACCGAGGCCGGTCAGGATGGTCTGGGCGTCCGCGAGGGCATTGCCGCGCAGCTCGGGAACCGTGACCTTCCCCGTGGAGACCGTCAGCTCCACCTCGGAGCCGATGGCGACCATCTGCCCCACCCCCGGGTTCGTGGCGATCACCGTCCCGTAGGGGGCCTTCGGGTCGTTGGCCAGCACGGAGCGGGGCTTGACCTTGAGCCCCAGCCGTTCAAGGGTCGCCCGCGCCCCGGCCTCGGTGGCCCCGATGAGGTCCTTCGGTATCTCGGCGCTCGAGGGCCCCGAGGAGACCTCGAGGGTGATCTTGCTGCCCTTCTGGAGCTGCGTTCCTGCACCGGGGATCGTGTCGATCGCCGTGCCCTTGGGCACGGTCGGGTGGTTGGGCCGCTGGATGGGCTCGAGCTCGAGACCCTGCCGCTGTAGCAGCAGCGCGGCCTCCGTCTCGCTCATGTTCTCGACGGAGGGCACGGTTACCGTGGTCACGGCCGCCGGCTGGTTCACGTACTGGTACAGCCAGAGGCCGCCCGCGCCGATGAGCAGCAGCGCGGCCAGGATCAGCACGGTGATCCAGGCGCGGCGCTTGCCGCGACCGCGCCGGGCCCGTTCCTCGTCGCGGGCGTCGTCGAACGCGATCAGTCCGGCCGCCGGGGCCGCCTGGACCTGCGGGATCTGGCCGGTGTCCCCGAGGTGTGACGACGCGGCGTGGCGTCCGGCGCCGTCCTCCGCCCCGCCGCCGTCGGCGACGTTGACCGCCTGGCTGGGGACGCCGGCGTCGTGCGCGGGATCCTCGGGGCCCGCCTCCGCCGCCGCGGCGGCACCTGCTCCGGCCGCGCCGAGGCTTGCCGCCGCCGCCGCAGCCGCCCCGCCGCCCGTGAGGGGACGAGGGGGCACGACGACGCCGGCCCGCGCGGCGCGCAGGGCACGCCGGAACGCCGCAGCGTCCTGGAAGCGTGCGTCGGGGTCCTTCTCGAGCGCCCTGTCCAGGACGCTCTGGAGGGCCGGGGTGACCTTCGGGTTGAAGTCCGAGGCGGGCGGGGGAGAGGACTGGACGTGCTGGTACGCGACCGAGACGGCGGACTCGCCCACGAACGGCGGGCGCCCCGTGAGCAGCTCATACAGGAGGCACCCGGCGGAGTACAGGTCGCTGCGGGCGTCCACGACCTCGCCGCGGGCCTGCTCCGGGGAGAGGTACTGGGCCGTGCCGACCACCGCCTGGGTCTGGGTCATGGTCGCCGCGGAGTCCGCCATGGCGCGCGCGATCCCGAAGTCCATGACCTTCACGGCGCCGGAGTCGCGGCAGACCATGACGTTCGCGGGCTTGATGTCCCGGTGCACGATCCCGGAGCGGTGGCTGTACTCGAGCGCGGACAGCACGCCGAGCATGTAGTCCACCGCCTCATCGACCGTGACGGAGTTGGCGCGGATGAGCTCGCGGAGCGTCTGCCCGCCCACGTGCTCCATCACGATGTAGGGCACCGCGACCGCGTGCGGCGTCCCCGGGTCGGGCTGCTGCTCGCCGGTGTCGTAGACCGCGACGATGGAGGCGTGGTTCAGCCCGGCCACCGCCCTGGCCTCCCGCTCGAACCGCACCCGGAACTGGGTGTCCCGCGCCATGTCCGGCCGCAGCATCTTCACGGCCACCGTGCGGCCGAGGCGCAGGTCGCGCCCCTCGTAGACGTCCGCCATCCCGCCCCGGCCGATCAGCTCGCCGAGCTCGTAGCGGCCCGAGAGGACGAGGGGACGCGGCATGGGCTCGTCCTCTCGTTCTACGGGCGGATTGGCGGATGAGGTCATGTGGTCACTGGCCGGGGAGCGCTGGAAGCGTGAGGCTCGGGGTCTGGTTCGTGGTCTGTGAGCTGTTGCCGTTGGTCCGCGTGGGGGTCGGCGTGGGGGTGGGCGTCACAGGCGGCTGGACGTTGAGGTAGGTCACGGTGACGGTCGAGCCGACCGTGACCTGCCCGCTCGGCTCGATGTTCGTGACCTGGCCCATCGTCCCGGTCTGCGAGGCCACCGGGTTGAGCGCTACACCGAGCCCGAGTGCCTCGAGCTCGGCCTTGACCTGAGTGTAGTTCCGGCCGAGGTACGCCGCGGGAACCACGTTGACCGTGGCGGGTCCCGTGGGCGTCTGCACCGGGGTCGTCCGGGTCGGCGTGGGCGTGGGGGTCGGCGTGGCGCTCGACGGCGGGGGCGTGCTCGCCGCCGTCGAGGTCGCCGGGGAGCTCGGCAGCGGGGTCGGGCTGAACAGGCCGGCGTTGGAGAGCCAGACGCCGATCAGCACGAACAGGATCAGCAGCAGGAGCCCGACCAGCGGCCACGTCAGCGCGCTGCGCTTCCGCTCGCGGCGGGCCTCCTCATGGGGTGCCACGTCCTCGTCGTCGTCCACCGAGGCGTACAGCGGCCGCGCGGGCGCCTCCGAGGCCGAGTAGCCCTCGTCGTCGCCGACCACGGGGAGCGCCGACGTCGGCGGGGTGCCGTGCGCGGCTGCGGCGGCACCGGCTGCGGCGGCCAGGCCTGCACCGCCGACGACGGCGGTCGGGGCCGTCTGCTGCTGGGTCCTGCCCGTGGCGGGAGTCGTGATCGCGGCCGTCGAGTCGTCGTGCTGGACCATGGCGGGGACCGCCGCGTGCGCCGCGGCGATGTCCCCGCGGCGGATTGCCTCCGCCGCCTCGGCGAGCTTGATCGCGTTCGCCGGGCGGCTGCGCGGGTCCTTGGCGAGCATGGACATGAGCAGCGCCCGCACGGGGGCGGGAAGCTGCTCGGGAAGCGGCGGCGGGGCGTCGTTGACCTGGGCGAGTGCGATCGCGATCTGGCTCTCGCCGGAGAACGGGCGGTGGCCCGTGAGGCACTCGTACCCGATGACTCCGAGCGAGTAGATGTCGCTCGAGCCGGTGGCCTGCTGGCCGGTGGCCTGCTCCGGGGCGAGGTACTGGGCGGTCCCCATGACCTGCCCGGTCTGCGTCAGGGGCACCTGGTCGGCGAGGCGGGCGATCCCGAAGTCGGTGACCTTGACCTTGTGGTCCGGTGTGATGAGCAGGTTGCCGGGCTTCACGTCGCGGTGCACGAGGCCCTGCCCGTGCGCGACGGCGAGGGCGCGCGCAGTCTGCGCCATGATGTTGAGGGTGCGGTCCGGGGAGAGCACGCGCTCCCGCTCGAGGATCGACGAGAGCGGCTCGCCCGGCACGAGCTCCATCACGAGGTAGGCCGAGCCCTCGGCCTCACCGTAGTCGAAGACGTTGGCGATCCCGGGGTGGTTCAGGAGCGCGGTGTGGCGGGCCTCGGCGCGGAACCGCTCGAGGAAGCCCGGGTCGCCCGCGTACTCCTCCTTGAGGATCTTGATGGCGACGATCCGGCCCAGCACCTGGTCACGCGCCCTCCAGACCTCGCCCATGCCGCCGATGGCGATCCGGCTCTGCAGGTGGTACCTGCCGCCCAAGGTGATGCCCGACGTCGGTCTCACTTCTTCAACACCGCCTCAAAGATCTTGCTAGCTGTGGGACTGGTCAACGAGGCTCCCGTCTTGACGTCGACGCCTTCCATGACGACGGTCACCTGAACCTGGGGGTTGTCCGCCGGGGCGAACCCGGTGAACCAGGAGTTGTTGAGGCCGGAGGAGCCGAGCTCCGCGGTGCCGGTCTTGCCGGCCACCTTGACGCCGGGGACTGCCGCGCGGTTCGCGATGCCCTGGGACACAACGTTGGTCATCCACTCCGTGATCTGCCGGGCGATCTCCGGCGAGGTCGACGTGCGGAGCACCTCGGGCTTGGGCTCCGAGACGACCCGGAGGTCCGGGGCGGTGATGCTCTTGACGAGCGAGGGCTTCATCTGGACCCCGCCGTTGGCGATCGCGCTGGTCATGAGGGCGATCTGCAGCGGCGAGGCCTTCACGTCGAACTGGCCGATCGCGGACTGGGCGAGCTGGGCCTGGTTGAGGTTCTGCGGCCAGACGCCCGGGGAGTAGTCGAGGTGCAGCTGGTCGCCCGCGTCCTGGCCGAAGCCGAAGGCCGCCGCCTGCTTGCCGATCGCGTCCTGCCCCAGATCCAGGGCGATCGAGGCGAACGGGGTGTTGCAGGACTGCTCGAGCGCGAACGAGAAGTTCGCCTCGGTGCGCGTGTAGCAGTTGCCTCCCGCGTAGTTCGGAAGCTTGGCGCTCGTGCCCGGCAGGGTCATCTCGGCGGGGTTGGGCAGGACGGAGTCCTTCGTGTACTTGCCCGAGGCCAGGGCCGCCGCGGTGTCGACGAGCTTGAACACCGAGCCCGGGGCCAGGAGCGCGCCCGTCGGCCCGCTCACGCCCTGGTTGAGGTTGATGCCGGGGAGCGCCTGGATCTGCGCCATGGCCGCCTGGGCGGCCGCCTGGTCGTGGGTGGCGACCTTGTTCGGGTCGTAGCTCGGCTTGGACACCATGGCGATGATGGCGCCCGTCTTGGGGTTGGTCACGACGATCGAGCCGCGCTGCCCGTCGGGGATCAGGTCGTAGGCGAGCTTCTGGACCACCGGGTCGATGGTGAGCTCGACCGTCGCCCCCTTGGGCTGCTGGCCGAGGAAGAGCTGCCGCACGCGGTCCATGAGGAGCTGGTCCGACTGGCCCGTGAGGGTCGAGTTCATCGAGTTCTCGAGGCCGGTGGAGCCGAACACGTTGGAGTAGTAGCCCGTGAGCCCGGCGTACAGCTCGGGGGACCCCGGATAGGTGCGCTGGTACTGGCACGTGTCGGAGCCGCTGGCGACGGACTGGGCGATGGGCTGTCCGGCGACGAGGATCGCGCCGCGCTCCTGGCAGAAGGTCGCCAGGATGGCGCGGTTGTTCCACGCGTTCTTGTTCAGCTCGTCCGCGCCGATGACCTGGACGTAGCTGATGGAGCCGAGGATGAGGGCGAAGAGCGCCGCGACGGCGATCCAGGCGTTGCGGATGGCCTGGTTCATCGGATCCTCACCGCCTCGGTCTGGGTGTCGTCATGAGTGCTTGTCCTGCGGCGACGGGGTGGCATCACCCGGTCGGTCAGGTCGGCCAGCCGCGATCTGGGGGCAGGCCCCGCGGCGTCGTTCGGGTCGAGCGGGGTCATGTCCACGGGGCGGCGCGCCGCGTTGGAGATCACGAGGAGGAGCGCCACGATGATCCAGTTCGCCAGGAGCGACGAGCCGCCCGCGGCGAGGAACGGCGTCGTGAGTCCGGTGAGGGGGATGAGCCGGGTGACGCCGCCGATCACGACGAAGCACTGCAGCGCGATACCGGCGGAGAGGCCGGCGGCGAGGAGCTTGCCGAACGAGTCGCGGGCGCCGAGCGCGGCGCGGAAGCCGCGCGTGATGAGCAGCGCGTAGCACATGATGATCGCGAACAGGCCCACGAGGCCGAGCTCCTCGCCGAAGGAGGCGATGATCATGTCCGAGTGCGGGAAGGGCACGAGGTCCGGCCGCCCCTCGCCGAGGCCGGTGCCGAGGAGGCCGCCGTTCGCCATGCCGAACAGGCCCTGGATGACCTGGTAGCTGCTGCCGTAGGTGCGGCCGTAGACCTCGGGGGAGAAGGCATTGAGCCAGCCGTCGATGCGCAGGCGGATGTGCGGCAGGAGGACGCTGGCGGCCATCGCGCCGCCGAACATGAGCAGCACGCCGAGGAGCGCCCAGCTGGCACGGCTCGTGGCGATGTAGATCATCGAGATGAAGATGCCGAAGAAGAGGATCGACATGCCGAGGTCGTGCTGGAAGATGAGGATGCCGATGGCCCCCAGCCAGGTGACCACCATCGGCCCGAGGTCCCTGAAACGGGGCAGCTGGAGCCGGCCGATGCGGCGCCCCGCGAGCAGGATGAGGTCCCGGTTCGTGGAGAGGTAGCCCGCGAAGAAGATCGCGATGGTGATCTTGGCGACCTCTCCGGGCTGGAACGAGGCCGAGCCGAAGCGGATCCACACCTGGGCGCCGTTGACCTCGCCGGCGCTGATCCCGGGAACGAGCGGCAGGAGCAGCAGGACCGCGCTCAGGATGAGCGAGATGTAGGTGTAGCGACGCAGGTACCGGTGGTCGCGCAGGAACCAGATCACGGCGACCGCGAGGACCATGCCGATGATCGTCCAGCGCGCCTGGGCGTTGCCGTAGTCCGTCTCCGGGGTGTCGAGGCGGTGGATCATCGCGAGGCCGAGTCCGTTGAGCGTCACGACCAGCGGAAGGATGATCGGATCGGCATACTTCGCGCGGAACCGGAGGACTGTATGAACCGCGAGGGATGCACCGGCGAGGAGGGCCGACTGGAGCCAGAAGTCCCGGTCCAGGGCCGTGCCCTCCTTGACCCCGGTCATCGCGCTCGCCCCGATGCCCACAGCCAGGGCGAGGATCAGGAGCACAAGTTCTGCGTTGCGCCGTGGCTTCTGCACGGTGTCGACGCCGCTCATCGGGTGCCTCCCAGGCAGGGGTCGGGGGTCGGGCTGGTGCTGGGCGAGCCCGAGGCGCTCGCACTCGGCGTGGCGCTCGCGCTCGGTGCCGCGCTCGGGGCGGCTGCGGCGGCGGACGACGACGGCGGCGCACTGCCGCTCGGCGTGGCCGTCGGGCTCGCGGTCGCCCCCGAGCCGGGCAGGCAGCCCTGGGGGTCGGTCTGGATGTTGCGCACAATCTCCTCGGCGCCCTCGAGCCCGTCGGCGGGAACCCCGGAGCGCAGGCGCTGCTGGGTGAACGGGCTCAGCGAATCGAGCGGGATGTTCGTGACCGTGTGGACGTGCGAGAGGGGAATCGGTCCCAGCTGCTGGGAGACCCCGTTGTAGATCGCCACACGGTTGTCGAAGGCGCCCACGTAGTAGCGCGTCTGGGTCCAGGCGTAGCCGAACCAGAGGCCCACCACCACGGCGAGGGCGGCCAGGATTCCCAGGCCCAGCCGGAACCAGCGCCGGGCGGGCCGGTCGGAGGATGTGGACTCCTCGTCCTCCGCCTCCGCCTCGGCTTCCGCCTCCGGGCTCCGGTGCATGAGGATCGCCGCCGCGCGGCGCGCCGCCGTCCGGCTCGCGACCGAGGGCAGCGACCCGGTCTCCGCAGCGGAGGCCGCGGCGCCGACGAGTTCGTGGGGGCGGCTCTCGAGCTCGCGTCGCAGGACCTCGGCGGAGAGGTGCGCGCCGAGGTTGGGGTCGGTGGCGGGCTCTTCGCGCCGGTCCTCGTCGCCTACGGCGGCCGGGGTGCCGGGCCCTTCCTCCGACGGCGCCTCCGCCGCGGGGGACGCTGCCCCCGCTGGCCGCGCCCCGTCGGACGCCTTCGCAGGCTGCTTCTCGGAATCCTTGGACGCCGGGGACGCCGTCGGGGCGGCGGGTGCCGCCCCCTTGCCGGCGGCGCCAGCCTTGGGAGCGGTCCCGGAGGCCTGTGCCTTGCCCGCGGCACCGGCAGGGGCGGCGGCGGAGGGGGCGGCGGCGGAGGTCACGGGCGTGCGTGCGGCCGCCGCTGCGGTGAGCGGCGCGGCAGCCGGGGGAGCGGCGGGAGCCGGCAGCGCGTCGTCGTCCTCGGTGGCCTCGACGTCGGCGACGATCACCGTGACGTTGTCCGGTGCGCCGGCAGCGAGGGTCAGCTCGATGAGCCGGTCCGCGCATTCGGCGCGGTCGTCGTACTCGCGCAGCGTGCGCTCCACGAGGGGCAGCGGCACATAGTTGAGGCCGTCGGAGCACAGGAGCCAGCGCTCGCCCTCGACCGCGGGGAAGGTCGAGAGGTCCAGCTCCGGGCTCGCGTCGACGTCACCCAGGACCCGCATGAGCACGTTCTTGTGCGGGTGGGTCTCGGCCTCCTCAGGACGCAGGCGTCCTTCGTTGATGAGGCGCTGGACGAAGGTGTGGTCCACCGAGACCTGCTCGAGGTCGTTCCCGCGCAGCCGGTACGCGCGGGAGTCGCCGATGTGGGCGAACGCAAAGCTGTCGCCAGAGAGGAGGATCGCCGTGACGGTGGTGCCCATCCCGGCCAGGAGCGGGTTGGCGCTCACGAGCTCGGACAGCAGGGAGTTGGCTGTCTGGATCTCGTCGGCGAGCTGGGTCGCCGCCTCGCCGGGCGCGTAGTCGCCGTGGTCGAGGTGGATGAGGTCCAGAACGGTCGAGGCGCTCGCCACGTCCCCGCCCGCATGCCCGCCCATGCCGTCGGCGACGACGGCGAGGTGACGGCCCGCATACGCGGAGTCGTCATTCTTCGAGCGGAGCCGGCCCACGTCGGAGCGGGCGGCGTAGCGGAGGACCAGACGGGCGTCAGCCAAGATCAGGGCCTCAGCTCGATCACGGTCTTGCCGATGCGGATCGGCACACCGAGCTCGACCGGCTGGGCACGGGTGAGCTGCTGGTCGGCGAGGTAGGTGCCGTTGGTCGACCCGAGGTCCTCGATGAACCAGCGGCTGCCCTGCGGGAAGAGGCGCGCGTGCCGGCCGGAGGCATAGTCGTCCTCGAGGACCAGCGTGGCCTCCTGGGCGCGCCCGAGCAGGATGGGGCTCTCGGCCAGCGGGACGCTCGTGCCCGCGAGGGGACCCTCGACGACGACCAGGCGGTGGGCCTGCTGCCTCGCCGGGGGCTCGGCGAGCTCCGGGTTGCGGCGGACCTGCCGCGCGGTGGGGGCCCCCGTCTTGTTGCGCCGACCCACGGCCAGGTCGCGGCGCATGGCGCCGACGACGCTGAAGACCATGAGCCAGAGCAGCAGAAGGAAGCCCAACCGCAGAGCGGTGAGCGTCAGCTCATTCACGCGTTTCCTCCCCGGGGTGCCGGAAGCAGGCGGAAGACGATCTTGGTGCGGCCGATGCTGATCGTGGACCCGTCGCGGAGCTCCGCGCTGCCGGAGACGCGCTGGCCGTTGACGTAGCTGCCGTTGGTCGATCCGAGGTCCACCGCGTAGGCGGTGCCGGACTCCGTGCGGATCTCGATGTGGCGGCGCGAGACCCCGGTGTCGTCGACGACGATGTCCGCCTCGGACGAGCGCCCGAGCACGACCGAGTCGGCGTTGAGCGAGTACCGCTGGCCGTCGATCTCGAGGACGGGGCTCAGCTGCACGGGCTGCCGGCTCGGCGCGGCCGGGATGTTGGGGCGCGGGGCGCCCTTCTCGGTGCGGGAGACGACCTCGAACTCGCCGCCCTTGAGGGACGCGTCGTGTCGGAACGTGAAGCGCACCGGTCCCTGGAGCGTGTACCCCTGGGAGCGCGCGTGCTTGACCGCGACGTCGCACAGCTCCTCGGCGAGGGGCTGGCCCCAGCCGCGGGCCCGTTCGAAGTCGGTGTCCGAGAGGTGCGCCTCGAAGACGTTGGGCGCCAGCGTGCGGCCCTGGTCGATCGCGAAGGCCTGGTGGTCCATCTCGCGGCGCAGCCGGCTCGCGATCTCGACCGGCTGGACCTGGCCCTTGGAGCCGGTGGAGAAGACGCCGTGAACGGCTTTCTCGATGCCGCGCTCAAGCCTGTCGAGCAGTCCCATGGCCCCTCCTCTCCGGGGTAGACGATCATGCCGGTGGGTGCATCGCACTGCATCCGGAAGGTCGGTCCGCCCGGGCACAGTCCTGTGACGATACTACTGGGCGCCTCTGGGTCCGACCTGAACGGCCAGGTAGCGTCCCCGTAACGATGCAGCCCGCCCATCCTCTCCCGCCCGGCAGGCGATTTCGCAATCGCCGCAGCGCTCCGCTATGCTGGTTCTCGCTGCTTTCACGGGTTCGGAGACGGGCTCGGGGAGTGCCACGCGCGAGTGGCGGAACGGCAGACGCGCTGGCTTCAGGTGCCAGTGTCCGAAAGGGCGTGCGGGTTCAAATCCCGCCTCGCGCACAGCAGAAGGGCCCCGGTCGATGACCGGGGCCCTTCGCGTTTCCCCAGAAGTCCGCCACCCGCGAGGCTCCATGCCACCTACGCTCCCCTCACTCCTCCCGCAGCCCGATCGGCCGGATGACCTCCCGCAGCGGCGTGATGACCCACCGGTGGTGCGTCTCGCGGAACTCCTCGCGGGTCGAGAACTCGTACAGGGCTGAGCGCGCCCGGACCCAGCGCGGCCGCTCGCCGTCGAACGGGTCCTCGCGCAGCAGTCTGAGTGTGGCGGGGTCCGCGGCCAGGAGCTTCATGAGGAAGGCGTAGAACCACTCCTCGTGCACGGTGCGCAGGGGGAGGAACCACATGAGCCAGTCGAGGCGCAGGTGGTACGGCGCCCACTGCCGTGGGACCCGGTCAGGCTCGCCCGGCTTGCCCTTGAAGCGGTACTCGCGCCACTCGGCGTCCTCCGCCGGCACCGTGTCGAGCGTGCCCTCCACGACGATCTCCACGCGGTTCTTCGTCACCGACCCGAACGCCCCGTACGCGTTCACGAGCGCCCACCGGTTGAAGGCGGCGTTCATGAGCTGGCGCTTCGCGAACAGGTTCCGCAGCGGCCACCACGACAGCACGAGCAGCAGCACCGATGCGGCGAGCACGGCGACGACCCACGCCCAGGCGACCCAGTCGCCGGAGGCGGGCCACGCCGTCGTGCGCGGGCGGTCCCAGCCGAGGTCCTCGGGGATGAAGGGGAGGACGGCGTGCACGGCCCGGTCGCCCACGGCGGCGAACGCGAGCACGATCGCGGACCAGTTCAGCCACGCGAAGTTCCCGGACAGCACGAGCCACAGCTGTGTCAGGATCACCAGCGCCGCGGCGATGGAGCCGATGGGCTGCGGGAAGAACAGGAAGAACGGCACCGCGAGCTGCGCGAAGTGGTTCCCCGCGGCCTCGCAGCGGTGCATCCACTTCGGCAGGAGGTGGAACTGCCGGCTCAGGGGGCCGGGCATCGGCTGGGTCTCGTGGTGGTAGAACAGCGCGGTGAGGTCGCGCCACTCGTCGCCGCCGCGGATCTTGATCATGCCGGCACCGAACTCGAGCCGGAACACGAGCCACACGGTCAGGATCAGGATCGGCGCCGGGGGCGGGACCTGGTCCGAGCCGAGGAACGCGACCGTGAACCCGGCCTCGAGCAGGAGCATCTCCCACCCGAAGCCGTAGAACGTCTGGCCCACGTTCACGATCGACATGTACAGCCCCCACAGCAGCAGGAACGCCAGGAGGGGCACCCACCAGGGGCCCAGCTGCGGCACGCCCAGGACCAGCAGCGCGGACACCGCCAGGCCCACCGCGCAGAACAGGCGGAACAGCCGGTCGGAGTAGCGGAAGCGGAACAGGCTTGGCCGGCGCAGGCGGTGGAAGCCCTCGAGGTACTCCGGGACCGGCAGGAGGCCACGCTCGCCGAGGAGGGCCGGGAACTGGTTGAGGGAGGAGAGGAAGGCGACGAAGAACAGCGCCGCGACCCCTCGCTGCAGCACCCACCGAGCCACCTCGGAGTCCTCGGCAGCGAACCAGTCGGTGAACCAGGACAGGACGTCCATGGTCTTCACGCTACCCCGCCGCCACGGATTCACTCGGGCGGATCGGAGGCGGACCCGATAGGCTCGACGCGCCGTGACCGACTCCCAGCCCCGAGACACCCGCGACGCCGCCGCGCCGCCCGCTGCCGCTGCGCACGGCGCCCCTGCGCCGTCGCTCGCCGCCGTCCCCTCGCGCCTGCCCGCGCCGCCGCGATTCGCGCACCCGTTCTCCCCGGCCGTGCTCGCGCTCGTGTTCGCCGGCGGGGTGCTCGGGGCGCTGTCCCGCTGGGCGCTCGGGGAGGCCATCCCCGCGCCCGGCGGGTGGCCGCTCGCGACCCTGCTGGTCAACCTCGCCGGGGCGCTCGCGCTCGGGGCGCTGCTCGAGACCCTCGCCCGCCGCGGGCCCGACGTCGGCCGGCGCCGGCTCGTGCGCCTCACCGTCGGCACGGGGTTCCTCGGCGCCTTCACCACGTACTCCACCCTGGCGGTCGACGGCGCGCGGCTGCTCTCGGCGGGCCGCGCGGGCGACGGCGCGTGGTACCTCGTGCTGAGCCTGCTCGGCGGGGCGGCCGCGACCCTTGCCGGGGTCGCGGGGGCGGCGTGGCTGCACCGCGAGGACCGCCGCGGGCTCGCCGCCGAGGCCCACGTCGCGGCTCACCCCCACGCCCCCCATCCGTCTGGGGGTCACGTTCTGGGGGGCACATCGGGTGACCCCCAGAACGTGACCCCCAGACGGGAGGGGCCCGGGAACGCGGATCCCGGACGCGAGGGGCCGAGCGGGGCTCAGGAGGACCCGCGGTGAACCCCGCCGAGGCGCTGCTGCTCGGGGCGGCGGGCGGGCTGGGCGCGGTCGTGCGCTACGTCCTGGACACCGCACTCAGCCGCCGCCTCACGGGGCCGCTGCCGTTCGCGACGATCCTCATCAACGTCATCGGCTCCCTGGTGCTCGGGGTCATCGCGGGCGCGGTGCTCGCCGGTGCCGACCCGGCGCTCCAGGCCGTGCTCGGGACGGGGTTCCTGGGCGGGTACACGACCTTCTCGACCGCCAGCTACCAGAGCGTGAGCCTCGCGCTGAGCGGGAGGTGGGGCGCCGCCGTCGTGAACGGGGTGGGGACGATGGCGCTGTGCCTCGCGGCGGCGTTCGGCGGGCTCGCGCTCGGTTCGGCGCTGATGGCGTAAGGGGCGCGGCGGGTGGGTACGGTGTGCCCATGAGCGATCAGCATCCCTTCCAGAACGTCACCTTCCCGTCCTCGGGCCGCGAGGCCCACGGCTACCTCGCCGTGCCCGCCGGCGGCACGGGACCCGGCGTCATAGTCATCCAGGAGTGGTGGGGCCTCGTGGACCACATCAAGGACATCGCGGACAGGCTCGCGAGCCAGGGCTTCGTGGCCCTCGCCCCGGACCTCTACGGCGGCCGCGTGGCGCACGACGGCGAGGAGGCTGCCCAGATGATGCAGGAGCTGCCCGAGGAGGAAGGGGCACGCCTGCTCGGCGGCGCGGTCGACTACCTGCTGTCCCGCCCCGAGGTCACGAGCTCCACCGTCGGGGCGATCGGCTTCTGCATGGGCGGCGGCTTCGTGCTGCAGCTCGCGGCGCAGCAGGGCGAGCGCGTGAGCGCCGCGGTGCCGTTCTACGGCGTCGGGCAGGGCGTCCCGAACGACTTCTCCGGCGTCCGTGGCGCGGTCCAGGGCCACTACGGCGAGCAGGACACGAGCTACCCGATCGAGGACGCGCGCAAGCAGGAGGAGCAGATCCGCCGCGAATCCGGCGCGGAGGTGGAGTTCTTCTACTACGACGCCCCGCACGCCTTCGCCAACGACTCCAACCCCCAGGGCAACTACCGCCCCGAGGCGGCGGACCTCGCGTGGTCCCGGGCCGTGGCGTTCCTCAAGGCGAAGGTGCGCTGAGCCCCAAGGTGCCTCGCGCTGCGGGAAGGCGCCTCGCCCCGCGAATTGTCGGGTTGCCGTGGGTGGGAAGCGCCGGCACCAGCGTCAACCCGACAATTCGCGGTGACTTTGGCCGGGGATCGGCGCCCGCAGTGCGCGGTGCACGACGACGGCCGCCGCCACCAGGAGCGCCGCCCCGATCGCGGAGGTGTACGCCACGCCCGAGTCGAAGGCCCGGTGCGCCGAGTCGAGGAGGGCTGAGGCGGCGTCGGCGGGAAGGTGCGCCGCGGCGTCGGCCGCACCGCCGAGCGTCTCCCGGGCGCGGGCCGCAGCCTCCGGCGGCAGCCCCGCCGGGACGTGCACCCCCAGCCGGTACGCCGCGCCGAGGATGCTGCCCAGCACGGCGGTGCCGAGGACGGCGCCGAGCTCGTACGCCGTCTCGGAGATCGCCGACGCGGCCCCGGCCTTCGCAGGCGGGACGGAGGCGAGGATGAGGTCGTTGGAGAGGGTCTCGGCCAGGCCCACGCCCGCGCCGACCACGGCGAAGCCCGTCAGCAGCGCCGGCAGCGACCCGTCCCGCCCGAAGGCGAGCACCACCGCATAGCCGGACGCGTTCACGAGCAGGCCCGCGACCATGACCGACGCCGGCGAGAACCGCCGGGCGAGCCGCACCGCCGCGAGCCCGGCGGCCACGGACAGCGCCATGCCCGGGAGCATGAGCAAGCCCGCCTCGAGGGGCGCCTTCCCCGCCACGAGCTGCAGGTGCTGCGACAGGAAGTACATGAACCCCACGAGCGAGAAGATGCTCAGCAGGTTCGCCGCGAGGCCCGCGCTGAAGGCGGGCCGGGCGAAGAGCCGCACGTCGAGCATCGGGCCCTTCCCGCGGGCGGCCCGCACCAGCTGACGCCGCATGAACAGCGCGCCCAGCCCGAGCCCGAGGAGGATGGCGGCGGCGGCCGGCGCGCCGGCGTCGTGCGCCAGCTCCTTGATCCCCCACACGAGGGCGACGGCGGCGCCCACCACGAGCGCGATGCTCGCCGGGTCCACGGGCGACGGCGCGGGGTCCCGGGACTCGGGCACGAGGAGGGGTGCGAGGAGCAGCGCGGGGACGAGCATGGGAACCGCGACGAGGAACACCGAGCCCCACGCGAAGTGGCTCAGCAGCGCACCGCCAGCGAGCGGGCCGAGGGCCGCGCCTCCCGAGAACACGGCGGCCCAGATGGCGACGGCGAGGCGGCGCTCGCGGTCGTCGCTGAAGATGTTCCGGATCAGGGAGAGCGTGGCGGGCATGATCATGGAGCCGAAGACGCCGATGAGGGCGCGCGCTGCGATGAGCTGGGCCGCGGTGGTGGCGAAGGCCGCGGCGGCGGAGACCGCGGCGAAGCCGGTGGCACCGACCAGGAGGATGCGGCGGCGGCCGATGCGGTCGCCGATCGAGCCCATGGGCACCAGGAGGCCCGCGAGCACGAGGGCGTAGACGTCCACGATCCAGAGCAGCTCGGTGGACGAGGGGGCGAGCGCGAGCGTGATCGCGGGGACGGCGAAGCTCAGCACCGTGTTGTCCACGGCGATGAGCAGCACGGGGAACATGAGCGCGGTCAGGGCGAGCCAGCGACGGGCCGGGGTGGCCGGTGCGGCGGATGCGGGGGATGCCTGGACCGGGACGGTCTGGTTCATCGGGACTCCTGGTTCGTGGGGATGTCATAACTGTACCGGCTGGACGGTATAGCTACAACTCCGCGTACAGTGGCCGTATGCCCAGACCCCCCAAGGCCCGCGCGGCGATCCTGGACGCCTACCGGGACCTCCTCGTCTCCGACGGCGAGCGGGCGGCCACCATGGATGCGGTCGCTGCGGCCGCCGGGGTCTCCAAGGGCGGGCTCCTCTACCACTTCGGGAGCAAGGACGCCCTCGCCGCCGGCCTGCTGGGGAGGCTGCGCGAGGCCGCGGCCGAGGACAGGGAGGCGATGGCCGCTGCGGAGGAGGGGCCATCGCGGTACTTCGTGCGCACGTCGGTGAGCACGGACAGCGACCTGGACCGGCTCTTCGTCGCGGCGGTGCGCCTGGCCCAGGCCGGGCACGCCGGTGCGCTCGCGGCCCTCGAGGAACTCGACGCCGCCTGGCTGGCGCTGATCCGGACCGAGGTTGCCGACCCGGCCGTGTCCGCGGCAATCATGCTCGTGGGGGAGGGGCTGTACCACTACTCGACCCTCGCGGGGACGTGGCCGGAGGCCGCGTTCGGGACGGGGATCGAGGGGCTGCTCGGCGTCGTAGACCGGCTGCGGCAGGCGTAGCGGACAGGGTTTCGGGCCGTCCCCGCCTCTGTGCATTGATCAGCTGTATTTATCTAATATCCGTCTCGGTATACTTCGCGCATGGCCAAGAAGACGGACGCCGAGACCCTCTCCAAGCACCTGCGCGATGCCCTGAGGCGGGACATCCTCGCGGGACGCTGGAACCCCGGCGCCAAGCTGCAGCTGATCGCCCTCTCCCAGCACTATGAGACGAGCAGCACTGTGGTGCGCGAGGCCCTCACCCGGCTCGTGGGCGACAGGCTGGTGCAGCTGCGGCCCAACCGCGGCTTCTTCGTGCCGGAGCTCTCCCTCGCCGAGCTCGAGGACATCACCGAGATGCGGTGCGTCAACGAAGAGCTCGCCGCGCGGCTCGCCATCGAGCGCGGCACCCTCGACTGGGAGTCCGAGCTCATCGCGGCCCATCACACGCTGGAGCGCACCCAGAGCCGTGATCCCTCCGACCCCGACGTCCACACGGAGGCGTGGAACGACGCCCATCAGGCGTTCCATGCCAAGCTCATCGAGGCGTGCGGGGTCCCGGTCCTGATAGACCTCACCTGCGTCCTCTCCGATCTCAGCCAGCTCTACGGGCGCTGGGCCGGCGTCGCAACCCGCTATGCGAACCGCGACGTCGAGCAGGAGCACCGGGACATCCTGGCCGCTGCGCTGGCCCGCGACCCCCGGCTGACGGCCGCGCTCCTCCGGGCTCACTACCAGACGACGATGTCCGCGATCCGCAGCGCCGGCGAGGTGGGGCTCAAGGTGGGCTGAAGCCGGGAGCCATTCCTCAGTCACTTTGCAATATCGCTAGATAATGCAAAATCTTTCAGGTAGTGTCTTCTTCAGGATGCCGTAGACGGCCGAGCGAAGGAGCACGCATGTCCTGGGGACTGATCAGCGAGATGGGCCACGTGGCCATCCAGACCACCGACCTCGCCGCGTCGGTTGCCGATGCCACCGACATCCTGGGACTGCGCGTCACCGAGCGCACCCAGGACGGCGTCTACCTCGCGGCGAATGCCGTGCACCACGAGCTCGTCTACGTCGAATCCAGCCGCAACGGGATCCACGCCCTCGGCCTGATCGCGCGCGACGGCGACGCCCTCGCCGAAGTGCGCCGCCGCGTCGAGGCCGAGAACCTCCCGATCCTCTCCGACCGGCCCCTGAGCGCCGGCGTCGCGGACGGCTTCGCCTTCACCGGGCCCGAAGGGTGGATCTTCGAGGTGTACACGGGGATGCAGAAGGCGGACCGGGACGCGCTCTCGTTCGGCCCGGACCGGTACGGCCACCTCAACTTCCACCCGCAGGACGTCCGCGGGATGATGCTCTTCCTCTCCCGCGTCTTCGACTTCCGGCTCTCGGACGTGATCGGGGACGACTTCGCCTACTTCATGCGCTGCAACCCCGACCACCATGGCATCGCCCTCATCAAGGGCCGCGGCACGTTCCATCACCACGCCTGGCAGACGCAGTCGGTCGGGGACCTCGCGAAGCTTGGCGACCGCCTGCATCTGAAGGGCCGCGAGCTCATCTGGGGGCCTGTCCGCCACGGAGCCGGCCACAACATCGCCGCGTACTACGTCGAGTCCTCCGGCGCCGTCGTGGAGCTGTACACCGACCTCGAGCAGATCTACGACGACGACCGGGAGCCGGTCGTCTGGGGCCAGGACGAGAACTGGTACAACATGTGGTCCGACCGTCGCCCCGACGACTTCCGCACCTTCGGCATCCCCCCGGTGGACCACCGGTTCTGATCCGGCCCACCACCTCGCCCACCCCATCACCTCTGACCCGAAAGGCCTTCCATGAACTACGTCTCCTTCACGACTCCTGACGGCGCCGCCTCCTGGGGCGTGTCCCTCGAGGGCCGCGTCCACGACCTCGGTCCGTCCGGCGCGGGCCTCGCCCCGACCCTGAAGGACATCGTGGCCGACGGACGCTTCGGCACGCTGTCCGAGGAGCAGGTCACCCGGGCCCCGGCCTACGACGAGGCAGACGTCACCCTCCTGCCGCCCATCACCGACCCGGCCAAGATCCTGTGCATCGGCGTGAACTACGTGAGCCACCAGGAGGAGACCGGCAAGACGAACCAGAAGGCGCCCACCGTCTTCACGCGCTTCGCCGACACCCAGATGGGCCACCTCGCCCCGGCCCTCATGCCGGCCTCGACGACCCAGTACGACTACGAGGGCGAGATGGCCCTCGTCGTCTCGAAGGACGCCTACCGGGTGAAGGCCGAGGACGCGTGGGACTACGTGGCCGGCTACGGCGCGTACAACGACTTCTCCGTCCGCGACTGGCAGCTCGCCGCAACCCAGTGGACCCCCGGCAAGAACTTCCCCGGCACCGGAGCCTTCGGCCCCTATCTGGTCCCGGCCGCCGACCTCGGGGACGTGGACCAGCTCAAGCTCGAGACCCGCGTCAACGGAGAGGTGCGGCAGAGCGCTTCCGTGGCGGACCTCTACTTCTCGATCCCGCAGATCATCGAGTACGTGACCGCCTGGACGAAGCTCTCCGCCGGCGACGTGATCGTCACCGGCACCCCGGGTGGCGTGGGCCTGTTCATGGAGCCCAAGGGATTCCTGTCGGCGGGCGACGTGGTCGAGGTCGAGATCACCGGCCTGGGCACGCTCTCCAACACGGTGGCACTGGACGTCTGACCGCCATGACCGAGCCACTACCCGCGAGCGAGCGTGTCGACGTCGACGCCGTGGTCCTCGGCGCCGGGCCCACCGGCCTCACGGCTGCCTGCCTCATGGCCGACGCCGGCCTGAGCGTCGCCGTCGTCGAACAGCATCCAGGCACCGGCGACGAGCCGCGCGCCATCAGCGCGACCGACGAGGCCCTGCGCATCATGCAGCAGCTGGGCGTCCTTCCCGAGCTCGCCCCGGAGACGCTTCTGGGGACCGGGGCGCGGTACACGGGCAGGCGGGGGCAGGTCCTCGCCGACGTGCACCCGCCGCGCCCCCGGCTGGGGCAACCGGGCAAGAGCCAGTTCGACCAGCCCGTCATGGAGGGCCTCCTCTGGAAGGCCGCCGCGGCGCGGCCCCGGATCCAGCTCCACTTCGCGACCGAGGCCACGCGCTTGGCGCAGACGCACGACGGCGTCGAGCTCACCGGAGTGCGCCGGGGGCCACGCAGCCAGGGCTACCGCGGGGACCTGGCCCAGGACGAGGCCTTCGCGCTGGCCGATTCCGGCACAGGCGACGTCGTCCACATCGGCGGCACCCCGGCGTCGGCCGAGGCCGGCGCCCCGCCCACCGAGGTGACGTTCCGGTCGCAGTGGCTCGTGGCCTGCGACGGCGGCCGCAGCTTCGCGCGGAAGGCCCTCGGGATCGGGCTCGAGGGCTCGACCCAGGTCGAGAAGTGGATCGTCGTGGACCTGCTCGACGCGGGCGAGGGGGAGCTGTACGCGACGTTCCACTGCAACGGCAGCCGGCCGGCCGTCGTCGTGCCCGGGGTCAACGGGCGGCGCCGCTACGAGTTCATGCTGCTGCCGGGCGAGGACGAGCAGGCGATGGTCTCGGCCGCCTCGATCCGCGCTCTCGTGGGGGAGTACCAGGACGTGGGGAGGCTCAGGGTCCGGCGTGCTGCCGTGTACACGGCCCAGCAGCGTCTGGCGTCGCGGTGGCGCGAGGGCCGGGTCCTGCTCGCCGGTGACGCGGCGCACCTCATGCCGCCGTTCGCCGGCCAGGGCCTCAACGCCGGCCTGCGGGACGCGGCAGCCGCCGCCTGGCGCGTGGCCGAGGCCGTCCACGGCCGCGCGGGGGACGGCCTCATGGACTCCTACGAGGCAGAGCGCAAGCCGCACGCGGCCGAGATGGTCAGGCTCTCCAAGCGCATCGGTGCCGTAGTCATGAGCACCAACCCTCTCGTGTGCGCACTGCGCGACGCCGCGATCCCGGCGCTCGGAGTTGCTCCGCGCGTCAAGGCCTGGCTCACGACCATGAAGTTCCTGCGCCAGCCGCGGTACCACCGGGGTCTCGCTGCGCCGGTGGCAGCCGACGTCCCGGGGCCTGCGGCGGACCTGCTCGGACGCGCGCTGCCGCAGCCCGACGTCGTGCCGGCGGAGGGCGGCGCCGTCGTGAAGCTCGACGACGTGCTCGGGAGCGGCTTTGCCTGGCTCGCCGTCACGGGCCCGGGGGAGCTGTCGGTGACCCGACCAGGAGAGGCGCCGGAGGCGGTGCGCACGGTGGCTGGAGCCGTGGACGCGGGGATCCTCGACGCCGCGGTGGGGCACGAGCTCCTCGTGCGGCCCGACCGGTACATCGCCGCGGTCGTGCCCATCGGAGCCCGCCGCGGCGCGTACACCTCGCTTGCGGACGCCCTTCCGGGGCTCGCGGACCAGTTCGCAGTCCCCTCTGGGAGTCACCTCCTGAAGGTCACCTCCTGAGGTGACCCCCAGGAGGGGCGAGGCCGCGTCTTAAGCGAGGCGCACGGTCACAGTCTTGAGCTCCGTGTAGGCTTCGATGCCTTCACGGCCGTTCTCACGCTCCCAGCCCGCCATCCTGAGCCCGCCGAACGGCAGATTCGGGTCCATGCCGGGGCTGTTGATGCGCAAGCCCGCCCCGTCGGCCGCGGTGCCGCCGGTGACGAGCTCGGCTCCACCCGCGATTCCCGCGCGGATGTAGCCCGGCACGCGCTCGCGCCGGGCTTCGGAGATGGGGCGCACGGCCGTGAGCGGCGTGAGCTCGGCGGGCTTGAGCACCACGGTGCAGCCCGCCGTCAGGGCCGGCGCGACTTTGGACAGGGCCAGGGTCAAAGACACGTTCTACGGCGCGATCAGACCCGCGACGCCGACGGCCTGGCGGAGAGTGTAGGCGTGCCAGGTGCCCGGCAGGGACAAATCCCGGGTCTCCCGGTTCAGCTTCGTGGCACAGCCCGACTGGTAGCGGAGGACCTCGATGCCCTGCCGGATCTCGAAGTCGCGCGACGCGTCGAGGAGGGCCGGACGCACGTGGACGTGGGCCGTTGCTGTCGTCGTCTCCTTGTGCTCGAAGGTCCCGAAAATGTGACCCTTGCAACATCATCACAGCAAAGATACATTACTCTCTGAGAAATGCATTCTTCCACTGCGGCAGCGCCGCCGAGACACTGCAGGAGAAAGACCATGACCACTCGACGTTCCTTCCTCGTCAGAGGCAGTGCCGCACTCGCCGTGGCGGCCGCCGTGTCCTTCGGGCTCACAGCCTGCGGCGGGGACGCGCCGGCGCAGTCGGACGGGGGCACCACCAAGGTCAAGGTGGCCGTGGCGCCCATCCAGTTCGAGACGGCCTACATCGCCCAGCAGAAGGGCTACTTCGCCAAGCACGGCCTCGACGTCGAACTCGTCCGCGGCGCCGATCCCGCCGCCCTCCTGGCGCAGGTCGTCTCGGGCGACGTGAACATCGGCATCGGCTCGTGGATCAACGTCGCCACCTCGGCTGCCAAGGGCGTGCCCGTGAAGGTGATCGGCGGCAACGGGATGGTGGACTCGAAGTCCGACAACTCGGGTGTCCTCGTCGCCAAGGACTCGCCGGTCAAGAGCCTGAAGGACCTTGCCGGCAAGACCATCGGCGTCAACGGCGTCAAGACCGGCGGTGACATCCCTGTCCTCCAGGCGCTCGAGGGAGCCGGTGTCGACACGAGCGGCGTCAAGGAGGTCGCGATCCCCTACTCCGGGATGCAGGCGGCCCTCGAGCGCAACACGGTCGACGCGGTCGTGCCGGCGGACAGCTTCTACCATCAGATGGTCGCCGCAGGCTACACGTCGATCTCGAATCCTGTCCGGGAGTACCAGGCGGACATGCCGGTGACGGTCTGGACGACGACCGCGCAGTGGGTCTCCCAGAACGCCTCGACGGCGAAGAAGTTCACGGATGCGATGACGGAGGCCGTCGCCTACTACAACGACCCGGCGCACCTGCAGGACGTCCAGAAGGTCTATGCGGACGTGAACCAGGCGGACATCTCCAAGGCGCCCAAGACGTTCGTCCCCGCCGATGTGACCCTGAACGTCAAGGAGGCCCAGGACGGGATCAACGCCATGCGCCACTTCGGGCTGCTCCAGAAGGACGTCGCGGTGAAGGACGTGCTGTGGGACCAGGCCCCCCAGCGCGCCGAGGCTGGCAAGTGAGCCGACGATGACCATCACATCCGCCCGCGGAGCGTGGCTTCTGGCCCAGCGTCTCCTCGCAATCACCGTCCTCCTCGGACTGTGGCAGGCAGTCGTCGCCTCAGGCATCCTGCCGTCCATGGTTCCCGGGGTGGGCGCGGTGGCCGCCGCCGTCGGGGCCTCCCTCGTGAATCCGGCCTTCTGGCAGGCGTTGGGGATGACGCTTCTCGCGGCGCTCGCGGGGTGGCTCGTCGCGACGGTCATCGGGGTTGTGCTTGGCCTGCTCATTGGATCGGTCCGCTTCCTGGACCGCTCGACGTCCATCCTCCTCGACTTCGGCCGCTCGTTCCCCGTCCTGGCGCTCATGCCGGTCGTCATCATGCTCCTCGGCTCCAACTCCCGCATGGAGATCGTGGTGGTGGCCCTGAGCGCGCTGTGGCCCATCCTGATCCAGACCATCTACGGCGCCCGCCGGCAGGAGGCGGCCGTGGCCGACACGGTCGCGGTCTTCCGGATCCCGCCGCTGCTGCGCTTCCGCCGCGTCCTGCTGCCGGCGGCGCTGCCCTTCATCGCGACGGGCGTGCGCATCTCCTCGGCCATCTCGGTCCTCGTGGCCGTCGGCGTCGAGGTCATCTCCCAGGCACCCGGCATCGGGCGCCAGATCACCCTGATGCAGCAGAACGCCAGCTGGGACCTCGCCTTCGCGTACCTGCTGTTCACGGGCTTCGTGGGCTGGACGCTCGCCGTCCTGCTCCAGCGGCTCGAGTCCCGTGCCCTGACATGGAAGAGGCAGACCGATGAGTAGTGCAGCCCTTCAGGCCGCCGACCCCCGCCCGGCCCGGTCCGCCTCGCGGCGAGGGCGCGGCGGCGGGCCTTCAAGGCCGCTGCGCGTGGCCCAGGCCTCGTGGCTCGTGGTGGTCGCGGCCATCGCATGGTGGTTCCTGTCCGCCAGGAGCACCAACTTCTTCATCCCGCCCCTTGCCGACATCATGGCCTCCCTGGGCAAGGACCTGGGCAATGGGGTCATCGCCGCAGGGGCGGCCTACTCCCTCGGAAACCTCTTCGGAGGCCTTGCCATCGCGATCGGCGTCGGGATCCTCCTCGGGATCCTGCTCGGCGAGGCGAGGTGGCTCCGGGAAATCGTCGACCCGATCATCCACTTCTTCCGCTCCATTCCCCAAGCTGCGCTGGTGCCGCTCATCATCGGCACCTTCGGCGTGGGCCAGGGGCCGAAGGTCGGAACGATCGCCTTCGCCTGCATGTGGCCCGTCCTGCTCAACACGATCGACGGCGTGCTCGGCGTCGAGCCGACCGTGCGGAAGTTCGCGAGGGTGTACCGGATCCCTCCCGCCCTCTACTTCCGCCGGGTCGTCCTTCCGGCTGCGCTGCCCCAGATCATGGCCGGCATCCGCGTGGCCCTGCCCATCGGTATCACCGTCATGGTGGTCTCGGAGATGTTTGCCTCCACCGAGGGGCTGGGCTTCTACATCCTCAATTCCTCTGCGACGTTCCAGGTGCCCCAGACGTGGGCAGGAGCGCTGCTCGTCGGCGTCGTCGGCTATGTGCTCTCGATGCTGTTCGTCCTTGTCGAGCGCCGGGTGCTGCGCTGGTACCACGCATCGGGTGCCCAATGATCTGGGCCGCATTCGCCCTGCCCATCCAGGAACACGTGCCGTCAGGAGAGACCATGACCATCCAGCACCAGCCCCTCAAGGACGACGCCGGCGTCCGCAGCCTCCCGGAGCGGAGCCAGGACGTCATGACGGTGCGGGGGCTGACGATGAGCTATGGCACCGGCGCCGCGCTCAACCCGATCCTCGCCGACCTCGACCTGGACATCGCGTCCGGCGAATTCGTCTCGATCGTGGGGCCGTCCGGAGTCGGCAAGACGACCCTGCTGCGCTGCCTCTCCGGGCTGATCCGGCCACAGTCCGGGACGATCACGGTCTCGGGCGATGTCATCGACGGACCTCATCCGGACCTGGCGGTGGTCTTCCAGGACTACAGCCGCTCCCTCATGCCGTGGATGACGACCCTGGAGAACGTGGCCTTCCCCCTTCAGGGAAAGGGGATGGGCAGGGCCGAGCGCACTGCTGCCGCGGAGAAGAACCTCGCCGCGGTGGGGCTCGAGGGCCAGGGCCACAAGTTCCCGTGGGAGATGTCCGGCGGGATGCAGCAGCGGGTGGCGATCGCACGGGCGCTCGCCTACGAGGCCAAGGTGCTGCTCATGGATGAGCCCTTCGCTTCCGTGGACGCGCAGACCCGGTTCGATCTCGAGGACCTCGTGCTGAACCTCCAGCAGGAGCTGGGCGTCACGATCCTCCTCGTCACCCACGACATCGACGAGGCGCTCTACCTTGCCGACAAGGTGGTAGTGATCGCCAACAAGCCGGCGACCGTCGTCGACGTCATCGAGACGGGGTTCGGCGACCACCGCGACCAGCTCGAGACGAAGGCGGACCCGCACTTCGCGGAAGCTCGGGCGCGCATCATGCACCGCCTGCGCAAGGACTGAGCAGGCGCTTCGGGGCGTGCAGGAGAGGCCGGGTCTGACGACCCGGCCTCTCCTGCCGTGCTGCTTCATCGGCGCCACGGACAAAAAGCATAGTCAGCCAATATGTGCAATATTCGGCGCTCCGCTGTAGGAGTGCCGATGCAGGAGAGGCGGGGAACAATGCGAGCAGCGGTCATGAACAGGCTGGACGGAACCTTCGACGTCGAGGACCTGGGCTTGGATCGCCCGCGGGGCGATGAGGTGCTGGTAGAGGTGGCGGCCGCAGGGCTCCTGCACCCCAACAAGCTCGTGAAGGTTCCCCGCGGCATCCCCTTCGCCCAGGCCGCAGTCCTCGGACGTGCCGTTTGGACAGGGTGGGTGCGGTGCTCAACACGGCGGGGTTGCGTCCCGGGGAGGCGGTCGCCGTCGTCGGGGCCGGCGGCGTGGGCCTCAACGTTGTCCAAGGCGCAGCCCTGGCCGGTGCCCGAGCGGTCGACCTCGACCTACAGGACCTACTGCTGGGCCAGCGCACCATGCAAGGGGTGTACTTGGGTTCCACCGACCTCGGCGCGACATCCCGTTCTACGCCGACCTCTACCTGCAGGGCCGCCTCAACCTGGACGATCTCGTCTCGGTGCGCATCGATCTCGACGAGATCAACGATGCCTGCGCCCGTCAGGAGAACAGCGCCGTGGCCCGGTCCGTCATCACCTTATGACGGGCAGCCTTCCAACAGTGCTCTCCCACGGGGAAGGGGCGGGACGCCCACAGCATCCCGCCCCTTCCCGCAGGGGTTCCCTGCCGTCAGACGGTCCCGCCGTGGCGGGCGATCACATCCCGGGCAAGCCTCTTCGCGAAGGCCGTGTGCGCGGCAAGTGCGGCCTGCGCTGCCGCGCCGTCACGGGCCGCCAGGGCCTCGGTGAGGGCGTGGATGTGGCTGGTCTCGAGCTGCCTCGACCACTCGTCGGCAGTGAGGGCCTGACGCCACACCGTGCCGATCCCGAGCCGGCGGAACGCGTCCACGAGTGCGGCGGAGCCTGCCACCGACACGAGGCAGTCGTGGTACGCCACATTGAGCGAGAGGAACGCGTCCAGGTCGCCCGCCTGATCCGCCCGGAGGGCCTCGAGCTCGCCGACGATCCGGCGCAGCTCGGCGACCTCCCCGTCGCTGAGGCGCCCCAGGTGGGAGGCGATGATGCCCGACTCGATGGTGGCCCGTCCGTCGTACGCGGCGTCGGTCGTCTCGGCTGTGATGGGCTGCGGCTCGAGGAGCCCCTCGTCATTGCGCGTGACGAGGCCCTCCGCGGTGAGCTTCACGAGGGCGTTCTGCACCTGCTCGGGCTCGGAGCGGACAGCCTCTCCGATGGCGACCGGATCCAGGACGGAACCGAGCGGGGTGCGCCGCTTGAGCACCCAGTCCCGGACGCCGTCGTAGGCCTTCACCTCGAGCACGCGCTCGAGGCGCCCCATAGTGCCCCGGTAGTACGCGAGCGGCTGGCGATCCGCGGCGCTCGCCTGCGCGACGACGCCGAGGAAGACGGTGTGGGTGCCGCCCGTGGCCGTCTCTGCCACGCGGCACTCGATCGTGGCCAGTGCACCGTCCAGCAGCGGGACGCCGTTCTCGGAAACGGTGTAGCCGACGCCTTCGAACTTGTCCCCGCCCTTGCGGCCGAACTGGAACGCGAGCGGGGCCTGGTCCTCGGCGAGGATGTTGATGCCGAAGACGCCGGCCTCGACCACGCGGTCATGAGTCGACGAGGCGCGGTTGAGGCACGCGAGCATCATGGGCGGCTCCATCGACAGGGAGGAGACGGCGGACGCCGTGGTGCCGTAGGGCTTGCCGTCGACCACGGTCGTGATGACCGTGACGCCAGAGGCGAAGTGCCCCACGACATTGCGGAACACGATGGGGTCGACGACCGGTCCGGCGGCGGTGATGGGCTGGGTGGTCATGGTGTCCTCCTTTGGACGGGAAGCTGGGTGGCTGGGAAGGGTGCCGCGCTCAGTCGAGCGCAAGCGAGTCGAGGAGAGGCCCGACGGATGCCGCGCCGGGCAGTTCCCGCGCGAGGGCCAGTGCCCTCCGTGCGCGGGATTGGCTCATGCCGGCGAAGTCCGCGTTGGCGAGGAACTTCGCCTCGACCTGCGCGTCGGTGAGCGGGGAGTGGTGGCGGTCGCCGAGAGGGGCCTCGACCCGCTCGCGGACCGTGCCGCCGTCGTGCAGGAGCACCTCGACCTCGGCGGTGAGGTACTCGCCGGGCGCGAGGGAGGGGACGATCTCGACGGCCTCAGCGGCCGCTGAGATTTCGGGGTCGGCCGCGGCGAGCAGGTGCTCGGGACGCACGGTCCCGTGCGCCAGTGCGGCCGCCGCGGTGAAGCGGAGGCTGAAGGCGGCGTCGACCTCGGGGGTGCGGCCGGGATGCCAGGGGGCCCCGACGAAGCCTGCTGCTGTGCGGGGAGTGACATGCACACGGATCCTCGCGGCATCGTCCAGTCGCACACCCCGGGCATGCAGGCGGGCGGCCGCGTCGAGGCTCGGGTGGCTGGCGCGGCACGAGCTGAAGGGCTTGATGACGCGGTCGGCGCAGAAGACCTCGCCGAGGCGTTCGAGCATGACCTCCGGCCGCGGCTCGGAGCAGAAGCGGTCGAGGAAGCCGAAGCGTCCTGCGAGCGGATCGTCCTCGCCGCGGTAGCCGATGCCGGCAAGCTCGACGGCGGTGATGCCGGCCTGCGCCGCGAAGGCCATCGGCAGCCGGAACGCGGGCGCGTGGTCGAAGATCGGGGCGACGGACCCCCCGAGCTGCTGGACAGCGATGCCCCACGCGTCGACCAGGCCGTCCGTCCCGATGCCAGCGAGCCTGGCCGCGAGGGCGGTTGCGCCGATGCCGTTGACCGTGCCGGTGTTGTCCTGGCCGGAGTAGACGTCGAAACCGCTGCCCACCGCGAGGCGGGCCGTGATGTCGTCGGCGAGCACCAGTGCGTCGAGCAGGGCCGCGCCGCCGGCCCCGCGCCGTTCCGCCTCGGCGAGGGCCACGGGGACGGTCGTGCCCGTGATGTGGGCCGCGACCTCCTCGCCGCCGGGGCCCTCGGCGCTCACGGGCTCGAAGTCGAAGGACCGCGTCAGCACGCTCCCGGCCCACGCCGCGGTGCGCGACGGGACGGCGGTGGAAGTGCCGAGAATGCGGGCCTCGGGCTGTCCTCCCCAGCCGCGGGCGAGGGCCAGGAGGCGGTCGCCTCCCGGGGCCCGGTGCCCCGCCAGGGCACACCCCAGCGCGTCGAGCAGCCGCACGACGGCGCGTTCCCGCGCCTCAGCGGGAATTCCCTCCGGCTGCGTGTCCATGACGTGCGCCGCCAGACGTGCGGTGAGCCGGCCGCGCGCGGCGACCCGGGCGCCGTCGTCCGTCACGCAGTGGTCGGCAGCGGTTGAGCTCATCCTCATCGCCTCCTTCGTGGATCCTGTGGCTTCGGCCTCAGGCGTTGCTCGCCGCGAGGTCGTCGAGCTCTTCGGCCGGTGCCGGTACCGGCGCGATGCCGGCCTCGGCGAACATCGCCGCTAAGGCGCCCGTCTCACCCTTGGCCTGGGCCTTCCGGTGGTCCAGCGCCCGGGCACGTGCCACCGAACCGAGGTAGAACCGCTCGTACAGCTCGATCCGGCTGCCGAGGGCGGAGCCCGCGAAGTCCCAGGCGGTGCGGAAGATGCGGGCGCGCTCCTCAGGGGCGATCCCGTTCGCGCCGGGCAGGTACTTGTGGAGCAGCGGCCCCAGCCGGGGGTCCTCGAATGCGCTGGCCGTCGGGGTGGCGAGCAGGTTGTGAGAGCCCATGGACTTGATGATGTCGTTGACCCGGGCCATCCACACGGGCAGGACCGTGCGCAGCGACGAGATGTCGTCGTGGCAGAAGAAGGCGCCGCCGCCCCAGTCCGAGGCGCGGTTCTCGGCATCCGACACCACCGCACGGGCGATGCGGAGGTAGGAGTAGATCTCGCCCAGCATTGCGGCCGTGTCCGGCTTGGCCTCGGTGCCGGTGACCCGGGCCATCTGGGTGCAGAGATCGTAGGCGAACTCGAGCTTGACGGTGGCACGGATCGCCGTCTGCTGCTGCGTGTTGCCGGTGGCCGTCGCCGCATTGATGGCGTTGTACACCCCCAGGTCTCCGTCGATGAAGACCCGCTCCCAGGGGACGAGGACGTCGTCGAAGATGATGACCGCGTCCTGCTCGTCGAACCGCGAGGAGAAGGGCCTGTCGACCACCTCCATGTCCACCCCGTAGTGGTCTCGGCAGACGGCGACGACGCCGGGGCTCGCCACCGGGATCGCGAAGGAGAGGGCGTACTCCTCGAAGCCCTTCTGGATCGGCGTCGCGGGGTAGACGTAGAGCTCGTCGGCGATGGGCCCTAGCGTGGCGAGCATCTTGGCGCCCCGGACGACCAGGCCCTGCTCAGTGCGGTCGACGACGCGCAGCGTCAGCTCCTCGTTGATGCCCTGCAGTTCACCGACGCTCTTGTCGATGGCCGCGTGCACGATCGTGTGGGTGAGGGCGAGGTCCTGCTCCTGCACGAGCCGCCAGTAGGCCTCCAGACGCTCGAAGTACACCGGGTCGCCGGAGCGGTCATAGATGTCCTTGCGGCTCGCATGCCCGGCCAGGACCACGTTCACGTAGTCAGGGGTGCGGCCCAGCATGCCGTTGGAGTACCGCGCGAGCCTGTCGAACGCCCGGTGCCGGCGGCCGATGTCCTCCGCGCTGCGCGGCCGCATGAGGGACACGTTGTGCTGCTGGCCGGTCTCGGGATCCATCATGAGGCAGTCGTCGGCGTACTTGTGCTGGTAGTCGAAGTACGCGGCCATTCCCGAGATGGAGCCCTGGAAGGCGGGGTGCGTCGAGACGTCGATGCGTGCGTTGCCCAGCCATACCTCTCGGCTGTCGACGAGCCCAGCTCGGTACTGGTCTCCCGTGCGTGCCACCATCGGTGACCTCCTTCTGTAGTGGCCGTCGGCCAGAAAATATAATCTTGAATCGAGATTACAAAGTCGGCGGTTGCGACGCAAGTGTTTCTGCGATCTGCCTCACATGTACGGGTGTCCTCGCGTGCGCAGTCAAGGAGGGGTGGCGGTGGTCAAGAAAATATTTTCTCGGCCGAAAATGTTCAAACTGAGCTCCGCGTATGCCATCCTGTGGTGAGGACCACATGACATCCCCGCCGGAAGGCCCGCACATGACGCACGCAACGACGCGAGCTGGGAACCCCTCGGACTCGCTGAACACCAAAGACCTGCGCCGGATCCTCGCTTCGAGCGCGATCGGCTCGATCATCGAGTACTACGACTTCATCCTCTACGCCACTGCCGCATCCCTGATCTTCGACAAGGTCTTCTTCTCGAACCTGCCCCCGGGTGTCGCCCTCTTCGCCTCCTTCGGCACGCTGGCTGTCGGCTACATTGCCCGTCCGCTCGGCGGCGTCGTCTTCGGCCACTTCGGTGACCGGGTCAGCCGAAAGCGCATGCTCGTGGTCTCGATGCTCCTGATGGGCGTCGCGACGGTGGCGATCGGCCTCCTTCCGACCCAGTCCCAGATCGGCCTCGCCGCTCCGATCCTCCTCGTCATCCTCCGGGTGGTGCAGGGCCTCTCCGTGGGTGGTGAGTGGGGAGGCGCCACGCTCATGGCCCTCGAGCACGCACCCGAGTCAAAGAGGGGCTTTGCCGCCGCCTTCGCCAACGCGGGCGGGCCGGCGGGCGGACTCGTCGCCACGTTCGTCGTCTCCGGGGTCTCCGCGCTGACGGGCCCCGCCTTCCTCGACTGGGGCTGGCGCATCCCGTTCCTGCTCTCCGCCGTCCTCATCCTCATCGGCCTGCTCATCCGCCTCAAGGTGGCCGAATCGCCGGTCTTCCAGGCGCTGGACTCCGAGGCGGAGGAGTCGCGGAAGCGGAAGAGGTTCCCGGTAGTCGTGGTGTTCCGCCGGCACTGGCGCCCGCTCGTGCTCACGCTCGTGGCATCCCTCGGCTTCTACACGATGCAGGGGTTCCTCACCTCGTGGGGCGTGTCTGTGGCCAACGCGGAGGGGGTCTCCCGGGAGGGAATCCTCAACGTCAAGGGCATCGCCGCCGTCGTGACCATCATCGGTTGCTTCGCCGCCGCCCGGGCCAGCGACAGGCTGGGCCGCAGGGCGGTGCTCGCTGCCGGCGGGGTTCTCGGGATCCTCTGGGTCTACCCGGCGCTCGTCCTCCTCCACAACGGCACCCTGTGGGGCTTCTCGGTAGCCGTGATCGTCGGCAACGGGCTCGTCCAGGGCCTGCTCGCCGGGCCCATCGGCGCCTACATCTCGGAGCAGTTCCCGCCCGAGGTCCGCTACACCGGGTCGTCCCTGTCCTACCAGGCGGCATCGACACTGGGGGCAGGCCTGACGCCGATGCTCGCGACCCTGCTCGTCATGGTCGACGGCAGCTTCGCCCTCGTCGGGGTGGCCTGGGCGCTGATCCTCGTCGCGGGCCTGGTCGCTGTCTTCTTGAGCCGAGAAGGGACGCGGCTCGGAGCGGACGCCGCTCCTCGTGCGGAGACGGGGAAGACGCGCGCCGCCGTTCGCTGAGCACGGCTGGGCCTCGTCTGCGGATCATGGTTCCGCCTGTGCCGTAAAGCCTATTTCTTAGAACATTGAGCCCTGATTTCGATGCTTTACCAGATGAAGTTGGGGTCCCACGATGGAAGTACACCGCGGCGATGCAGCCGGGTGCCCTGAAAGGAACTCTCATGACCAACTCGCGCGGACACCACATGGTGCTCACCACCTTCATGCTGCCGGCGGGCTACCACAAGGACAGCTGGCGCATGGCGGGCAGCCGGGCCGACGAACTCGGCAACTTCGACTTCGTCGCGGACCTCACCCGCATGGCCGAGGCAGCCAAGCTCGACGCCGTCTTCTTCGGCGACATTGCGCACGCCAACACGGTGATGCGCGGGGACATCAAGATGAACGGCTTCTACGAGCCGATGACGACGCTCGCCGCGCTCGCCGCGGTGACGAAGAACATCGGCCTCATCGGCACCATCTCGACGTCCTTCTACGAGCCCTACAACGTGGCGCGCCTGCTCGCCGGGCTTGACCACATGTCGGGTGGCCGCGCCGGCTGGAACATCGTCACGAGCTCCGACGGCTACCAGAACTTCGGGCTGACGGAAGCCCCCGACGGGCCCACCCGCTACCGGCGCGCGACCGAATTCGTCGAGGTCGTCCAGAAGCTCTGGGACAGCTGGGAAGACGGCGCAGTCATCAACGACCGCGACTCGGGCTGGTACACCGACACGTCGAAGATCCACGCGATCGACCACGTCGGCGAGTACTTCCGTGTTCAGGGCCCTCTTCCCGGCCCCCGGTCGCCGCAGGGGCGTCCGGTGCTGGTCCAGGCCGGGTCGTCCGGCCCCGGCGTCGAGCTCGGGACCTCGGTGGCGGACGGGATCTACACGGCCCAGCCCCTCCTTCAGCCCTCCATCGAGTTCTACGCGGACTTCAAGGCCAAGGCCGCCGCGAAGGGCCGGGACCCGGAACTGATCAAGGTCATCCCGGGCATCCTCCCGATCATCGGCGACACCCAGGCCGAGGCCGACGAGCTCGCGGAGGAGCTGGCGCGCAACATCCACATGGAGAACGGGCGCCGGCAGGTCGGCGCTGACCTCAAGCTGGACCTGTCCTCCCTCGACCTCGACGAGGCGATCCCGGTCGAGTGGTTCACGGAGGATCCTGCGCGGGGCTCCCGCTACCACATCTACCGCCGCAAGAGCGTCGACCAGGGCATGACGCTGCGCGAGCTCATCGTGGACCTGGCCCGTTCGACCGGCCACCAGTGGATGGCCGGGACGCCGGGTGCCATTGCCGACCGGATGATCGAGTGGTTCGAGGCCCGGGCATGCGACGGGTTCAACCTCAACTCTCCCTTCAACCCCGGCGGCTTCGCACTGATCTGCGACAAGCTGGTGCCGGAGCTCGCGGAGCGCGGCTACTTCCGCCACGAGTACGAGGGCACCACGCTGCGCGAGAACCTCGGCCTCCCGTACCCGTCCGCCGTGCGCGAGTCGTCGCTCGCCTGAGCGTCCGCCGTGAGCCCGTCAGTCCCCGCCACGCTCGGTGAACAGCTCGAGCGCCACGTCGATCCAGGCGCGTGCCCTGACCGAGGGGCGTGTGCTGCGGGGGCTCGCGAGCGCGACCTGGACTGGCCGGGACAGCTCGGCCCGTGCGCGCAGCGGGAGGAGCCGTACGCCGAGCTCGGCGTACGGCGCCTCGAGCGCGGTCTGCTGGTACAGGACCGCGACGCCGCGCCCCACCGCGACGAGGGACCTCACCGTTGCGTACGAGCGGGAGCGGTGCCGCACCTGGGGAACCGCGCCGGCATCGTGGAGGAGCTGCAGCACCCGGCTCCCCAGGGGAGGGGAGTCGAAGAGGACGAGCGGTTCGTGCGCGATGTCCGTCAGCCGCACCCCCTCCGCTTCCGCGAGCGGGTGGTCGGCTGGGACGAGGACATGCGGGGCCGCGTCCGCCAGGGCGACCGTGGTCAGCGCAGGGTCCACGCCGGCGTCGTACACGAAGGCGACGTCGAGCGCTCCGGCGAGGAGCCCCGCCTGCACGTCCTCGTGGAAGCCCTCGACGAAGTCCACCTCGACTCCCGGGCACTGGCGGGCGAAGTCGGTGAGCATGGCCGGGATGATGGTCGGCCCGAGCGTGATGTCGCAGCCCACCGTGAGGGGGCCCCGCAGCTGCGAACGGTCCTCCCGGGAGAGCGCCGCGATGGAGTCCGCAAGCCTGAGGAGTTCCCGGGCCATCCCGAGCACCTGGCGGCCCGTCGCGGTGAGGGCGACGCCCTTGGCGCGGCGTTTGACGAGCAGTTCGGCGCCTACCGCCCGCTCGAGTTCGCCGATCGACGTGGAGATCGCCGACGGGGCCATGTGCAGCCGACGAGCCGCCTCGGCCAAGGTCCCGGACTCGGCCGCGAGGACGAAGTGCCAGGCCTGCCGGAGGGTGAGCGCGGGCTGCTGCTCGGGGATCATGCGCCGAGCCTAGCCGGTTGCAGGAGCCTTCCTCGGCCCGGCTGCTGAACAAGCCTTGAGAAAAACGAAGGAAATGAACATGTCCGCACATTCCGTCCTGTCCGCAGATTCCGCCACGGACTCCCGCGAGGAGTTCCTCCGCCGCGCCGCCGAGATCATCGGCGACGAGCACGTGGTCCGCCCCGACGTCCAGGACGGCTACCTCGACCCGTACCCGCTCAATCCCGGCCGTTCGGCATGGCCCGGGGTCCGGCCCGCAGGCACCGAGGAAGTCCAGGCCCTCGTTCGGCTCGCCGGCGAGACCGGAACCCCGCTGTGGACGTTCTCCCGGGGGAAGAACCTGGGCTACGGCGGCCCGGAGCCGCGGGACCAGGGCATGGTCGCGCTCGACCTGTCCCGCATGAACCGCATCCTCGCCGTCGACGACAGGCTCGGCTATGCCGTCGTGGAACCGGGAGTCACCTTCTTCGACCTCTTCGAGTACATCCGCGAGCACGGCCTTAATCTCTGGATGAGCGTTCCGGCGCTCGGCTGGGGCTCGATCCTCGGCAACATGCTGGACCGCGGCTACGGCATGACCCCTCTGGGCGACCACGTCAAGAGCCTCTGCGGCGTCGAGGTCGTGCTCCCGGACGGCGACCTCCTGCGCACCGGCATGGGAGCGATGGAGGGCACCGACCTGGGGCCGATCTTCCAAGGAGGGTTCGGCCCCACCCTCGACGGGCTCTTCACGCAGTCGAACCTCGGCGTCGTCGTCTCGGGTGGCCTGTGGCTCATGCCCGCCCCCCAGGCGTTCGCCAACGGGGACATCATGGTCGAGCGCGAGGAGGACCTCCCAGCCTTGATCGACGTGCTCACCCAGCTTCGGCGCGAGGACGTCATCCAGAACAACGCGCTGTGCGGGAACGTCGTGCGCGCCGCAACGATGCGCGGGGCTCGGAAGGACTTCTGGGACGGGGAAGGGTCGATCCCGGACTGGCGGCTGGAGGAGATGCGGCGCGACTTCGGCATCGGGCAGTGGAATGCCAAGTTCGGGCTGTACGGCGACCCGGGACTCGTCCGCAGGCGGCTGGAGATCGTCCGGGACCGCGTCACCGCTGCCGTCCCGGGAGCAAGGGTGGACGCCCGGGTGTACGAGGGCGAGGAAGGCCGCCGGCTCGACCACGAGCGCATCGCCGAGGCGGACCGCACGCAGATGGCGGGTGTCCCGACGCTGAAGCCCCTCTCCACGATTGCCTGGGCCTCCGAGAACGGCGGCCACATCGACGCCGCGCCCATCATCCCTGCGCGCGGCGAGGAGGTGTACGCGTTCTACCAGGAGGCCAAGGCGCTCTACGCGGAGTACGGGTTCGACCTCTACATCGGCTACCACCTGTACCCGCGGCACATGGTGCACGTGACCATGATCTTCTTCGAGCGCGGCAACGAGGAGATGCTCGCGCGCGCCCGAGAGCTCTACACGCGCCTGCTCGACGCTGCCCGTTCCCATGGCTATGCGCCGTATCGCAGCCACGTCGACCACATGGACCGCATCGCTGCCGGCTTCGACTTCAACGACCGTGCGGCTCTGCGCTTCCAGGAGCGACTCAAGGACGCTGTCGACCCCCGCGGCATCATCTCCCCCGGCAAGCAGGGGGTCTGGCCGGCGCGGTTCCGGCAGGCGCATACCAGTGAGCAGGGGAGCATCCCCCGCGCTGAAGCCGAGCACACCGCGTCCACCGCGGCCAACTGAGGCACACTGCTACCAGAGCAAATAATGCATTTTTCTTGTTTATTGCATTTTAACCGATACTATGGACGGAGACGTGATGCCGCTCACGGAGCGGCGCGTGATCCGAGGAGAGCACTGTGACTGAATCCCTGGCCCCTGCCGACGTGCTGAGCGGCATCGACGACCTCTACACCCGCGACGAGTACACCCCCATCACCGAGGATGATGCGTTCTTGACGCGTATCGTCCAGAGCGTGGAGCTGCCCGCCCTCATGGTCGCGCTCGCGGCCGCTACCGGAGACTTCAGCCTCCTGCGCGACCGGCTCCGGCCCCCGCAGCCGCCGGTGGACACCGTCGGCAAGCCGCATGGCGCCATGAGCGCAGAGCAGCAGGCCGAGGCTCGCGCCCTCGCCCTCGAGGCCCTGAAGAGGGTCCGCGACGAGCGCATCACCCGGGTCCGCACGCTCTCCGACGCCGAGGCCGACGCGATCGTCGACTGGATCACCAACGGCGCCGACGATGCCTACCGCCCCCTCCTCAAGCACGACATGGCCCTCGCGCCCCAGTCGAACGGACGCCCCCGCTGGCGCGTCGACGAGGTGGCCCCAGGACGCAACTTCACCGCCGCCGTCATCGGCGCCGGAGTCGCTGGCATGGCCTCGGCGTACCGGCTCAAGCAGGCGGGGATCGACGTGCGGGTCTTCGAGAAGGGCCATGACGTGGGAGGGACGTGGTGGAAGAACACCTACCCCGGCGTGCGCCTCGACACCCCCAACTACGCCTACTCCTTCTCCTTCGCCCAGCGGGACGACTGGCCCCAGCAGTTCTCCGAAGGCGCCGAGATCCACGCGTACACGAGGGAAGTCGCCGAGCGGGGCGGCTTCCTCGACGACATCGTCTACGGGGCGGATGTCCAGGCCATCACCTGGGACGAGGGCTCCCGCATGTGGGACGTGCGCGTCGCGGTCGACGGCGTGCCGGCCGTCCACCGGGTCAACGCCGTCTTCACCGCGGTCGGCCAGCTCGACCGTCCCAAGATCCCTGACACCCCAGGCCGCGAGACGTTCACCGGCGCGCAGATGCACTCCGCCGAGTGGAACCACGGGGTGGACCTCACCGGCAAGCGGGTCGCGGTGGTCGGAACCGGCGCGAGCGCGTACCAGATCGTCCCGGCGATCGTGGACCGCGTCGCGTCGCTCACGGTCTTCCAGCGCAGCTCGCCGTGGATGCTGCCCACGCCCATGTACTACGACAGCATGCCGGATGCCGTCCTGTGGCTCTCCGAGCACCTGCCCCACTTCGGCCAGTGGCTGCGCCTGTGGCAGCACTGGCTCGGCGTCGAGGGCCGCCAGCACACCACTGTCATCGACCCGCAGTGGACCCGTCCTGACTCCATCTCCGAGGTCCACCACCGGGTCCAGGAGTCGCTGCGCGCGCTTCTGGCCGAGCAGTACGCCGGCCGCCCCGACCTGCTGGAGAAGGTCACCCCTGACTACCTCCTCGGCGGCAAGCGTATGCTGCGTGACAACGGCGTCTGGGCGGCGTCCCTCCGCAAGCCCCAGACGCAGCTCGTCACCTCGGGACTGGGCCACTTCGTCCCCGAGGGCGTCGTGGACGGAGACGGGGTCCTGCACGAGCTCGACGCGGTCATCTACGCCACGGGGTTCCAGGCGAGCGAGTTCCTCGAGCCGCTCTCCATCACGGGCCGCGGGGGGCGGGACCTCCACGCCTACTGGGGCGGCGACGCGAAGGCCTACCTCGGCATGACCGTGCCCGGCTTCCCGAACCTCTTCATCGTCTCGGGGCCCAACACCGGCCACGTGGTCAACGGCAGCCTCTTCTCGATGATCGAGTACGGCCTCGAGTACGCGCTCGACGCCATCCGCCGCGAGCTCTCCGAGGGCTGGTCCGCGCTCGACCTCAAGCAGGAGGCCCTGGACGAGTTCTACGAGCGGCTCGATGCCGCCAGCGCCACCAAGGCCTGGGGACATCCCAGCGTGCACACCTGGTACAAGAACCGGTTCGGCCGGGTCTCCCAGATCTGGCCGCTGCCGGTGCTCGAGTACTGGAACCTCACGCGCTCCGTCGACCCCGAGCAGTACGAGCCGATCGCGTGAGCGCCACGGCCACCCGGGGCCTGTGCGAGGAGCACGTCCCCGGCGGGCGGGGCGCCGTCGTGCTCACCCGCTGTCGGTGGGCGCGGCTCGGCGGTCCAGCGGACGACGGCGTCCTCCCGCCCGCCGTGCCCGTCCCGCCGGCCGCGGTGGGAACCGTGGAGGACGCCGTGGTCTTCCCCCAGCAGCCCGGGGGTCTGGACTGGCTGCTCGGCCCCGCGGCAGGCGAGGTCGAGCAGGACGAGGACGCCTTCCAGATCAGCGTGTACGCTCCCGCCGAGGCGGCTCCCGGCGCTCCCCTCGTCGTGTTCCTGCCCGGTGGCGGGTACGTCTCGGGCGGTGCATCGGTCCGCTGGCACGACGCGTCGGCCCTGGCCGAAGCGATCGGCGCGGTCATCGCAGTCCCCGCCTACCGGCTCGGGGCGGCCGCCTGCTTCAACCCCGGCCCCGACGGCACTGCACCGGCCGTGGCGGACGCCGTCGCGGCGGTCCAGTGGGCCATCGACCACGCCGCCCACTTCGGCGGAGACCCGGATGACGTGACCCTTGCAGGCCAGTCGGCCGGGGCGTGGCTCGCGTTCGCAGCCGCGCAGGATCCCGCACTCGCCGGGCGGATCAGGCGGCTGGCCCTCTACAGCCTGCCGTACCAGCCGCCGCCCGGCCCCGAGGGCGCCGCTGCCCGGCGCCGCGTGTTCGCCGAGGCGCTCGCCGGACCGGACCCGTCGGCGGCCACGCCCGGCGTCCTCGTGGCCGCCTCGGCGGAGGTGAACCAGGCCTGGGCGGGCCGCGGTCTGGGAGTCCAGCCGCTTGCTGGCGGTCGGCTTCCGGGCGGCGTCCAGGACTGGGATGCAGCCGTGGGGCGCCTGGCCGGCGTGGAGCATGTCCTGCTGGCGACGACGGCCCATGAGGCCCGTGCCTTCATTCCGCCGCACGCGGCCGGCCGCCTGCCCTCGGCGGCAGCGGACGCGTACCGTGCAGCCCACTTCGCACGGCCCGCCGAGCTGCCTGCCGCTGACAGTGCGTGGGGGCAGATGACCGCCGACATGACGGAGCACCAGTTCGCCAGTGCCGCCCGAGAACTGGCGGGGCACCTGCGTTCGGCCGGGGTGGCTGTCCACGTTTCCCGCCTCGACATCGAGGCGGCCGGTGGTGCCGGCGCTGCCCACTGCTTCGACGTGCCGTTCCTGTTCGGGGACCGCGGCCAGTGGCGGGACTCGCCCATGCTCGTGGACCTTGAGGACGATGCCTTCGACGCCGTCGCCGCCGTCTGGCGCGATCCGCTCGCCCGTGCCGTGGCGGGCGCAGCGCCCACCACGGCGCCGGGCGAGGTCCGGGCCGTGGGGTTCGCGGACGGCGTCGTGCACGTCGACCACGTGCCCGACCCCGCCCGCGGCGAGCCGGTACGCAGGGCTGAGCCGTGACCAGCCGGCCGAGAGCCTGAGGAAGGGGCATGGGAACGGCTGGACGGCAGGCGTACAGCATGCTGCGCGCCGCGATCCTCGACGGTGTGTGGCACCCGGGGGAGCGCCTCGCACCCGGTGCGCTCGGCGCGAGGCTCGGCACGAGCACCACGGTGATCCGCGAGGCCCTCACCCGGCTTGCGGCTGAGGACCTCGTCACCCTTCGGCCGCAGCGTGGGTTCGCTGTCCGGGACCTTGATGTGCAGGAGCTGCACGACCTGACGGAGCTGCGGTGTCTGACCGAGGTGTACGCGGCGCGGCTGAGCCTCGAGCGTGGGGACGTCGCGTGGGAGAGCGCGGTGATGGCCGCCTACCACCGGCTGACGCGTACGCCGCGGCGGGACCCGGAGGGTCCTTCCGTCACCACTGCTGCGTGGCAGGAAGCGCACCGTGCGTTCCACGAGGCGCTCCTGTCGGCCTGCGGGTGCGCGCCCGTCCTCCGGCAGGCCAGCCAGCTCGGCCGCACCACCGAGCTCTACCGGCGCTGGGCCTCCGCCGCGCCTGCCGCGTCGCAGCGGGACGTCGAGGGCGAGCACCGCGGCCTGCTCGAGGCAGCACTGGCGCACGACGTCGAGGCGATGGCCGCGCGCCTTCGGCACCATTACGAGGCGACGGCGGAGATGGTCCTGGACGCGGGCCTTGCGATGGCCCAGACGGGAGGGTGAGCCTCGGCGGCCCCGCGAAGCCGACAGGTCTAGAGCCCGCGGGCGACCGCGGCGGCCGCGGCGAGCCAGGCCCGCTGGGTGGCGGGCCGGAGGGAACCGTAGCGGAGCGGGCCTCCGACCATGGCAGGGTCGTGGGGGATGGTGACGACCTCGCGTGCGAGCTCGCGGTACCCGTCCGCGATCCGGCGGACCTGGTCCGCTGTCGCCCTCGGATCGGCTTGGCTGACGATGGCGATGGCCTGCTGGGCGAGGCTGGCAGAGTGCTCGTCCCGCTCTGCCAGCGCCTCCAGGAGGAGGGCGCCGGCCTCGGCGTGGTCGTCCCGGGTGGTGGTGGCGACGACCAGTTGGTCGGTGCGGTCAATCATGCGCAGCCACATGGGATCGCTCTCGTCGTTGCCGCTGTCCATGAGGATCAGGCGGTAGTACTTGGCTGCCACCGCATGGATCACGTCGACATCGTTCGGCTCCACGCGCTGCTCGTGGGCAAGGGCCATGGGCTTGCTTCGGAGGACATCGAAGCGGTCGCGGGTCTGATGGTGCACGAATCGCGCGAGATCGGCGGACTGGGCGGCGATCCCGAGCAGAGGTTCGACCTGGGGCAGGAGGTCGAGCACGGTGGCCTCGTGCGGTCCCTGCTCGGTGCGCCAGCCGAGCGTTCCGCGGGTCTGGTTGTTGTCCCAGGCCAGGACGCCGGCGCCGCCCTCGCGTGCGAACACGGCGGCGAGGAGGATCGTGCTGGGGGTCTTGGAGGCGCCGCCTTTGCCATTGACAACCGCGATCGTGCGGGGTCCCGGCCAGTGCTGGCTGACGGCCTGAACGTCCGCGCGCTCGGCGCGCTCTGCAGCGCTGGGCGGCATCCGGAACCCGGAACGGGTGAGGATCCCTCGCCATCCCTGCGTCGCAGGCTCCTCCGCCTGTTCCTGAGGGAGGAAGGATGTGCGCGACGGGTGCGGCCTGGCGGATCCCGCGGGAGGCCGGCCGGGCTCCCGCGGGGGGCCCTGCGGCCCCACGCCGGTGGCAGCGGGGGCCGGGACCTCTGTGAAGGTGCCGTCCGGTGACACGACAACGAGGCTCTGTCCGTCTCCATCCCTCGTGGTGACCTTCACGGGCCGGCCGAGCCGGACCGCCGTCCCGGAGATGAGGTTCAGGGCCTCTCGCAGCGCAGCAAGTTCGTCGTCCGCCTGGAGCGGGTGGGACGTGCCGTCGATGGTGACCTCGCCGGTGCCGTCGGCGCGCAGGACGGCGTCGATCTTGGGGAAGTCGAGGGCGTGGGGTTCCATCATCTCCGCCTTGCTGTCGGCATCGAGACGCATCCAACCTGCGGGCGCTGCACCGAGTTCCTTCGGAGCGGATGGCCTCGTGCTTGTGTCTGTGGGGGTCAAGGTACAGCAGCGCAGTGACGGCCGAGAAGGAGGCAGCCGTCAACCGGCCCACTCATCCGTGCGGCACACGGCGCCTCGGCGGAGCCGCGATTTCATTTGCTTGACGTTCGTCACCTAGCTGATATCGTGGGGATATGCCCCAGACCAGCCCCGCCGAGCCCGCCGGCGTCCGCCGGATCGAGGACGGCGTCCGCACCGACTTCCGCGGCGCCATGACGTACGGGCGCTACCTCGCCCTCGACGAGCTCCTCCACAGCCAGCGCCCGCAGAGCCAGCCCGAGCACCACGACGAGCTGCTCTTCATCGTCCAGCACCAGACGAGCGAGCTGTGGCTCAAGCTCGTCCTGCACGAGCTGCTCGAGGCCCGCCGCCTGATGGACGCCGACGACCTCGGCAAGGCCCTCAAGTGCCTCGCCCGCGTCAAGGCGATCCAGCGGACGCTGACCGAGCAGTGGAGCGTCCTGGGCACCCTCACCCCCCGCGAGTACTCCCAGTTCCGCGGCTCGCTCGGCAACTCCTCGGGCTTCCAGTCGTACCAGTACCGCGCCATCGAGTTCGTGCTCGGCAACAAGCACGCGAAGATGCTGGACGTCTTCAGCTCCGAGCCCGAAGCACACGCGCTCCTGTCCCGGATCCTCGGCGAGCCCACGGTCTACGACTCGTTCCTCGCGCTCGTGGCCCGCAGCGGCTACGACGTGCCGCGGGACGTCCTCGAGCGCGACGTGCGCGAGCCGTGGACCTTCCGCGAAGACCTCGTGCCCGTGTTCCAGCGGATCTACGAGGAGGACTCCACGCCGTGGGGCCTCTACGAGGCCTGCGAGAGCCTCGTGGACCTCGAGGACAACTTCCAGGCGTGGCGCTTCCGGCACCTGCGCACGGTCCAGCGCACCATCGGCTTCAAGCGCGGCACTGGCGGCTCCTCCGGCGTCGACTTCCTCAAGCGAGCCCTCGACCTGACCTTCTTCCCCGAGCTGTATGCCGTCCGCACGGCGATCGGAGCCTGATCATGACCCTCCCCAGCACCCCCGCCTCTGCCGCGCACGACGCCGGCCGCGCACCCGGCGCCGTCGGCCTCCCCACGCTGGACGCGGCAGCGCTCGACGCCGCTGACCCGCTCGCGGCGTTCCGCGGCCGGTTCCTCGAGCCCGAGGGCGAGCCGGTGGTCGCGTACCTCGACGGGAACTCGCTCGGACGGCCGCTTGCCGACATCGGCGACCGGCTCGCCGCGTTCACGGCTGGGCCGTGGGGCCAGCGCCTCATCCGGGCCTGGGACGAGGAGTGGATGGACGAGCCGTTCCGGCTCGGCGACCGCCTCGGCGAGGTGGTCCTCGGGGCCGCGGCCGGGCAGACCGTCGTGGCCGATTCGACGTCGGTCATGATCTACAAGCTGGTCCGCGCAGCGCTCGACGCCGCCGGGCGGGGCCGGGATGAGCTCGTGATCGACCGCGAGAACTTCCCCACCGACAGGTTCCTCGTCGAGGGCATCGCCGCCGAGCGCGGCTCCACTCTCCGCTGGGTCACGCCGGACCCCGCCACCGGGGTGACCGCCGCGGACGTGGAGGCCGCGCTCTCGCCGCGCACCGCCGTCGTGCTCCTGAGCCACATCGCCTACCGGTCCGGGTACGTCGCCGACGCGCCCGCGATCACCGACGCCGTGCACCGCGCCGGGGCGCTCGTGGTGTGGGACCTGTGCCATTCGGCGGGGTCGGTGCCGGTTGAGCTGGACGCGTGGGGCGTGGACCTGGCGGTGGGGTGCACCTACAAGTACCTCAACGGCGGCCCGGGCTCGCCCGCGTTCGGGTACGTGCGCGCCGGCCTGCAGGAGACGCTGCAGCAGCCGATCTGGGGCTGGATGGGCGCCGCCGACCCGTTCGGCATGACCGAGTCCTATGTCCCTGCCGCCGGCATGCGCCGCTTCATCACGGGCACGCCGCCGATCCTCGCCATGCAGCCGCTCTCCGCCATGGTCGAGCTGATCGCCGAGGCCGGCGGGATCGACGCCGTGCGCGCCAAGTCCGTGCTCCTGACCGAGTTCGCCGCGGCCCTCGCGGACCGCGATCTGGCCCCGCTCGGGGTGCAGTTCGCGAGCCCCCGCGACCCGTCCGTGCGCGGCTCGCACATCACCATCAACCACCCGCGCTTCCGCGAGGTCACCGCGCTGCTGTGGGAGCGGGGCGTCATCCCCGACTTCCGGCCCCCGCACGGGCTGCGGATCGGGCTGTCGCCGCTGAGCACGTCTTTCGCGGAGGTGGAGGCCGGGATCGAGGCGATCCGGGCCGCCCTGACCGAGCTCGCATGACCCAGAGCCTCCAGACGGGACGCGAGCCGCGCGTCGCGGATGACATGGTCTCGCGCCCCGGCAGCGCCGTCTCCCTCCTGCGCACGGTGGTGGGGCTGTACCTGCGCGAGGCCGGTGGCTGGATGCCCACCGACGCGTTCCTGGCCCTGCTCGGCGCCCTCGGCGTGCCCGTGCCGCAGGCCCGCACGGCGCTGAGCCGCGTCAAGGCGCGCGGCCTCCTGCAGGCTCAGGCGCACGACGGCGTCCCCGGCCTCGCGCTAGCACCCGGCGCCGAGGCGATGCTCGCCCGGGGCGACCGGCGCATCCACGAGCCGCGGGCCATGGCGGCCGACGGCGAGTGGTGCCTCATCGTGTTCTCCGTGCCGGAGGCGATGCGGGATGCCAGGCACCAGCTCCGCAAGCAGCTGAAGTGGATCGGCTGTGGCACCGTCGAGGCCGGGGTGTGGATCTGCCCGGACTTCCTGCGCGGCGAGGTCGAGGACGCCGTCGAGGGGCTCGGCCTGTCGGGCCATGTGGTGCTGTTCACCGCGCGGGGGCTGCCCCCGGGGCCGGTCGCGGCAGGGCAGGTGCGGCAGTGGTGGGACCTCAAGGGGATCGCGCAGCTGCACCGGGAGTTCGTCCAGGGGCAGTCGGGCGTGCCGGAGCACAGCCGGAGTGCCGCCGAGAGCTTTGCCGCCTACGTCGGATGCATCGACGCGTGGCGGGTCATCCCGTACCTCGATCCGGGACTGCCGCCCGAGCTGCTGCCGCGGGATTGGCCCGGGCCGGAGTGCATCGCTCTGTTCCTGCGGATCCGCGAGGCCCACGCGGGCCCGGCGGCCGACTTCGTGCGGGGCGTCCTCGCCCCGTAGGGCCAGTCCTTGCGGGGTCGCGTCCCGTTCGTTGCGGGGTCTCGTCCCCTGACGCGCTGGGCTCACCCTCTCGTCGCCCCCGCGCTCAACCCGGCCCCGCCAGGTCCGGCGGTAGGCTCGGAGGCATGTCCACCGTCGCCGCAGCGGAGTCCAAGGCCGCGGCCGCTTCCCCGCGGCACCAGCAGCTGATCGTCACAGTGTTCGGCCTCTACGCGCGAGAGCACGGGGGCGTCCTGCCGGTCGCGGGACTCGTGCGGCTGCTCGGAGACCTCGGCGTCGAGGGCGCCGGCGTGCGCTCCGCGGTCTCGCGGCTCAAGAAGCGCGGCGTCCTCGAGAGCGTCAAGCTCGGCAACGCCGCCGCCTACCGCCTCGGTCCCGGCCTCGAAGAGGTCTTCTCCGAGGGCGACGAGCGCATCTTCTCGCCCCGCCGCGCCCGCCCTGAGGACCCGTGGCTGCTCGCCGCCTTCTCTGTGCCAGAGTCCCAGCGCGCGCTGCGCCACCAGATCCGTGCGGCCTTCACACGTCTGGGCTTCGGCGCCGTCTCGCCGGGGCTGTGGATCGCCCCGGCCTCACTCGAGCGGGAGGCCCGGCGCCGCCTCGCCCGGGCGGGTGCCGCCGGCTACGTCGAGTTCTTCCGCGCCGAGTACGCGGACGACGGCGAGGGGTCGGGCATGCGCGGCCGCGTCGCCGAGTGGTGGGACCTGGAGGCGCTCGACGCGACCTACGCGGAGTTCGTGGAGGGCCAGCGCGAGGTGCGCGAACGCTGGGAAGGCGCGCCGGCGCCGTCGTCCGCGGACGACGACGCCGCCGCGTTCACCGACTACGTCTCGCTGCTCACGCACTGGCGGCGGCTCCCGTATCTCGACCCGGGGCTTCCCGCTGAGTACCTCCCGGAGAACTGGCAGGGGCTCGTGGCGCAGCAGCTGTTCGCGGAGCTCCACGCGAAGCTCGCCGGCCCCGCCCGGCGCCATGCCGAGCGGGTCCTTGGAGCGTAAGAACGCGCCGACGCATTGCCCTCGCGGCATAACATCCAGTCGCGCGGGCCAGCGCTACCGCAGAACAGGATCGCGCGGATCAAGAAGGTGCAGCTCGCTCCTGCGCGGCATGCCCTCCCAATCGCCGGGGACCAGGCACGCGAAGGCGCCGACCTGGTTGGCGACCATCAGGCGCTGTTCGACGTCGGACCCGCGGAGCAGCTCCGACAGGTACCCGCCGACGAACGCGTCCCCGGCGCCGACCGTGTCCACCACGCGTACCGGAACCGCTTCTCGGGCGTACTCGGCGCCGTCGACCAGCGCGAGGCAGCCGCGGGCCCCGCGCTTGAGGACCACCTGGGTGGGGCCCAGCGCCGCGATCCGCCTGGCCAGTTCCCCGGCATCGCTGGAGGGGCCGACGGCGATCGCGGCCTCGTCGTCGCCGGCGAACACGATGTCGGCCTGGGCGATGATCTGCCGGAAGTGCTGGCCGGCCAGCTTGGCGGGCCAGAGCGCAGCGCGGTAGTTCAGGTCGAAGGACACGAGTGCCCCGGCCGCCTTGGCGCGGTCGACGGCCTCCTGCGTGGCGGCGGCGGCCGAGCCGGAGAGGGCGGGCGTGATCCCGGTGATGTGGAGCAGCCGACAGCTCTCGATGACGCCTGCGGGGAGATCGTCCGGCCGCAGGCGCGATCCTGCGCTGCCCGACCGGTAGTACGAGACCTTGAGGGCCTCAGCGGTGCGCCGTTCTTTGATCATGAATCCAGTCGGCGCGGCGTCGTCGCGGACGGGCACGACGGCGATGCCCTCCGCGCGCAGCTCGCGGACCACCAGGTCTCCCGGGCCGTCCGCGCCGACACGCCCGATCCAGGCCACCGAAGTCCCCAGACGCTGCAGCGCCACGGCAACGTTGCTCTCGGCTCCGCCGACGCCCAGGCTCCAGCTGTGCACGTGGGGCAGCGGGCCGGGGGCGTCCGCCTTGAACAGGGCCATGGTCTCGCCCAACGTGACGACCTCGGCGGCCGGAAGCTGCGCGCTCTCCCGTGCCGCCGTCACACGGACGCCTTTGCCGTTGCGGACTCGGCTTCTGACGCGAGGGCGACGGCCTCCGAGGTGCGCCGGGTGATCTGGGCGAAGTCGCCGGCCTGCACCCGGTCGCGCGGCACCATCCAGGAGCCGCCGACCGCAGCCACGGCCGGAATTGCGAGGTAGTCGTGGAGGTTCTTCGGGCCGATCCCGCCCGTGGGCACGAAGCTCAGGTCCCCGAACGGCGCCGCAAGCGCTGCGATCGCGGGAGCGCCACCCGAGGTTCCGGCCGGGAAGAACTTGACCGTGGTCAGTCCCAGCTCGAGGGCAGCCTGGATTTCGGTGGCCGTGACGGCCCCCGGAAGCGCCAGCACGCCGTGGTCATGGCAGCGTTCCACGACCGCCCGGCTGAGGCCTGGCGAGACCACGTAGGAGGCGCCCGCCTCCACCGCCCGGTCGACCTGCTGGCTCGTCAGCACCGTGCCTGCCCCAACGACCATGTCCCCGCGGTCCGCCATGGCGCGGATCGAGTCGGCAGCGGCGGGGGTGCGGAACGTGACCTCGGCGACGGGCAGCCCGCCGGCCACGAGGGCGGCGGCCAGCGGCGCGGCGTCGCGCGCGTCGTCGAGCACGACGACGGGCACGAGGCGTGCGGCGCGCAGCGCGGAAAGCGTCTCACTCATCGGTGCCGCCCTCACCGCAGGGAGGTGACGGGAACGGCGTCCATGTCGGTGAAGGACTGGTTCTCCCCGGCCATGGCCCACACGAAGGAGTACGCGGCCGTCCCGACGCCGGAGTGCAACGACCAGGAGGGCGAGATGACGGCCTGCCGGTCCGCGACCATGAGGTGCCGGGTCTCGGCCGGCTGGCCCATCAGGTGCAGCACACGGGCGTCCTGCGGGACGTCGAAGTAGAGGTAGCACTCCGTGCGCCGGTCGTGCGTGTGCGCCGGCATGGTGTTCCACATCGATCCGGGATGCAGCTCCGTCACGCCCATGACGATCTGGCAGGACTCCACGCCCTTCTCGTGGATGTACTGGTTCAGGGTCCGCCGGTTGCTGGTGAGCTGGTCTCCCAGCTCCAGCACCGTGCCCTCGCCCCTGAGCACGAGCTGCGTGGGGTAGGTGGTGTGCGCGGGAGCGCTGAACAGGTAGAACTGGGCACCGGCGGCCTCCTCGCCCTCGGGGGCGTCCGCGAAGGCGATGTCGCGAGTGCCGCGCCCGACGTACAGGCAGGCGCCGTGCGGCATGGTGAACACCTCGCCGTCGGCGGTGACCGTTCCGGTGCCGCCCACGTTGACGATCCCGACCTCGCGATTGGCGAGGAAGTACTCCGCGCGGAGCTCGTCGAAGGTCGGGAGTGGCAGCTCGCGTCCGGCGGGGACGGCGCCGCCGAGGATGATCCGATCGTGATGCGTGTAGACGACCTTCACCTCGCCGGGCACGAAGACGTCCTCGATGAGGAAGCGCTCCCGCAGCTCGGCGGTATCGAAATGCGGCAGCTGGCCGGGGCTCGTGGCGTATCGCTGTTCCATGAAGTGCTCTCCAGTCTCAGAGTGGGTCGGTGTGGTGGGGCGGCGGGGTCAGCGGACCAGCCAGCCGCCGTCGACGGGGATGATTGCGCCGTTCAGGTAGTCCGAGGCCGCCGAGGCCAGGAAGACGAAGGGGCCCTGCAGGTCGGTGGGCGTGCCCCATCGCCCGGCCGGGATCCGGTCGAGGATGGACTTCTCGCGCGACTCGTCGGAGCGGATGGGGGCTGTGTTGTCGGTGGCCATGTAGCCGGGGGCGATGGCATTGACGTTCACCCCGTGGGCCGCGAGCTCGTTCGCGAATGACTTCGTGAGCCCCGCGACGGCGTGCTTGCTCGCTGCGTAGCCGGGCACGAGGATGCCGCCCTGGAACGAGAGCATGGAGGCGACGTTGATGATCTTCCCCCCGCCCTGCGGCACATAGCGCCGCGCAGCGGCCTGAGAGAGGTGGAAGACGGCGTCGAGATTGACTGCCATCACGTCGTCCCAGTCCGACGCGGGGTGATCCAGGAGCGGGGCGCGGCGGATGATCCCCGCGTTGTTGACGAGGATGTCGATGCGGCCAAGGGCATCGACCACCTGCTGGATGGACTCGTCCAGCTCCCGGGGCGTCGCTGAGACGAGGTCCTGCTCGATCGTGTGGACCCGCCGTCCGAGCGCCCGGACCTTCTCGGCGGTTTCCTCCGCCGGGCTCTGGCTCAGCAGGGCGACGTCGGCCCCCGCCTCGGCGAGTGCGACGGCGGCGCCTTGCCCGAGGCCACGGGACGCGCCCGTCACGAGGGCGACCTTTCCGTCCAGGCGGAACGAGTCGAGAACCATCAGTGTGCCTCCATTAGTGGTCAGCGGGGGTCAGTAGTAGGTGCGCAGATACTCAGCCAGGCACAGGATCGCCATGGCCTGCCCGTAGGGCATCGAGGTGCGCGGGATATTCCGGTAGAAGTCCAGGTCCGAGCCCATTCCGGTCCCGAACGAGACCTGCTGCAGCTCGCCGTCGTCCGAGATGTTGTCGATCACCGCACGGACCGCCTTCTCGGCGACTGGCTGGTAGTCGGCCTTGAGGTAGCCCCTGCGCACGCCCTTGAGGATTCCGTAGGCGACTCCAGCGGTCGCGGAGGCCTCGAGGTAGGAGGAGGGGTCGTCGAGGAGCGTATGCCAGAGCCCTGAGCCGTCCTGGAGGCGGGCGAGGGCGGCGACCTGCGCATCGAGGATCTCGATGAGGAACCGCCGCACGGGGTTGGATGCGGGCAGGTCCACGAGCTCGAGGAAGTCGGGGATGACCATGGTCAGCCATGAGTTCCCGCGGGCCCAGCGGGCTTTGGCGAAGTTGTGGTTGCCCTCGAAGGACCACCCGTGGAACCAGAGACCCGTCTCCCGGTCCATGAGGTGGGCCGCGTGGGTGAGGAACTGGAACGTCGCCTCCTCGACGTAGTGGGGACGGTCTAGCAGAAGGCCGATCTTGGCCAGCGGCAGGACGGTCATCATGAGGGTGTCGTCCCACAGCTGGTGGTGGTTCTCCTCAGCCAGGGTGATGTGCTGCATGCCACCGTGCGGCGTACGGGGCATGGCCCGCATCGCCCACTCGGCCCACGAGTCGAGCCACGGCAGAAGCGTGCGGTCGCCGGTCTCCTCGTACCTGAAGGCGAGCGTCAGGAACGGTGCCATGGTGTTGACGTTCTTCGTGGTTCCCTCTGCCAGCCGTGCGGCGAACCACGCGTCGATGATGTCCCGCATCGCGGTCTCGCCCGTCTGGTCGTAGTACTGCCACATGCCGTAGAGGCCGACGCCGTGGGTCCACTCCCAGCCCGCCCAGCCCTTGGTGTCGATGACGCGGCCGTCGTCGAGCCGGAGGAGGAATTCTCCTGTCTCATCGCTGATGCCGACGAGGTTCTCGGTCAGCCGGCGGACCAGCTCCTGCAGGCCGCTGCGGGGGATGAAGCGCTCCGGAGCGCGCAGCAGCGGGCTGTGCTTCACGGGCCACACCGCCGCGTGGGGGGCCGTCGTCTTCTCGGTCATCTCGTCTCCGCTTGTCGTGTGCGTGGGTGGTTGGCTTGTCGAAGGGGGAACCTCAGGTTCCCCCTTCGACGGCACGGTGGCTAGGCGCCCGTGGTGCTGAGCCGGTTGGGCGCGGTCTTCTCGTCCTCGAGGTCTGCGAGGGTCTTGCCCTTCGTGTCCGAGGAGAGGAGGGCCGCCAGGGCGGCGACGACGCAGATGCCGAATGTGGCGCCACCGATCACGAGCGGGACGTTCGCCGTTCCGGGGGGAGCGATCGCCGTGAAGATGCTCGGGAAGAAGGAGGCGATCATGAGGCCGATGTTCTGCGACACCGCGAAGCCGGTCACCCGGATCCGCATGGGGAACTGCTCCTGGAAGAAGGTCGCGAAGGTCGCGTTCCACATCTGGAAGAGGGCGCCCTGGACGATGACCACGAACACGAAGACGAGGACGAGGCTGCGCTGGTCGATGGCCCAGAGGTACGCCGCAGCCAGCAGGCCGCCGCCGGCGCCGCCGACGATCATGAGGGCCCGCCGCCCGATCCGGTCGGAGAGTGCGCCGAAGACCGGGATGGTGATCACGGCGGCCACGTTGGCCACGAGCGTGACCCAGAGGAATTCGCCGGCGGAGAAGCCGATGCCATAGCCCTTCTGCGTGGCGTAGGACACGCCGAAGATCAGGGTTGCCATGCCGATGACGTTGGTGAACGTCATGATGATGCAGCGGACCAGGACCCAGGGGTGGCTACGGAGGAGGTCGACGAGCGGGAAACGGCGCTTGACCTCGGCCTTCTCGGCCTGGGCAAGGTAGGCGGGTGGCTCCTGGACGCGGCGGCGGATGAGGTAGCCGGCCAGGATGACGAACGCGCTGAGCAGGAAGGGGATCCGCCAGCCCCACGTCTGGAACTGCTCCGCGGGGAGGAATGCGGAGAGGGGCAGCAGTGCCGCGGTGGCGAGGATCGAGCCGACCTGGGTGCCCTGGAGGCTGAAGCTGGCGAAGAACCCGCGCTTGGCATCGGGGGAGTGCTCGACGATCATCGCGCTCGCGCCGCCGAGCTCGCCCGCGACCGCGAAGCCCTGGATCAGACGCAGGGCCACGAGGAGGGCGGGCGCGAGGAGTCCAACCTGCTGGTAGGTGGGCAGGAGGCCCACCGCGAAGGTGGCGACCCCCATCAGCAGCATGGCGAAGACCAGGACCTTCTTCCGCCCGTGGCGGTCCCCGTACGCGCCAAGGACGACCGCGCCGAGCGGACGGGAGACGTAGCCGACCGCGTACGTCGCAAGTGAGGCGATGATCGCGACGGTCGGGTTCTCCGAGGGGAAGAAGACGCTGGGGAAGACCAGCGCCGAGACCGTCGAGTACAACGCGAAGTCGTAGTACTCGAGGGCGCTTCCGATCCAGCCGCTGATCGCGGCCTTCTTCGGGTTGCGCCGTCCGATGCTGGCTTCGGGACCGAAGTCCCCGGCTGACGTGTTCATGTGCTGACTTCCTTCATCGACGTTGGTGATGAGCCGGCGCTGGCCCCGCAGGGGCACTGGTCGTGACGGTGGATGCTGGGGGAGGGATGCGAGGCGTTGAAGCCTTCGCTTCTTGAATCGTTTCATCAATCGTAGAAGGTGAGGTGCGCCACGTCAACGCCCCGAGGATGCTTGTTTCCATTCGGCCGTGCAGCGTTCCCCGCCCGGGCCTCCTACTCGAGATGGAAGTACTGCAGGAGCCCCTCGGGTGCCGACCCTTCGACGAAGTACTGGGCCATCTGGGCCTGCCACCGCGCATTCACCGGATGCCTTGCCATAAGGGTCTCGGCGTCCCAGGCGTCATCGGCCTCGAAGTACCCCACGACCAGGCCGTCCTCGGCCCGGAGGAACAGCGAGTAGTTGCGCCATCCGGTCCCGCGCAGGGCGTCAAGCATCTCGGGCCACACCCTCTGGTGCACCTCGACGTACTCAGCGAGCTTCTCGGGGCGGATCCGCAGGAGGAAGCAGTGCCGGGTGCGGAGGACCTCCTGGGGCACTTCGACCAGACCGATCAGCTCGGAGGGTGTTGGGTCGGGATTCATGGGGCTCCTTTGGCCGGAAGGGCTGTGATGTGCACCTCGGTGGGGGTTTCATCGTAGAAGATATTTGAGACGTTTCAAATGCGGGCGTGATCGTTGACGTGACCTGATTCACCGGCTACCGTGGATGAAACGATTCAATAAATAGGGAACAGGCCGCGTCGAGTCGCCCAGGCCGCTCTCCTGCGTCGGTCCTCACAGAGAAGAGAAGATCATGACAGCCTTCGACGACATCGCACCGCGTCTCGCCGCGCAGGCCATCGAGCTGCCCTCGTGGGCCTTCGGCAATGCCGGCACCCGCTTCAAGGTCTTCGGCACCCCCGGAACCCCCCGCACAGTCGAGGAGAAGATCTCCGACGCGGCGACGGTCCACCGCTTCACGGGCCTCGCTCCCACCGTGGCACTGCACATCCCTTGGGACGCCGTGGACGACTATGCCGCGCTGTCCCGCCACGCTGCCGACGAGGGGGTGGCCCTGGGCACGATCAACTCCAACACGTTCCAGGACGAGGACTACAAGTTCGGCTCGCTGACCCACACCGACGCGGCCGTACGGCGCAAGGCCATCGACCACCACCTGCAGTGCCTCGAGATCATGGAGGCGACCGGCTCCCGGGACCTGAAGATCTGGCTCGCTGACGGCACGAACTACGCTGGCCAGGGTGACATGCGCGGCCGCCAGGACCGCCTCGCCGAGTCGCTCGCAGTGATCTACAGCCAGCTCGGGATGGAGCAGCGGCTTGTCCTGGAGTACAAGTTCTTCGAGCCCGCCTTCTACCACACGGACGTGCCGGACTGGGGCACCGCGTACACCCAGGTCGCCGCCCTCGGGGAGCGCGCCGTCGTGTGCCTGGACACGGGGCACCACGCCCCGGGCACCAACATCGAGTTCATCGTCATGCAGCTCCTGCGGCTCGGGAAGCTGGGGTCCTTCGACTTCAACTCCCGCAACTACGCCGACGACGACCTCATCGTCGGTGCCGCCGACCCGTTCCAGCTGTTCCGCGTCATGGTGGAGGTTGTCCGCGGGGGAGGCCTGGACCACGAGTCCGGCGTGGCGTTCATGCTCGACCAGTGCCACAACGTGGAGGAGAAGATCCCCGGCCAGATCCGCTCGGTCCTCAACGTCCAGGAGATGACTGCGCGGGCGCTGCTGCTGGACCGCGTGGCACTCACCGCGGCGCAGGAGGCCGGCGACGTGCTCGGAGCGCACCAGATCCTCATGGACGCCTTCTACACCGATGTCCGTCCCGCCCTGGCCGCGTGGCGGGAATCCCGAGGCCTGCCCGCCGACCCCATGCGCGCCTACGCGGCCTCGGGCTACCAGCAGCGCATCGCCGACGAGCGTGTCGGCGGCGCCCAGGCCTCCTGGGCCTCCTGATCCATCCCGCCCGTCGACCCACCGACTTCCAAGGAACGCCAGATCATGAACACCATCACCGACAGCCCCGCGCAGACCGTCGTCGCGGACCTGATCGCCCGCTCCAACCAGCTCGGCGCCGACCCGAGGAACACCAACTACGCCGGTGGCAACACGTCCGCGAAGGGAAGGGCCACGGACCCAGTCACGGGCGAGGACGTCGAGCTGCTGTGGGTCAAGGGATCGGGCGGTGACCTCGGCACCCTGACCGAGCAGGGCCTCGCGGCGCTTCGCCTCGACAGGCTGCGGGCCCTCGCGGACATGTACCCGGGCGTCGAGCGCGAGGACGAGATGGTCGCCGCGTTGGACTACTGCCTGCACGGCAGGGGAGGGGCAGCCCCCTCGATCGACACCGCCATGCACGGCCTGGTGGGCGCCGCCCACGTGGACCACCTCCACCCGGACTCCGGCATCGCCATCGCCACAGCGGCCGACGGCGAGAGGCTCACCTCCGAGGTCTTCGGCGGGAAGGTCGTGTGGGTGCCGTGGCGCCGCCCCGGGTTCCAGCTGGGACTGGACATCGCCGCCATCAAGGATGCCAACCCGCAGGCCGTGGGCTGCATCCTGGGCGGACACGGCATCACGGCCTGGGGCGAGACCAGCGAGGAGGCGGAGGCGAACTCCCTGTCGATCATCGCCGCGGCGGAGAGGTACATCGCCGAGAACTCGAAGGCCGAGCCCTTCGGTCCGGTCCTGCCCGGCTACGAGGCGCTCCCCGAGGCTGAGCGGCGCGCCAAGGCGGCCGCGCTGGCGCCGACGATCCGGGGCCTGGCCTCTCACGACCGGCCGCAGGTCGGCCACTTCACCGACGACCCCCGGGTCCTCGACTTCCTCGCCGGCGCGGAGCACCCCCGTCTGGCGGCCCTGGGCACCTCATGCCCGGACCACTTCCTGAGGACCAAGGTCAAGCCCCTGGTCATGGACCTCCCCGCAGATGCATCGGTCGACGACTCCGTCGCCAGGCTGAAGGAGCTCCACGAGGCCTACCGGTCCGACTACCAGGCCTACTACGACCGCCACGCCGTCCCGGACTCCCCAGCGATCCGCGGGGCTGACCCGGCCATCGTGCTCGTGCCCGGCGTCGGGATGTTCTCCTTCGGCAAGGACAAGCAGACCGCGCGCGTCGCCGGCGAGTTCTACCTCAACGCCATCAACGTCATGCGGGGTGCCGAGGGGGTATCCTCCTACGCCCCCATCGACGAGGCCGAGAAGTTCCGCATCGAGTATTGGGCCCTGGAGGAGGCCAAGCTCCAGCGCATGCCCGAGCCGAAGCCACTGGCGACGCGGATCGCGCTCGTGACCGGCGCGGCCTCGGGCATCGGCAAGGCCATCGCCACCCGCCTGGCGGCCGAGGGGGCGTGCGTGGTGATCGCCGACCTCGACGCGGAGAAGGCGCGTGCGGCGGCCGCTGAGATCGGCGGACCCGACGTCGCCGTCGGCGTTGCCGTGAACGTCGCCGACGAGGCAGCTGTTCAGGCCGCCATCCAGGAGTCGCTTCTCGCCTTCGGCGGACTGGATCTCGTGGTCAACAACGCCGGGCTGTCGCTGTCAAAGCCGCTTCTGGAGACCACCGAGAAGGACTGGGACCTGCAGCACGACGTCATGGCCAAGGGCTCCTTCCTCGTGTCCAAGAACGCCGCCCGCGTGCTCATCGACCAGAACATGGGCGGAGACATCGTGTACATCTCCTCGAAGAACTCGATCTTCGCCGGGCCCAACAACATCGCCTACTCCGCGACCAAGGCCGACCAGGCCCATCAGGTCCGTCTCCTGGCAGCGGAGCTGGGCGAGCACGGCATCAAGGTCAACGGCATCAACCCCGACGGCGTTGTGCGCGGCTCGGGGATCTTCGCCGGAGGCTGGGGCGCCAAGCGCGCGGCGGTGTACGGCGTCCCCGAGGAGGAGCTGGGCCAGTACTATGCCCAGCGGACCCTGCTCAAGCGCGAGGTCCTCCCCGAAAACGTCGCCAACGCCGTCTTCGCCCTCTGCACCTCGGACTTCTCGCACACCACCGGCCTGCACGTTCCGGTCGACGCCGGCGTCGCCGCCGCCTTCCTGCGCTGATGCTGGTCGTGATCAGAGGAGAGAGAGCATGACGACATCCGTGGCGGCGGTCGACCTCGGGGCCACGAGCGGCAGGGTCATCCTCGGCGGCCTCGAGGACGGGCGGCTTCGCCTGCGCCACGTCGCCCGCTTCCCCAACCAGCCGGTGCAGCTGCACGAAGGCGGCCGTCTCGGCCTGCACTGGAACATTGCGGAGCTCTACCGTTCCCTGAGTGCCGGCCTTGCCCAGGCCCTCCGGGACGAGCCCCGACTGGCCTCCATCGGGATCGACTCCTGGGCCGTGGACTACGCGCTGCTGCGCCGCGGACGCATGCTCCGGCTGCCCTACCACTACCGCGACGGGCGCACCGCCCGAGGGGTGGAGGCGGTGCACGGCCGGGTGCCCGCCGTCGAGCTCTACCAGCGCAACGGGCTGCAGCACCTGCCCTTCAACACGGTCTTCCAGCTGGCTGCCGACTCGGAGGAGGGAGACCTCGCGCTCGCAGACCGGGCGCTGCTCATCCCGGACCTCATCGCCTACTGGCTCACGGGGGAAGAGGCCACCGAGGCAACCAACGCCTCGACGACCGGGCTTGTCGACGTCCGGTCCGGTCAGTGGGACACGGCGCTCTCCGATCGGCTTGGCCTGCCGCGGGACCTCTTCCCATCCCTGGTCCATCCGGGGCACCGGCTCGGCGCCCTGCTGCCGGAGGTGGCGGCAGAACTCGGGGCCTCCCGCACGGTGCCCGTCACCGCCGTCGGCTCCCACGACACCGCCTCTGCCGTGGTGGCGGTTCCGGCCGCCGACGACGAGTCCGCCTTCATCTCCTCTGGCACCTGGTCGCTGGTCGGGCTCGAGCTCGACGCTCCCGTGCTCACGCCCGAGAGCCTGGCGGCGAACTTCACGAACGAGGGCGGAGTGGACGGGCGCGTGCGCTACCTCAAGAACGTCTCGGGGCTGTGGCTGCTCTCGGAGTCGATCCGCACGTGGGAGGGGCTGGGGGCGACGGACGCCCAGCGCACCAGCGACCTCGCAGCCCTGATCGCCGAGGCGGCCGCGGTGGCCCGCCCCCAGCCGGTCTTCGATGCTTCCGACGAGCGCTTCACGGCCCCGGGGGACATTCCCTCCCGCATCGCGGCGTGGTGCCTGGAACACGACCTCGAGCCGCCGCGCGGCCGGGCCGAGTTCGTCCGGTCCATCCTCGAGTCGCTCGCTGCCGCGTACGCGGCCACGATCGAGCAGGCCGAGCAGCTCTCAGGCAAGCGGATCCGCACCGTGCACATCGTCGGCGGCGGGTCGCAGAACACCCTGCTCTGCCAACTCACGGCCGACCGCACGGGGCGGACGGTCCTCGCCGGACCCGTCGAGGCCACCGCGATCGGCAACGTCCTGGTCCAGATGAGGGCCACAGGCATCCTCTCGGGGAGCCTTGAGGCCCTCCGGAGCGTCGTGGCCCGCACGTTCGAGCCGGTCCGCTACCCACCCAAGGCCCACGCCCCGAGCCTTTCCCGCGCTGGCCATTGGGTACGATGACACTCTCACCTGTGAGGAGGGGGAATCCGGACATGAACCGTGGCCGACCGCCGGTGAGCATCAAGGACGTCGCCCGCCACGCGAACGTCTCCATCGGCACGGTGTCCAACGTCCTGAACCGCCCCGAGATGGTCTCCGAGGATCGCCGGCGCCGCGTCACCCAGGTGATCGAAGAGCTGGGCTACGTCCGGAACGACGTCGCCCGCCAGCTCAAGGCTGGCCAATCCCTCACCGTGGGCCTGGTCGTGCAGGACTCGGCCAACCCCTTCTACAACGAGATCGCCCTGGGCGCGGAGGCCGCGGCGGAGAAGCTCGGCCAGGCCGTCATCCTGGGCAACGCGGGCCTGTCGCCGGCCAGGGAGGGCCTCTACCTCGACCTCTTCCAGGAGCAGCGTGTCCGGGGCGTGCTCATCACTCCGCAGTCGGCGGACCGCGCCCGCATCGACACCCTCCGCTCGCGCGGCATTCCCGTGATTCTCGTCGACGAGCACGCCTCGTCCAGCCTGTACTGCTCGCTGGCCGTGGACGACATCGAAGGCGGCCGGCTCGCCGTCGAGCATCTGCTCTCGACCGGGCGCCGCCGGATCGCCTTCGTCGGCGGCCCCGACTCGCTGCACCAGGTCCGCGACCGCCGCACCGGTGCGCGTCGCGCCGTCCAAGGCGTCCCCGGCGCGTCCCTCGAGGACTTCGCCAGCGAGGCCCTGACTGTACTGGAGGGCAGGCGGATCGGGGAGCAGATCGCGGACCTGCCGCAGGACCGGCGCCCCGATGCGGTCTTCGCCGCAAACGACCTGGTGGCGATCGGCCTGCTGCAGGCCTTCGCGTTCCACCGCAGGATCCGTGTCCCCGAGGACATTGCACTCATCGGCTACGACGACATCGACTTCGCGACCTCGGCGATCGTGCCGCTGTCGTCGATACGCCAGCCGGCGCGGCTGATCGGCCGCACCGCGGTGGAACTGCTCGAGGACGAGAGCACGGACCCCGAGCACCGCCACCGGCACGTCAGCTTCCAGCCGGAGCTTGTGGTCCGCGATTCGACCGCCGCCCCTTAACGCCGCGGCGGCGCCCGAGACCCCGGAGTCCCGCCCTACTCCGCCGCCGCGCCCGACCCGATCACCGCGACGCCCTTGATCTCGATGAGCGCCTCCTCCTGCCAGAGCCGGGTGATGCCGATCCCGGCCATGGCGGGGTACTCGCGGCCCGCCATCTCGCGCCACAGGCGCCCGATCTCGCGCCCGTTGGCCATGTAGTCGTCCACGTCGGTCAGGTAGATCGTCACGTCGACGAGGTCCTCGGGCTTCCCGCCCGCCTCCTCCAGTGTGGCCAGGACGTTCCCGAACGCCTGCTTGAACTGCTCGACGATCCCGCCGGGCACGATCTTCATGTCCGCATCCAGGGCGGTCTGCCCGCCCAGATACACGGTGTTCCCCACCTTGATCCCGTGCGCGTAGCCCGACGGCTTGGGCAGCGACGCCGGGTTGATGGTCTCCTTGCGCGTCATGGTGGCCTCCATGGTGTCCTCCTGCGTCCCTCGCGGGCTCGTTCCAGTGTGGGGCTAGTCACGGCCGTGTGAGCCGTGTTACGTTGAGCTTAGTTGACGGACGTCAAGAAAGCGACATACTCAGGAATGTCGCCCACGACCCAGGGAGGAGCCCCATGGAACTGGCCACCATCCGGACCGCGGAGGGAACCCGCGCCGCCGTGCGCAGCGGGGACCAGTGGCTGCCGCTCGGCGCCCCGCACCTCAGCGCGCTCCTCGCCGACGCCGCCTGGCGAACGACGGCGCACGCCGCCCTCGCGGGGACCGCGCCGCACGCCGCGGCCCCGGTCGCGGCGAACGACGCCGAGCTCGTCCTCCCGCTCCCGGCCCCGCGCAAGGTGATCTGCTGCGGACTGAACTACGCCGACCACATCCTCGAGATGGGCCGCGATCTCCCCGAGCACCCCACGCTCTTCGCGAAGTTCGCCGACACCCTCACCGGCCCCACGGACGAGATCGCCGTGCCGCCCGCCGCCCAGGCCGAGCTCGACTGGGAAGCCGAGCTCGCCGTCGTCGTCGGCGCGGAGCTGCGGGACGCACGGGAGGACGAGGCCCGGGACGGCATCGCCGGCTACACCCTCGCGAACGACATCTCCGTCCGCGACTGGCAGAAGCGCAGCCTCCAGTGGCTCCAGGGCAAGGCCTGGGACGCCACCAACCCGCTCGGCCCGGTCCTCGTCACCGCGGACGCCCTCGATCCCGAGGCCGGCATCGAGATCACCTGCGAGGTCAACGGCATCCGCCGCCAGACCGGCAACACCAAGACACTCGTGTTCGGCCCCGCGGCCCTCGTGGCCTACATCTCCCAGTTCACCGTGCTGCGCCCCGGCGACGTCATCCTGACCGGCACGCCCGGCGGCGTCGGCATGGGCATGCGGCCTCCGCGGTATCTCGCCGATGGCGACACCGTGGTGGTCGAGGCCGAGGGCCTGGGCCGCCTGGCCAACACCATCCGCTTCACCGACTGACACCGACACACTAGAGACAAGGCAAAGGAGCCACGATGACTCAGCAGACCGAGATCCAGCAGGCCCAGTACGCGACCGAGGGCGACAACTCCGTCTACGCCCAGCCCGACGGCCGCGTCGTCCCCGTCGTGACCCGCGCCGGGCAGGAGGACACCTCCACGATGCAGTCCGGGCAGTGCGTGCGCGTCTCCGGCGTCTCGATCCAGCACACCCCTGCTACCAAGATCTGGTTCGGCCAGGTCTCCAACGAGCCCGGCTACCGCTCCTTCCCGCACCACCACGGCGAGGCCGAGACCGGCGGGTACGTGCTCCGCGGCCACGGCCGCATTTACTTCGGCGAGGGCTACAAGGACTACATCGACATGACCGCGGGGGACTGGGTCTTCGTCCCGCCGTTCATGCCGCACGTCGAGGCCAACATGTCCACCACTGAGGAGCTCGTCTGGCTCACCGCCCGCACGCCGGAGAACATCGTGGTGAACCTCGAGGACGTCGACGACTCCGAGCTCGAGGGGTTCCGTCGGGCATGAGCACCGGGACCCAGGAGACGCGCACGACGCCGCGCGGCGGCACCGCGGAGGCCCTCCTCGCGGCGCTCGAGCTGACCCCGACGGAGCCGGAGCACTTCGACCTCGCCTTCACCGCGACGACGCAGCCCTGCCCGTGGCCCAAGGCCTACGGCGGCGACATGGTGGCCCAGGCCGCCGCGGCCGCGATGCTCTCCGCCGGGACTGACCGCCGCCTGCACTCGATGCACTCCTACTTCATGCGGCCGGTCGACATCGGCGCCGAGGTCCGGTACGAGGTCGAGCTGCTGCGCGACGGCCGCGGCTACTCGACCCGGCAGGTCCGCGGCTACCAGAACGGCAAGCCCGTCTACGCGGCGCTCGCCTCCTTCCAGGTGCCCGAGGAGGGCGCCGAGCTCGCCCCCGCGATGCCCGCCGGCGTTCCGGCCCCCGAGACGCTGCCGAGCTCGGCCGAGTACCTCGCGGCCGTGGAGCCCGGCACCCCCGAGGCCGGCACCATGACCGAGGAGGCCAGGGCGTACTGGTCCGGCGGCCGCTCGTTCGACACGCGGCACGTCCCCGGCCCCGTGTACGTGCGGGTCGAGGGCGAGCCGGTGCCGCACCAGGCCGTGTGGGTCCGCGCCTTCAGCCCCCTCGAGGGCGCTCGGGCCGGCGCCCTCACCGAGGAGCAGCTCCACACCGCGGCGCTGGCCTACGTGTGCGACTACACGATCATCGAGCCCACCCTGCGGGCCCTCGGCCTCGCCTGGGCGGACCCGGGGCTGACGACGGCGAGCCTGGACCACGCCATGTGGTTCCACCGCCCGGCGCGCGTGGACAAATGGCTCCTTTACGTCCAGGAGGCCGCCGGCGCCCAGTCCGGGCGCGGCCTCGGTCTGGGCCGGTTCTACGACACCGACGGCCGCCTCGTCGCGACCGTGGCCCAGGAGGCCCTGGTCCGGCCCGGACACTGACGTCCGGGCCCCGGGCCCCGGGCCCCCCCGGCCCGCCTCTGCAGATCCCCACCCGTGCCCCACCCGCACATCACGAAAGGTGCGCCATGGCTCTCTCACCCTCCGCCCACGCGGACACGTTCGCGCGGGACAACCTCCCCCCGGCCGAGCAGTGGCCGACCTTCGAGTTCACCCTCCCCGAGCTCCAGTACCCCGACCGGCTCAACGCGGGTGCGGCGCTGATCGACCGCGCCGTCGAGCGCTTCGGCGCCGACCGCCCGGCCGTCATCGCCCCGGACGGCACCCGCTGGACCTACGGCGAGCTCCAGACGCACGCCAACCAGGTCGCGCAGGTCCTCACCGAGGACCTCGGCCTCGTGCCCGGCAACCGGGTCCTCCTGCGCTCCCCGAACAACCCCTGGACGGTCGCCGCCTGGCTCGGCGTCCTCAAGGCCGGCGGAGTGGTCGTGACGACGATGCACGCCCTCCGCGCCCCCGAGATCGCCCAGATCCTCGAGCGGACCACACCCACCGTGGCGCTCGTGGACCACCGCTTCGCCGAGGACCTCGACGCCGCGGTCACCGGCCTCGGTGCCCCGGCCGCCGTCGTGCGCCCCACCGTCGTCCGGTACGGCGGCGAGGGCCCGGACGACCTCACCGCCCGCGCGTCGGCCAAGAGCGGGACGTTCGACGCCGTGCAGACGGCGGCGGACGACGTCGCCCTCCTGGGCCCCACCTCGGGCAGCACCGGCGTGCCCAAGGTGACCATGCACTTCCACCGCGACATCCTCGCCAACGCGGACACGTTCGCCCGGCACGTCCTGCAGCCCAGGCAGGACGACGTCTTCGCCTGCTCGGCGCCGTTCGCGTTCACGTTCGGGCTCGGCTCCCTCGTGGTGTTCCCGCTGCGCTTCGGCGCCTCGGCGCTGCTGACCGAGCGCACGACGCCGGTCCAGCTCGCCGAGCTCGTCGCGGAGCACGGCGTCACGGTCCTCGCCACGGCCCCGACCGCGTACCGGGCGATCCTCAAGGAGGGCCACGCCGACCTGCTCAAGGGCGTGCAGAAGGCGGTCTCGGCCGGCGAGCACCTTCCCCAGGAGACGTGGCAGCACGTCTACGAGGAGACCGGCCTCAAGCTCATCAACGGCATCGGCGCCACGGAGATGCTCCACGTCTTCATCTCCGCCGCCGGCGAGGACATCCGCCCCGGCGCCACCGGCCGCGCCGTCCCCGGCTACCGGGCCACGGTCCTCGACGAGGAGGGCAACGAGGTGGCCCCCGGCGAGCTCGGGCGGCTCGCCGTCATCGGCCCGACCGGCTGCCGGTACCTCGACGATGAGCGGCAGGCCTCCTACGTGGTCAACGGCTGGAACGTCACGGGCGACACCTTCTACCGGGACGCCGACGGCTACTTCTACTACCAGGCCCGCGCGGACGACATGATCGTCTCCTCCGGCTACAACATCGGCGCCCCCGAGGTCGAGGCCGCCATCAACGAGCACCCTGACGTCATGGAGTCCGGCGTCGTCGGCCGCCCCGACGCCGAGCGCGGCACCGTGGTGTGCGCGTTCATCGTCCTCCGCGAGGGCGTGGAGGGCGACGACGCCAAGCGCCGCGAGATCCAGGACTTCGTCAAGTCCCGGATTGCCCCCTACAAGTACCCGCGCGACGTCCGCTTCGTCGAGGCCCTCCCGCGCAATCCGAGCGGCAAGCTCCAGCACTACCGCCTGCGCGAGCAGGCCGCCACCAACGGCACCCAGGTTTGAGAGGAAGACCCACCATGAAGATCGCAGTCATCGGCGGCGGCCCCGGCGGCCTGTACTTCTCCGCCCTCATGAAGCAGCTCGACCCGTCCCACGAGATCACCGTGTGGGAGCGGAACCGGGCCGAGGACACCTTCGGATTCGGCGTCGTGTTCTCCGACGAGACCCTCGGCGGGATCGGCAACGCGGACACCGTCGTCGCGGAGTACATGTCGGAGCGGTTCGCCCGCTGGACGGACATCGACATCACCCTCAACGGCGTCCGCCACACCGTGGGCGGCCAGGGCTTCGCGGCCATGAGCCGCAAGGAGCTCCTGCAGCTCCTCCAGCGCCGCACCGCGGAGCTCGGCGTCGACGTTCGCTTCTCCACCATGGCGCCCGACGTCGCGGAGCTCTCCCGGGACTACGACCTGGTCCTCGCGGCCGACGGCGTGAACTCGGCCGTGCGGGCGAAGTTCGCCGACTCGTTCGGACCGAGCCTGGACGTGCGCCCCAACAAGTACATGTGGCTGGGCACGGACCTCGTGTTCGAGGCGTTCCAGTTCTTCGTCAAGGACACCCAGTGGGGCACCATGCAGATCCACGGGTACCCGTACTCCGACGAGGGTTCGACCTTCATCGTCGAGATGCACGAGGACGTGTGGCGCGCCGCCGGGTTCGACGAGACCGAGGGCACCGCCTTCGCGCCGGGCGTCTCCGACGAGAAGGCCATCGCCAAGGTCCGCGAGATCTTCGCCGAGGAGCTCGACGGCCACGAGGTCCTCGCCAACAACTCGAAGTGGATCAACTTCACCACCGTGCGCAACGCCTCGTGGCGGCACGGGAACGTGGTGCTCCTCGGCGACGCCGCCCACACCGCGCACTTCTCCATCGGCTCCGGCACCAAGCTCGCCATGGAGGACGCGCTCGCGCTCGCGGCCTGCCTGCACGAGCACCCCACCCTCGAGGCCTCCCTCGAGGCGTACGAGACCGAGCGGCGCCCCGTCGTCGAGTCCACCCAGCGCGCCGCGCAGGCCTCGCTCGAGTGGTTCGAGAACATCGGCATGTACACGTCCCAGGAGCCCACGCAGTTCTGCTTCAACCTCCTGACCCGCTCGCGCCGCATCACGCAGGAGAACCTGCGGCTGCGTGACCCGGAGTTCGCCGCGCAGGTCGACGCCTGGTTCGCCGCGTCCCAGGCCGCGGCCGGGCACGGCGACGGCGCGTCGCGCCCCGCGATGTTCCAGCCCTACCGGATCGGCGGCCTCGAGCTGAAGAACCGCGTCGTCGTCTCCCCGATGGACATGTACTCCGCCGTGGACGGCGTGCCGGGCGACTTCCACCTCGCGCACCTGGGCTCCAAGGCCCTCGGCGGGGCCGGTCTCGTCATGACGGAGATGGTGTGCGTGTCCCCCGAGGGCCGCATCACCCCGGGCTGCGCCGGCCTCTACACGGACGGCCAGCAGGAGGCCTGGGGCCGGATCGTGGACTTCGTCCACACCGCCTCGACCGCGAAGATCGGCGCGCAGATCGGCCACTCGGGCCGCAAGGGCTCCACGAAGCTCATGTGGGAGGGCATCGACCAGCCCCTGGAGTCGGGCAACTGGCAGGCGGTCGCACCGTCCGCCCTGGCCTACGGCCCGGAGAACCAGGTCCCGGCCGAGCTGGACCGGGCCGGCATGGACGCGATCCGGGACGAGTTCGTCGCCGCCGCCCGCCGCGCGGGCGAGGCCGGCTTCGACCTGCTCGAGGTCCACGCCGCGCACGGCTACCTGCTCTCGTCGTTCCTCTCCCCGGCCTCGAACCGGCGCGCAGACGAGTACGGCGGCAGCCTCGAGAACCGCCTGCGGTTCCCGCTCGAGGTGTTCGACGCCGTCCGCGCCGCCTTCCCGGCCGAGCGTCCCGTCACCGTCCGCATCTCCGCGGTGGACTGGCTGCCCGACGGCAACACGGTGGAGGACGCGGTCGAGATCGCGCAGGCCTTCGTGGCGCACGGCGCAGCCGCCGTGGACGTCTCCTCCGGCCAGATCGCCAAGGAGGAGAAGCCGGCGTTCGGCCGCTCGTACCAGACGCCGTTCGCGGACCGGATCCGCCAGGCCCTCGAGGGGACAGGCGCAGCCGTCATCGCCGTCGGCGCGATCTCGAGCTACGACGACGTCAACTCGATCCTCCTCGCCGGCCGCGCCGACCTCTGCGCCCTGGGCCGCACGCACCTGTACGACCCGAACTGGACGCTGCACGCGGCCGCCGAGCAGGACTACCGCGGCGAGGGTGCGGAGTGGGTGCAGCAGTTCCGCGCCGGCCGGCGGAAGCCCCCGTCGGCCCGCACGGACGCCGTCCGCCCGCGGCTCTCGCTCCTGCGCGAGCCAGACGCCGACGAGCTGCCCACCCACCTGCGCTGGACCCCGGCTGCGGCCCGGAAGCACGAGGCCCTCGCGAACGCCTGACCCTTGCGGGGTCCCGTCCCGCCCGTTGTGGGGTCCCGTCCCGCCCGCCCTAGGATCGGGACGGGACCCCCAGACTCTGAGTGAATCGCACAACCCAGGAGGACTCCGTGACGGAGGCGAGCGGCGCCGTCGTGCGCGAAGAGGTGACCCGCACCGTCGAGTGGGTCGACACGGACGCGGCGGGGCACCACCACAACTCGTTCGTGCTGCGCAGCGTCGAGGCGGCCGAGGCGCGGCTGTTCCGGCGCCTCGGCGTGCTCGAGGCGTACTTTGGCGCGGCGCCGCGCGTGCGCCAGGAGGTCGACTACCTCTCCAAGCTGTACTTCGGGCAGGAGGCCACGACCGTCCTCGAGCTCGAGGCGATCGGCCGGTCCTCGATGACGTTCCGCTTCCAGGTGTGGGGCGAGGCGCACGACGGCGGCCCCTCCGGGCGCGTCGAGCGGCGCCTCGCGGCCTCGGGCCGGTTCGTGACGGTGCATGTGCCGAAGGACAGCGAGGCGTCCGCCCCGTGGCCCGAGGCCATCCGCGGGGCCGTGACGTCGCAGGGCGGGCTGTCGGACTAGGACAGCCGAGGGCCCCCTGTCGCAGGGAAGACGGCTTGACGGTGTCTTCCCTGCGACAGGGGGCCCTGCGGCGGTTCTCGGGGCGCCGTCCCTGGGGGCTACCGGACCGGGGCGCCGGCCTCCCCCGTCGTGGTCTGCGCGGAGAGCGAAGCGTCTTCCACGTGAGCCTTGACCCGCTTCATCGTCTCCGGAGCGAGGATCGCCGAGGCAATCGTGATCACACCGATGATGCTGAAGTAGAGGATGACCCAGCCGGGATGCCCCTGGCCCAGGTCAAGCAGGGCCACGGCGACCAGAGGGGCGATGCCGCCTGCCAGCACGGAGCCGAACTGGTAGCCCATGGAAGCGCCGCTGTAGCGCAGCTTGGTGGAGAACAGCTCGGCGAAGAAGGCGGCCTGCGGCCCGTACATGGAGTTGTGGAAAACAGCCAGGCCGATGATGATCGCGAGGGTCGCCAGGAGGGCGCTGCCCGTGTCCGTCATGACGAAGTACAGCGGGAAGAACAGGAGCCCGCCGATGGAGCCGAAGAGGTAGAGCGGCTTGCGGCCGATCCGGTCCGACAGGAGGGCCCACAGCGGCACGGCGATGACGCCCATGGCCGAGGCAATCAGCACCGACATGCTGCCCTGGTTGGCCTGTTCGGGGCCGAAGGTCTTCATGATGTAGACCACGGAGAACGTCGTGTACAGGTAGAAGGCGCTGTTCTCGGCCAGGCGCATGCCGACCACGAGCCACACGCCCTTGGATTCCTTCTTCAGGGCCTCCCCGAGCGGGTTGTGCGCGGTCTGCTTCGCGGCCACGAGCTCCTTGAAGTCCGCCGAGTCTTCGAGCTTGGCGCGGACGACCAGACCGGTGGCAATCAGCAGGGCGCTGAGCAGGAACGGGACCCTCCAGCCCCAGACCGCGAAGTCTGCGGCGGGCACGAAGGCCTTGACGGCGAGCACGCTGGAGTTGGCCAGCAGCATGCCGGCGGGAACGCCCATCTGCGTGAAGCTGCCGAAGAAGCCGCGGCGGCCCTCGGGCGCGTGCTCCGTGGAGATCACGGCAGCGCCGGCCCATTCAGCCCCAGCGCCGAAGCCCTGCGCGAGCCGCAGCACCGTGAGCAGGATGGGCGCCCAGACGCCGATCTGTGCGTAGGTCGGCAGAAGACCCATGGCGAGGGTGGCGACGCCCATGATCATCAGGGACAGCACCAGCATGGGCTTGCGTCCGAGCTTGTCGCCGAAATGCCCGGCGAAGAGGCCGCCGAAGGGGCGCGCCACGAAGCCGACGGCGTAGGTCACGAAGGCGAGGAGGAGGCCGGTGGCCGGGTCCTGGTCGGGGAAGTACAGCTTGCTGAAGACCCCGGTAGCGGCCAGCAGGCCGAAGATGTAGTAGTCGTACCACTCGATGGTGGTGCCGACGAGGCTGGCGACTGATACGCGCCAGGGCACGCGGCGGGCAGATGCCGCGGGGGCAGAATGCGTCATTGGTCTGTTTTCTCTTGGTGGATCACGGGTGTTCGGGTGGGGGTCACCAGTCGAGGGCGATGTACTTGGTCTCGGTGAAGTCGAGCAGGCCCTGATGAGCGCCCTCGCGGCCCAGGCCGCTCTGCTTCACTCCGCCGAAGGGCGCGGCCGGGTCGGAGACGAGGCCGCGGTTGATGGCGACCATGCCGCTCTCGATCCTCTCTGAGACGCGCAGGGCGCGGCGCAGGTCCTCCGAGAAGACGTACGCGGCGAGGCCGTACTCGGAGTCGTTGGCCGCCGCGATGGCCTCCTCTTCGGTGTCGAACGGGATGATCGAGGCGACCGGACCGAAGATCTCCTCGCTCACCATGCGGGCGCTCAGCGGGACGTTGGTCAGGACGGTGGGCAGGTAGAAGAAGCCCTCAGCCTGGGGGGTGCGGCCGCCGGTCAGCAGCCGGGCGCCCTGCCCGACCGCGTCGCGGACGAGCTCGTCGACCTTGCGGACGCTGGCCTCGTCCACCAGCGGGCCGACCTCGGTTGCGGGGTCGGTGCCCGGACCGACGCGCAGGGCGCTCATCCGCTCTGTCAGCCGGCGGGCGAACTCCTCGTCCACGCCGCGCTGGACGTAGATGCGGTTCGCGGCAGTGCAGGCCTGCCCGCCGTTGCGCATCTTGGCGACCATGGCGCCGTCAACCGCCTTGTCCAGGTCCGCGTCGTCGAACACGAGGAACGGAGCGTTGCCGCCCAGCTCCATCGAGCACTTGAGCACGTTGTCGGCTGCCTGGCGCAGGAGGTGGCGGCCCACCTCGGTGGAGCCGGTGAAGGAGAGTTTGCGGACCCTGGGGTCGGCGATGATGGGGCCCATCACTGCGCCGGTCCTGCTGGTGGTGATGACATTGACGACGCCGGCAGGCACCCCGGCGTCGACCATGAGCTGGGCGATCGCGAGGGAGGTGAGCGGAGTCAGGGCCGCTGGCTTCAGGACCGCCGTGCAGCCGGCGGCCAAGGCCGGGGCCAGCTTCCGGGTCGCCATGGCGGCCGGGAAGTTCCACGGGGTGATGAGCGCCGTCACGCCGATGGGCTGGTGCTGGACCAGGATGCGGTTGGAACCGGAGGGAGACGTGCTGACGTCGCCGATGATCCGCACGGCCTCCTCCGAGTACCAGCGGAAGAACTCGGCGGCGTAGGCCACCTCGCCGCGGGCGTCGGGGAGTGCCTTGCCGTTTTCGAGCGAGATCAGACGTGCGAGCTGCTCGCTGCGCTCCGTCATCAGTTCGAAGCAGCGACGCAGGATCTCTGCCCGCTCGCGCGGGGCAGTTCCGGCCCAGGCCGGGAAGGCCGCGGCGGCGGCGTCGACGGCGGCGAGGCCGTCCTCGACCTCGGCATCGGCGATCGAGGCGAGGACCGAGGTGTCGGAGGGGTTGACGACGTCGATGACGGCGCCGGCTGCGGCGTCGCGCCACTCACCGGCAATGAGGAGCCGGGTCGGGACGTCGAGGCCATCAAGTGCGAGGGCTTCAGGGGCAGTCTGGGTCATGGGATATTCCTTGGTGGTGGTCAGCGGATGGTGCGGTCGCCGGCGAAGGCGGCCTCCACGATGGAGGTGACGGCCTCGACGTCGAGGGGCACAGGGTTGTTGTCGACAAGGCGCTTGGAGTTCAGTGAGAGCCGCGCGATCTCCGGCAGGTCTTCCTCCCTCACGCCGAGTGCCTCGAGGGTGGGCGGGAGCTCGATGGCGGCGATGACCTCGTCGATGGCCTCGACACCGGCAACGGCGGCGGACCGCTCGTCCAGGCCACGCACGTCCCGTCCGAGCGCCTCGGCGATCGTTGCCAGCTGGGGCCGGACGACGTCGAAATTGTGCCGGACCACGTACGGGAGCAGCAGGCCCACGCCAACGCCGTGCGGCGTGTGGGTCAGGGCCCCAACCGGGTACTGGATGGCGTGCGCGGCGGCGGTTCCGGCGTTGCTGAGCGCGACGCCCCCGTAGAGGGCGGCGAGCATCATGTCCCCGCGCGCCTCGGCGTTCTCGGGGTCCTTGTAGGCCGTCACGAGACTGCGGCCGACGCGACGGATGCCGTCGAGCGCGAAGGAGTCGGTCAGGGTGTTCTTGCCGATCAGAATCCGCTCCGAGGCCAGGGCGCTGGTGGGCTCGCGGGTGATCGCCGTGAAGGACTCGACGAGGTGGACGAACGTGTCCGCACCGGTGGCCGCGGTCAGGGACGGCGGGCAGGTGTAGGTCAGCTCGGGGTCGCATACGGCGATCTCGGGAATGATGTGCGGGCTCGAGATGCCCATCTTCATCCCCAGCTCCGGGTCGGAGACGACGGCGATGGCAGTGGCCTCGGAACCCGTCCCCGCCGTCGTCGGCAGGGCGATGACCGGCAGGGTGGGGCCGGGAACGGCGAACTCGCCGTAGTAGTCGCTCGGGCGCCCCCCGTGGGTCAGCAGGATGGACACGACCTTGGCCATGTCCATGCAGCTTCCGCCGCCGAAGCCGACGACGACATCGATGTCCTCGCCGCGGAGGCCATCGACGCATGCGACGATTCCGGGAACAGGCAGCTCCGCCTGGGTCTCTCCGAAGACGCGGACGGCCAGACCGGCGCTCTCGAGGCTCTCGACCAGCGATCGGAGGTCCTCCGAGGCGGCCAGACGGGGGTCGGTGCAGATCAGGACGCGCTGGCCGAGCCCGGCGGCGAGGCTGGCGACAGCAAAGCGCTGGCCGGCGCCCACGACGACGGTGCGCGGCAGGCGCAGGACGCCTGAGGGGCCGCCTGAACGGACGCCTTCTGGGTGCGAACAGGACATGGAAGACATGGGTGCTCTACTCCTCAAGGGGGGTGGAAGATCTCCGCGGTGTGCGCGGGTCTCCATCGTCTCCCGTGATCCAGCTCTCTCCTATGGGGATCACAGCCACAACAGAGCGGTTCCTATGTGGTCAGACAACATCAGCTCGAGCTGCCTGCAGAACCTTTCCTCCCGACGGACTTGAGCCGCCAGAGCTGCAGCGCCACGTGGACGTCCAAGGTCCGGCTGCCCCGCCGCCAGCCCTCTCCCAGCACTGCGTCGATCCGCTGCAGCCGCTGGCGCAGCGTATTCGCGTGGATGTGGAGGGAGTCAGCGGCCACCGCCAGAGCGCCATCGCTCTCCAGAAAACGCCACGCGGTGAGTGTCAGCTCGGTGCCGCGCCGCTGGTCGTAGTCCAACAGCGGGCCGATCTGCGCGGCCAGCAGCTGCTCGGTGAAGTGGCTCCCCATGGCGCCGAGGAGCATGCCGGCTGTGCCGAGGGCCGCCCTGTCCGCCGCCTCGCCAGCACGCGAGAGGGCCAGCAGGGCCGCGAGCACGGCCTGAGCCTCGGCGTGCCCGGACGCGAGGGCAGCGAAGCCGGCAACCGGCTGCGAGGAGCCAAGGGTTGCCGTGATGCGGTGCCGGCGCAGGGCGGCGAGGAAGGACTCGCCGCCGTCGTCATCGGGGCGGGCAGGCTCGATCAGGCACAGATGGGCCTCGTGCAGGGCCACGATCCCAGGACGCCCTTCCATCTCGCGCCGGAGGACAGCAAGGGCCCGGTGACGCTGATCCTCTTCCACGCCGATGACCCTCGCCACGAGGCGGACGCTGCCGCTGAGACCAAACTGGCTGGCGCGTCGGGCGACGGAGACGGAGTCCTGGGGGCGGGAGCTCAGCAGCTCGTCAATCAGCTCCAGCTGGAGCCTGTACTGCGCGTCCTGGAACGTCCGCTCGAAGAGCAGGGCGACGCTGAGCACGAGGGCGCTGCGCTCCAGCACTGCGATCTGGGCCGGGCCGAGTTCGCCGACCACGATCAGGGACGCGAGCTGCTGTTCGCCTGCCACGGCGGACATCAAGGTCAGCTCTCGCCCGCCGGCCGTGAAGAGCACGGGGGCGGTGCTCGCGGCGGACTCCTGCGCCGCCGCGAGCACCTCGGGGACCGCGTACTCGGCGTCGGCGTTGAATCCTTCCAGGCTCTCCCCGAGTGGCGAGATCGCCGCAACATCCTTTCCCAGTGCCCCGCGCAGCAGCTTGTGAAGTTCGGGCAGCGTGTTCGGGGCGGCCAGCGCTTCCATGAGGCGGCGGTCGATGCTGGAGAGCTCCTCGAGCGCCCGCACTGTCGCGAGATTCTGCTGTTGGGCCCGGTCCAGCTCGGCTAGGGCGTCTGCCATCTCGCTGAAGTGCCTGGCATTCTCGAGGGCCACGGCGGCGTGGGTGCCGAGGGACTCCATGAGGGCAACGTCTTCACTGCTGAACTCGTGCGGGTGGCGGTCGGCGACGAGCAGGGCGCCGATCACCTTGCCCTCCACGCGGAGCGGGACGCCCATGATCGCGCGGACCCCCTCGGCCTCAACCGCACGGTCGCTGGACTCGAGGTGCGACTTGGTGCGGTCCGCCGGGTAGTCGGAGCTCTGCGAGGGTGCCTCACCGGTGGCCACGGCGCCCAGCACCCCGGCACCGAGCGGCATGCGGATGTTGCGGAAGAGGGCCGTCGTCGCCCCGTCGGTGACCCGGATGTATGACTCGCCCGTCTTGTAGTCGTTGAGGCTCAGATAGGCCAGATCCGTTCCCATCAGCGCACGGGTGCGCCGGACGATCGCTTTGAGGATCGCCTCCACATCGCGGATGGCGGTCAGGTCCGTTGCTGTGTCGTACAGCACCCGGAGCAGGCTCTCCCGCCGACGTGCCTCGGAGAGCTGCGAGTGCAGGCCGCGGGCTGCCCTTGCCGCCACCTCGTCGATGCGGCCCTCCTCGAGCCATCGGGAGAGGCGCGGCTCAAGCGTCCCGGCCGGCACGCCCGACTCCAGGAGGGACAGGAGCTCCCCGGTGATCGGGCCGTCGGTGGCCCTGGCACTGCCCTTGGCATCCACGCAGCCATGCTAAGGCGCCGCTTCAGCTCCCGGGGTCCTCCAAGAGGTCAGGCTAGAGCCTCTTGCCCGCGTCGAGGGAGGCGGCCATGAACTCGGCGATAACCTTCTGGGAGATGGCGACGTCGAGGACGAACACGCCGTCCTCGCCCGTGGCGAGCCACTCCCTGAGGGACTCGAGGTCGGCGAGGGTGTGGGCCTTCGCACCGCGCGCGCCGAGGGCGCGCCCGAGCGCCGCGAAGTCGACCTCGTCGATGAGCATCGCCGTGGGGTCCAGCCCCTTGGAGGCGTACTGGTGCAGCTCGGCGCCGTAGGCGGAGTCATTGAGCACGACGACGACGCCGCGCCGCGTGGCCCGCAGGAAGGTCTCGAGATCGGCCAGGCCCATGAGCCCGCCGCCGTCGCCGGTGACGAGCACGGTGGTGCGGTCCGGGCGGGCGGCGGAGACACCGGCGGCGGAGCCGAAGCCGAGCCCGATGCTCTGGAACGCGGTGCCGACCAGCACCATGGCCCTCGGATCCGGGACCGACAGGTACATCGGCGCCCAGCCGATGAAGTGCCCGCCGTCCATGACCACCGACCGCTCCGTCGGGAGGATCTCCTCGAGCGCGGCGACGACGGCGCGCGGGTTGAGCCGCCCGTCGGGGCCGAATTCGGCAGGGTCCTCGACCGGCTCGGCGGAGTGGAAGGCCGCGTCGGCGGCCTCGGGCACCCGCGCCCGCCACGTCCGGGCGGCGTCCGCCGCGGGGATGCGCTCGGCCAGACCGGCCAGGGCTGGGGCCAGGTCGGCGCGGAGGTAGTCGGTGACCTGCGGGTGGGCGAGGTCCTCCGCGGGCTCGTTGTCGATCCGGATCACCCGGGCACCCTCGGGGAACAGCGTGCCGTAGCGGGACTGGAAGGCATTCAGCGACGCGCCGGCCACGAGGACGACGTCGGCCTGCCGCGCGAGCTCGAGGCGGTGGGCCCGCGTGAACCCGCCCGCCACGCCGAGGTCCCACGGCGAGTCGACCACGCCGACGGCCATGACCGAGGTCATGAACAGCGCACCGAGCCGGTCGCCGAGCTCGCGCAGGGGCGCCGCGGCGTCGGCCAGGACAACCCCGCGGCCGGCGAGCACGAGCGGGCGTTCCGCGGCGCGGAGAAGGTCGGCGATCCGGTCCAGGTCGGCGGGGTCGGCGTGCCACGCGGGCTTGGCCGGCAGTGGCTCGAGCCCGGACTGCTCGGCAGCCAGGGGCGCGGTGCCGACGTCGTAGGGGATGGCGAGGACCACGGGCTGGACGGTCTGGAGGGCGAGGTCGAACGCGCGGTGCGCGACAGCGGCCGCGTTCTGCGGGGTCGCCACGAGGGTGGTGACCCCGACCGCCGCCGCCGCCATCGTCTGGTCGATGTCGAAGGGCCGGGGCCCGGTGGTCGGGGCATCCCCGACCACGAGGACGAGGGGGATGCGGGCCAGGCGCGCCTCGGCCAGGGCGGTGTAGGTGTTCGTGAAGCCCGCCCCGTAGGTGGTCGTGGCGACGCCGACCGTGCCGGTCGCCCGGTGCCACGCGTCCGCCATCGTGACGGTCGCGGCCTCGTGCCGGGCGGAGGTGAAGGGGAAGCCGGCGTAGGTCAGGTGGCTGATCAGGTGGGCGTTGCCGTTGCCCATGAGCCCGAACAGGTGCTGGGCGCGCTCCGCGATCACGTCCGCCACGGCGGTGGAGACGGTCGGGGCGCTCCCGGCGCCGGCGGATGCGGTCTGCTGGGAATCGGTGGCGGTGGTCATCTGGCCCCTCCTCGATGATGTGCTGCGCATCGGTTCTCGATGACGGTAGGTGTGAAGAGCGTCACTGCACAAGCGGGCACATTAGGACGGTGCACGATGTCACTTATGCACGGTGGAAGCGGCTCTTGATGTGGCAATTTGTTTGACCGACTCGGCCGCCCTGCCAGATGCCGCCGCTGCGCGCTAGCCTCGTAGGGTGACTGAGGGGGCCCGGACTCCTCCGGCGGGCGCGGCCGCCGAGCACGCGCCCGGTGGCGCGCACCCGCCGTCGGACGGGATGCGCGTCTTCGTCGCCCTGCTCGCCAACACGATGGTCGCGAACGTCACGACAAGCTACCTCTGGTTCGCCCTCACCTTCTGGGTCTACCTCGAGACGCGGTCCGTGCTGGCCACCGGGATCGTGGGCGGCGCGTACATGCTGCTGGTCGCGGTGTTCGCGATGTACTTCGGGACGATGGTCGACCGTCACCGGAAGCACCGCGTCATGGTGCTCTCGAGCGTCGTCCCGCTCGGGGCGTTCCTCGTGGCCGCCGCGGTCTACCTGCTCCAGCCCGAGTCCGCGATCGTGGACCTCGGCGGGATGTGGTTCTGGATCTTCTCAGGCGTCATCCTGCTCGGCTCAGTCGTGGAGCAGCTGCGCAACATCGCGCTCTCGACGACGGTGACCCTCCTGGTGCCGGTGGAGCGGCATGCGAACGCCAACGGCATGGTGGGCACCGTCCAGGGGCTGGCGTTCATCACGACGAGCGTGTTCAGCGGGCTCTCGGTCGGCCTGCTGGGGATGGGGTGGACGCTGGCGATCGCCGTTGCCCTCACGCTCGTCACGCTCGTGCACCTGATGTTCGTGCGTATCCCCGAAGAGAAGCCGGCCCCGGAGGGAGGGAAGGCGCCTTCGGTGGACATCCGCGGCAGCCTCGCCGCCATCCGCGGGGTGCCCGGGCTCTTCGCCCTGATCCTGTTCACGACCTTCAACAACCTCATCGGCGGCGTCTACATGGCGCTCATGGACCCGTACGGGCTGACGCTGTTCTCGGTGGAGCTCTGGGGCCTCGTCCTGGGCGTGACGTCCACGGGGTTCCTCATCGGGGGCGCGGCCATCGCGAAGTTCGGGCTGGGCAGGAACCCGGTGCGCACCATGCTGCTCATGGTCGTCGCCATGGGCCTCCTCGGCGCTCTCTTCACCATCCGCGAGTGGTGGTGGGTCTACGCGCTCGGCATCTTCGCCTACATGATGCTCATCCCCGCCGTCGAGGCCTCCGAGCAGACTGTGATCCAGCGGGTCGTCCCGTACCGGCGGCAGGGCCGGGTCTTCGGATTCGCCTCCGCGTTCGAGGCCGCGGCAGCGCCGATCACCTCGTTTCTCATCGCGCCCGTCGCCCAGTTCTGGATCATCCCGTACATGGCATCCGACGGCGGCCGGCAGGCGTGGGGGTGGCTGCTCGGCGAGGGTCAGGCCAGGGGGATCGCCCTCGTCTTCCTGGCCAGCGGGCTCCTGCTCACGGCGCTCGCGGTGATGGCCTTCGGCACCCGCTCCTACCGGCTCATCTCGCGCGAGTACCAGCGGCCGCCGACGCCCGCGCCCGAGCCGGGACCCTGAGCGCCGCTGCCGCTGGAAGCCCCCGTTCCGGACGTCTCCTGCATGAGCCGCGCGGCGTCCGGAACGGGGGCACATTCCTATGCGGGTCCAGCCGGGCCTACCCGCTGAACGCGAACCGCTCCTGGAGCCGCGTGCCCGTCCGGTCGGGGTTGAGCAGGAGGACACTGAGCGCCCCCACGAGGACGAGGTACACCCCGATGGCCCAGAAGGAGGTGTCCATGCCCGCCCCCAGCCGGGCGATCATCTCCGCCGACTCCTTGACGCCCTTCGGTGCCGGGACGTAGCCGGCCGCATCCATGAGGCCGCCCACCATCGCCGGGGCCACTACGCCGCCGAGCGAGGCGAGGCCGGTGAGGGTGGCCATGACCGCGGCCCGCTGCTTGGAGCTGACGCAGAAGGCCACGGCGGTCGGGGCGAGCGGGTAGATCATCGCGAGGCCCGCGCCGACGGTCACGACGGCGATGGCGGCCGCCCCCTGCAGGCCCGGGAGGAGCAGGAAGCACACGCCGGAGACCAGGAGCGTCCCGCCGAACAGTGCCCCGAGCGCCCAGCGGACCGTGACCCCGCGGCGCATGAGGAACCGCGAGGCGTACCCGAGCGCCAGGAGCGCGAGCGCGCCCACGATCCACGGCAGGGTCGAGAGCGCCCCGATTGCCTCGGGGGAGACCGCCACGATCGAGGAGAGGTACTTCGGCGACCACGTCGTGAGGAAGCCCTGCGCCCAGAAGCAGCCCGCACCGGCGAGGACCGCGACCGCGAACATCCGCGTGCCCAGGATCCGTCGGATCGGCACGATTCCGAGCGCGTCCGCCCGGTCCGCGATGCTCCCCGACGTGCCACGCGGGGATCCCGCCGCGGTAGCGGTCCCGCCCCCCGCCCCGCCAGCCCGCGTCTCCGGCGAGGAGGCGGACGACGGCACGTCCCCGCCGTCGTGCGCGGACAGGCCCGGGTGCGCGGCGGCGGTGCCGCGGCGCCGGGCCGTGTGGCTGAACGGCCCGTCCCGGCCCACGAGCAGCCAGGCCAGGGACCAGACCAGTCCGAGGACTCCGAGGAAGCCGAACGCCCAGCGCCATCCGAGCTCGGGGTGCGCGATGATCCAGGCGAGCACGGGGGCGGCGATGATGGGCCCGAGCGTCGAGCCGGCGGCGACGAGGCTGCTGGGCAGGCCCCGCTCGGCCGGCGCGAACCAGCCGTGCACGTGCTGGAGCGTGATGGGGGTGGCCGGGCCCTCGGCTGCGCCGAGCATGATGCGGGTGACGAGCAGGACCGCGGCCCCGCCGCCGGCCAGCATCGGGAACTGGATGACGGCCCACGCTACGCCCATGCTGAGCAGGAGCCACTTCGTCGGGACCCGGGCTGCGACGAACCCGACCACGACGGCCGAGATTGCGAAGAGGAAGAAGAACGAGCTGCCGATCATCCCGAACTCGCCGGCGGTGAGGCCGAGCTCGCGGATCGCCGGGTCGGCCACGAGGCCAAGGACGGCCTTGTCCGCGAAGTTGATGATCTGGAACACCACGAGCAGGCCCGTCACCAGCCACGCGCGCCGGTTCATACGGCCGTTCGCGATCGCCCCGCGCAGGGTGTGGTCGGCGACCTGCTGCGGGGCGCTCACGCGTTGCTCCCGGCGAGCTCGTGGCGGACGACGCCGGCCGCCTCGCCTTGGGTGCCGACGCGGAAGACGTCGTTGTCCTCGGCAATCCGGACCGGCCCCGCAAAGTCGGCGCGGGCGCCGGCCAGGATGGCCGCGAGGTCCGCCGCGCCGGGCGTGTTCGGGACGATGTGGTGCAGGACGAGCTCGCCCACTCCCGCGCCGGCGGCCACCTTGCCGACGTCGCTGTAGGGGGTGTGGGACTCGCGCAGGTGCACCTCGATGCCTGCGCGGGCAGGGCCGTCGGGGAAGGTCGCGAGGATGGAGTCCAGGTCGATGACTTCGTGCAGGAGGAGGTCGGCGCCCCGTGCGAGGCGCACGAGGTTCGGCGACGGCGCGGTGTCGCCGGAGACCACGACCGAGCCGTAGCGCGAGTCGACGCGGAAGGCGAAGGCCGGGTAGCAGAGCCGGTGGTCCACGAGGGCCGCGGTGATGCTCACCAGCTCGTCGCGGTACACCTCGAACGGCTCCGTCTCGGGATGCCGCGTGGCCTCGTCGGCGCCGGCACCGCCCGGCACGGCGATGTCCTCGGCGAGGATCCACGCGCGCGGGTCGCCCCGGCGCTCGTCCTCGCGCCGCACGGCGACGTCGGAGGCGAACACGGTGCCCAGGAGCGCCTCGACGATCTCGGTGGTCGCTGAGGTGGTGCGCCCTTCGGTCCCGACGGAGGCCGGGCCGGGGCCGAGGACCCGCACCGGGCGGGAGAACGACTCGCCCGGCACCTCCCAGCCCGTCACGAGGTAGGCGCCGAGGTCGTACAGGTGGTCCGAATGGTGGTGGGTCAGGAGGACGGCGCGGAGGGCGGCCCAGGACGAGTGGGAGCGGTAGTTGCGGATGCTGCCCATCCCGGCGTCGATGACGTAGGTGGCGCCGTCGACGGTGACGGCGGTGGAGGTTCCGGCGCGGCTGGAGGAGACGATGGGGCCGCCGCCGGTGCCGAGGGCGTGGACGGTCATGCCGGGGGTGGGGGGAGAGGTCATGGCGTGGCCTTTCTTCGGGTCTGGGGGTGTGAGCAGTCCGCTGGCCAGCGTGTGACGAACACCATATACAGCATTTTTGGCGATCGCAATGGGTATTGCATAAGCGTGCGGGGGCGTGCCATGCTGGCCGGACCTTCCACCGACGAAAGGAACAGGCAATGGAGCCGACGAGCCAGGAGATCATCCTCGGAGACCTTCCCAAGGGCATCACGCTCGCGAGCGAGGCCATGGGCAACAAGACGTGGAACGTCCTCGGGCACACGTACCTGGCCAAGGTCGAGTCCGCCACCAGCTTCGCCTGGCTGTCCCTCGACCCCACCGGGACCGGCGTTCCGCCGCACGTGCACCCGACCCAGGACGAGCACATCTACGTCCTCGAGGGGACGTACACGCTGTACCTCGACGGGGAGTGGACCACGGCAGGGCCCGGCGACACGGTCCGCATGCCCAAGGGCCTCCCGCACGCCTACTACAACAAGGGCGAGACCCCCGGGAAGTCGCTCTTCTGGGTCAGCCCGGCCGGCCAGCTCAGCAGGCTCTTCGACGAGCTGCACAACCTCGACGACCCCCAGGAGGTCGTGCGCCTCTCGGCCCTGCGCGACGTGGACTTCCTCCCGCCGGGCTCCGTCCCGGGCGCCTGAGGCGGGGCAGCCGCGTGAACCGGCCCGACGGCGTCGTGCGCTACGGCGCCCACCCCGACCAGCGCGTCGAGCTCTACGACCCTGCCGAGGGCAGCCAGCCCCGCGGGGTGGCGCTCCTGGTCCACGGCGGCTACTGGCGCGAGCGCTTTACGCTCGGGCTCATGCGGGGGCTCGCCGCGGATCTCGTGGCGCGCGGGTGGGCGGTGGCGAACGTGGAGTACCGGCGCGGCGCCTCGGGCCCATGGCCCGCGCCGGACGACGACGTCCGGGCCGCCGCCGTCGCAGTCGCCGCGAGCGCGTGGCGCTGGAACTGGGGCGGCCCGCTGGTCGGAATCGGGCACTCCGTGGGCGGCCAGCTCGTGCTGCTCGCCTCGGGGGAGCTCGACAGTGCGGTCGCCCTTGCACCGGTGACCGACGCTGGGCGGGTGTGGGCCGAGGGCCTGGGCGACGGCGCGGCCGCCGAGTTCTTCGGAGCGGGACCGGCGGAGCTCCCGGGCGTGTACGCAGAGGCCTCGCCGATCCGCCGGCTGCCCCCGGGATGCCCCGTCCTCGCCGTGCACGGCGACGCCGACGACCGCGTGCCGCTCGCGCACTCCGTCGACTATGTGCGCGCGGCCTCGGGCGCGGGCGGAAGCCCCGTCGGCCTGCTCGAGGTGCCGGGCCTGACCCATCTGGGTGCCATCGACCCCGCGGCGTCCCACTGGGAGGCGGTGGTCGGCTGGATGGCGGGGGCCGCCGTCGTGCGCTGAGCGCCGGGGATCAGGCGGCCTCGAGGGCCCGCCGGGCGTGCCGTCCCGCGGGGCCGGCCAGCTGCGCGTGCAGGCGCAGGAACGCCGCCTTCGCTCGGGGCGCCTTCCAGCCCTCGGGCAGGTACTCGAGCGGGATGTTCGGATCGCGGTAGGGGAACCGGCGCCAGCGCGTGAGCATGGGCACGTAGGCGGCGAACGCGGCCAGATCGGCCTCCGGGCCGTCCGGCGAGGGGGCCTCGAGGTGCTCGTAGTCGCCGATGAACGCGGCATACTGCTCGTCCAGGGCGCCCAGGTCCCACCACTGCCCGACCTTCGCCCGGATGTCCGCGCCCGTGAGGTACTCCCCGGCGAAGCACTCGGTGTAGCCGTCGAGGCCCCGCGCCGCGAGGCGCTCCCTTGCCTGGTCGAGGACGGTCCGCGGCGCTATCGCGACCCCGGCGGCAACGAACCCGAAGCCCAGGCTCGCGAGCTCGCTGCGCAGCTCGTAGCGGCGGTTGCGCTCCGCCTCCGGCACGGAGAAGACGATGAGGGACCACGGGTCCCCCGGGACGGAGCGCATGGGAGCGAAGATGCGCTCGTCGTCGGCGCGGAACAGGTCCAGGACGTCGGGGGAGAGGGCGTAGAGGCTCGTGCCACCGGCGCGGCGCTGGTCCAGGACCCCCTTGCCCTTCAGGCGGGAGACTGTGGCGCGCGCCGCCTGCCCGTCCACGCCCACCCCGTCGAGCAGCCGCACGAGCCCGGCCACGGGCAGTTCGCCGGTGCGCGGGTCAGCGTAGAGGCCGTAGAGGGTGACCACGAGCTCCTGGACGAGCGGGGTCGGGCGCGGCGGCATCTTCTTCCTCAGGACGGCGGCGGGGTCCCTGCCATCCTAGGTCCGGCCGCGGCGCCCGGCGCGCCGGCCGCTCAGGCGGGCTGCGCCGCGGCCTCGGTGAAGCGGTGGGCGCCGAGGCCGCCGTCCACCCGGACGTCGCTGCCGTTGACCCACCGGGCGGCGTCGGAGGCGAGGAAGACGACCACGTCGGCCACCGCCTCGGGCGTGGCGGCGCCGCCGGTCAGGCTGATGGCACCCTCGACCTTGTCCGTGCCGTGGTCGCGCTTGAAGTCGTCCAGGATCGGAGTGCTGACCGGGCCGGGGCTCACGGAGTTCACGCGGACGCGCCCGAGGGACGCCGCCGCCTGGGCCTGGGCGAGGACCCGCACGCACTCCTTCGAGAAGCGGTACGAGTTGCCGGTGACCTCGGCGTCGTCCTCGACAGAGGCGAGGGCCTCGGCGTCGTCCGCGTGGGAGAGGAATGCGCGGAGCTGCGGGACGCGGGCGGCCCAGCCGTCCGCGACGTTCGAGGCGAGGTGCACCACGGACCCGCCCTCCGCGATGGAGGGCAGCAGGGCGTCGGTGAGGGCGCGCAGGCCGAGCACGTTCACGCCTAGCACGGTCCGCCACGGCGCGGTGCCCGGCACGCCGGCGATGTTGGCGAGGTGATCGATCCTCGGGGCCAGGGCGCGGACCTCCTCTGCCGCCGCGGCGGCTCCCGCCGAGGTCGAGAGGTCTGCGCGCACGAAGTCGCGGGCGCCGTCGGGAACGTTGCGGTCCACCCCGATCACCCGCGCCCCGAGACGGGCGAAGGCTGCTGCGGTCGCGGCCCCGATGCCCGAGGCGGCTCCGGTGACGACGACGGTGCGGCCGGCGAGGTTCGGCTCCATGGGTCCTCCTGCTGAAGAGTGGCTGATGTCTCTCCCACCACTCTTGGGTCCCGCGATGTGACGGGCAACGCGCCCTTTCCACTGGATGGAGAGACTGCGTTGTCCGTCCCCGGCGTGCCGGGCCACGCTGGGAACCAGATCCGAGACCCGGCGCCCCACCGGCGCCCGGCCCGCCGAAAGGGACATCGCATGACAACGACGTACGAGGTGTTCGACCCCGCCACGCTGGAGCCGGTCGGCACCGCGCCCCTGCACGCCGAGGCGGACGTCGACCGCGCCGTCGGGCGGGCCGTCGCCGCCGGCCCGCGCTGGGCCGCCGACCGCGATGCCCGCCGCGCCGCCCTGCGCGGCGCCGCCGCGGCCCTGCGGGCGAAGGCGCCCGGGATCGGCCGCACCCTCTCGCTCGAGCAGGGCAAGGTGCTGCGCGAGGCCGTCGGCGAGGTCCTCGTTGCCGCGGACGTGTTCGACTATTACGCGAGCCTGGAATGGGACGAGCAGGAGTCCCTGCCCGAGCGCGGCGGCCGGCGGCTCACCGTCCAGCGCCGCCCGGTCGGCGTCGTCGCCGCCATCACCCCGTGGAACTTCCCGATCTCCCTCCTGAGCGTCAAGCTCGCCCCCGCACTCGCGGCCGGCTGCACCGTCATCGCCAAGCCGTCGCCCACCACCCCGCTCTCCACGATCGCGCTCGTGGACGCCGTCGCGGAGTTCGTCCCGGATGGGGTGGTCCAGTGGCTCACCGGACGGCGCGCCGTCAACCGTGCGCTCAGCGAGCACCCGAAGGTCCGCAAGATCTCCTTCACGGGCTCCACCGAGGTGGGCGCCGCGATCGCGGCCCAGGCCGCCCCGACGGTCAAGCGCGTCACGCTCGAGCTCGGCGGCAACGACCCCGCCATCGTCCTGCCCGACGCCGACGCGGCGTTCACCGCGGCGGGGATCGTCGGCTCGGCGTTCCGCAACGCCGGGCAGGTCTGCATGGCGGTCAAGCGCGTGTTCGTGCCCGCCGAGCGGGAGGCCGAGTTCGTGGAGGCGATCGCTGCGGAGGCGGCCAAGCTCGTCCTCGGCCACGGCGTCGCGGAGGGCACCACCATGGGCCCGATGCACAGCCGGTCCCAGCTCGAGCTCGTCCAGGGCCTGGTGCGGGACGCGCTCGACGGCGGCGCGAGGCTCGCCTCGGGCGGCGGCCGGGGGACCTCCCTGCCGGGGTACTTCCTCGAGCCGACCGTCGTGGCCGGCGCTGCGTTCGATACCGCCCTGGTCGCAGGGGAGCAGTTCGGCGCGGCCCTGCCCGTGGTCGCCTACACGGACCTCGACCGGCTCCTCGAGGGCCTCAACGGCCAGGAGTTCGGCCTCGGCGCCTCCCTGTGGACGCCTGACCTGGACCGCGCCGACGAGCTGGCCGGCCGGATCGAGGCAGGCACGGTCTGGGTCAACCAGCACACGCAGGTGGAGCTGGACGCCCCATTCGGCGGCTGGAAGGCGTCCGGCGTGGGGCGCGAGCGCGGCCCGTTCGGGCTCGAGCCCTACCTCGAGCTGCGCACTGTGAATGCCCGCAGCCACACCGCCCCGAGCCCCACCCCCGCGGCAGCTTCCGCCGCTGTGACGGCCCGCTGATTCGGAGGACCCGCATGCACCCCGCGAACAGCCCGGCACCCGCCGGCCTCGACGTCATCACCTTGGGCACCGCGGCCGGGCCCGCGATCCGCAGCGGAGCCCCCGGCATCGCCACCGCAATCGTGGTCGACGGCGCCCACTACCTCGTCGACTTCGGCCTCGGCTGCACCCGCCAGGCCAACGCCGCCGGCCTCCGCGGCCAGGACCTGCGGGCCGCGTTCATCACCCACCTCCACTCGGACCACGTGGGCGAACTGCCCGCCTACCTGCTGTGGAACTGGGGCAGGCCCGTGGACGGCTTCACCCGCGACGTCCCCGTCTACGGGCCCGGGCCGCAGACGAGCGAGATGGTCTCCCACCTCCTCGCCGCATTCGACTACGACATCGCCATCCGCATCGTCGACGAGGGGCGCCCCGACCTGCGGCGCATCGTGCGCCCCGTGGACATCGAGCTCCCCGCGGACGCCGCGGGCGGCGGCCCTGGCTCCACCCCGGCCATGCGGCCGTTCGAGGTGTACACGGACGAGAACGTGACGGTCACGGCCATCCTCGTCGAGCACCCGCCGGTGTTCCCGGCCTTCGCGTTCCGCTTCGACACCCGCTACGGCTCGGTCGTCATCTCGGGGGACACCACCGAGTGCGAGAACGTCGCGACCCTCGCCGCGGGCGCGGACCTGCTCATCCACGAGGCGGTCAACCTCGCCTACTTCGCGGCCCGGGACTTCTCGCCGGAGTTCCTCAACCACCAGCAGGTCTCCCACACCACCCCCGCCGGGGTCGGGCGCGTGGCCCGGGCGGCCGGCGTCGGGCACGTGGTCCTGTCCCATCTGGCCGGGGTGGCCACCGACGAGGAGTGGGCGGCCGGCGTGGCCGCGGAGTTCTCCGGGCCGATCACCGTGGCCCAGCCGGGCCAGCGCTTCGTCCCGGGACGCATCCCGGCCCGGAGCTGACCCGGACGGAAGGCTCCGTGCAGGCGGCGCGGCGGACCGCGTCCGGGAGGCCGTGGTTCCTGATCTGCCGCAGCACGAAGGCAGAGGCGCCGGCCTCCATGGCCGCACCGTAGGCCCGGTGGTCGAAGAAGCTGGCGAGGATGACGCAGCGCGTGCCTGGGCTCGTCCGCCTGACCTCCCTGCACAGGGCGATCCCGTTACCGTCGGGGACCGTGAGGTCCAGCACCGCGACGCGGGGACCCAGGACGGGAATCGAGCGCGCGGCGTCCGAGGCCGAGGAGCTCTCCCCGACGATCTTCATGCCCTCGTCCTGCAGGAGCTCCGCGAGCCGGCGCCGGAGCGGGACGAGGGCGGCCAGGAGGAACACCGTCAGGGGGTCGTGCGGGGCTGGTGCGGGGGCCATCGGCGGGTTTCCCTACGTCATCGGGCTGTCCGCGGACCGTCCCTGGGGAGCAGGGAGCCTTGGGCGCGGAACTGCGTGTGCTCGCCGCTTCCTGACTCCCCCGACACTAGCGGAGCGCACCGGCGCGCCTCAGAGGCGAAGGACCCGGTGCCGCCGGCTTCCCACGTGGCCTCGCCACCACAGGCCCCCCGTCCGGCCGGCCGTGGCACAGGTATCGTGAAGGGGGCGCACGGCACGGTGCCGTGTGCCTCGTCGGCGAGGTGGGCAGTGGCAGGTCATACGAAGGCCGCCGGGAAGTCCGTGACGTCACGGGCGCTGAACGTGCTGGGCGCGTTCGACCAGGAGAATCCGGTCCTCGGTCTCTCCGAGATCGCCCGTCGCTCTGGCACGCCCGTGGCCACGTGCCACCGCCTGCTGGGCGAGCTCACGGAGTGGGGCGCCCTGGCCAAGACCACCGACGGCCGGTACCAGATCGGCTACCGCCTGTGGACGCTCGGCATGCTTGCCCCCGTCCAGAAGGGCCTGCGCGAGGTCGCGGCCCCGTACATGCATGACGTCCTCTTCGCGACCCGCCACGTGGTGAACCTGTTCGTCCTCGAAGACGCCCGCGCGCTGCTCCTGGAGCGCATTGCGGGCACCGCCGTGGGGCAGCCTGTGGCGCGTGTGGGGGAGCGGCTGCTCCTCCACACGAGCGCGGGCGGGAAGGTCCTGCTCGCCTATGCGCCGGTGTCCGTCCTCGAGCAGGCGTTCGCCGAGCTGAAGCAGGAGACACGGCACAGCATCACCGACCCGGCCAAGCTCCAGCGCGAGATCGTGAAGATCCGCGAGCAGGGCTACGCCACCACCGTCGAGGAGCACGCCCTCGGAACCTCCGGCCTCGCCGTGCCCGTCTTCGGCGCCGGCGGACGAGTGATCGCTGCCCTCGGCGCCGTCGGCATCGGGGCCACGCCGCCGCCCGTGGCGCGCACGCTCCCGGCCCTCCAGGTGGCCGCGAAGGCGATCGGCAGGACGCTGGGCGCCACCGGCTGAGGCGCCCGACCGAGGCTCCGAAGGGATGGACAAGCCGGCTGACGCTGCTTTTCCATCCAGCGGTAAAGGCCGCGTGATCCGGACCACGCAGCGGACTTAAGGTCTTGGAGAAGGCGCGGCGATGGAGGGCATCCTCCACCCGCATCAGCGAAAGGACATCCCGATGACGGCACAGGCCGAGGCAGACATGGAGCACCTCCTGCCGGTCTCCGCGACGCTGGACGCGCTCGTCGCCGAACGCCGTGAGGCGGCCGACGGCGTCGCCCACCTCACGCTCCGCCCCGCGGACGGCAGCCTGTTCCCCGCGTGGGAAGCCGGAGCGCACATCGACCTGCACCTCCCCGGGCACACGCGCCAGTACTCGATCTGCTCCTCGCCGGCCAACCGTGCGAGCCTCGAGATCGCCGTCCTGCGCGAGCCCGAGTCCCGCGGCGGCTCAGCGTACGTCCACGAGGAGCTCACCCCGGGCACCCGGGTCGTCGTCGGCGGCCCGCGCAACAACTTCTCCCTCGCCCCCTCGCGCAAGTACCTCTTCATCGCGGGCGGGATCGGCATCACGCCGATGCTCGCGATGATCGAGGCGGCCGAGCAGGCAGGCAAGGAGTGGCGCCTCGCCTACGGCGGCCGCAGCCTCGCGACCATGGCCTTCGCGCAGGGGCTCCTGGAGGCCTACGGACCCGAGCGGGTGCTGCTCTTCCCGTCGGAGGAGTCCGGCCGGCTGGACCTCGAGGCACTCCTCGGCGTTCCGCGGGCCCTCACCCTCGTCTACGCGTGCGGCCCCCAGCGCCTCCTCGACGCCATCGAGGACTACTGCCTCGGCTGGCCCGCCGGCGCCCTGCACCTCGAGCGCTTCGCCGCGGCCCCGGGCGCCAGCGGGTCCGCGGGCCCGTTCGAGGTCGAGCTGAGCCGTACCGGCCGTGTCGTCGAGGTCGCCGCGGACCGCACCGTCCTCGACGCCGTCGAGGAGGCCGGAGTGCGCGTCCTCTCCTCGTGCCGCCAAGGGGTCTGCGGCACGTGCGAGATCCCCGTCCTCGCCGGCGAGGTGGACCACCGCGACGCAATCCTCAGCCCCGAGGACCGGGCCCGCAGCGCCACGATGATGGTCTGCGTCTCCCGCGCCGCCTCCGGCTGCAGCCGCCTCACCCTCGACCTCTGAGACCTACGGAGAACACGATGTCGCTTCTGACACACCGCGAGGCGCCGATCCTCGACGCGGATCCCTTCGCCCCCGAGAACCTCGTGGGCCGCTACGCCCTCCACGAGACCCTGCGCGAGGCCGGCCCCGTGGTCTACCTCGAGAAGTACGGCGTCTACGCCGTCACGCACTTCGACCCCGTCCGCGAGGTCCTCATGGACTTCGAGACCTACTGCTCCTCCGGCGGAGTCGGGCCGAAGGACATCCGCAAGCAGGCCGAGTGGCGACCTGCCGGCATCCTCGAGTCGGACCCGCCCACCCACACGGCGATGCGGCGGGGCCTGTCGAAGGTCATCCACCCCGGCTCGGTCCGGGACCTGGCCGCAGGCTTCACCCCGCCCGCGGAGAGCCTCGCCGAATCGCTCGTCACCCGCGGTTCGTTCGACGCCGTGACAGACCTCGCGCAGGTCTACCCGCTGCGCGTCTTCCCCGACGCCGTCGGCATCCCCGACTCAGGACGGGAGAACCTCCTGCCCTACGGCAGCATGGCCTTCAACGCGTTCGGCCCGCGCAACGAGATCTACGAGCGTGCCTTCGTCGGTGCCGAGTCCGTGGCCGCCTGGGTCGAGTGGGCGTGCGCCCGCGGAAGCCTCATGCCCGGGGGGTTCGGGGAGAAGATCTGGGAGCAGGCCGACCTCGGCAACATCACCGACCAGGAAGCCTCGCTGCTCGTGCGGGCCCTGCTCTCCGCCGGCGTCGACACTACGGTGGCCGGCATCGGCAACACGCTCCTCTGCCTGGCCCGCGAGCCCGAGCAGTGGGCGCGGCTGCGCCGCGAGCCGCACCTGGTGAAGTTCGCCGTCGACGAGGCGCTGCGCCTCGAGTCGCCGTTCCAGATGTTCCACCGCACCGCAACCGTGGACTCCGAGCTCGTCGGGGTGCGCATCCCGGCCGACTCCAAGATCCTGCTCTTCCTCGGTGCCGCCAACCGCGACCCCCGGCGGTGGGGCGACACGGCGTCGGACTTCGACCTGGACCGCAACGCGACCGGGCACGTCGCCTTCGGCATGGGACTGCACCAGTGCATCGGGCAGCCCATCGCCCGCCTCGAGATCGAACTGGTCCTCAAGGCACTCGTGGCGCGGGCCGCCACCCTCGAGCTCGACGGCGATCCCGTCCAGGAGCTCCACAACACCCTCCACTTCTTCACCTCCATCCCCCTCAAGGTCTCCGCTGCTGCGTGAGCCGGTTCTACGAAGGAGTAGATCCATGACCCAGCTTGCTCCCCCCACGCCGCCCCAGGCGCCCGCCGCCGTGTCGAAGGACCCGGCCACCTGGTCCTACGAGAAGCGCCGCCGCTACGGCTGGCTCGTCACGGTCTCGCTGCTGTTCCTCATGATGCTCAGCTGGGCGGACAAGGCCGTCCTGGGCCTCGCGGCCGTGCCCATCATGAAGGACCTCCAGATCACCCCCGAGATGTTCGGGCTGGTCAGCAGCGCCATGTTCTTCACCTTCGGCGTGGCGCAGCTTGTCGCCGCCCCGCTGGCGAACAAGGTCCAGAGCCGCTGGATCCTGCTGGTCATCTGCATCCTCTGGTCGGTGGCCCAGGCCCCGATCCTCGTCTTCTCCTCGCTGCCCGCGCTCTGGGTCAGCAGGCTCCTCCTCGGCGCCGGCGAGGGCCCGCTCGCGCCGGTCATGATGCACGGCGTCTACAAGTGGTTCCCCGAGAAGAAGGGCGCCACCCCGGCCGCGTTGGCCTCCTCCGGCGTCACCCTCGGCATCGTGGCCTTCGCCCCCGTGCTCGCCTGGGTGATCGGCTCCTACGGCTGGCACGCCGCGTTCGCGCTGCTCGCCGTCGTGGGCCTCGCGTTCGCCGCCTACTGGCTCATCGTCGGCAAGGAGGGCCCGTACACGAGCCGCGCGGCCGAGCTGAAGCTCGATGGCGACCGGGGCGCCCGCGCCGGCGCCGCCACGCCGTCGTCCGCCACCGCCGTGGTGGAGAACCGCGTGCCCTACCTGCGGACCATCCTGTCCCCGAGCTGGATCTTCGCGGTGCTGACCTCGTTCTTCGGCTACTGGACCTTCACCCTCGCGATGTCCTGGGGCCCGGCGTACTTCCAGACCGTCCTGGGGCTCACGGGGCAGCAGGCGGGCAGCCTCATCGCCCTCCCGGCCGCCTGGGGCGCCATCGCGACCGTGGGCCTGAGCGCCCTCACGCAGCGCCTCCACCTCCGCGGCGTCCCCACCCGCAAGTCGCGGGCCTGGGTGCTCGGCAGCGGCGCGGTATTCGGGGGAGCGGCCCTCCTCGCCGCCTCCCTCGTCCCGGACCCGGTCGTGGCGGTCGCACTCATGGTGTTCGGCTTCGGCACCGCGCCGGCGCTGTTCGCCCTCAGCTACCTCGTGGTCGCGGAGCTGACCTCGGTGGCCCAGCGCGGGGCGAACCTCTCCATCGCCAACGCGGTGTTCACCACCGGCGGCGTCTTCGCCCCCGCGGTCTCCGGCTTCCTCATCGGCGGCGCCGCGACGCAGGCCGCCGGGTACTCGGCCTCCTTCGCGCTCGCCGGCGGCCTCCTCCTGGCATGCGGCGTGCTGTCCCTGGTCTTCATCAACCAGCAGCGCGACCGCCGCCGGCTCGGCCTCGACGCGGCGCCGGTGCCCGCCGCCTGATCCGATACCGGCAGGGGCCGCGCGACGACCGGTCGCGTGGCCCCTGCCTGTGCGTCCACCGCCCTGCGTGAGCCAGCGCACTATAGTCGGACACCATGGAAGAGCGTGTGCTGGGACGGACTGGCCGGATCGTTTCGCCGATCGGCCTCGGAACGTGGCAGTTGGGGTCCGACTGGGGCGAGGTCGGCGCAGCGGACGCCGCCCAGGTGCTCGACGCGGCGGCCGAATCCGGCGTGAGGTTCTTCGACACGGCCGATGTCTACGGCGATGGCCGCAGCGAGCAGACCATCGGCGCCTGGCTCGCAGCCCATCCCGACGCAGGCATCACGGTGGCGACCAAGATGGGCCGGCGCGTGCCCCAGGTCCCCGAGAACTACACCCTCGAGAACTTCCGCCAGTGGCTCGACCGTTCCCGCCGCAACCTCGGCCAGGACACCCTCGACCTGGTCCAGCTGCACTGCCCGCCCACCCCGGTCTACTCGGACGACCGGGTCTTCGACGCCCTCGACCAGCTCGTTGAGGAAGGCGTGATGCGCAGCTACGGCGTCAGCGTGGAGAGGACCGAGGAAGCCCTCACCGCGATCGCCCGGCCCGGTGTCGCCACGGTGCAGATCATCTTCAACCCGTTCCGGCTCAAGCCCCAGGAGGAGGTCTTCCCGGCGGCCCGGGAGGCAGGCGTCGGGATCATCGTGCGGGTGCCGCTGGCCTCAGGCCTGCTCAGCGGGAAGTACAGCCGCAGCACCCGGTTCGACGAGCGCGACCACCGCAGCTACAACCGGGACGGCTCGGCCTTCGACGTGGGGGAGACGTTCTCCGGCGTTGACTTCGAACAGGGCCTCGACGCCGTGGCCGAGTTCCAGAAGCTCCTCCCGGAGGGCCTGACGACGGCGCAGGCCGCCCTGGCGTGGATCGTCTCCCAGCCGGGGGTCACCACCGCGATCCCCGGGGCGAGGAACGCCGCCCAGGCGAGGGCTAACGCCGCGGCGGCCGACGCCGCAGGCCGCCTGGGGACGGAGCTCGATGCCGGGGTGCAGCGGATCTACGACGCGTACTTCCGCGAGGCGGTCCACCCGCGCTGGTAGGACCAGGCATGCTCAGCCCTGGGTGCCGGGGCCCCGGATGATGCGGCGCTGGGTGGCGGCGGCAATGGCTGCCGTGCGGTTGTCCACCCCGAGTTTGCCGTAGATGTGCACGAGGTGGGTCTTGACGGTCGCCTCGGAGATGAAGACCCGCTTGGCGATGGCCCGGTTGGACAGGCCGGTGGCGAGCAGCTCGAGCAGCTGGATCTCCCGCGGGGTGAGCGACGGGGCGGGATTGCTGATCCTGTCCATCAGCAGGGCCGCGACCCGCGGCGCCAGCGCCGTCTGGCCGGCGGCGGCGGCCAGCACGGCCTGGTGGATCTGCTCGGGAGGGGCGTCCTTGAGCATGTAGCCGCTCGCGCCTGCCTCCACTGCCGCCAGGATGTCGGCGTCCGTGTCATACGTGGTCAGGATCAGGACGGGCGGGGGACCCTCCAGCTGCCTGATCCGGGAAGTGGCCGTGACGCCGTCCATTCCGGCACCCATCTGCAGGTCCATGAGCACCACGTCGACCCTGTCCCCCAGAATCCTCAGCCGTTCCAGCTCTTTCAGTGCCGCGTCGCCGTCGGCCGCCTCCGCCGCGACGGAGATCCCCTCGAACGCCGTGAGCATCGCCCTCAGCCCGGCCCGGACCACCGGGTGGTCATCGACCAGCAGAACGCGGATCTCCTTCATCGTCCCGTCCTCCCGGCGGCCTCTCGCAAGGGCAGGCGCACCGCGACCACCGTCCCCTCCCCGGGAGCCGACTCCAGGTCGAGGGAACCGTCCAGCTCCTGCACCCGCTGCTGCAGCGACCGGATCCCGTAGCCGGTCCCGTCGGTCCGCGCAGCGGTCTGCGCCGCCAGGGTGCCGGGGTCGAAGCCGACGCCGTCATCGTAGATGTCCAAGGCGACGTCGCTGCCCAGGAAGGCGAGGGTCACGACGGCGTTGCTGGCGCCGGCGTGGTCCGCGACGTTTGCGAGGCTTGCTTCGGCGGCCCGGAGGAGTGTCACCCGATAGGGCTGGGGCAGGTCCACGGGTTCCCCGTCGAGTTCGACCCTGCACCGCAGCCGCACGCCGCGAGCAGCGGCAGTGGTCTCGGTGCGCTCGCACAGCCGGTGCAGGCTCTCCAGGAGGGAAGCCCCCTGCAGCTGCGGGGAGGAGAGCCCGCGGACGAAGCTGCGGGCTTCCGAGAGGTTCTCCGACGCGGTCTGCCGCACGAGGGCGAGGCGCGCGGCGGCGGTGGCAGCGTCGCCGTCGGCGAGCGACTTCTCCGCCGCGCGGGCCATCAGGACGATGCTCGAGAGGCCTTGGGCGAGCGTGTCGTGGATTTCCCGGGCCAGCCGCTCGCGCTCGGCGAGGACCCCGGCGTCGTGCTGCGATGCGGCCAGCTCTGTGCGGGTCCGTCTCAGTTCATCGACTGCCCGGCGCTGGCGCTCCGCTTCCCGGTAGAGCGCCCGGTAGGCGAGCCCCGTCACGATGGAGAACCCTGCACCGAAGAGCGGGCCGATGACCATCGCCGGCTGGGGGGCGGCCAGCCCGCTGGAGGCCCACTGTGCGGCGATGACTGCGGCGGTCATCAGCGCGATGGTCAGCAGCGCCACCCGCCGCGGCAGCACGTGCAGGTGGAGGAAGAAGAGGGGGAACGCGAGCCAGGAGAACTCGGCGCTCGCCGACAGCAGGACGAGCCAGAGCGCGGTGACGATCCCCAGCCAGAGGACGCCGTAGCGGCGAGGGTCCATGCCGGTTCCGGCCGCGGCAAAGCGCTTCTCCTGCAGCGTGCCGGTGAGGTAGACGCCGGCCAGGACACACGCGGCCGCGGTCCAGACGTAGCCCAGCACGCCGGCCTGCCCCATGCTCAGCAGCCTCACGACCGCCACGCTCAGCAGGGCGGCGAAGCCGACGTGCAGCGTGACCCTCAGGACGCGCAGGATCACCACAGTCGGGGCCGTGCCGGGATCGCCGGGAGAGTCTCCGTCCAGCCCTGGAGGACGAGCGCTGTCCGGTGCGGGGGGCGGGTCTGCGGCAGGCACTGTACCAGCGTATGCGGGTCCCGATCAGGTGGGGTCAACCGAATGGTTGACCCGGAGATCAGCCGTTCCTCCTGCGGGGTCAATCGCCTGCACGATGATGTGCGCCCCCGGCCCGCGGGAGAGTGGATCAAGGAGCCTTTCGGCTGCCAGACACCCCACTGAAAGAAGACTGAACGTGTTCCTCGCTGTCCGCGACATTCGCTATGCCAAGGGCCGATTCGCCCTGATGGGCGGAGTCGTCGCCCCGATCACCCTGCTCCTCGTCATGCTCTCCGGGCTCACGGCCGGCCTGGGGGACCAGTCGACCTCAGCCATCGCCAGACTCGGCGCCGTCAGCCCCGCGGGGGTCCCGCCGATGGCCGTTGACACCATCGTCTTCGGAGCCCCGGGCACGAGCGAGCCCAAGGCCTCGTTCACGGAGAGCGAGATCAGCGCCGACCAGGTCGAGACCTGGAAGAACGCCCCGGGCGTGCAGGCCGCGGAGCCCCTCGGCATCAGCCAGAGCCGCCTCCAGGCCGTCACCGGGGGCAGCGGCGCCGGCACCGCCAACGTCGCCGTCTTCGGCGTCGCATCCGGCGGGGGGCTCGCCCCGTCCGACGTCGGTGCCGACACGGTCGTCATCGGCAGGGCCGTCGCCACCGCCCTGTCCCTGGGAGTCGGCGACACCGCCAGGGTCGGCGGCATCGACCTGACCGTCAGCGCCGTCGTCGACGACCAGTGGTACTCCCACACCAGCGTCGCCTGGACTGCCCTCCCGACCTGGTCCAGGCTCGCCCATGTCAGCAGCCCTGGACAGCTCGCCACGGTTGCCGCGGTCACCTACCAGAACGGTGCCGCCGTTGACGAGGCCGCCGCCAACGCCGCCGCGCACACAGTCAGCGCCTCCCGCACGGGTTCCTTCCAGGCGTTGGGCTCCTACAAGAGCGAGAACGGCTCCCTGATCCTGATGCAGGGCTTCCTCTACGGCATCTCTGCGCTGGTCATCGTGGCCTTCCTGACAGTCTGGACTGTCCAGCGCACGCGTGACATCGCCGTGCTCAAGGCGATGGGGGCCTCGGCAGGCTACCTCCTCCGCGATGCCCTCGCCCAAGCAGCCATCGTCCTGCTCGCCGGGGCTGGACTCGGGGGCGTGGTGGGCGTCCTCGGCGGCCTGGTGGCAGCGACAGCCGCACCCTTCCTCATCACCCCGGCCACGACACTGCTGCCCGTCGTCGGGATCATCGCCCTCGGCCTGGCCGGCGCGGCCCTTGCCGTCCGCCGCGTCACCAAGGTCGACCCCCTCATCGCGCTCGGCGGCAACTGACCCACGCCGCAGTCCGGCCCTGAACCTCAAGGAAGCATCGTCATGTCCTCCACTCCCGCTCCCCTGGCCCTCGTCAACGTCACCCTCGAGTACCCGGACGGCGACGGAACCGTCAGAGCCCTCGACGCCGTCGATCTCAGCGTCCGCGGCGGCCAGCTGGTCTCCCTCGTGGGCCCGTCAGGTTCCGGCAAGTCCAGCCTGCTCGCCGTCGCAGCCACCCTCGTCCGCCCCACCCACGGCCTGGTGCTCATCGACGGCACCGATGCGACAGGCCTCGGGGACAAGGACCTCGCGGTGCTACGCCGCGAAAAGGTCGGCCTCATCTTCCAGCAGCCGAACCTGCTCGCGTCGCTGTCCGCGGCCGAACAGCTCGTGATCGGCGACCATCTGCGCGGGCGGTCCGCCAAGGCCGCGTGGGCGAAGGCCGCAGAAATGCTCGACGTCGTGGGGCTCGCCCCGAGCGCCGACAAGCGCCCGCACCAGCTCTCCGGCGGCCAACGTCAGCGGGTCAACATCGCCCGAGCGCTCATGGGCGAACCCAAGGTCCTGCTCGTGGACGAGCCCACCGCGGCCCTGGACCACGAACGCAGCGAGTCCATTGTCCGGCTCCTGCGCCGCGTCACCGACGAGTTCAGGGTCGCCACCGTCATGGTCACGCACGACACCGAATTCGTTCCGTTGACGAACGCGGTCGCGACCATGCGCGACGGGAGGCTCGCCGCCCCCGTCCCCGCCGCGGGGACAGAGGCCTTGTCCCCGCTCAGTGCCCCTTGAACGCCTCCTGCAGCCACCAGGCGCCCCCGTCGGAGGCGACCTTCGCGTCGAGCACCAGCGGCCGGACTGGTAGCCCGTTCGGCCCGGAGGCCAGCCAGCGCCCGACGGCGTCGAGGTCGTCCAGCGTCCGGACCGTCGCGGCCTCGCAGCCGATCCCGCGGGCGATGGCGGCGATGTCGGTCTCGGGGAAGGTCACCGTGGAGACGTCGACGTCGGCGTCGTCGGCGGCGAAGTGATGGACCTCGGCCCCGTACGCGGCGTCGTTGTAGACGACGCACACGAGCGGCAGCTTGAGCCGCACCGCGGTCTCGAGCTCGGACAGGCCCATGAGGAAGCCGCCGTCGCCCGAGCCGAGCACCGGCAGGCGGCCAGGCTGGGCGAGCGCGGCGCCGATGGCCGTCGCGAGCCCCAGCCCGATCGACTGGAAGGCCTGGGTGAAGCAGAAGCCGAACTCGTCGGGGACGTCGAGGTACTGGCTCGGGTAGCCCATGAAGTTTCCCGAGTCGACGGCGACGATCCGCTCCGCGGGCAGGAGCGCGTCGAGGCGGCGGGTGACCTCGCGCGGGTCGATCCGCTCCAGCCCGTCCGCGCCGGGCCCCGAGAGGTCCTCCGTCACCACGTCCTGCCAGCGGGAACCGGCCGCGATGCGCTCGCGCACCTCCTCGGTGCGGTACGCCGTCCGCGGCGCGGCGCCGGAGAGCGCCTCGAGCACGGCGGCCGCGGTGGCCCCCGAGTCTCCGACCACCCGGAGCGTCACGGGGCGGTGCGCGCCCAGCGCCGCGTGGTCCAGGTCCACCTGCACGACGGCGGTGTCCGCCCCGATGAGGTTCCCGTGCCGCATGGTCCACATGTTCAGGGCGCACCCGAACGCGACGATCACGTCCGCGCCTGAGATGAGCTCCGCCGTCGTGGGGGAGGAGAAACCGCCTGAGATGCCGAGGCTGAACGGCTCGCCGGCGAAGAGGCCCTTCGCCACCGCGGAGGTGGCCACGAGGGCGCCCGCGTGCTCGGCAAGTGCCAGGATCTCCTTGCGGGCCCCGCGGCCCCCGCGCCCGGCGACGAACACCGGCCGCTCGGCCGTTGCAAGCAGTTCGGCGATCGCGCGGACCGATTCCTCGGCGGGGCGCACCGGCGCGGGGGGCGCGACCCGCAGCGGCGAGGCGACGGACGACGGCGCGTGGCCGGCGTCGTGCGCGGTGCTCTGCAGTTCCTGCACTTGTACGTCCAGGGGCAGGTTCAGCACGACCGTGCGCCGGCCCTCGAGCGCGGTCCGGAAGGCGCGCACGGTGTCGGCGACGGCGGACGCGGCCGAGTGGACGCGCTCGGCCACCGCCCCCACCGACCGGGCGAGCGCCGCCTGGTCCATCGCGAAGTTGGAGTGCACGGCGGCGCCTGCCGTCTCCGCGGCGAGGACGATGAGCGGGGTGCGGGACTTGGCGGCCTCGCCGATGCCGGTCGTCGCATTCGTCAGCCCACAGCCCTGGTGGACGGAGACGAGGCCGACCTTGCCGGACATGCGGGCGTAGGCGTCGGCCATGGTCGCTGCGCCCCCTTCGTGCCGGGCGGCTGTGAACGGCACGCCGTTCGCGACGAGCGCGTTCGTCACCGCGAAGTTCCCCGAGCCGACCACCCCGAAGCAGTGCCCCGCCCCGAGCTCGGCGAGCGTCCGGGCGACGACGCCGGCGACAGTCTCGGCCCCCGCCGGGGCCGAAGCGGCGCTCACGCGGCATCCTCCTGCACGAACGCGAGGACACGGGCCGGGGAGCCGGTCCCGCCCACGATCGGCAGCGGCGCCACGATCAGGAGCGCGCCCGTGATGGGCAGCTGGCCCAGGTTCTGCAGAGAGGTGATGCCGTACTTGTCGTGCCCGAGGAGGAAGTGGTGCATCGGGAACGGCGGCTCCATCCCCCCGGCCGAGCCGGCGTCGATCCCCACGGTCTCCACGCCCACGCCCGAGAGGGGGGTCGACTCGGCGAGCCACTGCGCGCAGCGCGCGGTGAAGCCGGGGGAGTGCGGCCCGTTCTCGTCCGCGTTGAGGAAGCGCTCGCGGTCCTGCGCGTACGCCTCCCAGCCGGTGCGGACCAGGAGCCACGCGTTCTCGGGCAGCGGCCCGTGCTCGTCCTGCCAGGCCTCGATGTGCTCGATGTCGACGAGGAAGTCGGGGTCCTCGGCCACCTGCGCGGTCACGTCCAGGACGCAAGCCGGCCCGACGAGGCGGCCGGGCTCGATCGAGGCGACGTCCTTGCCGTCCCTGCCCGTGGCCCAGTGGACGGGGGCGTCGAGGTGGGTGCCGATGTGCTCGCCGGTGGAGATGTTGTGGTGCTTCCAGAACGGTCCCGGCTCGTTGTAGGCCGAGACCTCCTCGAGGCTGAAGTCCACGAGGTTCGCGAACGGCTCGGGGAGCCGCAGCGTCGGCGTCTGGGAGGAGAGCCGGTTCGTGAGGTCGACGACGCGCGTGGTGCCGGCGGCGAGGGACTCGATGAGGGTGGGCAGGGGCATGGGGACTCCTTCGTCCGGGCGCACACAAGTGGTGCATAACCTGATTCCGTGACTTCCGTCACGAAAAGTCCATAGTCCGCTACGGTACATCGCGTTCCGAGGGCTGCCTAGAGTCTCCCAGAATCCGGGCCGCCGTCGGCTACGCTGCGGAGACCAGTCCCGCAGGCGGCTGATTATCGCCCTTCCTTGACGGTCGTCATCCGCACGTCTTATGGTCGTCCGGTGACGCACGTCACAACCGCGCAACTCAACGAGGAGTCCGCCCATGGCCGCTGCGCCGTCGTCCACCGTCACCGGAAGCCGGGCTGGAGCCTGGCCGGTGCCGAAGAGCACCACCTCGAAAGTCCTCTTCTGCTGCTGGCTCGCGATCCTCGCCGAAGGCTACGACGTCGGCGTCCTCGGCGCGGTCCTGCCGGCCCTGGCCGACTACAAGCCGTGGAACCTGAGCCCGCTGGCGCTCGGCGGCCTCGGCTCGTACGCCCTCGTGGGCATGCTGATCGGGGCGATGTTCATCGGCACCCTCTCGGACCTGTTCGGGCGCCGCCGGATGCTCGCGGTCTCCATGCTCATCTTCACCACGACCCAGCTCGGCGCAGCCTTCGCGCCGACGCCCGAGCTGTTCGGCCTGTTCCGCCTCCTGGGCGGCCTCGGCATGGGCGGCATCATCCCGGTCGCCGCGGCCCTCACCATCGAGTACTCGGCGCCCACCAAGCGCTCCTACAACTACGGGCTCATGTACTCGGGCTACTCGCTCGGCATCGTCGTCTCGGCGCTCTGCGCGCTCGCGTTCCTGCCCACCCTCGGCTGGCGGTGGGTGATCGGACTCGGCGCCGCACCGCTCGTGATCCTGCCGCTCATCCTCGCCTTCGTGCCCGAATCGCTCGAGTTCCTCATGGCCAAGGGCCGCCGCGACCGAGCCGAGACGCTCGCCCGGAAGCTCGGCATCTCCCCGTTCGTCGCCGAGGACTGGACGCCCCGGGCCGATCCGGGCAAGGAGGCCGGCGCCTCGTGGAAGAGCGTCCTGGGCACGATGTTCTCCCGCCGCTACGGCGTGGCGACCGTCTGCTTCTGGATCTCGCTCTTCTGCGGCCTCCTCCTCGTGTACGGGCTCAACACGTGGCTCCCGGCCATCATGAAGAAGGCCGGCTACGACCTCGGCTCGTCGCTGACGTTCCTGCTCGTCTTCTCGCTCGCCTCGGCGATCGGCGGAGTCCTCATCGGCGGGGTCGCGGACAAGTACGGCAAGAAGCTCATCCTCGTGGTCTTCTACGCCCTCGGCTCGGCGGGCATCCTGGCGCTCATGTTCCCGGGCAGCCAGTTCGTGAACTACGTGTTCGTCGCGGTGGCCGGCGTCGGGTCGATCTCGACCTCGCTCGTCCTGACCGGGTGGGTTGCCGACTACTACCCCGCGCACGCCCGCGGGACCGCCACCGGCTGGGCGCTCTCCTTCGCCCGCATCGGGGCCATCGCGGGCCCGATGATCGGGGGCGTCATCGCCGCCGTCCAGCTCCCGTTCCAGTGGAACTTCGTCATCTTCGCCGGCATCGGGCTCCTCGCCGCCGTCGCGGTGGCGCTCATCCCGAAGAAGTCCTGACCGGCGGTTCCCCTGTTCTCCCCGCCCGCTTTCGGCCATATTGGGTCGTGCAGGCTGAACTCGGATGAGAGGGGCAGACCATGGGCACGAATCCCGACGAGCGCGAGCCGATCCCGGAGGAGCCGACGGGCGAGAGCATCCCCGACAGCGATGAAGGGGTGGGTCTGGGCGCCGGCGAGGAGGCCACGACCTTCGAGCCGGAGGAGGACCCGGAGGCCACCACCGGCGACGAGTAGCCCCCTCCGGGCGGCCAGGACAACCAGGAGGCCGACGACGGCGGGTGCGAACCCGCCGCCGTCGGCCTCTTCCTGTCCCTGATCCCCCTTGACCTTGACGCAGCGTCAACTCCTACCGTGGGAGAACGGAAGGAGGAACGCATGGACTGGAGCATCCAGGAGGTCGCCCGCCTCGCCGGGACCACGAGCCGGACCCTGCGCCACTACGGCAGCATCGGCCTGCTCGAGCCGACCCGCACCGGCGCCAACGGCTACCGCTACTACGACCGGGACGCGCTCGTGCGCCTCCAGCGCATCCTCCTCCTGCGCCAGCTCGGCCTCGGGCTGGACGACATCGCGTCGGCGCTCGCGCACGACGGCGACCCGGCCCGCGCCCTGCGCCGCCACCTCGCGTGGCTGGGCGCCGAGCAGGAGAGGCTCGCCCGGCAGGCGCGCGCGGTGGAGCAGACCATCGAGGCATTGGAGACAGGAGGGCCGGTCATGGCCAAGGACATGTTCGACGGATTCGACCACACTCAGTACAAGGACGAGGTCGAGCAGCGCTGGGGTGCGGCGGCGTACGCCGACTCCGACGCGTGGTGGCGCGGCCTCGGCCCCGAGGGGCAGGCCGAATGGAAGGAGCGCTCGCGCCGGCTCGGGGAGGACTGGCTCGCCGCCGCCCGGAGCGGCGAGGCCCCCGACGGCGAGGCCGCCCAGGCGCTCGCCGCCCGCCATGTGCAGTGGCTCGGCGGCATCCCCGGCACGCCGGGCTACCCCCACGGCCCGGCGAAGGAGTACGTGCTCGGCCTCGCCGACATGTACGTCGCCGACCCGCGGTTCGCCAGGAACTACGGCGGCGCCGAGGGCGCGGAGTTCGTCCGCGACGCGCTCCACGCGTTCGCCGAACGGGAAATGTAGGCGCGGCCGAGGTCCGCGGCGTGCGGTGAGTGCACGACGGCGGGGTGCGCACCCCGCCGTCGTGCGCGCATCTGCCCCGGGATGCGCCGCGGACGCCTAGGCGTATCCCCGGCCCGCGCGCATACTGGCAGGACTTCCGGAGGCGACCTACTCGAGCAAGGGGTGTCATGTCTCGGCCGAACCAGTCAATCCTGCGCCGCAAGCCCATCGGGGAGATCGAGGAGGAGCCGGGGATCGGGCACCTGTCACGGACCCTCGGCCTCTGGCAGCTGACGGCGATCGGCGTGGGCGGAATCATCGGCGCCGGAATCTTCTCGCTCGCCGGCGCCGTGGCCAACAAGACCGCCGGACCCGCCGTGCTGATCTCGTTCCTCATCGCCGGGGTCGCAAGCGCGGCGGCAGCCCTGTCTTACGCGGAGTTCGCGGGCATGATCCCCAAGGCCGGCTCGGCCTACACCTACGGGTACGCGTCGCTGGGCGAAGTCGTGGGATGGTTCATCGGCTGGGACCTGCTGCTCGAGTACACCGCGATCGTGGCGGTGGTCGCGATCGGCATCTCGGGGTACTTCGGCTTCCTCGTGGGGCAGTTCGGCGTCGACCTGCCCGCGTGGATGCTCGGCGCGCCGGGGACGGGGCCGGGGCACGTGGTCGACGTCTTCGCGATTGTGCTGTGCCTGCTCACGGCGTGGATCCTCACGCGGGGCATCCAGAGCACCGGCCGCTTCGAGCTGGTGATCGTCGGGCTCAAGGTGCTGCTCGTCGTTGTGATCGTGGTGCTCGGGGTCCTCCACATCAACACGGCCAACTACCAGCCCTACTTCCCGTTCGGCTTCGGCGGGGTGATGACCGGCGCGGCCACTGTGTTCTTCGCCGTCTTCGGCTACGACGCCATGAGCACCGCCGCGGAGGAGTCGAAGGACGCCAGGAGGCACATGCCCAAGGCGATCATCTACTCCCTCGTGATCGCGATGGTCCTCTACGTGCTGGCGACCCTCGTGCTCACCGGGATGCAGAACTACAAGGACATCGACCCCAAGTCCGGCTTCGCCACGGCGTTCGAGTCGGTGGGCCTCGCGGGCGTAGCCGACGTGATCGCGATCGGGGCGATCATCTCCATCCTGACCGTCATGATCACCTTCATGCTCGGGGTGACCCGGGTGTGGTTCTCCATGAGCCGCGACGGGCTGCTGCCCAAGTGGTTCGCCAAGACCGACCCCAAGCGCCACGTCCCGACCCGCGTCACGTGGATCGTGGGCGTCGGCTCCGCACTCCTCGCCGGTGTCCTGCCGATCACCACCGTGGCGGAGCTGACCAACATCGGCATCCTCTCCGCGTTCGTGGTGGTGTGCCTGGCGGTCATCGTGCTGCGCTACCGCAGCCCCGAGATCCCGCGCTCGTTCAAGACCCCCTTGATGCCCGTGGTCCCCGCGGTCGGGGTCCTGTTCTCCCTCTGGCTCATCATCTCCCTGCCCTGGGAGACATGGGTCCGCTTCGCCGTCTGGCTCGTGGTCGGACTGGCCATCTACTTCGGCTACTCGCGGCGGCACTCGCTCCTCAACCCGGAGAGCCCCCGGCACGCCAGCGAGCAGCGCGCCGCTCCGTCCTCCGAGCGCTGAGCGCGCTGCCGGGCGCACGACGGCGGGCGCGCACCCGCCGTCGTCCGCGGGCCGTCCAGCTTCAGCTGTTGCGTCCGCGCGCCGCGACGCGCCACCGGTCCACGACCTCGCCTCGGCTGACCACGGCCACCTCGTCGACGAGGTTCACGGCGACGCACACGTGGTTGGGGATGACTCGGACGCGCTCGCCGAGGGCCGGGAGGTCTGCGCCATCGGGGAACACCACCGTCGCGTGGTGCTCCGACAGGGCCGTGATGCGGGCGTCGGGGAAGTCCATGAGCCGCCCGAAGCCGGTGGACCACGCGGGCCGGTCGCCCCCGACCACCTTGGTCCCGGCGTCCAGGACGATGCGGCGCGGGATGGCGCCGTCGCCCTCGTGCCGGCTCGTGACGGTGGCGGCGATCGTGAGCGCGATGTCTTCGGGACCGCAGCGGCCGAGCTCGAGCTGCTGGGCGTCGCCGAACACGTACACGCCGGGGCGGACCTCGGTGGTGGCTCCGGGCTCGGTGAGCAGCGCGCTCGGCGTCGAACCGCCGCTCACCCGCGTGGCCTCGAACCCGGCGTCCGCGAGCAGCGCGGCGGCCTCGGCGAGCGCCTGCCGCTCCTGGTGCGCCGCCGCCGTCGGCATGCCGGGGGCGTAGGAGTGGCCGGGGAACGTGAAGACGCCGGCGACACGCAGCCCCGCGTCCGCCGCGGCCCGGGCCACCGCGACGGCCTGCACCGGGGCGACGCCGCTGCGGTGGTGGCCGCTGTCCACCTCGACGAGCACGTCAAGCGTCCCTGCCGCGTCCCCGAGCGCCGCGCCCATGGCCCGGGCGGCCTCGGCGGAGTCCGTGCCGACGGCGATCCTGGCCCGCTCGGCGAGGCGCCGCAGCCGCTCGGCCTGCCGCGGGCCCACCCACAGCGGGTACGCGATGAACAGGTCCTCGACGCCGTGCTCCACGAAGACCTCTGCCTCCCCGATCGTCGCGACGGTCAGCCCGACGGCGCCGGCCGCGAGCTGGAGCGCCGCGATCTCGGGGATCTTGTGGGTCTTCGCGTGCGGGCGCAGCGCCAGGCCCTTCGCGGCAACCGCCTCCGCCATCCGGGAGATGTTCCGCTGCAGGACATCCCTGTCGACCATGATCTGGGGGGTGTCGATGTCGTGCGGGACCGTGGTCATGCTCTGCGCTCTCCTTGCCGGGTCGGGGTGGTCGCCCCAGCTTAGGCGAGGCGGCGATGGGGGGCCTCGGTCGCCGGCCCTGCCCGGGTGCCCACCCGCCGTCGTGCGCCTCGCGGCCCTATCCCTCCGAGACCGCAGCCGGCTCGCGGACGGGCGGCCGCGCCGTGGACGCGCGCGGGATGAGCGTCGGCGCCACGACGCGGGCCGCCCCCGACCCGGTCCCCGTGCGTCCGGCGACCTGGTCGAGGAGGGAGTCCACCGCGGCGGCGGCGATCTCGCGGAACGGCACGCGCACGCTCGTGAGCGGCACGGCGAGCCGGCCCACGAGCGGGATGTCGTTGTAGCCCACCACAGAGAGGTCCGTGGGGATCCGCAGGCCGGCCCGCTGGACCATGGAGGTGAAGCCGATCGCGGTGTTGTCGTTCACCGCGAAGACGGCAGTGGGCCTGCGGGCGGCGCCCAGGAAGGCCTCGGCTGCCGCCTCGCCGCTCTCCATGGAGAACGTCGAGGAGTAGACGAACTCGGGCATCTCCGGAATCCCGGCCTCGGCGAGGGCGCGCCGGTATCCCTCGCGCCTGGCCAGAGCGGTCGGCGCCTCGTCGGGGCCGGTCAGGATGCCGATCTCGCGGTGGCCGAGGTCCACGAGGTGGCGGGTGGCGAGGTATCCGCCCAGGGCGTCGTCGCCGGTCACGCTCGGGCTGGACCCGTAGGCGCGCAGGGCGAGCACATGCGGCACGCCCCGCTCGAGGAGCTCGGTGCACAGGCCGCCTTCCGTGGTGGCCGTGGTCAGGATCAGCCCGTCCACGCGCGAGGCGAGCATCGTGTGGCCGTTGTCGCGCTCGAGGCCGGGGTCGCCGTAGGTTGTCGCGACGAGCGCGTGGTAGCCGCGCGCGGCGCAGGCGGAGGCGATCTCCTCGTAGAGGGTGGCCATCACCGTGTCCGTGAGCCGCGAGACCAGGACGCCGATCGTGTTGGTCTGCCGGCGCCGCAGGTTCGCCGCGGAAGGGTTGGGCTCGTAGCCCAGCGACTCGGCCACCGCGCGGATGCGGGCGGCGGACTCGCTCCGGTAGAACGTGTGCTCGCGGTTCATCGCCCGGGACACGGTCGAGCGCGCCACTCCCGCCGCCGCCGCAACGTCGGCGATGGTGGGCCGCGACCCCGCCCTGGCCTCCCTGCCCTCCATCGTCTTCCTCCTCGGAACGGAACCCTTGACGTGCTGACGTGACCCAGCTTACCGTTGAAGCAATCGATAACGGAATCGATTCCCTTACTCGAAAAGTCCCCACTCGAAGAGGAGCAACCATGAGCAGCATCGACCTCCGCGGCCTCGTCCCCGCCCCGGTCACCCCGTTCACCCGCGACGGCGACGTGGACGTCGCCGCGATCCACCGCCTCGGCGGGTGGCTCGGCAGCGTCGAGGGTGTCAAGGGCCTCGTGGTCCTCGGCCACGCCGGCGAGGGCACCTTCCTGACCCAGGCCGAGCAGGCGCTCGTCATCTCCGCCTTCCGCGACGCCGTGGACGGCCGGCTGCCGATCATCGCCGGCATCACCGGCGAGGGCAACAAGGTCGCCGCCGAGGAGGCGCAGCGCGCGGTCGACGCCGGTGCTTCCGCCGGCCTCGTCTACCCCTCCCACGGCTGGCTCCGGTTCGGCTACCAGGAGGGCGCGCCGCAGACGCGCTACCGCGAGATCTACGAGACGAGCGGCCTGCCGCTGATCCTGTTCCAGTACCCGGACGCCACCAAGGCCACCTACAACCTCGACACCCAGCTCGAGATCGCCGCCCAGGAGGGCGTGTTCGCGACCAAGAACGGCGTGCGCAACATGCGCCGCTGGGACACCGAGATCCCCGTGCTGCGTGCGGCGTTCTCCGAGCTGCAGGTCCTCACCTGCCACGACGAGTACCTGCTGCACACCATGTTCGACGTCGACGGCGCCCTCGTCGGCTACGGCGGCCTCGCCCCGGAGCCGCTCGTGGAGCTCATCGCCGCCGGCAAGGCCAAGGACTACGCCAAGGCCCGCGAGATCCACGACCGCCTCCTGCCCGTGACCAAGAACGTCTACCACCGCGGCTCGCACATGGAGGGCACGGTCGCGCTCAAGGAGGGCCTCGTGGCCCGCGGCATCCTCGAGCACGCCACCGTCCGGCCGCCGCTCCTGCCGCTCGCCCCCGGCGCCCACGAGGAGATCGCCCTGGCCCTCGCCTCGGCGAACCTCGGCCGGGCCACGGTCCCGGCCCGCGCCTGACCCCAGCGCCACAGCGCGCACGACGGCGGGTGCCCGCCCGCCGTCGTGCGCCGCCCCCGCCCGGCCCTGCCCGGGCACCTTCCCGTCCGCTGCCGGCGCCCACGCCCGGGGCGGTTCGGCGACAACGACGTCCCGACAACTCCGCGCCCGTGCGCGGAGGGGAGGAACCCCACCACAATGACTGCTATGGCCAGCGGACAGACCTCCGCGACGCAGACCGACATCGTCGCGCGCCTCGAGAGGCTGCCGATCACCCGGCGTCTCACCATGATCCGCGTCGTGATCGGCTCCGCCACCTTCTTCGACGCCTACACCGTCCTCGCGATCGCCTTCGCGATGCCCCAGCTCGTCTCCGAGTGGCACCTCACGCCCGGGGAGGTCGGCCTGATCCTCTCGTCCGGCTACCTCGGGCAGCTCTTCGGCTCCGTCTTCTTCGGCAGCCTCGCCGAGAAGATCGGCCGCATGCCCACCCTGTTCATCACGATCGTCCTGTTCGTGAGCATGGACCTCGCCTGCCTGTTCTCGTGGGGCGCCTGGTCCATGATCGCGTTCCGCTTCCTCCAGGGCATCGGCACGGGCGGCGAAGTGCCCGTGGCGAGCGCGTACATCAACGAGTTCGTCGGCGCGCGGCGCCGCGGCCGCTTCTTCCTGCTCTACGAGGTCATCTTCCCCGTGGGCCTCATGTTCGCCGGCATCGCCGGGTTCTTCCTCGTCCCCGCCTTCGGCTGGAAGGCGATGTTCATCGTCGGGCTCGTCCCCGCGATCCTCACCATCCCGCTGCGGTGGATCATGCCCGAATCGCCGCGCTGGCTCGCCTCGGTGGGCCGCGGGGAGAAGGCGGACGCCGTCGTGTCGATGCTCGAGCGCGAGGCCGTCAAGGCCGGCCACACCCTCGCGGAGCCCGTCGCGCGCCCCCTGCCCGCGGTCGAGGCCAAGTCCGACTGGCGCGACCTGTTCCGCGGCATCTACCGCCGGCGCACCCTCATGATCTGGGGCCTGTGGGTCAGCGTCTACGTGGTCAACAACGGACTCATCACCTGGCTGCCGACCCTCTACAAGGAGGTCTTCCACATCCCGCTGCAGACCAGCCTCGCGTACGGCTGGGTGACCTCCGGGGTCGGCGTCGTGGCGTCGGTGCTCTGCGCGCTGCTCATCGACCGCGTGGGACGCAAGCGCTGGTACTCGGTCGCGTTCGTCGCCGCGACGGTCCCGCTCGTGGTCCTCGGGGCCCTCGGCGCGGTCTCCGCGGTGCAGGTGGTCCTCTTCGCGAGCATCGCCTACGCGATCCTCCAGACCATCTCCTTCTCCCTCTACCTCTACTCGGCCGAGCTCTACCCGACGCGCCTGCGCGCCATCGGGACCGGCTTCGGGAGCGCGTGGCTGCGCGCCGGCTCGAGCGCCGGGCCGCTCCTGGTCGCGTGGATCATGGACGGCTTCGGGATCGGGTGGGTGTTCATCGCCTTCGCGGGGATCGCCCTGCTCGGCGGCCTCGTCACGATCTTCTTCGCGATCGAGACCAAGGGGCGGGTCCTCGAGGAGCTCGCGCCGTAGGGGGCAGGCTGCACCGACGCACCAGGCGAGCGCACGACGGCGGGTGGGAACCCGGCGTCGTGCGCTCGCCCTGACGGATGTCGGAGCCTCTGCGTAGGCTGGGCGCATGCGGATCAAGATGTGCTCCATCCACGTGACCGACCCGGCCTCGGCCCACGCCTTCTACACGGAGACGCTCGGCTTCGACACCCTCATGGCGATGCCGGAGGGCAACCTCTTCATCGTCACCTCGCCGGACTCGGGCGGGGTGGGCCTCCTGCTCGAGCCCAGCGACAACCCGATCGGCGAGACCTACCGCACGAGCGTGTACGACGCCGGCATGCCCGCCATCGTGCTCGGCTCGCCGGACGTGCGTGCGGACTACGAGCGGCTGACGGCGGCCGGCGTGGCGTTCCGCGGCGAGCCCACCGAGGATCCGTACGGGGTCTCGGCCGTCTTCGACGACCAGCACGGCAACCTGATCCAGCTCCACCAGGACTGACCGCTGGCCTGCGGCCGCCGCGTCGCACCGTGCGGAATACTGTCCCCATGAGACGCGCCGTGATGACCGCTGCCGCCGCCCTGACCCTTGCCCTGGCCACCGCTGCCCAGCCTGCATTCGCCGCGCCGCCGGGCGGCAAGGGCACCGCGCCCTCGACCCTGGGCATCGATGTGTCATGGCCGCAGTGCGGCACCACGCTGCCGAGCGGCCAGGCCTTCGGCATCGTGGGAGTCACCGGGGGCCTCGCCACGACGACGAATCCCTGCCTCGCCGACCAGCTCGGCTGGGCCGCGAAGTCGACCGGTGCCACGAAGCAGGCCAAGGTCCAGCTCTACGTCAACACGGCCAACCCGGGCGGCCTCGGAACGGCGTCGTGGCCCACGTCCTCGACCGCCGGGAACCCGTACGGGACGTGCGACGGCAGCGACAGCCTCGCGTGCGCCTGGCAGTACGGCTGGAACCGCGCCCAGGAGGACGTCGACCAGCGCTTCGCGCCCGCGGCCCAGACGGCCAAGGTCTCCGCCAACCCCGCGGACTACGTCTGGTGGCTCGACGTCGAGCTGGACAACACGTGGAAGACGGGCGGCACCGACGCCGACAGGGCAAGCAACCGTGCCGTCCTGGAGGGCATGACCGCGCATTTCGTCTCCCGCGGCGGCGCCGTCGGCCTGTACGCGACCCCGTACCAGTGGGGCCAGATCGCCGGCACGGTGCCGGCAGGCAGCAACCTCGCCGGGCGCGACGAATGGCATCCGGGGGCGAGGACCCAGCGAGGCGCCGAGCGGGCCTGCGCCGAGGCCACGCTCGCGCCGGGCGGCCGGGTCTCGCTCGCGCAGTTCGTCTCAGGCGGCCTGGACTACAACGTCTCCTGCATCGGGTAGCGCCTCCGGCGCATTCAGGAGAGCGCGGCGTCAGCCGTGCCGGCCGCCGCGCATCGAACGCTCCGCCGCCGCGCCATGGGTGGCACGGGCCGCCTTGGCGGCCTTCTCCTCGGCCTGGGCCTTGACCCGGCGGGTCTCCTCGCGCACCGCCGCCATGTTGGCCCGCTCGTCCTGCAGCCACTGCGGCCGATCCTTCAGCAGCGCGGCGATCTCCTCCGTCGTGAGCGCCTCGGTGATGCCCGCCCGCGCGAGGCCCGAAATCGTCACGTTGAGCTTCTGCGCCACGACCGGGCGCGGGTGCGGGCCGTTCTCGCGGAGCTCGGTGAGCCACGCCGGCGGGTTCTCGCGGAGGGCGTCGAACTCCTCGCGCGTCACCTCGCCCTCCTGGAACTCCGCAGGGGTGGCGGGGAGGAAGATCCCGAGCTTCTTGGCCGCGGTGGCCGGCTTCATGGACTGGGACGCGCTGCCCTTGGGGTTCGAGCTCATGGATCAAGGCTACCGTTGACCCATGCAGTCCGAGAGCGCCCCGGCCCTGAAGGTGGCCTTCGTCGCGGGCGTCGCGCCCGGCAAGTGGTTCCACCGCTGGGAGGAGCGCTTCCCGGACGTCCCCCTGGCCTCGCAGATGGTCGAGGACGGCGAGCAGCTCGCCGTCCTCGGCGACGGCCGCGCGGACGTCGCGTTCGTCCGCCTCCCCGTGGACAAGGACCGCGAGGGCCTCCACGTCATCCCGCTCTACGAGGAGCTGCCGGTCGTCGTCGCGCCCAAGGGCCACGAGATCCAGGCCTTCGAGGAGATCCCGCTCGCCGAGGTCGCGGACGAGCTCTTCGAGTACGACGGCGCCCCCTCCGAGCGCCTGGACCTCGTCGAGGGCGGGGCGGGTCTCGCGATCATGCCCATGAGCGTGGTGCGGCACTTCAACCGCAAGGACCTCCGCTACCGCCCGGTGACCGGGATGGAGCCCTATGGCGTGGGGATCGCGTGGCGCAGGGACAACGAGTCCAGTGCGATCCAGGAGTTCATCGGCGTGGTCCGCGGGCGGGGAGCGAACAGCTCGCGGCAGGAGTCGGTGCAGCGCGACCAGCAGGAGGCCGCGAAGCAGCGCCGCGAGGACCGGGCTGCGGCACAGTCCAAGGCGGCCCGGGCGCGGAACGAGGCGAGCCGGGCGGCGAAGGCCGCCCGCGGCGGGAAGCCCGCAGCCCGCGGAGCCAAGGGGCGTCCGGGCTCAGGGAGGCGGCGCGGCCGCTGACGCCGCGCACCCGTCGGATTCTGCCCAGCCTGAGGACGCGGACGGTCCGCGGGCGCGCGTGTCGCCCCTCCCGCCGGGGGCGTGTCGGCGGCTAGCCTGAGCAGCATGGAACGCCCTCCAGCGGCGGCCGGCCCTGACTCGTCCCGGATCACGGTAGTCCCCGCCAACGAGGCCTCGTGGGAGGACCTCGCGGCGGTCTTCGGGGAGCGCGGCGACCCTGCCCGCTGCCAGTGCCAGTGGTTCAAGGTCACGGGCCGGGAGGAATGGCGGCTCCTGTCCCGCGAGGCCCGCGAGCAGGCGCTCCGCGAGCAGACGGGCTGCGGCCACCCCGACGCCCCGCAGACCTCCGGCCTTGTCGCGTATCTCGACGGCGAGCCGGCGGGGTGGGTCGCCGTCGAACCCCGCACCGCCTACCCTCGGCTCGCGGCGAAGCGGATCCCGTGGACCGGCCGCGACGAGGACAGGGAGGATCCCGCTGTCTGGGCGGTCACGTGCTTCGTGACCCGCGCGGGGTACCGCAAGCGAGGCGTCGCGCGGGCCCTCGCCGCCGCGACGGTGCCGTACGCGAAGGAGCGGGGCGCCCGCGCCGTCGAGGGCTACCCGATGCTCACCGAGCCCGGCAAGGACGTCCCGTGGGGGGAACTGTTCGTGGGCAGCCGGGGAATCTTCGAGGAGGCCGGCTTCGACGAGGTCAGCCGCCCGTCGCCGCGCAGGGTCGTCATGCGGATCGACTTCCGGTGAGCGGCGCAGGCGCGGCGGGGCCGCCCGGGCCCCCGGCGGAGAGCGGGTACCTGCCGCCGGGGCTGCCGTTCTTCCGGGTGGGGACGGGACGGCCGCTCGTGGTCCTGCCGGGCCTCGGCGCGCCGCACGAGGTGCCCCGCGGCTTCGAGCGGGCCGCCGAGGCGGGCCCGCTGCGGGCCTTCGCCCTGTCGCGGGAGGTGTGGTGGATCGGGCGCCGGCCAGGGCTGCCGCGGACCACGACCATGGCGGACCTCGCCGCGGACACGGCCCAAGCGCTCGCCGCCTTCGATGGGCCCGTGGACGTGATCGGCATCTCGACCGGCGGGAGCGTGGCGCTTCAGCTCGCCGCCGACCATCCCCGGCGCGTCCGGCGCCTCGTCCTCGTCGCGGCCGGGTGCCGGCTCGGGGAGCTCGGCAAGAGGGGCCAGCGGGCGGTCCTGGACCGGCTCGACGGCGGCGACCGCCGCGGCGCGGGCGCGGAGATGGTGCGGCTCATCGGGGTGCGGCCGGTGGCCAGGCAGCTGGAAGCCTGGATCGGATGGCTCGCAGGGCCCTTGATGCTGCCCCGGTTCACCGACGACCTCGCCGCCGTGATCCTCGCCGAGGACGCCTTCGACCTCACCGCCCGGCTGCCCTCGATCACGACGCCGACCCTCGTCGCGGGCGGCGACGAGGACTCCCCGTACGGACCAGGGGTGTTCAGCGAGACAGCGGCGGGCCTGCCGAACGGCCGCCTCCGCCTCTACTCGGGCAGGGGCCACGTCGGGGTCCAGCGGGCGCCGGGCTTCGCCCGCGACGTCCTCGCCTTCCTCGACACCCCCTGAGGTGCGCACGACGGCGTCGTGCCCGCTCTGGCTCTCGGCTCACCGGAGGCGTATCGTCCCAGCTACGTCTCGGGTACCCGGCCGCACGCATCGGCGAGGAGCATCGATGGGCATCGTTTCGTCCGGCTTCAGGGGCCGCAGGAAGAGGGACGTCCCGGGCCTGCCTCCGGGACAGTACGTGACCGAGGACTTCCCGGTGCTGTCGGCGGGCCCCACGCCGCGCATCGATCCGCAGGAGTGGACCTTCTCCTTCACCGGCGCCGGGACGCGGCGGCTCTGGGACTGGCACGGACTCCTGTCCCTGCCCCATGAGCACGTCACCGTGGACATCCATTGCGTCACGAGCTGGTCCAAGCTGGGGACCAGGTGGCGGGGCGTTCCGGTGGATGCGCTCTTCGATGGGACCGACGGGGCCTCCGTGCACGAGAGGGAAGGCTTCGCGCTCTTCCACTCCTACGGCGGCTACACGACCAACCTGCCGCTGACCGACGTGCTCGACGGGAAGGCGTGGCTCGTGCACGAGTTCGAGGGCGAGCCCCTGGCCCCGGAACACGGCGGTCCTGTCAGGCTCCTCGTTCCCCACCTGTACCTGTGGAAGAGCGCGAAGTGGGTGGACGGCCTTGAGCTCCTCGACCGGGACATTCCCGGGTTCTGGGAGAGCCGCGGCTACCACATGCACGGCGACCCGTGGACCGAGGAGCGCTACGGGTGAGCGGCGCGTGGAAGGTGGCCGACGTCGTCGCGCTCGAGGCCGAGACCCCCACTGCACGGACCATACGCCTGCGGCTTCCTGGCCCCGTGCACGCGGCCGCGGGCCAGCACGTCGACGTCCGCCTCACAGCGCCCGACGGGTATCAGGCGGTGCGCTCCTACTCCGTGTCCGCCTCGGTGCCGCCGGACATGCTCGACATCACCGTCGAGGAACTCCCCGACGGCGAGGTGTCGCCGTACCTTGTCCGGGACCTCGCCGTCGGCGACCAGCTCGAGGTACGCGGCCCGGTGGGCGGCTGGTTCGTGTGGCGGCCCGAGGAGGAGTCGCCGGTGCAGCTCATCGGGGGAGGATCAGGGGTCGTGCCCCTCATGGCGATGGTCCGCGCTCACCGGGCGGCCGCGCACCCGGCCCCGATCCACCTGCTGTACTCCGTGCGGAGCCCTGAATCCGTGTTCTTCCGCCGCGAGCTCGACTCTCTGGCCGCCGATCACAGCCCCTTCAGCCTGACGGTGGTGTACACGCGGGCCGCGCCGGAGGGCCACCCGGTGGGGCGACTCGATGCTCCGACGCTCGCGGAGCACGTGCTCGGCAACGGCTCAGACCCCTTGGTGTACATCTGCGGCGCCACCGCGTTCGTCGAGGCGGTGTCCGGGTGGCTCGTGGACCTCGGCCACGCTCCCGCGAGGATCAAGACGGAACGCTATGGGGGTCTGGGAGGCACATCATGAGCGACTGGACGGGTCGGCCGGGCACTCTGGGAACGGACGACTACCTCGACGGCAACGCCCTCGCGGGCCCGCTGTCGGAGGTCTTCGCGATCGACATCACCGCCGCTCTCGGCACGTGCGCCGGCTGCGGGACCGTCCGCGCCATCGCCGAGGCGCGCCTGTACGTCCACGCGCCGGCCAAGCTGCTGCGCTGCCCCGCGTGCGACGGGGTGTGGCTGCGGCTGGACGAACGCGACGGCCGCGTCGTCGTCGACTTCCGGGGGCTCACCCAGCTCACGATCACGCTCGGCTGAGCGGAGGCGATCCCCTGGCCGCAGGGCGTTCCCGGGCCGCGGAGGCGCTGTCCGTGGACCACTGGGGCACCGGGAAGGTCACCGGAGGCGGCTCAGGAGCGCGTCGAGGATCGGGATCTGGCCCTTGACCAGCTTGGTCCTGGCGACGTCCTCGGGGAACCACTCGGCCCGATCGATCTCGGGGACATCGATCACCCGCCCCGACCCTCTGGGCCACTCGAGCGGGAACGTGTTGCTCGTGATCTGCTCTGGGGCGAAGTCCGCCTCCGCCGCGAAGGCGGTCAGGCGCTTCCCCGAGGGCTGGCGGAACTCGCCGAGGGGCACGTAGTCGGCGTCCGGGGGAGGGGTGCCCATCTCCTCGGCGAACTCGCGCTGGGCCGCGGAGAAAGGGTCGTCGCCTTCGTCGTAGAGGCCCTTGGGGATCGACCACGCGTGCTCGTCCTTGCGCGCCCAGAAGGGGCCGCCCATGTGGGCGATCCACACCTCGAGGCCTTCGTCGCCTCGCCGGTACAGCAGGATCCCCGCGCTCAGAACGGCCATGGGCTTCAGCCTACCCACCGCCGCCGTCTGGGGGTCACGTTCTGGGGGTCACCCGATGCGACCCCCAGAACGCGAGGTGCTGCCGTGCTTCCCTCAGCGGCCATGCTTCGCCGAAGCGCCCTGGCGTGCAGAGTGCGCCTGCGCCGCAGGCTTCGCCGCGGATGGGGCTGCAGCCTGGGGAACGGAGTCGGGAGCGGGCTTCGACGCGGCGGGCACGTACTGGAGGACGACATCCGAGACGGACCCGGGGTACCGGTCCTCGCCCTGGGCGTGCGCCGCGGCCGTGGCCTGCTGAGCCACCACCGAGGCCTGCGCTGCCGGGGCACCTGCGACAGGCGCCGCAACCTCGGGGGCGTCAGCCTCCGGTGCTTCCGTCTCAGGCGCCTCAGTCTCCGGGGCCTCGGCTTCCGGGGCGTCAGCCTCGGGTGCGTCAGCTTCCGGAGTCTCCGTCTCGGGTGCTTCGGCCTCCGGTTCGGAGGCCTCGGCGGCCTCCGGTTCGGAGGCCTCCGAGTCCGGGGCCTCCGCGGACTCGGACGACTCGGCCTGCGGCTCGTCCGCTGCATCGAGTGCATAGGTCTCCGACGCGGCCCGGGCGCTGACGGGCTGGTCGACGGTCGACTCATCGGGTGCCGCCACGGCCGCTACACTGGCGCCGCCGAGGACGAGCGCACCGGCGGACACCGCGGTGAGGACCGCCTTCTGGGTGACAAGGTTGGCGAGCTTGGGCATCAGATCTCCCTGGTGTCGGTTCCCGCTCAGAGAGCGGATTGCCTCCCTATCGTGACCACATCTGGTTGACGGATGCATTAAATTCGATGACAGAATCCGTAATTCTTAAATTGAACGGCTCATATTGGCCGTCATCCCTTGACGGTGGCGCTCCCCGGTGCAATGGCCGCGCGCGCTGTCAGAAGACGGACCACCCGAGGCGCGAGCTGAGATCGGCAAGGGCGGCCGCGCCGGCCACGGAGTTCCCCTTGGCGTCAAGGCCTGGGCTCCAGACGCAGACGGTTCCCCTGCCCGGCGCCACGGCCATGATCCCGCCGCCGACTCCGCTCTTAGCCGGCAGCCCGACCCTGTAGGCGAAATCCCCGGCGGCGTCGTAGAGGCCGCAGGTGAGCATGATCGAGTTGATCCGTCGCGTCTGCTCCGGGGTGAGTGCCGACCACGGCTCGCCGGTCCACGGACCGACCCTCCCGCCGTCGGCCAGGAAGGTCCCCGCCCGGGCGAGGTCACGGCAGCTCATGGTTATCGAGCAGTGCCCCACGTAGTGCTCCACCACCTGCCGGACATCGCAGCGCAGGTTGCCGAAGTCCGCGAGGAAATTCGCCAGCGCGAGGTTCCGGCTGCTGCATTCGAGCTCGCCGGCGGCGGCGGCCTCGTCGATGGCCGGCCCGCCGCTCCCCGAGAGCGCCCTGACGAACGCGAGCACCTCCCCGCGCGCATCCCCCCATTGTTCCTGCAGGACATCGGTGACAACCAGTGCGCCTGCGTTGATGAACGGGTTGCGGGGGATCCCCGACTCGGCCTCGAGCTGGACGAGGGAGTTGAAGGCCGTTCCCGACGGTTCGCGCAGCACGCGCCGCCACAGGGTGTTGGCGGAATCATGGCGGAGCGCCAGCGCGAGCGAGAAGACCTTGGAGATGCTCTGGATCGAGAAGGGCACGTCCGAATCGCCGGCGGCATAGACGTCCCCGCTGACGGTGGCGACGGCGATGCCGAAACTCGTGGGCTCCACGCGCCCCAAGTGCGGGATCGAGGCGGGCACTGACCCGACAGGCCCCCGTGGCCGATGGGCGATGACGAGTTCCTCGAGGAGCTCCTGCATCCCGGTGGCGACCGCCGTCGTCATGCCCGCCCCGCCGGCGACGCGAGCCGGCGGGAAGCCCACAGCTCGAGGTGAAGCAGCGCGATGGTGGAGTGCGCAGGCTGGCTGAAGTCCAGACCCGTCAACCGGCTCGCCTTCGCCACCCGGTAGTACACCGTGTTCCTGTGGAGGTTCAGCCGCCTTCCGCACTCGCCCACATCCAGCCCGGAGTCCAGATAGCCCCGCAGCGTCCGCGCCAGTTCCTCCTCCTCGAGGCACAGCCGGGTCAGCGCGCGGTGGCGGAACGGCGACGCGTCAAGCCCCCGGACGACCTCGTCCAGGATGATCTCCGCCTCGAAGTCATCCAGCGTCGCGACCTGCTGGCTGCCGTCAACGCGCATGGCCCGCAGCAGGGCTGCCGTCTCCACGCTGGTGGAGCGGAGCGCGGTCAGGGTGGGCGCTACCTCGCCAACGGCGACGTGGACCTTCAGGCCCAGGTGCTCGCGGGCGTCCTTCACCACGGCGTCCGCGAGGACGCGGAGCGCGGCCCCAGGGCTGTCGGACCGCAGGTCGGGCACGATCACCGCAGTCTGGCCCTGGTGCTGGCCCACCACCGCTGAGTCCTTGAACGCCGCCGCGCGGATGGAGGCAAGGTTCGCCAGCTCGCCGTGCTTGAGCTCTGCATCCGCTGACCGCTGGTCCTCGTGGGAGAGCCCCACGAGGAGGAGGCAGGCGGGGCGCTCTGGGTCGATCCGCGAGAACTGCGCGCTCGCGGTCGCCTCGTCCGGTGTGGAGAGGAGTCGCGCGATGGCGTCTTCCCTGAGGTGGACGGACTGCTGGTTCCGGTGCCTCACGAGCTCTGCCGCCGCCCGGCGCGCCGCGCCGACGAGCACCGCGTCGACGCCCGGAGCGAATCCTGATCCCGTCTCCTGGAGCCAGATGTAGCCGAGCACGCGTTCCCCGGCGAAGATCGCCACGGCAGCCCGCTCCTTGAGCGCATCCTCCTGCCGCTCGGGCACACGCACCACGCCACGGCTGCGGTGCAGCTCCCGGTAGGCGCCGAGGTCCTTGAGCAGCGCCTCGTACTTCCGGGGGCCTCGACGGCTCAGGATGGAGGCCCTCCGGAGCTCGTCGAGGTCGTTGCCCACAGTCGAATAGGCCAGGACCTTGTTGGCCGCGTCCTCGATGACCACATGGCTTGAGGTCATCTTCGCGGTGGTCTGGGCGATGGCGAACAGATCTTCCTGGATCAGCGCCAGGACATCGCTGTGGTAGTCGGTGGTCTGGATGCGGCCGTTGGCGACGGACAGGAAGGTGTCCCAGCCGCTGGACGGCTCGACCAGAAACAGCCCGACGCCGGCAGCCCGGAGGAGTTCCTCGATCTCGAGCGCTTCCCCGGCCGTGCCCTTGACGGCGACGGCGACGGGCCGGCTCTGGGCAAGCCGCCGCACCATGGGCAGGGCCGCCCTGCCCCGGACTCCCATGAGGCACACCAGGGCGCCCGCAACGTCACGATCCGTCTCCTCAGAGTCGAGGATTAGAGCCTGCGCAACCGGGGAGTCGGTGGGGCTGGGCCGGCTGATGAGCCTGCACAGGCTCGCCGGAAGGTCTTCCAAGATGTCGTCGACGGTGACTGATCCCACGCTGGTCCTTCATTGCCTCGGCGGCACGACGCCCCGTTGCGCCGTCCACAGTTCATGGTAGGGACGCTGAGAGGGACCCGTTTTGTGCGCGGCGCCCTCATGCGCTCCGATTATTGGACGGCTGCCCAAACCTAGGGGGCCGGGGCCCACGTGCTCGAGGCCGGCGCCGCCAGAGCGGAACGCCGGCCTCAAGCTCTCCTGAGCTGGGGAAGGTGTTAGACCCGGGCGCCGAGGGCCACGGGATTCGGGTTCCCGAAGCGGTGCGCGGTGATGGACACGGCCTGCTCATGCAGGAACGGCAGCATCTCGACCCGCCCCGCGGAGACCACGGGGTGCGCGTACACCGCGATGTCCGGCGTGCCTCCTACCGCGTCGGCGAGGGCGCGCACGGCGGAGGCCGCGGCATCGCCCGTGCCGGCGATGAGCCGCACACGGCCGGACCCGAGGGCCGCGACCCTGCGTAGCCACGCCGCAGAGTCCTCGACCGTCACGCCGACCCGGTGCCGGCGCAGGACGTCGGCGGTGGTGCCGGGAAGCCCGACGGCGGTGCTCACCGTCACGCGCGCCCTGGCCGCGAGCCCGGCAGCGGCCACGCGCAGGAGCTCGGCGACGCCGTGGCCCGAGGTCCCGGCCTCGAAGCGGACGGTCACGGGCAGCGGCCGGTAGCGGAACACGTTGCGCTCGCAGGCCAGGCCGGAGACGTCCTTCGACACCCCGAACTCCGAGGCCCACGCCGCGGCGTCGGAGCCGAGCGCGGAAGCCAGCCACGCGGCGTCGTGCGCGGGGAGAGCAGCGCTCGCTGCGGCGAGCAGCTCCCCGGCCGCCCCGCCGACCCGGGCGCCGCCGGCCACGGGCGCGTCCTCCCACGAGCCGAGGCCGACGAGGTAGTTGGGCCCACCGGCCTTCGTCCCGGCGCCCACGGCGGACTTCTTCCACCCGCCGAACGGCTGCCGCTGCACGATCGCGCCGGTGATGCCGCGGTTCACGTAGAGGTTGCCGGCCTGGATGTGCTCGAGCCAGTAGTCCAGCTCGGCCGGGTCGAGGGAGTGCAGGCCCGAGGTGAGGCCGTACTCGATCTGGTTGACCAGGGCCACGGCCTCCTCGAGGGTCTCGGCGGTCATGACGCCGAGAACCGGACCGAAGTACTCGGTGAGGTGGTACTCGGAGCCGGGCTGGACGCCGACACGCACGCCGGGGCTCCACAGCTTGCCGGACCCGTCGAGCTGGCGGGGCTCGAGCGCCCAGCTCTCGCCCTCGCCGAGCACCGTCAGGCCGCGGCGCAGCTTCTCGCCGGGCGCCTCGATGACCGGGCCCATCTGGGTGCGCGCGTCCCACGGGTACCCGACGTGGAGGGACTGGACGGCGTCGAGGAGCTGGTTGCGGAACCGCCTGGAGGTGGCGACGGACCCGACCAGCACCACGAGGGAGGCCGCCGAGCACTTCTGGCCGGCGTGCCCGAACGCGGAGTAGGCGACGTCCTTCGCAGCGAGGTCGAGGTCCGCGGACGGGGTCACGATGATCGCGTTCTTGCCCGAGGTCTCGGCCAGGAGCGGCAGGTCCGGGCGGAAGGAGCGGAACAGCTGCGCGGTCTCGTACCCGCCGGTGAGGATGACGCGGTCCACGTCCGGGTGCGCCACGAGCTGGCGGCCGAGCTCGCGCCCTGGCTGTCCCTGCGGGAATTGGACGAGCTGGAGCGCCTCGCGGCCCACGCCCGTCTCCGGCCGCGTCTCGTCGAACGCCTCCCACAGCGCCTCGACCATCACGGCGCCGGAGCGGCGGGCCTGCTTGGCGGGCTTGATGATCACGGCGGTGCCCGCGGCGAGGGCCGCGAGCGTGGACCCGGCCGGGATCGCGACTGGGAAGTTCCACGGCGGGGTCACCACGGTGAGGCGGCCCGGGACGAACGCCGCGCCGTCGACCTCGTCGAGCCCGCGGGCGAGCTGGGCGTAGTAGTGCGCGAAGTCGATCGCCTCGGAGACCTCGGGGTCGCCCTGGTCGAGCGTCTTGCCGGCCTCGCTGGCCATGACCTCGAGCAGCTCGGCGCGGCGGCGCTCGAGCGCGCGGCCGGCGGCGTCGAGCACGACGGCGCGCTGGGCGCCGGTGAGGGCACCCCACCGCCCGCCGGCGGCCACCGCGGTGCGCACGACGGCGGCGAGCTCGCCCTCGGTGGAGAGCTCGGCGGCGTCGGCACTCGCCTGGCCGAGGTCCGAGGCCTGGGCGCGCTCGATGATGGCCCGGCCCCACGCGCGGTTGCCCGGGAGGTCCGGGTCCGTGTCGGGGGTGTTGGCGAAGCGGATCCCCGCCCCGCCCCCCGCCCCCGCCCCTCTGGGGGTCAGGTCCTGAAGGTCACCTGAGGTGACCCCCGGGAGGTGACCCCCAGAGGGGTGGCGGCGGTCCTGGATGCGGTGTGGGTGCGGCACCGTGCGGTGGCCGTCGGCGTCGGCGAACGGGGGCTCCCCCAGTGCGGTGAGGGAGGCGCGGAACCGCCTCTCCTCGCGCTCGAAGAGCGCTGCGCCGTTGGGGTCGTCCGACCCGAGGTCGAACACGGCGGACATGAAGTTGTCCTGGCTCGCCCCCTCCTCGAGGCGGCGGATGAGGTAGGCGATCGCGACGTCGAACTCGCCCGGGTGCACCACCGGCGTGTAGAGGAGGAGGTGGCCCACGTCCTTCAGGACGGCCTGTGCTTGGGCGGAGGCCATGCCGAGGAGCATCTCGAACTCGACCTGGCCTGCGCCGTCGCGGACCCCGAGGTCCACGCCGCGCGCCTTCGCGAGCAGCCACGCGAGGGCGATGTCGAAGAGGTTGTGCCCCGCGATCCCGACGCGCACGGCGGCGAGTCGGTCCGAGTGGAGGGCGTAGTCGAGGACGGCCTTGTAGGACGTGTCGGACTCCTGCTTGGAATGCCACGTGGCGACCGGCCAGCCGTGGATCTCCGCGTCGACGTGCTCCATGGGCAGGTTCGCACCCTTGACCACGCGGACCTTGATCGGCGCACCGCCGGCGGCGATGCGGCGGGCGGCCCATTCCTGGAGGTGCATCATCGCGCCGAGGGCGTCGGGCAGGTAGGCCTGGAGCACGATCCCGGCCTCGAGGCCGCGGAACTCGGCACGGTCGAGGAGGCGCGTGAAGACCGCGATCGTAAGGTCGAGGTCCTTGTACTCCTCCATGTCGAGGTTGATGAACTTGGGCTTGCCCTCGGCGCAGCTGTCCGCGGCGAGGCGGTAGAGCGGGGCGAGGCGCTCGGTGATGTGGTCCACGGCCTCGTCGAAGGCCCAGTGGTTGTGCGGTGCGACGGTCGAGGAGACCTTGATGGAGACGTAGTCGACGTCGTCGCGGGAGAGCAGGCGGCGCGTGCCCTCGAGCCGGCGTTCCGCCTCGCCCTCGCCGAGGATGGCCTCGCCGAGGAGGTTGACGTTGAGGCGGATGCCGGGCTTGCGGATCTTGGCGATCGCGGGCCCGAGCTTCGCGTCCGAGGCGTCGACGATGAGGTGGCCGACCATCTCGCGCAGCACGCGGCGGGCGATCGGGACGACGACGCCGGGCATCATCGGGGCGAGCGAGCCTCCGAGGGCCACGGCCCGGCGCATGTACCACGGGAGGAATCCCGGGACCTTGGGGGCGATGGCCCGCAGGTTCCGGGCCGCGACGGAGAGGTCCTCGGGGCGCACGACGCCGTCCACGAACCCCACCGTGAACGCGAGGCCGTTCGGGTCCTTGAGGACGCCCGCGAGCTGCGCGGCGGAGGCATCCACCGGAAGCTTCGCAGCTTCGTCGAGCCAGGTGCGCACCTGGGCGACGGCGGCGTCGGCGAGGTCCTGCGGACGGATGGGGGCGGCCGCTGCCGGCGGCGGGGTGGTGAAGGCGCTCGTGGAGCTCATTGCGGCGGTCCTGTCTGGTGCTCGAGGGGTCGGAGGGCGGCCCACGGGAGGGGCGTGCTGGCTCCAGTATGTGACGGCCCTTACGGAAGCAAAAGCGATCTTTCGTAATGGATAATGGTGAGCAGAAGTGAATGATCCGGAAGGTTTCCCATGCTCGAAATCCGCCGGCTGAGGCTGCTGCGGGAGCTGAGCATCCGCGGTACGCTGGCCGAGGTCGCCGAGGCCCTCGCCTACAGCCCGTCCTCGGTGTCCCAGCAGCTCGCCCTCCTCGAGAAGGAGACGGGCGTCGAGCTCCTGCGCAAGTCCGGGCGGGGGGTGCTCCTGACCCCGCAGGCCCAGGTCCTCGTGGCGCACACGGAGGAGCTCCTCGACTCGTTCGAGCGCACGGAGGCGGCGCTCGCCGCGAGCCAGAGCGAGGTCAGCGGAACCGTGCGGCTTGCCGTGTTCCAGACGGCCGCGCTCGCGCTCATGCCCGCGGCCCTGCGGACGCTGCGGCAGCAGCACCCGGCGCTGCGCGTGGAGATGGTCCAGCACGAGCCCGAGACCGCCCTGCGTGAGACGTGGGCGCGCAGCTTCGACCTCGTCGTCGCCGAGCAGTACCCGCACCACGCGGCGCCCCACTACGAGGGCCTCGACCGCCAGGGCCTGACCCGGGACGCCATCCGCCTCGCGCTGCCGCCGAGCGGCTCCGGGGCCGAGTTCGACGCCGTCCGGCGGCTCCCCGACGCCGCGCGCGTGCCGTGGGTCATGGAACCCCGCGGCGCGGCGTCGCGCCACTGGGCGGAGCAGGCCTGCCGGTCCGCAGGATTCGAGCCCGACGTCCGCTACGAGACGGCCGACCTCCAGGCGCACGTGCGGCTCGTCGAGTCGGGCAACGCCGTAGCCCTGCTGCCGGACCTGGTGTGGGTGGGGAGGACGCCAGCTGCCCGCCTCGTGATGCTCGAGGGCACGCCCCAGCGGACCGTGTTCACGGCCATGCGGTCCTCGAGCTCGCAGCATCCCGTGATGCTCGCCGTCCGCCGCGCGCTCGAGGAGACGGCGCACCGCCTCGCCGGGCCGCCGGCCACGTGATCTGCATCTCAAACCGGTAACGGCGCCACGTGGCCCTGCGGCCGCTGCAACACTTGACCCTGTCCCCGGCGTCACGCACCCTGCGGCGCCATGCCATCCGGAGGAAGACATACAGCATGACTGAGCAGACCTTCCAGCTGATTGCCATCGCGGTGTACCTCGCCGCGATGCTGGGCATCGGCTACTACGCCTACCGTCGGACGACGAGCATCGACGGCTACATGCTCGCCGAGCGCGGCCTCCGCCCCTCGGTCGCCGCCCTGTCCGCCAACGCGGCGGACATGTCCGGATGGCTCCTCATGGGCCTGCCGGGCGCGATCTACGCCTCGGGGCTGATCGAGGCGTGGATTGCCATCGGCCTGACGGTCGGCGCGTGGCTCAACTGGAAGTTCGTCGCCCCCCGGCTGCGGGCGTACACCGAGATCTCGGACAACGCGATCACCATCCCGAGCTTCTTCGAGAAGCGCCTCAAGGACCACTCGCATCTGCTGAGGATCGCCGCCGCCCTCGTGATCCTGGTCTTCTTCACCTTCTATGTCTCCTCCGGCATGGTCGCCGCGGGCAAGTTCTTCGTGAGCTCGTTCGGCTGGCCCTACCTGACCGGGATGCTCGTCGTCGCCGGCATCACCCTCCTGTACACGCTCTTCGGCGGCTTCCTCGGCGCGACCCTCACCGATGTCGCCCAGGGCCTGCTCATGTTCGTGGCGCTCATCGCCGTGCCGATCGTCGTCGTGCTCAACATGGGCGACCTCGGCGGGGCCGTGACGACGATGCAGTCCGTCAACCCCGAGGCGCTCGACCTCTTCGCCGGCCTCCAGGACAAGGGCGGCCTCCTCTGGGGCCTCGCGATCTTCTCGACCGCCGCGTGGGGGCTGGGCTACTTCGGCCAGCCGCACATCATCGTCCGCTTCATGGCGCTGCGCACCCCGGGCGAGGCGCGCATCGGCCGCCGCGTCAGCACCACGTGGATGGTCCTCACCGCGCTGGGCGCGATCGGCACGGCCCTCATCGGCATCGCCTACTTCGCCGGCAGCCCTGAGCGCGCGCTCAAGGACCCGGAGACGGTGTTCCTCATCCTGAGCCAGATCTTCTTCCACCCGTTCGTCGCGGGCCTCGTCCTCGCTGCGGTCCTCGCCGCCATCATGTCCACGATGTCGAGCCAGCTCATCGTCTGCTCGTCCGCGCTCGTCGAGGACCTGTACAACATCGTGGGCCGCACGGCGTCCCCCAAGGCCCAGCTGGCCCTAGGCCGGCTCGGCGTCCTGGTGGTCGCGCTCGTCGCCGGCCTCCTGGCCCTCGACTCCGACTCGAAGATCCTGGACCTCGTCTCCTTCGCCTGGGCCGGGTTCGGCGCCGCCTTCGGCCCGATCGTCCTGCTCAGCCTGTACTGGCGCCGCCTGACCGCGGCCGGTGCGTTCGCAGGCCTCGTCACGGGCGCTGTGACGGTGTTCGTGTGGGGCAACATCGCGGTCCTGCACAAGGCGATGTACGAGATCGTCCCGGGCTTCCTGCTCAACATCCTCGTCGCCGTGGTCGTCTCGCGGCTCACCCGGCCGCACGAGGACGTGGACGCCGAGTTCGAGGCCATGGAGCGCGAGGTGGGCGTCAAGGACGCCGCCGCAGCCGCTGCCCGCTGACGCGGCGGGAGCCCCGCACGCACGACGCCGGCCCGGTCGCCTGGGGGAGGCGACCGGGCCGGCGTCGTGCGTGGGACCGTCGTGCGGGGCGCGAGGGCTACGCCTTCGTGGTCTTCATCTTCTCCGCGCCGATCATCCAGGAGAACTGCTCGAGCTGGAGGATGATCTGGTTGAGCTCGTCGGTCGTGGCGGGGTCCGCTTCCTCCACGGCGTCGTAGATGCCGCGCACGGTCGCGACGGTCTTGTCGAGGGCGGCGACGATGGCGTCCACCGCCTGGCCGGTCGTGATGAGGCCCTCCTCGGCGTCCGCGAGGGAGCTCGTCTTGGCGATGGTCTCCGAGCGCCCGTCCGGTACGGCGTGCAGCGCGCGCATGCGCTCGGCAATCGTGTCGGTGTGCAGGCGTGCCGCCGCGACCACCTCGTCGAGCTGGAGGTGCAGGTCGCGGAAGTTCGGGCCGACGATGTTCCAGTGGGCCTGCTTGCCGACGAGCGACAGGTCGATGAGGTCCACGAGCACGGCCTGCAGGCCCTTGGCGAGTTCCTCGGAAGCCTTCATGGGTCAGTCCTTTCCCTCGGGGTTGTGCACTGTCCCTACCCGGCCCGCCCGCCAGCCAAAAGTGAGGCGGGCTACCCTTGGGCTGGCCGGACGCGCCGCGAATTGTCGCCTATCCTCGGGTGTCGCCGGCTTCGACCCACGCGGAGCCGACAATTCCGCAGGGTTGGACGGGCGCGTCCGCAGGGTTGGACGGGGCCGGGCTGGCGGGGCCGCGCCGGTCAGGTCAGCCGGTAGCGCTCGATCTGCTTGAGCCGGCGCAGGAGGGAGTCGCGCCGCGGGTGCGGCTCGGCATCGGCCGGCTCCGCGGTGAGGTCGATGTGCTCCGGGCCGAACCGCCACAGGAGCAGGTCGTCCAGGAGCCGGTCGGGGCCGGGGGAGTAGCGGTGGTCGAGGGCCTTGCGGACGTCCGTGATGCGTTCGGCGTCGAGCAGCTCGACGAGCTGCCGCGTCTCGGTCAGCCCGTGCGCGGCGAGGAGTTCGGCGGCCCAGCCCCAGTCGTCGTCGACCTTGCGGTCCACGTGGGGCAGGAGGGTCAGCCACACCTCGCGGATGCGGTCCGGGGTCAGGGGGCTGCCGCCCTCGCCGGCCGCGTCCCAGTAGCTCACGACCGTCTCGTACCGCTCGTGCAGCTCGGCGAACTCCTTCTCGACCACCTCGAGCATGGCCGCGGTGGCGGTGAACTGCCGGTCGAACTGCGGGCTCCACGCGCGCGGGTCCTGGCTCTTGAAGCGGATGTCGTGCTCGATCTCGCTCCACGCGTGGGCGAAGATCGTGCGGATCTGGCACTCGAAGAAGTAGGACCCGTTGGCCGGCAGCTCCGGGTTGAAGACCGCCTGGTAGGCCCGGACGGCGTCGTTCTGGAGCGTCCTCAGGATCAGGTGCCGGCTCGAGTACCCGTAGGTGCCGGATTCGATCGAGCCGATGGCCTTCTCCCGGTCGCCGCGGCAGTCGAAGATCTGCCGCTGGCGCTTGACCAGGTTCGCCACGACCGCGTTCTCGCTGGGGAGCTTGGTGATGACGCGGACCCCGACCATGTCGTTGAGCGTGCGGAAGGGGTCCGGGAACTTCAGGGTGGGCTCGCCCCCCGGCTCGGCCGGCGGGTCGAGGCGGGAGATCTTCTGCCTGAACGACTCGACCGTCTTGGTCCGGCCGGTGACGAAGAGCGGCGTCACGTCGGCCTCCTTGAAGATGTCCCGCAGGGTGTACAGGACGTCCCTGGTGACGTTCTTCAGCTCGGGCCTCACGCGCTCGTACGTCGTGACGGACGCGTCGACGATTGCGCGCTGGCCGGCGTCGAGCCGGTCGTAGTTCGTGGCCATGGGAAGAACGGTAGCAACCGAGGCCGACACCGCTCGTGTCAAGGACCGGCGCCCGCCGTGCCGAGGCCAACCCAACCGTGGCTTTAGCCCCTAGGCGACCGGCTCTGCCCGTCCGACAGTGGGTACACGGGGCTGCGGCGCACTCACTCCGCGCCGCCCCGGGCCCCACCGCCAGGACGAGGGATTCCCATGGCCGCTCCAGCAGCACCCGCCAATGTCTATCCGTATTCCGGTCAGCCGGTGTACCGCATGAAGCCGGGGCACTGGATCCTGCTCGTCCTCGGCGTGCTGCTCGCCGCTGCCGGCGCCGGGCTGACGCTCGCAGGGAGCGCCCTCCTCGCGAGCGACGCGGCCCAGCAGGACGGCCGGTACCTCGTGTCGCAGCAGGAGCGGCTGCGCACGACCGGCTACGCGCTGGTCTCCCGGTCCGCCCGCATCGATTTCGGCGGCGCAGCGGTCTCCGGGATCCCCGGCGTGTCATCGCTCGGTGACCTCGCGAGCCTGCAGGTGCGCGCGACGCCGGTGGTCCCCGGCCAGGAGGTCTTCGTGGGCATCGGCGACGCCGCCCAGGTCGCCGCCTACCTCAAGGACGTCCCGCAGGCCTCGCTCAGCGACGTCTCATGGTGGGCCGGCGGATTCCGTAGTCCGCGCGTGACCTCGTCCGCGGCAGATGACCTGCGGCCCACCGCCGGCAGCCAGACTCCGGCGGCCCCGGCCCAGCAGACGTTCTGGGCAGCCTCCGCCTCCGGTGCCGGCACCCAGCAGCTGGCCTTCGACCTGCGCGAGGGCGAGTGGACCCTCGTGGTCATGAACGCGAACTCGGCCCGGCCGCTCTGGGCGGACGTCCAGTTCGGCGTGCGGTCCCACCTCCTCGGCCCGCTCGGAGGCGGCCTCCTGGCAGGGGGCCTGGTCGGCCTCGTCGTCGGCGTGCCGCTGCTGCTGTTCGGCGCGGCGGGCCTGGGACGCGACATCGGCCTCGCCGGCCGCGCTGCGGGTCCGGGGACGCCGGGCTACCCGGTGCTCTTCACCGGCTTCCTCGATCCCCCGCTGTCCCGCGGACTGTGGCTCGTGAAGTGGCTCCTCGTGGTCCCCCATGCCATCGTGCTCGCCATCCTGTGGCCGGCGCTCTTCGTCACCACGATCGCTGCCGGCATCGCGATCCTGTTCACCGGCCGCTATCCGCGCTCGCTGTTCACCTTCAGCGTGGGGGTGCTGCGGTGGACCTGGCGCGTCGGCTTCTACGCCTACGCCGCCCTCGGCACCGACCGCTACCCGCCCTTCACCCTGGCCTCCGCCCCGTACCCGGCGGACCTCGACGTCGCCTACCCGGAGCGGCTGTCCCGCGGGCTCGTGCTCGTGAAGTGGTGGCTCCTGGTGCTCCCGCAGCTCCTGATCGTCGCCGCGCTGACCGGCAGCGCCGGCAGCAGGGGAGCCGGGGTGTGGTGGGACGCGGACGGCCGGGCAGTGGGAGGCAGCGGCGGATTCTCGCTGCTCGGCCTCCTGGTGCTCATCACCGCGGTCATCCTCCTGTTCACCGGGCGCTACCAGCAGGGGATCTTCGACTTCGTCATGGGCATCAACCGCTGGCTCACCAGAGTCGGCGCCTACGCGCTCCTCCTCCGGGACGACTACCCGCCCTTCCGCCTGGACCAGGGGGCCGTCGATCCGCCCGCGAAGGTGCCCGCCGGGCCGGTCCCGCCGGGCCCGCCGCCCCCGTCTGGCCCCGGCGAGCAGGCCGGGCCGCCCCCCGCATGAGACGCACGACGGCGGCACTCGCCGGCGCGGGCGCCGCGGCGATGCTCCTGGCCGGCTGCGGCGCGGGGTACGCGGCGCGGCCGACGGCGGAACCCAGCCCGCCGTCGTCGTCCGCGCCGAGCGCATCGCCGAACCTGGGCGCGCCATCCGCTCCGCGGACCCCGAGCATCACGTGCGACCCGGTGGGCGGGCTGCCCGCCTGCGTGGACTTCGCGTCCGTGTCCGGCAGCGATGCGAGCGGCCCCCTGGCGTGGCTCGGCACCGACCCGCTGGCCTTCCGGCTCGAGGAGGTTGACGGCCAGGTGCACGCCCGCCTGAAGACCCCGTGCAACGTCGGGGACGGACTGGCGTCACTCGACGGGTCGACACTCACGGTCACCCGCCTCGCCGTCTCCGCGAAGGGCTGCTCCGAGCCGGCCGCCGCGTACGAGCACTGGACGTGGAACCTCATTGGAGGGCCCGTTCCCTACACCTACGACGGCGCGACGCTCACCTGGACCAGCGCCCGCGGCACGGTCGTGTTCCGCCGCTGAGCTACTTCCTGGTGACCACGTAGATCGCGCCGGTCGTGACGTCCTCCTCGAGGGCCTCGAGGGTCCGGCCGCGCGTCTCCGGGACCTGGGTGATCACGAAGAGCAGCGCGAGCGCGCCGACGGCTGCGAAGAGGAAGAACGTCCCCGTGATCCCGGTGGCCTGCACGAGCGAGGGGAAGTAGAGGGAGAGGAAGCCGTTCACGACCCAGAGCATGAAGATCGAGACGCCCGTGCCGATCCCGCGCATGTGCAGTGGGAAGACCTCGGAGAGGTACACCCACACGGCGATGTTGAGGAAGGTCTGCATCGAGCCGACGAACGCGACGACGAGGAACAGGATGACGAACGGCCGGGCGGGGCTGTCCGCCGGCAGCGACATCGAGGCGACGCCGATCAGGACGTGGCACACCGTGGTCAAGGACAGCCCGGTGATGAACGTCTTGCGGCGGTCGAGGCGGTCCATGAGCGAGAGGCCGATGACGCCGCCGACCACGGCGATCACGCCGGGTGCGATGTTCGCGATGAGCGCGCCGCTCTCGCTGAAGCCGGACTCCTTGAGCACGGTCTGGCCGTAGTACATGATCGAGTTGATTCCGGTCAGCTGCTGCGCCACGCCGAGCCCGATGCCGATCAGGAGGATGCGGAGCAGGTTCCTGTTGGAGAAGATCGCGCGCCAGCCGATCTGGTGGCTCTCGAGCTCCTCCTTGGCGACGTGCTCGACGTCCGCGAGCTCGGCCCGGGCGCGGTCCTCGGAACGCACGGTGCGCAGCACCGACAGGGCGTCCTCGCGGCGGCCCTTCTCGACCAGCCAGCGGGGGGACTCGGGCATGCGCAGCATGCCGAAGAAGAGGGCGATTGCCGGCAGTGCGCAGATGGCGAACATGATGCGCCAGACGCCCTCGATGTGGCCGTAGACGTTGCCGATGATGGCGTTGACGACGAAGGCCGCGAGCTGGCCCACGACGATGGCCAGCTCGTTGCGGCCAGCGACCGAGCCGCGGATCTCGTACGGCGCGAGCTCGGCCAGGAAGACCGGCACCACCGTGGATGCGCCGCCGACCGCAAGGCCGAGGAGCACACGGCCGATCACGAGCACCGCGAAGTTCGGCGTGAACACCACCGTGAGAGTGCCGACGAAGAACAGGACGGCGAGCAGGATGATCGTCCTGCGGCGTCCCCAGCCGTCGGAGAGGCGGCCGCCGCCCATCGCGCCGAGGGCCGCGGCGAAGACGAGCGAGCTGGTGACGACGCCCTCGGTGAATGCTGTCAGCCCGAGCTCGGCGGACATCGGGCTCAGGGCGCCGTTGATCACGCCGGTGTCGTACCCGAAGAGCAGGCCGCCGAAGGTCGCGACCAGGGCGACCAGCCCGAGGCGCCTCGTGTGCGGCCCGGAGGTGAGCGGCGGGAGGGTCGACGGCGCCGACGAGCGGTGCGCGGCCGGGTGGGAGGACATCAGGACTCCTTTGTCGGATGGCTGCGGGAGTGCGTGACCCGCGTCTCACGAACGAGAATAGCCGACTAAAAGTAAGAATGTAAGGTCATATTCACAATCACGTCATGAGGGGTGCGCGTCTGCGACCGGGCCGGCACTGGGCCAGAGCGCCGCCGAAGGCTGGACTGCTACCGTAAGGGCCATGCTGACAGTCATCGGCGAGGGCCTCATCGACGTCGTCCGCCGCCCCTCCGGGACCGAGTCCCATCCCGGCGGCAGCCCCCTGAACGTGGCAGTCGGCCTGGCCCGGCTCGACCACCCTGTCCAGTTCATCGGCCGCTACGGCGACGACGCCTACGGCCGCATGCTCACCGAGCACCTCAAGGGCTCCGGCGTCCTGGTCCCGCTCCCGGCGGACACCACGCCGACCTCGGTCGCCACGGCCCAGCTCGACCACCACGGGGCGGCGAGCTACCACTTCGACCTCGACTGGCACCTGCCCGACCTGCGCGACCGCCTCGACACGCTCCTCTCTGCCACCACACTGGTCCACACCGGCTCCATTGCCGCGGTCCTGGAGCCGGGCGCAGACCAGGTGCTGCACGTCGTCGAGCGGGCCCGGCCCCGTGCAACCATCGGCTTCGACCCGAACTGCCGTCCCACCATCACGAGCGACCCCGATGTGGTGCGCGGGCGCGTCGAGCGCTTCGTCGCGCTCGCCGACGTCGTCAAGGCCTCCGACGAGGACCTCGCCTGGCTCTACCCGGGGGTCGACCCGCTCGAGTCCGCGCGCCGTTGGCTCACACTCGGTGCGCCCGAGGGGCCGGCCATCGTCGTCGTGACCCGCGGCGCCGACGGGCCCTGGGCAGTGTGCCGGGCCGGCGAGGCCCAGACGAACCCCCTGCGCGTGCGCGTCGCGGACACCGTCGGCGCCGGCGACTCGTTCATGGCCGCGCTGCTCTCCGGCGTCGTGGACCGCGAGCTCGACGGCGCGCAGCGGCGCACCGAGCTGCGGCGCCTGGACGTCCGCGAGCTGCAGCGCATCCTCGAGTTCGCGGCGCGGGCAGCCGCCGTCACCGTCTCCCGTCCCGGCGCCAACCCGCCGAACCGCGCCGAGGTCCGGGCCGGTGCGCCGGCGCCGTCGTCCGCCGCGGCCGAGGGAGGTGCGCTGTGACGTTCGAGGTGACCAGCCAGGACCTGGTCGACGGCGGCAAGCTGCCGCGGTCGCAGGCCAGCGCGTACTTCGGCCTGGACGGGCAGGACCTCTCCCCGCAGGTGTCGTGGTCTGGGGCTCCCGAGGGTACTCGGAGCTTCGCTGTGACCGTGATGGACCCGGACGCCAAGCGCGCCGGCGGATTCTGCCACTGGGCGGTCGTGAACATCCCCGCCGCCGTGGACGAGCTCCCCGAGGGCGCGGGCGGCGCCCCCGACGGCATGGGGCCCTCGGGCGACGAGGCGGGCCTCCCCGTGGGCTCGGTCGAGCTCACGAACGACGCCGGGTTCGCCGGCTTCGTGGGCGCCGGGCCGCCGAAGGGCTCGGGCCCGCACCGCTACGTTTTGACCGTGCACGCCGTGGGCGCGGAGCGGCTGCCTGCGACCCCGCGCAGCACCGGCTCCCGCGTCCTGAAGGACATCCGCGACCACGAGCTCGCGTCGGCGAGCATCACCTGCACGTTCGAGGTGCGCTGAATGGCTGCCTCGGGCCGGGCGAAGGCCGGCGTGGTCGAGCAGCTCATGCGCCTCGTGGCCAGCGACATCGACGGCACGATCCTGCGCCGCGACGGGCGCATCAGCGAGCGCACCGTGCGGGCGCTGCATGCGTGCGAGGCGGCGGGCGTCGAGCTCGTGTTCGTGACCGGGCGGCCGGCGCGGTGGCTCACCCCGCTGAGCGAGCAGCTCGGCCACTCCGGCACGGTGATCTGCTCCAACGGCGCGCTCGTGTACGACCTGGAGACCATGTCCGTCGTGTCCTCCGAGGCGATCCACAGGGACACCGTGCTCGAGGTCCGCGAGATCGTGCGGGGGCTCTTCCCCGAGACGGCCTTCGCCGCGGAGACGCCCGCGGAGTTCGTGATGGAGACCGCGTTCGCGGAGCCGCGGCACCAGCGGCTCCTCGAGGAGGTGCGCCACGGCGACCTCGAGGACCTCATTGACGGCGACGAGGTCGTGAAGTTCATGGCCAAGATCGAGGGCATCACCGCCGACGAGTACCTGCGCGTGGTGGCCCCGCACGTGGCGCACCTCGTGTCCATCACTCATTCCGCCGTGGACATGACGATGCTCGAGATGGCCCCGCTCGGGGTCAACAAGGCCGTCACCCTGGCCGAGTACGCCCACGCGCTGGGGATCGCCCCCGCCCAAGTGGTCGCGTTCGGTGACATGCCGAACGACGTCGAGATGCTTGCCTGGGCGGGCGAGGGCTACGCGATGTCCTCGGGCCACCCGGACGCGCTCGCCGCGACGGAGCTGCACGCGCCGGGCATCGAGGACGACGGCGTCGCGCAGGTTCTGGAGCGCAAGCTCGGCAAGCTGCGCCGGGCTGGTTAGCCGGGATCACAGCCTGGGTAGCAGGGCCGGAACACACAGGTGGTCGGGACACACAGGTGGGGACGGAGCACGGGCCCGTGCGGGCTTGTCCTCCGTCCCCAGCCGTGAGTCCCCCGAGGCTCTGCCCCGCTGCTACACGGTGCTTCGGCCCCTGACGAAGTGGAAGATGAGTGCGATGATCGCCAGGACGATCAGGATGTGCACCACCCAGCCGAGGCTCGGGAGGGCGATGAAGCCCAGCAGCCAGAGCACGAACAGAATGACAGCGATCCAGAGAAGCACGGTGAACTCCTTTTCTCGGGTTGTGGTCTTCGAATACCCCGGCACCCGTCAAGCGAAACTGAACTTTTGTCATCGAAGTGGCCCCTCGCGGCCTCGCCGGGCCAAGATGGGTCAATGATCACCACCCGAGACGAACTCCGCGCCGCCCAGGCGCCCCTGAAGCAGCAGTACCGCGACACCCCGGAATCCGCCATGGCGGCGGTCCACGCCTCGGGCACGTTCTCCGAGCCCGGGATCACGGCCACGGTCGAGACGTGGTCCGAGCCCGTGCGGGCCGGCCTGCACCCCTCTACGGGCGGCGACGGCGCCGACGCGTGCTCCGGGGACATGCTCATGGAAGCCCTCGTCGGCTGCGCCGGGGTGACGCTCCGCAGCGTCGCCACGGCCATGAGCATCCCGGTGCGCTCGGCGGAGATCCGTGCCGAGGGCGTGTTCGACGCGCGCGGCACGCTGGGGGTCGACCGCGAGGCCGAGGTCGGAGTCCAGAACGTCCGGATCCTCGCCATCATTGACGCCGATGCCACCGACGAGCAGCTCGAGCGCCTCGCGACCTCCACCGAGCGGTACTGCGTCGTGGGGCAGTCCCTCAAGACCCCGCCCACCGTGGAGGTCAAGCGCCTCTGAGCCCCTGCCGCCTGCCCCGCGGCCGCCGTACAATCGCCGCATGTCCACCGTGGTGGTCGTGGGCGCGGGGCAGGCGGGCCTCGCGGTGAGCCACGAGCTCGGCCAGCGAGGCATCGAGCACACCGTCCTCGAACGCTCCCGGATCGGCCAGGCGTGGCGGGACCGCTGGGACTCCTTCACCCTCGTCACCCCGCACTGGTCCCTGGGCCTTCCGGGGAGCCCATACGAGGGCAGCGACCCGGAGGGGTTCGTGCCGCGGGACGACGTGGTCGGCTACCTCGAGGGTTACGCCGCCTCACAGGCGGCACCCGTCCGGGAGGGCGTCGAGGTCACGCGCCTCGCGCGCACGGAAGGCCGGCGGCTCCGTCTGGACACCACCGAGGGCCCCCTGGAGGCCGCCGCCGCAGTGGTCTGCACCGGGTCGTTCCGCCGCCAGCACCGCCCCGAGGTCCTGGCCGGCATCCCAGAGGACCGCGTCACCCGCTCTGCCGACTACCGGTCCCCGGACGAGCTCCCCGACGGACCCGTCCTCGTGGTCGGCGGCGGCCAGTCCGGCTGCCAGATCGCCGAGGAGCTCCGGCTCGCCGGCACGGACGTCACCCTCGCGTGCGGCCGCGCGCCCTGGATCCCCCGTCGGCTCGACGGCGTCGACACCGTCACGTGGCTCGCGCGCACCTCGTTCTACGACCTGCCGCTCTCCGCCCTCCCGGCGCCGGCCGCGCGCCTGCTCTCCAACCCCCTCGTGAGCGGCGCCCGCGGCGGCCACGACCTCAACTGGCGCACGCTTTCGGCCCTCGGCGTGCAGCTCGCCGGCCACGTCGCCGCTGTCGACGACGGCGTAGTCGCCTTCGCCGACGACCTCGCCGACTCCGTCGCGTTCGGCGACGCCCGCTGGGCCGACCTGCGCGAGGTCCTCGCGGCGCAGCTGCCCGCGAGGGGCTACCCGGTCCCTGAGCTCCCCGTCCCGGCGCCGTTCGCCGCGGAGCCGGTGCCGCCGATCCCGCTCGGCGAGCTCGGCGCCGTCGTGCTCGCCTCCGGCTTCCGCCCGGACTACAGCTGGATCGAGGCGCCGGCCTGCGACGCCCTGGGCTTTCCGCTCACCGACGACGGCGAGAGCACGGAGGTGCCCGGGCTGTACTTCTGCGGCGTCCACTTCATGCGCACCCGGGCCTCGGCCGTCCTGTTCGGCGTCGGGCGGGACGCCGCCGTGGTGGCGGGGAGGGTGGCCCAGGGGCTCGCCGAGGCGGCCCGCCTGTAGGCCCATCGGCCCTACTGCCTGGGTGTGCGCCGTCGGTAGCGTTGCCACTGTCCGAGGCGGGAAGCGCCGGCAACCGCGGCGCTGGTGAGGGGTCTGGCGATGAGCTCCGAGACGGTGGGCGTGGGCCATGCGGCGGAGCCTTCGGCGCTGGCCGGACTCGACCTCTCGGGGACCGTGACCAACCTGAGCCGGGTCCGGGCCAAGAACCGTGCGCGGCTGGCCAATTCGGACCTCACCCGCGCGTTCCTCGAGGCAGGGCTCGCCCTCACCGACCAGGCCTTCACTGGGTCCCGCGAGGCCGAGGGCGCCCGGCAGATCCTCTCCTACGTCTCGCGCCCGCGCATCGTCGCGAGGGCGCAGGCCGACTGCCCGGACCTCGCCCCCACCGAGGCCAAGTTCAGGGACCGGTGGGCCGGGCAGCAGGACTTCCTGGACGACTTCGTCTCCTACGCCCTCGTCTCACGCGGCGTGACGCTGGAGTCTGCGATCGACCGCTGGGCGGAGGACCTCGCGACGGCGGACGGCGATGTCGCCGGCGTCGTGCGCAGGATCGCCGACGAGAGCGTGGAGCTCTTCCTCGACCTGCCCTCCTACCGGCTCCAGCTCCTGACCGTGACCTCGGCCGCTGCCGACACCGTCCTCGCGGGGGCAGCGGCCGCGCTGTACGCCGCCCTCGGGGAGGCGTGGCACGGGCTCCTGGAACGGTTCCTCGGCTCGCGCGGGCTCCGGCTGCGCCCCGGCCTCACCGCCGAACAGGTCGCCGCGCTCATCCAGGCGGTGGGGGAGGGCGCGGGGCTGCGCCTCCTCGCGGGGATCGGCTACCGGGCGCACGACGGCGAGGGGCCGGGGGCGCTCCTCGCCTCGGCCCTGCTCGGGCTGCTGCTGGGCGCGATCGACGACGGCGGCGGCCTCAGCCTCGACGACGCAGTCGACGCCCGCTTCGGGCGGTAGACCCGGAGACATGGGCCAGGCGCGGCGCGGGGTGGGCGACCTTCACGAGCCCAATCGGCACGAGGACTGCTGCGACCACGAGGAACATGTGGATTCCCGGCCCGATGTTGATAATCATCCCCAGGATCCAGACGGCGAGGGACAGCAGGCCCGACACGAGCATCAGCATCTCGAACTCCTCCTCTGACGTGCACTCGACGCTCACATTGTGCGCCCCCCGCGCCGGGGTGGCTACGTTCGCCCAAGGAGAACCGCGGAATCGAAAGGGGCGGCGGCGTCGTTCTCCCTGCTGTGAGCGAGGACACATCCGGCGCCGTGGACGCCGAGGCGATGGACGCATACTCCGAGGTGGTCGTCCGGGTGGCGCGGCACCTGACGCCGCGGGTCGCCTCGGTGCGGACCGAGCGGGGGGCGGGCTCCGCCGTCGTGCTCAGCGCCGAGGGGCATCTGGTCACGAACGCGCACGTCGTCGCCCGGTTCTCCCGCGGCGAGGTCGCGTTCGCCGACGGGTCGAGCGGGCCGTTCGACGTCGTGGGCCGCGACCCGCTCTCCGACCTCGCCGTGCTGCGGACCGGGATCGAGATGCCTGAGCCGCCGGACTTCGGCGACGCCGACAGGCTCCTCGTCGGTTCGCTCGTCGTGGCGGTCGGCAGCCCGCTCGGGCTCGAGGGCAGCGTGACGGCGGGCGTGGTGAGCGCCCTGGGGCGGTCGATGCCGGCGCGCGGCCGGACGGCGTCCCGGCTCATCGAGGACGTCATCCAGACCGACGCCGCGCTCAACCCCGGCAACTCCGGGGGCGGCCTCGCGGACTCGCACGGACGGGTGGTGGGCATCAACACCGCGGTCGCCGGATTCGGGCTCGGCCTCGCCGTGCCGATCAACGCCACGACCCGGCGCATTCTGGACGCCCTGCGGGAGGACGGCCGGGTGCGGCGCGCCTACCTCGGGATCGTGAGCGTGCCGACGCCGCTCGAGCCGCGCTGGTCCGCCCGGACGGGCCGGCGCCGGGCGTTGCGCGTGGCCGAGGTGATGACCGGGAGCCCGGCGGCCGTGAGCGGACTCCACCCCGGGGACGTCCTCCTCGCGATCAACGGCGCCCCGCTGGCGGACGCGCAGTCCCTCCAGCGGCACATGTTCGCCGACGCCATCGGCCGGCGCACCGAGATCACGGTGCTGCGCGGCGAGGCGATGGTCGACGTCGTCGCGGAGCCGACAGAGCTGGCCGACTGACCTACAGGACCTCGACCCCGTCCTCGAGCTCGAGCGTGCGGGCCTCCGCGAGCCCCGTGAGCGCGGCCTGGATGTGCAGGGCGCCGTGGTCCCCGAAGTACTCGACGAATTCGCCGGGCGCGACGAACCGCCATTCAGTGAGCTCCTCCTCCTGGAGGGTGACCTCGGCGCCGTCGGGGAGGCTGCCGCCGTCGTACAGGAAGCTCAGCCCGTCGCCGATCGGGTCCGGGAAGGCCGAGTGGGCGATCAGGAGCAGCGCGCCTGGCTCGATGTCCAGCCCGAGCTCCTCGCGGCCCTCGCGGCGGGCGGCCTTGCGGGGCGCCTCGCCGGGGTCCACCGTGCCGCCGGGCAGGAGCCAGCCCTCCTTGTAGTTCGGCTTGACGGCCAGGACGTCGCCGCGCTCGTCGCGGATCACGAGGCCGGCGGCGACGCGCCGGCGCGGAAGGGTGCGGAAGTACTCGCGGCTCACGGGGCTCAGGTGCTCCATGCCGTCCAGACTACCGGCGTACCGTGGGCGCGTGCCCTTCCTCCACCCGGGCCCCATGGCCTTCGCCCACCGCGGCTTCTCCCTCGAGGGCCTCGAGAACACGCTCACCGCGTTCCGCGCCGCGTGGGAGCTCGGATTCACCCACCTCGAGACGGACGTCCGCGCGACGCGCGACGGCGTGCTGGTCGCCTTCCACGATGAGCGCTTGGACCGCGTCGCGGACCGACCCGGGGAGGTGGCCGGGATGTCGTGGCCTGAGGTCGCGGCTGCACGGGTGGGAGGCGTGGAGAGGGTCCCGCTGCTTGCCGAGCTCGCCGAGGAGCTGCCCGGCGCCTTCCTGAACATCGACGTGAAGTCCGCCGCCGCCGTCGTGCCCCTGGCCGAGGCCATCGAGCGGATGCGGTTGCACGAGCGGGTCCTCGTGACCTCCTTCTCGGAGGCCCGGCGGCGGGCCGTCTTGGCGCGTCTCTCGCGGCCGGTGGCGTCCTCGGCCGGCATGCGCGGCGCCGCGGCGTTCCGGATCCTCGGATCCGCCCTGCCTGAGGCGGTGCTGCGGCGGCTGCTGCGCGACGTCCAGGCACTGCAGGTGCCCGAATGGACCGGGCGGCTGCGGGTCGTGACGCCGGCGTCCGTGGGGCGGGCCCACCGACTCGGCCTCCAGGTGCATGTGTGGACCGTCAACGAGGCCGCGGACATGGGCCGGCTGCTGGATGCCGGCGTCGACGGGCTCGTGACCGACCGCGCGGATGTGCTCCGGGACGTGCTCATCGGACGGGGAGCCTGGCCCCCGCCCGCCCCCCGGTGAGGAGGCGCCTTCCGCCGGCGACCGGCGCGCCGCCCCTACGCGCCGTCGTCGCACGCTGCGACCGCCCGCTCGATCCGCCGGTCCGGCACGATCCAGATCGCCGCGACCGCGACGTACGCGGCAACGCTCACCCATGGCGAGAGGAAGGCGCCGGCGGATCCCAGCACGTACAGGCCCATGGACCATTTGCCCTTCGCGTCGTTGCGGATGGCCCGGGCCAGGCGGCTCTCAGCGCCCTGGATCCTGATGAGCCGGGTCTGCAGGATCGTGTACGAGACGGCGGCGGCGAGCAGGTTGATCCCGTACACGAGCACCGGCAGCGTCGCGAGGCTGCTCTCGTCCATCCAGCGCGTGGTGAACGGGACGATCGAGAGCCAGAACAGCAGATTGAGGTTGGCCCACAGCGCCGCACCATCGATCCGCTGCGTCAGGTGCATCAGGTGGTGGTGGTTGGTCCAGTAGATCCCGATGTACACGAAGCTCAGCACGTACGTGAGAAGGGTCGGCAGGAACTCTGTGAGGCCGTGGAGGTCCGGCGTGTCCGGGACCTTGAGCTCGAGCACCATGATGGTGATCGCGATCGCCAGGACGCCGTCGCTGAAAGCCTCGACGCGGTTGGTCTCTACGGGGGACATTCTGTCAGTGTGTGCTGGCAGGATGGGGGAATGCGCATCCTGATCGCCCCCGACAAGTTCAAGGGCTCCCTCACCGCCGCGGCGGCGGCCGACGCCATGGCCGAGGGCGCCCACGCGGTCTACCCCGACGCCGAGACCGTGCGCGTCCCTGTCGCGGACGGCGGCGAAGGCACCCTCGAGGCGGCCGTCGCGGCGGGCTTCGAGGAGCGCATCCGCGCGGTGACCGGGCCGCTGATCAAGCCGGTCGGTGCGGCTTGGGCGCTCAAGGGGACGGTCGCCGTCATCGAGACCGCCCAAGCCTCCGGACTGGCTGCGCTCGGCTCCGAGCCGGACGCTGAGACCGCGCGCCGCGCCCACTCCTACGGGGCCGGGCAGCTCATCGCGACGGCGCTGGACGCCGGTGCCACCGAGATCGTGCTCGGCGTCGGTGGGTCCGCGATGACCGACGGCGGCTCCGGCGCGCTGCGCGCCCTCGGGCTCCGTCCCCTCGACGCTGCGGGCAACATCGTCCCGCTCGGAGGCGCCGCGCTCGCGGACATCGCCACCGTGGACACCTCCGCCCTCGACCCCCGGCTCGCCGGTGCCGACCTGCGCATCGCGGTCGACGTCCGCAACCCGCTCACCGGCGAGGACGGCGCCGCGCACATCTTCGGCCCCCAGAAGGGCGCCGACCCGGAGACCGTCGCGGCGCTCGACGCCGGGCTCCGCACCTGGGCGAAGGTGCTGGCCGAGGCGACCGGGCGCGACGTCGACGTCCCCGGGGCCGGTGCGGCCGGCGGCTTCCCCGCGGCGTTCCTCGCGTTCACGGACGCGAGGCTCGAGAGCGGGTTCGACCTCGTGGCCGAGCTCGTCGGGCTCGACGCGCAGCTGGCCGGGGCGGACCTGGTGATCACGGGGGAGGGGTCCCTGGACGGGCAGTCCCTCACGGGCAAGGCGCCGATCGCGCTCGCGGACCGGGCCCGCGAGCGCGGCATCCCGGTGGTCGCGGTCGCCGGGCGCATCCTCGCCACGCCCGAGCAGCTGGCCGAGCACGGCATCGAGGCCGCGGGCGCCCTCGTGGACCTCGCGCCCACTCCCGCCGACGCGATTGCCCACGGCGCCCAGTACCTCCGGCGCGCGGTGGCGGAGCTCCTGGCCGGCGCCTGAGGCCCCCGCCGCCGCCGCCCACTGTTTCGGGTACGCCAAGTCCCGCCGGAGGGCGTGTGATGTCTCGTGAGTTCGTGGACGGTTCATGTCTCAGGTGAGTGTGGACTTTTCGTGTCTCAGGAGTCCGTGGACGGTTGGTCCGGTGCAGGACGCTTGAGGCCGCTGCGCGGGACGAATCTGGTGCCTCGGGGCGGTCGTGGGTGGGAGAGGATCTCGGTGCCTTCCTCGTCGTAGAAGGCGATGGTGCGGTGGTCGTGCAGAACACGGACTTCCTTGCCGGCCCACGCGGCGCCGAGGAGGAAGTGGCAGTTGAAGACCGTGACGACGCCCTTGGGGCGGCTGCCGGTGCGGATGGTGGCCTCGCGCCCGTTCAGGGCGTCGGCGGTGGGCTGGGGCGG